>CBDAPS010000003.1:0-368592 GCA_965198545.1 Granulicella sp. | reverse complement strand
CGTGAGATCCGCGAATCCGATTGGACGGTAACACCACTCCCCGCGGACCTGCTCGATCGGCGAGTCGAGATCACCGGCCCGGTAGATCGCAAGATGATCATCAACGCATTAAACAGCGGCGCCAAAGTCTTCATGGCGGATTTCGAAGACTCCACGACTCCCACATGGGAAAACCTGCTCGAAGGACAGATCAACCTTCGCGATGCCGTTCGACGAACCATCTCGTTTACGGATCCCGTGACCGCCAGGTCCTACAAGCTGAACGAACATCCCGCCGTGCTGTTCATACGGCCGCGGGGCTGGCATCTTGAAGAACGCCACGTGCTCATCGATGGAGAACCTCTCTCCGGATCGCTTTTCGATTTCGGCTTGTACGCCTTTCACAATGCACAGGAACTGCTGGCTCGCGGCTCAGGGCCCTACTTCTATCTCCCGAAGCTGGAAAGCCATTTGGAAGCGCGCCTCTGGAACGATGTTTTCACCTATACAGAACGCGTGCTGGCACTGCCTGAGAGCTCTATCCGAGGAACCGTGTTGATTGAAACGATCCTCGCAACCTTCGAGATGGACGAAATTCTCTGGGAGCTTCGAGAGCACTCCGCAGGTTTGAATTGCGGCCGTTGGGACTACATCTTCAGTTACATCAAGAAATTTGCCGGCAACCGATCCATGCTTTTACCCGACCGTGCGCAAGTGAACATGACCACGCACTTCATGCGCAGCTATTCGAAACTGGCCATCAAGACATGCCATCGCCGCGGCATCAGCGCCATGGGTGGCATGAGCGCATTGATCCCCATCAAGAACGACCCTGTAGCGAACGAGCAGGCGCTTGCGCAGGTCCGCGCCGACAAGGAGCGCGAAGCCACGGACGGCCATGATGGAACATGGGTCGCGCATCCTGCGTTAGTGCCTGTAGCGATGGAAGTCTTCGACCGGCTGATGCCGCAGCCCAATCAGATCTCGAAGCAGTTACCCGACTTCAACCCCACCGCGGACGACCTGCTCGAACCCCCCTCCGGTTCGATCACGTACGCGGGGGTGAAACAAAACGTAGCAGTGGGCCTCGGCTACCTTGAAGCTTGGCTCCGCGGAATCGGCTGCGTTCCACTCTTCAACCTCATGGAGGATGCGGCGACGGCCGAGATTAGCCGCGCGCAACTCTGGCAGTGGGTCCACCATGGTGCAGTGTTGGAAGACGGCACGCCGGTCTCGGCTGAACTGGTGGAGTCCGTGTCGCGCGAACAGCTGGAGAAGTTGGAAGATACATTGCCGCCTGATCGCATCGCTGCCTACCAGGAGGCAGCAAGACTCCTGCGCGATTTGGTGAGTACACCTGAGTTCACAGAGTTCCTGACCGTACCGGCGTACAGTTTCCTGGTCGAGCACGGAACGATCTCTTGACCAGGCGCATGCTCCTCCGTCCTGCACTCTCCTCCGATCTAAGTCTCGCAATGCCGCGCCTTCGCTGCAGTAAAGTCCTCGTCGGCTAGGCCAAGCTTAGCGGATGAACGTAGGCCGCTACCTCGCAATGCGCTATCTCCCCGAGGGCGCTGGCCGACTGCCGCTTGGCGCACAGGAGGGAGGAACAGCTTCGTTGATCCGTGCTGGTACTCAGGGTCACGGTACGCCGGTGCACGCCGACGTAATGACACGAGACCGCCATTCCTCGAAGTGTCTGGGAGAGCTAGCTTGTTCGAAGTACCCGCACATCGATGAAGCGCTGAACGCTGCCGCCTTCATTCGCGAGCTGGCGCTTCAGGAGTGTAGAAATCCCATGATGAAACCATCAACTAGAACGATAATTTGGTTGCCTCCTTCTAAGGCTTCCGCGTCCCGCACCTTGGGAATGAAGGCGGCGCTTGCTGCTGCCTGTGTGTTCGGCTTGTCAATGGCGGCTTATGCGCAGGGGTGCAGAAGCAATAAGTGCTCTCATGAGCTTGGAAGCGCCCAGGAGAAGGCGACTCCAGTCATCATTCAGTACATCGCGGACACCAACGACTCGGATGCCGCGAAGATCGCTTCGTATGCAGGCACCTTTAAGGCCCATCTGCACGGCATTCACGCCATCTCTGCGACGATGACACCATCGCAGCTTGAGCGGCTTGCGGCGGACACCAGGATTGCACGTATATCGATTGACCACCCAGTCGGCTCTCGCTTCGCGCCCCCCGGGCCGGTCGCGGTCGAGTCCGTCTCTACCAGCCCGGAGTACACCGCCGAGCCGATCAACGCGCCTGCCGTCTGGGCCCAGGGCTACGCTGGCACCGGCATCGGCGTGGCTATCATCGATAGCGGCATCAATCCCGTCCCGGACCTCGCCTGGATAGGACCCGCGCCCAAGGGCGCTACTCCGAACCGCATTGTGTACAGCAAGAGCTTCGTCCTGAAGCAGGACGGAACAGTCGACAACGCCACCAATGATCCCTACGGACACGGTACCCATGTGGCCGGTCTCGTGGGTGGAAATGGCGCTCAGTCGGACGCAAAGAACAATACTCACACCTTCGTCGGCATCGCGCCCAACGTCAATCTGGTCAACCTGCGCGTGTTGGACAGCACCGGCGCAGGCAGCGATTCGCAAGTGATCGCCGCGATCCAGCAGGCCATCGCGCTGAAGACCACCTACAACATCCGTGTTATCAATCTCTCCCTCGGCCGCCCCATCACGGAGAGCTATGCCCAGGACCCGCTCTGTCAGGCAGTGGAACAGGCCTGGAAAGCCGGCATCTTCGTCGTTGTCTCCGCCGGGAACCAGGGACGCAATCTCTCACTGAGCCTGGAAGGCTACGGAACGGTAGAAGCCCCTGGCAACGACCCCTATGTGCTCACGGTAGGCGCGGTCCGCACCATGGGCACAGCCACCAACACGGACGACGCCATGGCGAGCTACAGCTCCAAGGGACCGTCGTTCATGGACCAGATTTCCAAACCGGATGTCGTCGCGCCGGGCAATCTGGTGACGAGCACCATTCAGGGCAAGCCTGCACTGCAGGTCAGTAATCCCACGTTCTACACACCCCTCGGACTGTACCAATCGGGTGCCAGTCTCACGGCTCTTTCCCCCGCCTACATGCCGCTCAGTGGCACCAGCATGGCCGCGGGTGTGGTCAGCGGTGCGGCTGCCCTCCTCGCCCAGGCCAATCCAGCTCTTACGCCGGATCAGATGAAGGCAATCCTGATGCAGACAGCCAATAAGAGTGTTCTGCCTCAGACCAGCACTGTGGTCGACGGAGCCACCACCTACACCGCTCACAACGATGTCTTCACCGTGGGCGCTGGTTACCTGGATATCGGTGCTGCGGTCTCGCTTGCTACCAGCGGCACGGTCATTCCCGCCGGCACAGCCATGTCTCCCGTTGCGGTTTACAACCCTATTGTCGGGGCCGCTACTCTCGTGAAGGATCAGACGGCCTTGTGGGGAGCAACGGCTCTCTGGGGAGCAGGCGGAGTTTACGGTCAAAGCGCATTCGTTGGCGGCAACACCGCTCTCTGGGGAGCAACGGCTCTTTGGGGAGCGGGAACACCGCAAGCTTCTACCGCGCTTTGGGGTGCCGGTACCGTTCAGAGTCAGACGGCACTTTGGGGCGCCACGGCGTTGTGGGGGGCCGCTGACCCGCAGGCCTTCACGGCTCTGTGGGGAGCGACTGCACTCTGGGGTGCGGGAACACCCCAGGCGGCAACCGCTCTCTGGGGTGCGGACACCGTCAACGGCTCCACGGCACTTTGGGGCGCTTCAACCGGCACCGGCGTAACGCCGATCTGGGCAAACTCCATCACCGTAGAGCACTAGACGAACTGCGAGATCAGCTTGGCCGCTCACGCGAGCGGCCAAGCTACAGCAGGCGGATGGGGACTCCATCTCTTCGGCGCCATATACGGCAACGGCTCTGTTGCCGAAGCTAAAGGGTCCTTTTTCCCACCACGGATGGCTTTGGAAGCTACGGATCGAAGCTGACTCTAGGCGAGCCGCCGGTTGTGCTCCCGACGGCACCGGTATTGCAGAACATCATGCAGGATTGGCGGTTTTGAATGCTGGCTGAGCAAGCTGTTTTAGTGCTTGGAACGTTTCTCTTGCTTGGCTGCGGAGGGAGTCTTCTCCTGATTTATTCAAGGGAGCCGCGTCTGCACGGAGTCAATTGGATGGGCTTTGCCCTCCTTTGTGGAGGCATGACGACGGCCCTGGCGCTCATACCCCAAAACCAAACGGTTTCTACGCCTATCGCCGAGTTTTGCGTGGTCGGTGCCACTCTCCTCTATTACCGTGCAAATCGAAGCCTGAGCGGACGGGAAGTAAATGCATCGATCTCAGGGATCGTTGCCATCACGTTAGGGGGCGCTACGGCATCTCTCCTGCTGCTGCATCTGCTTAGCTCCTGCTTCCCGGCTCTGATGTTGGCCTCGCTGGTGACCGTGCCGCTCCTCCTCGCTTCTCACTTATCTGTGCGTGGTGCCTCAAGAAAGATGCCGCTGCAGGTACCCATCGGTACGTGTCTCATTGGCATTCTTCTCGCAGACATTCTGGTTCGGGTGTTTCTTTCCTACGAAACTCGCGCCGTGACGATGAAGTGGCCAACTTCACTGGATACGGTTGCGTACAGCATCTTCATCGCAAGCCCAATCGCTCTCGCTTTCGCTTTCCTCTGGAGAAGCACGGCCCGGCTGACCGACGATATCACCAGGATCGCCGAGACGGATCCGCTCACTCGGGTATTCAACCGTCGCGCTTTCCTGCAATGGTGTGAAAAAGAGGAACGCAGGAGCAGAGAACTTCAGCGGCCTTTCTCGGTGCTGCTATTGGACTTCGACAAGTTCAAGGCGGTCAACGATCGCTTCGGGCATCACGTAGGGGACGAGGTTCTCTGTGCTGCGGTTGAACGCATACAAGATGCTGTCCGAGGCATTGACGTGCTGTGTCGTTGGGGAGGCGAGGAGTTTGCAGTGTTGCTCCCAAACGCTAATGAGGACGCAGCTGTCCTGGTGGGAGAACGGATCCGAAAAGGCGTCAGTTCGAGCCGCTTTTCCAACATCTATGGGGACAAAGAACCGTTCCCTTTGCGCCTAACTGTAAGCATTGGAGCGGCAAGTTTCGACCACGGCTTTGATAGCTTTGAAGCGATGCTGCGTCGCGCCGACACCAGTCTGTATGCAGCCAAGCACGCCGGCAGAGACCGTGTAATTTTGGCATTGCCGCGGGAGGCAGTCAGCAGCTACGACACAGTCTCCGGAGCTCTTCATTCCGCTGCACAATGACGGTGGGGGCGCTTTCTCGCCACGATGCTCAAAGTACAGTGGAGCTCGGGGTTACGCGGATTTTCTTTAACGACGAGTTCAGCCCCAGCCCTGCGAAGCCTCTTCGCCCAGTATGTAGCGTTCTTTGACTCCAGGGAGCCGACGCCGCCATGTCCAATCAAATGGAGCGTCTCGTCCGCTCGCAAATTTGAAAGGTTCGCCAGGCTTATATCAGGCTTATATGCTGAATTGTCTGATCCTTCTTGTTGGTCAGCAGCGCAGCCGCGGCGAAGAAGTTCCCCGGATCGAGTTGTTCCTGCACGATCAGAATCATGATGGGCCTCGGTGGCATGGTCATATCACAAGCCCATCCGGGAGATATTGGCTTAGGCTATGCCTGAGACGCCGCGTTTTCATTGGGCTTTACGTGCATTCGCCTGGTCTTGAGCTGGCGGAGATTCTCTTCTTCCACTTCAGCGAAGTGCTTCGCTCTCAACAACTTGTCGCAATCAGCCTGCTAAACCTTTGGGTTTCGCGACTTCGATCACATGCTGCATCATAGCGTCCCATACGGTCCTGTATCAACCAGCAATCGCAGAAAGTGTCACGAGAGTGTCACAGTCTGAGAGACTGCACCCGGGCGGGGCGAGCGGCAAGGAGTCCGCTTTGAAAGCACGTCCTAGACTCATTCACCGCCAGAGGATGACCGGGCCCGGACCGCCCTTGACATCAACGTTGCTGATGACCCGCTGTCCTGACCGGGCAGCGTGGTCGGGGTTGTCGGTAATAACCGCCCAGTAGATGTCTGTGTCTTTTATCCGGTCAGGGCCACATCAAGCGCGGTGTTGTTGCCTCTGATGAGAACGAGTTTTTTGGGCGCGTTTGGGGCCGCGATCTTTATCTTCGGCCGAGCATCAGTTTTGAGCACAGAGGCAATCCCTGAGACAGCTCCGGTGGCAGAATCGCCCCACTTCGTCCAAACCTCAAACTTCCGAAATCGCCGTTTTGCAAGAGCTTGGCCGCTATCGCCGGTCAGCTGGAGCTAAAGCTCGCACTCTTCGAAAGACCGAGCGAGACAAAGCGGCGAATGCAAGTGAGAGCCCTATGAACAGCACTGTCATGCCCAAACGTAGGAGAACGTTTTGCGCTGGCGTCATTGAAGGGTCTGGCGGAGGGCCTATAAACCACATCCCAAAGATACAAAACGCCAACCAAAGCGAGAGGAGAGCACCGATGACAGCGAACGCAAAAAGAAGGATCTTGAGCAGCACGCTCATCGGAGCAATCCTTTCATAAGCGGCACTCACCGTTCGGACTTTCTAGGCTCCTCGAAAGTCGGGTTTCGCAGGTCCGAGCGTTCTGAGCGTCAGGGAGGGGTGATAGCGCGAACGCTGCGCGGTTGAGGTTTCCGAGAACGCCGTTTATGGAGAATTGGTTACGTCCCAGGTGGGTTGCTCGTCTATTTGGCGGACTTCCAGATTTCCAATCGGTAGCCTCGTTCCGCCAAACGCCTTCTCCGACAGGGATTTCGAGTACTCGGATCAGAGAAGGGTCGGCGGCAAGAAGAGTTCCGAGTGGCACGACTCGCTTTTGCGTGTCCACTATATCCGGGCCTGCCCCTGCGAAGAGTTCCCAATAGTCAACTTCCCACCGGCACGCCTCAGTCACGGACGATCCCCGAAGAGCGTCCAAGTCGGTGGTGGCGTGTGAGGAGGCCGGTACAGGATAGGTCCATGGCTCCTTCAACCATCGCCACGCGGCAGAGGTGTCTGGGCTCCATCCAATCGACATGTCGGGTACATCGACCTTCCAGTGATCCTTATCAGGGACAATCTGCACCGCAGCGACGTCTGGCTTCTTATAGAAGTCGAAAGCGCCAAGCATTAGCTCGGAAGCCCAACTCGGGTGAACCGCACGAAGTGCAAACGATCCGTAGGAACTGACCTGTTGTATGCTTCCTTGCAACGCTGATTCCCCATCTAACTGAGCAGCGATGCTCTCGATGATCCGAGCGACTTCCGCGTACATGTAGAGAACGGCTCCGGCAAGGATGAACTCTCGCCCGAAGCGATGGCTGAGCCCTATCGTGTACGCGAAACGGGGCTGCTGCGCGCCCGAGACGACATAGAGATGGTAGCCACTCCGCGCGATGTTCTCGCGGATTGTATCCAGAGCACGCTCCTTATCTTCAGGACCCATCTGCAAAGCTTATCTGAGCAGCGCATCGGTGCTCCAGACAGTCGGGTTCGCGGCAACTCCAAGCGTTCTGTGTGTCCGCAGGGGTTACTGAGCCAGCTCTGAGCGGGCGAGGTTTCCGAATATGCCGTTTATCACGACTTATTCGGTAGTCGCCTGAGCGACGTGGTGTACTGTTCCGAAGGAGTTCAGGTGATCGACTGCAGAGTTGTAAGAAAGAGCTACGCGGCGCGGTCTGTCCTGCGGGATGTTAGTGTCGTTCTAGAGCCGGGAATATGCGCACTCTTGGGCCAGAACGGTGCGGGCAAGTCCACGTTGCTTCGCTTACTTTCAGGGCTGGAAAAGCCCGATGCGGGATCGGTGCTTATCGGCGGATTCAGCTATCGGCACCGCGCGGTGGAGATTCGACGGAAACTCGGAGTTGTACCAGAAGGCCTTGGTCTGTTCGAGGCACTCTCCGTTCGCGAGAATGTGCTGGCACTCGGCCCAGTCTACGGTCTGTCCAGGGGCGAGGCCGAGGCGCGCACCACAAGCCTCCTGAAACTGCTCGATCTGGTAGTCGGACAACACACGGTGGTGCGCCAGTGTTCCTTTGGTACGCGCAAGAAGACCGCATTGGCGATGGCTCTCCTTTACAAGCCAACTGTTCTGCTCCTGGACGAACCCTTCGAGGGTATCGATCCCGCTTCTTCAGCCGTGATTCATAACCTCCTGCGGCAACTCGCTGAGAACGGCTGCACAATCCTTCTTACTTCGCACATCCTTCCGCTCGTCGAGAAGGTGGCTGATCGCATACTTATTCTTCACAATGGTCGTCTCGAAGCAGATTTCCAACCTAATCACACGACTGGAGATATCGCGGAGTTCTACTTCAGGACTGTGCAACCGTTGCAGCCGGAGACGCCAGAGTGGCTCAACTCGTAGGACTCCTTGCGCTGCTCCGAAGGCTGATCACCAGGGAGTTTCGGAGCTTCTCCTCTGTGGGACTGAACAACCTTCTCTTCTGTGTCCTCCTCATCGCGCAGGGATCTCGCCGTCCACAAAGCGCCTTCTGGGGTACGCTGCTGTTCCAAATTCTTCTGTTAGCGCCGCTTCTGGTCACTTTTTCCGTAGACACGCAACAGAGACTGCCACAGCACCGCGTCGCGACGTGGCTACTGACAAAGCCTCAATGGATTGGGTTCAGTGCATTGAGCTTCGCTCTGAATCCGCTCTTCCTGATCCTGTTTGGTGGATATTGGTTCTGGATGGGGCTGCCGACTGCTCTTGCCTTCGTGTGCCTCGGCTTTGTCGTCCACCTGCTCGTGTTCCTGGCAAGCCGATTGCCCGTTCGAAACAAAGCGACAACATCCTTCACCCTTCCGAGGATCGCTTGGAACTTTGGCGGCATCGCTCTGCAGATGTGGCGAGACTTGCGAGAAACACTCGACTTCTGGGCTGCTGTCCTTATTGCTGTCACGGGAACTCTCTACCGTGCTTTCGGGCACGCAGCCGATCGGTACGCGTTCCCGGTGTTAGCGCTGATCGTTGCGGTAGCCATGAGCACAATTGCACAACGCATGTTCGATCTTGACGACGGGCGGGCTCTACTGCGGTACAGACTGCTTCCTCTTTCAGGCTGGAAGGTGATCGCCACCGTCGATGCGGTCTTCCTCTTCACGGTCGGACTTCTTGTGTCGTGCCTGAGCCTCAAGGCTGGGTGTACCTGCGCCCTGGTCTCGCTGGCGGTTGGACGGTACCCGTCTATCAACCAGAGAGTGAGTCAGCGGAGATGGCGCTTCATTGGGGGAGATCCGCGATTTGGATTGGCACAAGTGGTGCTTGGCGGCTTTGCAGGATTGGCCGCTGTTCGCGTCAGCCTCTACTTCTCGTTGGCCGCAGTTATTCTCTATGCCGCTTCTCTTCTTTGGGGACAACTACTCTGGAAACGAAAGCTATCGGCATAGTCTGTCGCTCATGCCCATAGACACCCGAGTTGATCCTGATAAGTCGTTGTTTGCGGCAATCTCAAGTTGTCCGATGGTCCGACCTGCGAAGTTTCCGAGAACGCCATTTTTTGTGAACGACGGGATTACTGGCGACAAGAGGATTATCATCATCGATCCCGGCAGTTCCCGAACCCGTTTATCAGGCGGTTGATCAATCGCCGATACTTTGTGGCGAGTCGCGAAGTTAGTTGGGGGCCGGATCCAGGACTTTCCGCAACAGATCTTCAAATGACAGCGGGGGTGGGACGAGCACGGTGCGCGGGTCGGAGAAGTGGAGCACGGAGAGTGGAGGGTCTTTGGGGTTCCGCTCGTCCTGAATCATAACGGAGAGTTTGGGGCGGCTGTTCAGCATATCTCCAGCGCTAATGAGTTGCTTTTCGTAGAGGGCCTCGGCGACTGCGTGGAATTTGGCTTCCTCATCGGCGACCGCTTGTTCGGCATTTTGAATGAACTGGTCCTTGTTGGTCCACTTGATCGAGGCATACTCGTAAGTCTGAAACTGTAGCTTGCCGTCGGTGACGTTAAGCATCTGCGCGAGTATATGGTGAATCGTTGCGGCGTAATTGGACCAATTGGAGGAGCACTCGCCCCAACCATTGTGTATCTCATGGCGTACGTAAGCGATGCTTTCACCGGATGCTTCGACAAGTACCGGCGACTCTGATGCGGTCTCGGCACTAACTAACGAATACGTGTAGATCGGGGGCCACGTAGGGTCGCTTTGGATGCCCAAGGAGTCGCCGCAGGATGGACTACTGTAGCCAAACCCGGTACCAAGCGTAGGGGTTACAACCGAGAGAGCGAGGATAACCTCCTCCTGATTCAGCGCGGCGGCAGCAAAGCCAGAAGGCGGCGCGTGCGAGAGCAACATACCCGCGAATTTTGAAATGAGCTGTTCATTGGCACCGTTTCGCATCACGAACCAGCTGAGCAGCAAGGGCGTGGCTTCCGGGGCTGGAAGGCGTGATGCCAAGATGGCTGCTTGGTTGGGAAAGCTCGGGGCGATCTTGGCGATCGTATTCGAGGACGCTGCGACGTTGCGTTGGATCAATGCATCCAGAACGGCTAACTGCGCATTTTGCTGGTCTTTTGTTGAAGACGGCGGAATCCGCTGGACGAGTTGAAGCGTGAGCTTGAGGGCGGGCGCGTCGTTCTGTTCGCGGGCGAAGTGGGCACCCCAAGCGATAAGACGCAGATCGCTGCCCAGCAGCCAGGACTGAATCTGCCCGTGGGTGGGGTGGCTGTTGACGGTGATGTCGGCGGGCTGGGCAGGCGCGCTAAGGGTCAAGAAGAAGGCAAGCGTTGTGGCGAGCACTCTCATTCTGCTTATTAGAGACAGCGCGGAGTGGCAAAGTGTTTCATGGAAAGTTGCGGGGGCGCTTGGAACAGGAATTGTGAGCCAATCGCGATGGACAGGAGGGTTGCGGACGCTTAAGCACTGCGATCGATTCTGTTCGGGCGATTGGCGCTCACCGGGCGTTATCTCCGAGTGGTCCGCAAATCGGGTTTTCAGCAATAGCGTCAGTTGATTTCCGCAAACGCCGTTTTACGAGCCCAAGACAGACTTCATAAGGCTATGCGCAGGTACTTCCGGAGAATGACTCAAACACTTCGACGACAACATGAGTTAGGTCCTCTTTGCGCGGGCTTTTCTCTTGCCTTACGCGGCAGAGCCTGACAGCATGGTCAGCATGACCAGTTTCATTGCTGCTGTTCCGTGGCCGGTTTACCCGTAGGCAATGCTTGCATTCGCGGTCCTTATGTTCATCAGAAACACGAAGAGGTACCGCCGAGAGTTTGGTGATTCTCCAACGATAGAGGATGTTCGCGCTCGCTATCCTCGCGCAAAGTTCATCCGCTTATGGAACGCCGTTAGTTCACTCTCGAGCTGACCCACTACCTACCACACTCCCGCGAAGTCGGTGTTTTCGGCAAGCCTGGCTGTGATAAGCGGCTGGGAGGGGTGAAGGTGGAAGACTCTGATTGGTGAGTTCCGCTACTCCGTTCCCTGCACGTTGAATCAATGCTAACATTTTCGTATTCAAAAGGAGTCGCTTGGTCCGACATCTTCTTTCTCCTAGGCGCTTGCAAGTAACGTTCTTTGTGGCATTCTGCGGAGTGGTCATAGCTGGAGCACAAACCCAGCTTGACTACTCGGGTACATACACCGAGAAGACCTCTGGCAAGCAGGTGTCTGGCGGTACTCCAACATTGACGATCTCGCAGACAAACCAAGAAATCCAGATTAGGCGGCAGTCCAACGGTGCGTCTCAACTAGGCACTTTCCCTCTGGACGGCAAACCTGGTGTCTTCACGACAGAGAGCGGGCTCAAGGGGCAAGGCTCAGCACATTGGAAGGGTTCAACTCTGTTGATTGAAACTCTGGTCGCCTCCCTTCCGCAGGCTGGCAAGATCATACGGTTCCACACGAAAGAGCAGTGGCAGCTATCGAAAGACAGACAAACTTTGAAGGTCCATATTGAGACGGATTCTCCAGACATGCCTCGCGAGATCACAGCGGCTGCTATAGAGCCCTATACAGAGGTTTACCAGCGCAGCCCTTCAAACCCTTAACGAGGGTGCCCGGCTGAGGAGAGCTTTGTGTGTGTCTTGATCACAAGAGTCCTGCTGAATCCTTCGCGGCATAGCTCCTCGAAAGTAGGCTTTTCGGAAGCATGGGGCCTGACTTCTCATTCCGTGCGCCTGACGGCTTAGGTGGCGATTGCCTACATGCATCAACTTGAACGCTGCTCCCGACAGAGCAGCGGCCCATCAGTTGACCGTGAACCTAGTCGATGACAAATCCGCTCGACCAAGAGTCCTCGTCTAGACGCTGTGGGTGGCATCAGTCGGAGGCAAGCGCAGCCGCTAGGCTAGACAAGCATTCTTTCGAGATGAGTTGATAATGGATTTTACGTCGTGCACGCACGGTGTTGACCGTCACAGTGTCGCAGAAAGCAAGATCGCTGCCACCAACATCCGGCTCGTCTTGAGATGCGACTAGAACTTCATTCAAAATGTGTTTGTTTCCGGCTGCCGGAGCTAGAACGCTCTTGGCCATGCGAAGCAATCCTTCACTCACCGAAACCAGCGAAATAATCGAAGGTTCTTTGAGTCGGCTCACCTCCGCGAAGTGGTCGCTTGCCAACGAATACACCACACCCATGGCAGGCCTGCTGATCGGCACGATCGGCTTGACCGATTCGACAAGATGATTGGCCACCATCACCTGCGCTCCGATGGCTAACCCAGGTTCGCTGGAAAACTCCGTGTACGAGCATCCTCGCGCCGTCCAGCCAAGACTTTCTTCCACTTCTTGTCGCATGATCTCTCGCAGGCCTGGTTCTTCTTCGACCACCAGGAGATGGTCGGGGGGTTCAGCCAACAAACGCTCTCGAACGCGAACCCTCAGCGCTTGGAGATCGAATCCCATCTGCCGGGCGCGTTGAATGCTGTAGTTGATCAGATCATCTAGGTCATGTGTGGTCAGGGCTGGCTTGCCATGCCCTTTACCCACCACCAATCTGCTGCCAGGCCTGCGGGTGAGCCATCCTCTTCGAACGAGTTCCTGGTAGGCCTCGCTCACCGTGTTGTGATGAACACCATTCTGGCGGCCCAGAGCCCGGACGCTTGGCATCTCATCGCCCGCATTGAGCTGACCTGTAGTGATCAGAAACACGACCTGATCAGCGAGCTGCTGCTTGACCGGAACATCACTCTCTTTACTCAACGCGATCTGCATACATTCAGCCGCTTATCCCTCGCATCCCGACACGTTTCGGCAGCATTGATCTGCCCTGTGACAGTTCAAGAAACCGTCACTGAGCCTAAACTTCTGTGGGGATCACCCAGCTATTCTCCGACAAAAGCAGCACTGATGCATGAGGAGAAAGCATGGAATCGTTCCTTTTCCTGGTTATCGCGGTCGTCATTTTCTTCTTCCTACTGGTGGTTTGGGCAGCCACTCGAATCGTGAAGCTGGGAGGCGTAGAAGCCAGAGTGGAACATTTCGAGCGCGAGATGGACAGAGTGCATCATCGCCTCACCTCTCTGGAAGCCAAGACCGCTATGGCTGCTACGGAGCCATCCAGCATTGAGCCGCAGAAAGTCCGTGCGGCCGCACCAAGCGGGATTCACGTCCGCCCGGTGCGCTCCGCATCGGTGAATCCAGTCTCGCGACCCGCTATGGTGGTTAGTCCGGTCGACATCCGCCCCGCTGCAGCGCCGTCCGTACCAACGCAGATAGCAGATGGCGAAGTCCAGCCGTCTATGGCGGCGCACATGAATGCAGCCCCCCCACCACCACCTACGCTCCGGCACGACAGCCAAACGACTAAGAAAGCCACAAAGGCAACCGACGCATCCACCATGTCTGCCACAAGCCGGGGAACCTCCCTAGAAGAGCGTCTCGGTCAGAACTGGCTAAACAAGCTCGGCATTGTTGCCCTGGTCACGGGTCTGGCTCTGCTGCTCGGTTACAAACTCCGTGACCTCGGTCCCGTCGGAAAGAGCGTGATGGGCCTTGTACTCGCGGCTGCGATCCTGGTTACAGGACTTCTACTGGAACGCCGCAACCGGTATCGCACCTTCGCACGTGCCATGATCGGCGGAGGTTGGGCGCTACTATTCTTCGTCACCTTTGCGCTCTACCATCTCCCAGTCATGCAGGTCCTGCATTCGCAAGTCACTGATCTCGTCCTGATGCTGGCCGTAGCGTCCGCCATGGTCCTTCATTCTCTTCGGTACCGCTCACAGGTAGTCACCAGCCTCGCATTCTTGCTCGGTTTCTTCACAGTAGCTATCAGCCACGTCACGGTGTTCAGCCTTGTGGCGGGTGCTGTTCTTGCAACTGGCCTGCTTGCCGTAGCTTTCCGGCATCGCTGGTTCGTTCTTGCGCTTGGCGGCCTTATCGCTGTCTACCTCAACCACGCCCTCTGGCTGTTCCGCCTTCTGCCTTACGGCGCGTCACCCTTTCATTCTTTCGCAGAGTTCCTTCCAAGTGCGGGCCTGCTTCTCTTCTATTGGCTCATTTTCCGCTTGTTCTACATCTTCCGGGTTCCCGAGAACGATGGAGATCGCATCTGCTCAACCCTGAATGCCTTGCTGAACTCCGCTGGCCTGCTCACGCTGCTGAAGTACCAGTCTTCCCATCCGGAGTGGGCATTCTGGGGTCTGCTGGCACTGGGGTTAGCGGAGCTGTTGCTTGCCTTCCTGTCACGGCGTCGCCATCACCGGGGCTTTGTCGCGCTGGTGTGTATTTCTTCCTTGTGCCTGCTCGCGGCCGTTCCATTCCGCTTTACTGGTGCCAACTGGTCTTTGCTGTGGCTGCTTGAGTCCGAGATGCTTTTCGTAGCGGGCCTGGCGCTTCGTGAAACGGTATTTCGCCGTCTGGGAGTCATTAGCGCGTTTGCTTCGATCGTCCACCTGCTTGCGCTGGAGGCCTTGCCGGTCTTCGCTCTCCGTCAATCTGCGCCCGGCTCTGGACATCATCCTTTT
Source organism: Granulicella sp. (assembly GCA_965198545.1). Classification (GTDB taxonomy): domain Bacteria; phylum Acidobacteriota; class Terriglobia; order Terriglobales; family Acidobacteriaceae; genus Granulicella. The sequence goes on along the minus strand of CBDAPS010000003.1, from coordinate 353,680 downwards.
GTGGCGGCGACGTTGGCATGTGCCGCACTGGCCGCGTGGTTCAACGCGGAGTACACCGCACGGCGCTGGCCGCAGCTGATCGTGGATGCACTCGACTTAACGGCACTGCGCTTCCTGAGCTATGCCGCTACATTGTGCGCTGGTTTGGCTGTGTGGCTGGTGCTCTCAGGGCCTTGGACCTTGTTGCCCTGGCTGACCATCGCCCTGATCCTTGCTGTTATGTCGTCCCGTCTTCGTTCGCAGGATTTGGCGCAGCAGGCAGACCTGTTGAATCTCGCGGTAGTGGCACGTGCTGCCCTGATCAATTTTGCTAAGTGGGATAGCTTTTCCAGCTCGCCGCGTGTCTTGATCTTGGCCATCGCAGCAGGGATTCTTTACATGAACATGCGGCGGCGTCAACCAGCGCATGTGCCAACGCAGCGGGAGATCGAGCCCGTGTATGCCTGGGCCGCTGCCGGTGTGCTCTCGACATTGGCTTGGTACGCCCTCCAACCGGCGGCTGTTGCCATCGGTTGGTCCCTCCTCGGAATTCTTTGTGTCGAACTCGGCCTGGAGAAACGCAAGCCATACTTCCGCCATCAGGCGTTCGCACTGCTGGCTGCCAGCTTCGTGCGCATGTTCTTTGTCAATATCGCCCTCGCACCCGCACCCCGCATGGCGACGATGCTTCCAATGGCTGCCATGTTCGCATGGGTTTATCAACGGGTGTATGCAGGCAAAGAGCCAGACTCATTCGACAAGAATGCGGGCGTCCTGAACGCGTGGTTCGCTCTTGGGACCACCGTCACACTGCTTTACTTCAGCGTTCGTCCTGCTTGGGTCGCAGCAGGGGGAGCGGCACTTGTGATGTTGCTGCTCCTGCTTACTCAGTTGTTGCGTCGTCCACTGTTCACGGTACAGGCGATGACCCTGATCCTCGTCACCGCCGCGCGAACCCTGGCTTTCAACGTCCTTCCGCCAGAGCCGCTCGGCGCAAACCTTACAGAGAGTCGCATCTTCACCGCTGGCCTTCCATGCGTTCTACTTTTTGCTGCGATGCCTCTCGCCTTCTCCATCCGTAGAAGAGAGTCAGCGTCGCAGGGTAGAGAGGTGGGGTGGAAGGCTGCTCTTCAGCATCCTGAGCAACTGCTGTTCTTCGCGCCGCTTGCAGTTCTCTTTGCGATGGTTCCGGTCCAGTTCCACGGGGGAGAAATCACAGTCGCCTGGAGCGTACTCGGTCTCCTGACCTTCCTCTTCGCACTCACTGTAGGCGAACGCAGCTTCCGTCTTGCGGGCCTGGGGATGCTACTCGTCGGAGTGGGCAAGATCGTCAGCGTCGACATCTGGTACGCCTCGCCCACAGAACGGTACGTCACATTGATCGTGATGGGCGCAGCCCTCTTATTCGTATCCTTCCTCTACTCTCGCTATCGCGAGACCATCCTTGAGCTCCTGTAGGAGGGCCTGATGAAGCGCTATCTTTTGCTTTCCGTCGTCCTGCTGGCGGGATTGGCTGGGCTCATCTTTATCCAGCATGAACATGTCGGAACACGGGCGAGCCCCACAACACTACTCATGGCAGCTGCCGATGCCCAGAATGAGACGGTACGTTTGCCGTTGCACCTTGACCGAATGACCGACTCCGACGAAATTGCGCTTGGAAAGGAAATGGCAGATCGAACGTCAGTATCCTTCGGCACGCTACGATCGAACTCACCCCATGACGCAGCGGTACAGGCATATTTACAGGAAGTAGGCTCTCGCGTGGCCGCTCACTCGCGTCGCCATCTGCCGTGGACCTTTCATTACATTCCTTCACCTTCTTTCGCCAATGCCTTCGCTTTGCCGGGTGGGCAGGTCTTCGTCGGCGAGGGTCTCATACGGCTCATGGAAAGCGAAGACGCCTTAGCAGCAGTGTTGGGACATGAGATCGAGCACGACGACCTTCGCCACTGCGCGGAAAGGGCTCAGACAGAAGCACGGTTGCACCAGCTCGGAGGCTTTGGCGAACTCGCCGGTCTTCCTGCAGAAGTTTTCATGGCAGGGTATGGCAAAGAACAGGAGACGGAAGCAGATCGAGACGGTACTGTCTTGGCAGTGGAGGCTGGTTATAGCTACACGGGAATACTCCAACTACTGAATGCCTTCAGCAAACTTGAGAATGGAGGCGAAAACGAATCAAGTAGATCCGGCGGACCTCTCGGCGAAGCTGCACATCTCTCTCTGGAAGCTCTAGGCGGATACTTGGCCAGCCACCCGCCCAGCGAGATGCGTAGAGAAGACATCAGCAATCTTGCCAGAGAACATGGGTGGCGATCTCATTCTGTAGTACCACTCCGCTTGATCTAAAAACGCAACAAGACCAGGACACATTGCACGTGCGCTGGCTTTGCAGAGCTTTCCTCGGAAGTCAGGATATCGGCAACGTCGAGTCTTGCGGCTGTTCGGAACCGCGGATGTGACGGGCTGAAACATCCGTTTCAGGGGTAACAGGAGGCGACCGCTGCGCTAGACTTCCGAAATGGCCGTCTTGGCGATCATCGGGTCGGGTATATATGCGATCTGGTTTGGTCGTTACGCTTATAGGAGTCCCGACGCCTGCATTGCACGTTGGTATGTGAATCTTCCTCAAGCCCCTGGTCGTGGAGGTTGGTGCGTGGCGGTGGTGCGTTCGTGGTGTGGGCCGGATTAGTAATGATCTGTTCCGCTCTGCGCGAAGGAACCTCGCTGAGACACTTTGTTGGCCTGAGTGTTGTTGCTCTATACGCGGTCATGGCCACAGTGCTGACGTTCTTCCTTCTTCCTCGCAAACAGGTTCCTTCAACCCTGAACAAGCGCTGGGTCAAAGGTCTTAGCCCGGCGCAACGGGCAAGAGTAGACGCCGTTTTGAAGGAGTACCGAGCAAAACAGAAAGCCTGTCGCAAATAGTCGCTGACTCGAGCGTTAGCGCCAGATTCTGTTAGCCCAAGACAACTCCGGTAGTCATCCTCGAGACGCCCGCAAAGTCGGCTTTTCGGCAATCACGCCGGTTGCCGGTCCGCGCTGGGACGAACCTGCCGAAATCGCCGTTTTTCGAGCACGACTCAGCATGCTTACACTCAAGCGGGAGGGACCATGTTTGGCCTGTTCAGCAAGAGGAAGAATCTGACCGTTCATGATGTGGGCCACATCATCAAGCGATTTCTGACTAACAGCCCTCGTTACCTCCAGGAATGGAACGATTTCGTTGAAGTGAAGCAGCGCAGGCCTGATAGTGAGCGGCTTAGGCTACGCTGCTATGACTTAGATCCTTTGGCAAATCGTCCCGGACAAATCAGTGAGACTGCCTTAGCAGAGCTTCGAAGCATGGCTGCATCCGCCCGAAAGGAGACCTATCTAGATGTTGCGAAGATGCTTTCGAACTTCGTTGACGGTGGGGGTGGCCCATGGGATTGGGATGACTACACTTCGGCGATGTCATACGCGGATGATCCTTATCTTCAAGAGGTTCAGCAAAGGATGATCTACCTTGACAGGGAGTTCCCAAGTGGTGGGAAAGGCTACTGTGGCGAGGGTGGCATCGAGGTAATCCGTGCCTATGTCAAAGACCTGCGGCATCGCGCAGAGGAGGACGGCAACGCGTGGGAAGATACAGTCAGTCCCCCACATGATCGCACCTCTGCTGCCAGGGCCGAAGGGTGAACCTCGACATGTGATGGGTCAAAGATGGGAGGAGCCCAACGCAGCCCTCCCATACCAAGGAAGCCCTCACAACCTCCTCGAAAGTCCGGTTTTCGGCAACTTCGGTCGTTCTTGCCGCGAACCCGTTTCCCGCGCACGCGGGATTCCTTCCGACAAGCCGGCTTTGAGGACTAATCAGCGGTATGTCATGATCCGAGCCGAAGATGCTGCACCACGTCTCGTATGGCATCAGCAATGGCTCCGGGTTGATCCATATGCATGAAATGGCCGGAATGGGGGACCACCCTGAGCTGGCCTAGCTTTGATCGTTTCGAAAGATCGACTTGGAAGTCATGCCAAGCGAGTTGATCGCGTCGACCTGCTCTTGTGTCAGCCCCGGAAAGGCAGCAGCAGGCGCCTTTTCTGATCTCTCCAGGTCGATGAGAGGAACGTTGGTCTTCCACGTAAGCTTCTGCTGGTCGGGTAAGAAGCCGTTGTCGTGAAGGAACACCTGGTTATTCCAGTTCGGGTCAAGCTGCGGGGCTACTGCGGCATCGCGCCACTCCATCTCTTCATGCGACGAGTCCACGAAGACCAAGCCACCAAGCTCTTTCGGATACTGTGCTTGGTACTTCCGTGTCAGCAGTGCTCCGTCTGAAGCACCGACGAGAACGAACGGCTGCTTAAGACCAGCTGCCTGAAAGAGACCGTGCATATCGGCGACAACCTGATCGATAGGCCTGGCCTGCGGGTTTCCTTCTACGCGGTCGCTACGACCAGCGCCCATCGCATCGTAGCTACAAACACGGATGGCCGGATCGACTTTCTGCTGCACCTTAGACCATGAACTGGCCGTTCCAAGACCGCGGCCGGTCGCTAGGATCACTGTCTGTTTCGCGCTTGCTGCTCCAGAGCATTCGAGGAACATGGCTTGCCCGCCGGGCAGTTTGACAATGCTGCCCTCCGCACTCGGTTGTGCTGTGTTCTGAAAGACGGCTTCGGGGTTCGAACAGGCCATCACGCGAGGAATCGAATGGAGCGAGCAGAAGCCAAGAGCGGTACCGAGAGTGAGGAGGGTTGCGAAAGACGTAGCAGCGAACATCAAGTTGGCACGAGCGAGCCAAACGGGGGCTGAGAGCACAACTGTCTCGCGAAGAACATCTAGCCAGACTCTGCTGACTTCAGAAGCTCCCTGCGATCGAGCGCGGTCTATTTCTTCCCTAAAGGTGGCACGCATGTCATCCCCGTAGTGAGCGATCAGATCGTCGCTCTGAAACGTCAGGAGCCAGTTGAAGACACAGCAATACATTCGAATTACAGGAGTCATTTCTGACCTCCGAATCGAACTACCCCTTTGCTCCGCGCGAGGTTAAGGAGTGCCTCCTGGCGACGGAACTCCGCGGTGAGGAGACGCCTCCCTGACCCAGTCAGCCTGTAGGTCCTGCGTCTGTCCTCGGCTGCACCGGCAATCTCTGAGATCAAATCCTGTTCCGTGAGCTTCTTGATCGTCGTATACAAAGTTGCAGGACCAAGCGAGAACGTCTCCTCGGAGAGTTCTCGGACATCCTGCATAATCCGGTATCCGTGTTTCTCCTCTTCTGCGAGGGCAAACAGTACAAAGAAGGATGCCGCGGACAGGGGCAGCATCTCCAGTAGGAGGTCGTTCGACTAATTTCGTTCTGCCATCACAAAGACTCCTATATCCGTAATGGATATATCAATAATGGATACACGAGTCAAGCGAGATTTAATCAGTAGAACAGCGGGGACGCCTCTAAGTGCCCGGATCAGTCCTCATTAACGCCGTTAGCGCCACCTGTACACCGACGTTCCCGGAAAGTCGGCTTTGCGGAAACTTCGGCCCGAACAGTCCGACAACCCTTTTCCGGGAGCCTCGGTCTCCCCGCAGATCCCAAAGCTCTCAATGAGTGCATTGGCCTGTTATCGCCAGTTGAAAAGACCAGACGGATCATGTCCAAGAATACGATCTACCATCACTGCTGCCCACGCAGTCATTGGCTGGATGTTACCGCTAAACCCCCTCATCACTACGAGATAGTCGCAGTGGATCTCCAACAGCGGGGATTTTCGGACTGTTTCCAAGGGGGTGAACTCAAACCGTCAGCTCGGAGACCAAGCAAAAGGAGGCCGAACTGCATCGGTGCAGTTCGGCCCCTTGTGAACCGCGTTGGAACTATTGCACGGTAATACTGAGGTTAAGTGTGGTGGTTGAGCCGTTGACGGTTGCGACGACCGGGACGGTGTAGGTGCCCGCTGCAACAGTTGGCGTGGAAGATCCTCCGCATCCACTCAGTCCAATTGCGCCGAGTGAGAGGGCGATTGTCAACATCAGCAGACCAGCACGCAACACCGATCCGCGCCGCCGTGCAGCCAAGCCAAGCAATCCCAGAGGAAGGAAGAACGCGGCTGCAACAACTTGCGTCCTGTCGATCTTCCCATTAACGCCTTCACCGCTGCGCAGCATGGCAGAGGTTGTGCTCTTTGTGTTGATGGTTAATGTTGTTGCCTGCGCCGTCGCCGATGCGCTGAAGGTCAGCGTCGCCGGTGAGAAGGCGCAGGATGCATAGGTGGGCAGCGTGCCGCAGCTGAAGCTGAGGCTGCCGCTGTACGCACCCATCGGAGTAACGGTGATGGTTGCCGTGCCGGAGGAGCCGTGTGTGATAGTGAGCGATGTGGGCGATGCGCTCAGCGAGATGGTGGCGAAAACCACCGTCTGCGAAAACGCCGTTGAGGTAGAGCCAAGGAACAATCCATCACCGCTATACACGGCTGTGATGGAGTGTGTCGCCACCGTGAGCGAGCTGGTGGTATACGTCGCGGTCCCGTTGCTGACCGTACCAATTCCCATGCTTGTGGTGCCGTCAAAGAAGGTGACGGTCCCGCTCGGCGTGCCGCTGGTAACTGCCGATGCGACCGTCGCCGTAAACGTTACGGAACTACCACTGCTCACGCTGGCTGCAGAGCTTGCCAGGGTGGTGGTGGTCGCCGCCGCCGCGCGGACGAGGATGGTCTGTGCGGACGATGTGACGGCGCCGTACAGGCCGTCACCGCTGTATACCGCCGTGATGTTGTCCGTGCCCAAGGGAAGTGCGGTGGTCATGAGCGTTGCACTATTATTTGCGACGTTCACCGCGCCGAGCGAGGTGTTACCACTGTAGAAGGTGATCTTACCGGTGGGAGCCGTGCTGCTGGTGGCTCCGGACAGTGTTGCGGTGAGCGTTGCGGACGCTCCCGGCACGATTACCGAAGGCAATGCGGTCAGGCCGATGGCGACGGTGTTTGTGCTGACGGTTACCGTCTGCGCAGACGACGTGCTGCCGCTAAACGTGGTATCGCCGGAGTAACGCGCGGTGATGGCATGTGTCGCTACGGAGAGCCCCATCGTCGTGAAGGTCGCGGAGCCACCAGAGAGGTTTGCCATACCCAATGCTGTTGAGCCGTCAAGGAAGGTGACCGTGCCGCTCGGCGTGCCACCCGAACCGACAACAGTCGCCATGAGCGTCACCGTCTGGCCCGTCGTCGTGCTGCTGGGCGAAGCGGCTAAGGTGGTAGTCGTTGCGGTCAGGTTGGTGACGTTGAGTGTGACTGAGGATGATGTGCTGACGTCGTAATTCGCGTCCGCTCCGTAGCTTGCGACTACCATGTAGGTGCCCGCAATGGCGGGCGCTGCCTGAGTCAATGTTGCGGTGCCGCTGACGTCAAGCGTTGCCGTCCCCAGCACCGTTGCCGGTGTGGTATTGGTTGCACTGAATGTGACCGTGCCCGTGGCTGCCGGGGTTGTTTGGTAGATGCCGGTCACGACAGCCTTGTAACTGACCGTGTTCCCTTGGTTCACGGGGTTCGGTGTGATGGTAAGCACCGTGGTGTCTGGCTGCAGCACCTTGCTCAGCTTGGCGAAAAAAATCCGCGGAAAGGTGCCGCCGGTGCCGCCGGTGGAATCGTTGTGTGTGCCGGTTGTGCCTGCGAATGCCGCGTCAGACGTCGATCCGGCGAAGTAGATGTTGTCCTTCGCGTCCAGCACCATGCCACCCGCTACTGTGACGCTGTGATCCGGGTAGGACGGATTACCGAAGCGTGTGGAGAAGAGCAGTTTCGACAAATCGGCTGAGAAGGTGGAGATGAAAAGCTGGTTGCCCCCCTTGTAGGTTTGCAACGGGTTCACCTGCGGGAAGTCGCCGCCACCGTCGTTGGAACGGCCATACAGGTAGACCTGACCTTTGCTGTCGAGCCGCACATTGAAGCCAACGGACTCGGCCGAGCGTGGATCGGGACCACCCAGAAAGGTGCCCTTCAAGATCGCAGTGCCGGTTGGATTTAGCTTGAGCAGGAAGGCTGAGTCGCAGCGGTCGGTCGTGTCGTTGGGGTTGTAGTTGGGGCAAGTAGCTTGGTATCCACCTGTCGCCATTTGGAAGGTGTGGTCGAACGTGTAGCCGGTGACAAACAGATCATTGCTGCTATCAGCCGTCATGCCGAGCACTTCCTGCTCGGCAGAGTTGCTGTTCTGCGTCGGCGTCACTCCACCGAGGCGCGTGGAGTAAGCAAGCGAGGCGGTACCGGCCTTAGTCGTGTCGATTGCGGCCACGTAGCCGTCGTAGGTATTGCAGCTTCCATAGCCGGAGCCGGGTTGCGTGCAGGCGGTCTTGATCGCGCCAGTGGTAGTGGGATAGTTAGCACTGGCCGTGTATCCGCCCAGAAAGGCGACGCCGTTTGCGCCCACAGCCATCGTGGTCGGATTCACGTCAAGACCGGAGGTGTTGTCGCCGAAGAAGGTGCCATACAGCAGGGTGTGGCCGTCGTTGGAAAACTTACTCAGGAAGGCTGTGGCGCTGATGTCAGTGCTGTTGCCGTTGATGTTCGTGGCACTGGAGACGGTCATGTAGCCGCTGCTCGTAATGCCGTCGAACTGTACCTGAGGCTGACAGCCCTGGTTGTAGCCATTGGCGCAGGGAGCAAGGCTAGCCGCGCTAAAGGCCCGTACCTGCCCGGAGAGGTAGATGTTGCCGCTCCCGTCCAAAGCGATGGTGTTGGGATATACAGGTTGCGTGCCGCCCAGGAAGCTGGAGTACAGCAACGAGGTGCCATTAGCACTGAGCTTGCTGAAAAAGGCAGGCTGGTTCCCGATTGTGTATTCCGTACCGCCGCCGTTGTAGTTGCCGTCACACTTCACGACGTTCGGACCGCCGAAGACGCCGTAGTACGCGATACAGTTTTTCTGATAGGCGTCAGCAGTGACCGGAAAGTCATCCGAGCCTGTAGTCCCTAGCAGGAAGGCGACGCCGGCGGAGTCGACCGTAATCGATGTACCGCTTTCTGTTCCGCCGTGCCCAGAAAGATATGTGGAGTAGACCAGCTGGGTACCGTCAGCGCTTAACTTGGTGATGAATGCCGAGGTAGGGCCGCCGTTGCCGCCTGGGCAATACACGGCGCCGGTCGCTGCGTAGGTTGCGTTCGCGGGTCCGCAAACGGTTTGGTACGAACCGGCAGTGGTGGGAAACGCGGCGTCGGCCGTGGTGCCAATAAAGTAGAGGGCGCCACTGCTGTCTACTGCGATTTGCGAAACGGTTTCGTTGGCCGCGCCGGCTCCCAGGGTACCCAGGTAGACCAGCGTCGGATCGATGACCAGTTCACGGCTGCGGTCGTAGCTGCCCAGCTTGAACGTAACGTCGTGGTTAGCGGCCAGTTGGAACTCTGCCTGCACGGGCACGCGGGCACCGTTGATCTGCTGATACGCCACAGGCTTGGCGAAGCGCAGTTCACGCCCGTTAGCGGTGGGCAACAATAGGTCGCCGTCCTCTGCCATGCGCGCTGTGGAGCCGTGGAACTGCAGATGGATCTGGGAGGCATCCTTGTTCGGCGCGACGACGAAGTCGTACTCCAAAGTTTGGCCCTGGCCGTAGTACTTCAGGTCCACACCTGGGTACACGGATGCAAGCTGCACACTTCTGTATTCCGGTACGGCGGTCTGCCACTTGCTGCGGTTGTTGCCACGCAGGTAGTTGGCGGTTCCCGGCAGCGTGTCGCCCGTGCTGGCAGTCGGCGCGATAGCCGCGCCCAGCAGGTGCATGCGCACAGATGCCGAGCTCTCGACCTTCACCATTCCATGGTTGTCCTTGCTGAAGGCAAAAGTTTGCAACACGGCATCAGAGCCGGCCAGGTACACCGTAGATTCTGGTGTGCGCGCCAGAAATTGCACCGCAGAATCTGTCTGTCCGCGATTCTGCTCGAAGCCGAGCGGGAGGCGGGCAAATGTCCTGACGGTTTGCAGGCGGGTGGGGGGAGTGGCTGGAGTGGATGGTGAGATGAAAGGTTTACCGGCTTGCGCGTTCAAGGACAGCCCGGTTAGAAGAGAAAGCGTAGTCACTGCGGAAGCAAGGATTCGCCTGGAAGACAATGTGCGCATAGAGGACTCCTACCCTGACAGGCGTCAGAAGTCGACGTAGTGCGTCGCTTGACGAAAATGTTTGCCCCTTTGATCGTGCGGTCACGGGCCGGTGACTCTCGTGAGCAGATAACCCCGCCGTCCTGCCGGAAACCGCATCAAGAATGCAGGCGCTGGTGAAGCTGCAGTAGTTCCTCCTGATTGGAGGCTCGATGGAGGCGCGCAATCGGAGAGAGCACCGGCAGCGCCGCGTAGATGGCTTCGCATTTTGCTGCGGCCTGCAACGCCTGGGATCCGTGGTGTTGTCCGTCCAGGGCCTTCGCCAGCACTTCGTAAGTCGCGGCCATTGTCGAGCTGACTGGTTTTACTTTGCCGGTCTGTTTGCCAAGCGCCTCGAGTGCACTCCCGACAGCATCGTCGAACCGGCCCTGCAGGATGTAAGCGCGCGACAGGTTCATGAGTGTTCTCCCGAACTGAACGTTTTCAGGCGCGGACGAACGCCAGGTAAGGACCGCTGGCTCGAGCATCTTGACCGCTTCATCGCCTCGGCCCAGTTCGATCAGTGCTCCGCCGACCTCTGCTTCAATCTCGAGGGAATTCACATCCGTCGTACCCCTGCATCGGACCTCTTCTTGGTACGCAATGCGGTACCGCTGCAAGGCTTCTTCGGGCTGGCCGCGATTGTCGCTAATTTCGCCCAGGATCTCCGCCGCGTCTGCTTGGTCACAGAGGGTGTAAGGCTGTCGCTGAAAGATCGAAAGCGCCGTGTTGACCTCGTGCTCAGCGCCAGCCAGATCGCCGCTGGAGACGTGCATAATCGCCATATTCTCAAAGGCCCAAGCGATTTCGCGATCACTGACGCCGCCGGATTTCATGCCTTGTTCCACCAGCTTCTTCATCAGTAGCAGGTCTTCCGGAGGCCGGATGCCACCGTTGTACCTGTCCGACACGTAAAAACTCACGATCCAGATCCGTTGTGCCAGGGAAACTCCCTTTTCGTTGCGCAATGAAAAAGCGTGTTGCAGCAGTTGCGACGCGAGCTCCATTTGCCCGATCTGGTGGGCTGCCATCCCGGCAAAGGCTTCTGCCTCCACCTCCGTAGGCAGATCTCCGGCGGCCTTGGCTTCCTGCATGATTTGTTGCAGGACGGGCAACGCATGCTGAAAATCCGAGTTGTCGAAGATCGATTCTGCGAGGCTCAGCTTTGCCAGGCGTTGGTCTGCAGGACGTTGAATGAATTCGGGTAACACTTTGAGGCCGAGTTGCAGGAAATCCGGAATGGTCACCTCCTGCTTCCCCATGTAGTTTGTGTTCGCGATATGCAATAGGCTTTGGAGAAAATTCTGCATGCGTTCTGCGCGTTCGCCTTCCTGCAGGGCCTGGTGCTGGCGTACGCCGGCGTAAACCACGCTGCCAAGCACGATTGCCATGGCCACCGCACTGCCGGTTACAGCGATCCGATTGCGCCGGACGAACTTCGCGACGCTGTATAGGGTCGTCTGCTTTCGCGCGAGTACGGGCCGGCCGTCGCAGTAACGCTGCAGATCGTCGCTCAGGGCTTCTACTGACGAATACCGTTCAGGCGGACGGCTCCGAAGACATCGCGCCACAATCGTCGCCAGATCCCCTTGTAGCATCTGCCGCAAACGAATGGCGGAGGTACCACGCACTTCGGCGCCCTCTGCTGTGACAGCAGTCGTTACTGGTGATGGCTCCTGCTCATGCAGCGCACGATCCACCACCATGGCAACAGATGCGCTATGAAACGGCCGCTGACCAGAGAGCAACTCATAGAGGATGGCGCCAAGCGCATACACATCACACGACGTAGTCACAGCCTGACCGCGCAGTTGTTCGGGACTCGCGTATGCCGGTGTTGCCATCACAGTTGTCGTCAAGCCATGGTCCGGGTCAATCAGCTTCGCCGTGCCGAAGTCGAGCAGCTTTACCGTGCCCTCGGGAGTAACCAGGATGTTCGACGGCTTCAGGTCAAGGTGCACCGTCAGGTTGCGATGGGCGTACGAGACAGCATCGCAGATCTGCAGAAAGAGACCGATGCGCTGCGGCACTGTGAGCTTTTGCTCGTCACAGTAGCTCGAAAGATCGATGCCGTTGACATACTCCATGACAAGGTACGGCTGCCCTGTATCAGTGATACCCGCATCCAGCAGGCGTGTGATGTCAGGATGGTTGAGCGACGCCAGAATCTGCTGGCTCGCGTCGGAATCGCACTTGAAACTGTGGCCCTGCCGCATGCATCGACAGCACTTTGACCGCACAGCTCTGTATCGCTCCGCCGACCACCCGCTCCGCCAAGTACACCGATCCCACGCCGCCCGTGCCTAGGTGCCGAAGCAAAGCATACGGCCCGACGTGGGTGCCGAGCGGCACCACTTCGCTTATGGGCGCCGGAGAGACTGGCTCAGAGGAGGCGGCGAGCAGTTCCAGAACACGGTTCACAAGGAGAGAGTCCGAGCACGCATCCTGCAAGATTCGCGTGCGTTCACCCGGTTGCGCAGTTTCCGCCAGGTGAAAAAGGTCCTGCAAACGGCCCCAACAGCCTGCTTCCCACTGAGACGGAACACCTATGTCCACGTTCGTCTCGGTCTGCACTTTTTTGTCCTGAAACATTAATCCACCTGCTGGATTGGCGCGAAGTGCGCTAGTTTCGTGTCACTCGTCTCGCATTTTCAGGCGATGTTGAAGCCATCCGCGGGCGAAGCGGAGATCACGGTCTACGGTGGCCTTGGACAAGCCCATCAACTGAGCCGTCTCGTCCGCGGTGAAACCTAGAAGAAAACGCATTTCGATCATGCGGCACTTGCGCTCGTCCAGCGTCTCAAGCTGCTGCAGAGCGCGGTCGAGATCGAGGATCTCCGCGGGGCTGGTCTCGAACCAGGCCAGATCGTCATGCAAGGGAACCTGCAGGCCCGCATCGCGCTTCTGCCGTTTTTCGGATCGTGCATGATCGACCAGCACGCGCCGCATCACTCGCGCGGAAAAGCTGTAGAAGTGCTGGCGATCCTGAAAGTTCAACGTGCGCAGCTGAACCAGCTTGAGAAACAACTCGTTCACCACGCTGGTCGGTTGAAGGATGTGCTCAACGCGTTCCCCCCGAAAAAGCGCGTCGGCAATCAGGCGAAGGTGAGGATAGACAAGCTGAAACAACTGGTCCGAATCCACAGTCTTGTCTTCGCCCCATTGGCGTAACAACCCCGTGATCACACCCGTCTCGTTCAAAGTCTTCCAAACCTATGCTTTTCATTCACAATGCAATGCAGTCGTAAGCCTTTTAAGGACCGGAAACCAATCTTCCTTCGGAAACGTGTTACCATCTCGAATCCCTCAATCCTACGTGACCCCACCAGGAATTGGCCAGTGTGATTGATTCCGGTAAACGCGTTCTCGTCAGTGATGATTCTCGATGCGTGCAAAATCGCCAACTCACTCATCGAGAAGCTCTGAGCCTCCGGCGAGATCCCGCGAAGTCGTTGTTGTCGGCAATCTGGCCCCCACGGGTGAGGTCAGCCGTCCGGAGCGCCTTCAGGGGCGACGTTGGTCAAAACGCCGTTTTCCGGGAGCGATCCTTTGGCTGATCAGACTACGCTCAGCGGGAGTCAGTTTTGGATGTCGCGGTCACAAACGATTTGAGAACGTCAGCAATCTTGTCATGCTCATGTCGACCTGAAGCAAAATGCTGGTTTAGGGACGCCTGATAGCGGCGCACCATCGTGACCGTCAGAGGGGCGTAGCCGCATTCGAGGTAGCCTTCCAAGTAGCCCCGGTCGGCATCTGCGATGTTTCGGGGCCAGGACCTTCCGTCGAAGCCACCCCACCACTCACCATCCAGGAAGCCATGTGGCGTACTGTATTTCTCTCCGCCACGGATGTCTCTGGACGTCAACGTTGTCCATGCGTGCTCTATAGCTTTGGTGACGGCATTCGGATCGGTCGCCTTCTGATCCTTCATGCTCAACGACACAGCCTTCTGGTACTCGACTATCGAAGCATTCGACGGGTTCGGCGGCAGACGACAGTCCATAAATCCATAGATGAAGCCCTGCTGCTCGTCGCTGTTGGCATGCTGCCACCATATTGCGTCAAAACGCAGCGGCTTTTCAGTCTGCGACAGAGCCGATGTAGACATCATGATCGTCAAGACCAGAATGAGGCGATTGCTCATGAGGTGAGCTTAGTACGTTTCGAAGCCATACCTTCTGTAAAGTCGGCTTTTCGGCAATGCAGAGGCCGGTCTGCCGAGAAGGACGTATTGACGAAGATTTGCGCAGGCACCTCTCAGATCGTCTCGTCGTCAACTCTCACCTCTCCGACTCCCAAGGTGAAGGTCATCGACCGTGCGTCTTATTCTGCCATTCAGCCCAGAGGACAATGAGCGCCATCGTCAAGATCACGAGCCCATAGGATAGAGCGCCTGTGCGGAGCACCTGACCCCAGTTCAACGGAACGCGATCGATGAGTTCCTCTTGTATTGAGGTAGCGGTGCCAATGGTTCTCCGCTTCCGCGAGTAGCGATACGATCCGACGGGGAAGAGCGGAAGACCACGGGGGGCAAACCACTTGGTTCGTATCACGATGTCGTGAGTCGTGTCGCTTTGAGAGATGACTTTCCTGCCAAACAAGCGACAGATACCTGAGTAGTTAGCCTGTTCCAGTTGTGTTCTCTTTGATTCAAGCAGGTCTGATTTGTAAGAGGACATTGCCTGAGAGGTCAACCTGCGGGTCGCCATTTCCGACCGGAGAGCGATGGCTGCTTCGTCGGTAAGGCCGCCATCACTTGCCAGATGAAGGAGTTGATCGTCGGTCATGCTTCGGTATTGTGTACTGAAGTCGATCTGCGTGTTCATTCGAAGAAGATACTCCCGCAAAGTCAGCTTTTCGGAAATCGCGACGTATCGGCGGACCGAACGGGCCGAAGTTGATCAGAACACCGTTTTCGTTCCCGAATCTCATTCCTCAGCGGACGATGGTTGAGCTTCGCTCTTGAATGCTGAGATGAACGCCCTTGCTCTTCGGCGCACTTCTTCCCAAGCTGGATCGAGCAGGACTTCATGCGGATTTCGCCAACCATCAGGCCCGCAGTCAAACTGTACTGCGGCGGCGGCGAGTTCTGTAGCTGTGGTCAACTGATGCTCAGAACAACGGTTCCGATGCTCCTCGATGAACAGCTCTGAATTGATGTCTTCAAGGGTTAGTAGAAGTTCAACTGGACGCTCCCAAGCCTGGGCATCTTCGGCCAGCCACCTCCGGACCTGGGCTTCTTCATCCGCGATTTGGGCAGCGGCTGCTAGGAGGTTTCCGAACCAGAAGTCATAGCTGATTGCCATGAACAATGATAGCCAAACGGCTGATCTAGCTGGGTAGTTCCTCGCAAGTCGTGTTTTGGAAAACGTTGCGCGATCAAGGCGGCAGATCGCGTCCGGAGAGGCCGGTCGGGGTCGAAGTTGCCCACAACGCCGTTTTGCGCGAAACCGCTACGAAACCGCTAGTAGTGAACCTTGCTTTTTAGGGATGAGCCATCTGAAGTGAGAGGGGTATGGTCTTTCGGGTTCTCCCAACATGCTCACCGAGCGAGCGCACTCGGAGGCGCCTTCGGTGCGGACACTCACTGTACACGAAGGCGACCCGCTGACGTGGAGCGGCGGTGCAGCCAAGAAAAGGTCCACGCCATGGTCAGCATGACCACGCCAAACCGGGTCCAGGTGACGACCCAGAACAGAGTATGTGGGAAAGCATAGCCATCCTCGAAAACCCTGTAGTGCGAAGTGGCATTGAGTGGCTTGCCATCGTAAAGCCAGCAGCCCATATGTGCCAGAAACCCGAAACAGAGGTTCACCAACGTCGCGGATGCGATTGTGAGCGCCACCGCCGTGGCCGGTTGCCGACAGGTGGACGTCATCATCAGGCCAGCCAGCGATGCAGCGGCGGCGCCTGCAAGTACAAGCACGAGCGGAGGGTTATCAAGGCAGCAGAATACGCAGCCGGACACCAACGTCGCCACCAGCGCGAGCTGTGTGACGCGGTCGCGGAAACCGAAACGAGCGATCGAGAAAGGAAGCAGAAACCACAATGCGAGCATCGCCTGCACAAAGCCTTCGGTGATGTGGGGATGGCGGAGCCACGCGGCCCGGTTCAATGGCCAAACGTCAAGCTCAAACTGTGCATACAGCAATAGAAAGACCGCGCACCCAGTTGCAAAGGCTGCGAACGAGCGCCAAGTCAACGACACCACAATGCGAACGGCGGCGACAAGAAGCCAGAGCCGGCCGCGGGTGACGGCTAGTTCCAGCAGATCGCCGTAGATCGCGGCTCCGTGTATTGGTCCGGCCGCATGCATCAGCACGGATTCCAAGAGTGAGGAACGGTTCAAAGGGCACCTCCGGAAAAGCTAACATCATGTGGATGCAGCAGGTCTAGCCCATATAGCAGGCTTCGAAAAGCAGACTGGGCACGCATCAGCGCGGCCCGGCCTGCAGGTGTAATGATGACGAAACGCTTAGCCCTGCCACCGCGCTCCGGCGTGGGATCTCCGTCACGAAAACTCACCAGGCCTTTACTATCCAAGCGGTGCAGAGTCGTGTAAAGCGCTCCCGGCGCAGGGTTACGGGCGGTGTGTCGGGCAATCTCCTCTAAAATCGCAGCGCCGTAGGCGCCGTCGCCAAGCCGCATCGCCGCCAACATCACCACCTGCTCGAACTCACCCAGTGCCGCATCATGATCCATATCAACTACAAAGTAGTCTTGATCGCCGCCTCCGTCAAGCGGAACACGCGGTATGGCGCTTTGTCCTTGAGCGCCATCGCCCAGTTTGCTGGCTTGCCGCCGCAAGCGCACCACTTGGCCTCCGGCGAACTGGACGTTATAGCCATCCTGAAGATCCCTAGTAGCGGTGGGTCGTGCAGTGCACGACGTTTCCCAGCGAAGCCCAGTAGTGGATTAAAAAGTCGGCTTTGCGGCAACGTCGGGCGGTTAGGGAGGCGATCTAGGGTCCGACCCGGCCACGGTCAAACTGCCGAGAACGCGTTTTGCGCGAGCGACGAACGGCTGTCGCTACGATCATGGGATACTTGGACCCATGCCTAGATCCAGACCAACCGCGCAGCATCGCATCTAACATCGAAGACGTCCGCTACGACTTAGGCAAGGCCGTTCAGCATCACGAGGCAATGGCCGCGCAGTATCAGCGCGATCCTAACGACAATAACAGCGAATGGCGCAATGAAGCATTCGCCGCAAGACGACGCCTTGAAAACAGGCTGGCTTTGTTGGAGCATAAGCGGTATGTCCAGTGGATTTCAGGTTCCTAAACGACACGAGGCCCTACCTACACGTACGGAGGTGGGGCCTACCTTCAGCTTAGAAGACCTATTGTGTTCAAAGTTTATGTCGCTCCATGTAACTCGACATCGCTTGCCATTCCCACTGCTCGACACCTTCGTTGTCGGGAATCTGTCCGTTTTGTGTTGGAAGAAACCTTGCTCTTCCCAACTTCCCTTCGCCATACCTCGTCCAGAGGATTAGCGACCCTCTTGGAGAGAGTTCATAGTATTTGTCCCTCAAGAAATCATGGGTTGACCCATTTAGTTCGGACACTCCGAAGAAGTGTATTTGCGCTGCCTCCATGCCGTCTACGATGATCTTCGCACCCTGTGAATCGCGCTTGTTGGTCAGGAAAAAGACTTCGACTCGGCTGGTCTTTGAATCAGCGAGAACACGGACAAGTTCCTCGATGATTCCAGTGAATCGAGTACCGGCTGGCCAGACTTTGACTTCCTTCTCCTCCGCGTCTTCAAGTTCCTTCTGCCTCTCGCCCTCCATGATCTTTCGTATCGTGTCTTTGGAATAGCGCAGGTAACTGCCTTTGCCAAGGGAAACTTTCTTTGACATTGTCACGAAATCAAGCTTGCTAACATCACGCTCATTGTGAGCGCCTGTAGGAGCGGCCCCAGTGAACCTCTTATGCATCTGATCTAGCGCTTCGAGAATCTGCGGAGATAGCGCCTCGGGCTTCGGGTGAGGCTCCCGCCACTTCGGCAAGTATTTATCCCACAAGCGAGTTGTCAAGAATGAGCAGTCTTCGGGAGGAGTGGCAGCGAAGCCGATCAAGCCTTTCTCTTGCTCCTCATTTGGTAAGGCTTTATACATCTCATCCAGCCGAGCCAAGTCTTTCCGCAGGTCATCGCCGTGAACAAACGTCTGGAATGAATCCATGAATAGAGGTGCAACCTGTACATGGAAGTTGTCGCGTGAGGTGAAGACGGTACAAAACGGGAGATAGTACAGATAGGCGAGGTCGATCTGATGGCTCGGCTTGACTTTCTTCAGTAACTTCCCTTGCAGCGCCACCGCGAAGAAGATGTTGATAGACAGCACATGAGTGAAGTAAGGCAGATAGTCACGGATGTTCCTCTGCCCATCTGTCTGCCAGCGATTCAGTATCCAGCGGACTGCTTCGCTGGTGAACGCCAATGTAGCAAGGCCGAATCGAAGCAAGAGTTGCTGATCGAAGGAGTCGATAATCTTGTCCGTTAGTGACCTGCATTCTTCAAGGGTGGCCGGAAGATGTGCGATCCCTAACAATTGAACAACCGTTGAGGACATAGTGCTTAGATCAATACCCTCGACCATGCTACGCCACTTTTTCGCAATGTCACGTTCCAAACCTAAGTAGTCCCGATTGGCCCAGCGTTGAAGCGCATCTTCCTCTTCGCTTGACTGATACTGCAACCCTTTTGAATCTCCCACCATTACTGGGCGTCCGCTGTTTCGAAGAGGCCGATAATGCACCTGTCGAAGATCGAACTTACCCGCGAGTTCGCCTTCCAAAATCAGCAGATGAAACACATTTGCAGATACCTGTTGGTCAGGCGTTTTCTCAGCCAACGAACGAACGAGACTCTCCGGCGAGCACGTCAGTTTACCCATGTCCGTTTTCTCTAGATCGGCCAAGCACTCTGCGAAGAAAATCGGAACGACGTTCGACACGTAAAAGTTGTCAAGCAACACGGCCTGATCCAACGTGAGGGTTTGGATTGTTGACTTGTCGAAGATTAGGGTCGGCCCTTGCGGCATTAGCAAATAATAGACCTTATTCAAGTGCCCTCGTATTGTCCCTCATATCGGCCTTAACGACGAAAGGCGAGACGCAGCCCGGAGGCCACGTCCCGCATGATCGTTTAGCTTGCTGAGTTGGTGAAGCCTACCGCTGTGACGAGACTGTTGAGCTACCCCTGCGATCTCCGGATGGTGCGTTTGCTGCAACGGCCACCTTTAGAGCTTGTCCCGTAGGGCTGCTTTCAACGACCACGTGCTCGGTCTCTGTGGCCTTGAGCTCGGGTTCAGCGACCCCCTCCAACGAGGGGACTTCAATTTTTGAGTCAGTGGACGCGTGACAAGTGCCCACACTTACCAGGGTTAACGAGCATGAGCTGCGTGTGAGAGTGAACGAGATTGTAAACATCCAAGCCTCCAAACACGAGGTTTGCGGTGTCCGCATCAGCTACACCGTGCCGAAGTGGATCTGGGACGAGTAGCGACATTCGAAGCCGAGCATTTCGCAGCGAACGTGAGTCACGGGAACTTTACAGTTCCGGCAAGCTCAGCAAAGACGATCTTCGTACAAGCACCGCGACTGAGGATGCCATGGCCGAGGAACACGTGAAGTTCCGGCAGTGGGTGATGGAGAACGCGACCGAGGACGCGCAGCCTGATTGAGCGCACGGATCTCTCGAATCGCACCGGTGTCCTTTTGTCCACGGACAGATTTAGGCTCTGCACCGACTTGCCAGAAGTCGGTGTTTTCAACAATAGCGTCAGTTGATTTCCGCAAACGCCGTTTCTCAGTCTTCAGGGGTGCTCAGGGCAGTCGTGAATCGAAACGCGATCCTATGACGCTGGTTGTCGAGGACCCAGCTATCGAAGCTCTCATAGAGTGAACGAAGAGTATTTAGCTCGGCGGCTACGATGTCGAGTCCTCTGTCGTCGTACATGTGAATGATGATCTTGGACCTGGGGGCAATGGCAAACACCCCGCTTGAAATCTTTGGAGAGCCCTGCTGTTCGCGATTGGCAATCCCCTGAAACATCGCTAGAGCATTGATGGAAGCTGGCGGCAGACGAGTCCACGTCAGACGATAGGCGGTCTCATCAAGAGGGGAAACGTCTAGCGTTTCCAGCCGAAGAGAATCAGGCGCGTAGATGCCAGGTGTTTGGAACAATGGAGTGAGACGGCCATCTGAGCTTTCATCCGTTACCCAGTCTTGGGATACGAGAATACAATCCGGCGACTCAGCAAAAACGAAGTCAAAGAGCGTCGATGCCCGGGAGACCTGCTCTATTCCAATCTCGAATCGAATCCCCGTCGGTCTCTGCTCGAACAGGTTTGGTCCGAAGTCCATCCGGTTGAAGTTCGAGAGCATGAATGCTGGCAAATCGAATGGTTCAGTAGGCCCCATGGAAAGAGGATAGTCCCGCAAAGTCTGCTTGTCGGCGATGATGCCGCTGGCGACCATCCGGCTGGTTGAAGCTGCTGAGAATGCCGTTTTTCACGAGTCGAATAGGGCCGAAGGGAGCATAGGATATGTGAGCAATTATGCTTGTTGCTATGAATGCCCGTAGATTCTGTGTTTCTGCTGCCATCTGCCTCTCAATCTCATCAGCCCATGCACAAACTACACCGGGCAAGCTAACTTTTGCTTTGCCCGTACATCCCGGTCGGATGACGCTTGAGCAAGGAGCGTGGCAGGTAGTGGAACTGTCCGCAAAGTCGAATGGGAACGAGTGGGGCGAGCGAGCCGCGCAAGGAAAGCAGCATATGCTGGCATTCTTGTTCGCCGCACCCGACAAAGCCCCGCTCAATGCGAGTTCATGCCGTGAGGGGGTGCTCAAAGCTGAAAACGCCGAAGCCGATGTCCAGAACCGCGCATCCATGCGCTCCACAAGCGGCGTGGAGATCGCCCTGGCCGTGCTGCTCGCGCCGAAAGATGCCCGCATGTCGCTTCGTGCCTTTGTTGCCTCTGGAGATCTCTGTGGTGATCTCCTCTTCAACGCTGCCGACGTCGAACCCGGCGATGAAACAGCCTACCGTCTAACGATGGAGACTGCTAAACAGACTCTATTAACTCTTACGTTTGAACCTAGCTACAAGCCAACCTTCAAAGATGCCTTCGCTTACGCCGGTGTCGAGAATATGAAACATCAATACCCAGGAGCTGCCGCAGCCTATCGCGCTGCTCTGGCGATGGTCAATCAGAGTGATGACCCGCTGAAATTTCGCCGCGTCGTCACTGACGAGCTTTCGATGGCCCTCGGGATTTCAGGCGACCTCAAAGGATCCCGTGAAGTGAACGAAGCTGCCATCGCAAAGGATCCCGACTACCCGTTGTACTACTACAATCTCAGCTGCGCTGACGCGGAAGCAGGCGATCCGAAGGCTGCGCGAACCCATCTGCAACTAGCGTTTGATCGCCGCTCTCACACGATTAAAGGAGAAACCTTCCCCGATCCAACGGAAGACGATTCTCTGCAAAAGCTGCGAAAAGACGATGCGTTCTGGAGCCTTGCGCAACAAGTTAGTCAACGACTCAAATCGGAAAAGAAGCCGTAAGCTTCGCAATTGAACTAGCTCGTTACCACTAGTGCCGATGGGTCTGGCTCATCTGAGCCAAGGTTCTCTGAAAGTCGTCTTTTCGGCAGCATGGGGACTGGCTCCTCATGCCGTGCGCCTGACAGTTAAGGTCGCGATTGCCTGTATGCATCAACTTGAACGCTGCTCCCAGCAGAGCAGCGGCCCATCGGCTGGCCGTGAAACCTAGTCGATTACAAATCCGCTCGACCAGGAGTCCTCGTCTAGACGCCGTGGGTGGATCTGAAGCCCTTGGGGATAGTCTTTGAAGCCGGGCTGATCTCTCACGCGTGAGATGGCTTCTTCAGCCGCTCTCTCGGTGCGGTACACGCCTATGAGAAGTTCCGTGTTTTCACCCTCTTCACGTTCCTGCTCGAACCAAAGCAGCCAAACCTGATCGCCCATTCTGCAAGTTTACTTTGGAGAACTTCACCTCTCTCGCAAAGTCGGCTTTTGGGAAACGTTGCGCGATCAGGGCGGCAGATCGCGTCCGGAGAGGCCGGTCGGGGTCGAGTTGCCCACAACCCCGTTTTCCGTGAAGAGGGCTCAGCCGACAGAGAGCGGCCGATTCCTGACTGTGATGCTACTTATCACTACAAGTAGATTCCTGTGTGGAGCAGTACGCAGGAACTCTATATTGGTCTGATGGATGTGAAAGGCGCTCTCAAGGGAACGGATCGCTGGTCCTTCAAGCCAGCCCTTGTGTCATTGACGACGGTAGCCGTACTTGCACTCCTCTGTCAGCTCCCCGGTACGATCAGCTTCCTCCTGATCCCCCTTACATTGCTCGGCTTTGCAGTCACTTCGTTCACAATCTTGATTGTGGCTGGGTACTGTTTAGCCCAGCGACGTCCGCAAAGAGGCGCTTCTGTCTTTCTGATACTCCTTCTGCCTGCGCTGTTATGGCGACCAACGATCTTCGCCGCAAACCTCCTGCATCTGGGGCTTACAGCAGGTTTTGGCGTTGGACAGCTTGGAACCACTCCAAGGGTGAAAGACGACAGCTTTGTAGTTTATGACTGGTCAGTGGGCTTTGCGGGCGGCCCCAATGTATTCCTGATCCATGATGTGTCCGACGAAATTGCATTGCCGCTGGATCAGCATAAACAACCGCAAAGCTCGGAGAACGGCTTTGGAGAAGAGTGTGCGGGCAAAGCCGAACGGTTAGTCGGTCACTACTACGTTTGCACAATTTGAGATCGGCAACGAGAAACGCCTTTGTGATGGCTGGTCCAGCCAACTTCCCGGAAAGTCGGGTTTTCGGAAACGGAGTGGATTGGTAACGATAAACGCTCTTTGAGGAAGTTGCGTCGAACACGGATACATACGTGGCTGAGCCATGACCGACGAAAGTTCCGTCGGTCGAGTGCCCATAAGACAGTCCGTTATCTGTGAGAACGGACCGGTTCCGGATTACACCCGCAGCCAAATCATCTGCTCTTCCGTCAGGTTCAGCAGACTGAACCCAACATGAGGCGTTTGTTTAATGTGTACTCCACTGCTTGTCGGTCGGCGAGACATTTGAACGCGCCGCCCTTCTCCGCCATAGCCTCGATCTTGAATGAGTCGGCAAAGGTGATCGTTCGGAGCGGCCGGTTGCCGACGGTCAGGAATACCTGCCAACTTCCAGGTACTTCTCAAATCGCATCGCGACCTTGTGCGGACGCGGAGCACATCTTGGGCAGAACCTCTCACCGGTTCGGAAGCCGGGTTGCACTGGCAACATCTCTTGTCCGATTCACGCTGCCCGACCGTGCTCGCCCGCTCGCCACCATTCCGTTACCACGTCAAGCCTTGGACTTGCAGTGTAGCCGAAGACTAGGCGAAACCGTTGTGGACGGGTTTGCTCCGAAACCCGGTTGGAGGATCCATGGGCCACATCGAAAATACGCCTTTTTTCTACGCTCAACTCGCGCCCCTCGGTGTTTCCGCATAGGTCTGGGATGAAGTGACCGACGAACTCCGCGGATCACTATCGGGCTGCGGCGAGGGATATGGCAGCAACTGGCCACCAGCTCTTGATGACGTCCTTGGTGATCTGCGTCTTCCGCTACCCTCTGAAGAAACGTTCGAAGAAGGACGTCACCACCGGCTGCTCGACTACACACGTTCTCCTGAGCAAACCGACCGTGGGTATGTCGCAGGCTTGCTCAAACAGGCTGACGATATGCGGTCAGAGCGGATGAAGCAGACCGCTGCCCTCCGCGTTGAGCGTGGTGTTGATGGGCCGATCGTCGACGATGCTGACGATCGCGCAGCTTACGCCACAGCCAATAATGCAGAGCTGGGGCCGAGCCTGGCCTAGGAGCAGGGCGTCTCACGCACCGTCTTGGTCGGAGGGTTCTCCGCGGGCAGCTGTGTCGTAAACGTGCAGTTCAATCCAATCGCCGCAAATGTGCCTACGCCGGGGCAAACTCGGTCTTGGGTACAATAATCATCGCGGGTGTAGAACTCGCGCCTGGAAGCACCAACGTAATGAGAACAGCTCAGGTTGGCCTTTCGGGCACGGGAACACGATGATCAGATTGAACAGCTCCAAAAGAGAAAGGCCAGGCGGATCGTCCGCCTGGCCGATCTTCGTTCTGATTGAGCTGTTGCTTTTAGGCGTTGGCGGTTGTGGGTCTGGGACTGGAATTTCGGTCGCAGGGCTGCAGATCGTGCAGCAACCTCAGGGCTCAACTGTTCCCTTGGGCTCTGACGCGTCCTTTAACGTCCAAGTTTCCGGTGGAAGCGGGATGGTCTATTACCAATGGTATGGACCGAGCGGACCCATTTCAGGGGCGAACGCTGCGGCGCTTGTTTTAAATGGCGTAAAGGTAGACGACGGCGGCACATATTACGTCTCGGTTGGAGATGGATCCAGCACTCTGCAGTCGTCTGTTGCAGCTCTGAGAATCGGGCCGCGTTCACCATTATCCGGCGATCTCCGGTTCAAGCAAGTTGATTCGGAATCGACCATCGGCGGATACGGAGATGGCGTGTCTCTCAACCTTTTGCCCTTGCAACAAAAGATTTTTCAACGCGCGATTGCTATACCTCTATCAACCGGACCGGGATGCCAAACAGGTGGCATAAACGACGTGTCAGACTGCGCTTGGATCATGGATGCTTTCAACCAGTCATCGCAGGTGGCTGAGCTCGATTCTGGCTTTGTGAGCTCTAGATTGTCTGTGCCTCCAAGTTCCTCCCCCTTGACCGACGACAAATCAGTTGTCACTGGTCTGGACGTCCGACAAGCTTTCGATTCGAGCGCACTGAGCTGGATCACAGATTCGAGCGGCGGAGGCTTCAGATCAGCGACGCATCTTATCCCGCTGGGCGCATTCAGTCTTTCAGCGGCTGGGGAAGGCCAAAACTCTCGCGTCATTACGGCGGTCTCCCTCGATAACGGTTTCGTCTCCTACGTGACGTACTCGTGGGATCGAGATCCATCCACCACCTATGAATCAAAGGTCTCTTTTTGCACCAAGGACACCGCCGCGAGCGCTGCCAGTGATCTTGCATCGCAGGGTTACATCATCACTGCAGTAGGCGGTAACGATACCGACGGCGTCGTGCTCGTTGGAACGCGAGTGGCCGGAGACACGATTCCTCGGCCATTTCTTTCTGCTCAGAACGGAGCATCGGCCGTTCCTTTGGTTGCCGGCGGTTATGCCATCGTCGGCGTCATGTACCGAGCACCCCAAGGCTTCATCGCTTGGCTAGGCGAAAGATAACGCAGGAGGTAAATTGGGCTCGATATACGGTTAGAGCGTATGAAGCAGATCGCTAGACGATCGTGACCGAGACCGCGAAGCAGATCGGCGTCTAGCGCTTCGGTGTCCATGACCTGTGGCGTACGTGCGCGAAACCGTGCCGGATGGGGCTGCGAAATGCAGCAGATCAGGTTCCCGTAGTTGGCATCTCTCGATTCCAACGACGGAGCGTCACTCTAGCCCTGAAACAAGCGACAGCTATGAACGACAGCCTCGGTCTGTAGCTCGTGTCAACGAATCGCTATGAAACCGAATGGGTCCTCGTTCAACGCCATACCGAGATGAGCCGCCAATCGCGCTCCAAACGCAGTTTCATCCGGTGCGGCGATTTCGACCTTCTCGCCCGCACCAACAACCACCGCAGTACCCTTCGCCGCGATTTGTCGCCACCAATCTTCAGTGACTGGCGTTTCTTCTGAGTTTCGGAAATGCGCAAAGCGGCTTCCGTTTTGCAAGACAACCGCCCAGTACCTGCCCGGCGGCACTAGACGAAGCGTGATCGACGGAGTGCCGTAACCGCTCGCCTGCAGAATGGGCGGCGTCTCGCTTTCGGCTTCGCCGGGCTTGACCTTAGTCGCAAGCCGAGCCTCAGGGACGAGGTAGAGGGCATATGACGGATCGGTTTCGTTGCTGCACACCTCGCCGACAGAGGGCTCCGCCTGCGGGAATCCGGGCTCATCTACAACGCTAGCGTGCACCTGCCCAGAATCATCGCTTACCTCTATCTGAAGGCTCGCGCGTTCCCCCTGGTTGAGGTGGAAGTAGCCGCCTCGGGGAGCTTGGCCGTTCACGCGCACTGATCGTATATAAAGCGGAGTCGGCAGGTTCATCTCTGGGCGGTAGTCACCCTCGTCCAAAGCGACAACTGTGAAGGTGCCATCGGCACTCAGCTTCGCGCCCGCGGGGCGACGCCAGTTCTTCGGTTGCAGCGTCATGCTCTGTCTGCTGATGTCAAAGTTCTTCTTCCATTCGTCCGGCAGATGTCTGAAGGTAACGCTGCCTGTCGCGCTCGCTAGCCGTGGCGGATGCACGCTGACCCCGCTCACGTCTCCCTCAACCAGCAAGGACTGCGAAGCCAATTTGTGCGACACCGGTCCACCGTATGGTCCTGACCAGAATCTGGGTTCCGGTCCATAAGCATCGTGCAACTCTAAGACGAACTGTCCCACCGGTACGTGCTGGAGCTCGAACGTATGATCCGCGTTTACTGGCGCCGTGCCGATGTACGTGCTTTCTCCACTGCTGCTAGGTTGCATCAGGATCACCCAGAAGCGATCTCCTTCTTCGGGTGGTATGCCTGCATCGACGTTTCCCGTTACCCTGAACTGAGCCCGAGCGGTTGCCCGTGCTTTGGCAACTCAGTTTCTCTCGCTGAGTACCGAGGAGAATGTCCGCGCCTACCTTGCGGAGGGTAAAAAGGTGCGGCGTCGCAATGAAGTCCACTTCAAGATCGAAGACACACTGACAAACTACCCGGAGAACTTCTGTGTTCTCAATGGGGGCATCGTCATTGTTGCGCGGGCTGCTGATGTCGATGACAAGAGCAAGCTGCTCACGCTCACGAAGCCAAGCATCATCAACGGCGCTCAGACGCAAGGGGTGCTGAAGGATGTCGCGGCCCGCTACGCTGCGGAAGACGAGAAGTTCCCAGAGGTCTTCGTCACCTTCGAAGTGATCGTGACCGATAGCGAGGCTCTTATCGCAGAAGTCTCGATAGCTCGGAACTTCCAGAACGATGTGCAGAGCATCTCCATCGCCGGTAGCCGGGGCATCCTTGAAGAGCTTGAAGCAAGCATGAAGAAGAACACTCCCGACACCAAGCTACGCAAATCGGAAACCGACCGTGCAGACGACTTCGTAGACACGGAGAAGCTCTTGCAGGTAATCATGGCACTCACTCCGCCTGAGATGTTCGACGACACTGCGGCAGGAGACCGGGGGAGCAAGGCTTACACGTACAGCCAGAAAGCCATGTGCCTCAAGGACTTTACTGCCGTACATGATGCGGCAAAGGATAAGGCCAACGCTCGGGATGCCGCGATTTACCGCTTCTTCCTCCAGATTGCTCCACAAGCTTGGGAGCTTTACAACAAGTGGAAGGTTCACCAAGGCTTCAAGGGAGCCGGAATCCGCCGTATCGAGCGGGAGGGCACCAAGATTGTCGAGGTACCGGATGGGATTATCTTTCCGATCTTGGCATCGCTCTCGGTCTTCGCCTCAAAGGTGAAGGGAGTGTGGCGCATCAACCAGCCCCCACAGCTTACCGACGATGAATTGATCGAAAACTGCGTAGACGGCCTACATGCAGATTGCTGACAGCAACCCGCAGACGATGGGCAAGAAGGCAGCGTGTTATTCAGCCTTACTGAGCATCACTACGATCTACAAGAAGTTCACCTCCTAACGCTGTCTAGCGGTAACAAACGCCCCTCGGTGCCGTTGCATTGTGGGGCGTTCGCGTTAGACGTCTCATTCGAAACTCTCGTGACGCAGGTATTCTTGCGCTGTCCGAATCATCTTCGCGTAGCGCCGGAGTTCCACGGTCGCGACACCGTAACCGCCAGGGATGTTCACCCGCTCGTAGCGGTCCGCCTTCTTCTGCAGCCGGGAAGCGAGGATGTCGAGTACCTGAATGGGGTGAGCTTCGCGGGCATTGTGATCCCTAACGCGGTTTGGTCGATGCGGCGAATCGTCCTCGTCAAGGTGCAGGGTGATTGCGCCGCTACCATGCTGCATGCCCAGCTCCACGACTTGCCGATCCGCGAGACAGGTAAAGCCCCGGGCCCGCCGAATGGTCTCCACTAGGGTGTGGTCGTGCTGGTACGGCACTCATGCAGCACGCCACCTGCATCCGAGAACGTCACCCGCCACCTATCGAACAGCTTCTCGTAGCGCATGGAAACCTTATACCTCACACGTTGTGAGCAAACATTAGGCTTGGTCATGGAGATCAATTACCAGTAGCGGAAAAGCACCGTATGTTGGATTTGCGGCTTCGTGAACAGCAGCAACGAGGGGAGGATCGATTTGCAAACTGACGACGCGGAACTTACGCGCTTGACTTCCCACATAACGGACGAGGAGCGTTAGGAATCTACTCGTGTCTATCGCTGATTCCGGAGCTCGCGATGACGTGTCGATGCTGGCGATTGCCAAGCTGACCTTCGGTCTAACGGCCAAGCTGCTTGTTGAGGAATAGTGTCAGGTCCGTTGTGCACAACTACGCAACAGCCAGGCCTGATCACAGAATCACTACATGATCGCCCTGGCTTATCGGCCGACGAAGAAGTCATTCAATTTGATCCCTAACGCCTGCGTCAGTCGTTCCAACAAACCGGCAGTCGGATCATATTTACCATTCTCCAGATCGGAGAGGTGCTCACGGTTTATCTGAGCATGGTCGGCAAGGATTTGCTGCGACCAACCCTTGCTTGAGCGCAGTTCTCGGATCCTTCGACCAATCCAGACGCGCAGCTCAATTGCCATGCTTCTCAGCATCGCGATCAACAGGCTACCTGTTGTAGGATACTTCCTACAAAACATCAATCCCAACCGCGCCGTGCGGCCGATTCCGTTTGAGGAGACGGGGCGAGTGGGTTTGCCAAAGCTGAGCAGTATCGAAATGGGTCCCGTTTGGCACTACAACACGACAGCGCGCTAACTTCCCGTCATCGCTGGCAAACAAACGCGATCGTTCTTATTGGCTTCTTTGCAGTCTCTTTGGCCGGTGCGCTCTTGATGGTGAGACACAGAACCAAGTTCGGCACAGGGGTACAACGTCAGCGCAGTGACCTACCCACAATTGAATGTAGCGATCCTACGCGCGGCCTCGTGTTTACAGCGGACGGGAGCAAGCTGATTGGACTGGTGAACGACAACGTAATCAGGATTTGGAACCTTCACGACGGCAAGTTACTGAGGGAGTTGAAAGGACCTCAGGGGAACGGCAACTCCATAACGGTGAGTCCTGATGGTCAGACAATTCTCTCCACCACCGACGGTGATCCTACGAAAGGGTTGAGTCCGTTGTTGACGAAATGGGATTTGTCAAGCGGACAGTTGCTTGAGACGCAAGCTGCGGATTGCGACCCCAAAGACCAGACGCTTGAAGTACGCTACAGTCCGAACGGCCAAAGCTACGCCACGTTGTGTGGCGTTAGTCATGCATCCCAATGGGCTCCGGATGGTCTGTTCAAACGGCGAGGATACATGCGTTGGTACGGGCACGATCTTTCCTACAGTGCTGACGGTCAATCTGTCGTCTTAGCCGGTCAGGGTGAGATAAAGGGCAATCCAATTGGTATTGCCACGTATTGGGGAGTCGGTGATGGAGCGATGAACGGAGGGTTCGACGAGGTCGCGGAGGATGAGGGTGCGCTTCGGCGCGTCGCTATGAGTCCAGACGGGCAACTAGGCGTTCTCTCCAATGGCGGCGGAGTAATGGCCGTCTGGAGTGCGAAGACCGGTTCGCTCCTGCGCAAGCTGAAGCCCCCTGCGGGCGTCGAGGAGCATGTACAGGCTGTCGCGTTCAGCCCAACCAAAGAGATCGTGGCATCTGTGGCGCACAACACAATCAGGCTATGGGATGCTACGACTGCTGAACAGCTTGACACGCGCCTAGCGAATGCCACATTGATCAGGGCGCTCGTTTTCAGTCCTGATGGAAAGTGGCTTGTTTCTGGTGGTCAGGAAGGTATTCAGGTCTGGGATGTGGCACAAGTTGTATCCTCCAGGCCGTCGAGCGCTAATACTTCCAACAAACCCGCCGATAAGCCTTCCTCCGAGACACGGACGGTCCCGCCAACGAATGGTCAGCCCACTGAGGAACGGGCGCTACCGACGGGGTAAGGGTTCTGAAGTGGGAACCCGAGCGTATTACTTTGTCATCGTGGACTCCGAAGCTGTATGTGCGAAACGACACCACGCACACCGTGTACGACGTGCAGATCCCTATCTCCTTGTACGACGATGCAGGGGTCGTTGAAGATGGGGGAACAGCGATGGTCAGTTCGATTCCGCCCCATACAACGGCAGCCAGTACGTGCTGCCTGACAACCATCGTCGGCCAGAGGCGACTTCACATAGGCGCACCAAGCTATCGCTGAGTAGCAACTCCCCCCGGCTGAAACTCAGCGAGTCCGCGCTCAGCATCCTCGCCCAGCTTCGCCCCATCGTATGTTCGATCCTAGGAGGTTCTGTGAAGGCGCGAAGACACCTGACGTTAGTCCTGATGGCGGACAGCCACGAACTCCATCGGGAGATTGAGGTTCCTGCGGGTGACATCCTTCTATTTGCAGGAGATGCAATAATGGGCTCGCGTAGTCGATCGGTGATTAGGGATTTCAATGATTGGCTTGGGGAACTGCCTTATAGGCATAAGGCCTTCGTGCCCGGTAATCACGACGGCTTCCTTGAAGGAGACGGCGCAGCACGTGAACTGTTAAGTAACGCGACCGTGCTGATCAACGAAGGTGTTGTGTTCGATGGTTTAAGAATCTGGGGAACTCCGATAACGCCTCTGTCGTCCGGCGCATTCGGCATGCCTGGTCGCGCGGAACGCGCTCGAGTGTTCTCGGCAATTCCTAAGGACATCGACGTTCTCGTCACCCATGTTCCACCCTTCGAGATTTGCGATCACACGGCTGGGGAACTAAACGGAGGTTGCCCAGAGCTCCTCACAGCTGTGCTGAGAGTCGCACCGAAGTTACGTGTGTTCGGTCACGTTCACGCCGCACATGGGCTGGAACGGATAGATGGCACAACATTCGTCAACGCCTCGTTGCTCGGGCCGGACGGAGACATTGCGCACGCGCCAACCGTAGTGCGCCTCACTCAGAGCGCATAGATTTCTGCCCTCAGCTGGAAAATACCCGGTCCGATGGGCGGCGGCTTCAACGGTACCTTTTCAGGTGGGTTGCCAGGACACTTGTTGCTTCGATCAGTTCAGCTAGCGGCCACGGGCACGCTGCATCGCAGAGTGATAGCTGCGGTTCAGCACGTCGTCTTCGAGCTTGAAGTATTTGCTGGTCGTACCCAGGCTCTCGTGTCCCAAGGCCACTTTTAGGTCGTGCGCAGACAGGCCATGATTCACCATTCGGGTCGCGAAGGTGTGACGCAGCCGGTGAACATTGATGTGCGAGAAACCGCATTGTTCGCACCAGTGCTTCATTCGCTCCTGTATCGCGCGAACAGACATACGGGTCCCTCTCAGGGTGGTGAAGAGCTCCGGGCGGTTGTCGTCTCGGCTATCCACATACTCGGCACAACGAATCGCCGTATCAAGATCAACGCGAAACCTACGGAGCTTTTTGCCCTTGCCTACTACTTCGCCGATCCCAATCGAATACTCCTCGCCCTCTTCATCAATGTCCGTAATCACCGAGATGCTGTCGCGATTAAGGGACGCAAGTTCTGAGACTCGCAATCCAGTAGCAACCATCAGCCTAAAGAGCGTTCCGTCGCGCGGTCCCATTTCAGACAGCAGGAAATCTAAGGTGTACTCCTCCACCGGGTTCGGATTGTCGTGCCGCTTCCAACGGAAGCGATGAGCAGCAAACGGGTTGCTCAGGTTTTCGTCTGAGTGACCGCGCAGGTACTCCATGAAGCTTGACGCGGCAGCGAGCTTGCGGGCAATGGTCGCTTTAGCCAACCCTGGCGCTCCCGTCCGTTTGTTTAACTGCGACGACATCCGAGCGATGTACACGCCAACTTTCT
The DNA here is from genome assembly GCA_965198545.1 of Granulicella sp. Taxonomy (GTDB): domain Bacteria; phylum Acidobacteriota; class Terriglobia; order Terriglobales; family Acidobacteriaceae; genus Granulicella. Next base: position 321,531 of record CBDAPS010000003.1, on the reverse strand, counting down.
TCGGAGTAAGGGCGTGGACGTCCGTTAGGTTTTCGGAGCTTAGGAACTCATCGAATCCATTCAGATCAGCTCGGTAGGCCTTGATCGTTTGATCAGAGCAGTCTTGGGAAAGGGACAGATGGCGCAGAAACTGCTCGACGGTATCCGGATCGAGGACTTGGACCATCTGAAAAGCTTACCACAGATTGCGTGTAATAATGGTTATACGCAATATATAAGTCATTCATTCTAGGTTCCTTAGCGGAAAGACGCGAGAGGGCCCATTATCTATGGAGTTGTGGGACGGCCCCAGCTCGCCTTCGCGGTGGCCCAGTGAACCTGAACTCTTCTGGTGAACTGGGGCGCGTACAGGCGAAGTGCTATCCGCCGTGGCGCTTCTGTCTTGGGTGGGGAGTGGCGCGGCGAGTGTAGTGCGGTGTTCAACAGATCACCGTACCGCCGACCGCTCGTTGGCAGCTTGTGCTGCGTGAGGGAGGCAGACGGTATCAATCCAAAGAGGGTCGTTCAGGATTGCAATGAGGGATAGCTGCGCCGAGGCGACTAAGGCGAAGTAGTTGGGTGTCTCTAGAGCAACCTTCGGGGTGTAGCCCTGTGGGCGGAGCACAGGCAGGCTGCTTCGTCTTGGTGGTGTTTCCAGCCAAGCGTACCCACTCATGCGACGGCTAGTTTCGCTTGGAAGCAATCCCGCGCACAGGGATCGGTGGCGTGGGATGTCGAGGCTCTTAGGGCTCGAACCGCACTTCCGCGTATGCGTCGGCGGAGTCTTATGCGAAGGCAGGCTTCAGACTATGTGCGCTCGCTCTTCGTTGTGCTGGCCACCGCTCAAGGAGAGCGCATGTCCGTGCTTCTCTGGAGAGACCACTACCGCCAGAGCCGCGAAATGCCGTCCCAGCCTCCGCGAAGCGCGTAGATGCTAAGTGCTGAAAGGGAGGCAAACGAATGTCAAGACGCTGTTGAAAACGCTCATAGGGCGATCGTGGGCAGTCTCAAAAACGGTGCGTCTTGTCCAGGCTCTCGTCGGGCGAATGCAAGCTCATCACGTGCGAGTCTCGTGCAAAACGCTGAGGCGTCGTGCGCCATGGCGCGGAGGATTCTGCGGGCGACCTTGATAGATCAAGGTTCTCCTGCTGCATCAGAGGCGTGTTAATCATTCCGCTGTAGTGTAAGCGAGGTCTACTTCGAAGAGGGCAAGCTGGTGGCGTTCCTCTTGGAGCGGGACGACACCAACACCGGTGGAATGGGCTATCGTCTTGATGTTATCTCCTGGTGACCCACTCCTCCCCAAGGTTCAGGGTAGTCAACAGAACGCCGTCATTAAAGGCGTGCTGGGGAAGAATAGGGTGCCGGTGATGCGCGGTAGCGGCGATACCTTGTCTAACGTCTGCCTCTCTGGCCCGTTTCAATGCAAGGGCCTGCTGGAGCGATATCGTGGTCTTGACGCTCGGTGCCATGTGCCGTTCGCGTGCCCGCTTCATCGCGCGGTGATAACCGCGATCAATGTCTCGCTCTACGAATCCAAGGTAGCCCTCCATCGCCGAGAAGGAGTCCCAACCTCCCAAGACCTTCACGATCAGGAGATCGACCCCGTTCCGAAGCAGGTTTGTGGCGAAGGTGTGTCGCAGACGATGTTGCTTCGCGGACTGCTTGTAGTTTCCCTGTGAGCCGATCGTACCGCCGGGTGTAAGCGCCTTGAGGTATTCACGACGGAGAGTGCTGTACAGAAGTTGACCGCCTTTTCGGTTTGTGAGAAGGAAGTCGTGATCGCAATTCTTCGGACGCACCTTCATCCACTCGCGGTAAAAGCGCAGGGTGTCGTCAGAAAACCACGCGAACCGTTCTTTCTTGCCCTTAGTCGGTAGCCTGACCTGAATGCGCTGCTGTTTCTCCCTAAAGTCATCCAGCCGGATGTTCATCACCTCACCCGCTCGCATTCCGCCCTCAAGGGCGATAGCTGCTGCCAGGCGAAGCATTGGGGTGCCGTTCTTCTCAATCTCTGCCTTGAACTGTTCCGTCTCTTCGTCGTTGAGGGGATTGGGGTTTTTCTTGCCCCTCTTCCGCTTGTGATGACCGGGGACTACTGGATTAGCGTACTCGCGGAGGTCTTCGGCAATCATCCACTTGAAGAACGAAGACACGGTGGGCAAGGTGTATCCAATGCTCTTGCGACCAGGTTCATCGCTACCCGTCTGTAGGTAACGTGAAATGGTTGTGGACCGCACCTCATCGAGGTCTGTGATCCCACATTCGTTAACGAAGGAAAGAAAAGTGCTGAGTTCCCACGCGACGTCTTTCCCCCGCGCTCGCCCGGAAGTCTCCCAATACTTGAGGAACTCTTCGTATTGATGGCGGAAGGGACCGATCTTCGCTTGCCGCTTGGCTTGCAGGTGCCGGGTTCTGTGTTCTGGATTTAGATAGACGTCACGTCCATCACTCTTGCGCTCGATCCCGTTGAATTTGACACCACAGCAGGCGCACGTGTGAACCTTCTTCCCGTATTGCGCTAGGCGTACGCCACAGGCGAGCGAACAGCAGGGAGTGCCAGTCACCTTGTACCTTCCAGCAGCAACGTAGTTCTCGCAGCTCAACAGCCCACATCGACGGGTCTTTGCCTTGATGTAGTATCCCGTCTCGATGGTCTTGACCAGCTTGGCGCACTTCTTAGACTCACACAGCGGAAGAGGAGCTCCCAGCCAACCTTCGTGCGCTGGTAGACCGGTTTCGCACACGACGCAGGTACGTTCTCCGTCGGCCCAGAGGCGTCCGTTACTCGACTTCTTGCTCATGCTGCCCTCCGTGCTGTGTGAACGTAGTGGTCGATGAGTCGACCTATGTCGATAGAGCAGAATCGCTCGTGTCCCTCGATGCGAATCGGGTGCACTTGCTGTGTGTCGACAAGATGCTGTACTTCGTCTGCTGACAACTGAAGCATCGCTAGAACCTGATCTCGGTTCAGGAGGCAGCGGACCCCAGTGGGGGAATACTTGACGGGTTGCGAGTACATCGTTTCGGTGTGAGACCTATCAAGGCGTGAGAACTGAAATGGAGAGCCGTTCATCGCGTTGCCCCCGCCTTCTTGCTGCCGGTGGATCGCTGCTCCAGCCAAGTGGCCAAAGCCCGTGGATCGAACCGATAACCAGCGCCGGTCCGGATCGCCGGTATGCGTCCCGACTGAACCCAGTCGCATATCGTATTGCGGCGCACGCTTAAAAGCGCCATCACGTCTTTGGTGGTGAGAAAGTTCTCCTTCTTCCCCAGACTTTCGATCAGACTCATCCTTCCGCTCCTCAGGGACCCATCGGCCCAAATGCTGAGTGCTGATACCCTTGGCGACCCCGTTATCCCGAATATGAGTCGCACTTTTTTTTGCGACGACATCGAGAGCACCATGCCGTATCAACTCTCGGAAGCTAATACCGCTAGCGACGGCGATCTTCCGAATATGGTCTGAACTTTTTTGAAGACGTGACCGAATTGCGAGCAGCACAAATGGACGCCCCACGCTGAGGCATTCCGGCTGCCGCAGTGCCATACACTCCTTGATCACGCGGCACCCCCGTTAGCGAGGCCCGCAAAGCTTGCATTGACCTGATTCCTCGTGCGCTCGGACCGTATGTCCGCCACGGCGAGGTACCTGAGCGTCGTCGCGAGATCGGCGTGGCCGAGCCACCGCTGGATGGTCGGAGCTGAAACTCCGGCCTCCGCGTGCATGGTCGCAAAAGTCCTGCGGAACTTATGCAGACCCCACGCACTGCACACCGGATGCTCAGAGCACTCCTTACCATTCTTGGTCACACATTCGCCGCAGTTCAGGCCTGCACGGAAAGCCAGGGTCTGCAGGCGTCGGAGCAAGTGCCCATCGGGTTTACCCTTCTTGGTCGGGAACAGCAATGTGGAAGCACTGCTGCGCTTCAAGGCCACGAGGGACTCTATAAGGCTGTCGGGAACTGGGACTGAACGCTCTTCTTTGTCCTTGACGCGAAAGCCGTATTCGGGCTTCGACCACACCGAGAGAACCTTCCCGGCGAGGTCCACGTTCCCCCAGGAACAGTACATGACCTCCTGTTCCCGAAAGCCAGTTCCGAGTAGGAACTCGAAGATCAGACGGTCCCTACCGGTGGCGATGTCGAACAGGGCCGCCAACTGCTGCGTGTGGTAGGCGTCTACGTCCTTCTCGTCAAACTTTGGCCAATCGGCTGGGCGCAGCAGGTGTTCAACGCCGTTAGCTTTCAGAAGCGTATTGATCCGGCTGACGTGGTTGAATACCGTGCGGTCACCAAGGCCCTGTGCCTTAAGAGCCTTCATGTGATTGAGAAGATCGGTGCGTGTCACCTGCGACAACAGCTTGCCCTTACAGGTCTTCTCGAACTCTCCCAGCATGTGCGTGCAAGCCGACACCGTCTTAGGAGCCTTGAATGTCCTCACTTCGGTGAGGTACGCGTCGATGGCTTCGGTGACAGAGACGGTCTGCGCAGGAAGTACCGCAACCTCGGCTGACGGGTGAACTGCTGCAGTCGTCCGCCCTATGGCTATCGCGCTCAGGTCGTGCTCGATGTTCCGCAGCGCGGTCAAAGCAAGCTCCGGCTCCCTGCCTATCGACTCCCAGACGCGCTTGCCGCCACGAGCGTAGCGAAGATAGTAGATGCCATCAGGATGATGCTGCTGAGCACCATCCACGAGGGCATAGCTGCCTCGGAGGCTACGGTTGCGGTTCCACACGGGGTCTGCGTAGACATCGCGACCGTCCGCGAGACGAACCCTGACGTAAAGACGAACTTTCGGTGCTCTCACGATCAACTCCTTCGAGGGCTAATACCCATCGGGAGCGGAAGATCGCGAATATGAGGTGAAAAAACCTCAGGCTGCGGAAAGTGTCACACTAAGTGTCACAATCCACAGCCGTCGATGAAAATAAAGCACTTAGGAAGATATGGCGGAGAGTGAGGGATTCGAACCCCCGATAGCCTTGCGACTATGTCTGATTTCGAGTCAGGTGCATTCAACCGGGCTCTGCCAACTCTCCGCATTCCCACTGGTCACTCTCGGAATGCCCGGGAAGCGGTGACCGTTGCGGTGCCGGTCGCGCGGACGCCACCAACGAATCCCAGTTTAGCGGGGAACGGCCTCTCCTTGCAATGGCCTGCGCCTGTTGCCATAGCATCCCGCAGCCTTGGCGCGCCGCAAACCTCCCAATGTACGTCCGGTGCGACTGCCGTTAGTCTGGATGCGAGGAGCAGCAACGTTTGAAGATCGTAGTCGTATCTCCGCATCGCGATAATGCAGCATTCTCGGTGGGTCTGGCAATCGACGCCTGGCTCGCCGCCCGCCAGGCTGTCGATGTCCTCTGCTGCTTTACTCGCAGCAACTCCGCGCCGTTTTCTGACGCGAATTCGCTTCACCACAACGATCGGCTTTCCTACGTCACAGCGGTGCGGGCGCGTGAAGATCTCGCCTGGAGCAAGATGTATCGCGGCGCGCTGAGCCTTACCGACCTCCGTCTCAAGGACGCGCCCATCCGCTTCCGCTGCCCCGAGGACGAAGTTCTAGGCCGTCCGGTAGCGCCCGCTGACAAGGCAATCGGAGTTATCCAGAAAGGCCTGAGCCGCTCTGGTGGCAACGTCTTCGTCCTCCCGCTCGCGCTGGGAGCGCACGTCGATCACGTCACTGCGCGCGACTCCGCGGTGCCAGCGACGGCAGGGCAACAGCCGTGTGCCTTTTACGAGGATCTGCCCTACGCCGCGGGCTTGAGCGCAGAAGCGCTGGATACCGCCGTGGTCGATGCCGCTACTCTGCTTGGCGAGCCATTGCAGCCCTTCTTCGCCTCGGGCGAACAGGATGTGGCCGCGGCAACGGAACGCAAGCGAAAGTTCGCGCGCTGCTATGACTCGCAGATCGACGAACACACGGTGGAGCAGATCGCGAGCTTCTGTGCGCGCTACGGCGGCCGCGAGCGCCTATGGGCAAACGCGGCCTGGGCTCGTATGTTCGCAGCCTAGCGAAGCCTCAGCGCGCAATACCCACGAAGCTTTATGATGGCGCGGAAGCAAAACGAAGTCGCGACATCAAATGGGAGTACGGCGATGAGGATTGGCATAGATTTGGGCGGTACCAAGATTGAGGGCATTGCCCTGGACTCCAAGGGCAGGGAGCTGCGCCGCCTGCGCATACCCACGCCACGGGGCGACTACGAGGGAACGGTCAACGCTATCGCCGGCGTCGTCTCGCAACTCGAGGCTGCCACCAACCGCGTGGGCAGCGTGGGCGTCGGCATCCCCGGCACGGTGGTCGCCTCCACCGGCTTGGTCAAGAACGCGAACTCCACGTGGATCAACGGCAAGCCCCTGCAGCGCGACCTCAGCACCGCGCTGGCCCGCGAGGTCCGCTGCGCCAACGACGCCAACTGCTTCGCCATCAGCGAAGCTGTGGACGGTTCCGCGCACGGCTACGGAGTGGTCTTCGGGGTCATCGTCGGCACCGGCTGCGGTGGCGGCATCGCCCTGCATGGCGGGGTCCACAGCGGCATCAACGGCCTGGCCGGAGAGTGGGGCCACATGCCGCTGCCCTGGCAGAGCGCTGAAGAAGCTCCGGGCCCGCTCTGCTACTGCGGCCACCACGGCTGCCTGGAGACATGGATCTCCGGCACCGGTCTGGAGCGCGACTTCCTGCATGTGACCGGCCGCGCCTTGCGTGGCAAAGACATCGTGGCTGCTTCGGAGACACGCGATCAGGAAGCGCTGGCCGCTCTGCAACGGTTGGTGAACCGCATGGCGCGCGGCCTTGCCGTCATCACCAACATCCTTGACCCTGACGTCATCGTTCTGGGCGGCGGAGTGTCCAACATCGACTGGCTCTACTCCCGCCTGGGCAGCGAAATTAGCCGTTACACCTTCGGGGGGCCCGTGGAAACGCCCATCCTGAAAGCCATGCACGGCGACTCCAGCGGTGTACGCGGAGCGGCCTGGCTATGGTCACCGCAAACCGAAGCTCACTCACTCGCTGACTAACTAAGTCAGCAACTCAACGGTGCGAGCCCAGCAGAACATCCGGCCACTCCGCGGGACTGTCCACCGACACGTCCGGCTGTGCCAGCGCCAGCGTGTGCGGCGACAACCCAAACGCGCAGCCCACCGTCTGCGCGCCGCAGTTGCGCCCGGTCAGCACGTCCACGTCGGAGTCGCCGATCATCACTACCTCGCCCGCACTCAGGGGCGCCCTGTTCCCGACTAACAGCGGCTCCGCCTCTCGCATCAGCGACAACAGGCCAGTTGGGTCAGGCTTCTTCGTCTCGAACGAATCGCCGCCATAGTTCTGAAACAGGAACGGCGTCACTCCAAGGGCATCGCAGATGCCGCGCGAAGGCCCAACCGGCTTGTTCGTCAACACCGCCATCGGCAGGCGAGGGGCACGCGCACGAATCTCTCGCAGCGCCTGCATAACGCCGGGGTAAAGTTTGGTGTTGTCCAGCTTGTGTTCGCGGTAGTAGCGGATGAAGAAGCCGAGCGCTTCGTGCAGTAGAACCTGGCCGCCGCCACCGCCGTCCAGGTCCCCCGGATCGCCAAGCGCTCGCCGAACCAGCATCGCCGCGCCGTCACCAATGTAGCTGCCAATCACCGGGTGCGGCAACGTCGGCCTGCCGAGGTGCTCCAGCATCGCATTGACCGAGTTGCACAGGTCCAGCGACGAGTCGATCAGTGTTCCGTCAAGGTCGAAAACCAGCAGGCGAGGGGGAGTCTGGATCATGTCTCATGCGTGCCGGCCCCAGAAAGCGTTGGGCAGAGCCGGCGCCTGCTTCCAGTATGCCGTGACTCCGCCCGATGGAGTTGTAGCCGGCTCGCTTACCGCCCGTCGACCTCGATATCCCCCGAGCCTGTGTGGATATTCAGCGGAGGTCCGCCGCCATTCACGGCGGAGCGCAGCTCATGCCGCGAACTGTCGGAGTCCTGACTGCCAGGCATGTGGAGACGAATGTCCCCGGACCCCGTGGAAGCATCAAGCTGGAAGTGTGACTCCGGCGCAAGGTGCAACCTCACCGAACCCGATCCGCTATGCAGCGTCGACATGCTCGACAGGTGACCGTCCCCTTCGATATCTCCCGACCCCGTGCGAGCGTTGAACGAACCGGAGAAACCGTGAACGCGGATGGAACCCGATCCCGTTTCGGCTTTCACATCCGCAGGCGCCGTCTCTTCCAACTCAATGTCGCCGGAACCGCTGTGAAGATTGGCCGGCCCGTGTAGTTGGTGCGCGCGAACCGAACCGGAACCGCTCGATGCTGCGAGAAAGCGGCCCACATTGTCCACCTCAACGTCGCCGGAGCCGCTGTGAAGGTTCAACGCCACTTCCCTGGGTACGGTGACTTCATAGTCAATCTGGATGTGGTTATAAAGGGCGCGATCGTCGGTATCGCCCACATGAACGGAGTTCTCGCGCTGCGTAATCGGCGGGTTGGCCACGATGCGCCGGATACGGTCCTCCAGGTCACCCGTGTTGCTCCCCCAGCCATTCCAGCCGGAGTGAACATGGCCAACTACTTTGATCTGGTTGCCACCCCCCGGGAAGACGTGGATGTTGCCGGAGCCGGTCGACACATACAGGTCAGGCTGGGAAGAAACGGAAAGCGTACGCTCGAAGGTATCAGCGGCATGAGCCGAGAGGCTGACGAACAGCAGGGCAGCGGCGGGCAGAAGCAGCTTCATAAGGGAATCACTCCTAAGTAGGAAGAACGAAGCCTGGCCCGTCGGCGGATGCAAAATCATCTGGGCGCAGCTTTCTGCAACACTCTACGCGGGCCGGAGGTCGTTGGTTCCCCTCGTTGGTGCAAGCAGCCTGCGGAAATCTTTCAGGCGTACTTGCGCAACAGCCCCAGCACCTTGCCCTGGATGGCGACGTTTGCGGCGGGAGCATAGATCGGCGCCATCTCCGTATTGGAGGGCTGCAACCGGATCAGGTTCCCTTCCTTGTAGAAGCGCTTCAGCGTGGCGTCGCTGCCATCCACCAGGGCCACCACGATCTCGCCCTCGCGCGCGGTCCGCGTCCGCTCTACCAGCACATAGTCCCCAGAGACAATGTGCTCATCGCGCATCGAGTCGCCGCGAACCTCCAGGGCATACACCTCACGTGAACCGATCACGTCCCCCAGCGAAATGGATTCTGCCGTCTCGATGGCTTCCACCGGCTTGCCGGCGGCAATGCGCCCCAGCAGCGGCAGGCGTTCAGCGCTCTTCTTGGCGCCGCGCTGCGGCAGCACATCGATCGACCGGCTCCGGTTGTGCGCCCGCTGCAGCATGCCTTTATTCTGCAGGTTTGTCACATGCTTGTGCACGGTGGCAAGCGAGTTCAGGCCTAGCCCGGAAGCAATTTCTTCATAGGAAGGGGAGTAGCCATTCTTGGCCGTAAAGCCTGAGAGAAAGTCGATAACCTCTTTTTGCCGCCGCGTGATCGCCATGCCCGGAATTATAGCGAAGAGAAGGCGAACTGCAAGCACTTTCTTTGGTGCACCGCATTCAGCACCTTCTTCGCCAACATTCGCCCAAAGCAAACCGGCATCCCGAAGGACGCCGGCGCAGGCATTCACCGACGATTAATCGAGAATCACTTCCTGATCACGTCCCAGCCCAAGATAGGCTCCAAGCGCATAACCGACCAGCGACAGCGGGATCCAGCAGCCGATCACCAGCCCCCAGCCCCCGGCCAGCCCGCTTCCGTTGTCGATGGAGAAGAACGTGCGCGTCAGCTTGTCTACCGCGCCGCAGTGCTCGCAGAGTCCATTGCCGGTAGGCAGGTCCAGCACCCACACGCACACGATCGCGAACGCAATGATCGCCGAAATCCAGACATAGCGGGCCACGTAATCCTGCCGGGCTTTCGCAATGGCGAACCCGATGATGAGAGGCAGGATGAAGGCCAGCACGGTTGCCACGACCTTTGGGCTCGCGGTGTCGGGATTCGCATGCAGCACCACGCCGGCCAGCAGGATCAGCAGCAGCACCGCCAGCGCAATCAGCGTGTGCGCCAGGAACCACAACGCCTCATAGCCCAGCTCTTCAATCGACTTGCCTTGATATACGTCGAGTTCTTCGCTCATGGTGTGTTCAAAAGTCTCTTGCACTGCAGTCTATGGAAACCAGCATACACTGGGTAATACCTATGTTGTTGGATGGTCTGCACGTTCCCCTCACGACCCCGTTCTATCGCGACGGCGCCCTGTACTACCGCAAGTTGGAGCACAACGTCGGCCGGCTCTCGCTCACACCGGCCTCCGGACTCATCGCTTTCGGCTTCGGCGCCGAGGCCCAGGCGATCTCAGACGGTGAAACCGCCGAGAGCCTCCGGGTCATCGCGGACACTGCCGCGAAAGAAAAGGTCCTCATCGCCCGTGTCGAACGAGGCAGCGTTGCAGCGTCACTGGCGGTCGCAGATCAGGCCTCAGCCGCTGGTTTTGACGTCGTGCTCCTCCCGGTGCCTACGCTCTGGCAGAAGGGCGCTCTGGCCGCCCTCTACCTGCGCAGCATCGCCGACCGCTCGCCGCTTCCCATCGCACTCTGGAGCGGCGATTGTCACGCGCACGCCGCGCTATCGCCCGAAGTCATCGCCGAACTCGCTCAGCACCCCAATGTCCTCGGCATGTATGACGTCGCGCTTACCGCCGGCCGCTTCCGCGCCCTGCGCGAAGCCACCGCAGGCGTTCAGCGCGAAGCAACCGTCACCACCGTCTTCGCTCCGGTCACGGGCCGCATGCTTCAACAGAACGAACCGCAAGGCCGCGGCGACTTTGTCTCCGCCGAGGCTCTCAGCGGAGGCATCGCCCTCGCTGCGGCACCGCCCAAACCGGCGCTTAAGACGCGAACCCGCTCTGTCGGTTTCCAGATCCTCGGCGCAGGCAGCACGCAGGGCATTTGCGATCTGCTCGAAGCCGGTGCGCCCGGTGTCAGCCCATTGCTCGCTGCCGCCGCGCCACAGGCCGTGTACGAAGTCCTCGCTGCCTGGAAGGACGGCAACCCGGAACTGGCAAAGGAGAAGCAGGAGCGCCTCACCGAACCCGATGCCGCCTGCGTGGAACTCGGCCTGGCCGCCTTCAAGTACGCCGGCGATCTCAACGGCTACTTTGGCGGAGTCCCGCGCCTGCCATACTTGCCCCTCAACGCCGAAGGCCGCCTCGCCATTGAGACAGCCTTCCGTTACGTCCGCAACTAACTCCCTGCTTTACCGCCGCGCCGCACCCTGCAGCCCAGCCAGCTTCGTCTTCGCCTGCGACGCCTCTGGTGAAGTAGGGAAGCGCTGGATCAGCGAGCGCAGTTCCGCCGCGCCTGCATCCTGCCGCTTGCTCCGGATCAGCGCTTCGGCTTTATGCAGGTGCGCCGCCGGGATCTTCGAGTTATCCGGGTAGCGCTCCAGCACGCGGTCATAGTTATCGATCGCCACCGAAGGCTTATTCGCCTTCGTCGCCATCTCGCCCAGGTAGAAGTAGGCGTTGCCGGAAAGATTGTCGTCCGGGTAGGCCTTGATCAGGTCTTCGAACTCCGAAGTCGCCACGCCATTCTTGCCCGCCATGTAGTCGGCGTAAGCATTGCGGTACATGTCACTCGCCGCAGGACCCGCGTCGGCCGCCGGACCCTGCGGACGAGTCCCCGAAATCGGCTGAGGCTTGCCCGTGGGCATCGCATCGCTTGGTGTCAGTCCACCCGCCCCGCCAGCAGCCGGTGCGGCTCCGCCACCGGAACCCCCCGCGGGCTGCGGCAGATTGGTCAGCGCGGCATTAGCCGTCTGCTGCTGCGCCTGGATGTCTCCCAGCGCCTTCTCCATCCGTCCCAGCCGAGCCCGCACTTCGTCCACCGAGTCATTCAGCGACTGGATCTGCCCGGATACCGTGTCGGACTTCGCCGTGAGCGCGTCCTGCTGGTTTTGCATCCGCAACTGTAGGCCGTTCACCACCACGGACATCTTGTTCACGGAGTCCGCGGTCTGCTGCACGAGGTCCTTCATCACGCCCATGCGCTCGTCATTGCTCTGCTGCAGCCGGGCGATGGCGTCCTGCAGCGCCTGAACCTGCGTCTGCAGCTGGATCATGTCCTTGTTGACGGCAAATGCCTGCGGCGCAAGAAACCCGCCGCAGAGCACTGCAACTGCAGCCAGTCGGTAGCTACGAGAACGAATCACGGCCGAGGCCTCCTTTAGCTTTCTCTCGAAAGGTTGCGCCTAGCGGTCCGCCTTAGCGATCCAAGGTGAACTGCGCCCTGCGGTTCTGCTGCCAGCACTCTTCCGTTTCATCCGTGCAGAACTGGCGTTCCTTGCCGAAGCTCACCGTGCGGATGCGATTGGTGTCGACACCCGCGCTCACCAGCGCCGCCTTCGCCGAATCGGCACGATTCTGCGCCAGCGTCAGGTTGTACTCCGCCGAACCGCGGTCATCGCAATACCCACCCACCACCAGCCGGATCGCTGGATGAGCATTCAGGTAGCGCGCCGCCGCTTCTACGGAGCTCTGCGCGTCCGGACGTATATCGAAGCTGTCGTAGCCGAAGAAAATGTCCTGCACGTTCTGGTGGAACGCCGCTTCGCTGCCCATGTCGCCTTCAGCGCCCGCACCGGCAGTGCCCGTCACCGGCATGCTCGGCACTACCGGCACCGTGTTCACGGTCACGCGAACGTTGGCTTCGGTGATGCCGCCATCACCCTTCGCCACCAGGTGGAAGTTCGTCGAGTTCGCCGGAGATACGGTCTGCGTGCCGTTCACCGGCACCGGCCCAATGCCGTCGATCGTCACGCTGGTCGCCTCGGTCGTGCGCCAGTTGAGAACCACCGGCTGCCCCAGGTCAATGTTCAGCGGATCGGCCGTGATGCTGGCCGTCGGAGCCGGCAGGTTGCTCGGAGCATTGCCGTTCGACGGAGGCTGCGGAGCTTGCTTCTTGTGGCAGCCCGTTGCCGCCAGAAGCGCAAAAGCTGCGCTTGCCACTACTGTTTTCCAGACCGTCACTCGCGTTTTCATCATCGGGGTCGTTCTCCTCTAAGCGCTATCAATATCGTAATGCGACAAAGGTTTGACGCGGGAGCACTACTTCCAGCTCCAGTTCGGCATGTCCGCGCCGGAAGGTGTCAGCGTCCGCTTGCCGGTGCCATCTACCAGCATGGTCATAATGTGGGTGTGATCGGCGCGCCCATCTGGCGAGTTTGCATACGCAATGTGCCGCCCATCCGGCGACCACGTGGGAAAGTCGCAGCGCCCGCCATCGTGCGTTAGCTGAATCCACTTCTTGGTCGCAATCTCCATCACGTAGATGTCTTGCCCTCCCGGCGCCCCGGGGCCGTACTTCCGGTCCCAGGCGTAGGCAATGTACTGCCCGTTCGGCGACCACGAAGGCGACGTCGCATAGCCGCCGTCCGTCAGCCGCTGCACGCCCGACCCATCCGCGTCCATGATGTAAAGCTGTGGAAGCCCGGTCCGTCCACTGATCCACGCAATCTGCGAACCCGTCTTCGGGTTCCACGTCGGCGAAACGTCCGGTCCCCGGAAGCTCGTCACCTTGTGCGCTCCGTGCCCTTCAGGATCGGAAATCCAGATCTCGGGATCGCCCGACCGGGACGACGAGAACGCCAGCTCTGTGCCCGTCGGCGACCACGCCGGCGAAGCGTTCGTGCCCTGCGCCGACGGGAAGTTCACCATCCGGCCCAGCAGCAGCGAATACACCTTGATCTGGAATCCTTCGCGCGTCAGCGAGCTGAACGCCACGCGCGAGTTATCCGGCGAAACGCGTGGCGACATCGAAACCGTGCCAAGACTGGTCACGGCATGCTGGTTGGCGCCGTCGTAATCCATCTCCCAGATTTCCTTGTTGCCGCCGCCCATCTTCACGTAATACAGCTTCGTCTCGGCGATTCCCGCCGCGCCCCCGCCCAGCCGCGCGATAATCTCGTCGGCAAAGCGGTGAGCTATCTGCCGTGCGTTGTCGTCCGTCGCGGCTTCGCTGTACTGCTTGGCGAAAATCTGTGGATACTGCGGGTTCTTCGCATCGTCCAGGAAGCCATTCACTACCAGCCTGCCGCTCTGCACCTGCATGTTGCCAAAGGCAACGGACGAAGCACTCGCCGGAGCCGCCGCCCATTGTGCCAGGTTGATCTCCGCCGGAAACCCCAGCGCCACCTGCGGCTGCATAGCCTTAGGAACCATCTCGAAGATCCCCGCCGTGTCCAGGTCGGCGTTGAGTACCGCATCAAACGTCCGTTGGAACGCCTGCGTCTCCACATCGGTGCTCACCGGCTTAAAGTCCGGCGCGGCCAGGCGAATGCGATCCACGCCGGTGCGGCTGGTCAGGCCCGTAATGTCCTGCGCATGCATCGAATTTCCCATCGCCGCCGTCGCCGCAAGCATCAGCGCGGCCAGCGAAGCGCCGCATACTCCTCGAACTTTTCTCATCGTTGCAGCCATCATCACAAATGGTAGACGCAACCGGGGTGAAAAATAGCTGTCCCGGCTTCTTAAGGTCATCAAGCTCAGTTCACATGGAACTGCAGCGTCCACGTCACGTTCTCGTGGTCGACGGGCAGTGGCCCAAAGCTATCGATGCGCTGGAACGTTCTCAGCGCCGCCGTATCCAGCGAAGCCGACCCGCTGCTGGTCTCGATATGGATGTTCGAAAGCGAGCCATCGCGCTCGATGTCGAAGCGCAGTGTCACGCTCTTGCCATTCGCGCTGCGCTGATCGATGTCCTGCTGGTTGTAGCTCTGCGAGATCACGCGATCCATGCCGCGTATGTAATACGCGAATCTCACGCCAAAGGTGTGGTCCTCCACGGTAATCGCGGACGTCCCGTTCTTCACCTGGCTTACCGACTGCGCAAGCTGCGTCGCGCTGCTGCCCGTATCGGCCTTGGGAGTCGGCGGCGTGGGCTGCGGACGCTTCGGCGGCTCGGGAGTCCGCTCCGGAGCCTTCTTCTCCGGCGTCTTCTCGGGAGTCTTCGCCTTTACCAGCACGTCAGTTGGCTTCGGCGGCGGCGCCGCTGCTTCTTTTGGTGGAGGCTTCGGCGCGGGGCTGGGATTCTCCTCGGCCAGCACCTGCTTCTCAACCGGCGGAACCTTGGCAGGTAAGGGAAGTGCCGACACCAGGGAAGCCTGGATCGCCCCTGCCGTCGAAATGTTCTCGCCCCAGCTCGCGTGGTGGCGGCCCTTCACGAACGCCACCGTGACCAGCGTGATGGCCAGCATGGCGTGCAGCACGGCGGCCAGCATCATGCCGCCGCCAAACTGCTCTTCGCCTCTGCGCCTCGCCGCCGCGAAGCTCGCTATGTTCATGCCTGCCATCAGCTGCTTTGTCTCGGCTTACTTCTCGATCGGCTGGGTGATGATGCTGATGTTCGTCACGCCCGCGCGCTTGACCTCGTCCATCACGCTGGCAAACGCGCCAAACGGCACCTTCGCATCGGCCCGCACGAACACCACGCGCTTCGTGTCTTTGCCCGTTGGTCCAAGCATCGCACTCAACTGGTGAATGTTTACCGGCTTGTCCTGCAGGAACACGTTCTGGTCCTTGTCGATCGTGATGACCTGGTGCTCTTCCGTCACCTGGTTCACCGTGCGTGTCTGCGGTACGGCTACCTCGATGCCGCTCTGCAGCACCGGCGCGGTCAGCATAAAGATCAGCAGCAGCACCAGCACCACGTCCACCAGCGGCGTGATGTTGATGTCCGCCACAGCCGTTTGCGTGCGGCCTCCGCTCGAAAACGCCATCGCTACAGAATCCTCCGCCCAGGAGTTCTCGCATCACGAGGATCTGCATACTCTTCCGACGCATAGCTCTGTACGGGAGAAGTCGAGGGCGGCGCGACCAGCGCAGCGTTCTCAATCGCGTTCAGCAACTCCCGGCCAAAGTCATCCATGCGTGCGGCAAACTCCCGCAGCCTCGCCGTCAGCTGGTTGTAGCCGATCAGCGCCGGGATCGCGACCGCCAGCCCAGCCGCCGTCGTGATCAGCGCCTCACTGATACCCGGAGCCACCGCTCGCAGCGTCGCCGCACCCGCCGTGCCCAGCCCATGGAACGCGTCGATAATGCCCATCACCGTGCCGAACAGCCCCACGAACGTCGCCGACTGCGCGATCGTGGCTAGCCACGACATGCGCTTTTCCATCAGCGTCAGGCTCTCGCTGGAGGCCGTTTGCGCCGCGCGCTCCAGCGCCTGCGGATTCGGCGGCGTGCCCCGCCCACCGGATTGCCGCAGGTACTCATCGTGAATCTCGTGAAATACCGCCACCAGCGGGCTCGGCTTGTACTCGTCGGCTACTGCGGCGATCTCGCTCAGCCGCCCGGACTTTCGGAATGCCCGCACAAACAGCTTGTTCTTGGCCTCCGCCGCGCGAAACGCCTGCCACTTGGACAGCATGATTCCCCACGAAAACACGCTGGCCAGCAGCAGGATCACCAGAACGGCAAGGGCGGACGGCCCGCTGTTGTGCAGCATCTCGGAAAGCGCGTTGCCATGCGCCGCCACGGGAGGCGGTCCAATATCGACGGGAGCCGCACCGGCGGCTACGTTGCCGGTGGCGGCGTCTTGCAGGAATAGGGCGAGGGCGAGAAGCGTCATGCCCCCTCAGTGTACGTCCCACCCACGCGAAGAATGAACCATCCGAGGAACCCGCGAAGTCAATGCTCCCACCTTCAGAGCCTGGCTTCCACGCCCCATGCGTTCCGCCGTGCTATGCTTCGCCCAAGCGAACCTGAGGCGAAGGTTTTGTTTCTCTTATGCTGCTCGAGCTCCGCGCCGAAAACTATGCCGTGATCGACCACGCCGTGGCCGTCTTCGGCCCGGGCCTTAACCTGCTCACCGGCGAAACCGGCGCAGGCAAGTCCATCCTTATTGACGCGCTGGCCCTGCTGCTAGGCGGCAAAGCCTCCAGCGACCTCGTTCGCCACGGTGCCGAGAAGGCCACGGTCGGCTGCGTCTTTGAAACAACACCCGGAGCCGAAGCCGTTCTCGAAGCCAACGGCATCGACCCCGAAGGCGACGAAATTCTTCTCCGCCGCGAGCTCGCAGCAAACGGCAAGGGCCGCGTCTTCATTAACAACCAGCCCGCCACGGTTGGCGTCCTTCGTCAGCTCGCCCCGGAGCTTGCGCTGGTCCACGCCCAGTCCGAAACCCTCGTCTCCTTCGACGCCGCCCAGCAGCGCGGCCTGCTCGACCGCTTCGGCGATCTCAGCAAGGAGAAGGTAGCCGCCGCCTACGCGCACTGGCGCGAACTCGCAGCCCAGATCGAAGAACTGCGCGCCGCCGAAGGCGACCGCCTGAGACTGGCCGACCTCTGGAGCTTCCAGGCGAAAGAAATCGCCAGCGCCGCCATCGAAGACGCCGAGGAAGACACCCGCCTCGATACCGAGCGCCGCGTCCTTGCTAACGCCGAGCGCCTGCTCACCGGCGCGGGAGCCGCCCAGGAACTCCTCTACGAAGGCGAAACCTCTGCCGAATCCCTTCTCGGCGCCGCCCTCCGCCACGTCGAAGACCTCGCCCGCTACGACGAACGTTTCCGCGAAACAGCCCAGCAGGTCAGCGAAGCCAAGGCCGCCATCGAGGATGCCGCCGCCACCCTCCGCGCGTTCGCCAATGACGTCGCTGCCTCGCCCGAGCGCCTCGGCGAGATCGAAGACCGCCTCGCCGCCCTCGAGCGCCTCAAGCGCAAGTACGGCGCTACGCTCGGCGAAGTCATTGCCTTCGGCGAAGAAGCCGCCGTGAAGCTCGACGAGCTCGAAAATCGCGACGTCCGACTCGCTGCCTTGGAGCGCGAACTCGCGGAAGCCGCCGCGACCTACGAGAAAGCCGCCGAAGAAACCTCCGCCGCTCGACTTGCCGCCGCCAAGCGCCTGGCCAGGACTGGCGAGCGCCAGATCAACGAGCTCGCCATGCAGGTCCGCTTCGCCGTAGACGTCGCTCCTGACCGCACTCCTGCCGCTTGGTCCGCCGCAGGCTGGGACACCGTCGAATTCCAGATCGCCACCAACGCCGGGGAGCCGCTAAAGCCGCTCACCGAAATTGCCTCCGGGGGCGAAATGTCCCGCGTCATGCTCGCCCTCAAGGTCGCCGTGGAAGAAGGCGCGAACGCCGCCGCCCGCCGCCGCCACACCGCCCTGCCGCGCACCCTGGTCTTCGACGAAATCGATATCGGCATCGGCGGCCGTGCCGCGGAGGCCGTCGGAGCCAAGCTAAAAACGCTCTCCCGGGCTCAGCAGGTGCTCTGCATCACCCACCTGCCCCAGATCGCCGCCTTTGCCGACCAGCACTTCCTCATCGAAAAGACCGAGCGCAGAGGCCGCACCCAGACCGGCGTCCGCCCCATGGAGCGCACCGAGCGAGTCGAAGAAATCGCCCGAATGCTCTCCGGCGCCACTCTCACGGAAACATCTTTGCGCCACGCCGAACAAATGTTGGCGCAGAGCTCCACCTGAATCGAAACGGCAGTATGCTTGTCGCGGTAAGAATTCAGGAGGAACCACGGTGGCTGAACCTAAGAAGTGCGGAAACTCAAACTGCAGCTGTGTCTGTTCGGATGGCAAGAAATTTTGCTCCCAGACATGTGAGGATGCTGCCAAAACGATGACCTTGTCCTGCGACTGCCCGCATCCCGGCTGCTCCGGACATCTCGTCAAGCACTAGATCCGCTCTGCACAATCGTTGTGCCTGCAGGCGAACTCCACGTGATCAGCGCGCCGGAGAAATCGTCTGCTTGCCTTCAGGAGCTACACTGGCCGAAACCTCACTGCGGCACGCCGAGCAGATGTCAGCCGAACCTTGGGTTAGGCTTTTCCCGCGCTTGTCGCTTTGTGGAATCACAGACTCCTGGAGGAACACCGATGTCGGATCCGAAGAAGTGCGCTCACACAAGCTGTAGCTGCGTCTGCGCCGATGGCAAAAAGTACTGCTCGCAAATCTGCGAAGACTCCGCAGTTACCACCTCGCTCTCCTGCGACTGCGATCACCCCGGCTGCAGCGGCAAGCTGTAATCGAAACCCACCAGCACCATCCAAGCCATAACCCAGCCCGCACGAAATCGAAGCGGCAACCCTCAGGAGGTTGCCGCTTTGTTGTTTCTACCCCGCCGGTTACAAGAATAGCGGCGCCAGCACCAGTGTGATCGTCGCCAGCAGCTTGATCAGCACGTGCAGCGAAGGCCCGGCAGTGTCCTTGAACGGATCGCCCACCGTGTCGCCCACCACTGCCGCTTTATGAGCATCGGACCGCTTGCCGCCATACTGCCCGGTCTCGATCCACTTCTTCGCGTTGTCCCAGGCTCCGCCGCCGTTGTTCATCAGCATCGCCAGCAGAATGCCTGAGATCGTCCCCACCATCAGCAGCCCGGCCACTGCGGAAGCTCCGCCCAAATTCACCGCCACGCCGTTAATGGTCGGCACCGCGACGCTCTGGCCCGCTAACAAACCTTCAGAACCCGATCCGTAGACCGAAGAGAAATTCCTGAAAATAAGGCCGACCGCTACGGGCAAACCAACCGCCAGGCACCCAGGCAGCACCATCTCCTTCAGCGCTGCCCCCGTCACGATGCTCACGCAACGCGCATAGTTCGGTTTGCTGGTCCCCGCCATAATGCCGGGATTTTCCTTGAATTGGGCGCGCACATCTTCGACCACGGCCTGCGCCGTGCGTCCCACCGCCTTGATAGCCAGCGAGCTGAACAGGTACGTTAGCATCGCGCCCAGCAGCGCAC
Source organism: Granulicella sp. (assembly GCA_965198545.1). Lineage (GTDB taxonomy): Bacteria > Acidobacteriota > Terriglobia > Terriglobales > Acidobacteriaceae > Granulicella. Next base: position 301,836 of record CBDAPS010000003.1, on the reverse strand, counting down.
CGGCAAACACCGGAATCTCCGCCAGGTTGATGTTCGTAAACGACCATCCTTGCGGCATGCATCCGCCTGCCGTAACGCCATTCGTTCCAACAAGACACGGCCCAGCCGCCGCCACCTTGTGCACCACGATGTCGCGTACTTCCTCGAGGTATGCGGAGAACAGCAGGAACGCCGCCAGCGAGGCCGAGCCGATCGCGTAGCCCTTGGTCAGAGCCTTGGTCGTGTTGCCGGCAGAGTCCAGTTTGTCCGTCCGGTCGCGCACAAGCTCCGGCTGCTCGGACATCTCCACGATGCCGCCCGCATTATCGGTGATCGGTCCAAATGTATCCATCGCCAGGATGTATGCCGCGCACGACAGCATGCCCATCGTCGCAATTGCCGTGCCGTAGATTCCCTTGGCGTAGTTCGCAATCGGCAAGCCGTTGTACCCGACTGCGCCCTCCAGCCCACGCACACCAAAGTAGTAGCTCAGTAGCAGCGCCGCGCAGATCACGATTACCGGCATCGCCGGTGTTTCCATGCCTACCGCTATGCCGCTGATGATGTTCGTCGCGGGTCCCGTTAGCGAGGCCTTTGCGATGCTCTGCACCGGCCGGAAGCGGCTCTCCGTGTAGTACTGCGTGATCCACACGAACAGAAACGCGGTCACCATACCTACGACGCCGCAGCTCAGCAGCCATCCCCACGCCACGCCCGGCCCATTCAGCATCTCGTAGACGGCGCCTGCGAACCCACACAGCGCCAGCACGCTTGTCACGTAGAAGCCGCGGTTCAGCGCGGCCATCGGGTCGTCGGTTTCCTTCGCCTTCACCACGGCTACGCCCACGATCGAGCTGATCAGGTTGATGGCATGCACGATCAGCGGAAACAGGATGCCCTTGATGCCGAACACCGGGTAGAGCGCCGCTCCCAGGATCATCGCGCCCACATTTTCCGCCGCTGTGGACTCGAAGATGTCCGCCCCGCGCCCCGCGCAGTCGCCCACGTTATCGCCCACCAGATCGGCGATCACCGCCGGGTTGCGAGGATCATCCTCCGGGATGCCCGCCTCCACTTTGCCCACCAGGTCAGCGCCGACATCGGCTGCCTTGGTGTAGATACCGCCGCCAAGCTGCGCGAACAGCGCTACCAGACTCGCCCCGAACCCGAAGCCCACAAGCTGGTACGGCACCTGCTGCGGATGGTCCAGCCCGCCAAAGAAGTAGAACAGCGCGCCCACGCCCAGCAGCGAAAGCGCCACCACCACCAGCCCGGTCACAGCGCCGCCTCGCAGCGCCGCCTGCAGCGCCCCGTTCAACGAGTTCCGCGCCGCGGAAGCCGTCCGGATATTCGCCCGGATTGACACATACATGCCGGTAAATCCGGCCAGCCCGGAGCATACCGCGCCCACCAGGAACGCCACCACCGTCTTCACTGCGACATCATGCGTGCGGTCGGAGAAGTTGTAGCCCAGGAAGACCACCACCGCGAGTACCACTGCCAGGATTCCGATGGTCCGGTACTGCCGGCTCAGGAACGCCTCAGCGCCCTCACGGATGGCATTCGAGATCGCCTGCATATCGGCCGTGCCGGTATCGGCCGCCAGCACCATGCGAGCCAGTAGCAGGGCGGCCACCAGTGCCAGCACACCAACCCCCATCGCGATCCATAGCCAGATAGTGTCGCTTAACGATACAGGGACGCCCGTAGCTGCGCCCGGAGCCTGAAACAGAACTGTTGCGAGTGTGTCTTGCAGATGCATCAACGAAACTCCTCCTGAACGCGGCTAACCTGAAGACAGGATCCCAATCCGTTCAAAACGCAGAACTTCACTTGTTGACGAGCGCGCGAATTAAAGCACAGCGGCATAGAGCGGTCAAACCTCGCGCCGAAAGCCGCATCCCGGTCATCTCGCAGCCTCGCCGGACTGCACCAAGAACGGGGCATCCCGGCCTCCGTCACTCGGCAAAAGGGGTATACTTACCGGGTGACCTCTACTTACTCGGGAGTGCTCGACGTTAACTCCTCAGCCACCCCCTCCGACAGCAAACGCGTTCTCCTCCTCAAGCCTCGTGGCTTCTGTGCCGGCGTTGTTCGCGCTGTAGACATCGTCAAAATCGCGCTTGACACCTTTGGCGCGCCTGTCTATGTCCGCAAGGAAATCGTTCACAACAGCTACGTCGTGAACGATCTCGCCCAGAAGGGCGCCATCTTTGTGAACGAGCTGGACGAAGTGCCCGAAGGCGCCCGCGTCATCTACTCCGCCCACGGTGTGTCGCCTGCGGTGCGTGAGCGAGCCAGGGAGCGCGGCCTCAAGGTCGTCGATGCCACCTGCCCGCTGGTCACCAAGGTTCATTTCGAAGCCATCAAGTTCGCTAAGCAGGGTTACTCGCTTGTGCTTGTCGGCCACCGCGACCACGAAGAAGTGGAAGGCACGCAGGGCGAAGCCCCGGATGTGACTCAGGTCGTCTCCACGGTCGAGGAAGTCGAAGCGCTGATCGTTCCCGATCCCAACAAGGTCGCCTACCTGACCCAGACCACGCTTTCCCTTGACGAAGCCAAGTACATGATCGAGGCGCTCAAGAAGAAGTTCCCGAACATCGTCGGCCCCCATGCGCAGGACATCTGCTACGCCACGGAAAACCGCCAGACCGCCGTCAAGAACGTGGCCCATGGCGCCGATCTTGTTCTCGTTGTCGGTTCGCGCAACAGCTCGAACTCCAACCGCCTGGTCGAAGTCTCGCAGAACCTCGGCACGACCTCGTACCTGATCGACAAGGCTCAGGACATCCAGCAGGAGTGGATCGACGGTGCCACCACCGTTGCGATCACCGCTGGCGCATCCGCTCCTGAAATCCTCGTCGAGGAGGTCGTCCAGTACCTGCAGGGGCACGGCTACAGCTCGGTCGAAGAGGTTGAGGTCATGCCGGAAAACGTTCGCTTCGGCCTGCCGCCGGAGATTGTTCAAGCCATCGGCAACACCCCGGTGCGTCCACAGCCTGCTGCGTAAGTCGGGTCTCGCTTCTGCGTCCTAACGAGCTTTCCGTCCTCCTATTTTTGGCCTTCCTTTCCGTCCTATAGATGAGTTCCACACCCTACAACCCGCCGTCCAGCCGTCAGCCTGCTCAGCCGAAGTTCGGGCGTCTGGACATGGCGATGGACCGTGTCTCCGAAGGCATTCGCCGCTCCGCAGACTGGCTTCTCGGCCAGCAGCATGAGCAGGGGTACTGGTGTGGCGAGCTCGAAGCGGACTCGATGCTTGAGGCCGACTACATCTACATGCACAAGCTTCTCGGCACCGGCGATCCCGGCCGCATGGAGCGCTGCATCAACGAGATTCTTCGCCACCAGAACGCCGACGGTGGTTGGAGCCTCTACCCAGGCGGCCCGTCCAACGTCAACTATGGTGTCAAGTGCTACTTCGCCCTCAAGCTGATGGGCTGGACCGCCGAGCACCCGGTGATGGTCAAGGCTCGCGAGAACGTCATTTCGCTCGGCGGCGTGGTGGAGTGCAACACCTTCACCAAGATGTACCTCTGCTCGTTCGGCCAGTACGACTACGACGCCGTGCCCGCCGTTCCGCCCGAGATCGTTCTCTTCCCGAACTGGTTCTATTTCAACATCTACGAGATCTCCGCGTGGTCGCGCGCCATTCTGGTGCCGCTGTCCATCATCTACGCAAACAAGCCGTTCAAGAAGCTCCCGCCGGAGCAGGGAATCGACGAACTCTTCGTAGGCGGCCGCGATAACGCCGACCTGCATCTTCGCTGGGATCGTCAGCACCTGTTCAGTTGGCGAAACTTCTTCATCTTCACGGATAAGCTCGCCCACTGGGCTGAACGAATTCACCTGCGCCCCCTGCGCAAGAAGGCCATCAAGAAGGCAGAGCGCTGGATGCTCGACCACTTCGAGCGTTCCGACGGCCTTGGTGCCATCTATCCGGCCATGCTCAACGCGATCGTCGCGCTGCGCTACCTCGGTTACTCGGTTGACGATCCGCAGATGATTCGCGCGCTCGACGAGTTCGAAAAGCTCGGCATCGACAATCCCGAAGGTGAGCCGAACTATCCCACGCCCACCTTCCGCATGCAGCCCTGCTTCTCCCCCGTCTGGGACACCGCGCAGGTGCTCTCCACGCTCGGCGAAGCCGGCCTGTCAAGGACCGACCCGCGCCTTATCAAAGCCGCCGACTGGCTGCTCTCCAAGGAAATCCGTGTCCAGGGCGATTGGTCGCACAACGCCAAGGTCGAAGACCCAAGCTGCTGGTGCTTCTTCTTCAACAACGATCACCAGCCCGACGTCGATGACACCGGTGAAGTTCTCATCGCCCTCAAAGCCGTCGACAACCCCCGCGAGCGCTACCAGTATGAAGTTACCCAGCGCGCCGTGCAGTGGGTCTTCGCCATGCAGTGCAAGAACGGCGGCTGGGCCTCGTTCGACAAGGACAATACCAAGAAGATCTTCGAATCGATCCCGTTCGCTGATCACAACGCGATGATCGACCCGCCCACAGTCGACATCACCGGCCGCATCCTCGAGATGCTCGCCAGCTACGGCTACACACGCCGCGACGCGCGCGTGGAAAAAGCCGTGCAGTTCATCCTCAAGGAGCAGGAGTCCGACGGCTCGTGGTTCGGTCGCTGGGGAGTCAACTACCTCTACGGCACGTTCCTCGTCCTGCGCGGCCTCCGCGCCATGGAGTACGAGTCCAACGAGTTCGCCGTCCAGCAGGCCGCCGAGTGGATTCGCATGGTGCAAAACTCCGACGGCGGCTGGGGCGAAACCTGCGGCACCTATGACGACCCCGACCTCCGCGGTACCGGCCCCTCGACCCCATCGCAGACCGCTTGGGCGCTGCTAGGCCTGCTGGCCGCCAACGACACCCGCTCCGACTCCGTCGCCAAGGGCGTCCGCTGGCTCATCGAGCGCCAGCACGAAGATGGAAGCTGGGAAGAGCTGATGCCCGGCCGCAACGGCGAAAGCTACTACACCGGAACCGGCTTCCCACGCGTCTTCTACTTGGGCTACCACCTGTACAAGCAGTACTTCCCGCTGCTGGCCTTGACGACATACAGAAAAGCGGTCGGACGGGAAGAGCACGTGGCATGATGCACTGGCTCAGTCGGCACGGAAGCAATCTTGGCGGCCTTCTCTGCTATCCCTGTGCGCCCTGACGAACTGGAACATTGCGCAAGGCCGGCAAGCCGTCGCCATATGCACGCTTGGGAATGACCGGCAACATTCAGCGCGCTGGTTTTCTACTTCGTTCTCCTTGTGTTCCTTCGCTGGTGATGTCTCTCGCTGCGGTGCTTCAGGATGGCGGGTGACTCATACATGGCGGCAGTGTCGCGCTTAGTGGGGAGCAGGATCGCTTTGGACCTTTTCAACCACACCGGAACGGCAGCATCACCTATGTAGCATCCCCGGACCTTGCGAGCTTCGCAGGCCATCTTCTCTCGGCTTCCCTGTCTGTCGTCATTCCCGGAGGAAATCTGCGCTTCATTCGCAGCAGCAACGGATCCGGTGAACCCGCCCGGGCTCTTCTAAAGCTTCACCAGCATCTTGCCTCTGTTCTCACCGCTGAACAGCTTCAGAAAGGCTTCAACGGCATTCTCAATGCCGTAATCGACCGTCTGTTCCGACGTGATGGCGCCGCTGGTGATCCACGGAATCATGTCGTCCAGGAACCGATCCATTTGGCTGAAATGGTCCGAGACGATAAAGCCCTGGAGCCGCAGTCGTTTCCCCACGGAGAGGCCCATTCTCTGTATCGGGGTAGGCTGCCCGTTGTACCCTTCAATCGCGCCGCAAAGGGCGAATCGGGCAAAGGGCTTTGCCGCCACCAGCGCTGCATCCAGGTGCGCTCCGCCGACATTGTCGAAGTACACATCTATGCCGCTTCCCGAAGCTTTCAGCAGCGCCGCCGTCAGATCCCTTTCGTCCTTATAGTCGATCGCGGTCTCCACACCGATCGACTTCAACCATGTACACTTCTCGCGCCCGCCGGCCGATCCGATCACAGTCGCGCCTTTCAGTTTGGCGATCTGGCATGCAACACTGCCCACGGCCCCCGCCGCGCCGGAAACAAACACCGTTTCGCCTGCGGCCACCCCGGCGACCTCCAGCAAACCGATGTACGCCGTAAGGCCAGTCAGCCCAGCTACGCCTAGAAACAGCTCAGGGCGCAATCCATTCGGCACCTTCCTCAACAAAGCGGCCGGCGTCTTAGCTGAAACATTGAACACCTCCCGCCATCCAAACATGGAAAGCACACAGTCGCCTACGGCATAGCCCGGGTCGTTGGATTGCATCACCGTGCCCACAGCCCCACCCTGTAAGGCCTCGCCCAGGGCGAATGGCGGAACATAGCTCTTGGCGTCCCGCATGCGCCCCCGCATGTATGGGTCCACGCTCATCCATTGATTGCGGATCTGCACCTCACCCGGCCCGGCATCGGGCACCTGCACTGTTGCCAGCTCGAAGTTTTCAGGCGTCGGCCGTTCCTCCGGCCTGCTCTTCAGGCGCACTTCTCGCGACTCAGTCATCTTCCACTTCCTTCTATCTGGGCAGCTTATCAGTCAGGTCTCGGCCGCTGAGCTTATAACGGAGATGCACGTCCTCCTTCCAGCTGTTGCGAGACTGTGGGGCGTCGCGGACCTTATGCGCTCTTCGTACTGCATCGGCGTCCGCCAGTTCCTGCGACCCGACCAGCAGATATCCAACGGAATGTTCGTTGAACGCGAGTAAAAGTTCGCGATGATCCTTGATCATGGGGCGTAATGTTGTGTTGTTTGTACCAGTCCTGCCAGGCAGTTTCGCTTAACTCAGCAGCAGAGTCCAAGGCTGGCCCCTAGGCCTGGACGCCCAGTAGAGTTAGCTCTCCGTCCGCACGTCCTCATGATTTGTGAACTTGCGCAGCGTCTTTTCCACACCCCAAGTCTAACCCGCTTTCCTCGGCGGAACGATGCCTGTCAACTCGACAGCCAAGGTATCCGCGAGGTTGCCTCGCAACCCACAAGCCCAATAGAACTTGGTAAGATAAGAGGATGGCAGTTCCCGTATCGCAAGCCTGGACCGTCGCCTCCTACGTCATCAAGCAGAAGCTCTCCGGACGCAAGCGTTATCCGCTCGTGCTCATGCTGGAGCCTCTCTTCCGCTGCAACCTGGCCTGCGCCGGCTGCGGCAAGATCCAGTACCCGGCCCATATCCTCAAGGCCGAGCTCACCCCCGAAGAGTGCTTCGCCGCAGCCGAAGAGTGCGGCACCCCGATGGTCGCCATCCCTGGCGGTGAGCCGCTGCTGCACCCGCGCATGCCCGAGATCGTCCAGGGCCTCGTGGACCGCAAGAAGTACGTCTACATGTGCACCAACGCGCTCCTGCTCAAGGAAAAGCTGCACCTGTTCAAGCCGTCCAAGTACCTCAGCTTCTCGGTCCACGTCGATGGCGAACGCGAGCACCACGACTTTGGAGTCTGCCGCGAAGGCGGCTACGACATCGCCGTGGAAGGAATTCGCGCCGCGGTTGCTGCCGGCTTCCGCGTCACGACGAACACCACGCTTTTCGACGGCGCCGACCCCAACTCCGTCCGCCGCCACTTCGACCAGATGATGGACGTCGGCGTCGAGTCGATGATGGTCTCGCCCGGCTACACCTACGACAAGGCGCCTGACCAGCAGCACTTCCTCGGCCGCGCCAAGAGCCGCAAGCTCTTCCGCACCATCCTCTCCAACCGCAAGAAGACCTGGGCCTTCAACGCCTCGCCGATGTTCATGGAGTTCCTCATGGGCAAGCGCGAGCTGACCTGCACCCCTTGGGGCATGCCCACCTACTCCGTTTTCGGCTGGCAGAAGCCCTGCTACCTCCTGCAGGACGGCTACGCCGACAGCTTCAACGAGCTGATGGAAGAAGTCGAGTGGGCCAACTACGGAACAGAAAGCGGCAACCCACGTTGCGCCAACTGCATGGTGCACTCAGGCTATGAGGCCTCCGGCGTCAACTTCACCTTCAGCTCGGTGAAGGGCCTGCTCGCCACCGCCAAGGGCATCTTCATGGGCAAATATGAGGACAAAGGCGCGATGAAGCTGCTCAACGAGTGGAAGCCCGCCGGCCACGGCCCGCTGGTCCAGATCGGCAACGCTCCCACACCGGTGGTCGTCACCACCTCCGTGAACAGCACCGTCAACAGCAACCTGACCGCGGCAGGAGACTAACCATGGCGACCACGCAGCAGGAACACCTCAAGATCGAGCAGCTCCAGCAGGCGGCCCCCGACGAAATCGAGGTCATGGCCGGTCGCGAGCGTGAAAACCTCGAGGGCTGGATTCCCGAGCTCGCCAGCGACAGCGAAGTCCGCGAAGCTCTCGAGAAGGCCTTCGACTACCGTGGCGACATCACCATCACCCGCAAGGACGGCTCCGTCGTCGAGGGTTACGCCTACGACCGCCGCCTCGGCAAAACGCTGGTCGACTCGATGGTGCGCGTCATGCCGGCGCCGCCCAAGGGCTCGCCCGCGGGCACGGCGCTTCAGCGCGTCAGCATTCCGTACGCGGAAATCGCCGGCCTCAAGTTCTCCGGCCGCGATGCCGCAGCAGGCAAGAGCTTCGACGCCTGGGTCAAGAAGTACTGGGAAAAGAAAGCGGCCGGCGAGACCAACATCGCCATCGAACCGGAAAAGCTAGACTGATCAGCGAGGTGAGGCATGGCCGCACATCCAGTGGTGATCGTTGACGACGAATTGCTGAACAAGCTGCCTGAGCAGTTCAAGGCCGACCCGCGCTATCAGAAGGGCGCATCCCTGGAGCTTGTGCCACTCGCAGCTTCGCAGCCCAGGGTGTCTGCGGATGAGACGATCCGCAGGTGGGAAAGCCTGCGTGGTCTTTTAGCGCACTCTGATTTCGATCCCAACGCCGAATTGGAAAAGGAAAAGCAGGCCGAGCTGGCTGAGGAAGCCAGATGGGCGAAGGACTGATACCTGTTTATGTCTTGGACTCTTGGCCCGTGCTCGAGTGGATCAAGGGACGGCAGCCTGTTTCCAGGAAGTTCCTCGAACTCATTGTGCAGAGTGCGAACCTTGACATAAAGTTCGCGATGTCGCGCATCAATCATGGTGAGGTGATCTACAGCATTCACAAAGCGCCGGAGATCGAAGATCCTGAAGCGGCGCTAGCTGTATTGGCCACACTGACCATCGAGCTACATTCGGTTGACGACGCGTTGGTGGATGGGGCGGTGAACCTCAAGAGCCGCTACTCATTCTCTTATGCAGACGCTTTCGCAGCAGCGCTAGCAATGCGCCTGCAAGCTCCTGTCGTTACCGGGGACAAGGAATTCCGCATCCTCGAATCCGACGGCCATCTTCAGCTCCACTGGATCGGCGCATGAAGCTTTTCCTCACCGGAGCCACCGGCTTTGTCGGCTCCCACGTCGCTCGTCTCGCCGCAGATCAAGGCGTTGACCTCCGCCTCCTCGCGCGCAAATCCTCCAGCCTCGTTAACATCCCCGCAGGCGCTGACCTCGTCCAGGGCGACCTCCGCGAGCCCGCCGCCTTCGCCTCCGCCCTGCAGGGCTGCGACGCGCTGATTCACGTCGCCGCCGACTACCGCCTCTGGGTGCCCGACCCTGCCGACATGTACCGCGCCAACGTCGACGGCACCCGCGAGCTTCTACGCCTCGCCCGCGAAGCTGGCATCCCGCGCGTCGTCTATACTTCCAGCGTCGCCACCATGGGCTTCAAAACCGACGGCACGGTCGTCGACGAGAACACGCCCGTCACCGAGGCCGCCATGATCGGCCATTACAAGCGTTCCAAGTGGCTCGCCGAGCAGGAGGCCATCGCTGCCGCCCGCGCCGGCCAGCACATCATCCTGCTCAACCCCACCACGCCCATCGGCTCGCAGGACGCCAAGCCCACACCCACCGGCCGCATCGTCGTCGACTTCCTCAACCGCAACTTCCCGGCCTACGTCGACACCGGCCTCAACCTCGTCGACGTTGAAGAGGTCGCCCGCATGCACCTCCTCGCACTGGAGCGAGGAACCCCCGGCGAGCGCTACATCCTCGGCGGCGAAAACCTCACCCTCAAGCAAATCCTCGACAAGCTCGCCGCCATCACCGGCCTCCCGTCGCCGAAGCACAAGGTTCCGCACGCCGTCGCCATGGCCTTCGCCTACTTCGACGAAACGGTGACCGGTAAGCTCCGCGGCAAGGAGCCTCGCGCCACGGTGGAGGCCGTTCGCATGGGCAAAAAGATGATGTTCGCCTCTTCGGCCAAGGCCGAGCGCGATCTCGGGTGGCGCGTCCTCCCCGTCGAGAGCGCTTTACGCTCCGCCTGTCGGTGGTTCGTTGAACACGGCTACGCTCCCGCGCCACCGCACGAGATCGAAGCATGATGCGAGCCATCATTGCCGCCCTCCCGCGCGAGATCACCGGCTTGGTCAAAGGCATCCCCGCCGACCCAACCCTGCAGCGCGAAGGCGTTTACCTCTACCGCCTGCCTACGGCAATCGTCGTGGCCGCAGGCATGGGCAGCAACCGAGCCACATTGGCGGTACAAGCCGCCCTCCAGCACGGCCAGCCGGACGCGCTCGTTTCCACCGGCCTCGCCGGAGCCTGCCTGCCGTTCCTCAAAGCCGGTCAGGTCCTCGAAGCAGGCATCGTCATTGACGTAAAAACCGGCGAACGCTTCGAAGCCGAAACCTCGACCCCGGAAGAGCAGCACCTGATCCTGGCCACCTCAACTTCGATCGCCTCCATCCACGAGAAGACCCGCCTCGCCGAGACCTACCAGGCCGCCATCGTCGATATGGAAGCGGCCACCGTCGCCCGCCTCGCCCGCGCCCACGGCCTCCGCTTCCGAGCCATCAAAGGCATCTCCGACGCGCATGACTTCGAGCTCGCCTCGCTGGCCCGCTTTGAGGGCAAGCACGGCACGTTCCGCACCGCTAGCTTTGCCCTCCACACCGCCTTCCGCCCGCACCATTGGCGCAAAGCCACGGTTCTCGGTCGCGGTAGCGCGCAAGCCCTCGCCGGGCTCGAAAGCGAACTGCGCCGCCTCATCGCCACAAGCGAATAAGCCGGACCCAGCCGCCCGCCTGCGTCCACCCACGCCTCGGCTAGCGTCCAACAGGAAAGTACGCGCTCTGCCACAAAGGACACTGTGACCTTTCTGATCGCTCTGATCGCCCTCGTCTCCGGCGCCGCCAATCCCTTCCAGGGAGCGACCAACGCCCAGCTCAACAAGCAGACACACTCGCCGCTCTGGGCGGGCATCATCGTCTATGCCACCGGCCTGCTCGGCCTGCTGCTCATCCAGGCCTTCGCGCGCCAGCCATTCCCCGCAAGCACATTAAAGCAAGTCAACTGGTGGGCGTGGACCGGAGGCCTCATCAGCCTCATCTCCACCATTGTCGGGCTCACGCTCACGCAGAAGCTCGGATCCACGCTCTTCATCGGCCTCACCCTTACCGCCTCCATCGTCACGTCCGTGCTGCTCGATCAGTTCGGCCTCGTCGGCCTCAACAAGCACGCCTCCTCCCCGGGCAGGCTTATCGGCTGCGCTCTGCTCGTTGCAGGCGTCTGGTGCGTCGCAAAATTTTGATCGAGCGCACCCGATAGGAAGCGAAGGATCCCGGTAGTTCGCCGGAGCGGCGCTCCCGGGTCCAGAAGCACCAGCCACTTCGCTATCCTAGGAAGCGATGTCTGCTCTTATTCCCAGCACCATGCAAGCCGCCGTCTACCGCGCGCCTGACGACGTCCGCACCGAAACCGTCCCTGTCCCCGCCATCGGCTCCGGAGAAGTCCTCGTCTGCATCGACACGTGTGGCATCTGCGGCACAGACCTGAAGAAGATCCACACCGGCTCCCACTCCGCGCCGCGCGTGTTCGGCCACGAGATGGCCGGAACCATTGCGGCGGTGGGCGATCAGGTACGCGGCTTCGCCCCCGGCGATCGCGTCATGGCGTTCCACCACATCCCGTGTGGCCATTGCTTCTACTGCCGCAAGCACACCTTCGCGCAGTGCGAGCGCTACAAGCTAGTCGGCACCACCGCCGGCACCGGCGAACCCGCCGGCGGCGGCTTCGCGCAATACATCCGCGTCATGGATTGGATCGTCGGCGACGGCATCACGCCCGCCGGCCTCATCCGCATCCCTGACGACATCCCTTTCGAGCAGGCTGCCTGGATCGAGCCCGTCAACACCTGCTTCAAGGCCGTCAAGCTGCTCAACCTCCAGCCCGACGAAACCGTGCTCGTCATCGGGCAGGGAAGCATCGGCATCCTGCTCGCCATCCTCGCCCACCAGACCGGCGCCACCGTCCTCACCAGCGACATGTACCCCGAGCGTCACGCCATCGCCGCGCAGTTCGGGCTCGATCACCCGCTCGACGCCCGAGGCGATGTCGTCGCCGCCTGCAAGCAGGCTACCGAAGGTCGCGGAGCCGACGTGGCGCTAATTGCCGTGGGCGCAGATGCCCTCATCGCCACCGCCATGGCAGCCATCCGCCCCGGCGGCCGAGTCATGCTATTCGCCAGCACCCAGCATGGCAGTGCACCGTTTGATCCCGCCGCCGTCTGCATGGACGAGAAAACCCTCATGGGCTCCTACTCCGCCTCGGTGGCCATCCAGCAGGAAGGCATCGACCTCGTTTTCGAAGGCTATCGCTCCGGCCGCATGGACCTCACCCAGCTCATCTCCCACCGCTTCCCGCTCGACCAGGCCGCCGAGGCCATCCACCTGGCCTCCAACCCGCAGCCCGATTCGATGAAGATTGTCCTGAAGCCGTAAGGGTGTCTGATCTCGCCAAGCCGCGTCTACAGAGCCCAATGCAATGTCAATCTCCTTGCTTTTAAGTCAACGCTCATCCACCCGGCGAAGTCTCCCTTGGGACAGATGGCGGGGTGTCCTTCGTCTGAACCGCGCTGATTGGCTCTTGTGAGAGCGAGCATCGGATGTTTGCAAACAGGACAGTTGAATGCAACATTGTTGCCAAAAGCATGGCAAAGCAACGCTGGTCCTGATTCGTCGGTGAGTTCGAAGCCCGTGATTGTTGCCATACGCCTTCCTTTGTTGCGTCGTCTTCACGTTCGTCGTGCCGCTACGGCCGGCGTGATCCGCCCCAGCACCACAGCCCGGCTCGCCCCCGTCGCGCTCGGCACGTTCCCCGGCAGCCCATGCCACGTCAGCCATCCCAGCAGCGCAAACGCCGCAGCTTCCTTGGCCTCGATCGCCAAACCAGCCTCCCCGGTGGTTGCCACGGAAACACCCAGTTCGCCAAAGCCTGTACGCAGCAATCGCATCAGCGTTTCATTCCGAGCCCCACCGCCAGCCACAAACATCTCCGTAGCCTTTGCCAGCGGAGCCCGCTGCCCAAGGTGCGGCCAGCAGAATCGCCGGTACGCTTCGATCACCGAAGCCGCCGTCAGCGCCGTCGCCGTGGCGATCACATCCTGCTTGCGAGCCCCGTCCCGCTTGCTCATCTCCACAAAGCGCTCGGCGAACGCCGCGCCAAACTCCTCGCGCCCGCAAGACTTCGGAGGCAGGGCAGAGAAGTACGGCTCGTCCATCAACCGCGAGACTACATCCGCAAACGGCCGCCCCTGCGCCGCCGCTTTGCCGTCACGATCGAACGCCTTTCCATACATTTCCTGCATGCACGCGTCGATCACCATGTTCGCGGGTCCTGTATCGAACGCCAGCACGCCGTCGGCATCGCATCCTGCGGGCAGCGCCGTCACGTTCGCAATCCCGCCCAGGTTCAGCAGCAGCCGGTTCTTTGTCGGGTGCCGAAACAGGCAGTAGTCCAGCATCGGCACCAGCGGCGCCCCTTGCCCACCCGCGGCCATATCCGCTGGCCGAAAGTCGCTCACTACCGGCACCCGCAGCCGCTCCGCAATCACCGAAGCCTCGCCAAGTTGCCACGTACACCGAACGTCTTCACCCGCGTAGGAAGCCGCCGCAGCCTGGTGGTACACCGTCTGCCCATGGCAAGCCACAAGCTGCGGCTTCACTCCAAGCTCCTGCGCCGCCGTCTCCACGCAATCCGCATAGATCGGGCCCAGCCGCCAATGGAGCCGAGCCAGCTCCGCAGTGCTCGTCTGCTTTGCATCCATGGCCGCCAGCACAGCCGCACGCACCACCTTAGAGTATGGAAACGCCCTATGCCCCAGCACCTTCACCCGAGGCAATCCATCCCGCAGCCCTGGTGAAACTTTGCAGATCGCCACATCCACGCCATCCGCCGAAGTCCCACTCATCACCCCGGCCACGATCATCGGCTTCGGCGAGGACGCCGCTAACTCGCTAACCCGCTGACTCGCTGCCTTACGCACCGCGCAACTCCCGCTGCATCTCCGCCACCAGCGCCAGCGCCTCGCGAGGCGTAAGCCCATCTACATCCACAGCCTCAATGCGATCCACGATCCTCTGCGAAAGCGGCGTGAACATCGTCATCTGCAACGACGGAGCAGCCTTCCCGGGCACGTTGGCCGCATCGCGCACCTGCTGCGACTCCGCCTTCTCATGCACCTTCAACACCTCGCGAGCGCGCTCCACCACGGCCTGCGGCAAGCCAGCTAAACGCGCCACCTCGATGCCATAACTCTTGTTCGCCGCGCCGGCTTCCACGTGATGCAGAAACACAATGCCACCTCCTGCTTCCTTGACGGTGACGCGCACATTGCGCAGGCCGCGCAGCCGCTCCGCGAGCAGCGTCAGCTCATGGTAGTGCGTGGCGAACAGCGTGCGGCAGCCCACATGGTCATGCAGATGCTCCACGGTAGCCCACGCCAGCGAGAGCCCATCGTACGTCGCTGTCCCGCGCCCCATCTCATCCAGCAGCACCAGCGACTTTGCCGTGGCCGTATTCAGAATGGCCGCGGTCTCCGTCATCTCCACCATGAACGTCGATCGCCCCCGCGCCACGTTGTCGCTCGCGCCGATGCGCGTGTACACGCGATCCACCAGCCCCAGCCGCATACTCTCCGCCGGCACAAATGACCCGCACTGCGCCAGGATCGTCAGCAGCGCCGCCATGCGCAGGTACGTGCTCTTGCCGCCCATGTTCGGCCCTGTAATCAGCAGCAGCGAAGCCTCACTCGAACTACCGAAACCGACGGGTGCCGCGCTGGCATCCCCGTCACCATCAAAGAAGTCGGGTGCCCCATCCGTGACAGCTTCACCGTCACGGGTGGGTTCCCGGGCTGATTGATCCGCCGCGCAAAGCCGCAGTGAGTTCGGCACAAACCGCCCCCCGCCCGACTCCTCCAACCGCCTCTCCACCACCGGATGCCGGGCGTTCACAAGCTGCAGCACGCCACTCGCTTCCACCTCCGGCTGCACCCAACCACGCAGCGCCGCGGTATGCGCAAAGGCCGCCATCAGGTCGATCTCTGCCACCAGCCGAGCCGTCTCCCGCAGCCTCGGAGCCTCCAGCAACAACTGCCGCCGCAACTCCGCAAAGATCATCCGCTCAATCTCGCCCGACCGCTCCTGCGCCGTTAGGATTCGCGTCTCCAGTTCCTTCAGCTCCAGCGTCGTAAAGCGCTCCGCGTTCACCAGCGTCTGCTTGCGCTCGTAGTCCGCCGGCACGGCCTTGGCGTTCGCCTTGGTGACCTCCAGGTAGTAGCCAAACACCGAATTGAACCGAACTTTCAGGCTCCCGATTCCGGTCCGCTCGCGCTCCCGCTCTTCGATCGCAGCAATCGTTTCGCGCCCGTTGGTGGAAAGCCCACGCAAATCATCCAGCTCCGGGTCGACGCCCGCTCGCACCGCTCCGCCATCGCCCAGCGATACCGGCGGCTCCTCCACCAGCGTCCGAGCGATCAACTCAGCCAGATCCCCCAGCACATCCAGCGACCCAGCCAGGACGCCCCACCGTCCCGCACTTTCCGCAGATGCCAACTCCATCACCGCACTTCTCAACCCCGGCAACCGTCCCAGCGTCGCCCCTAGCGCGGTCACCTCCCGAGGCCCAGCCGAATCCAGCGCCACCCTACCCAGCAATCTCTCCAGGTCAAGCACGCCATCCATCGCCCGCCGCAGCCCCTCACGCTTGCGAATATCCTTCACCGCCACGCCCACCGCACCAAGCCGAGCATGGATCGCCGCCAGATTCCCCATGGGCCGCAACAACTGAGCCCGTAACAGCCGCTTGCCCATCGGCGTGCAGCACGCATCCAGGCACCAGAACAGCGTGGTCTGCGGCCCCTCGGCGGAGAACAGCGGGTCCACCAGTTCCAGGTTGCGAACGCTTACCGCATCCAGCTCCAGGCAATCCTGCTTGCCATAGAACCGCAGCGTATCCAGATGCTCCAGCGCGCCCTGCTTGGTAGCTCGCAGGTAGTGCACAATCGCCCCGCCTGCGATCGCAGCCGCCGCGTGCCCGTCCAGTCCCATCCCGGCCAGCGAGTGAACCCGCAGCGCCTGCCGCAGCAGCGGCACGGCATACTCCTCGGCAAACACCCAGCCTTCCAGCTCGCTGCGAGTCCCCGAGATCTCAGCTCCAGCAGCACTCTCTTCAGCACTCTCACCACGAACGTTCGAAGCGTCCGCACCCGAGCCCAGGATGGCTTGCCGCTTATCAGAGCCTCCAAACGGCCCAGCCCCCTTGCAGAACAGCACCTCCGCCGGCCCCATCCTCGCCAGCTCATCCAGGGCCAGCGCCCAGGCTTGCGTTCCCGCAAACTCCGTCGCCCGGAACTCCCCGGTAGAAAGATCGATCGAAGCTACCCCCACACAGGCGTTCGCGCCAGCCCCGGCAGCCGCCATGCTAGCCAGCCACTTGCTCTCGCTCGCCGCCATCGTTAAATCCAGCGCTGTTCCCGGCGTCAGCACGCGAGTCACCTCGCGCCGTACCACACCCTTAGCGAGCTTGGGGTCCTCCATCTGCTCGCAGATCGCCACCTTGTACCCGAGCCGCAGCAGCCGCTGCAGATACGTCCCCGCCGCATGGTAGGGCACGCCGCACATCGGTACCGTGCGCATCTTGTCGCGAGCCGTCAGCGTCAGTTGCAGCTCCCGAGCGGCAGTCACGGCGTCCTCGAAGAACAGCTCGTAGAAGTCGCCCATGCGGAAGAACAGCAGCGCCTCCGGGTGCGCCTCCTTGGCCGCGCGATACTGCCGCATCGCGGGGCTCAGGGCAGCTTCGGCATTGGCTAGGGGCTGGGGCATCTTCGGGCGCAGGGAACCTCCAGAATATCCGCCCCACCTCTGCATTTCCGGTCCCAAACCCGCTCGTCATGGCGCAACATGGCGGAACTTCGCGTCCATGGCGTTGAAGCCTTCCGAGGGCTCAGGCGTAAACTCTCCGAATGATCGAAGTCCCCATGAATGACGAGCAGTTCGCCTCGGCCACCACCCGCCTCCGGGCCAATGGCATCGAACTCACCGGCCCCTTCGGCACCCTCACCAAGGACGGCATCACCGCCAAGTACGAGCACACCGCCGGTAAACTCCGCATCGAGATCATCGACAAGCCCTTCCTGCTCCCCACCAGCCTCATCGAAGGCCGCCTCCAGTCCTACCTGGAGCAGAGTCTCGCCAGCGGCAACAGTCCCGGCAGCACGCCTTCTGCCTAGCACCTCACCGCAAGCAGCGAGGAGCTACCGCCCTTGAACACTCAGGAATTCGCCAATCTCTTTCGCCGCGATCTCCGCGGGTTGCAGCACCAGGTCGAAGCCTTTCCCAGCGACGGTCTCCTCTGGCAAACCCTGCCCGGCATCACCAACTCAGCGGGCAATCTGGCTCTCCACCTTGAAGGCAATCTGAGCGAGTACATTGGCCGCATACTCGGGGGCATCCCCTACAGCCGCACCCGCGAGCTTGAGTTCAGCACCCGCGGCCTCTCCAAAGCCGACCTCCTCGCCCGCATCGAGCCCCTCCAGCGAATCATCCCAGGACGTCGTCGAACACCTCACCCCGGAGGACTTGGCGCAAGAGTTCCCGCTGCTCGTGCTCCAGCGGCCACTCTCCACCGAGACGTTCCTCCTCCACCTGTACGGCCATCTCAACCGCCATCTCGGTCAGATCGACTACCTGCGCCGCGCTTTGTCAGGCGATGGAGCTCTCCCGGGCGAAACGCTCTAGCCCGACACGCAGCCCGATATACTGAAAGCCGCGCCTTTCATCGGCGCGCTGCCCTCCATGTCTCTCCTTTGGCTCCGAGTCGCGGTTTGCCTCTACGCGCTCGCCGCGCTCGCGGTGTTGCCCGCAGCCCTTTACAACCAGCCGCGCTGGCGACACATCGCCGTCCCCGCCGCCTACGGAGCCGTCTTCGTCCACTTCGTCTCCGTGGTCGAAATGCTCGCCGCCGCGCACCACGCGCTGCCGGTCGACACGCACGAAACCCTCTCCGGCCTCGGCCTGCTCCTCGGCGTCAGCTTCCTTCTCCTCACCGCCCGCTATAAGACAGTCAGCTTCGGCATCTTCCTCCTGCCGGTGGCGATCCTGCTGACGCTCGCGCCCGCCTTCCACCCCGGAGACGGAAACCCTCAGTTATCCCTACATCCGCACCGGCTGGCTCTTCCTCCACATTGCGCTGCTTGCTCGCCGCGTACGCTGCGCTGCTCGTTTCGCTGCTCGCCAGCCTGCTCTACCTCGTGCAGGAGCGCCGCTTGAAGCAGAAGCGCATGTCCACGCAATCCGGCATCTGGCTGCGCCTGCCGCCGCTCGCCACCACTGACGCCATCGCCCTCCGCGCCCTGCTCATCGGCCTGCCCTGCATGACCTTCGGCCTGCTCATCGGCTCTGTCGTCGCGCTGCAGACCGTCGGTCCGGCCTTCTTCGCGGACCCCAAGGTCCTCCTCTCGCTCGCCATGTGGCTGGCCTACATGCTAATGATTTACATTCGCCAGCACTCGGGCCTGCGAGGCCGCCGTGCCGTCTATCTCTCCAGCTTCGCCTTCCTGTTCGTCCTCGCCGTCTGGGCCGCCAACCAGTTCTCCGCCGTCCACAGGTTCAAAACGCCATGAGCGAGTCCGTGCTGCAAACCGCAGGCAGCCTCCTCTTGCTTGGCGTTAACCACACCACCGCGCCCTGGACGTGCGCGAGCGCCTGGCTATCCCCGCCACCCGCCTCGCCGAGGCGACCCGGACCCTCGCCCACCAGCCCGGCGTCCGCGAAGCCCTCATCCTCTCCACCTGCAACCGCGTCGAGTTCCTCATCGCGCACGAGCCCGCCGTTCTCCAGGCCGACTCAGCCCCGCCGCAGCTCTCCCACTTCCTGCACAACTACTTTGCGCTCCAGCCCGCCGTGCTCACCCCGCACCTGTACCAGTTCCGCGAGCAGGAAGCGATCCGCCACCTCTTCCGCGTGGCCAGCTCGCTCGATTCCATGGTCGTCGGCGAACCGCAAATCCTCGGCCAGGTGAAAGAGTCCTGGACCGTCGCCCGCGAGGTCGGAGCCATCCAGTCCATCACCGGCCGAGCCTCGCAACTCGACCCGCTCCTCCAGCGCGCCTTCTCCGTCGCCAAGCGTGTCCGCACCGAAACCGAGATCGGCAGCTCGTCTGTCTCCATCGCTTCCGTCGCCGCTGAGCTCGCGCGCAAGATCTTCGGCTCGCTCCAGGGCAAGACCATCCTGATTGTTGGCGCGGGCAAGATGAGCGATCTCGCCGCCCGCCACCTCATCGCGCAGGGAGCCACCACGCTCCTCGTCGCCAACCGCACCGAATCGCGCGCCGAGCGTATCGCCGACGCGCTCCGCACACCAGCCATCACCACCGGCGTCATCCCGCTCGACCAGCTTCACGCCCAGGCCCACCGCGCCGACATCATCATCACCTCAACCGGCGCGGCAGCAACTGGTGCCGCGCCCCACCTCTTCACCCGCGACCACGCCCGCGCCCTGCAGCAGCGGCGTCGCAACCGCCCCGTCTTCTTCATTGACATCGCCGTTCCCCGCGACGTCAGCCCCGACGTCAACAAGCAGGAAGGCTGCTTCGTCTACGACATTGACGACCTCCAGCAGGTTGCCGCCGACCACCAGCGCGGCCGCACCCTTGAGGCCGCCGAGGCCGAGCGCATCGTGACCGCCGAAACCGAGCGCTACAACGCCCGCCTCGCCTCCGCCCCAGCCACCGAGGCCATCAAGCAGCTCCAGCTCTCCGCCGAAGCCCTGCGTCAGGCCGAGCTTGCCCGCACCGCCCAGCGCCTCGCCGCCACACCATTTACTCCCGGAGCAGCAGGCCGCCGTCGACGCGCTCACAAAATCCCTAACCGCCAAACTCCTTCACCCACAGCTAACTGCCCTCCGCACCAAGAACACCGACGGTTCAGGGCAATAGTCGGCGCTACGCTCCCGCCGCATTGATCGCCTTCACCTCCAGCACCTTCTCCGGCCATCCCTGCTCGCTCACCCGGATCATCGCCCGCCCAACCTCCCAGGTGCTCGTCACCATCCCCGGCGCCAGCTTGCGAAACAGCGGAATAGCCCACTTCAGCGCCGTATAGATCGCTTGGTACAGCTTCACCTTCGACCGGACGCCCGGTGCCGCCTCGATGAACCCCGGCCGGAGGCAATAGGCGTCGCGAAGCGGCATCGCCAGCACCGCGTTCTCCGTCTCGCCCTTCACCCGGGCCCACATCGCCCTGCTCTTCGCGTCCGTCCCCGCCCCGGAAACATACACAAAGCAAGCCTGCGGAGAAGCCTTCACCAGCGCCTCCGCCAGCCGCATTGTCAGGTCATAGGTCACATGCCGGTACTCCGGCTCCTTCATGCCCAGCGAGCTGATGCCAAGGCAGAAGAAACACGCATCCACGCCCGTCAGCAGTTCGCCCGCATCGCTCCAGTCGGCAAAGTCCTTGCGCACCACCGCGCGCAGTTTGGCCGACTGCACAAGAGGCATCTCCCGCACCGGCGCAATCACCTCGCTCACCAGCGGCGAGGTCAGGCACTCCAGCAGCACGCCCTGTCCCACCATGCCCGTCGCGCCCGTCAGCAGGACCCTCATGCAGCACCTCTTTCGCCAGCAGTATCGCACTCACACGTACACATCGAAGCGGCGCGTATCCTAAACAAGCTATGTCTTCCCCCATTCGCATCGGCACCCGAGGCTCCCAGCTCGCACTCTGGCAGGCCAACCACATCGCAGACGCCCTCCGCCATCACGGCCACTCCGTCGAGGTCGAAGTCATCCGCACCACCGGCGACCGCATGCAGGACCCCGCCTTCCGCGCTCCCGCCACCTTCGAAGATGGCACCCCGCTCGACGCCAAGGGAGTCTTCACCAAGGAGCTCGAAGACGCGCTCCTCGCCACCCGCATCGACGTCGCGATTCACTGCCTGAAAGATCTCCCCACCAGCCTTGATCCGCGCTTCACCCTCGCCGCCATCCCTACCCGCGCCGACGCCCGCGACGTACTCGTCTGCGAAGCTTACTGGGGCTTGCACATGCTTCCCGAAGCCGCGCGCATCGCCACCACCAGCCCCCGCCGCAAGGCCATGCTGCTCGCCCTTCGCCCCGATCTCCAGTTCGTGGAAATGCGCGGCAACATCGACACCCGCCTGCGCAAGTGGCAGGCCGGCGAAGCCGACGCCCTCGTCCTCGCCGCCGCCGGCCTCGATCGCCTCAACCGCAACGAGCATGTTCACCAGCGCTTCGCCGTCGACGAGATCACCCCAGCCCCCGGCCAGGGAGCACTCGCCCTCGAAACCCTCGCCCACGCGCCCTCACCCATCATGGAAGCCCTCAGCACCCTGCACGACGCCAACGCAGCCTTCGCCACCACCGCCGAGCGTCACGTCCTCGCCGCCCTCGGCGGTGGCTGCATGTTGCCCTTCGGTGCCTACTGCCACCTCGTCGACCAGCACTGGCACCTGCATGCTATGGTCGCCGCCCCCGACGGCGAGCAGTCTGTCCACATCCTTCACAAAGCTCCGCAAGGCACCCCAGCCGCCGAACTAGGCCAATGGGCTGCCGAAGAACTCATCGCCCGCGGCGCAAAGGAACTCCTGCAAGGCGAACTGCCAACCTACGCCTAGCGAACATCACCTTAAGGCAAACAAAGAGGCCAGCTCACGGGGCTAGCCTCTCGCTCTCCTAACCACTAACCACGAACCACTAACCACGAACCGGCCGCTCCCCACCATGCCGCCGGAAGTCCAGCCCCTCCAGAAACCGCGTCCCACCCATCCTCTGCGGAGCCCATCCAGCCGCCAGCCCGCGCATCAGCCCCTGCGAATACCAGAGGCTGCACTGCGTTTCCACCAGCCGCGTCCTGCTCCCGATAACCTTTGCCAGAACCAGCGCAGGCAAATCTCGCATTACGGTCGCGGCGCTTCGCATCACCACAGCCATCAGCCGGGCAAGCGGCCCCCGCTGCTTCCGCAAGATCCGAGCACTCGCAGCGCCCACTTTCAGGCTCGTCCAGCGCAGAAACTCCGGCCGCAGCCGCCTTGCGGGGATCACATGCTCCGCCCGAGCCTCCGGCGCAAACCAGATCGCCACGCCCGCCTCGCGCACCCGCCCGAACAGGTCCGTATCCGATCCGCCGTGCACAAACCGCTCATCGAACCCGCCTACCTGGAGAAACAGTTCGCGCTCGATCAGCACATTGTTGCTGGCCGGCAGATGCCTGCGAGGATAGCGACGTACCCGATCGCCCAGCAGGTGCTCGCCCAGCAGCGCCCGAGTCCTCGGCAGCAAATCCACTGGCGCTCCTGCCGGAAGCCGCAGCGCCAGCGCCCCACCCACACATCGCGCGCGGGTCTGCTCAGCCGTTACCAGCAATGCCTGCAGCCACCCCGATGAAGCGATCTGGTCGTCATCGAAGTACGCGATCCAACGCCCAGCAGCGGCTTTGGCCCCAAGGTTCCTCGCCGCTGGGACGCCCACGCCCTCCGTCCGCACCACCCGCATCGGAACGGGTGCATGCTCCGTCAACTCCAGCAACACGGCAGCCGTCGCATCGCTGGAGCCATCGTCCACCACCACAATCTCAAAGCCTGCATCCACCCGCTGGAGAAGCAGGCTCTCGACAGCCACGCGCATCTGCTCCGCGCGGTCACACGTGATCAGTACGATGCTGGTCTCTATCGGCAATACATCTCTCGTTGTACGACCTTCACAGTCTACAACCTGGCCTGCCTTTGACCCGCAGGGGGCGTGGGATGACCCCTGTTGGTTGTCTCGCGGCAACTTACGCCCTGTTTGCAGACCTGCGAACACGCTGACGCGTTTGAATCCTGTACACCACTGACAGTCACACCGGGGAACTGCCCTAGTCCAGGCGCGCCACGATCAGAAAACCGTCGTCGTAGGTCACATGTCCAGAGGATATGGCGGCGAGTAACTCTTTCCGGGTTTCTTCGGCAACATACCATTGCATACGTCCCCAAGGCTGCAACATGTGACTTGTTTTGGGATGTCGAAGCGCCTCTTCCATCCCCATCCGGAGTTTAGGAGAAGCAAGGAATCGAGCCCAGACCGCAGCGGGTTCATCGAGGCGGCGATCGTACATGGCGTAGCGGATTCCGTGGCTTAGCAGGTACTGCCGCAACACTGGTGCGCCTTCGCCGATTGGCATTCCGTCTGGGAGGCCCGCCATGCCTGGGAAATCTGCGAAGTACAGCGTATTACGCCGGAAATCATATGGATAAGCAAAGGAAACCGCCTCCAGCGCCGTCGCGTGTTCGGGCAGTGTGGCCTGTGCAGCGAACGCTCGTCTTTGTTCCTGCTCAAAAACGGCGCGGCTGACGACATGCTCCCATGACTCCAGATACCTCGGAGGAGTGCGTTCAAACGCTTCGTACGCCAAGATAGAGGTTTCCCGAGACCAATCCAGTCGCCAGTCGATGAACCCTACTTCGTAGATCAGGGCGAAGGCAAAGACCAGAAAGCCGTTTCTTCGAGCCTTGGCGAAATTACCCGAACGCGGATGCGTAAGGGCCGCAAAAAACAGAAGCAGCGCGGGCATCGCGAAAGGAGCGGTATAGCGGTCAACCGCCTCGCCTCCAACGGAAATGGCGGTGCCGAGAACAGCGATCCATGCGGTAGCCAGCAGCGCCAGGAGGCTGGCCCGGCTGGCGACTCGCCAGTTCTTCGCAAACCGTGCCGCGAAAAACAGTGCTCCTGCCAGTAACAACAGCATCGGTAAAGCGATGAGGATGGCTATTGCGGGAGAGCCTATCTTACCGGGCGCGAGAAGACGTCCATAAGCGCTGGCATGATAGCCGAGCCCGAGCGTAGGAAAGAAGAATGTGCCTTCGGTCCTGTGGTGAACCAGAGACCACGGGATGACCGCCACGAATGCGAGGACGAGCGCCGCCAACCCATTCAAGTACACCTTGCTACGCTTTTCCAGCAACCAATCTACGGCGCTGAACACGACGATCAGGGGAACGGCAAAGGCGATATTCGATGACTTTGTCGTGAAGCATGCGCCCAGCAGGATCGCCAACGGGAGAACGGTTCTCCAGTCTAAACGTTGTTCAAGCTTCTCAGCTGCACGCGTCAGCAAAAGAAGAATTGCCAGGAATGCCGCGACCGAGAGGTAGACCAGCGTCAGGTTGACCTTGATCAGGGTAAAGACGGTAAGCAGCAGGAGGAGCACCCCCATGATGCGCCGAGGAACGGCCCAGGCACGAAGAACTTCGGCGAGCAAGAGTATGTACAGCGCATACCCCAACACCGAGTCCACAAATCCCATGGCGCGGATATCGCCAGCCGCATAAGCGAACGCGTCGATGAAGATTTGCCCCCCAACGGCTGTAGAGATTCGTCTCTCGCTAAACGGGTCGGGTTGCAGCGAATGGCATTGAAGAGCCTTCCTGGCAAAAGCCATGTAAGCCTGCAGGTCGTCATTATTCCACACGAACTGGCGAAGCGACCCCATCAGCAGAACGGTGGTAACAATGGCTCCGGCGATCAATGTGAGCTTCCACCCAATCGCAAGGTGAGACCACTGAATCCTTTCGAACCCTTTCCTGCCGACTAACAGTTCCAGCACGAACAAAGCCGTACCGAGGATCACGATGGCAAAAAACACATCGCGGCGAATGAGGTGGAGAAGGCTCAGACCGCTACCCAAAAGAAGGAGCAGGGAAACTCCTAGAATGCCGGCAAATGCCCAGGAGGCATCGTTGAAGCGCAGCACTCTCGCGGTCCGCTTGCCCAGGCCTAAGATCGAAAATGTGAAGAAAAGCTCCCAAAGATAGAGAAATGCATGCGGCACGCCGGTGTGTTCCTTTTCTGAATATTGGAGAGCATGGCTGAATGCCGATCTCGTCCCGTGAACGACGAGCATCAGTACAGGCGCAGTATACGACTTCAGGTTGAGTCTTCCGCAGGCGCAGCATTCCTGACCGTAATGCCCCGCCATGCCCATGAAGCTAGACCGCGGCAGCGAGGTCAATCTTCTCGACGGCAGATAGTTTCGGCCTAGGGCGCATCTTCATGTTGCGACGCTTGACTTGTGTCCACCGACCTGTGCTGAATTTGGAGCAGCCCCAAAAAGAAGCTGGCAAAGATTGTCTCCACTCCGAGCATCAGGGCGCACATGGAAGGCAGTGTGAAACGCAACATCCTGGTAGGTGAGAGTGACCCAAACCCAACCGCACGCCAGGAGGTAAGCGCATATCCGAAGATACTCAGGCCGATCAACAACAGGACAACTCCGATGATCAGCCCATATTCAAGACTGAACCGGCTGACCAGGCGCTCATACGTTGGATTCGGCGGCAAAAACCCTTCTCTTGTTCCGAACATCTTGGCGCTTGCCGCGAACACGACAACATGCACGCCCATCATCAACAGGCCAAGAGAGTACGTGAGGGTATCGACGTCGAAATGCATGGATCCGATTTGGCGTTCCCCGGGCAGCAGCCAAAGGGATAGAAGAGCGCCGATCATGGCGAAGGCCAAGCCAGGATAGAAAAAGAGCCAGCGCGGCGAGTACATCATCAGGAAGCGCAGGTGCCGCCAGCCGTCTCGCCAAGTGCGAAGGTGCGGTGCCCGGGATCGTCCGTCGGGTTTCAGCGTGGTCGGAACTTCACCGATGCGCAGCTTCCCTAAAGCGGATTTGACGACCATTTCCGAGGCAAACTCCATGCCTGTGGTTTGCAGGTTGAGCGCACGCATCGAATCACGGCGGAAGGCCCGGATGCCACAATGGAAGTCGCCAATAGGAACCTTAAAGAAGAGCCGGCCGATATAGGAAAGAACGGGATTTCCCAGGTACCTGTGCAGCGGTGGCATCGCACCGTTTGCGATTCCGCCTTGAAAGCGGTTTCCCATGACCAGATCCTTGCCGGAGTCAAGTGCTTCCACAAACCGCGGCAGGTGTCCGAAGTTGTAAGAATCGTCCGCGTCGGCCATCAGGATGTACTCGCCCTCGGCTGCCTCGATGCCTGCGATCAGCGCCGCGCCGTAGCCGCGAATTGCCACCGGGATCACCCGCGCGCCCTCACGCGTCGCCATCTCTTGTGAACCGTCCGTGCTGCCGTTATCAGCAATCAGCACTTCACCGGACCGCCCTAAGTCCTGAATCGCTGCCTGCGCCTTTCGCACGCAAACCTCGATTGTCTCCGCCTCGTTCAGACAGGGCATTAGAACAGTGATGACGCGGCTCATACCACAAGTATACGCAGGGACTCTCTTCGTCCTTTGAGACGGCGACTCGCTCCTATCGCTCGTCTATCAGAACCCGTCGCCGAAGTTCGCGACAGAGTTTCCGCTCCACGCATTTGAGTAGGCGCGGAAGGGGGAGCATCACGCAGCCTCACTCCCCGTAAGGCACCCAAACGTTCTTCACCTGCGTGGCATGTCGCAGAAACCACCGTCCCTCGGCCTGCGCTGGATCAAACCAATCGACAGCCGGCCCGCCGCTCTTCGAGTTCACAGCCCACACCTGCTTCAGGTTGCCGATCGACCCGGCCTTCACCATCGCCGAGCAAGCCTCATCGCGGAAGCTCCACACCGCATCCACGTCGTCGTGCTCGGCCAGTGTCTTGCCC
Source organism: Granulicella sp. (assembly GCA_965198545.1). Classification (GTDB taxonomy): domain Bacteria; phylum Acidobacteriota; class Terriglobia; order Terriglobales; family Acidobacteriaceae; genus Granulicella. Next base: position 274,909 of record CBDAPS010000003.1, on the reverse strand, counting down.
AACTCCATCGGCTTGCCGGCCACCAGGTTTACCACGCCGCCCGGCAGGTCACTCGTGTCGAACACCTGGTACAACTCGCCCATCAGCGTCGCCGCCCGCTCGCTCGGCACCGCGACCACGGCGTTGCCCATCGCAATCGCCGGCAGCACCAGGCTCAGCAGCCCCAGCAGTGGAGCCTCATCCGGTCCCAGTACGCCCACCGTGCCGATCGCTTCCTTCATCGCTATCGTCACCATGCGGAACGGCGGGTTATGCACCGAGCCCTCGAACTTGTCGCACCACGCCGCATACGCAAAACACCGCTCGATGCTGTAGCCCACCTCGATCGCCGCTTGGTCCCGCCCCACAAACTCCGCCAGCTTGCTGGTCAACTCCTGCTCGCGCAGCGCCAGGTTTTCCGCGATGAAGTACAGCACCTGCGCCCGCCCATGCGCCGTCTGCTTCGCCCACTTCGCTCCCGCTCCGCGAGCGGCTTCCACGGCATTGCGAATGTCCTTGCGCGACCCCAGCGGAGCCTCGCCCACCACGCGCCCATCCACCCCGCGCACCGCAAAACTGTACCCGGAGTCCGGCCTCACCTGCTTGCCCCCGATGTACTGCTTTACCGTGCGGTCGATTCCAATCTCGGGTTCGGTGATCCGTTCTCCGTTCTCCGTAGCATGTTCTGACAACGGAGAACGGACATCGGAGAACTCCGAACCAGCCGCAGGCTCCGGCAATGCCACCACTTCAGCCGAGGCATGCAGCCACTCCGGCTCCAGGTACTCGTACATGCCTTCCTTGCCGCCTTCGCGTCCATACCCGCTCTCGCGATACCCGCCAAACCCGCAGGCCGCGTCGAACAGGTTCGTCGCGTTCACCCACACGACGCCTGCCTTCACCTGCGCAGCCACATCCAGAGCCACGTTGATGTTCTCGCTCCACACGCAAGCAGCCAGCCCATACGCCGTATTGTTCGCCAGCTCCACGGCCTCCGCAGGAGTCCGGAACGTCATCGCCGCCAGCACCGGCCCAAAGATCTCTTCCTGCGCGACCGTATCCGCGGGCGACACCCCCGTCAGCAGCGTCGGCTTCAAAAACAATCCCTTGCTCGGTATGGCAATGTCCGGCTGCCAGCACGTCGCCCCCTCCGCAATGCCCATCGCCACCAGCTTCTGGATGCGGTCATACTGCACCTGGTCCACGATCGCCCCAATGTCGATTGCCTTATCCAGCGGCGACCCCACACGCAGCGTCTCCATCCGCGCCCGCAGCTTGTCATAGAGCTTCTCGGCCACGCGCTCCTGCACCAGCAGCCGCGAGCCCGCGCAGCAAACCTGCCCCTGGTTGAACCAGATCCCGTCCACCAGCCCTTCCACCGCCGAGTCCAGGTCGGCGTCGTCGAACACGATGAACGGCGACTTCCCACCCAACTCCAGGCTCAGCTTCTTGCTCGTCCCCGCCGTAGCCTTGCGGATCAGCCGCCCCACCTCGGTCGACCCGGTAAATGCGATCTTGTCGATCCCCGGGTGCTCGCTCAGCAGCTTGCCCGTGCGCCCGTCGCCCTGCACCACGTTCAGCACACCCGCGGGCAGGCCAATCTCCTCCGCGATCTGTGCCATCAGAATGGCCGTCAGCGGCGTGTACTCCGCCGGCTTGATCACCACCGTGCAGCCCGCCGCAAGCGCCGGAGCCACCTTCCACGCAAACATCAGCAGCGGAAAGTTCCACGGAATGATCTGCCCCACCACGCCCACCGGCACATAGCCCTTGAACTCCTCATCAAGAAGCTGCGCCCACCCGGCATGGTGGTAAAAATGCCGAGCCACCAGCGGAATATCGATATCCCGCGACTCGCGAATGCTCTTGCCGTTATCCAGCGTCTCCAGCACGGCCAGCTTGCGCGAGTGCTTCTGCACCTGCCGCGCCAGCGCATACAGATACCGGGCGCGCTGATGCCCACTCAGCGCCTGCCATCCGGGCAGGGCAGCACGAGCCGCCCTCACCGCTATATCGACTTCACGCTCATCCGCTTGCGCAATGATGGCCAGCAACTCACCCGTAGCCGGGTTCCGCGTTTCAAACGTGCCGCCGCCGTTGGCGTTATCCTCGGACCCATCAGGAACGGTCCAGCTTCCACCGGCATAGCTGCCGAACTTGCGATTATGCTTCTCCAGCCAGCGAGTCACTTCACCCGCATCTTCGGGTGCCGGCCCATATTCCATCGACTCAAACTTCTCCATCACGCTGCTCGCCATATCCGCCCTCAGTTCAGTTCAGTGGCCCAGTTTACGATGCGAATCAGATCAGCGACATGCCGGAAATCCTCGTCGCCAGTGACCAGCGTCGCTCCCAGCGCATGAGCTTGTGACGCGATAAGAAGGTCAATCGTGTCGACCACTAAACCCCTGCGCTTGAGTTCAAGACGCAGTTGAGCGTACGACTCGGCAGCTCGCTCCTCCCATGCCAATACAACAGCCTGGGATAGGAACTCACCGTACGCTCTGCGGAGACGGGTCGCTAATGGATTCTGGGCAAATCCAAAGCTCAGTTCAGCATGCGTCAATACGGAGATCGCGATGAGGTCACCGCGCTGTCGCGCCTTCATGGCCGCTCGCACATGCACAGTTGACTTTCCTGAAAACAGGTCCGAGGCTCCGTTCGTGTCGAGCAGGTACAGATCGCTCATTAGAAAGCCACGTCACGAGGAGGGCAGAAGTCTCTTTCCAACTCGAATGTCTCCCCGGCGGCATGCGCCTCATCCAGCAACCGAAAAAGTTCCTGCCAATCCTGAGTACGCTTTTCAGCCGTAGTTTCATCCGGAATCTGAGACAACGTGATCGGACCATGCAGCGAATGTCTGTGGAGGCGGAGTTCGCCTTCGGGCAACTGCACGGACAAGGGAATACGAACATACTGCCATTCTTCGTCGCGGACGATAGTCACCGTTTGATCAATGGTTGGCATAGTCACAACCTCCTGATGGCGGGTATGTGGTTCAGGCGATACCCATCGCTTCCATCGTAACTCCGCCGCCGTCGCTACTGCACCGCATTCTCTTCCGCACATCTCACCTACAGAACGGAGAACCCAAAAATGTTTCTCATCACCGGCATCACAGGCAAAGTAGGCGGAGCTGCCGCCAAGCATCTTCTCGCTACGGGCAAGCAGGTACGAGCACTCGTCCGCAACCCGGAGAAAGCAGCACCCTGGGCAGAGCAAGGAGTCTTAATAGTTAAGGGTGAGTGGGAAGATGCCGCCGCCCTCACGCAGGCATTGCAGGGAGTTGAAGGCGCGTACCTCATGATGCCGCCCGTCCCCACGCCGTCGCCTGACTTCAGCGAAGCTCATGCCGTCGCCGGAGCCTACAAGCAAGCCCTCAGCGAATCCCCGCAGTTAAAGGTCGTAGCGCTCTCCTCCATCGGCTCCGAGCAGCAGAGCGGCCTCGGCCTCATCACCAGCACACACATCATGGAAGAAGCTCTCAAGGGCCACCCCGGCCCGCTGGCCTTCGTGCGCGCAGGCTCCTTCATCGAAAACTACCTCTACGGCCTCCAGTCCGGCCAAGGAGGCGTACTGCCCTCCGCGTACATCCCCACCGACCGCGAAATCCCCATGATCGGCACCGACGATATTGGTGCGGAGATCGCAAAGCTCCTCGCCACGGACTGGACCGGCAAGCGAATCATCGAACTGGGCTCGCCGCTCAGCCCGGACGCGATGGCAATCCAGCTAGGCGAAGTCCTCGGCATGGAAGTCAAAGCCCAGCCGATCCCGCCCGAAGCCCTGGCAGGTGTGCTCGAAAGCATGGGCCTGCCCAAGGGCCGCACCGGAGCCTACGAGGAGATGGTGGCCAGCGTAAACTCGGGCTGGATCCACCATGGAGTCGCGGGCACAGAAGATGTAGCCGCAACCACCACAGCGAAGCAGGTTTTCGCGAACGCCCAATCTAAGGCCTAATGCGCTCTGTCCCCGATCCCAGGATCTAGGCTGAGGGAGAAGAGGTGGCCCACCCTCAGCGCGTCCAGAAAACCTTCTCTGCCCACCACAAACGCTTGTCATCTCGACCGGAGGCGCGCTTTTGCGCCGCAGTGGAGAGACCCCCGCATTTGCCGCAGCAAGGGCCAAAGGCACGAGCCCGGAGTGAAGTACCAGAGGCTCGGGCATATATTTCGTTCGTTTTGCTTTTGCCGTCGCTTCTGAGATAGGCCCGGACTTTAGTCCGGGTATCAGTGCCGCCGAAAATCTGGGCTTTAGCCCCTGAGATATGCCTTGCCTTCCTGTCCCAGCCACCAAAGCTCGGGTGCCCCTCCGTGACACGTCTCACCGTCACGGGAGGTTTAACCGCGAATGCCCACACTTCCATCCGCCTACAAAGATGGTGCTGGAAGCTCCAGAATCAACGCCGGGGGTGCCGTTGTACCCTGAGCGCCTCCTTAAATGATGCTCCATTCTTAGAATCGCGATCACTCAGTCGGCCTGCCATCGAATGCAATCGACCGCATTCGCATCGAGACCCGCTTGCGCTAACGGAATGAGAACAGCGGGAACCCAGCTGACTAACCGCCTTCCATCGAACGAAATCCACGTATCCCACGGTGGCGCATCATGGACATCAAAGAAGCCGTTTGAGCTGTACTCAGAAGCTCCATCCGCCAAATTTTCGTATGGCTCGTAATGCAGCAACCTTCCCTCCGGACGCCGCTGACGGACGCGCGTGCCAGTCGTTGCTAACGCGTGGGAGCGAAGCGCAATGACCTTAACGACCCCGTCTTGGAAGCGTTGAGAACGGATAAGTTCACCCACATCTCCGGGACAGAACGAAGTAGTTCGAAGCTGAGATCGTAACAAGATCAATGACTCATGATCCGCCTCCCTGTTCATCGCCTGAGCCCGCTTGTGAAGCGGGCCGTCGTATTTCTCGCCGCGTCTATACGCCTCTCGATACAGCTCTTCCGACTCCACAATCAGAGCCCGCCGTCGCTGCTGGTCCGCTGTTTCTCTAACAACTGCAGTGAGCGGTTGAGACTCGCACCAAGAAGAAGCTTCGGAAAATGACTGACTTTCGTCTGCCGTCATCCGATTCTTAGGAATCAATGGTGTCCATTCCCGAACCTTGTCGAAGATCGACATCATAGCGACCTCACGCCAGCGGGTGCCGATACCCCGCGCTATACCGGCCCGTCACATGGTGCTCCAACTGCCGCTCGATATCCCCAAGCATCGAGCTAGCCCCGAAGCGAAATAAAGAAGGCTCCAGCCACGGCCGCCCCAACTCATCCTTCATCACGCTCAGCCAATCCAGCGACTGCTTCGCCGTCTTGATCCCACCCGCCGGCTTGAACCCGACCGCCATGCCCGTCCGCTCGGCATACTCGCGAATCGCCCGCACCATCACCAGCGAAACCGGCAGCGTCGCGTTCACGGCTTCCTTGCCGGTCGACGTCTTGATGAAGTCGCTGCCCGCCATCATCGCCACCACCGAAGCCCGAGCCACATTGCGCAGCGTCAGCAGGTCGCCCGTCCCAAGAATCGCCTTCATATGCGCCGGCCCGCACGCCTCCTTGAACGCCGCGACTTCGTCGTAGAGCGCGTTCCACTCGCCGTTAAACACATGCGCCCGCGTGATGACAATGTCGATCTCGCTCGCTCCCGCGGCCACGCTGCGCTTGATCTCCTCCACGCGCGTCTCCAGCGGAGAAAGCCCGGCAGGAAAGCCCGTGCTCACCGCCGCCACTGGAATCCCCGAACCCTCCAGCGCCTTTACCGCTGTCTCCACGAACGCGTGGTACACGCACACCGCACCAACAGTAAGCCCAAGCTCCTCAATCCCCAGCGCCCGCACGATCTTATCTTCCAGCGGCCGCTTGGCCTTCGCACACAGCCGCTTCACGCGCTCGGTCGAATCATCCCCGCTCAGCGTCGTCAGGTCCATGCAGGAGATCGCGCGCAGCAGCCACGCCGCCTGCCAGTCCTTCTTCACGCTGCGCCGAGTTCCCACCGTAGCCGCCCGCCGCTCCACCGCCGACGTGTTCACCCGAACTTCTTCCACCCAGTCCAGCTCCAGCGGCATCCGCCGGTTCGGCTCCAGCGTGCGGCCGTGCAGCGTAGTGGGCAGCGTCACCGGCAATTCAGGCGAAGGCGCGTGCGCCGACTCGTTTCTCAATTCTTCCTTCAGAGCCATCCGCTCACCCTCCACCAAACACCCGCGCGACGCGCGGGCCGGAAGCAAAAGTTTATACCCGCTCCCCACAAGTCGAACCCATACAATCCCGGCAGCATGCCCGTACCGCTCACCTACGCCGAACGCCGCGCCTCCGGCATCCACGCCCGCAAGCAGCTCGCCCGCAGCGCGCACGCCCAGTTCTCTGAGCGCACCCGCACCGTCGATCCCCTTACCACCCTGCGCAATGCCCAGGCCGGCCGCATCCCGGAGCTCGTCGCCATCAAGTACGAGCGCATGGCCGCCTCGCCCTTCGGCTTCTTCCGCGGAGCCGTCCCCGTCATGGCCGCCGACCTCGCCGCGCACCCCAACTCCGGCATTCTCACCCAACTCTGCGGCGACGCCCACGTCAACAACCTCGGAGCCTACGCCGCCCCCGACGGCCGGCTCGTCTTCGACATCAACGACTTCGACGAGACCATCGCCGGTCCCTTCGAGTGGGACCTGAAGCGCCTTGCCACCAGCCTGCTCCTCGCCGGCCGCGAAGCCGGAGTCCGCCGCGCCGCCCGCCGCCGCGCCGTCGAGGTCTTTGCCGAAACCTACCGCCGCTTCATCCACCTCTTCGCCGCCATGCCCGTGCTCGAGCTGGCGCGCTTCCAGGTGCATCGCCTCCGCCATCTCGCGCCCATAGCCCGCATCCTGGACTCCGCCGAGCGCTCCACCCCGCAACGCACCGTCGCCAGGTTCACCGAGAAAGGTCACTTCCGCGCCGACCCGCCGCTCCTCTCCCCGGTCCCCGAACCCGAAGCCCGCAAGGTCCTCGACTCCCTCGCCGCCTACGCCGAAACCCTGCAGCCCGAGCGCCGCCACTTTCTCGCCCAGTACCAGGCCTTTGACGTCGCCTTCAAGGTCGTCGGCACCGGCTCCGTCGGCCTGCGCGACTACTGCATCTACTTCGAGTCCTCCCGCCATCCCCGGCCCGGCGCCGACCCACTCTTCCTCCAGGTCAAGGAGGAGCCCGCTTCCGCCTACGCGCCCTACCTGCCGCAGGCCGCCGCGGCCTACACGCAGCAGGGCCACCGCGTCATGGACGGCCAGCGGGCCATGCAGCTCACCTCCGACCCCTTCCTCGGCTACACCGCCATTGAAGGCCGCGATTACCTCGTCCGCCAGCTCAACGATCACAAGGCGGGCCTCGACATTTCCACCCTCACCTCCTCCGACCTCCGCGCTTACGCCGAGCTCTGCGGCGAAATCTTCGCCCGCAGCCACGCCCGGGCCGGAGACCCTGTCCGGATTGCCGCCTATCTCGGCACCTCCCCGCGGTTCGATAAGGCCCTCGTCACCTTCGCCCGCGCCTACGCCGACCAGACCGAACGAGACCACAAGCTCCTCGTCCGTTGGCTCAAACACACGGCCCCAAGCACGGCACCCGCCAAGTCCAAGAAGGCCTGAACCCCAGCCGTAAGCGCAGAAAGCTAACCGCCGCTCTCCACTTTCCCATGCGCCCGGTGCTACCCTTGCGGCCATGCGCTTTCGTTCGACGTTCCTTGCCGCCGGGTTCCTTCTGGCTTCCGCAGTCGCATCCGCTCAATCCTTCACGCCCGTACGCGAGCTCAAGAACCTCTCGCCCTCCGCGCTCGAAAAGCTCCACACCCTCGAGACCTTGAACGCCCTGCCCCCCGGCGACTGGCGCTTCCACGCCGGCGACCTCCCCCACGGCGAGTCCGCCACCCTCGACGACTCCTCCTGGCAGGTCCAGCCCGCGCCCACCTCGCGCACAACCTACATCAAGTCCACCAAGGAAGCCGTCTGGTACCGCAAGACGATCGAAATCCCGAAAACCCTCTACGGCTACGACCTCACCGGCTCGCGCATCTGGTTCCAGTTCCGCTCCACCGCCAACGGCCCCATGCCGGAAATCATCTACGTCAACGGCCGCCGCGTCGCGCTCGGCGACGACCTCGAGCCCATCGTCCTCACTGAGCCCGCCCACCCCGGCGACCGGTTTCTCGTCGCCGTTAAGCTCCTCCACACCGTCGACGAGAAGACTTGGGAAGGCGTGAACATGCGCATCGAGCCCGCCACGGACTCCACGCGCCCAGACCCCAACGACATCCGCGTGCAGGTCATCACCGCCGCCAATCTCCTGCCCGCACTCCCCACCCCGCGCAAAGACCTCCTGCCTAAGGTCGAATCCGCCATCGCCGCGGTCGACTTCAAGGCTCTCGCCGCTGCCAACCAGCCCGCCTTCGACGCCTCGCTCCTCAAGGCGCAGTCCATCCTCGCCGAGCTCCACCCCGTCCTCGCCCAGGCCAACATCACCCTCGCCGGCAACGCCCACATCGACGCCGCCTGGCTCTGGCCCCGCTCGGAAACCATCGATGTCGTCCGCCGCACTTTCAACACCGCGCTCCAGCTCATGAACGAGTACCCCGGCTACACCTACTCGCAGTCCGCCGCGCAGTACACCGCCTGGATCGCCGACAAGTACCCCGACATGAACGCCGAGATCAAAAAGCGTGTGCAGGAGGGCCGCTGGGAAATCGTCGGCGGCATGTGGGTCGAGCCCGACCTCAACATTCCCGACGGCGAATCGCTCGTCCGCCAGCTCCTCGTCGGCCAGCGCCTCTTCCAAAAGGAGTACGGCGTCACCGCCCGCATCGGCTGGAACCCCGACAGCTTCGGCTACAACTGGCAGCTTCCGCAGATCTACAAGCGCTCCGGCCTCGACTACTTCCTCACTCAGAAAATGCACTGGAACGACACCAACCAGCTCCCGTTCCGCCTCTTCTGGTGGGAGTCGCCCGACGGCAGCAAGGTCCTCACCTACTTCCCAACCGACTACGTCCACGACAACGTAAACCCCACCCGCATCTCCGCGGATTTTGCGGAGTCCGCGGCGCGGAACCCGGGAACGGTAGACCACCTCGACCTCTACGGCATCGGCGACCACGGCGGCGGCCCGACCCGCGACATGCTCGACGGCGCCGAGCACTGGATGAAGTTAGAGGGAACTGCGCCATCGGAAGAAAGCTCGTCATCTCGACCGGAGCGCGAAGCGCGCAGTGGAGAGACCCCCGCATTTAGTAAGGCGAGTGCCGCAGGCACGAGCAAGTCAACCGCTGCCGCCCTGCCCGACATGCACTACGGCACAGCGCAATCCTTTTTTACGAAGGTCGAAACCCACCTCAACCCAACCAGCCCCACCTGGAACTACGACTCCATCGCCGGGGGCTACACGGCCCCACCCACCGGCCCCAACGGAGCTCTCGGCCTGCCCACCTGGAAGGACGAGCTCTACTTTGAATACCACCGCGGTATCTTCACTTCGCAGGCCAAGCACAAGGCCAACAACCGCAAGTCAGAAGCCGCCACACTCGACGCCGAAAAGCTGTCCTCGTTCGCCTGGCTCATGGGCCAGCCCTATCCAGCCGCTGATCTCACCGAGAACTGGAAGAAGATCACCTTTAACCAGTTCCACGACCTCGCCGCCGGCTCCGGCATCGGTGTCATCTACCGCGACGCCCAGAAGGACTACACCGAAGTCTTCAACTCCGACAAGCTGATTTCGGACAATGCCTCGCACCAGATTTCAAGTGCCGTAAACACCTCGACTGCGTTATCGGGTGCCGTTCCAGTCATCGTGACCAACACACTCGCTGCACCTGTTGCATCCATCGTGACTCTAACGGCGCAACTGCCGAGCAGTGCGTCCTCTGCTGAAGTAGTTGACGAGGATGGTCACCCCTACAAATCACAGATTACGAACAAGGATGAGAGGAACCACACCTTCACTTTGCTCGCCTCCGTCCCGATGCCCGCGCTCGGCTATAAGGTTGTCTTTGTTCAAGACTCTGCAAAGGTGAAGAAAACCGCACCTCAGGGACCAGATGACTCCGGAGTTCGGGGCGGCAATACAGCAAATGGCATCGGCTTGAGCAACGGAATACTTACGGTTCTGATCAACAGTAAGGACGGCTGCATAAGTTCAATCCAGGACCAGAATCGCGGTCAGCAATATTTAGCTCCTAGCGGCTGCGGCAACCAACTCCAGACCTACGCCGACACACCCAAGAACTACGACGCCTGGAACATCGACCCCGGCACGCTTGACAAGCCGATGACCCCCATCAGCACCGTCGACTCCATCAAGCTCGTCACCGACGGACCGCTGCGCAAGACCGTACGCATCGAGCGCACCTGGCAGAAGTCGCACTTCACGCAAGACATTTCTCTAGACGCTGGAGCAGACTTCGTCCGCGTCGACACCACCGTTGACTGGCACGAGTCCCACGTCCTCTTAAAGGCCGCATTCCCACTCGCCGCCACCTCCGCCAAGGCCACCTTCGAGATCCCCTACGGCTCCATCCAGCGACCCACCACCCGCGACAACTCGTTCAGCAAAGCCCAGTTCGAAGTTCCGGCCCTCCGCTGGGCTGACCTAGGTGACGACAAGCAAGGCGTCAGCATCCTCAACGACTCTAAGTACGGCTACGACGCGCTGGGCAACACGCTCCGCCTCACGCTCCTGCGCTCGCCCACCTGGCCCGACCCTGACGCGGACCGCGGCATCCAGCACTTCACCTACGAGATCTACCCGCACACCGGTCCATGGCAGCAGGCGCAAACCGTGCGTCGCGGCTACGAGCTCAACAACCCGCTCACTGCCCAGCAGGTCTTCTCGCACACCGGCTCGCTGCCCGCCACGCACAGCTTCGCCTCCATCGACAACCCCAACGTCACCCTCACCGCTGTCAAGAAAGCCGAAGACGCGGACGCCCTCATCTTCCGCTTTTACGAGTGGGCAGGAAAGCCCGGCGACGTAAAGCTCCACATTCCACCCGGAGCCACCTACGCCATCGAGTCCAACATGATGGAGCAACCGCTCCCGGGCGACCAGCACCTACCGCTAACCAGCGACACAGTAACGCTCCCAATTAAGCCCTTCGAAATCCGCACCGTCGAAGTCTTCTACAACCCCACCAAACCCTAGCGAAAGATCTTCAGGCATCCTTCGCGTCCTTACCAAAACTGATCGGGTGCCCCACTCGTGACACGTCTCACCGTCACGCGTGGGCTAACCGGAGATGCCCGGAAGAGCACTGGGCCGTGTGGATTCCCCTGGGCACTACCAGAGATTTCCCCGCTTCCCATCTCACCCAAAACGATCGGGTGGCCCCACTCGTGACACGTCTCATCGTCACGCGTGGGCCAACCGAAAATGGCCGCGCTACGATGTCCGCATGACTCTCGGTCTAAGACGTCACCAGCACGAAGGCCACGACCATTTCATCACCGTAAGTTGCCACAACCGAAAACCCTTCCTGGCAAGCGATGAAGCAAAACAGACCTTCCTACATCACTTGGAACGGGTCCGAGAACGTCACGGTCTCCAAGTCTTCGGCTACGTCCTAATGCCCGAACACGTCCACCTACTCGTAAATGAACCAGAACATACCGACCTCGAGAAAACAATGCGAGTCCTGAAGGTCCAGGTCTCCAAACAGCTCAAAGGTGATGGCAAGCGTTTCTGGCTCCGCGCTACCACGACGTCAACATCGTCTCTTGGAACAAGCGCATCGAAAAGCTGAGATACCTGCACCGCAACCCGATAAAACGCGGTATCTGCGAAGCTCCGGAACAATACCTATGGAGCAGCTACCGCCACTATCTACTCGGCGGGCCCTCACCCATAAAGCTAACCAGCGACTGGCTAGAAGGCTGGCAGAGAAGTTAAGAAAGTCATCAACACGAACACCACTGAAACACCCGGTCCGCTCTATTAACCAGCCAGCTCTTCCGTCCGTGTCTGCGCGATCTGCACCCCCGGCACAAACCGCTCCGCGAGCAGATGACCACATCCGACTGCCAGCACGCAGAGCACTACCGAGAGCACGATATTCGCAGCCACCCGCCCGTAAGCTCCTACGCGCAGCAGATCGAGCGTCTGCAGGCTGAACGAAGAAAATGTGGTGAACCCGCCACAAATTCCGACCATCACGAACAAGCGGGCATTGTCTGAAACTGCAAAGCGGCTTCCGTGCAGCGTCAGCGTCCCGAAAAAGCCAATCACGAACGATCCAACGATGTTGATCAGGATCGTCCCCCACGGCAGCCGTTGGCTGAGCGAAATCGTCAGCAGCGTGACTGCGTAGCGTGCCACGCCTCCTACCGCACTGCCCAGGGCCACCCAGAAGAACCGCATAGCGGTAGAGTACGCGATGGCGGCTTTCGCCCCGAGAAAACGCGAGGAGCTTTGCGAGCTTCTGCAACAATCGAGGCGTGCCCGTTCGCCGCCCACGCGTCCTCGTCACCCGCTCGCCCCGGCAGGCCTCCGCGCTGGCCGATGGGCTGCGCGACCTCGGCGCCGAACCTATCCTCATACCCACCATCGAAACGGTCGAACCAACATCGTTTACCGCGCTGGATGAATCCCTAAAGCACCTTGAAAACTTCCACTGGCTGATCTTCACCAGCTCCAACGCAGTCGAGGCCTTCAGCCTTCGACTTCAAACCCTCAAAGGCACGGGCTTCAACCCCACGCAAGCAGAAGCCCTCGGTTTGAAGGGCACGGGCTTCAACCCCGCGCAAGCAGAAGTGTTGGCTTTGAAGGGTACGGGCTTCAGCCCGTACGTTCCAGCCCAACCACAAAACGGGGCTTCAGCCTCGGAGGGAACCCGGCCACAAATCGCTGCCATCGGCCCATCCACCGCCCAAGCCCTCAGACAAATCGGCTTCACCCCCGACCTCCTCCCGCCCCAAGCCGTAGCCGAATCCCTAACCGAAGCCCTGCGTCCCCACGCCCGCCAGCCCGACGGCTCCCCCACCCGCTTCCTCCTCATCCGCGCCGAAGAAGCCCGCGAATACCTCCCCGATACCCTGCGCGCCGCAGGCGCCGAGGTCACGGTAGCCCCCGCCTACCGCACCGTCATCCCGGAGGGCGCCGCCGAACGCATTCGGCACGTCCTCACCACAGAGCAAGTCGACGCCATCACCTTTACCAGCTCCTCCACAGCCCGCAATCTCTTCACCCTGCTCGAAGCGGGAGGCATCACTCTGCCCATCTCAGTCATCCGAGCCTCCATAGGCCCCATTACTTCATCCACCCTCACCGACCTCGGCCACCCACCCCACGTAGAAGCCCCCGAAGCCACCGTTCGGTTCCTGGCTGAGACTCTTGTCAAGTATCTGAACGCCTCGAAAACGGCATAACTGAGAGAAGCACATGGCTTAGCCGCGCGAAGAAACTTGCACGATCATTTCGCGAGACATCTACACTGAAAGGAGAACCACCCCGCGCTCGACGTACACCAGGTAAGTGGGTTAGGCGTAAGCAAGGTCCGCCCTTAACTCTCTTCGTTTGAAGATTTTGCGCAAGAAGGTACGGGGCAGGGGTACCCCGCTAGTGCGAACTCCACGTCTTGTCCGAGGAGTTGCACAGGTGCTCCAGCGAGCAGTCCACGCACCGAGGCTTCCGCGCAATGCACACCTGCCTGCCGTGGTGGATCAACTCATGTGAAAACTGAATCCAGCGGTCCTGAGGAATCACTTTCTGCAGATCCTGCTCGATCTTCACCGGATCGTCACTCTTGGTCAGCTCCAGCCGCTTGCTCAAGCGATGCACATGCGTATCGACCACCACGCCGCTCGGAATCCCGAACCACGATCCCAGCACCACGTTAGCCGTCTTCCGAGCCACCCCCGGGAGTTCGGTCATCTCCTCGATCGTCTGCGGCACCTCGCCATGAAATTTCTCGACGAGCACGCGAGCAGCGCCCTGAATGTTCTTCGCCTTCGACCGATAGAAGCCAGTTGTCTTGATCAACCGCTCAACCTCATCGACAGGCGCAGCAGCCAAAGCCTTCGGCGTAGGGAACAGCCTGAACAGCTCAGGCGTTGCTTTGTTCACGCCAACATCCGTAGTCTGCGCCGAGAGAATCGTAGCGATCGTCAGCTCGAACGCATTCCGATGTGTCAACGCACAAACCACGTTCGGATATGTCTTCCGCAGAGCATCCAAGATCGCCGCAACACGTTCCGGCGCAAGCGGCTTAGCTGTTCTGCCGCGCTTTGCTTTGGGCGAGACAGGCTCGCCTTTGCTGATCTTGCGGGCCTTCAACGCGTCGACCCCGGCGATGGCCGTCTTTCGCGCAGCAGGGGAGAGCTTTTGCGGAGGGGTGAGCGGTTTGCTCCTGGTAGAGGCGGCTTTGTTAATCGGCACGTTGCAAGGGTAGCTCATCGGGCGGCGTTTATAGCTGTTCACACTGATGGCTCAGCGGTGACCGGCTCGATCTGACAACCGCATTGATAATGGTTGCTGAACGGAGGAGTTGCCTTGCTAGACTTGCCGCAAGTTCCTATTACGCTGGACGGTTCCAGTGTGTTGCATCAGATATTTCGTTTTGACTGGACTACGTGGAAGAAGCTTTCTGTAGCGGAGCGAGCGACGCTTGTTTCGGACTTCAGCGAGATGCTGGGGCGCTGGGAGTCGGGTGGGAACAGTGGACACCCAAACCAGTCGGCGCTGTTCTCGCAAATCGGCCACAAGGGCGACCTCATGCTCATTCATTTCCGCGACTCGCTCGAGGACCTGAATCGCGTAGAACTGGAACTGGCGCAGAGCGGGCTCTTTCCCTACCTACAGCAGACGCACTCCTACCTGTCGCTGGTGGAGCTCGGGCTGTATGAGTCGTCGGAGAAGATATACGCCGGGCTGGCGGAGCGTGGACTGGAACCGGGAACAGCGGCATGGAATGCGGGCATCGCGGAAAGTACGGCACGCACTGCTGCTTCGCTGGCTTCGCGCTTGTTTCCGAGCATTCCTCCGGGGAAGTATCTCTGCTTTTATCCCATGGACCGCAAGCGCGGCGAGCAGGTGAACTGGTACACGGAGCCGATGGAGGACCGTCGCGCGATGATGCACGAGCACGGGATGATTGGACGACGCTATGCCGATTCTGTGCGACAGATCATCACTGGTTCGATCGGCCTAGATGATTGGGAATGGGGCGTTGATCTGTTTGCCGACGATCCCGTCGTGTTTAAGAAGCTGATCTACGAGATGCGCTTTGACAAGGTGAGCGCGGTATATGCGTCGTTTGGCCAGTTCTTTCTATCTGTGCGTGTGCCGGCAGCGAACGCGGCGCAGTGGTTTGAGGGAGTGCTTGCGTAGGAGGGTCAAACAGTCTGCCGCGGGAAGCCCGGTATACTCGGAAGAACGATGGCAAAACTGATTGTGTTTCTTACAGGGCTCAGCATCGGGGCGAAGTACACGCTTGTGCTTGTGTTGATGGCGATCCAGTCGGCGTGTGTGCCGATCCCGTCAGAGGTCATTATGCCGTTCGGGGGCGCGCAACTGGCGCACTCGCAGATGGACCTGATCATCCTGGCCGTGCTGGCGTCGCTGGCTTCCAATGTCGGCTCAATTCCAGCTTATTGGGTGGGTGCGAAGGGCGGCCGCCCTGCTGTGGAACGCTTCGGTCGCTATGTTCTGTTGGGGGAGAAAGATCTCGATCGTGCCGAGCACTTCTTTGGGAAGTATGGCTCGATCACTGTGCTGGTCGGGCGCATGCTGCCGATCATTCGCACCTTCATCGCGCTGCCTGCCGGCATCGCTCGGATGAACCAGGTGCGTTTTCACGTATACACGTTTCTCGGTTCGTTTCCGTGGTGCTACGCGCTGGCGTATGTAGGCATGAAGCTCGGCGACAAGTGGCAGACTGACCCGCGAATGAGGGACGTTTTTCACCGCTTCCACCTCGGTGTGGAGGTCGTTCTGCTGCTTGGAGTTCTCTGGTTTGTGTGGACACACTGGAAGCACCGCACTGGAGTTGAAGAGCAGCGTTAGCGCTGTCGTTGCACCCCCGCGTTCGCGCCTGAGATACTTAGAGCGCTGCCATAACAGGCATAACCCGCACCAGGAGAAGGAACGTAGCTTCATGTCGAACCCCGACGCCGCCCAGCAAGGCGCGGCGAGCATCACCCCGCACACAGGAAAACTCGGCATCATGATCCCCGGCATGGGAGCCGTCGCCACGACGCTCATTGCAGGCGTGGAGGCCGTGCGCCGCGGCTTTGCCCGTCCCATCGGCTCCATGTCGCAAATGGGCACCATCCGTCTTGGCAAGCGTACGGAAGATCGCAGCCCGCTGATCAAGGACTTTGCGCCGTTAGCTCCGCTGAACGATCTCGTTTTCACCGGCTGGGATATCTTCGGCGGTAACCTCTACGATGCCGCGAAGACAGCCGCCGTGCTGGATCGCGATCAGCTTGAAAGCATGCGGCCGTTCCTCGAGAGTATTGAGCCGATGCCCGCTGCCTTTGATCAGCGCTGGGTAAAGCGGCTCGACCCCAAGATAAGCAAGGTAGGCAAGAATAAGTGCGACCTGGCCAACCAGATTCGCAATGACATCGCCGAATTCCGCTCGAAGTCCGGTACGGACAGGCAAGTCATGATCTGGTGCGGCTCCACCGAGATCTATATCGAAGAGAAGCCTGTTCACCAAACGCTGGAAGCGTTCGAGAAGGGCCTCGTGGAGGACGATCCCGACATCTCGCCTTCGATGCTGTATGCCTGGGCCGCGCTGAAGGAAGGCATTCCGTTTGCCAACGGCGCGCCGAACCTGACGGTGGACATCCCCGCGCTGCAGCAGCTTTCCAAGCAGATGGGCGCGCCAATCTGCGGCAAGGACTTCAAGACTGGCCAGACATTCATCAAGACGGTGCTTGCGCCAGGCTTCAAGGCCCGTCAGCTCGGCGTCAGCGGATGGTATTCGACGAATATCCTGGGCAACCGCGATGGCGAAGTGCTGGACGATCCCGACAACTTCAAGACCAAAGAAGTCTCGAAGCTTGGTGTGCTGGAACACATCTTCCAGCCAGAGAAGAACCCCGAACTCTATGGCGATATCTTCCACAAGGTGCGGATCAACTACTACCCGCCGCGTGGAGATAACAAGGAAGGCTGGGACAACATCGATATCTTCGGGTGGCTTGGCTACCCGATGCAGATCAAGGTCGACTTCTTGTGCCGTGATTCGATTCTGGCTGCCCCGCTGGCGTTGGATCTTTGCCTGTTCATGGATCTCGCACAGCGCACGCCGGCATTGAAGCACCTTGGAATCCAGGAATGGCTAAGCTTCTACTTCAAGGACCCTGACTCCGCGCCAGGCGTGTATCCAGAACACGATCTCTTTATCCAGTCGATGAAGCTGAAGAACACGCTGCGCCACATCATGGGCGAGGATCTCATCACGCATCTGGGTCTCGACTACTACGGCGAGTAAGCGTCTCTTACGAGCGACAATGCATATTTCACCTCGCCAACCCGCGCTTCAAGAACAGACTCTCCATTTCTATGGCGAACTGATGGCGATCGAGAAGAGTTGGGCGGGCAAGCTGGTGATTGGCGCGGGTGAGGGCTGCTCGTCGAGCGGTCTTCCGGCGGCGTGCAGCCTTGCAGGCGCCGCGTGCCTCCTGCTGGAGTCGAGTGCCGCCGAGGCAAAGGCAGTACTGCGCGATGGAGGCATCGACTTCCTGGTGAGCACTGTCGACGAAGGGTTGCGAACCTTGAAAAACGAGATTCGCAAGGAGCGTCCCCTGGCAGTTGTTGTGAGCGGCGATGCTTCCGCCGCCTTGGCAGAATTGTTAGAGCGCGGGGTGTTACCTGACTTATTCCTTCAGGCGCCGACCTCGGCTTTCCCAACAGGCACGACCGCATGGGCTGATGTCCGGCGTCTGGAGATGAGCGCAGAGGATTCAACGGAGGAGTTGCGGGGCTTTTTGAGCGATCGGGAACTTGTGTCCTGCACGTGGCCGTTGCCCGGAAGGGCCGCCGTGCGAGCTTTTGATCAGGAGCTTCTGGAACTCATTGATGAGGAAGACGCCCTGCGGAGGCGGTGGCTGGAAGGGATCGGTCGCCATCAACGATCTGCCGACCAGGACTACCGGACCTGCTGGGTAACAGAGGCAGAGCTGGACCAGATTGCAGATCTGTTGACGGGGCAGGCTTTATGAGGGCAGTACTGCCGCGATCTCTCGCCAGAGCTCAGGGATGCCCTTGCCCGATTTAGAAGCAACCGGCAGTACACGGTCCACTGCAAGTTCGCGTTGCAAAGTTGTGAGCGAGTTGCGGAGCTGGTTGCCGCCTAGCCGGTCAGCCTTCGTGCCCACGACGAGCAATGGCCTTCCCATGTTGCGGAGTGCGTCGATCAGCATGAGATCGCTTTCCTGCGGCGGTATGTTGGTGTCCACAAGGCAAAGGCAGAGGGCGAGCGTTTCGCGCTCGTTAAGATAGGGCTCGATGAACGTGGGCCATTCAGCGGAGATGGACTTGGAGATTTTTGCGTAGCCATAGCCGGGTAGGTCGGCGAAGAGCATGCTCGGCTGAGCGGCATGCTTTTGAAGCGTTCCTTCGTGCAGAGCGAAGAAGTTGATCGCCCTCGTACGGCCAGGCGTGGAGGACACCTTGGCAGCGACACTGCCGAGCAGAGCGTTGAGAAGCGAAGACTTGCCAACGTTGGAGCGACCCAGGAAGGCGACTTCCGGCACTCCGCCGGTCTTTGTGGGCGACGGAAATTGTTCGGCACGCATGGCGGACAGAAGAAATTTGGCGACAACGCGCATAGCACAAGGATATCGCGGTTTCCATTTACGATAAGGTCTTGCGATGACCATGCGAACGTTCGAACACGACATGCTGCGCGAGATTTACGAGCAGCCGGAAGCACTCCGGCAGACGCTGGAGGAGTACGTCTCCGGTGACACGCTGCGAGAGGACCGCTTCCACGCAGCGCAGGAAGTGCTGGCCCACGGAAAGGATGTCGTGATTGCGGCGAGCGGTTCCAGCCGCCATGCCGGGCTAGCGGCTGAGCTGATGCTGGAAGACACGGCGGGGCTGACGGTCGATGTGGAATACGCGAGCGAGTACATTGCCCGCTCGACGCATACGCACCGGCACCCTGCCGTGCTGGTGCTTTCGCAGAGCGGCGAAACCGCAGATACCCTGACTGCGCTTCGGGAGGCGAAGGCGCGCGGCCTGGAGACGATGGCCATCACGAATGTTGCCGACTCCAGCATGGCGCGGGAAGCGGATGTGTTTCTGCCGACACTGGCGGGCAAAGAGAAGGCGATTCCGGCGACGAAGAGCTTTACGACGCAGCTTCTTCTGCTGCGTTTGCTGAGCCTGGCTGCGGCTCAGGCAAGCGGTCGACTCGCTGCAGAAGACCTTGCCGACAAGCTGGAGGCATGCAGCCTGATTCCAGAGGCGCTGGAAAAGCAACTTCCTGCGTGGGAGCGTACGACAAAGGAGCTAACGGAGCGTCTGGCTGACGCGAAAACTCTTCTGTATCTCGGCCGCGGCATCCACTATGCCATTGCGCGAGAAGGCGCTCTCAAGCTGAAAGAGGCGTCGTACGTCCATGCGGAAGGGTATCCGTCGGGTGAGTTAAAGCATGGGCCCAACGCGCTTGTGTCTGACGATGTTCCACTCGTGGTTCTTGCGACAGTGGATCGCCGTGATAGCGAGTCTGTGCTCCGCTACGAGAAGTCTGTCGCGCTGCTGGAAGACCTTCAGCGACAGGGAGCTCGGCTTTGCGTTGTGGGGAACACAGGAGACGAGCGGCTTATCACCCTTACCAGCGACTTCATCGGTGTCGACCCGGTGGAGGAGTACCTGCTTCCAATCTGCGAAGTAGTGCCGCTGCAAATGTTTGCTTA
Source organism: Granulicella sp. (assembly GCA_965198545.1). Taxonomy (GTDB): domain Bacteria; phylum Acidobacteriota; class Terriglobia; order Terriglobales; family Acidobacteriaceae; genus Granulicella. The sequence goes on along the minus strand of CBDAPS010000003.1, from coordinate 255,048 downwards.
CTTCATGGCGCTGCGAAACGGTGTGGATGTGGACAGGCCGCGCAACCTGGTGAAGGCCGTTGTCCGCGAGTAGGAAATTCCCTCGCGTTGGGCGAGGCGGGCAGATCGCCATCCTGGGAATGCTGTGGATGGTTGCTGTCCACTGTTCTGCTCAATTGCGGAGTGGAAAAAGTCCTACCGCCAGCAGGAGTTCGGGAGCGACGCCGGCAGCAAACCCAAGTGCCGGCTCCCTCCTGCTGCCGGCTGCGACAGCTTACGACAGCGCAGGCAATCTCTTTTTTGCAGATTCACGGCAACATCAGGTGTTCGAGCTGACAGTGGCTGGAGTATCGAGAGTCGTCGCTGGAACCGGCGATCAAGGATTCGCAGGCGATGGTGGGCCGGCGACAGCCGCCATGCTGAACGGGCCGAGCGGATTAGCCGTCTCCCCAGATGGAACACTCTATATCGCGGACACAGGGAATCAGAGGATACGCGCGATAGCAGGCGGCATAATCTCTACGGTGGCCGGGTCAGGCGTGCGAGGCTTTTCCGGTGACGGGGCTGCCCTGCAGGCGGCCTTGCGCGACCCTTCGTCGCTGGCGGTTGATCCAGCCGGCAGACTGCTGATCTGCGACACGGGAAATCAGCGGTTGCGCCGCTTGACTGGTGGCCAATTGACTACCATTGCCGGCAACGGCGTGCAGGGTTTTGGCGGCGATGGAAGCGCAGGCACTGCAGCAGAACTGGATACGCCGCTGGGTGTGGCGGCGAACAGTGCAGGAACGATCTACATCGCGGACACGCACAACCAGCGGATTCGTATGCTTGGCTCGGACGGGACGATAAGCACGTTTGCGGGGACGGGTGTGAAAGGCTTTTCCGGCGACGGCGCACAGGCAAGCGCTGCAATGCTAAGCCAGCCCTTCGACGTCGCCGTGGGAAGCGATGGCGCCGTCCTAATCGCGGACTCTGGCAATCAGCGCATCCGCTCCATCTCGGCTGCAGGCATTATCAGCACGATCTCGGGCAGTGGAGTTCAGGGCTTCAACGCTGATACCACGCAGGGCGCGGCTGCGGCGCTGGACAGTCCGCGTTCTGTCAGCGTCCAGGCGCAGGGCCAGCCTGTCTTTGCAGAGTCGCATAATGGCGTGGTGCGTGAGCTTGCCGATGACAACGCGCTGTACACGCTGGCGATGCTGGCCGCTCCGCGAACGAGCGCCGTCAGCCTGAGCACAGCGCAGTCCGCTGTGTATGGGCAAGGTACTGCGATCGTTCGTGTTACGGGGAGCGCGGCTACGCCGCAGGGCTCTGTCTCTCTTTCTGCCGATGGTGCGACCGTGGGTTCTGCGATGCTGACTTCAGGGAATGCCAATTTGAGCCTTGACGCACTCCCGGTGGGGAGCCATGTGTTGAGCGCTGCGTATGCGGGTGACGGATTAAACGGGAGCGCGCTAAGCTCCACTACGCCCATAGCGATTTCGACAGCTTCGGTGATCGCCACAGCGAACTCTGCTTCCGTTGCGTATGGAGATCCGGTACCGGTGCTGACCGGCTCCTTGAGCGGCCTTCTTGCGCAGGATTCAACCTCGGTACATGCTGTATTTTCTGCCGCAGCGGGGATGTTGTCGCCCGTGGGGAACTATCCGATCAGCGCCACGCTGTCCGGTCAAGGTAGTACGAATTACACGCTGAGCCTCGGAGCGAACTCTGGATCGTTAATGATTCACCAGGCCAACAGCGCCACTGCTCTGTCTCTGCCGGCACAAGCTTACGCAGGCCTGCCAATGAGGCTTACTGCAACTGTGGCGCCCGCCACCTCTGGGGTACCCACCGGCTCAGTGAGTTTTCTTGATGCGGGTGCAGTAGTGGGGTCGGCAGTGCTGGTAAACGGCACGGCTGCAACCACAATTGCTTCCGCGTCCGCGAGCGTTCATGCCTATTCGGCGCAGTACGGCGGAGATTCGAACTTTCTTGCGAGTGCCTCCAACGGCGCAAATCTTGTCATCGGAACTGTGCCGGACTTCACGGTGAGTGTTACTCCCTCGAACGCATCCGTGCAGGGTGGTTCTGTCGCGGTCTTCTCGGTAAACCTGACGCCGCAAAACGGCCCCTTCACAGGTGCTGTGACGTTTAGCGTGAGCGGTCTTCCACAAGGCGCAACGGCGAGCTTCTCGCCGCCTTCTTTGGTTCCTGGAGCCAACTCCGTGGCTACTTCTCTCTCCGTGCAGACGGTCGCCTTGAGCGGTCGGTGGTCTGCCAGGCGAGAGGGAACGGTCGCTCTGGCAGTCGTCCTGCTGCCTCTCTTCGGACTCTTTGCTGCGCGCCCGAGCCGTCGCCGTCCCGCGATCTTGGCTCTGTCGGTGACGGTGATGCTGTGGTCGGCATCAGGATGCGGCACTCGCACTACCGCCGCGAACACCACTCCGAGCCAGAGTTTCACTCTGACGGTTCATGCCACGGGAACGAACCTGGCGGGAACCGTGGTGTCGCACACCGGCACGGCCACGCTAACGGTGTTCTAGCCGCTTTTCCACATGCCGGTCGCTAAGCAGCGTTTTCGCAGTTTTTTCGCATCTACCTCACTGCGCCCGATGACTTTGAACGCGCCGACCTTATTTGTAAAAGAGGATTCATGGACCGCACCCTGCTCCCTGGCAAACCATACCCCCTGGGTGCCACCCCCTTGGCGAAAGGTACGAACTTCGCCCTGTTTTCCGAGAACGCCACCGCTGTTCATGTTTGTTTTTTCGATGAATCTGGCAAGCAGACTGACTGCGTTCGGCTGCAAGAGCGAACGGCCTTTGTATGGCATGGACTTATCCGTGGCATCAAGCACGGGCAACGGTACGGCTTTCGCGTCGAAGGGCCGTGGGAACCTGAAAAAGGCCTGCGCTTCAATTCGGCCAAGCTATTGGTCGATCCATACGCGAAGGCAATCTCCGGTGTCCCTGACCACAAGGGACCAATCTATCCTTACGACGTGACATCCGGCGACGACACCAAGATCGATAAGACCGACAGCGCCGACTTTGTGCCAAAGAGCATTGTCATCGAAGACAAATTCGATTGGGGAGACGATTGTGCGCCGGATACTCCGATCGCTGACTCGGTGATCTACGAGATGCATGTGCAGGGCTTCTCACAGCGTAATCCGGATATTCCGGAGAAACTGCGCGGTACCTATGCCGCTCTGGCGAACGATTCCAGCATCGAGTACCTGAAGAATTTGGGCATCACGGCGGTAGAACTGCTTCCTGTCCATCACTTCATCGACGAAGGGCATTTGCTGGATAAGAATCTGTGCGATTACTGGGGTTACAACACGCTCGGATACTTCGCTCCAATGGCGCGCTATAGCTCTCAGGGAGACACAGGTGGCCAGGTTGCCGAGTTCAAGGGCATGGTCAAGCGCCTACACCAGGAGGGCATTGAAGTCATTCTCGATGTCGTCTACAACCACACCTGCGAAGGCAATGAAAAAGGGCCGATGCTGTCTTTCAAAGGCGTCGACAATACGAGCTATTACCGCATCGTCGAAGACAGCCCACAGCATTACATGGATTACACCGGCACGGGCAACACGCTAAATGTGTATAACCCGCAGGTGCTGAAGCTCCTGATGGACAGCCTTCGGTATTGGGTCACGGAGATGCACGTCGATGGCTTCCGGTTTGATCTTGCCTCTACGTTGGCCCGAGAGCTGCATGACGTGAATAAGCTTGGCGCGTTCTTTGACACAATTCATCAGGATCCGACCTTGGCCGACGTGAAGTTGATCGCTGAGCCCTGGGACGTTGGCGACGGCGGCTACCAGGTCGGAAACTTCCCGGTGCTTTGGGGCGAGTGGAATGGTAAGTATCGCGATACCGTACGGCGTTTCTGGAAGGGTGACAATGGGACTCTGTCCGATTTCGCCTTCCGCCTTACCGGGTCGAGCGATCTTTATCAGGGTGATGGACGTACGCCCTCCGCCTCCATCAATTTCGTCATTGCGCACGATGGTTTCACGCTGTGCGACCTCGTGAGTTACAACGAGAAGCACAATGAAGCCAATGGCGATGACAACAATGATGGAGCCAACGACAACGATAGTTGGAACATGGGCGTTGAAGGACCCACGGACGATCCCAACATCAATGCCATGCGCGAGAAACAGATGCGCAACTTCCTGACCACGCTGATGATGAGTCAGGGAGTGCCTATGCTGGCAGGCGGCGATGAGATCGCCCGGTCTCAACAAGGAAACAATAACTGCTACTGCCAGGACAACGAACTAACCTGGCATGACTGGAACCTTGATGAGCCACGCAAGCGGTTGCTCAGCTTCACAAGCAAGCTGATCAAACTACGGCGCGACCATCCAAATCTGCATCGCCGCAAGTTCTTCCAGGATCGCACTATCCGCGGTTCTGTTGTCCGGGATGTTGCCTGGTTCAATACAGACGGAACGGAGCTTTCGGACGAGAGCTGGGGATCGCCATGGAATAAGTCGCTCGCGGTGATGTACAACGGTCAGACGATGGGGGTGTCCGACGATGAAGGCAAGCCGGTCAAAGATGATAGCTTCCTGATCATTGTGAACGCCTCCGATCAAGGCGTTGAGTACACGTTGCCCGAGTCGCCCACCAAGAATCCCTGGCTTCAGGTACTTGATACCGAAAGCATTGACGATCCATTTTGCGAAGCAGAGATGCATGAAAAGGCGATCATTGGTGGCCGCTCGGTCAGAGTGTACAGCGATGCCAAAGACAAGAAACCGGCTATCGCGCCGGTTTATCAGAAGACGACGAAGACAATTTAGTTTGCCACATGCAAAGGGGCGGCGCCGAAAGTGCCGCCCCTTAAACTTGTTCTCTAGCTGAGCGAGTGGTTTTCGAACGCTTTGATCTGCTTCAGGGTGAAGGCGTGCATGTTCGTGCCGCTTTGCCAGGACTTGTACCAATCCACAAGCCACTCGATAGTAGTTTCAAGCCGAAGTCTTGGATGCCAGCCCAACTCGGCGCGGGCGCGACTTGCATCCAGTTTCAGATAGCCGGCCTCATGCACTCCCGGTTCGGCGTCGAGAACCCAGGAAGCATTCTCTCCCCAGAACTTCGTCATCCTGTCGACGATCCAACCGACCGGCTGAGCATCATCGTCGGAAGGACCGAAGTTAAACGCAGTTGCGTAACGCGGATCGTGCGTGAAAAGTCTTTCCGCGAGCAGCATGTAGCCATGCAACGGTTCCAGAACGTGCTGCCACGGCCGAATGGAGTGCGGGCGGCGTATGCGTACGGGCTCACCGGCGAGAAAGCCCCGGACCAGGTCGGGAATGAGGCGATCCTGCGACCAGTCACCTCCGCCGATAACATTGCCTGCGCGGGCGGTCGCGACGGCGCAGCCATGTTCGGCGAGCTTCTGAACAGGGAAGTAGCTTTGCCGATAGGCGGCAGAGACTATCTCTGCGCAGGCCTTCGAACTGGAGTAAGGGTCGTAGCCGCCGAGCGGATCAGTTTCGCGGTAGCCCCAGAGCCACTCCTTGTTCTCATAGCATTTGTCCGTGGTGACGCTTACTACGGCACGGACGCTCGGTGTGCGGCGAACGGCATCCAGTACGCGCGCCGTGCCGATCACGTTTGTCTCGTAGGTGCCGATTGGATCTTCATAGCTGTAGCGCACCAGCGGTTGAGCTGCCATATGGAAGACGACCTCCGGTGCGAAGTCGTGCAAGGCCGGCTCGAGTGCGCCGGAATCGCGGATATCTCCGCGAACGTCTTCGATGACGTTCGCGACCCCTGCTTCAGTGAATAGGTTGGGTTCCGTGGACGGGTCCAGGGCATAACCGCGAATCACCGCACCTTTTGAGGCGAGCCAGAGTGCCAGCCAGCCTCCTTTAAAACCGGTGTGTCCTGTTAGAAAGACGCGCTTACCATGCCACGAGAACGTAGAGCTTCCAGACATGACTTCAGGATACTTGGTTCAACACGAGAAAAGCATCCAATTGGCTTAGGCGTTTCTGAGGAGTTTCCGAATGGGATTGTTTGCTTTAGGCCTACTTACAATTTCGCTGGTGCAGGCGACAGCACCCACTCCCGCACCGCCGGAGAAGCCTTATGCGTTTGAGGTTGCAACCGTGAAGCCGGTCGGCTCCGATGCTGTGCCCGGGCGCTACATCAAGATGGAGGGTCCACACAGGTTTATCGCCAGGAATTTCACGTTGAAGCTGTTGATCGCGGCAGCTTATGATCTGAATCCGCGAACGATCTCAGGCGGTCCCTCGTGGTTGGACTCAGAGCACTTCAATGTCGATGCCGTTACGCCGGGCGAAGTGAGACCGGATCGGCAGGAGCAGATGGCCATGCTGCGCAGTCTGCTCGTGGAGCAGTTCCAGTTGCGATTCCATCGAGAGGAGAAAGAGTTTTCTCTCTACGAACTTGGAGTTGCCAAAGGCGGCCCGAAGCTGAGGCCGAGCGCAACCACAGACCAGGCGCCGAGTTTGATCAGCACCGTCTATCCGCAGAAGATGGTGATGCCGGCGAGGAACGCCACGATGGACGACTTTGTGGCGGTTTTGCAGCGCGCTGTCTTAGATAGACCCGTGGTGAACAAGACGGGTCTGCAGGGGAGGTTTGATTTTGATCTGGAGTGGGCACCCGATGAGACGCAGTTCGGAGGTGAGGTGCCGGTCGCTACAGCCGATGCGACGAGCACACCCTTCTTTGTGGCCCTCCAGGATCAGCTTGGTCTGAAGTTGGAGTCGAGGCGTGGTCCGGTTTCAGCGCTGGTGGTGGATTCTGCGGCGAAGCCGGTTTCGAACTGAGGTGTGGGCTACCAGGTTTTCCGTGGGCTACCAGGTTTTCCTTGGGCTACCAGGTTTTCCTTGGGCTACCAGGTTTTCCAGGGGGCGTTGCCTTTAGCCCACATGGCTTCCAGGTGCTGCTTGTCTCGCAGGGTATCCATGGCCTGCCAGAAGCCGTGATGGAAGAAGGCGTGCACCTCGCCTTCGGCGACCAGCTTTTCGATGGGCTCGCGTTCGAACATCTGGGAGTCGTCGGTGATGGCCTCGAGCGCTTTTGGGGAGAGCACGAAGAAGCCACCGTTGATCCAGCCACCTTCGTCCTGCGGTTTCTCCTGGAAGGAGTAGATCTGGGTATCCTTGAGGCCGAGGGCGCCGAAGCGGGCCACCGGCTGGACACTGGTGAGCGTGACGGCCTTGCCATGGGCGCGATGAAAGGCGATCGAAGCGGTGATGTCCACGTTGGCGACACCGTCGCCGTAGGTCACGCAGAAGTCCTGCTCGCCTTCGAGGTATTTCGCCACGCGATGGAGGCGGCCGCCGGTTCCGGTTCCGTCGCCGGTATCCACCAGGGTCACTCGCCACGGCTCGGCTTCGGAGTTATGGACTTCCATCCTGTTGGCCTTCATGTCGAAGGTCACATCCGAGGTATGGAGGAAGTAGTTGGCGAAGAACTCCTTGATGACATAGCCCTTGTATCCGCAGCAGATGATGAAGTCGTTGATGCCGTGCTGCGAGTAGATCTTGAGGATGTGCCAGAGGATGGGGCGTCCGCCGATCTCGACCATCGGCTTGGGACGAAGAGATGTCTCTTCCGAGATGCGTGAGCCGAGACCACCGGCGAGTATCACTGCCTTCATGCGCTGGAATTCCTGACCCTTCCGACCCTATGCCTTCTGTCTCATAGTAACTCTGTCCAGGGAGCCGCCCTGATCTGCCCTGATATCCTTGGAGTCGTCTATGAGTGAGCGTTCCGAGCAGCTTCGACAGCAGATTCTTGACCTTACAGCCGAGTTCCACGCCGAGGCATTTGCGGCTCGTGCTTTCGCTCCGGGCGCCAGCGCGGTGCCTGTCTCCGGCAAGGTGATCGATGCGGCGGACATGGCCGCGGTCGTGGATTCGGCGCTCGATGGCTGGTTCACCACCGGGCGCTGGGCCAAGGAGTTCGAGCGCAAGCTGGCGCGCTTTATCGGCGTTCGCTCGGCCTCGCTGGTGAACTCGGGGTCTTCAGCCAACCTGGTGGCGCTGAGTGCGCTGACCTCGCCGAAGCTGGGGGACCGGGCTCTGAAGGCTGGGGATGAAGTCATCACCGTCGCGGCGGGGTTTCCGACCACGGTGAATCCGATCCTGCAGAACCGGCTGGTGCCGGTGTTCCTCGACGTCACGCTGCCGACCTATGAGGTGGATGTGACGATGCTCGAGACGGCGCGCAGCGAGAAGACTCGCGCGGTGATGATCGCGCACACGCTGGGCAACGTGTTCGACCTGGACGCGATCACGGCGTTCTGCAAGAAGTACAACCTGTGGCTGGTGGAGGACTGCTGCGACGCGCTGGGGTCTACGTGGAAGGGCCGGAAAGTGGGCACGTTCGGCGATATCGCCACGATCAGTTTTTATCCGGCTCACCACATCACCATGGGAGAGGGTGGGGCGGTGCTGACCGACAAGCCTGCCCTGCAGGTGCTGATCGACAGCTTCCGTGACTGGGGCCGCGACTGCTGGTGCGAGCCGGGAGTGGACAACACGTGCGGCAAGCGGTTCGAGTGGCAGCTGGGGACGCTGCCCTGCGGGTACGACCACAAGTACACCTACTCGCACGTGGGCTACAACCTGAAGGCGACCGACATGCAGGCCGCGCTGGGCGTTCGGCAGATGGACAAGCTCGAGCACTTCATCGCGCGGCGCAAGGAGAACTTCGACTACCTGAAGGCGAAGCTGAAGCCGCTGGAAGAGGTGCTGATCCTGCCGCAGGCGACCGAAGGCAGCGAACCGAGCTGGTTCGGCTTTCCGATCGGCGTGCGCGAGAGCGCGCCGTTCAAGCGCGACCAGCTCACCAGGCATCTGGATGCTCACAAGATCGGCACTCGGCTGGTGTTTGCGGGCAATCTCACACGGCAGCCTGCGTATGAAGGCTGGGAGTTCCGCGTGGTCGGCGACCTCAAGAACACCGACTTCGTGATGGAACGCGTGTTCTGGATCGGCGTCTTTCCGGGGCTCACGACCGAGATGCTGGACTACATCGTCTCCACAATCATGGGGTTCGTGGCCAACGCCAAGGCCGGGTTGACGGTGGTCTAGCCCACCCGGGCCTTTTCGCTAAAGTCTTCATTCCTAACGGTTTCTGTCCTAGATGACCTGCAAAGTATTTCAGGGCGGGGACTTACGCGCAAAGTATTGACGCTAAAGGGCTTCACTGCGCCCTGAGAACGATAGCCGACTGCACACGAGTGACTCTCTATCCATCGTAGCGATTTCCGGCAAATGATTGTGCAAGTTTTAAAATCGCGTAAGTGTCGCTTTCAATGAGGATTAGCGTCCTCTCTCGATGACCGGAACCTTGACAGGTATTTGTCTTGAGCCGGCGAGGCGGCCGCCGGCAAGCGTGCCGTCAGTGAGGACGCCGTCGACGTCAAAAGCGATGGCCTGCAGGGTGCGCAGGCCATCGTTCAGGTGGGTGAGGTCAGGGGGCATGGCTAGACAGCCGCTGCTCCCACGCGACGAAGCTTCTTCATGACAGGGATTTCTTCCTCGTAGACGCGCTTGATGCCATCTCCCATCGACTGTTCGCAGAGACGAATGTCGCGGACCAGCCGGGAGATGCCGTTGGGTTCGAGCGAGGCGGCCTGATCGGAACCCCACATGGCGCGATCCATGGTGATGTGGCGCTCCACGCAGCAGGCGCCGAGGACAGCGGCGGCCACGGTAGTGGGAATGCCGGTCTCGTGGCCGGAGTAGCCCACCGGGAGGTTGTAGCGCTCGATCATGCTGGGAATGGCCTTCAGGTTGAGCTGCTCGTACTTGGCGGGGTAGGTGGAGGTGGTGTGCATCAGGATCAGATCCTGCCTGCCGAGCACTTCCACCGCGTGGTCGATCTCCTCGTAGGTGCTCATGCCGGTGGACGCGATGATCGGCTTGCCGGTCTGGCGAAGATGCTTGAGCAGGTTGTCGTCCGTGAGGGAAGCGGATGCCACCTTGTAGACAGGCGGATTGAACTTCTGGATGAAGTCGACGGAGGCTTCGTCCCACGGAGAAACGAACCAGTCGATCTTGACCTGCTTGCAGAAGCTGGCGATCTCGGCGTAGTCCTCATCCTCGAACTCCAGGCCACGCTTGAGGTCGCCGTTGGTCTCGCCGAACGGGTTGGGCCGCGGCGTCGCCAGCTCCTTCTCGGTGTAGACCACATCGACGGTACGCTTCTGAAACTTGACGGCATCGCAGCCCGCGGCGACAGCTACCGAGATCAGGCGCTTGGCCAGATCGATGTCGCCGTTGTGGTTGATGCCGATCTCTGCAATGACATAGCAGGGATGACCCGGGCCTAGCTGCTTGTTTCCAATCTTGACGCTATCCATGAATGCTCCGCGCCCGTTAAGGGCCAGTGATGAACTCGGCTTCGAGCCGGACTAACAAGCGAATTGTTACAGAAAGAAAGTCGCCGACATAAACATCATGGGCTGACTGACCGGTAGAAGGTATATGCAATCAATGAGACCTTGTTCCACGAGGGCTAATGGTACTTGCCGACGTCTTGTGAGGGTCGCGCCGGGGAAATGAACCTCAGGGAGTCGTTGTTAAGGTGGTAGAGCCGAATGGATTCGCCTATTCGCTCAAAGGCAAGACCGTCTAACCAGGCATATTCGCCTGGATGAAGGCGGAACTCCGTTTCGCTGACCGCGACCCATTCGTTCGGTTTCCTGTCTACATCAGGCTTTCGCCAAGCGGCCGAGGCGTGGCGAAGGATGGAAGGATCTCCGAAGTATCCAAGGGAGACCTGGCTCGGATCGATTCCCCGCATGCGGTTTTCCAGGTGATAGAGATCCTGTCCCCAGTCCAAATCGCTTTCCACGGCAACGGAGCCAAAAAATGGCTCAGCGACCTCATTGAAGTAGGGGAGAAACTGTGGAGCCGCGACGAACGCAGCGACTACCTCCCAGGCGATAAGAACGCCCGACAGAAACATTCTGGGTCCAAAATGCAGCGCGGTAGCCTGAGACAGGCTCCTCCCATCCTGGGCCAGTACCCCCGCTCCCACTGCACCGAGCATAGCGACGAAAGGGAAGATGGGCAAAACATGACGCACGCCCAGATTCACATTGCCCAGCATAGCGACGATCAGTGGCGCGGCGATCGCACAGATAAGCACCACTGTCTCCACCGTTAGCCGCCGATGACGCAGCAGATACCAGAGTCCAACAGCGGCTAAGAGGATTAGGGCAATTGGCGTTTTCGCCAACAGGACGACAGGGAAGAAGTACCACTTACCGCCCTTGTAGACGTGATGGAGAACATAGCTGTAATGGCCGACTGTATTGGTACCGCCAACACGGAAGGCGTAGATCAGGCCGCGGAAGAAAGGAGGCGCAGGCACCTTGAGCTTGAGGAGGAATAGCTGCTCAGCGGGCTTCAGCGTGGTCAGCGTCGAGTGCGTCTGAACGTTGAAGGTATCAGCCGGGAATAGAGGACCGAATGAGAAACGGAACCCGGCCCAGATGACAAAGCACGCCGTAGCGCAAGCCACCAGGAGAGGTCCCGCCAGTCCTCGCAAGCGCTCCCCGCTACAAAGACGCCATACGAGCAGAAGCAGGATCGCGATGAAGAAAAACGGGAGTTGGGTGTATTTGGTGAGGATGGCCAGCCCAAAGGCGAGGCCCGCGAAACAACCGCCAAGCGATGTACGCACCCGGAACATGTGTGCGAAAGCGAGTATCGACAGCAGATACATGGCGCTGAAGGCAAGATCCGTCGTGGCCAGCGCACTATGTGCCAACACAGCCGGGCAGAAGCTGAACAATACGACGGCGAGCAAAGCCCTGATGCTGTCGAAGTGCCGCTTCATCCAGAGAAAAAGAATGAGATTCGCCAGCACGAAGAAGGGCATGATGCCCAGACGGGTGATCAGGAGATCGTGGACGTAGGCGCTGTGACCGTTCAGCAGCGCTGTGCCCTCCACCGCTTCCGAATGGTGCCCCTCGCTGCGTTCTCCTGTGAAGCGCAGCGGCAGAGCGACCGCTACTCGAGCTAACGGTGGATGGAGCAGATCGTAGGTGTAGGTGCCAAGGGTGAGCCACTCCATGCCCGCCGCGAGATGCGTCGATTCGTCAAAGGTCTGGTTGTAGTTCAGTTCCTGCCGGACGATCAGGAAACTTGCCATTAGAACGACAAGCACGCTCAGCCAAGGACAGGCTCGGGAGATTCGTTGCAGGGAGATCATTAAGTTCCTTCGGGAAGTTTACACTGGGATCCCTACGAATCTCTCGAACAACTGTCTCAAAGACTCAGCGTCGACGGGCCGTATGTCTTCTCCTGACCTTCGCGTTTGCTGATGACGAACGGAGCGACGAAGGTGGCTGAAGTGGGTTTGCGGGATCAACTTCCTCGGATCACCCAAGGGACGTATCGGCACGCCAGGATGCGCAGCGCTCCGCATGACCGGGATGTCCGGGCTCTTCGATGTAGCCGTCGCTAAATGAGCAGACAAAGAAAACGGCTTCCTGGGCGGAAGCCATTTTCATGTTGCCGCAGGGTAGAAGGAGTGCAGCCGACCGGTGTGCGCTTCAGGTAGACCGATGTGAATGCCGTGAGCTTGACCAGGAATTTCGGACGCGGAGAACGCCGGCGCGCCTGCCGAAGAGCAGCATTGCTGAACTGAAGGAACACTTGGAAATTTCAAATCTTCACCACGCGTGAAGAGGTTAACGTTACGCTGGTGGGACTAACTTCTATTGATGCGATCCGTTCGTTTCTTAGAAAAGGGAGGAAGCCCTCTAGCCGAGAAATACCCCGCCGCTCACTCCGCGGCGCTCTCATTCTGTCCGGTATGAGGGCTTCTGGGCACCCAAATGGGTTCTGTTCTGATAGACTCTATTCTGTCGTTGCGTGGATGGTTTGGCGTCCAGTTGGTGTCCAAATCATCCCCAAAATGGGGTCCACGGCAGCGACGCGGTAGAAGAGCGAAACACGCGAAAGCTGCGAAACGCTCGATTCTATGTGACATAGATCCAGGTTGTTGAAGACAATCTTGGGGACGTAGCTCAGTTGGTTAGAGCGCTGCCCTGTCACGGCAGAGGTCGCGGGTTCGAGCCCCGTCGTCCCCGCCATAAACCCCTCAAATGAGGAGTTTACGGCAATGACATTTGCTTCATGCGGCTTCGAGGGATGATTCGGGATGAATCATCCCTTCGTCGTTTCTCCCTCCCAACAAAAGAGCTACGTGTTTCCCGCTAGCGGTGCGCTTGTCGGCTGACACTACCCGTGTATAAATGTCCATCGTGACTCGCGAGTTCGCGTGGCGTAGAAGCTCCTGAGCGACCTTCACATCCACCCCCAGATGACGCAGGTTGGTTGCGAGGCTATGCCGGAAAGAATGCCATCCAATCGTCTTCCCGACGATGCCCGCCCTGTCGAGCGCGGGCCGGATGATCTTCTTAGGACCATGTCAGGCATCAACGGCTTCTCTCCGTTCAGACGTTCGGACGGAAAGAGGAAGTCTCTATCGGCTGCGTAGAGCGTTTCAACCCGCCACCGCACCAGTACGTCACTCACGGACGGGTGTAGCGGAACAGGTCTCCCGCTCGCCACTGTCTTCACATCACCGAACCTGCCTCGTACGCAGGAGCGCTTTACTGCGACCTCCAGCGTGAGGAAGTTCACATCATTCCAGCGGAGGGCGAATAGTTGCGCCCGGCGCTTAGCCTTTACGCCGTGTTGCTGGCGGCCTTCGCATGGGCCGCGCCGCAAACGTGGCCTGGTAGTGTTTCGAGTAGCGTTCTGGGCTTCTTTGTGACGCCGTTGAAGATACTGCTCGAACTCTTCCAGTTCGTACTAATCACGAGTATCCTTCAGGCAGATCGGCTGGTGGGAGAAGAACAACTCTGGATCACACGGCCCTATGACTGGAGATTGTTACTCGGCGCTAAGCTGTTTTTCGTCCTGATCTGCGCGGCCTTTCCGCTGGCACTTATGTAGCGGTCGCTGCTGCATGTGGCTCGACTGGATCCATTCAGGGCAAAGGCGGCTTTGGCATCCGCCTTTTTGCGGTTTGCGCTCGGCGCGTGGCTTCCGCTGATGGTGATCGCCTCCGAAACGGAAAGTATCCCAGCGGCATTTAGCTTTCTGGCCGCTTTGCTGGTTGTCTGGGCCGCAACGCTACAGTTCATCCTCTCCGGGACAGAGCCCCCGGATGTCGCCGCCCGATGAGATCGCACTTGGGACTTGGTCTCTAAAATTGAGTCGCCTGGACTGAGAACAAATAGCGAACCGGGACAGGTTCATGCCATCTTGGCCGATGGCGCAGTTCGGTCCCATCGATCAGCGTAAAACCTCCAGGAGCTTCGTACCTATCCACTGTGCGGGTGAAAAGTAGCGCCGCGATCGCTGCGACAAAAGTGTAAAGTTCTTTCCGAAAGAGACTTGTGGTCAAATGCGCGTGCAAACCCATGCGCAAACTGGCGCGCGGTCCGCTTAAGGGAACGCTATGTCTTTACTGAGCTTGTTTGATCGCGATGCGCAGCAGAACTGCTGGGGCACCATTGCCTTTGTATGCCTGCTGCCGTTGGGCGCCGTTGCGCAGAGCGCGACAGCCCAGCGTTACTCCGACTCGCAGGAGTACCGGCAAATGATCGACGAACTGCACAAGCCTTCACCTTCGCCGATGTTCATCGCTACAGGAAAGTGGCCGATCGCCGATACAGCGCTGCGGCCTGAAGTTGAGGACACTGCGCAGGCGCTTACGATAGGCACGCCTGCGGTGCAGTTTGTCTTCGATAAAGCGACGGGCCGCCTGACGATCCGCAACCGCCGCAGCGGAGTTTCGTGGGCGCTGGTCGTGCCGGGTTGCGATGGCGAGCGGCCGGCTATCGTGCGCGAGGCGAATACGTGGACCTTTGCTGCCCCAAAGACATGCAGCGGCACGTCGATGGCGCTCAACCTGCTGACCGGCGATCTGGCGCGCCTGGATTTAACGAGGCAGAACACGATTACTTCCGCGGTGCAGAATGAGCTGACCTTTCGTGCCGAGGGCGGCGGACCGTACTTCGGACTAGGCGAGCGATTCTGGCAGGCAGGGCTCAAGAGCACGCAGCTCGATCTGCGTCCGCAGGACCGCTATGGCGAGCCCGGCCACAACTGGGTCTACATGGGGATTCCTTTTCTGTATACGCCGGGAGGCCTGGGCTTCTATGCCGACACCGCGTTCGACACGCATGCCGCGGTAAACGACACCAACGATGCGGTGGACATGAAGGTCACGCACAACGCCGTGCCGCTCTACCTGTTTGCAGAGCCGGACCCGAAGGCTGTGCTGACGGCCTACACCGCACTTACCGGGCGTCCGCAGAGTCTGCCGCTCTGGGCCTACGGGCCGTGGATCACGTCGCTGCAGGGTAAGGGCTCGGTGTTGGAAGCGGCGCACCGGTTGCGGGTTGACGGTGTTCCCGCGAGCACGCTGTGGGTCTTCGATGAACTGGACGAAAAGAACAATCTGGGATGGCCGTTCTGGTTTGGAAGCTACTACGGCGATCCCCGGACGTTCACCGATACGCTGCATGGCCTTGGCTTTCATGTGCAGACGTACGTGCATCCGTATGTGCGCGAGCAGGCGCTGCCTTATCCGCAGCAGAGCCCGCTGTATGAGCAGGCGGCGGCAAAAGGGTACCTAATGCTGGACGCCGCGGGGAAACCCGCAGGGCCGCGCTTTGAGGAAGTGAAAACGGCGAACATCGACTTCACCAATCCGGACGCGGTCAACTGGTGGCAGGAGATGATTACCCATGCCGTCCGCGACCAGGGCTTCGACGGCTGGATGGAAGATTTTGGCGAGTGGGTGCGCGATACGGACCGCTTTAAGAATGGCGACGGCACCATCATGAGCGAGCTGTACCCGCTGTTTTATCACAAGGTGACGACGCGGGCGGCGCAGGCAGCCAGTCCGGAAGTGGTGCCATACTCGCGGTCCGGCGCACCGGGCACCCAAACCTGGAGCCCTGTGCTGTGGGGTGCAGACCAATCGGCCAATTGGTCACGCGACTATGGCCTGCCGTCGGTGGTGACGGCGGGCATCACAGCGGGCATGTCGGGCTTTTCGAACTGGGGCCCGGACATCATGAGCGCGGGCGACTCGCGCGAGCTGTGGATGCGCTGGGTGGAGTTCGGCGCGCTGACCCCGGTCATGCGCGACCATGTGTGGAACAAGCCGGACCGCAGCTTCAACATCTGGACCGATGCTGATACGACCGCACACTTCCGCCGCTACGCCGTGCTGCATAGCGCGTTGCTGCCGTACCTCGCAACGTACGGCGAGGAGGCGCACCGCACCGGCGTTCCGATCATGCGGCATCCGGGGCTCGAGTACCCGAATGATGTGCGCAGCGTTGCGGCGGAGTACGAATACCTGCTCGGCAAGGAGTTGCTGATTGCGCCGGTGGTTGCACCTTCGAACATGCGCCTGCTCTATGTGCCGCCCGGCGAGTGGATCAACTACTGGAACGGCGACTCCTTCACCGGAGGTCAGGACAACACAGTGAACGCCGGCGCGGACAACATTCCAATACTCGTAAAGGCTGGGTCCATCTTGCCGTTCAAACCTGAGGAAGAGACTGCGCGCTGGGACTGGAACGATCCACACCTGCTCGAAACGTCGCTGGTGTGGAAAGGATACCTGTCAGAGACCAGCGCGGCGCATGGCGAGTTCACACTGCCGAACGGCACCAGCGCCACGCTTGATCAGCATGGGGAATCCGTGGTGATTCAAGGGAAGAGCAACACCGTGCGCGACTACGAGATCATTCTGCGCAGCCGTCGCATGCCCACGGCTGTGACGTTGAACGGCGCCGCGTTTCCCACATACGTGAAAGCTGCGGATGGCAGGCGTCTCAGCCAGTGGTGGTGGAACCCATCTTCGGGTGAAGTGCATGTGCTGTTTCGCGGTGCGGCTTTTCGCGTGGAACTCGGCGGCGTGGTGGCCTCGCAGTATGCCAACCGCTGAGTGGCAAGCCTGTGCATCAAATCTGTTCCTCGACGCAACATTGATACAACTGGTCTGATCCCGAGAAACCGCTTGAAAGAGCCACTGCGGAAATGCCAACTGTTCCCAAGTGCGAAGAACCGTTCGGTCCCTTGAAACACGCTGCCTGTGACTAACTTTCAGTTGTAGGTAAGCCGCTTGTCTTCTCGACGAGCGCAAAATCGCCAAGGCGCTCACCGACACCGCACTAGAGTCTCGACTCGAACCCGCAGCTCGATTCCATTAGCTGTTAGTAGGCTTGGAACGGCAGTCTTTGTGGATTGACGGCACCGTGCCGAAAATTCTGGATGAACCCGGAAAAATAAAGTTCATCGCGTATGAAGGTTAATGATGTAGGATCTCTGCTTAAATCATGCATAGCTCCCCGAGGCGTTCATGGTCGATCTCAGTGAGGTTGGTGCATTTCCGTCCTTTCAGCCGAACGGAGTGGCGCAGATCCACTTCGGTTTGTACCTGCCTGGCATTCATCCTGCCGCCGCACCCTCACTTGAGGGCTTTTCCGTAAGGGTAAGGATCATCCATGCTTCAGATCGTTTCAACCCGTCGGTCAAGACGCTAGATGCGGATCTGCTTTGGGACGCAGGATCGGCGCTAGATCTGTGGCAGGCCGACGTCGCCATTCCGGCTGATCCAAAGAGTCACGCCGGTTCGGAGGGCGAATACCTGTACCGCTACCAGCTTTGGTGGACGGATGCGCAAGGAACGCCCACGCTCGTGACGGACTGGTTTCCCGATCCCTTCGCGCGGTCTACGGACATCGGCCTGATGTCCTCCGCGGTGCTTTCCAAGGCGGCGAAGCCGTTTGTTTGGACGGACGACAAGTACACGACGCCGGAACTCGCGGATCTCGTCATATACGAGTTGCAGGTCGCTGAATTCAATCAGACCTTCGATGGTGTTATCGACAGGCTGGACTATCTGGCGAGCCTGGGCGTGAACTGTCTCGAGTTGATGCCTGTCACGAGCAACAAGCTGGACTTCGACTGGGGGTATGGACCGGTCTATCACTTCTCACCTAGCGCGTCTTTCGGAGGCTCAGCCGGTCTTAAACGCTTGGTGAATGCGGCTCACGCTCGCAACATAGCGGTCATTCTCGATGTGGTTTACGAGCACGTCGACACAGTCTTCGCCTACTACGGCGTATACCACGACATCGCGCAGGTGCAGGGAGCGCCGCATCCCCAGAGCCCATTAACCAGCGGGTGGAACAAATGGGGCTTCGGCCCCGCATGCGATTTTACCCAGCAGTTCTGCGAGGACTTCTTCTTTTGTGCCAACCAAATGTGGTTGGACGAGTACCACGTGGACGGGTTCCGATACGACGAGGTGACCGATCTCTATGAGGGAAACCGCGCCGCCGGCTACCGCAGCCTTGCGCAGCGTATTTACAGTTACTCACTGAAAGTTAAGCGATTCCAAGCAGGGCCGAACTCCTACAGCCGGATAATCCAGTGTGCCGAGAGCCTGCAGATCTCCAAGCAGGTGCTGACCGAGACCTACACCAACGCTGCCTGGACGAACGATGTCCTTAACAAAGTGGAGGACATGATCCGGTGGAGCTATGTGAACGACGATCTCGCTCATGTACTTGATCCGGCTTTTTCCGGCTACCCGACATCGCAGATGGTTATCGATACGAACAACAACCAGATCGCGCGGCCAGTGGCGCCCTTTCAGTACCTCGAGAGCCACGATCACAGCCAGTTGATCGTCTTTGCAGGAACGGTCTCCGATCCTGGCCCAATGCCGGAGGGCGACCGGTCACTTTTTTACAAGCTGCAGCCCTACGCGATCGCGCTCTACACCTGCCAAGGCATCCCTATGCTTTGGCAAGGGCAGGAGTTCGCGGACAACTACAATCTTCCCGACAACGGTGAAGCGCGCGTTCACATGCGCAGGGACACGCATTGGGAGTATTTTTACGATCTGAGCGGACAGCCGCTTGTTCGGCTCTATCGCCTACTCGGCAGCTTGCGGCAATCGTCGCGGGCGCTGCGCGGCCCGGATAGCTACTACTACTATCAGCAGTCGCACCGGCAGAATCAGGTGATCGCATATCATCGCCATGCGCCGGCATCGGGTACCAGCCTCGAGGATTGGGCGATGGTGATTCTAAATTTCTCGAATGACTCCGGCAGCATCGCCCTACCGTTCCCGAAGGCTGGCACCTGGAAGGACATGCTGGACGGGGTAGCCGAGGTGAACATTGCGGATGATGGGGACGTGCAGATGGTCACCGTCTCCTCGAACTATGGAATGATTTTCGTGAGACAGTAAGGCCTGCGTCGGCTTTTGTACAAGATCAGTGCCCGTGCGGTCTAGCTACTCTTGAAGCGGATTCTCGGTGGCTGCCCGCCGGCTGAATCTTACGATGGGCGCTTTTACGGAGCATTCATGTTCCAGAACCCACTCAACCGGGATCAGAAAATTCGCCTTTCGCCACTGAACTATCTGGGCTTATGCAAATCGCCGCCCGGGTGCGGCGATCAGATTGATGTCTTGCGTAAATCGTGGTCGTGATCACCAGCCCTCAACGGCACCGGCTGAGTCCATGTAGACCTTGACCCAGAGCGCGAGTTGTATCTGCAACGACTTCTGCCATGCTGCGTGCATCGCATCTACCAAGTCTTCGCGATGGCCTTTTGTTGTGAGGAACGGACGGAGGGTCCGATTCATCACAGCCACAAAGGCGATGATGTCGCGGAGAGGCACATGGTCCGTTGACTCGACGTTATCGGTCTTGTTCTTTCCAGCGCTGGTGTGACGCCGCGCAATTTCCTGCTGATAGTCGATCCAGTCCTGGTCATATAGTCTTCTGCAGGTATCCAAGATCCATTCCTCGAAGCGGAGATTGCTCGCGTAGAGATACTCCGGCAGAGGATTGCCCTGCAGGTCGCGAGAATGCCGCGCGAGGTTCGGGACCGAAGCGATTATCTCGCTCCTCCATTTGGTGACGATCTCCCTCGTTTGATCCTGGAGAACGTTCCCTGCGAGCCGCAGGTATTCCACATCCGCGTCAGTGAACTGAGCTGATTCCTTAAGAATCATCAATTCAGCCGGGGTAATGGCTGAGTGCGTGACATCAGATTGGCCGTAGCTGTATCCGGGGAGGTTATTGGTCGTTGCTTCCATTGCTCCACCTCTTCCGCATATGGCAAGTGCAAATGCCACATGCTTAGTTCGATCACAATCAAGGTGTAAAGCTTCAGGAAAGTCGGTGCCATCATGTGTATCTGTTAGCGGACCGATTGGGTGCGCCCACGCCTTGTGGAAGAACACAGACGAGCCCAAAGCTGGCAAACATACGCTAACAGAAAGACATTATGTACACGCTCGCTTTGGCCTACTAGCGTTTTCTCATGACGAACGCGGAGCTCAGCAGCCATTCAATTGAAGTGCATGACGCGGCTAACGCGCGAGGCCCCGCCGAGGGAAAGAGCACTCCACAGGTCAGCAAACATGACGTGCAGACGCAACTCGGAATCGCGCGCATTCCACTACGCACGCTGTTGTTCAGCTTCCTGAAGATTGGCGCCACGGGGTTTGGTGGTGGCATGGCGATCATCGCGTTGATGGAAGGCGAGATCGTAAGCAAGCAGAAAGCGATGTCATCCGAAGAGTTTGTGACAGGGGTTGGCCTGAGCCAAGTCCTGGGCGCATTTCCCGTCAATACAGCGCTGTTCATCGGCTACCGGCTGTATGGGCTGGCAGGCGCGCTCCTGTCGGCGGGCACGTTTCTGTTGCCGTCCGTCAGCCTCGTGATACTGCTATCGGCGCTGTACTTCAAATTCCAAGCTCTGCCGGCGCTAGATGGTGTCCTGCGGGTGGTCAACACGGTCGTCATTGCACTCGTTGTGAGCGCTGCTTGGTCACTCGGAAGGCGCGTCGTGCACTCTCTCCGCGGTCTGGCCATCGCGACCGCTGCGTTGTTCTCCACGTGCATCCAGTCTTAATTCTCCTCATCGCTGCGGTCATTGGTTTTCTCCTGGCGAAGCGCGAAGGTGACGTCGGCGCATGCCGCAAATCTCAACCGGCGCGATCGCAAGGTCTTGCATCCTTGATTCCGCTGTTTGGAAAGATCTCGACTCTCGGAACTACTTTTCTTAAGGTGGGCCTCTTCTTCTTCGGCGGCGGCTTTGCGCTCATACCTCTGCTGCAGACCCTCGCCGTGAGACAACATCACTGGTTGACACCAAAAGAGTTCTTGGACGGCCTTGCCATCAGCAGCTTGACGCCAGGTCCGATCGCCGTCATCGCGACGTTCGTCGGGTATCGAGAGGGAGGCGTATTCGGAGCTCTCACGAGCACCATAGCACTCTTCCTGCCCGGCACGATTCTGATGATCTGGATCAGCCGCGGTTATGGCCAGTTCAGGCAGAGCAAACTGCTGCTCAAGGTTCTTGCTGGCATCAACCCAGCGACAATCGGTCTGGTTCTAGGTGCGGGCGTGAGTCTAGGTCGCGGATCGCTCACGTCTTTCACTGCAATATCCTTCTTCGTAATCTGCCTTGTGCTTCTTACGCGCCTGAAGTGGCCACCGCCGCTGTTACTGGGATTAGGGGCGATAGTGGGAATCCTTCGTGTGGTGTGACGCGATTCGCTTACCCGGCGCGTCGCTTTTAGGTAATCCACGGCCTGATGAAGTCTCAATCGGGTGAGGCTGTCTGTCGGTGGATCCTGGACATTGCCGCTCTTTGCGACTACTTGGAAGTGCTCACATGCAAAGACTGACTAGAACGCTGAATGAAACGAAGGGGGCAGCATGGAACATCTGGGAAGCAACGACGGCACGCCAGAGCAGTTTGACGTTTTGGTACTGGGCAGCGGAGAAGCGGGCAAGTACTTGAGTTGGGCACTTGGCGGCGAAGGAAAGCGAGTGGCTCTTATAGAGCGACGCTATGTCGGCGGATCTTGCCCGAATATTGCCTGCTTACCGAGCAAGAATGTCATCCACTCAGCGAAGGTCGCACACTACGCTCGGAGACTGGCGGATTTCGGTTTGCCCGTACAAGTGGATCCGGTGGACATGTCGATAGTGCGGGGTAGAAAGCGGCAGATGGTCGCGGAACTCGTCAAGGTCCATGAGGACCGGTTTGCGGGGACCCACGTGGAGTTCCTCTGTGGGCGTGGCGTATTCACCGGCCCTCGAACCATCTCGGTGCAGACGCAAGATGGTGACACACGGCTCCTCACCGGCGAGGTGGTCATCGTGTCCACTGGTTCCTGTGCTTCGTTTCCGCAGGTTCCTGGTCTAGTCGATGCTGCTCCCATGACGCACGTAGAGCTGCTTGAGCTTGATATTGTGCCGGAGCACCTGGTCATCTTGGGAGCAGGTTACATCGGACTGGAGTTCGCGCAAGCGATGGCGCGGCTCGGATCTAAAGTGACGGTCATCGGTCGTTCTCAGCGACTGCTCCCGCAAGAAGACGAAGACGTTTCGGCGCTGCTTCAGGAACTCTTGACTGCCGAAGGTGTGCACTTTGTTCTAGACGCCAAGGTGTCTTTAGTAGAAGGAAGGTCCGGAAGCTCCGTCCGCGTGACGCTCGAGTCCGAGCAAACAACATCGCAGATCGATGCAACACACCTCCTTGTTGCAACAGGCCGAACTCCTAACACAGATGAGATTGGGCTTGAGAAGACAGGCGTGGAACTCACGGCCAAGGGATACATCAAGGTAGATGCATCGCTGCGAACGACCGCTGACGGCATTTATGCGGTCGGCGATTGCGCGGGCAGTCCGCTCTACACGCATATCGCTTTCGACGATTACCGCGTTGTACTCAGTTCGCTTCGAGGTGGAGAACGAGCGACGACAGGGCGACAGGTCCCGTCCAGTCTCTTTACTGATCCAGAACTGGCCCACGTGGGCATGCACGAGTACGAAGCGAAGCGCCAGGGGGTGCCGTATCGACTTGCGAAGCTGCCGATGGCTGCAGTCCTGAGAACACGCACCATGGGCGAGACGGCAGGTTTCCTCAAAGCTCTCATCGGCGATGACGAACGCATCCTGGGCTTCACGGCACTGGGAGTCGCGGCTGGGGAACTGCTCGCTCCGGTGCAGCTCGCGATGGCAGCGGAACTGCCGTATACATCATTGCGTGACCTGATCGTGACCCATCCCACTCTCACAGAGGGCCTGGTTTACCTCTTCTCTTCGGTCCCGAATAGCAGGGAGTGAGCCCAAGGGTGCTTGAAGGTGTGTGATGCGCAGTGAAGTCCACGTAGGCCACAATGGTCTTACAGCTTCAACCGTCTATGAAACCGCGTTTGATCGCGATCGTCACTGCGTGAGTGCGATCATTGGCCACCAGCTTCGCTAAGATGTTCTTCATATGGCCTTTAACGGTCGCCTCGGTGATGCTCATTCGATCCGCAATGATCTTATTGGAGTTCCCGGACGCCACGCTACGCAGCACTTCGACCTCCCTCTCTGTCAGGGCGTCTCCAGCTACGTGGTCCGCGATCTCCGCGGCGATCTCCGGGGGAATGGAGCGGCGACCTGCATGAACTGCTCGGATAGTTTCCAGAAGGTTCTTCCGCAGCATGCTCTTCAGCAAGTAGCCCGAGGCTCCCGCCTTGAGCGCACGGAGCGCCTGAACGTCTCCCTGATAGGTCGTCAGCACGATGAAGCGAGATGTAGGAAATTCTTTCCTGATCGCAAGGATCGCGTCGATCCCGTTCATTCCGGGCATTTGTAAATCCATCAGAGTTACCTCTGGGCGATGGATGCGGAATTGTTTAATTGCTTCCTCGCCGTTGGCAGCTTCGGCGACCAGAGCGAAATCCTGCTCTGCGCTCAACACGGATGCAATTCCTTCAAGGATCAGCGGATGATCATCCACGGTGAGAACCCGGATCGGCGACATGTTAAAGATGATCCTCCTTCGAGTTTCGGCCCTTTATCTTGTCCCAGAAGCTAGGCGAATTCGTCCTCGCGTAGGCTAGCCTGCCCGGGACCGTAAGTTCAATCTCTGTGCCGGCTGCACGCTGACTCAAGATACGAAGCCGGGCGCCCACCTTCTCTGTCCGTTCGCGCATTCCGGACAGGCCCCAGTGGCCGGATTTTCCAGTGCTCAACAGCTGAGGCTCAATGCCTTGCCCATCATCACGGACACTAACACGGAGATGTTCGGGTTGATAGGTGACCTCGACCTCGATGTTGGGGGCTCCTGAATGCTGGAAAGCATTTGTCATCGCTTCCCGGACGATTCGGTAGACCTCGGTGCAGACAGTCACGTCCAGGGGCCGCGGAGTTCCTGCGAATGTCAGTTTGAGGGCGGCAGCGTGGTCTTGCTGGAGCTCTTCCGCGCAGGCTTTGATCATGTCGGGGAGATCGCCTTCGGCTATGCCAGCGGCACGAATGTTCTTCACTCCCTGACGGGCCTGGAGCATCAATTCATCTGCACGATCCAAGGCATCGTTCATCATCTTGTGCGTGGGTTGGTCCGCCGGCAAGGTCTTCATTATGCCTTGGAAGCGGAGCATGAGGCCTTGCACGCCCTGCAGGAGAGTGTCATGCAACTCACGCGCGATCCGCTCTCGTTCCTCTAGGCGAGCGCCGAGACGCTCCTGGATTCTTACAGTCGCCTGTCTCAGTCGCAGGAGATACAGTGACCATGCCAGGAGGATCAGGATCAAAGCGCAGAGAATTTGGAACCAAGCGGTTTGATAGTACCGAGGGTCTATAGAAAAGTCGAGAGTTGCGCCACTTTCATTCCAAAGCCCGTCGCTGTTGCACGCGATGACGTGAAATCGATAAGAGCCGGGACGTAGATTCGTATAAAAGGCTTGTCGTCTATTTGAGGCATCCTGCCAGTCCTTATCCCATCCGTCTAGGCGATAGCGGAAGCGCACCCTTTCTGGAATGGGGAAGCTAAGTGCGGTGTAGTCAATCTGGATGTCTCTCGCCAACGCCGGTAGGTTGAGACTGCTTTTTAGTGAATACTGCTTCCTATCTGCGGTTACTGACTCGACAAACACGGAAGGACGCAACGGATTGGTGTTAAGGTCCAGAGGATCGACCTGCTGTAACACTGTTCCGTTTGCAAACCACACTGTCCCGTCTGCCGCCAGAGCGGATCTGGGCCTGAATGTGGCGGACCCGGGTTCTACGCCGTCCAGATTGTCCAAAACTCTTACTTGGAGCCTTGCGTCCGGGCGCTGCCACCACCGTTGCAACTCAGACTCGCTGATCGAAAACAAACCACATTGGGCATACGCCCAGAGGGCACCTTGTTGATCGAGAACGAGGGAATAGGTTTCTTGGCAGGGCAAACCATTCGCAATCCCGAGCTTTCTGGGCGTTCCGTTGTGCCATCCGATCAGCCCACTTCGCGTCCTTCCTAGGACTGAGTCATCCCTAGTGACCACCATCTGATCGACCATGCCGGCTTTCCCTGCGCCGCTTGACGGGGCAGGGGCCCAGCTTCCATCCTTGTAGTACGACAGACCGCCATCGTCGAAGCTGACCCAAAGACCTCCGTGCTTATCTGCTTTTAGCGCTCTCGGCTGACGGTTTCCCGGTGTCGGTAATGCATCGGTCACCCGCGTCGGCGACACCCGGTAGAGCGCGTGGTCGTATGGTGTTATCGCCCAAATTCCACCTGCCGTATCCTCCGCGAGATCAAACACGATTCCTGTCGGCGCGGCACCAGATTTATTGACAACAGTGAATTCACCCGCCGAGTACATGAAGAGCTTGTTGTCAACACCAACCCACAGACGCATGAGATGATCTTCGAGCAATGACGTAACCTGCGCTCCCGGAAGCCCTCGATTCCGGCCAAGAGTAACCACCTTGCCGTGCTGGATGTGTTCGAGATATCCGCCCGCACCGCTCCAAATCGACCCGTCGCTCGCCGCGGCTACCGAGTCCACTACGTCGGACGCGAGTCCCTCGGACATAGAGAACGTCGCCACCACACGATTCCTGAACTTGTCCAAGCCTCTCGACGTTGCGACCCAAATGTCGCCTTCGCGGTCTTCGATAATCGCTGAAACCGAATCGCCCGAAAGGCCATTTGCCGCCACATAGTGGTCAACGCGCTCCCCTTTCAAGCGATAAAGGCCTTCTGTTTCGGTACCGATCCACAGTGATCCCTGCCGATCTTGCATCAACGCACTTACCCGCAACCGAGTGCTGTCGAATCCAGGGAAAGTGATGGGTGACCACTTACCATTGTTCACGTGCTGTAGACCTAGACCAGCTCCTTCCTGATTCACTCCGACCCACATAGAACCGTCTGGTGAGGCACAAAGCGCCGAGAAGCCCGAGAGACCTGCGACGGAGCTAAGCGCAGGAGGTGAAAACGTCTGGCCGTGACCGAGGCTCCATTTTTCTAGCTGTTCTGCGGCACTGACCCACAACGCGCCACCAGCGTCCTCTGCGAGGTGATCCGCAGACAACAGTGGTACACCTTCAGTAGCTCCGTAACACCTGAGGCGTGTGCCCTCGACCCGGCATAGAGAGTTGCCGAACGGGCGTCTGCTAAATGTGACCCAGATCCCGCCTTCCTTGTCCTGAATGACGGTGTTGGCTCTACGTTGTGAACTCTCTTCCCTATATTGGGTCGAAACCCCATCGTGCAGATGTTGGAGTGAGCTTCCTGACGTAAACCAAAGACTTCCGTCCTTTGCGGCCATCATAGACACTATTTCGGAAGTCAGTTGCTGACCGGAGGGATTC
This sequence comes from Granulicella sp., assembly GCA_965198545.1. Taxonomy (GTDB): domain Bacteria; phylum Acidobacteriota; class Terriglobia; order Terriglobales; family Acidobacteriaceae; genus Granulicella. The sequence continues at coordinate 228,366 of CBDAPS010000003.1, read as the reverse complement.
CGGAACGGCTTGAACTGCTGACCATCAAAGCGAAAGAGGCCATTGCTTGTCCCAATCCAGACGTAGCCGTCTGCCGTCTGTGCCATAGCTTGTGGCGAACCCGTGAAAACACCATCTTGCAATCGCCAGGCGACGTGGCCGTACTGAGTGATTCTTCGGTTGGGGTTCACGCAGTGAGCTGCAAGGGGCAATAGCCCAAGCGTACACAGCACCCCAAGACGCGACAGCAGATAAACCAGGAGTTTCGCGTCTTGCTGCAATCCTAGCTGCATACGGGCAACCAAGCGTAGAGGATGCCACAATACTACACACGTAGAGTCGGCGGATCACACCTCTAAAGTAGGGTTGCGAGCTCCGTCATTCGGGGTTGTCCTAGGGCTTAGCGGGAGCTAAGGTTCCAGAGTGCAGAGACTATTTTCCTCGTTCCCCTCGGGCGCGGCGGGGCTTGCGCTGCTGCTATTTCGCGCCTCCATCGCAGCCTCCCTTTCCGCCGACGGATCGCCGCGCTGGCCTCCCTCAATACCAATCTTGCTGGCCGCAACGCTGGCACTCTTGGGGATGTTTCTCGTCGTTGGATTTCTGACACCCTACACGAGCATCTCCTGTCTGGTGATCGAGTCGGGAATCCTGATCTTTCATCGCGGTGCAGACGAATACCATGTTGCTCATCTTGTCCTGAACTGTGGTGTGCTCGCAGTTCTGGGACCTGGAGCGTACTCAATAGACGCTCTACTATTTGGCCGACGTGTTCTGAACATCCCGCGGCGGAGACGGTGACTGCGATGAATCAGGCGCGGAGCTGATCACTAGGTTTACTCACAGCATCTGCCAGTAGGCAGGTCGAGATCTTCTCAAGGGCGCTCACAAAGAGCGCCTTTGAGATTGCTCCAAGTGATATCTGCGGGAGCATTTGATACCCATCCTTTTGATTCACAATGCACCCTCCCATAGGGGGTTCTTGTTCGGAGAGCAACGACACATACTCAAGACAAGTCGGACGAGTACTCCGATGCATTTATCTCCTCCGGAAAGGTGGTACAAGATGCATCTCGCAAACACTCTCGCGGTATCCATCCCCGTCTACCAGCCAATCCGTAAGCAAGCTCGCTGTGAGGGGCAAGGTCCCATAGGCGTTACTCCTGTCGTTCACGTTGAGGCCGAGCCCGCCTTGAGGGTTCAAATCAAGGCCGGGCTGCTAGATCAGGGCTTAGAGGTCACCGAAGGTTTTGCGACCAAGAATATGGCTTGCCGACAGGATCCTCACCAACCAACGTGTGCTGTGATCGATTTAGACATGCACAACGCGGATGTTTGTTCCCTTCTGGGCACCCTTGCAGGGAAAGAGAATCCGCCAGTCATCCTCATCGGCCGCTGCGATGAACCACGAGTTCTCGTGCGGGTTATGAAGTTGGGAGCATTCGACTATATTGCTAAGCCTCTCGACGTGCGGGAACTCGTCAGCGCAGTCTTGTCGGCGATGGACCATGATCGCCGTCAAGCACGGAAGCGCCTGGAAGAACGAATCTTGCGCGGTCGCGTGACTTCTCTCACACCGAGAGAGCGGGAAGTGCTGCCGCTTGTCGTGGGGGGCCTGCTGAACAAGCAAGCAGCCTCTCTGCTTGGAATATCCGAAATCACGCTGCAGATACACCGGGGCCAAGTCATGCGCAAAATGCAGGCTAACTCGTTGGCCGATCTCGTCCGCATGTGCGTGAAGCTGCGCATTCGACACTGGCGCCCGACGGCCTAACCACAACCCGTTTCACCCAACCATTCAGACCATAGGAGAACGTCATGGAAGGCAAACTGATCGGCAAAGTAGCTCTAGTCACAGGTGGCAGCACAGGCATCGGTCTTGCAACCGCCAAGGCCTTCGCGAAGGAAGGCGCCAAGGTCTTCGTCACCGGTCGACGCGAGCGTGAACTGCAAGCAGCAGCAGCTGTGATTGGACACGGCGCGAGGGCGATACAAGGAGACGCTTCCGAACTTTCGAGCCTCGATGCCACGTTCAAAATCATCCGAGCCGAAGCGGGACGGTTGGACGTGATCTTCGCAAACGCAGGAGGCGGCTCTTTCGCCCCTCTCGGTTTGATCACAGAGGAAGAATACGCGTCAACTTTCGACCGAAACGTCAAAGGACTGCTCTTCACGGTCCAGAAAGCACTGCCGCTGCTTGCAGACGGATCTTCGATCATCCTGAATGGCTCAACCTCCGCTAGCAAGGGGATCCCTGCTTTCAGTGTGTACGCCGCCAGCAAAGCAGCCGTCCGTTCGTTTGCTCGCTCTTGGACGACGGATCTGAAGAGCAGGAAGATTCGCGTGAACACGATCAGTCCGGGCGCTACCGAGACACCTGGCCTACTCGGCTTAGCAAGCACCGAGGAGCAGCAACGAGCCATGCTCCAGCAGTTCGCTTCTGAAGTTCCGCTTGGTCGAGTTGCTCAGCCGGAGGAGATCGCGAAAGCGGTTGTCTTCCTGGCGTCAGACGATGCTTCATACATCAGCGGGATCGAGCTGTTCGTTGATGGCGGAGCCGTTCAAGTCTAAGCAAAGCCTTCGACGCGAGCTTTGTACCCCTGTGGTGTAGTGGCACGCCGGCTCACACCCCGCGGTGCCAGTCATGCAAACACATGATTGGCACTGAACTCAAACCTCGCTAGTTTCGATGCAATCACAGCATTCGCAGTGGTGGTGGAGGTCAAGAGCATGATGCTCGCCGAGAGAAGTATCGTCATCGCCGACGACAACGCGGTGTTGCGGAGTGTGCTCACTCAGATCTTCCGCGAATACGGGTGGCGAGTGCGGAGTGCCGAAGATGGCTTCGCTTCGCTTCAGGCGCTAGCAGAAGAAGTGCCAGCAGTTTTGCTGTCAGATCTCGAGATGAACGGCATGTCGGGGTTCGAGCTGCTGTCGATCGTGCGCCGGCGCTTCCCTTCGATTCGTGTTGTGGCGATGAGCGGAGCGTTCACTGGCAGTGCAGTTCCTGCGGGAGTTGCGGCTGATGCCTTCTATCCGAAAGGTGGAAGTGTCGCGACTCTGCTCGACATCGTAGCCGAGATCGGAGGTAATCAACTTCAGCGTACAAGACGGAACGATGTATCGGTCTGGCTTCCTTCAAGCCTCGGAGCTACGTCTCCGGACGGAGTACTCGCTGTGGCGTGCTCCAACTGCATGAGAGCGGTATACCTTCCTCGTCCGTACTCCGATAAGGAGTCGCAGCTGGTGTGTCCACACTGCCATGAACAATTGACAGTGTTCCTCCTGCACGAAGCCCCGGACAAGCTGGGGCGTGAACTGCAGCCACACACACCCGTAGCGGACCGAACTTCCTTCGTCACTGCCCACACAGCAGGATTGGCGGTTCAGTCATGATGAGTGGCTTCGGCACGATCGTACTGTACCTGCTCCTAAAGGCTATCTTCGCGTATCGCTCCGACAAGGCACATGGACTTCACTAACGACGATTGAGATGCGTGATTTGCGCCAACTCGCCTCACTTGCTTCTGCCCATTCAACAGAACTGAAAGATTGGAGGTCTTATGAACGTCGAGCTTGGCTGGGGTATCGTTCGCCTGGAGTGCCGATCCGGGTTTCTGGACACGGTTACGCGTCTGAAGGCGGCCTTGCGTCGGCGACAGCTGAAGCTGCTGGCTGAAATTGACCACAGTGGTGATGCCGCGTTGGTCGGCATGCCTATGCCTGCTACGAGATTGTTTATCTTCGGCAATCCTGCGGCAGGCACGCCATTCATGCTTTGTGCGCCTTCGACTGCGCTTGATCTGCCTTTGAAGGCTCTCGTCTACGAAGAAGGAGAGGCAGTCTGGATCGCTTACAACAGTCCAGAGTATCTGCAACAACGTCATGGTTTTCCCAACGCTCTGCTGAATAACATCAGCGGAATTCGAGAGATTTGCGAAGAAGCAGCCTAGCGAATCTCGCCTACAGTAGTCGAGCTCTGCTGACGTCGAATTCGATCAAAACACAATGCATCATCACCTCAAAGGGGAAATCATGAACACCTTTACCACGAAAGATGGAACCTCGATCTACTACAAGGACTGGGGCACCGGGCAGCCACTGTTCTTCCACCACGGCTGGCCTCTCTCCGCGGACGAGTGGGATGCTCAGATGTTCTTCTTCCTCGATCGGGGGTATCGTGTGATCGCACACGACCGCCGCGGACATGGCCGGTCCACGCAGACTGTCTATGGCAATGAGATGGATACCTATGCGTCAGACGTCCAGGAACTCGTTCAGGCGATCGGCCTGAAGGATGCCATCCATATCGGCCACTCGACGGGCGGGGGAGAAGCAGTACGCTATGTGGCGCGGTACGGAAAGGGCTGTGTCAGCAAGCTCGTCCTCATCAGTGCCGTGCCACCGGTCATGCTTAGGAGCGCAAAGAATGCTGGCGGTCTGCCAATCGAAGCGTTTGATGAGATCCGTGAGGGAACGGCCAAGCATCGCGCGCAGTATTACCAAGACCTCACGCTTCCGTTCTACGGCTACAACCGGGCGAGCGCAAAAGTGTCAGAGGGCGTGCGCCACAACTGGTGGCGCCAGGCGATGAATGGCGGCATCAAGCCGCAATTCGATTGCATTAAGGCGTTCTCCGAAACCGACTTCACCGAGGACCTCAAGCAGATCGAGGTGCTCACTCTCGTCATGCATGGTGAGGATGACCAGATCGTTCCCTTTGCAGACGCAGGCCCACTCTCGGCAAAGCTCCTCAAGAACTCGGTAACGAAGTTTTATCCAGGATTCCCGCACGGAATGCCCGTCACCAACGCAGATCAGATCAACTCTGATCTGCTCGCATTCATCGAATCCTGATCAGCTCTCGACAACCGGATGGTCGCGTGGCACCGCGGCCATCGGTAAACGTCTCGCACCTCAACCTGAAGGAGCATGTGATGGCCGCTGCATATCCTGTTCAAAGTCAGTCCCGTACCACGAAGTTCCTGCGGGCGTTTGCCCGGATCGACCGGTTCGGGATGGGGCTCTTGCGGGCCGCCCTTGTGCTTGTGCTTATTTGGATCGGAGGTCTGAAGTTTGCGCAGTATGAAGCAGACAGCATCGTTCCGCTCGTCGCGAACAGCGCAGCGCTGAGGTTCTTCTACAAGGATCCTGGGCATTACAAAGCCAATATGAACAAGGAAGGAGAACTCGTTCCATCCCACCGTGAATGGCATCGGGCTAACGGCACCTATGAGTTCTCCTACGGCCTTGGGACGGTGATCGTGCTGATCGGAGTTCTCATCGCGACGTATCCGATCAGTCCAAGGGCGTCCGCCGTTGGTAGTCTCCTGCTCATCCTGATGAGCTTGACGACGCTTTCCTTCCTTTTCACGACGCCTGAGGCGTGGGTTCTTGCGCTTGGAGACCAGCAGCACGGCTTTCCCTACCTATCTGGTGTAGGAAGACTCATCATCAAAGACACGATTATGCTCGGGGCCGCCGTGGTGACCTTGGCGGATGCTGCAAGGGAGACTCTCCGCGGTCAGAAGCTCAGTGGAGCTTAGCCATGACTTCCTCGGCGGCAGTGACAGCAAGCGCTCCCGCGCTCGATCTTTACCCGGAGCTCACGGATGTTCAAGTTGCTGAGCTCCTGAAGTTCGGCACCCAAAGCACAGTCAGAGAAGGAGAAATCCTCTACCAGCCTGGCGATCGCCAGGTCGCCATGTACATTCTTCTGTCGGCAACAGTGGACATTCTTCAACCAAGTGGTGACGACGAACGCCATGTTACCTGCTTGTCTCCAGGAATGTTCACAGGTGAGGCTGGATTGATCGCCGGTCAGAGGGCGGTTGTGCGAGCTCGCGTTCGCATTCCAGGAGACGTCATCAGGATTGAACCTAGAGAGCTCCGCGTCCTTGTCAAACGAAACGCCGCAATGAGCGAGATGCTTCTGAGCGCGTTTATTCTGCGCAGGCTCACACTCGTCAACCGCAACATGGGTAACGTGACTGTGATTGGTCCGGGGCTCTCATCCGCGACAAGCCGTCTGTGCGACTTCCTTACCAAGAACGTGCATCCATACCGGCTTGTAGACCTAGATCGCGACGTCGCCGCAAAAGCACTTCTGGAACGCTTCAGCATCAACAATGATGAACTGCCCGTGGTGATCTGCAACGGAATGGCGGTCCTTAGGAACCCCTCCACGTTCGAGCTCGCTAGTTGCCTTGGTCTGAACGATGGCATCGACGACGCCCAGATTCGTCAGCTCATCATCATTGGCGCGGGGCCCGCTGGACTTGCGACTGCCGTTTATGCCGCGTCAGAGGGACTTCAGCCTCTGCTTATCGAGGGACATGCACCAGGTGGTCAGGCCGGAGCGAGTTCAAGAATCGAAAACTACCTCGGTTTTCCTACCGGGATTTCTGGGAGCGACCTCGCATCGAACGCGGCGGCACAAGCTAAGAAATTCGGAACTTCCCTGGCGCTCGCGCGGAGTGTAGTGGCCCTCCGCTCTGAACGCCAAGGGTACGAGGTCGCACTGAACGACGGCAGCAGCTATCTTGGCCGGACCATCGTGATTGCTACCGGCGCTTGCTATAGACAACCGGACATAGGGAATCTCGAGACGTTCGCCGGCCGCGGCGTGCACTATGGAGCAACTCAGCTCGAGGCGCAGCAGTGTGCAGACCAAGACTTAGTGGTCGTGGGAGGTGGAAATTCAGCTGGCCAAGCGGCAGTCTTCTTATCGCAAAGTGCAAATAGCGTAACCATGCTCGTGAGATCGCCCGATTTGTCGGCGAGCATGTCTCAATACCTAATCGAGCGGATCCTGTCCGATCCACGTATCGAAATCCGATGCAATTCCGAGCTGCTTTCCCTGAGTGGCTCCGAGTGCGTTCAGGAAGTCCGGTGGGTCGAGCGACATAGCGGTGTAGAGGCGAGGAGGAAGTCTCAGCATGTCTTCATCATGGCTGGAGCCTCGCCAAATAGTCAGTGGTTGCGGGGCAGTGTCGCTCTTGACGAAAAAGGATTTGTTCTGACCGGTCGCGAGCTCCCTCTGCTCTGCGCCTCGGAAACTGCCGCTCCCTGGCCCTTACAGCGTCCCCCGTACTCACTTGAGACAAACCTGCCTGGCGTCTTCGCGGTAGGCGACGTTCGGTGCGGCAGTGTAAAGCGTGTAGCATCCGCAGTTGGAGAGGGAGCAACAGCGGTCAGCCTCGTCCACCGCGTGCTGAAAGAGGGTCGCTGAACAATGCCCTAGAACGTCAGAACGGGTCGCAGGCTTGTGGTCGCCCGTGCGGTCGCACAAAAGCTTCTCCTCCCTTCCTGCGGCACAAGAACTGGATACTCTACTGTGCAGTCGTCGGTACACGCAGGCAGCGGCACATATCGGCTCAACGGGTTGTGTCAAAAGCGGAGTTGCTGTGACCTGCGATTGCCTACATCAGGACTCATCGAGTCGACCTGTGCCGTTGGATCATCAATCTGTAAATCGTGCTTCAAGTCAGTGATCTTGGGTGGCGGTGGCCGTTCTACTCCTACCAGCGACAATCGCCGAGTCACTCACTGAGCATGGAGAGAAAATCTTCGACAGTCGCTTAATGTCGGCTTTTTGGAAACCACAGTTCAGACGGGATATCTCCTTCACCCTTGGTGCTGTGTTGTCCTGTCTCAGAACGTATCGATCCCAAGGCGATAGGACTCCGAGCCACGGGTGCGTTGAAGCTAATGCACACGCGCTGGCCCGCTACGCTGGGTTGTGTCAGGAAGCAGGCCTTGTCCCGGTCGTCGAGCCGGAGGTTCTCATGGAGGGATCTCACACCTTGGACATGTGCTCAAAAGTCACCGAGAGAGTTCTGCGTAGCGTCTTCAGGGAGCTCTATGGCCAAAGGGTGAAACTCGAAGGAATGATCCTGAAGCCAAATATGGTGCTTCCCGGTGTGAGTTGCCCTGTGCAGGAGTCTGTGGAGGAAGTGGCCGATGCAACGGTCGGTTGTCTGTTGCGCTCGGTTCCCGCCGCGGTTCCGGGCGTTGTCTTCTTGTCAGGCGGTCAACCCGGCGAACTTGCCTCCGCTCGTCTCAATGCGATGAACGCACGGTACAAGTCGCGTATTCCCTGGGAGTTGTCGTTCTCCTTTGGGCGCGCCATTCAAGAGCCGGCCCTGGAAATCTGGCATGGCGACCAGGCGAACGTCGTCCCGGCGCAGAAAGCTCTCTACCATCGCGCCAAGTGCGACCGCGCTGCGCATCGCGGCGAATACAAGGCAACGGTGGAAGCCGATCACGAGATGAGCTTGCTGGATGGAGTGGACACTTTCGCATATGCAGGAGGAGCCAGATGAAAACGGGAATCCGCCAGAAATTTATTGTCGGGAACTGGAAGATGCACACGACCTCCTTTGAAGCTCAGCAACTCGCCAAGCGCATAGTTGATGGCTTGGCCGCGCCGGACCATGTCACAGTAGTCCTCTGCCCACCGTTCCCGTACCTTCCGATTGTTGGAGACATGCTCAGGGGTAGCCGGGTCGCGCTTGGCGCGCAGAATGTTTACCCGGAAACCGAAGGCGCCTTCACCGGCGAGGTGAGCCCGAACATGTTGCTCGATCTCGACTGCAAATACGTCATCGTGGGACATAGTGAGCGCAGACACAAGCTAGGTGAATCCGACGCGTTTATCAATCGGAAAGTGAAGTGTGCGCTCGATTCAGGTTTGGACGTGATCCTTTGCGTTGGCGAGACTCTAGAGCAGCGACAAGGCGGACGGACGGAGGCGGTACTCGATCATCAGCTGAGCACCGGATTGGATGGAGTATCGCCCGATCTGTTGTCTCACCTCAGCGTCGCCTACGAACCAGTGTGGGCGAGCGGCAATGACGAACATCATGCAACCCCTCAACAGGCGCATGATACGCATGTGCCCATTCGGAAAAAACTCACTCAGATACTTGGGGCGACGAGGTCCGAGGAGCTATCGGTCCACTACGGTGGCAGCGTTGAACCGGGGAATGCAGCCGCGTTTTTGGGTCAGGACGGCATCGACGGTGTCCTGATTGGCGGTGCCAGTCTGAAGGCCGATGAGTTTCTCGCCATCGTCAACGCGGGTATTTGTGAAACAGAGGCGGAAATGCAGACCGCGTGAAACGTGGACAAGTCGCCGGACCGGCTCGGTGAACATCCGTGTGCATTGGGCAGGCGTGAAGGCAACCGCTAGGGTTCTTTGCGTTTGTCAGCGCTGCCAGATAATCTGCCCGGCTTAAGGGAGGGGTGACCATCTCTTGTCTCGGCCGTGACTGTGCAAAGACGAGCGTTTGCCAATGCTCTGCGAGCCGGCGCCGCCACTGCAAAATGTCGACGCCGAGCTCGCCATCGTTGGCAGAGCGTGATTTGATCCCGCAGCGGCTAACAGGTAATGATCGTCTGTATATTCACGAATAGCCCTGCTTGCCGAGAATGCAGGGGTAGGGTTACTGCTCTAAATTGCACACCCTGCGCAGCAGCATGCCCACGTGTGGTCAGGATGCAGATAGACTCGGTAACACAGGTGACATATGAAAGAGAGGCCTTTGCAGTCGTCGTCAAGCGCACCAGAGTTTGATCCGGCCGTCTTCCTGGCGAGCACAGGCTTGGGCCGACGGATTATCAAGGTCAAAGTCAGAGAGGCCCTCTTCTCGCAAGGCAATGCGGCTGAGTACGTCTTCTACCTGCAAACGGGGCGCGCAAAGCTTACGGTTGTGTCAGGAACCGGCAAGGAAGCCACCATCACTTTGCTTGGGCCGGGCGACTTCGTTGGCGAGGAATCTGTGGCTGCTGTCGCCGGTTTGCATATGGCCACTGCCGTGGCCATCACAGCCTGTACAGCGCTCAAGATCAGCAGGGCGGAGATGTTGCGCGTCATGCACGAAGAACACGCATTCTCTGACATGTTTTAGCGTTCCTTGTCTCCCGCAGCATGAGGATTCAAGCGGATTTGGTGGACCAGCTTTTCAATTCCAGCGAAAAACGCCTGGCCAGAATCCTGCTGCTTATGGCCGAATTCGGCCAGCCCGGAGAACCCGAGAAGCTGATCCCTCGGATCTCTCAGGAAACCCTGGCCGACATGATCGGAACCACTCGGTCGCGGGTCAGCTTCTTCATGAATCGCTTCCGTAAGCTGGGCTTCATCGAATACAACGGTCGTATTCATGTAAATAAATCTTTGCTCAACGTTATTTTGCACGACCAGCTTTTTGAGCATAATGCAGTTGGGACCGCACTCTTTCCCGGTCAACCGGAAAATTGAGTCTAACGAAACGCGAGCGCAAGGCTAAGATACCCGTCTAAAGTGCTGCTCCCCGCCCGGCAGGTCGCGCGAGTATGCTGTTTCCGCTTTACCTGCCAAGCGTTTCGTTGGGTCGCTCTCAACTACTCTCGCTATTACCCCACCAGTCAACAGACTTTCCACTCTGCCATCGGCCGAGATGGCTGCTGGCGTCGCTTTCTGAATTCGAGGGTATTCCGTAAGCATAAGCAACGCTGCGAGGAATTCTTCCGGGCGGGCGCGGTGATCGATGCGCGCATCGTAAAGGTGGTCTTCGATGGCGGCGCCACTACTGCCGAAAATCAGGATGCGCGCCCGTGGCCAGTTCCGCCGCACGATCTCCGCGGTTCCGTTTAGAACGGCACGACCGAGGCTCTCACTCAGAATAGCTATGGAGACCTCACGCTCTTCGTTTTGCTCAGACTGGTTCCCGGAACAGACAGAGACACCCACATAGTAGTCAGCAGCCGCGAGCAGCATACTACGAGCCGTGAGCAGTCCCTCGTGAGGCTCGACAATGAGTATGCCAGAGGGCAGAAAAGTATAGGGGAACGAGTTTAGTACCTGGAGGGTCATAGAACGCCTAAAATCGGGTGTGAGACTTTGAGGGAAGGCGGAAACAAAGCTCGGCGAGCTAAGTGCCTGCATTGGGCCAAAGACAATCTGATTGTCTGCTTTGTGTGATTTAGAAGTTGTATCGGATTGCACAGAGACCACGCGCGAGCAGTAAGACTGTTCTCGGCAGGCTGACAGTTCCATTTCCACTGCCTGTGATGGGGCTGGATGGCTACTCTGATCATCTTGGCATCAAGCGTCGGCTTCTTCGTGCTTCAGATTCAATGATTCGCAAGGAAATCTGTGCTGAGTTCCGGCCTTTTGTCCAAGCATGTCTTTCGGCGGCCAGAAGCTTTCTCGGATCTGCTAGAACCCTTCTATTGCTGCGAATCGCCGAAGTGAATCCTGATGATCGAAGGCTAGATCCATGTTGAGAGCCTCGCTGAGCGGAAGCCACGCTACGGCCTGAAGGTCGTCGGCAGCGGTAGAAGGAAGTTCGGACTGGAGGAGAGTAGACCACACGGTATCGATGATTTGGCCGCGCGGATCGCGTTTGGGGTCCGACTGAACAGTCACCAGCTTCATAGACATAGGAGAGACTTCAATGCCTGTCTCTTCTTTCAACTCGCGTGCGGCACACTGTTCGAGTGACTCGGTGCCGGGGTCCAGAAAGCCGCCGACAAGAGCCCAGGAGTTTGAGAAGGCTTTTGACTTTTGTCCCCTCTGACCAAGCAGTACAAAGAGGGTGCCGTCCCGCAGATAGAAGGGAATGATGGAACTGGTAATGCCGTTGATGGTCTTGTAGGCCACGAGTTGCTCCTGAGAGTGGTTGGTACGTCGAGGGCTTACTCCGGCAGGACTATCGAAAATGTTGTTCCGTGGCCGGCATTTATACGCGAACGAACTTTGATGGTGCCGCTGTGCTTCTCGATGATCTGTTTGCAAACCCAAAGGCCGAGCCCATTTCCTATCGAACCCTTGGTTGTGAAGAACGGCTCAAAGATCCTGGGTAGTACAGCCGCGTCGATACCTTGACCACTGTCGGCGAGTGTAATTCGAATACGCGCACTTTCATTCAGGGGGTCTTGCGAGGCAGATGCTCGGAGCGTGACCCTTCCGCCTTCGCCAAGTGCATCCAAGCTATTGAGCATCAAATTCGAGATCACTTGCCGCAGTTCGCCAAAGCTCGCGGTGATCTGTAGCAGATCGTCACATTCCTTTTCCACCGTGGCCTGCGTAGATACGATTTTCGCTTGCAGCAGGTCGATGACGGAATCAATCAAAGTGCCTACGTGAAAAGTAGTCGGCGCGGTTGACTCCCGGTAGAAGCCAAGCGTCTGGCGGGTTATGTGGGCGATCCGTTTTAGTTCGCCCTCAGCCATCTCCAGATACTGACGGACCGGCCCTGGGGTGTCGGCCGAGGTCTGCGCCAGGAACAAGAGATTCATGACTGCTGCCAGAGGGTTGTTGATCTCATGCGCAAGAACCGCGGCCATGCGTCCGGCAGAGGCCAGTTTCTCACTCCCGATAAGCGCCTCTTCCGCTTTTTTGCAAGGATAATCGCGGCCTGGAGTTGAACGTTCAACAGATCGGCGGCTTCCGTTAGCTCGTGCTGGCGCACCGAGCCTAACAGCAATGCCTGATTCATAGCGACCGTATCATTGTGCATATTAGCCGCTTCGGTCACAAGAACCATGATGCCAACGTGACTGTGGTTCGCACCGAGCAACGGCCACATCGCGTAAGACCAGAAGAGCGGATGGATGCCGGCATGCTCCTGCCCGGTGTGGCTGTCGGCCAGCCCTGTCTTAGCAACCCGATCGAGCATTATTGTGCATTCGCCCGCGCACGGCGCAATGTCGCAGAAAGTGGTTCCAATCAGTTCATCCTTCGATTTGCCGGTGAGCAGGCAAAACGCCAGGTTGACGTAGCGAAGAGTATGTAAGGAACCACTCAGTCCGGCGATAGGCATGGGGGAAGCGTCCGCAACGGCACGACAAAGCATCGGAACATCAATCTCCTCCGCGACCTTGCCTACCTGTTCAGTTGCCATCTCGTCCCCAGGTCAAATCTTCCGATTGAGTAGCAAATCTTCCGAGCTCAAAGCCGAAAGAGGCTGCGGGATTCCAGTGATGAGGTCTACATAGTTCTTCAAGCGCTCCCCGATGACGATGCCCTCGGTGGTGATCCAATACTTTCGAATTTCCCGGCTGTGGGCGGTTCTGCGCATCTTCACCACCATCATGATCTGGCAAAGTTCACCATCGATTTCTACATAACGCATTCGGATGATGTCGTCGGTGAGGAATGAAATCGAATAGCTGCTGAAGGACAGCTCGGTGAAAGTCTCCGGCATCTCCAGGGTGCTCAGGATGGTGATTCCGATAGCGGTCAGGGCGAAGATCATGCGATAAAGCGATTCGCGGAAGTCAGTGCGGAAGGAGGGCGCCAAGGCCATCTCGAAGCCGGCCAGAGAATCGATCACCAAACGCTTTGCGCCCGTCCTCTTTACGGCGTCAAGAATCTCCTGCATCATCTCGTCCACCGACAAATCCAGAGGTCGGAGGTAGATCACCTCCAGCCTTCCTTCGGCAAGCGGCGTCTGGAGATCGAGTCCGAATTCCGAAGCACGGGCGGTGTATTCATTGGGCCGCTCTTCAAAGACCGCCGCAATACCCGGTTCGCCCGCGCGTATGCCCGCGGCAAGGAATTGCGTTGCTATTAGCGATTTACCGGTTCCCGACGAACCGGCGATCAGCAAGCTGTCTCCCTCCGGAACACCTCCGCCCATCATCTCGTCCAGCGCCGGGATGCCGATGGAAAGGCGCCTCACGGTGCTATATGTCTTCCTCTCGCCCACTAGCCCAAGGGTCCGCGAGAAGGCCTGCAGACCGGCCTCCGTGATGCGGAAGGTGTGCAATCCCGGCACGGAGGCCTGCCCCCGCAGCTTCATGATCTGCATCTTGCGAACTACGGAATTCCGGTCCACCTGCTGAAAGAGCCAGAACAGACCATCTGCGACAGTGAAGACGGGGTTGTCGCGCAACTCCGACTCGGAGTACTCGCCGATAAGGAACGTGGTTGCTTCCCAACTGGTGAGCAGTAGCGCCAACTGTTGCACGAATGTTTGTACAGCCATATCCTTGCCCTCGTGCATCTCGCTGCGTAGCACGGTACGGAAGGAGTCCACCACCACAATGCTCGGGTTGGCAGCTTGCACCTGTTTGGAAATCTCCGCCAATACTCCCTCCAACCCATGCTCGACGAGGTCCTGGCTCAGGTTGACGAAGCGGACGGCATTGTTCAGCTTCGCCGCATCGAAGAACGTGAATTGCTGCTGGTAACGCAGCATCTTCAGCGCCGGTTCGCCCAGTACAGTGAAGTAAAGCGCAGGCCGCTCCGGCGTGGCGTTGGCAAAGATGAATTGATGGGCCAAGGTTGTCTTGCCGCATCCAGGCGCTCCGGCGATGATGTTGAACGAGAACTCAGGAAGGCCGCCGCCGAGTACTTCATCCAGTCCAGGCACGCCGGTCTTCAATTGGTTGATCTTGACCCTGTTATTCTTGTTCATTTCGATTCACACCTTTCATAGCTGACTTCGGAGCAGGGCAGATGTGGCCACGCATTTTGCAAGAGATGGAGCGTGAGAGACTTGCCGATGAACGTAATCATCAGCCCAATGAGCTGGGCAACGAGGACGGCGCCCCACCGCGCCGTTTCGCCGTCCAACCCTCGGAGCGAACCGTCTGGCTCCACTCCCCATGCGTCGAGGACTTGACACTCCTGTTTCGACAAGGTCAGTGCTCGCTCAAGGAGCGAGCGGAACCCCGCTGCTCCAGCAAGCGTGGCTAACGGACGGCGCAGCTTGTCGCACACGCACCTGATTGCATGCATATCCGACATGTCAGACGCTGTCTCATCTCTTTCTAAAGCAAGAAGCTGCTTGGCGAGATTCCGTGTCGTAGGAGTATCTGAGCATCGCATCGTGTCTTCACTGGCGCTTGTCTGGCGCCCTGTGGGAAGTTTAGCCATAGCCCGTCGCTCGGGTTGGTCAAAAGAGGACACCTTCTTGTCCGTCGTTGGGGGAGTCAATCGAGCAGGGCGAACGTCAAACCGGTCAATACTGCACGTCTTGTCGAAGACGTTTGACGTAAGGTATGTTGTGCAGCGCCATAATGGCGCAATCCCATGTCTCGCATCGGCAGGGAGCTTCTAAGCGGGATGGTCGCTGCGTCTCCCCAGCGACTGTAGCGTAAGGAGAACTTATGTATTCTCGAACGATGATTCACGATTGGGCCCGCAGGCTCGTTGCTTCTGAAGTTGATACGGAATCACCTTCTGCACGGACCGGGGGCGCCACCCTGCGCGTCTATGAAAAGCTGCGCCAAAAGCTCCGCTCACCGGTGGGAGTTGATGGATTTCAAGCGCTTGCCGCCCGTGCTCTATCTCTCGCGAAGTCGCAGTCTCCCAGACTTAGTACCGTGCAAGTAATGGCCACCGGTGACTTGAGCGGTCTTAGCGAAGTTGAGTTGCAAGCGGGCACAGACGAGGAGGACGTGGTCGGGATCATCCTGATTGCACAGCTACTCGGACTGTTTCTTACTTTATTGGGAGAGGCGGCCACGGTGTCTTTGATTGAAAGTGAACCTGTTCGGATCGACACCAAACCGGAAGTGGAAATACCGGAGGCAACCATCCCCGCTGCAGGTACGAGCTACTTAGGACCCTTTGAAGATATTTTGCTGGAAGCTGATCAATTGAGGAATGTGAGCGAACGCCTTGAGACCCTTGCGGACAAACATGTTGGTATCGAAGAGGTAATGAGCGTTGCGGGGAGCATCCGCAATATTGCGGCGGTGTTGGACGTCTTTACGGTTATCCGAAGCAAGCCTGGCGGTTTGAAGGCGAACGCACTCACCTCACCACAGAATGGCTATTTGAATTGAAACCAGTTTAGTGCCTTCTGACGGAGATACTTTCTTGCGCTTTGCCTTCTTCGCGCCTGCTTTTCTGCGGTGGTGATGCGAACACGCCTTCGGCTTCGGTGAGGAAATCGAACTCGCCTTCGCGTGGAATGCCGACGTGTCCGGCTAGGGCTAGACGCAGGGCGAAGCGTGTTAGCTTATCATCCGGTCGCGTCGATGGTGGAAAGCAGTACCTCCTCGGCACTGCGCTGTTCGTTCTCGTTGTCTGCTGCTATGTCCTCGGCCAGGTCGTCGGCAAAGGTGCAGGGTCAAGGTTGATGGAAGCGCGGAGCAAGACGCGGAGTTGCGCTGCGCTCAGGGTGACTGGGGTATTCTCGACGATGTGCTCGAACGTGGCTTGGCGGGCTTTGATGATTTCGGCTCTGCGATTGTGGTCGGCTTCGATCTCCGCTTGCCGAGTTCGGTTCAGAGTGGTCTGAGGGTGACAACATCTTCTGTGGATGACGGAGTTGGAAGCGCGTAACGAACCAGTTCGGATTCGCCTTCCTCCGACAGCGTAATTCGATCCCTTCGTTGATTCAGTCGCCCTGTCCAATTGTGTCAAGGGCAATGTCGAAGAGATCGGCTTCTTCGTCCGCGCCCATCTGGTCTGGACCATTGATGCAAATCAATCCGGCGTGAAGACTCACGCCGACATGCTGGCCGCGCGAGCCGGGTGCGTTTTCAGGCCCGCGAAAGGTCGCGACGGATGTACCCTGCGCGATCTTCTAGGACATGCCGTATGACTCGGAGCAAGGCGCGGCCGATGCTGGATGATAGACGTATGAACAAAAATGCTCCTCGGTCCTTTTCTCCCGTAGCCCTGCGCATTGCCGTGATCGGTCTCGGCGGAATCGGGAGTACCTTCGCATTTCAACTGGCTCGGAACACGCATGACGTAACAGCGGTCGCGCGCCCAGGGTCTGCTCGGTTGGAACAGTTGAGACGCGACGGAGGCGTGATCAACATCAAGGACGAACGTGCAGAGCTGCTTGTCATCGACAAGCTCGACGAAGGGATCGCCTACGATCTGGTGCTTGTGACTCTGCCCGCTCACCAGGTCGCGGCGGTGCTTCCGCCGCTTCAACGCAGTGCCGCCAAGTGGATTCAGTTCATGTTCAACACCTTCGATCCGGAAGTACTGCGCGAAGCCGTCGGACCGCACCGCTGCTCCTTCGGGATGCCGTTTGTGCAGGGCAGCCTGGACCCAAACGGCAGGTTGACCGCAAGGATCGGCGCTGGTGGGCAAAAGACCAAGATGAATGACGAGAGATGGGTAGAGCTCTTCAATACCGCCGGCCTGCCGGCAGTGTTCGAACCCTACATGCTTCTCTGGCTGCGCTGCCATGTTCCGATGTGCGTTGCCTTTGAAAGTGTCTCTGTTGCAGGGAAGCGGCGCGGCGGAGGAGCTTCCTGGAGCGAGGCGCTGACGATCGCACGGGGGCTGCGGGAAGGATTCACCCTGATCCAGCGCCTGGGGTATCGACTCTACCCCTCTGGGAAAGCCCGGCTCCATTCGGCGCCTGCGTGGGTCTCGGCTAGTATGCTGTGGTTCGTATCCCGAATCCCCTCCTTTCGCGAGCTCCTCGCGACGGGTCGCAACGAGTGCATTGCTCTGGTGGATGTGCTGGTGTCCGCTGCTCAGAATGCAAAGCCTGCCGTCGCGGTTGCCAGGATAGAAGCAATGAAGCCCCAGGATCGTTGAGTTCCAAGGCAGGGCATTCTTCGAAAAGAGGCAGGCCTCGATACGCTTTGGAACATGGGGTCTTCCGCTCTGCGGTGGAATCCTGGAGTTGCTGGTCGAACCACCGATGCGGTGCTGCATACGCGACTGAAGCCGGATGGCGCCTCTTCGATCCTTGAGGAGCTGTCCAGACCGGCAGCAGATTCTGGTGCATCGGCGTTTGTGCGACCTTCCTGGCTGCCTCGTCCGATGCGCCAGAACCCGGGCCAACACTGCGCCCACCGTCAGACATACACGTTAGCGAGTTTGGGTGTACCGAGTCGCCGGTTTGCCAGTCTGCGACGCAGCCATCAGCGCGCCTGCCGCTGCCTCGAAACTGGCAAGAAGATGCACATCTTCCACGGAAGGCAAGGTGACCGTTTCCTGCAGGTCCAGGCCCTTCAGGGAAGCATCGACGCAGTCTTCTGCCGACATGACGATGGAGGGGTCTACGGTCGTGCTGTCCCAGCCCTCGGTCACCGTTCCCGCAGGCGCGACCAGCTGCACCTTGACGTTGCTCCCGGCAAGCTCGGCCTGCAGGCCCCGCGTAAAGTTGAGAACGTAGCCCTTTGTTCCGCTGTACGCGCTCGTTCCGGGGTAGCCGTGATAGCCCAGGACGGACCCGATGTTCACCAGGGTTCCGCGATTGCGCTGTTTGAACCCGGGTAGGACGGCGAGAGCCAGGCGCGTCAAGGCCAGCACATTGACGTGAAGCATGGCGGCAATCGTATCTGGCCTGGCCTCGACGAACGCGCCCATCACACTGGTACCCGCATTATTGACCAGCAGCGTAATCGAAGAATCATCTTCCAGCTGCTGAGCAACACGTTCGATGTCTCCCGGCGTGCTGAGGTCGGCCACGACGTTCGACACCGCGATGCCATGCTTCCCCTTGAGTTCTTCTGCTAACGCCGTAAGACGCTCGGCGCGCCTGGCGACAAGGATCAGGTCGAAGCCCCGCTCCGCGAGCTTTTCTGCATACACCCGTCCGATGCCCGACGAAGCTCCCGTCACCACAGCCGTTCCCAACGCGTTTGTTTCGCTCATTTGGTTCTCCTCTACTCAAGCCTGATGTTCATCAGGCTTTGATCTTGTTCAAGCATGATGGATGTAAGGCATAATGTCAACAGGAGGCTACTATGCGCTATCCCGCAGCGGAGACGGCGGAAAAACACACGCGAGCCTTGCAGTCCGCTTCCAAGCTCTTTCGCGAGCGCGGCTTTGACGGTGCCAGCATCAGCGAGATTATGAAGGCCACCGGACTGACCCACGGCTCGTTCTACAACCACTTCGATTCCAAGGAAGATCTGCTGGCGGAAGCCTTTGCCCACGCCTCCGATCAAGCCATGGCCCTGCTGGAGAATTTTCCGGGCTCCGAGGAGGGTAAGCAGGCAATGTTTCGTGAGTATCTGAGCGCCGAACATCGTGATAACGCAGGCGATGGCTGCATCATGGCGGCGCTGGCCACCAACTTTCAAACGCAACCGAAGACTCGCGCCGTTGTCACCCATCACGTGCGAAGCCTGATCGAAAAGTTTGGAGCGCGGTTTCCCTGGTCGTCCAGACGCAGCAAGAGGAAGCACGCCGTCAACGCCCTGGTCACCATGGTCGGCGGCCTGATCCTGGCGCGGGTGGTGGACGACCCGGAACTCTCCGACGAGATACTGCGTGTTTCCCTGGAGGGCCTATGACCCTGGGAACAGCAGGTTCACGCAGAAGCTGCCTGCAAGCTCATCCGTGGTGCCGCGGTGCGCCAGGAGATTTTCTCCCTGGTCTCTGCCGAGCTAGATTTTGATCCTCGATCGCCGTGCCTGCCTGTCTTCTGCGTTGCCGGAGCCGATCGCTCACCCGGCGGACCCATGCGCGCGTGAACAAGCACAAAATTGAGTCCTACTTCACCTGCTGGGCATCTTTTGCAGAGATAAGTTTTCCAAAGGACACAGGGCACTTTGACAGAGGCATACTTCATCCGTGACCTGCTTCTTCACGAAGTGGAGAACGAGATTGGCAAGACCCGCCGCCTCTTCGAGGCATTACCTGACGGCAAGGCCGATTTCCGGCTGCACGAGAAGTCGATGACTCTCGGCCGGCTTGCTGGCCACATCTCCGACCTTTTCCGCTTGATGGCACTCACGCTCACAACTTCCGAGCTCGACATGGCCGTTGCCTGGCAGCCCTACACAATGGCCGCTAAAGCGGAGTTGCTATCGCGCCTGGAGGAGAACACCAGCGCCGCGCTTGCTGCTTTTCGGCAGATATCTGACGAAGCTTTTCGTGAGACATGGATTATTCGACGCGGTTCGAACATACTTTTCTCGGGTGATCGATTCACGTACTTCCGCAATCAAGGGATCAACCAGATCGTTCACCATCGCGCCCAGCTCGGCACGTATATCCGCGCGCTTGAGATTCCACTTCCCGGAATGTATGGTGTCTCTGCCGACGGCATTTAGTGCGTTCTTCTTGGCGTAATTCTGTGCCGCGTCTCTCACATCGGCCGAACTGGCGCACGCTTGTGCGGCGTGACGGCGAAGGTCCGGCTGTGTAAGCACAATTTCTGTTGCACTCCAGAACCTGCTTTGTGGGGCGACATAGAGGGTTCTGCAGTACACCCGGATTCAAGGAAGCTCTTTGCGCATCCTTGTGCCGAAATCTCGACTGGGATGAACAAGCCGATGCACGCTTCCAAGGTCATCCGCTGCGGTGAGCGCATGGGCGATTTGGCACTCAGCAACCATCATTCCTGTTGAAACGCGTTTCTCAGGACCTATGCCAAGAGTTTGGCATGCCCTGTTACGGACAGCGTTCCAGGCCGGAATCACGATGCATCAATCGATCAGGGCGGTGGTAACGGCCCAGGTCATACCGAATGAAGATGGAGACCGCACGTCAAGGTCTTCTCCGTACCAAGACACAGGACGAAGCCTAGAAAGCGTCTGGGAATCTCCCAAACAAAAATGTTTAGGCCTCCGAACCCTTTTGACCGACGATCGTCTCTTGTACTTGACCAAAGGAGGTCATGATGCTCTATCGCAAGAATCTGCCGACCTGGGAACGTATTGCTCGCATCCTTGGAGCTGTTGTCCTCACCACCTGCGCATTTCACTATGGCAAGAACGCTGTCGGAATCACCTTTGGGATCGCAGCGATCGGTACAGTGGTGACGGGCTTGGTTGGCTATTGCCCCATTTGCCAAATCGAGGGGAGAAAAGCGATCGCCTGATTAGGGATGCTATATGGAACGAGATGAACTGATAGCCGCTGCACGGGCCGGCGACACCGACGCGCTCAGCGCTTTGTTGAGAGAGTGCCAACCTGATCTTCGCCGGTACGCTCAGCGCAAGTGCGCCTCCAAAGACGTCGACGACGCGGTGCAGGACGCTATTTGGATCGTGCATGAACAGCATAAGGCCCTGAAGTATGCGGCAGATCTTTCCGGATGGCTCTTCAGGCTCATCCAACGTATCTGCTTTCGAATGGGGTACCGAGAGAGAAATTTGACCGCGCTTGACGACTACGTATCGGAAAGCACACAGAGTTCTCATAGCGCGGAACTGCGTCTGGATCTAGAGCGCGCACTCGAAGCTCTTGAGCCCAGGCATTTGGAAGTCTTGCTTTTGAGAGACATGTACGGCTACTCCGCGGAAGAGGTTGCAACAAGGCTCCACATCTCCGCAGAAGCAGTGAAAAGCCGTCTGCACAGAGCACGTACCAACATGCACCAAACATTGGCAGAAGGTTAGCAAATGTTGATGTTCGGAAACAGAACGCTGCCGGTCCATCTTCTGCGCGGGATTGGTGGCCTGGGCCTCGTGGCCATTTCGGTGCATCTGATCGGCAAGCCTCACAGCTGGCTTGCGATTCTTTTCATGCCGGCTGCCCTCTATCTGCTTAAGGGCTGCCCGGTGTGTTGGACAATCGGTCTCTTCGAGACTGTTGCGTACCGAATACGTGCGTGGTCTGCCAGGAAAGCACTAGCGGGCCGATAGAAACCAAGCGAGCTGATCCCGGATAGCGGAAATCTCCTTCTGGCCACCAAATTGGCGCAGCAATCATGGACTCCAACCGTCTCATTCCGGCTAAAACCTCGGAAGTCGGCTCTTCGTCAGCGATCATCCCTGACGACAAGGGCGTTTATCAGGACTGATGTTCTGAACCAGATCATTCTGCTTCACTGTCGCACTAACAGCAGGTGCACGCCTGACTTCGCCGCGTACCTCTTTATCGTCTCCGCGTCACGTTTGTAAATTGTGCTGACATGTGCGATGCGACCGCAAAGGTTCCTCATGTACTTCTCCATTTCCTCGGGCGGGACAGTGCCTAATGCGAGGCGGCGAATTGCGGCTCTCAACTCATCCATCTTGCGATGAGGCACGCGTACGGCATACCGGCCTAAGCGAGTCCCTGTCATGATCTGCTCGTCTCGTGGCCCCTGTATTTTTCGCTTCTTCGGCGACATGGCGAAGCCGTGACCTGCGAGCGTAGCCCTGACCGTCTCCATTACAGAGCGCGCTTCTTTGCCGGAGAAAATAAGATCGTCAACCCACGTCGTGATCGTCAGACCGGCTTCCTCGCAAGCTAAACAAATCGGTGCATAGATCGACGCGAGGTAGATATTCGCAATCGCAGGGCTCGTAGGTGCGCCTTGCGGCAAGTGCCATTCGTACGTTGTCAGCTCAGTAAGCAGCTTCGCGACGGGCGGCGGGCAGCCGAGCACTACGTTCCACACGTAATAAACGTGCTCGCACGTGACGTTGGGATAGTAGGAGCTGATGTCCATGCTGACGACTACTGTTCCCTGATTCGGAACGTGCTGCTCTGCATGTCGCGTGAGAGTACCACCGGCAACCGCGCCAAACATATACGGTGGGAGTTCGACGCGCGCGAGAATGTTCTTTCGGATGCGCGTCTGAATATCCTTCAGTTGCTTGACGGGGTTGTCGATGTTTCGGACCTTCGGCGGCTTCGTATCAGTCTTACGCAGCTTGCCGGGGTATGGATGTGGTTTCTTTGTCGCCGGGAAGGGCCGATACAGCTCACGCCGACTTTGCAGCAACGCGGCCAACTCGCCCCGTTTCAAGCCGAGCCGATGTTCGAGATCGCTTAGGCTTCCTACTGCTGGTTTTGTCAGTTGATTGTTTTCCGTCATCG
Source organism: Granulicella sp. (assembly GCA_965198545.1). Lineage (GTDB taxonomy): Bacteria > Acidobacteriota > Terriglobia > Terriglobales > Acidobacteriaceae > Granulicella. Next base: position 205,718 of record CBDAPS010000003.1, on the reverse strand, counting down.
CTCTTCGGCGTTTCCAAGAGTAAGTGAGTGAGCTGCTTTGCGAGACCCATCACTTGCTCGTCATTTATGTTTTTCGAATCCTGCTTTTCGACGGCTAATAGCGTAAGTAACGGGAACGGCATCTCAAGAGCCTCTGAGATGGCTTGCAGGGTTTCCATTGTCGGCTTTCGTTTGCCGCCCTCGATTAGAGACAGGTAGCTCCTATCAAGTCCCGTACGGTCTGCAAGCTCACCCTGCGAGATGTCTGCGATTGATCGTGCGATGCGTACTGCTTTTGCATATTTCATGTGACCCCTTTAGACAGAATCACCCCCCGTTAGGACTAACCACGCTTCGCGGCATTACATAATCTCGAAAACGATCACTGCAACCTCACTGACGACGCGAGAGACTTCTTCGCGGCTCACCTTCGGTTCCAGCTTCAACTTCTTGAGCTTATGGAGTGCTTTTCGTAGCGCCCTGCGTTCGCCCGACCCCAGTTCGTTGTTGTGGTCTGCAAGCATCTTCTTCAGGCAGTCAATGCTTGAGTCAAGAAACTTCTTTGTCATCATATTGCCCTCGTTGTCCGGCTGTTGCCGGTGCGTGTCGGTAAGCCAGAGGAAGGCAACGAATGGAGTCCGGGGGGTGCCTCTCGGAGACGCGCATGAGCGCGTGGTGCGTATCCCGTCCAGAGCATGATGAGCACAGTACATGGCCCCTCCGTACTTCGGCGGTTTACGGTACGGGTTTCAAACCCCGCTAGGGGTAGCATCGCCGCTACCGCCTCATAATGCTCACAACCAAGCTGACTGACGTGAGCGCCCAGCAAAATCGACTACGCATGAGGATGTCAAAGATCGCTACTTGAACCGCACCGGGTTATCCAGTGCCCGATTTAAAGATCACACATCGCGAAGTCGCTGTCAACATTTTATGACTGTGGGAAACTTTTTGAACACGGTCAGATCCTGCCCATATTGCTGACGAGCACCAGATAACTATCGGGAAGTCGGCTTGTAGGAAGCAATTCTTCCCAGCGTTCTCACCTAGCGAGAACAGGCCGAGTTACTCATCAACACAGGGCGGTCAAATGACTCGGCTATCGGCAACGACTGATACGGCGCGGCATCGCAAATGAGGACAAAGGCGTTTCAAGGATCAATATTCCAAGGTCAGCTCAGACTCCTCGCGGGCAGTGCATCGGTCTCCTTTGCCAGTTGATCAACGAAAGGTAGGCGACGATCGCGTTGCCGCTGGCTGTCTTCTTTACGCCAGGCTCTTCGGTTTCCACCTGCGGTGCGGCGATCAGGCCGGAGGAGGGCAAGGCGCCGCCCCGGATCGTCGATCCCACTATGCCAGCTTGTAGGCTGCGTCGCTCCACAGTAGTTCACGCCGAAACTGGTGCAGCCTCGTTTCCGCGTCGATCCGAACCAGTTCGATTCCAGCGATTTCAGCGAAGTCTTCCATCTGCTCCATCGTCAGAGCCTGGCTGAAGCCGGTATGGTGCGCTCCGCCCGCGTAGATCCATGCCGCCGCCGCGATCTTGAGGTTGGGTCTGGGAACCCAGAGCGTGCGGGCGACAGGCAACTTCGGCAGATCATGCTCAGGCAGCACCACGTCGATCTCGTTGAGGATCATGCGGAACCGGTTCCCCATATCGACAACGCTGGCGACCACGGCCGGTCCGGCAGGCGAGGTGAAGACGAGCCGCACAGGATCCGCTTTGCCACCGATTCCCAAAGGATGCACCTCAAGGGAGGGCCTGGCGTTTGCGATGCTCGGGCAGATTTCCAGCATGTGGGAGCCAAGGATTTTGGGTGTGCCCGCGAAGTCGTAGGTGTAGTCCTCCATGAACGACGTTCCGCCGGGCAGACCCGCGGCCATCACCTTCATGATGCGCACCAGCGCGGCGGTCTTCCAATCGCCTTCGCCGCCGAAGCCGTACCCCGCAGCCATGAGGCGCTGCGCGGCGATACCCGGGAGCTGCCCCATGCCGTGCAAGTCCTCGAACGTGTCGGTGAAGGCGCCGAAGCCGCCCTCCTCCAGGAACGCTCGCAGGCCGAGTTCGATACGGGCCGCCACGGAGAGCGAGTGGGTGCGGTCATGCTCGCCGGTGATGGTGTAGGTGTCGCGGTATTCCTGCACCAGCCTGATGACATCAGCATCGCTGAACTGCCCCATGCGGTCTGTCAGGTCACCGATGCCGAAGCCATTCACCTCGTAGCCGAAGACCCGCTGCGCTTCGAGCTTGTCGCCCTCGGTCACGGCGACGTTCCGCATGTTGTCGCCGAAGCGCGCCACCTTCAGGTGCTGCGACTCATGCCAGCCCAGCGCCGCGCGCGTCCATGAGCCGATCTCGGCAACTGTCTCAGGGTCCTGCCAGAAACCCACCACCACCTTGCGCCGCAGGCGAAGCCTCGCGCCCAGGAACCCGAACTCACGGTCACCATGCGCCGCCTGGTTCAGGTTCATGAAGTCCATGTCGATGGAGGCGTAGGGAAGCTCACGATTGAACTGCGTATGCAGATGCAGGATGGGCTTGCGCAGAGAGGTTAGCCCGGCGATCCACATCTTTGCCGGTGAGAACGTGTGCATCCACAGCACGAGGCCCACGCAGTTGTCGTCGGCGTTCGCCTCGCGGCAAAGCTTCGTGATGCTCTCCGCTGAGACCATGATGGGCTTGGCGACGACCTTTACAGGAATCGCACTTTCGTCATCGAGTGAGGCGGCGATGCTGGCGGAGTTCTCCGCGACAACGCCCAGCGGTCCCGGCCCGTAAAGATGCTGGCTGCCGGTAACGAACCAGAGTTCCAATGGCTTGCTGTTGCTCAACGTTTCTCTCTCCCAATTTGTGGCGCTTACGACGCTCGTGATGTGGCCGCGATCCCACGCAGTTCGCGCAGGATGTCGTGCAATGGTTGCGGAGCCGCGGTTCGATCTCCGAAGCCGAAGTACACGCGCCGGTAAAGGCGATATAAGTCGTCGTAAAGACGAGCCGCATACGGATCCGGCAGAAACGTTTCGTAGCCCGGACACATCTTCGCCTGTGCCTCTTCCACGCTCCCGAAGATGCCAGCCGCAACCTGCGCGAAGATGCCGGAGCCGATGCTGGTCGGTGGGGAATTCGGCACCAGGACAGGCTTGTTCAGCACGCTGGCGTAGACCTGATTAAGAACCCGATTGGACTGCGGAATGCCGCCCGCGTTGATCACGCGCTCGATGGGCACACCGTGCTCGGCCATGCGCTCCAGAATGATGCGCGTGTGGAAGGCAGTGCCTTCAATGGCTGCGAAGAGCTCGTCCTGGGCTGTGTGCAGGAGATTCCAGCCCAGCGTGATCCCGCCGAGGTCGCTGCGCACCAGCACCGTGCGGTCGCCGTTGTCCCAACTCAGTCGCAGCAGGCCGGTCTGTCCTGCCTTGTACTGCTCGAGACCCTGCGAGAGTGTTTTGACATCCGTGCCTGCTCGCCTGGCGATGGCGTCGAAGATGTCGCCCACCGCGGACAGTCCGGCCTCAATGCCGGTGTAGCGCGGGTGTACGCTTCCCGGCACCACGCCGCACACGCCCGGCACCAGGCTGACGTTTTCACCCATCGCGATGATGCAGGTCGAGGTGCCCACCACGTTCACCACGTCGCCTTCTCGGCAGCCTGCGCCGATGGCGTCCCAATGCGCGTCAAAGGCTCCCACCGGTACTGAGATACCCGCCTGGAGTCCCAGTTTCTCCGCCCAGTTAGTGCTCAGGTGCCCTGCCAGGTGGTCAGAGGTTAGTACCTCGCCTGACAGTTTTTCGCGCACGCCTGCCAGCAGAGGATCAAGTTCGGTGAGGAACTCTTCCGGCGGGAAGCCTCCCCAGCGCGGGTTCCAGAGCCACTTGTGCCCCAGAGCGCAGACGCTCCGCTTGGCCAGCTTCGGGTCCGTGATGCCGCACAGCGTGGCGGCCACCATGTCGCAGTGCTCAAAGGCGGAAGCAAACTGCTCACGTCGCTCCAGGTTGTGCCGCAGCCAGTGCAGCAGCTTGGCCCAGCCCCACTCGTGCGAGTACACGCCGCCGCACCACTGGATGGCCTCCAGCCCACGCTTGTGCGCCAGCGCCGTGATCTCTTCGGCCTCTCGCAGCGCCCGGTGGTCGCACCACAGGTAGTACTCGGCCAAGGGCTGCATAGCGGCATCCACCGGAATGACACTGGAGCCGGTGGTGTCCAGCGCGATGGCCTCCACCTGGGCGCCGTCCACGCCGGTCTGCTGCAGCACGTCCCGCATGGCCTTGGCGAGCGCATCCATCTGGTCGAAGTGAGACTGCGTGGCGTAGTCAGGGTCCTCGCGCTTGCGGTGCAGCGGGTAGCTTGCGGAGGCTGTGCCCAATCGGCCCCGTTCGCTTTCCAGCAGCGTTACGCGGGTGCTCAGCGTTCCAAAGTCAACTCCCGCAACGATCCGCATGCCTGTCGTCTCCGCACCTGCGCGTATGCCGCGCCCGCAGTGCAGTGTAGCGTGTCTGCTGCCTCCCTTGGTGCGGCGCGCAAAGTTCACTTCGCACCTGTGACCCGCGGCGGTGTAGGCTGTCGGCGTGGCTCCACGTTCTCCCAAATCCGCCAAGGCAGACGACGCCGAACTTCTCCAGGTCGAAGGCCCGGACGGGTTTCGCGAGGTCCGCATCTCCTCGCCGGCCAAGCCGTACTTCACGCGTGGAATCCAGCTCACCAAGCTCGACATTGTCCGATACTTCATCGCGGTAGCTCCCGGCGCGCTGCGCGGCATCCGGGATCGCCCTATCGTTCTCAAGCGCTTCGTGGACGGTGCCGAGAAGGAGCCTTTCTACCAGAAGCGTGCGCCTTCCGATCTGCCACCCTATCTGCGCACCGTCACCCTGAGCTTTCCGTCCGGCCGCACAGCGGAAGAAGTCGTGGTCGACAACGCCCCCGGGCTGGCGTGGGTGGTCAATCTCGGCTGCATGGAGCTTCATCCGCACCCGGTTTCGTCTGCCGATCTCGAGCACCCCAACGAGCTTCGCGTCGATCTTGACCCTCAACCCGGCATCGGCTGGGAGGCGGTGCGCGATGTTGCACTGGTCGCCAAAGACGTTTTGGAAGAACACGGGCTGACGGCCTGGGTCAAGACCTCCGGCTCACGCGGCATGCATCTGAATGCCCCCGTCAAGCCGGAGTGGAGTTTCACCGAAGTTCGGCGCGCCGCATTGGCGCTGGCTCGCGAGGTGGAACGCCGCGCACCCGCGCTGGCCACCAGCAAGTGGTGGAAGGAAGAGCGGCACGGCGTCTTTATCGACTACAACCAGAACGCCAAGGACCGCACGACTGCATCTGCCTACTCGGTGCGTCCGCTGCCGGACGCACGCGTCTCCGCGCCGTTGCGCTGGGAAGAGGTATTGACCTGCAATCCCGCCGACTTTACGGTGCTCACCATGCCGGGTCGCTTTGCCGCCATTGGCGACCCGCATGAGGGCATGGACGCCAACCCTGGCTCGCTGGCAGGACTGCTCGATCTCGCTGCTCGCGACGAAGCTGCCGGGCTTGGCGATGCGCCATGGCCGCCGCACTTCGCGAAGCAGGCCAATGAGCCGAAGCGGGTGCAGCCCTCGAAGGCGAAGCCCGAAGCCGGTGCAGAGGAAGCAGGGAAGGGTTTTGCAGACCAGTTGAACGAAGGCTTTGGCGCACATCGCTTTCGCAGGCAATCGAAAAAGGTCTTGAAGCAGCCGGCGGAGACGGCGGAAGAGACATCGGCCACCGAAGCTGTCGCTGAGAAACCAGCGAAAGGCCGCCGGGCTTCGAAGTTCCCGCTGGTCATCGTCGCTCAGTCTCCGGATAAAGCCGCGGCTGAAGCCGGCCTGGACCGCTGGCGTGCCGCTCATCCGGAGGCCGCGGCGCATCTGGCCGTGGACGACATCCTCGTCGATCGCATGCGCGGTTCAGCCTACGTCTGGTACCGCATTCGCGTGAATCTTCGCAACGTTCCCGAGGACCTGCGCCCTGCACAGGGCACGCCCGACCCGGACGAAGACCCGACTCGGGCATGGCGCGAGGGAACCGCTCCCTCACCCTGAAGAGGCACGGCCAGTCTGCATCCGACCGTATGGTTTCTTCGTCCAACCGAACATGCCGTTTCCTACCAAAATCTGCGTTGTCTGCGAAGAGGAGTTCGAACTCCTCCCCGATCACCCCGGCTATGCCAACAAGTGCCGCGACTGCAACGCCCCACAGGCCGACAACTCGTCTTCAGCCCCGTCCGCCAGCTTCGAAGGCAAGCGCGAGGCCGACGCCGAGCGTCGCCGCGTGATCAAGGAAATGCTCTACCCGGGCAAGTAGCCAGAGTTAACCGAACAACTGCATCAACTCCTGCGGCGCCACCACCTCAAGCTGCGCGTAGGTGCAGTCTTTCGGCGGCTTGTCCGGGCGCCAGCGCCGAAAGTGCGCGAGGTGCCGGAAGCGATCGCCCTGCATGTGCTCGTAGGCGACCTCGACAACCAGCTCAGGTCGGAGCAGTTCCCACGACAAATCCTTGCCTGCCGACCACCGGCTCTGCGCGCCCGGCATGCGTGAGCCCTCTGCGTTCTGCCCGCCCCAGCCACCCCATGGATGCTCCGCGCTGGGTGGCACGCGGTACGGCTCCAGCAGCTTCACCAGTTCCACGCGTTTGCGCTCGGTAAAGCTTGCGCAGGTGCCGACATGCTGCAACTTTCCCTGGTTATCGAAGAGCCCGAGCAGCAGAGAACCGACCATGTTTTCACCCCTCTTGTGCCAGCGAAAGCCCGCGACCACGCAGTCGCAGTCGCGCTCATGCTTGATCTTCAGCATGGTTCGCTTGTCCGGCGTGTAGGGTCCGTCGAGCCGCTTGGCCATCACGCCATCCAGCCCTGCCCCTTCAAACCGCTGGAACCAGTCTTCGGCCACCGCGCGGTCCGTCGTAGCCGGGGTTACCAGCAGAGTTCGGCCTTCTCTCTCTCCGGCTAGTGTTTCCTCCAGCCGCGCCCGCCGCTCGCTGAAGGGCCGCTCCCGAAGGTCTTCATCGCCCATTGCCAGCAGGTCGAAGAACACCACCTGCGCCGGCGTCTCTTCGCTCAGCATCTTCACCCGCGAAGCCGCGGGATGGATCCGCAGGCTCAGGCGGTCGAAGTCCAGCCCATCCGGACCGGCGATCACGATCTCGCCATCCAGCACGCAGCGGGCGGGCAGTTCCGCCAGCAAAGGCTCACGAAGCTCAGGGAAGTAGCGGTCCAGCGGCTTGCCGTCGCGGCTCTGGATCAGCAGCTCGTCGCCGCTGCGGAAGATCAGGGCGCGGAAGCCGTCCCACTTGGGTTCAAAGCTCCAGCCATCGGCGTCGGGGATGGCATCCACGCGCTTGGCGAGCATCGGCAGAATGGGCGCGGCAATCGGAAAACTCGGAAAAGGCATGCCGACCATGCTACTTCAGCATGGTCGGCATGGCACCCAGCCCCGCAGAAGCTGGAATTTCTCAGAACGCCTTGCGCATGGACAACGTGACTGACTGCACCTGCACGCGCACCGAACTGTTGTTGTACTCCCCGGCCTTGAGGCCGCTCACGCCGACATACTGCGTCGACGGCAATTGAAACTGGTAGGCCGCGTCATATGCCCACGAGCCCCTGGTCCAGCCCGTGCCGGCGGCCACCGACTGCTGCATGATCGCCGCCGTCAGTGGGATCAGCGTGGAACTCGGCACCGGGTTGTTTCGATACGAGTAGCCGCCGCGAATCGTCCAATGCTCGCTCACCGGATACTCCAGGCCGCCGTGGAACACGCCCTGGTTGCTCCAGTGCAGCGGAACAGCGTCCTGCAGGGTGCTGCTGCCAGCAACGCTGTTGATCACCGCATTGGAGCCGTTGCTTAGCGTAATCGGAAGCTGCTGAAAAGCCTGTCCCCAGGCGGTGAAGCCGCCCTCGAAGCTGTAGCTGACGTGCGAGCGCGTACGCCACGTCAGACCGCCATTGAAAGCCTGCGGCAGATGGTTCATGACCTGCGCGTCGTAGGTAAAGTTCGGCGAAGACGTCACCCCGAGCACGTTAAACAGGGCAGAGGCCGAGCCATCCAACTCACCGTGCGTGTGGATCGTCGTCCCGCTCTTCCAGGCCAGGCCGGCGCGAACGTTCTTTTTCGGCTGCCACTGCACGCCTGCCGAACCGTTCCAGCCGTAGCCGCGCGTGGTCAGGTCGATCAGCACCTTCAATCCCTGAAGCGCGGGCTGCTGCTGAAAGATGTATGGAGCCTGCAGGTGATTCTGGTTGTAGACCACGCCGAGTGAAACACCCGCGTCCCAATGAGAGCCCAGCGCCCGTGCCAGCGAAACAGACGAGCGCAGTCCGACGATCTGAGTGTCCTGCTTCTGGTAGCCGTAGGTCACGCCCGCGGTTCCCGGCGTGTCGTTATAGTGCCAGTTGGCGCGCATCAGGATTTCAGGAGTCGCGGCGGCCGCGATCACCCAGCGCGAGTGGCCCAGCGGAGCGGCATACGCGCCATAGGGCAGGGCACCGCCAAAGTGGCCAAGCCTGGCGTCAGGGTTGGCCGCGTTGCGGAAGTCTCCGCCAGTGAACACGCCGACCAGGTTCAGGTCGAGCACGCCGCGCGTCAGTGGCGCCAGGCCGGCGGGGTTCCCCTGCACGGCGTCGAGCGGACTGCTTTGCTGCACTACCGTGCTGCCTCCGCGAGCGATCGCAGACGCGCTCAGGCCGTCGCCCATGGCGGCAGAACCCTGGGCGAGGGCCGCGGAGGCGGCCAGAAAGGGGAGAGAAAGGAGTAGCGAGTGCAACCGTACGCTGCGGCTCCTGACAACTATGCACAGGTTCGGCATGTCCTCAGCCTAGAAAAGCATCTCCCGGCGAACAATTCCCCGATGGAGTGAGATATCACTCTTATCACCCTGCGTCCTTCCAGAGCACCGGTGCATCGGACGGCGACGACACCTGGCCGGCTCCAGGCCGAGTACACTAGAAGGTGCGCCATGAAGACCTTCTACATTGAGACTTTCGGCTGCCAGATGAACGCCCACGATTCCGAAAAGGTCGTCGGCACACTGCAGCGCGAGGGCTACACACAAGTCGCAGACGAGGCCGAAGCCGGCCTGATCCTCTACAACACCTGCTCCATCCGCGATAAGGCGGAGCAGAAGGTCTTCCATCGCTTGAACGAGTACAAGCGGATGCAGGGCGAAGGCAAACGCTTCGCCGTCATCGGCTGCGTGGCCCAGCAGGAAGGTCAAAAGATCTTCGAGCGCGCGCCCTACGTCAGCATCGTCGCCGGATCGTCGTCGTACAACAACCTCCCGGCCATGCTTGCCCGTCTGGAAGACGGTGAAACTCGCATCACGGGTCTCGACGACCGCCAGGCCGGCGATGTCTTCGACACCGAGTTCACGACGCGCTCCAACCCGCACCGCGCCTACATCACCATCATCGAAGGCTGCGACAAGTTCTGCGCCTACTGCGTGGTGCCTTACACGCGCGGCAAGGAGCGCTCGCGCACCTCGGCCTCCGTGCTCGCCGAAGCCCAGCGCATTGCGGGCCTTGGCTATACCGAGATCCAGCTCCTCGGCCAGAACGTCAACAGCTACAAAGACCCCAGCGGTAAGCGCAGCTTCGCGGAGCTATTGGTCGCTGTGGCCGAGGTTAATGGCATCGAGCGCGTCCGCTTCACCACCTCGCACCCGCGCGACTTCACCAGGGACATCGTCGACGCTATCGACGCCACGCCCGCGCTCTGCGACCACGTCCACCTGCCCGTGCAATCCGGCAGCACATCGGTCCTCCGCGCCATGCAGCGCGAGTACACCCGAGAGTGGTACCTGGAGCGCATTGCCTGGACCAAGGCCGCCAAGCGCGACATTTCGCTCACATCGGACATTATCGTCGGCTTCCCGGGCGAGACTGACCGCGACTTCGAAGACACCATTACCCTGCTCGACCACGTGGGCTACGACGCCATCTACGGCTTCAAGTACTCGCCGCGGCCGAACACCCCGGCTATTCACATGGTGGATAGCATCGCGGAAGAGGTGAAGGTCCAGCGCCTGGCCATCCTCAACAGCCGCCAGCGCGAGTTGCAGCGCACCAACTATGCCCGCCATCTCGGCCAGACGATGAAGGTCATGGTCGAACACGGCGCCAACTCCCGTGGGCAGATCACCGGCCGCTCCTCGCAGAACAAGACGGTGAACTTCGCCTGCGACTTCGTTCCCCCGATCGGCAGCTACATCGACGTCCGCATTACGCAGATCTTTCCCAGCTCGCTGGTCGGCAAAGCGGTTTCAACCGCGTCCGCGCCCTCAGCGGCGCTGCTCGGCCAACTGGCCCTGAACGCCCGGATCACTTCGGCCCCCGCTGACATGCTGACTCGCTAAGTCCGGGCTGGAGCCTGACCTACCGCTGAAAGAGGCGTACACTAGCGGCTATGCATTTGCCCGGCTTCAAACCCGAGCCTGAAGTGAGCGCAGCGGCTGACCCCGATGTCGAGGTCCGCATTCGCGGTCTGATGATGGACCCATCCACCAACATGCCTATTGTCGTGCTCAACGACCTGGCGGGCGAAGTGGTGCTGCCCATCTGGGTCGGCCAGTTTGAGGCCCATGCGATCCTGCTGGAAATCCAGAAGGAAACCACGCCCCGGCCGCTGACGCACGATCTGCTGCGTAACGTGATCCACGGCCTGAATGCGCGCGTGACACGCGTGGTGGTAGGAGCGTTGCGCGAAGATACCTTTCACGCCACGGTGTGGATGGAGCAGGCCGGCGAGATCGTCGCCGTGGACGCCCGCCCGTCCGACGCCATTGCGCTGGCCCTGCGCTCGGACTGCCCGATCTTCGTCAGCCGGCAGCTTCTGGAGCAGGCGCGCATTGCGTCCTCGGGTTCTGCCTCGGCAGCCCCGGACGACCTTCGCCGCTGGCTGGAAAACCTGAACGACGACGAGATGGGCCGCTACAAGATGTAGCTCGGAACAGGGCTATCCGCCTTACTCCGCCGTACCTTCAGGCCGGGCATCACGGTACCATGGAAGCTCATGGCATCCTGTTCGATCTTTCGTCCGCGTGGCCCTGAAGCCTACTGCCCGCGCTGCCCGGAAGTCAGGGGAGCACTGGCCGCATGAGCAGGCTGCGCGGCGTTGCCAGAAACCTGTCCGCACTTTTCTCGTCTCACGTCATCAACGCGTTCCAGCAGGTCGTTCTTATCCCGCTGTTCCTGCATGCCTATGGAGCCGCAGGTTATGGGGAGTGGCTGGCGTTGTCCGCGGCAGTAGCGTACCTGGGTACGCTCGACTTCGGCGTCCAAACCTTCGTCAACCAGGATCTTACCGTCCGCTACCATCGCGGCGACCTCCGTGACTTTCATGTGCAGCAATCGACGGCCCTGCGCCTGCTGCTGGGCATCGTTGCAGCGGCCATGCTGCTTACGCTGGTAGCGTTTGCACTACCGCTCCAGCACTGGCTCCGGCTCGATGGCACCGGCGGCAGCCCGGTCGTGCCCGCGCGCACCGTGCAGGGAGCCATCTACCTGCTTGCGCTGCAGGTACTGCTCACTATCCCGTTCGGCTACCTTTCCGGCACGTTCATGGTGGTGGACCGCGCCCACATTGGCGCGTACTGGAACAACGTGAAGGCCCTGGCTGTTATTCTGGCCGGGATTTTGACCGTCTCGCTGCACTCGAACTTCATGGTGGTGGCTGCCGGCCAGCTTCTCGCGCTCGTGCTCTCCACGCTGGGAGTGCTCGTTCATCTCCGCCGCATGGCTCCGCAGATCTTTCCCAACCTTCGCTACTGGGATCGCACTCTGGTCGGCCCTATCCTGAGGCCGTCCAGCTACTTCGCGCTCATTTACTCCTGCACGTTCCTGGCGTTCCAGATGCCGTTGATGATTCTGCAAAGGGAAGTCGGCCCTGTCGCGGTGGCTGGGTTTTCGTTGATGCGAACCATCTTCTCGATGAGCCGGCAGGTGCTGGCCGCGCTCACGCAGGCGCTCGGGCCGGAGATCACGCAGCAGTTCGCACGGCGCGACTGGAAAAGCCTCGCCCGAATCTATGACATCTCCGAGCGCCTGATCTTCGCCACCATTCCGTTCGTCAGCGTGGGAGTGCTTGCGATCTCGCCGCTTCTGCTGCGCCTGTGGGTTCACAAGCCCTCTCTCTTTGCGCTGTACCCGTACTGCCTCACGGCAGCCCTCTCCATGCTGATGGCCGCGAAAGAGCACAAGCTGCAGTTCCAGTTCTCTACCAACGAGCACCGCGACCTCGCGCGCTTCATGTTCGGCTCATACCTTGCGCTGGCCGTGGTCTCAATTCCTCTCATCGCTCGTTTTCAGGTGACAGGGTTCCTCGGCGCGTGGCTCGTGGTGGAAGCCGCACAGTTGGCCTATACGGTGCGTCTGAACCACCGGCTCTTTCAGCACGTGGAAACGCTTACCCTCGCTTACATGTGGCGCATGCTGGCTTTGGGCCTGGGGGGTGTCTTGCTGACGGGTTACGTGCTGCAGCGGTGGGTTCAGAATGGCAACCCGTTGCTGGCCCTCGCCTTTTCCCTGCTGCTCAGCGGCGCGGTGCTGGCGATTTCGTGGCCGGTCTTTGATCTTGGCAGAGTGCTGATGCAGTTGAAGAGCCGGTGGCAGAGAAAAAGCGCGATGCCGGTGGTGGCAGCGCCCGAGGTCGTGCCGTGAGGTTCTACGTCTCCACGCCGGGCTTTCACCTGCGGCCGAAGAATACTGACTGGATCAGCGAACGAAACCTCCCACACCTCACCGAGTTCGACCCCCGCGTAGAGATATACCTGCAGCAGTCGTTCAGGAACTCGCTCGCGTTCAACCTACGCTACGCCGCGGCTATTCTTCGCAACCACACAGGACTGCCCATTCCGATCAGCCTCCAGCTTGAATCGAAGTTCGACCTGCGCGACCTGCGCCGTTCCCAGGCCGACGTGATCTACGGGCATTCGCCGACGAACGTCCGCCACCTGCCGCTGATCTGGCACGGCGGACCGATCTTCGAAGACGAGCTCCGCAGGAACGGTGCAACCGATGCCATGATCGAGCGCGAAAGAGTTTTCAAGCGCCGGACCATCGAGCGCTCACAACTGATCACCATGCACTCAGCGACCGGCGCGGAAACCCTCCACGCAGTCGCCGGAAAGAAGTGGGAGCGCTTCCGGGTGCTGCCGTTTTTTCTGCCGCATCTTCGCGCTGTGGAGCGCGGTATCGTTGAACAGAAATTCGCGAGCCTCGACGATGAGGGAAGCCGCATTCGGCTGCTCTTTGTCGGGCGGGAATCAAAGCGCAAGGGACTGCCGCAACTCCTGCAGGCCTTCGAGATATTGAACGCCCGCATGCCCGGCCGGCTTGAGCTGGAGATAGTTACTACCTTCTCGGACGGACCCGTGACTGTACCGTCATTGCCGAACATCGTCGTGCATGGCGAGACCTCGCGCGAAGAGGTGCAGCAGAAGATGCAGCAGGCCCACTTGTTGCTGATGCCCAGCCGCTTTGAAACGTTCGGCTGGGTTTATCTGGAAGCCATGGCCGCAGGCGCTATAGCGGCGGCGGCAGACCTGCCCACGCAGCGCGAAATCCTCGCGGACGGCGCTGCCGGGCTACTCGCGCCGCAGACGGGTGAGGGAGTCGCCGAGGTTCTGGAACCTGTACTGCGGAACCCGGACCGCATGCTGGAACTAGCGCTTGCCGGGCGCGCACGCGTGCTGACTGAATACGAGCCTCACGCCGTGGCCCACCGCTTTCACGAACTCGGCCTTGAGGCGCAGGAGCTGTTTCAGGTGGACCGCAGAGCCTCAGCGGACTGAAAGCTCGTCCAGGTAATCGAAGAACTCCGGGAACGAGATATTGGCTACGTCCGCGCCCAGGATCTCCGTTTCGCCGTCCGCACGCAATGCCGCCACGGAGAATGCCATGGCAATGCGGTGGTCATGTCCGGTCTCGACACTCGCGCCATGCAGCCGCTGGCCGCCGGGGATGCTCATGCCGTCCTCGTGCTCGGTTACCTCGGCGCCCATCGCTCTCAGGTTACGCACCACCAACGCAATGCGGTCACTCTCCTTCACGCGCAACTCCTGTGCATCCCGGATTGTGATGCCGTCCATCGTGTAGGGCGCGACGGCAGCCAGCACCGGCAGCTCGTCGATGAGCTGCGCGGCAAGTTCCCCGGCTATGTGCATGCCGCGCAGGCCGCTGTTCCCGCGGTTCACCTGGATGGTGCCCACCATCTCGCCGTGCTGTTCGTTCACTTCCAGCACCTTCACCGTTCCGCCCATCGCTGTCACCACATCCAGCAGGGCGGCCCGCGTCGGGTTCAGGCCCAGCGAGTCGAGCACCAGATTGCTGTCTTCAAACAGCAGCGCCGCGCAAAGGAAAAATGCAGCCGACGACATGTCCCCTGGGATTGCCGCATCAACGCCCTTCAACGTCTGTCCGCCGGCAAGCGACAACCGGCCGTTCTCGCGCTTGATCTCCGCGCCGAAGGCTCGCAGGGCATGCTCGCTATGGTCGCGGGTGCGGACCGCCTCCGCCAGCGACGTCGTACCGTTCGCCCGCAGGGCCGCAAAGAGCACCGCGGTCTTTACCTGCGCGCTGGCTATGGGCGATTCGAAGTCGATCGCCTTCAGCGAGCCGCCATGAACCGTCATCGGCGCATGACCCTCGGTCAACTCCACGCGCGCCCCCATGTGCTCCAGAGGCCTGCGGATGCGTTCCATCGGCCGCACGCTCAGAGACTCATCCCCGACGAAGCGAAATGAACCTTCCTGTCCCGCCACTAACCCCGCCAGCATGCGCATCGTGGAACCGGAGTTGCCGCAATCCAGATCGCCATCAGGGTGCTTGAAGCGTCCACCCGTACCCTCCACCACCACGGACCGGTTCTCGACAGTCACGGTCGCGCCCAACGCCTTCATGCAAGCCAGCGAACTATGCGGATCCGCGCCGGTCGAAAAGTTCGTCAGCCGCGTGGCGCCTGCGGCGAACCCCGCCAGCATGGCGTAGCGATGCGAGATGGACTTGTCGCCGGGAAGCGCCAGCGAGCCTCGCAGACTCTTTGCCGGCCGGATGATACGGGTCGTGGACGTAGCGGATGCTGAAGCAGACGACATCCGTCCATCGTAAACCGCTACACACTCTAAACCCCTTGCAACGCCGCCTGATACGCCGTCGCGATGTCGTCCTTCATCATCCGGTACATGCCTTCGCGAGCCGCGTCGTCGGGTGCGCGCAGGATGGCTGAAGGATGAAACGTCGCAATGACACGGTCAGCATACGGAGTGCTCTTGAACTGCCCACGCTCGCGCGTCAGCGTGAATGTGCTCCCCATCAGTGACTTCGCCGCCGATGCCCCCAGGCACAGCACCACTTTCGGCTTTACCGCGTCGAGTTCCGCCAGCAGCCACGGCCGGCAGGCGTTGATTTCGCTCATACGAGGATTCTGGTGCAGCCGGATGCGCCCGCGCTGCACGAACTTGAAGTGTTTCACCGCGTTCGTGGTGAAGACTTCGCTGGATTCGATCTCAAGCTCTTCCAGTGCACGCCGCAGCACCTTGCCCGCCGGTCCAACGAACGGCTCACCCTGCAAGTCTTCCTGGTCGCCCGGCTGCTCGCCGACCATCAGCAGCTTTGCATGCGCTCCACCCACGCCCGGGACCACCTGTGTCGCGTGCTTGTAAAGCTCGCACCCCTGGCAGCCTGGCATGGCCGCGCGCAGCACGGGCAACTTGTGTTCGTCGGGCACAAACGGCGCTGCACTGGCGGTTTGCTTCTGCGTGGTGATCATCTCGTCTACTCTCCCTTCGGCTCGCTGCATCAGTTGCGGCAGGATTGCGATCTCGGGCAGGTTCTGCCAGTAGCGAACCGGCATTTCGCTGCGCATGGCGGTTGTGTTCAGGCGTGCCGGGTTGAAGATCGAGCCGTAGTACGTTCGCCACAACCCCTCCAACTCGTCTTCCGGCGGGGCGGCATCGCGGCCAACTCCCGGCCCGAAGCGAAGCTCCTTTGCCTCCGGATCCCACGCCACGCTTTCATCCGGCGTCAGGATCGTCCACTGCATCACGGCGAAGCGCTCCGCGAAGAACGGCGCCGCCAGCCGCAGCACGCGATGCTCCGGTTTGTACCAGGCAATGAAGTGTTCGCGCACACCGTCCGGCCCGGGATCTTCGACCTTGCGAAAGCGCACAAACGCGTGCATCTTGTGCAGGTCGCGCGCCACCTGCGAGCCAAACCGCAGCATTCGCGCCACATCCTCATCCAGTTCTTCGCGCAGCAGGTCGCGATTAGCCTGCAAGCGATAGAGCAGCCGGTACAGCAGGTTCCAGCGCTGGGGATCGCGATGGGCGCCGGCAAGCTCTGCCTTCTGCAGAAACGACTTCGGCACAAAGGGAGTTGCCACCGGCGCTCCGCGGGGCGCCTCCTCAGCCGCCGGCATCAACTCGAGCGTCTGCGCTTCCGTGGCATCCTGCAGGTCTAACTGTTCCGGCGTCCAGCCGGCTCGCAGGTACTCGCGGGCGGCCTCTCGCCACGCTGCAAAGAACGGCTCAACCAGCACGCGATGCACGTCTCTACACCACGCCCGTCAGTGCGCTGGCACCGGCGAAGAGCTCCATTTGCTGCACGGGCAGGGAGGGAAGCCGCGACAAGTCCTTCTCAGGCGCGGGCTGGATCAGCGTGGCGGATGGCAGATGATCCGTCGTCACAACGAACGCGCTTACCTGCTTCAGCCGCACGTTCAACTTACGCAGGTCTTCGAGCGTGAGCCGGTGATACCGGCGGATGCGGAGAATGCGGTCAACGTTCTTGTAGCCGATCCCCGGCACGCGCAGCATCGCTTCACGCGTCGCCGCGTTCACATCGACAGGGAAGAACTCCGGATGGGTCCTCGCCCAGACAGTTTTCGGGTCCTCCAACAGCGAAAGCTCCGGCTCTTCCGGAGTCGTGATCTCCTCTGCCGCAAAGCCGTAGAAACGCATCAGCCAGTCCGCCTGGTACAAGCGATGCTCACGCAGCAGGGGCGTCTTCTCCAGCGGCAACCGGGCGTCCGCCTTCGGGTACGGGCTGAACCCCGTGTAGTACACCCGGCGCAGCTTGTAGGAGTCATAGAGCCGACTGGCACGATGAATGATGTCCCGGTCCGTCGCCGCAGTCGCGCCCACCACCATCTGCGTAGACTGCCCGGCTGGTGCAAACTTCGGCGCCTTCACGCTACGCCGGCGCTCGTCATCGGCCTCGTCCTTATGCGCGGTGATCTGCCCCATGGTGGTCTCGATCACGGTCGACTTCTTCTCCGGTGCAAGCTGCACCAGGTCGTTCTGCGTCGGAAGCTCGATGTTGGCGCTTAGCCGGTCAGCCCACAGGCCGGCCTCGGTGACCAGCCGTTCATCGCAGCCGGGGATTGTCTTCAGGTGGATATATCCGCCGAAGTGATGCACGGCACGCAGCGTCTTTGCCACCGCGATCAACTGCTCCATGGTGTAATCCGGCGACTGGATAATGCCCGAAGACAGGAACAGGCCCTCGATGTAATTGCGCTTGTAGAAGTCCAGGGTAAGGTTTACGACCTCATCCGGCATGAACCTCGCTCGACGAATGTCGCTCGATACACGGTTCACGCAGAACGCGCAGTCGTAGGTGCAGAAGTTCGTTAGCAGGATCTTCAGCAGGGAAACGCAACGGCCATCGGGCGTGTAACTGTGGCAGATGCCTGTGCCGTCCGAGTGCCCGACACCCTTGCCATTCCCGGCACGCTTCGAGCCCGAAGATGCGCACGAAGCGTCATACTTCGCCGCATCGGCCAAAATCTCGAGCTTCTGTTGGACGGTCATCATCGCTTCGGCCTGCCAGCTAGTTTGGATGCTAGCGGAAAGCGAAGAGAAAGAGAACGTCTACGTTGTTGTTCCGGTGCAAAACTACAGCAGCCTGCCGGTGAACAGCCCAATATTCCGCGCCACGCAAAACTCGACCGTCAGGCCGGCATTGTTTCGCTGCTCACCATCCACGGCACGCCGAACTTGTCCTTGAGCATGCCGAAGCGGGTTGCCCAGAATGTCTGCTGGATAGGCATGAAGATCGTTGCGCCTTCAGCTAGCGCCGCGAAAATCGTCTCAGCCTCCTCGTCCGTCGGCAGCAGCAGCGAAATCTGCACCATGGGCGAGGGAACCGTATAGTGCTCGCTTGGGATGTCCGAAGCCATCAAGACCACGTCGCCGATCTCGAGATGCGCGTGCAGCACCTTGCCCAACATCTCTGGCGGCGTGGCCTCACTCATTGGCGAGTCACCATGCAGCTTGATGTTCAGCGAGCCGCCGCCACCACCCAGGCATCTCTGGTAGAAGCTCATGGCCTCGGCGCAGTTGCCGTCAAAGCTAAGGTACGGATTGCACTTCATCGTGCGACCTCGACTTGCTTCAGGCCTAGTGGCCTGGAGGATTCTCCGGCATGATGCGGATATCCTTCACGCCGCGATACCGTTCCGCGAAGTCCATGCCGTAGCCGATCACAAAGCGGTTCGGGATCTCGAAGCAAACGTAATCCGCCTCGATCGGGACCAGACGCCGTTCCGGCTTGTCCAGGCAGGTCGCAATCTTCAACGAGGCCGGCTTGTGCTGCAACATCAACTGCCGCAGATAGCTCAGCGTGAGACCGGTGTCGAGAATGTCCTCCACCAGGATCACGTGCTTGCCCTCGATCGGGTTATCGATGTCCTTGATCAGCTTCACCGCGCCCGACGACACACGCGCCCGGCCGTAGCTCGACACCGCCACAAAGTCGAACGTATTGTCGAGGTCAATGGAGCGCGCAAGGTCGGCTAGAAAAATCGCCGCGCCCTTCAGCACGCCGATCAACACGATCGACTGGCCTGCATAATCTTCGGTGATCTGGCGGCCGATGCTCTGAACCCTTTCCGCGATCTTCTCCTGGCTAAACAGCACATCCATGGACGAAGGCACGACAAATTCAGGCGGAGTACTAGGCATGCCGTCAGGGTAGCGCGTGCCGTGCTGAGGAAAACCGAACATCAACTCCCTCAGGGCCCCGCCGATATCAGCGCGTGGGCGAAGTAACGATAACGGCAAACCGTATACTGGAGCCGGAATGTACCCGTATATTCACCTGGGGTCGCTGCAGATCCCCACCTTCGGCCTGCTCCTCTGGCTCGGCGCGGTCTGCGCAACCATTGTTCTTCAAAAGAACTTCACCCGCTTCCGGGTCGATGCCGATGCGTTGACCATCGTCGCCCTTTCCACCCTGGCCGGCATCGTTGGCGCCAAAACCTGGCATGAACTGCAGAGCCTCCGCGAGTTGTCGCGAAGCTGGCAGGAAATCGTCGCGCCCGGCATCCACCATCCATTCGACGTCGCCGTTCGGTTCCTCCACTGGTTCCAGGAAGGGTTTGCCTGGTACGGGGGCATGCTCGCCGGCATCGCGGCCCTGCTCTGGCAGGGGTACCAGTCCCGCTTCCAGGGGCCGGCTGAAGGCGTACCCGGTCCGCGAGTCGGCGCAGTACGCATGTTGGATTTTGCCGCTCCTGCCGCAGCCGTGGGGTATGGCGTCGGACGCATCGGCTGTCTGACTAGCGGCGACGGAGATTACGGAATCAACACCACGCTTCCTTGGGGCGTACACATCCGGCCGGACGCGCTCGCTCCGCCTCAACCTGATCCAATCGGTTTGCTGGTGCAGCCCACACCGGTCTATGAGCTTCTCTTTGCCCTGCTGGTCGCGTGGATACTCTGGCGGGCCGCAAGCAGGCCCCGGTCTGTCGGCTGGCTCACCGGCTTGTACCTGGTCCTCAGTGGCCTTGGGCGCTTCCTGGTCGAGTTCGTCCGCATCAACCCAAAACTCTACTGGGGTATGAGTAACGCCCAGGTGGCCGCCATCGGCAGCCTGATCGTCGGAGTCGTAGTCATGCTCGTTGCCGGAACGCGGCCTGGGCGCTATGCACCCGCACCAAAGCCGGGAACCGCGGAACTAATCGAGCCCGAACCCAGCGAAGCTTGAGTTGAGCGGCCTCGACCCGCTATAACCGCTTCAGAAACTCGCGCGCCCGCTCCAACTCCGGAAATAGCCGCTCCTCGGCCTGAAACTCGCGCGAGTGTACGCACCGCCGCCCGGCGCGCACACGAACGGGATGCTTTAGATGAAGCATCTCGTGGTACAGCAGGTATTCCACCGCATAGCGCGGCGTGCCCGGCCGGTCGAACACCCGGCTCACCACAATGGTGTTGTGAGCGGCGTCATAGTGGCCCAGCATCCGCTTGGCATAGTGTGCGCTCCAGGTCAGCGTGGGCCGCCCCAGCAGGCCGTGAAAGAACCGCCGATTCAGCGTCTCGAAGACTTCTTCAAGATCGTATTGATGTCCCTGGGCGGTGAAGATCCGCTTGCGTCCGCGCGTCTGGCGGATGTGCTCGGCCTGCCGGGATACCACCTCGCTCTGCGTATACCGGCGGTACCGGTCAGCGTAATGCGGCGCGATCGGCTTGCGGTACAGCTTGGCCAGCAGGATATGCGCGATGGCTCGATGCACTGTCTCCGGCGCATGCTCCAGCAGGTCCGACAGCCGCACGTGTAACTGCGCCTCGCGCAGCCGTATGGTGGTGTTCAGGCTGGTGAAGCGTCGAAAACGCACGTCCAGCGTGGGCATGGGAGCACGCGGCCTGAGCTCACGGTACTCTTCTTCAAATACGCGCAAAAGCTCCGCGGACGCGGGCGGTAAACGGGAAGACGACACGGCTTCCGTCAGGCTAGCATGCGGCTTTCCACATGCCTCGCTCCGTCACCGCTGCGGGGTGTTGTGTGGATCGTGCTCATGGTTCAGGCGATCTTTTTCGGCCTTTTCAGCCTCGGGATGTTCCTTGAAGTAAGCGTTCAACTCAGGTTCCATCTCTTTCAACTGAACGCGCACATCCTCCACCGCATCCACTGCCAGCTTGCGGATCACCTTGTTCTCCGCGTCATCTGGAGCCGCCTGAAGCGCTTTCGTCCAGCGGTCTGTCTCCTGCTCCAGTTTGGGCAGCCCCTTGCGCACGTCGCGATGGTGAGCGCGATACTCATCCAGGTTGTCGTTCAGTTCGTCCGCAATCGCCGCGATCTGATCCAACAAGTCGTGCAGGTCCTCTGGGAAGCTGACATGCCGCCGGGCCCGCAGCAGGGAATCGAGCCGCGAACTACGGGTATCCAGAATCTTCTCGTAGGCGGCGATCCGGTCCAGCGGCACGTAGGCAGCTTCCCGGAGCGACTCGACCTCACCCTCGCTCATCACGCCTTCGCGCGCCTGTGCCGCTGCGCTGCCGCACAACGAGAAGCAGGCCACAGCCGCGCCCACCGCAAGCGTCAGCAGGCAAGCCCGCTTCACTGCTTTCTTACTTCGCAAAAACCTGAGCCAGCAACTCGTTATGCAGCGCGTTCAGTTTCTGAAGCGTGGATTGCACCGTTCCGCGGCTCACATCGCTTGCCGCATGCATCATGTCGGCGAGCCGGCGCGAGGTGTGCTCCATCAACATCTCGGCGTTCTTCAGCCGCTTGGTGTCCTGATGGGCCATGCCATGCATTTTGCCCATCACGGCTTCGGCATGCTTCAGCGTGATCTCCGCTTCCTCTTCCTTGCCTTCGGCGATCTCTCGTCCAGCCTGCTCAGTCAGGTGATGAAGCACTTCTGAAAACAGGAAGCACTGCTCGCGAGGCTGGGCGTTGGCCGCCTGTAGCTCCAGTTGTTCCATGGCCACGGCATCCAGGGCCACTTCCTCACTGTTAGCCGCCCGTGCGGGAGGGGATGTAACGAGGGAGAAAACAAGTAGCATTCCGCCGCAGAGGAAACCGCGCAAAGCGAATCCCCGCGTATGCTTCCGGGCCGACATTACCTCAAACTCAGCAGCCATAGCGCACTCCTTTGTCGTGCACCGTGCCTTACTTTGTGTGTTCAAGTGCTACCAGCCTGTGGCGGGCTTCAAACTCCTCGTCCGGGAATTTGCCGTCCGCCGCTGCCAGAAACGCTCGATATCCCTGAATAGCTTCCTTATATTGATGGAGACTGTCCTCGGCCGTGGCTTCGAGAAACAAAGTCGCGGCGGAGTTGGGAAGAACAGTAGCACGAGCCGCAAGAGCTTGCAATGTCACCTGCGGATGGTGGTTTCGTGACGCTGCAAAAGCCAGCTTTCCCTGAGCTTCCGCCCAGCCCGAAGACTTCGGCCAGGCGCCACGGTTGGCCACAGCCCGGGTCAAGATCGCCTCGGCTTGCGCGAACTTGCCGCCGCGCACCAGCACGTCGGCATAGTCGTCCAGCAACTCAGGACTATCCGGCGAGATTGTCACCAGTTCGCTGTATAAAGCCTCGGCTTTGGCCGCCTGCCCGGTCATGCCGTAGAGTCGCGCAAGCTCCCGGGCCAGCGCCGGGTTCCTAGCAGCCGAACCCGCCGGGACCACCGGCTCCAGCAGTGCTACAGCGTCTTCCGGCTTGTTCTCGCCGGCCTTCACCGCCGCCAGCGAAGCCAGAACACTAATGTTCATTGGATCGCCCGGATGCTTGGCCAGCACACCGCTCAGCGCCTCGTCGGCCTCCACCAGCTTGCCCTCGCGCCGCAGAGCCTGTCCCAGCCCGGTCGCGGCGGTCACGTCCCCCGGCTCCTGCGCCAGCGCTCGGCGGTACGCCGCTTCAGCATCCGCCAGATCGCCAGCCGCCAGCGCGAGATCGGCGCCTTCCACGATGTCGGGCTCTGTCTCATGTGTCAGCTTCACGGCAAGCAGCAGGTCATCACTGGCCTTGCCCGGCGCGCTCGTCTCTTCCAGGCTGGCGAGCGCCCTTAGCGCCCTTGCCCGCACTTCGGCAGGCGTCTTTTCGTTGGCAGCCCCGGCGCGGAGCAGCGCCTCTACCTCCGGCCGCTCCGCAGCACCCGTTCTTGCCAGCAACAGCCCCAGCGCCACATGTGCTTCGCCCAGCGCAGGATTCGCGGCAAGCGCCGCGGTGTACGCTTTCCGTGCTCCAGCCGTGTCGTTTAGCCCTTCATCCGCATAGCCCAGGTCGAAAAGAACATGCGCATCGCCGGGCCGCTCTTCAGCGAGCTTCGTCAGCAGCGCCGCCGCCGTCTTCAGGTCGTTCTTCTCCAGAGCTTCTTCGGCAGCGCGTAGCTGATCATTTGTACCGCTCGCGTCCTGGCCCCGCATCGCTCCCGGCACGGCTACTGCAAACAACAGCCCGGCCACTGCAACCCGAACCAGATCCGTCATGCCCGAACCGGCTCCGGCAACGGCATGGGTTTCAGCACCGGCCCCAGCCATTGCCCGGTGTGCGAGCCTGGTGTCGCGGCAATTTCCTCCGGCGTCCCGGCGGCCACCACCTGTCCGCCGCCCGAGCCACCCTCCGGCCCCATGTCGATCACCCAATCCGCGCTCTTGATCACATCCAGGTTGTGTTCGATCACCAACAGCGAACCGCCGCCGTCAATCAGCTTGCGGAACGCCGCCAGCAGGCGCGCCACGTCCTCAAAGTGCAGCCCGGTCGTCGGCTCGTCCAGGATGTATAGCACCCGGCTCGCCGCCCGCTTGGCCGCACCGGTCACACCGGAAGCCCCTCCGCTGGACCCAGCCCGCGCCTGCGCCAAATGCTGCGCCAGCTTCACGCGCTGCGCCTCGCCGCCGCTCAGCGTGGTCGCGCTTTGCCCCAGCCGCACATAGCCGAGCCCAACCTCTTCCAGCACGGCAAGCTTATCCACGATCTTTGGGTGACCGGCGAAGTAGCTAATGCCTTCCTTCACCGTCATGGCCAGCACTTCATGGATGTTCTTGCCCTTGTACTTCACTTCCAGCAGCGACGACTTGTAGCGTGTGCCGTTGCACTCCTCGCACGGCAGCTCCACGTCGGCCAGGAACTGCATCTCCACTGTTACCGTGCCGTCGCCCTCGCACACATCGCAACGCCCGCCCGGCACGTTGAAGCTGAACGACCCCGCCGTCAGGTTCTTGCGCTTGGCGTCCGGCTGGGCCGCAAACAGTTCGCGAATCGGGTCGAACGCCTTCGTATAGGTCACGGGGTTCGACCGCGGCGTGCGCCCAATCGGCGACTGGTCCACCAGCACCACATCGTTCAGGTACTGAGCGCCGGAGAGCTCACGGTACAGATGCGCCGGGTCACCACCTTCGCTCTGCCCAAGCGACTGCAGCAATGCCTTGTACAGCACCTGGTGGACCAGCGTCGACTTGCCCGAACCGGACACGCCCGTCACGCAGCACAGCAGCCCAAGTGGGATCTCGACGTCCACGCCGCGCAGGTTATGAACGCGCGCGCCCTTCAGGACCAATTTCTCGCGGCCCGGCTCCTGCCGGTGCCGAGGCACCGCGATCTGTGCACGCCCGCTCAGGTAGCGTCCCGTGATCGAGTTCGGGTTCGCGCTCACTTCGGCGACCGTGCCTGAAGCCAGCAGCTTGCCGCCAAGCTCACCAGCCCCCGGCCCCATGTCCAGCAGGTGGTCCGCCGCGCGAATCACGTCCGGATCATGCTCCACCACCAGGATGGTGTTGCCCAGGTCGCGCAGGCTTTCCATGATCTTGATCAGCTTGGCCGTGTCGCGCGTGTGCAGTCCAATCGAAGGCTCATCCAGCACATACAGCGCGCCCACCAGCCGCGACCCCAGGCTCGTGGCGAGTTGGATTCGCTGCGACTCACCACCGCTGAGCGTCGAGCTCAGCCGGTCCAGCGTTAGGTACTCCAACCCCACCTGCTGCAGGAAGTGGACACGCTCCCGCACCTCTTCCAGAATCTTTCCGGCGATCTCTGCCTGCGCGGGCGTCAATTCCAGTCCGTCGAAAAACTCCTGCGCCGCCGTGATGGTCAGCGCACTCGTCTCGCAGATGTTTTTCCCACTGAGCAGTACAGCCCGGGCCTCCGCCCGTAGCCGCTGGCCCCGGCAGTCCGGACAGCTTGCATAGCCGCGGTACTTCGACAGGAACACCCGCACATGCAGCTTGTACTTCTTGCGCTCCAACTCAGCGAAGAAGCCACGAATGCCACTAAAGCCGCTACCGCCTTCTTCAATAAATGTCTGCTGGGCTGCCGTCAGGTCGTACCAGGGAACGTTCGTCGGCACACCGGCAGCCTTCGCCGCGCGCTTCATCTCGCCGTGGTGCGCGCGATACTTCGGCTTGGTCCACGGGTCTACCGCGCCATCATCCAGCGTCTTCGTCAGGTCAGGGATGATCAGGTTCGGGTCGAAGTCGATCGTGTTGCCAAAACCCTGGCAGCGTGGGCACGCGCCATACGGGTTGTTGAAGCTGAAAAGCCTCGGCTCCGGCTCGCGGTAGTTGCGGTGGCAGCTCACGCATTCGAACGCCGCCGAAAACCGCAGCGTCGTTGCTTCGCCCTCATCGCGAGGCACGGTGCGGAACACAATCTCGCCCGACTCGCGGTATCCCGTCTCAATCGCATCCACCAGCCGGCTGCGAATATCCGCGCTCAGCGCCAACCGGTCAGCGAGCACATAAATCGGTCTCGTCTCGACGGCGGTAAAGTCCAGCTCCAGCAGTGACTCCGGCGCAGAGAACTCCACGATCCTGCCCGCGCCGCTGCCATCTGGCGCGGCCTGCCAAAGGCGGTTATATCCTCGCCGCCGCAGTTCGCCCAGCCGCTCCTTCATCGCCTCGGTCACGTCGACAACGCTGCTGACCAGCTGACTCGCTGCCTTGCCGGCACGCTTGGCTGCCTTCTTGGCAGGCTTGGGCGGCGGAGGCGCAAGCTCCGCATCCATCGAAGGCCCCACCATCGCCTCCAGCTTGATCTCGCGCCGCACAATGGGGAACAGCGCATACACGCGCGTCCCTTCCGGCTCCGCCAGCACTCGCGTCACAATCTCGTCCACCGAATCGCGCCGCACCACGCCGCCGCAATGGAGGCACGTCACCGTCCCACAGC
Organism: Granulicella sp.; assembly: GCA_965198545.1. Classification (GTDB taxonomy): domain Bacteria; phylum Acidobacteriota; class Terriglobia; order Terriglobales; family Acidobacteriaceae; genus Granulicella. The sequence continues at coordinate 179,848 of CBDAPS010000003.1, read as the reverse complement.
GCGCGTATAACAGCCGCAGGTAGTCGTAGATTTCGGTTGCCGTCGCCACGGTCGAGCGAGGGTTGCGCGTCTGGTTCTTCTGCTTGATGGCGATGGCCGGAGCCAGCCCATCCATGTGGTCCACGTCTGGCTTTTCGATGCGCTCCAGGAACTGCCGAGCGTAAGCCGAAAGGCTTTCGACATAGCGTCGCTGGCCTTCGGCGTAGACGGTGTCGAACGCCAGCGACGACTTGCCCGACCCGCTCACACCGCTCACCACCGTCAGCGCGTTGTGCGGAATATCGACGTCCACGCGCTTGAGGTTATGCGTGCGTGCGCCTCGCACCACGATCTTGTCGTTCGCCGTCATCGCCACTACGCAGACCTCTGCGGCCGAAGCACTTCCACGAACAGCAGGCACGCGCCGATCACAATGGCCGAGTCCGCCGCATTGAAGTCCGGCCAGTGATACGTCCCGATATGCACCTCGAGGAAGTCGATGACATGACGGTAGTGCCAGCGGTCATAAAGATTCCCGACCGCGCCCCCAAGAATCAGCGCCAGCGCCACCGACGTCAGCGTGAACGCCTGTCCCATCCGCCATAGGGCAACAATCACGGCCACCACGGCGATCAGCGAAAACACCATCAGCATCACCCGCACGGTGTTTGGATTCTTCGCCCCTTCGAACATGCTGAAGGCTGCGCCGGTGTTCAGCACATGCGAAATCCAGAACACTCCCGGGATGACCGCAGTGTGGTGTCCCATCGGGATGCGCGCCTTTACCGCCAGCTTGGTTACGCGGTCAATCACCACCACCAGCACGGCAATCAGGAACGGAATCCAACGCCTGTCACGAACTCCCAGCGTCACGCTGCAGCCTCACTCTCGGCCGGATACCCAACCGCTTCCAACGCCTCCGCGCAACGCGCGCACACGGTCGGCCAGCGGTCGTCAGAGCCCACATCGGGCAGCACGCGCCAGCAGCGCACGCATTTGTTGCCGGGTGCAACCGTCGCGCGAATCACCAGTGCTTCCTCGTCCTTGCTTGCGCCCACGGCCTGGACCGTCGCCTGCGATACGTTGAAGAACTCCGGGAGAGCGCCTTCGTACTTCAGCAGGGCCAGCGCCTGCGGCGTGCCTTCGGCCACAAGGATCTCGATTCCCGCATCCAGGCTCTTGCCGATCTCCTTGTTCGCCCGCATGGCCTCCAGTTGCACCATCACGGCGCTGCGAATCTCCAGCAACTGTGCCCATTCCTGTTCAAGATCCTCCACTGCGCCGGGGACCAGTTCTTCCACTCCCGGAAACAGCGCGAGATGGACGCTCGCCGGACGTCCACCCACCTTGGGCAGGTACTGCCACACTTCATCCGCAGTGAAAGAAAGGATCGGCGCAATCAGCCGCGTCAGCGCCTCGGCGATCCGCCAGATGGCTGTCTGCGCGCTCCGCCGTGCCGTGCTCTTCGGAGCCAGCGTGTACAGCCGGTCCTTGGTCACGTCGAGATACAGTGCGCTCAGGTCGGTGTTGGTGAACTCGTTCAGCACCTGGTAGGCGCGATGGAATTCGAACTCGTCATATGCCTTACGGATGGCGGCATCGAGCTCCGCCGTACGAGCCAGGATGTAGCGATCCAGCGGCAGCATGTCTACCCACTGCACTGCGTCGCTGGCGGGCTCGAAGTCGTTCAGATTGCTCAGCAGGAAGCGCAGCGTGTTGCGCAGCTTGCGATAGTTCTCGCTGACGCGCTGCATCAGGTTCTCGCTCGCGGCCACATCCTCGCGGAAGTCTACGCTCGCCACCCACAGCCGCACGATCTCGCCGCCCAGCCGGTTGGCCACGTCCACCGGGTCCACGCCATTGCCCAGCGACTTGGAGAACGCGCGGCCCTGCTCGTCTAAAGTCCAACCGGAAGTAGCCACGATCTTGTACGGAGCAATGTCACGGATGCCGACAGCCGACAGCAGGGAAGAGTGGAACCAGCCGCGATGCTGATCGCCGCCTTCGGTGTAGAGGTCGGCAGGAAACGTCAGCTCCGGCTCGGTTTCCAGCACGGCATGCCAGCTCGCGCCACTCTCGAACCACACGTCGAGAATATCCATCTCCTTGCGGAACGCCGTTCCGCCGCAGTTCGGGCAGTCCGTGCCCGCCGGCAGCAGGGAAGCCGGTGGATGCACGTACCAGGCATCCGCGCCCTCGCGTGTGAACAGCTCCACCACGCTCCTGTTGATGGCTTCGTTATTCAGCGGCTCATGGCAGGTCTCGCACAGGAACACCGCAATCGGCACGCCCCAAATGCGCTGCCGCGAGATGCACCAATCGGGCCGCGTCGCGATCATGTTGCTGATGCGCTCTTCGCCCCAGCTTGGGTCCCACGTCACGCGCCCGATCTCCTGCAAAGCGCGCTGGCGGAAGGTCGTGTTCGGTGATTGCTCGCGCGTGGAAAGCACCGGCGTTTCCATGCTGATAAACCACTGCTCCGTCGCCCGAAAGATCAGCGGCTTGTGGCAGCGCCAGCAATGCGGGTAGGAGTGCTGGAGGTCATGTGCAGCCATCAGAGCGCCGCGCTCGCGCAGCAGGTCCTTGATCGGTCCGTTCGCCTTGTGCACCTGCAGACCGTCGTACTCCGGCAGACCGTTGCGCAGCCTGCCCTGGGCGTCCACATTGCATGTCAGAGGCAGCCCATACTTCTGCCCGGTGGCGAAATCATCCGGCCCATGCGCGGGAGCCGTGTGCACCGCCCCCGTGCCTTGATCCGTGGTCACGTAGTCTGCATTCACCCCCAGCACTTCGCGGTCCAGGAACGGATGCTGGAACGTCACGCGATCCAGCCTGCTCCCGGCAAAGCTCGCGACAGGCTCAGCCTCGAACGCCAGGCCGCAAGCCTCAGCCACCTGCGCCTTCAGGTCGCTGGCGATGATGTACACGGCTCCGGGCTTCTCCGGCGTAAACCCTTCCAGGGCGACGTACTTCACTTCAGGATGGAACGCGACGGCCAGCGAAGCCGGCAGCGTCCAGGGCGTGGTCGTCCAGATGATGGTGTAGACCTCGCGCCCAGCGAGAGCCGAGTGAATCTTTTCGGGCGCGCTCGTCAGCTTATAGCGCACGTACACGCTCGGCGAGGTGTGCTGCTCGTACTCGACTTCTGCTTCCGCCAACGCCGTGCGGTCATGCATGCACCAGTACACCGGCTTCAGGCCCTTGTAGACGAAGCCCTTTTCGTAGAACCCGTAGAACGTCTCCAGGATTTTGGCCTCATAGCCGAAGTCCATCGTCTCGTACGGCTTATCCCAGCGCCCAAACACCCCCAGCCGCTTGAACTGCGAACGCTGCAGGTCGATGAACTTCGCCGCGTACTCGCGGCAGGCCTTGCGCACCTCCACCGGATCCATCTGCAGCTTTTTGCCGCCAAGCTGCTCATCCACCTTGATCTCGATCGGCAGCCCGTGGCAATCCCAGCCCGGCACGTAAGGCGCGTCGAAGCCGGCCATCGTCTTCGTCTTCACGACAAAGTCCTTGATGCACTTGTTCAGCGCATGGCCGAGGTGAATCGCGCCATTTGCATAAGGCGGCCCATCGTGGAGGATGTACTTCGGCGCACCCGCCCGCGCCTGCCGAATCTCGCCGTAAAGTCCGGCCGCTTCCCAGCCTTCGAGCCGGCCGGGCTCGTTCTGCGGAAGGTTCGCCTTCATGGGGAAATCGGTCTTCGGAAGGTTCAGCGTCGCCTTCAATGCTTTGCCGTCAGCCACATCCACTCCATCGTTCTTGTAACGCCGTTTTAGCCATGCGGAATCAAGCTCGATTCCTCGGCAAACGGTCCTCTTTGTGCGTGTTACCTGCGCCATGCAGGGCACTACACCGCAAACCTCTATTGTAACGGGGTTTAGGTGACCATCTAATGACAAGACGGCGAGACCTCAGCCCCCACTTCTGCGTCTAACTGAGGGAACGCACCCGGGCGGGACTGCGTACAATCACGTCTGGGGTTCCTTTTACAACTCCCCAATCGCATCACTGCCCGGCTGAAACTGTTCCTCCCCTATGGCTGATTACCCGACTCCCGCACCGTTCGATCCCGCAAGCTCCGCGGCCCCGCATATCAGCGGTGAAATCAAGGAGCCCAGCGTCCTGTCATCGCTCGTTGAAAGCATTCGCGACACCTTTTTCGCGCCCAAGCTCCCGCCCCTCGTTCTTGAGTCCAAGCCGATCGACGTGCCGGATCGGATGGCGGTCAAGCGCAGCCCTACCTCCACCGCGATCGCGGTGGTGCTTCACGCCGCCATCATCGCGCTGATTGCCTTTTTCATCGCGCGCAAGGTCGGCATCATCGCCACCCCTCAGAAGCAGATGGTCACGCTGACGGACATCAATACCCCTCCGCCGCCACCTCCGCCGGCGATCAAGGCAGAGAAGATGGGCGGCGGCGGCGGTCAGCATGACCTTGCGCCCGTAAGCCAGGGCCGCCTGCCCAAGTTTTCGCAGCAGCCGCAGATTCTGAAGCCCACCCAGGCACCCAAAATCCAGCCCAAGCTGGCGGTTGAGCCAACGGTGAACGTTCAGGAAAATCTGAAAATGGCTAACAACAACATGACTAATCTGGGCATGCCAAACTCCGGTTTGCCTGGAGCCTCGCTGGGCAACGGAAACGGCTCCGGCATCGGTTCCGGCAACGGCAACGGCGTCGGTCCAGGTTCGGGAGGCAACACGGGCGGTGGGGTATACCACATCGGCGGATCGGTTCGTGCCCCCGCGCTGATCTTCTCGCCAGATCCTGAGTTCTCCGAAGAAGCCCGCAAAGCCAAGTTCTCCGGCAACGTTGAGGTTTACCTCTGGGTCGACGAAAACGGCAACCCCTCCCACGTCAAGGTCGTCCGCGGCGTCGGCATGGGTCTGGACGAAAAGGCGATGGAAGCCGTTCGCCAGTACAAGTTTCGCCCCGCTACGCAGAACGGCAAGCCTGTCAAGGTCGACCTCTACGTGGAAGTCAACTTCCAGATTTTCTAGCAGCAAGACTTTCGCAAAGACCAGAACGCAGATCGCAACGGCTTACGAGCCCGAGCAATCTGCGTTTCTGCGTTCTGGAATCTGCGTTCCCGCCTTTACTCGGGCTGCGGAAGCTCGTCAGCAAACCCGCGATCCGCGAACTCCCGCAGGAACTGCATGTGATTCACATACTGGATCGCCTGCATGCCCGCCCCAACCGCTCCGCGGATGTTCTCTTCGCGGTCGTCGATAAAGAGCACGGAACCTGCCGGAACCCCCAGCCCCTCAGCCGCCGCACGATAGATCGCGGCATCCGGCTTCACAATTCCCAGCCGGTGGGAAAACGTGTGGTGGCCGAACCCGCCCATCCATTCACAGCGGCGCAGCACGCCTTCCTCCATCGCATCGCCCAGGTTGGAAAGGATTCCCGTGCGGACTCCCGCCGTCTGCAGGGCCGCGGCCCAGGCGATCATCGGCGGATTCGGCTGCGTCCACAGAGCCACATCGGCCTCCAGCACCATGCTGAGCTGTGGTTCGATCATCAGTCGATTCAAGTCCCGGGCCACCGCATGCCAGTACTCCGGGCCGTTCAGAGCGCCCCTGTCATAATCATGCCGATGCCGCCAGTAGGCTGCGTGAAACTCCGGCTCCGGAACTCCCAGGATCGCCCGCATCTCTTCCCATGCGATCGGATCAGGAGGTCCGGTGAGCACCAGCCCATAATCGAAAAGAACCGCCTCTATCCGTGCCCTGCCTGCTGGATGCTGTTCGTGCGTAGCCATCTCCCCCAGTGTATCCAGACGAGAAATCCGCTGTGGCGGGTACCATCAACCGCAGGATGAACTTTTCGGCTCGAACTGCCTGGGATCTCGGCGAGAACTCCCTCACCACGCTGCTCCGCCAACGCCGCGAAACGGGGCAGGAATCAGTCGACCTCACCGTCTCCAATCCCGGAGCCTGCGGCCTCGGCCTGTCCCCGTCTTCCATCCTCGAAGCCCTGCAGGATCCCGCTTCCCTCATCTACGAGCCTGACCCGCTCGGCTCGCCTCGCGCCCGCGAAGCCGTCCGGGCCTACTACAGCGATCACGGGACCGATATCCCGCTCGGCAGCCTCTGCCTCTCTAGTTCCACCAGCGAGGCCTACAGCTACCTCTTCCGGCTGCTCTGCAATCCCGGCGATGAAGTCTTGATCGCCCGCCCCAGCTATCCGCTCTTCGACTTCATTGCCCGTCTCGACAACGTCCGCCTCGTCGAGTACCCGCTGGTGTACGACCATGGGTGGCACATCGACCTCGCCGCGCTTGAGGCGGCGATCACGCCGCGCAGCCGGGCTATCATCGTCGTCCACCCCAACAACCCCACCGGCAGCCTCGCCTCGGAAGCGGCGCAGCACGCCCTGAGTGAAATCTGCGCCCGGCACAGCCTCGCCCTCATCTCCGATGAAGTCTTCCTCGACTACCCGCTGACCGAAACCCCGGCCCGAACCTTCGCCCGACAGGATTACCCGGCGCTCACCTTCGTTCTTAGCGGTCTCAGCAAGGTCTGCGCACTGCCGCAGATGAAGCTCTCCTGGATAGCCGCCAACGGCCCGGCGGCTCTCGTCGGGGAAGCCATGGCGCGTCTCGAAGTCATCGCAGACACGTTCCTCTCCGTCAACTCCCCGGCCCAGGCCGCGCTTCCGCGCTGGCTTGCGGAGCGCGGAACGGTGCAGGCGAGCATTCGCGCACGCCTTGCCGCAAACCTCACCGCGCTTGATGAAGCGCTGGCCGGAACCCTCGCTTCGCGCCTTGAGCTCAAAGCCGGATGGACCGCCATGCTCCGCATCCCACGCACGGTACAAGGCTTGCCCTTCGCCGAAGCAGCCCTGCAAGGCGGCGTGCTGGTGCAGCCCGGCGAGTTCTACGGAGCCTCTGCAGGACACATTGTCCTTAGCCTGCTGACGCCTACCTACATTTTCAGGCGCGGCCTCGCTCTCCTGCCGCTCCAAGCCTAGGCGCTACAGCAGGAACGGGTTCGTAGCCGCCTCGTCGCCGATGGTCGTTTCCGGCCCGTGCCCCGGCACCACCACCGTCGCGGCAGGCAAGGGAAGCAGCCGCTCGCGAATGCTCGCCATCAGTGCACCCGTGCTGCCCAGCGGAAAGTCCGTTCGACCCACGCCGCCCGCGAACAGGGTATCGCCCGCCAGCAGCAGGTTCTCGGCCGGCAGGTGCAGACACAGGCTTCCAGGGGTGTGCCCCGGTGTCAGCAGCACCTCGGCGTCTACTCCCCGCACCTGCACCTTCTCGCCATCCTCCAGCGAGTGGTCCGGTGGTGCGGCCTCCGCGGGCGGCAGCCGCAGCCCCACCCAGCTTGGCTGCTCGTTCAGCACGGCCACCAGCGGAAGGTCGGCCTGGTTGTAGAGAATTGGAGCGCCGGTCAGCCGCTTCAGCTCGAGCGCCCCGGCAATGTGGTCGAAGTGGGCGTGCGTCACCACGATCTGTTTGAGTGTCAGCTCATGCCCGGCCAGCACGCCGAGGATCTCCGGCAGGTCCGCGCCTGGATCCACGACGATCGCCTCGCGCGAGCTCTCACCGCCCAGCACGGTGCAGTTGCACCCCAGCATCCCGACAGGAAAGGTCTCACGAATCAAGGGAGGTTCCTCCAGACAGCAAAAAGCGCGAGCCGCGGCCCGCGCTTCTAAAAAGCGTGACTCCGAAGCTACTTTTTCGCAGGCTGCGAAAGCGCCGAGCCCGACAGCACCGACCGGTGCGAAGCCGACTTCGAAAGCGCCCAGGTAAGGCCAACCGAGCTCAGGATGAAGACAATGAACGAGTAGGTGGTCAGCTTGGTCAGCAGGTTGGAAGCGCCGCGAGGACCAAAAGCGGTCTGCGAACCCTGCCCGCCGAACGCTCCGGCGACATCAGACGACTTACCCTGCTGCAGCAGCACAACGCCGATCAGAAACAGGCACACGATGACATGAACGATAACGAGAAGGATGACCATGGAAGTCGGGCGTGCCTCAAATCAGGTGCCGCAAAGCGGCTAAAGGTAGGGATTGGTGCGGAGGAGGGGACTTGAACCCCTATGGTGTTACCCGCTAGCACCTCAAGCTAGTGCGTCTGCCAATTTCGCCACCTCCGCAAGGTGTCCCGCGCACTTTCAGAAGTGAGCAGGATGAGTGGCAATCCGAAGACCAGTATACCATCGCCCGCGCCCCGCGGAGGCGACGCCGATCTCCTCAGAAGCGCTTCAGCAGCTCCGGGAAAGCGCTCAACTCCAGCAGCCTCCCAGGCTCAGCCGGCTGGTCCAGCGTCTCGTGCTCCAGCACCCAGGTAAAGTCATGCGGGATGAACACCGTGTTCAGCCCCGCCGCCAACGCCGGGTTGATGTCCGAGCGCGGCGAGTTGCCGATCATCCATGTCGTTCGCGCTTCGCATGCATGCTTCTCGGCCAGGCTCTTGTAGGCGTCTTCATGCTTCTCGGCCAGCACTTCCACTCCGGCAAAATGTTCAGCCAGGCCGGAGCGTTCCAGCTTGTCGTGCTGCTCCTCAGGATTGCCCTTGGTCACCAGCAGCAGCCGGTGCCGCGTCTTCAGCTCCGCCAGCGTCTCCGCCACGCCCGGTAGCAACTCGATCTCGGCCGTAGCGATCGACTCCGCAAACGACACGACGCGTTGATGGACATCCGGCGTAATTTCCCGGTCGGTCAGTTGCTCAAAGCAGGTGATCAACGAGCGCCGAAAACTCTGCAGCCCATACCCATGCTTGGCAATGGTGGCCCGCTCGCACACGTTCAGGTGCTCGCGAACCTCCTCGCGCGTGTGCACCCGATGGTCCAGGTAGGAGATGAACGACGCAATCGCGCGCTCAAAGTAGATGTTGTTCTCCCACAGCGTGTCGTCAGCGTCGAACAGCAGGGTCAGGCCGGTCGGTTTTGGATCAGGTCCAGGCACAGGCCAAGTATAGCGGCGCTGCCTTCACTTCCCATGCGAGGATAAGCGTCGAGGCAAACCACCCTGCACCCGGCCTGGACATACACGCTGCGCGACCTCGCCGGATCGGCCTGGGGAACCCTCGCCTTCGCGGCCGCTCTGGCCGCGCCGGGCTACTGCTTCGGCTACCTGTTCAACCCAATCGCCTTCCGCACTCGCGCCCTGCGTGAGCAACTCGCCTGGTCCGTTGCGCTCTCCTTCGGTCCGGGAGTCCTGCTGCTCGTCGCCGCGGTCGCGCTCGGTGGAGCGATTGCCGGCGCCGCAGCTCTCCTGGTCTCCAGCCTCGCAGCGGTCTGGCTGCTCCGCCGCCACCCGCCCAAGATCGATCTTCCGCGCCAACAGGCCACCCTGATGCTGACGGTGGCCGCGGCGTGGACGGTTGTCGTCCTCGCCAGCCTCGTCGACGTTGGCAATCAAAACCAGCTCTGGATGAGCGTCACCGCCTACGACCACGGCCTGCGCACCGCCTTCGTAGATGCCGTGCTCCGCACCGGGCTTCCTCCCGTCGATCCCGTCTACTGGCCAGGCCATGACGCTCCCATGCGCTACTACTACTTCTGGTACGCGGTCTGTGCCTCCGTCGCGAGGCTGGCCCACATCTCCGCGCGGCAGGTCCTCATCGCGAGCTGTGTCTGGCCCGCTCTGGGCGTAGTCGCCATGCTGGCGCTCTTCGCCCGCTACGTCCTGGGCTGCCGTGGCCGCGATCTCAACCGCACCGTCGCCATGGCCACAGCTCTGCTCGGCGTCTGTGGTCTGGACATTCTCGTCACAGGTTTGCTCCGCCTGCTACACACGCCCACGCTGGCTGACATGGAGTGGTGGGCCATCGACCACGTAGCTTCCTGGCCCGACACCTTCCTGTGGGTTCCGCACCATGCCGCCGCGCTAGTGACCGCGCTGCTTGGCTTGCTGCTGATCCTCCAGGCGAGCGCGCCCGCCAACGGAACAAGGGAGCGTCTGAAGCTATCCATCCTCGCGGGCCTCAGCTTAGCCGCCGCCTTCGGCATGTCCGTCTACCTCGCAGTAGCGATGGTCCTTATCCTTGCCGTCTGGCTGGTCGCCGGTTTCTGGAACCGAACCCGCTGGCGGGTACTCGCGATCGCTGCGCTCACCTCCGCCATCACCCTCAGCCGTTTCCTCTGGCAGTTGACACGCCATGACGGGACCACCGGCGCGGCCGAGGTGAGCGGTCGGGCCACATCGCCGCTGTACTTCGGAGTCCGCGAAATCCTCACCCCGGCGTTCCTTGCTCGCGCGTCATTCGTCCACTCGCTCTCCCTGCGCCATCCGTGGCGAGCCCGGGAGCTGGCCGCAGCGATCCTCTTGCTGCCGGGCTGGGGAATCGAACTCGGCTTCTACGCTGTCGTCTTGCTCATCGCGCTCGCCCGCTTCCGCCGCGCCTCGTCCGGCGAGCGGACCCTGCTCGGCTTCACCCTCAGCGGCCTGGCCGCCGCCAGCTTCCTGCGTTCCGGGGTCATCTCCACCAATGACTACGGTATTCGCGCCGCTCTCCTGCCGCAATTCTTCCTGCTGCTGCAGGGCGCCGTCGTCTTTGCCTCCAGCAAGGGCGGCACACGCCTCTTTCTTTGGCTGCTGATCCTGGTCGGCGGAGCGGGATGCACCTACCAACTCATCCTGCTGCGAATCTACCTGCCGTACCAGCAGACCCACGGCAATCCCGCCGTCCGCGACATCGGTGAGCGCGCCTACGCTCTGCACGAGGCCTATGCGGCGCTTGACGCTGCCGCGCCAGCGCACGCGCGAATCCAGTTCGACCCAGCCGCGAAAAGCTTCTACCTCTATCCGCACCTGCTCTTCGCGAACCGCCAGCTCATCACCGCGGAGATCTCCTGCAGCACCAGCTTCGGTGGCGATCCCGCCGCGTGCCCTGGCATTCAGAACGGCATCAACGCCCTCTTCCCGGGAGATCCTGCGGCAACGCCTTCCGCCGTGCAGGCTCGTCAGCTCTGCGGCCTCATCGGAGCGCAGTATCTTGTCGTTACCCGCTGGGATAACGTCTGGCAGGCGAGGGAAGGCTGGCCCTGGACTCTCCCCGCAGCCGTAGCCCAGCCCGCCGTCCGGATTTTGTCCTGTAACTAAGGGCCTACTTCGCGAAAAGCTGGCCCAGGTCCGCGAACGCTTTGAACTCCAGCGCATTGCCCGCCGGGTCCAGGAAGAACATCGTCGACTGCTCGCCAACCTGTCCCTCGAACCGGGTGTACGGCTCGATGACGAACCGCACCCCCGCAGCCTTGACCCGCTCCGCCAGCGCCTTCCAGTCCGCTTGGGTCAGCACCACCCCAAAGTGGGGCACCGGCACGTCGTGCCCATCCACCGGGTTGCTATGAGTATCGGTCTTCGCGGGGTCCGCGGACTTCAGGTGTGCCACAATCTGGTGCCCAAACAGGCTGAAGTCGATCCACTGTTCCGAGCTTCTGCCCTCCGGGCAGCCCAACACGGCGCCATAAAAGTGGCGGGCGGCGGCGAGATCGTCAACCGGGAAGGCGATATGAAACGGACGCAGTTCTGCCATGACGAAACCTCTTTCACTCCAGCCCGGACGACTCTCCATCAAGGCCTGCACAGCGATTGTAAGCTTCACGAAATCTACAACTTCCTTCGTATGAACAGTCGATTTCGGCCAAAATTCGGGTACCGGCGTGTGAGTACCTTCACCTTTGGGGGATAGCGACGCGCCACCCTCGCTGTGTTCCATAAGAGAACGGCAACCAAGCCGTGAGGACTTCTATGTCGAAGCGCATCATCTTGGGAGACAACCAGGTCATCTTCCGTACGGGAGTTGCCCGGGTGCTCCGTGGCCAACACGATTTGGAGATCGTCGCGCAGTGCGACGATGCTCTTCGCCTTCGCGAAGCCGTCGCGCGTCTGCCCCACGCTGTGGTTGTTTTCCCCTCCAGCATCACCAGCAATCTCGCTGACCTGCTGGAGATCATTGAGAGGTCCGACAGCCGGGCGGTGCTGATCCTTGAGCACGGGGCCCCGCTGGAAGATGCGATGGCGCAGCGAGCCAGCGGAGTTGTCCTCCGCTCCGTCGGTGGCGAACAGCTCGTGGAGTGCATTCGCCGCGTTGCCAATGGAGAGCGCAGCGTTCATCGCGCTCAAATCGTCTCCATGCCCATGACCGACCGCGTTGGCCGCCGCGTCCTGGAGCGCCTCACACCCAAGGAAATCCAGATCATCTCGCTGGTAGCGGAAGGCTGGAAGAACAAGCAGATCGCCGAGCAGCTCACCACCAAGGAGCAGGTGGTGAAGAACTATCTACGCAGCATCTATGACAAGACCGGTGTTAGCGATCGGCTGGAACTGACCGTCTACACCGTCCACCACCGCGCCCTCGCCGAAGCCACGGAGCGCGCCCGCGCGAACATGACCCGCCTGCCGGTAGCCCAGGCTGGTTGATGCATCTGCTTCGAAGAGTCCAGGGCTTCAGGCCCGCAGCCTGAACTAAAAGAAAGCCCGCAGTGAATGCTGCGGGCTTTGTCATGTCTTGTGTGTCGACTAAATTCCCATCCGCTCTTCCTGCGTCTCGGCCCTCGCAGAAACCACGCCCACCTTCTCCGCTACGGACTTCGCCTGCGTAAACAGCGTCAGGTAATCCGGCCCGCCAGCCTTTGAGTCCGTGCCGCTCATGTTGAAACCGCCGAACGGGTGCGCGCCTACCATCGCCCCCGTGCACTTGCGGTTTAGATACAGGTTGCCGACGTGGAACTCCGCGCTGGCGCGGTCAAGCTGCTCACGAGAACCCGAATAGATCGCTCCGGTCAGTCCGTACTCCGTATCGTTGGCAATCTCCAGGGCCTCGTCGAAGTCCTTCGCGCGGATCACCGCCAGTACCGGCCCAAAGATCTCCTCCTGCGCCAGCCGCGAGGTCGGTGCGATGTCGGCAAACACCGTCGGCGCCACGTAGTAGCCGCCTTCTTTGTCGATAGCCTCGCCGCCGGTTAGCAGCCGCCCTTCCTGCTTGCCCAGCTCGATGTAGCTCAGCACGCGCTTCCGGGCCAAATCGTTAATCACCGGACCTGTATACACGTTGTCCGCCGGATCGCCAGTCTTGAAGCCGGCGACCTTCTCCGCCAGCCGCTCGCAGAAAGCGTCGTAAATTGCGGTGTCCACAATAGCCCGTGAGCACGCCGAGCACTTCTGCCCGTTAAACCCGAACGCCGAAGCCGCCACGCCATCCACCGCCGCGTCAATGTCCGCATCGGCCGCCACCACGATGGCGTCCTTGCCGCCCAACTCCAGGATCGTTCGCTTGATGAACCGCTGACCCGGCTGCGTCTTCGCCGCCTTCTCGTGAATCTCCAGCCCAACCTTCTTCGAGCCGGTAAAGGCTATAAAACGGATCGCCGCATGTTCCACGATGGCTCGCCCAACCTCCGGCCCGCCGTGCACGAGGTTGATGACGCCGCCCGGGACACCTGCTTCCTCCATCAACTCCACGAAGCGAGCCGCAATCGTCGGAGCATCCGGCGAGGGCTTCAGCACTACAGTGTTCCCGCAAACGATGGAAGCCACCGTCATCCCCGCCATGATGGCGAACGGAAAGTTCCAGGGCGGGATCACTGCCCCCGGCCCCAGCGGAAGGTAGCGAAGCTGGTTGCGTTCGCCCGGAAACTGGATCGGCGTGGTTGCCCGGTTCAGCCGCAGCGCCTCACGCGCATAGAACTCCAGGAAGTCGATGCATTCGCCGACATCCGCATCGGCCTCGGCCCAGTTCTTGCCGACCTCCACCGTCAGCCACGCGCAAAACTCGAAGTGGCGTTCGCGGATCATCGCCGCGGCCCGCAGCAGCAGGTCAACCCGCTCGCTCAGCGGGGTCCGTGACCACGCCGGAAAAGCCTCCAGCGCTGCCTCCACCGCGCGGTTCGCCTCCGCAGCCGTCGCCGCATAGTGAACACCAATCACCTCCGCAGGCCGCGCCGGATTCACTGACGTAAATGTCTCCCCGGTCCGCACGCGTTCTCCGCCGATCACCATCTCGTGCGTCTCCCCTAACCGCCCGCGCACATGCGCCAGCGCTTCGAGCATCCCGCGCTTGTTCTCTGCGGTGGAGAAGTCGGTAAACGGCTCATTGAGAAACGGGGGCAGGGAAGTCAGATCGGTCGCCATGAAGTCTTTGATGTCCTTTGCAGCCGAAAAGATGAAGTGCAGGGAGTTGCAACACACGCGGCCCGTTTGTTAATGCTCAACTGGTTGACTGCTCAGTCGCCTTCGACATCGTGCCCGTCCGATCCAGCTTGTCCCACGCAAACGGCTTGCCATCCACCGCCCGCTTGATCGTCCGGATCAGCACCCAGGAGAAAAGCTGCCGGTAGGTAAATCGCTGGATCCAGATATGCACCAGCAGCCAGGCGTCACCCTTGCTGGCCGGATGCTTCCGCTCCAGCATGAACGCCAGGCCGGATGCCGCAAAGTCGATCACCAGGAACGCGAGGAAGAACGTCAGCAGCTTGTAGAAGTCGCCCGTGCTGGTCGTTTCCGGATGGAAGTGCTTGTCGATCAGGTAGTGAATCACCCCGGCGACAAACATCAGGTCGATCAGCGGCGACACCAGCGGCAGCATGATCTGAAAGATCACGATGTTCGGCAACGCAAAGAGGCCCATCGCCCGCCGCCGCGCAATCGCTCCACGATGCTTGAACACTGCCTGCAGAATCCCGAACGACCACCGGAAACGCTGCCGTGCCAGCCCGTTCGCATTCACCGGAGCCTCGGTAAACGCCAGCGCCTGATCCTCGTAGATCACGTGATAACCCTGCTCCAGCAGGTTCATGGTCAGGTCGGCGTCCTCGGCCACGGTGTCTGGATGGTACCCGCCGCCCTTGCGCACGGCAGCAGTCCGCCATGCACCAATCGCTCCCGGCACCACCATCACCACGTTGAACAGATCCAGCGCGCGCCGCTCGAAGTTCTGCGACGTGATGTACTCCAGCGCCTGCCACCGCGTCCACAGGTTCACGCGATTGCCCACCTTGGCATTGCCCGCCACTGCCCCAATCTGCGGATTCGCAAAGTGGCACACCAGCCGCGAGATCGCATCATGCGCGATCACGCCG
Organism: Granulicella sp.; assembly: GCA_965198545.1. Lineage (GTDB taxonomy): Bacteria > Acidobacteriota > Terriglobia > Terriglobales > Acidobacteriaceae > Granulicella. The sequence goes on along the minus strand of CBDAPS010000003.1, from coordinate 164,836 downwards.
TCGGCGTCGATCCCGACATAGATCTCCTCATCCGTGAACTCCAGCGCAAAGTTCAGAGCCTCGGCCTTACCGCCGTTCGGCTTGGTCAGCACTGTCACGCGGCCATCCTCGATCTCCTTCGCGTACGTCTCGCTGGCGATCTTGTACGTCTGGTCCTTCGACCCGTCGTCGATCACGATCACCCGGATGTTCTTGTAGTTCGACATCAGCACAGACCGAATCGTCCGTGCGATCACCTTCTCCTCGTTGTACGCAGGGATCAGCACCGCCACGCGAGGCATGTAGTCCGGCCCCGCAAAGTTCTTCCGCTTGCGGAAACGGTCAATCAGCGCGCATACGCCGATGATGAGCAGCCGCGCGCTCATCAGGAAGTCCCCGACGAAAAACACATAGAGCACAAAGTGGTTGAAGAACCCGATAAAGAAGAACGTGATCGAGTCCAGCCGGGCCGCATACTTCTGCTGCCCGCTCAGCGGCGCCATCACCTCTTCGCGCGTCTGCCCGATCAGCCCGGATACCGGCACGATCTCGTAGCCACGCGCCCGCAACGCCTCAATCAGCTTCGGCAACGCTGCCACCGTCGCCGAGCGGTCGCCGCCGCCATCGTGCATCAGGATGATCGATCCGCGCATCCACGTCTTGGTCCGCGCCATGTCGATCTGCTGAAACACGCTGTCGATCATCTCCTGCGGCGTCTTCCGCGGATGCTCGTCCCAGTCGTTCGTGTCGATCTTGTCGCCGACAATCACGTAGCCAAGCCCATGCTCGATGCGGTCGATCGGCGCGGCTTGGTCGTTCGTATCCGGCTCCTGGTCAATTGAGTACGGCGGCCGGAAGTAGGTCGGTTGCACCCCCAGCTTGGCCGCGAACAGCCGCTCCGTCAGCGTTAATTGCAGGTCCACCTGCGTGTTCGAGATTTCGCTGATGTCCGGATGCGTAAACGTGTGGTTGCCGATCTCATGCCCTTCGCGATACACGCGCTGCATCACGCCGACATTGTCTTCGGCCTCCTCGCCGATCATGAAAAATGTGCCCTTCACGTTGTAGCGCTTCAGCACATCCAGGATCTTCGGAGTCCAGGTCGGGTCCGGCCCATCGTCGAAGCTGATTGCCACCTTCTTCGGCTGGTAGCCATACTGCGTGATGGTGTAGGGCAGGGGATACGAGTCCATCGACTCCGACACCACGCTGAGGTACTGCTTCGGAATCGTGGTGTCGTCGTCCATCTGCAACGTGCGGTGTCCACTCTGCGGCTGTCCAGTCACCCGCAGAATGTCGCCATCGCCCTCGGTATCCACGTCCTGCCCCGGCGAAACCTTCGCCAGGTCCGTCACCGGGTTCGAGCCGAGCGGCCCATCCCAGATCTTCCAGAGCGAATCGTCTTCCTCGCCCAGCCGCCAAAGCGCAAACGTCTGCAGACCCAGGGCGCGAGCCACCCGCATCTGGTTCAGCACGGTCACCGCATCCAGCATCCACACCTGGTGCCGAAGCCCGGTGTCTTCATCGTCATAGCCGAAGTGCGGGTTCAGCGAAGTGTCATCGAGGTCGATCTTCGCGCCTGCATCCGACGCCGCCTGCCACGCTTCCTGTGTGGAAAGGCTTGAAACGGAAAGAATCGCCGGCGTTGCTTCAGGAGCCGCAGCCTTCCTGCCCTTTGCGGCTACCGGAGCCGTCGGCAGCTTGCTCGTCCAGTCATAAGCATAGCTGCCCACCGAGCAGATGATCTTGTTGCGCGGGACCACCTTCATCACGGCTTTCAGATTGTCCTCAAACCAGTCCTGCCCGGCGATCGGCCCCGGATCGGTCCCCGGCTGGTGCTGGTCGTAGTTCATCAGGATCAGGCCGTCGGTATGCGAGCCGAGGAAACCGAAGTCCACTCCCGGAGCCACCACCGGCACATTGATGTACACCTTCAGCTTCTTCGACTGAAAGTCTGAATACAGCGAGGCGATCAGTTGCTGGTAGCCCGGCTGCGCCGCCGCCGGAATCTCCTGGAAGTTCAGTGTCAGGCCGCGATACCGCGTGTTCGCCGCAAAGAACTGGTCGATCTGTTGCAGAAACTTCGCCCGGGCCGCCGGATTCATCACGAACTGGGATACATTGTCTTCAAAGTCCTGGTCCGTGGGGTTGAAGTTGTTCACCAGCGGGAAGATTTCCGTATCTTCCTTGGCATCGGTGATCGCGCGAGCGATCTTGTTTTCGCGGTCCACGCCGTGTACGCCGGCGTTATCCACCACGTTGAACGGCGTGTTGTCGGCGGTGTAGGCCGTCAGGTTCCCGTCCGGCGTCACCACATGCAGCCACTCGGGAAACACGATGTCGATCTGCTTCACGTGCGCTTTGAACGCCGCAAAGCTTGCCGGGTCCACGTCCGTGTAGAACGCCGCGCGCAGCCCTTCTCCCTGGTTCAGCACAACGTCCGAGGGTTTCAGGTCGCTGTGCCGATGAGCCGAATGGTTCAGTTGCTCGTGCGTCCGCGTCTCCAGCGCCGGCGGATGGGAAAGCGCCCGGTAGCGCTTCGTTGCCGAGCGCAGGTCCAACTGCTGGAGCGGACGGACACGCAACAGCCCAAGCAGAAACACCACGCCCAGCACCGCCCCAAAGAGCGCCAGCAGATCGAAAACGCGGCGCAGGCGCTTCCAGCGCTTGCGTTGCGGATCGTAAAAAACTGGCTTACTCATCGGCTGGTGTTCTTCCTGTGCTCGTAGCTACGCCCGTTAAGGCTACCCAACGTAGGGTAACGGATACAGAAGGTGTTCAAGTTGTGATAGCTCAGTATGATGCACGTGTGATGCATCGCCGACGCCTCCAGCTCTGGACCGCGCTCCTGCTCGCGCTTGGCATCGTGCTCCGTGTGGTGTTTGTCTGGCGTCATCCGCGCTTCGCCGGCGACACGCTGCTCTACGGCGACCTTGCCCGCAACGTGCTACAGCACGGCATCTACGGCTTCACGGAAGCCACCCGCATCCGCCCCACGCTCATCCGTCTGCCCGGTTACCCGCTATTTCTCGCGGTCTGCTTCAAGCTTTGCGGGATGGAGAACTATGCGTCGGTCCTCTGGATTCAGGCCGGCATCGACCTCTTCACCTGCTGCCTGCTAGGGAATCTTGCCCGCCGCATTTTGGGGGAACGCGCCGGCCTGGTAGCCTTCGGTCTCGCGGCACTCTGTCCGTTTACCGCCAACTACTGCGCCCTAGGCCTCACCGAAACCTTGTGCCTGTTCTGCGTCGCGTTAGCGCTGCTCAGCCTCGACGCCTGGCTCTGGCAGGCCGCCGCAGGCAATCCATGGAACCCCTGGCTGCTCAGCCTCGCGTTCGCGCTGGCCTTTTCCGTGCTGCTGCGCCCGGACCAGTCGCTCCTCGCCATCGCGGTTCTGCCCGTCATACTCTTCGCAAGCTGGCGAACGTTGCCATCCCCCTCACTCGTCGGTCGTCTCGCGCCAACAGCAGTCGTTTGCTTCGGCCTGCTCCTGCCGCTCGGCCTCTGGACTGCCCGTAACTGGCACGTCTTCCATGTCATCCAGCCGCTGGCACCCAAATACGCGAACGATCCTGGCGAGCCCACCAACTACGGCTTCAACCGCTGGTACCGTACCTGGGCCATTGAGTACAAATCCAACCTCGACGTTTATTGGGCTTACGACGGCGACCCTCTGTCCATGAAGGACCTTCCACCACGCGCCTTCGACAGCCCCGCTCAACAACAGACCACCGCGGCCATCATCTCGCGCTACAACCGCGAGACCGCGTCCACCCCACCGGTCGAGGCAGCCTTCAACCAGCTGGCCGGCGAGCGCATCCACAACCACCCAGTCCGGTCGTTGGTCCTCATGCCGCTCGCCCGCTTGGCAGACATGGCACTCCGCCCCCGCACGGAGTTCATGAAACTCCCGCTGGACTGGTGGCGAGTCCGCTCCCATCCGCACGGCTCAGTACTCGCGGCAGCCTACGCCCTGCTCAACCTGCTTTTGCTGCTTGGGGCTTTCGGAGGGCTGCTGCGCTGGCGCTGGTTTCACTGGGCAGGCCACGCACCGCTAGCCGCTGCAGCCCTGGGCTTCATCGTTCTACGCTGCGCCCTGCTCCTAACGCTGGATAACTCCGAACCTCGCTACACCATCGAGTGCTACCCGATCGTCCTGCTGCTGGCCGCATTTGCCCTCACTCCGCATGCCACGCTCTCAGAGAAAGCTCCGTAGTACCCAAAGCTTGTCATCTCGACTGAAGGCCGCGCTCTTGCGACCGCAGTGGAGAGCACCCCGCATTTGTCAGGGCGAGGCGCGAAGCGGCAAGCTCGACCAAGCCCAAGCCCGTTCGCCGCGCTAGTGCATCACCTTCTTGGCGCCCTTTCCAATCTCAAACGGCTTCTTATCGATCTTCCCGCCGTTTACCCGGATGTTCGAGTAGGTCGCCGTCCGGCTGTCCCCGTTCGGCTGGAAGAACGCCTGCTTCAACGACACCCCGCGTGTGGGGTCCACCCAGATCGTCACATGCTTGAACGTGTTGCTGATGCTGGGGTCTTTCCCCGTCAGGTCCAGCTTCTCCGTCTTCACGCCGTCAATCGTCTCAGGCCCCAGGTCTTGGATGTTCCACGAAGCCGCAAGATCGCGCCCGCTGCCGCCGAATCCGAGCGTCAGAAAGCTGTCATACTTCGCCTGGTTCTGCCCGGCCTTGAATACGTCATCCTGGCCTGTGCCCGGCGAGTACACCTGCAGCGTCCCACCGGTGTAGTTCACGATCTTCGAGGGAGTGCTCGACCCTGTCGGCGAGATCGCCGCCCCGAAGTTCTCGTCCTTGCCCGCGCGCTCGATGTACATCGAGCCGGCAGAAAGATCATGGTCCTTCACGATCTTGGTGTACTCGTCATACGCCACGTTGGCCTGCACTGTCTTGAACTTCGCACTGGCCGCATCCAGTTGATCCAACAGTGCTTTCACCTGTGGCGTTTGTGCATACAGAGAAGAAGCGCTCGCTCCTAACAGCAATCCAATGGCAAGCATTCGCAACGTCATGAGGGATCTCCTGAGACTCTCCGGCCCGCGAAGGACCAACGGTTTAGATGGCTTCGATCTGTAAATGTCGCGACAGCGAGGAACCCTGTCTACCGCAGCGCCGTCACGTCGTACGCCACTACCTTGTGGCTTGCGTCCTGCACCGGGTCGATTCGCAAGACGGTGACCGCGCCGCTGATCGGCTCGATGGCATTCTCCACCGCATCCGAAAGCTCCGCGCCGTCCTTAGGCGACCCCAGGTCGTCCGACCGAATCTCGTACAGATATCGCTGCCGCCCCCCGACTTGTCCATTCGGCTTCACCACGATCGCCGCCTCGCGAAGCGGCACTGTCGGCACCGGCCGGTCATGGAAGTTGATGAAGTGCGGCCCCACGAACAGGAACAGCAGGATCGTCGTCACCAGGATGTCGTAGTGCAGGCTGCCGCGGTCATACGCCCAGAAGATGTAGTTGTGGATCAGCCGAGTGACGGGATTGCCCCCGCGCTCCGCCAGGTTGTTCGCTGCCACGCCATTCGCCTGCATACTCACAGCGCACGCCCCAGCTTCTCGGCCCGGATCACATCCGTCCCCATGTACGGGATCAAAACCTCGGGAACCCGCACGCTGCCATCCGCCTGCTGATAGTTCTCCAGCACAGCAAGATAAGTCCTGCCCACGGCCAACCCGCTCCCGTTCAGCGTGTGGACGAACTCTGCCTTGCCGCCGCCCGCAGGCCTGTAGCGAATGTTGGCGCGCCGCGCCTGGAAGCTCTCGAAGTTCGAGCACGAGCTGATCTCGCGATACGTCTGCTGGCCCGGCAGCCAGACTTCAAGGTCGTATGTCTTGCTTGAACTGAATCCCATGTCGCCCGTACAAAGCAGCATCCGCCGATAGGGAAGTCCAAGCTTCTCCAGCACCGTCTCCGCATGCCGCGTCAACGCCTCGTGCTCCGCCGCCGACTCCTCCGGCCGCGTGAACTTCACCAACTCAACCTTCTGGAACTGGTGCTGCCGAATCATTCCGCGCACGTCCTTGCCATACGACCCAGCCTCAGACCGGAAGCACGGTGTGTACGCACAAAAGCTGATCGGGCCGCCAGTCAGGTCAATCGTTTCGTCACGAAAGATGTTCGTCACCGGTACTTCCGCCGTGGGAATCAGCCAGTGATCGCTCTCCGCCAGCTCACCCGGCACATAAGCGCCTTTGTCGTCGCAGTGAAACAGGTCTTCGGCGAACTTCGGCAACTGCCCGGTGCCAAACAGGGACTTCGAGTTCACCATGAACGGCGGCAGAACCTCGGCATAGCCATGCTCGCGCGTATGCAGGTCCACCATAAAGTTCGCCAGCGCCCTTTCCAGCCGGGCCCCCGCGCCAAACTGCACCACAAAGCGCGAGCCCGAAATCTTTGCCGCCCGCCCAAAATCCAGGATGCCAAGCGCCTCGCCCAGCTCCCAGTGCGGCCTGGCAGGGAAGTCAAACACCACCGCCTCACCCACCGTCCTGGTGCAGACGTTCTCATGCTCTGACTTGCCTACCGGCACATCATCCTGCGGCAGGTTGGGCAGTGTCTGCAGCAGCGAGCGCAACGCTTCGTCGGCAGCGGACGCTTCGCTTTCCAGTGCAGTCGTCTCGTCCTTCAGATCGCGAGTGCGCTGACTGATTTCCGCTACATCGGCGCCGCTGCGCTTCAACCGCACAAACTCTTCAGTCAGCGCATTGCGCTGGGCCTTCAGCGTTTCAGCTTTGGTAATGGCAGCGCGGCGATCCGCATCCAGGCGCGCAAAGTTGGCCAAAACATCGGCATCCGCGCCACGGGCACGCAGTTTGTCTTCTACGAGCGCCAGGTTTGCGCGCACGAAGGCGAGGTCAAGCATAGATAGCTATCTTAACGCGCCCTATCACACCAATTCCCGGCCGGTACCCGCCGGGTTTCCCAGAATCTTGCTCATCGCGGCTGCATACAATCGAGGGTGAGATGAACGACTCCAGTCCCGCTCCTGCGTCCAGCCCTTCCAGCTCTCTCAAAAAGATCACCCGCGCCCTCCTGTCGGTGACCGACAAGACTGGCCTGGTCGAATTCGCTCAGGTTCTCGCCAGCTTTGGCGTTGATCTCGTCTCCACCGGCGGCACGGCCAAGGCTCTGCGCGACGCCGGCCTCGCCGTCCGCGACATCTCCGAACTCACCAGCTTTCCGGAGATGCTCGACGGCCGCGTCAAGACGCTGCACCCCGTCGTCCATGGAGGCCTGCTCCACCGCCGCGACGTCCCCGAGCACGTCGCCGCCGTCCAGCAGCATGGCATCCCGCCCATCGACATGGTCGTGGTCAACCTCTACGCCTTCGAGAAGACCGCCGCCAAGCCCGGCGTAGCCCTCCACGAGATAGTGGAAAACATCGACATCGGCGGCCCGTCCATGCTCCGCTCCGCCGCCAAAAACTTCGAAGACGTAGCCGTGGTTACCCGCGCCGCCGACTATCCGGCACTAGCCGCGGAACTCCATGCCAACTCCGGTGCTCTGTCCAGAGAAACACGCTGGAATTTGGCTCGCGCCGCCTTCGTCACCACCGCAGCCTACGACTCCGCCATCGCCACGGCTCTCGAAGCCCGCAGCCTCGAAACCCCTACAGAATCCAGCTCAGACTTTCCATCCACCTTCCGTCTGATCGTACCCCGCAAAACAACCCTGCGTTACGGCGAGAACCCCCATCAGAAGGCCGCCGTCTACGCCGACGCATCCGGCCTCGGGATCGCCGGAGCTGAGCAGTTAGGCGGCAAGGAGTTGAGCTTTAACAATCTCGTGGATCTCGATGCCTGCTGGGCACTTGCGTCCGAGTTCGAAGCTCCCGCCGTGGCCATCATCAAGCACACCAATCCCTGCGGCGTAGGCCAGGGAGCTACCATCGCCGAAGCCTACACCCGCGCCCTGGCCAGCGATTTCGTCTCCGCTTTCGGCGGCGTCATTGGCGTCAATCGCCCTGTAAACGGTCCCGCAGCGACCGAAATGGCCAAGCTCTTCGTCGAAGCCATCGTCGCCCCCGACTTCACTCCCGAAGCGCTCACCATCCTGCAGGCCAAAAAGAACCTCCGCCTCCTCCGCATCCAGCCCGTTGCCACCAGTCGCGTCCTCAAGCAGATCTCCGGCGGCTTCCTCCTTCAGGACGAAGACCACGCCGTCGTCAACGGCAGCACCATCAAGGTCGCCAGCCAGCGCCAGCCAACGCCGGAAGAGCTGGAAACGCTGATCTTCGCCTGGCGAGTCTGCAAGCACGTCAAGTCCAACGCGATCGTCTACGCCCGTTTTGACTCGGGCTACGGTCAGACGGTCGGTGTCGGTGCCGGCCAGATGAGCCGCGTAGACGCCGCCCGCTTCGGCGCGATGAAAGCTGCGCTCCCACTCGCCGGCACAGTGGCCGCCTCGGACGCGTTTTTCCCCTTCCCGGACGGCGTGCAAGTCATCGCCGAAGCCGGTGCCACGGCGATCATTCAGCCCGGCGGCTCCGTTCGTGATGCGGAAGTCATCGCCGCCGCCGACAAGCTCGGCCTCGCCATGGTCATGACCGGCGTTCGGCACTTCCGTCATGGGTAACAGGAACTACGCGCTCGTATCCAGCGAAATGCCAAAACAGCATCTAAATTGGAGAAAAGCCGTCTAAGCTATTGAGAACGTCTGAGTCATCCGCGTCATCCGCTAGTCCAGGACACTACATGATCGCTGCGCTTCGCTCCTCATCGGCCCCCATCGCCCTCGCCGCCTTCCTTCTGGCAGCAACCACCGCAGCGACAGCACACACCCAGACTCCAACGGGCAAAGCAGGCAAGACGGAGCCCGCGCCCGCTGCGGCAGCGGCTTCGGAGACCGACCGCTCCAGTGCCTACTACCACTACGCTCTTGCGAAGCTTTATGAAGACCAGGCGACAACCAGCGGCCGTCAGGACCTCGCTACCCAGGCCATCGAGCAGTACAAACTCGCGCTGAACTCCGATCCCGGCTCGCGTGACCTCCAGGACGGCCTGGCCAACCTCTACTTCAAGCTAGGTCGCATCCGGGAAGCGGTCTCTGCCGCCCAGGACCAGGTCAACCGCCACCCCGAGGATCCCGAAGCCCATATCCTGCTTGGCCGCGTCTATCTCCGCACCCTCGGCGATGGGCAAGGACCGCAGTCCGGCGACATGCTCAAGGCAGCCATCAAGGAGTACGAAACCATCGCGCGGCTCAAGCCGGACGATCTCGAAACGCATCTCCTTCTCGGCCAGCTCTACGGCCTCAATCACGATCAGGCCAACGCGGAACAGCAGTTCCAGGCTGCCCAGCGGATCGACGGCACCTCGGAGGAAGTTGTCCTCAGCATCGCTCGCCTTTACACCGAGCAGGGCAACTTCCAGAAGGCTGCGGACACCATCTCCGCCGTCCCAGTCGATGATCGCTCCGGCCGCATGGACCTCGCGCTGGCCGGTATCTACGACCAGATGAAGAAGTTCAAGTTGTCCGCGCAGGCATACCAGGCCGCCCTCAACGAGGATCCGGACAACATGGACGCCAAACGCGGCCTGGCCAACTCGCTCATCGCCTCCGGCCAGAATGACGCCGCGGCCAAGCTCTACGGCGACCTGGTGAAAGCTGACCCCAACGACGCGGAATCGCTCATTCGCGCAGCCGACCTGCAACGCCAGAATGGCAAGTATGAAGAAGCACTCGCCACGCTGAAGAAGGCCGCCGCGCTGGCTCCCGACAGTTTGGAGCTCAAGTACAACGAGGCGCTCGTGTACGACGCCCTCGGTCGCTACAACGACTCCGTCCAGACGTTGAAGGACATGCTCGCCAGCACGGCGCACACCGACGGCAAGTACAACGATGAGGAGCGCAACAACCGCGCCCTGCTGTTGGATCGCCTGGGCCTCGTCGACCGTGAACAGCGCCATACCTCCGATGCCGTTGCTGTGTATCAGCAGATCATTGCCCTCGGTGGAGACATGCAGGTGCGTGGCACTGGCGGCCTGATCGACACCTACCGCGATGCGCACGACTACGCCTCAGCCGCGAAAGTCGCCGCCGACCTGGCGAAGCAAATGCCTGGGAACCGCGACGTTCAGTTGATGTACGCCCGCCAGCTTGCCGATACCGGCAAGCTCGACGAGGCTCTCAAGCTCTGCAACGCCCAGCTCAAGGGCACGCCTGACGATCGTGACGTCTACTTCACCGAGGCAGACATCGACAGCCGCGCCAAGCGCTTTGCCGAGGCCAGCACCGTGCTCGACAAGGTGGATGCTATGTCTACCAAGCCCGAGGACAAGATCGCTCTTGACGCATACCGCGGAACTCTCGCCGACAAGCGGAAGATGTTCGACGAGGCCGAAGCGCAATATAGAAAGGCGTTAGCTCTCGATCCGCAGAACGCCGAGATCCAGAATGACTATGGCTACCTCCTGGCTGAGCGGGGCACACGTCTCGATGAGGCCATTGCCATGCTGAAGAAGGCCGTTACCGCCGATCCGCAGAACGGCGCCTTCCTTGATTCGCTCGGCTGGGCCTACTACAAGCAGGGCCAGTACACGCTCGCCGAGGAGTATGCCCGCAAGGCCGCGGAGCGTACTCCCACCGATCCCACCGTACTCGATCACCTGGGCGACATCTACGAAAAGAACGGCAAGCTCGGCATGGCCGCGGCGCAGTGGCAGCGCTCCACGCAGGAGTACGCCACCTCGCTTCCGGCAGATGCAGACCCAGCCGACGCCGCCAAGGTCCAACACAAGCTTGAAACAGTGCGCGTCAAGCTGGCCCACGCCGCTCCTGCTAAGTAAAGCACCCCTGCTATCACTCGAGAACTCGCCGTACTGACAACTCGCCTGACCCGTGGTGCAACATTTGCGTGCGGCCAAACGCTAAACTAGGGCAAGTGCCTGTCAATCTGCATTCCTGTGGAGTCTTCGGTCGCGAAGAAGACCTACTCTCCGTGCGCGCCTACCCGGCGCCCATCGGCGAAGGCCGTTCGCCGTTCGAGCGCGACCGCGACCGCATCGTGCAGTCTCGCGCCTTCCGCCGTCTCGCGGGTAAGACACAGGTCTTCACCAGCCGGGCCTCGGATCATTTCCGCTCGCGTCTCACGCACACGATTGAGGTCGCGCAGGTCGCCCGTCAGGTAGCCGCGGTTCTCGGCCTCAACGTCGATCTGGCAGAGACCCTCGCTCTCGTCCACGACATAGGGCATCCACCGTTCGGTCACGCCGGCGAGCGAGCCCTGGATGAATGTCTCCGCCGCCACGGTCTGCGCTTCGACCACAACCTCCACGCGCTTCGCATCGTGGATCGCTTTGAGCAGCGCTACGCTGGCCATCGCGGCCTTAACCTCACGCTTGGCGTGCGCGAAGGCATCGTGAAACATTCGCGCGACTACTCTGCCGCCGACCATCCCGAACTAGCCGAATACTTCCTCGGCCAGTACCCGCCCCTGGAAGCTCAGATCATCGACCTCGCCGATGAAATCGCCTACCTCACCGCCGACCTCGACGACGGCCTCGAGTCTGGTCTGCTCGATGTCAGCCACATGTGCGATCACATCGGCATCCTTCGTCGCAGCTACAACGCCGTGGAGTCCGCTCACCCTACCGCGCTTCAGAAGTACGTCTTCCACGATGCCCTTCAGGCTATGCAGAAGGCGCTCGTTCTGGACCTCATCCAGACCACCGCGGCGAACGTGCAGGCCGCCGGCGCGCGCACTCTCGACGACATCCGCCAAGCCCCCCGGCGCCTTGCCGAACTTTCCCCGCAGGCCGAAGCCGAAAGAAGGGAAGAGAAGCGCTACCTCTACGACACGCTTTATACCTGCCCCGAGCTCGACCGCGAGCATAGCAAAGCCGCCGAGGTCGTCACCGAGCTTTTCGAGTTCTGGATCGCTGAGCCAGAGCAGCTTCCCGAGGCCTACTTCGCAGAGGTCGAAACCGAGGGTCTCGCCCGCGTCGTCGCCGACTACATTGCCGGCATGACCGACAACTATATCCTTCTGCAATACGCCAACGTTCGCCGTGTGGTTCGCACCGGCCGCATGGGGACTTTGAAGGCTTGACCGTGATAACTTAGTAGGAGAGCGAAAGCTCCTGCGTCCCCGTCGTCCAGCGGTTAGGACACCGCCCTTTCACGGCGGTAACACGGGTTCGAATCCCGTCGGGGACGCCATACTCCTTCCCACATCCTTCACATGAGCCTGTCCTTCAAGTTCGTCGACTCACCCGTCGGCAGGCTGAAGCTCGTTGCCAGTGAACGCGGCCTCGTAGCAATACTTTGGGAAAACGAAAACGGTACCCGTGTTCCGCTTGAAAGCTCAGCGGAAAGCACAGGCGATCCGACTCTCTGCCTCGCAGAAGCTCAACTCTCGGAGTACTTCGCAGGCAAGCGCCAGACGTTCACCATCCCGCTCGATATGCGGGGCACTCCTTTCCAGAAGCGCGTCTGGCATGCCCTTTGCGGAATCCCCTTCGGCGAAACCCGCAGCTATCTCCAGATCGCAACCGAACTCGGCGACCCCAAAGCGACGCGCGCGGTTGGTGCGGCCAATGGACGCAATCCGCTGTCCATCGTCGCGCCCTGCCACCGCGTCGTTGGTTCTTCGGGCAAGCTCACGGGCTTTGCGGGCGGCCTGGAAGCGAAGGCTTATTTGCTTCATCTGGAAGGAAGCTCGGGGATGTTGTTCTCTTAGCGTGGCCATGACAGAAACTCCATCCACCGCCTCGCTCCCGGCTCTCGCGGCAACACGACTACAGCACTTCAAAGCCAGGAACGCTCGTGTCGGCATCATCGGCCTTGGTTACGTCGGCTTGCCACTATCGCTGCTTTTCGTGGAATCCGGCTTTCAGGTGACCGGGTTTGACATCGACCCCGCCAAGGTCGAGTCCCTGCAATCAGGCCGCTCCTATATCTTCCGCATCGCGCCCGAAGAGATCGAAGAAGCCGGCCGGGCAGGCTTCTCCGCAACTGCGGACTTCGCCGGGATCGCGGATCTCGACGCCATCATCCTTTGCGTTCCCACACCGCTCAACGCCCACCACGCGCCCGACCTCACCTACATAGAAAGCACCGCCCGCGCCATCGCCCCATTCCTCCGGGCTGGCCAATTGATTGTGTTGGAAAGCACCACCTACCCCGGAACCACGGACGAGCTCCTGATCCCGCTGCTCGAAGCCGGGAACGGCGGCGGCCTCAAGGTACAGTCCTCCACCGGAGCCCCCGACGACAACGCCCTCTACGTCGCTTTCTCACCCGAGCGTGAAGATCCCGGCAACACCACGGTTCCGCGCCGCGAAATCCCGAAGGTAGTCGGCGGCCATGATCCCATCGCCGCCACACTCGCCTGCGCGCTCTACGAAGGTATCTTCACCCGCACTGTTCCAGTCTCGGGAACGCGCGCCGCGGAGATGGTCAAGCTGCTCGAAAACATCTACCGCTGCGTCAACATCGCTCTGGTCAACGAGCTCAAGATGCTCGCCATGCGCATGGGCATCGACATCTGGGAAGTGATCGAAGCTGCCTCCAGCAAGCCCTTCGGCTTTCACCCCTTCTACCCGGGCCCCGGCCTCGGCGGCCACTGCATCCCGATCGACCCGTTCTATCTTTCGTGGAAGGCTCGCGAGTTCGACTTCCGCACGCGCTTCATCGAGCTTGCCGGTGAAATCAACCAGAACATGCCGCAGTTCGTCGTGCAACAGGTCATGCACGCGTTGAACAGCCGCCGTAAGGCGCTCAACGGCTCACGAGTTCTCGTGCTCGGCATGTCCTACAAGCGCGACATCGATGACTTGCGTGAATCGCCGTCCCTCACGCTCATCGAGCTTCTGCGCCATGAAGGCGCCGACGTCGCCTACAACGACCCCTACCATCCCTACGTGGGCGAAGGCCGCCATTACAGCCTTCACATGCGATCTACACCGCTGGAATCCATGGAAGACTTCGACTGCATACTGATCGCAACCGATCACTCCGCCTATGACTACCCTGAGATCGTTCGCCGTGCGCAACTCGTCGTGGACACACGCAACGCCACGCGAGGCCTGGAAGCCGCCAACATCTTCCGCTGCTAGTCTGTCAGTTCGCTTGCGGTTGCAGCACCCGTCAACCCTGCCCGATGTTGCCCAGGATCGCGTCATTGATCTGCGCGAACATCCGCACGATCTGTTCATCGATCACTCGTATGGCCATCACCGTAATCAGGCCCACCACCGCGCACATCAGCGTGTACTCCACCAGCCGCTGACGAGCCTCGCTGGAAAAGAACTCACCCATCATCGTCCCACCACCCCATTGCGAATCATGAGCATAGGATTCCACGCAATGCTGCGGAAGCTGCTTTGCGGGCCTGTTTTCGTCCCACGTCCGTTACCCGGAAATGTGACCCAAAGAGCGAGCGTGTGGTTACCGAGCTCTCGCTCAATCAGGGAAGCCGCTGAGGCGCACACAGCGAAATGCGCCACCTAACAATGAACTAACGAGCCGTAGAGTGCGTACTGCGTGGTAGATTGTCCTCACCCTTTCAGGCTTAATTCAGCACTAGGAGACACACGGCAATGGCGCTAACCGTCACCGGTCTTTCCAAGACCTATCCCAACGGCGTTCAGGCACTCAAGAACGTGTCGCTCAGCATAGGCAACAACATGTTCGGCCTGCTCGGCCCCAACGGGGCAGGGAAAAGCTCGCTGATGCGCACCATCGCCACCCTGCAGGAACCCGATAGCGGGGAGATCTTCCTCGATGGCATCGACGTGCTCAAGCAGAAGAATGCGGTTCGGCAAACACTCGGCTATCTGCCGCAGGAGTTTGGCGTGTACCCCAAGATGAGCGCGCTCGACATGTTGCAGCACCTCGCCGTGATGAAAGGAATCACCAACCCCGGCGAGCGCAAGGAAGTCGTCGACGCCCTGCTCCAGCAAACCAACCTCTGGGACTTCCGCAAAAAGGCTCTCAGCACCTACTCCGGCGGCATGAAGCAGCGCTTCGGCATCGCCCAGGCGTTGCTCGGCAAACCGCGCCTCATCATCGTGGACGAGCCCACCGCCGGGCTCGATCCCGCCGAGCGCAACCGTTTTCTCAATCTTCTTTCCTCCATCGGCCGCGAGGTCACCGTGATCCTCTCCACCCACATCGTGGAAGACGTTCGCGAACTTTGCTCCCGCATGGCCATCATCGCCGCCGGCGAAGTCCTGCTTGAAGCCTCGCCGCACGAAGCTCTCGCCGCCCTGGAAGGCCGCATCTGGTCCAAAGTCGTGGAAACCGACAGCGAACTGGCGTCGCTCGAAACGGACCACAAGGTGGTCTCCAGCCATCTGATCGGCGGCAAGCATGAGGTCCGCGTCTACGCGGAAAGCTCACCGGGCGAAGGCTTCCGCCACGTGGAAGCCGGCCTTGAAGACGTCTACTTCCGGCAGCTTGAACAGCAAGGCCATCGCGCCGCCGCTTAAGCACAAGCGCCCCATACACGCCGCTTCTTCTGGAGATTTCGCGATGCCGCTCTTTCTGGAGTTCTTCTTCTTCGAACTCAAGTTCCGGTTCAAAAGCCTGTCCACGTACGTCTACTTCGGCCTTTGGTTCCTGCTGGCCTTCATGGCCATCGCCGCTGAAGACTTCATCACCACCGGCAATGGCAAGGTTCTGCTCAACGGACCCTATGCGACGAGTTCGCTTTATGCTTTCTTTTGCCTCTTCGGCACCATCGTCATCGCGGCCATCTTCGGCACGTCCATCCTTCGCGACTTCCAGCGCGACACTTTCCAGCTGATCTTCACCAAGCCCATTACCAAGTTCGCCTATCTCGGCGGACGCTGGGCTGGCTCGTTCGTCGCCTGCGTCTTCGCCTTCTCCGGCATGGTCTTCGGCGAAGCCGCCGGAACCTTCGCCCCGTGGGCTGATCACACGCGCATCGTGCACGGCCATCCTGGCTGGTATCTGCAGCCGTTCTTCTCCATCGTCGTTATCCAGATCTTCTTCCTCGGCTCAATCTTCTTCCTGGTCGCCGCGCTCTCCCGCAAGATCTTCATCGTCTACCTGCAGGGCGTCGCGCTCTTCATCCTCTACCTGCTGGGCACTGCCGTCTTCTCCGCCACCCGTTCGCTGGAGCACTACTGGTCCGGCATCTTCGATCCAGTCGGCCTTCAATTGGTCGATGTCCTAACACGCTACTGGACCGTGGTCGAAAAGAACGATCTGCTCCTCTCGTGGTCGCCACACGTCAGCCAGGGAGTCTTCCTCATCAACCGCTTGCTGTGGGCAGGCGTCGGCTGCCTCGCTCTCCTCGCCGTCTATCGCTTCTTCCCCATGTCGGTCGAAGCTCTAACGGCGCAATCACAAGGCCGCCGCGCCGCCAGGGCAAAGAAAGAAGAAGAAGCCGTAGAAGCGCCACGCCGCCGCTCGCTGGTGGCCGCGGCCCTGCCCAGCGTGAAACAGAACTTCGGCCGTGGCATCCAGTGGCAGCAGTTCATCTCGCTGACGCGAATCCGTATCAGCAACATCACGCATGAGCTGCCCTTCTGGGCCATCACGGTGTTGCTCGTCTTCTTCGCCATCGTCAACGGCTACTTCGCCGGCCATCGTTCGGACGCCAACGTCTATCCCACCACCTTCCTGATGCTGAGTGCCGTCGAAGGCAATGCGACGCTATTCCTCTACATCGTCGCCACGCTCTACGCGGCAGAGCTCATATGGCGCGAGCGCGACACGCGCTTCAGCGGCATCCATGACGCGCTGCCTATGCGCGAAACCACCGACTGGCTCAGCAAGCTTGCCGCGGTCAGCTTCGTTGAACTGGTGCTCATCACCGTCGCCGGTTTCTGCGGCCTCATCATGCAGACCGTTCAGGGCTTCCACCAGTACGACCTCCTGCAATACGGTCAGGAGCTCTATCTCATCGTCTTCGCCGGCGTCTTTGGTTTCATCCTGCTCGCTATGTTCGTGCAGACCGTCATCCCCAACAAGTTCATCGGCCACGCGATCATGATCGGCATCTTCGTCATCGCACCGGTGCTCTTCCGGCAAGGCCTGGAAAATACGTTGCTGCTGCCCGGCTGGCTGCCGCCGTACACCTTCTCTGACATGAACCGCTACGGCCACTTCGTCGCGGCTCTGCTGTGGTCCAACGTCTATTGGACGGCTATCTTCGCCGTGCTCGGCGTGCTTTCCATTGCGCTCACACGCCGAGGTTCTGAAGATGGCTGGCAACTCCGCTGGTCCCTGGCAAAGCGGCGCCTGCCCGCACTCACGCCGGCCATCGTCATCCTTGTCGTGATCGCAATCGGCAGCGGCGCCTGGTACTTCTACAACACGCACGTCCTCAACGAGTTCCTCAGCACTAAGGCCCAGCGCAAGATCCAGGCCAAGTACGAAAAAGACTTCAAGAAGTACGAACAACTACCGCTACCCAAGGTACTCGCGGTTGACTCCAACATAGACCTTGATCCGGACCATCGCTCGTTTACCGGGACGGGGCATTACTTGTTGCAGAACAAGACATCCGTTCCCATCACCCAGATCCACATCACGGACAGCAAGCAGTCCGTAAGCAACGTCGCGTTCGACCGCCCGTTTCATCTGGTCAGCCGCGAGCCGCGCGATCTCTACTCGATCTATCAGCTCGACAGCCCTTTGCAGCCCGGCGAAACCATGAACATGACGTTCCACGTCGGCTACCAGAGCCGCGGCTTTCGCGACGGCAACGAGCGCCCGGAACTGGCCTACAACGGCATGTTCTTCGATTCCGATTACTTCCCATGGATTGGCTACAACAGCGGCAACGAGCTGGACGATCCGCGCCGCCGCCGCGAAGAAGGCCTTGGCCCCGTCACGGATTTGCCCGCTCGCGGCGATGCCTATGGCAGCGTCACCAACCTGTTCGTCCCACCTGCCGACTGGATTACCTACAAAACAGTCGTCAGCACGCCAGACGACCAGATCGTGCTCTCCCCCGGCTATCTCCAGCGCGACTGGCGCCAGAACGGCCGCCACTACTTCGCCTACGATATGGGCCAGGTCAAGATTCTCGACTTCTTCAACTTCATCTCAGGCCGCTACGAGGTGAGGAAGCAGAACTACAAGGGAACCAATATCGAGGTCTATTACGACAAGCATCACTCCTGGGGCGTCGATGACATGATGGAAGGCGTTCGCGGTGGCCTCGATTATTACCAGGCCAACTACAGCCCTTTCCAGTTCGGCCAGTTCCGCATCATCGAATTCCCACGTTATCGAAACTTTGCGCAGTCCTTCCCCAACACCTCGCCATTCACCGAAACCTTTTTCCTCCAGCGCGTGCTCAACGCACAGAAGGATATCGACTTCACCTACTTTGTCACCGCCCATGAACTGGCGCATCAGTGGTGGGCGCATCAGTTGATCGGCGGCCGGGTCGCCGGCTCCAACATGATGTCGGAGTCCCTCGCCGAGTACTCGGCACTGCGCGTCGCGGAAAAGAAGTACGGCGATGCGCAGATGCACAAGTTCCTTTCGCACGAACTCGACGGCTACCTGCGCGGCCGTTCCGGCGAAACCCGCAAGGAACCGCCGCTCGCCCTCGTCCAACGCGAGCAGTATGTCTGGTACCAAAAGGGAGCGCTGGTGATGTACGCTCTCTCCGACTACATCGGCGAAGACAAGGTCAATCTCGCGTTGCACAACTTCCTGATGGCTAGGCGCTATACCAATGCCGACGACTCGAAATCTGGCCCTTACCCCGACACTCGCGACCTGGAAGCCGCGCTTCGCGAGCAGACGCCCCCCGATCTCCAATACTTCATCGACGACAGCTTTGAGAAGATTACGCTCTATGACAACAAGGCCGTTACCGCCACCTCGCAGAAGCAGGCCGACGGCAAGTACAAGGTAGTCCTCACGATTGAAGGCAAGAAGTCATACGCCAACGGCGACGGCGTGGAAACCCCAGCCCCGCTCAACGACATGATCGACGTCGGCGTTCTAAGCGGTCCCAAAGGCTCCGAAAAACCGCTGAGCATCCGCAAGGAACGCATCACTGGCGGGAAGCAGACTTTTGAGTTCGTGGTCAATGAAGCGCCCACAAAAGCAGGTATCGACCCCTTCAACAAACTCATCGACCGCAATCTCGACGACAACTCCATGGACGTGACGAGCAACAAGTAAACTCATGCTGTTCCCAGAACTTTCCCCAACGCGACAAGCCGCACTCGCCGGCCTGCAATTGATTCAGGTGCTCTTCCTTGCGACCCATGACTGGTTGCCGCTGGGCCGTTTGAACGACGTCCGAGCGGTACGCAGGGAAGACACCACCGCCCGGCTCGTGGTCGTTACGCTCATCCAGACCGTACCTTTCGCGTTCGGTCTGCTCTACAGCATCATCCATCTCGGCGGTCATTATCCCGGCTGGCTGCTCTGGTATCTCTTCATCAGCTATGCCATTTTGCTCCTCGGCCAACTGCAAGCATGGTGGGTGCCGTACCTGCTTCGTCCAGATCCAACGCGCGCTGAGCGGTACCGCCGCATGTTCGCAAATACGCACTCATTCCTGCCGCGGCGAAACGGCATCGTGCCAAACACAGCGCACATTCTCCTCCACACGGCAACGATCGCAACACTCTGCGCCCTACTGCTGTGAATCTGTGCCTCCGCGTTACGGTTGGCTCTTCAGCTTGTCCGCAGCCGCCTGGGCCGTAACGCCGTTCGCCGAAGGCAATTGCGAGATCCATCCCTCCTGTTGTGGCCCGATACTCGTGCACACTTCTATGCCGCACACTCCTGCACCCGGGCACGACCTGTGGAAATGCAGACAACCGCGTTAGCGCTAACGGCTCGCCATACATCGGGAAGTCATGGTAGATTCATCCCGCTGTTACATTCATAGGTTTGACTACACCCATGCCGACATCCTTATGCCGCACCCTTGTGCTCTCGCTGTGCCTTGTTCCTGTTACAGGCATAGCCCTAAGCACTCTCGCTACCTCTGCGCATGCGCAATATGAAAACGGAAGCCTCCTCGGCACCATCCGCGACGCCAGCGGCGCGCCTGTTCCTAACGCCGACATCCAGGTCGTCAACACGGTCACCGGTTCCACCAGCACTACCAAGACCGACGGGGAAGGCAACTATGACGTGCCCCAGCTCCGTGTAGGTGTGTACACCGTCACCGCCACCGCCCCAGGCTTCTCCAGCGCTGTGGCGAAGAACATCACCGTCTCGGTCGGCAATCGCCAGCGCATCGATCTCGGCCTGAAGATCGGCACCACGGAGACCACCGTCGAAGTCAGCGACGTGGCCCTTCAGATCCAGACCGAATCGAGCCAGCGCGACCAGACCATCACCAACGAGCAGACCGAGGGCCTCCCCTTGGTCAACCGCAACTACACCGACCTTCTGGCCACCGTCACCGGCGTGCGCCAGGCGCCTACCGCCGCCACCACCTCCAGCAACCTCAATGCCGAGGTCCGCCAGGGCGCTTACAACGTCAACGGCCAGCGCTCCGTCTTCAACAACTTCATCCTTGACGGCATGGACAACAACTCCTACGGCGAGTCGAATCAGGGCTTCGACAACCAGATCATCTCCGTCCCGCCTGACTCCGTCGCCCAGTTCAGCGTCGTCACCAACAATGAGAGCGCCGAGTACGGCCGCAGCTCCGGCGCCACCATCAACGTCGCCTCGCTCTCCGGCGGCAACAAGTTCCACGCCACGGCGTATGACTTTCTTCGCAACACGGATTTGAACGCCGGGGGCTTCTTCAAGCCCACGCTCACCGGAACCAGCGGCAACGTCCCGTTCCAGAAGCCCACCACCAACCGTAATCAGTTCGGTGGCAACTTCAGCGGTCCCATCATCAAGGACAAACTCTTTTTCTTCCTCGACTACGAAGGCCTGCGAAGCATCACCAAGCCGCTCTTCGCGCTTACGTTGCCCACCACGAACGAGTTGAACGGCACGCTCGTCGTGCCCGTCCGCAACCCCATCACCGGTATGACGTACGCGGCCGGATCACCGATCCCCGCTGCTGCCATCAATCCACTCTCGCAGCAGATCCTCAACGTCTTCAAGACCATCGCCGGCCTGCCCGGCACAGGTGCGGCAGCCACGGGTGTCAACACCAACGACTACTCGGTCCTGGTGCCCTTCAAGCAGTACTCCGACAAAGGTGACCTTCGTCTCGACTATGTGCCTAACGCTACCTCGCGGTACTTTATCCGCGTAAGCGATCGCAAGGAAACCGGCACCAACTTCAACACCATCGTTGAGCCGCTTGACGGCCAAAGCTCCGGCCCGCAACGCATCCTCGATGAGCAGATCGCCGTTGGCTACACCGGCACCTTCGGTTCTAATCGCGTCCTTGACGCTCGACTCGGCGTCTCCAAAACCAAGGCTGGCAAGACGCCGCTCAGCATCGGTTCCACCAACTTCAACATCCCCGGCCTGCCCACAGCATCGAATCTCGCTGGCGGCCTTCCTGCCATCGGCATCTCCGGCGGTTTCACCAGCTTCGGCCGGCAAACGACCAACCCCCAGTTCCAGAACCCTTCCCTGCTCGACCCCAAGCTCAACTACACCTGGGTCAAGGGAAACCATTCATTCAAGTTTGGCTATGAGTGGGAAAAGGTCTGGATGGGCGTTCTCGACAACAACCCACTCTACGGCTCCCAGACCTACGGCGGCGGCTACAGCGCCTGCGTCGCCGGCACGGTGATCGCCGGTGTTGGCACCTGCTCGGCTGCGACCGGCACACCCACCAATCTTTCCACCACCAAGGTCGCTGACACCTACTTCGCGGACTTCCTTTTCGGCACCACCAGCGCCTATGCGCTCTCCAACTACTTCGAAGCCCACCTCCGCCAGACTCTGCAAAGTGCCTATGCGCAGGATGACTGGAAGGCCCTGCCCAACCTCACGCTGACACTCGGTCTGCGCTGGGAATACGGTTCGCCCTACTCCGAGAAGAACAACTACGTCTCCAACTGGGATCCCACGACCCAGACCGTGCTCACGCTCTCGCCCGGTGCGGTCGCCGCCAACAGCATCACTCCCACCAGCGGCAGTGGCGTTTACGGCAGCACCCTCGTCAATCCTGACCTCAACGACTTCGCGCCGCGCCTCGGCTTCGCTTACGCCGCAACGCCAAAGACCTCCGTCCGCGGCGGCTTCGGGATCAGCTACGTACACTACACCCGTGCTGGTTCAGGCGACATCGCCGCCATCAACGCTCCGCAGGCCCAGTTCGCCGCTGTCAGCCAGATCGCTCCGACCACCACGAACCACTGTGCGTCGCCGCTGCCTGCCTCGATCATTCCGGTGGGGTCCATTACCGAAAGCTGCTACGTCACCGCCGACCAGGGCTTCCCATCCGCGCTCGCGACCAACTTCAACCCGGCAACTGACAACATCACCTGGGTGCCACGCAATACTCGTGACAGCTACGTGGAAAACTACTACCTCGCCATCCAGCGCCAGCTCTTCAAGAATTCCCTGATCGACATCGCGTACGTCGGCAACCACGGCCTCAAGCTGCAGCAGATCATCAACGGCAACCAGCGCAACATTGTTGGCACAACCACTGTTGGCGCCACCAACACTCCGGTCTACGCACGTCCCTTCACTGCCTGGCCCTCGGACATCACCGAAGCTCTCAATGAGGCGATGTCCAACTACAACTCCTTGCAGGTGCGCTATGAGCAGCGCATGGTCGCTGGCCTCACGCTCCTTAACAGCTTCACGTGGGAGCACTCGCTCGATAACGCCAGCGCCTCGCTCGAAGGCAACACGCCTTCTCCGCAGGACTCCACGAACCTTCGCGCCGAGTACTCGCAATCGGACTACAACCTGCCAATCGCCAACGTCACCAGCCTCATCTATAACCTGCCCTTTGGCCGTGGCCGCAAGTTCGGCCATGACTGGAACCCTGTCCTCGATGCCGTGGCGGGTGGCTGGCAGCTCACCGCGATCAACACCGCACAAGCTGGCACTCCCTTCAATCTCACCTACTCGCCCAACTCGGCCTCGCTTGGCTCGACGCAGATCACCGCCAACTACCGCGGCCTCAACCTCTACCGTCCCAACAGTGTCGCCGGTCAGCCTCTTACGCTTGGCCGCAGCATTCAGCAGGCCAATACGGGCTACATCCAGTACGTCAATTACAACGCCATCCAGTTACCGGCAACCCAAGGCCCCACAGGCCAGTTCCTCTCGCCGTTTGGCAACCTAGGCCGCAATCCCGGCCGCACGCCGGAGCTCAACGAACTCGACCTCGACGTCAACAAGCGCTTCGCTACTCCCATTGAGGGTCTCAAGGTGGAGTTCCGCTCCGAGCTATACAACGTCTTCAACCACACCAACCTGTATCTGCCCTCCAGTGGTCTTTCCGGCACGCTGCAGGCTTACACCAGCACCGGAGCGCCCACGGCCAACACCGGCACACCCACCGGCGGCGGCATTATCAGCAGCACCTTCACGCCGCGTGTGGTGCAGTTCGCGCTCAAGCTGATCTATTAGTCATGTTGTAAGAACGCGAGGGCGGCCTGCACCGATGCAGGCCGCCCTCGCACTTTATGAGGACTTATGTTTTTAAAGCAAGCTGCTGCCGCCACGTTAGCGCTGAGCGCCATCGCTGTATCCGCGCAACAATCGCCATCTGTCCTCATGATCTCCGTCGACGGCATGCGCCCCGACTACGTCACCCACGCTGACGAGCACGGCCTCAAGCTCCCGACCCTGCGCGGCCTCATGCATGACGGTGCCTACGCCGAAGGCGTCACCGGCGTCTTTCCGACAGTGACCTACCCCAGCCACACCACGCTCGTCACCGGCGTTTGGCCCGCCGAACACGGCGTGCTCAACAACCAGCGCTTCGACCCCGACCACATCATGGCGGGTGCGTGGTATTGGTACGCCGATCAGATCAAGGTGCCCACCCTCTGGAGCGTCGCGCACGCCGCCGGCCTTCGCACGGCCAGCGTCGGCTGGCCCGTCACCGTCAACTCCAACGACATCGACATCCTCTTGCCCGAGTACTGGCGCGGTACCCTCGGCGAAACAAAGAACCCCGACGACCGTTATCTCCTCAACGCCATCTCCCACCCTCTGAACGAGGTCTCCAGAATCGGCGACCGCATCGGCGTCCCCTACCTCGAAGACAACGAAACCACCATCGAAGGCGACGAGATCAAAACCCGCTACTCGCTCGAGATCCTCAAGACCGAGAAGCCCCGCTTCATGACTATCCACCTCAGTTCGCT
This sequence comes from Granulicella sp., assembly GCA_965198545.1. GTDB lineage: Bacteria > Acidobacteriota > Terriglobia > Terriglobales > Acidobacteriaceae > Granulicella. The sequence goes on along the minus strand of CBDAPS010000003.1, from coordinate 140,632 downwards.
CGACGAAGAAGAGCATCTCCACGGCTCCTTCAGCGCCGAAGCCAACTCCGACCTCGAATCCCTCGACAGCATGCTCGGCCGCCTTATCGCGCAGGAGCGCGCCAACGACCCCAAGTCAGTCGTCGTCGTCGTCTCGGACCACGGCTTCGCCGACATCGACCGTGCCCTCAACCTCGGCGTAGCCTTCGTCAAGGCCGGCCTGATGCCCGCAGCACCCAAACCCGGCGCACAATGGCTGGCTCAGCCTTGGGCTCTGGGCTGCATGTTCGCCATCATGCTGCACAATCCAGCCGATGAGGCGGTCAAGCAGAGGGTTTATGCTTTGCTTCAATCACTGGCCGCTGACCCAGCCAATGGCATCGAGGCCGTCCTGGACCCAGCCCAGGTGGCTTCAGCAGGAGGCCCACCCAACGCCGCCTTCGTGGTCACTCTCCGCAAGGGTTTCGCGGCCACCGGCACATCCACCGGCGACCTTGCCATCCCGGTTCCCGGTCATCGCGGCACGCACGGCTTCGACCCCAGGACCACGCCCGAAATGCGAGCTTCCTTCTTCGCTACCGGCACAGGCATAGCCAGGGGCAAGAGCCTTGGCATCGTCGACATGCGCCAGATCGCTCCAACAGTAGCTGGCGTTCTTGGCTTGAAGTTGGAAACCGCAAAGCAGCCGCCACTTCCCATCACAGCGCACTAAGTCGCGACCCTACGTAGGGAACCGCTACACCAGCTCCGGCTCCCGCAGGCACCGCTCAAACTCCTCCACAAACTGTGCCACGTGCAGGCCATCGGCCAGCGCGTGGTGCACGTGGATAGAAGCAGGCATACTCATCCGCCCGCCAGTCTCCGTCATCTTCCCGAAGGTGATCTTCGGCGCCGAGTCAGGCCGTCCGAAGTCCCGCGCATGAGAGATCGACGTGAAGTCGTTCCAGGGCAGCGCGGAAAACCGAATCAGGTCCTGCCCTTTGGCTCGCTGCAGATCCGTCCTCGCCCGCACGCGGTCTACTTCAACCGTCGCCTCGCGTACGAAGGCGAGCACATCCGGATGAAAATCGTAATGCCCGAACCCGATCGTCCCATTCGGCCGCCCTACCGCGCTCCCACCGTGGATCGTCGCGTACTGCCACACCTCGCCGTCCACGATACGCGTCTTGAAGTTTGAGACCCGGTTGGCTGCTGCCAGGGCGCGGTGAACTTGCGTTAAGAACACTGACATGCCATTCGCCTTCGCAAACCGGAACGCTTCCGTGCAGTCCACCCGCACGCAAATCCCGTGGAATGGCTCGTCATAAGTGCTGAAGAGCTCATAAAGCGCCGCACGCTCCCACGTTGCTACATCGATCCGCGTAGCCTTTGTACTGCGATCCTCTGCCATCACGACATCCTAAACGTCTCAGGTAAAAGCTTTGCGCCGGCTTTGGGCTGTTCTGTCGCGTCACGTTGACATTCCATGGACAACTTCATACAGTCAAGAAAACTCATGCCCATGCAGTTGACCCAATTGAACCCCTCCCTGTGAGGCGTCGAAACGGAGCGGATCATGAAGCACGCACCAGCAGGGGAGAAGTTTCTCCCGTCAGTACAATTTCACGTTCCGTCAGCACATCGCAGAACGCTCCTCCTCATCTTCGTCAGCCTCCTCGCCACCTTCGTCTCGCCGCGCCTCCATGCCCAGGCTGCCGGCAGCTTCCAGGGCAATGTTCTGGATAGGTCCGGCCTCGCGCTTCCCGGAGCCACCGTCTCCGTAACGGAGCAGGGAACCGGCCTCTCCCGAAACTCGAAAACGGACGCCTCCGGCCACTACATCGTTCCGCTTCTCCGGTTGGCACCTACGACATACGCGTGGACGACACCGGCTTCCAAAGCGCTGCCTCCAAGGGTCTCCGCCTCCAGGTGCAGGAAGCCCGCGAGCTCGACTTCTCGCTCGCTCCCGCCACCGTGTCCACCACGGTAGAAGTCACCGGTGACGCGGTAGTCGTTGAAACCGCCAACCCCGCGCTTGGCCAGGTCATCACCGCGCAGCAGGTCTCGCAACTGCCTCTCAACGGTCGAGACTTCGTCCAGTTAGCCACACTCACTGCGGGAGCCACCGCGGAAACCAATCCCAACAGCTTCTTCACCTCCGGTAGCGACAGCGAGGTCGCCGCCCGCGGCTCCTTCTCGCTCTCCGTCGGAGGCTCGCGTCCCAACAGTACAGACTGGCTCCTCGACGGTGTCGACAACAACGAGCTCACCTCCGGCGGCATCGGCGTCTTCTCCTCCATTGATGACATCGCGGAGTTCAAGGTCCTCACGTATACCTATTCCGCCGAGTACGGCACCCGTGCGGGCCCAACCGTCCTCGTCACCACCAAGTCCGGCACCAACGGCCTCCATGGCACGCTCTTTGAGTTCGTCCGCAACACCAAACTTGACGCTCGCAACTACTTCTCGCAGACGCCCACCAAGTTCAACCTCAACCAGTTCGGCGGCGCGATCGGTGGCCCCATCCGCAAGGACAAGACCTTCTTCTTCGTCGATGCCGAGCAGAAATATCAGCGTCAGGGCATTACCTTCACCGGTCTCGTCCCATCGCTGGCCATGCGCACCGGCGACTTTTCGGCCGGCCCATTTGGCAATGTGCTTCCGGTCCCCAGAATCCTGAACCCCAACACGGGCACGCCATTTCAGTGCCTTGCGGGGAACCCGATTCCGGCAAATCCGAATGGAACCCAAGCCCCCGGAACTCCATGCAACAAGATTCCGGCCAACCTGATCAACCCCATCGGACAGGCGATGATCAACCTGTACCCCGTGCCGAACGCCAGCAACGCCTCCGGGAACTACAACTTCGTCAACTCGCCCGTGCGCAGTCTGAATGAGACCAAGTTCGACGCGCGCATTGACCAAAACTTCTCTGCCGCGGACACAGCCTTCGGCCGCTTCAGCTATGACCAGGCCACCTCCTACGTGCCCGGCGGTGGCGGCGTCGGATCCTTTGCAGAATCCAATCCCTTTGGCAGCAATCAGCGCATCGCCAACCACGCGCGCAATCTCGTCCTCAGCGAAACCCACGTCTTTTCGCCCAAGTTCTTCAACCAGGCCAGCTTCGGCTACGACCGCATTTTTGATTACATCCTGTCGCAGGGTACCGGAACCTGCGCTTCCGCGAAGCTCGGCATCCCCGGCGCCAATCTTGGCTGCACCGGCACCGGCGCAAACCTCACCTGCGTCGCTGGGGCGTATAGCTGCGGGCTCGTCTCCACGGAATTCACCAACGGCGGTTACTGGTCCCTTGGCGATCGCGGCTACTCGCCGTTCCAGGGTGGAACCGATATCTACTCGGTAAAGGATGTGGTGGACATCATCCTGCGCAAGCATGAGGTGCGAGCGGGTCTCGACTTGCGCATCAACCAGATGAACGTCGGCTCCGAAGCATTCGCCGACGGTTTCTGGCTCGTCGGTGTTATCGGCAATCTTACCGGCAACGGCGGCACGGTTCCCGGCGACTCCGAAGCAGACTTTCTGCTCGGCCACACCGGTGGCGCCATCCACGACCAGACCTATCAGGGTGCCGTTACCGGCCGCCGCTGGAACATTTGGCGTCCGTTCGTTGCCGATGATTGGAGAATCACGCCCTCGCTCACGCTCAATCTCAGCGTCGCCTATGACATGACCACGCCGATCACCGAAGTGCATGGCAAGATGGCGGACTACATTCCGTCCGCCAGCGGCGGCAGCCTGCTTATCGCCAACCAGAATGGCGTCGGCTCCTCGGCTGGCATCAACATGGATTGGACCACCATCGAGCCCCGCGTCGGCGCTGCATGGAAGGTCTTCGGCAGTGACAAGACTGTGCTCCGTGGCGGCTACTCGCTCTACCACGACTCAGCGTGGAGCCAGGGCGCGCAAGGCCTCTGGCAGAATCCGCCCTTCCTTGGCGAGTCCGACAACTTCAGCGGCCCCAGCCTCGCTTCAGGCTTCCAGTTGCTCCCCACGGCATCCACGCTCGCCAACTATCAAGGCGCGTTCACCTACGAGCCCACCAACCTCAAGCTCGGCCGTGTTCAGCAGTACAACGTCAACGTCGAGCGCCAGCTCTTCGGCACTCTCGTGATGACTGGAGGCTATGCGGGAGCTCACGGCACTCACCTCCTGATACTGGGCAACGCTCTGAACACCAATGGCCCTTCGGGATGCGCTTCGGCCAGCTCAAACCACATCGGCTGCGTCGGCAACGCGCCGTACACCACGCCCTATACTGTGTCGAACTTCAACGCAATCCTGGAGGCCGGCGACCTCGGCATCACCAGCTACAACTCGCTTCAGATCAAGGCAGAAACGAAGACGCCTAGGCACGGCCTCTATGCTCTGGTCGCCTACACCTACTCGAAGACCTACGACGACGGCCTCAGCGACGGTCTAGGCTCTGAGCTCAGCGCACCCTACTTTCCATTCCCCAACTGGCAGAGCCTTGACCGCGCATTGTCGCAGATCAATCTCAACAACAGCTTCACCGGCAGCGTCATCTATGATCTTCCCTTCGGCCGAGGCCGTCGTTTCGGCTCTGACTGGAACCCTGTGACGAACAGCCTCATCGGAGGTTGGCAGGTTACCTTGATCGAGCGCGCTTCATCAGGCTTCCCGGTTCCTCTCATTAACAGCAACAACCAGTCCGGCGTCTCGTTCAACACCGGCGGCAACAGCAACAACTGGAACCGTCCCGATCAGGTCGCCGGCTGCAATCTTTACGGGAACACCAACCACGGCGTTGGTGTTCATCAGTGGATCAACAAGAGCTGCTTCACGCCCGCTACTCCCGGCAATCTCGGCAACGCAAGCCGTGTTCCTGTCGTCGGCCCCGACTTTTGGAACAGCGACTTCTCGCTGATCAAGCAGTTCGCTCTTCCGCGCAGGGACATGGGCCTCAACTTCCGTGCGGAGTTCTTTAACCTCTTCAACCATCCGCAGTTTGGCATGCCCATCAACGACATCAACGAGTCCGGTTTCGGCGCCGTCAACTCAACCGTCAACAACCCGCGCCTCGTCCAACTCGCGCTCAAGCTTTCCTTCTAACGAAGAGGCCGAACAGCAAGGTGCCGGCTCGCACGAGCCGGCACCTTGCTGTTCAGCTTGTATTTCAAAGCGGCTAAGCGAGTTCAGGCCTGCGTAGGCTTGGGAGTATTTTCTTTCAATAACTGGCTGATACGGAAAAGTTCTTCAGGGCTCTCCGGAGAGATGGGATGAAAATTTGGTGACCAATTTCGATTCTGAGCAAGACTGCTGACAACCACTGGAATGTTGTCGGTGATCGAAAAGCCAAAGTTGGTGATCGTTTCAACCAGTGCTGGCTGGAAATCGGTTGGATTTGAAGGCGTAGTAACCGCGGAGGTCTTCGGATCAGGTGGCGGAAACCAGTTGGAGTCTTCCCCGTCGAGCGCCAAAAACGTAAAGCCTAGCTGCTTCAATTCGGGAACGGTGCGAAAAGCATCGAAGTTGTTGGACCTCGCAAAGAGGATGGGGAAAGATGGATTCGGTATCCACGAGTAAACGAGGCCGCTATTCAGGCTTAGTACCAGGGCGGAGCTTCCGGTAGTCGTCGGGGAATAAATAGTAGAAGTGAAGTCTTCAGCGGCGGCTCCAATGCGGCTCATCAGGTCTCTGGATTGGGAGACCGCCATTCCGAATCCCAAACGAGCAGCCGCTTGAAGCACTAACCACGGCGGAGGCACGTTCTCTGGATCATTCTTCTGCGGGTTGATACCCAGCAGGAATATCTCACTCCATCGCGAGATGGTCATGTCCGCCGGGTCCATGTCGAGAAACCGTCCAGGGCCGATACGCTGTAGCGCGCAGACGAAAACGGCGACCCCGGGATCTCGCGCCGTGATCGTGGCGAAACTGAGGCGGCTCTTCCAATACTTCCAGGCATCGACGATAGCAGCCGTTTTCGATGACGTGAGACTTGCTAACTTCGGGTCCTTCGCTAACTCAACCATTCGGCGAAGCCAGGCGGATACCTCAGTTTTGTCCGTAAGGTTGGTGTCCAGACTCGGAATCGGCGCAGGTGCGTCTTCAGGCGCCATTTCTTGAAATAGCTGCTCCAGCTTGGACCGGACCGCATTTGCTGAGACGTGACGGAGCCGAAGCAGATCAGAGGTGATCGCAAGAGGCCAATAATCATCGCTGTACGCGATGAGCCCGCCCATCGATAAAGCGCTCGAAAAGATCAGCGCCTGGGCGAATGCTTTGGCGTTCTGGCGAAGATTGACGGTGTACTCACGAATACAGGAGATATCTGTGTCGATCTCCGCGTACGAAGCCTCGGCGGCTTCGCTGTCACGAAGCCTTCTGCATGCGGCTTGGGTAGCTGTCCACGCGGGTGTTGTTGGAAGTATTCCCAGTGAGTTACTAAGTACCCCCGGATCCACGCCTTTCAACAATTCAGAAAGACCCAGATCGAACTCTTCGATAATGCCTACCTCCGTGGCCCAGACAGAGGGTGACGGGGCAGGGGCGGAAGTAGCGGAACGACTTACGTCAGCCGCGGTTGCATCCCGGCCGGAGCGGTAGGAGTGCCAGCGATACTGGTTCTCCGCGACTCGGTGTAGAAGAGGCTGGACCGGAAGGCTTTCTAGGATGACAGAGGCAATTCCGCGCCCGGCTGCTGGAACCCGAACCTTTTCAATATCGGTAAGCGCTGCGGCCAGCGCCCGCACCTGCGCAAAGAGAAAGGTCACCACGGCGGGCTCTATGCGGCAGGTGTCTGAATTCGAAACTTGCGCCGCAGTTGCCTCCTGCAAAGGTTCCCGGGTTCCGTCTTGCCTCGCAACTGCCTGGGTTGAACGAGCAAGCTCCACACTGGTTTCCATCCGTTGACGCAGGTAGGTTTCGAAGTGACTCCGGCCCGGTTTATCGCTCAAATCGAGAGGTACCGGGCAGTGATTCCATCGGCGGGAGACGTAATACAGGGCATCACGGGCGATCTGGAGAAAGGCTGGACGCAGTCTCAGTTCCGCGAGCATGTCTGGAACCTCAAGTGCAGTTTCCACCGCGATCTGAATCAGCAAAGCGTAACGGAAGCTTGGGTGATACCGCACATCGCCGGGACTGTAGGACACTTCTCCGCTGCCGTTCCGGAGTTCCAGCAGTCGGCGCCGCACGTCAATGGTGTGCATCTCTGAGGCGTGCAGGATCAGGTACGGCAAAATTTGTACATCGATCGCATCGTCGTCGATGATGGCTTGCGCGGGCGCGGCAGACGAGGAAGGTTTAGCAGCTGGATTCGGAGTTGCGGCGTCCGCGCTTGGAGATGGCTTGTTCGGGAGCACCGGGCTTTCTTTGGAAGACCGCGTGGGCTGCAGAACTGCATTGAGATAGGCATGAAGATCGTGATGACTGTAGACGATGAAGAGTTGATGACTGTAGTACGTATATTCGATCGGGTAGGGCGTATCTGCCGTCCGTCCCGAAAGCTCCTCGAAGTACTTCCTGTCCGTAAGAAAGCAAAAGAAGGCACGTTCCGCGACCAGTTTCTTCAACCGCTTCACCATGTCCGTGATGCGATCCGAGAGATCCACCTTGTCAAGTTCATCCACAACAAACACTGGCGCGAGCCCTGCACGGACAATGCGCTGGATCAATACCGGCAAAACGCGGTCCAGCGTAGCTACGGAAAGGTCGGGAATAAACAATTCGGAACGTTTCATGGCCTGCCGCTTGGAGCGCGAGGCAGAGTAGCGGACAGCGAGAGTGGAAAGAAGCGATGCGATCGCTCCGCCAAAGATCGAAAGCGCGTTCGGAGCCCCCGCTGCTGAGAGGCCGGCGCCGACCGCGCCTCCGGCGAGGAGTGCTGCCAGCGGTTTCAATAGCGCGTTACCCTTCACCTCCAACTCCAGCGCCGCCTTGGATTGGCGTTCTTGGTCGGAGCTGGTCTCCTGCGATCGCGTAAAGTGACCGCAGATGCGCTGATAGGCCTCGCAGGCAGAGGCCAACGCTACTAGCTCGCTATAGCCATTACCGACGCGCCGATCCTCTGAGCTCGGAAAGAGAACCCCCTGTTCGAGAACGCCAATTCGGCGCCAGTAATCACGAAGGCGCGCTTGCCCCGGATACTCGTCCAGATCAAGCTCAAATTGGGCGGCCAGTTCGAGCATGAGAGTCGCGTTTGGAGGAAGATTTGCCGGGTCCAAAGAGCGCCAGTTCAGACCTTGGTAGACACGTTCCGTGTAGGCACGGATGAACTCATCAGCAAGTGCTCGGTAAAGACCGAGGATGATCTGAATGAGCACTGTTTCTGTGGAGCAGGATGGAGAATCCGCGGTCGCCGCATCTGCGCTCTTGCAGGCACCCGCTGCCTGTTCGCTGCTGCTGGAGCGATCAGTCAGCGTGGGCGTGGCAGTTGTTCCCGTCTTCGTAGATGCTTGGCTCGTGCCTTCCCCGTCTTGCGAATCCGGTAGCAGGTTCGGACCCTGAAGCGGCACCAGGAGTGGGCGCAGCGTGACCCCTTCGGTCCCTCGGAAACCGCGCGGCTGTCGTGCACGCTGCGAAAGAAAGGTGTCGGCCACACGCTGAATCGCGGCGTCCACCAGGGTGGTCTTCCCGGCGCCACGATGTCCTGCGATCAGGAATGAGCGGCCGCCAACCTTCCGCTCGCAATAGGCCTGCAACTCCGATTCGAGGAGGCTCAACGCGGACGACCCGATAAAGATCCGGGAGTCATCGGAATGATCGGACGATCGGGTCTCGACGATGCGAATAGGCATAATGAGCTCGGACGGCTACTTACTCGCCGCGCTTGGCGGCCGGTTCCTGTCCGGAGGACGCCGGTAACTTGGCGGCGTTCGGCGCTGTACTCGACGGGGCCGCCAAAGAGGAGGACGGAACAGGAGCTTCACCTCGGAGTGATTCAGGCGTCGAGAGGAGCATCTCCCCATGCATCAGAAGCATTACAAAGACGGAACCAGTGAGAATCATCCCAAGCAGATAGCTAACAGCTGCCGGGACTCGTCCGATGCGGGAGCCTCCTCCGATTCCGCCGTCGAGAAATTCAATCGAAAGCCCTTCGCGCTGAACACTGGATGCGAAGAGCGATGTCAAATAGGCCGTGAGTACCGCAAAAATCAACAGACCAGGGATCACCGTGAAACTAAGAGCAACCTGGGCCGCGCGAAGTCCGCTCACGGGAAGAGTTGCGAATACGGGACCACTTTTCAGGAGAAAACTGGCGGCAGCGAAGGTGCACGCGAACACAGTTGAGGCTGCAAGAAAGATCCACATACCGTGGTTGCGCAAGATGCGGGTTGACAGACCAAGGGAGAGCAACAAGGCTGCGAGGGCAAGGAGTACAGAAGTCGACGCCAGAATGCGCCAGCCGAAAAGCGCCATCAGTGGGTGGCCGGCAGCAGAGAGAGTAAGAAAGAGCAGTCCGAACGCCGCCTGCTGCCCTAGTAAACCGAGCGCCAGATGATCGCAGTTGTACTCACTTCTACCGATGGACAGTACGAACTGGACAAACACGCCGGCGATGGCGGCAACGGCCATCACCAGCCACACCCAGACAATCGTCTGCTGCAGAAACGCGGTGTGCATAAGTACTCCGGAGAATACGCCTAGGATGGCAGCTTTCCATGGGAGGAGCAATGAAAAGTTGCGCGACAACTCATCATGAGCACCGCGTGCTTGGTGATTTACAGATTTTGAAAATTTGGTGGAGGCGGTGTGAATTCAAACTTTTCACAGCTTGGTGCCACTCTGCCGGGCTTGTCGTTCGTCTCTCGCGACGTGGCGCTCTCTTTTCGAGACCGCATCGGGCGCCTAAACGGAACCGAACTGTAGGGCAAAGTTGAAGTGGTGGAGGCGGGGAGAATCGAACTCCCGTCCGAAGAAACCAACGACAGAGAGCATTCATGCTTTTCCCAGGTTCATCTTTGTCTCGTCAGCGTCGCTTAGAACGGGCGAAGACGCGAAACCGACCAGTCTGATTGATCTCGTCAGTGCCGTCCAGACGGAACAGCTTTGACCAGCCTACTGTGCGACGATTGGTATCCGCCCGTAGGCGAAGCGGAAGCAATCGGCTACTTAATGATTAAGCAGCAAGCGCGAATTGAGGTTCGGCACTTATAGTTTTGTGAGCGATTACGGGTGTCCACACCCCGGCATGCCTCTCTGCCACAAGCAACCCCGTCGAAACCATGACGCCCCCACTTGGTGGAGCAGCTTCGAGCGTTGCATTCGCAGCGCTGTCAAAGAACTGTCTTCAGTATAGCCGCCGTCCTCATATGTTCGGCAATAGGCACTGACGCGATAAGGAGTTCGCTCACTATGACCCGGTTTTTCTTCTTTCCAGAAGGGGCATCAGGACTGGCGTTTTCAAGACCTTCACCCGGCCGGCAGGTTCGCTGCAAGGGCATTGTTGGGATCGGCGCACGGGCATACCTGCGACACGGGAGGATTCTGCTCTTCGGAAGGAAAGAGGTGCCTGCCTTGGTTACCAACATACGAGATCGTTAGAACAGTAGCCGCGTCTAGCTGCTGCTGGTGGATGACTTCCATGCTGCACCGGATACCGCGCGCAAGCACATTCGACCAACGGCGTCAGAGGGCTGAGCTCGACTATGTCACTTCATCGATTTCTGCGGCCGAATCTCTCGCCGAAAATTACGTGGGCCTGCCAATGGAGCAAACGAACGCGCCTGCTGTCGGCTTCAGCAATGGAAAGCAGCGATTGTCCTGAATGACGCAATAACGTGCGAAGAAGGAAGTCTGTGAAAGGTAAACTTGCCATCCCATGATTGGGAGCCTGTGCAAACATTGCTCTGCATTGGTTAACGATGCTAGGGACACGGCAGTACCGGACGCAAGCTACATGGAAGGAGGCCAGGACGATGCAAAGCATGCACGCACTTCTGTGCCATGCGGTCGACTATGCAGGCCTGTTTCCGCCCGCGTCGATCGATCTTCAACGTTCCATCGAAAACTATGCCCTGTATCGCTGCGGCGAAGACGCGTGGGCGCTTGGCAATCTGATTCTGCCCGTTTCCGCACTGGCGGACTTTGAGCAGCGAACTGGCGCTGCGGACCTGCCAGTTAGCGTGGTGCTCGCAGCCGCGCCAGAGCAGGACCTGCAACGGATCAACCATGGTTCGACACCCTACCAGCTCTTCGAGTGCAAGCTGCCGGCTACCAAGCGTATCGCGCCCATCATGAGTCGACTTCCGGCAGGCGCCCGCATCTTTTTTGAGGTGGAGTTAGGCAGCACCTCTGGCGACATGCTCTGCGCAATCCAAAGCGCCGGCGCTTCCGCAAAGATCAGAACCGGCGGCATCGTTTCTTCGGCGATTCCTTCACCGAGGGATGTGGCGCACTTCATCTCGCAGTGTGCACGAATCAGGCTTCCATTCAAAGCGACTGCCGGACTGCATCATCCCGTGCGCAGCCAGTATAGGCTGACCTACGAAGAGCGGCCTCCCTTTGGAACAATGCACGGATTCGTGAACCTCATCTTCGCGGCTGCGCTTCTTTATTTTGGCGCATCCGAAGCGGAAGCCTGTGCGGTGCTTGAAGAGACCGAGCAACAGGCATTCCTGTTTGGCTCCGACCGCATGCGCTGGCGCGACTACAGCGTAACGACGGAACAGCTTGCCGACGCTCGCAAACATTTCTTCGCGGGATTTGGCTCCTGCTCGTTCGTTGAGCCGGTCGAGGAGAGCAGGGCTCTCGGGTGGATCGTATGAACCAGGCCACTCCTGCCGGGCAGAGCTGGGTCGACTCCGCCAATGAGCCGGGATGCGGCTTCCCTTTGCAGAATCTTCCCTACTGCGCTTTCTTTACCGCAGATGAGGTGCACCTGGGTGTTGGCATCGGCGCGAGCATGCTCGATCTGCACCGGCTCAGCGGCGAGGGTCATCTTTCGTCGCTCAGTCACTCGGTGCGGTCTGCATGCCTTCAGTCGACGCTCAACGCCCTCATGGAGTGCGGGCCTGAGGCATGGATAGAACTTCGCGACGCCTTAACCTCCTGCCTGGGCGCAGGCACGCCGCAACCCCGGCGAGACACAATCCGCCATCTATTGGTTGCAAGGGAAGGTGTGCGCTTTGCCGGGCCCGTCCGGGTAAACGACTACACCGACTTCTACGCGTCGATCGAGCACGCGACCAATGTCGGGCGGCTCTTCCGGCCCGATCAGCCGCTCCTGCCGAACTACAAGTACGTCCCAATCGGCTATCACGGACGCGCCTCTTCGCTTGTCCAGAGCGGCACGCCGATCGTTCGTCCGCATGGGCAGGTCAAAACGCCGGCCAGCGACGCGCCGGTCTTTCGCGCCTGTACCCAGCTGGACTTTGAGCTCGAAGTTGCCGCGTACATCGGGCAGGGCAATCCGCTCGGTACGCCGATTCCCACGTGCCGGGCTGAGGAGCATCTGTTCGGCTTCTCCCTGATGAACGACTGGTCAGCTCGCGACATCCAGTCTTGGGAATACCAGCCGCTCGGGCCATTCCTGGGCAAGAACTTCGGCACCAGCCTGTCGCCATGGGTCGTCACCAGGGAAGCACTGCTTCCGTTCCGTGTGGCTCGTCCGGCTCGTGCGGAGGGCGATCCGGCGCCGATGGCTTATCTCGATGACAGCGGCCTGGGATGTGAGCCGGCCATCGACATGACCCTGGAGGTGTACCTCTCAACCGCGCTCATGCGCGCTCAGGGCGTGGAGCCTCGCCGTATCAGCAGCAGCAACCTTCGCCACCTCTACTGGAGCTTCGCTCAGATGATTGCGCACCACACCGTCAACGGCTGCAACCTGAATGCCGGTGACCTGCTGGGCAGCGGCACGGTTTCCGGCGCTACGCCCGGATCGGAGGGCAGCCTGCTCGAAATGACGCGCCGCGGCCAGACACCCCTTGTATTCGAAGATGGCCAGAAGCGTACCTTTCTCGAAGACGGAGATGAGATCATCCTGCGCGGCTTCTGCGAGCGCGAAGGTTTGCCACGCATCAGCCTGGGCGAGTGCCGCGGCACTGTGCAGCCCGCCATCACTTTCCTGTAACGCCAACCGCACCACCTTTTTTAAGGAGATTTCATGGCAACTGCCGTTCACATACCTGCCCCGGTACAGATTGAAGATTTTCTCCCCCTCAAGGGCACCGACCACGTAGAGTTCTGGGTCGGCAACGCTCGCCAGGCCGCTTACTTCTATCGCGGCACATTTGGGATGAAGCTGGTGGCCTATGCCGGCCCGGAGACCGGTGTGCGCGACCGAGCCAGCTACGTTCTGCAGCAGGGCAAGGTACGCTTCGTTCTGACCACGGCGCTTCGCACCGACTCCGAGATTGCACGGCACGTCAATGTGCATGGCGACGGAGTTCATTCGATCGCGCTTTGGGTGGATGATGCACGCCACTCCTGGCTCGCGACCACGGCACGCGGCGCTAAGTCTGCACAGGAGCCGATCGAAGCCGAAGACGAGTTCGGCAAGGTCGTTACCTCTTCCATCCATGCCTACGGCGACACGGTTCATACCTTCGTCGAGCGCACCGGCTATACCGGCGCCTTTATGCCCGGCTACAAGGCTATGCCGGAGGACACGATCGCCAAGCCCTGCGGCCTCATACACATTGATCATTGCGTGGGCAATGTCGGCTGGAACGCGATGAACGAGTGGGTCGACTTCTACGGGAAGGTGATGGGCTTCGGACTTTATCAGCACTTCGACGACAATGATATTTCTACCGAATATTCCGCACTGATGTCGAAGGTGATGGCCAACGGCAATGGGTACGTGAAGTTCCCCATCAATGAGCCGGCGGAAGGGAAACGCAAGAGTCAGATCGAGGAGTACCTCGATTTTTACGGCGGACCCGGCGTCCAACACATTGCTCTTGCAACGAACAACATCCTCGCCACGGTCTCTCACCTGCAGGGCCAGGGGCTGGAGTTTCTGACCGTGCCGCACAGCTACTATACGGAGCTGCAGGCGCGCGTCGGCACCATTGATGAGCCTATCGACGAGCTCGAAAAGCTCGGCATCCTGGTCGATCGCGATAACGAGGGATACATGTTGCAAATCTTTACTCGTCCGGTAGAAGACCGCCCGACGGTCTTCTACGAAATCATTCAGCGCAAGGGTTCCAAATCCTTCGGCAAGGGGAACTTCAAGGCCCTGTTTGAGGCCATCGAGCGCGAGCAGGAGTTACGCGGGAACCTGTAGGCTGGCGGTTGATTCCTGCAGGCGCACGGCCGCGGATGCAGGATGCAGCCTGCGTCCGCGGCGGCGTTGCGGTACGCGTCTTATCTTCCGCGAACGAGGTGCAAGCGATGCTCTCCACAGGGAACAGCATAGAAACGACGGAGTCGCCGGCGTTGGCCGCGGCCCCAGCCAGCGGTGTGGGACTGACGGCAGGCTACATGTCGGGTTTTGGCAACGGTTTCGAAACCGAGGCTCTGCCCGGCGCCCTGCCGGTCGGTCGCAACTCGCCTCAGAAGTGTGCCTACGGGCTCTATGCAGAGCAGATCTCAGGCTCGCCCTTCACCGCCCCGCGCAAGTCGAACGAGCGTTCATGGCTTTATCGCATACGGCCCACAGCAGCCATCTGGAGCGACTTCCATAAAGTAGAGGACAGTCTCTGGCGAACCGCTCCCTCCCCGGAAGCGGAACTGCCGCCGGCTCCCCTCCGCTGGGACCCCATCGACATGCCGCAGGAGACGCTCTCTTTCATTGAAGGCGTTCGCAGCATCACCACTGCCGGCGATGGCAATGCGCAAAGCGGCATGGGAGCGCACCTTTACTTCGCCACTCGCTCCATGCGCGATGAGTATTTCTACAACGCCGACGGCGAGATGCTGATCGTGCCCCAACTTGGCGGCTTGCGCTTTTGCACCGAGTTCGGCATCATCGACGTTTCGCCCGGCGACATCTGTGTCCTGCCTCGCGGGGTCAAGTTCCGTGTCGAACTTCATGACGAGAAAGCGCGCGGCTATCTCTGCGAAAACTACGGCGCTGCCTTTACCCTGCCGGAACGAGGCCCGATCGGGGCCAACTGCTTGGCCAACCCGCGCGACTTTCTCACCCCTGTAGCGGCCTACGAAGATCGCGATGCACCCTCCATCTTGACCGTCAAGTGGGGGGGTAAGCTCTGGACCTCCGCGATCGAGCACTCACCCCTCGATGTGGTCGCCTGGCACGGAAATTATGCACCGTACAAGTACGACCTGCGAAGATTCTCGCCGGTCGGTCCCGTGCTGTTCGACCACGCCGACCCCTCCATCTTTACCGTTCTGACTTCTCCCTCCGAGACGCCTGGGACTGCCAACATCGACTTCGTCATCTTTTCAGATCGTTGGCTGGTTGCAGAAGACACGTTTCGACCGCCTTGGTATCACATGAACATCATGAGCGAGTTCATGGGCCTTATCTACGGAGTTTATGACGCGAAGACCGGTGGCGGCTTCGCTCCCGGCGGCATTTCTCTGCACAACACGATGCTGCCGCACGGCCCCGACGTGGACGCCTTCGAGAAGGCGAGCAACGCGGCTCTTGCCCCGCACAAACTGGAAGGCACGCTGGCTTTCATGTTCGAAACGCGCTTCCGGCAATGCGTTACTCCCTATGCGGCGAATCATGCAGCCCTGCAAAAGGAGTACTCCTACTACGGCAGACGTCTCTTGAAGCACTTCGACTTTGGTCACTTCGGGAAGTGAGCTACATGGCCCGGCACCTGCTTCGCCATGGTGTAGAGAAGAGAGTGCAGCGTCAAGAAGCAGGATCGGCCTCCATCCGAGGCAGATGTGCTCAGACCGCGTCCGCCTGTCTGCCACTTGGGTTGGGCAGTCGTGCTCTCACATAGGGGTGGAGGAGAGGCGGCATTGCCGGCAACGGCCAAAAAAAGGCGCCACGAACAGTTTCCTGTCCGTGGCGGGAGGCCAGTGACGCAACTTGCTCCCGGGCGCTTTCTCGGTGCCCGGGCAAACCGTCCGACGTGCTGCTCAGCAGCGTTTCCGTCGATGACTTACTGTAGCACGGCCTCCCGCTTCTACGCAAAATAGAATATTGCCCTGTTTTCCACAGGGCCGACATCTTCATAGGGGACTCAGAGCGGTTCTGAGCAGGGAATCCAGCCGCTTTGCCATGGCCACATCCCTTTCCGTGATCCCATCGGCATCGTGCGTCACCAGCCCCAGCGTCACCCGGCTATACCGAATATCAATATCCGGATGATGCCCAGCCTGTTCCGCAATCTTCGCCACATCGTTCACAAACCCCATGGCCTGCATGAAATCCGCAAACGTCCAGTGCCGAACCAGCTTGCCATCTATCAGTTTCCACTCCGGCAGGTCTCGCAAAGCCTGCTCTAACTCATCCGTTCCCAGCGCCTTCATCCCTTATCTCCTCCAGAATCTCGGCCTACATCGCGGAAACATGGCGTACATGGCGTGAGCGCTTTTTTCATCCCCGCCGAGCCTTCCGCTCCGCCACCCACCCCGGCTTGGTCACCTGCCGGCTCCGCCCCAGCGCCAAAGCCCCAGCCGGAACATTCTCCGTAATACAGGATCCCGCCGCCACATACGCTCCGTCCGCAATGTCCAGCGGAGCCACCAGCGTCGAATCCGACCCCACAAACACATCCTCGCCGATCCGCGTCAGGTGCTTGTGCACGCCGTCGTAGTTGCAGGTAATCACTCCCGCCCCCACGTTCGTCCCGGCCCCAATCTCCGCATCGCCCAGGTAGCTAAGGTGGTTGGCCTTCGCGCCTCGCCCCAGCTTCGCTTTCTTCGTCTCCACGAAGTTCCCCACGTGCGCCGCCTCGCCAATCTCGCTCCCCGGTCGCAGGTGAGCATAAGGCCCCAGCAGCGCGCCATCACCCACTACCGCCTCGTCCAGAATGCAGCCATTCCGCAGCAACACCCCATCACCCAGCGTCGAGTTCTGCACCACTGAGTACGACCTCACCCGGCACTCGGTCCCAATCTTCGTAGCGCCCAGCAGCTGCACAAACGGCTCGATCACCGTATCCGGCCCCACCTCCACGCCCGCGTCGATCACACACGTCTCCGGCCGAAAGATCGTCACGCCCGCAGCCATCAGCCGCTTTGCCGAAGCCAACCGCATCGCAGCATCCAGGTGCATCATCTCGGCAATCGTGTTCGCGCCCAGCACCTCATCCACGCTGTCTGCCGGCAGGGCAACCACGCGCTTGCCCTCCGCACGGAGCAGCCCGGCCACATCCGTCAGGTAAAACTCGCCGCTCTTGTTTGTGTTCGTCAGCCGGTCCAGCACTGCAAACAAATCCGCCGTGCGAAAGCAGTAAATCCCGGAGTTGATCTCCCGAGGCTCCGTCTGCCCCGACTTCAGCGTCGTCGCAAGATCCTTCTGCTCCACAACTCCGCCCACTTCAGCGGCACCCTCAGCCACTCGCATCACCCGTCCATACCCGGTCGGGTCTTCGGGAACAGCGGTAAGGATCGTCATCGCCGCCCGCTCACCCAGGTGCGTATCCCGGATCGCCAGGAGCGTCTCCGGCCGAATCAACGGCACATCGCCGGAAAGCACCAGCAGATGTTCAGGCACCCCGTCGGGCGCAGCGCCTTCCGCGTCATAAAACGCCTTCACCATCTGGATCGCGTGGCCCGTCCCGCGCTGCTCGGCCTGCAGCACAAACCGCACGCCGGTGGCGGCCACCGCAGCTTTCACCCGCTCCGCCTCATGCCCCACGATGCACAGGATCTGAGCCGCCGGGGCCACCGTCTCAGCCGCCGCAATCACATGCAGCAGCAGCGCCCGCCCGCCAACCTCATGCAGCACTTTAGGTCGCTTCGACTTTAGCCGCGTGCCCTTGCCCGCCGCCATGATTGCCACACCGAATGATTCAGACGCACCAATTCCCATACGGCCCTATCCTACCGCGCAGGGCTGTGCTGGCACAGGGACGCCTGGTGCGAGCACGTTGCTGGACGCCGCACATATGCCGTCGCGTACATGGCGCAGACTTGGCGTACTTTGCGTTGAAGGCTTTTCGCGAGCAGCGGTACGACAGCCCTAAGCCGACACGTCCAGAGTCGTCCCGGTGCTCGTGATGCTGCTCAAGCTCGATCCCGGATAAAGGCTCGACAGCAGTTGATCCCCGATATCGCTCGAAGCAGACGTCGAGTTCGAGCCGAAAAGGGTCGTCGTCAGTGAAGCCTGCTCGGTAGCCAGGTCAGACTTCAATTGAGCAAGCGCATTAGCCTTCGCCGTGCTGTCCCCGGACGAAGCCGCCTTCGAGTACTCGCTCAGATCCACCGTCACCGCATCGCCGCTCGAGCTGCTCGTCCCCAGAAGTGACGAGGGCGACGACGCCGACGAGCTCGAACTGCTGCCGCTGCTCTCACCGAGAAGCGCTAGCAGGGAAGTACTGTATGTGCTCGAAGTGGAAACTGCGGAAACCGACATACCGCCCTATCGGTACCTCGGGGCAGTTCGTTCAGCTTGAAACCAACAAAGTTCGCAAGTTGATATCAAAACGCCGAACCGTTACCCCCGGCAAAGCTCCACCACCACCGCCCCGAACCGCTCGATCTTCTCCGACCCCAGCCCCCGCACTGCGCTCAGCTCCACCAGGCTCTTCGGCGCCGCTACCACGATTTCCCGCAGCACCGTATCGCTCAGCACGAAGAATGACGGCAGCCCAGCCTCCCGCGCCGTTTCCAGCCGCCAGCTCTGCAGCCGCGCCTGCAACTCCTTCTGCGCCGCGCTCAGTTCCGCAGGAGCCTGCGCCGCCATCGGCTTAGCCGCAACAGCCTTAAGTGGTGGCTCCTCGCGCTTCGACACCGGTGGTTTCGTCCTGCTGGCAACTGGCTCGCTCGACACTGGCAAATGGTTGGGGAAACCTGCCTCCCCGGCCGGGAACCCTTCCCGGCAGATCCCAATCACCGCCGATCCATACAGATCCATCTTGCTCTGCCCAACCCCGGCAACTTGCTCCATCTCCGCCAGACTCATCGGGCAGGCCCGAGCCAGCGCCCGCAGCACAGCATCGCTGAACACAAAGAACGCCGGCTTGCCCGCCGCTTTCGCCGTGGGGAGCCGCCACTCCCGCAGCTTCTCCAGCAGCGCCTCCTGAGCCTTCGTCAGTGGCGCGCCATCATCCTTCATGGCCTTTGCCTTCCGCGCCGAGCTTTTCCCCACCGGAACCTCAGGCCTCCCACGCATCACCACGGTAGCCAGCGTCGCCTCGTCCGGGGTCCGCCCCTCGTGCGTGATCGTCACCTTGCGGTACGTCACCTCGTTGCCCTCGCCGTTGCGAAAGGTGTCGTTGGCAATCGACACCAGTCCCGCCCGAGCCAGCGCCCCAAGCCACTCATCGAACTCCTTGCGGTCCCGCGTCACCGCCGTCTCGGTAAACAGCTTGCCCGTCGACGTGCTCCGCTCCGCCACGGCCCGCAGAATCGCCCGCAGCGTCGCGCTCTCGGCTTCATCCGGTGGGTGCCCGCCACCGCCAGCGGGCGAGCACACATCGCAGCACCCGCACTCGGTCTTCGTATCGCTGCGGTCCCCAAAGTGCTGCACCAGAGCCGCCATCCGACATGTATGCCCCTCGGCAAACCCCATCATGCGGTCGATCTGCGCCCGCCGGGCATTCACCTGCGCGTCGTACCCCGGCTGCCAGCGGCCAACATCGCCACCGTCATCCACACCCCGAACCTCGCCGTTCATATTCTGGTCCGCCACGCCCAGCCCCAGCAGCTTCTCGATTGTCCGGGCCAGTGTCTCGCTGTCCAGCTTCAGCCGCTTCTGAAGCACCTCCGGCTCAATCCACTCTTCCGTTAGCGCCTTTGCCACGCGCTCCAACTCGCTGCGTTCGGGATAGCTTTTCTCCAGGAAGTACTCCTGCGTCTTCCGGTCCGCAAAGCTGTACAGCAGCACCGTCCGAGACGGCAGCCCATCTCGCCCCGCGCGCCCAATCTCCTGGTAGTAGGCCTCCACGCTCCCAGGCAGCGCCGTGTGTACCACCGTCCGCACGTCGGCCTTGTCCACGCCCATACCGAACGCGATCGTCGCCACCACCACCTCGACCTTGCCGGCCAGGAACCCGCGCTGCACACCCTCGCGCACCTCACCAGCCAGCCCCGCATGGTAGGCCCGCGCAGGGAAGTGCTTGTTCAGTTTTCCCGCCAGCTCTTCGGCCGCCTTGCGCGAAGGTGCGTACACAATCGCCGGCCGAGCCGCCGCATCCTTCAGCAGCTTCACCGTGTACTCATCCCGCTGTGGCTTGCTTAGCTCCTGCACTTCCACATGCAGGTTGTCGCGCCGAAACCCCGTGATGAACACCGCCGGCTCCTGCAACTGCAACTGCACCTGAATGTCCCGCTGGACGGTAGGAGTAGCAGTTGCCGTCAGCGCCACGATCGGCGCGGGCCGCAGGGCAGGCAAGTGCTGCCCAAGCGTCCGGTAGTCGGGCCGAAAGTCATGCCCCCACTGCGAAATGCAGTGCGCCTCGTCGATGGCCACCAGCGCGGGCTTGCGCTTCGCCAGCATCTCCGGAAATCCCGGCACCCGCATCCGTTCCGGAGCAATGAATAAAAAATCCAGCGCCCCGGCCAGATAGTCCCGGCAAGCCTGTCGAGCCGCATCCCGGCTCAGCCCCGAATGAATCCGAGCTACCCGAAGCCCCAGCGCCTCCAGCTTCCCAGCCTGATCATCCATCAGCGCGATCAGCGGGGAAATCACCAGCCCCGTCGCTCCGCGCCCAGCCCCTCCAAGCGCCAGCGTCGGCAACTGGTAGCAGAGGCTCTTTCCAGCCCCCGTAGGCATCACCAGTAGCACATCGCGCCCGCTGGCCGCCGCCTCGCAAACCTGCTGCTGATGCGCTCGAAACCCGCCATGCCCAAACACCCGCCGCAACAATGCAACGAGCGTCTCGGAAGCTCCAGGGTTCGGGCCGGGCTGAAATGCGAGGGCTGCCATGATCGACCCTATCTTCGCATATTCTTTGCCTTGGGACGAAGTCAACCTCAAAATCGAAGCCCGTCCAGAGGGACGGGCTTCGTCTGCACTAATCACTAATCACTAACCACTGCCTCTACGCCTTCATCAGCTTGTCCGGCGTAATCGGATACTCCCGCACCCGCTTGCCGGTCGCGTTGTAGATCGCATTCGCCACCGCGGCTGCCGCTCCCGTCGCGCCAATCTCGCCAATGCCACGCGCTCCCAGCGGATTGAACTTCGTATCTGGAATGTTTAGTGCCGTCACATCCCAAACGCCCGCATCCGCGTTCACCGGAACGTGGTACTCGGCCAGGTTCTCGTTTACCGGTCGTCCCGTATTCAGGTCGATCACCGTTTGCTCATGCAGCGCAAATCCTACGCCCCAGGTGATGCCTCCCTGCAGCTGGTTGTGCCCGGTCTTCTCGTTCACTAGCGTGCCGATGTCGTAGGTCGCGACTACCCGCCGCACCTTCACCATGTGCGTCGTCTTGTCCACCTCGACTTCGGCAAACACTGCTCCCCACGAGTTCGAGGTCATCGCGGTGCGGTCCTCACCGGGTTCCGCGGAACCTTCCACCTGCACTGGCTTCCCGCCATTCCGCGCCAGCAAGGCCTTCACCTCTTCACCCCTGCTCGGATTGGACTTCAAAAACACCCTGCCGCCCTTCACATCAACATCCGTGGTCGCCCCGTTGAACACCGGCGACCCTTTGTCCCCGATCGCCAGGTCCGACACCTTCAGCTTCAGTTGCGAGCAGGCCGCATCCACCGCCGGGCCAACCGAAGCTGTTGACTGCGACCCACCCGACACCGGAGCCTTCGGCAGCGTGGAGTCACCCAGCTTCACCATGATCTCCAGCGGCTCTAATCCCAGGTTCGCCGCCGCTACCTGCGCCATCACCGTGTACATCCCGGTCCCCAGGTCCTGCGTGCCCGACCCCACAAACACCGTGCCATCCGGCATATACCTCGCCACACAGCTAGCCGCCGACCGGTTCGCAGGGTACGTAGCCGTAGCCATCCCGTAGCCGATCAGCTTGTTGCCTTCGTTCGTCTGCCCCGGCTTCGGGTTCCGCTTCGACCATCCAAACCGGTCGCCAGCCTGCTGGTAGCACTCGCGCAGATGCTTCGAGGTCCAGGGCTTGGCCGCGGTCGGGTCCATCTCCGCATAGTTCACCAGCCGAAGCTGCACCGGGTCCATGTTCAGCTTCTCGGCTAGCTCATCCATCGCGATCTCGAACACCGCCGTCCCCGGAGCCTCGCCCGGGGCGCGCATGAACGTGGCTACCGCGTAGTTCACGTCCACCATATTCAGCGAGGTCGAAATCTTCTCGCTCGAGTAAAGCTTTCGTGCCGGAGACTCCGAATGCTCCGCAAAGTCCTCCAGCACCGACGCATTGATGATTACGTCCTGCTGGATCAGCGCCAGTTTGCCATCGGGCTTCGCCACCAGCTTGATCTTGTTCACCGTCGTGGGCCGGTAACCAACCGGGCCGAACATCTGCTCACGCCCCAGCACCAGCTTCACCGGCTTCTGCACGACCTTCGCCGCCATCGCAGCCAGAATGGCGTGCGACCACGTAGACCCCTTGCTCCCAAACCCGCCACCCACATAGGGGTCGATGACGTGGATGTTGTCCTGCGCCAGGTTCAGCGTGCGCGCAAACGTCATCTTCGATCCTGTGATGTACTGCGTCGCGTCATAAACGCTCAGCTTCTCGCCCTCCCACCATGCGATCGTCGCGTGCGGCTCCATCGGGTTGTGGTTCTGGATCGGCGTCACATACGTGTTCTCGATCACCACCGAACCCGAGGGAATCGTATCCGGCTGCTGCGTCACCTGCTTGGCCGGCTCCTTGCCGGCGCTCTTCGGCGGCCTCGCCTCGCCCAGCCGCGTCATGAACGCGATCTTCGCCGGCTGCTCCTGGTAGGTCGTCTTGATCAGCTTCGCCGCATGCATCGCCTGGTCCTGCGACTTTGCCACCACCACCGCGATTGGCTGCCCGTTATAGCTCACCGTATTGTTCTGCAGCACGGTCAGGCTTCGCCGGGCCGGAGGCTGTGGCGCTCCCACAGACAACTTCGGCGCGTTGAACGGCGTCAGCACAGCCACCACGCCGGCTGCCCGTTCGGCCGCCTTCGTATCCATCGCGGTAATCGTCGCATTCGCCACGGTCGACTGCACCATGTACGCATACAGCAGATCCTTCTTCGCGAACGGCTCTGAAAACTCCGCCGCATACTTCGCCTTGCCCGTCACCTTCACGATGCCGTCATAGCGATGGGGTGTTTGCGGTGGTTGTTGTGGTTTCGCGTCTGCCTGCATCATCTTGTTACTCCTGCCAAATCTTCTGTTCTTGTCTCAACTCTGTGTCTCGACCGAAACACCCAACGCTCGTCATCTCGACCTGAAGCGAAGCGGAGTGGAGAGACCCCCGCTTTGATGGCTGCGTGAAGTTCACACCGGCCTACGCCGCCGCTCCGACTCCGCCAGCCGCAGCCACCGTCAGCGCACGCACAATGCAGTCCTTCGCCAGCTCGATCTTGAACGCATTGTGCTCATACCCCTTGGCCCCTCGCATCGCGATCTCCGCAGCTTTGCGGAACGTAGCCTCATTCGCCGCCTGTCCAACAAGCGCATGCTCGGCCTCAGGCGAGTACCACGGCTTATGCGCCACCCCGCCCAACGCTAATCCCGCACTCTTGATCTGCCCGCCATCCACTTCCAGCCCAGCCGCCACGCTCACCAGCGCGAACGCATAGCTTTGCCGGTCGCGAGCCTTCAGGTACCACGAATTCTTCCCGAACTTCGCCGTCGGCAACGTCACGCCGACGATGAGCTCATCCGGCTTCAGGTTCGTGTCCAATGAGGGATCCTTCCCAACCAGCCGATGAAACTCCCGCACCGGCATCGCCCGCTTGCCCTTTGGCCCCTGTATTTCAACCGAAGCATTCAAGGCATACAGCGCCACGTTCATGTCGCTAGGGTTGGTCGCAATGCAGGTGTGCGGAGACTGCGGCCCTTCATCGGTCTGCCCCAGCACCGCGTGGATGCGGTTGAAACCATTCACCGCGCCGCACCCGGATCCCGGCATTCGCTTGTTGCAAGCCGGAAACGCCGTATCCATGAAGTAGTAGCAGCGCGTCCGCTGCATCAGGTTCCCGCCCGTCGTTGCCCGGTTCCGCAGCTGCGCGCTCGCCCCCGAAAGCAACGCGTGCGACAGAAGAGGATAGTTCGCCACGATACCCGGATCATTCGCCAGGTCGGAGTTCCGCACCAGCGCCCCAATCTTCGCCCCTCTCGCGCTCGCCTCCACCTTGTCCAGCCCGACGTGGTTCACATCCACCAGCGCCGGCGGAGTCTCTACGCCGTCCTTCATGAGGTCGACAAGGTTCGTCCCACCCGCCAGAAACTTCGCCCCACGCCCAGCCAGAACGGCATGCAAAGCCGCGTCCGGAGCCTCTACCCGTTGATAAGAAAACGGATTCATGCCGCACCTCCAGTTGAACCGACGCTGGTCAGCGCCCTAACCGCAGCCACAATGTTCGGATACGCTCCGCATCGGCAGATATTCCCGCTCATGCGCTCGCGAATCTCGTCATCCGTAATCGCCGGCTTCATCGTCTTGCCCGTCTCAAAGCTCACCACGGAAAGCTCACCCCTCGCCGCCTCATCCATCAGAGCCGTTGCCGAGCAGATCTGCCCCGGGGTGCAGTACCCGCACTGGAAACCGTCGTGCTCCAGAAAGCTCCGCTGCGCCGGCCCAAGGTTCGTCTCGTCCCCCAGCCCTTCGATCGTCGTGATCTCCGCTCCCTGCGCCACCACGGCCAGCGTCAGGCAGCTATTCACGCGCCGCCCATCGAGGAGCACCGTGCACGCGCCACACTGGCCGTGATCGCAGCCTTTCTTGCTTCCTGTCAGGCCCAGGTGCTCGCGCAGAAGGTCCAGCAGGGAAGTCCGCGTATCCACCGTCAGCGTGCGCGTCTGCTTGTTGATCGAAATTGACAACGGCACCATGACCGGCTCGCTGCCCGGCGCCTTCGGTCCTTCGTCCGCCCGCGCCGCGCGCTCAAGCCCCAGCGCGGCACCCACCGCTAGGATCGACGAGCCACCCACAAATTGCCGCCGAGTCAACTCCAGTTCTTCCGCCTCACCGGATTCAATCTCCGGCAACTCTTCCAACACATCGCAAGGGCTCACAGGCTCATCCTCGGGTTTCATCCGCAGCGTTCGCTGCTTACGCAGATGGCCTCAACCCTACGCCGGGATGTACGCCATGAAAAGGGCGACCGAACCGGTCGGTGGGATTTTGTACAGCACCCAACTTTCACTGCGTCTTCACGCGATATTCACTCGTATACCCTGCAGTACCCCAACAACTTTCCTGTTCCCCCGGATTTTCATTTCCTAGGAGGCTCTCTTGAAGCGATCCCGTCTCATCCGCTCTGCCGTTGCCTTGGGCATCATGGCGGCCGGCCTGTCCCTCTCGTCCCTCGCGCAGCAGCAGCGCCGCGGTGCTCCCACCGGTGCCGAACCCGGTGAAAACGCCAACCAGGCGGAAACCCCCAACGCTCCGGTGCCTGTCCCCGCCGAGGCCAAGGCCGAAACCAAGCACGACTGGACCGCCGGCAGCCGCACCGTCCATTACACCGCCACCGCCGGCAACCTGGTCATTCGCGACGACAACGACCATCCCAACGGCAGCATCTTCTACGTTGCCTACACCGAAGACGGCGCCCCCGCGAAGAACCGCCCCGTCACCTTTCTCTACAACGGCGGCCCCGGCTCCGCTTCTCTCTGGCTGCACATGGGCTCCGTCGGTCCTATCCGCGTCATCACGTCCAGCCCCGCCGCCACCGGCCCCGCGCCCTTCCGCTGGGTACCCAATGAGTACTCCCTGATCGACAAGACCGATCTCGTCTTCATCGACGCCCCCAATACCGGCTTCTCCCGCGCCGTTGGCCGCGGCAAGCCCGCCGACTTCGCCGGCGTCGATCAGGACATCAAGGCTTTTGAGAACTTCATCGTCCGCTACATCACCCTCAACCAGCGCTGGAACTCGCCCAAATACCTCTTCGGCGAAAGCTACGGCACGCCCCGCTCCGCCGCCCTCGTCGCTCTGCTCAATAATGATGGCATTGAGTTCAACGGCGTCACGCTGCTCAGCTCCATCCTCAACTACTACTCGCGCTCCCCGGGCTTTGACATCGAGCCCGTCACCTACCTGCCCAGCTACGCCGCCATCGGCTGGTACTTCAAGAAGGTTCCGCACAACGGCACCATGGAAGAGCACGTCGAAAAAGCCCGCAAGTTTGCCGCCGGCCCCTATGCCGAGGCGCTGCACGCCGGAGACCGTCTTCCTCCCGCCAGGTTCGATGAGATCGCTCAGCAAGTCTCCGCGCTTACCGGCCTTGACCTCAAGTACGTCAAGGAATCCAAGCTCCGCATCTCGCCCACCCACTTCCGCAAGGAGCTCGAGCGCACCGACGGCCAGATCCTCGGCCGCTACGACGCCCGCTTCGAAGGCCCCGATATCAACGAGGTCGGTGAGAATGCCGGCTTCGATCCTTCCGACACCGGCATCTCCGGCCCCTTCGTAGGCGCGTTCCATGAGTACCTCATGACCGAGCTCAAGATGACCAGCTCCGAGGAGTACCGCCTCCACGCCCGCGGCGCGGCCTGGGACTTCCATCACCAGCCCTCTGGAATGATGGGTGGTGGTGGCGGTGGCGGCGGTCGTGGCGGCATGGAGCAGCCCGACACCGTCATCGACCTCTCCGACGCCATGCGCAAGAACCCGCACCTCAAGGTCTTCTCCGCTAACGGATGGTTCGATCTCGCCACTCCCTTCTTCGGCACCGAGCACGACCTCGCTCAGATGATGCTCCCTGAGCCCCTCACCCACAACGTCAGCTTCGGCTACTATCCGGCCGGCCACATGGTCTATCTCAACGTCGACGCGCTCAAAATGATGCATGCCGATCTCGAGAAGTGGTACGCCAGCAACGAAAAGTAAGCCAATCAAACAGCAACGGCGGCCCATAACGGGCCGCCGTTTCCTTTGCGAACTTCGCGCCAACTTGGCGTACTTTGCGTGAGCGCTTTTCTTTCCTGCGGCACGAATACTCAGGGCGTAGGCGGAGCCCCATGCGTAAACCTCTTCAACAAAAACTCCTGGAACAGCGTCCCGAACGACCCGGTAGCGATCCCGATCAGCGTATTGTCCACCGTCACCTGCGCGCTGTGCTGATCGCTGCGCGGGTAGTACAGCGAAGAAATCCCCGCCGCCCCCAGGTTCCCAAACACGTTCGAGTAGTTAGGCTGAAACTTCCCGTTGTCTCCCTTGCAGATCACCACCGTTGAAATCGCATACAGCGCCCGGTGCACCACGCTGCCACTGCCTTTGTAGAAGTACCGAGGGTCCTGGTGCAGCAGGGAAGGCAGGATTGCCGCTCCCAGCATCGTCGCGCTGAACCGGTCGCCGTACGTCGCCCCAAACCGGCTCGCATACCCGGCAAACCCCGACCCATACCCTGAAAAATCCCCCTGCGCCTGCTCGATTCCCGCCGTGATTCCTGTGGTCATGAACGTCAGCGGGTCACGGCTCACCACGAACGCCAACTTGAACTTCTGCTTCCGCGTCAGCGGCGCTGCATTTGGCAGGTAACTCACGTAGAAGTTCGGCAGGACGCCGAGAATCCTCTGGTGCTCCTCCGCCGTGATCTGCATCTCGGCCAGGTCTTCCATCGTGATCGCATCCACCGTCGTAGTGATTGCTTCCACGCCCAGTTCCACGGTTGGGATCTCGAAGACTTCTCCATCATGCAGTACAAGCACGTCCTTGATCTTCCAGGCCGAAAATCCCTTCGCCGTGATCTTCACCACGTAACTTCCCGCCGGCACGCCCGAAAACTGGAACGCTCCGGTGGCGTCCGCCGCCGCTGTCTGCAGCAGAGCCTTCGGCTCCACCGTCTCCAGAAAAACCTGTGCGTTGGGCACGGCCGCCTTATCCGTGTCTGTCACGATGCCCGTGATAGTCCCACTCCCGGTTGCAGAAACAGGAGCGTTGGGAGCCATCTTTACTGCGGACGGCGCGGTTGGCAGCGCAGGCTCTTGGGCAGACACGGCGCCTGCAAATACCCCGCAACCCACCAGAAGCATCACCGGTAGTGCCCAACTCCCTGCCAGCGCCGCCCGCCGCCTAGCTGCCTGGCCCTCATTCATCGGCTGCTCCGCCACAGGTTCTCCAAACTCAGGTGCACTCAACCCACACCTTAAGCAACGCTGAATAAGACGGGTAGACACCGCAACAGCTTCAAAAGACGCGCCGCCTAAGAATCATTTTGGGGAGATTCCCACCGCGGTCGCTGGCAGGGAGAAATTTCTTTCGCCCATCCCGCAACTTCCTCGTAACCCGACGGGTTCATCGAAACTTGGAGGAACGTACACCCGTCTCAGATCACAGGCCTCGTGGCTCCCGCATCAAGACTGCCCTAACCGTTGGAGATTTCTAGGAATGAAGCGTTTCGTCTCTCTCTCGCTCGCCCTTGCCTTTATCCTCTGCCTGACCATCGCTTCCGAACGCCAGGCGTTGGCCTACGTGGATCCCGGTTCGGGTCTCCTCGCTCTGCAGGGCTTCGCTTCGGTGGCCGCCGGGTTCCTCTACTACATGCGCCGCCGTATCCTCGCCCTGTTCGGTCGCAAGAAGGAAGCCGTTCAGCCGGCCCTGCAATCCGCTCGACCCCAACCCACCAAGGCAGCATGATTCGGGAAGCACCGGCACCGACCTTCCGGGATCCTGCCGGATCGCTTGTCCTGGAAGGCGACTACGCCGTTCGCACCATTCAGCCCGAGGCGCGCCGGCAGGTCCTGGAGTTCCTGGAGTCTCCCTTTGCGGAGACTCTGCGAACCAGCGGCGACCTCATCGGCTGGGTAATCGACGAGTCCGACGACTCCCGCGCCAGTCTGCGTCTTCTTCACCCCCGCATACCCGTGCCGTCCTACCCTTGGGAGTGGACCCCGTCGCAGTGGCTGGCCGTCGCGGAGCTGACCCTGAACCTCTGCGAGCAGGGGCTCGCGCAGGGCTGGATTCTCAAGGACGCTACGCCCCTCAACATTCTCTTTATCGGCCCGCGGCCCATCCTCGTCGACGTCCTCTCTTTCGAGCGCCACAAACCCTCGGTCTCCATCTGGCTCGCCTACGGCCAGTACATCCGCACCTTCCTGCTGCCGCTGTTGATGAACAAGCTGCTCCACTGGCCGCTCGCGCTCAGCCTTTTCCACCGCGATGGCTACGAACCCACCGACCTCTACACCGCGCTCGGCTGGAAGCACCGCCTCTCCCCAGCCGCTTTCTGGCCCATCACCCTTCCAGCCGTTCTGGACCGCCGCAAAGGGAGCGCAGCCACACCCGCCATCGCAGAGGCCCGCCCGCTCGAACCCGAAGCCGCCCTCCACGTCCTCCGCCGCACGCTCGCCGGCCTCCGCCGCCGAACCCGCAACGCGCTGCCCAAGCCCGCCGCTTCCGAGTGGAGCGGCTACACCGAAACCCGCAGCCACTACACGACAGCCAGCAGCAATACCAAGCACCGATGGCTCGAACGCATCCTTCACGACCTCCAGCCAGGCCGCGTCCTCGACATTGGCGCCAACACCGGCGAGTACAGCGCCCTCGCCGCCGCGTCAGGAGCCGAAGTCATCGCCCTCGAGCGCGACGCCGCCGCCGCCGAGCAGCTCTTCCACATGAGCCGTGGCCGCAAGCTAGCCATCCAGACACTCCACGCCGACATCTCCCGCCCCACCCCCGCTGTCGGCTGGAACAACGCGGAGTACACGTCGCTCCTCGGTCGTCTCGAAGGGCAGTTCAACCTCGTTCTCATGCTCGCGGTCATTCACCACCTGCTCCTCATGGAGCAGATTCCGCTCGTGGCCATCATGGCTCTCTGCGCCCGCCTCACCAACCGTTATCTCGTTATCGAGTGGGTTCCCGTCGAAGACCCCATGTATCAAAGCCTCATGCGCGGCCGCGAAGACCTCTACGGCTCACTCTCCGAGTCCGACCTGCTCTCCGCCTGCATTGGCCGCTTCCATGTCCTCGAGCAGCAGCCACTCGACAATGGCCGAACACTCTTCCTCCTCGAGAAAAGCACACACAGCAGCGAAGAAGCAGGAAAATCTTGAGGCTCAAGCGCTTCTGCCAGTGCATCGGCCTGGCCGCCCTCATCCTCGTCATGAACTACGGCGACCTCCTCGGCGGCGGAGCCGATGTTCGCATGCACGTCCCCTTCGCTCTTGGCGGCATCGTAGCTGCGCAAATCGCCGGCATTTTCATCCTCGGCGCCGCGATCTTTCTTCTCGTCATCCTCATTCAGCGAACCCGCTTTTACGGCTGGGTCCGCCTGCTCATTGCCATCGTTGTTCCACCCTTCCTCCTCAAGCGCACGGAAGACCTGATGCACTTCGGAGTCGGCACTGCCTGGATCCCCGTCTTCGGCTACATCTGGGCCGCGCTGCTCCTGCTCCTGCTGCTGGAGTTCCCGCTCTGGTACCGCCGTCTCCTCCGTGTCGGCGACGCCACCGGCATCTTCTTCGCCGCCTTCGCCGCCTTCAGCATCCTCGGCATGCTCTGGGTGGCCCACTGGAAGCCCGGCCCCTACCAGCGCACCTCCGCCTGGGAAACTTCACCCCAGCCCCCACGCAACCATCCGCTCCTGGTGTGGGTGGTCTTCGACGAGCTCTCCTACGACCAGCTCTTCGAGCATCGCGCCCGCGACCTGGAGCTTCCGAACTTCGACGAACTCCGCAGACAGAGCACGCTCTTTACCGACGTCCAGCCCGTCGGCTACAAGACCGTGAAGATCATCCCCTCACTCCTCACCGGCCAAACCGTCGACGATTTCCGTTTCCGCTTCAACAACAGCTTCCTCGTTCACTACGCCGATCAGCACGGCTGGCACCCGATCACCGGCCAGCAAACCGTCTTCCACGACGCCCAGGCAGCCGGCTGGCGCACCGCTGCCGTCGGCTGGTACAACCCCTACTGCACCACCTACGGCGACGCTATCGATAACTGCTACTGGATGAACCTCGACCGCATCGATGGTCTGATGTCCCAGCGCGACAGCCTGTACCACAACACCCTCAAGCCGCTGAAAGAGCTCTTCCGCGGCATCGGTTCGCAGGCTCAGGCTGAGCGCGAAGTCTGCAACTACGACGTCCGCCAGCGCCTCAAGACCCATCTCGACCTCGATCAGCACGCCACCGAACTCATCCATACCGATCAGGCCGACTTCGTCTTCCTCCACCTAGCCGTCCCGCACAGCCCCAACATCTGGTCCCGCCTCGACGACGACTACGCCCATGCCTGCGGCAGCTCTTACCTCGACAACCTCGCCCTCGCCGACCACGTCCTCGGCAACCTGCTCGGGCAGCTCCAGGCCTCGCCCCGCTGGAACGACACCACGCTCATCGTCGAAGGCGACCACAGTTGGCGAGTCGATCTCTGGAACTGGCAATCCGCTTGGACCGACGAAGACGACACCGCCTCGCACAGCCTCTTCGATCCCCGCCCCGCCCTCATCGTCCACAACGCCGGCCAGTCCCAACCCCAGACCGTCTCGGCCCCGTGGCCCCTCCTCAACCTCCACAACCTCGTAGAAAAGGTAGTCCACAACCAGCCCGCCGACTACTAGCCCGCTTTGCTATCGTGGTCCATGCGAATCGGGACCCTCTGCCTCGCCGCGAGCCTTCTCCTCGCTCCCAACGCAAGCCCCCAGCAATGGGGCACCCGCCTCGACGGCAAGCCCCTCCCCGAACTCGCCCCAGCCAACACCCGCGCGGTAGTCCTCTTCTTCGTAGCCACAGACTGCCCCATCTCCAACCGCACCTTCCCCGAGATGACGCGTCTCCGTGAGGAATTCACCCCGCGCGGCGTCCGCTTCTACTACGTCTACCCCAACCCCACCGACCACCCCACCGACATCGCCCAACACCAGCAAGCCTTCGACCGCGCGGGCGATCCAATCCAGGACCCCACCGCCGCCCTCGCCCACCTGACCCACGCGATCGTCACCCCAGAGATCGCCATCCTGATCCCCAGCCCCACTGGCTGGCGCGCCGCCTACACCGGCCGCATCGACAACCGCTTCGTCCGCCTGGGTCTGGAGCGCCCCGCCGCCACCGAGCACTTCGCCGAAGCCGCCATCGCCGCCATCCTCGCCGACAAGCCCCCCACGCCCGCCAGCGGAACTCCGGTAGGCTGCGCCATCATGAACCCCCGCGCAAAATGACCACTCGCCACAAAATCCTTCGCGTACTTTGCGGCACACTTGGCGTACTTGGCGTGAGCGCTTTCCTCCTGCCCCGCCACGAACTTCCAGTGCAAGCTCAATCCACTCCCATCACCTGGCGCAACCAGATAGCCCCCATCGTCTACCGCAACTGCACCGCCTGCCACCACACCGGAGGCTCCGGTCTCTTCGACCTCACCACCTACGCCGCCGCCCATCGCTGGGGCACTCAGATCGCCGACGTAGTCTCCTCCCGTTACATGCCTCCCTGGCTCCCAGAGCCCACCGGCAGCGCCCACTTCGAAGGCGACCGCCGCCTCAAAGCCTCCGACATCGAGATCCTCGCCGCCTGGGTCAAATCCGGCATGCCCGAAGGCATCGGCCCCGAGCCGAAAGCACCTGCCTACCGCAAAGACTGGCAGATGGGCCCGCCCGACCTTATCCTCGAAATGCCCGCCCCCGTCACCGAGCCCGCCTCCGGCTCCGACCTCTTCGTCAACTTCGTTCTCCCCGGCGCCGTCCAGCAAACCCGCTGGGTCCGCGCCATGGAGATCCAGCCCGGCGGTCCCAGCGGCGGATCGAGCCTCGTCCACCACGCCAACCTCATCCTCGACCGCACCGGCAGCTTCCGCGCCCAGCACCCGCGCGACTGGCAAAAAGGCGTCCCCGGCATGGATCTCCAGATCGACTCCGGCGACACCTTCGACCCCGACAGCCATCTCCTCTTCTGGAAGCCCGACTCCACCGCCCTCGTCGAGCCGCCTACCATGCCCTGGCGTCTCGACCCTGGCAACGACCTCGTCCTCAACATGCACCTCAAGCCCACCGGCAAGCCCGAGCAGATCCGCGCCCGCATCGGCCTCTACTTCACGCCCGCCCCGGCCACCCAGCACCCCATGCTCATCCAGCTTGAGCACGACGCCGCCCTCGACATCCCCGCCAACGACGCCCACTTCGTCGTCGCCGACCAGCTCCGGCTCCCCGTCGCTGTCGACGTCCTCGCGCTCTACCCCCACGCCCACTACCTCTGCCGCGAAATGCAGGGCTGGGCCACGCTCCCCAGCGGCGAAACGGAGCCGCTCGTCACCATCCCCAACTGGGACATCGACCGCCAGTCCGTCTACCGCCTCGCCACGCCTCTCGCGCTCCCCGCCGGCACGGTCCTGCACATGCGCTACACCTACGACAACTCCGCCGCCAACATCCACAACCCGGCTTCTCCGCCAGTCCGAGTCCAAGGCGGCAACCGAGCCACCGACGAGATGAGCCACCTCTGGCTCCAGGTCTTGCCCCACCCCAACCCTGGCGACGACAACCATTCAGAAGACCCACGCCTCCTGCTCGAACAAGCCTGGATGGAAGACGCCCTCAGCAAGTCTCCCAGCGATACCATCGCTCTCTACAACCTCGCCGCGCTAAGCCAGCAGGCAGGGAACTCGCAGCAAGCCATCGCCCTCTTCCAGCGCCTCCTTACCCTGGACTCACGCAACGTCCGAGCCCTCACCGCACTGGGCTCCGCCCTCGAAACCTCAGGCGACCCCACCGCCGCAACAAAGCAATACAAAGCCGCCCTGGCCGTCGACCCCAACAACGCCGACGCCACCTTTGACCTCGCCCAGCTATACGTTCGTGCGGGCGACACCGTCTCCGCCGAGCCCCTCCTCCACCGCCTCATCGCGAAAACTCCAAGCGACCCCGACGCCCATCGTCTGCTCGCCATGGCCTACACCGCCGACGGCGACGTCCCCAGGACTCTCACCGAACTAAACGCCTGGGCCAGACTAACCCCCCAGCAGCCCGACGCCCAGCGTGCCCTTGCGCAGGTACTAAGCGCCGCAGGCCAGCCCGCCGAAGCCCTCCTCCATCAGCGCCGGGTTCTCGAACTCTCCCCCAACACCCCCGACGATTGGAACGACTTGGGCGCTATGGAAGCCCGGGCCGGCCACTTCACCGAAGCCCGCGCCGCCTTCAACCACGCCCTCCAGCTCGACCCCGCCAACGCCGCCGCCCAGAACAACCTGAAAAAGCTCCCCTGAGCTCTACGACGATTCCGCGGCAACTCCACAGCGTTGCCTGACAGTTTTGGCGAGCGAGATCACTGGCGATAAGCTGGCTCGGCGAAACGAACCTCTGTAGCCCTCCTATGCAACGCGATGAGATCCTTTGCGGCTCAGATCGCGGGCAAAGCCCTGTGTCTCTTCGATCAGGTGTTGGCGAATCCAGTAGTTGGTAGCATTGAAGAATCCAACGAAGCGAACCCAGAGTGGATTTCGTACGTCGATCGTGCAGCGCAATCTCGATTCGTTCGCCGATACGCTGGACACCTGCATCTCCCAACCGACCTGTAGATAAAAGGGCAGGAGGTGCATCAGGTAGGCCCGGCTTCTCTTCGAGAAGAGACGCACATGATTTGCCTCCAGCACTTCTGTTTTGTAGTGCTGGATGATCAGAGCTCCAGCCATCGACTCGACGTTGACCATGCCCTCGAAGTGCTCTCCGCCATTGCTACCGACAGCGCGGTGGCCCCGGGCACAAGCCTTGTAGTCGCTTTCCGAAAGGTTGAACAGCCACTCGTCAAGGTGTATGTCACTCACAGGGAGCGGTATGGAAGCTTCGTGGGTGAAAATCATGGTGTTTTCCCCGATCGAACGAACATGGTTAAGCACGCGCTGCAGGAATGACTTCGTGTTCGGTTCCCACCAGAAACTCACAGGCATGCAAGTCCAGGAACTTCTCCTCATCGGGACGGATCGTCGCCATGTAATCGGGAGATTGGAAAACACCAGCGATTCCGGCAAGATCGTCAAACCAAAGCTCGGTCGACCCATCGATGTGGTTGTCCGGAAGTCCGGGAAACGTCTCGCCAGTGGCGTGGCATTGCACATAGCGCCGCACGTGCTGCTTAACCTCAGGGAGCGAACGGAACAAGGGGGCATGTTGATGCCGGTGATAGGCCACGAACTCTTCGTGGCTCATCTCCGGCTTGCGGCGTAGAAGGATGGTCATCTTGATCATGCTAAGCTCCCATATGAACGATGTTCATATAGCTTCTAAGACGCTTAGCCGCCCGAAAGGATGCACTTGATGGAAAAGAAAGCAAGGTCCTATCACCACGGCGATCTGAAGACCGCCCTGATGGAGGCCGCACTCCGGCTTGTTCGGGAGAAAGGTCCTCGCGGGTTCACGCTGAACGAAGCGTCCCGTACTGCCGGCGTAAGCGTGAGTGCTCCCTACAACCACTTCAAGGATAAGGAGGCGCTTCTCATCGAGATCGTCTGGCTGGGCAACCGTACCCTGGAGACGGAGTTGCGGGCCGCGGCGGACACCGTTGCGCCGCCCAGGGAAAAGCTTCTCGCGGTTTACCTCGCTTACGTCAGCTTTGCGGAGCGTCACCCGGATCTGTTCGCAGTGATGTTCCAGTCGGGAATCGACAAGACGCACTATCCAGAGGTTCAGGCGTCAAGCGCGAAGGCATTCGAAGTCGCAGCGATCCTAGCCTTGCAAATTGAGCCTTCCCAAACGTCCGCACAGCAACTGGCCCTGGCCGTCTGGACCATGGCCCACGGCTTCGCCACACTCAGCGTCGAGGGTGCTATGGCGGGCGTCGGCATCCCTGAAGCGAAAGTCTCTGCCAAAGCTCTCGCTGGCAGACTGCTTTCTCCGGAATGTTCAGGTGGCTAGTGGCTGCCTGAAGTGGCTTCCCACATGGATCGGGAACCACAAACGGCGTTGTCGGACTCGACGCAGCCTGGCACAGGCCCGCATCCGGTGTGCGTTAGCAGCATCGGGTCCTCGACTTCGCGTCACGAAGAAGCTGTGACGTTCGCCCTTAATGGCGGGCACATGTGGAGGCTCGGTACAGCCTAGGCTCTTAGGCACATGCGCTGGGCAGGGGAATGACACGGACTTGCCGTGCTTCGCTATCTCTTGCCGAAGATCAGGATGTGTTGCAGTGGCAGCGTTTCGATTCTGCGCACGGGAACTAGACCCACGGCTGACATTTCTTTTTCGAGCTGAGCCACCGACATTTTGTGGACTTCTTTGATCGGGACGGCGGGATCTTCCTGCCGGTATTCGACGAACGCTACGCGGCCGTCCGGTTTCAGGGAGTCGCGAACTCTTTGCATGACTTCGTAGGGGTAGGCGAGTTCGTGGTACACATCCACCATCAGCACAAGGTCGACCGCTCCGGCAGGCAGGTGCGGATCGGTTTCACTCGCCTTGATGACCTGCACATTTGCGATTTTCTTGGCGGCGGCACGCTGCTTCAGCGTCTGCAGCATTTCGTCCTGCACATCGACAGCCAGCACCTTGCCGGTCTCCCCGACTTTGGGAGCCATACGAAAGGTGAAGTAGCCGGAGCCCGCTCCGAGATCGGCGACGACCTCGCCGGAGTGAAGCTGCAAGGCGTCAAGCACCTGGGCGGGGTGCTCTTCGGTGTCTCTCTGGGCGCGGTCCAGCCACTCTATGCCTCCGGGGCCCATCACCTGGGCTATTTCTCTACCCATGTAGAAGGTGCCCGTGCCGTTAGGATCGTGGTTTGTACGGATCTCGTAGCGCGGCGAAGGCTGGGTCTGGGAAGAAAGCGAGAGGGAGCCGCAAACTAGGACGATGAGCGCGAGGGCCGGTGCGAGAGTTCGCATGGTGGAGAGTATACGTAGGGTATTGTCATCGGGCGTGGACGGCGGATGACGGATGAAAGTCTACTTCCCGTTACCTATCCGCCCGATCACGTGGACAAGGCGCGCTGTTCATTTGATATAGGCAGTGTCGCTCCCTTCAGCGCTAGCCAAAGTGCGGCAGAGAACTCGGCAAGAACGTCCGGCACGAGAAACGCAGGGTCGAGCACGCCCCGGGTTCCTGGGAAGAGAACGAAGAGAAAGCAGCAAAGAAGCATCTCTACGCAGGCGAAGAGATAGAGCCCCGAGATAATTCTTGGAATGTACCTTGCTCGATACAACAACCAGCTGTGAATCCCTGCTCCGAAGCAGAAGAAGATCAAACCCATCAGGGAGAGGCGGTCATGCAGATCGAAGAAGATCAATCCAAGCGCATGCGACGGACCGCCGCTCATCAGTGACATGTACTTCGGGTTGCTGAACAGATCGAGCGCAACAAGACTGGAGGCGATTCCGACCCCCAACACTCCTGCGTTGGCGATTCGCCAGAAGGAACCCAGAAGCGCAAGCGTATCGTTTACCGGCTTCAATAGGGCGTATAAAGCCAGCGCCAGCACAATATCGCAGTTCAGCATCACGATCTCGCAGCCAAGGCTTCCACGGAAGGCGCGTTCGTGCGCCATCATGTTCTGCGCCGTGGCGGCCGCATCGCCGTCTACGATCGGGCTTGCCCCGAAGGCGAGCATAGCCGTGAAACCGCTGACAATAAGCAGCAGCAGGGTCCATCCTGCAACTCGTGCCGCCGCGCGTTGAGTTGCCAACGTGGAGTGATTCGCCATGATTGCCTCCATGGTGCACCGAGATATACCGGTCGTACATGATGCATGACACGCTTTCGTGTGATACGGGCGCTCGAATAGTTTGTTCCATTGATTCGTCCCCATTAACGCCGTTCTCGCCATCAAAACCGAACCCAAGCCGAGTTCCACATTAACCTCGATGGTCCCGCCAGGGACGCAGCCTCATCGCGTCTCGGGTGGGCCCAAGCTTCGGCGTTACAGAGCGGAAATCGCGCCCGCGATCAACGTCGACACGCCTTCCCCTCGCCATCCCGGTACCCACGGCCGAATCCAATCAAAAGCCCGGCGCTAATCCCAAGCGATTGTTCGTGCGTCCCCGAAAAGCTGTAGTCATAAGCAGGCTCCAGATACCAGCCGAACCGGTGCCTGCCTGTCGGCCAGAACATGAAGTCTCCCGCCACCTCGCCCGCAAGCGAATTCGTCGATCGGCCATTGCTGCTGGTATGAACCCACTCCGGTCCCAATCCCGCCATGAACTCGGCTGTCGGAGAAAGCGTCCACGGCTTCTTGAACAGCAGATCGGTGTCCCACTCGCTGCTTCCATGCGAAAAGAACGGCGAAATGCCCGCCTCGATCTCCAGCCAGTTCTCGATTGGCGTCACTTCGGCGGCAACATTGGGAGCATAGCTCACGGCCCCTCCGCTGGTGTTCCAGCTCGCTGAGGTTCCCAGCTCAAGGATCACTTTCGGATCGTCGTCATTGGCTGCTGTGTGTGTTGCCCCGCTGGCGGCAGCCTGCGCCTGCGCGGGATTCCAGAGCGACGCCGCAAGACACACCACGGCGCATCGATTGAGGCACGCGAACATTCGCATCACCCTTACTCTCCTGTGTTTTGAGTGCTGTCTGGCTCGCGCAAAAGTGCGCGTGCTCCTGGCTAGGCGAGAAGGGAAGTACGAGGAGGCCGAAAGAGACTGGAGGCGCGGGCTGTCGGCGGCTCTGGCTGTTCAGGCAAGACAACTGCGAAGGTTGTCGGCCGAAAACCGACGTCGGCTCGGCGTTCGGGCAAATTTTGCGCAGCGCAGCAGGAGCAGACGCCGTTGCAACTGTCGGGATGGAGCGGCGTGTGGTGATGAACGACACTCGTTGCGGCTTGCGGGGCAGGGTAGAAACCGTCGCAGAGATCGCAGTGGGCAGGCCGAACCGCGAGGACCGCCAGAAGGGCGCACACCAGCAATGCGCACATCTTGCTTCGTTTGGCCGCCAGCCTGATCACG
Source organism: Granulicella sp. (assembly GCA_965198545.1). GTDB lineage: Bacteria > Acidobacteriota > Terriglobia > Terriglobales > Acidobacteriaceae > Granulicella. Next base: position 101,721 of record CBDAPS010000003.1, on the reverse strand, counting down.
AGGCCATCATACCGCCTGCCGCGATTGGAAACGTCGCCCGGCTCGCAACCGGCCGCGATCTTCCACCAGGAGGAAAGAGCGCTGCTAGCCCCAGTTCTCTTCGCTCTCGGTGGGCGCGGTCATGTGTCCGACCACGCAGGGCGCGAGAACCATGGCGATAAAGGCAAAAGCGATGAAGAGATCGGACATATGGAGTTTCTCCTGAGCAAGAGGCTCACTCGCCTCTTGCGGAGGGATCATCGGCCCCGGCTACCCCGGCTACATGGCACTTCGGCAAGGCGGCATGCACGGGGTATGCACGACATAATCCAGGAGGCGGCTGGAACCGATATCGAAATCAGCTCATCGAGTGGTCGCCAAACCATTACCCGCAACCCTTCGAGGCATTACCGATAACGGAGAGAAACCAGGCCGAAAACGAGGGAACAAATTGCGGTAAAATAGAATGTTGCGTGTGCGCGGTCCAAGGCGCACCGCCGCCAACGCAAGGAGCACTCAACACATGGCCAAGCGCCGCGGAAATCCAAACTGGGGCAAGCCCGAGCCGATCGGCCCCGTTGTCCCCACCATCACCTCGTTTGAGCAGGTGGTCAAAGAGTACAAGCTCACCCCGGACCAGTACGTCCGCTCCACCCGTCTTCGCGAGTGGGCTCGCCGCAACAAGAACTCCAAGTACATCCCCGAGGCTCTCCTCGAGGCCTGGGGCTTTGAAATCGAGTCCACCCTCTAAACCTGTCAAGCCCCGGAATGACAAATGCAACCGCATCCCATGGCAAAGAAACGACTTGCCCATGACGAAACGGTTGCATTTTTATTTCATCCAATCGGTAAACTGGAGGTAGGGCGACTTTCCTCAGAATGGCGTCGTCCTGAGTGCAACGCCAAAGACGTGTCATCCTGACCTGAGCGAAGTCGAAGGGGAAGGAATTCCTGGGGAAGGATCCGCGTATTTCGCCGCCGCGCCGCGAACCCAATGCGCATTCGCTCTTGCTTTTGGTTTCGATGGCGTAACGAACACCGAGGTCCACCCGTAACCTCTCTGTTGTGAAGATTTTGCGCAAGGAACGTACGGGGGAGGGGTACACGACCATGGCCGAAACATCCACAGCCTTTGCCACCGTGCCGGAAGCCATCGCCGAGCTTCAGGCTGGTCGCATGATTGTTGTCGTTGACGACGAGGACCGCGAGAACGAGGGCGATCTCACCATGGCCGCCGAGTTCTGCACTCCGGAGGCCGTCAACTTCATGCGCCTTTACGGCGGCGGCCTCATCTGCCTCACCCTCACCGAGGACCGCGCCGACGCACTCCGCCTCGGCCCCATGACGCAGGACAACACCTCCCGCTTCGGCACCGCCTTCACCGAGTCTATCGAGGCCCGGGAGGGAGTCACCACCGGCATCTCCGCCGCCGATCGCGCCCACACCATCCAGGTCGCCATCTCTCCCGGCACCACGCCGCAGGACCTTGCCCGTCCCGGCCACGTATTCCCGCTCCGCGCCCGCAAGGGCGGCGTCCTCGTACGCGCCGGCCAGACCGAAGCCTCCGTCGATCTAGCCCGCATCGCCGGCCTCATTCCCGCCGGCGTCATCTGCGAAATCATGAACCCTGACGGAAGCATGGCTCGCGTCACCGACCTGGTCGGCTTCTGCCAGACCCATCACCTGAAGATGGTCACCTGCGCCGATCTGATCCGCTACCGCCTGCAGCACGAGCGCTACATCCACCGCATCGGCGAGTCTCTCATGTCCACGCCCTACGGCGACTTCCGCATGCTCGCCTACGAGAGTGAGGTGGAGGGAGGGGAATCCCACGTCGCTCTCGTCATGGGAGATGTCGACGCCGCGCACGACGACACCCCCGCGCTGGTCCGCGTCCACACCCACTGCCTCTCAGGCAACGTGTTCGGTGCCACCACCTGCGACTGCCGAGCCACCGTCGATGGCTCCCTCCGCGCCATCGCCGAGGCAGGGAGGGGAGCCCTGATCTACCTCCATCACCGTGGCCGCGGCTTCGGTCTTGACCGCACAGTCGATCCCGCCCGAGTTTGCTTCCACCACACTGACAACGTCGAGCCCGGTCCCGAACGTGGCGTGGAACGCGGTTCCGAGCCAGGGACCGATCAGCGCGCGGCGAAGATTCTCCGCCAGGTCGGCCTCGGCGGCCAGATCCTGTCCGACCTCGGCATGCGCAAGATTCGACTGCTCAGCAACCACCGCACGCACGTCCCGGCCCTGCAGGGCTTCGGCATCGAGATCGTCGACCGCGTCCCGATCCCTGGCGCAGCAGTGACGGTCTAGCTACCGCAGCGCCAGCTCCTGAACCTCGGCAAACGTCAGGTGCTCCACCGGACTGCCCGTGCGCTCTTTCCACGTCAGGAACAGCGCGCCGTAGCTCTCCGTCGTGCAGGCGTCCTGAGGAACATGCAACCTCAGGAGCATGCTGTCGATCCACTCCGGCGGCCCTTCCAGCTCAGCCCACACGCCGATTGGTGTCTCGTCCACAACCAGATGCCCATCCCCGGCGGCCCACTCCGTCCGAAACTTTTCATAGCGAAACACAGGCCCGTAGCCGAGCTGCAAAAACACCTCAGCCATCGCGTCGCCATCTTCGACGATCGTCTCGGTCTCCACGCGAGTCTTGTGCCGCGCGCCTTCGTTCGAAGCGCCATCCATCATCCGCTTGTGAGTCAGCGTGCAGCGGTTGCCATACTGCCGCAGCCGCAGGATCTGCTTCTTGCCGCGCAGCGTGCGCTCCGGCGTGTCATAGAGCGTATTGCTTTCGAACGTCCGCTCGGTCTGCAGGTCGAAGCCTGCTTCCGCAGCCAGTGACCTCAGCGCTACTTGGTCAGGCACCAGGAACTTCAGCTCCGTCTCTGCCGCTTGCATGCCTTGCAGTATACGTTCGCACTCCCACGAGCGCCCACGGCTGACTGCCAGATTCACTACTATCAGAGAGGCATGTCTCTGACCCTCCACCTCGACGCCGCGAACCCATCCGATATCGCCTGCGCCGCCGACATCCTCCGCTCTGGAGGCACCGTCGCCTTCCCCACCGAAACCGTCTACGGCCTCGGCGCCAACGCCCTCGCACCCGAAGCCGTCGCCCGCATCTTCACCGCCAAACAGCGCCCCGCTTGGGACCCGCTCATCGTCCACGTCCCCGACTACGCCTCCGCGCTCGCCCTCGTGGACATGGATCCCGATCTGCGCCGCCGCGTCGATACCCTCGCCGCCGCCTTCTGGCCAGGCCCGCTAACCCTCCTGCTCCCACGCCGCTCCACCATCCCAGATGCCGTCACCGCCGGCCGCCCGCTGGTAGGCATCCGCATCCCATCCCATCCAGCCGCACTAGCCCTCCTCCGAGCCACCGGCCTGCCCCTGGCCGCCCCCAGTGCCAACCGCTTCGGCCACACCAGCCCCACCACCGCCCAGCACGTACTGGACGACCTCGACGGCCGTATCGACGCCGTACTGGACGCCGGCTCCACCCCTATCGGCCTGGAGTCCACCGTCCTCGACCCCGCATTCCCGGACCCAGTCACCCCCCAAATGACCATCTACCGCCCCGGCGGGGTATCCCCCCAGCAGTTGCAAACCATTACGAATGTCCCGGTGGTTTCTTTCAAAGCAACCATCGGTGAAACGAGCGGCGATGAGGATGTACACGCCGCGCTACCAGCACCGGGCGTTGGACTGCGGCACTACGCGCCCAATGCTCGCCTCATTCTTGTAGAAGGAAGCGAAGAGTCGCTGCGTGCAGCTTTGACAAGCTCCAATCACACTTCCCGAAGGGGTGTCTTACTGCCCACTGACTGGGAGCTAGATGAAGGAGGACCTATCATACAGACTTGGGCCGCATGGACTAACGCCGATGCGCTGGCAGCAACGCTTTTTGCGGGACTTCGAGCGCTGGACGCTTGCGGCGTCGAAGTGATCTATTGTCCTCTGCCGCCAGCCGGTGGGGTTCGAAACGCTATCCGAGACCGCCTGGAAAAGGCAGCACGCAAAGCCTGACTTACTTCATCACACCGATGCCCGAGTTCGCTTCGCTTGTTTTGTACAGATAGCGAATCCCGGCTTTGTAGACCATCACGCGGCGGCGCCCCGCCCGCAACTTAATGACGCATTTGTCATACCACTCGATGATGCCGTTCAGTTCCTCACCATCGTCCAGGACAACGGTCATCTCGGTATGTTGCTGTACTTGTTTCTGGAAGTAGAAAGCCTCTGCGTGCGAGCTCTCTAGACCGCCCCCGGAACCGTGATCTTCTGAAACCCTAGCGTGTGTCAAAGGATCTTCACTATGGCCAGGTTCTCGACGCGGTCCGCCGAGTGGCAGGCGCGGCCGTATGAGCTTGCGCGTTCCATTGAACGCGCTGGCATCTGATCGGCTGCTTGCTTCCTTATCCGTGGCCAAAAGGCGACTCCTCGTGAGCGATCACCACGCAGGCAAACGCGGTTGCCATTGCACTGAGATACAGTGACGAATGATCCATTGGATGCAGGGACGCTGGCGATAGTCGTAGAGTTTCCGCAGGATTCATTAGAGTACCGCAGCAACTTCAAGGTCTGCGGCGAAAGCGTCAAGACTGAGGCCACGAAGCAGGTTGCGCCGCATCCCCGATTGCACAGCGTCAAGACTACGCACCGCGGCCTCCAAAGTGTTGAAGTCCACATTCTCGCCCATCTGGTTCAGATCGAGCAGGATGTCCACGTTTCTGACCCGGTCCGGAGTTCCTCCCTGCAGCAGAAGCAAATCTTCCAGAAGGCTGCCCATCGCGCGGAGGAGAGCAAGCGTCTTCGTCTGGCCCTCGGCGCCGGCTCGATAGGTTTCCGTCACACGGAACAAGCCGGAGTGGTCGCCTGCATGAGCGACGCTGCGAAGCAGCAGGAGCGCGTCGCTTCGCGCAGACTGATAGCCGGCGACGTCGAAAGCGAGCGCACGTCCGGCAGCACCTTCACTGAGACGGGCCACCAGCGCCCGTTCACGTTCCGGCAGGTCAGGACGTTGCTGACGCAGGATATCTTCAATCTCATCTGATGGCAAAGCCCCGAGCCGAGTTATGGCGCATCGGGAACGAATGGTTGGCAAAAGCTCGCTGAGGTTTTCGGCGAGAAGAATCAGGTGAGCATGAGCGGGAGGTTCCTCCAGCACCTTCAGGAGAGAGTTCGCAGCCTCCTTCATGAAGGCCGAGGACGTTATGAGGAAGACTTTAGCGGGCGCTTCAGATGGGAGTGTGTGCGCTCGGGAGATGAGCGTTCGTACCTGTCCCAACTTAATGAGAAGCTGCGGTGGATCAGGAGGAAGAATCAGGACGTCGGGGTGAGTCTGGACGAGGACGCGCGTTTCCTTCTTATCCGTTTCGCGCATGTCTTCTCGAGCCGCCACAGCTTCATTCACTCGCGCTTCAAGGTCGGCACTTTCAAGAAGCCGAGAGCAGTTGCGGCACTCCCCACAAAACGCGGCCAACTCGCGATGGGTTTGCCCTTCTTCGCGCGGTTGGCGAAGGCATTCAAGCGCCATGGTGAGCATCAACGCCAGCGTGTATTTGCCCGAGCCTCGAGCACCGGCGATGATCAGGGAGTGTGGCAGGCGCCCGGTGGCTACAGATGCGCGCAGTCCTTCCACAGCTGACCGATTGCCGTGGAACTCCGCGAAGCTGAAAGGAAGACTCACACCTAAAGGCTAACGCACTGCGCACTTATAGCTTGCCGGAGCGGAAGCTGGTAAGGAATTCGCCTCTTTGGACATGGTCAATCGCGAAAGAACTTCATGTGCAATCTCAGCGGCGATGCTCTCGATTGATCCTTCGCGCGCCAGAGCGAACACGCGCTCTGAATCTCGCTTGGCAATCACGCAATACTGCTCGTAAACGCGTTCGTAGAAGCGGTCTCCCTCCCGCTCGAATCGATTTTCGTCCGTCCCACGTGTCCGTGCGTGCCGCTCGTTACGCCGCCGGGCACGTACCAGGGAGTGCTCCAGCGGCGGCAGCAGCAAGATAGTCAGGTTTGGCTGGAAGCCATCGCACACTGCGGCGTGGAGAGCGCGAACACGCTCGCTGCCTAGACCACGTCCCGCTCCCTGGTATGCCTCACTAGAGTCTGTATAGCGATCGCAGAGGACAACGCCCCCGTTCGCAAGCGCGGGTTTAACTACCTGGGCCAGAGATTGCGCCCGATCAGCAAACATGAGAGCCAGTTCGGCTTCGGGAGCGATTCCACCGAGCTCCGCTTCGCTCCGGGAGTCCAGCAACACACCCCGGATACGATCCCCCAGCGGCGTTCCGCCCGGCTGCCGAAGCGTCACCACCTGATGTCCGGCAGCAAGCAGGGTGTCGGCTAGCCGACGCAGCTGTGTTGTTTTGCCGGATCCATCCAGCCCTTCAAACGTAATGAAATAACCGCCATTCACAACGCGAGTGTACTGCACTGTTTTCTGTAAACGGGTGGCGTCATGGTTTCACTGCAGGGCTCCAACTTACTCCAGACGGCGACACCACGATGTCAAGAGTGCCCTCGGCACCTTCGTTTAGTGCGGGACCAGCGGCCGTATGCTCCTGGTGGGCTGCATCGGTCCATACCACCTTTGTCGCACCGCTGCCCAGCACCTTAAAGCGATACCTGAAAGTCGCGCCTGCGGCGAGAACTTCTGTCCCAAAACTCGCGCTTGGGTAATCCACTTCGATTGGACTGATCACGCCGCCCGTTTTGTTCACCACCGTGGCGTTCACGTAAGGGGAGTGACATCCGGTCAAGATGCAGACGCCGAACAGAACTGCGGCACTGAGCGCGGTTCCTTTGTTGATTCCAGCGAACCTCATTCTGCCAGCTTACAGCCCCAAGAGTGGTGGTTCACTCACCGCGCCCACCGCGAAGCTTCCGGAAGTACTCTGGCAGACGATTTACGGCAGCGACCGTGCGTAGCCAGGCGCGGTTATCCATCGCCGGATACCCACTGACGACCGCGCCTGGGGCAACATCGGACGGGATTCCGGACTGGGCGGTGGCGACAGCTCCATCACCGATGGTGAGATGCCCAGCTACACCAACCTGACCGGCGAGGATCACGTTCTTGCCTACTGTCGTGGAACCGGCAAGCCCCACCTGGGCACAGAGCAGGGTGTTCGCTCCCACTGCGGAGCCATGGCCAACCTGGACGAGATTGTCGATCTTGGCACCGCTCGCGATCCGGGTTTCGCCAATCGAGGCGCGATCCACGCAAGCATTCGCTTGCACTTCGACGGCATCTTCCAGCACAGTCGGCCCGGACTGCGAAATCTTGACCCAGCGGCCTTCGGAGTCTTTGGCAAAACCGAATCCGTCCGCTCCGATGATGGCACCGTTCTGTAGAACCACATCGTTACCCAGCCTGCAGTTTTCGCGCACGACAGCATGGGCGTGCGCGAGGAACCTGTCCCCCACCCTCACTCCGGGATAGAGGACGACATGAGGCAGGAGGATCGCATCATCACCCAGTACGCAGCCTTCGGAGACCACGGCATAGGCACCGATGTGAGCTCTGGCCCCTATCTGCGCTCCCGCTGCAACGTCTGCCTTGGGGTGTATCCCCGGAGGGTAGACCGGCGGCTGATAGAAACACTTGATGGCCCGGGCGAACGCTAAATAGGGGTTACGAATACGCAGGGTGGGAACGGGCGCCGGCCCAAAATCGATCGCCACGATCACCGCAGCCGCGCGTGTCGTGCGGACGTAACTGGCGTACTTTGGGTTGTCAATAAACGTGACATCGGAAGTTCCCGCGGTTTCGATGCCGGCTACTCCCATAACTTCCATCCCAGCGGGATCACTGTCCTGTCCCGCTGCCGGCCTCAGTTCAGCCCCCAGCGTCGCCGCCAATTGTCCAAGCGTCATTCGCCGATTTTACGCAACCTGCAATCGTTCGCGGCAAACGCTTCAATTCAGATCGAAGAGACCGCCCTGCCGCTGCGCGACTGCGTCTGCACGACGCTTTGCTGCCGAGGTGTTGCCGGGCACGGACAAAATCTCGAACTGCTCCATCGCAGATCGCGGAATAAAGAGCCGCTGAGTATTACCACGAGGATTCGGCGGCTCCATAAAGACTCCCCGATCACGCAGAAGAGCATCTAGGAAGGCCATTCCCCCCTCGTGAATCACGCCCTCTAATGTGTCGCCTGCGGAAAAGTGGACGCGGACCCAAAGGCCACCAGCGCGAGGCTTGGAAGGGAAGCTTCGAAAGCCGATCCGCTCTGGATCGACCAGATCGTCAAGGTTGAAGTTCCGAACATACGCGACGTGAAGCACTTCCCCGAGCGGAACCGCGATCGCCTTGCCATCCAAAAGAAGCAGATCAAGGGTCAAGGGGGCGGCAAAGCCGCCGTCAGGCAGGTAGCCCTGATGCAGCGTACCGTTCCGCAGCCGAACAACAACCTTCTTGCGGGTAGCGCTCATCAGGTGTCCGGAGATTCCGATGCGTTCGGTGTACCCTGCGGGTCCACGCGTCATTATTGTGTCGTCAACTGCCCTGATAATGCTACAATCAAGTGTTGCGCTGGGTCACCCGTTCTTTGTAAACAGTTGATTCGTCATGAGTTCCAAGCCCGGCCCCCTGCCAAGGCAGGTGTGCGAAGGAGCGAAAGCAAGATCGATGGCAGATTATATTTACCTGCTGCAGAACCGTCTGACGGTGGCGCAGCAAGCCGCCTTGCGAGCAGTCCGAGAAGTAGCCCGGACTCATAGCCTCACTGTGTTTCTTGTGGGGGGAGCCGTCCGCGACCTCACCAGCGGCGCCCCCGTCCGCGATCTTGATCTGACGGTGCAGGGAAACGCTCTAAGTCTGCAGAAAGAACTGGAAGATAAGGGCGGCGTCACACTGGGAACGGATCCGGTAATGCAGACGCTCCATATGGTGTTTCCTGGCGGCGTGCGCCTGGGAGTGGAATCCGCGCTTTCAGTCAGTTATCCAAAGCCCGGCAAACCGGTCACGACTCCAGCCACGATTCTGGATGATCTGCGGCGGCGCGATTTCACTGCGAATGCAATGGCAATCTCGCTCAACGACGGCTCGTTCGGGCTCCTGATGGATCCTCTGAACGGCGTGGCCGACATCGAAAATCGCGAACTTCGGCTGGTTTCCAACTACGGGTTTGTCGAAGATCCAGCGCGGATGCTGCGCGGCGTCCGACTGATGGCCCGTTCCGGCTGGCAGTTTGAGGAAAAGACCCAGCAGCGTTATGAGACTGGCAAGGCTGAAGGTTACATCGCAGCAATGGGGCCGGCATCCAGAGCTTACGAAATTGAAGATATCTTCCACGAAGAAGAGCCTCTTCGCGTTCTTCGCCGCCTTGAAGAAGAGGGCTGGAGCCAGTCATTGTTTCCTGCCTTACAGTCATCGAAAGCAAATGAAAGCGAACTGGAGCGCCTCCGCGATCTCGTCGATCAGTTGCAGACGATGGGCATTTTTCCGGATCCATCCGCGGCTAATTTCCCGCTGCTAACGGCGAAGATGGCCCCGAAAGATATTGCCGAATTGAAGAAGGCCTTCGCCCGGCCGGGCTTTGTCGGCCAAATCGAAGCCCTCGAAGCGCAGACAAAGGAGTTTGCCAACCGCTTCAATTCCAAGAGCGTAGCTTCGCCCTCGGAAACCTGGAAGTTGCTTCTGAGTTCGCCTCCCGAGCAAGTGTTGTCGCTTGCATATGGTTCCAAGAGTCCGAACGTGCAGGCCCGGTTGAAGGCCTTCTTCGAAGAGTGGCCGACAGCAAGGCAGCGCATTCCATACGGAATCATGCATGAGATGCGCATCACGCCTGATCTGCCGGGCTATGACGAACTGATCGAATCTCTGTTCTTCGCATTGATGGACGGGAAGCTGGAAACCCCTGAAGCGATTAAGGAGTTTCTTGCACCGTACTCGCCGCCCGCTCCGCCGCCGCCGGTAAACGTACGTCGCCGTCCGGCCAAACGTGAGAGCAAAGCCTCGAAATCGAAGTCCAAGGCCGTGGCGACAGAAGCGGCAGTACCGGTCCATGCCGATGCTGACGACGTGTCGGAAAATACGTCACCCCCGGCCGGCGTCCCAGAAGCGAAAGAGAAGCCTGCCCACAAAAAAGCAGCCCTTGAGTCCGTGTCGGCGCCCGCGCCTAAGAAAACTCCCGCATCCGCGAAGGGTGTACCGACAAAGGCAGCGTCAAAACCTTCCGCTCAGCCGCCGGTCAAAAAGACCATGCCGCCGCCAGCCAAGAAAGCAACCGTAGTCGCTGCGAAGCAGCCGGCAAAAAAGGTAACGGCTAAGACTACCCATAGGGATGCGCCGCCAAAGAAAGCTGTTGCGCCAACGGCAAAGAAGGCAGCGCCCGTGAAAGCTGCTGCCAAGCCAAAGACTGTCGTAAAGACCGCCCCCAAGACGTCCTCCACAAAAGCGGCGGCAGCTAGCAAACCGCAGGTTAAGACTGCAAAGAAGGCGGCCAAAAAGGGTCGCAGATAGACAAGTGAGTAGGCCTGGATGATCGGCTCACTCCACCTTCCTTCATTCGCGGTTGCGCTTCCGAATCTCGACGTTCAGTCTCTTGATCTTCTGATTAAGAGTGGAAAGCGGGATACGGAAGAACTCCGAAGTCTCTGTCTGATTCCAGTTACAGCGCTCCAGACGATCAGCGATGATTCGGCGCTCAATGTCTTCCATCACCTCGAAAAGCGACGAGTCCGGCTTCTGTTCCAGAATTGCGGCAGTGTAAGGATTGCCTCGAAGCTGAGCGGGCAACAAATCCGGCGTAATCTCTAGGCCGTGCGAGAGAACAACGCAGCGCTCCATGGCGTTCTCCAGTTCACGAACATTCCCAGGCCACTCATAATCCATCATCACGCGGAGAGTCTCTGGTGTAAGCGTTCGCGGTGAGAGTGCGTTTTCTTCCGCGAAAATCTTTAGGTAGTGATTTGCCAGAAGGGGAATATCCTCTTTTCGGCTTCGTAGCGGCGGCAGTTCGAGCGTGATGACATTCAGGCGATAATAGAGGTCCTCGCGAAAACGTCCCTCCTTCACAGCCTGTTGCAGATTTACGTTCGTAGCCGCGACGATGCGCACATCCACCTGAATCTCCTGAGTTCCCCCAAGATGCATGAAGCGGCGATCCTGCAGGACACGTAATAGCTTGGCCTGCATATCCATGCTCATGTTGCCAATCTCATCAAGGAAAAGCGTTCCCCCATCGGCAATCTCGAACAGCCCTTTTTTTGCGGCCACAGCGGAAGTGAACGCGCCACGTTCATGCCCGAACAACGTTGATTCCAGCAGGTCGGAAGGGACAGAACCTGTATTTACCGGAACAAATGCGCGATCTCGGCGGGGAGAATTCCCATGGATTGCTTTCGCGACGAGCTCCTTGCCGGTCCCACTTTCTCCCTGGATTAAGACGGTAGAGCGGCTGGGGGCTACCTGTTCAATGAGCGCGAAGAGCCGTAACATCACTTCGCTCTTGCCCACGATGTTTGTAAACGAGTACCGCTGGCGAAGCGTGCGTTTGAGCCGAACAATCTCGTCTTCGGCCTTCTGACGGCCGATTGCAGAACGAATGTCAGCTAAGAGCTTCTCGTTGTCCCACGGCTTCTGTACGAAGTTCGTTGCGCCGGCGCGGATGGCATCCATTACGTTACCAACCGTGCCGTAGGCCGTGATCATGATCACCGGAAGCTCTGGAACGAGAGACTTGATGCGCGGCAACAGATCGATTCCACTCTCACCGGGAAGAGCCAGGTCCAGCAGAAGCAGATCGTACGTGTTGCGGGTCAGAAGATCGAGACCCGATTGGCCTTCAGGAGCGAGGTCTACGCGAAAGCCTTCGAGCGTGAGCAGAGTTTCGAGAGAGTCACGGATCGCGGCTTCGTCATCGACAATGAGCACACGCGGCGCTGCTTTCGCGTCGGTGCCTCGAGAGGCTTGCGGGACTGGCCGTTCGGCCAGCGCAGCTTCATGCATGTAAAGCCCTTCCTTCTTCGTGGGCCAGAGAGTCTGGCCGTCTTGCTCGCGCCTGATCCATCTGAGCGGCCGGGAAAAACAATCGGAAGACCGTACCTTCTCCAACCGTACTGTTCACTTCAATCGTTCCCGCATGCTCTTGTACGATGCCGTACGTGACGGAAAGACCCAGACCTGTGCCCTTGCGCTGACCCTCTTTGGGGTTACTCTTCGTGGTGAAGAAAGGATCATAGATCTTTCGCATGACCTCGGCGGGCATCCCAACGCCGTCATCTTCCACGCGAATCTCTACACCAGCGTTTATGGCTCTCGTCACGATGCGCACACGGCCCGCTCCTCTGTCCTGAAGGGCGTCCTTCGCATTCAAGACAAGGTTGATAATGACCTGCTGCAGCTTGCCAACGTTTCCATGGACGCGTGGAAGTTCAGCTGCGAGCTCAGTTTCCAGAGTCACGCGGCCGGATCGCAGGGGAGCTTCAAGCAAAACACGCGTATCGCGAACCATGGCATTTACATCCACCGGAACGAAGTCTCCGCTCCCCATCCTCGAGAAGTTCAGCAGGCCGTTTACAATCTCTGAGGCCCTGAAAGTCTGCTGCGTGATCTTGTCGAGCACAGGCTGCAGGCGCGCCTGCGTACTTTCATCGCCACGCAGTTGTTTGCCCAGCATCTGAGCGTAGCTTGAGATCACGGCGAGCGGTGTGTTTACCTCATGAGCGACGCCCGCAGCGAGCAAACCAATCGACGACAGCTTTTCTGATTGGGTCAGCTGGGTCTCCATGTTGATGCGCTCGGTCATGTCGTCCACGATCACAATTCGGCCGACAGCTTTAAAGTCCTTATTTAGCAGGGGAGCGATGGTAATGTTGGCAATGCGCGCTTCGCCGGCCGGCGTTGGCAGGCGGAATTTGTAGAGAGTGTGGACCCCTTGTTCGGTACGCAGGCGATCGAACTCCTGAAGAAATTCAAGGGGAAAGACATCCATCAGAGGTTTACGTAGTGCATCGGCACGTGGGGTGGCATACATCACCTCCATCTGTGCATTCCAACTCTCGATGCAGTCGCCGAGATCAACGGCAAACACGCCGATGTTGATAGATTCGACGATGTTCTCGTTGAAGTCACGCAGGCGCTCGAACTCTGCCATCTTCTGTTCCAAGCTGCAATACAACTGCGCATTCTGAATCGCGATGCCGATGTAGCCGGCGAGCGACTCTAGAAGTTCCACATCTTCGCTGGAAAGAAAGTCTCCCTCCCCTGTGCGGCCAAGGCCGAGAACCGCAATGGTGCTGAGCCCCGCACCGCCCGGCTCGGCGGCCCTGCATGGAACATAGTAGTTCAGGTCAAGAGCGGCCGCCGCGTCTCGCTGGTTGCTGGAGAGCCGCAACATTGCTTGCGGCGTCTCAAAGAAGATGTGGGACTGCGATTCCCTGCTATCGAAATCGAGGAAGCCCAGATCCAAATGGGCGCCCAGACCATTGCGGTCGAAGGGCAAACCGTGGGAAGCTGCCAGACGGAACCGGGTGCGGGAATGCGGACGTCTCGGCTCGGCGAGGAAAACCGCAACCCGCGTCAACAGCAAGGTCTGCGGAAGACGCTCCACAATGGAGTGGAGCAGGGCGTCCAGGTCCGTCTGCGCGTTCAGCTCTCGCCCAAACTCCACAAGGGTTTCCCGGTAGTCGAGCCGCTTCTGGTCGAAAAGGCGATCGACGCGTCCCTGGATGAGCTTCTTGAGCGGCTCGAACACCAAACCGGTGACGACCACAGCGACCACAAGCCCCCATTCGCGGAGCTTCTCGCTTTGCAGGTGGCTATGCACTACCTCGGCCGTAATTGCAATGAATCCGAAGTACGCCCCAACCAGCGCGGCGGTTGCAAGAGTATAGGTAACGCCGCGCTTGAAGATGAGATCGACGTCCATCAGCCGGTAACGCACGATCGCCCAACTGAATGTCAGTGGCAGCAGGATCAGGGAAAGAACGGCGATGTTCGCCAGCGTGGCGGGAACATTGACGTCAAACAGGAAGGGAACCACATACAGGACCGTGAACGGCGCGACAGTCAATACTGTTCCGCGTGACAGCCACTTGAGTTGCTGGCGCTGCAGAGGCTGCTGCTCTCCACGGTACCGGATCCAGAAGACCATCGCGGCGATCACGTAATACGTCGCCAGGTAAATGTAATCAGTCTGGTCGAGACGATGCTGCAGACGCTCCGTCGGCGACCATCGATAAAGAGAAAAATAGCGCAGGCCGAGCAAGGTGAGCCCGGGCAGGTACAAAGCCACGCTCAGTGCCCGAGCCGTGCGCCGTTCAGTGAAGTCGCGAAAGGTTGCAGCGAAGTGAAGAAAGAGAGCAGGCTGGAAGGCTGTGGCGGCGAAGTTCGCCCACAGGATGATCTGGTCAAGCGTGTCCAACTGCTCCGTGTATTTGAACGCATACAGGATGAAGGACACGAGACAGAACACATAAAAATGAGTGGACTTCGGAGCAGTCCATCGCCGGAACAGGACGTAAATTCCGATACAAAGGTACACCAGCGCGATGAGCCGAAGTTGTAAATCCGTTCGATCAATCGGAATCAGGTAAACGCGCGCAACAAGGGCGATAGATTGCTTGCGATCGCCGATACTACGCAGAAGGGAGTAGTTCGCTGGCTGCCATACACCCGTTCGTACAATCTCTCGATCTGCTGCTGCGATCTGCAGAGTAGGAACTTCGTTGATCGCGGTCAGGATATCGCCCGGCTTGATCCCGGCTCGCGCTCCCGGCGTGTCCGGCGGAACAACATAAGCTTCAAGTCCATTGGGAGCTTCCGTCCAGCGGACACCATCGGTCGGGGCAGTGTATTGGCTCTGCTGAACGAAATTGGCGATCGCCAGGCCGAGGATACCCAGGGTCAGAACCGCTAGCGTAATCGCCAACAGCCGGGTTTGTGACCCTATCTTCAATAGACTCCCCGTGTGGAACTCAACTTCGTATCAGCACGTAGCGGGCCAAACACTAACACTAGTTGTGTCTCGGCACTACACGCTCGTTGCAGACTGCAGTTTTGCACTTTCATAGGCGCCTACGGTTTATGGAAAGCAAATGGTCTGGGCGGAATCTTGTTGGATTCATGACTCTTGAAGTAGCTTGACCCTTCGCTCAGTATGCTGTGAACTGGTAAGAACATGAATTTTTTCCGGCAATCCGCCGAGGCCATTGAGATTTTGGAACGTGACACCAACAGGCTTCTTCCCGTCTACAACCGCTATCCGATCGTGATGGATCGCGGTTCAGGCACCTATCTCTTTGACGTGGCTGGTAAACGATATCTTGATCTGATGGCCGGTCTCGGCGTTAATGCGCTCGGGCATGCGCATCCTCGCATGGTGGCTGCGATGGCTGATCAGGCAGGAAGGCTGGTGCATCTGTCGCCGCAGTATGCCAATCGCTACCCCGGTGAACTCGGGGAACGGCTCTGCGAACTCTCCGGCCTAAGGGGCGTCTTTTACTCGACCGGCGGCTCCGAAGCAGTCGAGGGTGCCCTGAAGCTGGCACGGACGCACGCCCGCCAGAATTATTCTCATGCGAAGCATGGAATCGTGGCCCTCAAGAAGTCCTACCATGGCCGCACCTATGGATCGCTCTCAGTGACTGGGCAGGAGAAGTATCGCATGGACTTCGGTCCCGGTCTGCCTCATGTCCAGTTCGTTCACCGTGACCATCTTGAGGAGCTGCGTGCGGCAGTCAGCGACGAAACGGCCGCCATCTTGCTGGAACCAGTCTTGGGTGAGGGCGGTGTGCACGTCCTCAGTCGCGAGTTTCTCGCGGAGGCGCGGCGCTTGGCGACGAGACATGGCGCGCTCCTCATTTTCGACGAGATTCAGTGTGGACTGGGCCGCTGTGGCGAGTGGTTTGCTTTCAGCGAGAGCGGTGTGCAGCCGGATGCGTTGATTCTTGGAAAGCCATTGGGGGGTGGCATCCCTCTGAGTGCGCTGCTGGTGAACGATGACCTGTTCCATGCCTTCGGTGTGGCGAAGCATGGCAGTACGCTGGGCGGGAGTCCGTTTGCGTGCCGATTGGGGTTGGAGTTCCTGCAGGTTGTTGAGGAAGAGGGATTGCTGGCTCGGGTGCGGGATACGGGAGAGTACCTTCTGGAGGTGCTGCGGGAGCTGGCGGAGGATAGTCCAGTAGCGGTGGAGGCTCGCGGGCGGGGGCTGCTGCTTGGGCTGGAGCTCACTGAGCCTGGACGGCCCATTGCCGAGGCTGCGCTGGAAGAAGGAGTGATGCTGAACGTAGTGCAGGGGAATGTGCTGCGCTTCCTGCCGTCCTTCCTGCTGGAGCGGCAGCATGTGGATGTCGCGGCGGAGTTGCTGCGGCGGCTCCTGCGGGTCGAGCCGGCATCGCAACCCATGGAAGCGTTGGCTGCGGCATCGGCGTAGTATGCGGCAGGAGCTTCAGCGCGGCCATGTGACTGTGGATGGTGTGGCGCTCTGTTATGTGGAGCGTGGTGCTATCGGCGCGGATGCAGATGCTCCGATGCTGCTACTGCATGGACTGATTGCTACAGGAGAGACGTTTGGGTCGCTGATTTCGGAACTGCCCGCGTCGCGGCGGATTGTGGCGCTCGATCTGCCGGGCGCTGGATTCTCGGCTCGCAATTTGCATGCGGATGTGAGTTTTGGTGGGATGGCCCGGGTAGTGTCGGGGTTCATGGAGGCCGTTGGCCTCCAGCGACCGGTGCTGCTGGGGCACTCGCATGGAGGAGCGGTGTCGCTCCGGCTGGTAGTGGAGCAGCCTGAGCTGGTGAGCGCGCTGGTGCTGCTGGCACCGGCGCATCCGTTCTCCGGGCAGGAGCGGCTGGTGATTCGGTTCTACCTATCGTGGTTCGGCAGGCGGCTGGCCCGGGTTCTGCCGCACCTGCCCGCTTGGATGCACTCGCTGGCGTTTCGGCAGATGGCTGGGCCCAGTGCTTGGGTCGATCCAGCGGTACTTGAGTTGTATCGGCAGAGCGGCAAGGTTCCGGGAACGGTCGACCATCTGCTGCGGCTGCTGCATACTTGGCACGCGGATATGGATGAGTTGCGGAGGCTGCTGCTCGCTCGACCTATCGTGCTGCCCACCCTCGTGCTTTGGGGCGATCATGACCAAGTTGTGCCGGAGAAGACGGCACCTGCGCTGGAGCGGTGCTTCACTCAGGCGGAGCATGTGACGCTGCGTGGTGTTGGGCATCTGCCGAACGAGGAGCGTCCCGTCGAATGCGCCGAGCTGATACGCGGCTGGCTGACTAAGCGACCGGTGTGAGGCCGAACTCGTCGGCGATCCAGGAGCGCATGGCTGCGGCGAACTGGTCGAGCTTGGAGCCGGGCGAGCTGGCTGTTGCGGCGAAGAAGTGGTCCGCTCCGGGTATCCAGACGATGCGCTTCGGGTGCGAGGCGGCTTCGAGGTAGGACTCGAGCGTGCCTTGCGGGCTGAACTCGTCGTAGTCGCCGGAGATGAAGAGCTTGGGTACGGAGCCACAGGCGGGCAGAAAATCGTAGCGGTAGTCGCGGTTGGCGGCGCGGACCGGAAGGCCGATGCCGGCGAGGCCGCGGACGCGATGGTCTCCGCAGCAGGCTCGCAGACCTACGTTGGAGCCGAAGCTGAAGCCGGCGAATAGCAGCGGCAGGCCGTCGTAATAACGGTCAAGCCAGTCGAGAGCGGCGCGGACGTCGTCGACCTCACCCCGACCGTCATCGTGAGCGCCTTCGCTGAGGCCTGTTCCTCGGAAGTTGAAGCGGAGGACCGGGAGGCCGAAGTGCGAGAACGATTTGGCCGCGTGGTAGACCACCTTGTTGTGCATGGTGCCCCCTCCCAATGGGTGGGGGTGGGCGACAAGCGCGGCGTAAAGCGCGTCCGGGTGGCCGGTGTTCAGGACGGCTTCGAGGCGTCCATCGGGGCCGTGGAGGTCGTCAACCATCTGGATCTGGGAGCGGAATGTTGTCATAACTTGGTTTGCCCTCCCCGTACTTTGTTGCGCAAAATCTTCAAAGCAGGGAAGTTAGCGGTGGACCTTATGGCCCCATTCCCCATGTTTCGCCGACACACCCATGAAGCGGGCTTCCAGCCCTTCACCGTGAGGGCTCCGCCCACCCAGACCTCGCGGATGGGCTGAAATGAATTGCGCCATTGGTGCTTGAATCCAGGCTCTTTCCAGTGTAGCGAAAACGGGAGAATTAACCTGCAACTGTAATTGCCATTGATTGAGACACTTAGCGGCGTCGGGTCTTGACAGATACACACATGAGAGCGCCGGGGCAGGGTATTCTTGGCCCATGCCCCCGCTTCCTCTTGACCCGATTGCGTTTACGAAGAGCCTCGTGGATATTGACTCGACCACCTATCACGAGGGGGCCTGCGGAGAGTTTCTAGCCGGTTTCCTGGCGGAGCGCGGATGGCAGGTGGAGCGGCAGACGGTGGAGCAGCCGGACCTTGCGCGGACTCCGGGGGCAGGAACCGGCGAACGGTTCAATGTGATCGCGACCGCGCCGGGGCAAACGCCTGAGCTGATGTTTTCGACGCACTTCGACACGGTACCCCCGTTCCTTGGGGCTTGCCGGGAAGATGAGACACACCTCTACGGACGTGGTGTCTGCGACGCCAAGGGAATTCTGGCGGCACAGGTGGCGGCAGCGGAGCAGTTGCGCGATGAAGGTGTCGCGGTGGGTCTGCTGTTCCTGGTTGGTGAGGAGCGGGACTCGGCCGGCGCGAAGGTCGCCAACAAGAAGCCGCTCGCTTCGCGGTTCCTGATCAACGGCGAGCCCACAGACAACCGGCTGGCGATGGCGAGCAAGGGATGCCTGCGTGTGGAGATGTGGGCGCACGGAAAGATGGCGCACTCGGCTTATCCGGAGCTGGGAGATTCGGCAATCAACAAGCTGTTAGCAGCGTTGCATGATGTGCAGGCGCTGAACCTTCCCGTGGTGGAGGGAATCGGAGACACGACGCTGAATGTGGGGCTGATCTCCGGTGGAAGGGCACCAAACATCATCGCGGACAATGCAGAGGCTCACATCCTGATCCGGCTGGTAGGACCCTCAGACGAGATTCGCGAGGCGATTCTGCGGGCGGTGGATGGGCGGTGCGAGGTGAACTTCTCGCTGGAGCTGCCTTTCGTGCAGATGCGAGTGCTGCCTGGGTTCGACACGATGGTGGCGAAGTTCACGACCGATATTCCGAGCCTGACGAACTGGGGCGAGCCGTTTCTGCTGGGCCCGGGAAGCATCCACGTAGCGCATACGCCGGACGAGACTATCAGCAAGGCGGAGCTGCTGGAAGCGGTGGAGCTGTATGTGAGGCTGGCGCGGGAGTTGGTTGGCAAGTGACGAAAGCGGCGTTTGCAGAGACTAATCCTTAACTCCCAATCCTCTGAACGCCAAAGCGAGAAGACGCTCTACTTGTGCCTTGCCGGAGGTGGTTGGAGGAATTCGCCATAGCAGGCCAACGAGGACCAGGAAGTCTTCGGGCTTCGCTGTGGGGTCCATAGCATTGGCGCTCTTGCAGGCCTTCATCAACTGGGATACAGCCCCCAGCATCGGTTCGTAGATAGCCTCTGCGTCTTGCTCTGAAGCCGCTGCGTGCATGATATCGGCTACTCCGTACTTCATTCTCCCAAACCTTGCCAACTGTTCGCACCACATACGGAAAGCCTGAGTTGGAGCATGTTTTGCGAGCAGCGCCGGGGCTAGAGCGACCAGTGACTCTACCTCTTTGCGGTAAACGCCGAGTACCAGCGATTCCCGGCTTGGAAAATGGCGATACAACGTCCCGGCCCCTATCCCGGCCTCCTTGGCTATCGAATTAAGAGAGGCATGGGGATCTGCTGCGAGCGCGTTGCGCGCCACGTCGAGGATCAATTCCTTGTTTGCCTGGGCGTCTGAGCGAAGGCTGTCGTTTGCTGGCATATGGGTTCTTGACGAAGCGGAGAGTTCTCCGCTAATCTGCGAATTAACCGGAGAGTTCTCCTCTTTATAGCCGGTTATGGAGGTTCCATGCAATATCAGAAGCTCGGCCAGACAGGTCTTGATATTTCTCCCATTTGTGTTGGCTGCATGGGGTTCGGTGAGCCCTCGCGGGGCTATCCTTCTTGGTCGCTCGATGAAGAGGCTAGCCGGGCGTTGATTCGACATGCGGTCGAGGCGGGCATCAACTTCTTCGACACCGCCAACATGTACTCCAATGGTGGCAGCGAAGAGATTGTAGGCAGGGCGCTCAAGGACTTCACCAATCGAGACAGTGTGGTGATCGCGACGAAAGTTGCCTCTGCGACGCATGACGGGCCAAACGCAATCGGCCTTTCTCGAAAGGCCATCATGACGGAGATCGACCGCAGCCTTCGGAGGCTCGGTACGGACTACGTGGACCTCTACCAGATTCATCGCCGCGACCAGCTGACGCCCTGGGAAGAAACTCTGGAAGCACTTCACGATTTGGTCAAAGCTGGCAAGGTTCGCTACCTCGGAGCCTCCTCCATGAAGGCTTGGGAATTTAGCAAGGCGCTTCACCTCCAGAGATCACACGGATGGTCACGCTTTATCTCGCTGCAGAATACCTACAATCTTGTGACTCGCGAGGAGGAGCGGGAGATGCTGCCGCTGTGCGCTGACGAGGGCGTGCAAACATTGGTATACAGCCCGCTTGCGCGTGGCGCGTTGGCCCGGCCATGGGGAACGACGACAGCCCGCTCAGAGTCGGAGGCCGCCGCAGGCTATAAGGACGAGACCAACGCCGCGAGCGATCAGAAGATTGTTGAGGCGGTCGGTGCGGTTGCGCAGGAACGTGGGGTTAGCCAGTCAGCCATTGCGTTGGCGTGGTTGCGCAGCAAGCAAGTGGTCGCCGCTCCCATCGTGGGAACCCTCAAAGCCGGGCACATCGACGATGCAGCGGCATCCCTCGGGGTCACTCTCACAGAGGACGAGATCTCGACGCTCGAAGCGCCGTACACGCCCCGCGTCGACTTCCAAGGCATGTCCAATCCAGCCATGCTGGCAAAGGCCATTGAAGCAGCGACCGGTTACAAAGTCTCTGCCTAATCTCAGACGAGAGCCGCGCTGCACACCGTGCGGCTCTGCGACCATTTTCTCGAACGGAATAAGACAATGACACTCGAAGCCCTGTACTGTCTGGCGGCTCCCTTGATCCTGCTACAGGCACTTGCCCTAGGCTGGACTGTCGATCGCCAGATTCGCACGCCCGTCGCACAGAGGCAGGGCGTCATCGCTCCCCCCGACGTTCTCAACACCGTTAGTCTTTTCGCGGTTGTCGCTTTCGTCATCCTCATGCCGCTGGTCAGCGGCTCACACCTTCTTCTCGCGCGTGCAGTGCTGGGGGGGGGCGCGTACGTGTTGCTCTGTTTTCACCCTCTAGACTTCGGTGGCCTCGAGCTGCCGGGCGAGCGCGAGATCAGCAAATTGCATTGCGTGAACCCTCTTCGGAGTCTTAGCTGGACAGTTCAGCATGTCTAACCAACCATGCGGTTTCTCATTGGATCATGTGGAGTGAGCGGCCAGGGCCTGCACGCGGGAGTAGCGTGCCGGCGAGATCCCCGTGTGACGAGCGAAGGCAACGGTGAAGCTGCTGGCGGAGCTGTAGCCCACGCGCTCCGCCACCTGGTCCATGCCAAGATCGTGCGCGTTCAGGAGACGTCGGGCCAGTGCCATTCGCCACGCGAGCAGATACTCCATGGGCGGCAAGCCAACGGTGCGGCTGAAACGGGCGAAGAATGCAGAACGCGAGAGAGCAGCTTCAGCGGCGAGCTTCGAGACGGTCCAAGGGAGCTCCGGGTGCGCGTGCAGCGCGCAAAGCGAGTTGGAGAGGCGATCGTCGGCGAGGCCTCGAGCCAAACCGGGCGCTGACGAAGAGTCACCGCTGCTTCGCAGGGCCTCGATCAGCAGGACCTCCAGAAGCCGCTGGAGGATGAGATCACGGGCCGGCCTTCGTGCGCGCGTCTCGCCGTGGACCAACTGCATCAGCGCGGCGAGCCGAGGCTCTCCACGGACCCACACCATTTGCGGAAGCAGCGGAACCAGCAGTTCTGCGTCGGGAGAGGCGAAGCTGCAGTGGCCAATCTGGACGCGCAAGGCTACCGCGGCATCCGGATCGCCGACGCGGATTTGGCCGGGGCTAATCTCCAGTGGATTTGTGGTGACGCTTGCCGGTGGAGCGTCCAGACTCTCGTAGATGAGGTCTCGCATAGCGGGGATCAGGAGGAAGTCGCCCGCCTCCAGAGTCATGGGTGGATGGCCGTCGACTATTACGCGGCAGTGGCCCTCCAGCACGGCGCAGAAGAACGGCTCGCCCGTAGCTTCCCGCCGGATTCGCCACTGACCGGCGCACTCCACGAGCTTGGAGAAGCGCGCAGCCGGTTGCAGCAGGGTCACTACCTCCGCCAGCGGATCTATGGACATAACAGGACTCTCGCAAAAGGATAACGGACTGTCAACTATAGAAAGTCCTACCTGGCCGGAATACGCTTATCTCTGTTGGATCGCACCGGGAGGTGCACTTTATGTCTAAGATTCTGATCACGGGTTGTTCGTCTGGCTTCGGTCTGGAGACCGCAAAACTGTTTCTGGAGCGCGGCTGGGATGTTGTCGCGACCATGCGCACGCCCAATGCGGAGCTGCTGCCGAAGTCCCATCGCTTGCAGATCCTGGCGCTCGACGTAACCGACCCGGACAGCGTGACGAAGGCCGTTGCGGAAGCGGGTGCGATCGACGTGCTGGTGAACAATGCCGGCTTCGGTGCGCCGTCGCCGATCGAACTGACCGGGTTGGACACGGCGCGCAGCCTGCTGGAGACCAATACGCTGGGTACGCTCGCGATGGTGCAGGCGGTGCTGCCGGCGTTTCGAGAGAGGCGCGCGGGCGTGATCATCAACGTCAGTTCGTCGGTGACGCTCAGGACGCTGCCGCTGATTGGTATTTACCGCGCGAGCAAGGCAGCGGTGAATGCCTTGACGGAGTCGCTGGCGATGGAGGTCAAGCCCTTCGGCGTGCGGGTGCACCTGGTACTGCCGGGACGCTCGCCTGAAACGCGGTTCGGTGAGAATGCGTTCCCGCATCTGCGCGGCCTCGACAATGCGGACTACGCACCGATGATCAACAACATTCTGGCCACCCTCCGTGAGGCTTCCGGCCCAATGACTTATTCGCCGGATGTCGCCGAAGCGATCTGGCGGGTGGCGAACGATCCGTCTTCACCGCTTCGCACGGCAGCGGGTAAGGATGCCGAAGCCTGGATGGCCGAAGCGAAGATCGCCTGACAGTGTGAGCGGTCGCCGGTTACCTGGACGCCTCCGCGAGTCACAGACGACTGGGTGTACGACGCTAGGCTTCGCCGTTTTCGTGCCCCGCCAAAAGCGGGGTGTCCCGGTCGGGCATGGAGTGGACCGGGTTGAAGGAGACCTTGCTACACTTTGCCGGAGAGGGCGGGGAGGCCGGGCTAGTGCAGATCGACCGACGCAAGCTGATCGTTGCCGCATCGTTGGCAGGACTCGGCAACGTGATGCGAGCGAACGGCGAGGAGTCCGGTGAGCATCTGTATCGCACGGAGGCGCCGGGCGCCATTTTGTCGGCAACCCGAGTGCTGATGGCGGAGGACACGGTCGGCACCCTGATTACCGTGGATGCCACCGGTCAACCGCGGGCAAGGTCGATCCGGGTTTCCGTGCCAGACAGCGATCTGACACTTTGGATGGGGACTCGCAAAGGGAGCCGAAAGATCGAGCAGATTGCGGCGAACCACCGCGCGACAGTCCACTTCGCGGACGATGCGCAGAACTCCTACCTAAGTCTGATGGGGGAGGCGCGCGTGGTGTCTGACGCGGGAACCATCGCGATCAAGAACCCGTTCCAGGGCGAGGCGCTTCGGAGATACTTTCCGGCGTTTCCGAACGACTTCGTCCTGCTATCGTTCAAGCCGCATACTCTGGAGATTGTGGCGAAGGGGCTTCCCACTAGATCGGATACCTGGCAGCCGCAGGGGCTCGCCGTCTGACGTTCCTCCACCGGGCGATGAAGACGAAAGAATGCTAGTTTTTCTGGCCAGCGAATCTCCTGGCGCTGAGGGCTTTGTGCCGCGCTGCTTCCTCGTCCCGGTTTTTGGGGGGCGAGTTCGTTTCGAGCGAGCTCAGGAGGTTCTTTGAGATGCCGGAGATGGCTTCGATCGCGGAAAGGAACGCGGCTTCGTTGGCCCTGGAGGGCTTGTTGAAGCCGCTGATCTTTCTGACGAACTGGAGCGAGGCGGCGTGGATCTCGTCCGGGGTGACGGGTGGATCGAAGTTGAAAAGCATCTTGATGTTTCGACACATGGAGCTTAGGCCTCCGTCGGGTTCTGAAAAAAGCTGAGATGTGGATGGGGTTAGATGACGCCCTGAGCGACCGCCAGACGGTAAGTGCGGGCGAGGAGCGTGGCGATGCGGTCACCGTTGCGGTCTGTGGCTGGGTTGATGGGAACGTAGACGATGTCGCCTTCACGGCGACAGAAGGCGTTGCCGGCAACCATCATCCGCATGATCCAGATGGCCGCGCGAGAGTGCGGGCAGTGAACGCCAAGCCAGCCGTGGTAGCCGCTGGAGGTGGTCTGAAGGCCGGTCTGGGCGTGAATGCCGGCAGCGGCCTTGTCACGGGCGGTTTCAAAGGCGGCTGTTCGCGTGCTGCGGGTGGAGAACGGCGGCTGGATCAGCGGCGACTCGGAGTCCATCACGGCGAAGAGGTTGGCGATGGCCCGGTGCTGCGCGACGGAGGTGTGCCCCGCCCAGTAATGGCAGGTTTTTGCGATGGAGACGATAACGTTCTTGATCTCCTTTTCCAGCCGGAAGCCTGGGCCCGCGGGAAGGTGCAGCACCATGCCGTTGACATGAGCGGAGACGTTTTCCATGTTGATGGCCCGGGCGAGCCAGCCAGCCATGGCGGTGTTGGGGCAGTCGACATGAACCCAGCCGGAGATCAGCGAGGGCAGGGCAGCGAGGCCGGTGGTCATCTCGATACCGCGGCAGAGTTCGCTGACCACCTCGCGGTAGCGGGCACGTCCGCTGTCGATGTCTGCTTTGGTGGCTGGTTCCAGCAGCTTGCCGCGGTGGGGCGGGCCGCCTGCCATGGCTAAATCACAGAACGAACCCCAGATTTCATCCCATGCGACGCGGCCGTCAGATCCGAACTTGAGACCGGCGGACCCCATGGATACCGGTTGCACGTCCTCGTAGGATTCCTGGTACTGCTCGGGCAGAAGGGTCTTCAGCCTTTGCTCGAGACGTTCGTAACTGTCGAGGCTGAGCTTGTCAGGGCTTTGCTGCGCCGGAGGCATTTGTTCATCGTAGCGGAGTGGCAGAATGATGTGTTGCCGTAAGGTGTCCGTGAGGTTTTATGAAGCGTAGAGAGTTTTTGAAGAGGGCCGCAGCGCTTAGTGCGTTCCCGGGGACGCTGTTTGCGGAAACGCGCCGTCTCGTGCCGGGCATCCAGCTATATGCAGTGAGGGAGCCGCTGGCGGCGAATGCCGCGGCGACTCTGGTGAAACTTCGAAGCATTGGATACGCGGAGGTGGAGGCGTTCGTGCTGCCGCGCCTGAAGCCAGCCGCGCTGCGCACGATGGTTGCCGATGCCGGTTTGCGTATGCCGAGCGCGCATATCAGTCTGGGGATGACGAACGACCTTGGCCCGGCCTTCGCGTATGCGAAGGAGTTGCGTGTGGAGTGGGCCGTCAGCTCCTTCCTCCGGCCGTTGAAGGACCCGGGGAGGGCGAGCCTCAGGAACAGCACTTTGAAGCAGCCCGCGTTACTGCCGATGGGGAAGAATGGCTTTCTACGCATGGCGGCGCGCATGAACGAGATTGGGCGGCGAGCGAAGGCGGAGGGCTTCCGGTACGCGTATCACAACCACAACTTCGAGTTTGAAAAGATGCCGGATGGAGATACCGGCTATGCGCTGCTGCTGCGTGAGACCGATCCGGAGCTTGTGAAGTTTGAAATGGACTGCGGATGGATGGTGGTTGCGGGAGAGACGCCGGCCGAATACTTCAAGCGGTTTCCGGGGCGCTTCCGCATGCTGCACATCAAGGACTTTCAACCGGCCAAGCCGACGATCGATCTCGTCGGGCCGGACCGACCGAAAGGGACGGAGCTGGGGCACGGTTTCATCGACTACGGCCCGATCTTCGCAGCGGCGAAGGATGTGGGGATTGAGCATGTGTTCGCCGAACAGGAAGAGCCATACACGCGGCCTCAGCTGGAGTCGGCGAAGGTTAGTTACGACTATCTCAAGCGCTTTCTCTAATGAGTGCGATGAGAAGCGGGGAAAGCAATTGGGTCCGAGCTTCGCTCGCACCCAATTGCGGTGTTGACGACCAATCTACTTTTCAGCGCTCCGTAAGGCCATGCTTCAGTACTGCTCGGGAGGGCCGAGGGTGACGACGAAGTAGGTACATTGCGTGTCGCCGGCGTTGCGGATGTAGTGATGGTTGCCAGCAGTGACGAGGCCGACGTCACCAGGGTTCAATCTGCGAGTGACTCCGTTGATGGTGAGTTCGCAGTGGCCTTCCTGCACGAACCAGAGCTCGTTGTGCTTGTGGGTGTCATCGGGTTCATGAAGCGCGCCGGGTTCCTGGATGGTTTCGTGGCACTCGAGCTGGATGTTCCCAGCGGTAAGCATGCCGAGGAGGTAACGGTGAGACTTGCGCCCGGGAACCGAGCCATAGCCCATGCCGGGGGTGTAGACGCCGGAGGTCAGCGCGGGAAGGGTAACAGCTCCTTTGGGCTTGTTGCCGTTTGGCGGGCCGGGAGTAGGTTCGCCCATGACAGGGTGCTCCATTGTGCCGGCTGGTGTGCCCGCCTGCTGCGCGGAGAGGGCCGATGTGGCGAGAAGGGCGGGAAGCAGGGTGGAGAACTGGCGACGATCCATTGCGGGTAGAACCTCCATCGGCAAACATACCTCACGGACCGGTCTGACAGAAACGATGATCGGCGTTTTGTTGCAAATGCTAGAGATTGCTTTGAGATGGAGCCCGGTTTTCAGGCCAGACACCAAGAGGGTGGTCAGCGGTTGTCTTACTGGTGTAGCCTTCCGGGAATGAACCGCCGCGATCTTGTCCAGTCCCTGCCGCTGCTTGCCTTGTTGCCGTCTCTCGCTGAAGCCCAGGTGATCGCGGAGAAGGGGCCTTATGTCCAGAAGACCTGTAACGAGCCGCTGCTGACGGATTGCAAGGCGCTGCCGTATGAGGGGTTGCCGATGCGGACTTCAGACGGCGGGGCAGTGACTCGGCAGATGATGGAAGGGCAGATTCCGGGAGCTTCGATCATCGAGATTCACGAGACGACGCTGGAGGCTGGGAAGATGCCTCACGCGGCGCACCGGCATCCGCACGCAGAGCTGCTGCTGGTCCGGTCGGGGACGATCGAGTTCCAGTCAGACGGGCCGCTGGTTCACGTGACCGCAGGTGGGATGGCGTACTGCGCGCCGAACAAGCTGCACGGGTTTCGCAACGCGGGTGAGACGCGAGCGGAGTACTTCGTGGTGAAGATCGGGAACGAGTCCGTCTGTCAAAAGTAGTGACCCGGCTGACGCGGCGGCATGAGGATGCGAGGAGCGCGCGTGGACGGTGGACGATGCTCCTGCGGATTTATTCGCGGGCCGCTTCGCGGGATTTGTCGGGTTCAGCATGAGGATCACGCGGCTGCAAGGGACGCGGAAGACGAGCCAGAACCGTACGGCGGTGGATCGCGGGGGCGTGGTGGCGGGGCTGCGCGAAGAAAGCAACGAGGCCGCTGCGAGGCTGGTGGCGGAGCGGTAGCAGCAGGCTTAACGGCGCTCGGTAGGCTTAACGGCGATCGGTGCGGTCCTGTAGACTCGGTCGAGACTTTTAGCGCTAACGAGGACCGGTCGAATGAGATTGACGATACGACGCCATGCTTTGAAGGCCGTGATTGCGGGTTTGCTGCTTGCGGCTACGGGACTGCCAGCGCAAACGAGTGCGCCGAAACTAGTCAACGGCTATGAGCCGAAGTGGTGGAAAGAAGCGGTGGTCTATCAGATCTATCCGCGGTCGTTTCAGGACTCCAACGGCGACGGCATCGGCGACCTGAACGGGATCACGCAGCATCTCGACTATCTGCAGAAACTTGGCATCAACGTGATCTGGCTTTCGCCGCACTTCGCTTCGCCGAACGCGGATAACGGGTATGACATCAGCGATTATCGCGCGGTGATGAAGGAGTTCGGCACGATGGCCGACTTCGACCGCATGCTGGCGGGCGTGAAGCAGCGGCACATGCGGCTGATCATCGACCTGGTGGCGAACCATACGTCGGATGAGCACAAGTGGTTCGTGGAGTCGCGGAGCTCGAAGAACAATCCGTATCGCGATTACTACTTCTGGCGGCCGGGCAAGGTGGGGCCGGATGGCAAGATGGGGCCGCCGAACAACTATCGGTCGGTGTTTTCAGGCTCGGCGTGGGAGCTCGACCCGAAGACGAACGAGTACTATCTGCATTACTTCGCAGTGAAGCAGCCGGACCTGAACTGGGACAATCCGAAGGTTCGGGAGGAAGTGTTTTCGCTGATGAAGTTCTGGCTGGACAAGGGCGTGGATGGATTCCGGATGGATGTGATTCCGATCATTTCCAAGCAGCCGGGCCTGCCGGATTTGACGCCGGAGCAGATGAAGAATGAGTTCGCGGTGTTTGCAGCGGGGCCTCATCGCGATGAGTACCTGCAGCAGATGAACCGCGAGGTGCTTTCGAAGTACGACGATATGAGCGTGGGCGAGGCGGCGGGGATCACGCTGGCTCAGGAGCCGGAGCTGGTGGATGACCGGCGGCATGAGCTGAACGAGATCTTCAACTTCGACGCGATCCGGATGAACCGCGAGGGGCGCAAGGTGCTGTCGCTGGACTTGCCGAAGTTCAAGGCGATCTACACGGCGCACGACCGTTTGCTGAGCAAACATGACTGGGACACGGTGTTCCTTTCCAACCATGACAATCCGCGGATTGTCTCGACGTTTGGAGATGATTCGCCGCAGTTCCGCGTACCTTCGGCCAAGCTGTTCGAGACGATGATCCTGACGCTGAAGGGCACGCCGTATCTGTACCAGGGCGATGAACTGGGGATGACGAACTACCCCTTCAAGACGATCAAGGACTACAACGACATTGAAGCGAAGAATGCGTGGGCGGATGAGGTGGAGAGCCGTCACCTAATCACAGAAGAGGCTTACCTGAAGGAGCTGAGTGGGTCGAGCCGCGACAATGCGCGTACTCCTATGCAGTGGGATGGGAGCCCCAACGCCGGCTTTACGACGGCTGCGGCGAAGCCCTGGCTGGCGGTGAACCCGAACTACACGGCGATCAACGCGGCGAAGGAGATGGCCGATCCGGAGTCGGTGTACAACTACACGCGGCGGATGATCGCGCTGCGGGCGAAGACTCCGGCGTTTGTGTATGGGGACTACAAGGACCTGGATCCTGCTCATCCTCATGTGTTTGTCTACACGCGCACTCTGAATGGCGAGACGTACCTGGTGGTGCACAATGTGTCGTCACAGACTATGGAGTACACGCTGCCTGGCGGGATGAAGGCAGGGAAGGACGTGCTGGGGAATTATCCGGCGAACGAGAATGCGGCGGCGGTACTGCATTTGAAGCCTTGGGAGTCGCGGATTTATAGGCAGTAGGGCGCGAGGAGAAAATGGCGTTGGTTGAGTCTCGGGGCTTCGGGAAGATTCGATTGTGCCTCAGGACTGGGTTGTGGTGGATGCGTTCGCCGGCTCGATGTCCCCGTTGAGGTTTCGCAGCCGCTTCAGATTTTCTTCGTAGAGATCTTGAGTAATTTTGTCGCGGCTGTTGTATGTGTCGCTCTCCTTGTACGCAAAGCGCTGCAGCAGGTAATCCAGCAGCGACTTACTGATGGCGGCCGCCTGCCACCACGCTGTGTAGTAAAGCCAGAAGCCGTCGAAGTCAGTGACGTCGCGCAGATCGGTTTCCTGCAGGTTGACGAAGGTCCAGGTGGTGTTGGAAAGGATAGCGCCGCGGAGATCAGCGCCGCTAAAGTTGGCGGTATCGAACGAAGAGTTTGCGAGGCTGAGAGGGCGCAGCAGCGGGCTACGCGGAGCGCGAAGAACCGTTGCGAGGCGTTCGCCGAGGAAGATGCGCTCCTGAAGAAGCAAGTTATACCGTGCAACGTTGACCGGCGTGAGGCGGGAAAGATCGTTGGTGCCGTTGACCCATGTAGCCGTCAGCAAGGGCGAGAGGCTGGTGCCGACGGAACGCAGCAGGTCCATCACCGAAGGGAAGTTGGCGGCGTTGACGGGATCGTAGACGGTGAGGAAGAGATCCTGAAAGGCAGCGAAGTTTCTCGATTGCAAAAGGGCTGCCTTGCCGACACGGCGGATTTCGGAGCGGTAGGGCTCCTCCGTGAAGCTGCTGATGAGGGATGCAGTGGGGGAGACCTGCTCAGACTTCTGAATGACGTCAACGGCTTCGACGTAGCGCTTGCGCTCGTCCGCGGCGCGCTGCTGGGCACGGTCACGGATGTTGAAGAGCAGCGTGCCGGCGAGGAGGAGCGTGGTGAGAACGGGAGTGAGGGCCTCCGCGATCGTTTTCCAGGATTCGGCGGGAGGGTTCTCCAGCTTGCGGCGCTCCGCGTTGTCGTGCAGGGCTTGGGCGTTGGCGGCGTCGATCTGCGAGGCCTTGAGGAGCAGGTCGGCGGCGCGAGCGGAGTCCTCCGGGGAGTTGGAACGGAGGAGGTCGCGGGCCGTGGCTCGGAGGCGGTCGGGGTCGGCTGTGGCTGCCGCTTGAGCCTGTGGCTGCGTCTGGGCGCGCGTCTGGGCCGGTGTGAGGCTTAGTAGCAGGAGGGCGGCGAGGAGGAGGAGTCGGCGCACGGCGGGACCTCGGGGACGAGTGCAGGATGACTGGCGAATGCAGTTTAGTATGCGCTTTCCCCACAGGCTGCTTAGTTTACTGAGCAGTAGACTTTCCGTATGGCCGCTGAGTTTACGCACCTCCACCTGCATACGGATTATTCGCTTCTAGATGGAGCTTGCGATGTTGATAAGCTCGCGAAGCACCTGGCCGCGATCGGGCAGACTTCAGCGGCCATCACGGACCATGGGAACATCTATGGCGCGGTTCACTTCTTCAATGCGATGAAGGAGCACAAGCTCAAGCCCATCCTGGGATGTGAGCTTTACATCTGCCAGGACGAAGATCATCGGGCGAAGCCTGATCCTGACAAGAAGTACAACCACTTTCTTGTGCTGGCTGAGAACGAAGCCGGGTACAAGAACCTGGTGCGGCTGACAAGTGAGGCGGCACTGCATGGGTTCTATCGCAAGCCTCGCGTGAGCAAGAAGTTTCTGGCGGCGCATACGGAGGGACTGATTGGCTTTTCCGGCTGCCTGGCGGGCGAGATGAGCCAGAAGCTGATGGCCGGAGACTACGAAGGCGCGAAGGCTGTCGGCGGCGAGTACCAGGAAATGTTCGGGAAGGGGAACTACTTCCTGGAGGTGCAGGACCACGGGCTGGAGCCGGACAAGAAGGTGATCGAGGCGATGTTCCGGATGGAACGCGACCTCGATATCCCGCTGATTGCGACGAACGATTCGCACTACATCGAAGACCGGGATGCGCGCAGCCACGAAGTGCTGCTGTGCGTGCAGACGGCGGACTCGATGAACAACCCGAAGCGGTTCCGGTTCGACACGAACGAGTTCTACATCAAGAGCGCGGAGGAGATGCACCGCCTGTTCTCGCAGAACCCCGAGGTTTGCACGCGGACGATGGAGTTTCCGGAGCGTTGCAACCTGCAACTGACGAAGGTGAAGAATCCTTTTCCGCAGTTTCCGCTGCCGGCGGGCGAGACCATCGACACGTTCTTCGAGCAGGTTTGCTGGGAGGGATGGAAGAAGCGTCGGGATTCGGCGATCGCTCATCTGGAGAGCCGCGGGATTTTGAAGAAGACGATCGCCGACTATGAGGCACGGCTGAAGCGCGAGATCGAGTGCATCATCGCGATGAAGTTTCCGGGCTATTTCATGATCGTTTGGGACTTCATCCGCTATGCGCGTGAGCATGACATCCCGGTGGGGCCGGGGCGTGGGTCGGCGGCTGGGTCGCTGGTGGCGTACGTGATGGAGATCACGGATATCGATCCACTGCAGAACGATCTGCTGTTCGAGCGCTTCCTGAATCCTGAGCGCGTGAGCATGCCGGATATCGATATTGATTTCTGCATGAACCGGCGCGGCGAGGTAATCGAGTACGTGCGCGGGAAGTACGGCACAGACCAGGTGGCGCAGATCATCACGTTCAACACGATGGCGGCGAAAGCGGCGATCAAGGACGTTGGCCGCGCGATGGATATGCCGTATGGCGAGGTGGACCGGATCGCAAAGCTCATCCCGCCGACGATCGGCATCACGATCGAACGAGCCATAAAGGATTCGCCCCCGCTGGCGGCGGCGTGCGAGAGCGATCCCAAGATCAGGGAATTAATTGAAACCGCGCAACGGCTGGAAGGCCTGATTCGTGGGGCCGGCGTGCACGCGGCAGGCGTCGTGATTGCGCCGCAGCCGCTTACCGAACTTGTGCCAGTGACGCGTACCAAAGACGAAGCCATCGTGACCAGCTATGACATGGGGGCCGTGGAGAAGATGGGCCTGCTCAAGATGGACTTCCTTGGGCTGACCACGCTTACCGTCATCGACGATTGTCTGAAGCTGATCAAGTCCAACCGCGGCGAAGTGGTCGACATGGCGACGGTGCCGCTGGATGACGTGGAGACGTACGAGAAGGTGTTTCACAAGGCGCTGACGTCGGGTGTGTTTCAGTTCGAGTCGGGCGGGATGCGCGACGTATTGCGGCGGTATAAGCCGAACTCGGTGGAGCACCTGACCGCGTTGAATGCGCTGTACCGGCCCGGACCGATGAGCATGATCGACGATTTCATCGAGCGCAAGTGGGGACGCAGCCCGGTGGAGTACACGCTGCCTGAGTTGGAGCCGCTGCTGAAGGAAACGCTCGGCGTGATGGTGTACCAGGAACAGGTCATGCAAATCTCGAACGTGATCGGTGGCTACTCGCTGGGCGGCGCCGATCTGCTGCGCCGCGCGATGGGTAAGAAAGACGCCAAGGAGATGGAGAAGCAGCGCGAAATCTTCCTGAAGGGCGCGGCGGAGCGAAAGTTTCCAAAGGCGGCGGCGGGCGAGATCTTTGACCAGATGGCGAAGTTCGCAGGGTACGGCTTCAATAAATCGCATTCGGCGGCGTACTCGCTGCTGGCGTACCACACAGCGTGGCTGAAGACGCACTACCCGGTGGAGTTCATGGCGTCTCTGCTAACGAGCGAAACGAGCAAGCCGGAAAATGTCGTGAAGTACATCAGCGAGTGCCGTGAAATGGGCATCACGGTGCTGCCGCCGGATGTGCAAATATCTGCTGCGAACTTTACGCCGAATGGCGATGCCATTCGGTTCGGCATGGCGGCGATCAAGAACGTGGGACACAATGCGATCGAGAGCGTGCAGCAGGCTCGCGAGGAGTTGAAGGAAAAGGGCAAGGACGGATTCAGCACGCTGTGGGAGTTCTGCGAGAAGGTGGACCTGCGGCTGATGAACAAACGCGTGCTGGAGAGCCTTTGTAAAGCTGGAGCGCTGGATGCGTTCGGGCCTCGCGGGCGCGTGATGGCGGCGATCGATAAGGCGATGGAGCGCGCGCAGCGAACGCAGAAGGATGCGCAGGCCGGGCAACATGGGTTGTTTGGGATGTTCGACGATGGGCCGGTTGGGGCCGCGACGACGCAGGATGAAGATGCGCTGCCGAGCGCTCCTGAGTGGGATGAGCACACGCGGCTGCAGAACGAGAAGGAAGTGCTGGGCTTCTTTGTGAGCGGGCACCCGATGGACCGGTATCGCGAGAAGCTGAGGAACCTGAAGGTGGTGGACACGGCGACGGCGTGCGAGATGAAGCCGGAGCCGGTGGTGTTCCAGCGCGGGAAACGCGATGACAGCGCCGGCGAAATCCAGATCGCGGGTGTAATTACCGGGTTGAAGGTGGCGAAGTCGAAGCGGTCAGGTGAGATGTACGCGCAGGCTTCCCTGGAGGACACGGTCGGAAAGATCGAGCTGATCGCGTTTCCGCAAAGCTACGCGGCGCTGGCGGAGAAGCTGAAGATCGATGTGCCGGTGCTGATTCGCGGGTCGCTGCGCGGCGAGGAGGACTCGGCTCCGAAGCTGGCGATTTCGCAGATCACGGCGCTGGAGGATGTGAAGATCAAGCTGCCTGAGGCGTTGCGGGTGAAGGTGCCACTGCACAGCCCCGATGCGGCGCTACTGGAGAAGCTGCTGGAGGTGTTCCGCAGCGCTCCGGGAGCGGGGAAAGTGATGCTGCGGCTGGAAGAGCCTGAGGTATTTGCGGCGGAGCTGGAGCCGCAGGGCTGCAATGTGGCGGCAGATGTGCAGTTCATCGAGCGGGTGGAGAACCTAGTGGGCCAGGGAGCCGTGCAGGTGATCGCGTGAGAAGAACAATTCCATATCGCATGACTGGGCGAAGCATGCTGGGCTTTGCTGCGTGTGTCTTGTTCGTTGGACAAGTATCGGCGCAAAGCCCGGTTACCGCATTTCCGAAGAACTACAAGCTGGTGCTGGATAATCCGGACGTTGCCGTACTACGGGTGCATTATGGGCCTCATGAGAGTGTGGGGGTGCATGACCACTCGGACTTTACGACGGTGTAT
Source organism: Granulicella sp. (assembly GCA_965198545.1). Lineage (GTDB taxonomy): Bacteria > Acidobacteriota > Terriglobia > Terriglobales > Acidobacteriaceae > Granulicella. Next base: position 67,027 of record CBDAPS010000003.1, on the reverse strand, counting down.
GTGTACCTGAACGATAGCGGGCAGGTGAAGTTCGTTCATTCGGAAGAGAAGAAGCCATTTACGGTGTATCGGCCTCCCACGCATACGGGGGCGTTCCGGGTGAGTCCTGGGCGGATGGAGCGGCATACCGTGGAGAACCTGGCGGATACGCCTTCGGACTATCTGCGGGTGGAACTCAAGAAGATGCCGATCCGGACGTTGAAGGACGAGTTTCGCGGAGCGGGGCCGGCGCCTCCGCTGCTGACCGCGACGACGGTGGCTTATGACAATCCGGCGTTGCGGGTCGAGCGGATGATCTGCGATCCGGGAACGACCTGCACGCTGGATGCGAAGGGTGCGCCTTCTGTGTTGATCGCAATTACTCCCACAGCGCTGCTTGGTGTTAAAGGCGGGCAGATGTTGACATTCGACCAGCCGGCGGCGTGGCTGGCGGCCGGAGCCCATGCGGGTGTAAGGGCGGCTGGGCCCGCTCCGGCGCAGGTGCTGCGGATTGAACTGCTGAAGCAATGAGCCTTCGCAGCCGTTGAACGCGTCTGAAGAGGGATGACGGGTTTCGCTGCCGAGGGTGTTTTTTCTGGAAGTTCGCGCGAGCAGCGGCGAGCTTATCTACTGCTGCGTGTGCTGACCGGGTTGGACTTCTTTGGGCATGGGTTTGCTCGGATTGCGACCGGCACGCATCTTTCGGGGTTCGCTCACGGCATGGTGAAGAGCATGGCGGAGTCTCCACTGCCTCCGGCGTTGACGCTGGCGACTGGATACGTGGTGCCGTGTGTGGAGGTGGTAGTCGGAGCGCTGCTGCTGGCTGGACTTTGGGTTCGTGGGGCGCTGACGGCGGCTTTCTTGCTGATGCTGGTGCTGATGTTCGGCGTGACGATGAAGCAGGACTGGAACGCTGCTTCGCAGCAGATGATTTATGGGCTGGTACTGGCGGTGCTGTTGTTCGGACGCGAGCGGTGGGATGTGAGGTGGGCGGACGTGCCGCGGGGCGGGGCTTGAGCGCCGCCGCAGGTTTCGCAGAGTGGCATCGCATACAATGAAGGGCGGTACTCTGATGGCCGAAACACTGCAGTCCAAGACCCCCGCAACGCCGGAAGCTGTTGTTCCGGATGCCTGGCGCAAGACCGAACTGGCGCGGCATGAGAAGCGCCCGTACCCGATGGACTATATCCAGACGATCTTTACCGACTTCAGCGAGATCCACGGCGACCGGCAGTTTGCGGACGACTCTGCGATGACGGCTGGGATGGCACGCTTTCATGGGGAGCCTGTGCTGGTGGTCGGTAACCTGAAGGGCCGCAGCCTGAAGGAACGCGTGGCGCGGAAGTTTGGCTCGCCGGATCCTGAGGGCTATCGCAAGGCGCTACGCGCGATGCGGATCGCGGAGAAGTTTGGGCATCCGGTCTTTACGTTCATCGATTTGGCGGGAGCGAACCCCGGTCTAGGCGCGGAAGAGCGTGGGCAGGGTGAAGCGATTGCCCGCAACCTGCTGGAGATGAGCCGGCTGCGCGTGCCAACGATTGCGACCATCACGGGCGAAGGCGGTTCGGGCGGAGCGTTGGCTCTGGCCGTGGCCGACCGCGTGCTGATGCTGGAAAACGCGATCTACTCGGTGATCTCACCCGAGGGCTGCGCAAGCATTATGTGGAAGGACGCCAGCAAGAAACAGCAGGCGGCTGCGGCGCTCCGCTACACGTCAGTAGACGTGCAGAAGCTGGGATGCGTGGACGACGTGATCGCGGAGCCTGCGGGCGGTGCGCAGAATGATATTGCCGCTGCCATGGAGATGGTGGACGGTGTGCTGCAACGGCATCTCGGCGAACTGAAGGCACTTTCCGTGGAGGCGCTGCTCGATGCGCGATATGCGAAGTTCCGCAGCATCGCCCAGTTTTATACAACGGCTTAGGCGGCGGACTTCCGGCCGCAGTTTTGTAAGGATTTCTGATCTCTTTGGCTTCTGATAACGCCCAGCCCGTGATCCCGCGCACGCTGCAGTTTGCGCTGTTTCTGACGGGGCTGCTGTGGTCGATTGCGGCTCGGATCGCCGCGATACGAGCCGCGCGGGGGTTCGCGCAGGCTCTGCATATGCTCGACTGGCAGCCGCTGTTTCGTGAGGCTGCGTTCCTGTTCCTGCTGCTGGCGGGGTTCGCCGCGCTGAGCTGGATTGCGACTCGCACGGGCGATGTGCGCACGGTGAATGCGCTGCCGAAACGGGCGACGGCAGAGCAGGAGTGGCGGCAGGGAGCGGCGCTGGGATGGGCTCTGTTGTTGCTGGCTGTGTTGCCGATGATCGCGGCGGGCGATCTGCATCCGGAGTTCAGCGCCACCGGGCATGATTTTTTGTTGCTGCTCGAGTCGCTGGCGGCGCTGCTGGTGGGGTCGCTGGCTGTGGAGATCGCGTATCGCGGGTTCCTGTTCCGGCAGCTTATCGGCGCAACGAACGAGGGAGTGGCGGCGGTTTTGCTGTCGGGAATTTTTGCATTTGCTTCCAGCTTTGGGAGTTATGGCTCGTACGCCGGCGCTCGCAGCGTAGAGGTCACGTTCTTTGCGGGACTGCTGTTTTCCATGGCGTATCTGCGCACGCATGGGCTGTGGCTGGGGTGGGGGCTGCGGTTTGGCTGGAGCGTAATGACTGCGGTGGTGTTCGGCCTGCCGCTGAGCGGCGTGACGGAAAGTGCCAGCGTGGTGACCACGAATGCGTTTGGGGCGGGGTGGCTTACGGGGGGCAATTACGGCCCGGATGGGTCGCTGTGGACGTTGGCAGTGCTGGCGGTGGGCGCGGGCGTGCTCTATGCGCTGACCAAGGACTACGCGTGGCACTACACCTATGCGCCTATTGTGTCGGGCGGGTACGCGATGGATGTGGCTCCCCCGGCGGCGCATACCGCCATGGAGGCAGTGGCGGCCAAGCCGGTGCTGGTGCAGATCGCGGCGATTACGCCGGCAGGAGCTTCGACGCTACCTGAGGCAGAAGCGGCGATCCGGGCTCGGGAGGCTGGTGAGAGGGTAGAGGACCTCTAGCGGTGCTTCCATTGCGATGAACGTCATTTCGCGGTCAGCGGTTGCGAATTTCATCGCTGTAGGCGCACAATCGCAGCATCTCGACTTGCACGCCCGCTGAGGTGTTTCGATGGGCCCACGTTTTTCACGATGCCTGGTACTGGCCGGTCTGGTTGCGGCATGCGCGCCACTGATGCGGTCGCAAGTGTTTGTTGTCGGCGCGAAGAGTGCCGAGGACGATGTAACGCCCGCGTTTCACCCCACACATATTGAGCTGCCCAAGGAGCCGCTGGACGAGCGGGGGCACCTGCAACTGATTCGGGACCTGGAGTCTGAGCAGGGGTTCGCGCACCGCGAACTGCCGCTGGGGGCAGGGCTGACGCTGATCGCGAACGGCAACATGACGCCGCGCGATGCCGAGTACAAAAAGATGCTGTACGAGAAGGGGCAGTCGGCCGGACCGGGGGATCGCGTGATGATCTCGGCGCTGAAGTTCGAGAATGAGCGGCTGGTGATCGACTTCAACGGCGGACCGTATGCAAAGCACCGGTTTCTGAGTCACATTTCCCTGAACGATAACCCGATAGCGCAGCAGGGACCGATGGCCACTGGGTGCCGGGTGACGCTGGTGTTTGAAGGCGGCATTCCCAACGTGACGGCAGCCGAAGTGAAGGCGCTGCTGGACCCGGTGGTGGACTTCCGCGCGAAGACCAGCGAAGAAGCTTATGCAGACACGCTGCAGCCGAAGGTCAGGGTGGCGATCGAAACGCACGAGGTGCTGGTGGGGATGGATCGCCGCATGGTGATGGCGGCGCTGGGAACTCCGCAGAGCCGGCACCGGGAGCACGTAGACGCGGCCAACCCGGACAGCCCACAGTGGGAAGAGTGGATTTACGGGCAGCCGCCGCAGCCGACGCAGTTTGTGCGGTTTCGCAACGGGCACGTGGTTCGGCTGGAGATCGCGGCGCTGGGCAAGCCAGTGGAGATCCGCGACAAGAACGAGATGGGCAACGAGGGCGAGCCGGTGCTGCAGGCCAGGACGATTGTGAACGGGGACGCGCCGCAGAGTGCCGATGAGGCCAAGCACAATGCGCCTTCGCTGCGGAAGCCGGGCGAGGTGCTGGAGGGTGCCCCTGGAGTGTCGGGCGGCGGCATGGGCAAGGTGAACCTGCCGGCGGATGCGCCGAGTGCGAGCAAGCCGAAGCAGCTGGCGAGTGTGGGTGGGGAGCGGTAGCGGTTTATCTACGAGCGTTCATGGCTGGGACGTATCCCGTAATACGGGGATCTCTCCACTCCGCTTCGCTCCGGTCGAGATGACAAGCTTTTGGCGGGCTTATCAGAAGTCGGTGAGGAGTTCGGCTCCGGTTTCGGTGACGGCGACTACGTCGCAGTGGCGCATGCCGCCGTATCCATCGAAGTAGGCGGCGGGCTCTACGTTGAAGGTCATGCCGGCTTCGAGGACGTCTGGCGAGTGCGGATGGATGCGCGGCAGCGCGTTGGCGTAGGCGGCGGCGTAGCCTACTCCGTGGCCGGTGCCGTGTTTGAAGGCTTCGCCAAAGCCGTGGGCTTGCATGACCTTGCGGGCGGCAGTGTCTACGTCCCGGGCGAGTGCGCCGGGCCGGACGGCAGCGAGGGCTGCGGCTGAGGCCTCGGTGATGGCGGTGCGCATGGCTTGTTGGCGGGGGAGCGGCTGGCCGACGGTGTAGGTGCGGGTGATGTCGGTCCAGAAGCCGTCGCCGCAGGTGTTGGCGTGGATCATGACGAGATCGCCTTCGGCGAGGCGGCGCTGCCGGGTTCGGGCGTAGGCCGCAGCGGCGGTGGCGGAGTTGGGGCCCGACATGCAAAAGAAGAAGCCGTAGCTGCGCTCGAGGGCTTCGGCGGCCGGGGAGCTATCGAAGGCGGACTGGATGATAGCGGCGGCTTCGGCTTCGCGAAGGCCGGGCTGGAGGGCTCGCTCGACATCGGCGTAGCCGTCCCGGGCGACGGTGATGGCCTTGCGCATGAGGGCTAGCTCGTGGAGTGTCCTTACTGCTTTCTGGCGATCGAGGAGGGCATCGGCGGAGACGAACCTGGCGTCCGGCAGAAGTTCGGCGAGGAGCGCGTCGAGGGAGGTACGGAAGTCGGTGAGGACGGCGTAGGGTGCGGGCTGCTCGCCGAGCAACAGGGTGCGGCCAATGGTGGCTTGCTGAAGGCCAAGTTGTCCGAAGAGCTTACCGAGCGGGGCGCGCAACTCCTGGACGGGGTCGGTGAGTTTGTCTTTGGACTCGGGGTCGTAGGCCGTAAGGTGCGCGTTGGCGCTTTTCTCGGCCAGTTCCATTTCATCGGTGGGAACGATGGCGTGGCATTCGCCTTCCGCCGTGAGGATCGCAATGCTGGTGCTGAAGATGGGCCAGTAGCCGGTGAGAAGCAGGACATCCGAGGCGGACACGGCGACGATGGCGTTGAGCCCGGCGTGCTTCATGGCTTCGCAGAGGCGGGTTCGGCGGATTGAATCGATTGCTTCGGCCGGTAGGGTAGATGGAACAGACATAATGGCCCTTGGAACTGCAGTGTTGGCTGGGCTGGTGGCGTTCCGCGTTCTCAACCAGATCTCAGTTTCGAGATATGACTTACTAATGATTGATAAGGCTTAGGGACGTTCTTCGAAGCGGAGGTTCACCTTGCCCGCGGTGTTGAAAGTGACATCGACTACAGAGCTTTGGTCGGCCAGGGTGTTGCCAGTCCAGGAGCCTGTCGTAATCCACTGACCGGCGCGAAGGCCGCCGGTACGGGCGGCACCCTCGTTGGCCAGCCAGGGGAGCAGACGCAGAAGGTCACCGGAGGTGTTGGAGCCGGTGCGGTCGACGCGAACGATGCCATCGACTATGAGCTGGACGTGCTCGGCGCTCCAGTCGATGGCCCGCCAGTTCTGGACCGCGGGGCCGTAGACAAAGCCACCGTGCATCTGCATGTCGGCGGCGACGGAGCTGCCCGTGGCGGCGGTGGTGTCGGCGAAAACGGTTTCGAGGACCTCGACGGCTGGATGGCAAGAGGCCATGGCGGCGAGGACTTCTTCGCGCGCGTAGGGCTGCTGACGTGGCGGGAGGTCGTGGCCAACCAGGAAGGCGATTTCGGCTTCGAGACCGCGCCAGGACCACGACGGCCCGGAGATGGTGCTGCCGGAGCCGACGATCCAGGCGCTGGGCATGGGGGCGAAGACCGGAGTGGCTTCGAGGGTGGGTGCGCCGATCTTCCAGCCGCCGATCTCGCCATAGCTGTAAGCCATGCGGTCCTGGACGAAGTAAACCTCGTCCAGGCCGGAGGGCCGGAGGGCTTCGGGAAGATCGGCCAAGCGGGTGCCGGTGCGGCGGGCGTCGAGCAGGAGGTCGACGGCCTGGAGGAGTTCAGCTTCGCGGGGTCCGGTCAACTTTACGGCTCCTTTGCGGGTGAAAGCCTTGACGCCATGGACGCGAAAGACGCCATGGAACGCAGCAGGTTACGCCCGTTCGCATTGGATGCGCAATGCGGGCCTGATGTGAGCCAGCCGAGGGCGTTGGCGAGGAAGTCCGGGCAGCGCTGGCTGAATTATGGAGCTAATTGTAAGTCGAGCATGTGATCCGGGGTAGCGGGGTGCCACTCAAACTTCTCTTCAACAAATATTTCTGCCTGGCTCTCGCCACGCAGAAAGACCTCGAGATCCGCTACCGCGAGTGGGCGACTGAAGAAGTAGCCCTGGAAGTTGCAGCAACCCTGCTGGAGCAAGAGGTTCCGGGCTGACTCTGTCTCGACGCCTTCTGCAATCACCTTGAGGCCCAACTCGCCGGCGAGCGTGATGATTGCTTTTGCTATCGCGGCTTTCTTGGCGTCTTCTGCCAGGTCGTCGACGAAACTCTTGTCTACCTTGAGCTCATCGAGTGGAAGGCTGCCTAGTCGCCAAAGCGAAGAGTAGCCAGTTCCAAAGTCATCCAGCGAAAAGCGTACCCCGAGGGCCCGTACCTCTTGCATCTTGCTGATGCTCTCCTTGACCATTTCCATGACGGCGCTTTCAGTCAGTTCGAGCGTCAGCAAATGCGGGTCCGCCCCGGTCGAGTTGAGAACCTCTATGACCGAATCGGCAAAGGTGCTCTCCAGCAATTGACGCATGCTGATGTTGACCGAAACACAGAGGTGGCGCGTGTCGGGGTGCAAGGCCCATCGCGCAAGCTGCTCGCAGGCGGTACGCAGAACCCAATGACCGATCTCCAGAATCAAACCTGTTTCTTCAGCAACAGGGATAAATTCCGCGGGAGAGACGTGGCCGCGCGCCGGGTGCTTCCAGCGTAGCAATGCCTCTGCACCGGTGACCCGAAGCGAGGAGTCTACCTGGGGCTGATACACGAGGCTGAGCTGTTTGTCCCGAAGAGCGTTGCGGAGGTCTGTTTCAAGAGCGGCGCGGTGAGTGACAAGGGTCTGAAGTTGTGGATTAAAAAAGCAAAATCTGTTGCGCCCGAGCGACTTGGCCCGGTACATGGCTATGTCCGCGCGCTTCAGCAAATTATCGACAGAGTCGGCTTCCTCGGGGTACAGGGCGATGCCGATGCTGGGCGAATTCGTCCACTCGTAACCGCTGAGGTAGTAATGCGGCTGGAGGCCGCGGAGTAAATTGCCGGTAGCGATGGATGCAGATTCTGCCGCGGCGTCCGAGGTCCTTCCGAGGTCCTCAAGAAGCACGACGAACTCATCGCCGCCTAATCTCGCCAACGTCGCCCCGGGTGGCGCGTGCTTGAGCAGACGTTGGGCAACGGCCTGGAGCAGGCTGTCACCCACCTGGTGACCGAGCGTGTCGTTGAGGGTCTTGAAGTGGTCGAGATCGAGGAACAGAAGCGCCCCGAAGGTGCCGTTGTTCATGGAGTTCGCCATCGCTTCCTTCATGCGTCGGCGGATGAGGAAGCTGTTCGGAAGCCCGGTGAGTTGGTCGTTGAAAGCCAGGTGTTCGGTGGCAATGGCCTGCGTACGAATGGCTTCGCTGCGCTCACGCTCGATGATGTATGCCTCACGGTACCGCGTCACCATGTGCAGGATGACGGAGTAAAGCAGGTAGCTGAGCTCCATGCAAAGGATGACTGCGAGCTGGTCTTTTGAGTAGTTGCGTCGCAGTCTTGGAAGCAGGAAGAGGAGGATAAGAATGGGTGCGGGAGCTACAACAATGCCCAGAACGCGGGCGGCACGGCCGCTGTTGATCAGCTTATTGAGGATGAGTAGAGGGAAGAACCAGACGAGAAAGGTGAGCGTGTGTAGCTGGTGGGCACCACTCCATACAGTGACAACGATCTCCGCGGACAGATGCAGGGTGTAGTACACCATGGTGATGATGGCTACGACGACCGTTCGTGAACGGGCGAGAAGAGCGAAGCAGAAGAGACCCAGTTCGATGGGAACGCTGGCTAGAATGAGCCATGCTTCGGGACCGCTGACGACGCAACGGTGTATCTCAACGCAGCCCTCTACAGCTCCCGCCAAGGCAAAGAGCAGGCCCATCAGCACGCAACGACGGGCCATCTCAAGAGAGCGGATCTCCGGAGCCGTGTCAACGGAACCACACAGCGGTGACTGCAAAGGTGCTGCACCCGGATCCATTTTGCTCCTCTGCCCTTAGTATCGGCGACTTTTCGCCACGCGAACTGCAACGGAGGTGGCAGAGGCACAGGCAAGAGGTAAGAGCTCACCGGCTTCGAACGAAGGGAAGTCGTCTTAGGAAGTGGTGAGCCAGTGAATGGCATTGGCGAGGAAGCGTTGCTGGAGGACGGGGTGGAAGTCCGGGCAGCGATGGAAGACGATGCGGCCCTTGCCCAGCTTGCAGGTGAAGGTGCCGGCACCGATTTTGCGGTCATGATCGCGGGAGTAGGCAGTGATGATTTCGACGTTGGGGCCGGCTGGTGGGTTTTCGATGAGTAGGCCGTTCGACTGGCGGCCCTTGACCTGGTAGAAGAGGCCCATGGCGTCGTTGACGGGCATGCCGGCGTAGAGCGGGTGTTCGCGGACGAAGTACCAGTTGCCCATCCAGGGGGCGCGGAAGTCACCGACCTGGCCGGCGTAGGTGAAGGCTCCGGCGGCGGCTAGCTGTTTGGCGATGCCGTCCGCGAGAGTGTTGGATTGCGCGAGGATGAGCAGCGGCGTGCCGGCACGGATAGCGTCGAGCACGGCGGGGTCGATGTGGCCTTCGCGGGTGATGGTGGGAGTCTCGCCGGGCTCAGGGACGTGACCGGGCTTCATGGCGGGCATGGCCTCGCCGGTGGTCTCGCCGGTGTCAGCGTCCTTAGCGACGTTGGAGGAGTAGCCGGAGGTGACGATGAGATCGCATGCCGTGGCGGTCTTGAATGCCTCGATCGCAAAGCAGGACTGACTAAGGTTGCCATGAAACTGCTTTTGCAATTCAACAGTCAGGCCAGCCGCCGCGATCCGGGTGGAGCGATGGCACTCGACGTTCGGTCCCTCCGAGCGCGTCACCCAAAGCTCTTTAGTTTGCGTCGATAACGGGGCTGAGGAAATGGAGAACTTGAAGCGGTAGAGGCCTTCTTCAAGCAACGGTGGAGTGGTGAATGCTTCCTTCAACAGGTAGCTGAACTGGTCAGGCATCTGAGCTGGGGCGGGAAGAGTGGTGAGGGTCTGCAGCTTGCCGGAGGGCGTGATCATGCTGAAGGTCAGGGTGCCGGTGGCGGGTTGGCCGGTGTCGTTGGCGAGATAGAGATCGAAGACGGCAGGCTTGCCCTGCTCGATAGCCAAGGCGCGCTGTTTGGCGATGGGGCGGACCGGCAGAAGGGAACCGGCTATGATCTTCGGGTCGGCCTTGGGGTTGCGGAGATTGTCGACGATGCCGGAGTGGTTCTCAATGGCGGTGGACTCCCAGCCAGAGATGACGGCGTAGTCGAGCTCATCGGAGATGCGGGCGTTCTCCATGTAGTTCTGCCAGGAGTCGAAGCAGGTGCGGCCGAGCGCGGCGAAGAGGCCTTCGGCGGTGGGGAAGGCCTTGCGGAAGCCCCACTTGTTGAGGAACTTGTCGTAGGCGGCGAGGACCTGCTGGTGGTCTTCGAGGTCGTAGGAGGCGGGCCTGGAGCCGGGGCCGCTGTAGCGCTTGTAGGTTTCGGTGAGCTGGTGGACCATGAGTGCGTGGTTGTCGGGCCGGGCGCAGCCTTCCATCTCGCCGTACTCGCTGAGAATGGGACGCTGCGGCGACTTGTAGGTGAACTTCGCAGGGGATTGATAGAACTCGTCGTACCACTGATCGCCGGCGCCCTGATGGTTGTTCCAGAAGTCGCCGAAGGGGTTCTCGTCGCTGCGGTGGAGCTTGCCTTCGACGATCTCTCCCTTGGTGCTGGGGTCTGAGGGGTTGTAGCCCCAGGGCTCGTACCAGGCCTGGGCGGCGCCGCGCTCCTCGAAGCCGTCGTTGAGCTCGACGATGCGGCTGGGATCTTCGTCGTGCATAGCCTTGAGGACGGCGAGGGTGGCGGGGTTCTTGAGGTCCGCGCCGAGTTCGTTCTGGAGGCAGTAGATGATGACGGACGGGTGCGAGCGGTGCGCCTTGACCATCTCGACACACTTTACGAAGGTGAAGCGCTGGGCAAAGATATCGGCCTCGCTGGTGGGCTTTTCCATGACGATGCCGGCTGCGTTGGCCTGTACGTTGGTGGGCAGGCGGCCGATAGCAAGCTTGCCGCCGCCGGGTTCCATGTAGCGGAAGACGCCGAGGCGGTCGTGCCAGCGGAGAACTTCTTCCTTAGCAAGGTTGCGGTGGAAGTTGAGACAGTTAAGGCCAAGTGCCTGAGCCGAGCGGACTTCCTTTTCGGCGAGTTCGGGGACGGGGAAGAGGCCGTTGATGCCCCAGAAGCCCCAGGAAATGGAGCTGTAGAGGCGGATGCGCTTGCCGTTCAGGCGGAACATGGCGTTGGACTTTTCGCCTGCGTGGGTGACGCCGTCGGGGGCGAACCAGCGGAAGCCAAAGACGACGGAGCGCTGGATCGCATCTGGCGTGGGCTCCGTCTCAGAGTCTCCGTTGACGCTGCCTCCTGCTATTTTGCTCGTTCGAGCGAAATGAATTCGCAGGTGATAGAGCTTCGGCGATGCCGGGTCCCAGATCTCTGCCCCGTCACAAGTGATCGGCAGCGCGACTTGCAACATGGGATCGCCAACCTTCATTGCAGGAATGAAATTTCCATTCTCCCCGATCACCTTGCCCGTTGCCGGGTCGATTACGCGCAGTTCGAAGTCAATCGGCTCTTTCCCTTCCGACAGCGCTTCAAACTCGACGCACGCGACTATAGAACGCGGTGTTGGGGTGTTGAGCACGTAGGCATCGCGGACGCGAACGGGATAGCTGTGGGCGCTGAGGGTTATCCCGCGATCAAGACCAGCGAAGCCGTGTGATCGGAAAAGCGCGACCTTGCCCCACTTGGCGTTAAGGCCGTCAACCCAGTCGAAGCGGCCGAAGGGGTTGGTGAGGCGAATGGCGAGGTGGTTGGGCTCACCCGGCTTGGCGGCGTGGGTGAGGTCGGCTTCGAAAGGGAGCTCTTCCATGATGGAGTAGCCGCAGAGCTGGCCGTTCAGGTAAACCTCGGCTCGGAGGCGGGCTCCGCGGATGTGGAGAAAGAGGCGCTTGCCCGCCATGGCCGCGGGGATGTCGATGGGGCGGTGCCACCAGGAGACGCCGAAGTAAGCGCCATTCTGCGGGATATCGTCGTCGGCGGGAGGAGCGACGGGTTGTGTGCCGCCTTTGCTGTCAGCGGCGTAGCGGTACTCTTCGGGTGTGTAGGGGCGGGGATGGCCGTCAGGTGACGCGCCGTATTGGCCCCAAAAGTGCTGCTCGACCGTGGTGGGGAGGATGACTTCCTTGCCCGCTGTTGCAGTGAGGACAGACCAGCCGCCGGTGGGGGCGTTGACCGGGAGCGGCTTGCCCTTGGCGCAGAGCTGGCCGCTAAACCACCCGACGTCTTCGGGGAGGAAGATGTCGTCGCTGGCCCACTGGGCTTCGCGGTCCAGCCAGAGACGCCAGCCTTCATCGGGAATGAGGGTGCCGTTCTCGGGCCAGTCATGTCTGGGGGCTTCGACAGGCTGGCTGAAGCTGAGAGATGGCGCGAGGCTGGCGGCGGTGCCTGCGGCAGCGGTGCTTTGTAAAAACTGGCGGCGGCTAAGCGGTTTCATTCCCGGCAAGTGTACTGGATGCAGGCAGGTTGAAGAGTCGGTCAGGCAGGACATGTCGCACGAGCAGCTTTGTTACGAGGGCCAAGTAGGATGGAGGACACAAAGATGGAAACCAAGGAGATGCGAGATGCGAGGATGGCGAGTAGGAACCGGGTGGGTGTTGCTGTTTGCGGCTTGTGCGCTTGTGTCGGGGTGTGGCCGGTCCCAAGGGAGTGCGGGTACGTCGACTTCAGCCAGTTCGACGATGTCGCCTGCTGAGCCTGAGAAGGCGAAGATGCAGGTTCGGCAACGGCATCCGCAGCCTCTGGCGGCGGCTCAGCCAGGGGTGTTCGACTTCTACCTGATGACGCTTTCGTGGTCTCCGGAGTATTGCGTGGCGCACCCGACGGATGTGCAGTGCGGACCGCAGCCGGGGTTTGTGCTGCATGGCCTGTGGCCGGAGAACACGAACGGGACGTATCCCGAGGCGTGCTCGACGGCGGCTGGTCCGAGCAATCCGAGCCAGTACAAGGACATCTATCCCGACGCGGGCCTGCTGACGCACGAATGGAAGGAGCACGGTACGTGTTCCGGACTGAGCCCTGATGCGTTCTTCCAGCTCTCGCGAAAGGCGGAACAGTCGATCACGATCCCGGCGAACCTGGCGACGAAGCAGACCCCGGCACAGGAGACTCCCGCACAGATTCTAGGCAGCTTTGCGGCAGCCAATGCGGGTGATCCTATTGCGGACTTTGTGATGACGTGCGGGAACAACCGGCTGACCGCCGTGCAGGTGTGCCTGGACAAGAACCTGAAGGCGATGAGCTGCCCAAGCATCAAAAGCTGCGGAGCTACTGTGGTGAAGATTACGGCGCCGGGGGCGACGAGCGATCCGGGGACGCGGTAGCGATAAAGCACAGGCGTCTAACGCTACACAGAAGATGAGTCCAACTTGTTTTACATGGGGTCATGTTCTTAGCTAACTTTCGTCCGAAATCATCTTGGTGTTTGCGCTCTCATCTGTTGCTATAGGTCGTGACAGTTGATTCGCAGCGCCGCTAATGACGGGTGAGGACATAAAAAGATGTCGGAAAGTAAGTTCAACAGTGACGAGATTGAGCGCGAGCGACGACAAGCCTCAAGCAAACGGAAGAACGTCGATTACGACCAGTTAGAAGTGAGAAAGCAAATACTGATTGCTGCTCGCACGGATAGTCCAGAACAGTTCGAGGCAAGGCTGAAAAGTTTTGGGATCGATCCAAACTCCGCCCGAGGATTGGCGGCTATGCAAGCGTACTGGACTATTCGCCGTGCGCAGCAGCGCTAGCGCGAAGATCAGCCAGAACAGCTTGGCGCTTTTCGGAGGGAAGTTCATCCAGTGCTTCGAAGAAGATGTCGCACAGGGCATTCTCCGCTGCGGTAACGTCGTCGAGTGATTCGGGAACAGGTTGCGCGAGAGTCGCCATATGACCTCCTAACCGCTAGGAACATGCTAGCACTCAGGTGACCGCAAGAACTCGCAGGCAGTCATCATTCCCCGAGCAGGAAGCGCTGGATGTGGTGAGCTCGGCCTGTGGCGCCATCGCAACTAATGAGCGTAGCGGCCATTTTGGGGTTGCCCTTGGCGGCTTCGAACTTGCCGGGCATGCCGGTGAGGAAGCGCTTGAGGACGAGTTCGGTTTCAACGCCGATGACGGAATCATAGGGGCCGGACATGCCGACGTCGGTCTGCGCCGCAGTGCCTCCGGGAAGGATGCGCTCGTCGGCAGTGGGGACGTGGGTGTGCGTGCCAAGCACGGCGGTCACGCGGCCATCGAGATACCAGCCCATGGCGACCTTTTCGCTGGTGGCTTCGGCGTGGAAGTCGACGAGGATGACCTTGGCGGTGACGCTCTTGAGGATCTCGTCAGCCTTGCGGAAAGGGTCGTCGGTGGCGGCCATGAAGACGCGGCCCTGCAGGTTGATGACGGCGTACTCCTGCGCTGGGTTTCCGTTTCTGGGGGGCAGCATGCCCTGATAGAGGCCGAAGCCGGGTGTGGTGGGAACGTAGTTGCCCGGACGCAGGATGCGGCGGCCGCGGACGTGTGACGCCTGCGGGACGGCCATGTACTCGAAGATCTCTTTTTTATCCCAGATGTGGTTGCCGGTGGTGATGACGTGGGCGCCCCAGTCGAAGATGTCTTCGGCGATGGCGGGCGTGATGCCGAAGCCTCCGGCGGCGTTTTCGCCGTTGATGACGAGGAGGTCGACGGCGTGGGTTTCCAGCAGGTGAGGAAGGTGCTCGCGGACGATGTGGCGGCCGGCGGACCCGAAGATGTCGCCGACGAAAAGGATGTTCACGAGGTTGAGTTTACTAAGCTTTCTAAGCTCCGGATATGCTTGCGATACGACCTATGACCGTGGCTTACCTCATCCTGGCGCACGCGCATTCCGAACAGGTGGTGCGGATGATGGAGGCTTTGCGCGCGCCGGGAACAACGTTTGCCGTGCATGTGGATGCACGGGCAGATGCTTCGGTCTATGAAGGAATCCTAGAGTATGCGACTGGGCGGGATGACGTGCTGCTGGCAGAACGGCAGCGATGCTACTGGGGAACGTATGCGCTGGTGCAGGCCACGCTTGAGTGCGTCCATGCGTTGATGGCCAGCCGGCGGGCGTTTGAATACGCCGTGCTGCTTTCGGGGCAGGATTATCCGATCAAGCCGCCGGAACAGATCGCGCGATTCTTTGAGGAGCGTGCGGGGGTTGAGTTCATCGAGGCGTTTCCGCTTGATGAGTCCAACCGGTGGACGCCGCAGGGTGGGCGGTTCCAGGCGACGGCTCGCGTTACGCGGTATACGGTGCACTTTCGCAGCCGGGTATGGCAGTTGCCTCTACCTCGGCGGTTTCCGATAGGGTGGAGGCCGCATGGGGGATCGCAGTGGTGGGCGCTCTCCCAGGCGGCGCTGGAGTGGGTCGTGGCTACGCTGCACGAGGAGCCGAAGATCGTTCGATACTTCCGGCATACGTTTATTCCCGATGAGGCGATGCTGCAGACGATGCTGGCGAACTCGCCGTATGCGGGGCGGATTTCGGGCGAGCAACTGCACTACATCGACTGGGAGCGGCCCAACCCGAAGTATCCTCGGACGCTTGACGACGAGGACTTCTCGCGGGTGGCGGAGTCTTCAGCGCTGTTTGCGCGGAAGATGCATCCGAAGCGTAGTGCCGGGTTGCTGGAGCGCGTGGATAACGAGCTGCTGGGGAGGAAGTTAGCCGGCTAGCTAGTTCGCTAATCAGCTGCCCGCCCATACAGTGCTGAAGCCACTCGGCAAACTACGGAGATCCTTCGCCTTCGGCTCAGGATTGACGCTGATCCAGCCGATACACTTGTGGCGTGAGCAGTCCGATCAATTTGCAAAGTAACTACCCGGTGCTGGCGGAGCAGGAAGTTGGATGGAAGGCTCTGCTGCTGGAGGCAGTGGAGCGATTTGGCGGTGACGCGCTGCGGCTGCCGGCGTTTGGCGGGTGGGCCCGCGATCGGGAGCTGGCGGCGGCATGGCTGGGCGTGAAGCCGGAGCGGGCGTTGATCGCAGAGGCCGGGCACCATGCGCTGCTGGCTACGCTGATGGGTTCAGGGCTTGTGGGCAAGACGATTGCCGTGGAGGCGCTGACGTATCCGTGGTTTGCGCGGCAAGCGCAGATGCTTGGATGCCGCGTGGTGCCGGTGGCACTGGACGGGGAGTGCGTTCAGCCGGAGGCTCTGCGGGCGGCTTGCGGGCGGGAGCATGTGGATGCCATCTACACGATGCCCTCGCTGCATAACCCGAGTGGCGCAGTGGCCGGGTTGCCGCGCCGAGCGCAGGTGGTGGAGGTCGCTCGGGAGTTCGGATTAACGATCATCGAGGACGGGGCTTATGGGTTCCTGCTCGAAGACGACAGGCCGCACTACTTCGAGCTTGCGCCGGAGCGAAGTTTTTACGTGGAAAGCCTGTCGAAGCGTGTGGCTCCCGGGCTGCGGACAACATTTCTTGTAGTGCCTGAGGCGCTGAGCACTGACGCCGAGTTGGCGCTACGGCTGGTGGCCAGCGGGAGCTCGACGCTGCTGGCGAGTATGGGTTGTGCCATGGCGGCAGATGGCCGGCTGACGGCGGTGATCGCGGCCAAGCGCCGCGAGGGGGCGCTGCGGCTGGCGCGGGCGAAGGAGCTGCTCCACGGACTGGATATGATCGCGGGGCCAAACTGCTGGCACCTCTGGGTGTCGCTGCCGGAGGGGCGCGGGGATGATGCGGCGGTGGAACGGGCTTGCGAGGAGCGCGGCGTTCTCGTGACCGGGGCTCGTTGGTTTACCGCGCCGGGGGCTGAGGTGGCCAGGGCGGTGCGGGTAGGGCTGGGAGGCGAGACTGACTGGGATCGGGTGGCGGAGGGTTTGCAGGTGTTTGGGGAGGTAGTGCGTTAGCCGGCGACGGCGGACCAGGACATCGGGCGTGGAACCGGAAGTTAGAGCTGGACCAAGCGGAGCGGGCGCGGGACTAGGTTTGGGTGGATGGCGTGGGCGAGGCAGGCCAGGCCCTGCATGAGAGTGTGGGCTGGCGTGTTGAGCCACTCGTCCGGGACGCAGTAAACCCGGCCAGCCTGGACGGCTCGGAGATGGCGCCAGTTTCGCTGCTCGATGAGGCGGGCGAGGGGGACGCGATCGCCGGCTCCGCACCAGGCGAAGATGAGGACATCGGGGTCGGCCGCGGCGATGGTGGCGGCGTCCGTATGTGCGCCGGGCTCGCCAAGGAAGCTGCCGCCCGCTGCTTCGACTAACTCGGCCACCCAATGCTGGGAGTGGATGAGGGGCTTGCCCCACTCTTCACAGTAGACCGTTGGGCGCTCCAAATCTGCGGTTTGTTCGCGGTGGTGGGCGAGCGTTGCCTGCATGGCGGCAATGAGGGTTTCGGCTTGGGACGCGGCATCAGTGAGGCGGGCCAGCAAACGGATGTCGCTGAAGATGTCCGCCAGGGAGTGCGGAGCCAGAGCAAGGACTGGAAGCGCGGACTTCAGGATGGCCGCGAGAGATTCCATGCGGTAGGGCACGGAGGCGATGACGAGGTCTGGATGTGTGGCGAGGATCTCAGCCGTGTCGGCGGTCCATGAATCATGCAGGACGGGGAGGTCGAGGGCAGCGAGTTCAGGCAGGGCTTCAAGGCAGTAGCGCGTGTGGGCACAGAGACTATCTAGGCGGCCCAGGGCCTGAAGCGTGAGGGTGATGGAGGGCTGAAGGGAGGCTATGCGCACGGCTCTCCTGTTATCGCATGTGCTGTTGTGCGCCGCTTGGAGGCGCGTCTGGCTTGTTCGCCTTGTGTTCGCTTAAGATGGAGACGTGCGACATGCGCCTGCGAGTTCGAACGCTTTGCGTGCGGAGATCAGTGCGCGGAACCGACAGCGGGCGGTTGGGATGGTGTACGAGACGACCTTCGGACGTGCTGAGCATGTGATTTATGCGGGCTCGGACGATGGTGGGCACGGAAACTTTTTGCCCGCGGCTTACAGGCGGATTGTGGCCGATGCCGGGTGGGCTCAACGGCTGGAGAAGGCGTATACCAACGGCGCACGGGTGCCTCGGTCCGGCGATCGCCGACGGGCAGAGCTGGAGTGCGCAACGAGTTCGGATGCGCTGCTGATGAACATTTTCTGCTATCCCGGTGCGCTGCGGCGCAAAGCACTGTGTACGCTGCTGGGGGTGGAGCGCGGATGCCGTCCTGAGTTTGGCGTGAGGGCGATGCTGCCGATGCGGCGTGGCGAGGTGGACCGGACCGAGGTGGACATGCGGTTGGGTGATCTGCTGGTGGAAGCGAAGCTGACCGAAGGTGGATTTGGGATGGCTTCTCGCGAGCGGCTGCTGCGGTATGAGGGCGTTGAAGAGGTTTTCGATGTGGAGGAACTGCCGTGGACGGGGCGCGGGGTGGCGGGATACCAGATGATTCGTGGGGTGCTGGCCGCTCGGACTGCTGAGGCGCGGTTTGCGCTGCTTTGCGATGGGCGACGGGCGGATCTGGTGGAGCTTTGGTTTCGGGTGCTGCGGGCGGTTCGCTCGGCTGAGCTACGGAGCAGGTTGCAGGTTTGTACGTGGCAAGAGATCGCGCGGACGCTGCCTGTAAGCGTGCGGGAGTTCCTGGCGGAAAAGTACGGGATCGTCGGGTGTTCTTCGTTGTCCGTGGTCCGTTCTCCGTAGGGCGGTGCTGAGAGTGTCACAGTAAAGGGGGGATCAACTCACTCGTTCTTCTAGGATCAGGCTGTGCGATTGCATCTGGCTAGTTTGGTGGAGGATTTTGTAGAGCTTGGGCGCGAGACCGCAGTGGTGCGGTATCGCGGGAGCCGACGGTATGCGACGTCCTATGGCGATCTGGCTTTGCTGGCAGGGCGATTTGCGGCGGAACTGGAGCGGCGGGGTTTGGCGCCGGGGGATCGGGTAGTGGTTTGGGGGGAGAACTCGGCGGAGTGGATGGCCGCGTTCTTCGGCTGTTTATTGCGGGCAGTGATGGTGGTTCCGCTGGATGCTGCGGGTTCGACGCAGTTTGCGCAGCGTGTGGTGGCGGATGTGGCTCCGAGGCTGGTGGTGGGCGATCGTGAACGGCTGGGGCTGTTGGACGGCGGAGAGCGTTTGGCGTTTGAGGAGTTTTCCGAGCGGCTGCCCGCGGAGCCGCGGATGACGGTGAGCGAGGCGGTGGGGGAGGAGACGCCGTTTCAGATTGTGTTCACTTCGGGGACGACTTCCGAGCCGAAGGGCGTGGTGCACACGCACAAGAATGTGCTGGCGAGTCTGAGGCCTATTGAAGCGGAGATTGGAAAGTACCGACGGTATGAGCGGTGGGTTCATCCGCTGCGATTTCTGCATACACTGCCGTTCAGCCATGTGTTTGGGCAGTTCATGGGGCTGTGGATCCCGGCGATCCTCGGGGCGGAGGTACATCTGGAATCGCGGCTGGATGCGGGGCGGCTGATCGGGCTGGCGAAGCGGGAGAAGATTTCGGTGCTGGTGGCTGTGCCCCGGGTGCTGGAGATTCTGCGGGCGCATCTGCTGCGGACGAGGCCGGGGCTGGCGGGTGAGATGGAAGCTGTGGCGGGGCAGCCGGTGTGGAAGCGGTGGTGGCGGCTGCGGGGAGTGCATCGGGAGTTTGGGTTCAAATTCTGGGCGCTGGTTTGTGGTGGGGCGACGCTACCCGCGGATCTGGAGCGGTTCTGGAATGTGCTCGGGTTTGCGCTGGTGCAGGGCTATGGGATGACGGAGACGGCGGCGCTGGTGACGCTGAACCATCCGTTCAAGATCGGCAAGGGAACGATTGGCAAGGCGCTGCCGGGGCGCGAGGTGAAGCTGGAAGGTGGCGAGATCCTGGTGCGGGGCGACATGCTGGCGGGGGCAACGTGGGAGGGTGGACGGCTGAAGTCTCGGGAGAGCGAGTGGCTGGCTACGGGCGACCTGGCGGAGCAGGAGGCCAGCGGCGAGCTGCGGTTTGTGGGTCGCAAGGGAGACGTGATCGTGACCTCGGCGGGGCTGAATGTGTACCCGGCGGACCTGGAGCGAGCGATTGCGGCGCAGCCGGGGGTTCGTGGGTGCGTGGTGGTGGCTTGCGAGGGGGCGCAGGGGAACGAGCCTGCGGCGGCTGTGCTGTTTGACGGGGCGGATGATGCGCTGGCGGCGGCGGTACGGGCCGCGAACGCCGGGCTGGCGGAGTTTCAACAGGTGAGGCGGTTTGTTCGGTGGGCGGCGCCTGCGTTTCCTTATACGTCTACTGGGAAGTTGTTGAGGCGGGAGGTGGCGGCGTGGACTTGTGCGCGGCTGGCTGGCGCCGCGGCAGCGGGTTCGAGTGATCCTGTTTTGCTGGCGATTGCGGAGGTGATCCGGGAGCCGGTCGGAAACGTAGGCGATGAGGCGCGGCTCAGTGATGAGCTTCGACTGGATAGTTTGGGGCGGGTGCAGTTGCAAGCTTTGTTGCAGGAACGGTTTGGGGTGGAGTTGGCAGATGACGCCGTGGCGGGAGCGGAGACGCTAGGGGAGTTGAGGGCGTTAGTTAGCCGAGGATTTGCGGAGCCCACCCGTGACGGTGAAGCTGTCACGCCCGGAGTGTCTGCTGACACGGCGGTGTCCCCCACTCATGCGGACGGTAAGACTGTTGTCATGAACGGGCCGCCCAGAGTGGTGGATGAGCCGAGCTATCCTCGGTGGCCCTGGAACTGGGCGGTGCGGTGGGTGCGGGTGGGGTTTCTGGAAGCGATCATGCGGCCGCTGGTTTGGCTGCTGGCTGCGCCGAAGGTGACACGGGAGGCTGCGGTGCCGGGTGGGCCGCTGTTGATCGTCTGCAACCATGTGACGACTTATGACGTGCCGCTGCTGTTGCATGCGCTGCCTGGGCGGGTTCGGCGGCGGGTGGCTGTGGCCATGGCGGGAGAGTTGCTGCAGAATCTTCGGCGCGGGCGGGAGCAGGGTGGATGGTGGATGAACCTGCTTGGGCCGGTGGGGTATTGGCTGATTACCGGGTTGTTCAACGTGTTTCCGCTGCCGCGACTGCGCGGGTTTCGGCGGAGCTTTAACCACGCTGGGGAGGCGATGGATCGCGGGTACTCGGTCGTGGTGTTTCCCGAGGGTAGGCGGAGCTGGAGTGAGACGGTCGGGGCGTTTCGGCCGGGCATCGGGATGCTGGCCAAGGAGACGGGAGCGACTGTGCTGCCGGTGGGGCTGGCTGGGTTAGGGTCGGCAGTGAAGGGTGGGTGGTTTCGGTCCGGGAAGCTGGCTGTTCGGGTGGGGGCTCCTTTGCGGGTTGAGGCTGGGGAGGATGCGGCGGAGATTACCTTGCGGCTGGAGAGTGCGGTGCGGGGGCTGGTTGGGTTGGGTTGAGGAAAGCTTCTGAACGCGGCGGCCACGGCGGTTGTGCGCTGGCCGTTACGGGATTCCTGACAGGGCAGGACAGCGGGAACGGAGATTGCGCAAATTCGAGGCGCAGACTACGTGGAGGTGCGACACCAAACTGCTTCGCGCATCCAACCTGCCATGCCTGAGGCGTACGACCGGATTTCTACAGATGCCGAACTGACAGCGCACACGGCCGAGGCGAAGCGGCGAATTTCCATCTGGGATTTGCTGAAACCGCACCGGACGCAGCTTTGGTGGGGGCTGGTGGCTGTGACCGGTGAGGCGATTGCCGATGCGCTGCAGCCCTGGCCGCTGAAGATCGTGCTGGATAACGTGATCGACCGCAAGGAGTTTCCGAAGCACACGCATGGGTGGCTGAACCAGTTGATCCACTCGACAGTAGGGATCGACCCCCTGCGGGTGCTGTGGTTTGCGGTGGGGCTGGTAGTGGCGGTTTCGCTGCTGGATGCGGTTTCAACCTATGGTGAGAAGTGGGTGACCACGACCGTTGGACAGTGGGTGACGCATGATCTGCGGCGGCGGATGTATGCGCAGATGCAGCGGCTGTCGCTGGCGTTCCATGACCAGAGCCAGACGGGCGACCTGCTGAGCCGGGTGACGGACGATATCGACTCGATCCAGAGCTTCATCGTTTCCGGACTGTTGAGTGCCGTGGTGGATGTGGCGACGATCGTGGTCATGATCGTGGTGCTGTTTCACCTGAACTGGCGGCTGACACTTGTGACCATGGCAGTGGTACCGGTGCTGTTCAGCATCGTCTACACGTATACGCGCAAGGTAAAGAAGTTTTCGCGCGACGTGAGGAAGCGCGAAGGCAAGATGCTTTCGGTGGTGCAGGAGGTGCTGGGTTCGATCAGGGTGGTCAAGGCGTTTGCACGCGAGAACTACGAAGTGCAGCGGCTGGAAGGCGAGAGCCTGGAGACGGTGGAAGCGGCGCTGAAGGCCCGGAAGCTGAAGGCGAAGCTGACGCCAACGGTTTCCATCGTGACGGCGGTGGGAACGGCGTTCGTGCTGTACTTCGGCGGCAAGTGGACGCTGGAGCACAGTGCGATGACGCCGGGTTCCATCTACGTCTTCCTGACGTACATCAAGAACATGTACAAGCCGATGCAGGACATTTCGAAGATCATGGACTCGTACTCGAAGGCGGATGTTGGGTATGAGCGAATCAAGGAAGTGATCGAGAGCGAAGGCGAAATGCGGGACGCTCCTGATGCGAAGGATGCTCCGAAGCTGAAGGGAGACATCCGGTTCGAGCATGTGAACTTTGGGTACAGCACCGAGCAGTGCATTCTCAAGGACATCAACATGCACGTGGAGGCAGGGACCACGGTCGCGATTGTGGGGCCGACGGGCTCCGGCAAGTCGACGCTGGTGAATCTGATCCCTCGTTTTTATGACGCGACTTCGGGGCGGGTGCTGGTGGATGGCATGGATGTGAAGACGCTGCGGCAGAAGAGCCTGCGCGACCAGATCAGCTTTGTGCTGCAGGACACGGTGCTGTTCAGCGGCACGATCTGGGACAACATCGCATATGGCAAGCCAGAAGCGACTTCGAAGGAGATTGTGGCGGCGGCAGAGGCGGCGAATGCGATGGAGTTCATCGACAAGCTGCCGGAGAAGTTCAATACCAAGGTAGGTGAGCGGGGAATTATGCTCTCCGGTGGGCAGCGGCAGCGGGTGGCGATCGCTCGGGCGATTATTCGGAACAGCCCGGTGCTGATCCTGGATGAGCCCAGCTCGGGGCTGGATGCGGAGTCAGAGCAGCTGGTGTTCGATGCGCTGGACAAGCTGATGACGGGAAAGACGTCGATCGTGATCGCGCATCGGCTATCGACGATTCGGCGGGCGAGCTGCATTTATGTGCTGAAAGACGGGCAGATCGTGGAGACGGGATCGCATGAGCAATTGATGGAGATCCACGACGGGGTGTATCACCAGCTTCACCAAATCCAGTTTGCCGACGATGAGGATACGGCTGCTTTGCTGGTGTAGTGAACCATCGCGAGTGCCGGAAAGCGGGAACGCAGATCACGCCTTTCCAAACGCCGATCTGCGCAGAGGAAAGCCTCACGGTGGAGATACTCACAGTGGAGATATCTGCCGCGAGGCTTCTTTGTTGCGGTTGGGCTACTGCTCTGACTTGAGTTCGGCGTGAGTTTTGAGGGCCTTCAGTTCGGCGATGCGGTTTTCGATGATGGTGGCGTACTCGACGACCTGTTCCTGGGGGAAGTGGCCAGAGCGGAAGGCGTCGACGATCTGCTGGTGGGTTAGTTGGCTGAGCAGGGAGCCGATCCATTCGGCGTCCTTGATGGGGATGTCGCGGCCGATCCAGTCGAACCCCATGCGACGCATGTAGTCGCCGGAGAAGGTGTCGGCAAAGATGGGGAAGAACCCTGCGGGGGGCTTGGGCGTGCCGAAGCTGACGGTGTTGTGCTCGACCTTGGTGATGAACTTCGACTTCTTATAACTGTCGAGATTGCCCTTGTCCTTGGTGCGGGTGCTGATCTGATTGGTGGCAAAGGTGGCGCCAACGTCTGAGACGAGGAAGAGCTGTTTGCCTGTCTTGTCGTCAGAGAAGACGGCGTTATTGACGTCCTTGAGGTCCCAATTGTTGAGGACGGCCATCATCACGCGCAGACCGTTGAACTCGCGAGTGCCCATGAAGGGATTATCTTTCCACTTCCAGATGCCGATCTTCTTCTGGCCGCCGGGCTTGCGGGCAAAGCGAGCGTCTGTGACTTGTTCACCCTTGATGGCGTAGCTGCCGCGCTTCATGACCAGACCTGAGACGGTGGCTGTGGGCAAGACGTAGTCTTCATTGACGAAGTAGCCGGCGGCCCAGAGGAAGCGCGAGGCTACGACCTCAGGGCGGGGCTCTTCGCCGACCTTGACGCGCCACTTGGTGCCGTCGGCATCGCGGGCGTCGAACTTAGGGTTGGTACCATTCATGTCTTCGGAGACGAAGGTGAAGGGCGGCTTTGGCGTGTGCTTGTCACCGCCTCGGCCGTTGTACATATCGAGCGAGGCGATGTTGCCGGGATCCTGCCAGAGGATGGGGTCGTGGATGGCTGCTTTAGGCAGCGGCTCGTCGTGGTCGGGCTCGTCTTTGGCCTTCTTGGGGGTGTCGGCCGTGGAGGCGTCCTGAGGAGCCTGCAGCATGGTGTTGGCGGAAGGCAGCCTGGCCTGGGCGTATAACGCCGTGCTGTAGAGAAAAGAGAGGGACAGCAGAAGAGCGGCAGGCACGCGAACGCACGTGGAGCGCGTTGAGATGGAGAGGTACTTCAGGGAAGAATCTGATGCGGCTTTCTCGAACATGGGACTCCGGTGGACACGCGGTGGATCTTGGGGCAACGATAGAGGTAGCGGTGCTACTTCTGCTTAGAGGCCGAAAGCAGCCGCCGCGGTGCCGAAGAAAACCGGAAAAAACATCCCCAACCCTCCAAAGCGCATCCTCTTGAAGTACATGACGAGAGGCCAGGTTTCGACAAAGACGCTGTGAGACTTATCACCCAGCCTGACGACGGCATAGAGCCTGTCCTCGAAGCACTGCGCAGCGCCAAGAAGACAATTCACATCCTGGTGTTCCGGCTGGACCGGAGCGAGGTGGAGAAGGCCCTGGTGGATGCCGTGCAGCGTGGCGTCTCCGTACATGCGCTGATCGCATATACAAACCGCGGCGGGGAGAAGAATCTAAGGCGATTCGAGATGCGGCTGCTGGAGCGCGGCGTAACGGTGACACGCACGGCGGATGACCTGGTGCGATACCACGGCAAGATGTTCGTGATCGACGAGCGGGAGCTACACCTGCTGTCGTTTAACTACACGCACCTGGATATTACGCTGAGCCGATCGTTTGCGCTGGTGCTGAGCCGCAAGGACCTGGTGGAGGAGGCGCTGCGGCTGTTCGACTGCGACTCTCGGCGAGTACCTTACGAGAACCGGTGCGATGACCTGGTGGTGAGCCCCATCAATGCGCGGGAGCGGTTGACAGAGTTTATTGCCGGGGCGAAGAAGCAGCTCTTGCTGTACGAGATGAAGATCAGCGATGGTGAATTTATCAAGCTACTGAACGAGAAGGTTTCGCAGGGTGTGGATGTGCGGGTGATTGGACGGTCGAGCGGGAAAGACTCCGTGCCTGCGCGGAAGCTGCCGATCCGGCTGCATACGAGGGCGATTCTGCGGGATGGCAAAGATGCGTTTGTGGGGAGCCAAAGTCTGCGCAAGCTGGAGCTGGAAGCTCGGCGTGAGATCGGCGTGATCGTTCATGATCCGAAGATCGTGAAGGAAATGATTGCGGTGTTCGACAAGGACTGGCGCAACGCGGCACCGGTGATTCAGCCGGACGCGATGGCGAATGCGCTGGATATGCAGGCGAGGAAGGTGGCTAAGTCCGTCGCGAGGCAGATCAGCCTGAGGCCGATCATCGAGCAGATCCTCGATAGAGCGATGGACCACGATCGTGGGGCGGCGTTCGAGCCGAAGGAAATGGCGCAAACCGTTCGTGATGCGTTTCGGGAAGAAGTGCACGATGCAGTGGTACATGCGCTGCATGAGATGGTGTCGACCGGAATCTCGGATGATGATGTTTAGAGTGAATCTGCCAGCGCTTCCTGATGAACCGGCGGTAGTCCGAGCGAACTACTGAGATCCTTCGCTTCGCTCAGGATGACGCCGCTTTGTATGATTCTGCTCGCTAAGACACAGATAGACGTCAGCTACAGGATCAGGCGGACGGCGCGGCGGACCAGCTCGGTCGTGACACCGTAGACGACGTGGGCGGCGAACGGGGTGATGAGGCTGGAGGCGGGGTAATCGCCTGATGCACCGGAGAGGTTGAGGGCGGGGACTGCGGCCAAGTCGGCGCCTCCGAAGAGAACCGCGCCGAAGGTGGCGCCGGAGCCGGAGCGGACGAGCGAGGAGTACTCGGCGAGGCCGCCGTAGAGGCCGCCCATGAGGGCTCCGAAGGCGTAGTGAACGATGGGGCCGCCTTTTTCCTGCTGTTCCCAGGTAAGGTGCCGGCCGCCGGTGACGGTTTCGACGATGGTGTCGGCGGTTTTCATGGTGGCGTCGGCGTGGGGAACTTTGGCGGCTTCGGCCTGCTGCTGGAGGTAGTCTTCAGGCTCGACAGCCTGGTTGATCTTGGGGCCGGCGGTTTCGCTGAAGACGTTCATGGCCCAGGCGGCGACGAGGCCGCCGGCGATGCCAGCGAGGATGCCGCGGACGGGATGCTTTGTTTGTGGCATGGTGCGCTCCTTCGAACTACCCGAATTACTCGAACTACCGGAATGCTCTGTTTTCCTGTGATGCGCTTTTATACTGTTAGGGCGGCCGGTCCCGGTGAGATGGGGCGGCTGCGATGCGGGGGCGAGCCCCTTTGAGGGTCCCCGTCGTCCAGCGGCCCAGGACGCTGCCTTTCTCGAGGCGGAAACATTGGTTCGAATCCAGTCGGGGACGCCATGCCTAGGCGATGCTACTTTGGGTGTCATGGCTGATGCGAAGGCAGTTCTCCGTTCTCTTGATGAGCTTCGTGCGCTGACCGGCGATGAGGCGGGCGCGCAGCGTGTGGCGTGGACGCCGATGTGGCTGAAGGCTCGGGCGTGGTTTGCGAGCAAGCTGGCTGGCTTGCCGGTGGAGGACCACTATGACGCAGCTGGAAATCACTGGGTGGTGCTGCGGGGCGAAAGCGAGCGGGCGCTGGTGCTGGGGAGCCATCTGGACTCTGTGCCGAACGGCGGATGGCTGGATGGGTGCCTGGGGGTGATTGCCGGTTTGGAGGTGCTGCGGGCGATCAGCGAGAAGTACGACGGGCGGCCGCCGGTGACGGTGAAGCTGGTGGACTGGGCCGATGAGGAAGGCGCCCGGTTTGGGCGGAGTCTCTTTGGGTCGTCGGCGTTTGCGGGGACGCACAGCATCGAGGCGGACCGGGTACGGACGGATCGCGATGGCGTGACGCTGGAGGCGGCGCTTGGTGCTTGCGGGATTGCCGTGGAGGACATCGGCAAGGCGATGGCTGGGCAGGAGGGGTTGGGGGCTTACCTGGAACTGCACATTGAGCAGGGGCCGATCCTGGAGCGGGTGGGCAAGCCGCTTGGCGTGGTGCAGGGGACCAAGGGTGTGGAACGGTGGGCGATTACCTTCCATGGGCTGGAGGCGCACTCGGGGTCGACGCCGATGGAGGTTCGGCGCGATGCGCTAGCGGCTTGCGCAAAGCTGGCGCTGGAGATTCGGCCGATCGCGAGGAAGCATCCGCAGGCGGTCGCAACGATGGGCAGCGTGAAGACGTTTCCGGGGATCGTGACGGCAGTGGTGGGGCGGTGCGAGTCGACGCTGGATATGCGGGATCTCGATGCCGAGGTGCTGGCCGGGATGCTGCGCGAGGCCAGGGAGGCGAGCGAACGGTTTGCGGCAGAGGAAGGCTGCACGGTGGAGTGGTCGAAGATCTGGTCGATTGAGCCGATCCCGTTTTCGGCGGAGCTGATTGGGCTGGCGAGCGAGGCGGTGCGCGAGGTTTCAGATGACCTAGAGCTGTTGCCTTCGGGGCCTCTGCACGATGCGGCGGAGGTGGCGCGGTGCGGGATTCCGACGGTGATGCTGTTTGTTCAGTCGC
The DNA here is from genome assembly GCA_965198545.1 of Granulicella sp. Classification (GTDB taxonomy): domain Bacteria; phylum Acidobacteriota; class Terriglobia; order Terriglobales; family Acidobacteriaceae; genus Granulicella. Next base: position 39,392 of record CBDAPS010000003.1, on the reverse strand, counting down.
TGAATGGGCTGAGCCATAACCGGTTGGAGGATACGGACCGGGAGCACCTGGAGCAGGCGGTGGTGGCTCTGGGGAGGTTGACGGAGAAAACGATGGCGTGGATCGTAAAGGTCTAAGAGAGTAGGCGGTCCATGACCGATAATGAAGTGCAGCAGCTTTTCAGTCAAACTCTGATTGGGTCGTACGAAGACCACGCGCCTTGGGAAGCAGTCTCCAAGCTACGTAGCAACGGAAACCGAATCGTGTTCGAAATGGCTGCCAACTGGCTTGTTGACAGCGATCCGTTAAAAAGGGCGCGAGCAGCTGCCATTCTGGCCCAGCTACGTCAGCAAAACGAAGAGATCTCGGAGCCGGTGTGGCTCTTCCGAGAGGAATCATTTGGTTTGATAATTGATCTGCTGAAACACGAAGAGAACTCAACGGTTCTATCCAGCGGCGTTTCGGCTCTAGGACACCTAGCTAATCCAGATGGAATCCCGATCATCTCTTCCTACAAGGAACATGCAGATGAGGATGTGAGGTTCTCTGTCGCGTTTGCTTTGGGTTGCTACCCGAATGATCCAGCGTCTGTTGCGACACTTCTCGAGCTAGTTACGGATGATGATCCGGATGTGCGGGACTGGGCTGTCTTCGGAGTTGGAGTTCAAGGAGACGTGGATTCACCGGAGATACGAGATGCGCTATTCGAAAGACTGACTGACAGCGATGAAGATGTGCGAGAGGAAGCAGCCGTTGGACTCGGCAAACGAAGAGACATCAGATTGCTCCCGGTTCTACGCAGCCTTCTCGACGGTCCTCAACTGAAAGTTCGAATCGCAGAAGCGGCTTCGGCATTGCTAGGTCTGGCGAACGATCCGGAGGAGTGGCAAGCGGAAGATTACAAACGAGCGCTGGATCAGACCTTTGGAACGGCAAGCGCGTAGCGCATCGCAAGTTCGCTCGCGCGACAGAAATGTTGCATAATCGTGACTTCCCCAAATCGTAGACGGGTAGGCTGGTGAGGCCTGCTGACGTTGAGAGGCAGGCAGCATCTGACCATCGAAGTACGCGGTGAGAGCACGAGTTTTCTGCAGCAGGCGCCACAAGCGCCGGAGATTGCTGCGCGGTTTCCCGATCTTCATCCGGCGTTTGATCGCACGGCAGCGCTGGCAGAGGCGAACCGATGTTTGTTCTGCTTCGACGCGCCGTGTACGACGGCCTGCCCGACGCATATCGACGTGCCGCGGTTCATCAAGAAGATTGCGACGGACAATCTTGAGGGGTCGGCAAAGACGATCCTGGAGGCGAACATCCTGGGGCTGAGCTGCTCGCGGGCGTGCCCGGTGGATGTGCTTTGCCAGGGTGCGTGCGTGATGCACCGGTATAACAAGCAGCCGATTGAGATTGGGCGGCTGCAGCGGTTTGCGATGGACGCGCTGCATGCGAGTGGGGCTCCGCTGCCGTTTAAGCCCGGGGCGGATACGGGCAAGCGCGTGGCGCTGGTGGGTGGCGGGCCGGCTTCGCTGGCGTGTGCGGCGGAGCTGAGGCGGCGCGGGGTGGCGGCGGTGATCTTTGACGCGAGGCCGCTGCCGGGTGGGTTGAATACGTACGGCATCGCGGAGTACAAGCTAACGCTGCAGGCGAGCCTGCAGGAGATCGACATGCTGGCGCAGTTGGGCGTGGAGTTTCGCCCGAACACGGTAGTGGATGCGGCGATGCTGGCGAGGCTGGAGGCCGAGTACGACGCGGTGTTCCTGGGGTTGGGGCTGGGGGCGATTCATCGTCTGGGGCTGACGGGTGAAGAGATGCCGGGCGTGACGAATGCTCTCGAGTACATTGCCGGGTACAAGCGGGGGGCGATAACGACGGCTCCGAAAGGGGTGGCGGTAATTGGGGCGGGGAACACGGCGATCGACGCGGCGAATGCGGCGAGGCGGCTGGGCGCGGACGAAGTGACGATGGTGTACCGGCGCGGCCCGGAGCAGATGTCGGCGTTTGACTTTGAGTATGAACACGCCAAGCAGGAGGGCGTGCGGTTTCTCTGGCATGTGAAGCCGGTTGGGCTTCTGGGTCAAGAAAAATTAGAAGGGCTGGAGCTGATTCGGCTGGAAGAGACTTCTGACGGATCGCTTGTCGAGTTAGCGGGCTCGGGGTTCACGCTGGGTGTGGATTTGATTGTGCTGGCGATTGGGCAGGCTACGCATACGGAGTTTCTTGGTCACTCAGGCGAGGCGAAGGTGAAGCTGGAACGGGGGCGGGTGCTGATCGATCGCGCTACGGGGCAGACATCGAACGCTAAGTACTTTGCGGGTGGGGACTGTACGAACGGTGGGCGGGAAGTGGTGGATGCGGTCGCTGATGGGAAGCGGGCAGGGATTGGGATCTGTGCCTGGTTGACATCCTCGGAGCCCACCCGTGACGGTGAGACTGTCACGAGTGGGGCACCCAGCATTCTCTCTGGTGTAGGACTTTCGAGTGCGGTGCTTTCCAGTGCGGTAACTGCCCATGAAGGAGGTGCTTGATGCCGACGCTTGAGACTACGTTTGCGGGGATCAAGTGTTTGAATCCTTTCTGGCTGGCCAGTGCGCCGCCTACGAACTGCGGCGAACAGATCATGCGGGCGTTCGACGCGGGATGGGGTGGCGCGGTCTGGAAGACGATTGGCGCGCCGGTGACGAACGTGAGTTCGCGCTACAGCTCGATTGACTGGGCCGGGCAGCGGATGATGGGGTTCAACAACATAGAGTTGATCAGCGACCGGCCAACGGAGCTGAACCTGCGCGAGATTGCCGAGGTGAAGCGGCGGTATCCGAAGCACGTGGTGATTGCCTCGCTGATGGTGGAGAGCAAGCCGGAGGCGTGGCACGAGATGGTGCAGCGCGCCGAGGATGCGGGAGCGGATGGGCTGGAGCTGAACTTCGGCTGCCCGCATGGAATGAGCGAGCGAGGCATGGGTTCTGCGGTGGGGCAGGTGCCCGAGTACTGCGGGCGCATTACGGAGTGGGTGAAGGAGAAGGCTCGCACGCCTGTGATCGTGAAGCTGACGCCGAACATCAGTGACATACGCATGCCGGCGCGGGCGGCGAAGGCGGCGGGAGCGGATGCGCTGAGTGCGATCAACACGATCAACAGCATTACGGGGATCGACCTGGAGACGCTGGAGCCGAGGCCGAAGGTGGATGGCAAGAGCTCGCATGGCGGCTACTGCGGGCCAGCGGTGAAGCCGATTGCGCTGAACATGGTGCAGCAGGTGATGAGCGATCCCGAGGCCATGCTGCCGATGTCAGGCATTGGCGGGATCGGAACGTGGCAGGATGCGGCGGAGTTCATGCTGCTGGGCGCGGGGAACGTGCAGGTGTGCACAGCGGCGATGCACTACGGGTATCGCATTGTGGAAGACATGGCTGATGGGCTGCAGGGGTGGATGCGGCGCAAGGGCTACGCGACGCTGGAGGACTTCAGGGGCTTGAGCCTGCCGAACGTGCGCGAGTGGAAGAACCTGAACCTGAACTACCAGGTGGTGGCGCACATCCATGAGGACCTATGTATTGGCTGCGAGCTTTGCTATACGGCCTGCTGGGATGGGGCGCACCAGTGCATCCACCTGGACCGCGCACTGCCGGCGCATGACACCAGCCGCACGCCCGCGATGGTGGCGGCGGAGAGCAGCCGGTTCATCACGACGACGCCGATACCGAAGCTGGATATGGACGGGCTGGGTGTTGAAGGGCCGTATCGGACGCCGCTGTCGCGGATTCCTCGAGTGGATGAGCACCATTGCGTGGGGTGCAACCTGTGCTCGCTGGTGTGCCCGGTGCCGGAGTGCATCACGATGGAGCGGGTGGATGAAGGGCTGCCCGTGGAGACCTGGGCGGAGCGCGTAGCGGCGGGGTATGTGCCGCAGGGTGTGACCGCGCCTACGGACTTGAATCCGAATGCTTGATTTTTTAATAAGCAGCCGAGAAATGATGCGCTTCCCGCCGCTAACTCGCACCGAACGTGACCGGCTCTTGTTCTTCGCTACTGGAGTTGCGGTTGTTTGTGATCTCTGCCTGCTGTTTGGCTCCGGGAGCGTGGCTCAGGCAGGTGCGGTCGCGGGGATCGTCGGTCTAGCTCCCGCCTTCATCTTCGGGGTGCTTTCAACTTCGGACGCGTGGCCAGCGATGCTCATAACGCTTCTTCTAGGTACAGCAGTGAACACTTTGGCCTACTACTATCTATTCAAGCTTTTGTGGCTACTAACCAAGGATCTCAGACATGGGCACGCTGATTAAGAACGGGATGGTTGTGAACGCCGATGGCTCGTCGAAGCTGGATGTGCTCATTGAGGGTGAACGCATTGCGGCCGTTGGCGCGGGGCTGAGTGATGCTGGGCATCAGGTGGTGGATGCTACCGGGTTGCTGGTGATGCCGGGCGGAATCGATGTGCATACGCACCTGGATATGCCGTTTGGCGGGACGACCTCGGCGGATGACTACACGACCGGGACGCAGGCCGCGGCGGTGGGTGGGACGACCACGGTGATCGACTTTGCGCTGCAGAACCAGCAGAGCACGCTGACGGAAGCGCTGGAGACGTGGCTGAAGAAGAGTGACGGCAAGGCGTGTGTGGACTTTTCGCTGCATATGGCGGTGACGAACCTGCATGGCGAAAACGGTGCGGAGACGCTTGACGAGATGGAGGAGATGACGAAGTTCGGCATCGCCAGCTTCAAGCTGTTCATGGCGTATCCGAACGTGCTGATGATCAACGATGAGCTGATGTTTCGCGTGATGGAGAAGGCGGCGGAGTTGAATGCGCTGTGCATGATCCATGCGGAGAACGGGAGCGCGATCGATGTGGTGGTAGCTCGGATGGCGGCGGAGGGCAAGACGGAGCCGCACTGGCATGCGCTGAGCCGCGATCCGAAGGCGGAGGCCGAGGCGACACATCGCAGCATAGCGCTAGCCGATATGACGGGCGCGGCGGTGTACATCGTCCATCTTTCCAATGAGTATGCGCTGGATGAATTGAAGTTCATGCAGGCGCATGGGGCGAAGGCGCTGGCGGAGACGTGCACGCAGTACCTGGTGCTTTCGATTGAGGACCAGATGCCGGGCAAGGGGTGGGAGGAAGCGAAGTTTGTGTTTACTCCACCGTTGCGCGAGAAGAGGCACCAGGAGCCACTTTGGGAGGCGCTGAAGGACGGCGCGTTGTCGGTTGTTTCGACCGATCATTGTCCGTTCACGATGGAGCAGAAGGCGCTGGGGCGGCACGACTTCAGGAAGATTCCGAACGGCGGGCCGGGGGTGGAGAATCGGCTGCAGGTGCTGTGGCACTTTGGCGTGAATGGCGGGCGGATTACTCCGGAGAGGTTTGTGGAGCTGAACGCGGCTAATCCCGCCAGAATCTTTGGCATGAGCAAGCAGAAGGGACGCATCGCGGCGGGGCTGGATGCGGACATCCTGCTGTGGGACCCGGAGGCGGAGTACACGATTACGGCGCAGACGCAGTGCATGGCGAACGACTACAACCTGTTCGAGGGCTGGCGGGTAAAGGGCAATGCGGCGAAGGTGTTTTCTCGCGGGGAGCTGGTGGTGGATAACGTCGCGCAGCCGGGTAAGTTTCTGGGTGCGACAGGGCGCGGACGGTTTGTGCGGCGTGAGTGCAATGCGGGAGGGTTCGCTTGATCCAGACGCCTGCCGCAGCGGCCATGACGGAAGACCCTGGCGCGCCGCACCGGTTCTTTGACGCGGGACTGGCGCCGGACCCGCGGCTGTGGAACACGGACCTTGCGCCGACCGAACCGATCCGGCGGACGTGGACTACGTACAACTACCTGGCGCTGTGGTTTTCCATGAGCATGGAAGTGACCACGTACATGCTGGCGGCGAGCCTGATCGCGGGCGGCATGAACTGGAAGCAGGCGGTCTTTACGATCCTGCTGGGCAACCTCATTGTCCTAGTCCCGATGCTGCTGAACGCGCATGCAGGGACGAAATACGGGATTCCGTTTCCGGTGTTTGTGCGGGCAAGCTTTGGACCTGTAGGGGCGAACGTGCCGGCGATGCTGCGGGCGGTGGTGGCCTGCGGGTGGTTTGGGATTCAGTCGTGGATTGGCGGACAGGCGATTGCGCAGATGGTGAACGTGCTGGCGCCGGAGACGGTGCATATGCCGTGGGTGGTGGGCGTGTGCTTTATGGCGTTCTGGGCGCTGAACATGGTGGTGGTGTGGCGCGGGGTGGAGTCGATCCGGTTTCTGCAGAGCTACTCGGTGCCGGTGATGCTCCTGCTTTCGGGGATGCTGCTGGTGTTTATGCGGGGTAAGGCCGGTGGGTTTGGGCCGATGCTGAGCGCGCCGAGCAAGTTCGCGTCGCGGGGTGAGTTTCTGCGGTTCTTCTTTCCTTCGCTGACGGCGATGGTGGGATACTGGGCGACGCTGTCGCTGAACATCCCGGACTTCACGCGATATGCGAAGAACCAGGAAGCGCAGATCGTAGGACAGGGATTGGGGCTGCCGATCGCGATGGTGACGTACTCGTTCCTGGGAATCGCGGTAACGTCGGCTTCCACGGTCGTGTTTGGGAGGCCGATCTGGAGCCCGGTAGAGCTGTTGGGGATGTTTCATCAGCCGCTGCTGGCGTTTCTCGGGCTAGTGGCTCTGCTGATCGCCACGCTGAATGTGAACATTGGGGCGAACGTGGTGGGACCTTCGAATGACATCTCGAATTTGAACCCGCGGCGGATCAGTTTTCGCATGGGCGGGCTGATTACAGGCTTTGTTGGGCTGGCGATGATGCCGTGGAAGCTGATGGCCACGTTTGGCAGCTACATCTTCGGGTGGCTGGTGGGGTACTCAGGGTTGCTGGGGCCGGTGGCGGGAATTATGGTGGCGGACTACTTTTTGATTCGCGGGACGCGGCTGGATACGTACTCACTTTACCGGCGCGGGGGGATCTATGAGTACAGCAAGGGGTGGAACCCGGCGGCGATCGTGGCCCTGATGGTGGGCATTGCGGCGGCGCTGGTGGGGGTTTGGGTGCCGGCAGTTGCCTTCCTGTATAGCTATGCTTGGTTTGTGGGGTTCTTCCTGGCGGGTGGGGTGTATTTTGTGATGATGCTGGGGCGGAGGGATCTCGGCTCGGCTTGAGACGAACTGGCGAGGAGAGGAAGGCATACCCCAGGGGCTAAAGCCCCTTCTTGTAGTGCCGGCTTGAGAGAGCCAAGGCTGAAGCCTTGGCGTACCTAGAAGCGACAGCAAGAGCAAAGCCAGCAGCAAGAGCAAAGGCAGCAGCAAGAGCAAAAGCAACAGCAAGAGCAAAGCCAGCAGCAAGAGCAAAGGCAGCAGCAAATTACAGCAACGGCAACAGCCAATGTAAGAACAGAAGCAGCAGCAAATTGTAGTAGTTGAAAGGTAATACCTGATGAGCGTCACCGAAGCACCTGTCCAGTCCACCACGTCCACACTTTCTTCTGAAGATGTCGTTCGGATCACGCAGGAGACGAACTATGGCACCTGGCGATTCCAGAAGGGCTGGACGCCGATGCACATTGTGGACGCCGAGGGCTGCTACATCGTGGATGGCAAGGGCAAGCGCTATCTAGACTTCAGCTCGCAGCTGATGTGCATGAACCTGGGACACAAAAATCAGGCGGTGATCGATTCGATTGCCAAACAGGCGCAGGAGCTGGCGTATGCCATGCCGGGGTATGCGACGACGGCGCGAGCGGAGCTTTCGCAACTGCTGCTAGAGGTGCTGCCGAAGGGGCTGAACAAGTTTTTCTTTACAACTTCAGGCACGGATGCGAATGAGGCGGCTTTCAAGATCGCGCGGATGTATACGGGCAAGACAAAGATCATTGCGCGGTACCGGTCATACCATGGGTCCACGGCGGGCTCGATTGCGGCGACAGCCGATCCGCGGCGTTGGCCGGTGGAGCCGAGGGGCAAGCAGCAGGGCGTGATCTTTGCGCCGGAGGTTCACTGCTACAAGTGCCCGATCCGGCATACCTATCCGGGGTGCAACATCGCTTGCGCTGACTACATCGAGCACATGATTCGCAATGAGAGCGACGTGGCGGCGGTGCTGGTCGAACCGATCGTGGGGACGAATGGCGTGATCGTGCCTCCGCAGGAGTACATGGCGAAGCTGCGCAAAATCTGCGATGAGACGGGCGTGCTGATGATCGCCGACGAGGTGATGAGCGGCTGGGGACGCGCGGGCGCGTGGTTTGCGATGGACCTTTGGGGCGTGACGCCAGACATTCTAACCACCGCCAAAGGGATTACGTCCGCCTACGTGCCGCTAGGGCTTTGTGCAACGAGCACAGTTATCGGCGATTATTTCCAGGACCACTACTTTGCGCATGGGCACACGTATGAGGCGCATCCGATGACGCTGCTACCGGCGGTAGCGACGATCAACGAGATGAAGCGGCTGAACCTTGTGGAGAGGGCGAAGCAGCTTGAGCCGTTCGTTGAAGCCAAGCTGAGGGCTTTGAAGGCGAAGCACAAGTGCGTCGGGGACGTTCGCGGCAAGGGGCTCTTCTGGGCGGTGGACCTGGTGAAGGACCAGATAACCAAGGAGCCGTTTAACACGTATGCGGACAAAATCTCCGGCAAGCCGCTGCTGGTGGACCAGATCGCGGCGAAGACGCTGGCGGATGGCGTCATCATCCAGGCGTGGGTGTCGCATTTCGTGATTGCCCCGCCGCTGATTGTGACGGAAGAGGAACTGACGCGAGGCATCGACACGCTGGACAAGTACCTGTCGATGGCGGATGAGCAGTGCGTGCCTACGGAGGAACCGGCGTCTACGGCAGTGACTTCGGATAGCTAGGGATAGCTGGGGATAGCTAGATTCATGGCCGTACTGCAAGCAAAAGGCCCTCCTGCGCGGAGAGCCTTCTGCTTTTGAACTGGTGGGAACTACATCTTCTTCTTCAGATCGTAGGCCATGTTCTTGTGTGCGGCGACGGCGGTCTTGCCCTTGATGACGGCAGCCTGGAACTTGACGTCCTTGGTGTCCTTGGCTTCCTTCGTGAAGGCGTCGAGGGCCTTGGCGTGGTCAGACACCATGTCGTCGATGTACTCCTTGTCGAAGTCCTTGCCGGAGAGGCCGTTCAGCTTGTCGAGCTCTTTCTGGTGATCGGCGTCGGGTCCAGATGCGGGCGCGAGTCCCCATGAGTCAGCGAAGGGCTTCATGCTCGCGCTCATCTTGGTGTGTTCAGCGACCATTTTCTGCGCAAAGGCTTTGACCGCGGGGTTCGCGGCTTTTGTTTCGGCTAGCTTGCTCAGGGCGAGTTCATCCTGATCGGACTGCGAAGCCATTGCCAGAAACTTCTTATCCTCATCGGTGGCGGCTTTCGCGCTTGTTGTGAGTGCCAGGGACGCCATGCCAAGGACGGCGCCACAGGTGATCTTCATTGCCTTGTTCATTTTGTTCTCCAGGGGTGGGTCTGTAGATTTAGGGGCCTACCCAAAATATGAGCCGGTTGCGGTAAATTCCGTTGTCTGCAACGGGTACGAAGCGGACGTTTGCCTGAGCGAGCAGCCAGGCTTATTTGTTAACGACTACGACTGCCTGGCCGAGATATTCGGTGGCGCCGAGTTGGTCAACCAGAAACTGAGCCAGATCTTCACGGGTCACGTTATGCCCTGTTTCGGCCTCCTTCAAAACCTTCCACTGGCCAGTGGCCGGCTTGTCGATCAGAAGGGGAGGGCGGGCGATCACGAAGTCGAGGCCGCTGGCTCTGATTTCTTCTTCCATGGCGGTTTTATCCGCGGTTGCGCCACGGAGAAAGGTCGGCATGAGGATGTGCTCATACCAGAACGGCGCCTGATGCTTGCTGTCTCCGATCCCCATCATGGAAACGACGACCAGGCGCTTGACGCCTTCCGCCTGCATCGCATCGACGATGTTGCGAGCGACGCCGCTTTCGAGATCGGTTTCCTTGTATGGAGTTTCTCCGCCGATCGTATCGATTACAGCGTCCTGCCCGGCTACAGCCGTACGCACGGCGCCCGGATCAGTGGCGTCGCCGGTGATGACGCGTATGTCAGAGTGCGCGCCGTGGAAGCCTTCGCGCACGAAGAGCGTAACCTCGTGGCCTGCTGCAAGGGCCCGCTCCACAACCAGACTGCCTGTCTTTCCTGTTGCTCCCAAAACCAGCACCTTCATAAACGTCCTCCTGAGTAGGCTGCTTGAGGCAACGTCCTGTTCTGCCGAACAGCCAAAGTTAATAGATGCGCTTTGAAAGGCTGCCAGCTCGGTGCAACTTTGCCGCTTTGGACGACAGGAACTTCGCGTGGAGGCTGGGTGTGAATCGAAGTACGTTTGACCGACGGCCTGGGCCTAGTTAGACTTCGCCTCGGCTGCGACGAGTAACTGGCCGAGGGCAGCGAGGTCACGCTCCGCGTGGCACTGGCGAAGATAAATGGTGAGCTCGTTGTACCGGGTGCTGACGTCTTCGACGAACGCCAGAGGGAACGGGCCGTAGGCTCTGGCGAAGCGCTCAAGGATGTCGGTTGCAAGTTGGTCCACGATGTGGCGGGCCCTGAGAGCGCGCTTGTGGGCGGCGGCGCGGTCATCAGGTGAGGCGTCCATCTCTTCGCCAGCGCGTTTGAGGACAGCCTGCAGCGTCCAAACGGCTGACTCCATTGCTCCCAGATGTGCGAGCGTGTGGGGATCGGAGCGGGACTGGCGGAGTGCGTAGTCCACCAGGCCGGCAGCTCCACCAGCCCAGCAGGCAGCGGGACCGATCGCACCGTGCCAAAACCCGGGGCGGGTCAGATACCAACCGCGCGGTCCGAAGGTGGCGGAGGCTTCCGCGGGCGTGTTGCTGAAGTCAACGGTGGCTGTTTTGGTGGAAGCGAAGGCCGCGGCTTTCCACACGGAAGTGTCGACGCTTACCGTCGCCTGGTTGGCGCGGAGATCGACATCGACGAGCTGTGGCTCAGGAGCTTCAACCGTTACCAGGGCGTGGTCGATGAGGGTGGCGCCGCTCGAGAACATTTTGCGGCCGCTGATATGAAGCTTCCCTTCGGACTCTGCCATGCGGAGGGGTTGGCCTGGAATTTCCGCGGCCCACACGCCGTAGATCGCACCGGGCTGTGGCTCGAGGCCAGCTTCGGAAAGGATGGCGAGCGCATCGAAGTGGGCTTCGGCAAGACGAGCAAGGGAGAGATCTTCGCGGCCTAACTCGAAGAGTCTGCGGTGCCGCTCGGCGGTGGACCCGTGAGCAGGCAGCGGCATGGGTTCACGGCAGACTTCGCGGAGGCGCTCCATGATCGACTCCGAAGTCACGCAACAACCTCGTTGTGGGCCGCGAGGGCCAACGCGAAGCCTTCCGGAGCGCGACCCACGCGGCGACCGCTGGTGAGCACCCTGAGCCGCGCGTCAGAGTGCTTACGGCAACCAAACTGCGTAAGGCGATTCCAGAGATCGTGGTCTTCCGCGGTAGGGCGCGAGGACCACCCACCGGCCCTCAGATACACGTCGGCACGCAGACCCATGTTGGCGCCGTGCACGTGCGGATGGGTACCGTCAGCGTTAGTGACATAGGTTTCACGGAAGCGGCGCTCGACCCAAGGATGATGCTCGGCAAAGCTGTCGACATCGACCGTACCGGCCACCGCTTGCGCTCCGAGACGGGCGAGTCGAAGCTGATCGGTGAGCCAGCTCTCTGGCACGACGCAGTCAGCGTCTGTGTTGGCGAGCCAGCAGCGGCTGGGATCGCCAGAAAAGGCCTTGATGGCCGCGGCCGCGGCGAGTGACCTAGCTACACCGACCGTGCCCGCGTCGGTGATCAACACCCGGCCTAAGGTTCTGAGCATCGAGGTGGCAATGCGGAAGGTTTCGTCAGTTGAGGAGTCAACGACAACAACGAGGTCAGAGGTAACGGACGCAGGCAAGCGCCGGCAGGCTTGCAAGACCGAGGCAATGCAGCGCGGCAGAAGTTCTTCTTCATTGCGTGCAGGAATGAGAACGGCGACGTGATCTATGGAGTGCTGCATGCTGCCTCTCGTTTCGCCCAACGATCGAGGCGGTAATGCTCATGGGTTTCCGAGTATTCGTTCGTGAGTCCCGGTACTTCGTGTATGACTTGATGCACCTTGTCGCCGCTGAGGATATGGTCTTCGGAAACTCCACGCCAATGACAGGCAAGGAGCAAGGCGCCGGGGGCGAGGGCTTCGACGTGACGATGCAACAGGGCGGTTAGCTCGGGCGCGGTGAAGTAGTAGCCGATCTCTGAGAAGAGGTAAAGATCGGCTCCGACCGGAACAAAGTCCCGCATTGAAGCGTGGTGGATGCGGACGTTCGGCAAGGCCGCGCAACGCTGACGAGCCTGCTCCACGGCGGCGGGTGAAAGCTCGCAGGCTTCCACGCGGGCACAGCAGGCCGCGAGCCTTTCTGTGAGGACACCGACGGAGCAGCCGGGTTCATAGCCAAGAGCGAATTGCCGGTCGCCGAGAGCGCAGATGATGCGAGCGTAGCGGTCAAGCTCGTACGGGCTCTTCGCGAAATCCCACGGGTCAGGGTTGGCCCGGTATTTTGCATCGAAGAAGGCTTCGCTGGTGGTGGATGTCATGCGTCCGCGAAGACCTCAAAGTTGCGTTGCGCCGGGAAGAGGAGATTCTCGGGAAGGATGGGCTCGCCGGAAGGATGATGGAGCTGAGACTTGTGATGGAGCAGCGCGTTCCACTTTCTTTCGCGAAGATCATCGCTGAGCGGGAATGCCTTGAGCGGCAGATACCGAATCAGGTCCGGAGAGCCACGGTGCCAGGTCCAGAAGAAATACCAGCTGAGGCGCGCGCCGGTTTGCCGCGCGACAGCAGCCGCGGCCCTGCCGCAGGCTTCGTGATCAGGATGGAAGTCGCCGATCCACGGGGCCACGATATGGGTCTTCGGTGTGACTACCTTCAGAAGAGCGGCCGAAACCTGATGTTCCTGCCTGGAAACCCCGCTATCCGGCAAGTGCAAGCGGATGATGCGGGCGCGGCCCCTGCTGAGGTGGGCGACGGCCTCTTCCTGCTCACGGATTCGGGTGGCGGCTAAGCCGGGAGTGTCTCCATAGGCGTGCTCACCATCCGTAATGGCGAGCACCGTGACTGGAAGAGCCCTTGCACCGTGAGATGCGATCAAGGCTCCGGCTCCCAACGTCTCGTCATCGGGGTGCGGAGAGACGATGAGGAGCTCGCCATCGCTGGCATCGAAATGCGGAAGCGCCTCCAACTCGCGCAACCACACGTCTTCAGTCGTCACAGGTACGATCAACAGCCTTCTCCCGTCGTGCGATTGTTCTGAGATAGATGCACGGTTGCGAGGTCGCGGCGGAGCGGCATTTGTACCCCGGCCAACAGTAGGGAAAGTTTGTGCGCCTTATCCAAGCAACCAGGGAGCCAAGGGGATCAAGGACCAAAGGGAGCGAAGGAACCGAAAGGATCAGCGGTCAGCCGGGGGTGGAGTTGCTCCCGGCTTCTTCTCCGATCAGGTGGAGGACGATCCCGCGTCGGTGAGGGCGTAGGCGGTGCTCGAAAAGGTAAATGCCCTGCCAGGTGCCCAGCGTAAGACTGCTGTTCACAACGGGAATAGATAGCTGGACCTGCGTAAGCGCGGTCTTGAGATGGGCCGGCATATCATCCGGGCCTTCCGAGTCGTGCTCGTAGTGCCCGCCTTCCGGAGCGATGCGGTCGAAGTAAGCTTTGAGGTCGAGGCGTACGGTTGGATCGGCGTTTTCCTGGATGAGCAGGGAGGCTGAAGTGTGGCGGCAGAAAACCGTAAGAAGACCCGTGTGCGCTCCCTGGCGCCTGAGCCACTCGTTGACGACCGATGTGAAGTCATAGAGACCCTGACCCCGCGTTGCGATCTCAAGACTATGTACCCATTGCTTCAATGGTTCCTCCTGTGGGTTTTCACAGGATAGCTTCGGGCGAATGGCTTTGCGAATCGGCAGGGAAGTAGCAGCTTTGTGCTGTGGCGCGGGTAAGACATACGGTGACAGCGTCCTGAACAAACGGCGTAGTGCGTCACTAGACAGGTAGAAGCCTGGCGTGGCTAAGACAAAAAACAAGAGGCCAGCGGAAGGCTGGCCTCTTGCTTTGTTCGTATGGCGCTTACGCGTTCATGCTGACGGATTCCTGCTGACGGGTCGCGTTGTCTTCACGAGTCTTGCGAACCATGGCATTGCGCTCCTTGCGAAGCTTCATGAACGCCTTGGCTTCGGTGTAGAGGCGCGGAACGTCGCGGTTGACGATGGCCTTCCAGACCACTCGGGCCGCAGCCTTGGGGCGGAAGTAGTACTCGTCGTAGAACTTGTGCACCATCTCCATGACGTAATCGGTCGGCAAGCCGGGATACTCGATGTGCGCCATCTGGTGGCCGCCGTGATCGTTCATGTTGTTGTTGGTGATGAAGTTGTTCTTCTCGGCGAAGTCGTAGAACTCGGTGCCGGGGTAGGCATGAGCGATGGAAACCTGGATGGTTTCGCAGTCGAGCGTCTTAGCGAAGTTGATCGTGTTGCGGATCGATTCCCTGGTTTCGCCGGGCAGGCCAAGGATGAAGTCGGCGTGGATAACGAGGCCGAGGTCATGGCAGTCCTTCACGAAGTCACGGGCACGCTCGACGGTGGCGCCCTTTTTAATGTTCTTGAGGATCTGCGGGTCGCCGGACTCGAAACCCACGATGAGTAGGCGGCAGCCGGCTTCCTTCATGGCCTTGAGGGTTTCGCGGTCTGTGGTGACTCGCGAAGTGCAGGACCAGGTCAGGCCGAGGGGCTTGAGCTTGGCGCAGAGCTCGACGGTGCGGGCCTTCTGAATGTTGAAGGTGTCGTCGTCGAAGAAGAACTCCTTGACGTGCGGGAAGTTTTCCTTGGCCCATGCCATTTCGGCGGCGACGTCGTCCGACGAGCGCTTGCGCCAGGCATGGCCAGAGAGCGTCTGCGGCCAGAGGCAGAAGGTACACTGCGCCGGGCAGCCACGCGTGGAGTAGAGAGAGATGTAGGGGTGAAGCAGGAACGGCACGTTGTACTTCGTGACATCCATGTCGCGCTTGTAGATCTTGGTCGCCCACGGCATGGCGTCCAGGTCTTCAACCTGCGGACGGTCCGGCGTGTGCTGAATGACGCCGTTCTCGTCCTTGTAGCTGATGCCAAGAATTTCATTGAGTGGCTTGTAATTGGCAAACTCCACAACGGAGAAGTCGAACTCGCGGCGGCAAACGAAGTCGATGGCTTCGCACTCGTTCAACGCGCGGTCAGGGTCCGTGGTGACCGGCGGCCCGACAAAGGTGATCTTGATGGTGGGATTGGCGGCCTTGATCGCGCTCGCAAGGCCGTGATCGCCTGCCCAGCCTACCGTAGAGGTGAAGAGCACCAGGAATTCGAACTCCTTGGCTGTCTCGATGACTTCGGCCGCGGAGACATGGTGCGGCGGAGCATCCAGCAGCTTCGAACCCTCCAGCATCCCGGCCGGGTAGGTGAGCCAAACCGGGTACCAGTAGCTTTCAATCTCACGGGTTGCGGGCCAGCGGGAGCTGGCGCCGCCATCGAAGTTTTCAAAGGACGGAGGGTTCAGAAGGAGCGTTCTAAGCGGTGGCATAACTCTGGATAGTTTACCACTTCGGCAACGTCTAGACGGCTATCTCGGACGCTTCATGAACCGCTTCGGATACGGTTTGTGCGATTACAACTGGGGCTTAGTGCCTGGCGCCGAAGTCTGGGGTACGTTCGGCACAGAGCCACCAGTGACACCGGAGCCGGAAATCGTGGGCGGCGTGGCGCCCTGCGGAAGGCCGGAGGGGCCGGGTTGCGGCAACGCTGGCGTATCAGATGGCATGACCGGCGTTGCAGTGATGGCCTGATGCAAGAAGTCCGTCAACCGGCCCTGCTGGCGCAGCAGGTTGACGCGAACCTGTTCGAGCTGGAGGTCGGCTTTGAGGACATCGAGGTAGCGCTGGCGCTCCTGCAGTTCGGCGTTGAGTTCGTCCTTGGGGGTGACGAGCGGGCCCGAGAGGGCGGACGCGGCGGGCTCCATCTGCACACGGACGGTCTCGAGTTGATCTTGTGCGAGCTGCTGATTGAGGCGGGCGAGTTCGGCGCGGGCATCGAGCTCAAGCGCATTGTTGTGCAGCTTAGCGCGGCTCTCTAGAAATACACTCTCCTGCTGATGTGCGTCGGCGAGCGCATGAGCAGCGTCCGCAGCGCTTTCGCGAGCGTGCGAGCGGTGGCTGAAGTCGAGCAGGGGAATGGTGATGGAGGCACCGAAGCCGAGCGAGTTCTGGCTGTTTGGCGAGCCTGGAGTTCCAGCGAAGCGCGGGTAGTAGTCGGTGTAGGAAGATAGCCCGGTATCGACACGGCTGTAGTTGCTTTGCAGGGTCACCTGCGGCAGTAAGAGATAGCGGTGATCTCCCTGGGCCGTGAGCTGTTTGGACTTCGCGATTTCGTAAGCCGCGGCGATGCCTTCGCTGTAGCCGGAGTCAACGTGTGGAGTTGCCGCAGCAGGCGCGAGCGGAGCGAATTTGGGGACGGAGTTTGCGTCCGTGGTGAGGGCCCCGGCACCGAGGCCGGTGAGCGTGGCGAGATGCTGGGAGTTTTCGGCGACCTCGTCCTGAATGGACAGGATCTGTAGCTTGATCTGAGTAGCGGTGATCTGCGCCTTGGTAAGCTCCATGCGGTTTTCAACGCCGGCCGTGTAGCGGTCCTGAAGAACCTGCACAAGGTGCGCTGAGATATCTCCCGCCTGCTGCAGCGCGCGCTGGCGCTGGAGAGCGTTGTTAAGCGCGAGATAGGTGTTGGTAGTATCTTCGGCGACTTCAACCCGGACTTCGGCGAGGGCATGTTCGGCAGCGTGGACACCGGCCCCGGCAGCGCGGACATAGTTGCTCTGCGAGAAGCTAAAGAGCAGTGATTGCGCGGAGATGCTGAAGATGACAGGGACGCCAAGCGGCGCGCCGGTGGAACGACCGTATCCCCCCGTCGTCGACACGAGAGGAATGTATGCGTCCTTAGCTGAGCCAAGAGAAGCGCGGGCCTTGGCGACATCAGATTCCGCCATCTTCACGCGGGGACTGTTTTTCTCAGCGAGATCTACCGCGGTGCTGAGGGAGAGCTGCGCTTCAGCACGCGCGCAGGCAGCCAGCATTACGAGAGCAAGCGCCGATTTGGTGAAAGCAACCCTCATGGCGGTGCCTACAGGCTCCTCAATTCTTTCTGGGCCGGCAAGTATGCACTGGCCAAGGCCAGTGCCTTTTGGAACTCCATCTTAGCCGCGGGCTTGTCTCCGGCGGCGGCGAGGAGTCTGCCTAACTGCGTGTGGGCCTTGCAGGCGGGTGCGAGGTCACTGAGTGCCGGACCGCCGAGGTAGGAACGGAGGGCCTGCATGGCCAACTCCGGCTCAAGCCTGAACTGGATGAGAGCATCCGCGGCGTGGGCCACCGAGTTGTCGCGGGCCTTATCGACCTCAATGGCATGGCGTAGCGCCGCCGCAGCCTGATCGTTCTGCTTGCGCCGGCCATAATAACTTCCGAGATCCACCCAAGCGTCAGGGCGGCCTGTGTCCTGCGCCAGGCCTCGGAATTCTCGCTCGGCAGTGACGTAGTCCTTCTGCTTTTCAGCGATTCCAGCGCGCAGGGCGCGGGAGCGCTCGGGAAGAACCGAGGCACCCTGGGCGGCGAGGGCGATGGCCTTGTCCACCCCTCCACCCACGACTCCAGGAGCTGCGAGATAGTACTGACCCAAATCGTCAAAGGCGTCGCCGTCGTGGGGGTTCAGTTTGACGGCGGTCTCAAAAGAGTCCCGTACCTTGCGGGCGAGGGAAAAGCCGCTGAGTGGACCGACGTGACTGGCTTTCAACCCGTAGGCCCGACCCAGCCAGTCGTGTGCCGCGCTATCGGCGGGCAGGGAAGAGACGGCGGCTTCGCATTCCATTACCGCGGGATCGATCGCTTCCTCAGAGATAAAGGCGCGGCAGAGGAGTAGATGGGCCTGGCCGTTGCGAGGCTCGGCCTGAACGACAGGCCGGAGGGTGGTTTCGACTTCATTGATGCGGCCCTGCTGAAGGGCCTGCTCAGCAGCGGCAAGACTCGCAGGAGCCAAGGCAGCGGCGGACTGAAGTGTGATGCCCGCTGAAAGCAGCAGCAGCGCAAGGCGGCACAGCGAAGGAGTGCCCAGGTGATTGAGTTTGGTGTTGCGCGCCATGCTAGGGCTGGACCTTCACCGGGGTGCCGTCACGCAGTTCGACATCATTCATCGGCACCTGCACGAGGGTGTCGCCGGGCTTGAGGCCGCTGCCAATCTCGACCTGCGTTTGAGTGACTACGTTCACCGTTACAGCAGTGCGGTGCAGCTTGCCGTCAGCAATGGTGAAGACGAAGTTGTTGGTGCCGTCCGTACGAAGCGCTTCGCGCGGGATGGTCAGGACGCTGTCGCGGTGCAGTGTCGTGACGTACACAGTAACGTTCACGTTAGGGATGAGGTCTCCTTCGGCATCATCCACCTGGATAAGGCATTCTCCGACGTTACGCGTGCCGTAGTTCGTGATGCTTGTGGGAACCTGCTGAATGTGACCGTGCCAGGTATGTTCCGGTTTGGCATCCCAGATGATGCGGACCGGTTGACCGACAGCGAGTCGACCAATTTCAGGCTCATCGAAGAAGGCGCGAACACGAATCTTTTTCAGGTCGGCGACGTTCACGAGGTCTTCGCCGGCGCTGACATTGGCGTAAGGCAGAACCGGAACTGAGTACACCGTACCTGCGAAGGGAGCGCGAATGTCGCTGGCCGCAAGGCTGCTCTGGGCGGCGGCGATCTCCGCTCGGGAGCGTGTGACCTGCTCACGCTGCACATAGAGATCCTGGTGGCTATAGCGGCCGGTCTGGCGAGCGAGCAGACCGTT
Organism: Granulicella sp.; assembly: GCA_965198545.1. Classification (GTDB taxonomy): domain Bacteria; phylum Acidobacteriota; class Terriglobia; order Terriglobales; family Acidobacteriaceae; genus Granulicella. The sequence goes on along the minus strand of CBDAPS010000003.1, from coordinate 20,541 downwards.
GAGACGATTCTGGGCGTCGGTGACCTGGGTCTGGGCGGAACTGATCTCGCTGGCGGACGCAGCCCCCTTGCCCTGGAGAAGCTGCAAGCTATCGAGCCGCGTCTGTGCCTGTTGCAAGGTGGTACGTGCGTTCGTGATGTCGGTGTTCGCGGCAAGGCGCTCTTCAGCCGTGCCACCGGCGCTCATGTTGGCGACCGTGTTCTGCGCGGAGGCCATGGCCGCGCTGGCATTCTGAATCTGAAGCTGAGCGGCGGTGTCATCCAGGCGAACAAGGAGCTGGCCGGCTCTGACAGAATCGCCGACCTTGACCGGAAGCTGCTTGATCTGGCCAGCGGCTGCAGCGTGTGCCTGGAAGTCCTGGGTCAGCTCAACCTTGCCGTTTGTGGAGACTGTGCGGGTAAGAGGCTGCATGGACGCCTGTGTCGCTTTGACGACGGCGACCTTGTTGCCGCAACCAGTCAAAAGTAGCCCGGTGAACAGAAGAGGGGCCACGGCTGCCGCAAGGAAACGTTGGTAGCGAGTTGCGCGGGATCGACAAGCCATGGCGAAGGGTCAGTATATCCGACGCACCTTAAGGACCTTAAGCTTCAGAAAGTTCGCCCGAGGGGGACCGTGGCGCCAATCGCAGAACGCAGATCGAGCACTTCCATCTCGTGGCCTCCACCATAGGCGACAGGTTGGCGGCGGAGGCGAAAGACGACATCCAGCGCGGTGCCGTGACTCCATCCTCCGTTACGAGCGGCGGCCAGCCAGTCCACGCGACGGGACCAGGCCACCCCGCCAAGAAAGCTGCCGTCGTCGTCTTCCACGCAGAGGCGCAGGTGGCGGTCGGCGACTGCTCGCCAACCGCCACGCATACGCACACCGAAGGCCACAAAGACAGGCTCAGGGTTTCCGTGGCCGAAGGGGGCAAGGCTATCCAGCCAAGTCATGAAATCGGGCGTGATTTCGGAAAGGCGGATTGCGGCGTCGCAGTTGAGTGCAGGAGATTCACGCAGGATGGGGAAGCCTGCCGCGTGAACGGCCATGCGGTCGCGCAGCATAGGGACGCTTTCGGAAGGCAAGGAAAAGCCAACCGCGTGGGCGTGGCCTCCGAAGCGGGTGAAAAGAGCATCCGCAGCATGGACCGTGGTAAGAGCTTCGAGCAGAGGGTAACCGGATACGGAGCGGCCTGAACCATAGGCGTGGCCGTCCTCGTGAGAGAGAACAAGGGCCGGACGGCCGGTACGGTCGACCACGCGCGAAGCCAGAATGCCGATGACGCCGCGGTGCCAGGCGGGATCGTCCAGCACGACGCACCACGGGAGTCCAGTGGGTAGGGAGGATAGGTCGGTGAGGCGAGCTTCGATGGAGCGCAAGGCTTCCGCCTCGGTGGCACGGCGGTCTTCGTTGAGGCGATGAAGTTTTTCCGCAAGAGCGCGGGCGGTTCCGGGCTCGCGGGTGAGGAACATTTCCACCACATCGCTGGCAATGTCCATGCGTCCGGCGGCGTTGATGCGTGGAGCAATGCGGAAGCCCACATCGTAGGCCGAGACGCCCGCCGCGGGTTCTATGCCGGCCAGGAGCATCAACTCGCGCAGGCCCCCCTGGGCAGGACGCCGGAGTTCGCGTAGCCCGAGTGCGGCGATGACCCGATTTTCGCCGGTGAGCGGGACGGCGTCCGCGACCGTGGCGACGGCGAGAAGCTTGAGAAAGGATGGCAGTGTCTTTTCGCGAAGACGCGCTCGTTCCGCCTCGCTCGTAGCGCAGCTTTCCAGCAGCGCCTGGGCGAGCTTGAAGGAGACTGCCGCACCGCAGAGGTCTTTGCAGGGGTAGGCACAGCCAGGCTGGTTGGGATTGAGCACGGCGACAGCTTGTGGCACCCCGGCCCGCTCATCCGGGAGATGGTGATCGGTGACGATGAGATCGACGCCGCAGCGGGCGGCCTCTGCGGCGGCGGCAAAAGCACGGATGCCGGTGTCTACGCTGACGACAAGCCGCACGCCCTCGGCGGCGGCGGCGGTGATGCGGCCTTCCTGCATGCCGTAACCCTCGCGGATGCGGTGCGGGATGTGGTAACGAACGTCCGCTGTGACGCCGAGGAAAGCTGCGGCGCGCTCTGCCGCCACTTTGAGCAGAACGGTGGCGACGGTGCCGTCCACGTCGTAGTCGCCGTAGATGAGGATGGGCTCATGTGCCTGAAGCGCCCCACGCAAACGGGCGACGGCGGCGGCCATGCCGTGCATCTGCAACGGATCGTGTAGCTGGTCGAGCGAGGGATTGAGGAAGGCCTGCGCGGCGGCGGGTGTGGCGATGCCCCGGCTGACGAGCACCTGCGCAATGGTGGCCGGAATGCCGAGGGTGTGCTGGAGCTCCTGCGCCTGCGGGCTGGGTTCTGCATTGAGTTGCCAGCGCCTTCCGCCTGGGGCTGCCGCCGTGCCTGCCGCCACGTCCGTTTAGTCCTCGTCCGAGTCGTCCAGCAGAAGGCGGCCAAGATCGCCGATGTTTTCGGAGAGCTCCTGGAAGGTGTCGTACCAATCGGTCGCAGTTTCCCAGAGGAACATGACACCGCCATGCGAGAAGCCTAGCTGCAGGTAGCCGGTCTGGCCGACATGATCGGTGAGATCGCTGGCTTCTTCCATCTCCGAGGGGTCGTGATCAGGGTAGTTGCCGTCGCGCACGTGGCCAATCAAGGTGGCAACATCCTCGGGTTCCAGTACCACGGAGCTCATGGTGATAAACGGAGCGCCGGCTGCCTTGGCGTGCTCGACGAAGTCCTTCCATCCGTCGGGATCGCCATTCGGGTTTTCATCTTCAAACATTACCGAGGGCACGCTTTCGGACACGAAGGCGCCCATGCGCCGCATGCCGTGGCCCGCGATGAACGCCACCATGTCGTCCTTTAAAGGGGACAGATCGTCCTGAGTCATAGTTCCCCATTCTCGCAGATAGCGGCAGAGATGGGGAGAGCGGTGGAAAGCGTGCCGCTTACGCATCGCCATGTTGTTGAAGCGACTGCGGAAGGCTGTGGCTGCATGCTACGCTTGAATTCGCAATGATTTTCTCGAAAGACTACGTAGGGTACCTGGCCCGCCAGACCACGAAACACCTGGTGGCAGCCAAGATGATCAAGACGGACAAGCCGCTGGTGATGAATGAGCGCGTTACGGCCGGCCTGATTGACGAGCTCTCGCTCGAAGACCGCATCAACGAAGAGGTCCGCGTCATCCTGGAAGCGATCCAGGCGGACATGGCCAAGGGCGGCGTGAGCTATCCGGAGATGTTCAAGAAGGTGAAGCAGAAGCTGGTAGCCCAATACAAGGTGGTGCTCTAGTTATGCGCATTTCCCGCGACAAGCTGAACAAGCTGGCCCATGTGGTGGCCGACACGCTGGCCGAAGTAGACGAAGTCGACTTTCTGGAAGACCGCAACACGATCCGTCAGGAGGCCCGCAAGGCGCTGGAGAAACTGCTGATGGAAGAGCTGAAGATCGATCAGGCTGCGCGACAGAAGATCTCCGCGCAACGCAAGATCATCATGGAAGGGTCCCAGGAGTGGGACATCCTGTACCGCAAGTATTACAACGATGAAGTGAAGAAGCTGGGGCTGTAAGCGGCCCCGGCAGTTCTGCTATACTTTGCAAGTCGCAACGAACCGCCCGGTTCGTTCTGTGGCGATATGGTGTAACTGGTTAACACGTCGCCCTCTCAAGGCGAAGAGTTCGGGTTCGAGCCCCGATATCGCTACCAAAATCAACAACTTACAAGCCGAGTGCAGCGACTCGGAAGGGCCGGGGATACAAAGGGGATACCTGAAGGGGTATTACTACAGTGTGTCGACGCCAAATAGGGGCGACGTATCCGTAGCCAACACCCGTAGGGCTGCTGTCGGTCGGAACGTGAAGCGAAGTGACACTGTAGCCTTAGAGCCGTGTTCGCATTCGGTGATTCTTGTCACGTCGCTGAGAAATACGTGCTCGCTCAGTTCCGGGCTGACGCCAATCTTGCCTGGGTGCAGGAACTGCGTCGTTTTCTGAACCTCGATGAACTCAAATACGCTTCCTATATACCCCAGCGGCATAGAGTCGCAGGACACACGCGCATGTCGAGCATGGTGAAGCGCGGCCTGGGGAATGCTGAGATAACGATCGTCGACAGGCCAAAGTATCAGCGTTGGGCGTTTGGGTCCTATCTGTTGAAGGGTGCGGAATTCGGTTTCGACTTCGGATGGAGCGATGTCAACGAACGCGCCGCGGAGTTGATGATCGATGACAGCCCCGTGGGTTTGATTGCTCGCTACGGTCGGCCTTATTGGGAATACGACATGTTGGCAGATAACACTTCGAGCGGTAGGAGGTCGGAGTTTACAGCTGCCTCCCTACGCGAAGCTGCCGGCGGAAAGCTGAAGGATGCGGTTGTCCTAGCCGCGAGATCACACTCAATGCTCAGTCCGTCTGAAACATGGGAAACCATTGCCGCGATGCAGCCGATGAGCCGCATGAACTTTCAAGAAAACTTCGAACGTCTTCGGAGGATGGGACGAACATTCGACGTTGAACATCAGCCGAGCGTAGATGTCCTAAATGACATGGTTGCGATCATCGCGGAACAGACAACACGGATCAGGGGCGCCATCCTGCCGCACATCTTCGCCGATGCGAATCCTGTACAAGAGCACAACTCGAAAGCGATCGATCACATTCAAGCCGCAGACTTCGCGGCGGGATGGGCTGTGGACCTGCTAATTTCCACGAATGCTGATTACAGACAGCTTGCTCGACTCTTCCGGACGGTCTTGGTGAACGGTATCGTCCTTCCCGAATAGAGGCATCTTCGCAGCACACCCGTGGCGATGATTTCCGGAAATTCAACGCGACGGACCCGTCCTCTGGCGTGCATCATGTCAATGACGAACAACTTCAGGAGCCTTATGCCCCTAGCACCCACAGAAGACGGTTTGTGGCTTAAAGTCCCAAAGGGCAAACCGACGCCATTCACGGAACAACAGATCAATGAGCGGTATGAGCGAGGTGAAGGTCGCATCGTTACTGAGACGAATCGTGAAAAGCTGCCTGGCTTCGTCGCCCTTATCAAACAGGCGAATTACATGGATTTGCGACCCTTCTATCAGCGTCGACCACGCTGGAACCTCGAAAAGCAGAGCCGGTTGATTGAGTCCTTCATCATGAACATTCCAGTTCCCCCGGTGTTCTTGTACGAGAAGGAATTCAACTCTTATGAGGTGATGGACGGACAGCAAAGAATAACTGCTCTTCGCGACTTCTATGCGGGCGAGTTCGAGCTGACAGGGCTTCAAGAGTGGAAAGAATTGAATGGGCGTACTTATCAAAGACTTCCAGACAAGCTGAAAGCGGGTCTGGACAGACGGTCGATAACGTCGATAGTGCTGCTCAAAGAATCAACCAGTGACGAAGAAGAGGAGTCAAGTCTCAGAGAAACGGTCTTTGAGCGCCTGAATACGGGTGGTGTAGAGCTCAGCCGCCAAGAGATTCGGAATGCACTCTACCCTGGACGTTTCAACAATCTCCTCGAGAAGATGTCCCGATCGCCAGTCTTTAGGAAGGCATGGGATTTGCCGGAGTTCGTAGAAAACGAAATTACAGTCACGCCAGGCCTGCTCGACAAGACGATGTTTACCAAGATGGAAGACATTGAGCTAGTGCTAAGATTCTACGCGCTCCGTCACCGCGAACACTACCGAACTGGCATGCAAGGCTTCTTGGACATCTACATGCGGAAGTCGCTTCAGTTCGAGCAAAAAGACATAGACGTGCTCGAGGATATCTTCACGAAGACTCTGACCTTAGCCTCAGAAGTGTTTGGCGATCTTCTTTTTAGGCCGTTCGACCCCGCTTCGGGGGATTGGGCGAATAAAGCGCAGAAGGCATATTACGACGCTGTGATGGTCTCTTTCTCCGAACTGACTGACCACTCTCAGGTGATCAAAGCGAAGGCCGATCTGATCCGTGCCAAGACACAAGAAATGTTTATCAAGCATGAAAACGGTACCTTCACAGGGAGAGGAAACACGAAGGAGGACGTGAAGAATCGAGTTTTGCTCTTCAAGACAATGGTCGAAGAGGCCATCGCTTAATGCCATCCGCGCTGGCTGAAAGGACGATCGCTGAACTAGACGCTGTCCGGCAATACGTCGCCTTGTCTGCAAAAGCACGAGCATTGAGCACCGAAACATCAACGCTTGAAGCGAAATGCCCTGAGCTTTCTCAACTGTTTCAAGTGGTACCAGACGCGACGAGCTGGCGCATTATCGACCACTCGAATGCAATCACCCGTTCCTATGCCTTGTTTGAACGGTTCGTTTTGGGAAGCTTACAGGAATACCTCGGCTTCTTAACTCGTACATATCCGTTCGAAGAGTTGGGGAGCGATTTCCGGATGAGATACACCCGCGGCATCGGGCAAATTCTCCTCAATCAACAGAAGGCTCGTTTCTCAGGGATCGACATCGGGGTTCTGCTTTCTGAGGTGTCTGCAGCGATCACCAACCGAAGTCCTTATCAAATGCAGCCTGAGGCTCTACTTCAAACGGAGCAGAATCTTCGAATGCCCGAACTCGAACGTCTATTCGGTAACTGCGGCCTGAGTGGAGTCAGCCAATGGATCTCGGCACACTCGCCGTCCGGACTTTCTTCTCAAGCACTTCAAGACTGTCGGACACGGCTGAATCAGAACTGAAGCAGATCGTGGACTATCGAAACGAAGCCGCGCACGGAAGGGTTGATCAGGTCGTCGGTCCGGAGATCTTGATTGAAGTCTCAGAGTTCTTTCAAATGCTTTTGATGAGCATCTCAGATTTTGTCCAGTACGACATGATCAGGCGCGCAAAAGAGTTGGGTAAGGCCGTAGTCGTCGGCGTCATCTCGGAAAGGTTCCGAAGCGACATTGTCGTTGCCAAAATCGCAAACTCCTCGATCAGCCTCGGAGACAACATGTTTGTCTTCGGCAAAGGAATCGTTGGAGAAGCTACGATAGGTAGCATTCAGCTTGACGATGTAAACGAAGAAACCATAACGGTTGTTGATGAGCGGGAGGTCGGCCTCGCCCTCGGCATGAGAGCCAAGGTGGGCTGCGAGTTGCTTAGGCTCCAATAGCGAATTTCTGTGACCAATCCAAGATCCGCCGCATCACCAGAGGAATTCGCCGCCGAAGCCCGAGGTCCTCAGACCGAAGCCGAACGCCTCTGCCGTGACATGCCGGACTGCGACCTGAACGAGTGGATGGTCTTGGCGAAGGCGCGCGGGATGACTTGGGTTGAGGGTTTGGTGGTCACAATACATAATCCCGACAGACTCTAGAGTGGCAGGTCAGGAAGGAGGCCTATGGGTTCGAAGAAGGATAGAGAAAAGAAGGCGCGAGAGAGATTCTTACTCGACAGGTTCCTGGAGTGCCAACGCTTAACGCCCACAAGGATCGACACGCCGGAGCCGCCGGGTCCTGACTTCTCTTTAGACTTGGACGGCCGCAAAGTGGGCATTGAAGTGACGGAGATATATGCCCTAAGCCCTAATTCGGATTCCGGTGTCCAAGCATTAAGGCTTCCACAAGCGATTGAGAAGCGAAGCGACCGTATTGTGTCGTTGGCAAAAAAGGCCTACTTTCAGCGCAACGATCTGCCCGTCCTAGTCACGATTGTCTTTTCCAACATCGATGCGATGCGCAACAAAGATGAGATCGCCGAACTGATCGTACGTGAGGTTGAAGATACAGCCTCGAAGCGCCCGGAGACTGAAAACAGAAGGCCTGACTTCTTCACAGGTGGCGCGACACGCATCGCTGCGCTCATGGAGTCGGACGCGGTACCGGTTCGAACCGCGATCATCTCGACTTCGCTGGATAAGTATCAGGTGCTCTGGAGCGTCGAAGACTTCGACTTCGACCAGCAGGAACATACCCTCAAGCTGCTCGCCATCGCCTTCGGAGGCGACTCTGCTTGCACCGACCGCAATCGCGTTCTTCGTGTTCCGGGATTCCTCAACTGCAAGTACGATCCTGCCCACCCGGTCACTGTCGAATACTCCAGCGACGCCAGCTACCATCCCGAAGACTTTCGCCTCGATAACGCGCTGGTGAATGCTGGGCTCCCGCTTTGTGGTGCCGCACGCGCATACCCGACAGGCAAGAGCACCCACTCCGAGCAGGATTGGGCGTGGGCAATCCAACAGCTATCGTTTGGTGAGGAGGCCGGGAAGCTGACGCTGACGCTCGCTTCCAGGCGCTCCGACAAACCCAACCCTCTCTACTACGCCCAGCGCACCATCGACATCGCATCGGCTCGTCTGTTGTTGCTCGAAGGCGTGGCGATCGGGAGCGTAATCGCCATGCTGGAACGTCGCCGTTCCACTGACGTTCCTTCTTCGCTTTGCTCTTCCAGAGCGCGAGAGATTGCGACCACTGCGCAGCGGATGATTGCGCGGTCAAAGTCCACTTCAATTCATCACCCAAAGGAGAACCATAATGCCACTGCTTGAAGTCGTCCAAACCCGTCAGGTCAGCGCCTCCATACGCCTCACTGACACAACCGCCACCCAGGTCGATCAGTACGCCGCTTTCATCTCCGCTTGCGCGGACGATGTCGTCGAGCAAGCTCTCGCCTACGTCTTCAGCAAAGACCGCGACTTCCAGGACTTCCTCAAGACCCCGGAAGCCCGCAAGGTCACTTCTACGTTGCGGATTCGGAAGGTCCCGGCTGCCGAGGCCTCTGAACCTGCTGTTCAGAAGCCTCTTCCAGCAGCCGTTGCCGCTTCGTCATCGCAGGCGAAAGGCGCATGAACCTCCATTTCATTCCGGGGCAAAGCCACTACGGTGCTGCGCACCGGAAGAATGTTGACACTCCATCCCTTGGAGGGTCGTGCAGGAGGCCAAAACGTATGCAGATGTATACGTGTCTCGAATCAGCCACTTACCGGAACCACGTATGCAACTGCATACCGACCGTATGCAGTTGCATACAGAGCTCTTAGGACAATATGAGCACCTTGAAACAGCCAGCATTGAAGCTCGAAAGCCGTCTATCGCGCTCGCACGGTCGATCAGCACGAACGTGCGTGGCACAAGCGCGGGTCACCGAGGACGAGCACCGTGACCTCCTCAAAGCCGCGCGCTCGGAGGGCAGAGCACTTGGTGAATGGGCTCGAGAAGTCCTGCTGAGGGAAGCCCGGCGTTCCAGCGATGATCCACTCTTTACCGAACTCATCGCCACTCGGATGATCCTTCTCAATCTGCTCAAGCCCCTCGCTATGGGACAGATCGTGACGCCCGAGGATTTCACGCGTATCAGTGCGACCGTGCGGTCCGACAAGCGCAAGGTCGCTCAAGAAGTTCAGCAGCAATACATCAACGCATCAGCGAAGGAGTTGTAATCATGGCGACGCAATGGGGAAGAAAAGAGACGATCATCTGGCCTCCGCATGTACCCATGCTGAGCTATACCGCCATAGCAACAGCCCTGCTTTGCACGTGCCTGTTCGTCTGGCAGCGGTTCACGTTTTCGATGACGCCACTCCAGAGGAGCTACATGACGGAGTACATCCGCTCCCAGGTCGGCGCAACTTTCAACGCCCATGAGGGCTATCGTCTGCTCTACCTCGGCGGCGGCAAAAGCAAACCGCGCCTTGCCTTTCCGGTTGACTTCGTTCCCGGCAAGACGGAGCTTCCTGACGGAAAGATCGTGCCGGTAGCCCTCTCGGGACTCGCCTCTCTCCAAGGCTATCGGTGGTTCTACCGAGGGCCGGAACAAACGCTCCCCGACGTGTCGCTGCACCGCTGGCTTCGCCAGACGGCTTACGAAGACAAGGGCTTGTTGAGACTGTTTGCCGTGGCACTGATCGAGGGAGCCGTCTGCCTTGTTGTGATGCTTTGGTTCGCCGTGCCCCGCGACATCAAGCGTTTCAAGCAACTGAAATACGGGCGCATCTTGCGTGGACCGCAGTTGCTTTCGCCCGAAGAGTTTAACAAGCAGCAGAAGGGCGATGGCATCGGTTTCAAGACCACAGAGCTTGGAAAGATGATGAGGATACCGCTACGCAAGGAGGCGCAGCACTTCCAGATCATGGGCGACACGGGCGTGGGAAAGACCCAGCTCATCATGCAAATCCTTCGTCAGATTCGGGAGCGCGGCGACTCCGCCATCATCTACGACCCTGCCTGCGAATACCTACAGCGGTTCTACGATTCAGAGCGTGGCGACATCGTTCTGAACCCACTTGATGAGCGATGCCCTTATTGGGGGCCAGCCCAGGAGATGGCCTCGAATGCCGAGGCGGATGCCATCGCCGCATCCCTTTACCAGCCAACGACCGATGTCAAAGATGAGTTCTTCCATCAGACGCCTGCACAGATATTTGCCCATCTCCTAAGGAAGGGGCCAACACCTCATCAGCTTGCCGAATGGATGGCCAGTAGCGACACTCTGGAGCGGCTGGTCGCAGGCACCGAGATGTCTTTCTACATCGACCGCAAGGCCGGTGCGCAGCGGGCGGGTGCGGTCGTTTCTCGGCAAGCTCAATCCAAACGACAGAGTTCTCGTCATCGGAGACACTCGGCAGCATCAGGGCGTGGATGGCGTCGGACATCACGAAGAGCGCCGCCGTGGACTTCAAGGAAAAGAGTTCGAGTCATTCAGGGTTGGCCATCCATCAAATCGCGTCATCGGCCAACATCAAGCCAATCTCTGTCCCAGCCCTGCCGGAGATCGAACGGGAGGGCATGGGCATCGCCCTTTAGGTCAAATGTCTATTGCGCCCGAATTTGGACCACGCTTCCCCCGCCGATACGATGACGATACGATAACGTGACCATGACGCTACTTCCTCGATCCTAGAACCTGCTTGGCAGAGGTGTCACATGCCTGCCGCCCATACAGTACCGGCAATGGAACCAACTCTATTCAATCCCCAGACAGGACGCTTGGACGACCCGCACTTGGAAGCGCTGGATCAGCAGCTTTCGGCGGCGCCGCAAATCACCGTACCCACCATTGTTCTTCAAAGGCGCAGACGATGGAGTAGACCCACCCGCCGTGCCAGAAGAGATCGAGTCGCACTTCACCTCGCTCCGCCGCCTCGCCACGCTCGATCACCTAGGCTACAATCCCCCGTACGAAGCTCCCGATGCGTTCGCGGCAGCGATCCTGAAATTAGGGCAGACCGCATGACGCGGTGTTCTGGCAAACTTGTCTACTCGCCGAACGGTTGAAAGTTGAGAGACCAGTCTTCTCGCCCACGTGTGCCTTCGACGACGACCTACGCCCATACGGCAGCTTCGTTCGACAATGCAGATTTCGTGGATATGCTTCGCAGAAGATAGATTCAGGTAGGTTCGAGGAACGGCATGACAAGGACAGAAAGCTCTCCAGCGTCCAGCATCCTCCCCTACAGAATTGATGTCGCCATGGCTAGACTAGATAACATTCGCGACCGCGTTCGCGCGTTTCGCTGGGACGCCTGGAGTGAGCCCGCCGACGCGGGAGACTGGCGGTATGGTCCGCCCAAAGCCTTCATGCGTGAGCTCTGCGCCCACTGGCTGAACCATTACGATTGGCACCGGCAGGAGCGCGCCATGAACGCGTTACCTCAATTCATCACACGTATAGACGAGGTTGACATCCACTTCATTCATGAACGAGGGTCGGGTCCAAACCCGGCCCCTCTTCTCATTGCGCATGGCTGGCCCTACTCGTTCCACTCCTACGATGGCATCGTCGATCGGCTCGCTCATCCCGAGCGATATGGGGGACGTGCCGAAGACGCGTTCAGCGTCGTCATTCCGTCCTATCCGGGATACGATTTCTCGAGCCGCCCCCAGGAACCGATGGAACCGCGCGCCATCGCCTTTCTCTTCGACAAACTGATAGGACGGCTTGGATACGACCGCTACTTCGTGCACGGCGGCGACTGGGGAGCCCACATTACCAGCCTCCTGGGCTTTCATCTTCCCGACCATGTGATGTGCATCCACTCCACCGCACTGGTTCTGCGCGAAGCGGGCGCTCAGCAGCTCACGGGTGAGGTGCCGAGCGATGCCAGTGACGAGGAGCGGGCTTTCATTGCCATGGAGTACGCGATCTGGCAGCGGGAAGGGGCCTACTCACAACTGCAGGCCACCAAACCCGCTAAGCTCGGCTACGCGATGATGGACAGTCCGGTCGGCTTGGCGGCCTGGATCGTCGAGGCGTTTCACGCGTGGTCCGACCGCAGGAAGCGCAGCTTTGCCGAGCTCTTCACGTTCGATCAGTTGCTGACCGAGGTCATGCTCTATCTTGTTACCGACGCCTTTCCAACCTCGATATGGATCTATGGCGCGGCGAAGCGGCACGAGATAACGACGCTTCCACCCGGCCAGAAGGTGAACGTGCCAACAGGGCTCGCAGCGTTTCCCGATCCTGTCTTCCCGATGCCTCCTCGTCAGGTTGCGCAACGATCGCACAACGTGGTGCAGTACACCGAAATGACTTTCGGAGGACACTTCCCCTTCTACGAAGCACCTGATCTTCTCATCAAAGATCTTCGCGACTTTCGCAAGCTCGTGCTGCCCGGACTCCTGAACCGAACCTCTTCATAAAGACCGGAAAGTCAATAACAGACTTTGCCCGACCAAAACGCCGTTTTGGGAGGGTCAGGGTGGCTGAACGGCGTGAACGGCGTTGCTCGTTAGCTATCCTGCGCATCCGGCCGTAGCGGGTAGATAGACGCGCTTGAAGGGCATTTTTGCCAACAAAGCGTCTCGTGTTGCTCAGAAGTGTGTCGCGGATCTCGTTACCCTTGTGAAAGTGACGTTGGTCAGCCTGAACAGACTCAACAGCGGACTGCCCGGTGTAAGACCGGGCCTGGACAAGGCTTACTCGACAACGAGGTTCGCAATGAGAATGATCGAATAGGGCAGGATGATGCCAGCAGTAGGCGCAGCTATTTCTTTGGCCGTCTGTAGTTTCATACTTCCGTTTGGGATAGGGACGATTGCGCCAGATGTTTGGCCGCGCAAACGCCGGCGCTGCAGACCGGAGCACAGCAGACGCTGTTTGCAGACGCGGGCGCTTTCGCGTTCGTTCGCGGCGACAATCTGAATAGCGGTTGCGCATCAACGCCTGAGGTGGAGAATTATCTGATCGTCATCAACAACGAACTTGCACCGCGCGATGTGATGGTCCCAGCGGACTCAGCCGCATTGCATGCGTGCACTCACTTTGCTTCTGTACTGGGAACGGAGACGACGGCGGAAAAGGTGGAGAACGGTATCCAGGTTCATCTGCCGGCGCAGGAGATCGCGGTGTTTCGCACGGAGCCCGAACGAAATAACCATTAGAGAACGTTTGGTCTCATCGATCCTCGCCGTAGCATATGATTGAATGGCTCCGCCACGCGTGTGAAAGCGCCAACAACGGGTGATAAGCCGGGCGGACGGGTCGTTTGTGCTGCTGCGACCATAGCGAGCTTCTGCGTGCCAATCGAGTGCACAAACGCGAGACGATCACTCTCTGCTAAACATACGTTTGGAATTTGGCTCTCTGATCCGCGATGCAGCGTGACTCTTCCGCCTAAAACGAGGTGACTTGCTCCAACGGAAGATCTCTTGACGAGCCACCCACGTGAAGGACGTACTTGCCCGGAATTATTTGCCACTTTTTCAATGCCTCGTTATAAATCGTCAGGCGATCGCGGAGGATAGGGACGTTCACCCGCTTTGACTCGCCTGGCGCGAGTTCCACCCGAACCCAGCCAACAAGGCGATTCGGGGGTTCGCCGGCGGACGCCGGGAGCGAAGCGTAGACCTGCGCAATTTCAGTTCCTGGCCGTTTGCCGCTATTCTTCACGGTAAAAGTGACCGCTGGATTCGAACCTCCTATCAGCGACATGGCCGAGTATTGGTAGGCCGTATACGAAAGTCCGAAGCCGAATGGGAAAAGAACATCCTTCTTCTGTGAGTCGTACCACTTATAACCGACCTGAAGGCCTTCATCGTACGTGACATCAAACGGGGGCAAGCCTTTTGCAGAACTCTTGAAAAACGCGTCGACATCGAAAGGAGTTGCGTAGTAGCGTTTTGATTCTGGCGGCGGCATAGTGATTGAGGGATGGGGTAAATCCGTGTCCTTGCGCGGGAAGGTAATCGCGAGCTTCCCGCTAGGGTTTACGGAGCCAGTTAGCACCTGGGCGAGTGCTTCGCCACCGCGAATACCGGGGTACCATATCTCCACCACTCCAGCGACCTCGTTTAGCCACGGCATCGTCGCCGGGCCGCCTGTCTCAAGCACAACGATGACACGCTTGTTAGACTCCGCCACAGCCTGAATGAGCTTATTCTGCTCGGTTGCCAGACCGAGCGTAGTCAGATCGGCTGACTCAGCCTCCCACTGATAGGCGAAGACAATCACCACGTGTGCTGCTTTCGCTGCAGCTCTTGCGGAAGCTAAGTTGTCCCCAGGATCGTAAGTGATTTGAGCGTTGGGAATCGCCGCGCGGAGTGCGTTCAGAGGTGAGCTCGGCATCCATGCGACATGAACCGAAGGCGACAGCCCAATGCTCGTTGGGGTCGAGTTCACCGGGGAGCCGCCAGGCGGATCCACCTGCGCCGAACCACCGCCGCTAAGTACGCCAACATCTGCGTGGCCCCCGATGACAGCAATACTCTGCACGTGATCAAGAGGAAGAATCTCATCCTCATTCTTTAGGAGGACAATGCTCTTTTCCGCGATCCTCTGCGCCACCGACAATCCGCGTTGGACGTCCGGTACACGGGGCTTCGTCGGCTTTTCAAAAAGGTTTGCCGCGAACATGGAGCGGAGGATACGGTGCACATGGTCGTTCAGCTCTTCTTGCGATATCAGGCCTCGCTCCACGGCGCTTTTAAGCTCTTCCCCGTAAAGGTACTGGCCGGGCTGTTCCATATCGAGACCTGCATGCGATGCCTTGGCTGCAGAGTGCGTGCCGCCCCAATCCGAAAGAACGAATCCCTGAAATCCCCAATCCTTCTTGAGGACATCTGATAGCAGATATTTGTTTTCGCAGGCATAGTCCCCGTTGACACGATTGTAGGAGCACATCACCGCACCCGCATCGGATATGTTGAGTGCGATCTGGAAGGCAAGCAAATCGGATTCCCGCATGGCCCGCGTGCCGATACGGACGTTCATCGAATCGCGACCACTCTCTTGATCGTTCAGAGCGAAGTGTTTGAGTTCTCCAATCACTTCCTGTGATTGAACACCCTTCACGAAGTTTCCCGCTAGAGTGCCAGCTAGGAATGGATCTTCGCCCAGGTACTCGAATGTACGACCATTCCGTGGCTCGCGGGCGAGGTTGACACCGCCTCCCAATGCCATGTTGTAACCTTGGTCGCGGACTTCGCGTCCGATGAGAGCTCCGTAATCAAAGGCCACCTGCGGATCCCACGAGGATGCCGCGGCGAGATTGTTCGGCAAAGCGGTTGAGTAGCGGCCCATCTTCTCGCCGCGTGTGACGCCATATGCAGAGTCTGCCATCTGAATTTCGGGAATTCCAAGTCTAGGAATTGCGGTTGTATATCCGACCCCTCCGTTTAAGCCGGTAAGCATGGCAGAGACGGAAACGCCACCTCCATGGAGCAGCAGAACTTTCTCATCGAGGGTCAGTTCTTTCAGCAGCAGGTCGGCTCGCCGGTCCGGGGCAAGACTAGCATCCTGCCACGGAAAATGGCTGGCAGTATCGGCAGTAGGAACTTGCGCTGAAGCTGTCATTGCAGTGAAGACGACTGTCGCGAGAACGAATGGAAACGAAAACCTTACCTGTTTCATAGATGATCCTTCATAAACTTGTCGCGCCGCATGGACACTGTCAGATTGCTGTTACGCAACAAAGAATTCGCTTATCCAGTCACAGCCTTCGCGCGTTGATCCGTCAAGGCTTCCCTCAATTAGCTGGGGGCAAGTTGCTTCATTGCAAGCTCTGCTGACTTCGAACGCGCATTACCCGACGCGCGCGGTTTGAGTAAAGCTTGACGCGCAAGCGTTGTGGAAACGTCCCGCAAGTCGGTTCCGAAACCCTTCTGCCTTAGCAGAGTGTGGGCTACTGCCGTACTTCTAACCACTAGGAATGAACAGCCCGACTGAACAGATCTCCGCTAAGAAAGGAAGGCTTCAGCTCGTAATGGAGTCTCATTTTTCAAAGCACCCGCCGCCAATTGATAAACAGCACGGTTTTGTCGATTGAACTCTGCCCATGGTAAGGAGCCGGCTTTAGCGAAGCTCACCCAAAGATCGTGGATGGAGCCAGCAAGCTGTACCGGTGGATGTTCCCCAGCAAGCCCGGTGAGACCGGTGCAGGAGGGCAGTGTCTTGAACACGAAAGGTAGCTCAAGCCCGTGGCATGCGCCCAGCTCGCCACTGCATGCAGGAGAGCGCCAATCGAACTCATACATATGAGTAGACCCAACATGCGCGAGAGCCAGCTTGCGGGCAGGCGCACGAAACATCAAGTCACCTATCGCCTCGCTAAACTTCTCTCCTGCGGAAGGGTCATCGTCCGTCAAACCGTAGGCCGCTAAAACCTCCTTCGCTTGTGCATGTGAAGCAGACAAGGTAGCTACTGCCATAGCGCCGGTGATCGCCTGCCGAACGCCTGTGGGAACAAAGTACAAGTTCATTTCGTCCCGATTGGTGCCCACCAATACGTCTACTTCGCTCGCCGCACCGTACCCAAGCGTTTCGAGAGGAGATGCGAGTACGCACTCATCGTCGATAGACGGGCATATCTTCACGCCGAACGTCGGGTCGAGGCCGTCCGGACCACGCAGATCGACCAGTGTCGTCGGACGTGCCATGAATTCCAATGCACTTACGCACTCTTCTATGCTCCTGCTCGCGAAGCCTGCAGCGTCAGGCGAAATCTGCAGGTGCTCGGCCAGTCGTTCAGTCACACGAAATGCAACATCCGGAGGCCGAAGCATCGACGCGTGACCGCTTTGAAGGATCGCACGGCGAAATAGTCCCCGTGCCAAGGGGGAGGCCAATAACAAACCAATGAGCATGGCTCCGGAAGACTCGCCAAAAACAGTTACGTTGCCTGCATCGCCTCCGAAAGCCGCTGCATTGCGCTGAATCCAGCGCAGCCCTTCCAAGACGTCGTGTATGCCGAGATTCGGTTTGACGCCGGGCGCAACGAGGAAACCTTCGATCCCGACTCTATAGTTGAGAGTTATGCAAATGACGCCCGAACGGGCGAACTCAGTACCGTCGCTGACACTCGCGCTGTTGCTGCCAACGGAGAAAGCGCCGCCGTGGATGAAGACCATCACCGGTAAACCGACCGTCGAGACATCCGGCGCCCAGATGTTCGCGGTCAGGAAGTCATCGCCCTTCCTCCAACCATTCCCGACAAGAGGGCTTATATCCACAGTTGGAAACACCCGGGTGAACTGGGGGGCTGTCGGACCCGGTGAGGATGCATCGCGCTCGCCGTCCCAGGCAGCGTGTGGCACAGGAAGCTGGAAACGTAACGCATCCACGGGCGCAGCAGCGTAGGGCACGTCAAGATAGACACGTACGCCATGAAGCGTCACACCCGCTATGGTTCCGGTGTTCAGCTTGACGATCTGGCGGGCGTCGCCAGCGTTCACATTAGATGGCATCGAGACCTCACGTATTTATAGTGCATGTTCGAACGGTGTTGTTTTCTCCTCAAGCGGAAAGTGCGTACACTAGGGACATGATCCGCAGCCAACATTACGCTAATTCCCTGAGCTCTGTCTGTTCCTCGAGCTCTGTGAAGTGCTTTGGCGCGTTCCTGGCTGTTATCTCTATTATTCGTATCCACTGCTTGGGCGGTGTCGGTTAGCGAATTCTCTTCCAAGGGACGCCTACTCAACAGCCGCCTAGCGAAAAGCTAGGCGGTTTTCTTTGCAAGGACACAACAACGACAAAGGATTTACGGATGACCTGGACGTATATGATCTTAGCCGAACCAGCGCCGAGGCTCTTGATGAGAGTGGCACTCATCTTCGACCAGCAACTGCTGACGTTGAGCGACCTGTCCTGGCGTTTGAACGATGGAGAGGGGAACGTTTCGATAACCCTTTGCGTCCGTTGCGAAGAGTCGCTCGCACGGCGAATGCATGCAAAGCTGTTGCACCTACAGGACATCCTACAGGCAGAGCTGGTTACTGCGGAAGAGGGAACGAGCGGCCGTCATTAAGGGACGGCCAGCGATCAGAAGGGGTTCCTGCGCCATACCGCAATTGCTTGATGCGTCGCAACAGTGGCGTTGTACGTTTGACTGTCAAGAGCTTAATCGATGGCTTGCGCGCACTCTGAGTCGATGTTGGCGAGATTGCGACGCCTCCTGTGTTATTTCGTCCTCGATTTAGTGCTCACCTAATTGAGCGGCTCCTTGACGGTCCATATCAGCCAACACGATGCTGACTCGCATTCAAAAAAGCACCTCAGGTGTGGCTGAACGGAGCGTTGGAGATGATGAAAAGACTCAACGGCATGGTTTTGACGGGCATGTTGATGATGGGTGCGCTGGGTCGCGCGCAAACGGGAAATACCGGAGCTCTAAACGGAACCATCGCCGACCAGAGCCAAGCCGTCATTCCGAATGCGACCGTGAAGGTTGTCAGCGTAGCAACCGGAGCCGTCCGGAATGCAGTTTCCACAAAGGCGGGAACGTTTGTTGTCCCGCTTTTGCCGCCCGGTACATACACAGTGGAGGTTAGCGCGCAAGGCTTCAAGACGGCCATTTTCTCGAACGTGGTGCTGAACGTTACCGAAAATCAGACGCTTAACGTTCCACTGGCCGCGGGGTCGGCAGGAGAAACTGTCACCGTTTCGGCGGACACACAACAGTTGCAGTTCGACACGAACACTCTGGGCAGGACTGTCGACCAGGGAACGGTCGAGGGCTTACCCTTGGTGACGCGGAACTTCACGCAGATCGTCGGTCTGTCCGCAGGTGTCGTCCAGCCGGTCAATAACGCGTCCGCATTGGGTCGCGGCACTGGCAGCTTGAGCTTCACTGGCGGTTTTAACGTCAACGGGGCGCGAAATTACGACAACAATTTCCAGCTCGATGGGCTCGATGCCAACGACCTCTTCGCCTCAGGAGCAAACTCTGGCGGAGTTCCCGTTCCTGACCCCGATGTCATTGAGCAGTTCAAAGTGCAGACCGGCCAGTATGACGCTTCATTCGGGCGGAACGCGGGAGCAAATGTCGATGTTGTCACTAAGGGCGGAAGTAATAAGTTCCATGGCTCGCTTTTCGAGTTCTTTAGAAATGACGATTTGAATGCGAATGACTTTTTCTTTAAGCGTGCAGGTACGCCGAGGGGAAGCTTGAAACAGAACCAGCTCGGCGGCACCATTGGTGGTCCGATCAAACGCGATAAACTGCTGTTCTTTGGGTCCTATCAGAAAACCACTCAACGCAACGGTGTGACCACGGGCTGCTCATCCACATTCTTAGGTCCTCCCTTGACGAATGACCGGTCGGCTGCAGGACTGGGCGCGCTGTATGCCGGTAAGACGGGAGCTTTTGGGGGAACAGCCGTCCTTGCGAACGGCTCCAACATCAATCCTGTAGCGCTTAACTTCTTGCAGGCGAAACTGCCGAACGGGCAGTACTACATTCCCACTCCGGTTACCGTCGATACGACCAAGCCGTTCGCCACACAAGGACAATACGTACAGCGGGGTGTGTGCCAGTTCAACGAAGATCAATACGCCGGCAACGCGGACTACATACAGAACGCGAAAAGTAAGTTCCAGTCTCGCTTCTTCGACGCTCAATCAAACAGCCAGCTGCCGTTTACCGGAGGCTCTTCGCTACCGAATGCCACTGTGGGCAAGCAGAGCTTTGTTGACTACTCACTAAGCCACACCTACATCTTCAGCCCCAACCTCGTGAACGAGGCCGCGTTCGGCTTCCACTCCATCCACTCACAGCAACGGATCAGTCCGCCCGTGACATTCTCAAGTGTTGGCGCTACCGTTCCTGTTCAAGACAACCCTTATCCAGCACTCGATATCTCCGGGTTCACGACCGTATCCGGAACGACACTGAACATTCCCTCCAAGTACTACGAGGTGCGAGATAACATCACCTATTCCCGCGGGCGGCACACATTACGCGCGGGCGTAGTTGGCCAGAACGCCGCGATCGATTTCCGCAACTTCTCCGCTTCCGCGACGGAGCTTTTTCTTAGTTTCCCGGACTTCTTGCTTGGTCTACCGGCCGGCGCCGCCGCAAATGGCGGAAACGGAACACCTTTCAGCAACATCTTTGCTTCAATCGATCTAGTCGGGCTACTCGATCGTGATTTTCGAGTTTGGAATGGATCAGGATATGTGACAGACGAGTATAAGGTCAGCCGTAGCATCAGCTTGAACGTGGGTCTTCGCTACGAGCGGCTCGGTGACTTTTATGACGCGCTTGGTCGCAATGCAACAATTGATCCTGCCGCTGTGAATCTAACTCCGCCTACCGGCGGCACTATTAACGGATATGTCGTTCCTGCCAATTACACGGGCGCGATACCGACAGGAGTTACTCAGCTT
>CBDAPS010000002.1:0-730441 GCA_965198545.1 Granulicella sp. | reverse complement strand
ACCCAGCTCCGCCGGGGCCTTCTCCGTCTACGGCGAGTTGCAAACGCTTCTCTCCCAGAACGCGTCCATCATTCAGGCAGCCATTTCCAGCGGAGCCCCTCACGCTCACCGGCAACCCCGCCGTCGATATTCCCAGGGAGATCGCCGTCCTCTACGCCGCAGGGGCTCTCTCCAGCATCTCGCAGCTCACCAACCTGCTCGGCCACCATCGGCAGTTTCGGTGGCATCCCTCTCGCCGGCGTCTACCTCGGCTCAGGAGCCACGCTCAACCTCGCGCTCAACACCAGCGAGGTCCGCACGCTCGACTTCGCTCAGCTCCGCGCCTCGGATCATCAGGCGGCGTCCTTCAAAGCCGGCACCCGCTACCCGGTCATCACCGGGACCTAAAGTTCAGGCGTCGGCTCGTCCGCGCTCAGCGGACTCACCGCGGCGCAGCAGGCGCTGGTCTCGCAGTACGTCGGCTCCAGCACCTCCGTCTCCATCCCGCAGTTTCAGTACGAAGACCTCGGCCTCACTCTCAAAGCGACGCCCACCATCCACGGCGACGGCAGCGTTACCCTGGCGCTCGACATGAAGATCGAAGCGCTCGGCGGCACCTCCATCAACAACGTGCCTGTGCTTAACAGCCGAGCCCTTGCCTCCACCATCACCGTCCCCACCGGCCAGACAGTCCTCCTCGCCAGCGAGATCACCAAATCCGAGATGCGCTCCCTGAGCGGCCTTCCCGGCCTCAGCGACATCCCCGGCTTCCAGGGCACGGACCACGACACCGAGAAGGACACCTCGGAACTCCTCATCACCCTTACTCCGCACATCGTGCGCGTAGGCCATCGCGGCTCAGCCAGCAAACTCCTCGCCTACGACCAACCCGCCGGCACTCCGCAGTAGCCCATCCTGCTTCTGGCTGTCATCCCCGCTTCCGGCTTGTCATCCTGAGCGAAGCGAGGGTTCTCGCATGGGCTCCCGCCATGTTTCGCACCACCACCCACATCCCTGTGCAATCCCCTTGGCATACGCCCATTCGTCGGATATACTTAGCTACGGCAGAGGCGGGAGTAGCTCAGTGGTAGAGTGCTTCCTTGCCAAGGAAGATGTCGCCGGTTCGACCCCGGTCTCCCGCTCCAATCCTTCTCCTCTCGACTCACCACCCAGCAACAAACCAGCAGAGTCGATCGAGGAATCCGCTGATCTGTGCGTTTCCTTTCTCTTCGCGGACATCAAGCTGGGGCGCGGTACCCAAGTGGTAAGGGAGAGGTCTGCAAAACCTTTATGCGTCGGTTCGATCCCGACCCGCGCCTCCAATCTTTCTCATCCCAATAGCAAAGCCCTTCCACATGGAAGGGCTTCACCGTAAGCCGGATTTGCGCCCGAACCTAGTGCGATTCGTGCTTCTGGCCCGTCCAGTTCCGAAACGGGATCCGGTAGCTTACGCCGATCAGTACCGTCTTGGGCGACAGCGTGAAATTGGTCCCATCCGGTTTCACCGTAAGATTCTTGCCGAGGTTCCAGCTCTCAAAAGTGATAATCCGCCCGCAAGGCAAAGTTCTTCACAAGCGCGTACTCCAATCCGGCTCCGGTGGAGTATGTAAATCCGCTGTCGTTCACAATCTGGCCTACCACGTAGTTCGGATAGGTGATCGTCCCCACCCCTACAAGGAAGTCCGCATAGGGACGGAAGCGCCGGTACTTCATTTGGGCTCGTGGTCCGAAGAGATACGTATGCTCCTTCACCGAAGGCCCGCTGTTCAGGATCACTCGAGCTTCCAGCCCAGGAATCACCCGCCACCCAAAAGACCGGTTGTAATCAGCGCCGAACGTGACCCCGTTGTCATGGCGGGGGTCGTAGTCCGGCGTGGTGTAGCCATATCCCGCAAACACCTGAAGGGTGGCGGGCCGTTCCGCTGTAAAGTCAGCTTGCGCTTTTGCAGAAACAGTGAGGGCAAAGGGAACCAAAGCAGACGTCAGGCCCAGGATACGTACAACGGAACGAACATTCACTCAGGGTCTCCGGGCGGGGAACTCACGTTGCCCGCACTTCTGCAGACACCGTCTTTCCTGCTTTGATTCTGTTCCCGCGATCTTTACTGCCTCGGTGGCGAGGCATCGCGCGTGGAACGTTCCATCAGTTGCAGCATAGCCGGTGATGTCAAGTTTTCGTTTACCTCTTTTGTCGCAGACAGCCCGCGGCCTTTCGTTCGGCGAGGGATGCTCACACCTCGCTGCCGAACTAAACTGAAACCATGCCCGATTCCCCTTCCCGGCAGCTGCGTGTGGTCGCCATAGGCGCGCGGCACCGGCCTGTCCACGCTGCTGCGCGGGCTAAAACGCTATACCGTCACGCCACCGGGAGCACAGCCTCTCTCCGACTCCCACTGCAAGGGCGTAAATACCGCGCCATGCATGATTACGGATCTGACCGCCATCGTTACCGTCACCGATGACGGAGGCTCCTCCGGCCGCCTTCGCGAAGACCTCAACATGCTTCCGCCCGGCGACGTTCGCAACTGCATGGTTGCCCTGTCTGAAGACGAGCATCTCCTCAGCCAGCTCTTCCGTCATCGCTTCACCAGCGGAGAACTGGAAGGCCACAACTTCGGCAATCTGTTCCTCGCCGCCCTCACGGCGATCACGGGAGACTTTGCCGCGGCCGTTCAAACCTCCTCACAAATCCTGGCCACTCGCGGCCGCATCTTTCCCGCAACCGTCGCCAACTGCACCCTTGCCGCCGAAATGGAAGATGGCGCCACCGTTCGCGGGGAAACACGGATCAGCGCTTCCAGAAGCCGCATCACCGAGCTTCGCCTCGAACCCGAAGCCGCCGATCCTCTGCCGGAAACGCTCGAAGCCATCGCCCACGCAGACCTCATCACCCTCGGTCCCGGTTCGCTGTACACGTCCCTCCTCACCAACATGCTCGTGCGCGGCATACCCGAGGCTCTCGCGTCTTCAAACGCCACGCGCGTCTACGTCTGCAACCTCATGACGCAGGCCAACGAAAGCCTCGATCTCACCGCCTCGCAGCACATCGAAAAGATCCTTGACCACGCCCGCACACCCGACGGCCGGCGCCGCAAGCTGTTCGACTACGCCATCATCAACACCGCGCCCATCCTGCCCGCCACGCTGGAGCAGTATGCCCGCGAGGGTCAGACCCCCATCGAAGCCGATCTCGAACGCATTCGTGCGTTGGGCGTGGAGCCCCATTGTCGGCAACTTCGTCCATGAAGGCGAAGTCCTCCGCCATAGCTACGACGCCGTAGCAGAGCGAGTTCTTCAACTCGCCCAGCAGCACCAGGCCCCACGTACAACGTAGAACAGACAACGGACAACCGAGAACGTGCAACGGACAACGGACAACGCCCTTGTCCCTCCTGCGGTACTCTGACTCTTATGGAGACTCCCGTCCTCGAGGGCCCCGGCGTCCGGCTCGAACCCCTCTCGCTTGACCATCTTCCCGCCCTCGAAGCCATCGCCTTCGATCCCTCCATCTGGCGCTACATGATCTTCTGGATCAAGACCCCGCAGGACCTCCGCGAGTGGGTCGACCGCGCCCTCTCTGAGCCGGCGACCACCAACGCCTGGGTCACCGTCCAGCGAGCGCAGGAAGGCACCCCCGACCCGCGTCGTCGGTGCCACGCGCTTCCTCGACCTCAACCTCGCCCACAAGACGGTTGAAATCGGCCACACATGGTTAACCGAAAGGCTGCGCGGCACCCGCGTCAACACTGAAGCCAAGCTCCTTCAGCTCACCTATGCTTTTGAAACGCTCGGCATGAACCGGGTCGCTTTCAAAACTCACATCGCCAACCGCCGCTCTCAAACCGCGCTCAAAGCCATCAACGCCAGGCACGAAGGCGTCTTCCGCAACCACCTCATCATGCCCGATGGTGGATTGCGTGACAGCGCCTGGTTCTCCATCATCAAGACCGAGTGGCCCGAAGTAAAAGAACTCCTGACCCACCGCCTCAACTCGCCCGCTTGAGACGGTGGTAGCCTGGCGGACGGCAGCCCTCATCAAGGCGCGGTGGCAGCCCATAGCCGAGCCATCGCCAGCATCGGATTGTGTCCCATGTAATCCGGAAAGGGCTCGTTCCGCGCCGTCTGCGGTTTGCGCTTCAATTTCTCCGGCAGTCCGTCTGTGGGCGAATAAAACTCCCACAAAATACCGGTTCGGTCATACTGCTTCGCCGTATCGTCCAGCGCGCCTTCCAGCAACCGGTGCGCATCCTCTCGCGCGCCATATCGCACCGCTCCACGAGCCGCCCAGTACGTCATGCTGTTCCACACCGGTCCACGCCACATCCGGTCGCTGAACTCAGGATCGTCGCGCGCTACTGTCGCGATTGGGTGCGGGGTGAAGAAGCGATGAGGATTCATGATCCATTCACTCAGCACCCTATGCGCCTGTGCTGGCGTCGCCGCTCCCACAACCACGGGCCACATTCCCTCGAAAGGGTGCGCTCGCCCCGGAGCCGCAGCACCCTTCCAGCTTGCTCGAGGCCCGTCCGGCGAGCGCTCCAGTACCCAGGAATCGTAGAAGAAGCCGTCCCGCTCGCTCCATAGCCTCGTCTGGATGAACTGCCGTAGACTCGCTGCCTTGCCATCCCAGACAGCAGGATTCTTCCCCGTCATCCGCGACCACTTCGCCGCATACACGTACATCTGGTACACATGCGCGGTCGCGTCGATGCACGCCGTAGTTGACGGCTTGTGGCCCGGACCGGTGCCGTCGAAGCGCACACCCTCATCCACTCCGCTCTCCCACTTGCCTTCCGTAATGTCGAGATAGAAGAACCCATCCGGTACGGCCCGCCGCTCACGTTCGAACCACCCAATCTGCCGCACCACGCGGTCCAAGAACTCCGGTGCCAGGCTCTTGTCGCCCGTGATCGCCATGTAGTCGTCTGCCGCGACCACCCACAGCGGAGGGTTCCCCTGCGTCGGCGAAAACTTCGCGCTCGCATCCACTGGCACGCCGCTCGGCACTGCGTTCGCACTCAGCGCGCCCGCTGCTTTTGGCCGGTCCTGCCGCATCCAGTAGAGCCCCGGCACAAACCCGCTCGGCAGCTGCAGTCTTACTTCATTCAGAATCTGTTCCCGCGCATGCTCCTGCGCAGTGGGCAACACATCCAGCGCCTCATGGATCAGGTCCCAGTGCGCTGTCCCCGGCCCATAACCATAGCCGCGTCCTGTGTCTTCCCACGGAAACGCAAACGGCGCCTCCGCCGGATGCGTATCGGCGACGTGCAGCGTCACGTCATACGCCAGCATAGGGCGCCACGCAGGTTTACCCAGCGTCTGCACCTCGAGCTGCAATGCGCCCGGCCACTCCTGCTTTAGCTTGTCCGAATGTTTGTCCTGGCCGCCAGTCGCAGCCCAAGTGAGACAGAGACAAGTGAGACAGAGAATGGAAGCGAAGGTGCTGCGGAAAAACTCCATCGCCACACTCTACGCCGGCGAGCTAAATCGCCGCCGCCCCAATCTCCACCAACTGCGGCCGCTCTTCCGCAACTGTCCGCTTCAATTGCCCACAGGCCGCATAAATGTCCCTGCCCCGCGGCCGCCGGATATAGGTCGGCATCCTGCCATCGATCATCATCCGCTGAAACCGCGCGACATCCTCCGGCTTCGGCTGCACATAGTCGATCCCCGGCCCCGGGTTCCACACGATCAGGTTCACCTTGGCGCGCATCCCGTTCAGCAGCGCCAATACCTCGCGGGCATGATCCGGCTGGTCGTTGACGCCACCGAGCATCACGTACTCAAACGTTACCCACTCCCGGGTCCGAAGCGGAATCTGCTTGCAAGCATCCAGCAACTGCTCGATCTTCCACTTGCGCGTGATCGGCATGATCGCTTCTCGAACATCATTGTTTGAAGCATTCAGCGAGAGCGCCAGCTTTGGCCTCACCGTCTCCTGCGCGAACCGCTCGATACCCGGCAGAATCCCGCTCGTCGACACCGTCATCCGCGACTCAGGAATCCCGATCCCCTCCACCAGCAGCCGCACCGACTTCATGAACTCGTCATAGTTCAGGAACGGCTCGCCCATGCCCATGAACACCAGGTTGATGCGGTCTTTTCCGATCTGGATCTTCTGCCGGTTCAGCACCGCGGCCACCTGCCCCGCGATCTCGCCCGCCGTCAGGTTGCGCCGAATCCCCAGCTTCGCTGTCAGGCAGAACTGGCAGTTCACCGCGCACCCAACCTGGCTTGATATACAGATCGTAGCCCGCCGAAACCCATTCTCCGCCAGCGTCCCAAACACAGCCCTGGGCCGCCCATCGCCCCGCCGATCCCAGAAACTACCGTCAACACCCGAGGCGTTGAAGTTGTCTTTGCCGCTGCCTCTTTCGTTGTCATTCCCGAAGGGAATCTGCGTCTCGCCCGGCGGGCCAACAGCCTCTCCTTCAGCCACAACCTCCCCCGCCTCTTCCTCCGCCGCCTCGCTCCCATCTCCGCGCTCGCCGCCATCCCCGTCCGGCATCCAAACCGTTTCTACGGTTTCGCCATCGGCCATGCGCATCAGGTAGCGCTCCGTGCCGTCCACGCTCACAGCCGTCTGCACGATCTCCGGCAGGCCAACGCTCCAGCCCCCGCTCATCAGCCGCGACCGCAGCTCCTGGGCCAGCGTCGTCACGTCCTCAACCGACGGCACCCGCTGCCGGTACAAAGCCTCAAACAACTGCCGCGCACGATAAGGCTTCTGCGCGAAGCCGCCCGCCAGCTCCGTCAGCTCTTCCTTCGACATTCCAAAAAGCGCACGATTCTCCACGTATCTAGGATACCGCTGCCAAGTTCCCCCTCACATCTGCGGATTCACCGTGCTACTGTTTCCCTCAGAGGGTGCCCTGATGCCGACACAGACACTTGTTCCAGTAGAAAACTACCTATACGGTGGCAATGACTACGAACCCGACGCCGAGTACGTCGACGGCGTCATTGAGGAGCGGCCCATGGGCCAGTACGATCACGCGACTTGGCAGCAGGCCCTGCAACTCTGGTTCGTTCAGCATCAGGGCCAATGGAAGATCCGTGTACGTCCCGAATATCGCGTATGCACAAGCCCGACGCGGTACCGCGTTCCTGATGTTGTCGTGTGGGATCGAAGCCAGCCGATCGAGCAAATCCTGACATACCCGCCCATTGCCGTATTCGAAGTCCTCTCGCCCGAAGACCGCCTTCCCCGAATGATGCGCAAGCTCGCCGACTACGAAGCCATGGGCATCCGGAACATCTTCGTCATCGACCCCGAAGACGATATCTACTCCCGCTTCCTCGACGGTCGTCTACTCCCTCTCAGCGCCGAAGCGGAACCACTCGCTGGCTGGGAAGGCTTCATCGACTGGACCAGCGTCAAGGCCCTGCAGGACTAAGACCGCCGGGCCCAGGCATGAAACAATAGCCAGTGATGCCCATTTCCGTTCCCGTGGCTGAAAACGCCACCCCAGACACTCCGCACTCCCGAGAAGCCCGCGACATCCGCACCACCCGCCTCGACAATGGCCTCCTTGTCCTCACCGAGCAGATGCAGCACATGCGCTCCGTCTCCATGGGAGTCTGGATCGACTCCGGCTCGCGAGACGAGACCCCCGAAACCAACGGCATCTCGCACTTCATCGAGCACATGGTCTTCAAGGGCACCACGACGCGCTCGGCGCAGCAGTTCGCCCGCGAAGTCGACGCCCTCGGCGGCAACCTCGACGCCTTCACCGGCAAGGAAACCGTCTGCTTCAACATCAAGGTGCTCGACACCAACGTCCCCGCCGCGCTCGATCTCCTCTCCGACCTCGTCCTGCATCCCACCTTCTCCACTGAAGACATCGTGAAGGAGCAGGGCGTCATCCTCGAAGAGATCAAAATGGACGAGGACAACCCTGACTACCTCGTGCACGAGCTCTTCACCCAGCGCTTCTGGCCCGAAAGCGCCCTCGGCCGCCCCATCCTCGGCACTGCAGAAACCGTCTCCAGCTTCACCCAGGCCACCGTGCTCGAGGAGTACGCCCGCCGCTTCACCCCGGCCAACATGGTCTTCACCGCCGCCGGCAATCTTGAGCACGACAGCTTCATCGCCCAGGTCGCCGCGGCCTTCAGCTCACTCTCCGCCTCCTCCCGCGAAAAGCTCGTCCGTGGCGCCGCCCCGCAGACCCAGCCGCACATCACCCTGCGCAAAAAGAAGTCGCTGGAGCAGGTCCAGTTCTGCCTCGCCGTGCCCTCCATCCCTGTTTCGCACCCGGACCGCTACACGGCCTTCCTGCTCAACTCCATTCTCGGCGGCGGCATGAGCTCGCGCCTCTTCCAGAGCATCCGTGAAGAGCGCGGCCTCGCCTACTCCATCTACTCCGAGATGAGCCCCTTCCGCGACGCCGGCTCCCTCGCCGTCTACGCCGGCTGCGCGGTCGCCAACACCACCGAAATGCTCAAGCTCACCTTGGCCGAATTCACCCGCATCAAGCAGGAGCCCGTGACCGCCGAGGAACTCGACCGCGCCAAGAACCAGATCAAGGGCAACATGGTCCTAGGCCTCGAAAGCTCCTCAAGCCGCATGTCGTCGCTGGCCCGCCAGCAGATGTACCACGGTCGCTTCTTCTCGCTCGACGAGCTCACCGACGAAATCGACCGCATCTCCGCCGCTGACATCCTGCGCTTCGCCATCGACTTCCTCCAGCCCGAACCCATGGCCCTGACGCTCCTCGGCAACCTCGGCACCCTCAAGCTAACCCGCGCCGACCTCGCCTGCTGACCTTACTTCGCAGAGGCCTTACTTTTTAGTCACGCGGTAGGTCCCGCGGGCTGCGAGCTTCTCTTGCAGAGTCTTCTGGTGCGTCGGTTTCGGCTCTGGCTTCTTCGTTTGCGCCTTGGTCTCAGACATCATCGTCTCCCGATCGCGTAGATCACGATTCCCAGCAGATAGACTATACCGCCGGCCAGGAACCAGCTTGCCCACTGCAGAAGCTTTGCGGTGTGATTGTTTAGCTTGCGATTCACTGACGACGCATAGGCGTAGTCGGCCACGCGATCTTCGAAGAACTGTTCGGGCTCGGGCCAGGCGGTGCCATACGTCTCGATCAGCATCGGTCCGTCCGTCACAGCTTCAAACTCCCGCAGACGCAACGCCCACAGAACCAGGAACAGGGCGACGGTCATTGGGAACGCCTCAAACAGCATCCAGCCCCACTGGATGTGCAGAGTATCCGCGACGCTTTTCGCATCCGAGGCTTTCAATAAGACCGCAGCCAGGAAGGCGGAAATCACACCTAGATAAACCTTTGCCCGGCCTTCAAACTGGAGCGAGGTCCGTTCTTCTTCGTCATACAGCGCACGAAAGAACTCATACTGCTCTTTGGTTACTGGCGGAGTCATAGCATCTGAAATCCAGGTAAGACTTGGGTGTCGCTTAGCTTACAACAGCAGGCGACTCTTGACCCGGCAGCCCCTGCATCCCAAACACCTCAAACCCTCCGCCCTCCCAACCGTCTATACTTCAGTCGACACCCTGAGCGGCACACCATCGCCGCCCCCGGAGAGCCCGAGCCATGAACACCGCACGTTACACAGCCGCCAACTCAGCAGAATCCGGCTTCACCCTCGTCGAACTCCTCATCGTCATGTCCGTCATCCTCGTGCTCATCACCCTCGCCCTCCCGGGCTACGAGCACCTGCACATCCGCGCCGACGAAACCTCCGCCATCTCCTCCGTGCGCATGATCAACCAGATGCAGGGCGAGTACAACACCGCCTACCCCGCCAAAGGCTACGCCGGCTCACTCGTCTCCCTCGGCGGCAAGCAGGGCTCCGGCAACCCCACGCCCGACGCCGCCCAGCTCATCCCCGACGATCTCGCTTCGGGCACCAAGTCCGGCTACCTCTTCACCGTCGTTGGCGGCAGCAAGAACACGGTCAACAACCAGGACCAGTTCAATAGCTACGTCGTCAACGCCGTGCCCGTCTCCGTAGGCCGCAGCGGCAACCGCGGCTTCTGCTCCGACGAGTCCGGTCAGATCCACTACGATCCCAAGGGCGGCACCAACTGCACCGACCTCCTGCAGTAATCCGCGTTAACGAAGAGAGCCCGGCCACGGCCGGGCTTTTCTCATTCCCCACGATCATTCACACCAACTTGAAGGAGGGCGTCATCCTGAGCGCAGCGCCCATAAAGCTCGTCATCCTGAGCGAAGCGAAGGACCCCCGCATTTCGCCCGCAGCGCCAATCCAGCCGGGTGCCCCACCCGTGACAGTCTCACCGTCACGTGTGGGCTTCCTCGAACCTCGGCCGAGCGGGCTTCTAGGTACCCCGAGGCTTCAGCCTCGGGTCTCTCCCGCCTCGGAAAAGGATCGGCGCTTTAGTCCTTGGGGTATGCGTTTCGCCAGGCGAGCCACGAACGTTATCAGTGGCTTCTTTCTCGCCGTAACGATCTCAGCAGGAGCCCAAACCCCCACCGCCAACTCCCTCGCCAAACTCGTAGACACCCACTACAACCACCTGCAATCGCTCCAAACCCGCTATACCGAGCGCTACCGCGGCATGGGCCTCGACCGCACCGAGACCGGCATCCTCACCCTCCGCAAGCCCGGCCGCATGCGCTGGGCCTACGACACCCCAGCCGGCAAGCTCTTCATCCTCGACGGCCAGTACGCCATCAGCTACACCCCCGGCGACCCGCAAGCCACCAGGGTCCCCGCCAGGCAGTTCGATGACTCGCGTTCCCCACTGCGCTTCCTGCTAGGCCACGCCGAACTAGCCAAGGAACTCGACCACCTCACCCTCACCTTGGTAGAAGGCGGCTACACCCTCTCCGGCACACCGAAAGCCGGAGCCGTCAACGTCCGCAGCATCGCCATCACGGTCAACGCCATGGGCATCATCCAGTCCATGCGCCTCGAAGAGACCGACGGCTCAACCACCAGCTTCGTCTTCACCGACCAGCACGAAAACATCCTCACCCGCGACACCGACTTCCGCTTCACGCCTCCACCCGGCGTAACCGTCGTCGACGGCCCACCGCCGGTCTAGAAAGTGGTTAGTGAGTAGTGGCTAGCGATCAGTCAAGCAGCAGACCCTCGCCACTACTCACTAACCACTAACCACCTAACCACTAACCACTAACCACTAACCACTAACCACTAACCACTAGACTTCGACGTGCCCACTCTCCCCTACCGGCACGCTTCCATGCGTAGCCGCGGCGATCGCATACTTCGCATACATCACCAGCTTGCTGCTCGAAGCCTCCCAGTAGTCCGCCCCGCTCACATCTACGCGCAGCACGCTGATCTCCGGATCGTCCACGCCTCCCGGGAACCAGGCCTTGTACATATCGCTCCAAAGCTCGTGAATCTTGGCCTTGTCCTGGCTCACGCTCCCCTTGCCCTTCAGCGTGATGTACTTCGAATCCTTTGGCTCCGCGAACGTCAGCGTCACATGCCGGTCCGCCTGCACTTCGCCGACTTTCTCGCTCGATCCGCGCGTCAGGAAGTAGATCGTCCCATCGAACGTCTCCTCACTGATCTCCTTGGCCGGCACGCCCATTGGCCGCGAGTCCATCGACCCATCCTCGGCTACCGTCGTCATCATGCAGATGTGAATGCCCTTCACCAGCCCTGCAATCTTCTTCAAACCCTCAGGCCCACTTAGTTCGTGGTAGTTCTGCGCGTGGCTATCGTTCTTCTCACTCATGGTTCAAACTCCTCCGCCAAGTGAGATGCAATCCAACCTCAGCGCGCCACGAATCCCGTCGCGTACCTTTGCGCCCACTCCGCGCCCACCGCGCAAAAGCTTTCCCTTCCCCCGCCGCCAATGTACCGTAACCCCATGCACTTCCGCTCGCTCGCTCTGGTCCTCGCCGCCCTCCCCTCAGCCGCCCAGACACCGCATCTCATCCCTATCCCGCGCGAGTACACCGCGAAGCCCGACGTCCCCGTCACCGGCGTCACCGTCATCTGCAACGCCTGCGATGCGGAAGACACCTTCGCCGCCGAAGATCTCCGCAGCACCCTGGCCTCCCGCAACATCCCTACCGGCACCGGCCTCCGCATCGTCCTCCAGCGCACCTCATCCCTCCCCGCGAACATGCAGGCCGAGGGCTACACCATCGCCTCCGCGCCCGGCACGCTCACTCTCTCAGGAGCCACCGCCGCCGGCGTCTTCTACGCCGCTCAGACAGCCAAGCAGATGATCGAGTCCGGCCCCAGCGGCCCGGTCCTTCACGCCGCCGATATCCGCGACTGGCCCGCCATGACGTACCGCGGTCTCCACGACGATCTCTCCCGCGGCCCCGTCGACACCCTCGACTTCCAGAAGAAGCTCATCCGCACCCTCGCCTCCTACAAGGCCAACCTCTACTCGCCTTACTTCGAGCACACCCAGCAGTACGCCTCCAACCCGCTCCCCGCGCCTCCCGGCGGCTCGATCTCCGCCGCCGACGCGCGCGAGCTCACCGCCTACGCGAAGCAGTACCACGTCACCGTCGTCCCCGAGCAGGAAGCCTTCGGCCATCTCCGCCACTCCCTCATCTGGGAGCAATACCAATCCCTCGCCGAAACACCTCACGGCGCCGTCCTCACCCCCAACCAGCCCGGCACCCTCCAGCTCATCAAGCAGGAGTTCACCGAGCTCGCCGATCTGTACCCCTCGCCCTTCCTGCACATCGGTGGCGACGAAACCGACGACCTCGGCCTGGGCCAGACGAAAGCCGCCGTCGACGCCCAGGGCCTCGGCCCCGTCTATCTCGGCCTCATGCAGCAGATCGACACCACCCTGCGCCCGCTCAATCGCCGCCTGCTCTTCTGGGGAGACATCGCCCAGCACAACCCCGATCTCCTCAAGGCCATGCCCGCGGAGTTCAAGCGCGACACCATCGCCGTCGGCTGGGTCTACGAGACCCCGCGGCTGGGCTACCCCCACTACCTCGCGCCCTACAAGGCCGCGGGCTTCGAGACCTGGGTCGCTCCCGGCATCAACAACTGGTCACGCGTCTATCCCAACTGGAATAACGCGCTGGCCAACATCCAGCAGTTCACCCGCGACGGCCAGGCCGCCGGCTCCACCGGCCAGCTCAACACCATCTGGTACGACGACGGCGAAGCCCTCGCCTCCAACAACTGGTACGGCATCCTCTTCGGAGCCGCCGCCGCCTGGCAGCATGGCGAATCCTCCATCGAAGCCTTCCAGTCCAGCTATGGCCCCGTCTTCCACGGCGACACCACTGGCAAGCTCGACGATGCCCAAAAAGAAATCATGGCCGCCCACGCGCTGCTCAAGACCGCGCACATCGGCGACGCCTCAGACCTCCTTTTCTGGTCAGACCCGTGGGCAAAGGACCAGCAGGAAAACGTGAGCAACATCCGCCCCGTCCTCCACGAACTCCGCCTCCACGCCGAGCGAGCCCTCACCCTCATCGCCCAGGTCCGCGCCGCCTATCCCGCGTCGGGCGTAGCGGCTTCTAGATACTCCGAACAAAGAAATATGTCGGGTGCCCCACCCGTGACGGCCTCATCGTCACGTGTGGGCTCCACGGATGCCGGCCCGGCCTCAGGTGCAGCTTCTAGGTACCCCGAGCCTTCAGGCTCGGGTCTCTCAGCCGGCCAGAAGAATGGAGGGGCTTTAGCCCCGGAGGGCCCAGTCGACTACTCCCCCCAGTACCAACTACCCTCAAACCCCACCTCCCTCCGCGAGCCCGACGCCATCGACGCTCTCGAACTGGGCGCCCGCCGCATCGACTTCATCGGTCTCAAGTTCCAGCTAGCCGACGAAATCTCCGCCGGCTACGCCCGCGCCGTCCTCGCCTCGCAGTCCCCCGACCGCAAGGTCAAGGCCTCCGTCGCCCGCGAGCTCAGCTACCTCAACGGCGTCAACGGCCGCATCCAGGACATCAAGGACGGCTATTCCTTGATCCGCGATCTTTACCAGCAACTCTGGCTCCGCACCAACCGCCCCTACGCCCTCCGCCCCACGCTGGAGCACTACGACTACACCATCGGCATCTGGCTCGCCCGCATGGACAAGCTCCGCACCGCCCAGCGCACCTGGGACAACACCAGGGTCCTGCCCTCTGCCGCCGATACCGGCATCCCAGCCCCACCCCCCGGCTCCAACATCAACCCCACCAGCGGCGGCTTCATTCCAAACTAGCGATTGAATCTGGAAGGCGTCATCCTGAGCCGCAGGCGAAGGATCTCCGGATCTCCGTAGTTCGCCCCGAGCACCCACACGGAGCACCCACACCGATCATCCACACCGGAGCACCCATAAAGCTCGTCATCTCGACCGGAGCGAAGCGGAGTGGAGAGACCCCCGCATTTCGCGGCAGCGAGGGCCGAAGGCACGAGCCCGAAACCAGAGTAGCAGCGGGCTTTAGCCCACGGAAGCCAACCCTGCACCAAGAGCCTTTACCCCCGAGCCTTTCGCCAACTCACCAACGCTTCCAGCCCAAGCGACAAAAAGCTAACAGCTAGAAGCTAACAGCTACAAGCCAACAGCCGGGGAACCGCATGACCACACTTACCGCCCGCCGTCTCCTCACCGACATCGGCGCCATCGAATACCCCGTCCTCACCATCAGCGACGAAGGCACCCTCTCCGACATCAGCTCCGATCCGCTTGCCCTGAGCGAAGAAACCGACACCCTCACAGCCGCCTTCCTCGACATCCACACCCACGGCGCTCTCGGCCACGACGTCATGTCCGCCACGCCAGCCGAGCTCAGCGAACTCCAGCGCTTCCTCGCCCGGCACGGCGTAGCCCACTACCTCCCAACCACCGTCACCGCAAGCGTCGACATCACACTCCGCTCCCTCGAAGCCCTCGCCAACGCCATCGAGGCCGCCATCCCCGAAAATGAAGCCCGCCCCTTGGGCATTCACCTCGAAGGCCCATTCCTCTCCCACGCCAAGCGAGGCGTCCACCCCGCCGAACACCTCCAGCCCCCGGACCCAGCCCTCTTCGACCGCTTCCAGGGAGCCGCCAGAGGCCACATCCTCCTGATGACGGTAGCTCCGGAAATTTCGGGTGGCCCATTCATCGCGCAGTCTCACCCCGTGATGAGTGGGGAACAAAAAATGCCCGGCTCGCAACGATCGGACACACAAACTCCAGGTGCCCCACCCGTGACAGCTTCATCGTCACGCGTGGGCTCCACGAGTGTCAGCCCAGCCTCGGAAGCCGCTTCTAGGTACCCCAAGCCTTCAGGCTTGGGTCTCAAAGCCGGGCGAGAGAAGGAGAGGGCTTTAGCCCCGGAGGGCTCGCCTTCCTCCCTCGACCTAATACGCCACGCCACAGCCCAGAACGTCCGCATCTCCCTCGGCCATTCGAACGCCCCCGCCGAAGAAACAATAGCCGCCATCGACGCGGGAGCCATCTCCGCCACGCACACCTTCAACGCCATGCGCCCGCTCGACCACCGCGAGCCCGGCATCCTCGGCACAGTCCTCGACGACGACCGCCTCTATGCCGAACTCATCTGCGACGGCATCCACGTGGCCCCGCCGCTCGTCCGCCTCTGGCTCAAAGCCAAGGGTCCATCGGGGAACCCAGCCCGGGCCATCCTGGTCACCGACTCCATGTCCGCCACCGGCATGCCCGACGGCGCCTACACCCTCGGCGGCCTCCCCGTCACCGTAGCCAACTACCGCGCCGTCCTCACCAACGATCTAGCAGCAGGCAAAGAAACCCTGGCCGGCTCCCTCCTGACCCTAGACCGAGCCGTCGCCAACTGCCAGCACTTCACCGGCTGCTCGCTAGCCCACGCCGTCCGCTTCGCCAGCGACAATCCAGCCCGCATGCTAGGCCGCCCCGAACTAACCCGCCTTGCGCCCGGTTCCCCAGCCAATCTCAACCGCTTCAACGCCCAGGGCGATCTCATCGCCACGTACCTCCGCGGCAAGCAGATTCCCCGCTAATCAAGACCAGGCCTGCCACCTACGTTGGTCACCTCGACCGGAGCACCCTCTCAAACCCTGTCATCTCGATCGGAGCCCTCTCAAACCTCGTCATCTCGACCGGAGCACCCTCTGAAGCCTCGTCATCTCGACCGGAGCGCGAAGCGCGGAGTGGAGAGACCCCCGCATTTGCCGCAGCGAGGGCCGAAGCACGAGCCCGAAACGTGGATCTGGCAGGCAGGCCACATCTCGCAAGACCAATCGCCCCATCCGCCGTCCAAACCGCACGGTCTCAACCAATCGATGAGTTCCACGGCGCCCCAGCGCCGGACCAAAAGGACGCCTATGTCTGTTCGCCCCACCAACTACCTCACTCCCCTGCTGGGGATTACCCTGGTCCTCGGCATCGCAGCCCACGCGCAAATCCCACTCCAGTCCTACGACCCCACCGCGGCGCCCACGGTCACGCCGCCCGCCTTCGACGTCGTCTCTGTCAAGGAGCACAAGGGCAGCGACAACAACATGCGCATCATGAACAAGCCCAACGGCTACGAAGCCACCAACCTCCCGCTCAGGGACATCGTCGCGCAGGCCTACGGCGTGCGCCAGGACCTCATCTCCGGCCTGCCCGACTGGGCCAACTCCATGCGCTTCGACATCAGCGCCAAAGTCGCCGACGAAGACGTCGCCACCCTCAAGAAGCTCACGCCCCGCCAGCGCTCCGGCATGCTCATCCCCATCCTCGCCGACCGCTTCCACCTCCAGGCCCACCAGGAAACGCGCACCCTCCCCACCTTCGATCTCGTCGTTGACAAGGATGGCCCCAAGCTCAAGGTCAGCACCGTGCAGCCCCTTCCGCCCGATGCCCCGCTGCCCCAATTCGACAAGCTTCCCGCCAACACGAAGTTCGCCGGCCGGATCACCATGGGCCCGGGCATGTTCTCCGGCAGCGCCGTCCCTGTCCGCACTCTTGCCAACCAGCTCGCCTACGCCGTGAACCGCACCGTCACCGATAAGACCGGCCTCACCGGCAAGTACGACATCGACCTCAAGTGGACTCCCGAGGAGCGCCTCGCCACCGTCGCCGACAACGGGAGCGACGACCAGCCCGGCTCCATCTTCACCGCCGTCCGCGAGCAATTGGGCCTGCGCCTGGTTTCCACCAGGGGCCCCGTAGAAACCCTGGTAGTCGACCACGTAGAAAAGCCCTCCGAAAACTAACTGGAGCCACACGTACAACGTAGAACGTACAACGTGAAACGAAAAAGTCCTACCGCCGCCAAGCCTTCCAAAGCGCCCCTTCCAGCGGCTCCACCGGCGCCGTCGCCAGTTGCACTCCGGTCGCCATCACGCGCATGTTCTGCTCGAACGCCTCCTGCACCACAGCCACCTTGCCCAGCACACTGCCCGTAAACGCCACGCGCGACGTATCCCCCAGCTCGCAGCCCACCGCCTGCATCTTCGAAATCACCAGCGCCACCTGCCGCGCCAGCTCACGCCCCGCGCGCTCTAGGACTGCGGTAGCCACCTCATCCCCATCCGCCGCGCACCGCACCACACACTCCGCCAGCTCCGAAAAATCAGGCCGCGCATGGTGGTTCACCTTGGCGATCAACTGCCCCAGGCTATCCAGTCCCCAAACCTTCTGAGCCTCACTGAGCAGCGGCGTCGCCACCCCGCGATCCTTCGCCTGGAACGCCGCCCGCATCGCCTGCAGCCCGATCCACGCGCCGCCGCCCTCATCGCCCACCACTGGCCCCCATCCGCCCGCGCTCACCAGCGTTCCATCAGACGTCCTGCCCACCACGTGCGACCCCGTTCCCGCGATCACCAGGATGCCCGGGCCGCCGCGAAACGCCGCTTCCAGCGCGATCTCCTCATCGCCGCACAGCACCACTTCGCCGCCCACTTTGCCTTCCAGAGTCACCTGCGCCCACCCGCGCACCGCCGCCGCCGAAATCCCCGCCAGCCCCATGCACGTCCGCGTAATGCTCGCCAGCCCCACGCCTGCCTTCGCCGCCGTCCGCTCCAGCAGAGTCCCCAACCGGGCCGTCGCCGTCTGGCTCCCCACCGTCATCAGCTTCACCGTGCCACAGCTCATCCCCGCCAGCACGCGCTGTTCATCCGCAACCCAGCACCGAGTGCTCGTGCCACCGCCATCCAGCGCCAGAAAATACGCCATCCCTGAACACACCTCACCCGCGGCCCATTCCTAAGCCAAGCTCAAGCCGAGCCAAAGCCCGCATCCTCCGCAGAGGCCGTTATCATAACCTGCATCGCCGCCCCCCGTCTCTCCAGCAAAAGATGGTGGGTTAGCCCACGCGCGCCGGGTGCCCAATTCATTACGCAGCTTCATCGCGCGATGAGTGGGGAACATAGAACGCGAACATACAACGCCGAACATACAACGCCCCTCGCACCACGCTTCGCGGAAGGAATCGAACGTTTGCCTCTGCCACTCGCTGCCTTCATTGCCATGACTCCGACGACGACACGCCTCCACCCCCTCGACCTCGTCATTGTCGCGCTCTATCTCGCCGGCATCACTCTCTTCGGTCTCCGCTTCCGCAAAAAAGGTCCCGCGTCCGCCAAGGGCTCCACCCTCCAGTCCTACTTCCTCGCCGACAACACCGTCCCCTGGTGGGCCATCGCGCTTTCCATCGTCTCCGCCGAAACCTCCACCCTCACCATCATCTCGGTCCCTGGCATCGCCTTCGGCGGCAACTTCGGATTCCTCCAAGTCGTGATGGGCTACATGCTCGGCCGCGTCGTTGTGGCCGCGCTCTTCCTGCCGCGATATTTCGCTGGCAACATGCTCACCGCCTACCAGCTCATCCAGCGGCGCTTCGGCCCCGCCCTCCACAAAACCACCGCCGGCCTCTTCCTCCTCACCCGGGCCGCCGCCGAGGGCGTCCGAGTCTTCGCCGTCAGCATCGTCGTTGGCATCGCCATCGGGACGGGAGATGTGCTCAGCATCGCCATCATCTCCGCCCTCACCCTGCTCTACACGTTTGAGGGCGGCATGGCCGCCGTCATCTGGACCGACGTCGTCCAGATGGCCATCTACATCTTCGGCACGCTCGTCGCCGTCTGGAGCCTCGGCCACCACGTAGCCGGAGGCTGGCATAGCATCCTTACCGCCGCCTCAGCCGCCGGCAAGCTCCACACCTTCGACTTCGCCGCGAACATCTTCTCGCCGAAATTCTGGGCCACCAGCTACACCTTCTGGGCCGGCCTCCTCGGCGGAGGCTTCCTCACCATGGCCTCCCACGGCACCGATCAGCTCATGGTCCAGCGCATGTTAGCCGCCCGCAACCTCCGCGAATCCCGCCTCGCCCTCCTCAGCTCCGGCGTCGTCGTCTTCTTCCAGTTCACCCTCTTTCTGCTGATCGGCGTAGGCCTCTGGGCCTTCTACAAATCTCCTGCTTACTACTTCCTGCTTCCTGCTTCCTTGTCTCCCGACCGCATCTTCCCCACCTTCATCGTCCACGAGCTCCCCACCGGCATCGCCGGCCTGCTTGTCGCCGCCATCCTCGCCGCCGCCATGTCCAACCTCTCCGCCGCGCTCAACTCCCTGTCCAGCTCCACGGTCGTCGACTTCTACATGCAGCTCCGCCCAGCCGCCGACGCCCGCGAACGCCACCGCATCTCCCGAGCCTCCACCGTCGTCTGGGCCTTCATCCTTTTCGCCCTCGCGATCTACTCACTCTCTGTCGGCGGCAAAGGCCACGTAGTAGAAACCGGCCTCAGCATTGCCTCCGTCGCCTATGGCGCACTGCTTGGTGTGTTCTTACTCGGCACCCTCACCAGCTTCGCCACGCAGGCCGGAACCATCATCGGCATGATCTGCGGCTTCACAGTCAACATGCTCCTCTGGCTCCCCACCATCACGCCCTTACGCTCGATCGGAGGCCTCACCATCCCCCACATCGCCTTCACCTGGTACGTCCTCATAGGCTCCGCCGTTACCTTCCTCATCGGCAGCCTCGCCAGCCTCATTCTGCCCAAGCCCCGCTGCGCAATTATCGCCGTCGCCGCTGCCGCTTTGCTTCTTTGCTTGTCATTCCCGCAGGGAATCTGCGTTTCGTGCGCCCAGGCACAAACGTCAGCAGCGGAGGCTTCTAGGTACCCCAAGCCTTTAGGCTTGGGTCTCTCAGCCGACCCAAAAGAAAACGGGTTGGTAACCCGAGGCTTTAGCCTTGGGTCTCCCCTGGGGTATGCCCTCCTAGACCCAGCCAAGATGTCGGGTGGCCCATTCATCGCGCAGTCTCATAGCGCGATGAGTGGGCCCCAACAGCAGCCAGCTCAGCCCGACTTCTCCCAAGTCGACTCCCTCATCACCAACGCCATCTCCGCCAGCAAGCTCCCCGGAGCCGTCGTCGTCATCGGCCACTCCGGCCACATCGTCTACGAGCACGCCTACGGCCTCCGCAAGCTCGCCGGTGAACCCGGTCTCGACGGCAAACCCTCCCCAGCCGAACCTATGACCGAGGACACCATCTTCGACATGGCCTCGCTCACCAAGTGCCTCGCCACCGCCACCGCCGTCATGCAGCTCTACGAGGCCGGCAAGATCGCGAGCTTCGACGACCCGGTCCAGAAGTACCTGCCCGACTTCAACGCCACCAACGACCCGCAGCGCGCCAAGGTCACCCTCCGCCTGCTCCTCACCCACTTCAGCGGCGAGCCCGCCGACGTCAGTCTCAAGGACCCCTGGGGCCTGGCCGCGCCCGACAAAGCCGAAGGCATCCACCGCGCCCTCACCACGCCCCTCCAGTCCGCCCCCGCCGCCACCTTCCGCTACTCCGACATCAACTTTATCCTCCTCGGCGCGCTGGTCGAAAAGCTCAGCGGGCAGCCCGAAGACGAATACGTCCAGCAGCACATTTTCAAGCCGCTAGGGATGCAGGAAACGCGCTATCGGCCGATCAATTATTGCAACCCCTACCAGCAGCCGCGGCCCATGTACGTGGATCCGAATAGCAACCCGTGTCACCGTGAACTGGATCAGCCATTTCTCCGCATTGCCCCTGCCGCCCACGACGACGAGTCAAAAACCGATCCCGGCGCAAATCCCCGCTTCGACACACTTCTCCGCGGCACGGTCCACGACCCCACCACCCGCCGCATGGGAGGAGTCGCCGGCCACGCCGGCGTCTTCAGCACAGCGCACGACATGAGCCTCTTCGCCCAGGCCCTGCTCGACCGCCTCGCCGGCCGCCCCTCCAACTTCCCGCTCAAGCAATCCACGCTCGAGCTCATGACCACCCCCGAGCAGCCCGGCCACAACACTACCCAACTCTCCGCCGCCAACCAGGCAGACTCAGCCGCGCTGAAACTGTCGGGTGCCCCACCCGTGACGGCTTCATCGTCACGTGTGGGCTCCGCGAATGCCAGCCCAGCCCAGGACCCGCTTCTAGCCCCAGCCTACCCAGCCATCAAGGGTCAAGATCTCCGAGCCTTCGGCTGGGACATCGACACCGCTTTCAGCAAGCCCCGAGGCCGCATCTTCCCCATCGGCAGCTTCGGCCACACCGGCTTCACCGGCACCTCGCTCTGGCTCGACCCCGGCTCCGACACCTACGTCATCCTGTTAGCCAACGCCATCCACCCCCGCGGCAACCCACCCATCTCCAACCTCCGAGGCGAAGTAGCCACCGCCGCCGCCCAGGCCCTCCATCTCTACGATTCGAAGCCTCCAGCAGCTTCCTCAACCGTTCACCTTTCAAAGGGCGTCATCCTGAGCGGAGCGAAGGATCTCGGTAGTTCGCCCGGAGCGCCTCAAATGTTGGGTGCCCCATCCGTGACGGCGGCTTCATCGTCGTCTCGGATGGGCTCCGCCGGACGGCAGCCAACAACTTCTACCGCGTTCAAGAACAAAGCCCCCGGAAGTTTGGGTGCCCCACCCGTGACAGTTTCATCGTCACATGTGGGCTCCGCTGGACGGCAGCCGACAGATCCTCAATCACCGATACCTCATCTCGTCCGAACCGCCTACTCTCTCGCTTCTAGATACTCCAAGCCTTCAGGCTTGGGACTCACATCCGACGGAAAAGAAGAGGGGTTGGTAACCCAGGGCTTTAGCCTTGGGTCTCCCCTGGGGTATGCCCTACCTCAAACCGGCACCACTCAATCCACTGATTCGCCAAAGCGAACCCTCACACCTGAAGAGGAAAAAGCACGTAAAGCGGCAGTAAAAAAAGAGCTGCACGGCGGCTCTCACTGGTGCGACGAGAAGCACACCGCTACTCCTCTCTGCCCAGCTGGTTCAGCCCCAGTCCTCACCGGCATCGACGTTCTCGAATCCTCTGACGCCGCCGCCCTCAAGCAACTAGCCAAAGGCAAGCCCCTGAAGCTGGGCCTCCTCACCAACCAATCCGGCCTGGACCGCGAAGGCCACAGAACCATCGACTACCTCGCCTCCCTGACAACGGACAACGGACAACGGATAACGCTCGCGACCCTCTTCTCCCCCGAGCACGGAATCTCCGGCGCCCACGACACCACCCACATCGGTCCGGAGACCGACGAGAAAACCGGCCTACCCGTCACCAGTCTCTACGGCCCGCACGAGTCCGACCGCCGCCCCTCGCACGACCAGCTCAAGGACCTCGACGCCGTAGTCATCGACATCCAGGACGCCGGCGTCCGCACTTACACCTACCCCGCCGTCGTCGGCTACTTTCTCGAAGCCTCCGCCGCCGAGATGGCCACGTACCATCACGATCTCGCCATCGTCATCCTCGACCGTCCCAACCTCATCGACGGCTCCGACGTTCAGGGCTTCCTCTCGGAGCCCGGCGAAGGCGTGAAGTACAGCAACTACACGCCACTCCCGGTCCGCCACGGCCTCACCCTGGGTGAGTTCGCCCGCTACATCCGCCTGGAAAAGCATGTCGCCGCCAACCTGGTCGTCGTCCCCATGCAGGGCTGGCAGCGCAACGAGTACATGGATCAGACGGACCTACCGTGGATCAATCCCAGCCCCAACCTCCGCAACCAGAACGCCGCCATCCTCCTCCCCGCGCTCACTCTCCTTGAGACCACCAACGTCTCCGTAGGCCGAGGCACAACCACCCCCTTCGAACTCTTCGGCGCCGGCACCGTTCTCACGCCCGTAAAGGTCAGTTCCTCCTCCACGAAGGCTTGTCATCTCGACCGAAGCGAAGCGAAGTGGAGAGACCCCTGTATTTCGCCGGACGCACCACATGAACCAACTCTCGTCCAAACCGCTTACGAGCCCCCGTCCGCTTCTAGGTACCCCAAGCCTTCAGGCTTGGGTCTCTCAGCCCAGGGAGAGGAAAAGGGGCTTCAGCCCCTGGGGTATGCTCTCTCTCCCCAGCCTTGGTTTCAGGCAGCCGAAGTCGCCAAGTACCTCACCGCCCGCAAAATCCCCGGCGTCACCTTCGAACCCACCACCACGGAGGTCGACAACGACCCCATCCACCCCTTCCACGGCCATACGATAGAAGCCGTCCGAATCCACATCACCGATCGCACCGCCTTGGACACTCCCGAACTTGGCATAGAAATGCTCGCCGCCCTCCACAAGCTCTACCCCACCGATTTCAAACTCGCGAGAGCCGCCAACATGGTAGCCAACAAGGAAATCCTCGAAGCCCTCACAAAAGGCGACGACCCACGCACGGTAGCCGCCTCCTGGCAGCCCGCCCTCGACCGCTTCAAAGAAGCCCGCAAACCCTACCTGCTTTACTAGCTGCCCAAGCTCGCGCAATCAAAACGTTCGTCATCTCGACCGGAGCGCGAAGCGCGCAGTGGAGAGCCCCCGCCTTTCGCGAAGCGAGTGCGAAGCACGAGCAAGTATCAACACATCCGGTGCCCCACCCCATGACGCGGCCTCCGCAGCAACAAAACGTTCGTCATCTCGACCGGAGCGCGAAGCGCGCAGTGGAGAGACCCCCCGTATTTCGCGAAGCGAGTGCGAAGCCCGAGCAAGTATCAACACATCCGGTGCCCCACCCCATGACGCGGCCTCCGCAGCAACAAAACGTTCGTCATCTCGACCGGAGCGCGAAG
The DNA here is from genome assembly GCA_965198545.1 of Granulicella sp. Lineage (GTDB taxonomy): Bacteria > Acidobacteriota > Terriglobia > Terriglobales > Acidobacteriaceae > Granulicella. The sequence continues at coordinate 706,528 of CBDAPS010000002.1, read as the reverse complement.
CGCGCAGTGGAGAGACCCCCGCATTTCGCGAAGCGAGTGCGAAGCACGAGCAAGTATCAACACATCCGGTGCCCCACCCATGACGCGGCCTCATCGCGGCATGCGTGGGCTCCGCCGAGCGGCAGCGGAGAAAACCCCAGCCGTCCTACGCCCAGAGGGCCAAAGGCCCGGCTCATTTCAGCCCAGCCCGCAAGGGCTGGGTTAGCGGACAGGAAGAAAGCAAAGGGCTGAAAGCCCGGCTCATCGGCCAGGCACCAACTCAGCGGGGGAACATTGTCAAGGCCCAGCGACGATTCCTCGCACACCAACCCACGACCGTGCAACGACTTACCTCGCTCGAAAAACTTGCACGTTAATTCCGCGCGATTTCTAGAATAAAAACAGGCAAACCAATGCCTACGCACCAACCGGCGGGTGTTTCGGGCTTTGGTCCACCCATAACCCCAACCGAATGAAGATTTTGCGCAACAAAGCTAGGGGGTGGGGCCCATCTGCCCACCCTCACTCAGACACGTATCTGTCTTCTGGTCCCGAAGCACCTTGGCCTTCTCATACAGCCGCCCAAGCGTAGCTTCCTTAGCCCGATCGAGCACAGTAGGCTGGCTCGCAGGAGCGGGAGCCGACGGCTTCAGCCCCGCCCGCCGCAAAAAGTGATTCACGCGATAAGCGCCAATGTTCGCATTCCGCTTTCGCTTGATGTTGACTGAGACCGAAATCGAAACGTCATCCCCGTTCTGCAGCCAGTGAGGAAACGTCGCAGGATTGAACACGCCATTCCCCGGCGCAAGCTCGAACCGCCAGGTGCCGTGCGGCAACGCCTCCGGCAGCTCGATCTTCGGCAGCCCGCCGGTCCAGTACTTCTCAAGATCAGCGTCCGACAGCACGCTCTTGTCATTCGCGTCATAGATGTATGCGTGCTTCGAGCCACGAACCTGCAGCAGGAAGTTCGTCTCGCCGTCCATGTGGTACGGCGTGATCCTCCCCGGCGAGGTCACAAAGATCGTCATCGTCGGATCGTAGTAAACCTCTTCCACATCCACGCTGGTCAGCGCCGCAATCTCCGGCAGCATGGCACGGAGAATCGCCCCATACTCCGGCTCCTCGTGGATTCGCTTCAGAATCACCCAGTTCTTGCCGTCACGAATCGAGGCCAGCGCATCCACCAGCGTCATCCCCTCCGGCCGCGCCCCAAACCAGCTCGTCCGCTCCGGCTCGCCGCTTTCGAAGTGAGCCTTGCACGTCGTCTTCGCGTTCATCCGCTCGGCAGCTTGGAGCAGAGCCTCCAGCCGGAACGCCGGATGCTGGTGCAGCGAGTGGCGAAACAGGAACGGCTCATGGTCGAACCGCTCGCGAAACAGCGCCGCGTCCTCCGGCTCGTTCCGAAACGTACCGCCCGCAACCACAGGCGGCTCAACCTCAGAAAGCGTGGCCGTCGACATAGTTTTCGCTCCTCGCAACCTGCAATTTCAGCCTAAACCGAGCACCGGCAGCCGAGAACACCAAAGTTCACCAGAAGCCTTACTACTGGTAACAAAAACACACGTCTACTCCAGCGTGACTTTCTCCGTCGAGTAGCATGGCTTCCATGCCAACATCCACGCTGGAGGCAGCCTCTAAGCTGCACGCCGACCCATCCGCGCCCGCCGCGGACGAGTCCCAGCCACGTGCTTGGTACCGGAACATCCTGCTCTGGACAAGCCTCTTCATCCTCACCCTCGGCGCCGTGGAAGACCTCTACGGCAACACCGACTCTGGCGACGTCTACGGCTCCGACGCCGTGCAATACCTCGACGTCGCCCGGGCCATCGCCCGCCACGACTGGCGCTCCGCCCTCAACCCACTCTGGAGCCAGGGCTACCCAGCGCTGCTCGCCATCCTCCGCCCCATCTTTCCCGCCACCCCCCTCGGCGACTGGCAAAACACAAGAACACTCAACTTCCTCATCTTCGCCGGGAGCTACGCCGCGTTTCTCTGGCTGCTCTTCACACTCCTTCCTCAACCAGCCACCGAAGCCGAACGCAAGCCCTGGCAGCAGCGCATCCTGCTCTGCCTGCTCCTCTTCGCCGCACTCCAGACCTGTTTAGGCCAGGTCTCCCGAGTCAACCCCGACGAGCTGGTCACCACGCTCTTCCTGCTAGGGAGCACCCAGCTCATCCGGATCCATCTCGCCAGCCGCATTACGTGGCCATCGGCCATCGCACTAGCCCTCACGCTGGCCGCAGGCTTCCTCGCCAAGACCGTCTTCCTGCCGCTCGGCACAGGCATCCTCGCCATAGCCGGAGTCTCGCTCTGGCTCCGCCGGGCCCGCCTCGCTCCGCTCTTAGCCGCCGCAGCCCTCTTCGCCCTCACCATCGCCGCCTACGGCACGGCCCTCTCGCACGCGACCGGCTATGCGACCGTCGGCGAGTCCGGTGCCCTCAACTATGCTTGGCACGTCAACCGCCTGCAGAAGTGGGTCCACTGGGAAGGCGGCACTCTGCCCCCGGACGAGGCCTGGCCCAAACCCTCCATCGCCCGCTTTGCCCAGTGGTCCACCCAACCCCCCGACTTCGGCCACCCGCAACACCCCAGCACCATCCTGCAACACTCCCCCACCGTCTACGGCTTCGCTGCCCCAACCCATGCCACCTACGTCCCCTACTTCGACCCACCCTACTTCTACCGGGGGTACCACCACTTTTTCCGAACGCGCTACCAGCTCATCGCTCTAGGCAAAAGTCTCGGTGACCTGCTGCAAGTCCTCATTAGTCAGCCGATTCTTCTCGCTCTGGTGCTTGTTCTAATCGTCTTTAACGCGACACCGGCCGCTCGTCCCAAGCTGGTTCAAGGCCTCCGAAGCTGCTGGCCCCTGTTTGTTTCCAGCGGTCTCGGCATCCTCTACTACCTTCCCGTTCACCTCGAAGGCCGATACCTTGTCAGCATGTTTCTCGTGCTTGGTACATGCGCGCTTGTAGCCGCCACAGACATCCTGAAGCGCGGTTCGCTTGCGCCCATCATCGCCCTCCTTCTGCTGGGTTTCGTCACCGAAGTGGCCCTGTATCAGACTCCTGTCTGGCGCAACCTGATCCACCACAAGTCGCCGCAGCAGAACCCCGAGTGGCGTATGGGCATCGCCGCCTCCCACCAGGACCTGCCTCTCGGCTCTCAGATCGGCGTCGTCGCCTGGACACCCAGCCTGCACAGCGACTGGGCCTATATCGCGCATCTCCAGATCACCAGTGAGATCGCGTCCGGCCCCGACTACGAACAGTTTTGGCATCTTTCCTCGGCCCAGCAGTCAGCCACACTGGACAACTTCCGCCGATCCGGAGCCACCGCCGTCTTCGTCAACAGCAAGCCTCCCGGTCTTGGAGGCTCGGAGTGGCGCCAGCTGGAAGGCACCCCTCTCTGGATGGCTCACCTCCCATGAGAGCGCCCTCGCTTCGCGGAAGGCTGCTAAGCGCAGCCACTGCAATTCTCACCTTCGCGATCGTCGGCACAATCCTCTATCTCCGCACCTTCCAGTTCCCGGCGCCAACCGGTCCCTACCCAGTTGGCACATCAACTCTCTACCTCCAGGACTCCGCCCGGCACGATCCCTTTTTCGCAGAACCGAACGCCCGCCGCATGCTGGTGGTCCAGCTCTGGTATCCCGCCGAGCCCTCTCAGAACCCCATCGCCCGCTATCTTCGCTGGCGTGAAGCCAGACTCGCCACCTTCTACGGCCCGCTTCTTAGCACTCACTCGCGCGTTGACGCTCCGGTCGCCCGCGCTTCCAGGCCGTTCCCCGTGCTCCTGTTCGGCCACCGTTGGAACGGTCAGCGAACCCAGAACACCGTGCTCGCGGAAGAGTTGGCCAGCCACGGCTACGTCGTAGCCTCCATCGACCATCCGGGGAACTCCGCCCGCGTGGAGCTTGCCGACGGCACGGTCATCCGCGGTAAGGAGTCCCTCGAAGGCCCGAAGGGTTCAGCCGCCGCGGCGACAGACCAGATTGACTTCTGGAACAGCACACTCCAGCTGTGGGCCGCCGATTCCCGCTTTGTCCTCGACCAGCTGGCAGCCAAGTCCGCCAACGTGTCAGACCCCTTCCACTCCCAACTAGACACAGCCAACGCCGGAGCCTTCGGGCACTCCTTCGGCGGAGCTGCCGCGCTGGCGCTCTGTGGTCTTGATCCACGTATCAAAGCCGCCGCCAATCTGGACGGCTGGACCTTTGGCGCTTTGCGCGACCGCACCGCATCGGAGCCAATCCTCCTGTTCTACGAAGGTGTCAGCCAGAGCCGCGAACGCGAACTCGCCGGCCTGCCGAAACCCGGCACAACCGAAGATCAGCTCGACAGAGCCGACTTCGCCGCGACGGAAAGCAGCCTGCGCGCCTACGGTGGTTATCGCCTGTTCCTGGCCGGAACCCAGCACATGGACTTCTCCGACGAACCGCTACTGCCACCCTTCCGCCACCTCGCGTACACCGGTCCCACCGCTCCCCGCGAGATCAATGCCATCCTCCGCGCGACAGTTCTCCAGTTCTTCGACGATGCGCTACGCGGCAAGGCCGCACCTGCTCTTGAGCCGCAGCAAAACACATTTCCGGAGCTCACCGTCGAACGTTGGCCGGCTCCGCTTTCCACACCACGCAAACCCGCGACGCCGTAACCGCTACGATGGTTACCCCAATCCATGAATCTTCACTGGGAACACGCGAAACTTCTGTACCTTTTGGGGTATACCTTATATACCTTCCGTACCCCTGGGTTCTGACATGCGTCGTCTTCTTTCGCTTTTCGCGTTTGCCCTGGCTGCAAGCGTTCCTGCTTCCGCGCAATACTGCACCGGATCCTGTCAGACCACGCCTTCCTGCACTCAGGGCCAAACGACCTCCGTCAGCGGAACCGTCTTCGCGCCGAACGGCATTGATCCTCTGCCGAACGTGACCGTGTACATCGCCGGAGACACGGTCGGGCCGCTGCAGGCGGGCGTCTCCTGTCCGGTCCCCGGCGCCATTCCCGCCGGCTCACCCGTTGCCGGCACCACCACCGCGACCGATGGCACTTTCACCATCACGGGTGTTCCCATCAATCCCGCGGGCCAGCCACAGGCTCTCGTCATGGTCAGCGGCAAGTGGCGTCGCATCATCCCCATTGATCTCAGCGCAGGGTCCTGCACCAACACCGCCGCCGACCCCACCATGACCCGCTTTCCCCGTACCCAGGCAGAAGGTGATATCCCCAAGATTGCCATCGCCACCGGCAACGCCGATCCGGTCGAATGCGTGCTCTACAAGGTGATGGGCAACAACTCTACCGAGTTCACCAATCCCGGCGGCACCGGGCGCATCAACTTCTTCCTCGCCGAGGGCAGCAAAACGCAGACCGGGTCCTATATTGGCGCCGTGGGCGCAACCCCCTCGGCCAGCACCCTGATGAGCGATCCCAACGTTCTGGGAACCTACGACGTCGTCATGCTTCCGTGCGAAGGCGGAGATAACACCACTATCCGGCAGGCCAGTGAGACAAGCGGCAGCGAACTCACGAACCTGAAGAACTTCGCCAACGTGGGTGGCCGCATCTACGCCAGCCACTACAGCTATGACTGGTTCAATGAGTCGCAGACCTTCCCCAATGTCGTGAACTGGACCAAGCCTTCCGCGACCCTTGCGAACGGCAACGCCACGGTGAACACGAAGTTCGGTGACGGCGCGACCCTGGCGGCCTGGCTCGCTCTGCCTTCTGTCGGCGCGTCTACCACCACCGGCCAGATCGCCCTCCAGACGCTTCGCCAGGACTTCAGCAGCGTCAACGCACCGACACAGTCCTGGATGACGCTCAACAGCAATAGCGCCACCATGCAGTTCACCTTTGACACGCCCGTCGGCCAGACCGTGGGCCAGTGCGGCCGTGTGCTCTTCAACGAGTACCACGTGGAAACCACCGTCGCCAGCAGCAACCAGCAACAGTTTCCCAACGTCTGCGGCAGCACCACCACCATGACCCCGCAGGAAAAGCTGCTCGAGTACATGCTGTTCAACCTCACCAGCAACGGCGGCGACCCCACGATGACGCCGACCTCCGCGGACTTCGGTCAGCAGCCCATCGGTTTCACGTCCTCGCCGCAGATCTTTACCTGGACCAACAACTCCATCTTCAACTCGGCTGTCACTTCCGTCAGCATCACGAATACCAGCACCACGTCCGGAACTGGCACTGACTTTGTGGTCGTTTCAAACAACTGCTCTTCGGTAGCGCCCAAGGCGAGCTGCCAGATCGGCGTCGCGTTCGCGCCCAGCGTGCTTGGCGCACGCGCCGGCACGCTCAACGTCGGCGGCGGCGGCAAGACACTCACGGCGACTCTGACCGGCACGGGCGTTCCCGCACTCGTTGTTTCCACCACGTCCATGACGTTCCCCAGCGTAGACATTACTGCCTCCAGCACGCAGAGCTTCCTGCTCACCAACTCCGCCACTGGCCCGGTTCCGGTGCCGGCTCTCATCGTCAGTGGCGACTTCACCGCGGCCGGCGCAGGCTGCGGTTCCTCGCTCGCCGCAGGAGCAAGCTGCGCGATCAACGTCACCTTCACGCCAACGACATACGGTCCACGCACCGGCTCTCTCTCGTTCAACTCCACCTACACCAGTTCCGTGATCGCCCTCACCGGCAACGGCGTTGACTTCACTGTGGCCCTCTCACCCACCTCCGGCACGGTCATAGCCGGCCGCGGCATTACCACCAGCCTGCAACCCAGGCCACTCGGCGGATACGCCTCAACGGTCTCGCTCAGCTGTTCAACAACCGCGCCAGGAGTTACCTGCTCGCTCGGGTCTGCCTCGGGAGTTCCTTCCGCCAGCGCCTCTGTCACGGTGAACATCCAAACCACGTCGCAGTACACCGTCGTCGGCTACGGCAGCCTCGGCGGGCGAGGTCTGCTGATCCTGCTGGCCGGCGGCAGTGTTTGGCTCCTGCGGCGCCGCCTGCGCGGCTCACAAGCGCTGCTCAAGGCTGGTCTCGCCATCCTGCTGCTCACCGCATCAGGCTTCGTGCTCACTGGTTGCGGCAACCTGTCGCCTGCGCAAAACAGCAACTACACTCCGCCAGGGACCTACACCATCACGGTCACCGCGACAGATGGTACCCTCACCCGCTCCACGCCCTACTCGCTGACCGTCACCAAGCAGTAGTTTGCGAGGCTGCACCAACGCAAAAGCCCGCCGCTCAGGCGGGCTTTCTGCTGGTCTGCAACCGCTCCAGCACACCAATCTGTCGCCGAACCCACCAGAGCGGCAGGCAGCCAAACACACCAAAGCTGCAGTCGATCATCCGCCAGTACGGCGGAATCCCGCGCACAGGCCCTGCAATCAGCGCCAGCGGCACAACGCCCGCGCACGCGATCAGTCCCCAGGTCACCAGCCAGCGATTGCGCACCGGATCGTTCCAAAGCCCAAGAAACGCTGCCGCAATCACAAGGTGTCCAAAGGCCAGCCAATCCGTGCCGTAGGCAAGAAAGGGTGCCTCAGCCGCCTGCCGGTCCAGCGACGCGCTCACTCGCTCCACCCAACCCTGCAAGGCCGCAGCATGAAGAGGCCGAATGAGCCGGACCAACCAGTGCAGTTCGTGAACCAGGGGAAACGCGGTCACGCCACTGAGAACGAGACCAACAACGAAAACCGCTACCCACCGCCGGACCGACAGCAGACAGCGGCGTTCTTCATCCATTTCCTGCTTAAAGCTCCAGCTTGGAGTCTTCCACTGCCAGCCGCACGTTGCCATCCGACTTCTGCAGCCGGCGAACCGCTTCCATCTTGTCTACGTTCGCCTTCAGCATCACCACTGCGATCGGAATCGACTTGCCCGCCGCCTTGATGGTCCGGATTGCCGTGTCGCGGTCAATATTGCAAACCGACATCAGCACCCGGATGCCGCGCTCCACCAGCTTGGCATTCTTCATGTGTACGTTCACCATCAGGTTTTCATACACATAGCCCAGCCTCGTCATGGCGCCCGTGGTTACCATGTTCAAAATCATCTTTTGGGCGCTGGAGGCCTTCATCCGCGTCGAACCGGACAGAACCTCCGGTCCTACTTCGGCGCAAATCGTGATGTCTGCCACCTGCGACAGATCCGAGCCCGGATTGCAGGTGATGGCCGCCGTTTTCGCCCCACGCGATCGCGCATACTCCGTCGCGCCCACGACGTAAGGCGTCCGGCCCGAAGCCGAAATGCCGATCACAACATCCTTGCGCGTCGGTCGCCGACGGGCGATATCCCGCTGCCCCAGTTCCGGCGAATCTTCGTTCACGTCTGAAGCGCTGGCCAGCGCCTTTGGGCCGCCAGCCATGATGTACTGCACCTGCATCGGCGCGGTAGAAAACGTTGGGGGGCACTCGGAAGCATCCAGGGCCGCGATTCGGCCCGACGATCCGGCACCGACATAGATCAACCGCCCGCCGTCCCGCAGCGAGCGAGCGACCATATCGATCACCATCGCCACTTCAGGCAGCGCCTTCTTGACGGCCGCAGCCACCTTGGCGTCTTCCTGGTTGATAATTCGGGCAATTTCGAGGGCGGATTTCGTGTCCAGACCCGCGGAAGCCTCGTTAGGCCTCTCAGTGGTCAGGGTTTGGAGGTCACTCGGGGTGCGCGTAAGCGGCTTCTCCATCGAGGACGGCGTTGGCATCGTAAGCGTAGCCATGGGTTTCCTGCTGCTGTGCGATTCTAGCGCAAATTTCGGTGCAGCGCGCTCACCCGCCCCGTTGCCTCGGATGGTCCCATCCGGTGAGTGGCCGCACGCGCTCCCCGGGCTGCGGATCCCACGCCATCGGCATGATTTTCTACCGGGGCCGGACTGACGCTCCTCCAACGTGAGCATGTCGAAACTGCCACACTCCAGTAGACTCTCGTCTAACATGAAGAAGCATTCACGAGAGCGCTTCTATGCGCCTTCGCCCTTGCTTCACCTCATGCCTGACACCATCGAAACCTCGGAAACCGAGAGTCCGCAACCTGAAGTTCTCCCTGGCTGCGCGCCGGCTCCGCAGCCGCACCGTACCGTGCGAGTGGAAGCGCCACGCGCAGGCCTGCGCTCCTGGGCGCTTGATCTCTTCGTGTCCGTCATCTTCTCGGCCTTCATCATCGTCTTCGTCTACCAGCCGGTACGCGTGGAAGGCACCAGTATGCTGCCCTCGCTGGAAGACCAGGACCGGCTATTCATCAGCAAGTTCGCCTATTACAAGTTCGTCTACCATCCTGGCGAGGTCCATCGCGGCGACGTGGTCGTCTTCAAATACCCTCACGACGCGACCAAAAACTACATCAAGCGCGTGATCGGTGTCCCCGGCGACGACCTCCGGATCGATCATGGCGCCGTCTGGCTCAACGGCATCGCTCTCCGCGAGCCCTATATCCCTGCACGCTACCAGGACGACCGTTCCCAGCCCGAGACGGTCCTTGGCCCGGACGAGTTCTTCTGCATGGGAGACAATCGCTCCATCTCGTTCGACAGCCGCGACTTCGGCCCCGTGGACCGCAATCTGATCTATGGCCGCGCCGCCTTCGTGATCTGGCCCATGGACCAGGTCGGCGTCGTCCACTAGCCCTGCTCCTGGCCAGGGCCGGCTAGTTGTACTGCACGATGTTCGCAAAGGTCGTCGGCACCAGGCTGGCCCCGCCTACCAGTGCGCCGTCGATCTCCTCCTGGGCCATCAGCGCGCCGATGTTCTCCGGCTTTACCGATCCGCCGTAAAGAATCCGCGTGTTCATAGACGTCTGCTCCCCGCAGCAGCGGGCAAGCTCCTGCCGGATGATCGAGTGAGCCTGCGCCGCGATCTCCGGCGAAGCTGTCGAGCCCGTCCCGATCGCCCAGATCGGCTCATACGCAATCACCAGCCGGCGCGCCTCGCTGGCGGAGATGTTCCTCAACGCCGCCCGCACCTGCGACCGCAACGTCTCTTCCGTCTTTCCATCCTCGCGCTCAGCCAGCAGTTCGCCCACGCAAACGACCGGTGTGATCCCGTGATTGATCGCGGCCTTCAGCTTCAGGTTCACGCGTTCATAGGTTTCGCTGAAGTACAGCCGCTGCTCGGAGTGACCCAAAAGCACGTGACGGCAGCCGATGGACACCAGCATCGTTGGAGATGTCTGCCCCGTGTACGGCCCTTCGTTCAGCCAATGCATGTTCTGCGCCCCGGCCCTTACGTTCAGGCCGGCCGTCGCATCGAGAGTCGTCGGCAGCGAACTCATCGTGGGAAAAATCAGGATCTCATCACGCAGATGTCCTTCCACCAGCGGCGCAAAGGCGTCCAGAAACGCCAATGACTCCTTGGGAGTCTTGTACATCTTCCAGTTACCGGCAATGATGGGCTTCCGCATGCAGTGTTCGACTCCAGAAGGGGGCTTGGTCAGTGGAGATTACGGGGAACGACGCGCCTCTGGCAAGTTGAACGACCGTTTACCGCCTCCGTTTCTATCGTCACTTCTCTGTGAGCGCCGCCACACCGGGCAGCACCTTGCCCTCAAGCAGCTCCAGGCTAGCCCCACCACCCGTTGAGATATGCGTGATCTTCGACGCCACTCCGGAATTGTGCAGCGCTGCCACCGAATCCCCGCCGCCAACAATGCTCACGCAATCCTCGTTCTTCGCGATCGCCTTCGCCACGGCGTTCGTCCCCTTGGCAAACGGCGCCAGTTCCGCCACGCCCATTGGCCCGTTCCAGATCACGGTTGCCGCGTCCGCGACTTCCGCCGAGAACAGCTTGATCGTCTCCGGCCCGACATCCAGTGCCATCCACTCCGCCGGAAAAGGTCCGTCACCGGAAAAAAGCTGCGTCTTCGCGTCTGCGCCGAACTTGCTGGCCAGGCAGTGATCCACCGGCAGCAGGAAGTTCACGCCGCGCTCCTCGGCCTTGGCCATCGCCGCGCGCGCCACGTCCAGCTTGTCCATCTCCACCAGCGACTTGCCCGTGGTCTGGCCCTTTGCATTCAGGAACGTATAGGCCATCGCTCCGCCGATCAGCAGCGAATCCACCTTGTCCAGCAGTGAGTTGATGACCTCGATCTTGTCCGACACCTTGGCCCCGCCGATGATCGCGACGAACGGTCGATTCGGTTCCGTAACCACCTTGCCTAGGTAGTTCAGCTCCTTTTCCATCAGCAGTCCGGCCGCCGACTGTGCCACGAAGTGTGTAATGCCCTCCGTGGAAGCATGCGCCCGGTGCGCCGCGCCAAAGGCGTCGTTCACATACACATCGCATAGCGCTGCCAACTGCTCCGAAAAACCCGGATCGTTGGCTTCCTCTTCCGCATGAAAGCGAAGATTTTCCAGCAGCAGCGTCTGTCCCGGCTCCAGGTTGTTCGCGAGCTCCAGCGCCACCGGTCCTACGCAGTCCGGCGCAAACGCGACGTTCTCTCCCTCCAGCACGTGGTCCAGCAGCGAGCGCAGCCGGTCCACCACCGGCCGCAGCGACATGCTCTCCACCCGCTTCCCCTTGGGACGCCCCAGGTGCGCCGCCAGGATGACCTTCGCCTTGCGCCGCAGCGCATATTCAATCGTCGGCAGCGTCTCGCGAATGCGCGTGTCATCCGTGATGGTGCCGGCCTTTGACAGCGGGACATTGAAGTCGACACGTAGAAACACGCGCTTACCGGGAAGATCGAGGTCACGTATGGAAAGCTTCGGCATCAGGCCACCAGCATATCGCGCCTATGCGTGCGTATGCATCGCTGCCGCCCGCAGCCGCCGCTCCAGATGCCGTTCCAGTACGGTAATCGCAAAGCCGCGCAGGTCTGCGGCACGCAACTGCGGCCACGCACCCTCGGCCATCAACTGCGCCAGCGGAGTTCGGGCCATTGTGTAGCTCTCCTGCACAGACTCCATCGAAAGCGCACCGCTCCCAGCGCGACGATCGTCCTCACAGGTCACGCCATCGCCAGAGGCCGACCACCAAACGGTTCCGCCGCGCAGGTCCAGCCCACAAACAGCGCAGTGTCCAAGCTCCGGCCACCAACCCATCAGCCGGCTCATCCACAGGCAGAAGTACGTCACCGGCAACCACACCTGCGAGCCCTCCGAGCCGCCCGCCAGCGGCCGTTCCATTGCCCGCAACGCAGTGAGCGCCAGCCGGAACACGTTATCCTCCGGCGCGCCCTCGGGCATCGCCTCTTCCAGCACCTCGACGACGAGCTGAATGCCGGCCACGCGCAGCAGGTCCACCGGCGCGCTCAGCGGCGACCAAAGAATTTCGAAGCTGTCCATTCGCACCAGGTCCTGCCGGGGACGCTCCGTGTAGTGCGCCCTCACATGCGTCGCCGGCTCCAGCGCCCCGCCGAAGCGTTTGCGGCTGCGCATCGCATGCCGCGCCACGCCCTTCACCTTGCCCTGCTCACGTGTAAACAGGCTGATCAGCAGGTCAGCCTCATGGAACGGCCAGGTGCGCAGCACCAGTGCCTCTTCCGTATGCGCAATCACCCTGCCTTCAGCCACACCACAATCGTCTCACCTCACTCCACACAAGCCTGTCATCGCGTCCCCTGGCGCAACTTTGCGTGCTTGGCGTTGAGGCCCTGCTCCAGACGCGGAAAAGCGCGACCCAAAGGCCGCGCTTTATCCGTCTGCTTGTCATCCCGAAGGGAATCTGCGCCTTGCTTCATCGCCCGAAATGAGCGGCATTCTTTTCGCGGAAGTCGACCCACTTATCCGGCAGGTCATCCCCGGCATAGATCGCCGAAACCGGGCAAACCGGCACGCACGCGCCGCAGTCGATGCACTCCACTGGGTCGATAAAGAGCTGGTCCACCGTATCGTGTCCCGGTTCGTCTCCCTTGGGGTGAATGCAATCCACCGGGCAGGCGTCCACACACGCCCGATCTTTGGTGCCGATACAGGGTTCCGCAATTACATAAGCCATGCTGTCTGATCTCCTCGAGAATTGATCGCCGAATCTAGCCGATTGTGTTCCTGATCCCTCAATCCTCAGGCGGCTTCGTTCTCAATTCTAGCAATAGAATCAGCCTACTCTCGCATGCGGAAATATTCACAAATGCGACCGGATTAGGCCGATTTCTCTGCTTTCAGCATCTCAAGGATTTTCGGCAGCACCTCTCTCATGGCTTGCGGATACACCCGTTCCGTCGTCGCCGCAAGCTCATGGAGCGTCCACCAGCGAGCCTCTTGCATCAGCCGGATCTCGTCGCTGGTCACGCCGCTCAACTTCGGCGCGCCGCGCTCGCACACCGCCGCGAAGAACACATCATGGTTCCGCACCCGCTCGCCCAGATGCACATACTCCCCGCCACTTTCCTTGTGCACCGGCCCAAGGAGCGGCACATGAAGGCCAAGCTCTTCGAACAACTCTCGCTCCGCCGCCGTCCGCGCATCTTCGCCCGGCTCAATCTCGCCACCTGGAGTCACCCAGAACACAAACGGCCGGCCCTCAAGCTCCGCCACAAAACGGATCAGCAGTACATCGCCTTCCTGATCAAAAAGGAACACGCGGGCCGAGTGTCGAAGTCGAAACATACTCACCGGTCGTATGGGTCCCTAGGGCGGCTGCTCCTCGCACGGTAGCTGGCGACCAGCATCCAGATGAGCGTACCCGCGACAATCGTTAGGGCTCCCGCGCCGCCGAATACGACTCCTATGAAGCTGGACAAACCACATTGTCCGTCCCGTTCTTGCGGCTTGCAGTCTCCTGCGCGTCCCCATACGGCCAGCACCAGAAAGAAGCAGATCGCCACAACCAGAGCGATGCCGAACTGCACGCCGCGATGTTTGAGCAGCTTGCCTGATCGCATAGGATCACTTTACAACTGTGTCTCTGCCGCCCGTCTCGCCGCGAACTCCGCAGGCGTCGGGATCGGCTCCAAATTCTTCCCCGCGAACATATCCGCGAACAGCGCCTGCATCTCGCCATGTATCTTGCCGTTCGTCGCGAACACCTCGCGGCTGTCCAGCGTGAACTTCCCGCCGTCGAAATGCGTAATCCTGCCGCCTGCCTCTTCAATCAGCAGCACGCCCGAGGACACATCCCACGGGTTCAGTTTGATCTCCCAGAAACCTTCCAGCCGCCCGCAAGCCACATACGCCAGGTCCAGCGCAGCCGCGCCCGCCCGCCGCACACCGTGCGACCGCAGCGTGAACTCCTGGTAGAAGTGCACGTTCGGCGACCGGTGCCGCTTGTGGCTCGGAAACCCCGTGGCGATCAACGACTCCTGCAGCGTCCTGGTCTTCGACACCTGGATCGGCCGGCCATTCAGCGTGGCGCCCGCGCCTCGCGCAGCCGAAAACATCTCGTCGCGCAGCGGATCGTACGTCACGCCCACGACAATCTCCCCGTCCTGATCCGCCGCAAGCCCCGCCGGCCGCCGCTCGCACCCCAGCACCACCGCAAACACCGGGAAGCCGTGCGCGAAGTTCGTCGTCCCATCCAGCGGGTCGATATACCACCGAAACTCGCTATCCAGTCCCTGCCGAGTCCCCTCTTCGCCAAAGATTCCATGCTCCGGAAACTCCTCGCGCAGCCTGCGGCTTACCAGCGCCTCGCTCGCGCGGTCGGCCTCGGTCACCAGGTCCACATCGCCTTTGTACTCGGCCGCAACGCCCTTCTCATAGAACTCGCGCAGCAGCGCACCCGCTTCGCGAGCGATCGCCTCAGCCTTCATCCGCCACTCCGCCAGAGGCGATTCAGCCGTGCTCACAGAGTAGCCGCCTCGCCCACGCCCGCGCGCTTAGCGGCACCGGCTTCCGTAATGGTCCGTATCTGCGCCTTGTAAATGAACAGGTTTGGCTTGCCTTCGCGTGTCAGCCGCAACATCGAGTCGTCGAAGTACTCGATCCAGCCGCTCACCACTTCACCGTTCTGCAGCTTCACAGCAACCGGCACCTGCCGCTCACTCAGCGACTTCAGGTACAGCGCTTCCTGCCCTGTTTCCGTCGTTGGCGTGCCCTTGCGCGCCCGTTTTTTCCAAAGCATGCGCTCATTGTACGGCGCGACGGTGAAGAACTTTAGTCGCAGCAACAAGGCTCGTCATCCCGACCCGAGCGCAGCGGAGTGGAGAGACCCCTTCATTTCGACTGCTCATCGAGTCACGAATGCTCGTGCAATGAAGACGTATCGCGGCACTAATCGAGCGTTCCAGCGTCTCCACTCGTCGCCGCTCGATTGCCGTAGTACGCCGTCCGGTACCGCAGCGTGTACCGAGCCCGCAGTGCCGGATCCTTCATCTGCAAACGAATCCGCCGCAGTCCTGACGCGTCCCCGCCCCGCTGCGGAGCATAGTACCCCAGCGCATACTGCGTCCGCAGATCGTCCGACACATGCGCGAACGCCGGCGCCAGATCGTGCTTGTTCTCCACGTAGTAGTACTTTCCACCCGTTTCCCCGGCCAGCGTGATCAGAGCATGCTCGCCGCCCACATTGCGGCCCGCATCCGAGTTGATCGGCACCACAATCAGCGAATAGATCACCGCGCCGGCGCGTTGTGCCTGCTCCAGAGAAGCATCGTAGCTGCCGTGGTGCGTTGTGTCTTCGCCATCCGTAATCATCACCACCACGCGCCGCTGATCGGGCTTCGCAGGAGCCTGTTGCAGCCGCTCGCTCGCCAGGTAGATCGCGTCGTACATCGCCGTGGCATCGCCGCGATGGATCTGCCCAAGCCCACTTTCGACCACGTGCACGTCGCTGGTAAAGCTCACCAGCTCATCCACGCGGTCAGAAAAGCTCATCAGGTCGACTGAATCCTGGGGCCGCAGCAGCGTCTTCACAAAGCTCTTCGCCGCATCCCGCTCCAGCCGCTCGTCGCTCCACACGCTGCCGCTCGCGTCGATTGCCAGCACAATTGCCAGCGGTGACGCAGACTCCTTCTCGAACACCGCGATCTTTAGCGGCTTGCCATCTTCCGCAAGTTCGAAGTCATTCACCGTCAGCCCGCCAACCGGAGCACCGTGCTCATCCGTCACGTTCAAAGCCACCGTTACCAGCCGGCTCTGCACGGTGATCGTCGGAGCCTGCATGGGCGCGCCCGGCGGTCTGCGTTCAATCGGAGCAGGCGTCTGCTGCGCACCAGCCGCCCCACACAGCACCATCCCGGCGAAAACAAGGAAAAGAACCCGGTCGGCCAGCATCACGGTGCCGCCTCAACCAGCGCCTCCGGAAACGGCTCGCCATCGGCCCACACCGCTCCGTCCACAAACTGCTCGCGCTTCCAGATCGGCACCGTCTTCTTCAGCGTATCGATCACCCACCGGCAGGCATCGAATGCCGCGCCCCGATGCGCCGAAGCCACCCCGATCCAAACGCTCGTCTCGCCGACAGTCAGCCGCCCCAGCCGGTGAACAATCGCCACATCGCGCACACCAAACTGCTTGATCGCCTGTTCGCGCAGCGCCCGCATTTCCTTCAGCGCCATCGGCTCAAACGCCTCATAGTCCAGGTGCAGCGTCTCGCGTCCGCGTGTGTTGTTGCGAACAATCCCATCGAACACGCAGACCGCTCCATCAGTACCGGCCTTCAACCCAGCCAGCATCCGCTCGCCATCTATCCGCTCGGTCACAATCGCAACCTGCCAGCCGGTCTCGCCCGCTGACCCGCCGCTCACCGGGGGTAAAATCGCCACTTCATCGCCATCCTGCAAAACTTGGTCGCGCGAAGCATACTCCTGGTTTACAGCAACGGCGGCAGATCGCAGGCTGCTCTCACCCGCTCCTTCACTATGCAGCATCTGCAGCACGGCTTGTACGGACTCCCCGGCAGGCAACTCCACCTCGCGCCCACCGGCGGGAAACATCGCCTTCCAGGGCCCGAACGAGATCAACCGCACCCGCATGCTGTTGGGACGCATCCTGCAAGAATACGTGAGGAGCGGCACCGGTGAAGCCTACTCGCTGCTCTTGTTGGCGGCCTTCTTCCCAGCCGTCTTCTTCGCGCCAGTCTTCTTCGTAGCAGCCTTCGCGGTCTTCTTGGCTGCTCCCTCTTTTGCCGACTGCTTCTCTTGAGCCGCATGGTACTGCTCCAGCAGCTTATGCCCCTTGTCCGCCAGTTTCTTCGCCGCGGCCGTCGTCTTCGGCACCGGCTCACCCCACGCGTGGGCGCTCAGCGCCAGCCGCGTCGGCTGCCCCTTGTCATCCACCATCGGCCCACGAGGATGCGCAAAGTGCCGCCGCAGAAACGAGCCCTTCCGCCGCATCTTCTCCGGCGTATCCGCCGCTCCGGTCACACCGGGCTTCAGGTGAGAACCTTCCTTCGCCGCAAAAAACGCCCTACCCTTCGCCGTCAGCCCTCCCTTGGGATCTTCGCCATCCTCTGGCATCGACTTCGGTACACCCTTGCCCGTCGCCTTCTTCGCTGCTGCTTTTTTCGTCGCCATCGGCTTCACCCTCGCGACATAGGAAGCACCTCTCCGCCGGCGTGTTGCGTAACTCCGTTAACCTTCTTTTCACCACAGGGAAATAACCCGTCTGGGGTATACTTCGGCCAGTTCCCAGGCCATGCCAAACAACCTAGATCTGACAGAGGAAAAAGTCTTGCTCAAGGGCTTCCGTGATTTCATCCTGCGCGGCAATGTGATGGACCTTGCGGTGGCCGTCATCATCGGCGCTGCCTTTACCGCCATCGTCACCGCCCTCACCGAGGACATCATCAAGCCGTTTCTCGGCACCATCGTCGGCAAGCCTGACTTCGGCTACCTGCACCTCCACCTCGGGCAAGGTGACATCAAGTACGGCGACTTCCTCACCGCGGTCGTCAACTTCCTCATCCTCGCCGCCGTCGTCTACTTCTTCCTCGTCGTGCCGACCCAGTACCTGCTCAAGAAGTTCAATCCGCCCAAGGCGGAGCCGCCCACCACGCGTGCCTGCCCGCAGTGCCTCGGCGACATTCCTGTGGCCGCCACCCGCTGCAAGTTCTGCACCCAGCCTATCGCCGCAGTATAGATACCTATGTCGCAGAGGAACCTCTTGGGATGGCGTCATCCTGAGCGGAGCGAAGGATCTCGGTAGTTTGCTCGGGGCGATATAAGTCTTCAGAAGTAGCGGCGAACGCCTTCACACCAAACAGGAACGGCCCGCAATCGCGGGCCATTCCCTTGCTGTCGAAGTGACCTAGTTCCGAAGCGCCAACTGCTCCGTCATAATCTGCGTCAGCTCCGGCTTCTTCAGCCCATGCACTTCCTCGTTGTACTTGTCCACCTTGCTCGACCAGTTCATCGAGCAGAACTTCGGCCCGCACATCGAGCAGAACGCCGCTTCCTTGTAGTAGTCATCCGGCAGCGTCTCATCGTGCATGCCGCGCGCCGTCTCCGGGTCCAGCGATAGATCAAACTGCGCATCCCAGTCGAACGTGTAGCGTGCGTGCGAGATCGCATCATCACGGTCCCGCGCCCCCGGCCGATGGCGCGCGATATCCGCCGCATGCGCCGCGATCTTGTACGCGATGATGCCGTCCTTCACGTCCTTCTCGTTCGGCAACCCCAGGTGTTCTTTCGGAGTCACATAACAAAGCATTGCCGCACCATGCCAGCCGATCATCGCCGCGCCAATCGCAGACGTGATGTGGTCATAGCCCGGAGCAATGTCCGTGACCAGCGGCCCCAGCACGTAGAACGGAGCGCCGTCGCAAAGCTCCACTTCTTTGTCCACCTGCTCCTTGATCTTGTCCATCGGCACGTGGCCCGGGCCTTCGATCATCACCTGCACGTCATCCTTCCACGCCTGCCGCGTCAGCTCGCCCAGCGTCTTCAGTTCGGCAAACTGCGCTTCGTCGCTGGCATCGGCCACGCAGCCGGGCCGCAGCCCGTCACCCAGCGAGTAGCTCACGTCATACTTCGCCATTACCTTTGTGATGCGGTCGAAGTTCTCATACAGGAAGTTCTGCTTGTGGTTCGCCGTCATCCACTGCGCCAGAATCGCGCCGCCGCGGCTCACAATCCCCGTGATGCGCTTCGACACCATCGGCACGTACTGGATCAGCACACCCGCATGGATCGTGAAATAGTCCACTCCCTGCTGCGCCTGCTCCTCGATAACTTCGAGATACAGGTCGATGTTCAAATCCTCAACCCGCTTCACCCGGCTCAGCGCCTCGTACAGCGGCACCGTTCCGATCGGCACCGGCGAGTGGCGCAGAATTTCCTCGCGAATCATCGGGATATCGCCACCGGTGCTCAGGTCCATCACGGTATCCGCACCGTAGTGCACCGCAGTGTGCAGCTTGCGCAGCTCCTCGTCCACGTTCGAGACCAGCGCCGAGTTCCCGATGTTGGCATTGATCTTGCACAGGCTCTCCACGCCGATAGCCATCGGCTCCAGCTCCGGATGGTTGATGTTCGCCGGGATGATCATCGTCCCCTTGGCGATCTCAGACCGTATCAGCTCTGCCGAGAGCTTCTCCTTGTGCGCCACATAGGCCATTTCTTCGGTGATCTTGCCCAGCCGGGCAAAATGCATCTGGCTCATGTTCCAGTCGCCAGTCCGCGCGGCTTCAGCCTTCCGGTTCACAATCCATTCAAGCCGAGGCTGAGGGACCGCATAACCATTGCCCGTGCCATCCCCGTTTGCGTGAACGTGCCCATAGCCGTGCCCATTGCCGTGCCCGTTGCCGTTCCCATTGCCATTCAAAGCCATGCTGCAGAACCCCCAGAAATCGAAAGCATCGGACGGAATCACCCACACCCGCTGTTATCGCCAAAGTATACGCCGCTGATTTCCTGGGGCAGCGCCGCGACCGACCTGGCCGCCGGACGCCGCTGATACAGTTTTCTTTGTGCAGCAAGCTGAAACGAACTCCCTTCCCCTCGGTTTTCGCTGGTCCGCCGTCACCGCCGGCATTAAGGCCAGCGGCAAACCTGACCTCGCCCTGGCCGTCTGCCGCGCCGGCGCCAACGCCGCGGCCATGTTCACCTCGAACCAGGTAGTTGCCGCGCCCGTCACCGTGGGCCGCCGCCATCTCGCCGCCACTGGCGGTCGAGTCTCCGCCGTCCTCGTCAACGCCGGCAACGCCAACTGCTGCACCGGAGCCCCCGGCCTGGAGGCCGCGCACCTCTGCTGTACCGCCGCAGCCGACCGGTTCGGCTGTGTCTTTGACGAGATCATCCCCTCCTCCACAGGCATCATCGGCGTCCCGCTACCGGTCGAAAAGGTCCTCGCCGCCATACCCCAGGCCGCCGCCGGGCTCGGCAGCACCTCCAGGCACGCCGAAGCCTTCGCCACCGCCATCCTCACCACGGACACGAAACTCAAGGTAGCCCGAGCCACCTTCGAGGTCGCCGGCCGGACCGTCTCCCTCTTCGGCTGCGCCAAGGGAGCGGGCATGATCGGGCCCCAGTTAATCCCACACGCGACCATGCTGGTCTACCTTTTCACCGACCTCGCCGCCACCTCCGCCCAACTCACGCCGCTGCTCACCTCCGCCGTCGAAGCGAGCTTCAACTCCATCTCCATTGACGGGGACATGAGCACCAACGACACCGTCCTTCTCCTCGCCAGCGGCGCGAGCGGCGTCGAAGCCAACGGCCCCGCGGCCCAGGCCTTCGAAGCCGCCCTGAACATGGTCTGCAGCCAGCTCGCCCACGCCATCGTTGACGACGGCGAAGGCGTCACCCACGTCGTCACGCTCGAGATCACCGGCGCCCGCAACCCGCACGACGCTAGGGCAATCGCCCGTACCATCGCCACCTCGCCGCTCTGCAAAACAGCCTGGTCCTCAGCCGACCCCAACTGGGGCCGCCTCCTCGCCGCTGCCGGCCGCGCGGGAGTCCTCTTCGACCCCGCTGACGTCACCATTACCGTCGCCGGCCTGCCCGTCTTCGCCAACGGCATCCGCGCCTCCGCCTACGACGAAGCTGCCCTCCATGAAGCCATGTCTGCCCGCGAGTACATCATCGCCATTGACTTCGGCCGCGGCGAAGGCGCCAGCCGCTTCATCACCTGCGACCTCACTCACGAGTACGTCAGCATCAACGCCGACTACTCAACCTAAAGCCACCTGGCATCTTCGCAGCCACCCGCAGTATCGTAAGAAGCGTCAGACTTTTAGCAGCATTCCGGGAGCGTCATGCCGACCAACGTTGAAGAAGCCGTAAACCAGGACCTCACTGCCGAGGTAGCAGAGTGGATTGAAGCCTTCGACGAAGTCGTCGCCCACGACTGGGAGCACGCCGGCGAGCTCCTCGCCGCGCTCCGCACCCGCGCCCGCGAGGCTGGCGTGCCCGCCACCGGTGACGTCGTCACGCCCTACCTGAACACCATCCCCAGGCACGACGAAGTGCCCTATCCCGGCGATCGCGCCCGGGAGCGCCGCATCGAGGCTCTCCTCCGCTGGAACGCCATGGCCATGGTGCACAAGCAGAACAAGTACGACGCCGGCATCGGCGGCCACATCTCCACGTACTCCTCGCAGTGCACGCTGCTCGAAGTCGGCTTCAACCACTTCTTCCGCGCCAGCTACGGTAAGGAGCCCGGCGACTTCATCTACTTCCAGGGCCACGCCTCCCCCGGCGTCTACGCCCGCGCCTTCTTGGAAGGCCGCCTCGAAGAGGACCGCCTCAAGAACTTCCGCCACGAGCTTCGCGACACCCCCGGGCTTTCCAGCTATCCGCACCCCTGGCTGATGAAAGACTTCTGGCAGTTCCCCACGGTCTCCATGGGGATCGGCCCGTTGAACGCCATCTACCAGGCTCGCTTCATGAAGTACCTCGAGAACCGCGGCCTGATCGAAAAGACGGACCGCAAGATCTGGGGCTTCCTCGGCGACGGTGAAACCGACGAGGTCGATACCCTCGGCGCCATCTCGCTCGGCTCACGCGAAAAGCTCGACAACCTGATCTTCGTCGTCAACTGCAACTTGCAGCGGCTCGACGGTCCCGTGCGCGGCAACGGCCGCATCATCGACGAGCTCGAAGCCACCTTCCGTGGCGCCAACTGGAACGTGATCAAGGTCATCTGGGGCTCGGACTGGGATGAACTCTTCGCCCGCGACCATCAGGGTCTCCTCCTCAAGCGCATGGAAGAGTGCGTCGACGGCGACTTCCAGCGCTTCAAGGCCAAGGACGGTGCCTACCTCCGCGCCGAGTTCTTCGGCAAGTACCCGGAACTCAAAAAGCTCGTCGAAGACAAGACCGACCAGCAGCTCGCCAACCTCCATCGCGGCGGCCATGACCCGCTCAAGATCTACAACGCCTACAAGCGCGCCGTGGAGCACAAGGGTGGCCCTACCGTCATCCTCGCCCACACGGTCAAGGGGTACGGCCTGCCGTCCGCGCAGGCCCGCAACGCCACCCACTCGGAAAAGAAGCTCTCCGGCAAGGACATGTCGCTTTTCGTTCGGCGCTTTGACATCCCACTGCCCGAAGGCGCTGCCGAAAACGCCGACTTCTACCGCCCCGACGCCAACGACGCTGCCCTGCAGTATCTGCATGAGCGTCGCGCCGCGCTCGGCGGATACATGCCGAAACGTGAAGTTCCCGAGCCCACGTTCAAGGCTCCTGAGCTCGACTTCTTCAAGACCTGGCTCGCCGGCTCCGGTGGCCGCGCCATCTCCACCACCATGGGCTTCGTCAACATGCTCAACGGCATGCTCAAGCATCCTGAGATCGGCAAACTGATCGTTCCCATCATCCCGGACGAAGGCCGCACCTTCGGCTTCGAATCCGTGATGAAGGCCGTCGGCATCTACGCGCCCGAAGGCCAGAAGTACATCCCGCACGACGCCGACGTCCTCCTTTCCTACAACGAGAAGAAGAACGGCCAGATTCTCGAAGAAGGGATCACCGAAGCCGGCTCCATGGCCAGCTTCACCGCCGCGGGCACCGCCTACACCAACTACAAAATACCGATGGTGCCTTTCTACCTCTACTACTCCATGTTCGGCTTCCAGCGCATCGGTGACATGGCCTGGGCTTTCGCTGACTCGCGCGGCAAGGGCTTCCTCATGGGAGGCACCGCCGGCCGCACCACCATGCTCGGTGAAGGCCTCCAGCACCAGGACGGCCACTCCCACGTCCTCGCCGGCACCATTCCCACCTGCCTCACCTACGATCCCGCCTACGTGTACGAGATGGCGGTTATCATCCAGGACGGTCTGCGCCGCATGTTTGAAAAAGGCGAGGACTGCTTCTACTACCTGACCATGTACAACGAGGACTACGCGCAGCCTGCCGCTCCCGAAGCCCTCGACACCGACGGCATCCTCCGCGGCCTCTATAAATTCAAGGCCGCCGACAAGCCGGCCCAGCTGCAACTCTTCGGCTCCGGTCCCATCCTCAACGAAGTCCTCGAAGCTCAGCAGATCCTCGCTGAGAAATACAGCATCGCCGCCGACGTCTGGTCCGTTACCAGCTACAACGAGCTTCGCCGCGACTGCCTTGATACCGAGCGCTGGAACCGCCTCCACCCCGGCCAGAAGGAGCGCATACCGTTCCTCGTCTCGAAGCTAGGCGATGCCAGGGGCCCCATCGTCGCCGCCAGCGACTACATGAAGTCCATGCCCGACGCTCTCACCCCGTGGCTCGGACAGCGCGTCGTCTCGCTGGGCACCGATGGCTTCGGCCGCTCCGACAACCGCGACCACCTCCGCCGCCACTTCGAGGTCGACGCCGAATCGATCGTTGCCGCGTCTCTGTCGAAGCTCGCCCGCGAGGGAGTAGTCGAAGCCAAGGTAGCGGAAAAAGCTTTCGCCGATCTCGGGCTCAACACGGAAGGCTCGGGCGCCGCCCGCGCCTGACCCCTGCGAAACACTGTCCTCTGAAAGAGGCGTCATCCTGAGCGTAGCGAATAGCCTGCCCTGAACAAAGTGAAGGGTCTCCTTAGCCGCTCGGCGTGCCGTATATTTCAGGGCAGACCTTAAACCAGCCGAAAGATCCCAGCGTGCCCGAAAATCCGCTCCTGCCCAACCGTAAGCTCCAGCAGCTCTATAGCGCCATGCTGCGCGCTCGTGCAGCCGCGTCGGCACGCCCCGCCGGCCTTGAAGCCATCCTCGCCGCCGTCTCTCGGCAGCTTGAGCCCGGCGACATTGTCTTGCCCTTCGCCCACGCTGCCGCTTTTGGCGAACTCCTCCAGCCCGGCAAGCGGGGCGTCACAGCCGCCACTGTCCTCGCACCCTCACCTGCGCCTCTGTCCTTCGCTGCCGGGGTAGCCGCGGCCGCCCAGCTCGCCGGCTCCCAGCGTCTCGTTGTGGCCCTGTTAGACGCCCGCGAGCCCGAGCCTAACTGGCCTGAACTCCTCGACCACATTCAGCGCGACCGCCTCCCATTCATCGTGATCTGCCCTGACCTCGCTGCATCCACCGGCAGCCCGCTTACCTGGGCATCGCTCACTCCTGTCATCCGAAAGCTGCGCTTCCCCGTCCTCACGGTGGATGGCGCCGACGGTGTCGCCATGTCGCGCGCCATGCAGGAGTCCGTCATCCGCGCCCGCCACGGGGACGGCCCTGCACTGCTCTGGTGTCTCCTGACGGACGCCAACGCTCAGGGCAAGTACCCAAAGGCCTCATCCCCTGTGGCTCGCCTCGAGCGCTACCTCACAGCCCGAAGAATCGCGTTTCCCGCTGCGGCCACGACTTTGGAAAAGCTCCCCGCTCGCAGGCGATCCCCCAAAGGTTGAGTTCGCGGCACGCGAACCCTAAGCCCCGTTTAAGCCGCCAGAGACTACACTGAGGGCATGTTCCAGTCTCACTCGCGGCGCTTCCTGTCTCCCGCGCTCCTGCCTTTCCTGGTGTGCTCGATGGCCTGCTCTGCAGCCGTGCTCCAGGCCCAGACGCCAACGCCGCCTGCACCCGTCCCGGCGGACAGCGTGCCATCCATGCCCGCACCGGTCACCGGCAATCCGGCAGGTCTCCCGTCGGTCCCCGCCGCCGGCCAGTCCCCGGCAGCCGTCCCCGGACAGACCCAGACGCCCGACGCAGCCAGTCCCCCGCCGTTCCACGATCCGCTCGAACAGCCCATCGTCGTCGCTCCGGCGAGCACACCCGCACCCGGCGCCGCTCCCTCGCCCGTGCAGGTCGCGATGCCCACGCCAACCACCGTGGGCTCCGTCTCCTCGCTTCCGGCCTTCGATGTCGTGGCGGAGGTGCCCGAACGCATAGATGCCCTGGGCTCCACCTACATCCCCGTTGACAGTCCCATCTACCCGATGGCGCTTCGTCTCTACTCCCTCGGCTACCTGGACAGGCTGAACATCAGCATGCGCCCATGGACGCGCCGCAGCCTCCTCCACGCCATGGATCAATCCGCGCCGGACATCACCGCTGATAACAACGACGAAGCCGTCGCGATCCTCGCCCGCCTCCAGTCCATTCTTCAGGCGGAGGTCGCGCCCCGCGGCTTTGGCCGTGGCCGCGTCGAAGGGCTCGAATCCGCCTACACCCGCATCATGGGCATCGGCGGCACCACCCTCCGCGATAGCTACCATCTCGGCCAGACCCTCAACAACGACTACGGCCGCCCCTACCAGCCCGGCTTCAACAACATCACCGGCTTCTCCTCCGTCAATGAGTGGGGACGCTTCTCTCTTTACGTCCGCGGCGAGTACCAGCACGCCCCCGGCGCCGCTGGGTATAACGCAGCACTCGCCGGGTATCTCTCCGGCGTGGACCTTATCCCTTTCCCGGGAGACAACAACAACCAACTCCATCAGGACACGCTGCCATACGGCCCGCTACCCGCCAGCAATCCATTCCGTTTGCAGGAGGTCACGCTTTCCTACCACCTGCTCGGGCACGAAATCTCTTTCGGCAAATCTGACGCCTGGCTAGGCCCCGATTACGGCGGCTCCATGGCCTGGAGCAACAACGCGGAAGACATCTACGGCTTCCGCATCAACCGCGTCGAGCCGATGTACATCCCCTACCTCGATAAGATCATCGGTCCCATCCGCTATGACTACATGATTGGCCCTCTGCAGGGCCATAGCTACCCAAACGGCCCTTGGGTTCACCAGGTCATGTTCGCCATTCAGCCCTACAAGGATTTCACCTTCTCCATCCAGTCGACCGGCATCTGGGGTGGGCACGGCCACGGCTGCTATGGGCCGCAGGGCCTCTATCCCTGCACTGAACCCATCACCCTCCACACCTACCTCAAAAGCCAGTTCAGCATCGGTGACGTTGATGGCAGCGAGAAATACTCCACCGACGATCCCGGCGCTCGCTTCTCTTCAGCTACGTTCGCTTGGCGGCTGCCTTTCCTGCGGCGCGACGTCACGCTCTACACCGACTCCATCACGCACGACGACGATCTTCCCCTGAGTGCACCTCGCCGTGCAGGATGGCGGCCTGGGATCTATTTCTCGCACGTGCCGCGCGTTCCTAAGCTGGATTTCCGCCTCGAAGGGGACTATACAGACTACGTCACGCTTCGCAGCACCAATGGCAACGGTAGCTATTACGAAACAATCCAGCGCCAGGGCTACACCAACAAAGGCTTCATCTTCGGCGATTGGATCGGCCGCGAGGGCAAAGGCGGCCAGGCTTGGCTTACCTACCACCTTTCTCCGGATGACTTCATTCAGGTCGAATACCTGACCAAGAAGCAGGCCAAGGACTTCATCGTTTACGGCACCACCCAGAATCAGGTCAAGGTTGAGTTTGTGAAGCACTTCCGCCACGATCTCGAAGCGGACGCGTGGCTCCAGTACGAACGCTGGAAAGCTCCCATTTATCTGACTGGTGGCCAGAACGACGTGGTGGGGGCCGTGCAGCTCACCTGGTGGCCTAGGCTCCGCACCATGCACGTCCCCGGCGGCAAGTAAGACCGCCTGTCCGGTACAGAACCAAGTACAGCAAACTCAGTACAGAAAACCCAGTACAGAAAACCCAGCCCGCGGGCTGGGTTTTCTCTTAGGCTGCTGCCTTCTCCGCCGCAACGCACTGTTTGAAGTACTCCAGCGACTTCCCCAGTCCTTCGCGAAGCGGCACAACGGGCTCCCATCCCAGCAGCGCCTTGGCCTTGGTGATGTCCGGCTTCCGCTGCTTGGGATCATCCTGTGGCAGCGGTTTGAATGTGATCTCGCACTCTGAACCAACCAGCGACTGCACCTCTCGCGCGCACTCCAGGATCGTCCACTCCGTTGGGTTCCCGATGTTCGTCGGCTCGTGCTCATCGCTCTCCGCCAGCTTCACGATGCCGGCAATCAGGTCGGAAACATAGCAGAAGCTCCGCGTCTGCGATCCATCGCCGTACACCGTCAGCGGCTCGCCCCGCAGCGCCTGCATCATCAGGTTGGAGATCACGCGCCCGTCGTTCGCCTGCAGCCTCGGCCCATACGTATTGAAGATCCGCACCAGGTGCGTATTCAAGCCGTGGTAGCGGTGGTACGCCGTCACCATCGCCTCGGAAAAGCGCTTCGCCTCGTCATACACCGAACGCGGCCCGATTGGATTCACATTTCCCCAGTAGGTCTCCACCTGCGGATGCACCAGCGGATCGCCGTAGCACTCTGACGTCGACGCATGGATATACCCCGCGCCATACCGCTTCGCCACCTCGAGCGTGTTCTGCGTTCCCGCCGAACCCACCATGAGTGTCTCAACTCCCAGCCGCATGTAGTCCACCGGACTCGCCGGCGAGGCGAAGTTGTACACCCCATCCACCGCGCCTACGTCGAACGGCTGGCAGATATCCTTCTCCACGAAAGAAAACTTCGATTCCCCGCTCAGGTGCTCTAGATTCGCGGCGTTCCCGGTCGCAAAGTTATCCACGCCTACAACGCGATGGCCTTTCGCCAGCAAAGCATCGCAAAGGTGCGACCCCAGAAACCCGGCGGCGCCGGTGACAAGCATGGTCTTTCCAGACATCCAGACTCCTGCGCCACTTCGGCGCGCATTACCTTACATTGTCTTCCTGAGCACAGCGAAGGATCTGCTTTCCTCCGCTGGCCACAAAGGCTCGTTGCCCCTAGACCGCCGCCGCCGAAGCCTCGCGCACCGGCGTCACCGTAGGCCGGCCTACGCTCAGGTAGGTAAAGCCCGCATCCGCCATCTCCGTCGGATCGAACATATTGCGGCCGTCGATCACGATCGGATACCGCATCGCACTGTTCAACTCGCGGAGGTCCAGTTCTGCGAACTCTGCCCAGTCTGTCAGCACCAGCAGCGCATCCGCGTTTGTCGCCGCATCCATCGCGCTGGCCGCATATTGCATCTGCGCGGAAGCCGGCAACTCCGCCTGTGCCCGCTTGATGGCCGCGGGATCGTAAGCCTTCACCCAGCAGCCTTCACCCAGCAGCATCTCCACCAGGTCGATCGCCGGGCTTTCGCGGATGTCGTCCGTCTCACCCTTGAAAGACAGGCCCAGCACCGCCAGCTTTTTCCCGCGCAGGGTCCACAGCGCCGACCGCACCTTGCCCAGGAACCGCGTCTTCTGCGAAGCGTTGATCCGCTCCACTTCGGTCAGCAGCTTGAAGTCCACACCCATCTGCGACGCCACCGACCGGAACGCCGCCACATCCTTCGGAAAGCACGATCCGCCATAGCCGATGCCGGGACGCAGAAACTTCGGACCGATGCGCGAATCGAGGCCAATGCCGCGCGCCACCTGCTCCACGTTCGCGTTGGCCGCTTCGCAAAGGTTGGATACCGCATTGATAAACGAAATCTTCAGCGCCAGGAACGCATTCGAGGCGTGTTTGATGATCTCCGCACTCTTGGTCGAAGTCAGCAGCAGCGGCGGCGGCTCCGCCACCGAGCAACATCCGGCAATGATGTCCTTGCCCTCGTAGTAGCTTCCACCCGTCAGCGGAGCATAAATCTCCTGCAGCAGCCGGGCCGCGCGGTCGCTGTCCGCTCCCACCACAATCCGGTCTGGATGCAGGAAGTCCACAACCGCCGTACCTTCACGCAGGAACTCCGGGTTCGACACCACGTCGAACTGCTGGTGATTCACGCCATTGCGCTCCACCACACGCCGGATCCACTCATTCGTGTACACCGGCACGGTGCTTTTCTCCACGATCACCGTGTACCGGGTGATGTGCCGGGCGATCTCGCTGGCCACCGCCTCCACGTAGGAAAGATCGGCATCTCCGGTGTCTGACTGCGGCGTTCCCACCGCGATAAAGATTGCCTGGCAGGTGCTTGTCGCTTCGGCCAGGTCCGTCGTGAACTGCACCCGGGTATTCCGGTAGCGGTCCAGCAGCTCCGGAAGAAACTGCTCATGGATCGGAGTTTCGCCGCCCTGAAGCGCCTGCACCTTGCTCTCATCGTTGTCGACACAGATGACCTGGTGGCCCATTTCGGCAAAGCACGCCGCCGCCACCAGTCCCACGTAGCCTGAACCCACCACGGCAATTCTTACGGCTTCACTCATGCGCGATCTGCATCCCCTGCAAGTCAATTGGAAACAATTTGATTGTAAATCGCGCGACTCCTCTAGACCTGGCACTGTTCGTCACCTTCGGTGCAATCTCCACTTCGCGTAAACTAGCCCCGTATCCACCCATGACGACTCATACAGCAGCCGGCGCCAGCTCCCCGGCCCCGGAACGACCCGTGGTGCAAGCAGCAGGTTCGCCGGATAGCGACAACATCACGCTCTCCGAGCTGCTCCTGACGCTCCGCAAGCGTAAGTGGGTCGTGGCTGCCGTGATCGCCCTCGGCATCGCCGTTGCGTTTTATCAGGCGTTCACCCAGCCCCGCTTGTATGAGGCCTACGGCCGGATCGAGATCCGCAGCGGCTCTTCCAACCAGTACCGCTTGGAAGCCGCAACGTCCCTCGACAATAGCCCGACGGTCCGCCTTAACTCCGAAGCACTCATTCTCAAGAGCGACAGCCTTCTCCTTGCCGTCGCCCAGGATCTCGATCTCGCTAACAGCGCGGACTTTCTTGGCAAAAAGCCGCTCGCCCCCGTCGATCTCACCCAGCCCGCCGCCCGCGAGCGCATTCTTGGCATGATGCAGGGAGCCATCAACGTCACGGGAGTCGTCAAGACCGACGTCGTCCTCATCAGTTGCCGCACCTACAACGCGAACCTCTCCGCCGAGATCGTCAACAAGCTCATTGAGGAGTACATCAGTCGCAGCTTCAACTCGCGCGTCACCTCCTCCTCTCGCGTCAGCAACCTGCTCACGAAACAACTGGAAGACCTGAAGCGCGACGTTGAAAGCTCACAGCAGAAGATGATCGACGTTGGCAAGCGGCTCGGCGTCCTCACGCTGGACCCGCAGCACAATCAGGTAACCGCCGGCGTGGAGGATCTTACTCGCGCGGCCAGCGCCGCCGAGGTCGCGCGCATCAACGCCGAGTCACGTTACCGCGTGCTCAGCACCATGGACCCCAACTCGCTCGACCAGTCCATCGCTGCGATCGGCAATACAGGCGGCTCGCAGCTTGCTCAGCTTCGGGCGCAACTGGAAACCGTTCGCGCCCAGTACGCCGGTCTTAGCGCAAACGACGGGCCCAACCTCCCCCGCGTCAAGGCCCTCCGCGAGCAGTTACAGCAGCTCACAAAGGCCGTCAGCGACGAGCAGCAGCGAGTCCTCGCCCAGGCCAGGGAAACCTACGTCGCGGCGCGTGCCAACGAAGAACAAACTCACGCCGCGCTGGAGACAGCAAAGTCTGAAGTCTTCAAGCTGCGCGACGATCTCGTGCAATACAACATCTACCAGCGCGAGTTCGACTCCAACCGCACGCTCTACGAAAGCCTGCTGGAGCGCCTTCGCAGCGCCGGCGTGCAGGCCGGCCTGGAATCCACCGAAATCGACGTCATCGACCCCGCCTTGCCTCCCGCCACGCCGTCCATGCGCCGCAAGTCCACCATCCTCATCATTGACACGCTCATCGCCGCCGTCTTCGGCATCATCATCGCCTTCATCCTTGAGAGCCTTGACACCGGCCTGCACAGCGTCGCTGAAATCGAGCAGGTCTCCGGTCTGCCGTCTCTTGCGCTTATCCCGCAAACCCGCCGCACCGGCGTGGACACCTCACAACTCAGCGTCGCCGAACGCAATATCGCCACCCTCTCCAGCCCCAAGTCACAGTTCGCGGAATCTTTCCGCGCGCTGCGTACCTCGCTGCTCCTTTCCACTGCCGGTAAGCTGCCTGAAGTCATCCTCATGACCAGCGCCACGCCATCCGAAGGCAAGACCACCGTTTCGGTCAACCTCGCCAGCGTGTTCGCGCAGGGCGACGCTCGCGTGCTGCTCATCGACGCCGACCTGCGCCGCCCCACGGTCCATCATCGTTTCGGCCTCAACGGTCAGGTGGGCCTCACCTCCGTCCTCACCGGCTCGGTTGCTTTCGAAGACGCAATCCAGCGCCTGCCGCAGCTTCCCAACCTCGACATCCTCGTTAGCGGCCCAGTGCCTCCGCTCCCCACCGAAATGCTCAGCAGCAGCGTCATGACGAACCTGCTGGAGCGCGTCCGCGGCGAATACACCCACGTCCTCATCGACTCCCCTCCGGTCCTCTCCGTCACGGACGGCATCGTGCTCGCCCGCCACGCCGACGCCGTGGTGCTCGTCGTTCGTCATCGCAAGTCCAACAAGTCCGCGTTGCGCCGTGCCCGCGATCTCCTCGTTCGCTCCGGCGCATCTGTCACCGGCATCGCGATCAACGCCGTCGACCTCAAATCCCCCGAGTACTACGGCTACTACGGGTATTACGGCTACTCTGGCTACGGCTCGGCAGGCGTCGACGCCAACGGCTGGGAGCCCGGCAGCGACTCACCCAACGGAAAACCGCGCTCACGCAGACGCCGCAAGGAAGGGGACGGAGCATGAGAAACATCATCCTCAACCGCCGCGAACTTAAGCCGTCGCAGGTCGTCGCTCTCGTCGCTCTGGCCTTGTCGTCCGTGCTGGCCGCCGCACAATCTCAGCCCGGCACACCTATCGGTGGAGGAGCCCAGACCGGCACGCAGCCCCTCGGGTCGCAAGCAGGAACACCCAGCGCTCCTCAAACCAGCGTCACTACCGGCAACCAGCTAGGCGCCAACACATACAACCAGCCGCAGGGGGTCGGCACCGGGCCGTCCAGCTTCCAGGCGCCTTCCAACCCGGAACTCACCACGGACCGCGCCCTGCTCTTCCCCGCCGGCCATGACCTCCAACTGCACGACGGCGACCTCATCTCCATACGCCTTTACGGCGACCCCGAGTACACTCCAACCGTCCGCATCGGCACGGATGGCACCGTGCTTCTGCCTCTGATCGGCCTCGTCCGGCTCCAGGGCCTCAGCACCACCGCCGCTGAAGAACTCATCGCCTCGCGCCTTCGCGACGCCGGCATGTTCAAG
The DNA here is from genome assembly GCA_965198545.1 of Granulicella sp. Classification (GTDB taxonomy): domain Bacteria; phylum Acidobacteriota; class Terriglobia; order Terriglobales; family Acidobacteriaceae; genus Granulicella. The sequence continues at coordinate 674,344 of CBDAPS010000002.1, read as the reverse complement.
GACCCGCAGGTCATCCTCCAGCTCCTTGAAGGCCCCAGCGCCTTCGTCACCGTCATCGGCGAAACCCATGGCCTCATCCCGGTCACCGGCCCGCGCCGCGTGCTCGATGTCCTCGCCGCCGCCGGTGGCCTTCCTGCCACTGCCAGCCACGTCATCACTGTCGAGCGCCCCGGCCAGAAGCCCCTCATCGTCGATCTCGGCAACGATCCGCAAAGCAGCGACCTCGCCAACGTCCCCGTCTTCCCCGGCGACACCGTGGTCGTCGCCCACCTCGGCGTCGTCTACATCGTCGGCGAGTTCAAAACCCAGGGAGCCATCCCGCTCACCAGCGGCGCGCCGCTCACGCTTCTGCAGGCCACCGCGCTCAGCGGCGGTCCCGTCTACGACGCCAAGTACGACGATCTCCGCCTCATCCGCACCAACGGCAACCAGCGCACCGTGGTGAAGCTCGACATCCACAAGGTTCTCTACGGCAAGGTGGGCGACCCCATCCTGCAGGCCGGCGACGTCATCTTCCTGCCCTCCAGCGCCCTCAAGCAGGCCATCCAGTCCGGTGGAGTCAACGCCCTGCTTGGTCTAGCCAACATCGCCGTCACATCCCTCGTTTTCACGCGTTAAGGCCGCGCATATTGAAGGGTCGGAGTGAAGGGGCCATTGCATTTGAAGGGGCGGGACTTCAGTCCCGCCGTTAGCGCAACCAGATCGCAGGGGCTTTAGCCCCGGAGGGACCGGAGAGCCGCGAACCGCAATGCGCATCCTCCACATCGTCGGAAACATGGACCCACGCGGCGGCGGCCCGCAGGAAGTCATCCGCACGCTCCTGGCCTACAGCCCACCCGGCGTCACCAACGAGATCGCCACCCTCGACGCCCCCAACGCCGCCTTTCTGACAACGTCAGACCTGCCAATCCACGCCCTTGGCACCGGAAGCTGGTACTCACCCCGCCTCATGTCTTGGCTGCGAGCCAACCGCAGCCGCTTTGACGGCGTCCTCCACCACGGCCTCTGGAGTTTCCCCAGCATCGCCACGCTGCACACCATCGCCGGCCACCGCCCCTACATGGTCTTTCCCCACGGCATGCTCGACCCCTACTTCAAGCGTGCCTTCCCCGCCAAGCACCTGCTCAAAAAGTGGCCCTTCTGGCTCCTCAATGAGCGCTGGCTGCTCAGCCGCGCCGAACGCGTCCTCTTCACCACCACCACAGAGCGCAACCTTGCCCCACAAAGCTTCCCGTTCTCGCGCTGGAACCCCGGGAATTCTTTAGTCTGCTCCATCGGCAGCGAAGCCCCACCCATCCCGCTCCCGGAAGCCCGCGAAGCCTTCTTCCAGCTATATCCCGCCGTCCGCCACCGCCGCTTCCTGCTCTTCCTCGGTCGCATCCATCCCAAGAAAGGCTGCGACCTTCTCGTCCAGGCCTTCGCGGAGCTGTGCGCCAATCGGCCCGCTCTCGATCTCGTCATCGCTGGACCTGATCCCGGCAACTGGCGTCCTGAACTCCAAGCCATAGCAACCCGCGTCGGCCTGTCGGCCAACCGCATCCACTGGCCCGGCATGTTGCAGGGTGCCGCCAAGTGGGGAGCCTTCGCGGCCTGCGAAGCCTTTGTCCTCACCTCGCATCAGGAAAACTTCGGCATAGCCGTCGTCGAAGCCCTCGCCTGCGGCCGCCCCGTCCTCCTCACCGAGCCAGTCAACATCGCGGCGGACCTCGCTGCGGCAGGCTGCGCCCTTGTCGCTCCAGATACCCTCGAAGGCGCACGCAGCCTCCTTACTCGTTGGATCGGGACCTCACCTCACGACCGCGACACAATGTCCGCCAACGCACTCGCCACCTTCGCCGGCCGCTACAACATGCGCGGGAACGCCGCGGCAATCTACGACGCCTTCACCCTCCCAGCCGGTGCCACAGCTCACACAAAACCCGCGGAGGCTCACTAGATGCTTCGCACTCCCGACTACAGCGCCACAGCGCTTACCTCCACGAACCCGGACGCTTACACCCGCCCAGCCTTCACCCTCGGCAACCGCATGCGCCGCCTCGCCTGGAACATCGTCTGGCTGCTCCTCTATCGCCCCTCTCCCCGTCCGTTCCACGCCTGGCGAGCCGCGCTCCTGCGCCTCTTCGGAGCCACCCTCGGCCCAGACTGCCACTTCTACCCAGCCTCAAAAATCTGGGCTCCCTGGAACCTGATCGCCGCCGATCACGTGGCCGCCGGAGACGGCGCTGAAATCTACAATCCCTCGCCCATGCACTTCGGCTCGCACGTCATCCTCTCGCAGGGCTCTTACCTTTGCGGAGCCACCCACGACTACAACGATCCCGCCTTTCCGCTGCTGGCCTACACCATGAGCTTCGGTCCCTACGCCTGGATCTGCGCCCGCGCCATGGTCGGCCCCGGCGTGCAGGTAGGCGCCGGAGCCGTCCTCGGCCTGGGCGCCGTCACCACTCGTGATCTCGACCCCTGGACCGTCTACGCCGGCAACCCCGCCGCTCCAATCCGCAAGCGCACACAGCACCCGGATGCCGCTTCTGCCGAGGCCGCGACCGCATGATCTCCGTCCTGATCCTCACCAGGAATGAGGAGCTCGACCTTCCCGGCTGCCTGGCTTCCGTCGCCTGGTGCGACGACATCCACGTCTTCGACTCCGGCAGCACCGACGCGACCTCGCAGATCGCGGAAGCCTACGGCGCGCGCGTCACCACCCGCGCGTTCGACGGATACGCCAGCCAGCGCAACGCCGCCCTCCAGCTTCCCTTCCGCCACCCCTGGGTTCTGGTCCTCGACGCCGACGAGCGCCCCACACCCGAGCTCTCCGCCGAGCTTCCCCGCGCCATTGCCGCCGCGCCATCCTCTACGTCCGCCTTCCGCCTGCGCCGCCGGGACTTCCTTTGGGGCACATGGCTCAAGCACGCCCAGATGTCACCGTTCTACGTCCGCCTGCTTCGCGTAGGCCACGCCCGCTACACGCGCGAGATCAACGAGGTCGTTGAAATCGACGGCAACATCGGCGACCTCACCGCACCGCTCGATCACTTCCCGTTTTCGAAGGGCATCGCCCACTGGGTAGCCAGGCACAACGCCTACTCCACCCGCGAAGCCGAGCTCACCGCCACCGGCCAGGCCTTCACGGAAGCCTCGCTCCACCAGGCCCTTCTCGGCCCCGACTTCCACACCCGCCGCCGCGCCCAGAAGGCCCTGTTCTACCGCCTCCCCGCCCGCCCGCTCATCAAGGCGGTCTACATGCTCTTCCTGCGCGGAGCCATTCTCGACGGCCGAGCCGGAATCATGTACACCTGCCTGCAAAGCTTCTACGAATACCTCATCGTCATAAAAACCCGCGAACTCCGCCGCAAACAGAACGGCCAGGCGCTATAGCACCCAGCCGTTTACAAATCCTTTTCTGTGTGATCTGCGCCCAGAAGTCTGGGCAAACTGCGTTACTGCTCTTCACCAACTCAGGCGAAAGTTCCTACCCTAAGCCCGCAGCTTAGCCAGCAGATCCGTCGGGTGCACCGGCTTCGCCAGGATCTCGAACTCATGCCCTTGCGACCGCGCCCGCTCCAGCAGGTCCGCCGTAGCCGCCTGCCCGGAAAACAGCAGGATCTTGCACGTTGGCAGCTTCTGCCGGGTCTTGATGGCCGCTTCGATTCCCGTCATGCCGGTCATGATCACGTCGGAGATCAGCATGTTCGGGTTGAACGTATCCAAAGCCTCAATCGCCTTTTCGCCGCTGTACACAGCGCGGGCTTCAAAGCCAGCCTGATTCAGAATGATCGCCAGCGTATTGGCGATCACCTGCTCGTCGTCCGCCACTAAAACGCGCGGCTTCGGTGAAGTGTTTGTCGCTTCTGACATGAACGGGTCCCTGATCTTTTCTTTCCGTGAACCCGGCTGTGGCGCGTTCGCCTGCGCGGGACACACTCCATCATACGACGTAACGATGTGCGTGCCGCCCCATCCGCAAGCTTATGGCCAGCCGGTTCTCGTGCTTTCGATGCACAGACTTCCACTCGCGCTGCATCTTCGGCGATGCGTCTTCGGTATCGTGCCGTTCCAACGCCGACGGTGATACCTTATCAGCCGATGTTTGATATCCATCACCATCTGCTTCCGGGCCTCGACGACGGTTCTCCAGATCTCCAGACCTCCCTCGCCATGGCTCGCATCGCCGTGGAAGACGGCATTACCCACGTCGCCTGCACCCCTCACGCCAGCGGCCAGTTCGCCTTTCGCCCTGAGGAGAACGCTCGCCTTCTGGCCGAGCTGCGCGACGCCCTCGCCGCTGAATCCATCCCGCTCACCATCGCCCCCGGCTGCGACTTCCACCTCAACTACGACAACATCCAGGACGCCATCGCCAATCCGCGCAAATACACCCTTGCCGGCCACGGCTTCCTCCTCGTAGAGCTTCCGGACTTTTCCTTCCCGCCCAAACTCAGCGACACTTACTACCAGCTCCGCGTCGCCGGCATGACACCCATCCTCACCCACCCCGAGCGCAACGCCACCCTGCAGCGCGACGAATCCCGCCTCAAGGACTGGGTCCAGGCCGGCATGCTCATCCAGGTCACCGCTGGCTCGGTCACCGGAGACATGGGCAGGGTCGCGCAGCGCATGGCCGAAGGGCTCCTCGAACGCCGCTGGGTCCACTTCCTTGCCACCGACGCGCACAACACCACTCGCCGCCCGCCGCGCATGAGCGCCGCCCGCACTGTCGTGGCCGAGCGCTACGGCGAAAGCTACGCCACCCTGCTCTGCGAAACCAACCCGAAGGCCGTGTTCGAAGGCCAGCGCCTCCCTGCCCAGCCCGAGCCCCGTGGCCTCTTCGAAGACGAATACCAGGAAGAGGGCAAACGCCCCTCCCTCCTGCAACGCCTCTTCGGTCGCCGCTAAGCTCTAGCCACTACTACTCACTAACCACTAAACACTAACCACTGCCCCTAAAGCCCCAGCCCGCCATCCACCGCCAGCAGTTGCCCGGTAATGAAATGCGGCCCGGCAGCAAAGAACAGCACCGCCGCCGCCACGTCCTCGGCGCGGCCGTTCCGCTTCATCGGCGTGCGCTCCGCGAACGTCTCGTAGCCCGCGCCCACTTCCCCGGTCACGATCATCCCCGGAGCCACGCAATTCACGCTGATCTCCGGAGCCCACGCCTTGGCCATCGTGTGGCTCAGCATGTGCAGCGCCGCCTTGCTCGTGCAGTAGTGCGCATGCGTCGGCCACGGATGAACCCCACCCAGTGACCCGATGTTGATGATTCGCCCCCGAGCCTCGCGCAGGGCCGGAAACGCCGCCTTCGCCATCAGGAACGGCCCGCGCGTATTGGTCGCGAACATAGCGTCCCACTCCTCCACGCTGATGTCCTGTAGCGCCACGGTTTCAAACGTGCCGGCATTGTTCACCAGCAGGTCCAGCCCGCCAAACGCAGCCACCACCTCGGCCACGGCTGCCTTCACGCTCCCCTCGTCGCGAACGTCGCAAGCCACAGCCAGCGCTTTCACACCCAGCGCTTCGAGATCAGCCGATGTCTGCCGCGCGTCCGCCTCCGACCCCCGGAACGTGATCGCCACGTCTGCGCCGGCCTCGGCTAGCGCCAGAGCCAACGCCCTCCCGATCCGCTTCGCACCGCCCGTCACCAGAGCCCGTTTGCCCGCCAGGGGCTTGGTACTCAAGCTCACTTCGGAGACCCCGACGGCATCATCGCGCGTCCCGGCACTCCCGGGTCCGCCAGCGGATGCAGCGTCTCCTTGTAAATATCGCTGTCTCCCGCGCCCAGCGTTACGTGTCGCGTCAGGTCTGCATATCCCGGCGACTTGATCTGAAGGTCATAGGCCCCCGGCGCCACGTGATCGAACTTGAAGTTCCCCTCGGCATCGGTCGCCTGCGAAACCTCGACTCCCACGCTGCCGGTGGGGTGCAGACGGATCACACCACCCGGAATCCGTCCGCCGCGCTCATCCTTCAGCGTCCCGGTCACCACCGCGGTCGTGCTCTTCGCCGCCCGCGGAGCCACATGGTTCGGCTCCTGGATCCCCGGCTTCAGCGCTGCCGTCTTGCCGTCGTTATCCACATACTCCGAAACCTGTGCCTGCGGCCGCTCCATTTTCACCAGCAGGTTTACATCCGAGTCACCCACATCGAAGCTCCGCGCCGCCGTCGCATACCCGCTCACGATCACCTGGATCGTTACATGGCTGCCGGTCTCCAGCAGGTCCATGATGGCTTTCCCCTGCGAGTTCGTCTTGATCTCCAGGTTGCCACTGTCCTGACCGTTCTTGGTCGCGTGAAAGATCACCGCCGCATTTTCCAGCGGCTTCTCGTTATAGGCCTTCTCCACCTGGATCACGATGTGCCCGGTCGCCGGCGGCGGCACGTACTTACGCCCATGCGCCTCGCTCTGCGCCCCAGCAGACACCGCCCCAAACACGACACTTACGACACCGCCCACCACACCAAAAAGCGCGGCTTTTTGCACTACATTCATGGCGAGATTGTACCGTGCAGCCCACATCGCTGTCGGGCTGGGTCGCGATGCGAGACACTCCCAGCCGCGATCCTATAGGCGAAAAATAATCTGCGCGACTTTCACGCAGATTTCACGCCCACCCCTTGACTCTGTCACGCGAGAAGCCTACATTAGCACTCGGCAGCCAAGAGTGCCAACCGCGACACCGAACTTCCGTTCGCTCCCGTCGTGAAGCCACTCCGCTGATATCGCAGTACCCGTAAGGAGATTCTGTAACTATGGCAAGCACAGCATTTACCCCGCTGCACGATCGCATCCTGGTTCGTCGGCTCGAAGAGTCCGAAACCATGCGCGGCGGCATCATCATCCCCGATTCGGCCAAGGAAAAGCCGCAGCAGGGCGAAGTGATCTCCGTCGGCAAGGGCAAATCCAACGACGAAGGCAAGGTTTTCCCGCTCGATGTCAAGGCAGGCGACACCGTCCTCTTCGGCAAGTACTCCGGCACGGAGATCAAGCTCGACGGCGAAGACCTCCTCATCATGCGCGAAGAAGAAGTCCTCGGCATCCTCAAGAAGTAAGCGCTGCACACCCGCGCTCTTCCGTAAAACGTACAACGTAGAACGTACAACCAAAAGGATCTAAACATGGCAAAGCAAATCCTCCACGGAGAAGACTCCCGTCAGGCCATCCTGCGCGGCGTCAACATCCTGGCCAACGCGGTCAAGGTGACCCTCGGCCCCAAGGGCCGCAACGTCGTTATTGAGAAGAAGTTCGGCTCGCCCACCATCACCAAGGACGGCGTTACCGTCGCCAAGGAAATCGAGCTCCCCGAGGGTCTCGAGAACATGGGAGCCCAGATGGTGAAGGAAGTCGCCTCCAAGACCTCCGACGTCGCCGGCGACGGCACCACCACCGCCACCGTTCTGGCCCAGGCCATCTACCGCGAAGGCGTCAAGACCGTCGCCGCCGGTGCCAACCCCATGCAGCTCAAGCGCGGCATCGATAAGGCTGTGGAGGCCATCATCGGCAAGCGTGACGAGCACGGCGTGGTCCAGGGCGGAGCCCTCAGCGAGTTCTCGAAGCCTGTTTCCGGCGACATGATCGCCCAGGTCGGCACCATCTCCGCCAACTCCGACGAGCAGATCGGCACCATCATCGCCGCGGCCATGAAGAAGGTCGGCAAGGACGGCGTCATCACCGTTGAAGAGTCCCGCACCATGGAGACCCAGCTCGACGTCGTCGAAGGCATGCAGTTCGACCGCGGCTACCTGAGCCCCTACTTCGTGACCGACGCCGAGCGCATGGAAGCTGCCCTCGAGAACCCCTACATCCTCATCTACGAGAAGAAGATCTCCACGATGAAGGACCTGCTCCCCCTGCTCGAGCAGATCGCCCGCACCGCCAAGCCCCTGCTGATCATCGCCGAGGACGTGGACGGTGAAGCGCTCGCCACCCTCGTGGTCAACAAGCTGCGTGGCACCCTGAATGTCGCGGCCGTCAAGGCTCCCGGCTTCGGCGATCGCCGCAAGGCCATGCTCGAGGACATCGCTGTTCTCACCGGCGGTAAGGCCATCACTGAGGACCTCGGCATCAAGCTCGAGGGAGTCAAGATCGAAGACCTCGGCACCGCCAAGCGCGTCACCATCGACAAGGACAACACCACCATCGTCGACGGTGCCGGCTCTGACGAGCAGATCGGCGGACGCGTCAAGCAGATCCGCGCTCAGGTCGAGAACACCACCTCTGACTACGACCGCGAGAAGCTCCAGGAGCGCCTCGCCAAGCTGGTCGGCGGCGTGGCCGTCATCAAGGTCGGTGCAGCTACCGAAACCGAGATGAAGGAAAAGAAGGCCCGTGTTGAGGATGCGATGCATGCGACCCGCGCGGCTGTGGAAGAAGGCATTGTCCCGGGCGGCGGCGTCGCTCTGGTTCGTGCCTCCAAGGCAGTCGACGCCCTCATCAAGACCCTCGACGGCGACGAGAAGATCGGTGCACAGATCATCCGCCGCGCCATCGAAGAGCCGTTGCGCATGATCGCCCACAACGCGGGCGAAGAAGGCGCAGTCGTCATCAACAAGATCAACGAGTCTTCCGACACCAACTTCGGCTACAACGCCGGAACCGGTGAGTACGAGGATCTGGTTGCGGCCGGCGTCATCGACCCGACCAAGGTAACGCGCACTGCTCTGCAGAACGCGGCCTCGATCGCGGGTCTCATGCTCACCACCGAAGCCATGATCTCGGAAATCCCCGAGAAGAAGGAAGCCGGCGGCCACTCGCACGGCGGCGGCGGCGGCGGCATGGACGGCATGTACTAAACCATTGCATGGAGCGCCCACGCGCTCCGCGCGCGACAAAACCAAACCAACAAAGCAAAGCCCCGGAGAAATCCGGGGCTTTGCTATTTCGGGAGGCTGAATATCTGCAATTTCCCGTCTTCTAGGCTCGCGTATTTCATTCCGTCAGGAGAAAGTGCAACGCTACCAGTTCTAGGAAAAGCACGATCGACGATAGGCGACGCCCTTAAAGCATCAAACACCATCCAATGCTGCTCACACTTCGTTATCGAGTGGCGGCAAACGAAATCGGTGCTCACTCCCATCGCTCCATATCTCGACATATCCGATGTAGGCGTAATGACGTCTCCAGCAAAGCCCTTCGGCAACCAAGGCAAACTTTGCTCTTTTCCATCACGCCGCCAAACCGCTATACGCTCTGATCCCTCACGACCACGAATCTCAGCAGCTATGCTGCCATCTCGGAACTCACCGATTAGTTCTCCCACTTCGTTTTGCCGAATAGGTGCCGTCCATTTTGTGCCGTCAAAGCCGTCGTATTGCATAGCGCACCGACGATTTGCGCCTGCAGAGATTATCGGAGACTGCTCATATTTCCCCGCTTCTAACTCTTGAGTACATGCCATGTAGGCAGCGCCATCTTCCCCGAACTTGCGGTCCATCGTCCCTGTGGGCCAGTCGATAGTGTGAGACTCGAACGGTGTTGAGCTTTTGCTGTTGACGAAGTCGTAAGTGCGCGGACCGGTCGAAACAAATCCTTCTTGAAAGATCATCGTGCGTTTCACAAGTGTCGTCTGTTCGAGCATGCCCTCGACCTTGTTCACGTCCCGGAGTTGCACATCAAGAAGGAGCACCGCCGATTTCGATTCTTGTCGACCGCCTTGATCCAGGTTTACAGACTGAAGCCGAAAGAGTAGCGTTCCGTCCGGGCCGGCGAGCGCTTCCCCGTCCGCCACCAGTTCACCGTTACCGTCCGCCAGGTAAGGGATGTCCCGCCTAGCTTTGAGCTGACCATCAGCTGTGAAGAGCAAGATACGTGCGTTTCCTTTGACAGGGTGGCCGTCTGCACCTCGCTTTCTGGAACTGGTGCTAAAGCCGACCGCAATATGAGAGGCGTCCAACCAAGCCACAAATCGGTAACAAATGATTTGCGAATCGCAGTATCCCTCGGCTGGGGAATAGCTGAAAAAGTCTTTCGGTAGACCATACCCTGCGAGGGGGACACTTACCACAGCTGGGACAGTGCTTGTCGTGGTCGGTTTCTGACAACCTGCCATAGTCTGCATTGCTGCAATGCCGATCATCAAAGCCAAACAATTGCGGTATCTACTGTTAGAACTAGTTGCGGACCGTCGCTTGCTAAAATCCATGCTCCGGAGTCTACCCTGTCTACTGCTCAGGCTGCCCACATCTCGCTTCTGATGATGTGGGTCGCAGGATGCCTGAATCGCCATCAGCCGGCCGAAGGTCCGCCTCATTTCAGCCCAGCCCGCAAGGGCGGGGTCGGACATTCCAAAGATCCGCCAAGGGCCGAAGGCCCGGCTCATTGGCCTGCCCACGCCGCCTCGGAATGTCACGCACCGAACGGGTTGCGATTCTCCCCATGTCGCAATCCCTCTCGCATATCCTGCTTCATCTCGTCTGGAGCACCAAAGATCGGCGCCCAACGATCCCCGAAAACCTAAGACCAAACCTGCACGTCGATCCCGCCGAGGTCGCCCGCGACACAGGCGCGAAATGCCCACGCGTAGGTGGAACGTCGGGCCACGTTCATCTCGCAATCATCCTCTCGCGAACTCAGACCATCGCCTCGCTGGTCGACCACCTCAATTCCCATGCTCGCGCTGGATGGCTGGATGAAAGAACAGGGCTCAGAAGGCTTCGCCCGGCAAAACGGCTCCGGCTCCTTCACCTGTCCCACGTTTCGCGGAGACTCCGAAAACAACTTGTCAAGCCCTTCTGCCTTTCGACAAAGTGCTAACCCGTTCATCACAAAGGGCCGCAGCCCTTCCAAAAGCTTGCACGATTATTTCGCCGCGCTCGTAAACTGGAAGCAGCAGGAAAACAACCCTGGGACTATCGGCTCGCGAGAATAGACAGCTAAGTCACTCTTTTGCAAGACTTTGCGTATAAGCCCTTTGCTTCGAAGACTTTGCACTCGCGTCTCCCGCTAACCTGCTGAGTTTGAATACTTTGTGCTGATTGGGGGGTGGGTAGCACCGCAAAAAAACAACTCCCGCGTGGCGACTCAGATCAGGTCACTCCGGCAGTGCCTTCAGGCTGACGGTTCGCCCCGTCGCCGCCGAAGTCCTTGCCGCATCCAGAATCTGCATCACCACCATATTCGTCTCCAGCGACGACAAATCGCCTGCCGGATCGATCTCGCCATGCAGCACCGCCGCCAGATACCCCAGCGAGTTCGAGCAGCCATCGGGCAGCGCCGGCACAGCCGCGGAAGCCTCTTCCTTCTCGCCCTTGAACCTTGTCCGCAGTCCGCTCGGTCCTACAGTCGTTGCCGTGCCGCCTGTGCCGTAAATCTCCATATCCTTGCGCGCAAAGCTCCAGTCCCAGGAGGGCATCAGCACCGCCTGCATGCCTGGGTAGCGAAGGATCACTGTGCTGTCGTCCTCCACATGCGGATACAGCGCCGGCTTGTCAGTCTGCGAGACAGCCGTAACGCTCAGCGGCAACTGCCCATGCGTCATCACCGTGACCAGGTCCGCACCATAGCAGCCAAAGTCGAACAGCGCACCCGCCCCATTCTGCACAGGATCGGTAAGCCACGGCAGCCACTCCGGGCCGACACCGATCTCCGCCGGCCCTTCGTGCCCGTCATGCACCACCACCTTGCGAACGGTGCCCAGCTTTCCCGCGGAAGTCAGCGCGAGCGCTTCCGCATTCGAGGAGTACCAGGTCGTCTCATAGTTCACCAGCACTTTCACATGGTTGGTGCGAGACGCCTTGCGAATAGCCAGTGCGTCTTCCATGGTCGTGCACAGGGGCTTCTCCACCATGGACGAAACTCCATGCTTCGCCGCGGCTTCGATCACCCGCCGATGGTCCTGGATCGTCGTGTACACCAGCACGGCATCCAGCTTCTGATGCGTGAGAACGTCCTCCAGATCGGTATGGAAAAGCGAAGCGTCCAGGTTGTATCGCTTCTGGTACTGCGCCGCCAACGCCGCATTTGGCTCCACAATAGCCACCAACTGCGCGTCCGGGTTCTGCGGCAGCGCGTGTAAAAAGCCTCCAACGTGTCCGTGCACCAGTCCGACGATCGCCACACGGATGGGTGCACCTGCCGCGTAGCTTCGAAGGCTTAGAAAGAGAAGAACAGCGAACGTGACGAATCTCGAAGCGCGCATAGGGGTACTCCGTAGTGGTTCAATCAGCTTCGCTGTTAGAACTGGGAACCATTATGCCTCTGCGCGCCTGCCTTCGCCAAGAACTACACCTGCTTCCTCATCAACTGACGGGCAACACTCGGCCCTCATCGCGCGGCGAAACGACAATCTCCTTCAGAAATTTGCTGTCGGTACTGCTAAGAACCCTCACACACTCGCCCGTTGGCGCCTGGAACACAACGGCCTTCGCAATGGGCAGGCTGATCACGCTACCGCGAACGTGGACTTCCCGAAGCTTTCCCGACATGTTGATGATCGAGAAGTGAACAAGCTGAACCTTCGCGCCCTGCACAGGAACAACCGAAGCCTGGGCAGGCCGGGACGAACCGGACGAAACGAGAAGAACGGCAAGAACAAGAGTGAGAGAAGAGTTCATAGGTCAGGCCTCCTTGGCCGTGCAGGCACAGCCTAGAAGCGTGTTCCCCTGGCCAGCTCCGAAAGGTGTCGAGCCGAAAAATAAAAGGATGAATGGCAATACGCGGTGACGAATCGAACCTCCCCGGTAGCTCGCTCGCCACTCGCGCGAGCATGATAAAGACAATGCAGGCCGGCACCATGACAGCGACGAACAACTACAAAGAGCACGTCTCCTTCTGGCGATCCCTCGGCGTCTCCGCCATGTGCTGGGCCGCGTTTGGGCTTATTCAGGGCCGCCTCGTCTTCATGAACGATCGCAACCAGGCCATCTACCTCCCTTACGCACACTATGTCGTCTGGGTAGGCATAGAGTCGTTCAGTTGGACAGTCATCACGCCCTTCATCTTCCTGTTTGCCCGGCATTTCCCATTCAAGAAAAAGCGTTGGTTCGCGCGTTCGTGTCAATACACTCTGCTAACGCTCGCTGTGCTCACAGTCCATCCCGCCCTTAGCGCTCCAGCGTGGCTCTACAAGCCCGACCAGCACCAAACCTTCCTCCGCACGCTCATGTCTGAGGGCAGCAAGCAGGGGTTCGGCGCCATCCAGGTTTGCCTGACCCTCTACTTCCTGGCCGCCTACCAGAACACCCGGCGAGAAGCCCGCGCACGCGAACTGCGAGAAGCAGAATTGGAATCCCGCGTCAGCACAGCTGAGCTGCACATGCTGCGCATGCAACTGCATCCGCACTTCCTCTTCAACGTGCTGCAGGCGGCCACTGTCCTCATCCACGAAGACCCCATCGCTGCGGAAAACATACTGCAACGCCTCAGCGAACTGTTGCGCGTCGCGCTCGACGACCTCCGCAGCCTGCAAGTGCCCTTGGAGCAGGAGATGGCCTTCCTCGATCACTACGTGCAGATTCAGAAGCAGCGCTTCGGGGAGCGCCTCACCGTCCGCTTCGACACCGCGCCGGACACGCTGCCCATCCCGGTCCCGACACTCTTCCTGCAGCCTCTCGTGGAAAACGCAATCCACCACGGCATTGGCACACACAAAGGGTGCGACCAGATAGAAATCGACGCTCGTCTCAACGGCCGCAATCTCGTTCTTGAGATAAGGAACTTTGCCAGTTCCCTCACGCAACATGACCCGGCGAACGGCCACGGCGTCGGTCTGAAGAACACGCGCGCCCGCCTCGAACAAATGTATGGCGACCGCGCCACCCTGGAGCTCGCATCCCTGCAACCTCGCGGGGTACGTACCACCGTCATACTGCCCCTGGAGAACCTTTAGTGATCCGCGCTCTCATCGTCGATGACGAACCGCTCGCCCGGCGCGCGCTCGTTCGCATGCTCCAGGAGCACCACGACGTGCTTGTCGTCGCCGAGTGCGATGACGGCGAAACGGCACAAGCCGACATCGAACGACTCCATCCAGACCTCGTTTTCCTCGACATCCGCATGCCCGGTCAGAACGGCCTTCAGCTCGCGGGCCACCTCTTCCGCAAGTTCAGCGGGACAATCGTGTTTGTCACCGCCCACGATCGCCACGCGTTGGAAGCCTTTGACCTCAATGCCCTCGACTACCTGCTCAAACCCTTCACGCAGCAACGCCTTGCGCAAGCCTTGGAGCGGGTCCGCGAGCGGGTCTCGCGACCTCCTTCAGTGGAGGCCATGGAACGGCTGTTTGCCAGCCTCCGCGAGCGCGAAGCGCGGCCTCGCTACATCGAACGCATCCCCGCAAACCGCAACGCCCGCATTCACCTCGTCCCTGTCGCCACTATCGAGCGCATTGACGCCATGGGCAACTACGCCAAGCTTCACTCCTGCGGCGGGCGCTACGACATTCGCGAAACTCTCCAGTCCCTCGAAGGCAAGCTCAACTCCGAAACCTTCATCCGTGTCCACCGCTCCACCATCATCAACATGGACTTTGTGCGCGAAGTGCAAACATGGTTTCGCGGAGGCCATCAGATCGTGATGAAAGACGGCACGCAGGTCCGCCTAAGCCGCTATCAAACCGAAGCCGTAGAAAAGCTCACCGGCCGGCGACGCACCCTCTCTTAGCAAACCGAGTGAGCACCCAGACCGGCAGTACTCGTTCAGAAATTCATACTCACGCCACAGCCGGCACTGGCTGCGGCAACTGCCGCGGCCGAAGCAGCTTTCGCAGTGGATTCTCAATCCCCATGTAAATGCCGATCGACACCAGCAGCATCAACACGACATACACCCCGATCACAAGTGCAATGTGAGGCGAGCGATCCAGATGGAACACCATCACCATCACGGCGATGGCAGATGCATGAAGCAGATACAGGCTATAACTCGCTTCGCCAAGCAATATCAGCGGTCTTGCGCCAAAGACGCCGGTCCACGCAGGCCGAGAGGCAAAGCCGTAGATGATCAGTGCAAAGGCCGGAGCCAACAGTCCTGAGTGCATCACCGGATACGGTATCCAATCTTGAAAAATCATCCCGGCAACTATCAGCAAAGCTCCGGCAGCAATCGGCCAGCTTGCCGGTCGAGGACGATGCCTGAGAAACAGCAGACTAACGCACATACCCAGTAAAAATTCGGGTAGGCGCACGATCGGATTGAACTTGATCACCGCAAGCCCGATCAGGAAGTTATCGCGGCTTGTGGGCCATGCCACACCGTCCGGTTTCAGTAGCATATAGCTGAACGTCATCGCGAGACTGGCCAACCACAAACCGGCCATAGACACCCGCAGAAACCAATCTCCCCTTCGTTCCATCAGGCGCATCGCAAACGGAAACACAAGGTAAAAGAAAGCTTCCACCGAAAGGCTCCAGGCCACCGGGTTCCAGAAGAACAGTTCCCGGGGAAGCCACGCTTCCACCAGCAGCACGAACGCCGGGACAGCGATCTTGGGAGTTCCGCTGGTGATGTGGAGAAGCGGAAGCATCGAGAAAATATTCGGCACGGTGACTAAGAGCGCCAGGAAGTAAACCGGATACACGCGTGCAAAACGAGCCTGCCAGAATCTAGTCTTCGGAACTTCGCGGCCTGCGTAAACATACACAAGGATGAATCCGGACAACACAAAAAAGAAGCTGACTCCCAGGTAGCCGAGCTTCACAAAAGCAATGTAGGCAGCCGTGCCCCCAAGCCAGAGCCCGATCTCACGAATATGAAATAGAAGAACCCAGAACGCCGCGAAGAATCGTAAGGAAGTGAGCGCGGGAATCTCAGGACGATGCGTCGCCAATGGCTGCGATGGCATGGAACTCTCCTGGAACTGGTTTTGTGGTGGTGCCCCATCATAGCGCAAAGACCTGTACGTTGATGAACACTTCCGGGTAGCTTATGAAAATCTCGCAGTCGGCCCAGGCGAGTCACCCGGGCCAGCATTCCAGATACAACCAGCTCCTTTACACTTTGCGAAACAAAGCGTACGCTGGCTTTGCATTACAAAGTATCGGGAACCACAAACACGACGATGACCGATCTCAACCAGGCACTCCTCGATATTCGCAGCATTCGCCGGCAGGTCGCCCAGACCACTGAGTTCCGCGGCTATGGCCCGGCAACTCTCTTCGCAACCGCTGTTCTCGCCGCGCTGGCAGGCCTCGCACAGGCTCGTTGGCTGCCCCGGCCCGCCGCGCACGCACCGCAGTTCGTCGCACTCTGGTTAACGGTTGCGGTCCTCAGCGCCGCTCTCATTGCCACGCAGATGCTCACTCGCGCCAATCGCCTCCACTCCGGCATGGCTGATGAAATGATCCGCATGGCCGTCGCACAGTTCCTTCCCGCGGGCATCGCCGGAGCCATCCTTCCCTTTGCCTTGCTCCGCGCCCCGCAAGACGCGTTTTACCTGCTGCCCGGCCTGTGGCAGGTCGTCTTCGGCCTCGGAGTCTTCGCCTCCTGCCGCTGCCTGCCGCGTCCCATGCTGCTGGTCGGCGCGTGGTTCCTGCTCACCGGCTTCGCCTGCATCGCTCTCGGGGACTCCCGTGCCCTCGCCCCCGTCACCATGGGTGGTGGGTTCTCGGTCGGCATGGCGCTCGTCGCCATCATCCACTACGTCTCCGCCCGAAAGGAGCCCGCCCATGGCGACGAAAATCTCGAAAACCTCTAACCCGGAAGCTCCGTTCGCCTTTGAGGGCCTTGACCGCGTAATCCACGAACGAGCCCGCCTTGGCATCCTTTCTTCGCTCATGACCCACACGGGCGGTCTCAGCTTCGGCGAGCTCAAGCGCCTCTGCAACCTCACCGACGGCAACCTTGCCCGTCATCTGCAAATGCTTGAAGAAGACGGCATCGTGCGCCTGTCGAAGGAAGAAAGCGGCGGAGGCCGCGCCCAGACTAGCGGCCGCACCCAAACTAGCGGCCGCGCCCAGACTGTCGTGCGCGTCACCGCATCGGGCCGTAAACGCTATCTGGACTACCTCACCGTCCTCGAGCAGATCGTGAAAGATGCGGCCGCTGCCGGCAAAAAGAGCACAATCACGCAGCGCAGTAAGCTCTCCCCCATACGTACGTAACTGAAATCCTGCCCTGTCCTCAACCCGTTCCGTGCCCATAAACTTTGCAATGCAAAGTCAATCGAATAAGGAGAAACAATGAGCGCCTTCCCAACGTTTCAGCCCGCCCCTGCCCTCGCCTCTAGCTCTCGCTCGCTTGGAGGCAAGTTCTTCCTCATCCTCTTGCTCGCCCTCGGCATGAGCATCTCCGGCTTCTTCGTCGATAGCCTCAACACCGATCGCGCCGACAAGCACGGCGTCCTCGCCGCCATGCACGGCGACGCGAACGTGCAGCCCACAAAAGTCATGGGCATCCGCCTCGTAGACTCCTACCGGGCCACGGAGCGCTCCGTGCACTACATGCCGCTCTTTCTCGGCCTCGTCTTCCTCACATACTTCCTCTTCGAGGTTTCCAGCAGCAAGCGCGTTCATCCAGCGCAATATGCACTGGTCGGCGTAGCACAGATCATCTTCTACCTGCTGCTTTTGTCCTTCGCAGAACATCTCGGCTTCGACCTCAGCTTCCTCATCGCCGGTGTCTCCACCATTGCCCTCTTCGCCACCAACACGGACTGGATCTTCCGCAGTCGCAAGCTCGCGCTCCGCGCATTTGCGGTCTTCGCGATCCTCTATACCTTCATCTACGTGCTTCTTCGCGTCGAAGCCTACGCTCTCCTCGTTGGAGCCATCGCCAGCTTTGTTGCCGTAGCCATCGCCATGTATGTCACTCGCAACGTCGATTGGTACGGCACCGGAGTCCGCACACCCGGGTTCGCCACCGCTGCTGCGGCCGCCGGCGCAAGCCCGCGCGAATCGTGGCTGGACTAGCTGCCGAGATCACCGGCCGCACGCCTCTTCTTCAGGCGTGTGGCCGGACCAATTGTCAGCTCACTTCACTTCGCCGGACAGCTCTTCGTCCCCGTATCCGCCACGCTGGCAATCACCCACTTGCCATCCACCTTCACCAGGTTGAACAAGTCCGTGCCACAGTGGTCCACCTTGCCGTCCACCAGGAAGTCGAACGGAGCCCACACCACCGCCAGGTCGTGGTCGATGCGCACCAGAGGATCGTGAATCCGCTCCTCGATCTTCGTCGTACCCGGCTTGCCTACGCGCTCGGCGAAAGCCTCAAAGGTCATTTGCGCTGGTTTGCCGTCGCGCATCAGCACCATCGTTCCACCCGGCAGCGTGGGTGCTTTCATCGCCGCCGCGTCGCGCTTCGCCATGCCGTCGAAAAGAGCGCGAATCGGCGCCAGCACTGCTGATTCATCGGAGCTCTGCCCGAGAATCCCGCTCGCCGGAGCGCAGGCCATCAACACCGTTCCCCAGGAAATAGATCGTCTCAAGAAAGTCTTCATACCCGGCGATTGTATGCCTTGCAGCCAACGGCCCCGGAACACTCCGGGGCCGTTGGCGTTGATGTCTCGCTCGAACTACTTGGCAGCTTCTTCGTAGTCCATGTTATTCAGGTCCTCAATCAACCCCGGCCCCGTCGGCTCCCAGCCCAGCGTCTTGCGAGTCCACTCACTTGAAGCCGGCATATCCAGCGATGCAAAGTGCGCGAACCACCCGAAGTGCTCAGCCGCTTGTTCCGCGGGAAGCGACTTGACCAGTACCTTCAGCCCTTTGCCGATCGCTTCGGCGATCTCTTTCATCGTCACGCCTTCTTCGTCGACTGCGTGATACACCGTCACGCCCGGGCCGGTCTTCTCGACCGCCAGCCGGTACAAGTGCGCCACATCACGCAGCGGCGCCGCAGACCAGCGAGCCGATCCATCGCCAATGTAAGCCGAGACACCTTTCTCGCGCACCATCGGAATCAGCATCGTCACCAGTCCCTGTTTGCGCGTGTCGTGAACCTGGGGCAGTCGCACGATGGCCACGTTCACACCCCGCTCCGCCACGGCTTTCGCGGCCTGTTCTGGCCTGCGCGGAAGGCCTGGGTTATCCACCGCCTGATCGCTTTCCTTGCGCACCTGCCCCGGCGCACCCGGCAGAAGTCCCACACCCGAGGTCACCACCAGCAGCTTGCCTGGCTCCAGTACTGATCCCAAAGCCTCAATCGCCTTGATCTCGTCTGCAGCGCTTTCCGCGAACTTCGACATGTCATCGTGGTTAAACGCCAGGTTCACCACCACATCCATCCCGGTCGCCCCGCTGCGCAGACAGTCCAGGTCCTTTATGTTTCCATGAACCACTTCCGCACCCACGGCCTTCAACTGCTCCGCGCCAGCCTCGCTGCGCGTGAGCCCCCGCACTTCGTGCCCTGCCTCGATCAGCTCCTTTACCAGTTCCGTTCCAATAAACCCCGTAGCTCCTGTGACAAATACGCGCATAGCATCCTCTTCGTTGTTTGCTTCTGTGTGCAGCGGAGCTACCATGAGCCCCGCCGGAGTTGACATTTGTATCCTCACCCAATAAAACGGAGACAGTCTCCGAATACCCTCCGCTTACATAGATAACCGGAGACGGTCTCCGGTTGCAAGAAAGTTTTTCGCACTCCTTCATGCCAGCAAAAAAGTCTGTACAAGCCAACACCCCGAGCGCCACCCGCGCCCCGCGCGCAGACGCTCAGCGCAATCGCGAGCGCATCCTGGAAGTCGCGAAGCTCGCCTTCACCGAGCGCGGCGCAGAGGCTTCGCTCGACGACATCGCCCGCCAGGCAGCCGTAGGCCCCGGTACTCTCTACCGCCACTTTCCCACCCGGGAAGCTCTTATTGAGGAGGTCTATCGCTCCTCGGTCGAAAAACTCGCCGCCGCCCAGCAACAGTTCGCCGCGAGTTTGCCGCCATTGCAGGCGCTCCGCTCCTGGATGCTCCTCTTCATCGATCACGTTGCCGCCAAGCTGCTCATCGTGCCCGCCATGGACACGGTTCCTGGCGGTTCTATGCGCCTCATCGAAGGCACTCGAAACGTCATCCACAGCACATTCATGACGGCGGTCCAGCTCGCCATCGACAGCGGCGAACTCCGCAGCGACACCGTACCTGGTGACTTCGTCCGAGCCATGATCGGCGTCTTCCACACCACTGCCTTACCCGGGTGGGAGGAAAGCGCACGCCGCCTCGTCGACATCCTTATCGCCGGTTCGCGCTCACCGCAAAAACCACCGGCTTCGCGCACCCGCAGCAAATAGCCGCCGACCTACCTGGGCCACGAACCCCACTATCGTCCACGGCGTTCATCGCGAAAAGTCCGTCACCGCCGAACCGGCGGCGTCGCGCCATGCTATCGCAGCCGTAGGTCGCACGGTCGCGAACGCCCTCGCGTCGCAAAAGCAAAGGCTCCACCCAATCGGGCGAAGCCTTGTTTTAAGGTTCTCGATCCTGTTGCGTGCCGCTCTTCCTCTTTAGACTCCCGGGTGAACTGCATCCGGAGCATGCACCTTGACCCCAGGCTGTTCAGACTTCACCTTGATGGAACTCAGCGTACGGGATTTCTCACGCGCCGCGCTTGCCTGGAAGCGCATCACGTAACTCTCTGCAAGATCCTTCGCAAAGTGGTCGAAGAAAGGCTTCAGGTCGACTGGCGTCATGTTGCCCATGTACAGGCTTTCTCCACCCGTTGCGGCGCCAACCTGCTGCAGGTAGCTTTGCCCGCTAAAGCTCACCAAGTTCCCGCGCTCGGCGTGAATCGGATAGTAAATCGAGTACACGGCCACACCTGCACGCTGCGCATCTTCCTGCGCTGTTTGCACGTATGGGCTGTCCTGGTTCAACGGGCTGACGCTGCCGTTGTAGGGGTCCACCCCGTTCGTGATCATCAGCACAAACCGCGGCCCGGGAGCGTTGGAAGGCCACTGCTTCACGAAATCGGAGAGCGTGAAATACGGGCTTCCGCTCACGCCCTGCATGCCGATCGGGATCCGAAGATCCTGCAGCGCTGCCTCGTGATCCGTCGTGAATCCATGGCTCATCACCTGGCCATTGCGCATGAAGCCGATCATCACCCGCATCCCGGAGGGGAGCTTGCGTACAAAATCCTCGAGTTCCTTTTCTTGCAGGCTGAACGACATTCGTAGCCCGTCATCGATCAGGATCGCTACCTGCGCCTGCGACGGCAGAATCGGCGTCACAGATTGAATGGGAGTCTGATGCCCATTCACTTCCAGCCTCAGCATGGCAGGGTCGAGCGGCTGCTCGTTCTTTGAATCCACCCGAATAAGCGCACTGGTTGGCACGGGACCTTCCGTCGCGATCTCCTGGGCGGCAGCAGTTGCGGTAAAAACAGCCCCGGTGGCGCTCATTGCCAGAACCGCCATCAGGGAAACACGTTTGGTGTACTTCAGGAGCCTCATCTTCGCAAAACCTCTGAATAGTTAGATGGGATTTCGCGAAACAAGTTTCCCTGCACTCTTAACGCAACACGCCCACGGCCTAAGCCGTGGGCGTCCCGTACTCCAGCCAGTGAAGCGGCCTACTCTTCTCCGCCGAGACGGATCTTCAACCCGCCGCGCACCGTAAACGGTAATCCCGGATACCCGATCGGCCCGATGTGCTGGTTGTTCAGCACATTCTCGAGCTGGCTAAACACCGTCACCTTGCTCATTACGTTGTAGGTCCCGCTCAGGTCCAGCTTTGCATAGCCGAAGTCCAGGTTCCGATTGGGCAGCAGCAGCGAGTTGTCATAGCTGGGCGTGTCGCCACCCAGGAACGTCGAATCATCCGACTTCCCGGCAAACGCTCCGCGGAACGCGACTCCCAGCTTGCCCTGCGAGTACGTCGCCGCCAGAAAACCCGTGTTCGGCGCCCGCCGGAACGGCCTCTGCCCCGCCAGCGGCGACGTGCTCCCGATCGTAATCCCCGGAAACAGCGGGTTCGTCGTCGAGCCATTCACCCGCAGCGCATCGGTCGAGAAAGACCGCTCTACCAGCGGAGCCAGATACGTATAGCCGCCGCGTAAGAAGATTCGCCGCGTCGCCTGCCAGTCCAGTTCGCTTTCCAGCCCCTGCGCCCTGTAGGTCAGCGAGTTCTCATAAGCGCCATAAACCGTCGCCGCCGTGCTCGCGATCCCGAAGTACGTCTTCAGCGCCCCCGAACTCACGTACTCGATCTCGTGGTCGTACTGCGTGTGGAAGTACCCCGCCTTCAGGATCAGCCTGCTGCCGATGATGTTCTGGTCGATGCCGTAGTCGTACGCGCGAGCCTCTTCGGCCTTGATCGGCGTCACGCCATACTTCGCGATGTCCGCGGTATCACCTGCCAGCAGCAGCGTCCCATACAGCGACCCGAACTGCGCCGTAAGGTTCGGCTCCTGAACGCCGCGCGACACGTTGAACCGCAGCTTGGTCCCGTGGAACAGCCCCGGCCCCGGCCTGACCGGCACATAGGTCAGCCCCAGCTTCGGTGTGCCTCGAACGCCGTACAGGTGGTTCTTCTCCACCGCTCCTCCCAGCGAAACGAATACCCGGTTCTTGTAGTCGCCCTGAATCTCACCCGTGTACTCGAAGTTCCGCCGCTCCAGGTTCTGGTTATAGCCATACAGCGGGTAGTGGTAAGCGCCGCGCTCATCCTCGTAGCGGAACCCGAACAGCGCCCGCACGTGCCGGTTGAACGCATAGTCGCTCTGGTAGTACAGCTCATCCCGATCCGAAACCAGCAGGTACGAACCCACATCCCCGCCATAGTTGATCGCTGCCTGCCCCTTCGTTGTGTAGCCGTTGGCGCCGCGAATCGTCACCACGTTCCCGTAGTACGTCGTATAGCCGTACGACGTAACCGGCGTGCCCATATCGCCCAGCGTGCTGAACTGTTCCCGCTTGCGGGCCACTCCATAGCGAGCCATGTTGTGCCAGCCACGCAGCGTTGTGTTCTCCAGCGTTCCCTGCGTGTAGAGGTCCTGGTCCTGTTCCTTGGCGTTCGCGGAGATACCAAAGAAGTCATGCGCGTTTGGCACGCCCGTAGCCGAAACGCTGTAACGCACGGTCCCTCGCAGATTCGTTCGGTCGCCTAGCGCATAGCCGAAGTTCCCCACCGGCGTCCCCGAGTGATACTCGTCATTCTGCAGGGCGTTCGATGTCTGGAAAAACGAATAGCCCGCGAGATAGTCCAGCTTGCGATGCGTGCCGCTCACCGTCAGCTCATTGCGATACGTGTACAGGTTTCCGGCATCGCCCGAGTAGGTCACCAGCGGCTTCACCGTCACACCGCGCGGTGTCGTAATCGCGATCACCGAAGCCAGCGCGTCCGTGCCATACAGCGCCGAATCAGGCCCGCGATACATCTCCATGCTGGCAACCCCGGTAGAGCTCGGCGTGCCGAAGTCGAACCGCCCGCCAATGTCCTCCGCCGGCACTCCATCCACCAGCACCTTGTTCGCGTCAGACTGCCCACCGCGCATGAACAGCGACGTCACCGAACCCGTCTGTCCGCTCTGCACCAGGAACACGCCCGGCGACTGCCGCATCTCGTCCACCACGCCAATGCGGGTCTGAAAGTCCTCGCCTGGAATCAGCGTCACCGGAGCCGTCACCTGCGGAAGCGGCGTCGGCACGCCTGTCGCCGTAACAGACATCTCCTGCTGCACGGAGTTCACCGCCAGCACGACGTTCTTCTCAACCACATCAAGCGCGCCGCCGTAAAACTCGTCGCCAATCGCCGGCAGGTACTTCGTCGCATTGCCGACCATCTTGAACCGGCCCGAGTTCCCGGTACGCGCTTCAAAGTAACCGTTGCTGTCGGACACAGCGGACGCAATCACCTGCGTGCCCTGGATAAGCTGCACCCGGGCACCCGCAACAGGCTGCCCCAACGGGTCGGTAGCACGCCCCCGCACAATAACGGCGCGGGCATTGTTCGAAAAAACGGCAAAAAGGAGGGCGGCTGAAAATACGCAACGCAAAGACTTCGCTCGCAGCGGCGGGCTCGCGAGAGTGCGGCCGGACAGAAAAAACATGATGATCTCCTTCACCTCCCCCTCGGAGGTGTGGTAGAAAGCAGCGCAAAAGGAACCGGTCTCCTGACTGGCGCGATTTCAAAGCAGGCCACGTGTTCTGGAGGCTCTCTTCCCAACCGCTCAAAGGCAGTCAGTGAAAGTCTCCGGGCCGGCTTCACCTGATCCCGGGTAGCCCATTCATGACGACAGCTTCATCGTCGGCATGAATGGAAACGTGACAAGGTGCGCGCTTCACAGTTGCGGGGCAGTGGCGGAGTTTCACCGCGCTTCCCGAACATTCCCAGCGGTTGCAAGGTTTAGACAAACACGGCTCAAACAAGTAATCGACAGAGCAGCGCAGAAAAGGGTGGTGCACCCAGTTTAGTCCACGCGTCAGCCCAGCCGTCACAGACTTGTCACCCACTCACACGCGACCCGTCAGCTACTGCAGCGTCAACAGCACCTTACCGGTCGTCTTCCGCCCAGCCAGATCGATGTGCGCTTGAGGCGCATCCTCAAGCTTGTACGTGTGCCCGATCCGCACCTTCAGCTCGCCACTGGCTGCCCAGCGAAAGATCTCGCCTGCCCGCCACTCCAGCCCATCACGAGTCTGCACATAGTCCTTCAGCGTAGGCCTCGTCAGAAACAACGATCCGCTCATCAGCCGGATAGGATCCATCGCCGGTACCGGCCCGCTTGAAGCCCCATACAGCACCATTAATCCACGCGGCTGCAGGCACTTCAGCGAATCCTCAAACGTCGTCTTTCCCACCGAGTCATACACCACCGGCAGCCCCTTGCCGCCCGTGATCTCCTTCACCCGGTCCGCAAAGTTCTCCCGCGTATACAGGATCACTTCATCCGCCCCCGCCTCGCGCGAAAGCTCCGCCTTTTCATCCGTCGAAACCGTCGTGATGACCCGCGCCCCAAGTCGCTTCGCAACCTGCGTCAACAGCAGGCCCACGCCACCCGCGCCGGCATGCACCAGCACCGTATCGCCCGCCTGGATCTCATACGTTCCAAAGGCGAGGTAGTGCGCCGTAAGCCCCTGCGTCAGAACCGCCGCGGCTTGCTCCGGGCTCAGCCCGTGCGGCACATGCAGCAGGTCGGTCGCAGGCACGCACGCATACTCCGCATACGCCCCGCGAACCCCGGTCCACGCCACCAGATCACCCACAGCGAAGCCTGTAACCCCATCACCCAGCCCCGCAACGGTTCCAGCACCTTCCTGCCCCGCAATAAACGGCAGCGCCGCCGGATACCGTCCCTCACGCAAATATGTGTCGATGAAGTTCACGCCGGCGGCATCGATCTTCACCAACACCTGACCAGCCAACGGCGCAGGCACCGGCAACTCCACCACCTGCAAAACCTCAGGTCCACCCGTCTTTTCGATCTGAATCGCGCGCAAATGAATCCCCTTAGACGCTAACTCGCTAACTCGCTAACTCGCTAACTCGCTAACTCGCTAACTCGCTAACTCGCTAACTCGCTAACTCGCTAACTCGCTAACTCGCTAACTCGCTAACTCGCTTACCGCATCATGCTTTCTTCCGAAGATCGCATCCTGAGCAGCCGGTCAATCGCATACGGATTCCGCTGCTGCTGCGTAAAGAAGTGCCTTACCTGCAGCTCGCCCAGCAGCCCGATCCCAATCGCCTGCATTCCCGCCAGCATCAGCACCGCCGCAATCACGAACCACGGCCCATGTTCGCCCGCCACCGCGCGGCCGGAAATCAGCTTCTCCATCAGCAGCCACATCGCGATCCCGCCGCCCGAAAGCACACCCACAGCTCCAACCCCGCCAAAAAAATGCAGCGGCCGCGTCATGTACTTCAGCAGAAACCGGATCGTGATCAGGTCGAACATCACGCGAAACGTCCGCGACAGTCCATAGTGGCTCTCGCCGCTCGCTCTCGCCGGGTTCGAAATCGGAATCTCGCAGATGCTCGCGCCATACCAGCTCGCCAGCGCCGGGATAAACCGGTGCATCTCGCCATAAAGCGGAATGCTATGAATCACCTCGCGCCGGTAGGCCTTGAACGTCGTCCCGAAGTCGTGAATATCCACGCCGCTCAGCTTCGCCATCAGCCAGTTCGCCGCGCGCGAAGGAATGCGCCGCAGCAGCATATTGTCGGCCCGCTGCTCGCGCCACCCGCTCACCACGTCGTAGCCTTCTTCCAGCTTCGCCAGGAACGCCGGAATTTCCGCCGGGTCGTGTTGCAGGTCGCCATCCATCGCCAGGATGTACTCACCCTGCGAGTGGTCGAATCCCGCCGCCAGCGCTGAAGTCTGCCCAAAGTTCCGCCGCAGCTTGACCAGCAGCACCCGCGAATCCACCGCCGCAATCTCTTCCAGCAGCCGGTACGTGCGGTCCGTGGATCCATCGTCCACAAACACCATCTCGAACGAGGAGCCCACCAACTCCATCACGTCTTTCACGCGGTCATACAGCCGCGTGACATTCTCTTCTTCGTTGTGAAACGGGACCACAATGGAGTACTTCGGCACACCTAGAATTCTACGCCCGCCCTTCGCACCGTCAGGCACCTCGAAAGATGACCATCGAACCCCGACAGCCCGCAATGCTTGTCATCCCGACCGGAAGCCGAAAACCTTAACGCATGTCATCTCGACCGGAGCAATCTTTAGCTCGTCATCTCGACCGGAGCGAAGCGGAGTGGAGAGACCCCCGTATTTCGCCGGCAGCACACACCCTGGCGGGCTCCTGCACGAGCGCCTGCACAGCCCGAATCAAGAAAACTTGCCCAACTCGTTCTTTCTTATCGCTTTCCAGCGCCGTGTATGGAACAATTCGGGCGCATGGGCCGCATTCTTGTCATCATCTTTGTCATTGTTCTCATCGTTAGCGGAGTCTGGTGGTGGCGCAACTACCACAACGCCAACGTGTACGACGGCTCCGTCGTTCGCCGTGACGCCGCCATGGAAACCGGAACCACCACCATGGAAAACGGCCAGAATCTTGGCGAGGCACACCCAACCCCGTCCCGCAGCGACTACCCCGGAACCGTGAACGGTGAGCCGTACCACGGTGACGCCAACGACGTCGCCGTCCAGACCACGCCGATCACCGAAGACCCCTACGCCCAGGGCGGAGCCTACGCCGCATCCGGCTCCTATGGCGCT
Organism: Granulicella sp.; assembly: GCA_965198545.1. GTDB lineage: Bacteria > Acidobacteriota > Terriglobia > Terriglobales > Acidobacteriaceae > Granulicella. The sequence continues at coordinate 647,317 of CBDAPS010000002.1, read as the reverse complement.
TCCGGCTACAACGGTGTCTCGCCTTACGGCGGTGGTCCTAATGGCGGAGGTCCGTACGGCTACAACGGCCCCAACGCGCCGTCTCCCCGCCCCGGCAAGCGTGGCCCCGTCTACCCGCCCTCCCGCGTCGATTACGGCTATCAGGGCTACGGCTATCAGGGCAACGACAGCCAGCCGCCTGAGAACCCTGACGGCATGCGTTTCGGCGGCAACGGTGCCTACCAGTGGTACCGCCAAGGCAATCTCACCTATCGCGTAGACTCCCGCAGCGGCAGGAGCTGCATCGCCTACGCCACCATGGAAGAGTGGCGCAACCCCCGCGTCTACCGCCACGCCTGCCGCTAAACACTTCGGCTCAACAAAGGAAAGGCTCCTGCGATCGCAGGAGCCTTTCACATTGCAGGAAATCATGGTGGCCCGGGCAGGAGTCCAACCTGCGACCTTCGCGTTAGGAGTGCGCTGCTCTATGCATCTGAGCTACCGGGCCACGTACCCCAAGTGTATAGCGCCACCCAAGCGCCCTCAGCCCCGCTCCCGCCCGCTACAATCACAAGATGTTCTCAGCCTCGCCAGTCGATCTAGTCGGTGTCGGCCTCAACGCCACCGACACCCTGATCAACGTGGCGCGCTTCCCCACTCGCGGCTCCAAAATGGAGTACGAATCCGAGGCCGTCCAGCCCGGAGGCCAGGTCGCCTCCACCGTCGTGGCCTGCCAGCTTTGGGGGCTGTCCACGCGCTACGTCGGCAAGCTCGGTTCGGATGAAGCTGCCGCGCTTCACCTTCGCGAGTTTGCCCACGCCGGCGTCGACGCCCGCGTCGTCCAGGTCCCAGGCGTCCCAAGCGCCCGCTCCCTCGTCCTCGTCGACGCCTTCGGCGAGCGCACCGTGCTCAACCGTCGCGATGAGCGCATCGTCCTTCAGCCTCGTGAGCTGGAGCGCGACTGGATCACCAACGCGCGCCTCCTCCACATTGATGGCCATGACATCGAAGCCGCCCTGCTCGCCGCCCGCTGGGCCCGCGAAGCCGGCATTCCCGTCGTCGCCGATCTCGACGAGCTCTACCCCGGCATCGAAGACCTGCTCACCTTGATTGACTACCCTATAGTCAGCCGCGACTTCCCCACCCGCCTCACCGGCGAGCGCGACCTCGCCACCGCGTTGCAGCGTATGCACGCCCTCTTCGGAGCCATCGTCTCCGCCGTAACGCTCGGCGAAGAGGGCGTTCTCGCCTTCGACGGCCGCGCCCTCACCCACCGTTCGGCCTTCGTCGTCCCCGTCGTCGACACCACCGGAGCCGGCGACATCTTCCACGCCGGCTTCATCTACGCCCTGCTCCAGAGCTGGCCCCTTGAAGCCCAGCTCGACTTCGCCTGCGCCGCCGCCGCCATCAACTGCACCGCCGCAGGAGCCCGAGGCTCCATCCACTCCCTCGAAGCGATCCAGCAGCTGGTCCAAACCGGCCAGCGTCACACCAGCCTTCTGGAAGCCGCCGAAGCTATTCGTTAGCCAATTCCAAACTGGGTGCCCCACGTATGACGCGGTCTCATCGCGGCATGCGTGGCTCCGCCGGCCCGGCAGTCGGAACAAGTTCGCCAGCCGCGAATCCGCTAACTCGCGAACTTGCTAACCCGCTACGCCTGCGGCTTAGGCGTAAACAGCACAAACCTCTCCGAAGCCGCCGCCCAATCCCCCAGCAGCCTCCCAGCCAGCTGGCTCTCCGCCTTCTCCGCATGCTCCTCAAGCAGAGCCTTCAACCCAGCCTGCTGTTCCACCGAAGCCTCCGCGAACGGCTGCGCGCTAAGAAACTCATTGTGATAGAGGGTCTCGCCCAGCATCCGGCCCGAGGCATCGTTCACCCAGGCCAGCCCTCCGGTCATCCCGGCCCCAAAGTTGATCCCGACGCCGCCAAGGATCACCACCATGCCGCCCGTCATGTATTCGCAGGCATGGTCGCCCACGCCCTCCACGACAGCGGTCACCCCGGAGTTCCTTACCGCAAACCGCTCGCCTGCGCGTCCAGCCGCAAACATCCGCCCGGCCGTGGCCCCATACAGCGCCACGTTCCCCAGGATGCAGTGTTCCTCGCTGCGCTCGGCAGCACACCCAACAGCCCGCAAGCGCAGTTCGGCTCCCGAAAGCCCCTTGCCCACAAAGTCATTCGCCAAGCCCGTCAACTGCAGGCACATGCCCTCACCCGCGAATGCGCCAAACGACTGCCCGGCAACGCCCTCAAGCTCATAGAAGACATCCGCCGCACCAACTTCGCCTTTGGCCCGCAAGATACCAAGCTCACCCGAAAGCCTCGCCCCCACCGCGCGATGCTCATTCGCGATGTGTGCCTTCACACGCCAGGGCTGCCCTGCCTTTACAGCCGCAACCGAAGCCTCAATCCAGGCCTCATCCAGAGGCTCATCCTTGCCCGGCCGCAGGTTGGGCACGCCCATCCATCGCACCGCGGGCGTTCCCAGCTTCTTCGGCTGAGCCAGCACCGGCGTCAGGTCCAGGTTACCGTCGAACCGTACCTGCTCCAGCAGGTCTACGCGCCCAATCGCCTCTTCCAGCGACCGCAGTCCATGCTTCGCCAGCAGCTTTTGCAGGTCACCCGCAAGCTGGTGGAAGAACTCCACGATATGCTCCGGCTTGCCGCGAAACTTCGCCCGCAGCTCCGGCTTCTGCGTCGCAATCCCCGTCGGGCACGTATTCAGGTGGCACTGCCGAGCCATGTCGCACCCAATCGCCACCAGCACCGCCGTCCCGAACGCATACTCGTCAGCACCCAGCAGCGCGGCCACCAGTACATCCCGAGCCGTCGCCATGCCGCCATCAGTGCGCAGCCGCACGCGATCACGCATCCCGCTCGCCCGCAGCGCCTGCTGAGCCTCTGCCAGCCCAATCTCCCACGGATTCCCCGCGTACTTGATGCTGGAAAGCGCCGCTGCCCCCGTGCCGCCCGTGTTGCCCGCTATCACGATGTAGTCGGCATACGCCTTTGCTACGCCGGCCGCTACGGTCCCTACGCCAAAGCTCGAAACCAGCTTCACGCCGATCGCGGCCTTGGGATTTACCCGCCGCAGGTCGTAGATCAACTGTGCCAGGTCCTCAATCGAGTAGATGTCATGGTGCGGAGGAGGCGAGATCAAACTCACTCCCGGCTGCGCATGCCGCAGACGTGCAATCAGCCCGGAAACCTTGTGTCCCGGCAACTGCCCGCCCTCACCGGGCTTCGCGCCCTGCGCCACCTTGATCTCGATCTCCTCCGCGTGCGCCAGGTACTCCGCCGTAACGCCAAACCGCCCCGAAGCAATCTGCTTGATCTTGTTGTTCAAGCTGACGCCCGTATGCACCGCCGGTGCCGCCACCATCTCCGCAACAGCAACGCCGCCGCCGCTGCTCTCGGCCTCAATCCTGCTTCCTGTTTCCTGTTTCCTGATTCCTGAACCCTGCGGCCGATATACGACGGGATCTTCCCCGCCTTCTCCCGTATTCGATCTTGCCCCCAGCATGTTCATCGCTGCGGTGATCGTCTGGTGCGCCTCCGGGCTCAGCGACCCCAGACTCATCGCGCTCGCAATGAACCGCTTACACAAACTCTCGGCAGCCTCGACTTCCTCCAGCCCCAGCTCCGCTCCCGCCGGACGAATCTCCAGCAAGTCGCGAATCGTCGCGGCGTCCCGCAGATCCAGACTGCGGCTGAAGATCGCAAACGCCCCGCTCGGGTCCGTCTGCGGAGCCTGCCCCCTCGCGCTCCCCACAACCGTCTGCAAGGCCTTCACATTTGGCGGCTGCCAGATGTGCGGCTCCGAAACATCCGACTTCCGAAACCGAACCCAACCGAAATCCGGCAAGTCCGCCTTCGCTGCCTCGCCCGGGACAGGCGCTTCCCAGCTCTCCCGAATTCGCCGGTCCAGCTCCGCAAACCCAATCCCCGAAAGCGGCGCGGGAGTCCCCGCAAAGCAGCGGTCCACCACGCTCTTGTGCAGCCCCAGGATGTCGAACAGCCGCGCACACCGGTAGCTGTTCACCACCGAGATGCCCATCTTCGACATGATCTTCGCAATGCCCGCGTCCAGCGACTTCAGCATCATCGCCTCGCCGTCCACGCCTTCCGGAGCCAGCGCCTTCGCCGTCTCCAGCGCCAGCCACGGGCACACCACACCCGCGCCATAACCGATCAGCACCGCCGCATGGTGCACATCGCGGCAATCGCCCGCCTCCACAGCCAGCCCGCAAAGCGTCCGCAGCCCCGCGGCCACCAGCGAGTCATGCACCACACCGGTCGCCATAGCCATCGGCACCGGCAGCATCAACCCGCCATCGGTAGCACCTGCCCAGCGATCCGTCAGCAGCAAAATCTTCGCTCCGGTCCGCACCAGGTCCACCGCCTGCCGAGCCAGTTCCTCAACACCCTGCTCCAGCGTGGAACTAGCCGGGTACAGGCAGGGAAGTTCCCGCATCCGCAGGTTCTCGCCATATGGATACTCACCCACCCGCAGCGCCGCCACCTTCCCCAGGCTCAGGAACGGAGACTCCACCGAAAGCCCCGGCAGCGGAGCATTCTTATCCAGCAGGTGAGCCCAGGGCCCCAGCCGAGAGTGCAGGCTGATCACCACGCTCTCCCGCAGCGGATCGATCGCCGGGTTCGTCACCTGCGCAAACCGCTGCCGGAAGAACGCATACAGCGGCCTTGGTCCCTTCGCCAGAAACGCCAGCGGCGTATCGTCGCCCATCGACCACACGGCATCCTTGCCCGTCGCGGCCATCGGCTTCAGGATCATGTTGACGTCTTCCTTGGTGTACCCAAAGCCTCGCTGCTGAGCCATCAGCGCTTCGCCCGTCAGCGATGCCGGCGCCTCAATCCCCACAAGCGGCGTATCCTCGGCTAGCTCCACATACGTTGCCCGCTCGTCGAAGACGTCCAGCATGTCGTCGTTGTGATACACCTTGCGCTCGGCCGTATCCACGCCCAGCATCTCGCCCGGCCCCAGCCGCCCTGACTCGATGATCGTCTCCGGATCGAGGTCCACCAGCCCCGCCTCGGACCCCGCCACCACCAGCCCCCCGCTCGTGATCGCATACCGGCACGGCCGCAGCCCATTGCGATCCAGCGCCGCACCCACCACCACACCGTCAGAAAACGCGATCGCCGCCGGTCCATCCCACGGTTCGCAAACGTCGCTGTGGTACTTCAAAAAAGGATGAAAGCGCTTCACCTGCGCCGGAGGCAGCAGCATCCGCACGCCTTCTGCAATCGTTCTTCCGTTCTGCGAAATCAGCTCCAGCGTCTCGTCCAGGCTGGTCGAATCCGTTCCATCCTTCGTCAGCACTGGCTTGCATTCCACGGGCAGAGTGGAGTCCCGCGCTTCCATGCGCGCCCGGTTTCCCCACACCGTATTGATCTCGCCGTTGTGCGCCAGCTTCCGCCCCGGCTGAGCCCGATGCCATGCCGGGGTGGTGTTCGTCGCATACCGCTGATGGAATATGCAGAAATGCGTGATGTACTCCGGGCGCTGAAGGTCCGGGTAAAACTCCGGCAGCAGGCTCCCCATGCACATCGACTTGTAAACCAGCGTCCCGGTCGAAAGTGAACACACATACCCTTCGGTATCGCCCTCACCTACCGCTCGCTCAAACTGCTTGCGAGCCAGGTACAGCCGCCGCTCCATCCCATCTGTCTGCTCGGCTCGCGGCTGCGTATCGCCCACGAGTACCTGCTTGATGCTCGGCATCACGCTTCGCGCAATCTCGCCCAGCGTCTCCGGCTTTACCGGCACATTGCGCCATCCCAGCACGCGCAATCCCTGCGATTGGAGACACCGCTCCATCACTGCTTCGCCGCGCGTCTCCGCCTGCGGCAGAAACAGCATGCCCACGCCCAGATCTTCGTTATCGCCAAGGTTCAGGCCCGCTTCCGCCAGCAAAAACGCCCGCGGCACGCCCGTCATCAGCCCCACGCCATCGCTGGAAGCTCCATCCGACGCCACTGCCCCGCGGTGCGCCAGCCGCGCCAGCGCGGTAATGCCTTTCAGCAGAATGTCGTGACTGGCCCGCCCCAGCGCAGAAGCCACAAACCCCACGCCGCAGGAGTCGAACTCGTAGCGCGGGTCCAGCAGATCGGACCGCACACCCGGGTCCACCGGCGCACCTTCAGCGCGCGCATTTGTACTCATCTTCGGGAGGAACGATTCTGCCGAGCGCACTCCCAAGGAGCCGCCCCGGAACTTGGGGTGAGACTGAGCCATAGTTCACTATACTTCGCTCTTCGCGCCAGCCCAAAACCGTGTTACCGACTTTTCTGAGCGTTTCCACAAAAACTTCGCTACCACCCCTTGACGTAAAACTGGTTGCATATTTATACATAGAGTTTGCATTTTTATGCATCGCCGCTTTCAGCCGGTGCATCAGAAATTCTGTTGGATTTGACTGCCATGAAGAACACAAGACACAGCGCCATCCGCGACCTCCTCGTACGCACCACAGTGGCCGACAGCGGCTCCATCAGCAACCAGGATGACCTCCGCCGCAAGCTCGCTGCCAAGGGCATCCACGTCACCCAGGCCACCCTCTCCCGCGACATCCGCGAGCTCAAGCTCCTTAAGGGTCCGGCCGGCTACGCCCTGCCCAACGATCCCGACGCCGACGAAAACCTCCCCGACGTCCACCAGATGTTCCAGAACTTCGGCCTCGAAGTCCGCCAGGCGCAGAACCTGCTCGTCGTCATCACCCTTATGGGCGGCGCGCAGCCCGTCGCCGCCGGCATTGACGCTGCCGATTGGCGGGAAGTCGTCGGCACCATCGCCGGCGAAAACACCGTCTTAATCATCTGCGCGGACAATAAAACCGCGGCCACCCTCAAGGACCGCATCGAGGAACACCTTGCCTAGCTCGACGCAAAGCTCGACCACAACCCTCGAAGCGCCGGTTCATATCGAAAAAACTCCGGGTGCCCCACTCGTGACGACGGCATCATCGTCGACACGCTTGGGCTCCGCCGAAGCCCCGCGCATCGCCGTAGCCGGAGTCAGCGGCTACGCCGGAGCCGAGCTCGCGCGCCTGCTCCTCGACCACCCGCGCCTGGGCAACGCCACGCCCACCTTTCTCGGCCGCCCCGAAGGTGCACAGCCCGACGGCTCTGCCGAAGCCGGCGCCATCTCCCTCACCTCCCTGCACCCCCAGCTAAGCGGCCTCCCCGGAGCCGACGACGCCCGCGTCCATCCCTTCACCTGGAAGCAGCTTCAGCAGGAAGGCACCAGCATCCTCTTCCTCGCCACGCCACACGAGCAGTCCCGCGAATGGGTCCCGCAGGCCCTTGCCGCGGGCCTCCGTGTCATCGACCTCTCCGGTGCCTGGCGTCTCCACAACGACGCCAACCGCGCTGTCTACAAGCTCCACGACGCTGACCCAACCGCCGCTCAGGCGCTCCAGCACGAAGCCGTCTACGGCCTCCCCGAGCTCTACGCTCCCCACAGCCGCGCGATTGAAACCGCCCGCCTCGTCGCCAACCCCGGCTGCTACGCTACGTCCATCATCCTGGCGCTCGCCCCGCTGCTGCTTGGAGCCAAGCACGGCGCCAACCTGATCGACCTCGCCCACGGCATCATCTGCGACGCCAAGTCCGGAGTCTCCGGCGCGGGCAAGGCCCCCACGCCCACCACGCACTTCATGAACGCGGCCGACAACCTCTCCGCCTACGCCGTCTTCGGCCACCGCCACACCGGCGAAATGCTCGAGCAGCTTCACCTCACCGCCGACCAGATCCAGTTCACCCCGCACCTGCTCCCCATCCCGCGCGGCATCCTCAGCACGATTTACGTGCGCCTCAGCGAACCCGGTAGCCTGGGCTGCCATCCAATCCGTCTACAGCGACTTCTACGCCGGCCGGCCCATGGTCCGCGTCCGCCGCAGCCCCGCGCTCCCGCAGATCCAGCACGTCGTCCGCACCGGCTTCTGCGACCTCGGCTTCCAACTCGCACCCGACGGCAAACGCCTGGTCATCATCAGTTGCCTCGATAACCTCCTCAAGGGAGCCGCCTCGCAAGCCGTTCAGAACCTGAACTTGATGTCCGGCTGGCCCGAACACGAAGGCCTCCGATGATCTCCACCTGACGCCCGTCATGGCGCAACTTGGCGTACATAGCGTTGAAGCCTTCCCAAGACCCAGCACCACAAGCAAGAGGTAAACCCATGAAGTTCGTAGTCAAACTCGGAGGAGCGGCCCTGGAAAACCCAGCCATCCTCGCCAACTGCGCCCGCTCCATCGCCGAGCTGGCCAAAGATGGCCACCGCGTGGCCCTGGTCCACGGCGGAGGCGTCCAACTCACCAGGCTCCTCGCCCAGATGGGCAAAAAGTCCGAGTTCGTCGCCGGCCTCCGCGTCACCGACGCTGAAACCCGCGACGCCGCCCTCATGGTCCTCGGTGGCCGCGTCAACAAGACGCTTGTAGCCGCCCTGGTCAAGTGCGGTGCCGAAGCCGTCGGCCTCACCGGCGGCGACGGCCATGTCTTCCGCGCCCGCAAGAAGAAGACCGTGCCCGATCTCGGCTACGTCGGCGAAATCGCCTCCACAGATCCCAAATGGCTCGACGCCATCTGGACCATGGGAGCCATCCCCGTCATCAGTTCCATCGCCCTCGGCTTTGACGGCGAGTACTACAACATCAACGCCGACGAAATGGCCTCCGCCTGCGCCATTGCCACCAAGGCCGACGCCCTCGTCTTCCTCACCGACGTTCCCGGGCGTCAAAGGAGCAGACGGCAACGTGCTCCGCTGGCTCTCGCTCAAGGATGTCCCCGTGCTCGAGCGCGAGTCCGTCATCTCCGGCGGCATGCTCCCCAAGCTCAACGCCTGCAAGGAAGCCCTCACCCACGGCGTCAAGCGCGTCCGCATTCTCCCCGCCGAAGCCGCCACCGTACTCCCCGACTTCGCCAACACCCGCATCGACGACGGAACGGAGGTCATCGCCGCATGAACACTCTTCCATGAATGAGGTCTTAACACTGATACACCCCAAGAAGCTGTCATCCTGAGCGGAGCGAAGGACCCCCGCATTTCGCCCGCTACTTCAACCACTTCCGTGGTGACACCACCGTCCCATCAACCCGCAATGACCGTAGGAACGTCCATGTCTAGCAACTCCACCGACCTACAGACCGCCGAAGCTACCTCCTCCTCCAGACCTACGCCCGCTACCCCATCGAGCTCACCCGCGGCGAAGGCGTCTATACTCTACGACGAGCACAATACAGCCCTACCTCGACCTGCTCTCCGGCATCGGCGTCTGCGCGCTCGGCTACAACCACCCCGCCGTCACCCGCGCCATCACCGAGCAGGCGCAGTCCCTCCTCCACATCTCGAACCTCTTCTACCACCGCGGAGCCACCGAGCTCGCCCTGCGCCTCACGGAGCTCACCGGCCTCGACCGCGTCTTCTACTGCAACTCCGGCACTGAAGCCTGGGAAGCCGCGCTCAAGATCGCCCGCGCCCACGCCCGCCTGCTCCGCTCGGAAGGTAAGCAGATCGGCACCCGCATCCTTGCGCTGGAAAACAGTTTCCACGGTCGCACCATAGGTTCCGTGGCAACGACCCACAAGCTCGCCTACCGCGAGCCCTTTGCGCCCGTCATGCCGGACGTCGCCTTCATCCCGCACAACGACGTCGAAGCCCTCCGCGCCGCCTTCTCTTCCGAAGTCTGCGCCATCACCCTTGAAGTCCTCCAGGGCGAAGGCGGCATCAACTTTGTATCAGCCGACTTCTTGCACGAAGCAAGAGCCCTTTGCGACTCGACCGGCGCCTTACTCGTCTGCGACGAAATCCAGTCCGGCATGGGCCGCACCGGCAAGTGGTGCGCCTACCAGCACTTCGGCATCATGCCTGACGTCACCACTCTCGCCAAGCCCATCGCCAATGGCATTCCCATGGGCGTCACGCTCTGCAACGAAGAAGCCGCCCGCGCCATCACCCCGGCGATGCACGGCACCACCTTCGGTGGCAATCCGCTCGCCTGCGCCGCGGCCATTGCCGTCATCGACACGATGAAGCGCGACAACCTCCTCGCCCACGTCACCGAGGTCGGCGACTACTTCCGCGCGCAGCTGGAATCCCTCGCCACGCGCCACTCCGCCATCAAGGCCGTCCGCGGAGCCGGCCTCATGATCGGCGTCGAGATCGAATCACCCGAACTCGCCAAGTCCCTGCTCGAAGGCATGATGACGAAGAAGCGCATCATCATCAATCGCACTCACGAAAACGTGCTGCGCTTCCTGCCGCCGTACCTCATCACCCGCGAGCACATAGACCAAACCATCACCGCCCTCGATGACCTCCTCGCACAGCACGCTGCATCCGTCTGAGCGGTGTCATCCTGAGCCGCCACACTTTTGAACAGCGTCATTCTGAACGCAGCGAAGGATCTCAGTAGTTAGCCCGGAGCGCCAACACCGCCACCGGCAGAGTCAGCACCAACGGAGCAACACTCATGGAAAACAACACCATCGTCATGAACCCGCATCGCGACGCAAAGCCAGAGCCCAAGCCTGGCATTACCCTCGGCATCCAGTCCGATGCCGCCTTCACCGAGTCCGCCAAGGCGCTCCAGGGCCGCGACCTCACCTCAATCGCCGACCTCTCCGTCTTCGAGATGGCCGCCATTATGGAGCTCGCGCACGCCGTCAAGGCCGAGCCCGCCGACTTCCGCCACGCCCTCGAAGCCAGGCAGATGGTCATGTTCTTTGAGAAGGCCTCGCTCCGCACGCGCCTCACCTTCGAGGTCGCCATGAAGCAGGTCGGCGGCGGAGCCACTTTCGTCGACCAGACCGCCTCGCCCCTCGGCGAGCGCGAGTCCATCCCCGACGTTGCCCGTAACCTCGAGCGCTGGATGGACGTCATCGTCCTCCGCACCTACGCGCACGAAACCGTCACCGAGATGGCCGACAACGCGCGCATCCCCATCATCAACGCGCTCTCCGATCTCGAGCACCCCTGCCAGGCCATCGCCGACTTCATGACTCTCCAGGAGCGCTTCGGCAGCGTCGACGGCATGAAGTTCACCTACATCGGCGACGGCAACAACGTCTGCCACTCGCTCATGCTCACCGGCGCTCTGCTCGGCGTCCATGTCACCGTCTGCACCCCAAAGGGCTTCCAGCCGAAGCTCGACATGGTCCACAAGGCCATCGAGATCGCCGAACAAACCGGCGGCTCCCTCACCCTCACCAGCGACCCCGTCAAGGCTGCCAGCGAAGCCGACGCCATCTACACCGACGTCTGCACCAGCATGGGCCAGGAGCACGAAGCCGCCCGCCGCGCGCCCGTCTTCAAGCCCTACCAGGTCAACGAAGAGCTGATGTCCCACGCGCTTCCCGGAGCCGCGTTCATGCACTGCCTTCCCGCCCACCGCGGCGCCGAAGTCACCGACACCGTCCTCGACGGTCCGCAAAGCATCGTCTTCGACCAGGCCGAAAACCGCATGCACGCCCAGAAGGCGATCCTGCTCATGCTCCTGGGCGGAGCCAAGCGCATCCCCCACAACCGCAACAAAGGCGGCCTCCAGGCCCGCAGCAAACGCTAAAGCGTTCTACGTTGTGCGTTCTACGTTGTACGTGAGGCTTTTCCTTACAACGTAGAACGTACAACGTACAACTCGTTCCCCCGACGCCGTTCGCGCTTCGAAAGGTTCCACGTGTCCGTAATCCTTGAGTCTCTCCCCCTCCACCAAAAAGTCGGCATCGCCTTTTCCGGCGGCCTCGACACCTCCGCCGCCCTCCACTGGATGAAGAAAAAAGGCGCGATCCCCTACGCCTATACCGCCAACCTCGGCCAGCCCGACGAGACCGACTACGAAGCCATCCCGCGTAAGGCCCTCGAGTACGGCGCCGAAAAGGCCCGCCTCATCGACTGCCGTCAGCAGCTCGTCCGCGAAGGCATCGCCGCATTACAGTCCGGAGCGTTCCACATCACCACGGCGGGCGTGACCTACTTCAACACCACGCCCATCGGCCGCGCCGTCACTGGCACCATGCTCGTGACCGCCATGAAGGAAGACGACGTCAACATCTGGGGCGACGGCTCCACCTTCAAGGGCAACGACATCGAGCGCTTCTACCGCTACGGCCTGCTCGTCAACCCCGACCTCAAGGTCTACAAGCCTTGGCTCGACAAGACCTTCATCGACGAGCTCGGTGGCCGCAAGGAAATGTCCGAGTTCCTCATCCGGAGCGGCTTCGACTACAAGATGTCGACCGAGAAGGCCTACTCCACGGACAGCAACCTACTCGGTGCCACGCACGAAGCCAAGGACCTCGAACACCTCTCCACTTCCATGAAGATCGTCGCTCCCATCATGGGCGCCGCCTTCTGGAAGTCCGACCTGACAATCGCGCCTGAAGAGATCACCGTCACCTTCGAAGAAGGCACACCCGTCGCCCTCAACGGCAAGGGCTTCTCCGATCTCGTCGCGCTGATGTACGAAGCTAATGCCATCGGCGGCCGCCACGGCCTCGGCATGAGCGACCAGATCGAAAACCGCATTATCGAAGCCAAGTCGCGCGGCATCTACGAAGCCCCCGGCCTCGCGCTCCTCTTTGCCGCCTACGAGCGCCTGCTCACCGGCATCCACAACGAGGACACGCTCGAGCAGTACCGCGACAACGGCCGCAAGCTCGGTCGCCTGCTCTACCAGGGCCGCTGGTTCGACCCGCAGGCCATCATGCTGCGCGAAAGCGCCCAGCGCTGGGTCGCCAAGCCCGTTACCGGCTCCGTCACCCTCGAACTCCGCCGCGGCAACGACTACTCGATCCTCAACACCGAATCCCCCAACCTCACCTTCAGCCCCGAACGCCTCAGCATGGAGAAGACCGAATCCACCTTCTCCCCCCGCGATCGCATCGGCCAGCTAACCATGCGCAACCTCGACATCACCGACACCCGCGCCAAGCTCCTAACCTACGCCCAAACCGGCCTCCTAACCCTAAGCAAAGGCACAGAAATGCCCCAGCTCAACATCGGGGATAAGGCGAAAGAGTAGCGACAACTATGGACAATCTAGCGTGGCTACAAGGTTGGTACGCAGATCAATGCGATGGAGATTGGGAACACGGCTTTGGTGTCTCGATCGGCACGTTGGACAATCCCGGTTGGTCTTTGAAGATCGACCTTGTTGATACTCCTCTTTCGGATGCAGTGTTCAACCGCTTAGAGCGCGAAGGCGATGAGGATTGGTTCGTATGTGTCGTGAAGGACAAGACGTTTGAGGCTCATGGTGGCGCACAAAATCTCAATGACATGGTCGAAACGTTTCGATCATGGGCGCTAAACAGTGAGAAGGAAAGAAATTATGTCTAACCAACCCACCAAAATGTGGTCCGGCCGCTTCCGCGAGCCCCTCGACCGCACCTTCGAGCAGTGGCAACGCAGCTTCCCCTTCGACTGGCGCCTGCTCCCGCACGAAGTCGCCGCCAGCAAGGCGCACGCGCAGGCCATCGCCGCCGTCGGCATTCTCACGCCGGATGAACTCGCCCAAACCGAGCAGGGCCTCACCCGTGTAGGCGAGCGCCTCATCAACTGGTCGCACCGCATCAGCGCCACCAGCGGCGCCGAAGGCCAAAACGGAATGTCGCTCGACTACGAGACTTCCAACTCGCAGATCGGCGCAGCCATCGTCGCCAGCGCCCCGCAGGCCGAAGACATCCACCACTTCGTCGAGCTCGAACTAACGAAGGAGATCGGCGCATTAGCCCTCAAGCTCCACACCGGCCGCAGCCGCAACGAGCAGATCGCCACCGACATGCGCCTCTTCGTGCGCGACGCGATCGATGCCACCCTCACCGGCCTCCGCACCTGGCTCGACGCCCTCCTCACCATCGCCGAAGCCCACAAAGCCGAGGTCATGCCCGGCTACACGCACCTTCAGCGCGCCGAGCCCGTCCTCATCGCGCACTGGCTCCTCGCCTATGTCTCCATGCTCGAGCGCGACCACTCGCGCCTCACCGACGCCCGCACCCGCATGAACTTCTGCCCGCTCGGCAGCGGTGCCATCGCCGGAGCCACCCTCGCGCTCGACCGCACCATCGCCGCGCGCGCTCTCGCCTTCACCGCCCCCACAGCCAACTCGATGGACGCGACTTCAGACCGCGACTTCATGCTCGACTTCGCCCAGGCCGCCAGCACCCTCGGCCTGCACATCTCCCGCTTCGCCGAAGAACTAACGTTGTACGCCACCGCCGAGTTCGGCTTCGTAGACTTGCCCGAGGCCTACTCCACCGGCTCCTCCGCCATGCCGCAGAAGAAAAACCCCGACCTCACCGAGCTCGCCCGCGGCAAGTCAGCCCGCCTCCTCGGCGCCAGCACCGCCCTCAGCACCCTCATCAAGGGCCTCCCGCTCGCCTATAACAAGGACCTCCAGGAAGGCCAGGAGCAGATCTTCGACATCGCCGACACCCTCGCCGGCCTGCTCAGCGTGCTCCCCGGCTTCACCCGCAAGCTCACCTTCAAGCCCATCCGCATGCAGCACGCCGCAGAGCACGGCTACCTCAACGCCATGGCCGCCGCCACCTACCTCAGCAACAAGGGAGTGCCCTTCCGCAAGGCCCACGAAATCGTCGGCAATGCAGTAAGATTAGGTTTCGACAAGGGCGTCGAGCTCAACGCGCTCAGCCTCTCGGACCTTCAGCAGCTCAGCCCCGAGTTCGCCGAGGATGTCTTCACCGCCATCGACCTTACCCACACTCTCGATTGCCACGATGTGACCGGCGGCACCGCCACGCATCGCGTCACCGCCGCCCTCCAGGAAGCCCGCACCCGCCTCGCTTCCCTCACAGCCGGCAACACCGAGGAGGTGCCCGCCATTGCCTGAACTCATCACCCTGCACCTCGAAGAACCCGCCCTTGAACAGCTTGGCGGCGCGGCACAGAACTCGCGTGCAGCCGCGCAAAGCCTCCCGCCGTCCGCGAAGGACATAAAAGTCCATAAGGCCACCCTCCAGGACGCCCGAGACATCTTCGACCTGGTCAACTCCCTCTCCGGCGACGGCACCCTCCTGCGCCGCTCCTACGCCGAAATCTGCGAGAACGTCCGCGACTTCACCGTAGCCGAGCGCCTCGATCCATCCGACCCAGACGCCGAACCCGAGTTCCTCGGCTGCGGCGCGCTCCATCTCTACGGCCCGCACCTCGCCGAGGTCCGCTCCATTGTCATGCGCCCTGAGGCCAAGGGCATCGGCGCCGGCGCCGCCATCCTCCGCGCCCTTATCGCAGAAGCCGCCGAGCACCAGGTGATGTCCGTCTGCCTCTTCACCCGCATACCCGGCTTCTTCGAGCACTTCGGCTTCCGCATCGCCGAGCGCGATGCCATGCCCGACAAGATCTACAAGGACTGCCAGACCTGCCCGCGCCTCTACGCCTGCGACGAAGTCGCCATGGTCCGCGGCCCGCTCCCCAACGTAGCCGTCCTGGGCCCGCGCACCATCCAGCGCCCAGAGCTCATCCAGATCAACACCCCGCAGCTAACCGGCACCCACTAGCGTTGGCGGTGTCACACAAGCTCCCATCTCCAACGGCGTCATCCTGAGCGGAGTGAAGGATCCCCGCATTTTGCCGGACGAGCCACTTCCTTCTCCAGGCAGCCACCACCGATCCCACGGCACAAAAGAAATTGGCGACCGCAATGCGGTCGCCAATTCTTTTCTTAGACACAAGGGGCTCGACTTCGATCGTTACTGCTCGCTCGGAGGTGCATTCGGAGAAGCCTGTGCCTGCGCCACAGCACCGTTGGTGATTCCCTTATTCACCAGAATCGTCACAACAACACGACGGTTCTGCGCCTGTCCACTCTTGGAGTGGTTATCCGCCACCTGCTCGGACACACCCATCGCAGCCGGAGCAAGAATGCGCGTCATTGGTACCGCGCCGCTCTGCTGAATGATCGACAGAACCGCATCCGCACGCTCACTGCTCAACTTCTGGTTCGCGACCGCGGGTCCCGTCTTCGAGGCATAGCCCTGCACCTGAACCATGAAGCCCTGTGTGCTGGCCGCCTGCTTCACGAAGTCGGTCAGCGCGTCCTGGTCTTTCTGGCTCACCACGGCGCTGTTGTTCTTGAAGTTCACCGTCAGCGAGCCCTTGGTGTCGTACTGGTCAAGCTGGCCGATGCGGCCGTTGGTCGCGTCGATCGCCTGTCCATTCGCGGCGATCAGCCGCCCGTGCTCATCCAGCTTCTGCCCATGCGCATCCAGTGTTGCCTGGCCCGCGTCAATGTCCTTGCGATCGCTCAGTTCGCGATCCTTCTCCGCCGCCACTTCCTGGCTGATCGGGTTCAGGCCCGCATCGATCTGCTTCGCCGTCTTCAGCGAGCTGCGTGTGAACTCGACCTTCCGCGCCACAAGTTGGTGGTCTGAATCGTACGTCCCATCGATCTTCACTTCCAGACCCGGAACCAGCGCAGAAGGTCCAAGATTCTTGTGGCTCATGCCCAGGAATCCGCCCTTCTCCGTCGCGTTCGTATCGTCCTTCAGCACTACCATCTGCCGCGGTGTGCTCGGCGTCTTTACATACATCGTTGGACCATCCCGGCCGATCACCAGGCCTTCAACGGTCGCCTGCTGGGCCACTGCTGCTGAAGCGGTGAGCAGCGCAAACGCGCCCAACGTCATCCCCATGCCATACGACTTCTTCATCTGAATCTGTTTGTTCATTGTGTCTTTCCTTCTCTCTCTCCCGCTGGTAACGACCCATGCCGGGACTTGGTTTGAGCACAAACAACCACCGCGAACTCTACAAGCGAAACGCAGCGGACATCGTGGTTTAGACGCGCGTTCTTTCAGTCGCGTTCGCTCAAGTCCGCAGAGATTGCGCTGAGAATCCAAAGCCATTGAAAGCAAAGCAGTTGCTTTGCTTTGCAGGCTAACCATCTAGGTACATTCGATTTCTTCCGTAACTAATGCGGGTTACGCAAGGAAGCATTTCCACAGCAATAAGCCCCTGTTACTTTGTTTCGGCTACATGCCGCAACCGACATCGGTCAGTCACTCCGGGAAACATGCATCGGGACCATGCACTCACCACGCGTTGAAGTAGCCGTCGCGCTCTGCCACATGGATGTCCCCGCCAAACAGACCACCAAGCGTCTCCGCCGTCAGCAGATCGTTCTTCTTTCCATCAGCCACGATGCGCCCTTCGCGCATCATCACCACGCGCTCAATCTCCGGGATTACATCGGCCACATGGTGCGTGATCAACCAGATCGCCACGCCACTCTTTGCCAGCTTTCTTAGCAGCTCCCGCAAATCCCGCTGAGCCGCAATGTCCAGCGCATTGCTTGGCTCATCCAGCAGCAGCATGCGGGCATCGCCTTCTATCGAAGCACCTGCAATCGCCCGCCCAATCATCACGCGCCGCTGCTGTCCCGCGCTCATCTCGCCCACCGGCTTCGCGCTCAGATACTGCGCTCCAACCATCGCCAGCACCTCTTCGGCGCGCTCCCGCATCCACGGCTCAACCCTCAGGTTCGGCCACAGCGTCGATGACGAAAAGAATCCAGTCAGCACCGCATCGAATCCCGTCGTCTGCAGCGTCTGCTTGCCCGGCAGCTCCGCGCTCACCACGCCCATCTTGCGCTTCAACTGGGTAATATCCCAGCGCTGCCGCCCAAAGATCCGCACCTTGGTCTCAGGCTTCACAATCGGATAAAGCTCGCACGTCGCCGTCTTCTGCAGCGTCGACTTCCCACACCCATTCGGCCCAAGGATGGCCACATGCTCGCCGGCCTCCACACGAAGGCTCACATCGTGCAGCACCACGTTCTCCCCGCGAGCCACAGTCACATGCTCCAACTCAAGAATCGCTTCTTTGAGAACGATGGGTGCCCCACTCGTGACAGTCTTATCGTCACGAGTGGGCTCCGCAGATATGTCCCCGACAACAACTCCCGCATTCCTCATTACGGCCTCTGTTTCCTCACTCGCCAGAACACTCCAAGAATCCTCCACCCCGCCTTCAAAGAAGCCTCAAAATCTCCAGACACCTTGCTCACCCCACCCAGCCGGCACCGGTAGTCCACCGGCACCTCAACGATCCGCAGCCCGCGCTGCACCGCCTTGATCTGCATCTCCAGGTTCCATCCAAACGTGCGCTCCTGCATGTCCAGCGCCATCAGGCTCTCGCGCCGGATCGCCCGAAACGCGCACATGTCGGTATAGCGAAACCCATAAAGCAGCTTCACCAGCGCGCCAATCATCTTGCCCGCAAAGATCTGGCTCCCCAGCATCGATCCCGGCTCACGATGCCCGCGCAGCCGAGACCCAATCACAAAGTCCGCCTCACCCCGTCGAATCGGCTCGAGCAACACACTCATGCGCTCCACTATGTCCGCGCCATCGCCGTCGGCATACACCAGCACATCACTCGTGGCAGCCGCAGCTTGTGTCCCCGCCCAGCAAGCCGCACCATACCCTCGCGGAGCCGTCACCACCCGCGCCCCAGCTTCACGCGCAATCTCTCCCGTGCCATCCGTGCTGCCGTTGTCCACAACGAGGCACTCGTCGATCAACTCCCAGGGCATGTCCTGCACCACGCGCCCAATCGACTCCGCTTCATTCAGCGCAGGCACAATCACCGAAACCCCTGTTGCCATATGTCTCAAGTCTACCGGCCATCACACGCCGAACCACGGTCCGCTTCTAGGTACCCCAAGCCTTCAGGCTTGGGTCTCTAAGCGACACCAGTAGAAGGGCTTCAGCCCCTGGGGTTTGCCTTCCTGTCCCCGCCCTGGAGGCTTGATGCGGAGACCGGCACGCCCATCTCCGGGACTACAAACCACCGCTGTAAATCCCACCTGTTCCAACCCCACTGCACCAGGAACCCCAGCACAACCGCGATATACACCCACTTGTTCAGCAGAAACAACAACGGCCCCGGAGCCGCAAACCGCGTCGTATACCCATAGAAGAACGCCGCCAGGTAGGCGATCAAAGACCACCGGGGCAGAAGTGCAAGGAACGGCACCAGCCAGATTAGGTACCACGGATAGTGCGGCGAAAACAGCAGCATCATTGCAAACGCCAGCCCCATCCCCGCCCGCAGGGCAAGCGGTAAGCTCTCCGCCCCACTCCAAAGCCCACGCCGCAAAGCCCAAAACAACACAGCCGCAAACGTCAACGCGCAGCAAACCAGAAACACGCCAACAGATAAGCCATGCAGTCCCGGCAGCGTATGCGCATAGTCCAGCAGGAAGTACCGCGTGCCACTGTCCATGCCTTCTTCCTTCGTATACGACCCCAGAAAGCCAAACACCTTCCAGCCCACCGAAAGGTACATCGAGTACCCAACCAGAACGACACCAGCCAGGGTCGCTGGCATCTTCCAATCGCCCTTCCGCCACAACACCGGCAGCAGCAGCAGCGGATAGAACTTCGTCATCACCGCCAGCCCCAGGAAGAACCCCGTCCACCCCGGCATGCGCTTGGCATAAAACAAAAACGCCAGCACCATCCACGCGGCGACCACCGCATCCACATGCCCTGACCCGCCAACCTCCCACACCATCAGCGGGCACCAGCAGAACAGCAGCACATCCGTAGGCCGCCGTCCCATCAGCCGCAGCAGCTTCATCAGCACTACCGTTGCCAGCGCCGTAAAGCCGACCATCACCATCTTCATCGCCGCCACGGTCGGCGCAAAGAAAACCGCAAACCAGTACACCATCTGCGCTACCGGCGGATAGATCGTCGGGGCATAATCTCGCCGGTTGATGTTGTCGAACACATCCTGGTTTGGCTCGCGCAAAAACGTCAGCGCCTTATCGCCCGGCACATAGCGGTAGGGATTGACGTGCGCATGCTGCACGATCCCGTCCCACACATAACGCTGTATGTCCGAAGAAAGAAACGGATCACCCAGATACGTCATCGCGAAGAACGCCACGGCAAAACCCAGTACGATCCGCAGCGTCCACTTATCCGTAGGCTGCGTCAGCACCAGCATCACGGCCACGGCATACAGCCCTACTGAAGCTCCCGAGCACCCCGAAAATCCGATCGTAAACTTCTCATGCTCATCCAGAAACTGCCGGAAGAGCAGCAGCAGCCCAACGCCCACCACGCAGAGCATCGCATTCGTAGCCCAGGCCCTGCCCTCGCGATAGCCACTCAGGTGTCGCCAGGCACTCATGCTTTGTCGTCCTTCGCCGAAGGCGGAGGATCCGCGTTCCGCCCCGGCCCATTTCCGCCATCAACCTCAGCGGCCCGCCGCCGCAAAAACTCCCGCGAAGCCTCCGCATCGTACCCATCCACAACCGCAAACCCCGGCCGCTCCCCACGCAGCAACTCCGCCTCCAGCACTCGAAGCGTATCGGCATCATCCACGTCGTACCAAAGCGGCAGCTCCACCAACTCCAGCCCGGCGCCAAGCACCTGCGCCCGAGTCTCCTCCAGCACCGTCGCCGTGCTCCACGTGATGCTCTCGAACGGAGCCGCATGAGCCTGCTTCATCCCGATCAGGTAGTACCCGCCATCATGCGACCCGCCCACCACCACGCGATCCCCCGCCTGCATCAGCGCCTCAACCGCCTGCTCCAGTGCCACCGTCGGCATCGTCGGAGAATCTGAATCGATCAGGCAAACCGCCCCATAACCACACGCCAAAATATCCTGCGCCGCCAGCAGCAGCCTCTCGCCAAACCCATCCCCACGCTGCGCGATTAACTGAAACCCCGCCGACAGCAGCCCATCGAACGCCTCTTCATCGCCCACCGGCGTATAGCAAACCAGCCCTGCAGCCTTGCCCGTCGACTCCGCCACTCCCTGAATGTTCCGCGCCGTATCCCGCAGAAAGCAGATATTCATCGCCGCCGCGCCATCGAACCCCAGCGCCGGCGCCAGCCGAGTCTTCACCTTGCCCGCCCGCGGAGCCTTCGACATCACGGCCAGCGCGCATAATCCCGCACGGTCTGCTTGCGGCTCTCCAGGGTCCAGCACCGCGTACATCGACTTCGCCAAACGCTACACTCCAAGCCGAAAAGAATAGCCCTCAGTCTACCCTCTGCCATCTGACATCCCAGCTACCATAAAGGGGATGAATCTCCGCCCAGTGCTCACCGCCACACTCGCCTGCTCACTAGTCCTCTCGCCTCTCGCATACGGACAGGCTGCGGCCGCGGACCGAGGCAACTGGCGAGCCTCCAGCGGCACGGCCCGCAGCATCACCGGAGACATCGGCTTCAGCGGCAGCAAGATCTATCTCAACTTCACGCCCTTCACCGTAGCCCAGCTTGTCACCATCTCCTTCGCGCAGGCCACCGCCGCCTTCGGCACCTCGGCGGGCTCAGAAGGCTCGGGCAACATCTACGCGCTCAATATCCCCGCGTCCAAAAAGTTCATCGGCAAAAACACCCTCTGCGGCACAGACGCGGTCACTTACGCCGTCACCTGGGTCAGCGGCAAGGATCTCCAACTGGCCTTCTTCTCCGGCCCATCCATGCCCATGCTCACAGGCGAAACCCTTGCCAACACCACCAATCTCTGCGGCACCTACTCCTACGTAAGGTGAGATCGAAGCTCGCAGGCATAGACTTCTGATCCCGTTCCCTTCTCTAGTCCCTAGTCGTTCTCAAAGCCCCGGTTCCAGTGCGCCACCACCCGCGTCTCCCGCTCGAACCCCAGCACGCTCACCGACCCCGTCCCCAGCGCGAACAGCTTGCCGCCCACCGCCGGCAGCCCAATCCACCGCGCCGCTAGTATCCGCAAAATATGCGCATGGGCAAACAGCGCCACCTTATCGCCGCCCCCGCCCGCGCCGTCGTGATAACTCACCGCACCCAGCGCCCGCGCAATCACCTTATCCGCCCGATCCCCCACCTGTTCCACGCTCTCGCCGCCGAGTATCGGGTCCGTCCACACGCTCCAGTCCCTCTTCCCGCGCTCCTCACGCATCTGCTTGGTCGTCTTCCCTTCCGCGTCGCCGTAGTTCCACTCCTGCAGATTGTTCTCCACCTGCGCCTGCCCACCCAGCCCGGCAATCTCGCACGTCTCTCTCGCCCGCTGCTTCGGACTCACAAACACGGCGGCAAACTGAGTCCCCTTCAGATAATCCCTCAGCTCCACCGCCCGCTGCCGCCCATGCTCCGTCAGCGGAATATCGGTCGTGCTCGTATGCCGCCCATCCAGCGACCACTCCGTCTCCCCATGCCGCACCAGCCAAAGCTCCGTCGCCATTGCCTGCCTCCGCCGCGCATCGCGCCCCTACAGCATAGCCCCCACCCGGCTGTACCCTCATCACGAGGACCCCGATTCCCATGAACCAGGCCACCGACCCCCACAACCCCGACCCGTACAACTTAGCTCGCTTCCTCCACGCTCAGGCCAGCACCTACAACACCGCCTGCAACGAACTCCGCACCGGCCGCAAGCGCAGCCACTGGATGTGGTTCATCTTCCCGCAGGTCCGCGGCCTGGGCCGCAGTTCCATCTCCATGGAGTACGCCATCTCGTCGCTGGCCGAGGCGCAGGCCTACCTGCAACACCCGGTGCTGGGCGAGCGCCTGCGCCACGTCACGCAACTGGTCGCGGCCATCGAACGCAAATCCCTCTACGACATCTTCGGAGGCCCCGACGACCAGAAGTTCTGCTCCTCCATGACCCTCTTCAGCCTCGCCTCTGGAGAAGACGCCTCCGGCGAAAGCCTCTTCGCCTCGGCCATCAGCAAGTTCCCAGACGGCAGGTTCGACGAGCAAACACGCGCGATCCTCAGCAAGCTCCCCTAAAGGGCCAACAGAGCAACAGGGCCGAAGCAAATCGCTTTGTCATGTCCCTTGCATTTCTGCGCCGAGCCATCCAAAGCCCGTCATCTCGACCGAAGGCCGCGCCTTTGCGGCCGCAGTGGAGAGATCCCTGTATTGGCGGTTGCAGTTGCCGTTGCACTTGCTTCTCTTCGCTTGTCATCCCCGTAGGGGACCTGATGTCCGTAACACCCGCAAGAATGACAAGGAAACACCCAGAGAGCGCCAAAGGCGCGGTCTATACCGACGAGGAGCAACGCCCCTCGACAGTAGACCCACACATTTCCAGAGCGCTGAGAGCGCTACCGCAATCTGCCCTGAATGCTCCCCGCCTGAGTAGGACTCCCGCCTTGCCGCTACTAACGCTTGAACAACCGCGCGAGCAAGCCCTTCTTCTCCCCCGCAACGCTTCCCTGCCCGCCGGTGCTCACTGGCGGAGCGCTGAGGCGTTCCTTCAGCGCATCCAGCACGGCAAGCCACTCGGCTGGATCACCCTCAGACCAAAGCTCCAGCAGCTCGGAGGGCTCGATACGAACACGCTCCACCACCGCGCGGGCCTTGGTCACCATCCGCTCATCCACCGGGAGACTCCTCGTCCGAACCCATGCATCCACGCCCGCAGTATAGGAGTCCTGCTGGCCGAACTGTCCGCGTACCCGCGCCACAATATCTGCCGCCGCCAGGCCGACGCTCGACACAGAAGCCTCGAGATATTCAGGAGTGCTCAGAACAGCCTCGAGCGCCTGCTCGATGACCGAAAGATCCTTCGTCGCTTTGACTTCGGAAGCAAAATCAACCGCGTCGTCATTCTCAAAAGCCTCTACGCCCCAGGCTCCCATGGCCGTCCTCCTACGCGTGACTATACCGAACATCTTTTCCCGCACGCACACACAGACGCAAGAGTTGGCCTAACTCTACTTATCAACTGTTCAAAATGCCCGAATGGGCGAAATGGGAGTATGCGCACGTTTCCCACCGGCGAAAACAAGAGGCGAACGAGCCCTGCATCACGAACTTCCCCGCCGTCACGGCTCCCATGCCGGAGAGCGCCGGTCTCTACTTGGACAGCTTTCTTGCTGCTGCGGGAAAGCGGGGATGGGAGTTGGCAGGCACGTTGATTCCGTTCGCGAAGGGCAAAACACTTTCTGTCGGCGGTAATGACGAAGACGATCGGTCGACGTATCTCGTCGAAGATGCGCTCAACAGGGACGGGGACATCATGCGCACCCCAATCTTGGGGACTGCTTCGCCTACGCTCTTGCGAAGAAGAGAAATGAGCGCCTGCTGTTCATTGGCAATGATTTCATCCACACAGATGTGCTCAAGACTTAGCTCCAGCTCTAGTTTGATACTCCGAGTTCGCGGAGTAGAAATGCCTGGTCGAAAGCTAGCTCGCGGATGGCGTCGTAGCGGCCGGAGGCTCCGCCGTGGCCTGCCTCCATGTTGATGTAGAGCAGGAGTGGGGTTTCGGGGTTCGACTTGAGGGTGCGGAGTCTGGCTACGTATTTGGCGGGCTCCCAGTACATGACCTGCGAGTCGTTGAGGCTGGTTTTGACGAGCATGGCAGGGTAGGGGCCGGGGCGCAGGTTTTCGTAGGGCGAGTAGCTGAGCATGTAGTCGAAGGCGGGTTGTTCATTGGGATTGCCCCACTCTTCGTACTCAGCGACGGTGAGGGGCAGCGTGGCGTCGAGCATGGTGTTCATGACGTCCACGAATGGCACGTGGGAAAGCACGGCGCGGAAGAGGTTGGGCTTGCCTTGCGCTATGGCGAAATTGACGACTGCACCCAGGAGCAGGCCGCCGGCGGAGCCGCCTTCGATAGCAACGCGATCCGGGGAGCCGTAGCCTTCGCGGGTGAGGAACTCGATGGCTTCGATGAAGTCGGTGAAGGTGTTGCGCTTGAGCATCATCTTGCCGGCGTCGTGCCAGGGGTCGCCGAGCTCGCCGCCGCCGCGGATGTGGGCGTAGGCCATGACCACGCCGCGATCGAGCAGCGAGAGGCGCGAGGCGCGGAAGCCGAGTGGAAGCGAGTAGCCGTAGGAGCCGTAACCGTAGACGTAGAGCGGGGATGTCGCGTCCCTGTGGAAGAGGTCGCGGCGGTAGACGAGCGAGATGGGGACTTCGGTGCCGTCGGCGGCGGGGAACCAGAGGCGGGCGGACTCGTAGAGCGAGGCGTCGAAGTTGCCGGGGACTTCCTGCTGCTTGAGCAGGCGTGACTCGCCGGTGCGGATGTCGTACTCAAAGACGGAGGCGGGACGGACGAGGGACTGATACCCGTAACGGTAGACGGTGGTGTTGGGATCGAGGTTGATGCCACCGTAGGCTTCGTAGGCGGGGTCCGGGAAGCGGATGTCGCGCGGGTTCTCTGGGAGGCCTTCGGAGTTGAGGTCGAAGACACGCAGGACGGGCAGCCCGCGCTCGCGGTAGCTGGCTATAAGGAAGTTGCGGAAGAGATCGACGTCTTCTAGCGGGGCGTCGGGCTGCTCGGGGAGGACTGGTTGCCAGTTCTCGCGATCGGGGGTGGCGACCGGGGCGCGCATGAGCTTGAACCGGTCTGCTTCGCGGTTGCTGCGGATGTAGAAGAAGCCGTCGCGGTGGTCGACGTCGTACTCTTCGTCGTCGACGCGTTGGGCAATCAGGGTGAAGTCGGTAGCTCCGGTGTTGGGGGCGAAGCGAGTTTCGCTGGTGGTGTGGCTGCCGGAGTGGAGCAGCAGGTATTGGCGGTCGCGGGTACGGCCGAGAGCGAGGTTGAATCGCTCGTCGGGCTCGTGGAAGAAGCTGGTGTGTTCGGCGGCGCCGAGAGTAAAACGCCAGGCTCGGTCACTGCGCTTGGTTTGCTCGTCTTCGGTGATGTAGAGGAGCGTGCGGGAGTCGGCGGCCCAGACGAGCGAGGTGACGCGCTCGGCGGTGGCGGGGAGGTGGGCGCCGGTGGCGAGGTCCTTGACGTGAAGCGTGTACTGGCGGAAGCCGGTGTTATCGGTGGTGTAGGCGAGGAGATTGCCGTCGGGTGAGATGCTCGAAGCGCCTATCGCCATGTAGGGCTGGCCTTCGGCTAGCTCGTTGACATCGAGGAAGGTGAGTTCTTGTTCGGGGAGACCGACGGGGTAACGGCACTCGCGGGCGTATTGGCGACCGATTTCAGTGCGGGTGAGGTACTCCCATGCGCCATCGCGGTAGGGGACGGAGACGTCGTCTTCCTTGATGTGGGAGAGGATTTCGCCATAGAGCTGCCCCTGGAGCCCCTCGGTGGGCTTCATGGCCTCGGCGGTCCAGGCATTCTCGGCTTCAAGATAGGCGAGCGTGCGGGGCGAGGATTTGTCGCGCAGCCAGGCGTAGTCGTCGGTGAGTTCCGCGCCATGAATTTGGGTGGTTTGGGGTTCGCGAGGGGCGACGGGCGGCGAGGACAGAGGCGAAGCGGATGTTGCGTTCATAAAAGCTCCAGCGACAGGATACCGGTTGCCCATCGGTGCGGTGCAACGCAGGTTGAATGCCATGCTTCCTATCTGCTGTACGAATGCTGCTCGCCCGTTCCGGGCTGAGCAGGAGAACGGCGGCGTGGCCGCGGGAGTTGGAAGATGAACCGGAAGATAATGGCGATGGGTTTGAGCGCGGTAACGGTGGCTGCGCTGGTAACCGTGACGGGGGCTCGGGCCGAGATAACCGATCAGGACAAGACGTTCCTGAGCACGGCCTCCCAGGCGGATTATAACGAGATCAAGCTGAGCCAACTCGCGGAGACAAAGGCAACCAGTCCGCAGGTGAAGAAGTTCGCCGAGAAGATGGTGAGCGATCACACGGGACTGGAAGCCAAGATGAAGCCTTATGCGGATGCGTGGGGGCTGACGCCGGCTTCGTCGCTGGACGCCGACCACCAGGCCGAGTACGACAAGCTGAATGGGCTGAGTGGAGCGGACTTCGACAAGGAGTACATGAGCGCGATGGAGATGGACCACATGAAGGCCGAGGACCTTTTCAAGATGGAACTCTCGTCGACCAGCGATGCGAAGTTCAAGAAGTCTGTGGAAGATGGCGAGAAAGTGGTTGAAAAGCATAAAGGGATGGCGGACAAGCTAACGAAGATGTAGAGGTTTGTTTGTGTGATGCGTTCGGTAACGGCTCCCTCTGGGAGCCGTTACCGTGTCTGGAACCGGCGGTGGGTGGGCTGCGTATTCCCTGGGTACGTGTAGGGTTAGCTGTGAGATGGATATGCGTAGAGCGGGGCGAGTAACTCGGGGGTTCGTTGTGCTGCTGTTGCTGCTAGGCGGCTCAGCTTCAGCGTGGGCAGAGAACGCGAAGGACCTGCCGAAGCCGGTGAGTTACGTGAGCGATTTTGCGGGCGTTCTGGATGATGGGACGAAGCAGGACATGGAGCGGCTGTGCGGCGAGGTCGCCCGGCAGGCCAACGCACAGATCGCGGTGGTGACGATTCATAGCCTGGGTGAGGCTTCGATAGAGGATTTCGCGGCTGACCTGGAGCAGAAGTGGGGAGTCGGCAAGAAGGGCAGCGACCGCGGCGTCCTGATGCTGTTCGCGATCGACGACAAGAGGGACCGCATAGAGGTGGGCTATGGGCTGGAAGGCCTGTTGAACGATGCGAAGGTCGGGGATATTCTGCGCTCCCAGCGCTCGTTGATGCAGCAGGGACAGTACAGCCAGGCAATCCAGGGCGACCTGCAGCAGGTGGCGAATGACATTGCGGCGGACGCCAATGTGACGCTGACCCAGCCGGTGCAGCACACGTATCATCGCGAGAGCACGCGGCGGTCGAATCCGCTCGGGACGTTTATTCGCATCGGATTTTTTGTGCTGGTGCTGTGGTTTCTGTTTCGCCGTCGCGGTGGAAGAGGAGGCGGCTACGGCGGTGGCGGAGGCGGTGGATTTCTGCCGGGATTCCTCATCGGGAACATGCTGGGAGGAAGCCGCGGAGGGTGGGGCGGAGGCGGTGGCGGTAATTGGGGCGGTGGTGGAGGGAGCGATAGCGGAAATGACGGCGGGTTCGGCGGTTTTGACGGCGGGAGCTCGGGCGGCGGCGGCGCGAGCGGCGACTGGTAGTGGGCTCCCGCAGATGTAGGCTGGATTTGAAGCGAGCGAAAGAAAAAGAGGAAAGACGATGAAACGTGGTTTCGGTGGATTGATCGCGGGAGTAGTAGTGGTCGTGGTTCTGCTGCTGGTGTTTGGCAGCTATGTTTCGGCAAAGAACCAGATGGTTCAGAAGAACGAAGATGTACAACAGGCGTACTCGCAGGTGCAGGTGCAGCAGCAGCGGCGGCTCGATCTGATTCCGAACCTGGTGGCCAGCGTGAAGGGCTACGTGAAGGAAGAAGAGACGGTGCTGACCAACATCGCGAATGCCCGTGCGGCGGTGCTGTCGACGCCTTCGGACAAGCCGAACGCGGCGAATATCCAAGCCAATGAGCACCTGACCGCTGTGCTGGGGCCGCTTTACCGGATGCAGGAGAACTATCCTGACCTGAAGGGCAATCAACAGTTCATGCGGCTGGAAGATGAGCTTTCGGGCACGGAGAACCGCATTGCGCAGGAGCGGCGGCGCTATAACCAGACACTGGAGAACTACAACGTGTATGTGCGTCAGTTCCCGAACAGCATCTGGGCGAACTTTGCGGGCTATCACTATCGCGACGAGTACTTCAAGGGGAACCCGGCGAGCGCGACTGCGCCGACAGTGGATTTCAGCAAGTAGGCTGGCAAGTCAGCGAGTTCTGGCGCGGGGGAGCAAAGGTTGCTTCTCCGCGCGTTTCCTTGCATGCGGTAGGGTAGAGATGTGGCTGACACGGTTTCCAATGTGGCGGTGCTAGCGCCTCCTTCGACGCCGGGAGTGCCTGTCAGCGCGGCTGTGCTGATGGGTATGCCCGTGGTGGATGGGGCAGGCAATTCGTGCGGCCGGGTGCAGGAACTCGCCGTCAATGTTGCCGAGGACGGTACGCGCGTGGCGGCGCTGGTGCTGCGCAAGCGTACTGGCGGCGAGACCCAGATGACGCTGCTGCCGGTGAGCGAGTTGCAGCCGGGGTCAGAGAACGCAGTGAAGGACGGTGTGCTGCGGTCGTCGGGCGAGCCGGCGGCGGTTGGAAGTCTGGACGACTACCTGCTGCTGGAACGCGACTTGCTGGACCAGCAAATCATCGACGTCGATGGCCGCAAAGTAGTTCGCGTGAATGACGTGAACCTGGCGTGGCAAGACGAGGCAGGAGAAGCGATCGCGCCACACGCGGCCGGGCCGTTGACGCTTCGGATCACCGAAGTTGAAGTTGGGATGCGCGGCGCGGCGCGACGGCTATTGAAGGGCCTGCCCCTGGTGACAGTCGTTTCGCTCTCGGACAAGTTCCAGGCGAGGCCCATTCCGTGGAGCTGCGTGGACCTCATCGAGCGCGATCCGGCACGTCGCGTCAAGCTGAAGATCGGGCAGGATCGGCTTTCCAGGCTGCATCCCTCGGACATCGCGGACATCCTGGAAGAACTGGCCCCGGCTGAGCGAGAGGCGGTTTTCTCCAGCCTTCCTGAGGAGACTGCGGCAGAGGCGCTGGAGGAGATCGACCCGAAGATGCAGGTTGCGCTGCTGCAGGGGCTGGACTCAGAGCGTGCGGCCGGCATCGTGGAAGAGATGGATCCAGGCGCGGCTGCCGACCTGCTGGCGGAGATGCCCGAGGAGCAGAGCGAAGCCATTCTCGAAGAGATGGAGCCGGACGAACGGCAGGAGATGGAAGAGTTGCTGGAGTTTTCCTCGAACTCGGCTGCCGGGCGGATGACGACCGACTACGTGAGCGTATCGGAGATGGACTCCGTCGCGGACGCGGTGCAGGCTCTGCGGGAGTTCGAAGGCGACGCCGACACCATCACCGAGGTATACCTTGTGGATCCCAGCGAGAAGCTGAAGGGTGTAGTGACACTGCCGCGTCTGCTGCTGGCAGACCCCGCAAAAGCGTTGAAGGAATTGGCCGAGGTTCACATTGTTTGCTGCAAGCTGCATTCCTCGGAGGGCGAGGTGGCGGAGCTGTTCGATAAGTACAACCTGCGATCGCTGCCGGTGGTGAACCACCACGGCGCGGTGTCCGGCGTGATCCATGCGGAGCAGGTCATCGCGCAGCTTCGCGAGGCCTAGGGCATTGAGGCTTCAGGCGACGGATGCGCGTTCGCTGAAGATTCTGTATGTCGCGCCGCTGAGTGCGACTGATTCTTCGATGTACAGGCAGTGGGCTCTGAAGCGGTTGGGACACAGGATTATTCCGCTGGACTCCAGGACATTTCGTCCCTCGGGGGCGCTCCTGGAAAAGATTCTTTTCCGGGCACAGATAGGGCCATGGGTTGCACAACTGAATTTCGAGGTGCTGCGGCTCGCGCGAGAACACAAGCCCGATGTCCTATGGGCAGATAAGGTGCTGGCTCTTCGACCAGAAACGGTGCGCGAACTGCAACGGCTTGGCGTGGTATGTGTCGATTACCTGAGCGACAACCCTTTTGGGCCGAGGAACGATCCGGGATGGAGGCTGTTCCGGAAGTGCATCCCGGAGTTCGACCTCCACGTTGTGCCGCGCGATTGCAGCGTCCATGCACTGATGGCGGCGGGCGCTCGCGACGCGATGAAAATCCAGTTCGCTTATGAACCTACCGTTCACTTTCCGCCACCTGCGGGATGGACGGAGTCGGATCGCGTGCGCGAGGTGTCGTTTATCGGCACGCCTTATGACGAGCGGGCTGCCTTTCTGACAAAGCTTTGGAAAGAGCACGGCGTGGCACTTTCGCTGAACGGGGCGGCGCAGCACTGGCGTAAGGCGCTGGGTGAAGAGGCTCAGCGTGCGCTGTATGACGGTCGCGAACTGTACGGCAGCGAGTACCGCGAGGCGATCTGGAGATCGAAGATCAACCTCAGCTTTGTTACGCACTCCAACGAGGACGAGTTCGCACACAAGAGTTTCGAGATAGCCGGATGTGGCGGATTCCTGCTGGCGGAACGCTCGGAGGGACACATGGCGCGGTTTGTGGAGGATGAAGAGGCTGTCTTCTTTACCGGTCTGGAGGAGTGCGCGGCCAAGATTCGGCGATATCTGCCGGATTTGGGAGAACGCGAGAAAATTGCCGCGGCGGGTCACGCGCGTGCGACGCAGGATGGCTATGGCAATGACGCCCAGGAGCGGAAGATCGTGGGACGGGTGCTGGACATACTGGCGGAGCGGGGTAGCGAACCAGCAGGTTAGCGACTTAGCGAGTGCGCGAAGGCATGCCTCGAATCGGCTGAATCTCCAGTTGTTAGCGGACGATGAACAGGCGCTCGGCAGGGTAGTCTAGGAAAGTTCAGGAGGCGCCATGCGCGTGTTGAAACAAGTGATATCCGCGATGGCGGCCGGAATCCTCTACACGGCGGTGCCGGTGTGAGTTTCTGGCGTCGCTGGCGAACCAGCCTCCTCCTATTTATTGCGGTGCTCGGGCCCGGGTTCATCACGGCTAACGTGGACAATGATGCCGGCGGCATCTTCACTTATTCGCAGGCGGGCGCGCAGTATGGCTACAACCTGCTGTGGACGATGCTGCCGATCACGATTGCGCTGATCGTGGTGCAGGAGATGTGCGCGCGCATGGGCGTAGTCACAGGCAAAGGCCTGAGCGACCTGATCCGCGAAGAGTTCGGCCTGCGCATGACGTTCGTCATGATGATGCTGCTGGTGATCGTGAACTTCACCAACGTGGTGGCGGAGTTCTCCGGCATCGCGGGCTCGCTGAACCTGTTTCACGTGAGCAAATATGTGAGTGTGCCGGTGTGCGCGCTGGCGGTGTGGGCGCTGGTAGTGCGCGGCGATTACAAGAGCGTAGAAAAGATCTTCCTTGTCGCGAGCGTGATCTACATCGCGTACGTGATCGCGGGCGTGATGTCGCAGCCGGACTGGCATACGGCGCTGCTCGCTACGGTGAAGCTGCCGGATCGTTCGGTATGGCATGACTCCGCGTATATCCCGCTGACGGTGGGGGTGATCGGCACGACGATTACCCCATGGATGCAGTTCTATCTGCAGAGCTCGATCGTGGAAAAGGGCGTGAACATCCGGCAGTACAAGGCATCGCGCCTGGATGTGATCGTTGGATCGATCTTCACCGACATCGTGGCCTGGTTCATCATCGTGGTGTGCGCGGCGACGCTGTACACGCACGGCATGCGGAACATCAACGATGCCGCCGATGCGGCTGAGGCGATGAAGCCGCTGGCGGATCGCTATGCTTACATTCTGTTTGCGGCAGGGCTGTTCAATGCGTCGTTCTTTGCGGCGTCGATTCTTCCGCTTTCAACGGCCTACACGGTATGCGAAGGACTGGGTTTTGAGAGTGGGCTGGATCGCAAGTGGAAGCAGGCTCCGGTCTTTTACTGGTTTTATACACTGCTGATCGCGGGCGGAGCGGCGGTGGTGTTGCTGCCCCGCTTCCCGATGGTGAAGATGGCCATCCTGTCGCAGGTGCTGAACGGTGTGCTGCTGCCGTTCGTGCTGTACTTCATGCTGAAGCTGATCAACAACAAGGAACTGATGGGCAATCACACAAATACGCGGCTGTTCAACGGGGTAGCGTGGGCCACTTCGGTGATCGTGATCGGGCTTTCCGTGGTGATGATGTGGCAGAGCCTGCACCAGATGTTTACGGGCGTTTAGCGGGCGGCAGGGTGCTTCGCCATGAGAGCTTGCTGCTAAGCTTGTGCTGTTCCTGATGTGAGCGTCTTGCGGAAATTGCTTTCCATGCTGTTGCTGGCGTTGTATCTCCTGCCCGCTGCTTCGCCCCTGTTCGCGATGGGTGACGATGCGGCGGATGCGGGTGTGCCGGCGTGCTGCCGTCGCAACGGCAAGCACCACTGCATGATGTCCATGGCAGAACGCGCCCAGAGCGCGGAGACGCAAGGACCGCGCGGACCGCAATTGGGAACCATGCAGGAGAAGTGCCCGTACTGTCCCGCGGCGATGAGCGTTCTGCCTCATTTCGAGGTGGGCGGCGTGCCGCTGGCGGGGCTGGCATGGGTACGGTGGTATGCTCATCCTCTAGGGCGGGTGCAGACCGAGTGCCGGCGCCGGCTTGCCCGTGACCGTGCGCGACAGAAGCGCGGACCTCCAACGAACTTCCACGCATAGACCAACTCAACAACTCCGGTTGTTGGCACTCGGCTGCCGGCTTATGAGGCCTGATGCCGATGGTTCCGCTGACTGTGTCCGTGTGCCTTCTCAAGGCTTGCGACGGCGGCTTGTCAGCCCTTGCTTGCGATGAACGATCCAAACGATTACTTCGTCGCTGGGGGAGTCTTATGTTTCGCTTTTCTGCCGTTGTGCCCTGTGCGGCACTGGCTCTGGCTGCCTGCGCGAGCGCGCAGCAGACGCTAACCTATGCCTCGATTACTGGACGTGTTCTCGACCCGAGCGGCGCGGTGGTACCGCACGCCGAGGTAGCTGCCGTGCAGCCCGCGACCAACCAGAAGTACGCGACGACTACGGATGGGCAGGGCCGTTTCCGGCTGCAATTCCTGCCTGTGGGGGCGTACCAGGTGAAGGTGCAGGGCGGCGGGTTCCGTGAATCCGTACAGGACATGCAACTTACCGTGGGGGCAGCGTTCGACCTTACCTTTCAGCTTGTGCTCGGTGAAGCGCGTAGCCTGGTGCAGGTAAGCGCCGAGACCGGTCTGGTAGAAGCAGATCGGAGCGAAGTGGCAGAGACGGTGCAACAGATTGAGGTTCAAAACCTGCCTTTCGAGGGGCGGAATTATCTCGATCTCGCACTGTTGCTGCCTGGTGTTTCGCCGACGAACACGGCAAGTACGCAGACGCTCGCGGAAACCTCGGAGGTGCCAGGCCAGGGTTACTCGGTGGACAGCCAGCGTAACTTTTCCAACAGCTTTGTCGTCGATGGACTTTCCAATAACGATGATGCGGCTGGTGTGGCGGGCAATCTTCTGAGCCTGGATGCGGTGCGTGAGTTCCAGGTCGTCACCTCCGGCGGCCAGGCTGAGTTTGGGCGCGCCATGGGAGGTTACTTCAACATCGTTACGAAGAGCGGTACGAACCAGGTGCATGGGACTGCCTATGGCTTCCTGCGCAGTCAGCGGTTGAACGCCAACAACGCGCTTTCCGCGAGCAAGCTGCCGCTGACCCAGGGACAGTACGGCGCGAGCTTCTCCGGTCCGTTGCGGAAGGACAAAACGTTTCTGTTCGGCAACTTCGAAGAGCAGCGCCTGCGCACCGACGGCATCGTCACCGTAACGCCGGCGAACGCAGCCGCGATCGACGCCAAGCTGGTGGCCGTTGGCTACGGCGCGCCGCTGCTGCCGGTAGGAACAAGCGCCACGACGCTTTACCCGAACACTCTGCATACCGACACGGCGTTCGTCCGAGGCGACCATCGCTTCAGCCCGACGGATCAGTTCGAGGCGAGGTACAGCTTTTATCAATTGAGCAGCCTGAACGCTCGCGGCAACGGATCGCTGAATGAGGTCAGCAACGGCACCTCGGTGTACGACACCAACCACACCGTAGCGGTGAGCAACATCGCCACGCTGTCGCCGCGCACTTTTAACGAAACGCGCGGGCAGTTTCTCTATGACGACCTGTATGCTCCGCCGAACGATCAGGTGGGTCCGGTGGTCACGATCTCGGGCGTTGCGACGTTTGGCCGCTCTACATCGTCGCCCACGGGCCGGCTCAACTACCTGGGCGAGGCTGTCGACAACCTCGTGCTGCAGCGCGGCGCCCATACCTTCAAGACCGGTGTGGACTTCCTTGACAACGACGATACGATCACCTTCCCGATGTCGATACGCGGAGCGTACACATTTGGCGCGTCGAGCGTGACCGCGGGTGGAGTTACGACCAACTACACCGCTCTGCAGAACTTTCAGCGTGGCGTCTACAACACACAGGGCTACACGCAGAACTTCGGCAACGATGTTGTCGAGCAGACAAACCCGAACGTGGGCTTCTACGCGCAAGACGAGTGGAAGGTGTCGCCGGCATTCACCTTGAATCTGGGCGTTCGTTACGACCTCGAGTTCCTGCAGACCATCACTACGGATGCCAACAATGTGTCTCCGCGTGTGGGCTTTGCGTGGTCGCCGCATGCGAACCGCCGAACGGTGGTTCGCGGCAGCTACGGCCTGTTCTACGACCGTGTCCCGCTGCGGCCACTCGCTAACGCACTGCTCTCCGCGCACAACACAACCGATCCCAGCCAGGCTGCGCTGCTGAGCTATACCTTCTCGCCGGGCCAGGCTGGCGCACCTGACTTTCCGAACGTCGCCGCCGCACCGCCGGCGAACGCGGTGGAGAACTTCTCCACGATGCAGCGGAACCTTCAAAACCCTTTTTCGCAGCAGGTGAGCCTGGGCATAGAGCAGCAGGTCTCCGCGAAGACGACGCTAGGTTTGAGTTACCAACACCTGCGCGGAGAGCATCTCATCGGCTCTATCAACACGAATATCAATCTAGATGGAACGCGACCGGATGCGACGCGCGGCAACATCAAGCCGTATAGCTCAGCATTCGATTCCTACTTCGACGGCCTCGAAGTTTCGTTGCAGCAGCGGCCCGTACGGTGGGGCTCAACGCGCGTTTCATACACCTGGTCCAAGGCAATCGACAACATCAGCGAGTTCTTCTTCAGCGCTCCGGTCAACAACTTCAACCTGCGCGAAGACCGGAGCCGCGCGGATGACGACCAGCGGCATCGGATAGTTTTCGATGCGGGCCTGACAAGTTCCACGAAGCCACCAGTAAACTTCGCGGAGCACTTGACGCATGGCTGGAAGCTAAGCGGCATCCTGCAGTACTACTCACGGCTTCCGTTCAACGTCACGACCGGAGGAACGACGAAGCAGGGAACGTCCCAGCGACCGTGCGCCGTGGGATATAACCTGACGACGAATGGCGGACTCAATCCGTGCACCGAGGCTTTGCCCGGTGCGGTGATTGGACGCAACGCCGGAGTGGGTTTCGACTACTTCACCCTGAATGCAAGGCTAAGCAGGACCTTTGCGCTGACGGAACGTCTGCGGCTGGAAGCCATCGCGGAAGCGTTCAATTCACTGAACCATCGCAATGACATGATTCCGAACGGCACGTTTGGAACGGAGGCGTACCCTGCAGTGTCGAGCGCGAGCTTTGGGCAGGCAACTGCAGTGGGCGACCCGAGAAGCGTGCAGTTAGCTGCCCGGATCAGCTTCTAGCCGCCGGCTGTTAGGTGGCCTTGCGCTGAAAGGCTGTCTTCTTGCCGGTGAAGGAGCTTTTGGCCTTGAAACCAGCGGCGGAAGCCCCTGGCAGTGGCTTGGCTCCCGTGCTGGCGTGGGCGGCTTTCGCGCGCAGGGCCTGAAGCTTTTGCTCTTTAGGGCTAAGGCCAGTTTTACGGGCCGAAGCGGGATTGGCTGGGAGGTCGGTCATAGCCTGATTTTCTCACGAAGCGCCTGGGCTGCCTCTCGGGCGGAAAGCCCCGACCGGCGGCGGCACCAACGCGAGCCAAGCGTCCAGGCGAGTAGGTCGTGCTGCTCCGCAGCTTCAAGTAAATCGCGGACTACAAGATGAGGAGCGGGAACGCGCGGCATGAGTTGCATTGTAAAGAGTTGCCTATGCGGTTCAGCCAATGCCGCTGAAGGGCACCCTCTGGCTATCCGAACACCCGACTCCGGTGCGCTGCTACTCGCAGGACGCGCGGTCTTCCAGGGCTTCGGTGTCTTGCGGATCGTCCAGGTTTTGTGGGTCGTCATCGGCACTGAGGTCTTCGCCTTCGGGTGTGTTGAAGGCCTCGATCTGCATCATGCAGGCATCGGCGGGGTGAATATCGAAGTGAGTGACCGCGCTGGCGACCTGGAGGCCGTAGAGCATCGTTGCGGCTCGCTTGCCATCGAGCTGGTTACGGCCAAGCGCGGTGACGATCATGGAGGCGGCGACCTGGATGGATTCGCGGTCTTCGAGGATGGGGAACTCGAGCGTGAGGGGCTGGGACTGTGGCGCGACCTCCATGGGATCGTGCTGGCCGAGGGCTTCAGCGCGCATGGGGTGGAGTATGAGTCCGGCGCCTGGCGCCTTCGGAGCTGGCGACCTGTGACGCATGCGGGAGCGGTCGTGGTAGAAGCAGAAGGCTTTGTCGCGCAAGGCGGGTGAGTTACAGCGTCGGCCTGTGGTGCGGATATGGCGGCAGCATTCGGTGGGCATGGGATCTCCTGACCCTCCCCCCTGGCCAGGGTTTCGGACTTTGGGAGGAAAGCCTTTGGGTTGTTGGGTTTACTGGTTGGGTGTCCCTGTAAGGTATTCCATCCAGGGACTTTAGGCACAAAGTCTCTGCAATGAAAGGCTTACCGCCGGTTGAGGGCAAAACGAAAGCCGCACACGGCTTGTGGCCGATGCGGCTTCTGGTTTCTCTACCTCTATGATAGCGAACCGGCCCAAGAACTGTGCAAGTTTATTGGCTTTGGAATGTTTGACTTGCGGGATTTGGGGCTTGACAGCCCTGAGGACATCTTTTGAGTTCCGTACGCATAGCGCGAGCGGGAAGAAGGCTCGCCTTCGCATAAGGCGGCGGATATCGCATCGAGCTTTTGCGGGTGTATTCTTTGGGCGGAAATTTTGAGGTGCGGCGATGGTGCGACAGTCGTTCCGGTGGATACTGATGGTTTTGGGAGCGGTGCTGCTGCTTGCGGTAGCCGTTCCCTGGGTACCGCTCTTCCAAGTCCCCGAGCCGTATGCGACGGACTGGGTTTCGGCGAAGCTGCTGATGCTGCCGGCAGGCGCGATGTGCCTAGGCGCGGCGGCACTGCTCGCGGTGCGCACGCGACGGCGGTAAAACTGACCTGCCAGTCTTTACGGCGACGTGCCAGAGTTCTTACCGTGACGATGCCGCTTGAGATAAGCGATGGCGTCGGGATAGAACTCGACGACGAGGGAGCCGATGGCTCCTTCGGCGGTGACGGTGAAGCCTCGCTCCATGGTGAGGCCGAAGCCGCGATCCTCCTGAGGGTAGTAGGCGTTGGAGATCGCACCGCCAATAAGGTTGCCGCCGATGTTGGAGATCGAAAACTGCCAGTGGCCGTCGTCTCCCTTGCAGCGCACCGTGGATGCCAGAGAGTAACCGAGGCGGTGGGAGAACTTGCCATGGCCGAGGCGGAAGTAGCGCGGATCCTGATGGAGCAGCGAGGGCAGGATGGCATTGCCGAAGAGGTTGCCGTCGAAGTCGTCGGCGTAGCTGGCTCCATAGCGGCGTGAGTAGCCTTTGAAGCCGCCGCGATAGCTGGGGTACTCGCCCTGAGCCTGCTCAATGCCGGCGTCGAGGGCGACGATGCCGAACTGCGCGGGATCGACCGCGGACTTGAAGAAGAGATGGAACTTCTGGCCGGGGGTGAGCGGAGGCGCGTAACCTCCCATAACAACGTTGAAGGCGGGAATGACGCCGAGCATGCGCTGGTGCTCTTCCTTATCGAGTTCTTTTGAAGAGTCGGAAGGCTGTTGCGCGGGTTGCTGAGTTTGCGGAGCTTGTGGGATTTGGGGAGTTTGAGGAAGCTGGGAGTCCAGCGACGAGGAGACGCCAGACTGTGCCTGGAGTGTGGGCGGGGCGAGGAGCAAGAGGCCGAGAAGCAACCGGTTCGCGAAACTTTGCAGCAAAAGTGACCTCGGTTTTGGAGTTCCAGAAAAAACAACGTGGCCCGATGTCACGATACGAGCTTCGAAGAGGAAGGAGTTCCTTGTACGAGTGGACCCGGCGGGGACCGCGCATGTTGTGCCGTCTGTCGTCATTCTACGGTGCCAGATTACGAACTTTCGAAGCGTAATGGGCCCCAAGGTGAAGCAGCGTCGCGGCTTTGGGCGTTCTGGAAAGCCACATCTCGGAATCGAGATGTGGGGCGCCCCATCCCCGGGTACGTTGTGATGTGGGCTACCCGCCTCCCCTTGCCCACTTCTGTGTTCCCCACTCCTGCGCGATGAAGCTGCCCAGGAATGGGCCACCCGCCTGCGGGACTTGGGTACTAGGGGAGTGGGTAGCCGATGCGCAGCGTGTTCTCGTCGGGGTCGGTGGCGTAGAACTCGCGGATGCCCCAGGTCTGGTTGAAGGGCGCCTGATGGACGGGCGAGTCCTTGCGGCTGTGAATGTCGAGGCCGCGCTCCACGTACTTGGCGAAGAAGAGGTCTACCTCGGCGAGGCTGTTGAGCCGGATGTTGGTGGCAGAGCCAAACGTGCCATCGGATTCCCGTTGAGAGAGCTCGATTTCAG
The DNA here is from genome assembly GCA_965198545.1 of Granulicella sp. Lineage (GTDB taxonomy): Bacteria > Acidobacteriota > Terriglobia > Terriglobales > Acidobacteriaceae > Granulicella. The sequence goes on along the minus strand of CBDAPS010000002.1, from coordinate 608,329 downwards.
CGTTCTCGTTAACGAGATCGATGATGCCGTTGTCGATGGAGTCCTCAAGGTGCTCAGGGTACTTGGGCTCGAAGTCGAGCACGGAGGTGTAGAAGGTAAGCGATCGCCTAAGATCGCTGGATTTGATCACGGGGATGGCTTTCATGATGGGCTTCCGGGTTTCTGCGGAGGCGGGAACTTGAAGTCGCCGGTGCGGGTGTTGCCGTAGCGGGCGGTGACTTCGGTCATGCGGGCGATGAGTGGGGCCGGGTTCTGCGGCGGTGGCGCGGCGGAGTTGGCTATGGGCAATCCCAGTTCGTAGAACATCTGCTCGAACCCGGCCGGGGTGAAGACGTTGAGGATGCGGCCGCGGGTTTCGCCGATGTTGGTCCAGCGGTGCGGAACGTCGCGAGGGCCGAAGGCGTAGGTGCCGGGGCCTCCCTGAATGGTCTTGTCGCCGACGGTGAGTTCGAAGGTACCCTCGGCGACGTAGAAGGACTCGTCTTCGCGGGCATGCTTGTGGAAGGGAACGCCGGAGCGCGGGGCGGCTTCGCAGAGCACCCAACCGGTGACGCCGTGAGTGTCAACTGTAGTGGATTTCATGCAGAAGGAGTGACCGGGGAACCAGTACCACTGGTCGGGCTCGGCAGCGCGGGGTGCGCCGTCCACGCCGAAAGCGTGCGCGGTTGTGGGAGTGAGAACTGCGACGGAGGCCGCGGGGGCGGCTAGTAGGTAGTTAGTGAGGAGTTTGCGGCGGGTGAGCGGCATGGCGGAAGTGTACCGCTTACTCAATGAAGAGAGCACTTTCTGTGTGCGTTCTCGTTTAGCCCATGTCCAATATGATTCGATCTCTACGGGAAGCTCTTTGCCCGTGGCACAGTGGTTGAAACCGCTCCACGGCCAGTCCTTCGGGCGTTCTACAAGGTTTGCCGCGCCTGGATTGCGGTGGATGTACTGAAGCTTTTCGACAACCTCTGTTGCGTGATGATGTTGCGGTCGAAGTAGCGGGTCTGCCAGAACTGCTCGCGGTCAGCCTTCAACCTGCAACCTGCGCGAGGTTTGTGTCTTCAGGGCTCGGAAGGTTTCGGACAGCTTCAGGTGCTTCGGCTCGCTCAGCAGCAGATGAACGTGGGTTGGGCGTCAGGACGTGGCCGTAGACCTCGAAGTTCTGGCGTTTGCCGGGTGGCCTCCAAAACTTCCAGGAATGGGACGCCCGGGCGGTTTGACCAGGAAGCGGAGAACAGATGAGTGGGCCATCCGCCTAACTCAACTTGTCGAGGCTTCTACCACGAAGCGCTCGGGAATGATTGCGTCGCCTCTGGACGGATACACCTCACGAACGCAAAGTGGCGACGTTTCAATATTGCCGGCGACCATATAGGTCTTCTTGATCTTGGTACCGAACTGGAATGGTCCGAGCATTCTTGGAACAACAGTTTCTACCACATCAGCGCCTCTATTGAGTTCTGTATCGTGATAAGTTTTTTTACCGTTGAAGCTACCTTTTTCGATGTTCTTGGGGTTTGAAACGGTGAAGTTTTGGCTGACAAACTGCTCCTGCACATAGAACTTCCACTCTTTTGTTTCATCACGAATGCCGAAAAAGCAGGCGGTGTTTTCAAGAACTCTCAAGTTCAACGTAGAGCCAGGATTCTTTGACTCGAGCCAGCGCTTGTACTGCTGAGCGGCAGGTCTGGTTGCGGTGAGATAGTTGTTTTTACTGAGGCGAGCGCGAAGCTGAGCCTTGTCATAGCCTGTGCCGAGCGCGGACAACTGTTCGGCCCAGAACTGGTCACTATCTCCCTGGATTTTTACCTCGCTCACACCAGCGTGGTACACCGTTGGGTTCTTGGGCGCGCCTTTTACGAAGACGGAACAACCACTAAGTGCTGCTGTGAAGAAGAAGAGTGGATAGTCGAACTGATGCCAATCGTTCAGTCCATCAGGTACGGCTGGGATGGTCATGTGAACGATCTTGTTGGCTCCCCATGGGAGAAAGCATACGGGGATGGTGCCTTTACGGTACCGTTCCTGTACCTGGGCACGAACGTGGTCAGCATTCTGCTCCATGTAGAGGTACTTAACAGACATGCCGCCGGGTTCCTGCAATTTGATTTCAGCCTTGATCAGTTTGGATGTGGCCTCGTCTATCAGACGATCCACCACCTCCGTACTCGCGATCGTCGATCCCTTGGCCGACCCGCTGATCGGCTTTACAACGTTGGCGTTCATGAAGGCCATTGGCGCGTTGTAAAAGTCCGCCGTCTTGCCTGAGGCAACGTCCGGAAGGTCGGCCATCTGCATGCGTTGCTTGCTGTTCAGTTCGCCACGTTTCCATGGCGTTGAAAGCGCGGGGCGGCCGTCGCGAGAAGGAACGGGAGGCGGTCCGGAGAGAGCGGGCCTACCAGCGCGAGATGGAACGGGAGGAGGAGGAGGAGTTGAGCTGGAACCCACGAATCACCCTGTACGCGAAGTTTGGAGATTCTATCACGGAGCAGGATTAGAAGCACGACAGATTGAGGGTGGGCGTTCCCTCCATCCCGGGTTCATCTCGACGAGTGGGAAGCAAGGTTCTCGCGCTCGCCAAGTCGAAGGCGACGGAATCTAACGGGACCCAGAATAGCCGATGAGCCAATGATGATAACTGCTCCAAGACCAGTCCGCCGGACGCTCGACCAGCTTGGAGGTTTCCCACTCATGCCCCAAGTGCGAGGGCATAAATGGCCACCCGGGCGCTTGAAACCTGGAAGCGTAAAACCGATGAGCGGGCCACCCGCCGGACTTTCTGGAGCATCGCTGGGGACGTGAGTTGCAGAACGTGGCGGCCTAGCTGTCCTCGCATATCCTGCCGACTGACATTTCAGAAGCGAGATGTGGGACACGCGGTACCAAGTTGCAACTCAATATGGGTGACTCTTCCGTCTGATTTGATTCCCCGATCGAACTAGAGCCCTAAATTTAACCGCATGAACGTTAATCCCGGCTCGGAAATAAAGTGTTGACAAACAATAAGTCGCTATCCGAGCGTTCGCATAATCAGATTCGGATGTCGTCGAGGGGTTTCACATGCGAGTTGGTTCTTTCAAAGCTCTCAGGCTCGTTGCTGCCTTTTTCCTACTTCTAGGTGTATCGATCAGCGGGGGCTGTGCTGGGAACAGCAGTGTTCAAGCATCGACTGCGATCAGTAAGAAAATATCTTTCGACATAGCTTCGATACATCCCAGTAAGGCGGATGAATCGATGAGTATTGCCATCGCGGGCAATACTTTCAAGGCTCAAGGGATTACGTTAGAAGCGCTAATAAGTAATGCTTTTGAAATGCGAGAAGGTTTGCTCCTCAATCTTCCAAGTTGGGCGAGAAGTGATCGCTACGATATTACCGCCAAGTCTCTTAATAAACCATTGAAAGAATTTTCAGACGCAGACCAGCGGCAGCTCTTAATCTCCCTGCTTGAAGATAGGTTTGCTATGCGGTCCCACTCAGACACCAAAGTTGCAGATATTTACCAATTAGTTGTCGATACGAAAGGAAGCAAGCTTCGCCAAGCATCGGCATCGGACCTGCAAAAATCGTCATTAAGTATGGGTAGTGGGCGCTTGCAAGCCACTGCCATGCCTATTGAAAGTCTAATAGAGTCCCTGTCTTCAATTGTTGGCAAAACAGTGATCGACAAAACAGGAATGACTGGGCCGTACAACTACTCTCTTGCATGGTCGGATGAGATGGCATCTGCGGCGGGTGAAAACTCTTCTTCGTCAGCGCCTTCTCTTATGGCGGCTTTACGGGAACAGCTCGGATTAAAGCTTACTTCAGCCAAAGGTCCACAAACTTACCTAGTGGTAGACGCGTTGCAGAAGCCTTCCGCTAATTAAGTTTTCTGAAGTTTAGTGTGTGCTGTTGCGAGAGACGCTATGAATGAAACAAAAGAACGTGTAGAGATAGGTCTAAATTGCCTGTTGATTGCTGCGTGCCTTGTGTTCATCTGGTCCTTGGCGACAAATCAGTGGAAGCATTGGCAAAATTCTCCAAAAGGTTTGCAGTATTCCTTGCGTGGCAAGATGCTTGCTAGCCCTCCAGGATACAAGTGGCCCGACACCGGTGCGTTGATTGTCGGCCTCAGAGAAGGATGTGTGTACTGCAAGGAGAGCCTGCCATTTTATAAACGGATAAGCGAAGAGGAGAAATCGGGAAGACTTCGGACGCCAGCCTTAACCATTATGCCTGACGACGCGGTCTCAGGTAAGATCCTTCTCGACGAAGGTGGTGTAGCTTTAACGCATCTATACGACATTCCTTTACAATCTATGCGCATTTCGGCAACGCCGACACTGATTCTTGTGGACTCGAAGGGAGAAGTCAAAAACGCGTGGGTTGGAGAACTTTCTAAAGATCAAGAGATGTCAGTTTTACGGACGATAGAAAAATAGCTGTCGTTGTCGGGAGGACCAATGAGATAAAAACAGAGAGTTTTGATCTAATTTATCGTTCGCCGTTTTATTTTGATTGACGAAGACAAACGGTATGTCAATTAACTGAATAAACCCGTGTTGACTGGAGTAGAGATGAAGAAGATAGCTCTAAAGGCATCCGTTCTCGTTGTTTTGTGCTTGGGAGTTTCTCTAAGCGGTTGGGCGCAAGAGGGTGGCGGATTCAGCCCAGCTGTCAAACCGATTTGTTGCACATCCGGCACAGGAGCGAAATGCTGCGGGCCGAACGGTTGCAGTGCAGGGGCCGTCACCTGCACCGCATACTAAGCATCAACAAGCATACTTTCAGGCGCACCAATGTTGTCTAGTTGTTTAGTTTCAAAAGTATTTGAAAAATTCTCATCGCCTTACCACCAATAAATGTGGTAAGGCGATGAATGTTTGATTAACACAACCGGATCGGTTAAGCGAACAAGAACTCTTTCGTTCGTAGCTCCTTGACTTGGTCGCGGAGTTTGGCGGCTTTTTCGAACTCGAACTTCTTGGCGGCTTCGCGCATTTCGGTTTCGAGTTTGTTGATGAAGGCGTCTAGCTCCTGCTGGGTGCCGAAGTCGAGTGGGGTGTCGGTGGCGTCTTCCGTGAGGTCGGCGTAGTCGGCCTTGAGGATGACAGCGAGGGAGTCGTCGATGCTGCGGATGACGGTGCGCGGGGTGATGCCGTGCTCTTCGTTGTAGGCTTCCTGCTTGGCGCGGCGGCGATCGGTTTCGTCGATAGCGCGGCGCATGGAGTCGGTCATCTTGTCGGCGTAGAGGATGGCTCGGCCTTCGAGGTGGCGGGCGGCGCGGCCGATGGTCTGGATGAGGGAGCCCTGGGAGCGGAGGAAGCCTTCCTTATCGGCGTCGAGGATGGCGACGAGTGAGACCTCGGGGAGGTCGAGGCCTTCGCGGAGGAGATTGATGCCGATGAGGACGTCGTACTCGCCCTTGCGGAGGTCGCGGAGGAGGCGGATGCGCTCGAGGGTTTCGATTTCGGAGTGCATGTAGCGGCAGCGGACGCCGACTTCGGTGTAGTAGTTGGCGAGGTCCTCGGCCATGCGCTTGGTGAGGGTGGTGACGAGGACTCGCTGGTTGGCGGCGGCGCGGTCGCGGATTTCGGCGAGAAGGTCGTCGATCTGGCCCTTGACGGGGCGGATCTCTACCTGCGGGTCGACGAGGCCGGTGGGGCGGATGATCTGCTCGGCGACAACTCCCGCTGACTTCGTCAGCTCATACGGCCCCGGCGTGGCGGAGACGTAGATGATCTGGCCGGTGCGGGACTCGAACTCCTCGAAGCGGAGGGGGCGGTTGTCCATGGCGGACGGAAGCCTGAATCCATAGTCGACGAGGTTCTGCTTGCGCGAGCGGTCGCCGTGCCACATGCCGTGGAGCTGCGGGACGGTGACGTGGGACTCGTCGATGAAAAGGAGGAAGTCGCGCGGGAAGTAGTCGAGCAGGGTGGGTGGGGGCTCGCCGGGGAGACGGCCGGAGAAGTGGCGCGAGTAGTTCTCGATGCCATGGCAGAAGCCGACGGACTTGATCATCTCGAGGTCGAAGCGGGTGCGCTGGTGGATGCGCTGGGACTCGACTAAGCGGCCTTCGTGCTCGAGCTGGGCTTCCCAGTCGGTGAGCTCGGCTAGGATGCTGTTGACGGCGGAAGTTTTGCGGTCGGGGGCGACTACGTAGTGGGACTTGGGGTAGATGGGGAGGCGGGCGAACTTCTGGGTGACGGTGCCGAAGAGGGGGTCGATTTCACTCAGGCTGTCGATCTCGTCGCCGAAGAGCTCGATGCGGAAGGCGTTGTCGTTGTAGGTGGGATAGACCTCGATGATGTCACCGCGGACGCGGAAGGTGCCGCGGCGGAAGTCGACGTCGTTGCGCTCGTAGAGGATTTCGACGAGGCGGCGGGTGATGTCCTGGCGCTTGATCTTCTGGCCCTTTTCGAGGAGGAGGAGCATGCCGTAGTAGGCCTCCGGCGAGCCGAGGCCGTAGATGCAGCTGACGGAGCTGACGATGATGGCGTCGCGGCGCTCAAATAAGGATCTAGTTGCGGAGAGGCGGAGCTTGTCTAATTCTTCATTGATTGTGGATTCCTTTTCGATGTAGAGGTCGCCGGAGGGGATGTAGGCCTCGGGCTGGTAGTAGTCGTAGTAGGAGACGAAGTACTCGACGGCGTTGTTGGGGAAGAACTGTTTGAACTCGTGGAAGAGCTGGGCGGCGAGGGTCTTGTTGTGCGCGAGGATGAGCGCGGGCCGGTTGCACTCGGCGATGACCTTGGCCATGGTGAAGGTCTTGCCGGAACCGGTGACGCCGAGCAGCACCTGATCTTTTTCGCCGACGGCGAGGCCGGAGACGAGCTCGCGGATGGCAGTGGGCTGGTCGCCCTGGGGGGTGTAGTCGGTGACGAGCTGGAAATCCATGAAAACAGGGTATAGGGTTTAGGGTTCACAGGTGTAGGAAAGGCGAAGACGTTGTGCATGGCGCGGTGGAGCCTCCCCGGCTGAACGGCTGCAAAGTCCTCAGTGGCAGCGGTAAGGTCCGGACCTTTGCGGGCAATCACTCCACCAGCCAACCCAATGGGTTCAACCCTTGCGAGATTTCGTCTTTCGACTTCCATCCTTCTTTTTCATGGAGCGGTTGGCGGATTTGCGACGCTTCTTTCCTCCAGATAGGCCTTCTCTTGCGATAGGATGGCCGGCATGGATAAACGTAAACCAGGCAGGATTACGGGCGTATTTCTCATCCTATTCGGTGTGATGCCACTCCTAAAGAGCCTGAGCAATCCTCGCCTCGCAGGCGCGCACGGCTCCGATCGCGTACAACTGATCGCCGTGGGAGTGTGTTTTGGGGTTGGCGCGCTTCTCCTGGCCGGCTTTTCCCGCGCTCCGGGTGAGTGACCGGCCCCGTTGGGTTCGCCCGCGTATTTCATGCCCCTTTGTGGCTCTTGGTGTTGTTCTCTGGTTTAGCGCGGGTTGTGGTGAGACGAAGCGGCTAGTTCCACTGTAGGGAGCGGGTGGAATCAACGTGCAACTGTATCTGGCTTGCGTCGTCGATCTGGCTTGCATCGTCGATCTGGCTTGCATCGTCGAGCACCAGGCTCATGCCATCACTCTATGCCCCAACCGGCACCACATCGCCCTCGCCAGGAGCCAGAAACAGGTTCGCTTCCAGCCCATGCTGGCGGTCATAAAGCTCGCGATAGCGCCCCCGCAAGGCGTACAGTTCGCGATGCGTACCACGCTCGGCAATCGTCCCCCGCTCGATCACCAGAATCTGATCCGCTTGCCGAATGGTCGACAGCCGATGCGCGATGACAAATGTCGTCCGGCCCTTCATCAGGTAGCTCAGACCTTCCTGGATCATCGCTTCCGACTCAGAGTCCAGCGAGCTTGTCGCCTCATCCAGGATCAGAATTCGAGGCTCCGCCAGAATGGCGCGCGCAATTGAGATCCTCTGCCGCTGCCCGCCGCTCAGCTTCACGCCGCGCTCGCCCACAATCGTCTCGAACCCCTCGGGAAAACGCTGCGCAAACTCATCCACACGAGCGATCTGGCAGGCTCTCTCGAACTGCTCTACCGTGGCCCCCGGCCGGGAAAACATCACATTCTCGCGAATGCTTCCATCGAACAGGAACGTCTCCTGCAGCACCACGCCAAGCTGCCGCCGGTAGCTGCTCAGCCGCACCGTCGCCAGGTCATGCCCATCCACCAACACCGCTCCGCTGCTGGTCGTGTGGAACCCGCAAATCAGGCTGATGATCGTTGACTTTCCCGAGCCCGAAGAACCCACCAGGGCCGTCACCGCACCCGGCCGCGCCTGGAACGAGATCCCATGCAGCACCGGCTTGCCTTCTTCATACGCAAAGCCCACGTCGACGAAGTCCACCTCGCCCGTCAGCACACCCAGTTCCAGCGACCGCGCGGGCTCGGAGTCTTCCTCGCCCTCGCTCATGATTTCCTTGGTTCGATCCAGCCCGGCAACAGCCTCAGTCAACTGCGTGCCAATCCCCACCAGTTGAATCAGCGGAGCCGTCATAAACGCCAGGAACATCACGTAGCTGAAGTACCCACCCGCCGTCAGCTTGCCCGCCGCGTTCAGGTGCGCGCCCATCCACATCACCACCGCGCCCACCACGCCCAGAATCACCGTCGAGCTTAGCGTCATCAGGCTCTGCGCCGTCAGCGAGCTGATCACGTTCTGCAGCAGCTTCTCCACGCCGGTCGCAAATACCGCGGACTCGCTGGCTTCCGCGTGATACCCCTTCACCACGCGCACGCCGCCAAGGCTCTCCGTCAGCCTTCCGGTCACCTCGGCGTTGATCTTCGAACGCTCCCGAAAGATCGGCCGAATCGTCTTGAACGCCCGCTTCAACACCAGCGTGAACGCGCCCATGATGAAGAACGTCAGAATCGTCATCGTGGGGCTTACATAGAGCAGGTAGGCAAACGCAAAGATCGCCGTCAGGATGCCGCCGACAAAGTCAACAACCCCGGTCCCGATGATGTTGCGCACGCCTTCCACGTCCGTCATGATGCGTGCCACCAGCGTGCCCGTGCGGTTCTCGTCGTAGTAGGCCACCGGCAGCCGGCCAACGTGCTCCTGCACCTTGGTGCGCAGTTCCGCAATCAGCTTCTGCCCGGCCTTCGAAAGCAACTGGGTCAGCGAATACGAGGTGATGCCCTGGATCAGCGTCGCCGACGCAACCGCGCCCACGATCCACGGCAGCAGATGCAGATCCTTGTGGACGAACACCTTGTCGATCAGCGGCCGGAACGAGGCCGGCAGCACCAGCGAGCAGGCCCGGTTCACAATCATCAGCGCAAAGCTGCCCACCAGCAGCCAGCGCCTCGGCAGCACCAGCTCGCGAATCTCCGGCCACACATCTTTCAGCTTCGCTTTAGGCCGCTGCTTCGTAAGGTCTGCGGTCACGGCCCGCCCCACACCACGCGAGGGCCGATCCGCCGACTTCATCTGTCCACCACCAAGTGATTGTCCAAAACTTCCCATGTATCACTTGATTCTATCGCTCAACGTAATTCGCCTACGCCAGCCGCTCTCGCCGAGCCGCTATGAACGACCGCACACAAAGCACCGTGAATACAAGACAGATCAGGATCATCGCTTCCTGCTCCAGCATCGCGGCATGTTCCGTGCTTGGAGCCAGCGGCACTCCCTGCCGTGCCGCCCCAATCACCCGGATGAGCGGAAACACCCATCCCAGCAATCCCAGCGTCACCGCGACATGCATCCAGATCATCCGCTTCTTGGCATCTGGCGTCGAAGCCAGCACCCCACAAACCACCAGCGCCAGCCCGAACCAGCAAGGAATCAGCGCCGTAGGATGCGCACTTCCTGTCAACACAAACCCCACCACGCCCACGATCGCTAACAACGCCCCAAACCCAATCGTCATCTTCGCCAAGGTCTTCTCCTCCAATCAAACAATCTAATTCCACCGCGCCTTTACTAATGACTGGCCACTAAGCACTAGCCACTAAGCACTGGCCACTACGTCTTAATCACTAGCCTTCTTCACCGCATCGAGCGCCTGCCCTGCCGTCCAGTCATTACTCGGCCAGAACGCCGCCACTTTCCCGTCCGGCCCAATCACCAGTGTGGAAAGCGAGTGCTGCAACTGCCCTTCCTGCGCCGTCACGCCTAAATCGAAGAACTGCTCCATCCGCGGTAGCTCTGCTTCGCTCGGCGCGGCAAAGTCCCAGTGCGCAAAGCTCTCGTTGACATACTTGCCTGTGTACGCCCCACCATAGCTCTTCAGTACCGCAGGGGTGTCGAACTTCGGATCGAAGCTCACCGTCAGCAGATGCGTCTTCGCATAAAGCTTCGGGTCGGCTTGCAGAGCCTTTTCCACGTCGGCAAAGTTCCGGCTCATGCGCGGGCAGTAGTCCGCCAGCGGACAGCGCGTATATACAAACGTCATCAGCAGAGCCTTGCCCCGAAACTGCTTCAGGCTGATCGTCTTCCCGGACTGGTTCAGCAGCGAAAAATCCGGCACCGCATCACCCGGCGCGGGTACGTGGTACTGCACAACAGGCTTGTAGTCCGGCTTCGCCTGCCCAATGATCACCACATCCTTCAGCCGAAGGTTCTTCGGCCCGGCCGCGTCCTCGTCCGCCTCCAGAGTCGCCGTGATCCGGTCACCGTCATGCAGCTCACCCAGTGCGGCCCTATCCTCCACCGGATAATTCATCGTCATGGCTTCCATGAAGCCGGGGATCGTCTCATGCTTCAGTAGAATTTTGCCGTCTGCCGCATCCACGTTCATCACCACGCCGCGCACGGGATATTGCTTGCTCGGCGCCGGCTCGGCCTTGCCATGGCATCCTGCCAGCAGGCCCGCGCTCAACATCACAACCGCAACACCGGCCAAAAGGCCCAGCCTCTTCACACTAAAAAGCAGCCGCATCAATCTCATCATAGCCGTCTGCGTTGCTACAGCCGCCGCCTCGCCGTAGTAGCATGAAGCCGACAGCCAATCTCTGCGAATGAGACCTCTTCGAGAGCCGACCATGGTGCGGCGGCTACTCAGAAGAATCCTCTCCTCATAGAGCGCCTGCGGCTCTTTCGGGAAACAGCCACGGCTGTCCGATCCGTCTTCACTGCCTCTCATCTCCGCACCGCTTCGCCTTCAACAGGCGGAGTTCACCCGTGTCGCGAGCCTGATGCCAAACGCAGAAGTTGTCCCCCAAAACAGCAGCGCCCAGACCGACGGCAGCACCGCCGAAACCGCCGGCCCTTCTACGGTGTGGCTCGGCGCAGGTTTCCTCCTTGCCGGCCTTGGCACTGTCCTCCTCGGCCCCATCCTCCCCGTCGTCAGCGCGCGCTGGCAGCTCACCGACGCAGCCGCGGGCAGCCTCTTCTTCGCCAAGTTCCTCGGCGCCTTCGCCGGAGGAGCCACCGCCCCCACGCGCCTTCGCTTCGGCATCCTCTCCGCCACTATCCTCACCGCCCTCGGCCTGACCGGCTTCGCCTTCTCCATTGGTCTCTGGACCGGAGCCCTCGCCCTCGCCATCCTCGGCTTCGGCCTCGGACAGCTCATCGCCTCGTCCAATATCCTTGCAGGTCGCCGCTACACCGCACACCCTGGCTCCGCGCTCTCCACCTTCAACTTTTTTTGGTCCCTCGGTGCCGTCGGCACTGGCCTGCTCACTGCCTGGCTCCTGCCACGCTTTCGCCTGTCCAGCCTCCTGATCTCTACCAGCGTGGTCTTCTTGCTCGTCGGTCTCGGCGGAGCCTCCAACTGGCTCTTTCGCCCTGCCCCCGAACCCACGCAAGCAGTAATCGACCCTCGCAAGCTTCCTACCGGCACCTTCCTCTTCTTCGCGGCTCTCCTCTTGCTTTACGGTGGTCTCGAAACCTCCTTAAGTTCCTGGCTCCCCACCTTTGAGCTCCGCTACCAATCCGGCCAGCCACTTCTCGGCGGCCAGTCCGCCATCGTCCTTCTCTGGCTCTCCATCACCGCGGGCCGAGCCCTCGCCGCCGCCATCCTTCGCCGCTGGCCGGAAACCGTCGTCCTCCGCATCTCGCTCGCCTGCTCTGTGGTCCTGATCCTCACCCTCGCCGGCATCCGAAGCACCGCCACGCTCTCCGCCATTTGTATCCTCCTTGGCCTCAGCTTGGCCCCGTGGTTCCCCGCTGCCTTCGGGCTTCTGTTGCGTCGCAAATCAACCTCCCGCGAAGCGGGCCTCGTCCTCGCCACCTCCGGCATCGGAGCCGCCATCTTCCCCTGGCTCACTGGCATCGTCTCCACCCACGTCAACTCCCTCCGCATCGGCATGGCCGTCCCCGCCACACTGGCCGTTCTTCTGCTTCTAGCGGCCTTTCTCCCGGCAAGAGCCGACGTAGGGCCGGCCACCTGAAGCAAATCCCGGGAGTGAAATCCGATAAGCTCGTCATCTCGACCTGAGGGCGCCTTTTGCGGCCGCAGTGGAGACCCCGCAGTTAGGGCTGCGAGGATCTCCGGCTGCAAGTCAGCACGTCGCACCACTCAAGCGAAGATTCAGCAAAACCCGGCGTACACTAGACCCCATGCCGCCGGTCGCCCCAGACCTCCAGGCCGCGCTCGACCGCGGTGCCCTCGTCCTCGCTCCGACGGCGTACTCCGCCCAAAACCTGCGCGCCGCGTTCGACAGGCAACAACGAGCCGCCGGCCTCGCCACCTGGCAGCCGGCCAACGTCCTCTCCTGGCAGCAATGGCTCGGTTCGCTCTGGACCGCCCTCATCCTCGACGGCCACGAATCCCGTTTGCTCCTCAATCCCGCTCAGGAAGAACTCCTCTGGCGGGATTTGATTCTGCCTACCCTCGCCCCCGCAAATCGAACCTCGGCACCCGCTTTCGCCGCCCTTGCCCGCTCCGCCTACGGGCTCGCCACCAGCTACCAGATCACCTCTCGGCTGGCCAGAGAAACCACCACCGAAGACACCGCCCAGTTCGCCGAATGGGCTGCTGACTTCTCCCGCCTCTGCGCCCGCCACGCCTGCTTGCCTGCCGCCCAGCTCCCGTCCGCACTGGCCGAGCACCTGCAGCACCAGCGCCTGAACCTGCCGTCCGAACTCCACCTTGCCAACTTCCCTCACCCCGACGATCTCTCGCCCGCCGACGCCGCACTTCTCCAGGCTATCCGCCAAACTCGCGTGCGAGTCATCCGTCACACACCCCCGCCCGTGCCAGCCAACTCACGCGTCGTCCTTCAGGCCGCGACCGAAGTCGAGGAACTTCGAGCTGCCGCCCACTGGCTACGCACCTTCCTGGACGATCACCTCGCCACGAATCCAGAAGTCTCTGAACTACCCTCGGTCCAGGTTGTCCTCGCGAACCCATCCCCCGACCTCCCAGCCCTCGACAGCATCTTCCGCGAGATCCTCGCTCCCGAGCTCGACGACGTTACCACCGACTCTTCCTCTGCCCCGTGGGAGCTAGCCGGCGGCCGCCCTCTCGCCGGTCAGCCCATCATCGTCACCCTCGTCCGCGTGCTCAGGGGCCTCACGAACCCGCTCCCGGTCGAGGACATCACCGCGCTCCTCCTCAGCCCGTACCTGGGTCGCGACCACGACCGCGACGCCGCAGGCCGGCTCGACGTCCGCCTCCGCGACCTCCCGCCGCTCCGTCCCGAACTCACTTTCCGCGAGCTCCATCGCCAAATCCAGACAGCTCAGCCGACTCACTCCGCGTACACCCCGTCTTGGCTTCCGCACCTGATGGCCTTCCTTCGCGACTCCGGCGACCTGACCGCTCCCCGCACTCATGCAGCCTGGGCCACCTTCATCCGAGACCTCGCTGACGTCATCAACTGGCCCGGAGCCCAATCCCTTACGCCTGCCGAGCTCGCTTCCACCGAGACCTGGGACCATCTCCTGGACAGCCTCAGCACCCTCGACTTTGCCGGCCGCCGCATCCCTTTCGCCGAAGCACTCGGTTCTCTCGAGCACCATCTCCGCTCAGCCACGATCACCCTGCCCACCCACGCCCTCATTCAGATCGTGTCTGCCGCGGAAGCCGCCACCTCTCCGGCGGACGTCCTCCTGCTGCTCCAGGCGACCGATACCAACTGGCCCCCTGCCGCTCGTCCCCATCCGTTGCTTCCATGGCCTCTTCAGGCTTCGGCCGCCATGCCCGGCACGAACCCTGCTCGTGACGCTGCCCGAGCCGAGCGTTTGACGGAAATCCTGCTTGCGAACCCCATCATCTGTGTCTCCTCCGCCGCACAGGCGAATGATGCCCCCCAGCGTCTTGCCCCATCAATCGCCCATTTCGCGGCAAGGGAGCAAAATCCACCGTGGGTCCACATCGAAGCCAGTAAATCCATCCACAGTTTCGCCCCGCTCGTCACCCCCGAGCAGGTCATTGACGACACTCCGCTCCCGCCGCTCCCATCACCTGAAGTTCCCGGCGGAGCCAGGGTCCTGGAACTCCAGGCCGCCTGCGGCTTCCGAGCTTTCGCTGAAATCCGCCTCCGCGCCACCGAACCTCGCACATCCGGCCTCGGTATCGATGCCGGCCGTTCCGGCAGCATTCTCCACAACGCACTGGACATCTTCTGGACCCGTCTCGAATCGCAGGCCAACCTCCTCGCGCTCACCGATGAAGCCTGCGAGGAACGCGTACAGGCCGCCGTGGAGCAGGCCTTCGCCAGGGCCCCCGGCATGCTCGCCGCGCCCAATGACACCTGGGACAGGGCATACCGGGCTCTCCAGGTCGAGCGCCTGTACGGCCTCCTCAAAGACTGGCTCCGCTTCGAGCGCAACCGCGCCCCCTTCACCGTCCTTGCCCGCGAGCAGGCGCGCGACATCACCGTCGGTCCCCTCCACCTCCAGCTCCGGGTTGATCGCATGGACTCCGTCCAGGACGGAGCCGGAACTGTACTCGTCGACTACAAGACCGGCGCCACCGCCTCACCAACGGCGTGGGAAAGCGACCGTCCCGACGAGCCGCAGCTTCCCCTCTACGCCCTGCTTCCACACGCCGCTGAACTCCAGGGTCTGGCCTTCGCTCGCATCCGCGCCGGCGGGTCCCGTTGGGCAGGCATTCAATCCGAGCCTGATCTTCTCGGCAAGGTGAAGCTTGAGCCCGACCTCGCCACGCGCATAGAGGAGTGGCGCGACATCCTCACCGGCCTTGCCAACCAGTTCGCGTACGGCGACCACTCGGTAAACCCAAAGTCCTACCCGGACACCTGCACGTTCTGCACGCAGCGGCTCCTTTGCCGCCTTGATCCGACTCAGTTACTCGCGCGATCAAATGAAGAAGAAGCTGTGGAAATCGAAGAGGATATCCATGGCTGAAATTATCGATTTTCCTTTCATTTTTAGCGAGTTACAAGCGAAACAGAAACTACCTCTCGAAGCAAATGCGAGGCTCGCTCCTTTAGTGGATTCCTCCACGCGAGCGAAAGCGCTCGATCCCCGTCGTTCCTTCATCGTTGAGGCACCCGCTGGCTCCGGCAAAACCGGTCTGCTCGTCCAGCGCTTCCTCAATTTGCTTGGTAACTCCGGTATTGGCAGCCCTGAAGAAATTCTCGCCATCACCTTCACCCGCAAGGCCACGGCCGAACTCCGCGAGCGCATCCTCACCCAGCTCGAAGCCGCCGTCGCCAAGCTACCGCTTCCTCACCCTGACTCCGCCTTCGAACGTCAAACCCGCGAACTGGCAGAAGCTGTCCTGGCCCGCGACCGCGAGCGCAACTGGAACCTGCTCAACAACCCGCGCCGGCTCCGCATCCAGACCATCGACTCCCTCTGCATGGAGATCGCCGGGACGCTCCCGCTGCTCTCCGGGTCCGCCGCCCGCCGCCCCGTGGACGACGCCTCCGAGCTGCACCGCGAAGCCGCCCGCAACACCCTCCGCCAGCTCGGAAACACGAAGACACCGGAGGCACAAGCGCTCCATGAGGCGCTCCATACCGTCCTTCTGCACCGCGATGCCAACCTTGCCGATGTCCAAAATCTCTTGGCCGAAATGCTCCAGACTCGTGAGCAATGGGCCGAGCTGGTCCCCCTCGACCGCGCCTCCCTGTCAGAGGAAGCTCTCGACGAGCAGGTGCGTCCGCGCCTCGAACGCACCTTGGAACGCATCGTCTGCTCCGGCCTTAACCAGGCTCTGCGCATCGTCCCGCCGGCCGCGCTCGCTGAACTGGCCGACATCGCCCATCATTACTCCGGCGAACCCGACTACAAGGACAGACCGCTCCCGATCCGCATCTGCAGCGACCACCCCGGCCCGCCTGCCGCCGAAGCCGCCTATCTAGATCATTGGCGCGCCCTGATCAGCCTCCTCCTCACCAAGGATTGCCAATGGCGTAAACGACTTTCTGTCAGCGATTTGCAGTTCAAACCTTCCAAGTATCACGAAGAACGCCTGAAGCAGATCCTCGCCGACATTCAGTGCGATCCGCTCCGTGAAGCTCTTGAAGCGATCCGCCGCCTGCCGCCCGCCAAATATCCGGACGACCAGTGGAGCCATGCAAAAGCGCTCTTCCGTCTGCTTCTGCATGCACTCGCCGAACTCCGTCTTCTTTTCGCCGAAACCGGCGAGTGCGACTTCACCGAGTTCTCTCTCGCTGCCCGCGAAGCCCTCGCCGGCCATGCCGATGACTTCGCCGCCGGCGTCGGCGCGCCGCTCCGGCACCTCCTCGTCGACGAAATGCAGGACACCTCCTCGGCCCAGTACGGCCTGCTTACCTCCCTCACCCGCACCTGGGATGGCAGCAGCCAAACCCTGTTCCTCGTCGGAGATCCCAAGCAGTCCATCTATCTCTTCCGCCAGGCCCGTGTTGAGCGATTCCTCCGCACCATGCAGGACGGCGCACTCGGCGACGTTCCTTTGGAACCCCTGCAGCTCACCGCCAACTTCCGCTCCCGGCCCGCCGTCGTTGAAAGCATCAATCAAGCCTCCGAGCTCCTCTTCGCCCTGCCCGGTCAGCCCCTCTCCGCCGACACTGTGGACGTCCCCTTCGTAGCCGCCGTCCCTACCCGCAGCCCCCACTCCCACACTGGCGTCCATTGGCACACCCGTGTAGTGGAAAATGCCGGGAGAAGCATCGCTGAAGTCCAGCAACGAGGCGGAGGAAAGGCGAGCGAAGCGGGAGGGAGCCATGGCCTTCAAGCCACTGAAGGCGGGCCATCTGACGTTCGGGCTTTGACTCCGGGCCTTTCGCTTGCCGCTGCTACGGAGCCCACCCCCGCCCAACAAGACGCCCACGCCATCCGCGCCATCGTCGAAAGCTGGCGCTCCACCCCGCTCCCCCTCGGGCGTACGGAACCCTGGCGCATAGCCGTCCTGGCCGCTGCCCGTAGCCACCTGGCTCCCATCGCCACCGAACTCGCCCTCGCCTCCATCCCCTACCGCGCCGTCAAGGTAGAGCCACTAGCCGATCGCCCCGAAGTTCTGGACGCTCTGGCCCTTACCCGGGCTCTCGCGCACCCCGCCGACCGCGCCGCTTGGTTCGCTGTCCTTCGCGCTCCATGGTGCGGCCTCAGCGCCGCCGATCTCCTCGCTCTCGTCGCCGAAGGCGATCCCTCCCACACGAAATCCACAATCCCACACCTCGTTGCTGTCCATCGGGATCGCCTCTCCAACGCCGGCAGCCAGCTGCTGCATCGCATCTGGCCCATTCTTCAAGCAGCACTTGAGAATGCCAGCCGTATCGCATTGCCGGAAAGCGTTGAGCGCACTTGGAAATCTCTCGGCGGGAACAGCTTTCTCACAGCCGACCAGCGCTCCAACGTTGATCGCTTCTTCGCGCTGCTCCGCGACTCCGTGCGGGAATCCAGGATCGATCTCGCTGGACTGAACCGCCGGCTGAAGGATCTCTACGCCGAGCCGTCTTCCGCTCCCGGCGCTGTAGAACTCATGACTGTCCACGGCGCCAAGGGGCTGGAGTGGGACGTCGTCATCGTCCCCGAGCTCGGCCGTCCAGGTCAGCGCGAGCGCTCCCGTCTCCTCAACTGGCTGGAGCTCGAATCCGGCCCCGAACCTGCCGTCCTTTTGGCCCCCATCCAGGGCAAAGGCGATAATCCCAGCGATCTCTACAAGTGGCTCAGCCGCGTCTACGCACGCCGTCTGGAAGCCGAGCGCAAGCGGCAGTTCTACGTCGCCTGCACCCGGGCCCGCGAGGAACTCCACCTTTTCGCCACCGCAAAGCACGGCAAGCAGGGCCTGGTTACCGCATCCGGAAGCCTGCTGCATGCCTGCTGGTCCGCTGCGGAACCCCACTTCGCCAACGCCGCTGCGGCGGTCCTTCCGTTCCCCCAACCCGAAATCCACAAACCGGAAGCCCTTCTGGCCTTGGCGGCAGCCGCCGATCCGGCCCCGAACCCTTACCTGCCGCGCCTAACCCGTCTGCCTCTCAGCTTCGATCCCCGCCAGCGCTTTCGGGAAGCCGCCGAACACCGCCTGCCATACGTCCCGGCCTCGCAACTCCCCCGCCAGCAAGCGCTCTTCCGTCCGGAAGGCAGCCTCGCTGTTCGCGCCCTTGGCAACGTCGTCCATCGCTTCCTGGAAAAGCTCGCTTCCCGGCTGGCCGGTCAACCCCTCCCGCTTACGGTCACGGACCGTCCCATCATCTCTCTGCGCGATGAGCTCCCCACCTGGCTCGACCGCCTCCAAACCAGCCTCCGCGCCGAAGGTCTCGCACCCGCCGAAGCCGGCCGGGAGGCCAGTCGCGCCCTCACCCTGCTCGCCAATACCCTCGCCGACCCCGTCGGCCTCTGGCTGCTCTCGCCCCACGCCGAAGCCTCGAGCGAGCGAGCCCTCGCCACTGCCAACGGCCTGCTCCGAGTCGATCGCACCTTCCACGCAGGCCGCAATACGCTGGATCCGCTAAGCTCCACCGGCGCCACCACCTGGGTCGTCGACTTCAAAACTACCGCCCCCGGAGGCCGCAACCCCGAACAGTTTCTCGCTGCCCAGCGCGAGACGTACGGCCCCCAGCTATCCCGCTACGCAGAAGCCCTCCATCAGCCCGGCGCAGCCACGAGCATCCGCCTGGGCCTCTACTTCCCAGCCATCCCCCGCTTCATCCACTGGTCATCCGAAAACGGAGAACGGACAGCGGAGAACGCCCTACCCTAACAGCTCCCGCAGCAGCCCCGCCGCCGTCTCGCACTGCGCCCGGCTCACATCCGCATGCGTCACCAGCCGAACCTGCTCCGGCCCCACCATGCTGCTCAGCAAACCCCGTCCCTTCAGGTCAGCCACCAGCTTCGCCGCAGCGCTTTGCCCTTGAATGGCTCCGGGCACCGTAAAGATCACGATGTTCGTCTGCACAGCCCCCATGTCGATCTCGGCCCCAGCACACTCGGCCACCGTCTCCGCCAGCATCCGCGCGTTCGCATGGTCTTCGTGCAGCCGCTTCGGCCCTTCCTCCAACGCCATCAGCCCGGCAGCAGCCAAAATCCCAGCCTGTCGCATTCCTCCGCCCAGGCTCTTCCGCACCGCCCGGGCCCGGTCCATCAGTTCCCGAGATCCCACCAGCATCGACCCCACCGGCGCGCCCAGCCCCTTGCTCAGGCAGAACATTACCGTGTCGAACCCCGCCGTCAGCTCCGCCACCGGAACCCCCGCAGCCACCGCCGCGTTGAACACCCGCGCCCCATCCAGATGCACCGGCAGGCTGGCTTCCTTCGCGCCCGCCCAAATCTCTTCCAGCACCGGCAACGGAGTCACCGTCCCACCCGCCATGTTGTGCGAGTTCTCCATCCACACCAGCCCGGTCGGCGCGCGGTAGTAAATCTTCGGCCCAATCCCGGTCTTGATCCGCTCCCACGTCAGGACCCCGCGCTCGCCCGCCACCGTCCGGGGCATCACGCCGGAAAAGGCCGACAACATCGCCATCTCCCAGTCCAGCACGTGCGACCGAGCTTCGCAGATCACCTCCTGCCCCGGCTGCGTGTGCAGGCGCACGGCGATCTGGTTCCCCATCGTCCCGGTCGGCACGAAACAGCGCCGCCTCGCGCCCAAACACCTCCGCCGCCTTCGCCTCCAGCCGGTTCACGGTCGGGTCTTCGCCATACACATCATCCCCAACCTCGGCTTCGGCCATCGCCCGCCGCATGGCCGCACTCGGCTTGGTCACCGTATCGCTGCGCAAATCGATCAATTCCAAACCACCCTCCAACTTTCTTCTGTTGTCATCCTGAGCGCGGCGAAGGATCCCCGCATTTGCTGCAGCGAAGGACCTAAGGCACGAGCCCGAGTGAACGATGGCCCCTCAGGCTGCCACTCCCGCCAGCAGCTCCCCAAAAACCTCGCTCGAAACCATCCGCCCACGCAACGTCAACCCCCAGGCGTGGTCCGAACGCCACATCATCCCGCCACGCACCATCTCCTCGGCACAAGCCGAGAACTCCTCCACCCAACCCCTCGAAAACTCCCGCAGCCTCGCATCCGCCAATCCATCGCTCAGCCGAAGCCCCAGGAACACCGTCTCCTCAAACGCTTCTCGTACTCCCACCGGCGTAATCTCCCGCCGCGAACTCGGTCCCGCATACGCATCCAGCTCATCCGGATTAGCGAACCGAACCACGCCGCCACCCGCCGTCCGCAGCATTGAGTGAGCATCCAGCCCGAGCCCCAGGTACGGTTTGCGATCCCAGTACTTGCGGTTGTGCCGCGACCGGAACCCCGCCCGCGCAAAGTTCGAAATCTCATACTGCTCGAACCCAGCCTCAGGCAGTTCCTCGCAGGCAATCTCGTAGAGCCGGGCCGTTAACTCCTCGCTCACCACGTGCCCGGCATGGAACCGCTGCCCGCCCAGCAACACCTCACGCCCCAGCCGCGACTCCTCATCCACCTCCAGCATGTACACGCTCAGGTGATCCAGCTCCCCTCGCATCCCGGCCTCCACCGCCAGCCGCAGCGACTCCCTCCAGCTAGCCTCCGTCTGATAAGGCAGGCCAGCAATCAGGTCCGCGCCCACACTCGCGACACCCGCGGCCCGAAGCCGCGCAAACTCCCGCAGGCAATCCCCGCCGGTATGCGTCCGCCCCACCGCTGCGCATTCACGATCAATAAAACTCTGCACCCCGAGACTTACCCGGTTCACACCGCAGCCTAGCGCCGCCTCCAGTACCGCATCGCCGATCTGCCCTGGAGCAGCTTCCAGCGTAAGCTCCGCATCGTCCGCAATCTCAAACTCACCGCGGAGCGCCGCGAATACCTGCGCCATCTGCGCCGCGGTCATCAGGCTGGGCGTTCCGCCGCCGAAGTACACCGAATCCACCGCCCGAGGCAGCACCCCACCCACCTCAGCAGCAATCGCTCGAGCCGCCGCAATCTCCCCACAAAGCTGCTCCACGTAAGCGGCCAGCCCCTCGCCTGTTCCCACACCCGAGGCGAAGTTGCAGAACGAGCACTTGTGCCGGCAAAACGGCACGCTGAGATACACCCCCAGCCGTTCACTCTGCCCTGAAGCATCCATCCCCTCATTCTTTCACGCTGTTCAGCGCGCCCACGCTCCCGTAGCGCACCTCTGCGATCGTTGCGTTCGCCGCGTCGAAGCTCTCCTCCTGCACCAGCAACCATCTCGTAAATAGCAGAGGCAGTGAAAGCGAAACATCTACAATCGATCTATGGCGGCAAACAAAGACGACGACAAGAAGAAGAAAACAGCAGCCGCAAGCTGACGACGAAGTCATGGGCAAAGCCTACGACGCGCGCCTCATGCGCCGCCTCGTCCGCTATCTCAGCCCCTACAAGCTCCAGGTAGCCGTCTCCGCCGTCTGCATCGTCATCAAGTCCGCCTCGGACGTATTCGGCCCTTACGCCCTCAAGGTTGCCGTCGACACCTGGTTCGCTCCCACTGCCGGCCCGCACTCCTGGCTCTCACGCCACCTCAGCCCCAACCCGATGACCGGCATCACCGAGCTCGCCGGTATTTATCTCGGCGCCCTCCTGCTCACCTTCGCGCTGGAGTTCGTCCAGACCTACCTCATGCAGTGGACCGGCCAGAAGATCATGTTCGATCTCCGCGCCCAGATCTTCCGCCACATCCAGCGCATGCACGTCGGCTTCTTCGACCGCACCCCCGTCGGCCGCCTCGTCACCCGCGTCACCTCCGACGTCGACGCCCTCAACGAGATGTTCACCTCCGGCGTGCTCGCCATCTTTGAGGACATCTTCACCCTCCTCTACATCGTGGCCATCATGCTCAGCATGAGCCTCCCGCTCGCGCTGCTCACGCTTTCGGTCATCCCCGGCATTCTCTACGCCACGCACCTGTTCCGCGTGCACGTTCGCAACAGCTACCGCCGCCAGCGAGCCGCCGTGGCCAGGATCAACGCCTTTACGCAGGAGTACGTCTCCGGCATGAGCATCGTGCAGCTCTTCAACCGCGAGCGCCGCGCCTTCAACGACTTCTCCACCGTCAATTCTGAAAACAAGGCCGCCTGGACCGACGCGATCTTCGCCTACGCCTTGTACTACCCAGTTGTCGAGCTGCTCAGCTCCATCGCCATCGCCATGGTCATCTGGTTCGGCGGCCGCGCCGTTCTCCACTCCGAGTTCCTCATCGCCCACGCCGGTGGCTGGCTCAGCGCCCATCGCTTCCTGGACAACTCCCACGACTTCCCCACCACCGGCTTCTCGCTCTTCGGCCCCGTCTCACTCGGCATCCTCATCGCGTTCATCGCCTACGCCCAGCGCTTCTTTCGGCCCATCATGGACCTTTCGGACAAATACAACATCCTCCAGGCCGCCATGGCCGCCGCTGAGCGAGTCTTCCAGCTTCTAGACACCGAACCCGGCCTCGAAAACCCCGCACTCCCCAAGCCCGGCGACCGCTCCGGCCGCATCGAGTTCCGCAACGTCTGGTTCACCTACCAGCAACTCACGCCCGAACAGTTGGAGCTTCTAGGTACCCCGAGCCTTCAGGCTCGAGCCTCTCAGCCTGCCTCAGAATCTGGGCTTCAGCCCCTGGGGTATGCACTCGCTGGCGGCGCCAACGATCCTCGTGCCGACCCCGCCATCGAATGGATTCTCCGCGGCGTCAGCTTCGTCATCGAACCCGATTCCACCGCCGCCATCGTCGGCCACACCGGCGCCGGCAAGACCACCATCACCGCGCTCATGATGCGCTTCTACGACGTGCAGGCGGGCCAGGTCCTCGTCGACGGCGTCGATGTCCGCGACCAGGACCTCACCGCACTCCGCCGCCGTTTCGGTGTCGTCCTCCAGGACTCGTTCCTCTTCACCGGCACCGTCGCCCACAACATCCGCCTCGGCACCGAAACCATCACTGACGCCGAAGTCGCCAACGCGGCAGACGAAGTCAACGTAGGCGACTTCATCCGCACGCTCCCCGCCGCCTTTGACGAGCCCGTCATCGAGCGAGGAGCCAGCCTCTCCACCGGCCAGAAGCAGCTGATCTCCTTCGCCCGCGCCCTCGCCCACAAGCCCGGCATCCTCATCCTCGACGAAGCCACCAGCTCCGTCGACACTGAAACCGAGCTCCGCGTCCGCGCAGCCCTTGAAAAGATGATCACCGGCCGTACCAGCGTCCTCATCGCTCACCGCCTCAGCACCGTGCAGCGCGCCGACACCATCCTGGTCATGCACAAGGGCCAGCTTCGCGAACAAGGCACTCACCAGCAGCTCCTTGCCATGCACGGCCTCTACTGGCGCCTCTACCGTCTCCAGTACAAAGACCAGGAACTAGCCGCTGCCGACTAGGAAGTTCTCTTGCCGGCAAAATGCTGTCATCTCGACCGGAGCGAAGCGGAGTCGAGAGACCTCTGTATTTCGCCCGGACCCAATAACGTTTGCGCGGTCTACTTTCCCACAAACGCCGGCACCTCGGCCGCCTTCGCTGAGAAATACTTCGCCGCTGGATCGTCCGGCAGCGCCTTCAGCCCGGCGATCACGCTCTCTGCGTTCATCGTCGCGCCCGCCGCCGTCGTGTGCGTGTTCGGATCCCCAAACAGCGGCTCCACGGCGTCATGCCCCAGCGCGTCATACTTCTCCGCCGTAATCTCGTTCAGGTCGATATACCCAACGTGGTCCTTCGCGGCGACTGCCTGCGTCCACCCGCGGTACGTATCTGTCTGCCGCTTGATCTTCCCATCCACCCAGGTCTTGCGTGGCACCAGCGAGCACAGCACCGGCGTCGCTCTCTTCGCCTTCACATCCTTTACATACTGGTCCAGATACCAGCCGAACGTATGCACCACCTCATGCCGCTTCTGGATCGGGTTCTCGATCTCCTTCGTCTCGTCGCCGATCCCCGGCATCGACCCGCGCGCCCGCGCCGTATCATCCAGCGGCCCACCATCGTTATGCCCGAACTGGATCAGCACCACGTCCCCCGGCTTCACCAGCTTCAGCGTCTCGCCCCAGTGCCCTTCCGTGATGTACGTCCGTGAGCTCCGCCCACCGATCGCCCGGTTCACGACGTTCACCTTGGTCGTGTCGAAGTACGGCGCGATCTCGTCGCCCCAGCCCATCTGGTTGTGAGCGCCGTCGCCAGCGCCATTCCGCATCGTCGAGTCACCCACCAGGATGATGTCTGGCAGCGCCGGGTTCTTCGGTGAAGGCAGATGCACCTTCGCATAGACACTAGGGTCGGTCGTTGCCGCCGCATCCGGCTGCAGCGCCTGTGCCGCCTGACTGCCCTCGACAACGATCGGATGAGCCGCCGCAAAGATCTTCATCTGCTCCGCCGCCAGCATGAAGCCACCCACGCCATACCCAAAGCTCGAGCCGGGCAGATAGTACGCAGGCTCTGCGCCCGTCTGCTGAATGTCACCCAGCCGCCCATCCGCATACACATGACTGAGCAGCCCGCGCCATGCCTTCGCCATCACCGGCGTGTACATGTGCGCATCCAGCACACCATGATTCACGCCCCAGGCCATGCCGAACAGGATTAGCGCCGAGCCCGACACTTCCGGTGCTGGAAAATGCTCAGGGTCCAGCAGGCTCGAGTGCCACAGTCCGGTCGCCGGATCCTGTAGCTTGGCCGTTGCGGCAGCCATCTCGCGAAGGTTCTGCTCATAGAATGCCCGTTTGGGGTCGTCCTTCGGCAGATACTCCAGCGTCCGAGCCAAACCGCCCATCACCCAGCCTTCACCGCGAGACCAGAAGATCTTCTTTCCGCCCGGTCCGCGCTTCGGAATGTACGTCGCGTCGCGCGCATACAGGTGCTCGTCCTTGTCCCACAGCAGGTCATAGCTGCGCTGCCAGTTCAGGTCGAGGTAGTCAATGTACTTGCGATCACCGGTCGCCTCGTACATCCGCGCCCATACCGGCGGAGCCATGAACAGCGCATCGCACCACCACCAGGGAATCTTGTTCGGGTCCTTCGGCAGCGTCGCCAGATCGATCACGCTCGCCATCTCCGCCTGTGTTGGTGCAATCCACTCCGGGTTTTTCTTGCCGCCCTCGAGGTAAAGCTCCAGGTACGTCTGCGCGATGCTCAGGTCATCCGCGTTCGCTTGCAGGCTCCGTTCCTTCCAGGCAAACTTCTCGCCCATCGCCTGCATGGCATCGCGATAGCGCGCATCGCCCGTGGCCCGCGAAGCCGCCATGAAGCCCGCATACATCACGCTCTCCGTCCATATCTGGTCGAAGTACGGCTGTTGCTGCGCAAGCTCCCAGTCCGCCACCTTGCGCAGTGCTCTGTCGATAGCGACGGGATTCACGTTCCCAGAAAGGTCCGTAGCCAGCGGCCCCGCATCGGCAGGAGAAGTCCCAAAGTGCCGGGAAATGTCCTTATCGATGCCCGGCTGCATCTCCGCCGTAGGCAACGGTCCCACCTGCTGCGCCTGCTTTGGCGAATCCGCTCCATTGCCTTGCACACTACCCGTCTGCGCGATCGCTGTGCAGCTCACCAACACTACCGTCGCATGGCGTAACCCCAAACGAAACCGCATCACTTCGAACCCTCCACCAACACAACCTTACCCAGAATCCCTGACGCCACCGGCTTCACCTTGTCCAGGTCCTGCATCTGGAACCGGTCGCCATACTTCGCCTTCAGCGGCCCATAATCATGCGCAGGCTGCGCCGACCACGCATTCAACAGCGTGTTGTACACCTTGATCTCGATGTGATTCTGCCCCGGCTTTAGAGCCTTCGTAACATCCAGCCGGTACGGCGGATGCCACAACGCCCCAACAGCCTGCCCGTTCACCATCACCAGAGCCGCCTCGCGCACCGGAGGATCGTAGTGCGCGCGCATCCCCGGTCCCGGCCGCGTCACCGCGGGATCCGGCAAGCCATTCGCTCCGAGCACATGCTCCGCTGGCCGGTTCGGATCGCTGCCCGCCTCGGGCTCTCCACCTAGGATCTTCAGGTACACCGGCCCCTTCGCGGCTTTCACCGTGAAGTCCTTGCTGTAAACAGCCTCGCCTGAGTAATGCAGCGTCCCCGCATTCGCCGTCCAGTCCGCAAGCGCGGCCAGTTGCTCCGTCTTGCCTGTGCCTGTGAACGTCAGCTGCCAATCGCCACTCAGGTCTGCGATCTGCTGCCCAGCGCCCACCGCGACGACATGCTTTGCTTCCTTGCTGCTGAACAGGAACACCCGCGACTCATAAGGCGCCAGCGACAACTCTGTACGTTCCCCAGCCTTTATCTTCACGGCCGCGCCAGAGTCCGGGTCGATCGCCTCCCCGAACTTGAACTTCGTCGCGAGCTTCACGTCCGTATCTACCGCCACATTCGACGTGTTCGCGACAAAGTAAACATCCCCGTCCGCCAGCCTCCTGCGAATAAAGCCCACTCGGTCTTCAACACCCCGCACACCGGAAGTCCCCGTGCGCAGTTGCATATCCGGCGCAACCACTTGCGTCAACGCCTGCGGGAGCATGCTCGCGTCCTTCACCACCGGGATGGCATCGGTCATGCCGCCCGGCAGTGGAGCGCCTTCCGCATCCATCGTTGGCAGCTTGCCCACCGCCACTGCTTTGCCGCCATGCCGCAGCCACTCGTTGATCTTCCGCAGCGTACCCACCGGAACGCGATCCGTAGGCGGCAGCACCAGCATCTGGTGGCCAACGAAACCCAACCGGTCGATTGTGTCCGCATCCGTGAAGTCCGCGTTGTACCCTGCGGAAAGGATCCCCGCCATCAGCTCCGGCCGAATCAGCCGCTGCATCTCCGCCGTCACGCTCACATGCCCCGGAGCAAAGCTCGCCCAGGCATCATCGGTCGGCAGCAGGATCGCCACCTGGTTCGACGGCTCGCCTTCGCGCAACAGCGCGCTCATCCGCGCAATGTAGGCGTCCACCATCGGCATCACCGGATGCCACGGATTGTGGTCGTTGAACACTGCTGCCGCATACAGGCTCCATCCCGGCCAAGGAGACTCCGGCTCGCTCACCGACCCTGTCGAACTCAGCGGCGGCGAATACGGCCAGCCATGAAACACCAACTGGTTCTCGCCCATGATGAAGTCAATGTCCGCCTCCGCCTTCATGTCCAGCGGAGTCGCCCGGAACACCGGCGAGTGCAGCCACGTAAATGTCTCTCCCGAGGTCACCTTGTTCCCAAACAGGTGGTTCGCGCTAGTCGCCCACCGAAGGGTCGAAAACGCCCGCCACTGCGGACCCTCACCCTCAGGCAGCGCCACCAGTCTCTGGCTCGCCAGAGACACCGCCGGCTCCCCGTAGGTCTGCGACCGGAAGCGCGTCCCATGCGCCTTTGCCCAGTCATTGATCTGCGTCAGGTAGTTCTCATCCACCAGCTCCGTCAGCGTACGTCCATAATCATGCCGAACCTTCTCGGCTTCCGGCGTTCCCCCAGCCCAAAGCTCCGGCAGATGCGCCATCAGGTCATACCCGCGCCGCTTCCGGAACTCCTCCGGCAGCAAGGGAGTCCAGTCCGCTCCATAAGCCTCCAGCGAATCGCTGAAGATGGCGTACGGCGGCGTGGCCCCAAACGCCTTCACCAAAGGCTCGCCAACCTTCTGTAAGTGAGTCGCGACCGCATCCCGGCTGAACGGATCGAGCACTGGACCCTCAGCTCCCACCGCTGCGCGCTTCACCTGCTGCCCCGTGTGCCCTTGGATAAAGAACACCGCGACGCGCGCCTCACCCGACGCTGGCAGCGCACTCGTCACCGGCTTCGCCGTCGCCGCACTCCAATGCTTCGGCTCCCCGGCAGCCACATACCTTGCAATGACCTTGTCGCCTGCCGCCAGCTTCGGTATTGGCAGGCTGTCAGCACCCGCGGGCAATGGCAGCTCCACCACCTTCAGCCGGGTAGCCGCCTGTTCGGGCGTCGTATTCGGCCCGCCATAAGGCCATCCGCTGCAAAGCGTCACATCGATCCGCAGCCCAAGCTTCCTGCCCTCAGCCTGCGCATAGCCAACCGCATCCAGCATCTCCGGCGAGTTGAACGCAAAGTTCTTCAGCCCCTTCGCCGGATCGTCCAGCACCTCGGGATACACAAACGCCAGTTCCGCGCCACCAATTCCGTCAGCCTTCATCTGTTGCAGCTCGTTCAGAATCTCCGGCTTCGTCACCGCTGGCCCAAACCACCACCACCGCACCATCGGCCGAGCCTCCGCCGCCGGATGCACCAAGCCCTGCCGCACCGCCTCCACGGTCCCCGCATGCTGCGCCTGCGAATAGCCCGGCTTCACAAAAGCAAGCGAAGCCGCGGCCGCCAGCGACAACACGCGTGGCCAGGAACGCCTTTCATTTCGACCGGAGGCCGCGCATTCGCGGCTAACCTCACGTTTGTCATTTCGACCGGGGGCCGCGCATTCGCGGCCAGAGTGGAGAAGCCCCCGCATTTCGGACCGGCGAAAATCCCCGGTCGGCCAAGACTCAATCATCCTCTATCCCCTAACCACTAACCACTAACCACTAACCACTAATTCCACTTAAGGCTTGTTATCCGCCGGAGCAGCCCGCTTCGCTCCAAATTCACCGTCGCCACTGTCCTTCTTTTTCCGCTCAGGATCATTCTCGTATCCCGGCGTGGGTCCATCCAGAATCGGCTTATCCCTTCCCACCAGCTTCGGCGCTGCCGCACCCGGCAACATCTCGAAGACGGTCACTTCATTGCGCCCCTTCTTCAGCCACGGCCCCGGTACATAAAGCGTCTCCTGCGGCCCAATATTCCAGAACCGCCCCAGCGCATGCCCATTGATCCAGATCAGGCCCTTGCTCAACGAGCTCACATCCAGAAACGTATCCCCAACACTCTTCACCTCAAATGAGCCCGAAGCAAAATGCGGCCCAGCAACTACATCAGCCGCCGCACCCGCTAACTTGCTAACTCGCTGGCTAGCTAGCTCGCTACTCCCCATCGGCAGCGAATAAATCTCCCACCCCACCAGCGCCTGCGAGCCCAACACTGCCCCCCGCATGCCCTTCCGCTCATCGCGCATCCACTTCGTGGAGTTCAGCCGCCCCGTATTCTCCACCAAAACATCCAGCCGCGCCGGCCCACTCGTCTCCAGCGCCATCGAGTCCTGGTGATAATGCCGGTCCAGCGTCCCCACCTGCTTGCCATCCAGGTACACCGTCGCAAAGTCGTACAGGTGGTCCAGCTTCAGCGTGTCATGAACCGCCGCCGGCAACTGCTTCCGGTACAGAATGTACCCATAGCTCTGGTCCACCTGCTCCATCGTCAGCGGTTGCTCTGACTTGATCGGCGCAGGCAGCACATCCCAAAGCGAGGCCCCCGCCTTCAACGTAAACTCCGGCACCGCAATCACCGGAGCAGTCTCAGGCACTGGCAACTGCTTCGCATGGGTGTACTTCAAAATCACATCGCGGTACGCCGTGAACTTCGCCGTCGGGTGTCCCGCCTCATCGATCGGAGCGTCGTAGTCGTAG
Organism: Granulicella sp.; assembly: GCA_965198545.1. Classification (GTDB taxonomy): domain Bacteria; phylum Acidobacteriota; class Terriglobia; order Terriglobales; family Acidobacteriaceae; genus Granulicella. The sequence goes on along the minus strand of CBDAPS010000002.1, from coordinate 578,591 downwards.
CTCGTTACGTTGCCGCGATACGCTCCCGTGCTCTGGCTCGCTCCGGCCATCATCCCAAAGCTCGTCCCGCCATGCACCATGTAGATGTTCACCGACGACCCGCGCTGAAACATCGTCTCCAGGTCTTCAAGTTGCGGCTCTACCGGCCGAGTCTCATGCGGATGCCCCCACAGATCGAACCACCCGGGCCAGTACTCCGTCGCAAACAGCGGCTGCCCCGGCCGTTCTTTCTCCAGCGCATCCAGCCCCTGTTCGGCATGTCCCGTACCGAAGTTCACGCCCGAGTAAATCCCCGGAATCTCGCCCTGCGCCAGCGACTTCGACGGATCCACCGTATACAGCAGCGACTTCGTAAAGCCCGCCTCGACAAAGATGTCCTTCATCGCCGCCATGTACGCGTGGTCGTTCGAGAAGTTGCCGTACTCATTCTCGATCTGCGTCGCGATCACCGGGCCGCCGTTCTCAATCTGAAGCGGCGCGACCTCCTGCCCTAGCCGCTTGATCCATCTTGACGCCGGCGCCATGAACGCCGGATCGTTTGCCCGCAACGCCGTGCTCATCTTCGGGTCCTTCAGCAGCCACGCCGGAAATCCTCCAAACTCCCACTCTGCGCAGCTGTACGGCCCTGCCCGCAGCAGCACATACAGGTGCTCTTCCTGCGCCAGCTTTAAAAACGCAACGAGGTCATTGTTCCCGCTGAAGTCGTACACGCCCGGCTTCGGCTCATGCACGTTCCAGAACACGTAAGTAGCTAGCGTGTTCAGGCCCATCGCCTTCGCCATCTCCATGCGCGCCCGCCAGTACTCTCGCGGAATCCTCGCATAGTGCATCTCGCCGGAAACCATCAGGTAAGGCTTCCCGTTCAACTCGAAGTGATCGCCCACTACTTTGAACGACCCAGGCACGGGCTTGTCCGCAGGCGCCGTCGCCGCTTGGACGCTCAGCGTCATCATCGCCAGCAGGCACAAGGCAGTCCTGCCCGGAAGTCCTAACATCCATCTCTTCGAAAGCTTCAGAAATTGCCGCATAGTGTCATGCGAACTCTACGCAGCCGAAAGCAGCAGTGTCAATAGAAGAACTATTTCCCAACGCCCTCCGCAACAGCTACTATGACTGCTGCCGGAGAACCCATGACCCTCTTCACTTTCTCAGCCAAGTACGCTCCTCTGCGGACACTCTTGCCTTGCGCTTTCCTCCTGCTCGCCGTGTGCGGCAGCGCGCACGCGCAAGCGTTCTCATGCTCCAACCAGAAGAACGCCGTCGCCCTCTCCGCTTCTACGATCTACAACGACGTCAGCATCCCGACGGGTACGATCCCCACTGGCTTCGACCTCAACACCGCGCCAACTACCTTTACCGGCAACGCCTGCTCCTCCGACAAGCCCTTCTACTTCTCGCTGGCAGTCCCCGAAGGCAACTACCAGGTCACTGTTCAACTAGGCGGCCCGCAGGCCTCGGTCAACACCGTCCGCGCGGAGGCTCGCCGCCTCATGGTCATGCAGCAGCCCGTAGCCGCCGGTAAATCCGCCACGGTCACCTTCAACGTAGCCGTCCGCGTCCCGCAGATCGCCGGCGCCTTCGTCGGTGCTCCACCCTCTCAAGTCTCCAAACAGGACGCCGTCCACCTCAAGCCCCGAGAGATCGGCGCGCTCGACTGGGACAACAAGCTCACCCTCGAGTTCAACGGCACCCACCCCAGCGTCCGCTCCATCGCCATCAAACGTATCGACGTCAAGCCCATCGCCCACATCCCCACCGTCTACCTCGCCGGAGACTCCACCGTCGTCGACCAGGACAAGGAACCGTGGGCTGCCTGGGGTCAAATGCTCCCTGCCTTCTTCGCAGACAAAGTCGTCATCGCCAACCACGCTGAGTCCGGAGAAACCATCCGCAGTTTCCAGGGCGAGCGCCGCTTCGCCAAGATCTTCTCCACCATCCAGCCCGGCGACTTCCTTTTAATCCAGTTCGCCCACAATGATCAGAAGCCCGGCTCCGGCTTCGTCTCCATCCCCGACTACAAGGACCTCATGCGCAAGTACATCGCGCAGGCCCGCGACAAAGGCGCCACGCCCATCCTCGTCACCAGCATGAACCGCCGCACGTTCGACGCCACCGGCCGCATCACCCAGACCCTAGGCGACTACCCCCAAGCCACCCGCGACATCGGCGCAGAACAACACGTAGCCGTTATCGACCTCAACGCCATGAGCAAAACGCTCTACGAAGCCCTAGGCGACGCTGGCACGCTCAAGGCCTTCGTCCACTACCCAGCCAACACCTTCCCCGACCAGCCGGAAGAACTCAAGGACGACACCCACTTCAACAGCTACGGCGCGCTCGAGTTAGCCAAGTGCATCGTGCAAAGCATTCGCGACCAGCACCTGCCCCTGGCTCAATACCTCAAGCCTAACCTGCCACTCTTCGACCCATCCCACCCGGACACACCCGAAGCCGTAGCCCTCCCTCCAAGCCCCGCCGTATCCAGCGCCACACCTTATGGCCGGTGATGCCACACCACGCCCGCTTCAAAGGCGTCATCCTGAGCGGAGCGAAGGATCTCCGCAGTTTTGCCGATAGCAGTACAAAACCGGGAGCCCATTCGTGACAGCTTTATCCTCACGGATGGGCTTCGCGAATGCCTAACCAGCCACAGCCGCCAGCCGCTGAGCCCAAACTGCGACCTCACGCGCATCGGGCGCGCGCCCAAGCTCCAGAGCGGCCAGCGTCACAGCAAAGCTTCCCACGGTAGAGCACTCGGTCCCAGCTTTGCGCACCTCAAGCCCGGTAGCCTCCGCAGTAAGCCGGTTCAGCAGCTCATTTTGGCTGCCACCGCCCATAATGTACAGCGTCCGCAACTGCTTGCCCGTCAGCTCCCGCACAGTCGCCAACACCTCGGCATACCGAGCAGCAAGGCTATGAAAAATAAATGAAGCCATCGCGCCCGCGCCCTTGGGCGAAGGGTCCAGCTCAGCCAACCCACGGCGCCGCAACTGAGCGTTGATCCGCCCCGGCATATCCCCCGGCAGCAGCAGATCCGGCTCATCCACATCCAGCACATAGCCAGTGGAAGGTACATGGGCAGCAAGCTCTGTAATCTCCGGATAGGTAAACTCGCGACCCGCTTCCTTCCATGCCTCAAGGCATTGCCGCAACAGCCACATGCCATTCACATTCTTGTGAAAGCAAACCGCCCCGCCGGCTCCACGCAGATTCGCAAAGTTCGCCGCGCATGCCCCTGGAGTATTCACCGGCTCCCGCAGCATGGTCCCCACCAGCGACCACGTCCCCGAACTGATATAAGCCCAGTACTCGCCCGCATCCGGCACCGCCGCAATCGCCGCCGCCGTATCGTGGCAGGCAGGCGCAATCAGCCGCGTACCCGCAAACGCCAGCAGCCCCGCCAGTTCACCCTGCAGCTGCCCAACATCAGTCCCTGGCAACACGATCGGTGGACAACTCGCCACTGGCGTTCCCACCGCGTTACAGATCTCTTCTGACCACGCTGAATCCAACGTCATCATCTGCGTGTGGCTTGCATTCGTCAGCTCCGAAACTGGCCGCCCACCCAGCGTGTAGAGCACATACTCCGGCAGGTTCAGCCAACGCAGCGGGCGCAGCGCGGGCTCATCCGCCGTCTGTTGATACGCGGTATTCAGCGTAAGGATCTGGATGCCGGTAATCTCACGCATCCGTGCAGCACTCACCCGGGCATGCAGCACATGCTCGCCCTCGGCGGTCCGCTGGTCGCGATAGCAGAACGGATCGCCAACCCGCTCACCATCTTCACCCAGCCGAACATAATCAACAGCCCAGCCATCCACCGAAACGGCCGCAATACCCTCAGGCGCACGCTCTGAGCACCTCCGCAGTCCTTCATGCAGCCCATCGAGAATGCACGCAATGTCCCACTGCAAGCCATCCGGCCGCTGCACCGCGGCATTGGCAAAGCGATGCACCAGCTCGATCACCGGTGCATCGCCTCGCCAACGCAGCAGCGAAACCCGGCAGCTCTCCGCTCCAAGATCAACCGCCGCCAGTGCCCGTTTGTCTTTCAGTTCAGGCTTCAACTCAGATGCCCCAACCATTACAGCGTCCTGCTTTGAAGGGGCGGGGCTTCAGCCCCGCCGTTAAGGTCCCAACTGGAAGAGGGGCTTTAGCCCCGGAGGGACGGAGGCAGAATGCTACCGCAGGTACGCCTCGGTCAGTCCACCGTCCACCGGAATCAAATGCCCCGTAGTCACCGGAGTCTTCGGCCCCGCCAGGAACAGGATCGCCTCCGCGCAGTCCTTCGGATCGATCGGCACATGCGTCAGCGTCCGCTGTGCATAGAAGCCAGCCAGCTTATCGCGCAGATCGTCATCGCTGCCGCTCTCTTCGAACGGAATCGCGTACTTGCTCAGCGAAGCCTTCACGCGGTCCCTTGGGAACATCGTCGATCCCTTCACCACCGTCGCCGGGCTAATACCATTCACGCGCAGCAGTGGTGAGTACGTCACCGCCAGCTCGCGAACCAGGTGACTCAGCGCCGCCTTGCTCACGTCGTATGCCTCAGTCCCACGCTTCGGCACCACCGCGTTCGCCGAGCTCGTGAGCACCACGCTTCCCGGCAGTCCCTGCGCCTTGAAGATCCGCGACGCTTCATCCGTCAGCAGGAAGTTTGCCGTCACATTGATCTCCAGCGTCGTTCCCCACTGCGCATCGCTGATCACGCCTGTAGGCGACGAGGGAAAGATCGCCGCCGTATTGATCAGGATGTCCAGCCCGCCGAAAGCCGCCACGCAGGCATCCAGCGCCTTCGCAATCGCCTCGCGGCTCCGAATATCAATGGCAACACCGATCGCCGTCTCTTTCCCGCCGATCTTCATCGCCTCGTCGGCCACCTTCTGTGCGGCTTGCTGCGAAAGATCGGCGACTACGATGTGCGCGCCGCGCTCCGCGGCCAGCAGCACCGTCTCACGCCCAATTCCACTGGCGCCGCCCACCACCATCACGATCCCGCGGCTCAGCTCCTTCTCCGGCGGCATGCGTCGAATCTTTGCCTCTTCCAGCGCCCAGTACTCAATCCGGAACGCTTCGCTCGGAGGCAGCGCCACATAGTTGTCATGCACAGTGAATGCCGAGGTATCAGCAGCAGGCCCACTCTGCGGCAGCACCGCCGGACACTTGCCCTCGTCCATGCCGCCCGCGCCTTCCATCACGTGAATCGCGTTCGTATAGAACTCGCCCGTGATGCGCGCCTCGCTCTTGTTCTTGCCGAAGCTGAACATCCCTACGCCCGGCACCAGTACCACCGTCGGGCTCAAGGAGCGCATCGCCGGCGAATCCGGCAGCGCATGCGCCTTATAGTATTCGGCATACTCCGCCTTGTACGTCTCCAAAGCCTCGTTCAGCTTCGCTTCCAAATCCTTCTCATCGCCCGATGGGTCCCACTCGACAAACAGCGGCCGAATCTTCGTGCGGATAAAGTGGTCTGGGCAACTCGTTCCCAGGTGCGCCAGCTGCTTCGCCGCATTCGAGTTCACAAAGCCCAGCACATCTTCGCTATCGCTGAAGCTCCCAATCACGCGCTGCTTCGGCGCTGACACCTTGCCGCGAATCACCGGCATCAACTGCGCGGCAATCCTCGCCCGTTCCGCATGGCTCGTGTGCTTCACGCCGCCAAAGCGCGCGGTCTTCTTCGCATGGTGCTCCTCGATGAACTGCCCGATCTCGTCGATGATCGTGATCGTACTCAGGTAGCACTCGCGCTGCGTCTCACCCCACGTAAACAGCCCGTGTCCGCCCAGCACCACACCGTCGCAGCCCGGCACCGCTTCCACGGCCTTGCGCATCATCATCGCAAGCTCAAAGCCCGGCCGTTGCCACGGCACCCAAACGATCTTGTGCCCAAAGCGCTCGTTGAACTCTTCCATCTTCTGCACGCCGTTCGCGCTCGCCGCCAGCGCGATGCCCCAGTCCGGATGCAGATGGTCCACATGCGGAGCCGGCAAAAACCCATGCAGCGCCGTGTCGATCGAAGCCGCCACGGGATTGTTGTTGAACGTGCACAGCGGGTACATCGCGACCATCTCGTCTTCGCGCTCCACGCCCTTGTACACGTTGGCCAGCGCCAGCACCTTGTCCAGGTACAGCGTCGCAAACCCCGCCCGCTTAATGCTGCCCAGGTCGCCGCCCGAGCCCTTCACCCACAGGACCTTCTTCGTCTGCCCATCTAAGGGATCAATCTGATTGATCTTCGAGCTAGTGTTGCCGCCGCCAAAGTTCGTCAGGCGCAGGTCAGAGCCCAGCAGGTTTGAGCGGTAGCGCAAAAGCTCCGGCGCATCCAGCGTGGAAGCGACCGCCTCATCCCAGCGGTCCTCAAGAAACTTCAATTTCGGGGTTGTCATGGTGTGTCCTGTCAGGAGTGGCCGCGCTGTCACTTGGCAGTGAGTCATCCGCGCGGCACAACAAGAATGACACACCGGATATCCATAGAGCAACTATTTCAATAGAGAGAAATCTAGGCGTAAGCCCCTTGTGCCACCGCGTTACGGGCTCCGCGTTCCTTCGCGATTTGTTCCTCATACCCGCTCTCGCGCAGAGCCTTCATCGGCTCCGCCGGCAGGCCCTTCTCCTCGCGCCACTCACGAACCAGCGGCCGCACATCTTCCCAGAACGCCCCGCGGAACAGCTCCTCCGCCTCGATCAGCTTGCAGCCATCCTGCAACTCCGTCAGCGCCCCGTGGTCCACCAGCGCGGCCTTCGCATACAGCTCCTGCGCGGTCGCCACGCTCTGCACCACTGCTTCGATCTTGCCCTTCATGTTGTGGCTCTGGTCGATCATGAACGCCGGCAACCCGGCGCCCTTCCGCGCCTGCTCCACAAAGATCTCGTGGAAGATCCGGAACAACTGGTAGGGATCGATCGATCCCAGCGTCAGGTCATCGTCGGCATACTTGCGATCGTTAAAGTGGAACCCGCCCAGCATGCCCGTATGCAGCAGCCACGCCACAATCTGCTCGATGTTCGTGCCCTGGTAGTGGTGCCCTGTATCCACCAGCACCTTTGCCCGCGGGCCGGCCGTGCGAGCCAGTTCATACGCCATGCCCCAGTCCGCGATGTCCGTGTGGTAAAAAGCTGGCTCAAATGGCTTGTACTCCACCAGCATGATCTGTTCCGGAGCCAGCGCCGCATGCGTCCGGTTCAGCGCCTCCTGCATCCACTCGATCCGCCGCCGCATGCTCTGCGTCCCGGGATAATTCGACCCATCCGACACCCACAGTGACACTTCCTTCGACCCCAACTCCTTGCCCAGGTCTACCGAAAGCAGCAGGTGATCCGTAGCCTGCTCGCGGATCTCCGCGCTCGGGTTGCAGATGGACCCAAACTTGTAAGCCTGATCCTGGAACAGGTTTGGATTGATCGACCCCGGCTGCACACCATACTTTGCCGCCAGCGCCTTCACACTTGCCACATCGGCCGTTCCGTTCGGCATATCCCACAGCACATGCAAGGCCATCGTCGGCGTCACGCCCGTCAACTCATGAACCTTGCCGCCATCGGCGAACTTCTCTTCCAGGTTTGTGGCCGCACCGGCCTGCAAAAACTTGCCGAACCGTGTCCCGGTATTCGAGAAACCCCACGACGGAATCTCGATGTGAAAGGCATCCAGGGCTCGGAAAACCTCGCTTTGCTGCGACGCTGTGGGCATAGGGGGAGATCACCTGCATACGGTGCTGCTCAAGGCGCTACCGTTTCGAATGAGAACTATACTACCCTTTGAAACTCTCTCCGCGATACCCCTCTTCGCCCGCAAATTCATTGCAGGAGGGTCAGGCAGCACAGGCCTTCGTCCCTACCACGGCAGCACCAGCAGCGATCTCCATCAACTGGACGAGTCTCCCGCAGCGGCGCTGGCGCCACGCGCGAAACCTTCACCTCTGCCACTGTCTAGGCGCGGTTTGCTGCTTCCTGATTCCTGTTGGCTGCTTCTGCCTTTCTCCAATAGGCAAATCATTCCCAAACGAACATCCGCTCAGGTACGATGGGCAGCGCAACCCACTCTGCCTGCCCGAGGTTCTTGCCGTGCCCTCCAACCCATTTGTCGGCGTCATCTACCACTGGCTTGGCGGCCTCGCTTCCGGCAGTAACTTCATTCCATTCCGCGGCATCAAGCGCTGGTCCTGGGAAATCTACTGGATCATCCAGGGCATCGCCGCCTGGCTCATCGCGCCCACGCTCTTCGCCAGCCTCCTCGTCCCGCACCCGTTCGACATCCTCCGCCAGGCGCACGCAGACCCTAACGCCAGCCTCTTCTACCCTATTCTCTGGGGTCTGCTCTGGGGAGTAGGCGGCCTCACCTTCGGCCTCGCCATCCGCTACCTCGGTCTCGGCCTCGGCTACGCCATTGCTCTCGGCTTCTGCACGGCCTTCGGCACCATCATCCCGCCGCTCTTCCACGGCCAGATGGGAGCCATCCTCGCCTCACGCTCCGGCCTCGTCACCATCGGCGGGGTCTGCCTCTCGCTCGTCGCCATCGCCGTCAGCGGGGCCGCCGGAGCCTCCAAGGAGCGCGAAGTCAGCGCCTCTGAAAAGGCCGAAGCCGGTGAGCGCGACTACTCCTTCGGCAAGGGCCTTATCATCGCTATCTTCGCCGGCATCATGAGCTCCTTCTTCGCCTTCGGTCTAGACGCCGGCAAGCCCATCGGCGATATCGCTAAAGTTCACCTCGCCACCGCCGGCCAGACCGACATCCTTCAGGGCCTGCCCATCCTCATCCCAGTCCTCTGGGGAGGCTTCATCACCAACTTCGTCTGGTCGGCCATCCTGATCTTCCGCAACCGCTCCATCAGCCAGTTCGCCGGCCAGCCCGGCGACAATCCCATGGGCACCGCGCCCGAAACTGGCGAAACTCTCGTCGACTTCGACCCACGGGACTACGTCGGCCGCATCAACGCGACGGTCCTCACCAAGAACTACATCTTCGCCGCGCTCGCCGGCATCATCTGGTACTTCCAGTTCTTCTTCTACACCATGGGCGATGTCAAGATGGGCAAGTACAACTTCGCCGGCTGGACGCTCCACATGTCCAGCATCATCCTCTTCGCCAACCTCTGGGGCCTGGTCCTGCGCGAGTGGAACGGCACCAGCAGACGCACCAAATCGCTCGTCTTCCTGGGCCTCTTGCTACTCGTTGGCTCCACGGTAGTCATCGGCTACGGCAGCTATCTCAAGTCGCAAGGCAGCTAAGCAGGGGGACCGAACCACGGAGACCATCGGAGATAAAGACATGCCGCTGACTCGTCGAGCCTTCCTTCAGCGCAGCGCCGCACTTACCTGCGCAGCGCAAGCCACGCGACTCTCCGCCTTCGCGCAGACCTCACCCAACAGTTTCTTTCAGCCCACTTGGGAGAACCTGCGCGACCACTACACGCGTCCTCGCTGGCTCACGGACCAGCGCCTCGGCATCTTCATCCACTGGGGCCTCTATGCCGTCCCGGCCCACGGCAACGAGTGGTACGCGAAGCACATGTACACCTCCGACGTCGCCTGGCACACCGAACACTACGGCTCACCCGATAAGTTCGGCTATAAGGACTTCATCCCGCTCTTCAAAGCCGAGCGCTTCGACCCCGCCGCATGGGCAAAACTCTTCCGCGAAGCCGGAGCTGGCTATGTCGTTCCCGTCGCTGAGCACCACGACGGCTTCGCGATGTGGAACTCCGCCATTACTCCCTGGAATGCCGCCAACATGGGTCCAAAACGAGACATCATTGGCGATCTCGCACAGGCAGTCCGCGCGGAGGGCCTGCGATTCGGCTGCTCCTTTCATCGCATGGAGCACCACACCTTCATGTACCCGGCCCCCGGCGTTCCCAACGATCAGTTCGATCCCAAATACGCAGATTTCTACGGCCCACCGCAGCCCGGAGAGATGAACGACGGCCTGGCCTCCACCGCCTTTCAGCAGGATTGGCTTGCACGGCTCAAGGAGATCGTCACAAAGTACGACCCGCAACTCGTCTACTTCGATAACGGCGTGAACCCGCGCGCCTACGATCAGGTCAAGCTCGACTTCGCCGCCTTCTACTACAACCAGGCAACAGAGAAGAACCAGGCCGTTACCATCGTCAGCAAGGACAAGGCGTATCTCGCTGGCAGTATCAACACCTACGAAAAGCAGACCCGCGCCCCCAAGTGGGTCTATCCCGGCCCTTGGTTATCGGATGACGCCATCAGCGGTCAATCCTGGGGCTACACCGAAGGCATGAAATACCGCGGCGTCGCCGACATCCTGCTCGAACTGATCGAGCTCGTCAGCAAAGGAGGAGGCCTCCTGCTCAACGTCTCTCCAAAGGCTGACGGCACCATACCCGAAGAGCAGCAAACCATTCTTCGCCAGGTCGGCGCATGGATGAAGTCCTACGGGTCAGCCCTCAACGGCACACAGCCTTGGCTCGTCTACGGCGAAGGCCCTAACGTCCCCTTGCAGCCTCCCAACGACTGGGCCGGTGGTTCTTCCGCAGACCAGACCAACTACCTTCCCGCCCGCAAGCTCCCGGCCTCCACGAAAGCTGACATTCGCTTTACTCGAAAAGGCAACACGCTTTTCGCCATCGCGCTTCGTCCGGCCGCCCAGTTGCGCATAGTCAGCCTCCGAGCCGGGAACTGCCGCATCGACCGGGTCACACACCTCGCCAATAACCAGCCGATTCCCTTCGAACAGACAGCCGAAGCTCTGATCCTGAGTCCACCGTCAGCGCCGAATCCAAGCCTTCCAGCGGTCTTCGCGCTTCAAGGAAACCTGCCGCTAGGCACATTTATCAGCACTCGCGGCCACTAGTCCACGTGAAACACCTCCCGCAGCGGAGACCACTTCTCCCCCGTCTCAGCGTCCGCCACCTGCGCCTGCATCGGGTCCATGATGCTCCACCACCGCTGAGTCTCCGGGTCCGCCGCCATCTTGCGCATGTCGGACTCGTAGTCCGAGCCGTGGTACTCGAAGTAGGCAAACAACGTGCCCTTGCGCAAAAAGATCGTGTAGTTCCGAATCTGGCACTCGGCAATCGTCTTCAGCACGCTGGGCCAGACCTCCGCGTGGTACCGGATGTACTCGGCCTCAGCCTCAGGCCGTAGCGCAATCACCTGCCCGTATCGAACCATGAACGTTCTCCCATCGCACAAACCCGCGAAGCGTCAGCATAACGCAACCCCCGTACGGAGAACTGATAACGGAGAACGGACAACGGAAAACGGACAACGGAAAACGGACAACGGAAAACGGAAAACCCCAGCGCTGCTCTACTGCTTCTGTTGGCTACTTCCTGCCTTCCGTCTGCTCCTGCTCTTCCAGCAGCGCTTTCTTCGTCACCAGCCGGTGAGACACATAGTTATACGGCGCCACCATATTTCCGCGCAGCAAGGAGAGTCCAAGCGTCATCAGGGCAGGCCCATAGCTGCTCGTCTCATGCGAAACCGAGGCGATCAGCGGCGAACTCTTGCGCCGCATCTGCTCCAGCGCTTCGTCGATGCAGTCCTGCCCGACAATCGCGACATGCTTCTCGCGCTTCTTCTCCACCGCGGCGTCCACGGCTCCCAGCGCGCTGCTGTCGGTCACCGCGGCAACCAGCAGGCGCCGGTCTTTCGGGTGCCGATCCAGGAAGTCCGCAACCGCCTTCTTGCTCTTGTCCCGCATCCCGCGTCCATCAATTCTTACGAAGCTCTCCACCGGCAACTCCGGCAGCGCATCCCTGATCGCCTCGAAGGCTCCAGAGATTCTCCCCTGAACAAAAGGCCCTGCCTCCGGCAGGTCCAACCCGATCACCCAGTCCACCTTGCCGTCCCATTCGCGCTGCGCGTGCCGGGCCAGTTCTGCGCCTGCCTCCGAACCCACGCGGTAGTTGTCCACGCCAAAGTACGTCGCATGCGGATGAGGAATATCGATCGCGATCAGCGGAATATTCGCTGCCGCAATCTTGTCGCCGATGATCGAAGCTACCTCCTGCTCCGTCTGCAACTCGATCACCAGGTCTACACCCGCAGCCACAAACTCTTCCGCGTTCTTTACTGCCGTCGCGGCGTCATAGCGGTTATCCAGCACCATCAGGTCCACGCCAAACGACGAGGCCGCCTGCTCCAGGCTCCTCATCACCTCGTTGGAAAACGGCATGTCCGCGCTCTGCCCGCCAAACCCAAACCGCATCTTCCGCGGCCGGGTCACCTGCCGGTACGCGCCATCCGGAGACTGCGCGAGGTACCCGCGGTGCACAAACGTCTTCAGCACCCGGTACACCGTCGTCTTGGAGATCTTTGTCTTCCGATGAATCTGCTCCAGCGTCATCGGCTGTCCCTCAGCCTGCAGCAGCTCAAGAATGTCCAGAGCTTTGAACAACACCGGGATCAGGTACAGCCGTTTGCTCGTCTTCGCCACCGCGTTGGGGTCTCCTGAGGACGCTTATGGTCCGCGCTCCCACTATAAAGTTCCAACCCTGAACTCAGTCAAGCAAAGTTGCTCTATTGGATGTCTGGTATTCCGTCGATTGGAACTGGCGAGCGGCACTGAAATGGCGGAACTTCGGTTCCGCCGTCTATGTTCCCGCCCGAAATTCGGCGTTAGTCACGGAGGGAACGCTGGTTTAGGCATAAAGCTTCGGGATGGAACTCTTCTCAGGGCAATTATAGACTTGACGAATCAAGATAGAACCTCTATTCTTTGGTTATGGAAAGCCCTCGTACCCTTCAGGAAGCCATCATTCACTTCGCCGATCCGGTCAACTGCCGCGAGTACATGGTGGCGCATCGGTGGAAGAACGGCATCATCTGCCCCACCTGTGAGCGGAACGATGTGACCTTTCTTGCCAAGCAGAACAAATGGCAGTGCAAGAGTGCTCATGCGAAGCGTCAGTTCACCGCGAAGGTAGGCACCATCTTTGAGGATTCCCCACTGGGTTTGGAAAAGTGGCTGCCCGCCGTCTGGATTATCACCAATAGCAAGAATGGTGTCTCTTCCTGCGAGTTGGCCCGCACTCTCGGCATCACTCAAAAGTCGGCATGGTTCATGCTGCACCGTATTCGTCTCGCGATGCAGGCCGGTTCGCTGCTCAAGATGGGTGGCAACGGGGGCGAAGTAGAAGCCGACGAAACCTTTATCGGTGGAAAGGCGCGGAATATGCACGTCAGTGTCCGCAACCGCCGCATCACCGGAACTGGCACCAAAGACAAGGTAGCCGTTATGGGCATCCTTGAGCGTGGTGGGCAGGTCCGTACCACTATCGTCCCGAGCCGCCGAAAGCCTGTCCTGCAAGCGGAGATTCGGAAGCATGTCGAGGCTGGCGCGGCACTCTACACTGACTTCCTGCTCTCGTATGACGGGCTCGCAGCCGACTACGCCCATCAGGTTGTCGATCATGCTGTCGAGTATGTCAACGGTCGCGTGCATACCAATGGTCTCGAAAACTTCTGGTCCTTGCTTAAGCGCGGTATCGGCGGAACCTATGTCAGCGTGGAGCCCTTCCACCTGTTCCGCTATCTGGACGAGCAAACCTTCCGGTACAACAACCGGAAGAACATGAGTGACGCTGACCGCTTCGCTGCCGTTATGTCGCAGGTTGCCGGTAAGCGCCTTACCTTTGCCGAAGTCACCGGCAAGGTGGGAGCCGCCGCGAACTAAGCATCGGGGCTGGAAGAGGCGGGGACGGAAGCCGAACCGCGTTTAGTCTTGCGTTCTGCTTCCCGCTCCTTCTTCTCTTGCTCCATCGCAGCTTTGACTACGGCAGGGTTGGCATTCAATAACTTCTCCATGCCCGAGTTGAAGTTTTCATACTCCTTGCTTTCACACTTCACTTGTCTCCTCCTTTAGCGCAGCAATAGTTCCTTCGGAAACTTCCCGAAGAACATCTTCTTTGTAAACCACTGGCTGATGTAGGCCACCGAACGTAAGCATTCTTAGAAGTTCGGATGGAAGATGATCCTCGTCCTGCTTTTTGTCAATCATGTAACGTCGGCTTGCCCAAGCAAGCATGTCTGCAGCCTGTAATCCAGGGTAAGCTTTATCGTCACCAAAGCAGAGTCCGTGCAAGCGTTCGCGCACGCATGAGAAGACCTCTTTGCTGGGATGATTTCGCAAGCCTTTCGCAAGGTCGTAATAACCCCATGCGTATTCTGGATCATCATCAACGATGATGCTCAGCGTTCCGAGCGGCTGTACGCGCTTGATCTTAGCAAGTCCATCCATAATCACTTGATGAAACGCAAAGACGTTAGGGTCCTGCTCTGTGATAGGTGAGGACTCACTACGCAACGTTCGGTACGCCACAGCGTCAACGATGGCCCCAATCGCCACTACGGCAAGGGAGGAGATAATGCTAGCGAACTCCAGCAGCATCTCATTTCGAATGTCTTCCCACCGATTACCCCAGCGCGAGCGCACGGTGTCCCATCCGTCCGGCTTGTATGCAGTGTCCGGCCCCGGAACCTTCATAACCTTCGCCATATGTAGCGGGGGGACATCCCAGCGCATTTGTACGCGATGCCACTGTGCGCTAAACGTCTCCCATGTTGCTCCGTCAGCAAGGTATCCGCAAAGGCAGGTGTAGTCCGTCTTCTGCTGGAGCTTCCCACTCTCGTCTACATAGATATGAAAAAGCGCCATCCATACATCCGATCTTGCAGGCTCGGGGTGCAGACTTGAAACCCGCTTCTCTGGACGCCAAGGTACTCGTCCAGTCCCATGCTCTCCCCACGGGCTTGATTCGTCAAGTCTATAATTGCCCTTCTCAGTGAAGTAACGAGAGCACCAGCCATTCCATAGTCAGAAGCGCACTTAATCCGAGTGTGATCTGGCAAATCTGATCACGAATCTTTATCAGCGAGACGATGCCTATACACAAGCTGATGAGCAACATGGGCATACCCATCGACGAGAAAGCCGCCAACTTTATCCGGCCTTCAGCGAAAGAGAGGTTCGTGGTGAAAAGCACCACTGCGACGATGCTGCCAACGAACAGCAAAAGAAGCGAGAGGGACTCGGAATGTTGGAGCGAAGTCTTCTTGACCATCCACCACCCAAGAGCAGCTAGCAGCAGCGGAATGGACGTTGCCACAATCGTTCCTAATGCGAATGGATCCATTGATGTTCATGATGGGTGTCTTGGGTCTTGAGAGCAATCCCATGCCGCCGTGAGATCGCTACCCTAGAGTTGTATGACTCCGCCCATCGTTAGCAACTACCAACAGGCCCTACCCTTCGAGCACCACATACAAAAACCGTGGCCCGTGTACACCCTTGATGCGCGTCATCTCGATATCCGCCGTAGCCGAAGGCCCGGAAACAAACGTTGTCGCCAGCGTGGGAGTCGCAGCCAATCTATCGAAAGCCTCCGGCACTGACAGCACAACGTCACTCACCCGCACCACGCACACGTGCGTGTCCGGCACCAGCGTCGCTGCCCGGCGTCCCTGCCCCGGAACATTCTGCAGCACCAGCGTTCCCGTCTCCGCAATCGCAACGGTAGACCGGGTCACTACCGCATCCACGCGATCCAGTTCTGCAGCCGTCAGGCCCAGATCTTCCACGCGCTCGGCAAACTCAGGCAGCGCCACATCCAGCCCGCCCGGCACAACAACTCGTCTCGCCCCACTGGCCTCCAGCGCCCGCGCCACGGCAGCCGCCACGTCGCCGCTGCCAACGCGCTCCACCTGCGCGTCATAGTCCACTAGCCGGTCGGTCAGCAGGTGTAGCATCTGTTCCCGCTCCATCGCACCGGCACGTGTGTATCGCCGCGGCAGCGAGTCCCAGGCACGTACACCAACGGCTAGATCAGAAGCCCCTCCAGTGGCCTTGCGCACGCGCTCCAGCACCGCCGTTTTAGCGTCGCTCATGCCCGCCCCCCGCCTGCATCGGACTTGCCGTTCTTCTGGCGCTCTTCCCACCACTCTCGGAATGTCTGCTTCGGCATGGCATGCAGGTCCCGCACGCGCGTCCATCCGCCCGCCAGCCCCGGCAGCCAGCTTACCCACTTCTCGCCGTTGCCGTCGTCGCGAGCCAGCACACCCTGCCCCATCCGCCCCAGCCTTTGCGCCGCGCGAAACCGCCGCTCGCTCCGAAACAGCGACCCAGCCATCTTCATGGCCAGCGCCTCTGGCTGGGTCAATATGTGCAGGCCTTGCGTCTTCTTCTCCACCACACGGCTGCGCAGGTGCACCAGCACCTCAGGGATATTGATCTTCACCGGGCAAACCTCATAGCACGCGCCGCACAGCGAGCTCGCATACGGCAGCGTCTCCGCATGCTCCATCTTCTGCAACTGCGGAGTCAGGATCGCTCCGATCGGCCCTGCATATACACTCCCATACGCATGGCCTCCCGTTTGCCGGTACACCGGGCACGCATTCTGGCATGCCCCGCAGCGGATGCAATGCAGCGTCTCGCGCCCATGCTCATCGGCCAGCACATCGGTGCGACCGTTATCCATCAGCACCACATGGAAAGCCGTCGGCCCATCACCTGGATGAACTCCCGTCCAGATCGAGTTGTATGGATTCATCCGCTCGCCCGTAGCACTGCGAGGCAGCAGTTGCAGCAGCACTTCCAGGTCCGCATACCGCGGCACCACCTTGTCGATTCCGGCAACAGCGATGAGAGTCTTCGGCAGCGTCAGGCACATGCGCCCGTTGCCTTCGCTCTCCACGATGCAAACGCTTCCGGTCTCCGCCACCAGGAAGTTCGCTCCACTTACCGCTGTCTGTACACGCAGAAACTTCTCGCGCAGGAATCGCCGCGCCGCATCCGCAAGGTCCTGCGGAGTATCGCCTAAATGCGGCAGCTTCATCTCGCGCTGAAAGATCTCCCGCACCTGAGCCCGGTTCTTATGCAGCGCCGGCACCACGATATGCGACGGCTGGTCCTTGCCAAGCTGAATGATCAACTCCGCCAGGTCGGTCTCATACGGCGTAATCCCCGCCTCTTTCAGCGCCGCATTCAGCCCGATCTCCTCCGTGGTCATCGACTTGATCTTGATGACCTCAGCCTGCGTGCCGCTGGGCTCCGAAGCGATGGACTCTTCGGCGAGCCTGACAACGATCTCCCGAGCCTCAGCGGCGTCCCTCGCCCAATGCACCGTCCCTCCTGCCTTCGTGCAGTTCTCCTCGAACTGCAGCAGGTAGGCATCCAGGTACTTCATTGTGTGCTCGCGCAGAGCCCGTCCAGCTTCGCGAAGCTCCTGCCAGTCCGGCAGCTCGCCCACCACCTTCGCCCGCTTGTTCTGGATCACCGTCGTCGCGTGGCGCACATTCTTGCGAAGTTGCGAATCCTCCAGCACATGGCGAGCCGCAACCGGAAACGCCGGCGCCGTCCTGGGGTCTAGTGCCTGTCCAATCTCGCTCATACCCACACCACCGCGTCCGCATCGCCCTGCGTTGTCTCTTCCCCGGCGACTTCCGCCGGAGCTTCATTGGCCAAGATCTCCGCCAGGTGCATCGTCTTCACGCCCGTCCGCTGCCTGTGCAGCGCTCCCTCAATGTGCATCAGGCATGAGTTATCGCACGCCGTCACCAGCTCCGCGCTCGTCCCCATCACACTGGTCACCTTCTCCGCCAGCATCGCGCTCGAAACATCCGCATTCTTCACCGCAAACGTCCCACCAAACCCGCAGCAGCGCTCCACATCCGGTAACTGGACTAAATCGATCCCGCGAACCCCGCGCAGCAGGCTTTCCGGCCCATCGCCCAGCCCCAGCCCGCGAAGTCCATGGCAGCTCGCGTGGTAGGTCACCCTGTGCGGAAAGTAAGCCCCCACCTCTGTCAGCCCGAGCTTCTTCGTCAGAAACTCCGAAAACTCCCAGACCCGCGGCAGTAGCGCATCCACCTCCGCCACGATCCCATCATGCTTGCCTGTCGCTTCCAGCCGCTTCGCCATGCTCGGGTAGTGGTCCCGCATCATCGTCACGCAGCTTGTCGAAGGCACCACCACCGCCTCCCTCCCGCGAAACTGCTCCACAAACCTGGGCAGCAGCGTCAGTGCGTCGGCTTGGTACCCGGTGTTGTAGTGCATCTGACCGCAGCAGGTCTGTCCACCAGGAAACTCCACTGTGTGCCCCAGCCGTTCCAGCACCCGAACCATCGCCCGCCCAGTCTGCGGAAATAGCGTGTCGTTATAGCAGGTAATAAAAATCGCAACTCGCAGAACCCTTACCTCGCGCCCATCCAGCCTATGGCCGAACCCTCTGGATCCCAAAACAACATCGCCTGCGGCCCGTTTTCATTCCCGGCAGCACGGCCCTGCAACTTTTATACATTCCGGAATAGTTTTCCTATTGACACCGGTGTATCGCAACCCGTAGCGTTTCCAATCGAGTCAGCACCCGGAAGTCCAGGAGTACCAAACCATCATGTTTTCGTTGAAACCTGCCGTACTTACGCCAGAAAACCGCAAAAGACTCTACAAGGGACTCGTACTGGCGCCTCTGTGCCTCGTCGCTGTTCCCATCGCCTCCGTTATGCTCAACCCGCCCGCCTCGGCCCAGACAGGCGGCGAAGCCGGCATCCAGGGCACCGTAACGGATGTCACAGGGGCGGTCGTTCCGGGAGCCATCGTTACCGCTACCGATCAATCTACCGGTGTGGTCACCACCCAGAAGTCAACGGGCGACGGTCTTTACACGATCTCCCCCATCATCCAGGGCACCTATACCGTCAAGGTCACCGCAGCCGGCTTTGATGATTTCGTGCAGAAAAACCTGACCATCGACGCGCTAAAGCTGACCGGCTTGAACGTGAAACTGCAGGTCGGCAGCACGGGCACTGAGATCACAGTGACGGATGCACCTGCGGCTCTCGACACGACGAACGCCACGCTCGGCGGCGTCATTGAAAACGAGACCTATACCAACCTGCCGATCCAGATGGGCGGCCAGCAACGCGATGCCACAGCATTCGCCACGCTGCTGCCTGGTTCGCAGGGCGGCGCCCGAGCCCCAATCATCGGCGGCACCTCGAACTACACAGCCGAACTCTACCTTGACGGCATGCCCCTGACCGTCGCCACCCAGCAGGGCGACAACCGCATCATCTTCAACTCCGTGCCGATTGAGGCCGTGAACCAGTTCCAGGTCCTCACAAGTTCCATCCCGGCTGAGTATCAGGGCGCAGGTCTGCTCAACTTCACAGTGAAGTCCGGTCAGAACAAGTACCACGGCTCCGCCAACATTTACGTCCGCAACACCATCTTCGATACCTGGAGCTACACCGCCAAGGCCGCAACAGCCAAGGACGTCAACGGCAACACAGTGCCTGCGAAGAAGCCTTACGAAAATCAGAACGAGATTGCTGCCACGGCAGGCGGTCCCATTCCGTTCACCGCTCACAAGGGTTTCTTCAACTTCACCTACGACCGGTATCACGGTCGTTCCGGTGTGAACCCCGGCCTGCTCACCGTTCCTACCCTGAAAATGCGCAACGGCGACTTCAGCGAATTGCTCAAGGCGAACGGTGGTCCGGGTTACATACTCTATGATCCTCTCTCGCAGGCCGCCTGCACCGCCAACACCGGCAGCGTTTGCCGCTACCCTTACGGGCAGACCAGCGGCAACACGGTGAATACCGCGCTGGCCACCAACATCATTCCTTCGGCAGAAATTTCACCGATCTCGAGATATTTGGAGCAGTACCTTCCCACGCCTACCAACACCGCGCTTTCCAACAACTTCTTGGGCGGCCTGCCCTCCGGTTATGACAACTGGTCTTACGTCTGGCGTGCCGACTTTGATCTCACGTCCAAGCAGCGGCTCTCCTTTGTCAACACCAAGGGTAGCCGTCTCAATGTGCCCTACACGTTTGCCGCAAGCCCCACTTTGCCCATTCCGTATGCGCGTGTGACGGAAGCCCGCGTGGTCATCAACATTGCAACCATTGAGCACGACTACCACATCACGCCGACCATCACGAACCAGTTCAAGTTCAACTTCCTCCAGTTCGGCGGACCACCAATCGAGAACGCGACAGAGGGAATTACCCAGTACGAAGCCACAACCGCCGGAATTACGAACCTCCCTACTGGTCAGGCCTCGGACGAGTTCCCATCCATCACCTTCAGCAACTCTGGCACCACGCAGTGGGCCAACGGAGCATCCGGCGCTACGCAGACATCCGTCTCCAACGGCTACACCTTCGTAGACAATCTGCTGATTGTGAAAGGCCAGCACTCCATCACCGCGGGCTTCCAGTACCAGGCCCTGCAGGCAAATGCCACGGCGGCTAACGGTGCATCAACGCCCTACACGCAGAGCTACAGCAACAATCCAACTGCTGCACTCGCGAGCGCAAGCTCGGTCACCTCCGGCACTGGCTATGACTATGCAACCTATCTCCTCGGCGGCGTAACGGGAGGCGGCACCACAATTCAAACCTTCGGCATCACCGGCGGGCGCTTCAAGCCCTTTGCTCCCTACGTTCAGGATGACTGGAAGGTCACGCCCAAGCTAACCTTGAATCTCGGGCTTCGCTGGGACTATCTTCCTCCCTACCAGGAGACCGCGGACCGTTGGAGCTTCTTGAATCCCAACGTCACCAATCCTCTTACCGGTAACCCTGGTGTTCTTCAGTTTGCCGGAAGCCACGGCAACACCATCAGTTGCAACTGTCACACGCCCGTCCAGACCTACTGGAAGAACTTCGGTCCTCGCATCGGCATGGCCTATTCGGTCGATGACACCACGGTCGTTCGCGCCGGCTTCGGCATCTCCTACTCGCACGCTGGCGGTGTAGGCGGTCGCGCTGGTGCGTATCAGGGAACCGGCGCCACTGGCTACACGGCTTCGGCCGCTCCAACCGCTATCAACGGCAATTCCATCAATCCGAACTACTGGCTCAACACCAGCGCCGCCTTCCAGGCCGCCGGCCTCTCCAACACAGCTTTCGGCGGGCCTGGCTTCGTTCTTCCCACGCCGCCGGGACCAACCCTCGCCGGTACTGAACTCAACACCGGCAACTACGTTGCGAATGGCGCCCGCGTCGCACCGAACGGCGTGTCCTACGCTGATCCCTATATTTCGGGTCGTGCACCGACGTTCACGTTCTTCAACGTCGGCGCTGAAAAGGCGGTTACAAACAACATCACCATCAGCGCTTCTTACGCAGGCAGCGTCAGCCACTTCATCTCGCCCAGCGGCGGCAATGCTCGCGGCTACTGGACGAATCAGTTGAACCCGTCGTATCTCTCCAGGCTCGGTGGCATCCTCGTTCCGAACGGGAACAAGCAGGTTCCGCTGCTTACGGCGCAGGCGACAGCAGCAAACATCGCCGCGGTTCAGGCCGCTATTCCTGGCTTCCAGGTTCCTTATGCGCAATTTGCTGCCGCTGGCGCCATCAGCACTGGTGTCACCATTCAGCAGATGCTGGTCGCCTTCCCTCAGTACGGCACCATCACGGACACGTGGGGCCAGAATGTCGCAAATGCTACGTACAACTCCTTCCAACTCAGCATTCAGCAGCGTCCCTGGAAGGGAGTCACCTACCAGATCAACTACACCTACTCCAAAAACTTGGGGGATGAAGGCACATTCCGCTCCGGTTACGACATACCGGCGGCGGCCATCGATGGGGGCGGCGCAAGCTTCAAGCAGGATTCCATTGAGCACTCCTACACAACCACCAACATCCCCGAAAACCTCTCCATCTTCGGCACGGCGGAGTCACCATTCGGTAAAGGCAAGATCGGCTCCGACCACTTTGCTGTTCGCGCTCTCGCTGGCGGCTGGCGCGTTTCCGGCATCTTTACTTATCGTTCCGGTACACCGCTGGCCATCATCGCTGCTAGTTGCCAAACGGTTGCGGGGCAGTGCATGCCGGACCTCAATCCCAACTTCGCTGGGTTTGCTTCCAAGAATGCGCGCATCAACGGCGACTGGAGCTTTGGTGCGACAGGGGCTAACGTGGGCGCACTTCAGAAGATCGACCCTAACGCGTTCATGACACCAGGCACCTATGGCTCGGCGGCACAGTGCACAAATAGCGTGAGCTGTATTGCTGCCATCGGCAATTCACCCCGGACTCAGCCCTACAATCTCACCGGCCCCGGTTCTTACAACCTTGACATGGGCTTGAAGCGCGAATTTCCTCTTACCAAGGAACGCTTCAAGTTCCAGCTCGAAGCAGACTGCCTCGACGTCACTCACAAGCACACCTTCGGCGGTATCGGCACCAGTCTCTCTGCCCCGAGCGCCGCTACGGGAGCTACGGGTGTTCCGGGAAACACCTCCTATGCCACGGCAAATGCAACCTCCGCATTTGGCAAAGCTACGACCGCCAGCGGCAACCGTGACTTCCAACTTGCCGGTCACATCATCTTCTAACCGAGAAATGTCGAAGTGACAGAAACGGCTCGGGTGTCTTTGCACTCGAGCCGTCTCTTTGCTCGAACAGAACGCAGATGGCTTTCTCCTCGTACATTCGCCTCCCCCGGAAGCTCACTCTCGCGAAGCCTTTCGCATCATCAATCATCGTCAAGGATTACCCATGACTCCACGAAGTGCCGTCCTCGCAGCCTCTCTTCTCGCAGCGTTCAGTTTGTCCGCCGCCGCCCAATACCGCGATCCGCCGCGTGACACGCGCGCACCGGACAAGCGCCCCACTGCCGCCGAGCTTGCCCACCCTCCCAAGTCGTGGATTGACCCTGACACCGGCCACCGCATCATTCGCCTCACTGACGAACCCGGCTCCGGCAGCTTCTACTTCAACGTCAACGCCTACACGCCCGACGGCAACGAGATGGTCTACACCACTCCCGACGGCATCTCCGTGCTCGACCTTCGCACCCTCAAGACGCGCTCGGTCGTCACGGGCCACGTCCACACCCTCGTCGTCGGCCACAAGACCGCGACCATCTTCTACACCAAAACGCAGGACGGCGCCCCCGCGCTTCCACCCGACGCAACCCCGCAGCAGCGCATGCACCAGCCGCAAGCCATCTACGGCACCAACGTCGATACCGGCGTGACCAGGTTGCTCGCGAAGATTCCCGACGGCTACGGCCTCGTCACCGTCAACGCCGACGAAACACTCGCCGCCGGAACCTTTGAAGAAAAACCCAATGCCAAGGCTGAGTACGGCGGCACCGACCACGAAGCCACCACCCAGACCAGCCCCATGGATCAGCCCGCCAACAAGGGAGAAATGATGGTGCGCCGCCTCGCCGCGCGTATCCCGCTCACCCTCTTCACGCTCGACCTCACCGGCAGCGGCAAGGTCACACCCCTGCTCCAGCACGACCCCAACTGGGTCAATCACCTGCTCTTCTCGCCTACCGACCCTCACCTGCTCATGTACTGCCATGAAGGCCCCTGGCAGGATGTCGACCGCATCTGGACCATCCACACCGACGGCACGGAGAACCGCCTCATGCACAGGCGCACCATGGCCATGGAGATCGCCGGCCACGAGTTCTGGGGATGGAGCGACGGAGACCGCATCTACTACGACCTCCAGACGCCCAAGGGTCAGGACTTCTGGCTCGCCACGCTGGACCTCAACTCCGGTTCACGCACCTGGTTCCACATGCTCCGCAACGAGTGGTCCATCCACTTCAACGTCAACCGCGATCGCACCCTCTACACGGGCGACGGTGGCGATCCCGGCCAGGTAGCCAAGGCTCCCGACGGCGAGTGGATCTATCTCTTCCGCCCCGAGCTCATCAACCAGATCGGCGAAAAGAACCCCAGCTTCATCAACCCCGGCGTCTTCCATTCGGAGAAGCTGGTCAACATGAGCAAGCACAACTACACGCTGGAGCCCAACGTAAGCTTCACCCCGGACAGCAAGATGGTCATCTTCCGCTCCAACATGTTCGGCCCCACCTACGTCTTCGGCGTAGAAGTAGCCAAAGCCCAGTAGACGTTCTCCGTGCCGCATCACCGAAATGCTTGTCATCTCAACCCTGGCTTCATCCACAAACGCTTGTCATCGCGAACTGGAGCTCATCACTGGAGAATGCTCGTGTCATCTCGACCGTAGCATGACGGTTCCATCGTCATGCGGAGTGGAGAGACCCCCGCATTTCGCAAGGCGAGTGCGAAGCACGAGCAAGTATCGAAACGCTCCGGGTGCCCCATCCGTGACAGCTCCATCGTCACGGGCGGGCTCCACCGGACGGCAGCCGCCACTCTTCGCGTTTGCGCTTGAAACGTAGAACGTACAACGTACAACTTACAACGAACCAGCCCGCGGATGCGTCTCCTCATAAACCCGCTGCACATGCCCCACCGTAAGCTGCGTATACCGCTGAGTAGTCGAAAGCCTCTCATGCCCCAGCATCTCCTGGATCGCCCGTAGATCGGCTCCTTCCTCCAGCATGTGAGTCCCAAACGCATGCCGCAGTGTATGCGGGTGAACATCTTCCGCCAGCCCACGGCTCAGCGCAACAAGCTTCACAATCCGCCCAACACTCCGAGTCGTCAAACGGCAAGCCCCGCGGCACCGAAGATTGATCAGCAGCGGCCCATCTGCCACCAGCCCACCCTTGCCCGCAGCCCGCAGGCGCGCTCTCACGCCCCGGCAGATAAGCCCGAATCGCCTCCGCCGCCGCATCGCCCAGCGGCACCAGCCGCTCCTTGCGCCCCTTGCCGAAACACCCTCACCGCATCGTCCCGCCAAAGCACGCTCCCGGTATCCAGCCCCACCAGCTCCGAGTTCCGAATCCCGCACCCATAAAGCAGCTCAAAGATCACGCGATCCCGCTCAGGCCATTTAGCCGCTTCGCTGTCTTCTGGTCCACCACGAACGTCCGTTGCGTACCGTTGCGCCCTTCGCGTCCGCCGCGTCAAGGCTTTCTTCAGCCCCTGCCACGACTCCCGCTAACTCGCTGACTCGCTGACTCGCTGACTCGCTCTAACGAATCCAGCACCCGATTCATCTCCTCCACTCCCGGCACCCTCGGCAAGTGCTTCGGCAGCTTCGGTGTACTCACCAGCGCCGCCGGATTCGCCTCCACATGCCCAGCCCGCGCCAGCCACTTGAACCAGCTCCTCACCGCCGCCAGCGCCCGAGCCACACTCGCCTTCGTCAGCCCCCGGTCGTACAGCACACCCATATAGGCCCGAATATGCGTATGCTCCACCGCCCGCACATCGCACTCCGCGCCAAAGCTCTCCACCAGCCACGCAGCAAATCCACGAACCTCGCGCCGGTAAGCCCGCAGCGTATGCTCACCAGCCCCACGCTCATCGCGCAGCATGGCAAGGTACTGTTCTGCTAGCTCTGAGACGCTCACGCCGCACCCCGCACTCTCGCCCGCGGATGATGCAACCGATGCACCTGCTTCAGCCGGTCGATCGCCAGGTGCGTATACACCTGCGTCGTCGCGATATCCGCGTGCCCCAACAAGGTCTGCACGGTCCGCAGGTCCGCGCCATGCTCCACCATGTGCGTCGCGCAGCTATGCCGTAGCTTGTGCGGACTAGCCTTCACCCCGACCAGCGTCCCCACACCCTTCACCAGCTCCCAAACCGCCTGCGTGCTCAGCGCATTCCCCGCGAAGATCAAGAACAACGCCCGCTGCACCCCAGCTCCCCTCGCCTTCGCCGCCCGCAGCAGCTCCGGCCTCCCACGCTCCACATACCGCTCCAGAGCCGCCACAGCCCTGGCATGCAGCGGCACAATCCGCTCCTTGTCGCCCTTGCCCCGAACCTGCACACTCGCCGCCTCCAGCCGCAAATCCTCCTGCCGCAGGGCGACGATCTCGCCCGCCCGCAGCCCGCCCGCATAAAGCAGCTCCATCAGCGCATGGTCCCGCAGCGCGACACCGTCAGCATCCCCCGCCCCGGCAGCCGCCCCCGTCCGATCCAGCATGTCCGTGACATCACCCTCCGCCAAACTCTTCGGCAACACCTTCCAGCTACTCGGGCTCTCCGTGTTCACCGTCGGATCATGCCGCAGCCGCTTGTCCTTCAGCAGCCACTTATAAAACCCCCGCAGGCAGCTCAGCTTCCTCGCCACGGTCCGGCTCTCCATCCCATGCTCCCGCAGATGCCGCAGGAACCCGCTCACCTGCTCGCCCCTGGCCGTCAGCAGTGTGGCATTCTCGACCTCCAGAAACTCCGCAAACAGCAGCAGGTCGCGCCGGTAAGCCTCCACGCTCAGCGGCCTCAGCCCGCGCTCCACGCGCAGAGTCGTCGCATACTCGCGCAGCAACGCGGCATTTCCATCGGCATCGCATTTGGTCAAAGCTCCGGGCATCTCCCCATTCTGTCGCCTCCGCCACCGACAACACGCCAGCCCCTGTACCCACCGTCGCTACGTCTCCAACCTGTGCATAGACATAACGCGAGCCATCTCGCCGACATCCGGCCTTACTGACCGCCCACTCCCGGAGCGAAGCGGAGTGGAGAGGCCCCCGCGTTCCGCTGGCGAGTGCGAAGCACAAACAAGTCCAAAATTCCCCTTGCCAGAAATCCCCTTGAGCGGGCGTACGCTCCTGGGCACTGCTGAGAAGGCCGCCGCCCCGCGCAACCTGCAAATCACCGGCGTCCTCCAGCCCGGCCAGAACCGCTGTCTACCCGCAAAGGAGACCGTCATGTTCCAGACGCTCAAAACCCTCCGCGACCTCTTCTCCTTCCGCTGCTCCTGCTGCAGCGGCCGAATCGGCGGCTGCCCCGACTGCCCTGACTGCCAGAACTTCCTGCGCAGCTTCCAAATCCACTGGTAGCCCAGGTTCATGCGCCGCGCGTCGTGGCGCACCTCCGCGCCCGTCGCGTCAAAGCTTTCCGCCTGCCCAGCCACAACCAGCCTCTCGGATAAACTCAAAGAGCCATGTTTGAGAATCTATCCGACAAGCTCCAGCGCGCCTTCAAAGACCTGCGCGGCCAGGGCACCCTCACCGACGAGAACATCAACGACGCCCTCCGCGCCATCCGCCTCGCCCTCCTCGAGGCTGACGTCAACCTGAACGTCGCCAAAGACCTCATCGACAAGATCCGCGCCAAGGCCCTCGGCACCGCCGTCACCACGGCCCTCAGCCCCGCCGAGCAGATCGTCAAGATCGTCCGCGACGAGCTCGTCGCCCTCCTCGGCACCGACACCGCCAAGTTCAAGTTCGCCTCGCAGCCCCCCTCGGTCATCCTCATGGCCGGGCTCCAAGGTTCCGGCAAAACCACCACCACCGGCAAGCTCGCGCAGTGGCTCAAAAAGGGTGGCCACCGCCCCCTGCTCGTCTCCGTCGACGTCTACCGCCCCGCCGCCCGCGAGCAGCTAAAAGTAGTCGCCGCCAGCGTAGGAGTCCAAATCTACGAAGGCAAGCTGGCAGCCTCCACGGACAACGGAGAACGGACAGCGGAGAACACCCCAGGAACGGCGGACGTCCTCCGCCTCGCCAAGGAAGCCTTCCGCGAAGCCCGCAACTACGCCAACGACGTCCTCATCGTCGACACCGCCGGCCGCCTCGGCATCGACGAGGCCCTCATGGCCGAAATGGCCCAGCTCAAAAAAGAGCTCAACCCCTCCGAGATCCTCTTCGTCGCCGACGCCATGACCGGCCAGGACGCCGTCAACTCCGCCAAGGCCTTCAACGACCTCCTCTCCATCACCGGCGCCATCCTCACCAAAATGGACGGCGACTCCCGCGGCGGCGCCGCCCTCAGCATCCGCCAGATCACCGGCGCCCCCATCAAGTTCCTCGGCACCGGCGAAAAGCCCGACGCCTTCGAGGCCTTCCACCCCGACCGCATCGTCGGCCGCATCCTCGGCATGGGAGACATCGCAACGCTTTTAGAGCGCGCCGAAGAAAAGCTCGACAAGAACAAGGCCGAAGCCTTCGCCAAAAAGGCCCTCGGCGGCGAAGGCTTCTCGCTCGAAGACTTCCGCGACCAGCTCCGTCAGATCAAGAAGCTCGGCTCGCATGCAGTCCATCCTCAAGATGCTCCCGTCTGTAGGCCCGTTTGCGGGCATGCAGCAGGCCGCTTCCCAGGTCGATGAAAAGCAGTTCACCCGCGTCGAAGCCATCATCAACTCCATGACCAATGAAGGAGCGAGCGAACTCCAACATCATCAACGGCAGCCGCCGCAAGCGCATAGCCGCCGGCTCCGGAACCACCGTCATGGAAGTCAACAACCTCCTCAAGCAGCACGCCCAGATGTCCAAAATGTTCAAAACCATGGGCTCCGGCGGCAGCAAAATGCAACAGAGGCTCATGAGCCAGCTTGGCGGCGGCCAGAGGTTCGGACGGTAATGATGTCTGGCTCGTCTGCTGAATTTGTGATCGACGGAACGTACTTTGCAGACTCTTCGTCTTCAGCGGCAAGCCACGCTTACCAACAACTCCTCTGCACATCGAGGTTCTCGAGGCGTTATCGCAGACCGGGGCCTGAAAAGAATCTTGTAGATTGGTTTCTTGCAGCCTGCCCGTTTGCATCATCAAAGGGCTTACAACTCACGATTTTTGAAGAGCCTCGACTCGAGTCTGGCTTTCCAGATCTAGTGCTGGTCATCTGGGATGATGCCGTAACTGCGTCTTGGTCCAGCGAACGACGTCAACTCACTCCAGAACATCTGAGGCTGTTGCACACGTTGACAGACATTGGTCCAGCATCTGAATCGCGTCTAAGCTCACTGTTCCAAAAGGCCGTCAGTAAAGATCTTGCGCTCCTAGAGCGCGCACAGGTGGCAGCGAATCGCGACGGGCTTTGGTGCGCGGGTGCTCTCAATGAGATTTACGCGGTAAAAGAGATCATTGCCATAGAGGCGAAGGTGGATGCAGTGAGCAGCGGATTAGAGCAAAGCGCCTTAAATCGTTGGTTCGCGTCGACTTCTTACCTTCTTCTGCCACAGGCACCTGGAACGGACCTAGCTGCGCGGGCGGTTGATCTAGGAGTGGGCATTCTCACACGCAACGGCGGTATAATTACGACGCCTCCAAGCAACACACGCTCGCCACAGTCTTACGCTTCTTGGCTTTTCAACGAGTGGGTTTGGAAAGGTGAAGCGTTGAAGCAGGAAAAACATCCTGGAGCGTCGGTTGGACATAACTTGGTTAGCTTCTCAGTTCCCGAACCTGTCACGACTTGAGCCCCTTAGTTCCGGCGGCCAGAAGACGGTTGCCGCCTGTTTACATCACCTTTATGGGCCAGTAGTTCTTAAGATCATCCGACCCGACCAAGAAGTTGTCGAAACGGAGCGCGAAATACTCGCGGTTCAACGGGTAGCTTCCCCCCGCGTTCCTGAGATCTTTGAGTATGGCGAATTCAAGACGCCTATGGGCTCATGCCTTTGGCTGCTTGAGCGACGGATTTTAGGCCAGACTCTGCGCGCCTTGATCACCGCCAATCCTCTAGCGGTGAATCACGTGAAGCAGTTGGCTGTTCAGATGCTAGAGGCGCTTGCGAGCGCAGAGGCCGTGCATATAGTCCACCGGGATGTAAAACCGGACAATATAATCTGTGACGGAAATCAGAACTTCTGGTTAATAGATTTCGGGATTGCTCGTCATCTAACACTTGCCTCAATCACCGCCACATCTGATCTTTTCGGTAAATCAACGATAGGCTATGCTCCTCGCGAGCAAATGCGAAATCTAAAGCTCGACATCGACGCTCGCTCTGATCTGTTTGCGCTTGGCGTCACTCTCTACGAGGCATTAACTGGAAGTAATCCATATTACGATCCGCCTCCGACGACGCCGCTTGAGGTTATTAGCCGTGTTGAGAACTGGGCATTGCCCCGTCTAGAAGATTCGATTGCTGGTAGAGAATTTTCAGAGTTGATAGCCGCTCTCACACAGAGGCGCCGAGATCATCGACCCACAAGTGCCGCAGAAGCTCTTGAATGGGCGCTCGAAGTAACTAGCTAAAGGAGGACAGATGGATTTGCATTTGCAAGTGGGCTGGGGAATGATGAAACACTGCTGCACTCTCATAGAGAAGTGGGGTGGCGGAACAGCCGTACTGAGCCCTCGTGATCTCGAATGCGACCAGATTGAGCGTTTTGCGAAGCAGATTAAGAAACTAAAAGGTGGCCGGGTTTGGTTCGACCCGCAGTTCTACGTTCCACACGCTGACCATGAACGTCTTTGTTCACATCCATATTGGCCGCAAAACTTCCAAACTAATCTATTTTGGCAGGGACCCGCGCTCAAGAAGCTCATGGCAAAACTGGTTAAAGTTAACGCCAGTCTTGGTGCAGACCTATTTCTGCTACCGGGCATCCTCGGGAAACAAATAGACGACGATTGGTTTGCAACGCAGGAAGCGTTTCTGTCGCATGCGAACAGCCTAAAGCTTGGCATTCCCGCGGCCATGACAATCGCCCTATCGGATAAGGCCGTTATGTCGGACGATCAGATCGAAAGCCTGCTCGAAAGGGCAGCGAACTGGAACATCGACACCTTTTATGTTGTTTGCCAGCATCCAAATGGAAATTACCTTGTAGCCGAAGATAATTGGCTAGCAAACGTCCTCGACTTGGTCGCTGGTCTGAAGATGCTGAAAAAGAAAGTTTTCATAGCGTACGCAAGTCACCAGATGCTTATTTCTGCATGCGCGAAGGCGGACGGTTTGGTTTCCGGCACTTGGCTGAATGTACGCTCTTTTCCACCGGACAAATTCATCATCCCGGAAGATGACGATCCGAAGCAACGATCCACTTGGTACTATTGCCCACAGTCTTTGTCTGAGTACAAAATTCCTTCGCTTGATCTTGCAAAGAAGGCTGGAGTTCTTGGAAAGATGAAGGCGCCGAAAGAGTGGAATGGTGGTTACGCAGATTCACTTTTCACCGGCATTCAACCATCTGCAGCTTCCTTTGCTGAACCTGAGGCTTTCCGACACTACCTTCACAGCTTGCGAGCGCAATGCATAGCCAGCAGTTCTGCGACTTTTGATGAAGCCCTTGCTTTCCAAGGAAAGCTGCTCACGGGTGCTAGTAATCTTATGAAGGAACTTCGAAAAGTAGGCGTAAGAGGAGCTAATCGGGATTTCTCTGGCCTCGTTGAACCTAACGAGAATGCACTAGCATCACTCGTGGCGTCGCGAGGGCCGGTTCTGAAGAGGAAGTGGTCGAAGCTCTGATCGCAGGGATCAGGATGCTCGCTGAGCTATCGCTTTAACCTTTGACATTAAGGGAGGCGCGTTGAGCGCTCAACGCGCCTGCTGATCTAGTGAATCTCGACTGGAGATCAGTGCAGCCAGCTTTTCCTCGGCTTCCTGAAGAGAAGCCGAGGGCATGCCTTGCAAGTCGTGAGCGGTTATACCAGCATCAATGATCTCTTTGTCTGTTGCTTCCTTGATTTCGAAACTTTTCCCATACCGAACGATGTAGTAGCGCACAAGTCGTCCGTTCCGCATTTCGCTCATTCGAACAGCATAAATGCAAACAGGATCTCATTAGGTAAGTTGTAGATCGCTCCCACGCCTCGCTTCTGCCAAATGGAATTTAGGATGTCCGGCGCATCCGCCAGATCCATCCCCAACCCATCCTTGCCGCCGAACCGTCCCCTGCGACTCAATCTCCACCCCTGATCTCCACCCCAACCCACCCTCAAGCCACCAGATCCACAATCTAAAGCCCGGCCATTCCTTCCGCACCCCATCGCGGAGGAGGGTGCAACAAGCCCCGCCCCACCACCCATGCCCCCGGCAGAGCCGATTCGGAAGGGCACGACTTCAGTCGTGCCGCAAACGCTCGCCCTACCGCCTTCCACCTCTCTGCCGAAGGCCGGAGTGGAGCATAGCGGAACGACTGAATTGCCCTCCGTAATGCCCCCGCAAACACCCACGTAGAAATGACAAATGCCCGCCTGTTGTACGCTGTTGCCATGCAAGTGACCTTCGAGATCACAGACACCCTCGCATCGCAGCTCGCCGCTGCGGGAAAAGACCCCGCCAGCTCGGCGCTGGAAGCCCTCGAAGACATCGCCACACAGGAAGCGATCCGGCAAGGGCAGGAAGATATCGCCGCCGGACGCACCGTGCCGCTCGCCGAAGGTTTTAGGCAGTTCCGCGAGAAACATGGCTTGGCACGTTGAACTCACCGCCCGCCTCCTGGCGGACCTGGACGCACTCTACATAGAAATCAATGCGACGGAGTCCGCAGGCGCCGCGCGTTGGTTCGCAAAGCTCGAAGACACGATCGCGCTCCTTGCCGTATCACCCCATATGGGCAAGCCAACACATGGCAATCCGTCCGTTCGCGAGTTCATCTACGGCAAAAAACCTCATTTGTATCGCGTCCTCTATGCCTGCAACGAAGCCAACCAGGTCGCCGTTGTCCTGACGATTCAACATGGTCGCCGGTCGCTCAACTGAGCCGCCGCATCGCATCTCACTCTCCATGCCGGAAAACAACGAGCCCATGTCCAAAGGACGGCTCGAGTCCTTCACCGACGGCGTCATCGCCGTCATCATCACCGTCCTGGTTCTCAATCTCCACGCGCCGCTCGCCGCCGGTTGGGGAGCCTGGCGCACTCTCCTGCTCCCCGTCTTCATTTACGCGATCGGCTTCCAGCTCACCGCCGCCATGTGGGTGCTCCACCACAACACCTTCGTCCGCATCGCGCACCTCAACCGCCGCATGGTCTGGGCCAACTTCCTCTTCCTTCTCCTGCTCAGCCTCTTTCCGCTCACCATCCAGGGTGTCTCCGCGCATCCGGAAAACCCCGCCGACCTGGCCGTCTTCTGCGTCAACGCGATCAGCTGCGGCATGGCGCTCACCCTGCTTCGCTTGTCAGGCATCCGCGACCACGCCGGCGACCCCACCTATCGAGCCTGGAGCAAGCGCCGCTCCCGCCTTGCCTTCGTCGGCCTTGGCAGCGTCATGCTGGCCATGCTTCTGGGCTTCTACTCCACATACCTCGGCCTCGCGATCATCGCCAGCACCCTCCTGCTCGTCCTCCTCACCGGCTGACACTCGGCGCCTCCGCCAGACTCATCCCCAACCCACCGCGGTCTTCGCTTCTCACGCGCCATCGATCACCGTCACCTGGTCCGCATGACGTTCGTTAGGCCCGCTCAGTTCGAACTCCACTTCCGCCCCATCCCGCAGCGTTGCTGGCACATGCGCCTCCAGCTGGCTGCGATGAAAAAACACGTCGGGCCCGCCCTGGCGCGCGATGAAACCAAAACCCTGCCGTTCTGTGAACCACACCACCCTGCCTCTGATCCTGCTCATCGAGCAACCTTCCGGCGTGCGCTCCTCCGTTCAAGCGCACGCGAGACTCTACTCAAATGACGCAAAATCACGCCCTTCGGACCGCCCTGCGACAAATCCATTACGCGCTTTTGTCTTTCCGTCCCGAGCGCGCAACGCCACATCTCTGTAGACTCAAGAGAGAGGTCTGCCGCCAGGCCGGCCATTTGCTTTGCAGACACATGTACTCGTTGGACAATCCAGAACTCACGGAATCACACCCCGCGAGGATTTCCGTACCTTCACGCACTCTCTACCAAAGGTTCCCGGAGATCGAATGCCAACCCCTGCGCCCAGCAAGTACTACCTGAAGTCGCTGCACGAAGAAATCGCTCTCTTTGACCGCAAGCTCGCGCACCTTCAGCGTTACGAAACCTTCCCCTCCGAAAAGGATCGCAACGCTGCGGCTGCGAAGATGTCGGTCAAGCGGGGCCAGCTCGTTCAGGCTGCCCGCAAGCTCGTAGACGATGGAATCGAGTTCAACCCCTCTGAGCTTCCCCGTTCCATGAACCCCGATGGCCATGTCCCCGCGGTCTCGGTGCCGGAAGCCCGCCCCGTCGAGCATACCGAGATGGCTCCTGCTCAGCCGGCCGCCCGGCAAGCCACCAGTATGCTTTCGAGTTCGCCCTTCCGCGATGAAATCCTCGAGTTCATCGCCAAGCGCAAGAACGCCCGCCAGAACTAGCAAGCGCCACAAAGGCTGACATCAGGCCGGCCCACTCACATGCAGTCTCATCACGCGTGAGTGGGCTTCAGTACTCGAACACCCTGCATCTCGTCCCCACTCAAAACAGCGTCAGCGGAATCGCTTTCACCATCGCGCCATAGCCGGCGCTGTTCGGGTGAATATCGTCCCCGGCATCATACTTGGGCAGCATATAGCTCAGGTTCGCCGGATCGGCCAGCGCCCCGCTGAAGTCGATCACCGCATCAGCTCCTGGCGGCTGCACGGTTACCCCGTTCACGGTGGAAGCCGCTGTCGTTCCATCCCACACATTCAGCAGAAACCGCTGCGCTTCCTCCCCCGATCCCTGCGCGTACCGCGTACCGAACCCGCCTGGGTTTTGGCCCCCGCAGAAGGTAGAAGGCGCCGTCGTCGCCTCGTAGATCTTTGCTCCGGCCGCATGCGCCTGGGCAATGATGCTCAGCCTGCCCGCGATCAGCGTAGCTGCGCTGACACAGCCCGAGCGCAGGTCGTTCGCTCCCAGGTAGTCGATCACCGCCGTCAGGCTCGGTTGCCCCAGCACATCCCGCGCAAAGCGATTCACCCCGGCGACGGCTCCCCCGGCTAGCAGCTGAGTTCCGTAGATCCCAACGTTTGCGATGCCTACATCGTCTCGCCCTTCCGCATGCAGCGCCGCGGCAAGCTGTTCCGGGTAGCTCATATGCTGGTCCAGCCCGGAGGCATACCCGTCCGTGGTCGAACTCCCAAACGCCGCCACCGTCCCCACGTAATTGCCGTAAGCCTCTACCCTGTCCAGCAGGTACGTGTTGCCGATGGTCTGTGTGAAGCTCGTTCCGCTCGTATCAGCCGTTTTGTTGCCGGCGTTGGCTGCGGTGGCATAGCTGGTCACGCCGCCGGCCTGCACATGCTGAGTCAGCCCTCCCCAGCTGCCGCTCACATACTCCGTCACCGCCAGCGTCACTCCATAGGCGTATGTCAGCGACACCTGGTCGGACGTCACAAAGCCCCCCACCGGGATCGTGACCGACGTCCCCCCGCCAAACAACACCGCCACGTCGCTCGTTACACCCGCCCCCGTCGTCTGCACACCCACGTGCGCCGCGCCGATCGTTACGGGAGCCGTTCCAAAATAGTTCGAGAAATGCAGCCGAACGGTGCCCCGGCTGCCCACCGTCGGCTTCACGATTTCGCGGAACGTCTGTTCCGAACTGGCAGGGCCGGAAAGGCTGTCCGGAGCATCCGCCCACGCCGCAACCCACAGATTCTTGGTCGTTGTCACCGGTGTTGTCGGCGAGCTGCTCCCGCCGTCACCACTCGCGCCGGTACTGCAGCCAGCCAGTGTGCTCGCCGCTAAAGTAAGAAGGAAGAGTGCCCTTGCGCGCTTGTGAATGATGATCGCTCCCGACCGAAGCCTTCCGGTAGCTCCATTCCAACCGAAGCCAGTCCTTTGTCATAGAGGCGCCGTCAGGAACTGTGTGAAAAGCCAACCAATCGTTCCAAAACGGGCATCGTCTCAATTTAGCACTCCGCCTTTCGCCACCACGCCGCCCAGCGACCGCAAGAAAGATCGAAAGCAAATACAAGCAAATACGAAGGGGTGCCGCAGCCAACGGTCACCAAAGCTGATACACTTTTGTTAGGTCGTCGAATCCGATCTGGTCTTTCATGCTTGTTCTGGCTCTACCGCTCTACTCGCATACAAAATCCACATTGCGTTCAGCGGTACTAATACACGAGCTTCACAAGGAACAAGTTATGGAACAAGGTACAGTCAAGTGGTTCAACGATGCCAAGGGCTTCGGCTTTCTGAGCCGCCCCAGCGGTGAAGATGTTTTCGTCCATCACTCCGCCATTCAGAGCAACGGCTTCCGCACCCTGCAAGAGGGTCAGGCAGTTCAGTTCGACGTCGTCAAGGGACCCAAGGGCTGGCAGGCAGAGCGCGTTCAGGTTCTCTAAGCTGAATCGCCGCAGTCATTCGAAGGGCCGGTCATTCGTGACCGGCCCTTCACTTTTCCTGCAGCCTACCGCTTCCATCCAGGAACCGGCCCGGCCTCCGCGGCAAACCGCTCCATAAGCACGGCAAACCGTTTCGCCTGCGTCGGCACTGACTGGAGAAACACCGTCTCCGTCTCCGCATGCGCACCCTCGCCCATCGCTCCCGTGCCCACCAGCCCCGGCACGTACGGAGCCACAAACGCGATATCCCCCGCTCCCCGCAGCATCGGGTCGAGCTCCGGCTGCTCCGGTAGACCCAGCGCCCGGTTCACCGCGTTCAACTCCTTCACCAGCTCATGCCCGGCCTCTGTCGGAGCCATCGCAGGATACCCCTCGCCGAACTCAATTGTCGCCCCCGTCCCCGGCAGGTGTGCAGTCACAATCGCCTGCATCTTGGCCTGCACTCGCGCTGTCTGTTCATCGCTTACCGTGCGCATGTCACCGTGAGCCTCCGCCACCGGGGCCACGATGTTTGACTTCCCCGCCGCGGTCGCTTCGCCCGTCTTCATATCCACGGTCTGCCCGCCGGCAACCAGGCCCACGTTATAGGTCAGCCCCGGCTCTCTCAGGTCTGTCCGAAACTTGTCCACGATCCGGGTCAGCTCATAAATCGCGCCAAAGCCTAGCCTGTCGCCAAAGATCTGCGACGAGTGCCCGCTCGCGCCCGTGGTCTTCAGCGTCCATGAGGTAGAACTCCGGCGCGCGATGCTGATCGTGTCCACACCTTTGTTCTGCGTCCCGCTCTCAAACTCCATCGCCAGGTCGCTCACCTTCGCGGCGTCCACCATGTCCTTGCGAGACACCTCCACAGGACTCCCATGCCCCTCCTCATCGCCTGAAAGCACAATGCGGATCTCGGCGCGGTCCAGTGCGCCGGCGGCCTTCATCGCCTGCAGCGCGAGCAGCATCACCACCAGACCGCCCTTCATGTCATTCACGCCCGGCCCCGTCGCCACCTTGCCGCCTGAACCCGGCACGATCTCAAACTTCTGAAACTTGCTGTACGGCTCAAATACCGTATCCATGTGCCCGATCAGCAGCATGCGCCGTCCGCACTTCCCTGCGCCCGCCGGGCATGCATGCACGGCTGTCAGATCGCCCGCCCGGTGCAGCTCCTGCTCCATCGGGTGCCACGTCACTTCGAACCCCAGCGCCTGCAGCCGGGGAGCAATCAGGTCCTTCACCGCGCGCACGCCCGCGAGGTTCCCGGTTCCGCTGTTGATGTTCACCATCTGCTCCAGCAGCGCGATCGAAGCAGCCGAATCCGCATCCACCGCCCTCACGGTCCGTTGCTCCACGGCAGTCGCCACGGGCCCACCTTGCGCCGCACCAACCAAACAGGCGCCCACGCCAAGACCAAGAACCGCCAAAGAACGCACAAAAGGGAGTGTCATGCGCGGTAGAGTAGCATGCTGCTCCTCCAGGGTCCTCGCGTTCAGCGCGTACCATCAACCTCATGCCGCGACTCTGCCGTTTCAGCCCCGCCCTGACACTGGCTCTTTGCCTCGCCCCTCACGCCATCATCCGCCCGGCGCACGCCCAGTCTCCCGACGGCGTATTCTTCCCCGCCAGCACCGTCCTGCAGACCGAAACCGACGAGTACACGCGTTACGAGCTGCTCGACCCCAGCTCCGCCAGCTTCAAGATCTACTACGAAGTAACCGCCACAACGGCCGGTGCAAAGTTCTTCTACAACCCCATCCGCAAAGGTTCCGTCGCCACCGACGAGTCCGTCCTTGACCCCGTCACCGGCAAGCCGCTCAACTTCTCCGTCGTTTCCGGTGAAGAAGCCCGCAAAGACCCGCTCATGTCTAGGGCCTCCGCCGACACAGACTACATCCGCGTAGAGCTGGCGCGCCCGGTACCCACCCACGGCCAGGGCCGCGTCGTTATCATCAAAACCTACAAGGATCCCAAAAGCTACTTCACCGATGCCAACGGGATCGTGTTCAACCGTCCGCTCGGTATCAAACGAAACAAAGTTGTCCTGCCCCCCGGATACGAACTCACCGGCTGCACCGTCCCCTCGCAGGTACTCACCGAAAAGGACGGCCGCCTTGCCATCGCCTTCATGCACGCAGGTGCGGGCGAAGCTCCGCTCGTTTTGCATGCGGCGAAAGATGCGCAAATCGGCCCCGCTTCGCTCCCGCATCAGGCAACCTCGGCACGCTCCTGGGAAGCTCCCTTCGCTGGCGAGTCAGAGCGCGCCCGCCTCGCCGAGCGAGCTCACGCCGACCGCGACATCACCTATTTCCTCCAGCAGCCTGAAACTCACACCTTCCGTCTCTTCCACGACTACACAGAAACCCGCCCCGGCACCGCACACTACATCAACGTCGTCCGGGAAGGCTCAACAGCCACCGATCCTTCCGCCTACTCGCTAGATACGGGCGAAACCTTTCCTGAAAAGGTGATGACCGGAGCCGAAATGAAAGCTGCGCACATCGACGCAGGAGAGCCTCTGGCAGACACCGCCCACGCCGTAGTGATCACCTTTCCGCCCGTCCCCGCCGGAGGCTCGCTACGCCTGCGCATCCTCGAGTCCTACACCGCACCCGCCAGCTACCGTCTGGATACAGGTTCCCTGCCAGATCACTCCGACGCCGAACTTATCTTTGACCGCTCTCTCGGCCGTCCACGCAACGCTGTCGTCCTGCCCTCCGGCTGGTACGTCACAGGGAGCGCTACTCCCACTACCGTGACGCAACTGCCTGACGGCCGCATTCATCTTGACTTCTGGGATGATCGCCCTGACCCCGTAGACGTGCTCGTCAAAGCGCGCAGGCGTGCCGCGCGCTAGCAGCGCAGCAGGGAAGCCCCACATCGATCTCGCTGTAAGAAGGTGAGTCAGTATTGCGTGCCGCGTGCTCCTTCCAGGTCAGCGGATCGGGGGAGAGCGCTGAACCTTCCACTCACCCAACTACAATCAGACCTGTGCCACTGCGCGTAGCTGCCATCGCTTTCCTCAACCCGGCCCCGCTTCTCTACGACTTCGAACACGAACCCGGAAAGAGCCGCCTCCGCCCGCTCTATGACGTCCGCTACACAGTCCCCTCTGCCTGCGCCGCGCAACTCCACAGCGGCGAGGCCGACCTCGGCCTCATCCCTATCGCCTCGCTGACGCCTGAGCTCGCCGTCGTCCCCGGCTGTACCATCGCGTCTCTGCACGAGGTCCGCAGCATCCTCCTCCTCGTCAGGAACCCTCACCAGCTTTCGACGCCGGAAGCCCTGAGAGCCGTTCGCACCCTCGCCGCAGACTCCGCTTCGCGCAGTTCCACCGCTTATACATCCGTTCTCTTCCAGCAGCTTGCCGGAACGCAGCCCGTCGCGCAGGAGCACGTGGCCGAGCCCCTCAGCATGCTCGCCGCATGCGACGCCGCATTGCTCATCGGCGACGCCGCACTGCTGGCACGCGAGCGCAGGGCAGAGATCGAAAGCAGCATCGAAACACCGCTGCTATGGCTCGACGTCGCTACCCTCTGGCGCGAACTCACCGGCCTGCCCTGGGTCGCCGCCGTCTGGGCCGTCCGCCCCCAATCACTCGCTCAAGCAGGCCTTACACCCGAGCAACTCATCCACGAGCTCAGCGCCAGCCGAGACGCAGGCCTCACCCACATCGAAGAACTGGTCCACGAGTGGACGCCGAAGATCGCGATCCCACCCGCCACCATACGCACCTATCTCACGCACAACATCCACTACCGTCTCGATCCCGCCTGTGAACAGGCCATCGGCCACTTCCGTACTCTCGCCGCTCAGGCCGGCGTCCTCCCACCACTACCCAGCCTCCGTATCCTCTAGACAGCAGCCGCAAGGTTCCTGTTTCGTGGCGTACTTCGCGCTACTTGGCGAACTTGGCGTTGAAAGCTTTTGCCTTTCCGCGACTTCCAGCCCGCAATCCGCGTCTTACTGGCAACGCATGCGCCCATACGACGAACTCGCCGCTGTGCTGGTGCTTGCGGGTACCCATCACTTAGTTCACTGGTTCATCCGCTTCGGCCTCTTCGGCCTGCTGCTCGTCTCCACGGTCGACAGTTCCTTTGTCCCCCTCCCCATCCCCGGCATCAGCGACGTCATGCTGGTGATCTTCGCGGCGGATAAAGCCAACCCATTCCTGCTGGTGCTCATGGCCACCATCGGTTCCGCAGCTGGAGGTCTCATCTCCTACACCGTCGGCCAGGCCGGCGGCATGGCCTTTCTGCAAAAACACGTCCCTGAGCGCATCCTCAGCCGCGTTACCGGCTGGATGGAGAATCACGCCATCCTCTCGGTCGCCCTTCCTGCCATCCTCCCGCCTCCCATGCCGCTCTCGCCTTTCGTACTCGCCGCAGGCGCGGTACACATGTCGCGCCGCAAGTTCATGTTCGCCTTCACCCTCAGCCGCCTCTTGCGCCACGCTATCGCCGTATGGCTCGGCGTGCGCTACGGCCACCAGGTGCTCCATATCTGGAACCGCTTCACCGCAAAGTGGGGCACGCCGATCCTCATCGGTCTCTGGAGCGTGATCCTGATCTTTACTGGTATCGCCATCTGGAAGCTCTACCAGACCTCCAGGCAACTCAACCTCAAGCCCGCCGAACGCCTCAAGCAAGGCGTCCAAAGCCGCCTCCCCAGTCGCCGAGCCGCCTGAGCGATCCAACTTCGTCGTTCCGCGTAATCTGCGCTCTCGAATCTGCGTACTCTGCGTTCCCGCTTTCGTCGGACGAAGCGAAACTCCGGTACTTGACAAATCTAACCTCCAGATCACCCCTCCATCGCACGTCCCCAATTCCAGTTCAGCCCGAAGGTCCACCCCTAACTCCTCTGTGCTGAAGATTTTGCACAAAAAGCCCGGGGGTGGGTAGGCCGAATACCGAAAGGCCTCAGACGCTCATTTCCGTGAAAGTGCGAACATGAGTCGAAAGGATTTGTCATGGTCACGATCCAGCAGAACGACTTCATCGAAAGCGTCCGCGCCGCGCTCCAGTACATCAGCTTCTTCCACCCGGTTGATTACATCGAGAACCTCGCTCGAGCCTACGAGCTGGAAGAGTCACCTGCCGCCAAGGACGCCATGAAGCAGATCCTGGTGAACTCCCGCATGTGCGCCGAAGGCCATCGCCCCATCTGCCAGGACACCGGCATCGTCACCGTCTTCATCAGGCTCGGCCAGGAGTGCCACCTTATGTCCGGTGCCGAGCCCGCCACCATGACGCTCCAGGAGATGTGCGACCAGGGAGTACGGGAGGCCTGGCTTGATCCCGACAATAAGCTCCGTGGCAGCATCCTCGCCGACCCCGCCTTCAGCCGCAAGAACACAAAGGACAACACGCCCTGCGTCGTGGAAGTGTCTCTCGTCCGCGGCGACAAGGTAGACGTGATCGTAGCCGCCAAGGGCGGCGGCTCCGAAGCCAAGTCCAAGTTCGTCATGCTCAACCCGTCGGACTCCGTAGTCGACTGGGTACTCAAGACCGTCCCCACCATGGGAGCCGGCTGGTGCCCCCCCGGCATGCTGGGCATCGGCCTCGGCGGAACTGCCGAAAAAGCGATGCTGCTCGCCAAGCAAAGCCTCATGGATCCCATCGACATGCAGGAACTGAAGGCCCGCGGCCCAAAGACCGACATTGAGAAGCTACGCATCGAGCTATACGAGAAGGTCAACGCGCTCGGTATAGGCGCGCAGGGCCTCGGCGGCCTCACCACCGTCCTCGACGTCAAGATCCTCGACTGGCCCACGCACGCCGCCAACCTCCCCGTAGCCATGATCCCCAACTGCGCCGCCACCCGCCACGCCCACTTCGTCCTCGACGGCTCCGGCGCGGTGTACCTGGAGCCACCCTCTCTCGAGCATTGGCCGAAGATGACCTACGAGGCCCACGGGGGCAAGCGAGTAAACCTCGACACGATTACCCACGAAGAAGTGAAGAGCTGGAAGCCCGGCGAGGTCATTCTGCTCAACGGCAAGCTGCTCACCGGTCGTGACGCCGCTCATAAACGCCTCACCGACATGCTGAACCGCGGCGAGAGGCTTCCCGTAGACTTCCGCAACCGCTTCATCTACTACGTTGGTCCCGTTGACGCCGTACGCGACGAAGCCGTAGGCCCCGCCGGCCCCACTACCGCCACCCGCATGGACAAATTTACCCGCCAGATGCTGGAGCAGACCGGCCTGCTTGGCATGATAGGCAAGGCAGAGCGGGGAGTCGCCGCCATCGACGCTATTCGCGACAACGAAGCGGTATATCTCATGGCCGTCGGAGGAGCTGCTTACCTGGTTTCGAAAGCCATCAAGCATTCAAAATTATTGGCATTCGAAGACCTTGGTATGGAGGCCATTTACGAATTCGACGTGGTCGATATGCCGGTAACCGTGGCTGTCGACAGTCGCGGAACCAGTGTCCACATCACCGGTCCCGAAGAATGGAAAGAACGCATCGCGAAGAGCATGGCCGTCGGGGGCGTTGCCATCTTGGGCCAGTAATAGTACCGAGACGAGTACCAGAATACGGAGCCTGAATCGAGCGGAGTGGCAGCCTTTGCCTCCACGCGGGCATCCGAACTTGTTGTGTCTGTTTTCCTGTTCGCGTGTTCTCAACGCGAACCACAGCAAGGAGAAAATTGATGTCTCGTTCGATCTGCAAGTCTGGTGCGCTGGCCGTTGCCGCGCTCACGGCGGGCCTCTGCCTTTCCGCTTCTGCCCAGGAACCCAACCCCACCAGCGTGGCCCCTGGCGCTCGCTCCGCCGATGTCATCGCCCAAGGCGAAAATGGCATCTACGTGTACCACGTAAAAGTGGTCCAGCGTGATCTCGACGCGGTGAACTACTTGAATCGGAGCGGTGCCACGACGGTTGGCTTCCAAGGCACGAATCTGGCGCCCCGCGCGCACGGCGAAGCCAAGGTCGACTCCAAAACCGGTAAGACCAACATTTCTGTGAAGATGGAGGGACTGACTCCGGCCGCTGGGTTTGGGCCGGAATACTTGACCTACGTCTTGTGGGCCATTTCGGCTGACGGCAGGCCTCAGAATCTTGGCGAATTGGAGCTTGCCGGCGATAAGGCAAGCCTTGAGACGACCTCCGGATTCCAGTCTTTTGGAATGATTGTCACTGCCGAGCCGTATTACTCGGTCTCGCAGCCCAGCGACGTCATTGTTCTGCAGAACGTCTTCCGTAAGGACACACAAGGCATTCTGCAGACAGTGAACGTGCATTACTCGCTGCTGCCGAAGGGCCTTTACGCGAACACTGAAGGCTCTAAGTCCGTGATGCATCCTGTCACCGACCGCGAGCACACGCCCCTTGCTTTGTTTGAGGCCTACAACGCGCAGCGAATCGCGCTGAACGCTGGGGCCGACAAGTACTCTGCCGACATCATGAGCGAGGTTGCGCAAGACCTGAAGAATGCGCAGGACATTCAGGATTCCAAGCATCGCGACGTAAAGCTTGAGTTTACGTACGCGCGTCAAGCTACACAGCGCGCCGAGGATGCCCGCATCACCACGCTGCGCAAGCAGGCCGCAGAACGCCAGCAGCAGGCGCAGGACGCCAAGGTGGCGGCGCAGCAGCAGGCGCAGCAATCGCAGCTGGAAGCTGCGCAGTCACAGGCCCAGGCAGCACAGGCACAAGCCGCTGCCGATCGCGCAGCGGCAGAGCGCGCGAATGCGGAAGCGCAGAAGGCGCAGGCTGATGCAGCAGCAGCAGCAGCGCAGGCCCAGGCAGCCAGTGCCCAGCGTCAAGCGCAGGACGCAATGAACAGTGAGGCTGCTCTTCGTGCCAAGCTGCTCGCGCAACTTAACGCCGTGCTGCAGACCACCGAGACTCCGCGAGGCTTGATGGTGAACTTGAGCGATGTGCTCTTTGACACGGGTAAATCAAACCTGAAGCAGAACACGCAGATCAGCCTGGCCCAAGTCGCAACAATTCTCAACCTGTATCAGGACCTGAAGGTGCAGGTGGAAGGTTACACGGACAACACCGGCAGCGATCAACTCAACCAGAAACTGAGTGAGGATCGCGCTAGGGCCGTAAGCAACTTTCTGACTGGTCACGGCGTGCCTCCGGGCAACGTTACCTCGGCAGGCTACGGCAAGAGCGATCCTGTGGCAGATAACAGCAATGCCGCTGGCCGCGCGCAGAATCGCCGT
Source organism: Granulicella sp. (assembly GCA_965198545.1). Classification (GTDB taxonomy): domain Bacteria; phylum Acidobacteriota; class Terriglobia; order Terriglobales; family Acidobacteriaceae; genus Granulicella. The sequence continues at coordinate 534,648 of CBDAPS010000002.1, read as the reverse complement.
GTCGAACTCATCGTTTCTGGTGCGGCTATTGGAGTGCAGACGTCTTCGGGCCCAACCGCACAGTAGACTAAGCGCTGTAGAAATGAGGCCGCGATCCACTCGCGGCCTCACTTTCGTTTCTCATGCATCTGAGGCATATGGGAATCTCGTTGCAGAACCGTGTTGTCTTCGTTACGGGCGCCAGCTCAGGTATTGGCGCTGCCACTGCTCTCGCTTTTGCGGCACAAGGTGCGCGTGTGCTCCAGTGCGCGCGCAGGCTAGACAGGATCAAGGCCGTGGAAGCCGCGTTGCGCGATGCCGGCTCTCCAGACGTGCATAGCTTTGAGCTGGACGTGCGCGAGCGAGCCAGCGTTGAGAAAGCGCTTTCCGACCTGCCTGGTGATTGGTCTTCGATTGATGTGCTCGTGAATAACGCCGGCCTCAGCCGTGGGATGGGCAAAGTGTACGAAGACGACCCACAAAACTGGGAAGAGATGATCGACACCAACATGAAAGGGCTGCTATATGTCACCAGAGCCGTGGTCCCTGGCATGGTGCAGCGCGGTCGAGGCCACGTCATCAGCCTGGGTTCGACTGCAGGCCACATGACGTACGCAAACGGAGCCGTGTATTGCGCCACCAAAGCGGCGGAAACAGCAATTTCAGAAGGCCTGAAGCTGGATCTGATGGGAACGCCGGTCCGTGTCACCAGCGTCGATCCCGGCATGGTGGAAACCGATTTCAGCCTGGTTCGCTTCAAGGGCGATGATGAGCGGGCGGCGAAGGTCTATCAGGACATCACGCCTCTGCAACCGGAAGATGTCGCAGAAACCATCGTCTGGGCCGCCACTCGCCCCGCGCACGTCAACATCCACACCATAGTGATGACGACAATAGATCAAGGCAATTCAGTAACGTTTCATCGCCGCGAAAATGGCGTCGGCGGCCGGTGATCATAGAGCGCACTGCGCCTGCTGATACCGCGATGCGCCCCCTCTGGCGATGTGTTCTGCGATGGAGTCGGATGTCATGCGCCGCGCCGTCGGGAGCTTTCCTTCCACACCTGCCTGGATCTCGGCGATGATGGCGAGGGCGATCGCTTCGGCGCCCTCGCCGCCCAGATCCAAGCCGATCGGCGCAAACACATGTTTGCAGGTACGCTCGACATCCCAACCTACTCGCTCAGAGGCTTCAGTTAGAAGCAGCGCACTGCGATGCCTCGCCCCCAACAGGCCGAGATATTGCGGTTTGTATGGCAGCAAGGAAATCAGCCAGGCCCGATCCTGCTCAAAGCTGTGGGTCATGATCACTACCGCGTCGTCATTGGTCACTGCAATGTTCTCCAAATGCTGGCCGACGATTACCTGCTCCGCATCTGGAAAGCGTTCTCCTTTCGCCCACTGTGATCTGCCATCGACAATAATGACCGTCCAACCCAGCAGCGCGGCAAAGCGGGCCACGGGTTGCGCGTCGTCTCCAGCCCCGAAGATGAGAAGGCGTTGGGGCGCGCGAAGCACTTCGTCGAAGTTCATCACTGACGCCCCAGACTCCTCAGAGCCAGTTTGAAAGAGCACGTCTCCGCGACCACTCGTAACGCTTCGCATAAGAACCCTGCCTGTTCGGCCGGTAGGCGATACAAGACGGCTTGTCACCTGCCGTGTTTCTCCGTGGAGAGAAGCAGCGAGCGCACGCAACAGCGCTTCGAACTCAGGAGTGCCTGCGGGCTCCAGCAGAACATCCACCGTCCCACCACAGCCAAGGCCGTAGGGAATTTCAGCCGTATCATCGAACAGTGTCGAATACCGCTCCAGCGTGGCACCGTCGCGAACCAGCCATTCTGCTTTGCGCAGCACTTCGGTTTCCAGGCAGCCTCCCGAAATAGCCCCGGCATAGGCACCATCTTTCGCGATCAACAGCCTTGCTCCCGGTCGGCGGTAGCTAGAGCCCTCCACGCCTACCAGCGTGGCCAGCGTGGCAGACTCGCCTCGCTTCCAAAGATCGACGATTCGGCGGCGTTCAGCAAACATAAGAGGTGTACCCAGCGAGTGAACTACAGCGCGTCCATCGAATGAAAATGGACCCGGCTAACTTTTGCTGCTGAAGGTGTGGATGCCGCACTCCAGCTTTTTGCCGCCCCAGCGTCCGCTTCGTGGGTCAGCCCCCGTCTCAGGAATGGCCGTGCAGGGTTCGCATCCCACGCTCGTATATCCAAGGTCATAAAGCGAAAGCTTTTGAATGGCATGGGCCTGCGTGTACGCTGCGAGGTCTGCCGCCGTCCAGTCGGCAAGGACGCTGATCTTCTTCATCGCCTTACCTGAGGGCAGTTGATGATCTTCTACCTTGCGCAGATTGGCTCTCGTTGGGGACTGCTCTCGGCGCAAACCGGTGAACCAGTAAGAGTAGGGCTCCAGCGATCGCATCAGCGGCTCTACCTTGCGAATTTGGCAACACTGTCCCGGATTCACGATGTGCAGCAAACCATACTGCGCCTCGTGCTCCTCCAGTGTTGTGACCGGGAGTGCGTTGATCAGGTTCAGGTTCCACTTTGTCGCAATCCGGTCGCGGTAGGCCGTGAGGGCCGCAAAGTGATAACCAGTTTCCAAAAAGATTACCGGGACATCCGGCACGTACTGGCGCAGCATGTGCAGAACTACCATGTCCTCAGTCTGGAAGCTCGAGGTCAGGCAAAGTTCATCGAGGCGACCCGCGTCTCGCGCCTCGCGAACCGCATCCTCAACCAGTTCCTGCGCGGTCAGCTGCTCCTGGTTCGATGCCTGGTTCGATGCCTGGCTCGAAGCGATCTCTTCGACGACGCTCGTCACTGTCACCCTTCCGTCCTGTTGCGTAGCCAGGCCCGAGCTTCCTCACCCGACTCGATGATCCGAAAACTTGCGGCAGCACGCACCGCTTCCAAAGCGGAAGCAGGAATATCCTTTCGCGAAGATACGGCGATGGCGCCTGCAAGCTGCAGGGCCCGCAGCACGGAAGGCAACGACCCCGGCGAAATCCCCGCATCGTCCAGCGACACCGCCCGTACTCCAGATGCGGCGAACGCTGTCGCGATTTCCTTGGCAGCCTCAGGAGCACCCGCCAGCAGAACGAGCGATGGAGCAGCAGCAGCGGTCGAGGCAGCTTCCACCTTCAGTTCGTCATCAGCCGCCGTTTCTCCGACGATCATGGCCGCGCCCACCGTTGCATTCGACAGCGGATCGATCAGGATGAACGCCCCCATCGCCCTGTTCACCGCATAGGGCTCAAAGAACAAAGGAAGGTTGCACTCAAACTCAACCTCAGCGATGTCGTTCATCTGCAGCAAAGCTGCCGGAACTCTCTTTCCAGTATCAATGTTCAAGCGGCAAAGGATTCGGCTTACGCTAGCTCGCACTGTTCGGGTCGTATGTTTCAGCAGATAAGTCGATCCCGGTACGAGCGGTGAATCCTGCATCCACACCAGGCTCGCCCGCAGACTTGTGGCAGTTTGCGGAAGCGGCTGGCCTGCGGCAACCAGCATTTCACCGCGGCTTAGATCAATTTCATCCGTGAGTTCCACCGTGACGGCCTGCGGGGACACAGCACGCTTCAAGTCCCCGTCCCAGGTCACGATGCGCTTTATCTGGGTAGTGCGTCCGCTTGGAAGCGCTCGCACCTCTACACCGGCAAGCAGTTCTCCGGCTTCTACGCGACCCGCAAAACCTCGAAAGCTCGCATCCGGCCGAACCACCAGCTGAACGGGAAAGCGAAGCGGAACGGTACGATCCGTTTCATTCAGCAACGGCACGCCCTCCAGATAATCCAGCAGGGTCGGACCGGTATACCAGGACATGGCGGAGGAAGGCTCCACAATGTTGTCACCAGCCAGCGCGCTGACGGGAATCGCCTTAACAGCGTGCAAGCCAAGGCCATCACACCAGGCGGAGAACTCACGTTCTATCCTGATGAAAATCTCTTCCGAGTAGCCCACTAAATCCATCTTGTTGACAGCAGCAACCACATGCGGAATCCGCAACAAACTAGCAATAGTGGAGTGCCGTCGGGATTGCGGCAGCAGGCCGTCCGCCGCCAGGAACGCCTTCGCATCCAGCAGCACCACGGCGACATCTGCGGTAGAGGCACCAGTCGCCATATTGCGCGTGTACTGCTCATGGCCTGGAGTATCCGCAATAATGAACTTGCGCCGGCTCGTTGAGAAGTAACGGTACGCCACGTCGATCGTGATGCCCTGCTCACGTTCTGCGCGCAGCCCGTCCGTCAGCAGCGAAAGATCCACTCGCCCGTTTCCAGCGCGATTCGCGCGGCTCGCGGAGATACTCGCCAACTGATCTTCGTAAATGCTCTTGGTATCGTGCAGCAGCCGTCCGATCAGCGTGGACTTGCCGTCATCTACCGAGCCGCAGGTAATAAACCGCAGTAGATCCTGATCAAGGTGCGCATCCACAAACGCACGGAACCCTTCTTCGTTGAAGCTTTCGCCTGAAAGGGACTGTGTGCTCATCAGAAGTAGCCCTCCCGTTTCTTGGCTTCCATGCTTCCCTCTTCATCGTGGTCGATCGCCCGGTTCTCACGCTCTGACCTGCGGAATGTGATGAGTTCCACAATGATCTTGGGCAGCGTATCGGCTTCGCTGCGAATAGCCCCCGTACAGGGCAGGCAGCCCAGTGATCGCATTCGGACACGCATCGTCTCCGGCGTTTCATGCGGCAGCAGCCGGGTGCTCTCATTGACAAGGGTGATGACACCGGAGCGAACCACTACAGGCCGGTCTTCAGCAAAATACAGCGGCACGATCGGGATCTGCTCTGCGTAGAGGTACAGCCAGATATCCAGTTCGGTCCAGTTGCTTAGCGGGAAGACTCGGATCGACTCGCCCTTGCGAAGGCGCGAGTTGTACAGATGCCATAGCTCGGGGCGCTGATTCTTCGGATCCCACTGGCCGCTCGCGTCTCGGAAGCTGTACACGCGCTCTTTGGCGCGGGACTTTTCTTCGTCGCGACGAGCTCCGCCAAATGCCGCATCAAATCCGCCTTCCGCCAACCCATCCAGCAGCGAGCGGGTCTTCAACGCTCCACAGCAGTTCTGTGTGCCCATGCCCCACGGGCTCATGCCCTGCGCAATGGCTTCCTCGTTACGATGCACAATCAATTCCGCACCTATTTCACGCGCATAGGCATCGCGAAAGGCAATCATCTCCGGGAATTTGTACCCGGTATCCACATGGAGCAGAGGGAACGGAATCTTGCCCGGATAGAACGCCTTCTGCGCCAGCCGCAGCATTACGCTGGAGTCTTTGCCGATGCTGTACAGCATCACCGGCCGCGCGAACTCTGCGACTGCTTCGCGAAGGATGTATAGACTCTCCGCTTCCAGCGCCTGTAAATGGTTCAGGCGGTCCGCGTAGGTCTGCCGAAAAATGGCTTCGGGAATGGTGTGAGTCGCGATGAGGACCTCCACTGCAACTTACAAAGCAAGGAGCGAGCCGGACTACGGACGCTCTGCGTTAGGAATGATTCAACGTGAGAAAAAGAGCGAGAAAGAGAAAGATGGCGGCCATCGGGGGTCATCAACAGCCAAATGGCCGTAGACAACAACACGCGCGATGAGCCGGGCTCCGCATGGCCCGATTATACGTGCAGCGCGGACGAAACGTTACCAAAGCCGCTCGGGCTTTCTCAATCGACTCGCGGCATCTTGAAAAAAGCTTTCGATTCACGGCGTTTCCAGTAAACTGCGAGCAAAGTCATCAAGGCCCGTTGTCCACGCTTCTCCGGAGGAGATCACCCATGCGCCCTCGCCAGAATCGGCGTTCGCTTTCGATTGCCACTCACTTTTTTTGCGCTTCTCTCGCGGTGGGTCTGCCCGCGGCTTTACTTAGCGCTCACGCTCAAAAAGGCCGCAGTGCCGATGTGTACGATGATTCCCGCCTGGACCTCTACGCAGGCTACGGCTATCTGCACCCATTCAACAGCGACATCAACGGGTATCAATACCAACCGGTTTCCACTCCCAACGTGACCGCAAGTGTCACCGGCTGGCTTACTCACAACTTCGGCGTACAGGTAGAAGGCGGCTACTTCTCCGGCAGTGGCGAGCATCAGGTCTACAAAATTCCTTGCCGCTCCACCAGCTGCGACCAGCTCGCTTACAGCGCCGAAGGCGGGCCCGTTTTCCGACTGCCTTTCGGCCGCTTCGTGCCCTTCGCCCATGCCCTTGGCGGAGGCGAGCGCACCAATGGACCGGCTCAGCAAAACCTGCAGTGGGGTTGGGGAATCACCGGCGGCCTTGGTGTCGACTATGTGCTGCCTTTCTTTCACGATCACCTCGCCGTGCGTCCCGTCCAGGCTGACTACCAGTTCGCGCACGTCGACCACGGCCCTCTCGTCCCTCCGGCCGGGATCCTTGGCGGGCTCGGCGAAATGGATGCCTTTAAGATTTCCGGCGGGCTCGTTCTGCGCACGGGCGAAAAGAGCGATGTGCAGCCTGTGATGTTGGGTTGCACAGCGGAGCCTGTAGCCGTCCACCCCGGCGAAACTGTCACCGTGAACGGCAGTACGCTCTATCTGAACCCCAAGCGCAGGGCACAGTTCACCTGGCTCAGCAATGGCGGCAAGATCACGCCCGCAGGCGCGATGGCCACGGTAGACACTACGGGCCTTGCCCCCGGTGAGTACACCGTAGAAGGTCACGTTTCTGAAGGTAGCAAGCCTCGCGAAAACGCTTCCTGCACAGCTCCCTTCACAGTTCGGGCGATCCAGCCTCCAACTGTCGCTTGCTCTGCCTCTCCGACGAGCGCCCAGTCCGGTACGCCTATTTTGATCTTGGCTACAGCGAGCAGCCCGCAAAACCGGCCGCTCACCTACTCCTATGCGACTTCTGCCGGCCAGATCAGCGGAACTGGCAACACGGCCAAACTGATCACAGACGGCCTGGGCGACACGACCGTCAAGGTGACCTGCAATGTGGTCGACGACCAGGGACTGAGTGCCACCAGCAATGTCTCCGTTTCGATCTCTCGACCGGCTCCTCCCGTTGTGCCTGAGTCACAAGCCCTTTGCAGCATCAGCTTCAACCGTGATCGGCGCCGGCCAGTGCGAGTGGATAATGAAAGCAAGGCGTGCCTGGACGACATTGCGGTCACACTGTCTCAACAGAACTCCTCGAAGCTGGTCATTATTGGAGACGCTTCGCCTGACGAGAAGCCCGTGGCTGCGGCACAGCGTGCGCTCAACGAACGGCAATACCTCACGGATGAAAAGGGTATCGACACTTCGCGGATCGAAGTCCGCGTCGGCGACACATCGGGCCGCATCGTAAAGAACATCCTCGTTCCAAATGGCGCGATCTTCAACGACACTGACACAAAGACGTTCGATATTCCGTCCATCGCTCGCTCCGGTCAGGCATACGGCTCCGCGCACCCTGCAGGCGTCTCTCATGCTCCTGCACACCGGCGTTCCCGCCGCTCGCGTAAGCGTGCGGCCGCAGCTGGAATCACTTCTGCAATGACGCCAAACCCCGGGTTGTGATCAACCGTCCTTCAGCCCCGTTCCGCAACGCTCCATAACCGTGCGTCGCGGGACGGGCTAAGCGCGAGCGAGGAAGGCCGGTCTCTGGTAGACTGATGAAGTCGGTTGGCAGTGCCGCGTGCAAGCGTGTTGCGTTGCCCCACCAGAACCGGCACCTTACCAACAAGGTTCGGGGCGTAGCGCAGTCTGGTAGCGCACCTGCTTCGGGAGCAGGGGGTCGTTGGTTCGAATCCAATCGCCCCGACCATTCATTTTGCCAAAATGGGTAGGCGTCCAAAGATCGGGAAGCCTTAGCTTGAGGATAGGGTGTCACTTCAGTCTCCTCGCTACCGCTACAGTGCCTACGACTTGAGTGCACGTTGGGCGTATGTCAAGGATTACGAAGGACCGCTTTCGCGGCGAAGATTCGGAATGGGGTTATTCCGTGCACTGAACTCGCTCAAGCGCCTCCAGACGGCGGCCCGTTCTTAGCCCGCCTCCGAAATCTTTGAAAGCTTCTGTAGGCAGTCGACGCACTCCGGTAAATTCTAAGCCGATGCCCTGCTCTTGCGCACCCATCGCTACATGCTAGGCTATGGCGAAGCACCGTGCTGAACGCCCCTTCCATGACCGTAATCATCCCGACGTTCAACCGGAAGTCGGCACTGCTCCGCTGTCTGGAGCATCTGGAGAAGCAAACGAGCCGCGACTTCGAAGCAAGCATCGTGGACGATGGTTCAACGGATGGGACTGCGGAGCTGGTCGAACAGTATCGCGCCAAGGCCAGTTTTACGATTCACTACCACCGTCAGTCAAACAGTGGGCCCGCTAAAGCGAGGAACTGGGCTATCCGCAACACCCGAACAGAGCTATCAGTATTAATTGGCGACGACATCTTCGCTGCTCCCACTTTCGTCGAACGGCATATTACATTCCACCGAGAGCATCCGGAGGAGTACGTCGTGGGGCTGGGGCTGACAAAGTGGTGCGAAGATGGTCAGACCGTCACTCCCTTCATGCACTGGCTGTCGAGCGATGGCATACAGTTCCAGTACGCTTCGCTGCTGGGCGGCGAAAAACCCGGGTGGCGGCACTTCTACACCAGCAATCTCTCATTTAAGACGAGATACCTCCAGGCGCATCCCTTCGACGAAAGTTTCAGGTTCGCAGCCTATGAGGACATAGAACTCGGTCTTCGCCTGGAGAGGCAGCATGGTATGGATCTGTATTTCTTACCGGAAGCTGTCGCCGAACATCTGCACCCGATGAACTATCTGGGGTCCTGCAGGCGAATGCTAATGGCCGGGGATAGCGCATATGTCTTCAAGCAGCTGTGCCCGGATTACAGAGAATTTGAGCCGCTGTCGCCTGTCAAGCAACGACTTTTCACCGTGGCTGGAAACCCGATCGTCCTGGGGGCTGTGGCGCGGGTAGCGGCAGTGCTCACACATTTCTGGTGCCCTAATCCACTGACGAAACCCGTGCTCTGGTTTCACACCAGGGTAGGGTTTGAGAGGGCACGGAAGCAGGCCAGCGCCGGAAAGGCGTAGGCCGCCTAGCGCGGATCATTCAAACAACTTCCGCAGTCGAAACCCAACGTTGGCAACTCCCCATTCCAGTGCAACCAGAGGCGCTGCGCGCTTCCCCACCCGGTACTTCACGCGTGCACCTTCAGTAATCGCTTCCGGCCTGTCGCTGTTCCCTCCGCCGCGCATCTCCACCGTGATTTCCGGCAAAAATGCTGACTGAAGATGCGAACCCGCGCGAAGCAGGAGCTCATAGTCTGCCACGATCCTCAAGTCGGTGTCGTAGATTCCTAACTCATCGAACAGACTGCGGTGCTGCATGCTTCCCGGATGTGCGGTGCACATATATCGCTGGAATCGTGGCCACCGCCACGGCTTGCCAATGATTCTCTTTTTCCCTTTTGGGCTGCTCCAACGAACTTGGCTGGAGAGATATTTCGCAGACGGATTTTCCGCAGCGAGCCGCATGTACGCACTCACCGCACCGGGCAGGAAACGGTCATCTGCACCGAGAAACGCGATCCATTCTCCACGAGCACGTTTCAGACCTTTGTTCCAGGCGTAAAACAGACCTGAATCAGGTTCGGTCGTCCAACTGCCCGGTGTGGCGAACTGCCGAAGCAATTCAACTGTTCCGTCAGTAGAAGCGCCGTCCACGATGATGTGCTCGATGCGTGGGTAGTCCTGAATCTTCACGCTCTCCAGGCATTCCTTGATCACTTCAGACGCGTTGAAGGTCGGAGTGATGACGCTCACTAACGGTTCCAAAAATCCCCCTGCGCGAACCCGGCAGACGCGGCTCTTACAGCGCAAACTGTTTGCGGTACGCGGCTTCAGGCTAATGCTGCACGGCCGCTTAGCTCATTTTACTAAGGCGGTTCGCCGGTTAGAGAACACGCGGGCACTGCGAAAACTAAAAGCCGCCTGCCCGTGGGCATGCGGCCTTCCAGAAGAAAAAGCCCAAGTCAACCAGCAAGCGCTACTGCACGGAACCTACCCAGGCAGCGTACGGCGGTAACATTACCGCACCCAGCTTCTGCTGCGAAGGTATAGACGCCTCCGAAGCCGCTAGCGTGGTGGCACCACTTCCCTTAATACCTGCGACCCCCGTATCCAACGCAATCGTCTGCGGCTGGGCGGTCATGTTCATGGCGACGACCACGGCGCTCTTGCCCGCCGGTGCGGTACGCACATAGGCCAACACGTTGCTGTTGTCGTTGTTGATGAACACGGTGCCACCGTCATGCAGGGCCGGAGTGCTGCGACGTAAAGCGATCAGCTTCTCCGACCAGTTCAGCAGCGAGTCCGGATTGGCTTGCTCGGTTTCCACGTTGACCGTGGTGTGGTTCGCCGGGACAGGCAGCCAGGTAGCGGCGTCCGGAGAGAAGCCGGCCTGCGGCCCCGGAGTCCACTGCATTGGCGTGCGCTCGCCGTCACGGCCCTTTTCCTTAGGCCATCCGGTGATGCCGATCGGGTCTTTCACATCTTCCACGCGCGTTGGCACTTCGGTCGTCATGCCAAGCTCAGCACCGTAGTACGTCAGCGCGGTCGCGCGGCTGGTGTAGAGCATCGTCGCGATCAGCTTCGCCGCCGCCTGCTTCTGGGCCAGCGTTTGCGAAGGCGAACTGAAGCGGTCCCATGAGCGCGTGTTGTCGTGGTTATCGAACACCAGCAGCGGCCAGCCATTGTCCAGTTGCGTCTCCATCTCCATCAGGTAGCGGCGGAAGTGCGGCAGGTTCAGGCTGACGTTTTCGCCCGCTGGTCCACCACCCTCGGTGTGAAAGCCGATCAGCATATCCATGGGGAGTTGCAGTTCAGGTTGCGCTGCGGTGCCGTACCACTTGTTCAGCTCTGCCGTATTCGGAAGGTAGGTTTCGCCGATCAGCACGCGGTTGCCGGGATACTTCTCCACCATCGCGCGCATGCGCCGCTGTACGTCATGTACCTCCGGCAGCATATTGGTGTAGATGTCCTCTTCGTTCGGATCGCCCTGCGCGTTCACTCCGCCGGTCTCCGGCTGGTTGCGAAGCTGAGGATCTTCAAACAATGTCGGCACAGCATCCAGGCGGAAGCCCGCGACCCCGCGATCCAGCCAGAAGCGCATGGTATCGAACATGGCCTTTTCGACCGCAGGATTACGCCAGTTCAGGTCAGGCTGCTGCTTGTAGAACTTGTGATAGTAGAACTGCTTGCGCGCGGGAACCCACTCCCACGCCGAGCCGCCGAACAGGGACGGCCAGTTGTTCGGAGGCACCATGCCGTCGTGTACGAAACGCTTCTGATACTCAGTGACTCCTGGCGAGTTCACCGGCACGCCGTTATTCCACACGTACCAGTCGGCTTTCGGGTTCGCCTTCGACGAGGCCGACTCGAGAAACCATCTGTGTTTGTCAGACGTGTGGTTTAACACCATGTCCAGGATGATGCGGACGTTGTGCGCCTTTCCCGCAGCCTGCAGCTTGTCGAAATCTGCCAGCGTCCCATACTGCGGGTCCACATTCTCGTAATCGCTTATGTCGTAGCCGAAGTCCACCTGCGGCGAGGGGTACATTGGGGCGATCCAGATGGCGTCGACGCCCAGCTTCTGCAGATAGTCCATCCGCTGCGTAATACCGTTAAGATCTCCAACGCCATCGCCATTGGAATCCTGAAAGCTGCGCGGGTAGATCTCGTACACCACGGCGTGCTTCCACCACGTTTCGTCGTGTGTGGGCTGAGCCGCAGCCTTCAGCTCCGTGGCCGTCGGCATGACCGGCGCGACCTGTGCGCATGCTATCCAAGACAAAGAGCCTGCAGCCAACGCAAGCAGGAAGGAATTCGAAAGGGCAGACCGGACTAGCGACATGGCTTGCAAAACTCCAAACAGAGTGAAGACAGCTACCGGCGAACTTTACCATTTATGCGCGACTTGTGTCGAAGCTGTTATGACAGTTCGAGCTGCGAGTCTTTCCACCAGAACATCCGCACTGCTAGCATGAAGCCCGTCCGCATGTTGTTCCCAGCCGCAATCCGCAGTCCGTGGCGCTTTCATTGTGTCCTCGCGTTGTCCATGCTCGTGCCGGACTCCACGCATGCACAGAGCAGCGCAAATCCTTTGGAACAGCACACGGAGAAAGCCGTCGAAGGTGCGCAGGCGCCCTCCAAGAGCGGCTCAAACACTGGCGGCGCGTACCCTGCCGTTCTCGGACCTGACCATCGTCCTATCACGATCGGTGGAACCGTACCCAGCGGCCCGGTGCCCTTCCTCGATGTCACCGCCAAAGCCGGGCTCGCCGCCTGGCGGCACGTCTCCGGCTCGCCGGATAAGGGCACCATTCTCGAAGCCATCGGCTCCGGCGTGGCGCTACTGGACTACGACAACGATGGCTGGCTCGATATCTACCTGGTCAACGGCTCGACTCAGACGGCACTCGCGGGCACAGCGCCTGCTCCGCGTGCCGCGCTCTTTCATAACAACCATGACGGCACCTTCACCGACGTGACCGCTAGGGCCGGCGTCGACAACAAGCGATGGGGGTTCGGAGCGGTTGTCGGTGACTTCGATAACGACGGCTGGCCGGACATCTACGTCACTAACTTCGGCAAAAACCGCCTCTACCGCAACAACCATGACGGCACCTTCACCGACGTCGCTGAGCATGCAGGCGTGGCACTGGGTGGCTGGTCCACCGGCGCCACCTGGGGAGACTTCGACGGTGACGGACGGCTCGACCTCTTCGTTCCCGGTTATGTGAAGTACGACCCCGCGCACCCGCCTGAGGCCTTGCCCGGCGCCGCCAATCTGGCCTTCTGCAGCTTTCGTGGCGTGCGTGTTTACTGCGGGCCGCACGGTCTGCCCGGCGAGCCCGACCATCTCTTCCACAACAACGGCGATGGAACCTTTACCGATGTCAGTGAACATGCCGGCGTCGCAGACAAGCCCGGCTACTACGGTCTCGCTTCGGCTTTCATTGACGTCAACAACGATGGCAAGCCCGATCTACTGGTCGCCAACGACTCCACGCCGAATTATCTCTACCTGAACAAGGGCGACGGCACCTTTGACGACGCCAGCTACGCCAGCGGCTACGCGCTCAACAGCGACGGCCGCGAAACCGCCAGCATGGGAATCGCCCTTGGCGACTACCGCAACAACGGTCTCATAGACGTCTTCAACACCACATTCTCCGACGACTACAAGCCCCTCTATCGCAATGACGGAGACGCCAACTTCACCGACTCGTCCGCGGAACTTCACATCGCCGAAGGCACCATCCCCTTCCTCGGCTGGGGCACCGCGTTTTTTGACTACGATAACGACGGCTGGAAAGATCTCGCCTTCGTCAACGGCCACGTCTATCGCTCGGCAGACCAACAGCCTTGGGGCACCACCTGGGCCGAGCGCATGCTTCTCTTCCACAACGTCGTCGGCAAGCTGCTGGAGCCCGTGCCCGCCGTAACCGGTACAGCACTAGCCACGCCGCGAACCTCGCGAGGGATGGCCGTGGGCGACCTCTTCAACACAGGCAGGCTCGATCTCGTTATCAACAACATCGACAGCCCACCGACCCTGCTGCGCAACAGTGGCGAAGGAATCGCAGCGACCAACCACTGGGTCGAGCTTCACCTCGTCGGCAGTGGCAAGTCGCCGCGCGACGCCATCGGAGCAACCGTGTATCTCATGTCACGCGGCACACGCCAGCGTGCAGACGTCGTCGCAGGTGGCAGCTTCGCCTCCAGCAGCGATCCCCGGTTGCACTTCGGGCTCGGTACCTCAGCCCACATTGACTCTATTGAAGTTCACTGGCCGGATGGTACGAAAGAACCCTTCACCTTGCCGGGCATCGACGCGATTTACACCCTGCTGGAAGGGCGCGGTGTCCAGATTACAGACTCAGAGAAGCACTAGGTCGTGTCTCGATCCCTCTTGTAGTTGAGACCAGACTTGAGCCGGTCGCTAAGTCCCGGCTTCCATCCTTTGATGGATGTCGGACGAAGTCTTGATCTCTATAATTACTGATGAGGCACCGCATCGGCAGCCATGGTGACGGCCCTTCTCGCCTGATGTAGCATCGTCACGCGATCTGCTTTCAGGCCCCTTCCTTATGCACCGCACCTCTCGTATTGCCGCTGGGTACCTGCTGCTCGTTGTGGTATTCGCGCTGGTTTCCTGGTGCGTTCCGTACGCCGTGCATGCCGGCACGACTGAAGCTGAGCACGCCGCAGCACGCAAGGCATACTCCGAGAAGGTCGCCGAGAAGTACGACATGCATTGGGGCAAAGATCGCCCCTTCGCTCCTTCGAACATGACCACCGACAACGGTGAGTTCATCGACCCCAAGGACTTTCCCACCGCCCAGTACTGCGGCCACTGCCACCAGGCCGCGCACGCGCAGTGGCGCGAGTCCGCGCACTCCAACTCCAACCGTGCGCCCTGGTACCTAAAGAATGTAGGCTTGCTCAACACGGAGAAGGGTGTCGAGTTCAGCCGCCACTGCGAAGGCTGCCATGATCCCATCGCCGTGGCCGCTGGAGCCATCGCGCCGGGCATGCCGAAGAAACGCCCTTACGACCAGGACGGCGTCACGTGCACGGTATGCCACAGCATCCAGAGTCTTGACACGCGAGGCACCGGCAGCTTCGTGCTCGCTGCACCAGCGGTGCTTGTGGACGAAGCAGGCAAGCCCATCCACCGGCCCGTGTCCGACATTGAGATTCTCTCGCACCTCGACCGTCATTCGGCCGCGGTGATGAAACCCTTCTACCGCACCAGCGAGTTCTGCTCCACGTGCCACAAGGCTGCGCTACCGCACGAGCTCACCGACTACAAGTGGCTCCGCGCCATGAGCCCCTATGACGAGTGGCAGAACTCCAGCTTCGCCAAGGAATCCCCGCTTCCCTTCTACACGAAGCCTGCGGTCAGTAACTGCGAAACCTGCCACATGACACGCGAGCCGCTTGCTGCCACTGGCGAGCTTAGCCGAGATCCAGGAGCCAAGAACGGCGAACTCGCCAGCCATCGCTGGTTAGGCGCCAACTCGCTCGTGCCTGACTACTATCACTACGAAGAGCAGGCTCGCCGTGTTCGCGAGTTCCTGCAGGCCGGCGTCTTCAACGTCGATCTCTTCGCCATCGAGCGTGACGCAGCACCGGGCCAGATCATCGCCCCGCTGGGCAACACGCGCTTCGCCCTCGCCGGCGGTGAGAAGATCACCGTCTCGGTTGTCATCCAGAACAAGGGCGCCGCCCACTCTCACGTCCCGGAACAGCGTGATATGTACGAGAGCTGGGTGGAGTTCACCGTGCGCGATGCTCAGGGCAAGGTGCTCGGCCAGAGCGGCGGCATTCAGCGCGATGGCCAACTAGATCCTGCCGCCCACAGCTTTACCAATCGCCTGATCAACAAGCAGGGCACGCTCAATGATCTCCATCAGGTCTGGGATAACCGCGTTGTCGCCTACAACAACTCCATCCAGAGCGGCCGTTCGCAACTCATCCGGTACGCGTTCACGCTGCCCAAAGCCGCCGGCCCGGTGACCGTCACCGCCACCGTGCGCTACCGCCGCTTCGACCAGCACTTCATCGACTTCGCTCTGAAAGACGGCTACCAGCAGCCCATCATCGACATGGACAGCGCCAGCCGCACACTCAACGTCGGCGAAAATCTGCCTGTCCCCGCGCCGAAACCCGGTAGCGCCGAAGACAAAGCTTTGAACCCTGAGTGGATGCGTTGGAACAACTATGGCATCGGCCTGCTCGACGCCCAGCAGTATGCGGCCAGTGTCCATGCCTTCGAGCGCGTCGTTGAAATGCGGCCCGACTACGCTGACGGCTACACCAACATTGCCATCGCGGAAATTCAGTGGGAGAAGTACGCCGACGCCCTTCCCAGCCTGCGTAAAGCCCTCGCGCTGGCGCCCGACAATGCCCGCGCCCTGTATTACCAGGCGCTCATCGAGCGCAACGAGGGCGAAGTGGATCAGGCCATCGTCGATCTCCAGAAAGTAGCCCAACAATTCCCCCGCTCACGCGACGCCCATCGCGAGCTCGGTTTCAGCTTCTATCAGCAGCATCGCTACCCCGAAGCCCGCGCCGAGTACGAAATCGTGCAGACCATCGACCCCGATGATCTCGCCGCTCATTACAACCTCGCCATCCTCTATCGCCGCCTCGGCCTGAAGGATCAGGCGAGCAAACAGGCCGCCTACTTCGCCGATCAGAAGGACGACCCAACAGCCAGCACCTACGCGCTTGAATACCTCCGTAAGCACGGCGAAATCGCCCAGGAAAGCGTCCCTTGGCATGTGCATGATCTTGACGCCCACGGCAAAGCCACCAGCGCGGTAGAACTCACGCCCGGCATGTTGCCATCCCAGCAAATGAATTAACGATGTCCTTACTACACCGCGTTACCCTCACGAGCGTGCCTTCAACTCTTCGCGCACGCCCATTCCTTTTCGCCACCTGCCTCGTGCTTTTCGGCGCTGCGGCTATTCCCGGCCACTCCTTGCCCTCGCAGCCTGACACCGTCGCAGCCGGTGCGGCCCTCTTTACCAGCTCTGGCTGCACACAGTGTCACGGGTCCACTGGCGAGGGCACGGTGAAGGCCCCCTCGCTGCACGATCTGCGCAAGAGGCTGAAGCCCGACGCCACCCACAAGCAGATCCACGACGGTGGCGCCAACATGCCGCCCTTCGGGGACGCCCTTTCCGAAGAGCAGATCAACTCGATCGTGCAGTTTCTCCAGTCGAAGAACGGCTGGAAGCTGATCACAAAGTAAACGCGTCAGACCTCGGCAGGCTAGCCTGCGTCGGAGATACTGCTCCGCCTCACATGACGGCGATGGTAAAAGGCACGCCCACGAAACACTTGCGAACACGGCACTCGGCAACCAATTACGCTTGCCCGGCCGGACACTAATGCTCCGCTGCCCTCTCGGCAACATCAAGACGCTTCCCGTTCATTCTGATGATCAGAAACCCAAACACCGTGACCACCACCCCTCATCAGGGAACATGCTGATCTGCTGAACAACCATTCCGAAGAAAAGCCCGCAGCGTTGCCGCGTCCGGGTCTGATACGGCGAGCCGCAGGGCGGTTCTTTTCGCAGCCTCCGGCTGTGCCGTGCCGCACTGCAGCAGAATCAGGTTCATGCCGGCGGAGGTTTGGCTTGGATCGGCGATGATCAAGCTACTAAGCAGCGCCATCGCTTCCTGCGCATGCCCACTCGCAGCCTGGAGCACGGCCAGATTCGAAAGCGCTGCTGGCTCATGCGGATTCGTCTTCAGCACCTGCTGGTACTCTTCGCGCGCCTCTGCTGAATGCCCGCTGACCTGCTGCAGAAATGCCAGGTTCAGGGAGAGCTGTTCGTCATGTTCGCCCGCCTGCTCCGCGCGGGCCAGCAGCGCAAATGCCCTCCGCCCCGCGGCGGCATCGCCGCGCTGCGCCATCTGCGCATAAGCCAGCCCCAGGTCCCGGTCCGAGACCGAGCCTCCTCCTACGGCGACCAGCTCTTCGCCTTGCCGCTTGTTCGAAGCTCTCTGCTGCGGCCCCTGCACTCTTTCAATGTTGTGATCGGTCACCTGCTCGTGCGAGATATCAGTGGTATCTCGCGACGGCATGTGGCAGACTGCGCAACTCGGCTGCTCAGGATGATGCGTCAACGCCAGCTTCGGATCTGTGTGGCATGCAAGACACTTGGCGCGGTAGAACGCCACACGCTCCGCGGGCGCAGGACTGCTGTGCGGTTCGTGGCATGTTGTGCAAGTCAGCTTGTCACCGGCCGCTCGCTTGCAGGCGCTTTGCAGGAGGGCTTCATACTGGCTAGTGGCCCGTGCGCCACCCGCAGCTTGCGACGCCCGCACAAAATACAGGGCGATGTCACTTAGACGATCGCCCGGCTTGAACTGCGCCAGGCTGCGGCCCGCCTTGTAGACCACGGCATCGCCCTCAAGATGGCATTGGATGCAGGCACTATCGCGCCCTTCAGGCGTGAGCTTCGCCGGGTTGGCAATCGGTGCGCGGCCCCCCGCCGCAAGGTGCGCAGAAGGATCCCCGTGGCACTCGCTGCAGCCGATCCCACCCTGAGCGAACGGCCTGCCTTCAAAGGAGTTCCGCGCTCGACCGTCGCTACGTTCTACGCCGGTGCTATGGCAGTGAAGACAGTTTGCGTCCACGGGCAGGGGCGCCGGCATGGTGGACCGCCCGCTATAGTTGGGAGCCATATCCCACACGTTTCGGCGCGTGTAGTAGTTGATCGGCAGTTCGAACCAAAGTCCCTGCTCCTGGTAGAGAAACGTCCTGCCGCGATGGCCTGAGCCGACGAAATACTCCAGCCTGTGCTCCCCGGAGAGCGCTCCCTGTGGCGTGGCCGAGCCGCGTGAGTAACTCATCCACATCGCGCCGTCACGCTGGAAGACCTGGTACTTCACTCCCGAAGGCGGGTCTACAAAGCCTCCGGACAAAAAACCGTCCAGAGCAGGACCGCTTCCCCGGGCCATCGCGGTCTTTTCATAACTCGCGTAGATCGCTGCATGGCATGTCGCACAACGCGCATCAGGGTTCTGCATCTCTGCGGGCTGCAGTGGAGCGCCCCCAGCCCGGACAAGGTGGGGTGGGCTTTGCAGTCTCTGCAGGAGAAGGACCGCGCAGGCCAGCACACAAGCTGCGGCAACCGCGGCAGCGCGTAAGGGCACAATGCGTACCGGCGACAGTCGCCCGTGCAAGCGGCGCATGTGGCTACTCCGGCGAAGACAGCTTGGGCTGGTCCGCCGCCTGGAGCTTCTCTGTGAGTTCCAGTTCACGGCTTGCATCCGCGGGGCGGCCTAGGGCGCGATACGTCTGCGCTAGCAGATTGTGCGTCATAAAGTTGGCGCCGTCCATCGCTTCAGCCCGTTGCAGATAAGTGAGTGCCGCCACGGCATCCCCTTCCTTCAAAGTCGTCTTGCCAAGCAGAATATAGGGTCCGGTCGCGTTCGGCTCCAGCAGCACGGCGCGCTGCAGGGCCTGCCGTGCGTCTGCGTACTTGCCCATCCTTCCATATAGATCGCCAAGCCGTTCGTAAGGCGCTGGTTCGAGAGGATTATTTGCTTGTTCCAGAGTGAACTCCCGGGCGGCATCTTCCAACCTGGTCTGCGCCAGCGCAATCTCGCCCTGCACTTCGTGTGCCAGCGGCAGATGAGGATCGAGGGTGATTGCCTGCGCGGCAAACTTCTGCGCTACAGGCAGATACTCACGCCGCAGCAGCATACGTGCAGCAAGAAGATAGGCCGACGCGGAGTCCGGCGGGAACCCGTATTGCTGCGCAAATGCGTGTCGTGCATCGTCATAGCGCCGCACGTCGATATAGCAAAGCGCCAGAACGTAGGTTGGGTCCGCCTTCTGCTGCTGTCCTGGTGCATGCGCCCCTTCCAACAGTGGAATAGCATCTGCTGGTCTCCCAAGCCGGAAAAGCGTCAATCCTTGCATCTGCGCCGACTCATCATCTGCGGGATTCGCTGCAAGCGCCTTTTCGAACGCCGTGTTCGCCTCGGGCAAACGGTTCAAATCATAGAGAGCCAGCCCGCGAGTTCGCTCCAAATCGGGCAGCTTTGGATTTTGAGCGGCAAGCGCATCCAGCTGCTGCAAAGCCTGCGCGCCACGTCCCGTGCTGGCAAGCCTCCGGATGGCCGTGAGCTGCTCCGCAGAAGTAGAGGAAGACGCCGCAGGTGCAGGAGTCACGGCTGGCTTTGGCGCAGTCTGCTGCGAGTATGCCGCTGATGCTAGAGACAACGCCGCAGCAGAGAGAAAGGATCGCGGAAGATGAGAAAAAGCCATCGGCAACAACTCTACTGGAATCGCAGAAAAGAAGAAGGGGAAGAGCCGAAGCTCTTCCCCTTTGAGGAAGGTTTTAGATCGCGTTTAGAACTGCACGCGTCCGGAAAATTGCATTTGGCGGGTGTTACCCGTGACTCCGACCGGGAACGCGCCGGAGCTGATGCTTCCGCCGTCCTGGAGGTTTCCATCAGGCGTTCCCCAGTTGATGTGGTTGAAAGCGTTGAACGCGTCGGCACGGAACTGCAATGTGATCGACTCACGGAGGGGGAAGTTCTTCTGTACCGAAAGGTCCGTATTGAAGAAGTGAGGCCCGAAGACCGTGTTGCGACCAGTAGTGCCGAACTGATCGACGCCAGGAGTGGTGAAGGTGCCGTTGCCGGGGCTGGTCAACGTATCATTCGCAGCAGACGATGAGGTGCCGCCCGTCCGGGAGGAATACGCGTTGTACCAGAGAAGGCCATTACCGGGAATGCCGCTTACCTGCTTATGGAAGAACCGCGCATCGCCGCTCGTATAGCAGGGAGCAGAACCCACGTTAGAGTTCGTGCAGCCCTTGTAGCTGAGGGTGAATGGCAGCCCGCTCGAGTAGTTCACAACCGGGTTGATCTCCCACCCGCCAACTATCTGGTTCACGAAGCCATTTGCATGCGTCAGGAACTGCTTGTTGCGGCCGAACGGAAGCTGAAACAAACCGTAAACGATGATCTGTTGCTGACGAAGTGCACCGTCACGACCCTTCACAACCTGGCGATTCCAGGTGGAGTAGCCAGTGGCTTCAGAGATCGCCTTCTGCCACGCATAGTTCGCGTTCAGTGAGTAGCCGTGCGACAACTGCTTTGTCAGCGTGGCTTGCAGTGCGTTGTAATGCGTATCCAGACCGTCTTCGTAGTACTGGATGCTGTTGCTCCAACCGCAGCCACCGTTTGGTGCATTGACTCCGCCAACACCGGCGTAAGCAGCATCAGAACAGGCCGGCAGCTTGAGGCCGTAGTAACGCTGTAAGAACGTGTTGTTCTTCGTGACGTTGTTCTGCACGAGAGTAGTTCCGGAGAGGATGCTTCCGGGATTTGCAGGATCAGGACGACCGCCAACCAAGCAGTTAGTGCCAGCTGGAAAGCAATCTCCTCCAGTTGGTGAGTAGGTGAGAGCCTGACCCGTGATGCTGTACTGCGCAGGCAGGAAGTCTCCAGCTTCATTGGGGTTCGTCTGCTGACCAGACTGATCGCCCAGTGTGTGGCTACCCTTGTTCCCGACATAAGCGATCGTCATCGATAGGGTAGGCGTGATGGACTGCTGCAAGGTTGCGTTCCACGCATCGATAGTCGGCAACCGTTCTGTGGTGGGACGAGCGTGCGAGTTCACCAGGCTACCAGGATTCGGTAAGAGGCCGTTGCTGGGTACCGTTACCGGTACGGCAGCAGGGGCTCCGCCTGCCAGGGAGAAGGCAGGAGTCGCATTGTTGTTCGTGGCCGTATCTTGCCCGCCGATGATTACCTGTTGCGAAGCGAGAATCGGCAGGTTCTGGGTGGCGGCATGGCCGAAGATGGAACCGAACACACCGATGTCGAAGCTGCGTCCGTAGCCTGCGCGGATCACCGTCCCAGGCTTGACCTCATAGGCAATGCCGATCCGCGGATCGAGCGGCCAGCTTGGAGTGGAAATGTTCATGTCGCTCTTTACGCCGCCAACACCAGCTACCTGCAGATAGCCTGTGTTCAGGTTCAGGAGAGAGCCACCAGCCTGCTGATTGATGGATTCGGGAATGTACCCTTCATACCGGACACCATAATTGATGGTCAGGTTCGGCTTAGGCTGCCAGGTATCCTGCACGTAACCGAAAAGTCGCTTCTGGAACTCCTTCGCATTCGTCGAAGTACTGACATAGCGACCGAAAGTCGTGACGTCGCCCAAGACGAACGTCGCAAATCCAAGTCCGGCCGCGGCTCCCGTTGCACTTCCGCCGCCAGTGGGACCGGTTCCGAAGCTGAGAACACCAGTGCGGTCCGTGTCGGACGGCACGCGCAGGTTGCGGGCGTACCGAAGATCCACACCGAATTTGATGGAGTGGTTGCCGAGCGTTTTGGTCCAGTTGTTCGCGATCTGGTACTGATCCTCATGCTCTGTCAGGGGGCAGTTGCAACGGTTCACATTGAGGCCCGCGCCGTACTGTGGGCCTTGTGAGGTCCCGTTGTTCGGTGCGCCGAAGCTGCCGACCTCGGCGATGTTGAAGCTGGGCGCGCCGCTGGTCGTCGTCGTCCCAGTGTTCAGGCCCGGGATGCCTAACTGCGTCGCGTAGCTCACGCCTTCGTCATACTTGTGCGTGTTGATGTTGTACCGGTAATAGCCCGCGCGGATGTCCGTCACTAGCTTGTTGTTGACCGCGATATCGAGGCCTGCCGCCGTGCTGTCGTTGTGGCCCTGTGAGGTTCCACCATAGCCACCCAGGCCGAAACCGGAACCGCCCGCAGCACCGAAGATCGTGTTACCCGTTAGTACGTCGGTAAAGCGGCTGAAGCGCGTAAACATGTGAATGCGCTGGTTCAGCGTGTAGTCCAGGCGCACATCCCATTGGTCGCTGTTGAAGCCGCCGGTTCCGCTCTTGGCATAGTTGTTCTTCAGGCCAGGGTAAGAACCACTCAGCGTATTCGGCGCGTATGGCTGAAGCGCGGTCAGCAAATTGAGCGCCGGCTGCGAAAGCTGTGCCTTCGGAATGACATTCCCGGTATAGCGCGTTGAGGTTCCCGGCTGGTAGATACCCGAGGTGGCGCCAGCAGCAACGTACTCACTGAAGTCACAGCCAACCGCGCCGAGACAACTCGAAATAAGATGGGCCGAGGGAACCGTCTGTAGATTCGAGATACCAACCTTCTGCCGCTGACCTTGGTAGTCACCGAAGAAGAAGAACTTGTCCTTCAGGACAGGTCCGCCGACCGAGCCGCCGAACTGGTTCTTGAGGCCGGCCGGAAATGGATTGGCAGCCGAGAGCTGACTCGGACCCTGAGAGAACGGATCGCGTGCGAGATTGGCGTTGCTTTGCCGGTAGTCGAAGGCAGACCCGTGGAAGTGGTTGGTACCGGATTTCGTCTGCGCCGTCACGACTGACGAAACAGCTTTGCCAAATTCGGCGTCGAAGTTCTGCGTTGCGATCTTCGTCTCCGACAGCGAATCGGAGTTCGGGTTGATCACGATGATGCCCAGCATCGGATCCTGATTGTCCGTTCCGTCCAGTTGGAAGGCAACGCCGGCAAAGGCCTGTCCGTCGACTTCGATCTGCTTGGAACCCTGCGGGTTCTCGCTGGCCGCATGGCTCCAGCCAAGCTGCTGCGCACCGGGAAGTAGAAGCTGCAGACTGGTGAAGTTACGATCCGGTATCGGAAGGTCGACGATCTCCTGCGCGGTGAACGTCGTGGAAACGTCGGCACGATCCGTCTTGAGCTGCGGAACCGTATCTGCGTTCACTTCGACGGTTTCACCGGAGCCACCGATCTTGAGCGCAGCGTCCACCTTCACCGAGCTGTCGGCAAACACGTGAATGCCTTTTTGCTCATAGGCCGAAAAGCCCTGTGAACTTACCTTCACCGAATAGTCATCAGGAATCAGGTGCTCCACGCGGAACTCGCCGCTGCCATTCGCGGTCTCCGTCACCGAGGTGCCCTTGGCGATGTCCGTAATCACCAGCGTGGCGTTCGGAATGGCCGCACCCGTCGCGTCCGTGACCGTGCCATAAATGGAGCCATAGACTGCCTGTGCAACAGCGCTGCTCAATGGCGCCATCGCCAGCAGGAGTACTCCCACCCAAAAGCTCTTTCTTAACTTCATACAACCTCCAAAGCACTACCAAGAGAAGAGTCACGAAAACATCGCGAAACGACGTATCGCAGACCTGTCGAATCAAGCACTTGCACGCTGACCGGTTACTATCTGTTTTTGCTTCGGGCGAAACGGTAATGCCTGGTGGCGACTCCTGTCAAGAGAATTTCTGTCATAGCCGAACCCGCAATCTGCTATGACATCTCATAGCTGGGCCGGTTCGATATACGCACGATTTACGGCCATTCTGCCTCGCTTCTTCCCCTCTGCGTTCTCATAGAATGCAGTTCAGCTTCCTGTATTCCGTTTTTTGGATCTTCCCTAGACCATTGCACCAGCACCGGCTTCAATTCGTTCTGTGGTTGGAAGTGTCCCTTTGTTGCTTGGCGCCTGCATGCCACGCCCAGACCCGGCCGCCGAACCTAACCGAGGCGGATCGTCGATTCCGTGAAGGCACCGCCGCCTTTCAAGCCGGCAACCTTTCGGCTGCGGAAGCGTCTTTCGCGCAAGTTGTGAAGCTGGTGCCGGGCTTTGGAGTGGCCCACTCAGCCCTCGGTGGCGTTCTTCTGGCTGAAGGCAAACCTGCTGCCGCCGTGCCGGAGCTGCGCAGCGCTCTCAGCCTTACGCCTACAGACTCCCGCGCCGGGATCAACCTTGGTCTTGCCTATCGCGCACTCCACGATGACCGGAAGGCTGTCGACGCGTTCAGGGCCGCCGCAAACCAGCCAGGCACCACGTTCTCTACGGAAGAATCGACCGCTTTTGGTGGTGCGTTAGCCACCGTCGGAGACCTGGCCGGCGCGCAGGCCATCCTCGAAGACGCCCTGCCGCGCGGACCCGAAAACGCCCAGCTGCTCGACACGCTTGGCGCCGTGTTTGCTCAGGAAAACGATTTGACCGCCGCACAGGCACGTTTTGAGCAGGCTATCGCCGCCAATCCCAACCTGGCCTCGGCCCACGCTCACCTCGGTTCGATCTCTCTCCTGCTCAACCATGGCCAACAGGCGATCGCGGAGTTGGTCGCTGCGATCCGCCTCGGAGACACCTCGGCCGTTACACTCACTCAATTAAGTCGCGCTCATCTTGCCGTGGGCAGCACCGCAGAGGCGATCACTGCCGCGCAGCAGGCTCTTCAAAAGGCGCCGGATTCCGTGGACGCCAAGTACGCACTTGCGCTCGCGCTTCAGGCAAACGACCAGCCTGCGGACGCATTGCCTTTCTTTGTTGCCGTGGCGGCTGTGCGTTCCACCTCTTCAGACGTGCTTGTGAACTACGGCCTCGCGCTGGTGCAAACCGGCGATGCCAAGGGAGCGATCGCCGCCTACAACAAAGCTCTGGCGGCGCAAGGTGCAACATCTACCCTTCGCGAGAATATGGGTGCTGCCTATCTGCAGCAGAACGATCCCGACCACGCCATTGAACAGTTCAAGCTTGGCCTTGCGGCCGAGCCGGACAACGTCCAGCTTCGATACGATCTCGGTCTCGCATACAAGCTAAAGGATGACGTTGAAGCCGCCACTCGGGAGCTTCGCCGGGCCGAAGAGCTTGACCCCCAACTGCCAGATCCGCCCTACACGCTTGGGGTGCTGGAGATGCAACAAGGCCATTTTCCCGAGTCCGCCACCCAACTGGAGCGGGCTCTCGCCTTGCAGCCGAAGAACCCGGACGGATGGTCGCTCCTGGGCAGTGTCTATCAGCAGTCGCATGATCCGGCCAGAGCCGCCGACGCGCTGCGCCGTGCCATCTCCCTTGCCCCCAACCAACCCAGCGCGCATGTCACGCTGGCAACGGTGCTTTCCGAGCAGGGTGATCGGCCGGGAGCAGCCGCCGAGCGCAGGATCGCCGCCGACCTGAGCCGCGCCGCAGTTAGTCATCAGCGCGCGCAATTCTCTCTGGATAGCGGCCGCGCGCTGCTCAAGCAAGGAAAAGTTCAGGAAGCGCTCACTCAGTTGCAGATCGCCGTGGAAGCAGAACCAACCCTTGCGGCCGCCCATTTGGCCCTGGCGGAAGCCTTACAGCGCTCGGGACAAGCAGTCCCCGCCAGCCTTGAGCGCGATCGCGCGGCGGCTCTTGCCCTGCCACACACTCCGTAACGAGCGAAAGCGCTCACGAACGATGCTGATTGCTATACTTGCACCGCGGAGAAACAGGGCTGTCATAGCAGCTTGGGACTTCGCAGGCGCCTGAAAACCAGGCATGCAAGGAAGCCAGAGCATGGGATCGTCGCGACGCAACTTCATCAAAAGCCTGTCGCGCACAGCTCTCGTGCTCTCGTGCGAAGACGTTTTGTCTCTCGCCACTCCTGCACAACAACAGACCGCGCCACAGGGCAACTCCCGACAAACCTATAACGCGCCCTCGCGTCCTGCTCCGAAATTGACCTCGCCCATTGCCGGTACACCGCTGGGATACTCCTACTCTGATGTTGCCAGGGCCAGCGGCCTAAACGCGAAAACGATCTACGGCGGTGAGCACAAGAACCGCTACCTGTTGGAAACCACAGGCTGCGGCGTCGCGTTCTTCGATTACGACCAGGACGACTGGGTCGACATCTTTCTGGTGAATGGCTCACGCCTTGAAGGCTTTCCCAAAGGACAAGAGCCGACCTCACGGCTCTTCAAGAACAATCGCGATGGCACCTTCACCGATGTCACCTTGCAGAGCGGCCTTGGCCGCGCTGGATGGGGACAGGGCTGTTGCGTAGGCGACTACAACAACGATGGCTGGAACGATCTGTTCGTCAGCTACTACGGCCAGAACGTCTTGTGGCGTAATAACGGCAACGGCACCTTTACCGACGTCACCGCAAAGGCTGGCCTCATTCAGCCTCCCGGTTCCAACGGTCATCCGCGCTGGAACTCCGGCTGCGCCTTCCTGGACTACGACAAGGACGGGCATCTGGATCTCTTCGTTGCCAACTACATCGACTTCGATATCAAGACCGCGCCGTTGCCTGAAGCCGCAGGCTGCGCCTATAAAGGCATCCAGGTCGCCTGCGGACCACCGGGGCTTGAGGGCGGGAAAAACCTGCTCTATCGGAACAATGGAGATGGGACCTTTACCGATGTCAGCAAGAAGGCCGGCATCCTTAACACCATCGGTACCTATGCATTAAGTGTCACCGTCGCCGATCTGGACAACGATGGATGGCCTGACATCTACGTCGCTAACGACTCGACCGCCGCGACGTTTTATCGCAACCAAAAGGACGGCACCTTCAGAGACGAGGCCATAGAAAGCGGTATTGCGTACTCCCCCGACGGCAAGCCCCAGGCGGGCATGGGCGTCAGCGTGGGTGACTACAACCGAGACGGCCAGCTCGACATCGTCAAGACAAACTTTGCCGGTGACACAGACTCGCTGTACGAAAATCTTGGCGACGGTACCTTCGAAGACCATACCTACCTGTCTGGCCTCGGTTTGAACACGCGCTATCTCGGCTGGGGAGTCGGCTTCTTCGATCCCGACAACGACGGCTGGCTCGACATCTTCATCTCTAACGGCCATGTCTACCCGGAGGTCGACGGCTCGCATATCGAAGCTCCCTATGCCGAGCACAAGTATCTTTATCGGAACCTGCGCAACGGTCAGTTTGAGGAGGTCACCAGTAGGGCCGGGTCTGGCATTACTGGCGAGGCCCCGGCACGCGGCTGCGCCTTTGGCGACTACGACAACGATGGTGACATCGACGTGGTGGTGAACTGCATCAACACCTATCCTCAACTGCTTCGCTGTGACACGGTCCCGGCCACGGCGGAAATGCCGCGTCGGAACTGGATCAAGCTTCGCCTCGTCGGAACAAGATCGAATCGCACCGGCATCGGCGCACGCCTTTCCGTCACCGCTGAAAACCAGCCCGGCAAGCCCCTTCGCCAGATAGATGAGGTTCGCTCCGGCGGCAGCTACTACTCGCAGAATGACCTTCGCCTGCACTTTGGCCTCGACCAGGCGAGCAAAGCGGACAGCATCGAAATTCAGTGGCCATCCGGCGCGAAAGACACGCTCAAAGACCTCGCCGCGAACAACCTGTATGTCATTCAGGAGGGCGGGAAGCTCCTGAAGACCATGCCGATGGGTCCAAAGCCGGACTCGCCCGCCGTGAAGCCCGCGTCCTTGCCACGATGAAAATTACGGAAAATTCTCATCTCGACAGGAGACTAGTCCCTAGTGGCCGGCCCGGAAAGATTGACGCCTTTCACACCTTTGCCGCGGTCGTGCTGCTCGTCTTCGTCGCTGCGTCCGCTTCCCTCAAGGCGCAGCAACATCCCTATCCCGCGACGGCTGCGCATCCTGGCCCGGCCTGGTTCGTTGATGTTGCCCCACAGGCCGGCATTAGCGTGCGCAACGTCAACGGCGGTGAGCAGACCAAGCAATACATCATTGAGGCTACTGGTTCTGGCGTCGCTATCATCGACTACGATCGCGACGGCTGGCCCGACATCTTCCTCGTCAACGGACAAGCGCTTCAGCCCGCAAGTGGCGCGACGACAAGACCCGCAGCCACCAGCCACCTGCTGCACAACAACCACGACGGCACCTTTACTGACGTCACTGCGTCCATGGGTCTTGCTGTCTCGGGTTGGGGCCAGGGCGCGTGCGTGGGTGACTATGACAATGACGGCTACGATGATCTCTTTGTCACGGCATACGGTCATAACCATTTGCTGCACAACGATCACGGCAAAAGCTTCACGGATGTTAGCGCAACGGCGAACGCTGGCGGTTCCGGTGAAGAGTGGGGCACGGGTTGCGCCTTCATCGACTATGACCGTGACGGCAAACTCGATATCGCCATCGCCAACTACGTTCATTTCAATCTGGCAAAAACACCGAAGCCCGGCGCCGTAGCTGGCTGCATGTGGAAAGGCTCGCCCGTAATGTGCGGCCCGCGAGGCCTGCCCAGCGCGCCGAACATCCTGCTGCACAACCTTGGCGGCGGCCACTTTGAGGATGTTTCGAAAGCGAGCGGAGTCGAAAACACTCCAGGCCACTACTGCTTCAGCGTCACTCCTATCGACTACAACGAAGATGGTTGGCCCGACCTGTATCTCGCCTGCGACTCGACGCCTTCCATCCTGTACCGCAACAACAAGGACGGAACTTTCACCGACATCGCCCCGGATGCGGGCGTCGCCTATAACGAGGACGGGCGTGAGCAGGCCGGCATGGGGGCGACTGCTGGCGACTACGATGGCGACGGCCACCTCGACCTCTACAAGACCAACTTTTCTGACGATACGTCTACGCTCTACCACGCCAACGGCGACGGGACCTTCACTGACAGCACCTCCAGCGCCGGGCTCGCCATTAATTCCAATGCGCTTGGCTGGGGCGCCATGTTTGCCGACGTAGACAACGACGGCTACCCCGATCTGCTGGTCGTCAACGGCCACGTTTACCCGGAGGTAGACGAAGCGCAGCTTGGCGCAACGTTTAAGGAGCCTCGCTTCCTTTATTGGAACCTCCGCAACGGCCGCTTCCGCGATGTCTCCAGAAGCTCCGGCCCCGGCCTCAGCGAGCCGCTTTCCGGCCGCGGTCTTGCGATTGCTGACCTTTGGAACGATGGCCGCATGGAGGCCGTCGTCAACAATCTGAGCGACCGTCCCATGCTCCTGGTCAATCAAGCTGCCAACAGCAACCACTGGCTCGGGCTCCAGCTCGTCGGCACTAAGTCCAACCGCTCTGCCCTTAGCGCTCACGTCACGCTGCACGGCACTGCCGCGGGCAAGCCGCGTGTCTGGGTGGACGAACTTCGTTCCGGCTCCAGCTACAACAGCTCCAACGACCTGCGCCTGCACTTCGGGCTTGGTTCGCAACCGGAGCTCACCAGCCTTGTTGTGCGCTGGCCCAACGGCCTCTACGAACAGTTTTTGATCCCGGAACTTGACCACTACACCACCCTTACCGAAGGCCAGGGCAAACCTGTCCTTGGACAGTAAGCCCCTGCGTGGTTTCAAATCCCTGCGTGGGTTCAGAATCACACATACGCGAATCACACAGATACGCGAAGTTCAGATGCGCAGAGTTCAAATGCGTAAAGTTCAGATGCACGAAGTTCGCGCCGGAGGACGAATGACCTTGCTGGCCCACAAATCGGCACGCCTGCTCGCACTCGCTTGTCTCGGTTCAAGCCTCGCAACTGCCGCGCAGACGGCCCCACCTCAGGACAAGGAAACCCCGCTCAGCAATCAGGGCCTTCATAACTCGCCTGTTTCGCCGCCCACCCAAGGTCCGCTTCGGGCCGTGCCGGCGCTTCCCTTCACCACAGGTTCCCTCACGCTTACGCAATCCGCCATCCACAACCGGCCGTTCACCGTCACGGGCACTGGTGGCGCTATCCTTGGCATGCAGGATGGCACGGTCGAACTCTGGCAGTTCCCGCTCAAGTTCTTCAGCGGCCTGCATCTACGCGCCGAGGTCGACGGCTACCCCGTCCCTATTGATCTCAACAGCAATACCGCGACGCTGCAGGTCAGCCCGGATCACGCCACACTGACGTACTCGCACGCGGCAATCACCGTAAAGCAGCACATGCTCGTGCCCGCTGGCGAAGGCAATCGGGGGCTCGGCGGCATTATCGTCTTTGAGATCCACTCCATTGCCCCGGCCACCCTTACTGTCTCGCTCAATCCCGCGATGATCCTCCAGTGGCCCGCGCCGCAATACGGACAGGCCTCGTGGGACTGGATTCCCAGCACACCTGCTTCCCTCGCCAACGGCCCTTCGCCCAGCACTGGCGTGCCCGCCAGTCCAGACGGTCTCTACGGCGTCTTCACTGACAACCCCGAACTCTGGGGACTCATTGCTCTTCCTACCGCCGCGCCGGGCGCCATCTCTCCTTACCAGGAGCACCCACGCACACTGCCCCTGGAGTTCCGTCTGCGCTTTGACCCGCGCACGAACGCCGGGCAGATGTTCCCGCTGCTGTGTGAGGTGTCGCGCGCAGGAGAACGAAACACCCCTGCCAATATGGCCGCTCTTAAGAGCCGGCTAGAAGAACGCCTTAACAACCTGACGACGGTGTGGTCCCGCACGCAAGCCTACTACGCCCACTACTTCGATACCCACCTTATTACGCATACTCCTGATCCTCGATTCGACCGGGCGATGTCGTGGGCAGAGCTCGCTATTGATAAAGCCCAGGTGGCTACGTCTACCGGCGAAGTCGGTCTCGTTGCCGGCTGGTTCCCGTCATTTGACTCCGCGCGACCGGGCTTCGGCTGGTTCTTCGGTCGCGATACTCTCTGGTCGCTCTACGCCATCGACGGCTATGGCGATCAGGCGCTCGCCCGCCGGGCTTTGGACTTTCTGATAGCCCGCCAACGAGCCGACGGCAAGATGATGCATGAGTACTCGCAGTCTGCCGACCAGCCCGCGAGTCTGTTGCCTCCAGCGCTTGCCTGGGCCAACTTGCCGTACGAGTACGCCGCCGCTGATGCCACGCCGCTCTACCTGCTTGCTATGCAGGATTACATTCGCACTACGGGCGACCTCGCTTACCTCAAAGCACACTGGGACAGTCTGCAGCGTGCCTATCGCTTCGAGCGGACGCATGACTCCGACGGCGATGGGGTCTACGACAACAGCCAGGGCACCGGCTGGGTAGAAGACTGGGCGCGCATGCCTCACCAGGAGCTTTATCTGGCTGCGCTGGACCGCGACGCCACCGCCGCGATGGCTCAGCTCGCGGCCTGGGTTGGCGACACTACCCTCACCGCTGAAGCGCAAGCCACTGCGGCGAAGCTTACTACCAGCGTTGAAGCCTACGGCCTGCCTAGCGGGCAGTACGCCTTTAGCAAAAACCTCGATGGCACTTATGACCCAACAGTCACCGTGTATCCCTCGGTCGCACTGTGGGGCTCAGACAAAGGTCTCGCGAGGCCGGCTACGATGCTCCGCGATTGGAGCAGCCATCTCTTTGAAACGGATTGGGGGACGCGTGCCGTTTCCATTGACGATCCGACCTTCAATGCCATCAGCTACCACCGCGGTAGTGTGTGGCCTCTCTTCACCGGCTGGACCTCGATGGCGCAGTACCGCGCCGGGCACCCCCTGGCTGGATACGCTGCGCTGAATCAGAACATCAATCTCACCGAAGTTCAGGATCCAGGCTCCATTACGGAAGTTCTCTCCGGCCGCTTTTATCAGCCTCTCGGACGTTCCAGTACCCATCAGCTTTGGTCGTCCGCGATGATCATCGCTCCAGCTCTCAAAGGCCTTTTCGGTCTCGAACCCGATGCTCCGAATCATTTGCTGCTCGTTCATCCGCACCTGCCCGCGACCTGGGATCACGCTTCGCTGGACAACGTGCGTGTCGGTGAGACCCTGTACATGGTCACGCTTGAGCGCCGCAAGACCGAACTGGATGTCATAGCCACTGGTGCTTCCGCCTCAACGCTCTGCCTTCGCTCGGAACCCTCCCTGGCGATTTCGGAAACAGTTTGCAAAGACGCGCCCAGTATCCGTCATGAGCTTCACCTTTCCCTTCCTCCCGTTGAAGTTCAACTCCAGAACACGGCGGCCCCGCTCTTCGGAGAAGAAACCCGTGGCCCGCGAGCCATTGACGAACATACCGATGCACACTCGCTCACATTCACAGTGGAAGCACTCGCCGGCAGCACCGTAACGTTCACGCTACGCCGCAACACCCCGGTCAGTCCCATTGCGACCGGCGCTGAGATCCTCCGTGACAAGCTGATCGTCAGCATGCCTCCCTCTGCCACGGCGCCCGGCATAGGTCCACAGTTCGTTACGCGGTCCGTGACGCTGCGCTGGTAGGTGGAACATGAAACTCCGTCCCGAGGCAACCGCCTTCTTCACAACCGGTCCCATACTCGCTGTTGAGCGGCCTCGCGGACGAAGGCTGCGATGTCTTATGGCCTGCGTCGTTGCTTTTTGCCTTTGCACATCCGCCAATCCGCTCTCGCCCGGCGACGCCACGCCGCCGTCCAACCGCGTCATGGAAGCCCGGCTGCGTGCTATTTTCGGCGCAACAGACTGGAAGGCCGATCCGAACAAGCCGTCTGAGCGCGCTCGTTACCTTGCAGGGCTATTGGCAAGCGGAAGGCTCACGCCTGCTCAGCAGCACATTGTCTATCCCGAACTCGTCTTCGAGCAACTTCGCACCGGTGACACGCGCCCTGCCATCACCACGCTGGCCGGTTTCGATCACTTTCTCCAGGCAAACCCATCAGCAAGTGACGAACAGCAGTTACACGAACTCCGCTCGATTGCCTATCTGCGACTCGGTGAGCAGGAAAACTGTCTCGCCATGCATGGACAGCACTCTTGCGTGTTTCCTTTGCGTGGCAGCGGTGTTCACAAGCTTCCTGAAGGCGCCGAAGGTGCCGTTCGCGAGTTGAATTGGCTGCTCGACCATGATCCTGACGATTCTCTCTCGCGCTGGTTGCTCAACGTTGCCTACATGCAACTTGGCCGCTATCCACGCGATGTACCGGCCAACAGGCTCCTGCCACCTTCGCTCTTCAAAAGCGACGTTAATCTTGGCGAGTTCATCGACTACGCCTCAATGGCAGGTGTCGATGTGACCAGCCACGCAGGCGGCGCCATCGTTGAAGACTTCGACGGGGACGGCTTTCTAGACATCGTCACCTCATCGTCTGGCCCGCTTGACCCCATGCACTTCTTCCACAACAACGGGGACGGTACCTTCAGCGACTGGTCGGTCAAAGCAGGTCTCACCAGCGAACTCGGCGGCCTGAACATCGTTCTCACCGACTTCGATAACGACGGCCACCCGGACATCCTCGTACTGCGCGGGGGCTGGTGGGGGATCTATGGCAACTACCCTCTCTCGCTGCTGCGCAATCGCGGCGATGGCACTTTTGAGGACGTTACCGAACGGGCCGGCCTGCTGCACAACGGCCCAACCCAAACCGCGGCCTGGGCCGACTATGACAATGATGGCTGGCTCGATCTCTTCGTAGGCTACGAGTCCACTCCCGGCAATCCGCAACCTTCGCGCCTGTACCACAACAATCACGATGGCACCTTCACCGACGTCTCTTCCACACTTCCGGTCGATGCGTATGTGAAAGGCGTTGCCTGGGGCGACCTCAACAATGATGGCAGGCCCGATCTTTACGTCTCCGTGCGCGAAGCAAACAATAGGCTGTTCCGCAACGACGGACCGCAAGATCCAGCGCATCCTGACCCAGCCCACTGGCGCTTCACTGACATCGCTGCGTCAGCAAGAGTCATACCGAAGGGCAACACCTTCGCTACCTGGTTCTTTGATTACGACAACGACGGCTGGCCTGACATCTTCGTCGCCGGCTACTACACCGGATCCATGCAGGACGTAGGCCGCTTTGAGGCAGGTCAGCCATTCGACGCCGGTCTTGCCCATCTCTATCGCAACAACCACGATGGCACGTTCACCGATGTAAGCCACGCCACGCACATCGACCGCGCGATCCTCACGATGGGTTCGAACTTCGGCGATCTCGATAACGACGGCTGGCTAGACGTCTACCTTGGCAACGGCGATCCCAGCTATCAGGCGCTGTTACCTAATCGCATGTTCCGCAACGATGCCGGCAGACGTTTTCAGGACATCACCACCTCGGGCGGCTTCGGTCACTTGCAAAAAGGTCACGCTGTCGTCTTCGCGGACATTGAAAATCGTGGCCAGGAAGACGTCTTCGAAGAAATGGGTGGCGCGTTTGTGGGCGACGCGTACCAAAGCTCTCTCTACCGCAACCCCGGCCACGCCGGTCACTCCATCACAGTCAAGCTTGTCGGCACCGACAGCAATCGCGCGGCTTACGGCGCTCGCATTGAAGCCGTCTTCACCGAGGCTGGCCATCAACGCCATGTTTTCCGAACGGTTGGTGCGGTTTCCAGCTTTGGCGGAAACCCTCTGGAGCAGCATATCGGCGTGGGTGCCGCAACGCGAATCGACGAACTTCGAATCCGCTGGCCCGCCAACTACACGCACGAGCAAATCTTTCGTAGCCTGGCCGTCGATCAAACGCAGATGATCCGCGAAGGAAACAACACGCCAACACTCGTACCCAAAAAGACCATCACCCTCGGGGCGACATCAATCCACAAAGACAACATGAGCATGCCGGGCTACGGCATGCTCATGCAGAAGTAGCGCCGCTGCCCGCGTTATCGCTGCAGCTTCAGTGCGAATTGCAGAACTCGCGCAGGCTGCGCCTCGATGATCTGCCCAAACGCCGGCGAGTTAATGTCATCCACCGGCAGGATGAAGTTCACGTTGTTAGTCAAATTGAAGGCCTCGGCGCGGAACTGCACCTTCATCTTTTCCGATAGCGCGAAGGTCTTCTCGAGCGAAGCATCCAGGCTGCCAAAGGCTGGCCCGTCGATGCTATTGCGCTTCTCGTTGCCAAACTGCCCCGCATTCGCTACGGGATCCAGTCTCTGGAACGCAGAGCGCGATACCCACTGCGAAACCATGTGCGGCGCTCTCTGATTCGGATTACCAACAACATTTGGCCGATCCCCGAACATGCCGGAAACACCGGGATGCGGCGCCTGCAGTGAAACGTTGGCCGAGTCATAGACTGTGAACGGCGTGCTGGAGTTGAGCGCCAGCAGAGCGTTTGCCTGCCAACCATCTAGGAGGGTGTGGGATAGTCCCTTCAACGTGCGCGCGAACGGGATCGCGTACGTCACACTGGCTGCAAAGCGGTGGCGCGAATCGAAGAGCGAGCGCCCGTACTCACCCTTCAGGTTCTGATTGTTTTGCGGCACATCCAGTTCGCCAAGAATCAGCCACGGTGCCGGCCCCGACATGTGGAGGCTTGAGGAGTAGTCAAGATCCTTGGAGTACGTGTAGGCCAGCGTGTAGTTCAGGTCAGTGCCGCCGCGTCGCGTCAGCGAAACCTGCGCCGAGTGGAAGCTTGAGTTGGCGTTGCCCTCCACCAGGCCAGCCGTACCCAAGGTGCAGGTGCCGGTCGTCAGTGTGCAACCGGAGTACAAGCGACGCCGCCCGGAGTTCGCCAGCGTTGCGCCGGGCTGGTAGATAGCTGGATTAGCCTCCACCAGCCGTGGCAAACGAGTAGCCTTGGCGCCGATGTACCCAACCGACAGCACTTGCCCGCGCAGGCTATGATCCACCGTGAGGTTCCAGTCCTGCGTGTAAGGCGGCAGCAGACCACGGTCAATCGCGAACGTTGAGGCTGGCAGCGCGACCTGTCCTGGCGTAAACGGGTTGCTTATAGCCGCGAGCGGGTTGACGTAGTTGATCGTTCCCGTCAGCGTGCGTACCACAGTGCCGGGCAGCGCTGCGCTGGCCGCGCGCATCGGCATGCCGACACCATTCAGCAAGGGATCAAAGAAGATGCCGTAGGCTGAGTGAATCACCATCCGGCCATTGCCCATCGGGTCCCACGCGAATCCGACACGTGGTGCGAAATCCTTGGTAAAAATAGGAGCGATCGTGTCAGGCACTCCCGGATCGCCAGGAAATACAAGGCCTGCCGGAGCGTACGGATGAACGACCGACTGGACTCCCGGCGTGAACGCCATCAAGCGGTTGTGAATGTCCTTGAACGGTGTCGTCACTTCGTAGCGGAGTCCATAGTTCAGCGTGAGCCTGGGGCCAAGCCGGAACTCATCCTGCAGATAGGCTCCCAGATCCCATCCACGCAGATTGCGCGTGAAATCGCCGCCAGCTTGAGTAAAAATGTCTGGCTTACCCAGCAGGAAGTTGGCCAGTGAATTGTTCGTGTAACCCTGAACCGTGAAGGAGAATGTGCCCGATGCGAAGTTCGCTTGATAGCCGTTGACTTGGATTCGGCGGAACTGCGCCCCAAAGCTGGTGACGTGCTTGCCTTGCGTGTGCACGAAGTTTGCGCCCACCCCGTAGCCGTTCTCCGTGGTATCTCGAGGGTTGATGATCGGATCGCCCACGTTGGAATAGCCCTGGGTCATGATCAACGGCGCGCCGGTCGCAGAATCCCACGTTGACGAATAGCCGAAGCCAAACGCTTGCGGTGAGTACCCCGAAAGCCGCTTATCCAGCACGATGTGATTTTGGAACAAATTGGTATTCGCTGTCATCACGGTATGCGGCGAAAATGTGTGCGTCTCGGTCAGGCCGCCAAGGTGTGTGTTGGTAAAGTAGCCCACTGGAAAGCCTGGAACATCCGACCCAAGTTCCGAGTAAGGGCTGCGCATCTCCAGGGTGGAGTAGGTATATCGCGCACTTAACACATCTGCGCTCCGCAGCAGCCAATCTGCCTTTACGCCGCCCTGATCGCTTGTGTAGTTGCTCTTGTTCGTGGTCTGCGCGAGGTGAGGATTCTCGGCCGTATTGGGCACAGGGAAGAATGAAAGATAACGTGCCGTGATTGGGCTGATCTGGCCGGCGAAGCTGTTGCCGGCTGGGGTTCTTGTTGAGTTCAGCAAAATAGGGACATCGGCCGAGAAGTCTCCATTGCGTTCGGCCACCGTCGGGACCACGACTCCATGAGTGATGTCCTGAGTGTTTCGCAGGCCGTCGTAGTAGACGAAGTAAAACACACGGTCATAAACCACGGGACCGCCCATGGTCACGCCGAACTGGTTTTGCTTCATCCCTTCCTTTTTCGGTGCGAAATAGTTATTGGCGTTCAGGGCGTCGTTGCGAAAGAAGTCGTATACGGTCCCGTGAAGCGTGTTCGTGCCGGAGCGCGTCACGATCGTCGTAATGCCGCCCGCTGTGTTTCCAAACTCCGCCGGCGCCGTGGCGGTGAGGATACGGAACTCGGCGATGGCATCGGCTGGCGGCCTGAACGCAAAGCCGCCGTCCAGACGATTGAGGTCCCGTGCGCCGTCCACGAGGTAGTTGTTCGACTCTGGACGTTGACCGTTCACCTCGTAGTTCTGTCCCGCCCGGCGGAAGCCTCCCATCACCATAAGGCTCGCCGCGGCCGGGCGGACACCTGACTGCAAAATGCCTAACTGCGCGAAGTTGCGGCCGCTGATCGGCAGGCTTTGCATTTCGCGCAGACTGACCACGGTGCCCTGCGCAATTTCGTTTGCCTGCAGGCGGGCCGCCTCCGCGTTTACTTCGATGACCTGCCGGCTGGTGGCGGGCACGAGTTGGACGGCAATCTGCGACTGATTCCCGACGTCGAGATGAAGCCGCGGATTCACCCAGATCGCAAACCCCGCCGAACGCACCTCCACCCTGTAGTCACCGACAAAAAGCTCCTGAAATGAAAATTCTCCATGGCCGTCCGAACGCTGCTGGTGCTGCTGCGCCGTATCGCTAGCGGTGATCACAACCTCGGCGCCGGGAACCACCGCCCGCGTTGCGTCCGTGACGACTCCCCGCAGGGAGGCCGTAACGCTCTGACACGGCAACCTGTAAGCGAACAGCGCTAAAACGAACGCCGCATATAAACGCGGCTTGAGACATTTCATCGACAACCTCGTGCGAGAAGAATCAAAAAGGGTTAGCGAGAAAGCTATCGTCTGCCGCACTTGCCGCGCATCCACCAAAAGGTTGAAAAGCCGTAGGCTCGGAGTAGGAAAACAATCTATTGCAGTCCCCCTGATTGCAACAGACTGTTCCCGCAACCGAAAGTAGCCCACCGGCGAAGCGGCAGGTCTACTTGGCTGTCAGTGCTTCAGGAAATCGAGCTTGCTTGGATTGGGTTATTTCAAATACTGCTTGTAGCGGTCGTTGGTCAGATCGCTATGCGTGGTCACCTGGGATCCAGCCCGCGGCAAAGCGTCTTCGGCTTGATTGTGCCAGTGTTCGGAATGGGCCGAAAGCAGAAGCTTCAGCCACATCGGCAGCGATTGCTCCCGAACACCAAGCTTGTAGCCAAGCCACTTTCCAACATTCCGTGCAAGAGCCTCCGGAATCGAAGACGGCTTGTTCGCCTTAAGGTATCGCATCTGCGAAGCGACAAAGGCTCGTCCTTCACTACCAGGGCCGCCGAAGGAATCGATCAGCCATGCGG
Organism: Granulicella sp.; assembly: GCA_965198545.1. Classification (GTDB taxonomy): domain Bacteria; phylum Acidobacteriota; class Terriglobia; order Terriglobales; family Acidobacteriaceae; genus Granulicella. Next base: position 496,095 of record CBDAPS010000002.1, on the reverse strand, counting down.
AACTTCCGTGATGAACCCCGATGTCGAAGTAGCGACAAAACTCCTTCCGCATTGTCATGTGGTGCGAATGCAGCACTTCGGCATCGCCCTGATACGCAATCTTCCAATCCTGTAGAAGCAGCCGTGCTGCCACCGACGTATCCTCACATAGGATGGCATCTGTCGGAAAGCCGCCAACCTGATCCAGCGCACTCCGCCGGTACGCTGCAAAGCTGTTCGAGAAGAATGCCGCCCGAAACCCAAGACGCGCTCGGTCTGCGAAGCTGCGAACCGCGGACGTCTCAGGGTAATTGAACAATCTCGCATGACACTCAATCGGACGGGCATCCGGTCGGGCGAGCTGTCTTCCGTACGCCGCCGCAATTTCTGGGTCTTCGAACGCCGAAAGAAGCTTTGTAAAGCAGTCGCCGCCAACTGGTAACGCATCCTGTGTAAGAAAGATGATGAAGTCGTTATTCGTCAGCCCCGAGGCCATCTGCCGGGTCGCGCCATGACGGAAATCCTCTTTCGGGATACGCCGAAGTCGAAAGCCTGCCCGCTCCACGAGCTCCCTCGTGTTGTCCGTCGACGAGGAGTCGACCACAAGCACTTGGCGCTTTTGGATCCCCTGCGCCTCCAGCGACTCACATAGCGACTCCAGATAGCGGCTCGCGTTGAAAGTCGGGATGATGATGCAGGCCCGTTCGAGAAGGGTTTGGCTCTTTGTTTCTGTTCTTTCGCGCTCTACAAACATGAAGCCGTTCCTTCTATCAAACGCAGTAATGCGGGTGCATACCAGGGTGTTCGAGTCGCACCACAGGTATTCCGTTCGCCTGAACCGCACCAAGCGTTGTGGCTGTCCGTCGATCTGTCAACCACTTTGACCCGTATTCTTTGAAATAGTCACTCCATTCTAACCCAAGTGAACCACCTAAGGAGCCAGATCCGAACGGACGAAGTGATATTGCACATCGCACAATCGGCCCGTCAAGCAGCCGACACTCATCCTGCAAGCTTCAATGTCTTGTCAAGCCGAGATGGTACCCATCCTCCGGAGGAACTGTCAAAGCCTCAGAGACTCGGGTTTTCCATTAGTCCGGAAGACGAAACCGTCCACGATGCTTCTTGGCTCTCTTTCACTGCTTCCCTGTCGAGTCGCTGCTTGGTAAGGAACCCTATGCAAAAGAGCATCAGGGGAGCCATGCCGTATTGTCCCTGCGGGAGCCAAGCCCCAAAGCATGCTGCCAGCATCCCGAACAAACCGAATGCTAGACCTTTGGGAGCACTGCGGGTGTATTTCAGAACATACTGAAATGAAAAAACGACGATCGCAAGGAAACACAGCCCCCCGGGTAAACCCATGGTGACAAATGCATCACTGAAATCCACCTCGCTCGATAGGGCGCCGGTGCCCACGTTGAATTTTCCCGCCGCTAGTGTCGCGGCCCCAAGGCCATAGCCTACCGGGTTAGTAAATCCTGCAAGAATGCCTTGTTGTACGATGGCGACATGGATGCCAGCAGTGGAAGACTGCGCATTGAAAGGATCCGCAAGGCCTTGAATCTGATGCGCGGTAGCGGCGTCGCTCGTAGTGGATTGGGAACTCAGGCCCGGTGCGTTTTCACTCACCTGAGAAACAGAGTAATATAAAGCGCCAAACCCCACAGCAGTTGCGAAAACAATTCGCGGCAGTAGACTGGCCTTTCCCCGAGCATATCCTCGGATAGCCCACACGGTCGCCATTCCAAATACGATCCTGACGATCGGTCCTCGAGAGCCGCCGAAGAACGTGCTTGCCAACAACATGGGAATAGGGAGCAGATACCACCAGCGTTTTCCCGAGACGGCAGCTCCAAGCAGAATCGTTGTTACTTGAAGAAGGCCGGCAAACTCCGTGGAATTCACGGAGAAGCCGAAGGCTCTAGCCTGATCGGCATGCAAGAAAAGAGCATCGAAACCGGCAGCCCGTGATGCGTCGATCCAGGCCTGTTCCCACGGCAGGAAACCGACGAACGTCTGATACAGTCCCAGCGCGGCGGCTAGAAGTCCGAGCGGCACCACAACCCGGTAGAGCAGTTGTCCGCACAACTCCTCCGTGGCGTAGGCACGACCGATCCAGAACCAGATTACTGGTACGACGTAAAACAGTCCGGCTGAAAACCCCACGAGCAAGGAACCCTGTTTGGGATTGAAAATTTCAAGGATCATGATCCCCAGCAGCCCCAGCATGCTCTTGGAAAGTACGTCCGTCACGCGCACGCTACGAAAGAGTGGCAGTCCGATATATAGCGCGGACAAAGCTCCGACCACGAGTAGAGGATCCAGCCCTCCAGCCGGAATGTACACATTCATGTAACGCCGGATGTCGCCCAACAAAAAGAGATAGCAAAAGTTGATGCAGATCGCCAGGGAACGATTTACGTGCCAGAGGATGATCAGTCCGGTAACGAAGAAAAGAGCTATAAGTAGCCGAAGTTGGTCGTGCACAAGAAGGTAGAACGCCGGTATGATCAGTCCGGCACCGAAGACGAACAACAGAACACGGTCCAGTCCCACACTTCTAAAGTTGCGAATTGTAAGCACGTTCATCATATCTTTTGTTCTTCAATTCAGCATGACCAGTTCGTGGAGCTCGCCGCATTCCAGACGCCTGCTGCCAGCAAATCCTTCAGGAGCGCTCAAAAATTGCTTGCCGAACCGCATCCGTATTAGCTTCAAAAAGCCGCCACAGAAGAGTCGCAAGCAATAAGACCAGTCCATCGAGTGCCAGGAACAACAGCAGATTCGCCGGCGTTTTCTCCCATTCGTACCACGGTGAGTTCACTAGAGAGGCGAGGAAGACGGCGATCGGCAGGTGAGCGATGTACAAAGTATACGAAACTTCGGAAAAATACTTTGCGACATTTTTGTAGGCTGAGTCCCGCGAAGGGCTTCGCTGCTGCACAAGCAGGTAGAGAAAAATGCTTGCAGCCGCTCCAACGATGTATTCCGTCACGAGCGTTCCAAGCGGCGATATCCGCGCTCCCAGCATAATCATCAGCAGCAGAGGCAAAAAGCCGGCGGCGAGCCAACGCGCCGTTCGTTCCGGCAGCCTCCAAGGCACCATCGTCACTGCCGCACCGGTTAACCAGATCGGAAAAAGCGATGTCATTCCACGACCGATGAACAGCAGAATTCCAACAGCGAACGCTCCATACAAAAGACGCCTAAGCGGGGGGCGCTGCGAACTTGCTGCCAGAACAAGACACGGGAAGGCAAGGTAGTACCAGAACTCGTTGGCCAGGCTCCAGAGGGAAACGTTTGTCCCTGCATCATGCACAAAGATTCCCTGAAGGAAGCAAACATTGCCAAGGAAAACGCCCAGGCCGAGCCGGTCAATCAACCCGTTAGAAATGACCAGGTCGATGCCCGGGGGATTATCGTAAATGCTTCCCGCCCCGGAACGATGGAACCCGAATCGATCTAGACAGACACAAATAATAAGGCAAGGGATGAGTGGAACCCAGAGACGAGTGAGCCTTTTGCTGAGATATCCCTTCCAAGACCAGCGTTCCAGCTTCAGCGCCCGAAGGACGCTTCCACCAACCAGGTATCCGCTAAGGACGAAGAAGATGATGACCGCTTCACCGGCGAACTTCACTCCTAAAGCGCTCTCGCTAGAGACCGACTGAGCAAATCGGGGTGGCGTCGGCATCGAGAGCTGCGAACCAGCTGTAGCAGACGGAGAGGGTAAGCCCGTTGAAGCGTGAAGCGGGGAGGAAAAGTAGAGTGCCCGGGTGTGGTTCACAAAAACGAGGAGAGCCGCCGCTCCTCGCAACGCGTCCAAATGCACCGAACCCAGCGATACAGGGCGAGAACGGGGGGCGTTGGAAGTAGGCAAAGAAGTTCAGCTCCATCGGGGGCCCGCGTTTCCCGCGGACCATCCTATTGTATCGAGGCGGGAGACAACGCATTTGCAACGGAAGTGAAAGCCAGCAACCTGCTTCAAAGGGACCGAGCTGCGAGAAGCGCTACGGAAACCAGTGCGGGCGATCTTCCCAGCGGACCGAATCGATGAGGACGACGACAGTGCATCTCCGATCAATTCAGACGTCCGCATCGCACCGACCTGTGCCAAACCTGCCAAGCTAACCGTCGATCCCCATGCATGACGGTTACGACTTAAAATACGTCTGTCGTATCGCGAGCATATCTCCTATTGACTTGAGTGAATCCAGCACCTTTAGCTTGGACCCTGCTACGTCCTCCCACGTCTGTAGGGGCTCCTCATAGATAGCCGCTACCGCATGTTCTGGGCCAGCGCTGTGTTGGGTGAGAAAGCGGGCCAGCAGTTCTACGTCGAACGTCCATCGCGAATGGAAGGGTGTTGCGAGCACCTTGCTTAGGGTAGGCGTCACGCGAAATAATTTCGCTCCACACTGAGTGTCATAGATCGGCAGGTTCAGCGTCATGGAGGCTATCGTGGCGAATATTCTCCCAGAGTAGTGGCGCAACGGACGCCTGGTAACGTGTCTGCCCAGGAGCCGCACTCGTGCTCCTAAGACCATCTCCACTCGAGGTTTTTCGACCAGAATTCCCAGCAGGCGCGGTATTTCACTGAGCGGAGTCGCCAAATCCGCGTCCCAGAAACCCGTATAGATAGCTCCATTGGCGATTGCCTGCAGCATGCCGCATCGCACCGCTTCAGCCTTACCCATATTACGGGGCTGATTCAACACGCCAACAGCTTCTGGGTGCGCCTCTTGAAAACTCTGGAGAAGGGCAAGAGTTTTATCTTGGCTGCCATCATTCACGAAGAGAAACCGAATACCGTCCCTGTCACGGATAAAATCACGGAACGAATCCACAGGAAGACGCTCTTCTTCGTTGTAACAGGGCACAACGATTGTGCAACGCGAGCCGCCAAAGAGTGCCTCGTTCATTCTGAAGACCTCAAAGTCACGTACAAGAACTCTACCGATGTGGGCGCAAAACCAGAGTATAGCTCAGCAATAACGCAAACTAGACACTTCAAAGCCTTCCGGTTTTTACCGCTGTCATACCCTAAAGGGCGGAGCGTATTTGGAGCTTGGAAGCAAACCGCTGAACCTCTTCAACTCAACTTTACAATCGGGAGAGTTCACAACCAATCGCCAGCAGTGGAACCGCAGAGATGGGGACACGCTCTGTGCATGCTTAGCGGTTGAGTGCGGAGTACACAGCCGAGCTCACGACAGCGCTTGTCACTTGCGGCAGAGCTAAAGTTAAGAATTCCTTACCAATACTTCGCGGAACAACAAGAATGTCTTTCGCCTGCATGACGATGTTGGGATCTTCCTGCTTAAGGATCCGGTGCAGGTTAAGATGAATCGTCGTCACGCCAGTAGGCGTTTCCCGCACAATGGACGCCTTCGAACCCGCTGCAGTTGGAGTCATGCCGGAAGAAAGCGATAGAACATTCAAAATCGTGAGCGGAACCCCGTTCACGATGGGAATAGAACCCTGTCGCTGAAGATCGCCTACGACATAAATCAAATCCGCTTGAGAAACGACGATTGTATCGCCCGGATTAATCTGCGTGGTATGCGCCAGGCTGGAATAGTTCGGAGTGTTCACCTGAATATTCACCGGCGGAGACGGATCGTTCCGGTGCGAAATGGAGATGGTCCCGCCGGCACCAGCCCCTAGCCCCCCGGCCTCAGAAAGCACGTCATACAGCGACTGTGCTCCATAGAGCGGCACAGGTCCTACCTTCTTTACTTCTCCCAGCACGTTCACGCTCTGACTGGCATATTCATCGACAAAGACAGTGACGTGAGGGTCAAGCATGATTAAGCCGGTCTTCAGACGCTGTTCGATCGCCACTGCCACCTGCGCAGCCGTAAGTCCGGTTACGTGTACCGCTCCAATCACCGGCAGATTCAACAGGCCATACTGATCGACCCGTGCTTTGCCCGACAGATCCGGAGTACTAAAAACCTGTACCTCCAGAAGATCACCACTCCCAAGCAGCAGGGGGGCAGCCTGTACCGGGCCGGGATCCGGAGACGAAGCAAGTGATACGGAAGGCGACGGGGTCGGATGGGACTGGCTGTAGCTCCTCGGGCAAGAGACGAAAACCAAAGCCCAACAGCAGGCACTGACTCCCTGCCGACGCCAAGCGCCCACACACGATCTCACCGGTGCCTCACTCATAGTAGCCATCCCCGTTCCTGTAACCGTAGCCGCCGTAACCGGCACTCTTAACCGGCATGTCGTTCAGCACAACCCCGGCAATTTGCGTCTGAGCATGACCTAGCACTGTTCTCACACGGCGCAGGGCGGCCACCGGGGTCCAGTTGTACCGGATCACGAGAAGTGTCGCATCAACCCAGCTCGCCAGAGGCATGCTGTCGCTCACTACAAGCAACGGCGCCGAGTCTACGATGACGTAATCAAATCGTTTCTCCCATTCCGAAAGCAGGCTATAGAGCCGGTTCGAACTTAGCGCTTCGGACGGCAGGGTAGTCCGCTTTCCAGCTGTCATCACATAGACGTTCGGCTGTTCGGGCAGGGGTTGATGCATGGGCTCAGGAATATCTTCACCCAAAATCATGTTGCTGAGACCCTGAACATTGTCGAGGCCAAAGATGGTGTGTACTCTGGGCCGTCGAAGATCGGCATCAACAATCAGAACCTTGGCCCCGTACTGTGCCAGTACCACGGCAAAGTTGGCGATGGTGTTGCTTTTTCCTTCGCCGGCGATCGTACTGGTCACCAGTAAGGTCTTTACTTGGTCGTTAGCAAGCAGGACACCGTTGCGTAGATTTCGGTAGGCCTCCGACGATCTGGAAAGCGGTGAGTAGTACGACACCAGCATCGGAGAAGCGCGGCCGACGCCGGCCTCGTTAGCCGTACTCTCCATCTTCTGGGCTCCGCTGATATGAGGCACGATCGAAAGTACTGGCACACGAAGTGCATGTTCCAGTTGTTCTTCACTCTGCACTGTATCCGTGATCGCTTCTTTCAGAAAGGCAGCGCCGAGCCCTGCAAAAAGTCCGAGCATGAAGCCGAAGCCAACAATGACTGTCTTCTTCGGTTCGACTGGGAAAAGCGGAGCGCGGGCGCGATCCAACAACATTGTGTTCACCGCACTGAGTCCTGCGGTCACGCCAGCTTGTTGAAGGTTATGCTCCAGAGAATCGTAAAGTTCTCGCGAGGATTTCACCTCGGAAAGCAACACGCCGTAGGTGGCCTCTTGGCGGTTCAGAGCATACGCCTTACCGAGTTGAGCGTCGTATTGCTGTTGAATTACTCTTTCCGTCGCCTCAGAAGTGTCGTACTCCTGCTTCACACGGGCTTTGATGAGAGCAATCTCGCCGTTGAATTGCAAATCGAGCTTTTGGACCTGCCGCTTCGCCTCGATCAGCGGGGGATAGTTGTCAGCGAATTTGGATGCCAGCTGCGCATACTGCGTGACTGCTGATGCTCGTTCCCCCTGAAGTACGGAGAAAGATGGACTCGGAAAGATCGACGAGATCACCTGCGGATCACCGCTCATAGCGGCATGAAGCTGCACTTCTTTCACCAGGCGATCGGCTTTTGCCCTGGTCAGGTCATCGCTTAGGGCTTTCAGTTCGTCCAGCGTTGAATTGCTCGTCTCGCTCGTCACCAGGATGTTGTTTTCTTCCTGAAACTGCGTCAGCCTGTTCTGTGCGCTGGCCGCTTGGCCCTGCAAGGTGCCTAGTTCGCCCTCAAGCCACTTTCGCACCTGGGCCACAGAACCGTAGCGGCTATCGAAACCCTGCTTGAGGTAAGCGTTTACCGCATCATTCACGATTGTGGCGGCTAACTGAGGGTCGGGCCCGCGAAAGGAAACTGCAAGCAGCTGTGTATTTCCGACCTGATGCGCCTTCAGCCCGCTCTTCATCGCAGCAAGCACGCCTTCTTGGGCAGGCGTTAATTTCAGTGCATTGGTCGGAATCCCGAGTTGGCTGCGGGGGCCTCCCGCAAACTTGCGGAAGTCTGCATCGCTCAGCATGGCCAACGTTTCTGTCGCTACGGAATCGCTCTCGATGATCGCGATCTCCGTTGAGAGCTCGTCCCCGCCGCCTCCTGCTCCGACGATACTGTTCAGGCCAAGCGAACCCGCGCGGTTCGGATCTAGCCGAAGACTAGCGGAGGACTCATAGATCGGCGTCAGTGACTTCGCATAGAAGTATGCAAGGCCAACGCAAACCACAAGGCACACGACAATGAAAAGCCAGTGACGAGTGATCATCCGCAGGATGTCACTGATAGAAAGGCCCGATTCCGTCTCCGGAGTGGATCCCGGCCGCGTCTGCGTCGCTCCAGCCTTACTTTCTTGGGAGACCAACGGCCTCATTTGCAAACTCCAGTTCTTCCGGCGGACATCTTGGCTCGATTACGATGCTCGAAGACTTTCTCAACAGGCCGTGCAGAAAAGTTGACGCGATTGCCGGGAGCCGCAAACTGCTTCCGAACCGGGCGGCGAACAGTACGAACATCCTCATCAGCCAGCAGCGAGCCTGAATCGGGCTTCGGATCGGACTTCAAAGCGTGGATTGAAGGAGAAAAATCGCCTTTTCGCGACGAGATGTGCAGATAAACAGCACACCCAGAGACAGACATCAAAGCCGGATGAAGAAGGTCCCCGGAGCAAGCGCTTCGATTCGACGAAAGAAGCGGTTCAGCCAAAACGCACTTGTATTGGACAAAACCCGCGGCTACACAAGCAGGCAACATACACTCCAGAACACGATTTGCGCCGGCATGGGGCACCCGACTGATGACACTGGCGATACTCTGCACCTACTTCCATTCAGGCGAGCCGCAGTGCAAAACGCATCCGGGACGGTCGTTCGAATAGTATCTGAAGTTTACCACGCACCCTGTCCCACCAAAACGGGGTTCAGCGTGCGGAAGAAGTATCTTTCAGCGATGAAACGATATCGTGCAAAGCAAGAAAAAGCCTCTCCTCTGAAAAGCCTGCCCGTGCTCTCCGAGAGCCTCTCTGCGCTAAATTTCTGCGTTCGTTCGGATTCGCAAGCAGGAATTGGATCGCATCGCGAAGTTCCTCCACGGCGCCTGGTGCAGTGAGCAATCCGGCGTCGCCATCAGCTCCTCCTCGCAAGATCTCTAGCGCCCCCCCCGCAGCGGTTGCGATCACCGGCTTGCCTGCGAGCATTCCCTCCACCAGGACCAATCCGAAGGGCTCCGGAGCCGTGGAGGTGTGAACGATCACGTCCATAGCCTTCATGCCGGCGGGGATGTCCCGGCGAAAACCCATGAAGTGTATACGGCCCGCGAGCTTCGGTTCTGAGGCAAGCGTTCTTAATCGTGCAGCATACGCTTCCTCCCCAAAAAGTGCGTCGCCCACCAGCACCGCGTGTACCTCAGGCAACTCACGAAGCGCCTCCAGCAGAATGTGCTGCCCTTTCCAGTGGGAAATCCTCCCAAACAATCCCACCAGCTTCGCTTCGGGAGGCGCTGGAATCTTCTCCCTGAACGCATCGATCTCGCCTGCGGTTACACGGTCGAAGGGCTCTGCGCTCACTCCGTCGTGAACCACGCGAACCTTGTCCGCCTTCCCGCCAGAAGCAACAAACGAGTCCGCTGTCGCTTGAGAGTTCGTAACGACAACGGCTGCAAAGCGATTCCCGGCAGCGACCGCGATCTTTCGGAGAAGTGGGCTGAAATGCTCAGCTGTCATGATGTCTCGCAGATGCCAAACCAAAGGTTGTCTCTTTCGCTTCGCCAGCGCACACAGCAGGAACGCTTTTTGCGAGTTCGCGTAGAGCACGTCGAACCCCGCGGCCTTCGCCTTCAGGCGTCCCCTGACCCGCCAGAACCCTGGAATTGAACGGAGAACTCCACCAACCCCGGACTCCCGGCGGACGCCTTTCAGCGTCTGCAGATCGATCACTTCGACCGGCACATCGCACTCCTCCAGCAAAGACCGGAATGGACCGTCCTCCAGCAGTACAACCGCTGCGCCTTCGCGCGCATGACAAATCCAAGGCAGGATGGCTAACTCGCCCCCGCCCAGCTTCCCGGTCTGATCTACATAGAGCACCCTCATCGGAGCGCTTCCTCGTAGACGTCCACGACTTTGGCGGCGATGGTTTCCCACGCGAAGTTGCCAATGGCGTAGGCGCGGCAATCCGCTTCGCTGGGGAGGGTACGTGCTCCCCGCAACACCTCGTCCAGAGTGTTGGCCATAGCCTCCGCAGTTTTGTCCGGGAACACGCACTGCGGTGCGAACGGCATCAACGTTTCCGGCAAGCCTCCTACCGGCGTTACCAGTACAGGAGTTCCGGAGGCCAGTGACTCCAGAGTAATCAGCCCGAAACCTTCCAGCATCTGGGTCGGAACAACCGACAGATCAGCCGCCCGATACACCAGCGGCAACTGCTCATCCGGCACGCGGCCGAGCAGACGGACACTCTGCTCAAGCCCTTTCTCCGAGATTCGCTGCCGAAGCTCTCCAGAAATCGGCCCCGTCCCGCCCAACATCAACAGCACATCTGGATGCCTCCCTTTTACCCCCCCGACGGCATCGATGAGTTCTTCAAGCCCCATGCGGCGAACGTGTCGCCGCACCGCCACCATCACTGGCCGATCGACCGGCCACCCCAGCTGTTCCCGAGCCTCCCTGCGGCCGACCTCCATATGAAAGCGCTGGGTGTCCACACCACCCGGCACGATCCTCACTCGCTCAGCGGGTATCCGGTATCGCCTGATCAGTTCTTGCCGAAACGCTTCAGATAACACGATCAACCGAGATGCCCGGCGATAGACAAGGCCTTCGATGGCAGCTTTCATGCGCTCTTGCAGACCACCTTGACCTTCTGCCCCGCTTTCCGCTGCCCAGGGCCCATGGAAGTGCACCACCGTTGGCGCTGACTGGAGCCTGTCCAGCAAAGGCAGCCCATACAAAGCAAAGTGGCACGCGAGCAAATCGACACTCCCCGCCTTCAACAGCGGGAGCGCCATCCCGCGAAGACCGAGCACACGCGTTTTCATCGGATCGTCTGCCTTGGCAAATGCCCGCACTTTGCCGAGCGTCTCAATCTCTACCTTGTCTGAGCCCACCACCAGCCCCCGCGCGGACAACCTTTCAGCCGGTAGGTGTCGCAAGAGCTCGTAGTAATAGCGCGCCAACCCACCTTCGCGCTCCGAAAGCCATTCGTCGCCAACCTGAAGCGTACGAATCATGCGCCTGCCTGCACTTCTGCGCTATCTGTCTCTTCTGACGCGCGCGCGCGCATCAACAGGTCATAGATTCGTAGATATCCCCTTGCAGTTTCAGACCATGTCATTGTCAAAGCCTGTTTTCTCGCCGCTTCACCCGTCTGCCGGAGTTTGACGGGGTCTTCCAACAATCTCCGGAGGGAAGCTTCAAGCGCCGGTATGTCGTCCGCATCTCCATACACAACGCCGCCTCCATGAATGTAAGCCGATGCTCCGAAGTTCGCAGACACCAACACCGGAAGCCCGGAGGCCAACGCCTCCAGCAGCACAAGTGGATGCGCCTCGTACCGGGATGGAAAAACAAAGGCGTCTGCCGATCTCATCAACAGCGGGATCTGGTTTGTCTTGCCGACAAAATGCACCCGGCTCTGGATACCCAACTCCGCTGTCATTAAAGGATAGGGGCTTCCTTCAACTTTCCCTGCCACCGCAAGATGCAACGTCGGCAGTGCCTGCATGCTTTTCAAAACGGCGTCAAGATTCTTGCGAGTCGTTCGTATATCTCCAACGAACAAGGCCATCGGAACGCCCGCTGGCAGTTGGAACGCCTCACGGTTTCCTTCTCCCGGATGAAACTCCGCGGTGTCCACACCATTCGGCACTACCTGCATTTTGCCGGGAGGAAGTCCGAGGTTGATGACTTCACGTCGCGTGAACTCCGAAACGGCAACCAGTACCGACGCGCTCCGAAAGGCTTTCCGTTCAAAATACCCATTCATGATCGTCAACGTGCGCTGATACCACGCATACGGACGGAAAGATCTCCACTGGAAGGGAAAGTGGGTGGTGCGAAGCCATGCCGTGTGGACATAGTGCACGGCGACAATGTCCGCGGCCTCCCACGTCACAAACCCATTCGCCTGCACTACGTCGAACTCGTGTCTGTGCTCGCGCAGCCAGCGAGCGCTCTTCATCGCGAAGTACAGGTTACGAAGCAACTGCGTAGGGATCGGGCGGTCGCGCATGCGCACGAAACGCCCGCGAGGATGCTGTGCGATGTCGTCCGAGCAGAACTCGGCGATCACTGTCACCTCGTCGCCGCGATCAAGCGCCGCGCGCACGATCTCGTAGTTCACGCGGCCTTGACCATCCTGGAAGTCGACCTTGTGGGTCAGTAGCGCGAGCCGCATCAGCGCTGTCCCTTCTTCGGCGAAGCGTTCACAGCGTCTTCCACAAGGGCGGCAAAGCGTCTCGCCAGCAGTCGCTGATCATACTGCGTTCTCGCCGCCTCTGCGCCGGCTTTGGCAAAGGCAAAGCGTTGGTTCGGCTCGTCCATGAACACCTGCAAAGCCGCGGCAAACTCTCTCGGACTCGCTTCTGGAACCAGCACGCCACCACCCGTCGAGCGCAATACGCTTCCGATCTCGCCCGAGTCAGCACCCACCACAGCCGTCTCACAGCCATTCGCTTCTACAATCACCCGGCCGAACTGCTCCTTCCAATGAGGCCGCGTCTCCGAAGGCAACGCAAAGACATCGAAAAGAGAAAACCATCCTGGCGCGTCCTGGTGGGGCACGAAGCCCGGGAACATCACGCGCTCGGCGATGCCAAGCTCCGCTGCCAGTGCTCGTAGTTCCGTCTCGAAAGGCCCGCTGCCGACCAGCACACAGCGCCACTTCCCACGCAGCCGCGCACAAGCCCTGAGCAAGGTTTGCAATCCCTTCTCTTCTACCAGCCGGCCAAGAAAGCCAATCACAAACTCATCCCGCTCTATCCCGAGCTCTGCTCGCTTTGCGAACGCCCATTCCGGCTGGCGGCGATAAATCGACGTGTCGATCGGCAGCGGCAGCACCTCCGCCCTCCCGGCATATCCCTTATCGCGCAGCACGTCCAGTGACCCTTGCGCTACAGGCAGCGCAAAATCTGAATGCCCCATGACATACTTCTCAAACCAACGAAACGGCGGCGGGTACCGCTTCAGGATATTCTGCGCGGCATAAAATCCTATCGGCACCCTCCCGGCCAAACGATTGGCCACGTACATCTGGAACGTCGCCAGCCCATAAGGCTCATGGTGTACATAGATGGCGTCGGGCTTTGTCCTGCGCAGCAGTCCCACCATAGGGCTTCTGTACGCATGTAAAGGAATATTGCCCGGCTTGAATACCGGCACCGCATTAAGCCCGCCTGAAAAAGCAGGCCAGCGTTCTACGGCAACGGCAGCCTTATACTCGGTCGCCCAAACAGCCGGAATGACAAGATCGATATCCCAACCAGTCGTTTCCTGCACATCGGCATAGAAGCTTTGGTTGATTGGCGTGATGCAGGCGTGGCTGACAACAAGAAGCTTCTTCATAGCGGTTGATTTGGAGCACGGTTCCTGCCTTGGAGGAATCACTCGGCCTGAGGGATTTCCTGGCCCATCGTCGGAAGTCCTAGCTCACAACCTCCGCGAAAGTTTTTAAATATTCCGCTGCGATCACTTCTGGCTGAAAACGTTGCAGGTGTGCCGGACCGGCGGCGGCTAACTGTTCTCGATAGGCCACATCGTCCAGCAGCCGGCTGATCTGCTCCGCAAGTTGCGCCGCATCGTTATTTGGAAACAACAACCCGCACGGACCAACAGCCTCCGGCAGACCGCCGCCCGATGACGCAACAACGGCGCATCCGCTCGCGATGCCTTCCAGCGCCACGATCCCGAAAGGCTCTTTCCAGCGCGAAGGCACAACATGAATCTTGTGCTCTGCCATCGCTTTGCCCCGCCCTGCCCGCAGAAAACCTAGAAACTCAACATGCTCCGCAATCTGGAGCTTCTTCGCTTGCTCTCGCAGTGCTGGCATCTCCGGTCCATCGCCGATAACCGTCAGGCTCACGGGATTTGCTCTCCTCGCCGCAAGCAAAGCCATCGCGTCGAGCAGCAGGTCGCATCCCTTGTCGGAAACCAGTCTTCCCACAAACACAAGATCCTTCACCTTCGGCGTGTCTCTGTACGGCAGGAACTCGGCGGCCTCAAAAGGATTGGGGATCACAGCGCAAGGCACGGGCAAATCATCGGCGATCGTCTTACTAATCGCTATGTTCGTCGCTCCGCGAATTGCCGCTAGCTTGACATGGTTTTGCCAGCTTCGCTTACCGTCCTTAGTCCGCAGCCAGCTCTGGTGAGCGATGACAATTGGTTTCCCTGTCAATGCCAGCGGTAAAAGTGTCTGCAGTGATACCAGGTTCTGAAACACCAAATCGGCTTCGCGGCCTGCGCGAAGCAACTTGCCAAGACTTGGCCGTCGAAGCACAGGGTAGCCATAATCTTGCTCTGTCTCTGACGGAGTGCTGGTCACAACGGTGACCTGCACTCCGGCCTTCAGAAACTCGCAGGCCAATATCCCGGATACGGTCTCCACACCGCCGATGCTCGGATGAAACCAATGGGAGCACAACAGTACCTTCACTATTCCACTCCCTCAGTGCCGTGTCGCACTCGCAAGCGCTTCGCGATCTCCTGCGCCGCAAAGTGGGAAGATCGGCCCTGGTAGCGCCCGAACAGCGCACGCGAAGCCGCTTCAGGTTCCATCAATGTCGGGATTTCAAGCGAATGCGGCACTGGAATGAAGTCCTCGCCCGTCACCAACCCAGGGCAGGACCGCTCCTGCTTGCCCCACTCAAACACGTAGGGCATGGTCCCCTGCGCGCAACTCACTGCATATACAGACGACTTGGTCAGCATGGGCACTGGGTAGTGAATAAAACTGGCGACCGCTTGCCGCATCCGCTGAACAACCTCCTCGCCTGGCAGCCTCCCGCAGCGCTCAATAGGAAAGCCCTCCAGACTCTCTGCGCCGTGCCCTTCAACCGGAGCTCCGATGTCCACGATATGCGTCACATTCAGCTTGCGGCACACAGCCGCGACCGCATGACTCGCCCGCTCGTAGGTCAAACCCCGCTGTGCAGGCCGTCCGAAGACAACAATCTCGCGCCGCCGCTGCGCAAATGCCGGGTACTCGTCCGCCTCTTCCAGCGTAGAGAAGTTGAGGATCAGATCCAGCCGGCCACATCCCCGCTCTTCCAGCTTGCCCCGGGAAAGCTCGCTGTTCGTATAACTGAAGTTTGCGATCTTCTTCACTCGGCTGATCAGGCGCCGCTGCACGCCCGCCAACCAGAAATTGCTCTTCCACGGCTTGTAACTGTGATCCTCCAACTCATGAAATGCCACATCGACAGATCCCCGATGATCGGTACTCCATCTTTCCAGCGAATCCACGAGCCAGAAAGGGCATCCGCGGAGTTGGTAGCTGTAAGGCGAAAAGTGAGCTAATAGAGGAATCGATGCAGCGCCACTTTCTGTATGCATTGAGGCCAGGGTTTCTCGAAAACCGGCCTCCGAGCGCTCCCGAAGAGCGGAGGCTGGAAAGCCATCAACCGCATCGCCGGTACGCGCCTCATTCCAGGAGGGTGTCGCAACCAGAAAGTGCGTGTTGATCCCCTGTTCATCGCGCAGACGCTGTGCCAGCTTCAGGGCGTAATCCCCAATCCCGTCCACCCAGGGTGGCAGTCCAGGGACAATCTGCACGATCCGCATAACTATCGATTGTACAAGCGCACAAGAGCTATAAGACTCGGCTCATGAGGCTTTCGGCTGCGTTGCACGCTCGATCAGACGGGAGGTTCTGCCTGCTCCACTCCCTTGAGCCGAGAAAGCGCAGGAACCCCGAACAACAGATCCTTCACTGCAGCGCGGGACCCCAATCGTGTTCGCGTCGTGTCGCTCCGGTAAGCTCCGGAGAACGCTAGCTTCAGGAAAGCGCCCGCTCTCTGGAATACAGTACTGCCCGGGCTGTAAAGCACGGATCGCAGGCGATGGAAGCGAGAACGGTCGCGAAAGTTGCGGGACGTTGCGAGGACGTTGTTCTTGAACTGCGTCGGAACCTTCTCGCTCAGCTCTGATATTAACTCGGCGTATTGAGCCTCAAGCGAAGCCAACTCACCGTACTCCGTATTACTCAGGGCCAACTGAAAACCGCGTTTTCCGTCCGTCTTCTCCGGCGCGCCCTTGGTATTGCTTCCATGCTGGCGATACTTCGCCAAAACGTCCTCTACTGTCACCACTCGCCCTATGCTCGACGCCAGCAGAAAGGTCCAGTTGTCATGAGCCATTGGCTCGGGCGCCTGGTTCGGGTCCAGGTTCAACGGGTGCCGGGGTCTGCGACGGCTGTCAAGATAACCCAGAATCTCAGCGCGAAAGACGATGGAGAAGCCTGGCACCAGCAGAAACGGATCGACTGTAACGGCGCCATGGACCAGTGTTTGCTTGAAGTCAGGGAAGCGTTCCCCCGTGAGCTGTCTACCGTCCCATATAGCAGCCGTATGGCAGGCCAGCATCACTTCAGGATCCGCGAAAAAGGATGCACAAACTTCAAGCCTGTGCTCCATCCACTCGTCGTCCTGATCACAGTAGGCAATCACCGGCCCTGAGCACAATGAAGCTGCGTGGAAGAAGTTGTCCGCATAGCCCAGGCGCCTCTCGTTTCGAATAAAACGGACAGGGAAGGAAACCGTGCGAGCGAATCTCTCTGCGATTTCTGCTGTGTCATCCGTGGAACCGTCATCGGTCATCACGAGCTCAAGCGGCAGCACGGTCTGCCTTGCGATGCTGTCCAGCTGCTCCCGCAGGAACCGGCCGCCGTTGTAGGTCGCCATGGCAACGGAGATTCCTGGAGACTCAGGATCGGGGGTGCTGCTCATCGCTTAACAACCTCATGACCTGCGAGCTTGTAAAGCCCCGTCGCGCCAAAAACCGCATCTTTGACAGCCGCCTTCCAGCCGAGCGAATACTGTGCTTCGTCGTGGCGATACCCACCCGAAAGCAGGATGCGGGTAAACGCACGGAATCGTGCCGCCAGGCTGCTGCGCGTGTCGTAGATGACCGCTCGGCCGGCATGGCCTTGCTGACGCTTCTGCAATTTCTCAATTGCCGCGGCACACATCTTTTTTTCCGCCGGAGTTCCGGCTTCGGCGATGTCCCTCACGCGTCGAATCGCCTCTGACTCCAACTCGGCCAGAGCCGAGTAAGCCACCTCTCGCAACGCGAGTGTGAGCCCGTAAAACCATCCCGATTTTTTTGGCGCTCCAACAACGTTGGCTGCATGCTGGCGGTAAAGCGCCTGCGGTTCAGCGATGGTCGCCACCTTGCCTAGGATCGTCGCGAGAAACCACGCCCACTGATCGTGAGCCATCGGCCCGGGTGCCCCACCCAGCGTGAAGATGTTGCGGACCCGCCGGCTGTTGTCTGTCACCAGTAGCAGCTCCCGCCGAAGCACCATGACGAAGCCCGGTACCAATTGAAAGGGATTCAGCGTCAGCGCTTCATGAACCCCCGTTTGCCGAAACGTGGGGTACAGCTTTCCCGTGACTTCGTGCCCATCCCATACCTCAGAGGTGTGCGCGCTGAGCAGGACGTCAGGATCCTCAAAGAAGCGAACCGAAAGCTCCAGCTTATCGGGTCGCCAGACATCATCCTGATCGCAGAAGGCGATCAATGGTGCGGTACATAAGGACGCGGCATGGAGAAAGTTATCGGCGTACTGGAGCCGGCCTCCGTTCCTATAAATCTTCACCGGGAACGGTGCACGGGAAGCGAAGTCAGCCGCAATCTCAAGGGTTTGGTCCGTCGAACCGTCGTCCGTGATCACGACTTCTACCGGCAATCGAATCTGTGCGGCGAGACTTTCCAACTGCTCGAGAATGTGTGCTTGTCCGTTGTAGGTCGCGAGCGCAATCGAGACACCGAGTGCATTCTGACTGTCACGTTCCACCGATCTCCTCGATTCAGTTCCCTGGCCGCAACCAGGCCTTCCATGTCGCTGTACTGGCCGATTATATCGAACCCATTCGCGGCTTTTATCGGACTAAACGACCAGCTATGGAAGCGGCCCACTATAGTAAAATCACCCGGTGAAAGTCATCGACTGCCCCTCCCAAACGGCCCGCTCTTGCAGCAATTGATCTCAGCGGAACGCTTTCGCAGCGCGTCGCGGGTCCTTTTGCAATTTTTCTCCCTGCAAAGCCTGATCATGGGAGCCAACATGCTGTACGGTTTGCTCTGCGTCAGGCTTCTTGCGCCGGGCGACTACGCAAAGTACATCGTGGTCTTCGGAGTGCAGGGCACGGTGCTCGTCCTGATGGATGCAAACTTCACAGGAACCCTGATCCCGCTTATTGGCGAGCGCGTCGACAACAAGTCTCTGATTGCGGACTATATCGCCGCATTGCGAAAGCTATCCACGATTGCTTACGCCATTGCCGCCTGCGCGCTGGTTGTCTTCTTCCCGTTTCTCGTGCGGCATCGCCAGTGGAGCCACCTCACAGTGGCGAGCATGGTCGTCATCGTTCTCTTCTCCACATGGTTCATACGCATCGCGTCGGCATACGGCACAGTGATGATCCTTCTGCGCGACCGGACCATCTGGTACCGCACACAGATGATCGACGCTTTTGGACCTTTGCTGCTGCTTGCCATTTCCTGGGCACTGGGCTGGTTCGGGCCTTTCCAGGCCATTCTCTTCAACGTCGCGGGAATCCTCTACGGGGCGACGTTCTCCTACTTCCGTGCGAATCATCTGCTTGGGAAGGTGGGCATTCCAAGCCGTGAAAAAGAAAAGGCGATCGTGCGCCTGGCGCTACCGAACATGCCTCAGGCTCTCTTTTTTGCTCTCCAGGGGCAGATCTCGCTCTTCCTCATTACCTACTTCGGCCGCACCCAGAGCGTAGCCAGCGTGGGAGCACTAGGCCGGCTGAGTCAGCTGTTTGTGATCTTTCTACAGGCCAATGCAATGCTCGTGGAGCCGTACTTCGCGAAGCTCCCAAAAGAAGCTCTCAAACGCAGCTACGCCATCGCTTTGGTACTCGCGGCAGTAGTTTCGTCTGCCATCGCCCTGCTGGTCGTGATGGTTCCGCGCAGCGTTCTTTGGGTACTGGGGCCGCACTATGGCGGACTTCAGTACGAGGTGAAGTTGGCTGTGATCACAAGCGCGATCAGCTGTTTCAGCGGTGTCCTCTGGGGCATTCACTCTGCTCGGCGCTTCGTGTTCTGGTGGAATGTGGCATTCAGCATCGGCCTCACCCTGGTTGTCCAGGTCCTCTTCATCGTCAAAGCGGACATCTCCACCGTTCGCGGAGTGCTTTGGCTCAATCTCGCAACAAACATCGCCTCGCTCACGGTGAATGTGGTTGCAGGCATCTACGGCTTTATAAAGGGGCCGCGAGAAGTCGAATCGGCAACCTCGCAGGAGGCAGAAGCTGTCCAGCATGGCCTCGCTGTCGAAGTCTATGAAATTGAGGAGATCGGTCTTGCTCAGTCTCTCCTTCCCTTACCGGCAACCGAGCAGGCAGAATTACTGATGGAATCACCGTCGAGGGAGCATCGCGGATGACCGTTACCGCACCTGGAATTCCCTGGGAGGGAGGTGAGCCAGCCTCGCGGACAGTCAGCGTCTGCATCACCACCTGCAATAGGCCGGCGCTCCTTGCAGAGGCCATTAGCTCCTGCCTCAGGCAGTCAGTGCCTCCTGCTCAGATCGTTATCGGTGACGACTCCAGCACGGATGAGACGGAGCAACTGGTTCAGCAATTCGCACAGCAAGCAGGCGTTCACTTCACCTATCAACGGCATGTGCCGCGGCTGGGGCAGAATGCGAATGTCAACTGGGTGTTTCTTCACGCAACCGGGACTCACCTGCTGTTGCTGCACGATGACGATGTGCTTCTGCCGAACGCGCTCCAGGATCTGCTTTGCTGCTGGGATGCTCATCCGGATCTAACCGCGGCGTACGGCAAGCAGTATGTGATGCAGCATGACGGCGTTGTTGACACTGCCGCATCTGAGAGGTTGAACGCAGCCTATGCACGGTCCGATTCCGATGCCGGTCTTCAGCAGCAGCCATGGAAAGTGGGTCTCACCCAGCAGTTCCCGAACGATGGCTACATGATCCTCACGCGGGCGGCACAGGAGACGCTCTGGCGATCGAAGGAAGAAGTGGGCTACGGGGGCGAATTCGACTTCGGCCTTCGGCTCGGCATCAAGTACAAGGGCTTTTTCTTCCTGAACGAGTACACGCTGAAGTACCGTCTCACGCAAGGAGCTTCAATCACTCACTCTGCTGGCGATGACGCATCGCTTCAGGCCTATCGCCTGGTACAGCAAGCAGCGCTCCCGCCGGAGGCCGAAACGCTCCGCAAAAAGCGCCTTCGCGATCTCGCTCCCTTGGCAACCCGTCAGGCAGCGCGACAGAAGAAGCTATCGGAAGCGTGGAACATCTACAAAAGCGCAAACTTTTCTTTTCGTAAACGCTTTTCCCTGGGAGGCCTGAAAACGCTTCTCTTCCTTTTCAAGAGCTAGAGACCTGAGCGCTTCAATCTTGCCGAACCATCATGCACAACTCGGACCTCGCCCGGACGCGGACAACGCGTCGGTAGACAGCCATGACATCTTTCCCATAACCGTTTGCACCCTCTGGGAAAAAGACTTCCACAAAGGAGTCGGCGCGCTGGTCAATTCCCTTGACCGCGCCGGATACCGCGGCAAAGTCTGGGCAGGATATCGTGGCGATCTGCCGCCGTGGGCAGCCGCAGGCTCAACAGACGGCGACATCCACACCTTTGCCGCAACACCCGGCCTCGAAGTCGTCTTCGTTCGCCTCTCCACCTCGACCCACTTTTCGCAGCTAAAAATGAGCTTCATGCTGCGGGTCATGGAGGAGTTGGATCCGCAGGCAAGCGGTATCTTTTATCTGGATCCCGACATCATGCTGCTCGCTGGCTGGGACTTCTTCGAGCGTTGGCTCCGCTATGGCATCGCCATCTGTGAAGACGGCAGCTATCCCATCAACCCTTCGCACCCGCTTGTCCGAGGTTGGCAGGAATACGCCGCCTCCCTCGGCTACCGCGACTGGCATGCACCCGGGGCCATGTTCAACAGCGGCCTGGTCGGCGTCAGCCGCGAGTATCTGCCGTTCCTGCGGCTTTGGCAGCATTTGATGGACTGTGTCCGCCGCGATTTTCCCGCCGGCGAAATTCTGAAAACCTGCAGCCGCACCGATCTCTTCCATTGCATCGACCAGGACGCCCTTTCGCTTGCTGCCGGCGTCACCGAGTACCCCATCTCCTGGGTTGGCCCTGACGGCATGGGCTTCTCGCGCGGCGAGTGGCTCACGATCCACGCCTACTCACCCAAACCGTGGCGGCGCCGTGTGCTCCGCGACCTCCTCGTAGAAGGCCACAAGCCTGACACTGCTCTTCGTCAGTATTGGGGACTCGCGGGCTCGCCCATTCCGATCGAGCCATCATCGCGCATCCGCAATCACCGCTGGCTCATACCGCTTGCCGCATTGCTAAGCCGCGTGTACCGCCGCGGAAGCTGATCTCTCGAAGCCAGCGCCGCGCTACTTCGCCGTTACCAGCACCTTCACCGCCAGCGTCCGCGGAGGAAAACACGCCGCGCTGTCGCAGGCTTGGTAATGGAGCGTTCCGGCGAGTGTGTTCACGCCCCGTTGCGCCACTACCCGCAGCCGCACTCGGAATTCGTTTTGGTAAACATCCAGCATTTGTGTGTCGCCGCTGATCTCCAGCCGGAACGGCGTCCCCGCCGGGTACTGCTCGTTCAGCAGCTTGATCTTCTCCATCGGATCCAGCGTCAGCGCCGTCGGCAGCAGGAACTCATCTTTCGGGCGCATGCGAGTTAATGTGGTACCCGGCATCTACGCGAAAGCGCAACTCTACATCCTGTGGCATCCCGGCTGTCACTTCGGCTGAATCGCTCAGCAGCACCACATGGCTCTTCTTGCTCTCGCCCACCCTGTCGTTCGTCCCAAACTGGATCTGCTGTCCAGCCGCACCCCAACCCGCGAGCGCAGATCCCAGCACGGCCGCCGCTGCGAACGCTCGCCTCACGCGCCACCCGCAGCTAGGGCTTTTTGAATGTCCGCCTCGATTTCATCCTTGGCCTTGCCGCCCGCCGTGGCCTCCACTACCTTGCCGGTCTTGTCCAGGTAGAACGTCTGCGGCAGGTAGTCGATCCCGCCATAGGCCTTGTCCACGGACTCGTCCGTCAGCAGCACCGGGTAGCTCACGCCGATCTTCTTCGCCGCTCCTGCCAGTTCCAGCTTGCTGATCCCGTCGTCCTGATCCAGCCCTAGAACGACCAATCCCTGCGAGGCATACTTCTTGGATAGATCCTCCAGCCAGGGCATCTCCTGCTTACACGGCCCGCACCAGGTTGCCCAGAAGTTCACCACGACCGGGTGTCCTTTCAAACTCGTCAGCGAAACCTTCTTGCCGTTGGTATCGGTCAGTTCAAACGCTGGCGCGGGCTTGCCCTTCAGCGTAATGCCCTGTGCTCCCGGCTCGCCGCTTTCGTCCAGCGGCATGCTGCCGCCATCCTTCACCAGCGTCACCTGTGCCTGCTGGACTTTCTGCATGGCCCCCCGCCGAGCCTTGAGGTTGTAGACGCCGGCCCAAACAAATAGTCCCAACACCGCAACCGCGAAAACGAATACCGCCACTCGACGCGCCAAGAGCCCTCCACGGGAGTCAGCGCTCCCTGCATGGTTAGACTACAGCGCCCTCACCCCGGCAGCACCAACCCTGCTAGCATCCATCCAGCCACGAAGCAAACATGACCGACGAAACACAACTCACCCCCGCAGAACTGGTCCGCATTGAGGCCGCTGCCCTCAACGCCCTCGCCGACCGCCTCGACGGTCCACTCCGCGAGTCTTTCGCGAATCTCGTCGCCCGCGTCGTCACCGCCGCGCGGTCTGGCCGCCGGGTCGTCCTCACCGGAGTCGGCAAGAGCGGCCTGATCGCTCGCAAAATCGCCGCGACCTTCGTCTCCACGGGCACACCAGCCCTGTTTCTACATGCCACGGACGCACTCCACGGCGACTTGGGCCTGCTCGCCCCTGGCGATCTCCTCCTCGCGCTCTCGTACTCCGGCGAAACCGAAGAGATCCTCCGCATCCTCCCCGCCGCGCAACGTCTCGGAGCCGTCCTCGCCAGCTTTTGTGGCTGCGCCACGTCCACCCTTGCCTCTGCCTGTGCCATCACGCTGGACGTCAGCGTAGAGCGCGAGGCCTGCACTCACCAGCTCGCGCCCACCGCCTCCACAGCCGTCATGCTCGCGCTCGGCGACGCCCTCGCGATAGCCGTTAGCAATGCCCTTGGCTTCCAGCCGCGAGACTTCGCCCAGCTCCACCCAGGAGGCCAGCTGGGCCGACGCCTCGCCACCGTTCGCCAAGTGATGCACACTGGCGACGCTCTCCCGCATGTCCCGCCCACCGCCGCCATGCCGGAAATCATCCACGAAATGAGCGCCAAGCGCCTCGGCCTTACCGTCGTAGCCACCGGCACGCAGTTGCTTGGAATTCTGTCCGACGGCGACCTCCGCCGCCTCCTCGAACACAGCGGCCCGGATGCCTTTGCCCAAACCGCCGCGGCCGTCATGAATCCGACCCCCCGCACCATCTCACCCGACACCTTCGCCGCCGACGCCCTCGCCATCATGGAACACCACAAAATTACCGCACTTCCAGTCACGCAGGACGGTACCCAGACCTCCGATCTCCTTGGCGTCTTGCATCTCCATGACCTGTGGGAGTTCGCCCCGGCTGACAAATAGCCACAAGCCCCGCTTAGTACAATCACCAAGACATGCAACGTTGGTCCCAGCTCTTCATCCCCACCCTCCGCGAGGCTCCCGCCGACGCCGAAGTCGCCAGCCACAAGCTCCTCCTCCGCGCCGGCTACATCCGCCAGCTCGGCGCCGGCATTTACAGCTACCTCCCGCTCGGCCAGCGAGCCATCAACAAGATCGTCGCCATTGTCCGTGAGGAGATGAACCGCATCGGCCAGGAGTTCCTGCTGCCCACCCTGAATCCGCGCGAGCTCTGGGAAGAGTCCGGCCGCTATGAAGTCATGGGCGATAACATGTTCCACCTCAGGGACCGCAAGGGAGCCGACCTGGTCCTCGCCATGACCCACGAGGAGGTCATGACCTCCATCGCGCGCAACGAGCTCCGCAGCTACAAGCAGCTCCCCCAGATCTGGTACCAGATCCAGACCAAGTTTCGTGACGAGCCCCGCCCCAAGTCCGGCCTGCTGCGCGTCCGCCAGTTCCTCATGAAGGACTCCTACTCCTTCGACATCGACGCTGCTGGCCTAGACCGCAGCTACGACAAGCACGATGACGCCTACCGCGCCATCTTCACCCGCTGCGGCCTGGAGTTCGTCGCCGTCGAGGCCGATTCCGGAGCCATGGGAGGCTCCGGCTCACAGGAGTTTATGGTCTACACCGAGGCTGGCGAAGACCTCATCGCCAGCTCGCCTTCCGGCTACGCCGCCAACCTCGAGAAGGCCACTAGCCAGCTCACTCCCGTTGAAGATCTCGACCCCAGCGGCGACGGCCTGCCCGAGCTAGTCTCCACGCCCGGCAAGGGAGCCATCGCGGATATCTGCGAGTTCCTCGGCATCCTCCCTTCGCAGGACATCAAATGCGTCGCCTTCATGGGCGCTCGCTCCGGCCAGCTCGCCGGCGAGCCGCTCCGGCCCGTCGTTGCCTTCCTGCGCGGCGATCATCAGGTCAACGAAACCAAGCTCAACGCCCTCGCGGGCACCGCCGAGTTGCGGCCCATGATGCCCGATGAGCTGACGCTCTACATCGGTGGCCCTGCGGGCTTTCTCGGTCCGGTAGGCATCGCCGAAGTCATGACGCAAGGCTCGCTCAACGGCCTCAAGTCCGGCAAAGCCCTCGACAAGCTGAAAGGTGTCTCACGCGACATCGCCAGCGAAGGCCTCAAGACCATCGTCGTCATGGACCTCGGCCTCGAAGGCCGCAGGAATCTTGTCGCCGGGGCCAACAAGCTCGACTTCCACTACCGCAACGTCACCCCGGGCCGCGACTTCACCCCAACCGTCATCGCCGATATCCGCAACATCAACGAGGGTGAGCTCGATCCCCTGGGCGGCCAGCCTCTGCGCCTCGGCAAAGCAGTGGAGATCGGCCACATCTTCAAGCTTGGCTACAAGTACTCCGAGTCCATGGGAGCCCGCGTTCTCGACGCCAACGGCAAGGAAGTCATGCCCATCATGGGCTGCTACGGCATCGGCATCGAGCGAATTCTCACCTCTGCCATCGAGTCCAGCGCCGCCAAGTTCAAACAGTTCAAGTCGCAGTTCCCCGATGCCGAACGTGCCGCCACCTCCACGGACCAGTACGCGCTCTCACCTGCCATCGCGCCATACGAAGTCATCGTCACCGTCACCAACATCAAGGAAGCCGACCTGCTCGAAGCTGGCGAGATGCTCGCTGCCGAGCTCGATGCCGCAGGAATCGACGTCCTCCTCGACGACCGCGATGAGCGAGCGGGCGTCAAGTTCAAGGACGCGGAACTGATCGGGGTGCCATACCGTATCAACATCGGCAAGAAGCTCACTGAGGGTCAGGTAGAACTCGTAGACCGTCTGACCGGCCAGATCACCGATCTACCCGTCGCCTCGGCAGCCGCGCACCTGAGCGAACTCATCGCCTCCATCAAGACCCAAGCCACGATCGAAGATCACAAAGGTCAGTCAGCATGAAGTTGAAAGTTGGTGGAACCCGGCACTCGCTCCTGTTCCGCTTTGTGCGGGCGGTGCTGGTCATCGGCCTCGGGCTCACGCTCGTCGGCGGCATCATCTTCTACATCTATTACCAGCACTTTCAGCAGGTAGTGGACGACCGTCTGGCCCAGGGTCCGCTCTTCGCCTCCATCGCGCAGATTTACGCCGCGCCGCAGGAGATCCGCCCCGGTCAGCAGCTCTCCGCAGACTCCATCGCCAACTCCCTTCACCACGCTGGCTACAACAACGGCCAGAACGGCGATGCGATGGGCACCTTCGAACTACGCGGCGGATCGAGCATCTACATCAAGCCCGGCGCACAAAGCTACATGTCCAGCGACGGAGCCACGATCAACACCAGCGGTGGAGTGGTCCAGTCCATCACCGCCGAAAACGGCGCCGCTCTCGCCGCCTACAAGCTGGAGCCCCAGCTCATCACTGCGCTTTCTGAAGATAAGGGCCGCACCAAGCGCCGCATGGTCACCTACCGCGAGATTCCCCCGCGCATGGTGGAAGCCGTCACCGCCATTGAAGACCGCCGCTTCTTCTCCCACGGTGGCCTCAACTACGTTCGCCTCGTCAAGTGCGCTTGGCAGGACACCATCTCGCAGCGCATGAACTGCGGCGGCTCCACGCTTACCCAGCAGCTCGCCCGTGGCTTCTTCCTTACGCCCAACAAGACGATTCAGCGCAAGATCGAAGAGATCATGATTACCTTCCAGCTCGAATCTCGCTTCACCAAGCAGCAGATCTTCGAGATGTACGCCAATCAGGTACCCATGGGCCAGCGCGGCAGCTTCGCAATCAACGGCTTCGGGGAAGCCGCCCAGTCCTTCTTCGGTAAAGACCTCGGTCGGCTCGATGTTGCCGAGTGCGCCACGCTCGCGGGCATGATCCAGCGTCCCAGCTACTTCTCACCCTACAGGCACCCTGACCGCGCCATCGAGCGCCGCAACGTTGTGCTCGACTCCATGGTCGAAACCGGAGCCCTCACTGCCTCGCAAGCCGAAAGCGCCAAGGCCGAGCCCATCCACCTGGCCCCACCCAACATCGACGCCAGCGAAGCGCCGTACTTCGTCGATCTCGTCCACGATCAACTCGTGCAGCGCCTCGGAGAACAGGGCGCCGCCCACTCCTCCATCCGCATCTACACGTCGCTCGACCCCGCGCTCCAGCGCGCCGCTGCAGACGCCGTTGAAACCGGCATGCGCAACGTCGACAGCCTCATCACCCGCCTCCACGGACACAACTTCCCGCAGGTATCCCTGGTCGCCCTCAACCCCCACACCGGCCAGATCCTCGCGCTCGTCGGCGGCCGCAACTACGCCGTCTCACAGCTGAATCACGCCTTGTCCGAGCGGCCCACCGGGTCTATCTTCAAACCCTTCGTTTACGCCACCGCGTTCAACACCTCGCTCAGCGGCACCAGCCTGGGCGAAGGCGGCCCCTTCACCGCCCTCACCCGCATTAACGACGATCCGCAGGACTTCGGCGGAGGCTATACGCCCGGCAACTTCGAGCGTGGCGAGTATCCCGGCATGGTTACCGCAGCTGACGCCCTCGCTCACTCGCTGAACATCGCCACCATTGCCCTCGGCCAGATGGTCGGCTTCGGCAACGTCGCCTCGCTCGCCCGCTCCGCCGGCATCGTCAACGCACGCGGCACACCCTCGGTCGCCATCGGCACCTATAACGCCACACCCATCGACATGGCGGGTGCCTACACCACCTTCGCCAACGGCGGTGTTCACCTCAAACCCTGGGTGATCGCCAGCGTCCGCAACCCGCAGGGAGACATCGTCGCCGACTTCGCCCCCGAAGCCCAGCAGGTGCTTGATCCCCGCGTCGCCTTCCTTACGCAATCACTCATGGAAGGCGTCATGCAGCGCGGCACCGCGTCCTCAGTCCGCAAGCTTGGCTTCACCGCGCCGGCCGCCGGCAAAACCGGTACCTCGCATGACGTCTGGTTCGCCGGTTACTCCTCCAACCTCCTCTGCATCATCTGGGTCGGCAATGACGACTACACCGATATCTCCTCCGGTCTCACCCACCGCGTCCAGGGGGCCGACACCGCCGCGCCCATCTGGGCCGAGTTCATGAACCGCGCCATCCGCCTGCCGCAGTACTCCGACATGAAGGCCTTCACGGCCCCCGAAGGCGTTGAAACCATTCGCGTCGACCGCGCCACCAATCTTCCCGCCGAC
Source organism: Granulicella sp. (assembly GCA_965198545.1). GTDB lineage: Bacteria > Acidobacteriota > Terriglobia > Terriglobales > Acidobacteriaceae > Granulicella. The sequence goes on along the minus strand of CBDAPS010000002.1, from coordinate 468,097 downwards.
GACTCCTGCCCCGGCGACAGCATCGCCATGGCTTTCCTGAACGGCACAGTCCCGCAGGGAACCTGTTCCCACATGGGCATGGACACCTCCACGCTCGGCAACAACCTGCTGAACGGCAGCGTCGAGCCTACTGACCAGCCCACCACCACACCCGACGGCCAGCCCGCCGACCAGCCGAAACATCGTAATGCGTTCGAGCGAATGTTCGGCATCGGCAAGCCCCAGCCGCAGGCCCAGAACCCGCAGTAGCCTCCGCAGAACTGTCTCCGCTCGCGTACTCTGGTATCCGCATCTCACGCGGCCCTGTGCCGCGCAGCAGCAAAAGGAGCCCAGCTTGGCCGTCATTCGCAACGTAAGCGCCCCCGGATTTCACGACGACGTCGTTACCAAAACTGACTTTCGAGCGATGACTGTCGCTACGGCTCTGTTCTTCATGGTCGGCTTCCTCACCTGCCTGAACGACGTCATCAGCCCGCACCTGAAGTCCATCTTTGCGCTGAACTATACCGAGCTCCAGTACATCCCCTTTTTCTTCTTCTCGTCCTACTTCGTCTTCAGCTACCCCGCCGGCATCCTCGTCGAGCGCCTCGGCTACAAGAAGTCAATGGTCACCGGCCTGCTCGTCATGGCTGCGGGAGCCATCGCCTTCCTTCCGGCGGCCCATACCGCGCAGTTCCCCATGTTTCTTGGCGCGCTGGTCATCCTTGCCGCCGGCATGACGGTCGTTCAAGTCTCCATCAATCCCTACGTCACGGTCATCGGTCCCTCTGCAACCGCCGCCAGCCGCCTCAACCTCGCGCAGGCCTTCAACTCCGTGGGTACCTTCATCGCCCCGTTCATCGGCACCTACCTCATCCTGAAGAACGCGGCAGCTCCGCTTTCCGCGGCGCAGGTGCAGGCCATGTCTGCAATACAGCGTCAGCTTTATCGCGTCGAGCAGGCCTCCACTGTGCGTCTCCCCTACCTGTTTATCGCCCTGGCGCTGGCGATCCTGGCCCTCGCTCTTGGCCTGATCAAGCTCAAAACCACCACCGGAGTCTCGCAGCACACGCAGGACTTCCGTCCAGGCGCCTTCTCGGAAGCGCTCTACCAGCAGGAAAGCATCTGGAAGCACAAGTGGGTGATTCTCGGTGCGCTCGGCATTTTCACCTACGTCGGCGCGGAGGTTTCCATCGGCAACCTGCTCATCAGCTATATGGGCCTGCCGCAAATTGCCAACCTTCCCGCGGAGGTCGCCGGCTACTTCCTGATGTGTTACTGGGGAGGAGCCATGCTCGGGCGCTTCGTCGGCTCAGCCGTACTGCAACGCGTGCGCACCGCACCCGTGCTCGGCTCAGCCGCCATCGGTGCTTTCGCACTGGTCGTCATCTCGCTGCTCACCACCGGCCATCTCGCCATGGGTGCGCTGCTCGCGGTCGGCTTCTGCAACAGCATCATGTTCCCGTCGATCTTCACCTTAGGCATCCAGGGTCTTGGCCCGCTCACCAGCAAGGGCTCTTCGGTACTGATCGCCGCCATCCTCGGCGGAGCGATTGTCCCCTGGCTGCAGGGCAAGCTCGCCGATCACATCGGCCTGCACCCGTCCTTCGTCATACCGGCAATCTGCTACATCTACATTGCACTCTTTGGATTCCTCAACCTGAAGCGCCCACCGGCTCCAGACCCCGTCCTCCCTGTCGAACCCGCCTAGCGTTCAGCGCCAGTGTGCATCAGCGCGTAGCCGCCGCGCACTTGGCGCAGCCATGGCGTTCTTTGCGTTCAGAGGTTCTCCTCTCCCGCTCCACGGTCGCAGAGGAGAGCCTCAGATCTCCGGGTAGAAATCAAAGAACGCATCAATCGAGTGCCGAAGCTGCCCCTCGATCTGTTCCCGGCTGCCTTCCAGCACATGCATCGTTACCTGCGCCTCGTTGCCGTTCTTCAGCGCGATCGGCGCTGCTTCCACGCTCGCCACTTCGTCCGCCGGCAGCAAGCGCATGCCGTACACCAACACCAAATTTGCCATCCCTCAATGCTACGCCCGGTGCACGACTCGCCCGCTGCTAACGGACAACGGAGAACGGACGACGGAGAACCACCTCCCTCCCGCCCCTTGCACCCTTACCCTCCCGCTACAATCAAATGGTTATGTCCGATTCCCAAGTTCGCGACACCGTTATCCTCGGCTCCGGCTGCTCCGGCCTCACCGCCGCCATCTACGCGGCACGCGCCAACCTCAAGCCCCTCGTCCTCGAGGGTCACGAGCCCGGCGGCCAGCTTTCCATCACCACGCTGGTAGAAAACTTCCCCGGCTGGCCAGAAGGCGTCCAGGGCCCCGAGCTCATCGAGAACATGAAGAAGCAGGCCAGCCGTTTCGGCGCCGAGCTGCGCATGGCGCACCTCACCTCGGCCGACCTCACCGTCTCGCCCTTCGAGCTCACCATCGGTAGCGAGTTGATCAAGACCCGCTCGCTCATCATCGCCTCCGGTGCCTCCGCCCGCTGGCTCGGCCTGCCTTCCGAGCAGGCTCTCATCGGCCACGGCGTCAGCTCTTGCGCCACCTGCGACGGTTTCTTCGCCTCAGGCAAGGAGATCGCCGTCATTGGCGGCGGTGACTCCGCCATGGAGGAAGCGCTCTTTCTTACGCGCTTCGCCACCAAGGTCACCATCATCAACCGCAGCGAGAACTTCCGTGCCAGCCGCATCATGCTGGAGCGCGCGATCGCCCACCCACAGATCCAGTTCCTCCACAACACGCTGGTGGAAGAGTGCATCGGCGTCGAAGAGAAGGACCTCAAGGCGCTAAAGCTCATGAACCGGAAAACCGGCGAGCGGTGGGAGCTGCTCGTCAGCTTCATGTTCCTCGGCATCGGCCATGAGCCCAACGCCACCATGTTCAAAGGCCAGATCGACCTCGACTCCGATGGCTACGTCCAGACCGAGCACAACGTCTTCTGCACGCTCAAGGGCATTCAGCTCCACGGCGTGTACGCCTGCGGAGATGTACAGGACCGCCGCTACCGGCAGGCCATCACCGCCGCCGGCACCGGCTGCATGGCCGCCCTCGAAGTCGAAAAATACCTCGAAGAGCTCGGCCGATAGTTTCTCCCGCTTCAGAAAGCCCACCGGTGGCCCACGAACGCGTGGGCCATCTTCTTGTCTGGCCCATAGCACCGAGTACCATAAACCCCATGACCTCACGCCGACTGTTCCCGGCAGCAGCGATGCTGCTCGCCGCCTCGTCTTTCGCCGTCACGGCGTCCGCTCAACGCGGCAACCGCGGCAACGGTGCCCCACCCGACGGCGCCGCGCCTGCTGCCAATCCAGCAGCTTCCAAGCCCGCGCTCAACCTCGATCCGATGCCGGCTGATAAGTCCGTGCCGCAGACCATCCACGTCAACGGCAAGACCATCCAGTACACCGCCACCGTCGGCACCATCCGCCTCAAGGACGACGAAGGCAAGCCCACCGCCGACGTCACCTACATTGCTTATACCGTCGACGGACCCAACCGCCCCATCACCTTCGCGCTCAACGGCGGCCCGGGAGCCAGCTCGGTATATCTCAACCTCGGCGCCATCGGCCCCAGGCACATCGCCTTCGCCAACCAGGGTGACTCAGCCTCTGACTCCACCGAACTCAAGGACAACCCAGGCACCTGGCTCGACTTCACCGATCTCGTCTTCATCGACCCCGTCGGCACCGGCTTCTCGCGCTCGCTCGTCGACGATGCCGAAACCCGTAAGCTCTTCTACGCCTCCACGCCTGACGTCCAGTACCTCTCGCTCGTCATGTACAAGTGGCTCGTGAAAAACGAACGCCTCCAGTCGAAGAAGTACTACGTCGGCGAAAGCTACGGCGGCTATCGTGGCCCGCGCATTGCGCACTATCTCCAGTCGCAGATCGGCGTCGCGTTCAACGGCGTCACGCTCATCAGCCCCGCACTGCGGCCGCCCACAGGCGATGCCACCATCTCTCCTGTGCCGTGGATGGTCACTCTGCCCTCTATCACCGCCGCGCACCTCGAGAACGAACACAAGCTCACCCCGGCGGCCATGAAGCCCGTGATCGACTACACCGAAAACGAGTACGCCACCGCCCTCATCCTCGGTCCTGCCGATAAGGCCCGCAACGAGGCCATGATCAAGCGCGTCACCGAGATGACCGGCCTCGATCCCAAATTCGTTCGCGACTCCGGCGGTCGCCTCGAAACCGGGGCCTTCCTTCGCGAGGTCCATCGCGGCGAGGGCAACATCGGCTCCGTTTACGACTCCAACGTCACCCTGCCCGACCCGTTTCCGTACTCTGCCCAGCAGGAAGGCAGTGATCCCATCCTCGAAAGCATCATTGCGCCGACAACAACCGCGATGGCCGACTTCGTCACCCGCATCGTCGGCTGGAAAACCGATGCTCGCTATCACGCGCTCAATTACGACGTCCGCTTCACACGCGACACCGGCCAGCGCGGCGAATCAGCCGCCGACCTCCGCGAAGCCATCGCCGCCGACCCCAAGCTCAAGGTCCTCATCATGCATGGCTGGAACGATCTTTCCTGCCCGTTCATGGGTTCTGTGATCACCACCAACCAGCTACCCTACGGCCTGCAGAAGCAGGTAGAAATCCGCGAATTTCCCGGCGGCCACATGTTCTACACCCGCCAGCAAAACGGCGCCGGTCTACACGACGCCGTAGAAGACATGGTCAAATCCCACTAAGGCACCAGCTAAATGACAAAGCCGCCTATTGGCGGCTTTGTCATTTACTGCTTCCCGGTAAAAACCCGGTATAAATTGGCTGCCCCACTCATGACGCAGTCTTATCGCGGCATGCGTGGGCTCCACCGGACGGCAGCCTCGGTGTTACGCCTCCATCGTCCCCGAATAAACCGCCATTCCTGCCACGGCATCCACCCCCATCGCATCGAGGTCATCGACCTCGCTCTGCGCCTTGATCCCACCAGCCACAATCAACTGCTTCGCCGTGGTCGACCGCAGAATCGCAGCCACGTTCGCCGGAAATCCCTGCATGGTTCCCTCTGTATCCACATGCGTGTACAGGAAGGCCGAGCAGTAATCCTCCAGCCAGGTGATCGCTTCCTCGGGAGTCAGATCGACGGACTCCTTCCATCCCCGCACTGCCACCTTGCCGTTCTTCGTGTCCACGGAGAAGCAAAGCCGATCTTCTCCTAGCGCCTTCTTCAACTCCGCCGCAAACTCCAGCCGAATCAGCTTATGCTTGCGTTTGACGATCGGCATATCGAGTGCCGCGCCATCGCCAAACTCCAGCCCACTTGGATTCGCCGCAGGCTCATCCACTCCAAACAGCGACGATCCGTAGATCACCCGCTTTGCACCGGCCGCAAGCAACCGCTTGCCATCCTCAGCAGTCCGCAACCCGCCACCCACCTGGCAAGGCAGCCGCCCACAGATCATCTCTATCAACGCACGATTGTCGCCCTGCCGCATCGCGGCATCGAGGTCAATCAACTGCACCAGCGGATACTTCGAAAAACGTTCAATCCAGTAGTCAAAATCATCGAACGAAAGCTTCAGCGTCTCACCCTGCACGAGCTGCACAATCTTGCCGCCCATCAGGTCAATAGAAGGAATAAGCATGAAGCTATTCTCTCAGCCGCGCCGCGAATACCGCTGTCAGCTACGCTGCTTCCAACGCCGACCAAACCTGGTGCAACTCGGCATCCAGCGTGGCAGACGGCAGCTGATTGAGAAGAGCCGTCAGCTCCTTGCGCACACTGGCCCCTACCTTGCCTGACCGCTGAATATCCGTTAGCAGCGTACAGATCTGATCCTGATGCTGCTCCAACGTCCGCAGGGTGTGCAGCAGCGCATGGAGCGGATAGTACACATCCGGAAGACCAGCGCGAGCTGTTTCCGTGTCCTGACTGCAGGGCTTCAATGTCGTGGCCATGATCAACCTCTGCGCTTTTGGATGCGGAACCTTGCGCAAGAGTACCAAAGACGTCGGCTAAAACACTCCAAATGCCGGAGTTTCAACAGGGCAGCCGAACCGGCACTCCCGACCGAGCCACCTCAGCCTTCAGTGCTCGCGAGTCCGTCACACCGAAGTGGAAGATGCTCGCCGCCAGCGCGGCATCGGCCCTGCCTCGCAGGAACACATCCGCAAAGTGTGCTGCCGATCCTGCCCCACCGCTGGCAATCACCGGAATCTGTACTGCCTCCGACACACGTGCCGTCAGTTCGCAATCGAACCCGTTGCGCATCCCGTCCGCATCCATGCTGGTCAGCAGGATCTCGCCAGCCCCGCGCTCTTCCGCTTCCCTGGCCCAGTCCACCACCCGCAGCCCCGCCGGCTTGCGCCCCCCGGAGACGTACACCTCAGCCTCGCCCACAGGATCAGCTGCATCTGCGGCCCGCCGCGCATCAATCGCCACGATCACAGCCTGCGCCCCAAAGCTGCCGCCAATCTCCCCAATCAGCTCCGGCCGCGCGATCGCGCTGGAGTTGATGCTCACCTTGTCCGCGCCCGCGTCAAACACCGCCGCCGCATCCTCCGCCGACCGTATCCCACCGCCGACCGTGAACGGCACAAACAGGTTGGCCGCCGCGCGCTTCACCGTATCCAGCAGCGTGCCGCGTCCTTCGTGCGTAGCCGTGATGTCGAGCAGCACAATCTCATCCGCTCCAGCCGCCGCATGACGATGCGCCAGTTCCGCCGGATCCCCCGCATCCACGATGTCCACAAACTGGATGCCCTTCACAACGCGCCCGCCACGAACGTCCAGGCAGGCAATAATGCGCTTCGTCAGCATAGAAATACTCTGTTCCAAGTTGAGGGGCTCAAGTTGAGTGACGGGGCCCACTTCTTCACGAAACGGCGCACGTTTGGATTGCAATATTCCCAGAAAAGTGCAAACTCGCTTTCACGGCCAAGCAGCCATTTGAAAAGCCTCAGCCAAACGATGTTCGCTGCCTCATCATCACCTGACTCGATTACATCCTCAAAAAACTTTGCAAAACGCCTCAGAGTTTCCCGGTCGTCTGCTTGTATTGCGTCCGCGAACAGTGGGCGAAACACATCGGAGAAGACGGTGTAATTGCCTGGAAATTCGCCATGCCAATCCGCGCAATATCGTTCGTACGAAGTCCGTAGCTCCGGAAAATTACGAAGTCCTTCTTCGACGATCGTATGACCCGTGATCAAGCAATCTCCAAAAAGTTCTTCAACACCTTGAGTCCGGTTTCGGCGGACTTCTCTGGATGAAACTGCACGCCCATCACATTCCCGCGCTCCACCGCTGCGGTAAACGCCCCGCCATACAACGTCGCGGCTGCTGTGTCTTCTGAAACCGGCGCCCGCCACGAGTGCGTGTAGTACACAAAGCTCCCAGGCTCAACCCCAGCCAGCAGCTTCGAGCCAGGCCGAACCTGCTCCAGCGAATTCCACCCAACATGTGGCGACTTCAACTCGGCCCCTTCGAACACCGCCGGAAAGTGCTCACACTGCCCCACAAAGTGTCCCAGCCCAGCCGTCTCAGGAGCCTCTGTCGACCCTTGGTAAAGCCACTGCAATCCCACGCAGATACCGAGAAACGGCGTACCCTCCGCCACCGCTTCTCTCACTGCCTCCGTCAATCCCAAGTCGCTGAGAAGCTGCGTACTCCGAAAATGCCCAACGCCCGGCAGCACAATCTTGCCTGCCTGCCGGACATCCGCAACATCCTGCGTAACGTGGACATCCTCCGCGCCAAGGTGCCGCAAAGCCTTGACGACACTGGTGAGATTTCCCGCTTTGTAGTCGATGACAGCGATCATCAGGCACCTGCGCCAAGCACGCCGAGACTCACGATGAAGTTCAACCCGCTTAGGACGATTCCACTTGCCCGCTTAAGTCCATCGCCGGCAAACGATGCGAAGAAAGTGACGGGCGAAACCAAGCAAACACTTCCAAGTACGTTTCGGAAAAGAGAGATGTGGTCCCGCACAAACCGGTCCAGTGATGTTCCTTGTGCAGGTCCAAATACCACCGCGAGTGCAGACGCCATCAGTACCAATGAGCAGACTGCTGTCAGTAAAGCGACATCGCCAATCCATTGCTTGGGAGCGTGGCTCACAGCAGCCCCTTCGTACTCGGCAGCAGTTCCCGCATCCTCTCATCCCTCGAGCAAGCGCCCCGCATGGCCCGCGCGAACGCCTTGAAGATCGCCTCAATCTTGTGGTGATTGCTCCGCCCGTACATCGTCTTCACATGGATGTTGGCCTTCGCCCCACGCGCAAAGCCGTCGAAAAAGTCGGTGACGAGTTCGCTCTGCAGATCGCCCACCACCGGCACGTTCACCTGGTCGTCGACGACATACGAAGTCCGTCCCGAAAGATCCACCGCGCACACCGCCAGCGTCTCATCCATCGCCATCACGAAGTAGCCGGCGCGGAGGATGCCACGCTTGTCACCGAGCGCTTCCTGGAAGGCCCCGCCGAGAGCGATGCCAACGTCTTCCACCGTGTGGTGCTGGTCCACGTCGAGATCGCCGATGCACTTCAGTTCGAGGTCGAAACCGCCATGCTTGGCAAAGCTTTCCAGCATGTGGTCGAAGAAGCGGATGCCGGTCGACACCTTGTACTGCCCGGTCCCGTCCACATTCAGCCGCAGCGAAATCTTCGTCTCCAGTGTGTTGCGCTCAACTGTTCCGACGCGCGCCGATTCCACGCTGTCAGGCTTCGTACCAATCTCTTCCAGCAGATCGCTCATCGTGTTCCCTTCTGCAGACGCCTGGCCTGCATCATCTGCCGAACCACGTACACCGTCAGCCCGAGCATGACCACGCACCATGCGCCGATGACCGCATGCGCCCAGCGAGTGCCGTGAAACTCATCGAGGCCAAGAATGCCGAGAAAGCCCATCATGGGGATCAGCGGAGCAATCAGCATCGGCTTGGTACGGCGTGGCATTCAGCGGTCTCCGGTTTAGTTTATCGGCTACTCAAACTCTTGCGGCTCGCCGCTGGTGCGGAGGGCATGCATGCCCTCCGCTGGCTTCCAGCCAATCTCCGCCAGCGAAATGCGCAGAGACTCGATCCCGCGCCTCACATGCTCCTCAGGCCCGATCGTGATGCGCACGTACCCGTCGCATCCGGGATCGCTGCTGCGGTCGCGCAGCAGCACACCATGCCGCCGCGCCGCCGCGCAAAGCTCCTTGTGCTTCGCGCCAATATCCATCAGCACGAAGTTGGCTGCGGAAGGCCACGTCCTCACACCAAGCTCATGCAAAGCCGACTGCATGCGTTCACGGCCCTGGTGGACTTCGGTGACATACCAGTCCAGATAATCCTGATCGGCCAAAGCCTCGGGCAGCACGGCCAGCGCGACGCCGTTGACGTTGTAAGGCGAACTCACCTTGCGCAGGAACCCGATCAGCCTCTCGTTCGCGCACAGCATGCCGATGCGCAGGTTCGCCAGGCCGTAAGCCTTGGAGAAGGTGCGGGCGACGACGAGGTTGGGCACATCAGCGATGTCCGCGAGCGTGCTTTCGCCGAAGAAGTGGAAGTAGGCTTCGTCCACCATCAGCACCGCCTGCGGGGCGGCGGCGGCGATGGCCAGCAGATGCTCGCGGCTGACCGTCGTGCCCGTGGGATTGTTGGGACTGGCCACGATGATCAGCTTCGTCCGCGGCGTGATTGCCGCCAGGAACCGCTCGTACGGGAAGGCGAAACTGTCGTCGGCTTGTACGCGGATCAGGCCTCCGGTCATCAGGCTCACGGAGACGTCGTACATGAAAAAGCTGGGGGTACAAACCAGCGCCTCGTCGCCATCTTCCAGGAACGCGCAGGCCATGAGGTGAATCGCCTCGTCCACGCCATTGGTCAGGATGATCTGGTTCGGCTGCAGCCCGTGGTGCCGCGCCACGATCGCCTCTGCCGGCGCGCGCTCCGGGTAGACGGTCATGCCCTCGTTGGTCAGGCTCTGCAACTTCGCCAGCACGCGCGGGCTCGGAGCCAGCGTGTTCTCGTTGAAATCCAGCCGCAGCGCCTCGCGCCCTGCGAGTGGCGGGTGGTATTCGGGCATGGCCAGCACGCGCGCGCGAGGCTGCGGCAAAACAGTTGCGGACGCGTCAGCAATCGTTTCCGCGGGTGCATCCAAGTCTGCTATTTCAGCGATGGCGCTCATTAGTTGGGGTACCCCGTCCCCTTCAACTTAGGACTTTGTGAGTAAGTGCCGTGAAATGTTGCAGTTGCAGCCGGGTGTACTCCGCAAAGTATTGCAGGTACGGGACTTAGCCGCAAAGTACTGCAAACAAAGCACTTCTGTTTACGAGCAGATCGCATTCATGAGCCTCATTCCATTGTAGCTAGCCAAAAGAAGAAACATGCAAGTTTGTGTCCGCGCTAAAGGATTGAGAATAAGCGAGTTGCGAGCCTGCTTGCGCCGGAGGGTCTTGACAGGCATTTCTTCCCGAGTGCGTTACCTCATCCTGACGCGAACACTCTCCGCATGGCCGCGCAGCCCTTCCGCCTCGGCCAGCGCGATCGTGTGCGGCCCTACTTCGCGCAGCGCCTCCTGCGTGTACTGCTGCACGGTGATGATCTTTACGAAGTCGAGCACGCTCAGGCCTCCGCGGACGCGGCCATTGCGGCCCGTGGGCAGCACATGGTTCGGCCCGGAGATGTAGTCGCCCATGGACTGCGGCGTGTGATGGCCGATGAAGACCGAGCCTGCATTCTTCACCCAGCGAACGTCCGCGCCGGAGTCCACCGTCAAGTGCTCGGGAGCGAGGCGGTTGGTGAGTTCGTGAGCTTCTTCCACCGTCTCTGTGACGAAGCAGACGCCATTGGCGGTGATCGACTGCTGGGCGATTTCGTTGGGAAACTCGCCGTGCTGGACCTGCCGCTTCACTTCCAGGGCCACCTCTTCCGCAAGGTCCATGCTCGGCGTGATGAAGACAGCCAGCGCTTCAGGGTCGTGCTCGGCCTGTGCGACAAGATCGGCGGCAATCCCCAGCGGATCGCCCTTTTCGCTGGTCACCACAATCTCCGTCGGTCCGGCGGGCATGTCGATACCAACCTCATGCTGCACGGCCTGCTTGGCCGCGGTGACATAAAGATTGCCCGGCCCGACGATCTTGTCCACCGGCATGATCGTCTCCGTGCCAAACGCCAGCGCTGCAATGGCCTGCGCGCCGCCAATGCGATAGAACTCCGTGATGCCGGCAAGATAGGCCGCAGCCAGAGTTTCCGTGGCTGGCTTGGGCGAGCAGACAACGATGCGCTCTACCCCGGCTACCTGCGCGGGAGTCGCGGTCATCAGCAGCGTGCTGGGCAGCGGATAACGCCCGCCGGGCACGTAGCAGCCTACAGAGCCCAGCGGCCGGATGATCTGTCCTACCTCCATGCCGGTCGTCGGCCGAAAGCTCCACGCGCGAGGAAGCTGTTTTTCCGCGAACGCGCGAATGTTGGCCTGCGCCAGCTTCATCGCCGCCCGCAACTCTTCCGAGGTCGCATCCCATGCCGCAGCCATCTCTTCGCGAGTGACCAATAGCGGCTGGTCCGCACCCAGATCATCGAAGCGCACCGCATACTCGCGCACGCCGGCGTCGCCACCCTGGCGAACTTCAGCAAGGATCTTGTGAACGACGGCATCCACCTTGGCCGTGGAGACAGCGCCGCGCTGCTCGATCTGCCGGATGGCCGTCTGTGCGCGGTTGGCGTTCTCGCCGTATGTCTTGAGGATTTTCATGAGTACCAGGGAAGAGGGAGTAGAGAGGAGGGATCAGGGATTAGCTCTTAGCCTTTAGCTAAAAGCTAGAAGCTAACGGCTAAAAGCTGGCGGCTCAGCGAATCTTGTTGATGGGCGGCTGATAGCCCGAGGGCGGCCGCTGCGGCATGCGCGGGTTGCGAAGCTGCGACTGCATCAAGCGGCGCTCCTGCCGGGAGCCGGTGACGACGACGCGTTTGGCTGTCTCCGGGCTGGCCGGATAGACACGCCTGGGGTCTTTTGGATCGACCGCGACGATCAGGCGGATGCCCGCCGTGATGTTCTGGCCCGGCTGGGTGCGTGTGCGCAGCTTTACCTCGCGAGGATCGCCGTTGGGCTCCTGGACGCGCATCCTGATCTCTTTCATGTCCAGATGCTTGGCCCAGCCACCAACGGGTTCGATGGAGAGAACCGTGGCGTAGACCACGACGCCCTTTTCTTCGGCAGCCTTTTGGCGGGCCTTCTGGCGAAAGTAGTTGATGGCGGCAAGGATCGCGAGGACGCCGAAGAGGATACCGAGAATGAGGAAGGTGAGTTTCATGGGTTCTTTGGTGAACGATGAAGATTAGTGGCCCGGAGGCGAAAAGCTTTGGCGCAAAAGGCGCTAAGGACGCCGAGGTACGCGAAGGAATCTGTGGCTACAGGACGACTTTGCTCAAGGGGTATTCGACGATGCCCGTGCCGCCTGCCGACTTCAGGGCCGGGATCACGTCGCGGACGGTGGATTGCTCGAGGATCGTGTTGACGGCCACCCAGTTTGCATCGCGCAAATGCGAGACCGTCGGCGAGTTCAGGGCGGGAAGCACGTTCAGCACCGCGTCGAGGTTTTTCTTTTCCACGTTGAGCATGAGGCCTACCTGATTCTGCGCGGCCATGGCACCGTTCAGCATCAGCGCCAGCGTTTCGATCTTGCCACGCTTCCAGCCGTCGGCCCATGACTTGCGGTTGGCGATCAACTGCGTCTCAGACTCCATCAGCGTCTCGATGATGCGAAGCCGGTTCGCGCGCAACGAGCTGCCGGTCTCGGTCACTTCCACAATGGCGTCGGCCAGCGTTGGGGGCTTGACCTCAGTCGCTCCCCAGGAGAACTCAACGTTCACCGGAATGCCGCGCTGCGCGAAGTAGCGCCTGGAAAACTCGACCAGTTCCGTGGCAATCGTTTTCCCTGCCAGGTCTTCCGGCTTGTAGAACGGAGAATCTTCGGGCACGGCGAGCACCCACTTCACCGGCGTGCGGCTGGCCTTGGAGTAGGTGAGCGACGTGACGCGCTCGACGTCGGACTGGTTCTCCAGCACCCAGTCATTTCCGGTCAACCCGGCATCGAGGGCGCCGTGCTCCACGTAGCGCGCCATCTCCTGCGCGCGCACCAGCATGCACTCAATCTCCGTGTCGTCGATGGTGGGAAAGTAGCTGCGGCCGCTGGCGGCGATGTTCCAGCCTGCCTTGGCGAAGAGAGCGATGGTGGCGTCCTGCAGGGAGCCTTTGGGGATGCCGAGTTTCAGCTTGTTCATGGGTGGCGTGGTCCGAGTCCTGCGGTTGGAGGGCCCAAGGGTTCAGGTCCCAGGGTCCAGAAAACTTTCCAGCGAAGCGAGATAAAGGTTTGCCTCGCGAACGATGCGGCGTTCTGGGCCCTAAGCCCTAGGCCCTGGACCCTTTGCATCCGCCAACTCAATCGGTTTGGTGAAGCAGCTTACCGTGCCCTCATGGCATACCAGGCCGTCGCCTTCCACTTCCACGCGAAACAAAAGAGCGTCGTTGTCGCAGTCCGTCGCGACGGTGACGACGCGTAAGCGGTTGCCGCTGGTTTCGCCCTTCATCCAGAGTTTGCTGCGAGTGCGTGACCAGAAGGTGACAAAGCCGGTGCTGAGCGTGTGCTGCCAGCTTTGCTCGTTCAGGAAGCCGAGCATAAGCACTTCGCCGGTGGTGGCGTCCTGCACGATGCCGGCAATCAGGCCGCCGGCCTTGGCAAAATCGAGCGTGGGTGTTTCAGGAGCGGTAAGGGTCGTCATGTTCGCTTTCCGGGTTGGGCTGCGGTCTGGGTAACGATGCCCGCGCAGCAAAAAGCCCGCTCGCGGAGATCGCGCTGGCGGGCTGGGTTCGGTGTCTGCGGTCTGCGAAGTTCCTAATTGGATTACTTTACTTCGCTCCGGACACGGTTGCCAGCACGCCCTTGGCGTGATGGAAATGGTGTCCGTGATGATGGAGGCAAACGCGCATCGGTTTTCAGGCTACCGGGGGAGGCGCGGGATGTCAACGCGGCAGCCGGGGATTGCCGCACACTTCCGAAAGTGTCCTCGCCGCCCATGTTCCGCAGAAGAAGCCGGCGCAGAGTAGCGGCATGGAGGATTTCATGCTGAACCGAATCACCACTCTCGTGTGTCTGGGCATCCTGACAGCCGGCACGGCGCATGCAACGGTCAACGGAGACGATGTTCAACTGGACGGCACGACCGTGCCGGGCATCGCGGTACACACCGTAGGCCGCATCGACGCCACCGCCTCCGGCACGCTCGTTTTTCGCGTTACGGCCAAGCCCGGCCAGCCGGCACAGCCGGATCTGGTGATGCCGTACGACACAGTCTTCGAGTTCGGCCTTACCAGCGAGGACGCCTTCCACCTGGGGTTCTTCCCAGCCATGTTCTTTGGCATGGCGGCTCCCCGGCCGCAACGGCACACGTTCACGGTCAGCTGGCATGACGGCTCCGGCACAGGGCAGGAGGCCACCTTCGAAGTGTCCAAAGAACTGAGCCGCCACCTGATGCCCGTAATGTATGCCCGCGCTCGCAATGCCTGCGTCCGCCGGGAGTACGGCGCCTGCACCCCGGTCGTGCCGCCACCTCCGCCGCCGCGGGTACCATTGACCGCTCCAACGTCCGTGGCCGCTCCCCCGGGTGCTTAGCAGGTTCATTAGCAGGGCCAACGGAATCCGCCACACTGTTTCGTGACCTCGAACAAATCTTCTTGGGGACCGGGCGGAGCCGGAGCCCAGAACCGCATCTATCAGCTTGCGGCTACTTGCCGGGGAGATTGGAAATCATGTCGGATTATCGTGTTCACGCAGGTGAGGCAAACGAGGATCAGGTCACAGCAGCCATCGAGAAGTACACATCCCAAGTTCCATCCAGCGCCTATCTCGGGTTGGCGATCGCGTCCATCGCTGCTTCCATCACCTTCAAGATTGCAAAGAAAGACTATGCAGCCCTGTTTGTGGGACAGTGGGTGGCACCCTTCCTGCTGCTGGGCATTTACAACAAGATGGTCAAGCAGCATGGCTCGGACGCGCAGACGAGGCCCTAAGCCATTTCAAAGCGGTGAAGGGCACCCGTCGTCGGGTGCCCTCGACTTTTCAGGGCAAGGCTCTCCCAGAGCACGCCGCGAACCGGTTTTCCGGTTCCGGATTTCTGTTTCTTCCCAAGTACGATTATGCGTTGGCCCCAGCGGCGGCCTCGGTTTTGGCAAGCGCCTCGTCGGGGGAGCGTTCGATGTTCTGGAACGTTTCTTCGCCGTCTTCGGCGATGCGGACGTCGCCTGAGCCGATGTCGTAGACCCAGCCGGAGATCGTCAGTTCGCCGCGGGCCATCGCGCCAGCGACGGAAGGATGCGTGCGCAGGTGCTGCAACTGCAGCAGCACGTTGCGCTCGGTGAGGCGCGAAAGCTTCTCCGTCCCGGACTCTCCTTCCACCGCCAGGCTGTTTGAGACAGACACGGCCGCGTCGGCGTTGCGCAGCCAGCTCTTGACCGTGGGCAGGCTCTCGAGCGAAGACGGGTTCATCAGCGCCTTCATCGCGCCGCAGTCGGAGTGGCCGCAGATCACCACATGTTTTACCTTCAGTGCGGATACCGCGTACTCAATCACCGCGCTCACGCCGCCCAGCATTTCGCCATAGGCCGGGACAACGTTGCCGACGTTGCGCGTGATGAAAAGCTGCCCCGGCTGTGAGTGCGTCACGGTTTCGATGTCGATGCGCGAATCGGCGCAGGTGATCATCAGCGTATGGGGCGTCTGGGGCACGGAGGCCGCGTGCCGGTACTGCTCCGCCTGCGCGGGATAGGTTTCCTCGTGGAAGGTGCGAACACCCTCCTTGAGACGCTCGAGAACTTCCTGCATGGTGTATCGACTCCTGGGGAAATAAGGGCTCAATGGCTTTTCACATAGACGCTGCCAAAGGCGCCGGCTACCGCAAATTTGTCACAAAATCACAGAGAAAACGGAGATTTCGCCTTATACCGAGAGCGTTCATTCCCTTCTTCCCGCCTGCACTAAATGGGACAAGGGATTGCTCGCGGACATCTCGGGAGTCATCGGCGACGATGCAAAAGACCGGCGGAACGATGAATTGGCTGTACGAATTTGCGACACCGCTTCCCGGCACGCCTCAGCCTTCCCGCCACTTGATGTTGCAGCCGATCGAGCCACGCTGGTTCGGGTCGGGCCGCTTGCCCGCGATCACCGCGTCCATCGCCGCGCGCAGATCCCTGCCCGTTACCGGCTCATCGTTGCCAAAATCTCCTCGGCGGGGTCGCGAGGAATCAAGCTGCCCGCGGTAGACCAGCTCCATCTCGGCGTTGAAGAGGAAGAAATCGGGAGTGCACTCCGCCCCGTAAGACCGCGCCACTTCCTGCTCTTCGTCAAGCAGATAGGGGAAGCTCCATCCGTTGCGTTTGGCCTGGTCGCGCATGCCGTCAGGGCCGTCCTGCGGGTACTCAGCGAGGTCATTGCTCTGGATCGCGCAGATGGCGATCGGCCCCGTGCCTCCGGCGAAGTAGTCCTCGCCCAGGCGCCCCAGCTCGGCCTCTACGTGCTTTACATAGGGGCAGTGCACGCAGACGAACATCACCAGCAGGCCGTGCTTCTTCGCCGGGCCGCCGTGCGCGGCAAGGTTTGCGGTGTCGGAGAGGTTTTCATCCCAGCAGAGCGCGAAGACCTCGTCGCGGCTCATCGCGCGTCCGCTGATGGCGTCCACAAGTTCAAAGGCCGGGGCGATCGTACCCAGCTCCACCATGCTCGATTCGGTGCGTGACATCAACTTCTCCTGAACTCCGGCTGCTGCCGTCTACCACTTTGGGTGTACTCTCGCCGGAGAGATTCGCCGTCCATAGTATGACTGAGCGTTGACAGCAGGGTGACGTGTCATTGACCGCGCAGATTTTTCTGTCGCGTACTCTAGTGGCGAGCCGTCGCTCCGCGACTCAATCAGAGTTTCAGGGTTGGTGTACAGAAATGAGTTCCCTTATGCGCCCTTCGTTTGCCCGTCTCGCCTTGCCGGCAGTTCTGGCCACCCTTTCCTTCGCGGTCGCTCCGTTCGCCCGCGCCCAGACCACAGCGGCTGTCGAGCACTCGGCACGCATCACGGGCGCTGTCGACGCCGGGCAGAAGGTGCAACTTACCGGGCATGTTCCGGCCTTCGCAGACACGAACCAGCTCCCCTCCACGGCGATCTCCTCCGGCGCGAACTTCGAGCACCTGACGGTCGTGCTCAGCCGCGCCCCGGCCGTGGAAGCCGCTTTCGAGCAACTGCTCGCAGACCAGGTCAACCCGTCTTCTGCCCGCTACCACCAGTGGCTGACGCCTGCCCAGGTGGGCACTCTCTACGGTCCCGCGCAAAGCGACGTCGACGCCGTGACCGGCTGGCTGCAGAGCCAGGGACTGATGGTCAACAGCGTTTCGCCAAATCGCCTCTTCGTAGACTTCAGCGGCCCGGCAGCCTCAGTGGAAACCGCCTTCGGCACCAGCTTCCGCGAGTTCTCACTGGCCAACGGGGAGCAGCGCTACTCCATCACGCAGGAGCCCTCCATTCCGGCCGCGATCCAGCCGGTGGTCAGCAGCATCGCAGGCCTGTCGCAGGCGCTGCACTACTCCACCGCACAGAAGGGTACCTATGTCGCGCCTGGCACGGCGGCGACTGGCAACGTGATTGCGCCGGACTACACCGTGACCAATTCTTCCGGTGTCTTTCACTACCTGCTGGCCGGTGATTTCAACAACGCCTACGACATCGCTTCCACCCTGACCGCAGGAACCACCGGCACCGGGCAGAAGGTCGCCATCGTCGGGCAGTCGCGGGTCGCGGCGACCGACATTTCGACGCTGGAGACGATGGAGGGAATCAGCGCTGCCGGTCTGCCAAATGTGATCGTTCCTCCCTCGGGCGTGGATCCCGGAGTCAGCAACACCGGCGCGCAGGATGAGGCCACCCTCGACGTCACTCGCGTCTTCGGAACGGCCCCCGGCTCAACGATCGACCTGGTGGTTTCGAGCGACATCGGCGCAGCCAACACCTATGCCACCCAGGGCCTCTATGTCGCGATCAACTACGCCATCGCGACAGTCAACGACCCGATCCTCAGCATCAGCTTCGGCGGTTGCGAAGCGCTGAACGGCTCCGCAAACGACACCTACGAATCCAACCTGTTCCAGACGGCGGCCGCGCAGGGCATCACGACGTTCGTTTCCTCGGGCGACAGCGGCGCGGCTGCCTGCGATGCGTTCTACACCAGCATTCCCACCGGAACCCAGAACGTCCTCAGCATCAACGACCTTTGCGCCAGCCAGTACGTCACCTGCGTTGGCGGCACGGAGTTCGCGGCGGACGTTACTTCCCCCACCACCTACTGGAGCTCGACCAATAGCAGCGTGTTTACTTCGCTGCAAGGGTACATCCCGGAAGGCGCCTGGAACGATCCGACGGTAAACAAGGCCAATACCTACTACGGCTCGGGAGGAACGGGTGGCGGCACCAGCATGTACCTCGCCCGGCCTAGCTGGCAGACCGGCTCGGGGGTTCCGGTCGGCAGCTTCCGCCTTGTTCCGGACCTGGCCTTCACGTCTTCCGCAAATCATGACGGCTTCGTCGTCTGCCTGAGTTACGCGAATGCAGCCTGCACCTACTCCGGCACCACTATCACCAACGCCGCGGTGTTCGGCGGAACCTCGGCCGCCGCGCCCTCCATGGCGGGCATCCAGGCCCTCGCCAATCAGAAGCTGGGTGCGCGGCAGGGCAACATCAACCCGGTGCTTTACAACCTCGGCAACGCGGGCACGGCGTTCCATGACGTGACAGTCGCCACGTCCGGCGTTCCCACCTGCACCGCGGCAACGCCCTCCCTCTGCAACAACTCCGATCCGGCGCAGACCAGCCTCACCGGCGGCCTGGCGGGCTACCTGGTGAACACCGGCTATGACGAGGTCACCGGCTGGGGATCGCTGGACGTGGCCAAGTACATCACGGCAGTGACCGCCTCAGCCGGTTTCACGGTTACTCCCGCGAGCGCGGCGATCACAGTCACACCCGGTTCGGCAACCGGCACCACAGATACGCTGACGCTGACCTCCAACAGCGGTTTCGCGGGATCGGTCGCACTCACCTGTGCAGTCTTCCCCGTTAGCGGCACGCCCACAGGGGCCTGCGCCTTCTCCCCCAATCCGGTCGTGCTCACCTCTGCCACCAATGCCTTGAGCACCCTGACGGTGACAGCAGGCTCCGGGACCGGCACCTTCAACGTCGTCATCACCGCAGTCAGCGGCGGCACCACCGAGTACGCGACGGTGAGCGTGACCGCAAGCACCAATACCACGCCCACGTTCGTCGCGTCTTCCTCAACGGCTTCGCTGAGCTTTACGTCCGGGGCCACGACGGGCAATACCGCGACGGTGAACGTCGGCTCCCAGAACGGCTTCAGCGGCGCGGTCAGCTTCACGTGCAGCATCACGAGCTCGTCCGCCTACTACCCGCCGACGTGCGCCATGAGCCCAACGTCGGTCAATCTGGGCTCAAATGGCGTGTCGTCCTCCACGGTGATCATCACCAGCACCAAGGCAGTTACAGCGTCGCTTGATCCAAGCCACATGCCCTTTGGCTGGCGGACCAGTGGGGGCGCGGTTCTGGCCTTGCTGCTAGTCTGCGTGCCCTTGCGTAAGCGGCGGCGGGCGCTGCAATCCGTGGCGCTGCTCGGTTTCCTGGCGTTCAGCTTCAGCGCCATCACCGGGTGCTCTTCCGGCGGCTCCTCCACCGCGGGGGGCGGAAGCGGCACCGGGACCACGACCCGCAGCAGTGCGGGAAGCTACACCGTGACCGTAACCGCTACGGGCACCTCAAGCGGAGCGAGCACCTCGGTGACGCAAACCAGCACGATTGCGGTCACCATCAACTAGAGCCCGGCAGCGATCCTGTCGCGCAGAACAGGGCGGTTTGGCACGAAAAGGCGGTTCGGCACGAAAGTGCTGAACCGCTTTTCTTTGGTGGAAGCGAGAGTTCTCGCTAAGACCGGCTGCGAAATCCGCCGTTCATGGACACGGCGGCGCAAGGATCTTCCATCATGGTGTGGTCCTGGCTGCTGTAAAGCAGAATGGCTTCGCCGGCGACCTCGAAGTACAGGCAGCTCTCGCGCATGATCAGCGCCGTACGTCCGAGGAAGTTCTTCAACTCCTCCAGCCCGGCATCCGCTACAAAGGCCACCGTAAATTCGCGATGCTCGCCGTAGGTGCTTGTCCCGTGATTATCGCGCCAGTAGCCGAATACGGTGGCCGACGTTGCCGTGTACCCGTTGAACCGCTCCACCAGGAATTCGTGGACGGACTGCTCGACAGTCTCCCCGGAGGTACACCGTTCCTTCAGCTTCAACGAGGGAAGCAGGAAACGGACCGTCATCCCCAAAGGCTCTTCGCGATAATCCATGTTTCTGATATCTCAACACATTTCTGACGCCGCTTCGAGTCGCGCGGTCAGCCGGAGTTGGAAATCGGCGGAAGATTTTTCACCGGAGCACTTAGTGGATGGGGCCACTCGACGGAAGCCCCTGCGAAGAGGTGGGAAGCGTCGTGCCGGTCAGCACCATGTTCACGCCCGATGGCAGTGCCGCCGAGGAAGCGCCCGGCGAGCCCGCCGTGCTTCCAGAAGGGGCACCGGCAACAACGCTCATCAGCGTCGACGAAACGCTCATTGATGGCGACAATGCTGCCGAGCCGCCTGTCCGCGGCATGTCAGCCATCAGGGTTCCCGGCAGTTCGGTGAGTCCTGGTGTGCGAGTGATGGCGTCATCCATCACCACGCCAGGCCGCAGGTTCAGCACCGGTGCGTGGCGCGGCTCCGCAAAGCGTCCGTGGCCCACATACGCCACCAGCACCACCGCGGTGGTCACCGGCGAGATCGCGATCAGCGGCAGCCCGTACTCCTTGATCAGCCCTTCCGTGACGCCCTGC
Source organism: Granulicella sp. (assembly GCA_965198545.1). Classification (GTDB taxonomy): domain Bacteria; phylum Acidobacteriota; class Terriglobia; order Terriglobales; family Acidobacteriaceae; genus Granulicella. Next base: position 447,196 of record CBDAPS010000002.1, on the reverse strand, counting down.
GGGGACTGGCTCCGCGGCAGGTCGCCGCTAAGCTGCATCACGGTAAACATCTGCAGGCCCGCCTCCGGATGCTTTCTCGCATAGTGGCTCACGGCCCGCGCCACGGACTTCGGGGTGGACAAACCCAGGTCCGCCACAAAATTCCGCCGGATGGCGTGCGGATAGTAGTAGCGGTCGATCGTCACCCGCACGAAGTCCGCACAGTTGCGGAACACGCCGTTGTAGATCTCGGTGTTCTTGCGGTCGTTGAACTCGGCGATCAACTTCGCGTCCTGTTCCGGAGTGCTTTTCAGCTCGAAGCCGTAGATCGTCCGGTCGAACGCGGAGCCTGCCAGCTCGTACCAGTTCCCCTCCGGAGCCTTGCCGCCCGGCAGGTCCGGGGCCACGCTCTGGAGATGCGTACGCCGGTAGCCTTCTCTGAGTTCGGAGACATCGGCCCGGTTCACCGTCACGGGAATATCCGCGGCATCCTCCACCGCGTACAGGTACGGGATCAGCGGGATCGCCACCCAGTCATGCCCGGTGATGCCGTCATAGCGGCTAACGACCACGCCCAGCTCTCCCGGCCGGCAGGGCCTCAGGCTCAGCGGGGTCGCCGCGCAGATGTGGTCGAAGTAGAGCGCGGAGTGGCCCGCGCGGTTCATGCTGCCCATGCCGCCGTAGGGCTCTTCCAGCAGCAGCGCTACGGACGCGTGGGCCTTCGCACTCAGTCCCAGCAACAAACCCAAAAGCATTTTGCCCGCAAACCCAGGATGGATCGCGGAGCCAGAGCGACGTCCCCTTTTGCAATTTCTGCAAGTTGGCATGCGTTCGGCTTCTCTCTCGGAAAGTTCAGCCTCGCTCACAGGGCGGTAAGAGCGAGAACTCCCATCACCTTCTATTGAACCGCAGTCTGTCCAGAATGTCGCTGGAAAAGTGGGACCATCGCACTGATAATGGTGCCTGTGCCCGTGCCCGACCCAGCCGCTTCCGGAAAGACCGTATCCCTCGCTGTCACCGGCGCCAGTGGATCCATCTGCGCCGGTTGGATGCTTCGGGCGCTGGAATCCGACGCAAGCGTAGCACGCGTCCACCTTGTTGCCTCGCCCAGTGCCCTGCGTGTTCTCGCCGAGGAGTCCGGCATCAGCGGCCGTACTCGCCTGGCCGCCACAATGCTTGGGCGTGAGCCGGTAAAGACGGTCGAACACGGGCATGAGGACATCGGCGCGGCCATCGCCAGCGGCTCTTACCCGCTCCACGCGATGATCGTCCTGCCCTGCTCCATGGGAACGCTCGCCGGCATCGCCCACGGCCTGGCCGACGGGCTCATCCAGCGAGCCGCCGATGTTTGCCTGAAAGAGCGCCGACCACTGATTCTCTGCGTCCGGGAGACGCCGCTCCACCTGATCCACATTCGCAACATGGCCGCTGCAACCGAAGCCGGCGCAACGGTCTTCCCGCTGATCCCCACCTTCTACAACCAGCCGCAAACCACCGACGACATGGCGCGCAGCTTCGCCGACCGGGTGCTGGCGCACATTGGCCTGCCGCAGCCGAATGCCTATGTGTGGAAAGCCGACTTGGCTTAGGCTCGCTTAGCCTTATTGCGGCGACTTCGCCATGTTTACGAGCGTCCGCTCGCCACCGGTAGGGACCGGATTGGCCTTGAGAAAGTCCGCCGTCGCCGAGGCGACGCGCCCCGCGCAGGTGAGCGGCGCGAGATGCCCGCAGCCCTCCACGATGTTCAACTCCGAAGCCTTCACCATGCTATGGATCGTGCGGCCCATCGCCAGGGGAGTGAGGTGGTCTTCACTTCCCCAGACGATCAGCAACGGCTCGGTGAGCTGCGGCAGCCGGTCATCCAGGAGGTCTTTCCCGGTTTTCATCGCAGCCATGTTCCGCTGTGTCGTGACCTGGGTGCTTTCGAAGCGCCGCACGGCATCCTGCGCTACAAAGCGCGGCAGCGGCTTCGATCCGGGCTCCATGATCGCCACCAGCCGGTTCACGTCCTCCGGCGTTTTGATGTCGAAGGAATCCTTCGGGTCGGGCATGTTGGTCCGAATCCCCGCCGCATCGTAGATCACCAGGCGGTTCACCATCTCGGGATGATCCAGCGCCAGCTTCATGGCAATCCACCCGCCCATGGACCAGCCGCCGATGTCAGGTTTTTGCAGACCGATCGCCTGGATGAACTCGGCGACGAACTGCTCTTCGCCACTGATCGAGTAGTCACCGCCATCAGGCTTCGGCGAGCGGCCATAACCCAGCAGGTCCAGCGCGTATACGTGGAAGCCCGCGCGCTTCAGCCGCTCCAGTTGAGGAGCCCAGCTTTCGGAGCGGTCAGCAAGTCCATGGATCAGCACCAGCGGCATTCCATGGCCCGGAGCGAAGCGCGGCTCCGCCTCATAGTAGTGGACGCGATAGCCCGACGCAGTGAGCACGTAGTTGCTCTGCACGCGATGAAGAAACAGGCTGAAATGCGTCCCCTGCTGCTCGGTCCAGAGAGGGCGGGCGTAAAACACAGCCCCACACACCAGCGAAAGCACGACAATCAGCGCGAGCAGCCTGCCCAACAGCCTCATTCACACTCCAAAGCCAACATTTACACTCTACCGCGCCACTCTACCGCGCCGGAACCATATCGCTAAACTTGCCAACTCGCGAACGCGGAGCGCTGACCTGCTACTTCAACGGCTTGCCGTACTCTTCGCCGAATACCGTATGCACCATCTCGAAGCGCCCGCCGTTGAACTTGTCCGGGCCCTGCAGGCGGCCGATCGCCAGCAGCGCCACCACCACATAGCTGATCGGCAGCCGCAGTGTCTCGCATACTTTCTGCTCCTCGAAGCCTTCCATAGGCGCGGTGTCATAGCCCAGCACTTCGGCCATCAGCATCATGGAGGTAAACGCGAGCATTACCTGCTTGTTCAGCCAGCCACGCATGTTGTCATCGGAAAAGCTCGAAAGGTAGGCCGGCACGCTTTGTTCGGCCTGGGCGGCGTAGCCTTCGGGCATGCCGCCCGCGCGGCCCAGCCGAAGCATGTCGTCGAGATCCTTGCGCCAACCATCGCGGTCTCCGCAGGCGACAATCACCGCCGAGGCTTCTTCCACCTTGGGCTGGTTGTAGCTGGCAGCGCGCAGCTTCTTGCGGTTTTCCGGCGCCTGCACCACCACGAACCGCCAGGGCTGCATGTTGTAGCCGCTGGGCGCGTGCAGACCGGCATCGAGAATTTGCCGCAGATCGCTGGAAGGGATCGGCTCGCCGGTAAAGCTCGGCGTCGATCTCCGCTCGCGGATCGCCTGCGCTAGTGATTTCTGTGTCGTCATCTCAGGAACTCGGTCTCCTGTCCGGTATCGGCAACTTTCGGCATTCTTTACTTCACAGCCGTCATCGGCAGCGACACGACTTCGGGGCTGCCACCCGGAACATCCACAAACACCAGAACACTCGTGAACGCAGGACGCAGCTCGGGATGGGCGGCCAACAGCGCTTCGGCTGCCAGAGTTCCGCGCTGCCGCATGGCTCCTGAAGCAGCGCCCGCGGTTCCAGCGACGTGCAGTTGCAGCCGCGGCGGGCCATCGGCATCGGTCGGCTCCGCGCTTATCTGCGTGACCCGGAACTCGCCACCCTCCGGCGCTTTGAGCGTCAGCGGCGAGTCGGCGGACACCCCCTCCGTGAGCCCGGGAGGCGCGGCTGCATGCTGCTCGGCGTGCAGCGCGTCCAGATGCGAAGAGCTCATGAAGTTCGCGGGCCGCAGCAGGGCGTCCGCCTCGCCGAACTCCAGCCAGGCAAGCCAGGGCTCCCTGGCCGCCACCCTGGCGCGAGCGTCCTGCCAGTACCAGAGGCCGTCATGGCCGCCCGCCGTGCGCGCCCGGGGGTAGAAGCCGGCGAGCTTCCACTTGCCAGCGCCTGTGGCCGTTTCTGACGCCCCGCCTTCCTGCTGCAGCAAAAACGCCAGCAACCATGGGTGCGGACCACGCACCGCTTCCACCATGGCAAACGCAAACCGCCCCGGAGGCAGGCCGTTGATCGAAAAGTCCGTCTCGCTGGCCGCGGCGTCGGCCAACGGGCAACTAAAATCGGCGGTGCCAGCCTCGCTGGCGGCGCGGCTGGTCGCGTCCAGCACGTAAAGCTGGGTCACCTGCAGGGTATCGCCACTTAGCTGCGCGCCTGTTGCACGCACCAGGCCTTCGGTTCCGGCGAAGTTTGCGGCCAGCGACGCCACCGTGCCCGCCTTCACCGCGGCGACATCGCCGCCCTTCACCGCCGATGCGAGGTCCAGCGCCGTCTGCGCCAGGCTGTCCCGCAACGCGGGCGCCAGCTTCGACTGCGTCGTGCACAGTTGTGCCTCGGCGGCCACCGATCCGAACACACCCGCGAGTCCGGCCGTTGCCAACCAGACCCTCCACCCGTTGACTTTTCCTGTTCCCAGAGCGCCCAGACCCAACTCCTGCGCGGAACCGCGCTCCCGCCAGCATACGAAGGGACGCTTCCCACGTCCAATTTTGCCGTCCGGTACCGCTACACTTACGCCAGGACATTCGCCGGCCAAGCTACCTCTCGCGGGCGGCCAACGTCCCACCTACACATGCCAGCACGAGCCCCAATCCGCCACAGCCCGCTCCTGGTTACAGCCATTCTTACGAGCACCTGCGCCGTCGGCGGTCTGGCAGCGCAGGCGCCCCCCGGTCCATCGAGCTTATCGAGCCTTCCGGCCACCACGCCGACGAGCCTGCCCGCGCCCATTGCCGCCACAGCGCCCAGCGCCGCGATCGCCCGCAAACCCCAGCGGCCGACGGTCACCTACGCCTCCGGTCTGCTGAACGTCCGCGCCAACGACTCCAGCCTGAACTCGATCCTGCGCGAAATCTCCCGGCTGACGGGCATGACCGTCACCGGCGGCGTGGCCGACCAGCGCGTCTTCGGCAACTACGGCCCGGCAGAGCCTTCTGTCCTGATCGCCACGCTGCTAGACGGCACCGGAACCAACATTTTCCTGAAGGAAGCGACTGACAACTCGCCTGCCGAGCTGACACTGACACCGCGCAACGGCGGCGCGACCCCACCCAGCCCGAGTTCGGCGCAGTACGCCGATAGCGACGAGCCGCCGCAAGGCTCCGCAGGCCGCCAGCTGCAAGGTCAGCCCCTGCAGGCACTCCCGTATGACGGGCGGCCCGGCTACGCGCAGATGCCGCCGTCCGCTACGCAGCAGATGCCACCCCGGCCCTTCGCCAATCCGAACGACGGCGGCTTGAGCGGACCGGTCCCCATGCCCCCGCCCATCAACAATCCTCTGGGCGACCCGAATACCGTAACGCCGACCGCTTCGACGTTCCCCATCACCAACTCAGTCCCGGCGGATTCGCTGCCGACGCCGTCCACGGCGCAATCTGTCTCGGGAATCGTTGATGCACCGGCCGGACCAGCCTCCAACAGCACCACGTCAAACATCACCGCTGCCGCCCAGGCCGACGCCAACAGCAGCACCACGCCGACCGCGACCACTCCGAGCGGCACGGTGACCGCGGAACAGATTTTTCAGCAGTTACAGGCGCTTCGGCGCGCGGCTGCCGCGCAGAATGCAGCAGGATCGTCCACCACGACGCCCGCCGCTACGCCTCAGCCAACCACCAACCCGCAGTAGCGACCGTTCCGGCCAAACGACGCGGCTAGCTTCACACGGAAGAGGCAAGCTTCATGCGGGAGGCGGGCTTCACGCAGGAGGCAAACTTCACGCAGGAGAAGCTAGCTTTGCGCGGGAGTCGCCGTTTGCATCCCAGTGGCGCGGTCCTTCGCAGCCACCGCTGCATGCAGGCGGAACGCGCGGAACATCGCCTGGCAAGTCCCATAAGCCACCAGCACACCCAGCGCCAATGAAGCAGCCACCGCACACACCAGCATCAACGTACCCATCGCATCCATCGCTTTTCCACTCCAGGAGCCCGCATGCAGCGGGCGAATCTCTTTGCTCATTCTGACGCCGGCGAGGGCCTGCGTACCTCCTAAATCGATACAGGGCTGCTTACTACTTCGGCACTCCCACCGAGGAGCTACGCCTTGACGTCGACCAAAGGGCGGCCGGAGCCTCTGGAAGGGTCACCCGCAGGACGCTGTATCCTAGGAGATGGGCCGCTGGGCTCCGATTGTCACGCATGAGCCTCACGCACATCAACGTCCGCGGCGCCCGCCAGCACAACCTGCGCGACGTCTCCGTTTCCATCCCGCGCAACACCCTCACCGTGGTCACCGGCCTGTCCGGCTCCGGCAAGTCATCCCTTGCCTTCGACACCATCTACGCCGAAGGCCAGCGCCGCTACGTGGAAACCCTCTCCGCCTACGCGCGCCAGTTTCTCGACCAGATGGAGCGCCCTGACGTCGACTCCATCGACGGCCTTTCGCCCGCTATCTCGATCGAGCAGAAAACAACGTCGCGTTCCCCACGTTCGACAGTGGGCACCATCACGGAGATCTATGACTATCTTCGCCTGCTCTATGCGTCTGTAGGCCAGCCGCACTGCCCTAACTGTCACCGCCCCATCTCGCGCCAGTCCGCCGATCAGATCGTTCTCCAGATAGTCGAGCGCAACCGGGAGCGCCCGGGCGAGCGCATCACCGTGCTCGCCCCGGTTGTGCGCGGCCGCAAAGGCGAGTTCCGCGAAGAGCTGGAAGCCCTCGACAAGAAGGGCTACCGCATCCGCATCGACGGCGAGCTGACCGAGATCGAAGAAGGCATGCGCCTCGAAAAGCGCAAGAACCATACCGTCGAAGCCATCGTCGACCGCATCATCTTGAAGCCGCTGGAGCAGGGCCCGGGGAATAAGGAGAAGGGATCAGAAGGACCACAAACCGAAGGCGATCCAGCTTTTCACTCTTCTCTTCTCCCTTCTCCCTCGTCGGCGCAGCCGGCGTACGACACCAAGCGCCTCCAGGCCGCTGTCCTCACCGCCCTGCAGCTCGCCAACGGTCTCGTCCTCATCGGCCTGCAATCGCCCGGTTCCGGGTCAGGCAGCGAGTATCACGAGACGCTCTACAGCTCCTCCATGGCCTGCCCCGACTGCGGCATCAATGTGCCCAAGCTGGAGCCTCGCAGTTTCAGCTTCAACTCCAACTACGGCGCCTGCCCCGAGTGCCACGGCATCGGCTCCATCTACGACTTCGATCCCGCCAAGACCATCACCGACTGGTCCAAGCCGCTGCTCGACGGCGCCATGGGGCCCGGCTCGGCCTCTCAGTACCTGCTGCGCCTGATCAAGCTCGCCGCCGACAAGTACAGGATCAACCTCAAGCAGCCCTTCGCCGAGCTCAGCAAGGAGCACCAGGACCTCCTGCTCTACGGCCCGCCCAAGGGCGAGGCCGGGCGCACCGGCTTCCATGGCATCTTCAGCTACCTCCGCCAGAACATGGAGGACACCAAGAGCGATGCCTATCGCGAGTACATGATGAACTACATGTCCGCGACAGAGTGCCCGCGCTGCCATGGCCGCCGCCTCCGCCCGGAGTCGCTCGCGGTCACCATCCCGCTCGCCGACGCGCTCGCGCATCCGCCCTCGACAACCGACGAAACCGAACCTATTTCCGGCTCTTCGGCGCGCCGCGACTACTCCATCGCCGACTTCACTTCGCTCTCGCTCGAACGCGCCCTGCGCGGTGCGCGCTCCATGCTGTTCGTGGGCCGTGACCGCATCCTCGCCGACCGCCTGCAGCGCGAGATCATCGAGCGGCTCGAGTTCCTGAATGCTGTCGGCCTCGGCTATCTGTCTTTAGGTCGTTCGGCGGCGACACTCTCCGGCGGCGAAGGCCAGCGCATCCGCCTCGCCACCCAGATCGGGTCTCGCCTGCGGGGCGTTCTCTACGTGCTCGACGAGCCCAGCATCGGCCTCCACCAACGCGACAACCAGCGCCTGATCTCCGCATTGGAAGACCTGCGCGACCTTGGCAACACCGTGCTCGTCGTCGAACACGACGAAGACACCATCCGCAAGGCCGATTACGTTCTCGACCTCGGTCCCGGCGCGGGCAAGAACGGCGGCCGCCTGATGGCCGCGGGCACTCCCGCCGAGATCATGGCCAATCCGAACTCGGTCACCGGCCAATACCTTGCCGGCCACATTGACATCGTCACCAGGCCAACACCGGGCAAGGCCCCACGCCCGCTCACCGGCAACTGGCTCAGCATAGAGGACGCCACCGAGCACAATCTCCAGCACGTTACGGCTCACCTGCCGCTCAGCGTAATGTCGGTCGTCACCGGCGTCAGCGGCTCCGGCAAGTCCACCCTGATCAACGACATCCTGTACCGCTCGCTGGCCAAGGAACTCTACGGCTCGCGTGAAGAGCCCGGCAAACACAAAGCCATCCACGGGGCGAACCAGCTCGACAAGGTCATCCAGATCGACCAGTCGCCTATCGGCCGCACGCCGCGCTCCAACCCGGCCACCTATACCGGCGTGTTCACCGCCATCCGCGATCTTTTCGCCATGCTCCCGGAGTCACGCGAGCGAGGCTACAAGCCCGGCCGCTTCAGCTTCAACGTCCAGGGAGGCCGATGCGAAGCCTGCCAGGGCGAAGGCCAGCGCCGCATCGAGATGAACTTCCTCCCCGACGTCTACGTGTTGTGCGAGGTCTGCAACGGCCGCCGCTACAACACGGAAACGCTGGCGGTAAAGTTCAACGGCTACAGTATCGCGGACATCCTCGAGCTACCCATCGAAGATGCCGTGCCCATCCTGCAGGACGTCCCTGCCGTCAACCAGAAGCTGCAAACCCTTGTCGATGTCGGCCTCGGCTATATTCATCTCGGCCAAAGCGCCACCACGCTGAGCGGCGGGGAAGCGCAGCGCATGAAGCTGGCAAAAGAACTCTCGAAGCGCCAGACCGGCAAGACGCTCTACCTGCTCGATGAGCCCACCACCGGCCTCCACTTCGACGACGTCCGCAAACTGCTCGAAGTGCTGCATCGCCTGACCGACCTTGGCAACACGGTCATCATCATCGAGCACAACCTCGACATCATCCGCAATGCCGATTACCTGCTGGACATGGGCCCGGAAGGCGGTGAGGGCGGCGGCACGGTTGTCGCACAGGGCCCTCCCGAGCTGGTCGCCCACAACCCGGCGTCACACACCGGCGAGTTCCTCCGCCGCTACTACGAGGGCTCCAACACTACGATCAAGCCGGCCGACCTCCCGCCCATCGACCTGCCCGACCTCGCCAGGAAGCCACCGAAGCCGAAGTTTATCGCGCCTGAAAAGAAGACCGGCGTCCCCAAGGCCTCCAAAACCAAGCCCGAATCCGACCGGCCCAAACCCAAAGCCGCGAAAGCCGCCAAACCCGTGAAAGCGGCAAAATCAGCCAGCAAGAAGTCCTCCGACTAAGCCGAGACACGCTACTTCCCTGTTGCCACTTCCTGTCCTTATGAGCGACCTCCCGATTCCCGAACCTACCCCGCAGGAAGTCCTTGGCGATCCGCTTGCCGGCCCGCTCGACATCCAGCACGACACCGACCCCGCGCAGGACCACGGCCCGGCGCGTCACATCCCGCACATCGGCCACGCGATCCTCTTCTTCTCGCTCGCCTTGACTTGCATTACTCTCTGCGAGGCTTTCGTGGCGGTCCGGTTACACGTCACCACCGGCGCGGAGGCAGCCCGGCATCCCCTCGCCGGCTTTGTCGTCGAATGCGCGGCCTATGTGCTCTGCCTCTCCGCAAGCTGGTTCCTGTTTGCGAAGATTTGGCGCCGCAGTTTTCTGCACGGCATCAGCTGGACCGCACGAGCCGCACGCCGCTACTGGTGGCAACTGATCCTGCTGGGCTTCACGCTGAGCGCCCTGGCGCAGGGCGCGGACTACTATCTGCACGGCCCCGAGCAAAGCGACGTCTCCAACCTCCTGAAGACGCCGGTTTCCGCGTGGACGCTCACGCTGCTTGGACCGACACTGGCGCCGCTGATGGAAGAGATCGCCTTCCGGGGCTTCCTGCTGCCGGCCCTGGCAACGGCCTACGACTTTCTCACGCTCGACCGCACGCCTGCCGCTATCGCTCGATGGCAGCAAAGCACCGCGAAGAGCCGTCCCGCGCTGATCTTCGGGACGGTGATGTCCTCGATAGCCTTTGCATCGATCCACGGAGCCCAGCTCCATTGGGCCAAAGGTCCCATCGTTGTCCTGTTCGTTACATCGCTGGCCTTCTCGGCGGTCTGCATCCGGCTGCGCTCGGTGGCCGCCAGCACGCTTGTCCATATCGCCTATAACGGCCTGATCTTCATCGAGATCTTGATCCAGTCCGGCGCCTACCGGCACCTTGACAGGCTCAACTAGAAGCTTTGTACACCGAGCCTATGCTGCCAGAGCTGGGCTATTTCGCCCAGCCAGTTTTTTCATCCAAATGTCATTGCCGCGCGAACCATCTGCAAGGCCTTTGACGCTGAAGTCTACGTCCAGTTGCTCCCAATGAACTGCGGCGAAAGACAGCGTGCCCGAAAGCAAGTTTTAACGCCGCCGCACCGCGATAAACTGAACCTGACATGATTCCTACCCTCGAATGGACGCCCGAAGGCGTCAACTTCCTCGACCAGACCAAGCTCCCTCACGAAGAAACCTACGTCCTGGCTACCGACTACAAGCAGGTCGCCACCGTCATCAAGGACATGATCGTCCGCGGCGCGATGGCCATTGGCGTCTCTGCTGCCATGGGTGTCGCTCTCGGCATCCAGAACAGCAGCGCCACAAATCTCACCGACCTCACCGCCGAAGTCGAGATCATCTGCGACACCCTCGCGAAGACCCGCCCCACCGCTGTCAACCTCTTCTGGGGCATCGGACAGATTCGCGAGCTCTACAACCAGCTCGCCGCGAAGAGCACGCCCATCCCTGAGATCAAGCAGCAGGTCGTCGCCCTCGCCAAGCAGCTCTACGACGAAGACATCGCCAACCTTCGCAAGCTGGGTGCGTTCGGCGCCGAGCTCTTCCCGCAGGAAGGCACCATCCTCACCCACTGCAACGCCGGAGCCCTCGCGGCCTGCGGTTACGGCTCCGCCCTCGGCGTCATCCGTGCGGCCATCGAAGCCGGCAAGAAGATCGACGTCTTCGCCGACGAAACGCGCCCCTTCAACCAGGGCACACGCCTCACCGCCTGGGAGCTGCTCAAGGACAACATCCCCACCACGCTGATCTGCGACAACATGAGCGGCTACTTCATGGGCAAGGGACGCATCTCCGCCGTCATCGTCGGCGCGGACCGCATCGCGGCCAACGGCGACACCGCCAACAAGATCGGCACGTACTCCGTCGCAATCCTCGCAAAGGAGCATGGCATCCCGTTCTACGTCGCCGCTCCCTTCAACACCATCGATCGCAACACCGCGTCCGGCGACCTGATCCCGATCGAGCAGCGCGCGGCCCGCGAGGTCACCCACGTCAACGGCGTGCAGGTCACCCCGGATGGCGTGGGCATTGAAAACCCAGCCTTCGACGTCACGCCTGCAAAGTACATCACCGCCATCATCACGGAGCGAGGCGTCCTTCGCCCAGGCTTCACGGAGTCTATTCAAGCAGCCGCCACCGCGGCCTGAAAATCCGACGTATCCTGAGCAAAGAAATCCTCCGTTCCATACTGTCTTCAGAGGTGCCCTTTGCTCGCACGAATCGGCTGTGCCCTTTGCCTTCTTCTGCCTGCGGCTGCGCCTGCCCAAACACAGCAGGCCCCGCAGGGGGAGTCGTCTGCCATGGCCCCTGCTCGACCCTCATCCGCACAGCAGATCCGCACCGGCACGCAGCTTGTCATTGTCGATGTCGTGGTGCAGGACGCCGCGGGCAAGTCCGTCCGCAACCTGCCCCGCGAGGCCTTCCACGTTACGGAAAGCAAGCAGCCGCAGACGCTGACTGCTTTTGAGGAGCACTCCAGCACCAACGCCCCAAAGCCCGGCCCAGCCATGCCTCCCATGCCACCGGGCGTCTTTACCGACTACACTCCCACGCCTCCCGGCAGTGCCCTCAACGTTTTGCTGATTGATGCACTCAACACACCCATACCCGACCAGGCCTACTTGCGCAGCCAGCTCAAGGAGTACGTGAACAAGGCACAACCCGGCACGCAGGTCGCCATCATCGGCTTCAACAGAAACCTGTACTGGCTGCAAGGATTTACGTCTGACCCCAACACGCTGAAGGATGCCGTCAACCACAAGCTGATTCCACGCGCGTCCAGCCTCATGGACGACCCCATGAGCGGCATGTCGGACACGTCGATGTCCGACACCGCTGCCGACGCCGGGCTTACTGAGATTGCTACCAACCTTCAGCAGACCGAGGCGCTGACGCAGTCCTACCAACTCCAGCTCCGCATTCAATACACGCTGGACGCATTCAACGCGCTCGCGCATTATCTTTCCACGTTTCCGGGCCGAAAAAACCTGCTTTGGTTCTCCGGCTCGTTTCCTATCAACATCCTTCCCGATGCTTCACTGCAGAATCCATTCTCCGTCCTGCAAACGAACGAAGACGAGTTTCGCGAAACGACCAGCCTTCTCGCGCGGGCACAGGTTGCGGTCTACCCCATTGATGCTCGCGGCCTGATGACGCCGCCGGCTCTGAGTGCGGCCAATTCTGACTCGCAGATGGTCCGAAATCCCGCAGCCTACGGCGCTGCGATCTCGAAGTTCAACGACTCTCAGGCGCAGGAACACATGACCATGGAAGCGCTGGCCAGCGATACCGGGGGCCACGCGTACTACAACACCAACGGCCTCGCCGCTGCCGTTTCTGCCGCTCTGGATACAGGCGCGAACTACTACACCCTGGCCTACACCCCAACCGAGCGCGATCCCCACGGCGAGTTCCGGACCATCCACGTAGACATTGCAGGACCGCAGGTGCCTGCCGGGCTAAAGCTCGCGTACCGCCACGGCTACTACGCGGACGACCAGCACCACGCCGCTCAAGCCAAGCAGAGCACGGCGGCGAAATCTCGGCCTCCGGGTGCTGCATCCGCCGCGTCCGCCAGCGCGCCCGATCCCGCCGTGCAGGCTGCCCAGATTTACCGCCGCGCGGCCATGGCGCATGGCGCGCCCACCCCGCAGGACATCCTCTTCAAGGTGCGCGTCCTTCCGGTGTCTACCGGGACCGAGGCCGAACTGGCTCCCGGCGAGACTCCCGATCCTGCCGGAGTCATGAAGGGACCCTATCGCCGCTACAGTGTCGACTTCGCCGCGCTCGGCAGCAACCTCCATCTGGACCCGCAGCCGGACGGCAACTATACCGGCTCGGTCGAGTTCAGCGGCTACGTCTATAACGGCGACGGCAAGCTGCTCAACCTTAGCGCCAGGACCGTGGCGCTCAATCTGAAGCCTGTGGATTACAAGCGCCTGATGAGCAGTGGCATCAACCTCCACTTGCTGGTCAGCACGCCGGCACGCGGCGAGTGGTATCTGCGCCTTGCGTTACGCGACGTCCCTGCCAACCATTTTGGCGTGGTTGAAATCTCCACGGCCTCCGTCAGCCGCCTCGCTCCACCGCTGCCAGCGCCTCCGGCACCACCTGCCGGCGCTCCAAAGTGAGCCAAAGTAAGCCGGCTGGAGCCAAGACGCCCGGGAGCCGCGATACCGCGAGGCGTAGACTTTTCTCGGCGGCAGTTTTCCAGTGACCTCGGCCCTTCTCAACTTCCGGCAGCGATCCCTTCTCCGGGCCAACCTCCTGGTTCTCGGCAGCGCCATCGCCGCCATCCCGCTGTCGCACTTCCCGCGCCTGCAGCCCTCTCCGCTGCTCATTCTGCCCGCGCTCATCGCGCTCATCGGCACCGCGGACACCATCCGCTGTATCCAGCCGCGCTGGTGCTTCTACCATGGCGGAGTCCTGTTCTGTATCTACATGGACCTGATGGCGCTCACTCTGATCTTCTTCCTGCTGATCTATCCCTATCTGCCGCCGATTGCTGCCCACACGTAGCGAAGCGTGCGCCCAAAGCCATACGCCTTGTCGCTCGTGCCCTCGCCACGCTATTCTCACAGCCGACGCCCTAAAGCTGTCAGACCGGCAGAGCACGTACTCCTTTGCCCTCTCCCAAGGTGAACTATGTCTCCCGCTACTGCTCCTGCCGACTCCGACATGAACTTCACCGCCTATGCGCCCGAGCGCAGCAACAACATGCGGTGGTTCGTCTGCTTCCTCCTGTTCCTCGCGACGACCATCAACTACATGGACCGGTCGGTTTTCAGCTTTATCGAGCCGCTGCTGCACAGCGTCCCCTTCATGGGCTGGAACCCCGCCGCCGACAAGCTCCATCAGCCGGTCTTCGACGACAACTACGGCACAGTCGTTCAATACTTCCAGATCGCCTACGGTGTCGGCTTCCTGATCGCCGGGCGAGTGATTGACAAGCTCGGCACAAAGATCGGCTATGCGTTGGCCATCCTCATCTGGGGCATCAGCTCCATGAGCCACTCCCTGGTCACCTCGGTCTTCGGCTTCTGCCTCGCCCGTGTCTTCCTCGGTCTCGGCGAATCCGGCAACTTTCCTGCCGCCATCAAGGCCATTACCGAGTGGTTCCCCTCCGAAGAGCGCGCCAAGGCCGTCGGCCTCTTCAACTCCGGAGCCAACGTCAGCTTCTTCCTCGCCCCGCTGCTCATCACCTTCGCCACCGCGCGCTACGGCTGGCGGGCCGCCTTCCTCGCTACCGGCTCGCTGGGAATGCTTTGGCTCGTCCTCTGGATCAGCTTCCCATACAACAAGCTGCGCCGGGGCTCCACCACCACGCAGCGCAATCTGGCAGCCGTGGTCAGCCCGAAGCACCCGCTCGCCAGCATCCTCAAGAACCCCGGCACCTGGGCTTTCGCCATCGGCAAGGGAGCCACCGACGGCGTCTGGTGGTTCTACCTCTTCTATCTTCCACAATTCCTCAACCGGAACTACGGCCTCGACCTCAAGCACGCCTACTGGTACATCGTCACCGTCTACGTCATCTCCTCGGTCGGCTCGGTCATGGGAGGCTCGCTCTCCGGCTGGCGCATGAACCGCGGCCACTCGGTGAATAACGGCCGCAAGTTTGCCATGCTCAGCATGGCGCTGCTGGTGCTGCCGCTGATCGCCGTCCCGCACATGGGAGTGCTCTTCCCCACCAATCCGTGGCCCGCAACGCTGATCATCGCGCTGGCCGCCGCGGCCCACCAGGGCTGGTCCGCAAACCTGTTCTCCACACCCACGGACATGTTCCCCGCTACCTCCGTCTCCACGGTGGTCGGCATCGGCGGAGCCGCCGGCGCGGTCGGCGGAGCCATCTTTACCGGCGTGGTCAAGCACAACCTCTCGCTGCATCCGCTGCTGGTCTTCGCGATGGCCGCGGGAGCCTACCTCGTCTCGCTGGGCATCTTCCAGCTACTGGTCCCGCGCCTGGGAGCCCCCAGCGAGCCGGAGATGCCGCTAAGCGTCGCCTAGCTCTGAGAGTCACACCAGCGGTGTTGCCAACGCTAACAAGGGGGCAACACCGCCGCCGCGCACTTCGCGCAAGTTGGCGCACTTAGCGTTCCCGTCTTTCGCCAGCCGAGCCACCACCGTTCGCTGACTTGCTCGAAGGCGATAAACTGTCCCTTGAGCCAAATGCCGCCAGAAAACCCCAACAAGTACTACCTCACCACCCCGATCTACTACGTGAACGCACGGCCGCACATCGGCCACGCGTACACCACGATCGTGGCGGACGTCCTCGCCCGCCGTCACCGCCTGCTCGGCGAAGACGTCTTCTTCCTCACTGGCACCGACGAGCACGGCCAGAAGATCGAGCGCAGCGCAGCCGCGGCAGGCATCCCGCCGCAACAGTTCGCCGACCAGGTATCTGCCGAGTTCCGCGCTCTGTGGGACCGCATGGGCCTGACCTACGACCGCTACATCCGCACCACCGACCCGGTCCACAAGCTGGGCGCGCAGAAGCTTTTCCAGACGCTCTACGACCGCGGTTACATCTACCTGAGCACCTACACCGGCGCCTACTGCGTCTCGGACGAGGCGTTCGTGGACGCGCCGGTCGGAACGCCCTGCCCCGATTGCGGCCGCCTCCTCGAAGAAGTCACCGAAGAGAACTTCTTCTTCAAGCTAAGCGAGTTCCAAAAGCCGCTCATCGATCTCATCGAATCTGGCAAGCTGTCCGTCGAGCCGGAGTCGCGGCGCAACGAAGTCCTCAGCTTTGTGCGCGGGGGACTCAAAGACCTAAGTGTCTCCCGCAGCAGTTTCACCTGGGGTATTCCCGTTCCTGCCGAAGTCCAGAAGGCCACCGGAACCACGCAGAAGCACATCATCTACGTCTGGCTTGACGCGCTCGCCAACTACATCACCGCCATCGGCTACGGAGCGGACGAAGCGCAGGCCCAGGCCGAGTTCGCCCGGTACTGGCCCGCCGACCTCCAACTCGTCGGCAAGGAGATCATCCGCTTCCACTGCGTCTACTGGCCCGCGTTCCTGCTGGCCGCCGAACTGCCCCTGCCCAAAGCCATCACGGCCCACGGCTGGTTGCTCTTCGACAACTCCAAGATGTCCAAGAGTAAGGGCAACATCGTCCGCACCGAAACCATCCTCCAGGCCTTTGGCGATGAGGTGTACGGCAAACAGTTTCCGGAGTCCACGCCGCACGAGCGCGATCTCTTCGCCTCCGACGTGCTCCGCTACTTCCTGCTGCGCGAAATTCCTTTCGGCCAGGACGGCAGCTTCAGCTTCGACGCTCTCATCACGCGCTACAACGCGGACCTGGCCAATGGCTACGGCAATCTCGTCAGCCGCACGCTGAGCATGATCTCGAAATACTTTGACGGTGTGATTCCAAACCCCAGTGACTTTGCGGAACAGGCAAGCCGCGGAAAAATCGAAGGCTCGCAAAAACTCTTCTTCACGCCTGAATACGGCCCAAGTGCTCTCGACTTCAGCGCCCATTTGCAGGCAATCTGGCAGCGAGTCGCGCAGGCTGACAATTACCTGACCACAAAACAACCGTGGAAGCTCGCCGTCGATCCAGCGAAGCGGCAGATGCTTGCAGAAGTCTTGCTTTCAACGGCAGAGCAGATATCGTTCTTAACAATCGCGTTGCATCCAGTTCTTCCCTATGCAACGGCTCATGTATGGGCTCAGCTCGGCCTTGGGAATATTCGCGATGTCGTGCCCACTCGAAAATTCGATGACCCTGACTCGCCCAGCGTCGAGTACACCGTCAAACCCGGCACCAAACTCGGTCCGTTAGCCCCCATCTTCCCCCGCGCGGACAAAGGATTAGCCCAAATCATGACCGACATCGAAAACAACGAACGCCCAGCCTCTCCGCTCAAACAGGCCACCACACCGTCCCACGCCGCGCCGGTGCACGATGACCCAACCCACCCGGCCGCTCCGCCGCGCGCGCTCGACGAGCCCAGCGGCATGCTTCCCGTCGCGGGCTCCACGGCCCACACCAGGGGCCCGGACGCCACGCCGTCGCACACGCAGGCCGCTGCCTCCGGCATCTTCGCCAATCAGCCAGCGAACTCGAAAGTGCAGGCAGCCGCGGGCCCAGCCGACGCCTCGCCGCAGATCACCATCGACGACTTCGCCAAGGTCGAGCTGCGCGTCGCCGAGATCAAGATCTGCGAGCGCATTCCGAAGGCCGACAAACTCCTCCGCCTCGAAGTCGATCTCGGCTACGAGAAGCGGCAAATCCTTTCCGGCATCGCCGAGCACTACGCGCCCGAAGACCTGATCGGCCGCCGCATCATCGTGATCACCAACCTCGCGCCCCGCAAGATGCGCGGGCTGGATAGCCACGGCATGCTGCTGGCCGCCAGCGGCCCAGCTGACGGGCCGGACGGCGGCAAACCGATACTCGCCACCGTCGGCGAAGGCGTCCCGCTAGGCACACGCCTCAAGTAAGCATCGCGACATCTTCATCGCGCGGCGGCAGTTGCTGTGAAGCTAGAGGCTCGTCGTGGGAAACAGTGCGTGGAAGTTGGCCGTCGTCTGGTGGGCGATGTCGGCCATGTATACGCCGCGAAGCTCCGCTAGAAACGTAACGGTGTGGACCACGTGCGCGGGCTCGTTCTGCTGGCCGCGCAGCGGGATGGGCGCGAGGAACGGAGCATCCGTCTCCACCAGGATGCGGTCGGCCGGCGCATCCTTCGCCACCTGCTGAATCACCGTTGCCTTCGGGTACGTGAGGTTCCCCGCAAACGACAGGTAAAAGCCAGCGGCCAGCGAACGATCGGCCTGCTCCCCATTGCCGCTGAAACAGTGCATGATGCCCGGGCGTGTAGCGCCCTGCTCGGTTGGCGTCCAGTGCTCGGCGATCAGGCGCAGCAGGTCTTCCCACGCCGCGTTGGGATCGTTCGTGTAGCCAGCCTCGAACTTCGCCTTGGCATCCGGTCGGGCCAGTTCCGACGTGCGGCAGTGGATCAGGATCGGCTTACGGGTTTCGGCCGCCACCTGAAGCTGCGCGACGAAGGCCGCCTGCTGCACGGGGATCTCGGGATTGTCGAAGTGGTAGTAGTCCAGCCCGATCTCTCCGATGGCGATGCAGCGTGGGTCGCAGGCGAGCGCACGCAGCTTGTCCAGCGCCTCCGGCGTGGCGCGGTGAGCCTCCTGCGGATGAATCCCCGCCGATGCGAAGACCTCCGGCATACCCGCCGTCCCGGCGTACTGGTTGGCGATCTCCAAAGCGCGGTGCATCTCGTGCGGGCCGTTGCCGATGCCTACAGCAAGCAGCTTGCCGACCCCGGCGGCATAAGCCCGGGCCAGCACTTGGGGAGGTCGGCGTAGTCGTCAAGATGGCAGTGAGAATCTATCAAAGTACTCGGCACGTCATTCAGGGTATCGTGTTGAGGAACTTGAAAGTGTTCAAGACACAAACGCAAGCGGGGTGAACGAATGCAGGAGAGCAAGACAGGCGCATGGCCCACGCAATCCAAGGTGCTGCGCTTCGCGGACATGCCGGTGCGCCGCAACGCCAACGGCAGCGAAAGCCGCGATACCGGCGGCGGCGCGATCCCCACCGGCGAGCGCGTGCGCGTGCACGAAAGCATGCAGGTCGGGGTCTCGCGCCCAACAAGGCCCACACCATCGACCACACGGAGTTCATCTGCGTGCGCGAAGGTGTCATGGAGTTTACGCATGACGGCAGAACCGATCGCGCCGAAGCGGGCGACGTGATCTTCGTGGCCCGGGGCACGCTGCACCAGGTGCGCAACGCGGGAACCGGACCGGCAAGCTACTTCGTGGTGGCCGTCGGCGGAGATATCTAGGTGCTCACGCACTCTTGAGGCGCTTCGCGCAAAGGCAAAATGCTCCGCTGCACTTGGATATGGCAGCGGCTTACGGATGGAATGTTAAGGAGCAAGCAATGAGCGAGATGAACAGGCGGGAGATGTGCGCGGCGCTGGCTGCGTTTGCAACGCTGGCTGCCAAAGGCATGGAAGCCCAAACCGGCGCGGCTGGAGCGATCGATACCTCCGTGTCGAAGGTCTACAAGTTCTCCGAGATGAAGGTGACGCAGAGCTCGAACGGCGGCTGGTCGCGAGCCATCATGAGCGGCACGCTGCCCACGGGTGAGTATGTCGCGGCTCACGAGACGATGCTGCCTCCGGGCAAGATGCCCCACCCGCCGCACCAGCACCGCGACTCGGAGTTCGTGATGATCCGCGAAGGACAGATCGAGTTCTACAACGAAGGCAAGCCGGAGCCAGTGGGACCGGGCGACGTGATCTACACGGCATCCAACAGGCTGCACGGCATGAAGAACGTGGGCGCCACCAACGCCTTGTACTTCGTGGTGGAGATCAGCAAGAAGGACGCCTGACCTTTGCCTTAGCGCGACCACAACCGTCATACTAGCCAAGCAAAGGAATCAGAAGGAAGCCAAGGAATTTATAGATGCCCGCAGATCAAAGCTTCGATGTAGTCAGCAAAGTAGATGTCCAGGAAGTAAAGAACGCCCTCGACCAGGCCAGCAAGGAGGTCGGCACGCGCTTCGACCTCAAGAACTCCAAGAGCACCATGGTGCTGGAAGGGGAAGACACCGTCCAGCTCGCCAGCCAGGATGAGTACACGCTGAAAGCTGTCACCGAGATCCTGCAGCAGAAGTTCGTCAAGCGCGGCGTCTCGCTCAAGAACCTCGAGTACGAAAAGATCGAAGCCGCCTCCGGCTCCAGCGTTCGCCAGAAGATCAAGCTCAAGCAGGGCGTCTCGTCCGACATCGCCAAGAAGATCGTCGCGCTGGTGAAGGATTCCAAGAAGAAGGCCAACGCCAGCATTCAGGGTGATACCGTCCGCATCACCAGCAAGGACCGCGACACGCTGCAGGAGATCATGGGCATGCTGCGCGGCAAAGATATGGGCCTCGACCTGCAGTTCACCAACTTCCGGTCGAACTAGGCGTTTCAATACCGCACAAGTCGCTTTGCGTGGCCGCTGGCGTCCTGCGGGTGGTTTGCTACTCTAAAGAGCAGCGTGGATTCCTTTCACATCGCCTCGGCTTCCGAAGTGTTCGAACTGCTCCGCGATGACCTCGCGGCCGTCGAGCGTGAGTTCTCCGCGCAGTCGCAGTCGCCGATCGCTGTCGTCACGGACATCGCCACGTACCTGCTGGCCGGTGGCGGCAAGCGCATCAGGCCGCTGCTTCTGCTTCTTTCGGCACGCGCCCTCGGCTGTAGAGATGCCGCCCGCATCCGCCTCGGTGCCGTAGTGGAAATGCTCCACACCGCCACGCTGGTGCACGATGACATCATCGACGAGGCGAATACGCGTCGCGTGGCCGGCCGTCGTCCAACACCACCTGGGGCAATGCCAAGTGCGTACTTGCCGGCGACTGGCTCTACATGCAGGCCTTCCAGACGGCCCTCGCCGAGCGCAACTTCCGCATCCTCGACCTCCTCATCTCGCTCACCCAGCAGATGGTCGAAGGCGAGCTGCTGCAGATGGAAAAGCTCGGCCACCTCATCAACGAAGAAGAGTACTTCGACCTGATCTACCGCAAGACCGCGTGCCTTTTCCGCGTGTCTATGCAGCTTGGCGCGGTAGTCTCTCGCCCTGCTCAGTCCGAAGAGATCCCCTTCGAAGCAGCCGTCGGCGAGTACGGGCGCAACCTCGGCCTCGCCTTTCAGATCGTCGACGACGTGCTCGACCTCACCGCACAGGATGAAGTACTCGGAAAGCCGTCAGCCTCCGACCTCCGCGAAGGCAAGGCCACGCTGGCCGTGATCCATGCGCTGGAGCGCGGCACCGGAGCCGAGCGCGAAGCCATCCGCACGGTCCTTGCCGACCGTAGTTTCCAGCGCGTAGCCCACGCCGACATCCTGACCATCCTGCACCACCACGGCTCCATCGCCTACGCCATGGATACGGCTTGCGCCTACGCCGAAGCCGCCCGCCAGTCCATCGCAGAAATGCCAGACGGCGACGGCAAGCGAGCGCTGCTCTGGGTTCCCGGCTTCGTCACCAGCCGCGACCGCTAAATGGCTACTGCGAAATGTAGCGCAACCGGCTATCCCATCAGGCTTGGAAAATCGCCTGCCCATTCAGGCAAGGGCTTTTCCCAATACATAAAGCCCGGATGTCCTACGCCAACGAGAACGTGGCCCTTTTCAGTAGAGTTGTCGAACAGAACGGCCAGATCCGCCAATGGTAGGAGCTTTCGGATATTCGAAAGGGTTCTTGGGTAGCGACGACGCTGATCTTCCTCGGGCACATTATGTCCGCCCTTCAGAACTCTATTCTTCACTCTCTCCAGATTGATCTCTACGGATGATGTTCCGACGAAGAAGACCACGACATTGAAACCGGCCTCTTTAGCCCGCGCTGCCATTTTTAGATAGGTTCCGCCGGATAAAGTCGTCTCGACGGTAAAGCTCTGGCGAGCTTCCATGAACTCATCAGCTTGACGGAGCACGCGCTTACCAGCTTCGATGTCCGAAGCGCCATGGCTCAGCGTCTCCTGTAGAGACTTAGCGATGGCATCAGGATCCAGAAGAGGAACCTGCTGAAACTTTGACTTGTTCGAAGAGGTGAGTGACGTCTTGCCGCATCCGTTTGATCCGGCCACTATCGTCAAGACGGGCCGCTTCACGCAGCTTTTCTCTCAGTTTCGAGGCGCTGACGCTCCTCTTCGAGGATCCATTCCAATTTTCTGCGCTCCCACTTCACGCCTTCTTGGCAGTCGCGTTCGATACTGCGCGCGAACTTCATCACGTCGAAATTTTCCAAATCAAGCGAGGTGTCCATGCCAAAAATTCTACTCCTCGTCCTCGTCCTCGTCATCGCCAAGCCCATCGTCCTCGTCCGCGTCCACAGCCAGATCTTCCACCCGCACCGGCCCGCGTTCCCGAGGCTGAATCAGCACCTGGATGCGGCTTTCCGCACTGGCGAGCTGCCCCTTGCACGCGTCCGACAGCTTCACTCCCCGCTCGAACAGCGTGACGCTATCCTCCAGCGAGAGTTCGCCGCGCTCCAGCTGCTCCACCACCTGCTCCAGCTCTTTCAGTTGCTCTTCGAAGCTTTTCATCCTGCCCTGCTTTCCCGTTACAAACCCGCGACTTCCGCCGCTGTCGCGTAGCGGCTGAACGGTGCGCTGACCTGCACACCCTGCACTTCGCCGCGAACCGCTGCCAGCATCTCCTGCGCGATCCTCACTCCTTCGGCGATGCCTGCTTCCTTGGTCTGCGCTGCTTCCATGCGCTTCATCAGGTCCTCGGGAATGCTCACCTTCAGTTCGTTCTTCATGAACTCCGCGTTGCGGAGGCTGCTGAGCGGCCATATACCCGCAATCACCGGAATGCGGAATCCTTCTACCCGCCGCAGAAAGGCTTGCAGCAGCTTCAGGTCGAACACCGGCTGCGTAATCGCATACTCCGCTCCCGCCGCCACCTTGTATTCAAAGCGTCGCACCTCGTGGTCCAGGTCAGGCACACCCGGATTTGCCGCCACGCAGATCGTGAACCCCGTAGAGCCTCCGCCAACCGGCGACCGCCCGGCATCGAGGCCGTGATTCATGCCCTTTACCATGTTCACCAGCCCGATCGCGTCCAGGTCGAAAACCGCTGTAGCGTCCGGGTAGTTCCCCATCTTGGGAGGATCGCCGGTAAGGCAAAGGATGTTCTTCAGCCCCAGAGAGGCAACGCCCAGCAGATCGCCCTGCAAGCCCAGCAGGTTGCGGTCGCGGCAGGTAAAGTGCAGCACGGTTTCGATGCCCGCCCGCTGCTGGATCTGCGTGCAGAGACTCTGGGCGCTCATCCGCGCCGAAGCGCGTGGCCCGTCCGGCACGTTGATCGCGTTCACCCCGCGAGCCTTCAGCAGCTCCGCACCGGCCAACTCGCGCGAGCAGTCAAACCCCTTTGGCGACACGATCTCCACCAGCGTCACAAACTCGCCTGCGGCGATCATCTTGCCCAGCCCCGAGCGCTCCCCCAGCGGCTTCGGCTGCGTTGCCGCCTTCTCTGCCTCGGGCGCGACACTCACCTGAGGAGCAGCCGCTTCTCCCGAATCCTGCGCCCCCAACGCCCTCAAAGCACCCTTCATCGCCCGTATGTGCGCCGGAGTCGTCCCGCAGCAGCCACCAATCAGGGTCGCCCCGGCCCGCACCGCCTTCTTCGCAAAGCTCGCCATGTACTCCGGAGAGGTCAGGTAGATGTTCCGCCCTTCCACCTCGCGCGGCAGCCCAGCGTTGGGCATGGCCGCCAGCGGCAGGTGGGTGACAGGCCGCATGCGCTCGATCACGCTCAGCACCACCGCCGGCCCTTCGCTGCAGTTGCAGCCCACGGCGTCGGCGCCCGCGGCGGTCAGGCGGCGCGCTGCTTCTTCCGGCGAGCTCCCATCCAGGCAATTGCCTGCATGGTCCACCGTCATCATCACGACGACTTTCAGCTGCGGCGCCGCGTCGTGCGCCGCCGCCAGCGCCTGCTCCGCCTCCGCCAGCGACATCATCGTCTCCACGATCAGCAGGTCGACTCCGCCTTCGGCGAGCGCCGCGATCTGCTCGGCAAAGACCGCTCGGATCTTTTCCGCCTTGAGCGAACCCTCGGACTTCAGGGACTCCAGTTTGATACCTAGCGGGCCGACCGCCCCGGCCACGAACGCCTCCGTGCCCTGCTTCTCGCGTGCGGCGTCCACGCAGCGCCGCGCGAGTGCCGCTCCGGCGAGATTCAGCTCGCGGACCTTCGTCTGCAGGTCGAAGTTCGTCAGCCTGTGCGAGTTAGCCCCGAACGTGTTGGTTTCGATGACCCGCGCCCCGGCCTGCAAATATTGCATGTGCACGGACCGCACCGTCTCGGCGTCTGAAAGGTTCAATTCGTCATAGCAGCGGTTCAGGAACACCCCGCACCCGTACAGCATGGTGCCCATGGCGCCATCGCACAGCACGGGTCCGCCCGCCAGCAGGGCGGCTACCCCGTTTTCAACACCTGCCATTCCATTCCTCTCGTCCGTTCGTCTATCCATGTATACCGCAGCAGTCCATGTATTTCCGGCCGCCCGCCGTGTTCTGCTGCACCTGACAAGCCCCGCCCCGCGGCGGGTTCGACAGGGTGCTTTGTTATACTTACACCTGCCGTACGCCCAGTATTTTCGGGCCTTCCCGGCGTTTGGAGTGGTTCACGTTGAAGAACAGACGTTTCGGCGCCCAGCTTATCTGGGGTCTGCTGTTATCGGCCATGACGCTAGGGCTTACAGCCTGCGATCAGATCTATAACTATTCGAGCTATAACTACGCGGGTCGCCCGACGCCACCCAGCGGCCTGCAACAGCGCGTCATGGCCGCGTACACCCTCAACGGATCCAGCGGCGGGCTGTCGATCCTTGACGGCCTGCGCGACATCCGCAGCAACGTGCAGAACACCATTACCTCGTTCAGCATCAAGGGCTTTGGCGGCGCTGATCCTGTCCAGATCATCAACTACCCGGAACAGACCACCGGCTTCGTGCTGTCCTACACCGACGGTAACCTGATCGGCGTGAACTACAGCACGGAATCCTCCACCGGCACTGTCGCGAGCTTTGGAGCATACCCCCGCTCCGCGGCGATCCCCCCGGCCGGCTCTCCTGCAACCGGGGCCTCGGAAGTCAACGGAATCCTTTACGTCGGCGGCCTGCCGCTCAACCTGCCCAACGTCTACAAGGTAGCGACGAATGTTGGAGGCACTGTCGTTCTGGCCATGACCCGGAACCCCACTCCGACTGCTGGCATCACGAACTCCATGGGGCTTTACCGCGTCGTCAAGCTCAACACCACGGCGAACGTCGCTCCGCCGCCGGGCTCGGTGGATTGCGAGCCGCTGATCCTTCCGGTCTACTGCGTTGTTCCGGTCACCGCTCCCGCCGGAACGTTCGATCACCCCTACGATGCCGTGTTCTCCACTGATGGCAACAGCGTGTATGTCCTCAACTGCGGTCCGGAGTGTGGCGGAACCACGGCGGGCGTGGCCGTGCTGCAAACCGCGGCGCTCAACATCAACACCATCCCCACGATCAGTCCTCTTGATCCCACGGCTCCGTCCGCACTACAGGCCCTGCCCGTCGCCAACCCAATACCGATCCCCAGCGGGGTGACGGCGGCACTCTCCAGCGGCAACACGCTCTATCTATCGGGCCAGTCCCTTTACAGCCTGGGTAGCAGTGGAGTGCTGGGCACCACGCCGCGCGCCGACGGCCTCTTCACCGGCTATCTCACCACGCTGAATCTTTCCACCTACGTAGCGGCGCAGCCGGTCTCCATCTCCGACGGCACGCACACCCGCATGCTTTTCGCGGATGACAGCACCCTCTGGGTCGGATCGCAGCAATGCGCCAACGGCGAGCGCGCAGCCATTGCGGCCGCCGAACTCTCCGCTTCGGGCAAAACAGATCAGGCCGGCAACTACAACTGCCTCACCCGTGTTTCACTGGCCGGCGCTACGCCCACCGCGAGCATCGTGCCCTCGGTCGTGCAGTCCAACGTTTCGTCGACCGCCCCGGTCACGGTGGCCTACCCCAACACGGACCTGAACAACTACTACTACGGCAGCCTCAACGGCATCTGCTGGGTTCAGAACTACCACAAGGTCTACACGGCCTACGGCGGTCAGATTCACGCCTTCAACACCGCCGACGGCTCCGAGATCAACAACGTCAACATCACCATCCAGGGCACCGTCCTCGACGTCGCCTATATGGACGCTCTCACCAATACGGCAAACTAGCAGGGAGCGGCGCCTCACACGAAGGGCGGGACATGGTCCCGCCCTTGCGTGCGTCTTTGCCGTCTATGCGCATCTGAACTGCAGGAGCCATGCCTTCTTCCCGTTCGTGCCAAACCGTCGACATCCTCGCCATCGCCGCTCACCGTGACGATGTGGAGCAGACCTGCGGCGGCACGCTTCTCGTGCAGCAGGCCCTCGGCTACCGGACCGGCATCCTCGACCTGACTCGCGGCGAAGCCGGTACCCGCGGCAGCGCCACTGAGCGCGCCGCCGAAGCCGAAGCTGCTGCCCGCATCCTCAAGGTGGCTCACCGTGAAGCGCTGGACCTGCCTGACGGCAACGTGGAGAACACGCTCGGGAACCGCCTCAAGGTCGCAGCCGTCCTTCGCCGCCTGCGTCCTCGCGTCGTCATCCTCCCGTACTGGCAAGGCCGCCACCCGGACCACTACACCTCGGCCACTCTCGGCTATGAGGCCTGCTTTGCCTCCGGTCTTTCGCGGCTGGACCTGCCTCCTGAGGCAGGCACACCTCACCGGCCTTACAAGATCCTCTACGCCTCGCTCTATGCCGACGTACGCCCTACCTTCGTCGTCGATATCACACCACACATTGAAACGCGGCTGGCCTCCCTGCTTGCGTATCGCTCGCAGTATGGCGAGCAGCCCGCCGGCTCCGGTCTCTTTGTTCCTGAGACCGACATCCGCGAGCGCATGTTCAGCACAGCCCGCCACTACGGCCTTCTCGCCGGCGTGCGTTATGCCGAGCCCTTCGTGCAGAAGGAAGTCGGCAACGTGCAGGACATGATGCAACTTCCAGTCGCAAGTATTTGAACTCGCGAAATTCCTGCGCTGGCGTCAATCCAACCTTCTCATGTGTTCGTACCTCATAAGGAAGGTACGTTTCGCTTCGAGTACGTCAACCGGGCCCCCGTTGTAACCAGTTTCAGGTTGCAGCTTTCGCACGCACTAGCTGTCGTGCTTTCTCTTAGCCAATCGCACGCACGCCGCGAGTTTCTTTCCCAATCGTAAGCAGCCTTCGTGATTCTCCCGCGGCAAGCTCTATCTGCCGCAGCGGCGGATTCACGTCTGTAAGGACTAAACGCAGCACTTCAGGAGATGCACAGTGGACAACCTTGAATACATCGTTAACAAAGCGCTTTCCCGCCGCGGCTTCATGGCCGGCGCAGGCAGCGTTGCAGCCGTGTCGCTCGTGGCTGGTTGCAGTGACGACAGCACCGTCGCGCTGCCCGTCACCTCGGTCAGCTATACCGACACCGACATCCTCAACTTCGCGCTGAACACCGAGTATCTCGAAGCGGAGTTCTACCTTCGCGCTGCCACTGGCGCTGGGCTTCCCACCGCTCTTCAGGGATCGAACCCCGGTGCGGTGAATGCTCCTGCCACCACGAAGGTGACGACCCAGTACAACGGCGCCGCACTCACCACGGCGCAGCAGAATATTCTGAACGAGATCGCCTATACCGAGCAGCAGCACGTTGCTACACTCCGTTCGGCTCTCGGCTCGGCCGCTGTCTCCCGTCCCGCAATCGATCTGGTGGCCGGCTTCAACGGTGTTGTCACCGCGGCGAATGCCATCTCCTCCACGGCGGCTCCCACCATTCCGGCTGGCTTCAGTCCGTTCCAGAGTTTCGACGCGTTCGCGCTCGTCTCCGGCGGCTTCGAAGATCTCGGCGTCACTGCCTACAGCGGTGCGGCTCCCCTGATCAGCGCCGCCGGCATCCAGGCTGGTCTGCTCGCTGCCGCCGGCGGCATCCTCGCCAAGGAAGCCTACTCCGCTGGCATGATGCGCGCCTACCTGACGGGTAATTCGATCACCCTGGGAAGCACCACGTATCCCTACGCCGGCTACTTCAACCGGCTTGGTCTGGTTTACAAACGCCCTGAGCGGCACACCCGCCGGTGGTGCGAATCAAACCTCCGTTCCACTGGGCGGTTATGGAACTGCCCCGGTCACAGTGGCAACCGCAACGGCGTCGCAGGTCGTGCCCGTCAACGGCAATGCCCTGGCTCCCTACCGCAGCACGGATCAGGTCCTGCACATCGTCTACGGAACCTACTCGCCCACTTCCGGCTCGACAACACTTGCGCCAGGCGTCAGTTCCGGTGGATTCTTCCCCAGCGGCCTCAACGGCAACATCAAAGTAACTCAGAGCTAAGGACATCGACATGGCAAATCAGGAAACGCAGAAAATGGATACCATCATCGCCAGCCGCCGTGCGATGCTCCTCGGCGGAGGCGCCGCAGCCCTGGCTGCTCTGGCAATGGCCCCCAAAGCCAACGCCGCAGTTACCGTAGCCAACTTCACCGATTTCGACATCCTCAACTTCGCTCTCAACCTTGAGTATCTCGAAGCGAATTTCTACTACATGGCAGCTTTCGGTTGCACCATCGACAAGCCGAATGCCGCCGCTCTTGCTGCCGGAGCTCCCTCGGGAGGCATTGGTATCGGTTCGGGAACTACGACAACCGGCACCACGGCCACTGTCGGCACGGCCTCGGCTGTTCCTTTCACACTTCCCGCGGTCAAGGCCTATGCCATTGAAACAGCGATTGAAGAAGGCAAGCATGTGCTCTTCCTCCGCTCTGCTATTCAGCAGTTCGGCGGAACCAACGTCGCTCAGCCCTCGCTTGACATCAGCCCTGCCGGGGCCTTCACCACGGTAGCCACCGCTGCTGGACTGGCAACGGCGGGTGCACCACTGATCACCGCTGGCCAGTTCAATCCGTATGCGAATGATGTTGCCTTCCTCGCAGGCGCCTACATCTTCGAGGATGTCGGTGTCACGGCCTACCACGGCGCGGCGCCTCTCATCACCACCACGTCACAAGGCAAGTCAATCCTGGCCGCCGCGGCTGCCATTTTGTCGGTCGAAGCCTACCACGCTGGCCTTATCCGCTTCTCCATCTACAACGCGGACCCAATAGGTTCCTCCGGCTATCTGGGCGCTACGCAGAAGGTGTCGCAGTTGCGTGCTACGCTGGCTCACGCCGTGGCTCCCAGCGGGTCCACCAATAACCCAACAACTGGCGCTGAATACCCGGACGACTTCGGCTTGTATCCTGGAACGTACCCGCAGACTGGAACCACCAACCCACCAGCCACTGGAACCGTCTCGGTGGCGAGCACAACCGTCACGGCAAGCAACATCGCCAACGCAGATCCTACCAGCCTTGTTGCTTTCAGCCGTACCACAACGCAGGTGCTCAACATCGTTACTGGAGGCGGAGCGGCCACTGCCGGAACCAAGGCAACCGGCGGCTTCTTCCCTCAGGGTCTCAACGGCACCTTCGTATAACCCAATCGCAGCCCGCAAACTGCAAGCCCCACGCGCCGCAAGGCTCGTGGGGCTTTTTTTCGACCTGTGCGAGAACCTCGGGTGGCCCATTCATCTCGCAGCTTCACCGTGCGATGAGTGAGGAAACGAGGCTCACACGCCCCCGCACAAACTCCACCAGTTCGTCGCTGCAGTAGCAGCCCTCACTCATCGCAAACCGCCGTGCCCGTGCTACCAGACTCCCTGCCACGCCATCCCATGCAGGCACCGCACCGGCAGGCATCACCAGCGCGTCAGCCCGATCAAGGTACCGCAGTGCCGACTCCTTGAAATCCGCCACGCCCGGGTCCAGCACACTGACGAACACATCCGGCCGCAAGAACCGCAGCACGCTATTGGACTCCACGATGCAGTGCTCCGCTCCGGCGATCAATTGCCGCACCCGAGGCATAGCCTCATGCAACTGCCCCTGCCGAGTCCGCACCCAGAACGACCGTGCCGCCCCCGCCGCCAGGTACCGAGACGTGTCAGTTCCTGTATCGTTCTTACGTTCTTCACTCACAGCAATCGTGTGGTCAGCCGTCTCGCAGTCACAGGGCTCGCCATCAGCGGAGCACACCCCATGCCCAAATTGCGTGATCTTCACTGCGGTCCACGCAAGCTCCGGCATCGCAGCAATTAGCCCAGCCACCACGCTTGTCTTGCCGATGTTCCGTGTATGTCCACCCACGACAACGACTGCCATAGCTACTTCAGACGCCTCAATCGAGCCATCTGCTTCATGTGCTCGCGCACGGGTTGCGCCGGAGTCCCCGAGAACAGCTCGCCCGGCCCGGTCACCGTCTTGCCGGGATACACCCCCGCTTGTCCGCCAAGAATAACTCCCGGCCCTACCGTGACGTGGTCACCCAGTCCCACCTGCCCGGCGATTACTGCGCCATCCTCCACCACGCACGTACCGGAAAGTCCAACCTGCGCGGCGATCACCACGTTCTTCCCGATCCGGCAGTTGTGCGCGATGTGCACCAGGTTGTCGATCTTCGTCCCGCGCCCGATCCTCGTTTCGCCCAGAGCCCCGCGATCGATCGTCGTATTCGCCCCAATCTCGACCTCGTCTTCCAGCACCAGCCCACCCTGCTGCGGAAACAGCAGGTACTCGCCCGTCGCCGAGTCGCGCACATAGCCGAAGCCCACCGCCCCCAGCACTGCCCCAGCCTGAACCACGCAGCGATCCCCCAGCACCACTCCCGCATGAACCACCGCGCGAGGTCCGATCCGGCAGTCCCGCCCGAGCACCGCACCGGCCTCGATCACCGCACCGGCGCCGATCCGCGTGCCCTCGCCGCAAACCGCGGTCGCATCCACCACCGCCGCCGGGTGCACTGCCGGTCCGGCCTCTTCGCCTCGCATCGCCCAAGCCGCCAGCGCAAACCCATACTTCGCGTCCCGCAGCCACACCAGCCGGGCATCCGAAGCCTGAGCCTCCAGCCCGCCTTGGAGACTGCTGCCGGTAAAAATAAGTCCTGCTTCCGAAGCCAGCGCCGCGCTCAGGCTGCCCGCATCCTGCGCGAACACCAGCGCATCCGGGCCAGCATCCGCGGCGTGCGTCACCCGTACGATCTCCGCATCAATCGAAGTCGTCCCGCCCGCAAGCTCCGCCAACTCCCGCGCCGTCTTCATCGTCAGTAAACCCCCTGCTCGCCTTCGGGCCTGGTCTTCCAGCGCCGGTGCACCCACAGCCACTGCTCAGGATAGCGGCGTATGTACCGCTCCGTCGTCCGCGCAAACAGCGCCGTGCTCGCGAGCACATCCGCCGCCGCGTTGCCCGTCCGCACCAGCGTCAGCTCCTCGCCAAAGTGCAGCACATACCTGCCCTCGTCCGCATGCCACAGCAGAAACCCCGGCAGCACCGCCGCATCCGTCTTCAGCGCCACCCGAGCCAGCCCCGAAGCCGTGCATGCATCCACGCCAAAAAACGGCACAAATACGCCCTGCGGCGGCGTCATGTTCGTGTCCATCAGAATGCCAACCGTCTCGCCCTGGTGCATCGCCGTCAGCAGCCCGCGAGCAAAATCGTCTTTGTGGATCACGCGATTCCCATGCAGGCTGCGAATGTCGTTCACAAAGCGGTCAACCAGCGGGTTATCCAGCCGCCGGATCACCAGCGACATCGGCATCCCGCGCAGCGAGTGATAGAAGCTCGAAAGCTCCCACGCTCCCAGGTGCCCTGTCAGCACCAGCACGCCCTTGCCCCGGTCCCGCGCAGCCGTATAGTTTTCCAGTCCGTCGTAGCGGATGAACTCCGAGGTCCGCTCCACCGTGTATCGCGACATCAGGCAAAACTCCGCCAACTGCCATCCCAGCGTGCGGTACATCTCGCGAAGAATGCGCTCGCGCTCGGCTTCACTCTTCTCAGGAAACGCCAGCGCGAGATTCCGCCGCCCCGTCTTCCGTAGCCCACCGGCAAACCGCCACGCCACGGAGCCAATCGCCGCTCCGGCAGCCCGAGCCCACGCACGAGGCAGCACGCCGATCGCGAACACCATGGCGCGCAGAAGAACATACTCCGCCCACTGCGACACCGTCGCCTTTCGCTGCTCCTGCCCTGCGCTCACGTCTGCCAAAACACCAGTCTACGCATTCTGTCGTGCAGAAAAGAAGCTGGTGACCCATTCATGAAGGTGGGCTGGTCGCCGGCATGGTTGGGGAACATCAGGCACCTGAGCCAGCATCGAGCCCTTCGACAGCCCGCTCCAGCCGCACCCCGCGCGAAGCCTTCAACAACACCACATCGCCCTTACGCAGATTCTCCCGCAGCCAAGCCCCGGCTTCTTCCGGCGTGTCCACAAACAACGCCTGATCCACACCCGCCTCTATCGCTCCGGCCACAATCTCACGCCCAAGCCCACGTACGCCGATCACGGCATCCACGCCCCGCATCGCCTCGCCGCACTCGCGATGCAGCCGTGGCCCCTCGGGCCCAAGCTCCAGCATCTCGCCCGCCACCACGATCCGCCGCCCAGCCTCCGCGCTCAGCAATGCCCGCACCATGGACTGCAACGCCATCGGGTTGGAGTTATACGTGTCATTGATCAGCCGAGCCCCGCGCCAGGCAATCTCCTCGCCACGCTTCGCCGAAGGCCGCAGCGCCTCTAGCGCTCCCATGGCGGCCAGCAGATCAACACCGCTCGCCATGCCAACAGCAATCGCGGCAAGCGCATTCAGCACGTTATGTCGCCCCGGCAGTCGCAGCGTCACCGTGAACGGATGCGTACCGGGTTTGATCAGCAATGTGAAGTCCGTTCCGCTCAGCCCATGCTCTTCAATGTCCACGGCCCGAACAGCAGCATTCTCGCTCATGCCAAAGAACACCGCCCGCGCTCCCATGCCATCTCCGAATCCGGCTACATACGTGTCGTCAGCATTTAAGAACGCCGCGCCACCCTCCGGCAGACTCTCCACCAGTTCATACTTCGCCCGCGCAATCCCTGCTATGCCCTCCGGAAAGAACTCCAGGTGCACCGGCGCTACGTTCGACACCACCGCCCAGTCCGGCTTGGCGATCTTCGCCAGTGCGCGGATCTCGCCCGCATGGTTCATGCCCATCTCCAGCACGGCCACATCGTGCTCCGGCTGCAGGCGCAGCAACTGGAGCGGCACGCCGAAGTGATTGTTCAGATTGCCTTCGGTCTTCAGCACGTTGAACTTGGTAGCGAGTACCGCCGCCACGCACTCTTTCGTGGTCGTCTTCCCCGCGGAGCCGGTGATCCCGATGACGCGCCTGCCCCAAACCTCGCGAACCTTTGCCGCCAGTTTCTGCATGGCAGCCAGCACGCAGTCCTCGCAGTCATCCGGCACGCGCAGCAGCTTGGTCGCGTCGAAGTTCGCCGGAGGCAGCCACCGCTGGCTCACCACCGCGGCCACGGCGCCATTGGCAATCGCGGCTTCCACGTAGTCATGCCCATCCACGCGTTCACCCTTCACCGCGAAGAACAGCTCGCCCGCGCCAATCGTCCGGGAGTCTATCGAGTACGCCACCGCCTCCGCGACCGTATTGAAGTCACCCTCGGCATGAATCCAGTCCGCAATCTGTCCCAACGTCAACTTCATGCCTTCACCCCACCTGCAATCTCGCGCAACACTCTCTCCGCCTCCGCCACATCATCGAACGGTACAGCGCCATCCGCAAACGTCTGCGTCTTCTCGTGCCCTTTGCCGGCCAGCAGCACAATGTCTCCCGGCTTCGCGGCGCGGATCGCCACCTCAGTCGCCGCCCGCCTGTCTTCTTCCACTACAGAAGTCCCGGCAAGAGACTGGCGCACACCCACAAGCACGTCGCTGATGATCGCCATCGGCTCTTCCGAGCGCGGGTTGTCACTCGTCACCACCAGCAGGTCGCTGCCCTCTGCCGCCACTCGTCCCATCTTCGGCCGCTTGGTTTTGTCGCGATCCCCGCCGCAGCCAAACATCGTGATCACCTTGCCGCCATGCTCGCCAACACTCTCGCGAGCCAGCCGGATCAGATTCTCCAGCGCATCGGGTGTGTGCGCGTAATCCACCACCACAGTGAACCCCGCCTCGCGCGACCCCGGCACTACCTCAAACCGTCCCGGAGCAGCTTTCAGCGTCTCCGCCGCTGCAGCCACCTGCTCCAGCGTCAGTCCGCGAGCCAGCGCCGCACACATCCCAGCCAGCAGGTTCTCCACGTTCACACGTCCGCTCAGCGGCGAACGAATCGCAACACTTCCCTGCGGAGTCACAAACCGAAATCGCGTATCCCCCAGCGCCAGCTTCAGGTCCTCAGTCCAGTGATTCGCGCCGCCTGAGTTCTCAATGCCATACCGCACCACGAACTCCTCGCCTTCATACGAGTCGATCATCATGCCCGCATACTCAGCTTCTTCGTTGATGACTGCAACGCGAGGCGGCCCTGCGCCCACACCCGCAAACAGCTTGGCCTTCGCGCGCGCATAGCTCCGCATGTCACCGTGATAATCCAGGTGATCCTGAGTCAGGTTCGTAAAGATCGCCACATCCACCGGCAGCCCCCACACACGCTCCTGTTGCAGCGCGTGCGAGCTCATCTCCATCACGGCTTCCGTGCAGCCCGCGCGGACGCCTTCGGCAAACAGCGCGAGGATGTCGCGGCTTTCCGGAGTCGTATGCTCGCTCGACTTCACGACGTCGCCAATGCGAGTCTCAATTGTGCCCAGCAGCACGCTTCTGCGACCCACGCTCGTCAGCATCTGCTCCAACAAATAAGCTGTCGTCGTCTTCCCATTCGTGCCCGTCACGGCACTCAGCTTCAGCTTGTCCTGCGGTCTCCCAAACACCGCCGAACTCACCTCGGCCAGAGCCCGCCGCCCATGCTCCACCATCGCCATGGCCAGCTCCGGCTGCCGAGCCCGCAGCTCACCAAACATCTCGGGCGAATCCGTCAGCACAGCGGCCGCACCCTTCATCAGCGCCGCGTCGATAAACCGGTTGCCATCCGTAGACCCGCCGCCCATGGCCACGAATACATCGCCCGCGCTCACCCGCCGCGAGTCATACTGCACCCCGCGCACCTGCGCGCCATCATTGCCTGCGGCACCAATCACATCCACAGCCGCCAGCAACTCATTCCAACGCATAGGAGGATTCTACGAGCAGGCCAGCCCGCTACCAATCACTAACCACTCATCACTAACCACTTGCCCTACCGAGTGAATCGAACGACAACTTCGGTCCCCACCGGCACCATTGTCCCCGGTTCCGGAAACTGCTCGGTCGCCATGCCGCTGCCCACCGGCTGCACGCGCAGCCCGATATGGGTCGCGCCTTCCATCACCCCGCGTAGCGCCACGCCACGGAAGTCCGGCATCGGCACACGTTTTCCCGCGTCGATGATCACCGCGCCATTGCTCCGCGTCTGCACCGCAGGCGCAATGTGCACCGCCACCAGCGGCGCGCTCCCATCTGTATCCGGCATGACAGAGGTAGTGTTCCCGTTGCGATGGAACGCCGCCATCACCTTCGAAGGCAAACTCATTCCCGCGCGAACCTCGGCCTGTTGCTCAGCCCGCTGCGCCTGCTTCTCGTCAGCGGCCCGGTTCGCCGCCATCGCCGCCGCCACCGCGGGCTGCCGCAGAGGATCATCCGCCGGTAGGCTGTTGATCTCCTCGAACATCGCGTTCAGGTCGCCGGCATCCTGGTCGTCTACATCTTCCGGCCTGGCGTCCTTCGCCAGCTCCGTCATCTGCGCCTTGGTCTTCAGCGGCTGATCATGCGGAACACCGAGGTACTCCAGCACCTCCTGCGCCAGCGTGCTGAACACAGGCGCCGACACCGTGCCTCCGTAGCCTTCCACCGTCGTCGGCGTGTCGATCACCACCGCAACCGAGATGGCCGGATCCTTCACCGGCGCAAACCCCGCAAAGCTCGCCACCAGCTTCGTGTGCGAATACGTATGCGTCGCCGGATCGATCTTCTCCGCCGTGCCCGTCTTACCCGCCGAGCTATAGCCGTTCAGCGCCGCCTGCTTGCCGGTGCCCTCCACCACGATACCCTGCATGATGTCGCGCATGATCGCCGATGTGCTCGGCTTGATCACCCTATGCGACCCGTCCGGCAGATTCTGCGCCAGGTCCGTCTCCGGGTGAAACGCCACCGGCTGCAGGCGGGAATCACCCTTCATCGCGTCGGTAGACTGCAGCAGGATGTGCGGCGGAATATAAGTGCCGCCGTTCGCGATGGCGGAAACCATGCTCACAAGCTGCACCGGGGTCACGCCCACTTCCTGCCCAATCGCCAACGACAGAATGCTGGTTGCGCCCCACTTCCTCACCGGGCGAAGAATTCCCCGAGTCTCGCTGGGTAGCTCGATCCCTGAGCGGTCGCCAAAGCCGAAACCCCTCATGTACTTGTAGAACGTTTCCGGCCCTGTCTTCAACGCCATCTTCGCCGCGCCTACGTCGCTCGACTTCTCCAGCGCCATCTTTACCGAAATAACTCCGTAATGATCCGCCTTGTCGTCATGCAGCGTGCGGCCATACATCGTCATGGCGCCACCCTGGCAGTCCACGGTGTCCGTGGGCTTGACGCCGGCCGCATCGATCGCCGCCGAGTACGTCACCAGCTTGAACGTCGAACCCGGCTCATAGATGTTGCTGACCGCAAGGTTCTGCAGAACACTCGAGTCCATATGGTGCTGATCGTTTGGATTGAACCGCGGGCTCACCGCCAGCGCCAATATCTGCCCCGTGTGCGGGTCCTGCACCACGATGGTGCCGTGGGCGGCCCCAACCTTTTTCACCTGAGCGTCCAGCGCCTGCTCGGCCATGTACTGGATGTTCGAATCCACCGTCAGCACCAGGTTCTCGCCCGGCTGCGGCTGCTGAATGTCGCTACCCAGCGCATGCCGCTTCGCATCCACGTCCACAAAGATGTGGCCCGGCACGCCGTGCATGTCTTCGTCGAACTGCTGCTCCAGTCCGCCCAGTCCGTTATCATCCGTGCCTACATAGCCCAGCACGTGCGCGGCCAGATCGGCGTTCGGGTAGAAGCGCTTGAACTCCTTGGTGGAGTAAATGCCCCTGAGGTTCAGCTCCTTGATGCGCTCCGCCGTCTCGGCATCCACTTTGCGGGCCACCCACGCAAAGTTGCGCGAAGCGTTCAGCCGCCCCAGGATCTGCTCTTCCCGCGTGAAGTGGTCCAGCGGATCGGTGTGCACGATCTTCGCCAGCATCGCCGCATCGGCCGCGCGGTTCTCGCCCAGCTCGCTCGGCACGGCAAAGATGCTGTCCACTGATACCGTCATCGCCAGCTCGCGCAGGTTGCGGTCGTACAGCACACCGCGCCTCGGAGCGACCTCATATCCACGCTGCTGCTGCCGAGCCGCTACATGCACAAACTCCGCATGCCGCCACACCTGCAGCCACATCAGCCGGAACCCGATCACCATCGCCCAGAAGCAGAAAAACAGCGTCACCCAGGCAAAGCGCGCCCGGCGAATCGGGGCAGTCAGCGTCTTGCGGGATGCGGTCTTCACGATGCGATTCCGTTCAGTATCAAGTCTGCGCAGGGAGGAAACAAGGGAGGCACCCACGGAGGTTCCTCTACATTCCCGTGCTGGATAAAAACAAGCGGCACAGCATCAGCCGTGCCGCAAAAGTACTTCCTACTTCCTACTTCCTACTTCCTAAAAGCTCGACCCCGGCAGATGATTCTGCGCCACAACGGTTCCGTCCGGAGACATCGGCGTTCCATCCGGTCGAACCACCTGACCCGGTAGCGGCACATCCAGCCCAAGCTGCTTGGCGATGCGGTCGATCCGGCCCGGGTCGCTCAACTGCGCTTCCTGCAGCCGAAGCTGCCGGTTGTCTTCCTGCAGTTGCTCCACCTGCTTCTTCTGCGCTTCCACTTTGTAGCCCACTTCGATGGCCGAAAAGTGCTGCCACACGTACACCAGCAGCAGGCAGCAGAACACCGTGACCACGGTGGTAAAAATCCGCATCTCCCGGCGGCGATCCGGATCGTCCGCCGTGACCAGGCGGGTGTTATCGATGTGTTTGGTGAAGAACATCTCCGGCGTAGGTCCGCGGCGGCGCGTCCGTTGCTGCTCGAACAGCTCCCGGTTGCGCTGGGCAACGCTGACCGTTCTCGCGGTCTGCCTCACCTGCATCTGTTCCATTTCCCTGCCCGCCAGCGCTATCGTAGCCATCGCCGCACCTTTACCGTCTCATACAACTTTTCTGCTATGCGTGGAGAAACCCGTTCCGGCCCCGCCACGTCTATTTACACATGAGTAACTGGTGGCCCCTAAGCACCCAGTCGCTCGTTTCCTTGTAGCTTCCGTCGCCTCCGGAGCGTTGTCTGCTCCTTGGCTGCGGTTTGGCCCGCCGACGCTTTACAATCCGGCTCGCCTTCGGCTTTCGGAGCGTCGTCTGCTCCCAGCCGTCACTTTCCTGCCGATAACCTGATCGCTGCCCGCAACTTGGCGCTGCGGGATCGTGGATTGCGGAGCGACTCCTGTTCCTTCGCCACGACCGGCTTCTTCGTCAGCACTTCAAAAATCCCGGCCTTCGCGCCATCGCGAAAGGCATCTTTCACCAGCCGGTCTTCCAGCGAGTGGAAGCTGATCAGCACCACCCTGCCTCCCGGCCGCAGAAGAGACTCCGCGCTTTTCAGCAGCGATTGAATCTCCGTCAACTCCCCGTTTACTCGAATTCGTAGAGCCTGAAAGGTTCTGGTCGCCGGATGAATCTTGTCGCCTTTCATTGATGGGGCCGCGGCCGATACCACTTTGGCTAACTGCGCCGTCGTTGGTATCGGCCGGGCCCTCACAATGGCTCTGGCGATTCTCCGCGACCTCCTTTCCTCTCCGAATTCGTAAATAAGGTTCGCGAGATCTTCCTCATTCGCCTCATTTACCACTTGTTCGGCCGTCTCGCCGCCGCGCGGATCCATCCGCATGTCCAGCGGCCCATCGGCCCGAAAACTAAATCCTCTGTGCGCCTCGTCAAGCTGCAGGCTGCTCACGCCAAAATCGGCCAGCAGTCCATCCAGCGACCTCGGCTTCAAAACCTCGCTTGCCTCGGAAAACGCCCTGGGCACAAACTCGAGCTTTGGCATGTCGCTGCCCCGCCCTTCGGCTTCAAGCTCTGCGGCCACCTGCTCCAGCCGAGCCTTGCCCAGCGCCATCGCTTCCGGGTCGCGGTCAAAACAGATCAGCTTGCCCTTGCCGCCCAGCCGTCTCGCAATCGCTGCCGAGTGGCCGCCTAACCCCAGCGTCGCGTCGCAAACTACCGTGCCCGCGCGCACATTCAGGAAGTCCAAACTTTCTTCTAAAAGAACCGAAACATGCTGCGGTGTGCTCATCGTTCCCGCCTCATGCGCCCCAATTTGGGAGACTCTTGCAACTAAACCCAACTAAACTCCAGCCAGTCCCAACGAATCCAGATCGCTACCCGTCAGCGGCGCGGCTTCCAGCTTCGCAATGTGCCGAGCCTCGTTCACCACCACCAGCTTCGTTCCCTGACCCATCACGGCAACATCGCCCTTCAGGTTCGCCTTCTCGCGCAGCAGTTGCGGAATCAGCAACCGTCCCTGCCCGTCCATCTCTACCTGCTGCCCGTAGTACCCCGTTACATCCAGAAACTTCTGCTTGGCCGCGCTCGAAGGAGACTTCGCCAGCCCTTCTTCGATCTGCTCCCACTGCTTCAGCGGGTAAAGCTCGGCCCGTTCGCCGTCCATGCTTGTGATGTAGAAGACCGCGCCATACTGCTCATCCACCGTCCGCTTGTGTTCTGCCGGGACCTTGAGTCGGCCCTTCTCGTCCACACGCGTTGGGTGATTGCCACGAAACATCTAGAACCTCGGTTGACACCTCTCGCCACTTCAGCTCCGCAACTGCCCAGGAGCCTCGTAAACTGAAGGAGTGGTGGCTTTTCGCTTCCGATTAGCCACTTCAAGCCACTTTTGACCACTTGCTTCCACCCCAATGTCGCAGAGTGGGCTGTGCGTGTCCAGAGGAAAATCGCTGGGTTACAGAGAAAGTTTCAGCCGCCTTCCGCCTAAATCGCCCTTATGGGGGCAGACCACCTACCCACCACAATCCCTAGTGTTTGCGAGATAGATTCTTGGCGAATCTGCCATTGAAAGCGGCTGAACCCTCGTGATATAGCGAACGAAAAGCGAAGGTAGTATCACCCGCGATTTCCCCCGGAACTTTCGCCAAGGCGCTTACAGCTACCGCGAAAAGTTTGCTCGCTCACAGCCCCGCAACGCGAAGTACTCTGCGTGCTGCCCGCCGCTTCTGGTAAAGCAGCACCGCCAGGTACGCCACCACGGCCGCATTCGCCAGCAGCAGGCCCAGCCGGAAGATCGTATACCGCTCTGCCAGTTCGTAGATCTCCCACGGCATCGCTCCGGCGGTCATCACCACGGTCAGATACTCGGCCCACACCTGTTGCAGCATCAGGCCACCGCCTTCGATCAGGTAGAGCACCGCCAGCAAAAAGCTCAGCAGTCCGAGCCGCCGCAGCCCATGCGCGCTGATGTCATCCGCCTGATTCATCAGCACCTGGGCCATCTTGCCCATGGGGTTCACGTGGAGCGTGCTGATCAACTCCATCGCCAGTTCGCCAGGATCGGTATGCGTCAGGTGATACGCCGCCACGCCGGAGAGCACGGCCAGCGACGCCTTACAAAGCTTGAACAATCCGATCAGCAACAACCCACGCGTATGTTCACGGTCCACAGCATGTGAGGCGATGTCCGCGCGGTCCTGC
Organism: Granulicella sp.; assembly: GCA_965198545.1. Classification (GTDB taxonomy): domain Bacteria; phylum Acidobacteriota; class Terriglobia; order Terriglobales; family Acidobacteriaceae; genus Granulicella. The sequence goes on along the minus strand of CBDAPS010000002.1, from coordinate 406,488 downwards.
GCCGCGGCAGCCCGCTTGGAGGCATTGCCCGAGATAGTAGCCGGTATCATGCGTCGCTTTCAGTTGACGACCGCGTCGCGGCAATGTCAACGCAACATGTCCTAGCTGCGAAAGCCGGAACCCGCAATGACACGAGTGGATAAAAACAGTTGCTCGGCCTTACACAGCCATAGAGAACAGAGCGTAATCGCGGCATCGACCCGATCAACGAAAGGACACCACATGCTCGATAGCGCGCGAAATGCCATCGATTTGTGCAATCACTTACGGGCCCGTATACCACGCGCGGCTCCATTTACCTCTCTCACTCCCTGGGCCAGGTGAGGTGTGCTCATCGCAATGAGGGCACCTGCCTCTGCAACTCCGATACTCCTCTCAGAGCCAACACAACAATCTGCAAACGCTTTCAATCTGCATCGCTTCAAGGCGCGTAACTACTGTGTGTCCGCAACTGGACAAATCACAAGCGCTGCAAAGTTCCACCGAACGTCAAGGAGATACGCATGAAGAAAACACTGCTCGCACTGTCCGCCATCGCTGTACTGACCGTCTCGTTCTCCACCGCTTCCGCCCAGAAGAAGGATCCCGATGTCGGCGGCGCCCCGATGTACGCCAACAAGACCGTCGTCGCGAACGCATCCACCGCGCCCAATCTTTCCACGCTCGTGGCCGCCGTTAAGGCTGCCGGCCTCGTCGACACGCTCAGCGGTCCTGGCCCCTTCACCGTCTTCGCGCCCACCAATGATGCCTTCGGCAAGCTGCCGGCCGGCACGGTCGACACGCTGGTCCAGCCCGAAAGCAAGGCCACCCTCACCAAGATCCTGACCTACCACGTGGTCTCCGGCAAGTATGACTCCAAGGAACTCGCCAAGCTCATCAAGAAGGGTCACGGCACCGCCATGCTCCCCACGGTTGAGGGCGGCAAGCTCACCTTCACCATGGATGGCTCCATGATCAAGATCACCGATGAAAAGGGTGGTTCTGCCATGGTCACCACGGCCGATGTCTACCAGTCCAACGGTGTGGCTCACGTCATCGACACCGTGTTGATGCCCAGCTAAGCGTTTCGCATTGGCAGCAACCAAAAGGCGCTCTCACCCGAGAGCGCCTTTGTCTTTGCGTTCATCGCGCAAACCTGGCATTGACGCTTTCGCCAGCCGCGACGGTGCATCCAACCGAAGGCATGCGCTTCCACTACGAAACCGCACAGTGGCTTCCTTACCCGCTAGAACTGGTCTTCGCCTTCTTCGCCAACCCCGAAAATCTGCCGCGCCTCATGCCAAATTGGCAGAAGGCCCGTATCGAAGAAGCCACCTTCCGCCCGCCGCCACCCAGGCCCGAGGGTGCTCCACGCTATCCCGGCATAGCCGCCGGCACCGGTACGCGCCTCACTCTCAGCTTCCGCCCCTTCCCGTTCTCACCCCTGCGAGTTCCATGGGAAGCCGAGATAGAAGACTTCCGCTGGAACGAGGGCTTCGCCGACACGCAAGTACGTGGCCCGTTCCGCTACTGGCGTCAGCAGCACCTGCCCGCGGCATCACCACATGAGAACGCTCTGGGCACACTGATGACAGACAAGATCGACTACGAACTCCCTCTGCCGGATGCCCTCGCGGTGACAGCCAACAAGTTTGTCCAAGCGCAGATTGCGGGCATATTCCGCCATCGCCAGAAGCGCACGCTGGAACTCCTCTCCTTCATCCCGAAGGCGAAGTAACGCGGCACGACCTAACTTTTTCTTTTCCCCTGGCGGAGAACGGGTGTAAAACTCTCCGCACCGGCCCCAACTCACCGAACGGAGTCATCCAATGAAGCTCGCCCTCGCAGCAGCGCTCCTCTGCGCGTCCATGACGCCCCTCGCCGCCCACGCCGTTACGCCTTTCGACGGCGCCTGGCGGCTCGATCAAAGCAAGAGTCACTTTGAAGGAACCACCTTCACCTACATGAAGAAGAGCAACGGCTTGTGGACCTTCTCGGACGGCGGAGCCGTCACCTTCGACTTCGGCACCGATGGCAAGCCCTGGAAGACCATCGATGCCGATGACACCACGACCACGAAGATGGAAAGCGACCACTCCTGGACTTATACCGGCGAGTTCAAGGGAAAGGTCTTCAGCAAGACCCATCAGGAAGTCTCCGCCGACGAAAAGACGATGACGGAGCACACCACCTCCTACCGCCCCGACGGCACCACAGCCGAGTCCGACGCCACCTACACCCGCATCACGGGGACCAAGGGCTTTGAAGGCAAATGGAAGACCACCAAGCTGCACACCAACACGCCCGACAGCTATACCGTCTCCTCCGGCTCGGACGGCACTATGACCTGGACGATCCCCGCGCTGGAGGCCTATGTCGTTAGCCATATGAACGGCACGCCAGAGCCCATCCACGGCCCCATGTCACCGGAGGGCTTCACCCTGGCTCAGACGAAAGTGAACGCCCACGAGCTGACCTACCAGATGGCAGTGAAAGGCAAAGTCCTCAACGTCGGCCGCATGGCCGTTTCCGCGGACGGCAAGATGCTCACCGATACCTCCTGGACGCCTGGCAAGGAGAACGAAAAGACCATCAGCGTTTATGTGAAGCAGTAGAAGGTTTCGGCGCTCATCAACACACGGAGCGAAGGCGCGCCACATCGGCGCGCCCTCGCTCTTTCTGCGTACTCCCGTTCCGCTTGTTTCCGATGCTTACCGGGCAACGGCATGACGATGCAGGAGCGGAAGCACCTTCTCAAACGCCGCATCCGCAGTCAGCCCATATTTATCGCGCAGACTCTCCGTCTTGCCATGCTCGATGAAGTTGTCCGGCCAGCCCACGCGCACCACGGGAGTCTCCAGCCCGGCATCGCTCAGACTTTCCAGCACCGCCGACCCAAACCCGCCCGCGAGCACATGGTCTTCCATCGTCACGATGAGCTCGCACTCGCGCCCAAACCGCGCGATGCACTCCACGTCCACCGGCTTGGCGAACCGCGCATTGATCACCGCCACGCTTTGTCCTTCCGACTTCAACTTCCTGGCCAGCGCCTCGGCCTCCGGCAGCATATTGCCCAGCGAAAAGATCGCCACATCGCTACCTTCGCGAGGCTCTTCGATCACTTCTGCCTTGCCAATCTCCAGCACGCTGCCCCTCTCCGCCACCACCGATCCCGGTCCGACCCCACGTGGATACCGGATCGCGCTCGGCCCGTTGTGCTGCAGTGCAGTGAACATCATGTCCTGCAGCTCATCTTCGTTCTTCGGGTCCATGTGGATCAGGTTGGGAACGCCGCGGAGGTAGCTGATGTCGAACACGCCGTGGTGTGTCGGCCCGTCGTCGCCGCTCAGCCCGCCGCGATCCATGCAGAACACGACCGGAAGCTCCTGCAGCGCCACGTCATGCACCACCTGGTCGAACGCCCGCTGCAAAAACGTCGAATAGATCGCGCAGAACGGCCGATAACCCTTTGTCGCCATCCCTGCCGCAAACAGCACGGCGTGTTCTTCCGCAATGCCCACATCGAAGTACCGCTTCGGGTGGTGCGGCCGGAACACATCCAGCGCCGTCCCGTTGGGCATCGCGGCCGTGATCGCCACCACGCGATCATCGCGGTCGGCCAGCTTGACCAGGCTCTCCGCAAATATTTCGGAGTAGGTCTTCTGCCCCGCCGGCTTCGTCTCGCCCGTCTCTGGGTCATACGGCCCCAGCCCATGGAACTTCTTCTGCCCCGCCAGCGCAGGAGCGAACCCGCGCCCCTTCTGCGTCAGCACGTGCAGCACCACGGGTCTGTTCTGTGTCTTCAGGAACTTTAGCGTCTCAATCAGCAGCGGCAGGTTGTGCCCGTCCACCGGGCCGTAGTAGCTCAACCCGAACTCCTCGAAGATCATGCCGCGCCCAACGATCCCTTTGGCCGCCTCCTCTGCCTTGCGAGCGATGTGCAGAGCCGCCTTGCCGCCGAACTTCTCCACCAGCCCAGCCGCGCGGTCGTGGATCGAAATGTACGTCGGATTCGTCGCGATCTTGTGGAAGTACTCCGCGATCGCCCCCACGTTCTTGTCGATAGACCACTCGTTGTCATTCAGGATGATGATCATCCTCTTGGTCTGCGCCGCGATGTTGTTCAGCGCCTCGAAGCTGATACCGTTCGTGAACGCCGCATCTCCGGCCAGCGCCACAACGTGTTCATCGCCGCCCGCCATATCGCGAGCCACAGCCATGCCCAGCGCCGCGCTCAGCGCCGTTCCGGCATGTCCCGCGCCAAAGCTGTCATGCTCGCTTTCCGTGCGCAGCATAAAGCCGTTCAGCCCGCCCGGCTGCCGGATCGTGTCGAACCGGTGTTCGCGCCCCGTCAGCAGCTTGTGAACGTAGCTCTGATGACTCACGTCGAACACAAAGCTGTCCTTCGGCGTGTCGAACACGTAGTGCATGGCGATCGTCAGTTCCACCACGCCCAGGTTCGGCCCGATGTGTCCGCCGGTCTTTGCCACACCGCGAATCAGCCGCTCACGGATTTCTTCCGCCAGGCGCTCCAGTTCAACCGGGCCCAGCCGTTTCACATCCGACGGCGACTTGATCCTGCTTAAGTACTCACTCATTCCCTTGACTCACCGCCAGTCCCATCCACATAGGACGCGAATTTACCTTGTCTTGACGCGCCTGCCGCGTCCTTTGAAGTAGGAAAACGTCACCTGAACGACGCAGATCCACTCCCGGTGTCGTACCATGCTGCCCATGAGACTGGCTCAACTCGCGTTCTTCGCCTGTTCCGCGCTCCCCTTCGCTACGCTTGCACAAACTTCGTTGGCTCAGCAGACGGTTCTTCCCCTGTGGCCGACCGCTACGCCCGAACCGGCCCAGACATCCGCTGCCGAAGTCGACGTTACCAAACCGACCGACGCCTTCATCAGCGGACACCGTACGGCGCGCCTTACCAACGTTACTAAGCCTACGCTCACCGTCTATGCTCCATCTGCCAGCCACAACTCCGGCACGGCCGCGTTGGTGTTTCCCGGCGGAGGCTATGTCCGCCTCGCTTGGGATGGTGAGGGCCTCGACACCTGCAAATGGCTCAACTCGGTCGGGATCACCTGCCTGCTCGTAAAGTACCGCGTACCCGAAACCGGCCATTTCCCTGACAATCCCGCCGATCTCGAAGACGCCCAGCAGGCTATGCGTCTCGCACGCCAACACGCCGCCGAGTGGCACATCGACTCCAACAAGATCGGCGTGGTCGGCTTCTCCGCAGGCGGCAACCTCGCCGTCCTCCTCAGCACCCACCCTGACGACCACACCGTCGAATCCGGCCCCGCCGCCTCCGAAGCGAAAATCAGCATCGACGCCCGTCCCAACTTCGCCGTGGTCGTCTACCCCGCCTATCTCGTCCAGCCCGGCGCTCCTACTGAACTTGATCCCACCTACACTCCCAACCAGTTCACCCCACCCACCTTCCTTATTCAGGCCGAAAACGACAGGGGCTACGGCAAGAACGCGCCGGTCTACTTCCAGGCGCTCGCCGCCGCCAACGTGCCCGCGGAACTCCACATGTACGCCACCGGAGGCCACGGCTTCGGCATGAACCCGGTGGGACGCCCCGAAGAGCATTGGCCGCTGCTCGCCACTGCCTGGCTACGCTCCATCAAGATGCTTCCCTCTGCAGACCGTTCTACCCTCGCGCCGTCCGGTCTTTCTGGAGGCAATCCGGTTCCGACCGTGCCCTGCCCCGAGCCGCCACAAATGTCCCCCGGCAAAACGCCCACGCCCGTAGACCCCAACTGCAACCCTTAGCCACCAGCCACTAATCACTGCCTTGAGACACTCCATCGCCGCTATCCGCTCGGGCACTGACCCCGCCGTGCCGCTTCCCACGGCCACCTTCCATCGCACGCTGGAAGAGCCCATCTACTGCCCCAAGTGCGACGCCACCTACAACCTCGTCACCGACTTCGACTGGGCCGTCAGCCGCCACTTCGAAGCCGAATCGCGCCGCCACCTCTCCATACTTCGTAAGGCCATCTTCCTGGGCCACGGCGACAACCACCGCACCACCCACTTCGAAACCAACGGCGTCGTCGTCAACGGGCATCGTCAACCCGACCCAAAACCCCGCTCGAGGCCTGAAACCCGCCACCATCCCTCCTTCAGTAACACCGCGAACTCGCGCCAAACCTGCTAAACTAAGTAGTTGTGACGCCCCTCGCGACGCTCGAGCAGCAAGCCGCCGAGCCCCTTCAAAACACAACTCTTCCAGCCCGCCCCAAGGTCGGCTTCATCTCCCTCGGCTGTCCCAAGAACCTCGTCGACTCCGAGGTCATGATGGGCCTGCTCCACCGCGGGGGTGCCGAGCTGACCTCACGCGCGCCGAAGACGCCGACATCCTCGTCGTCAACACCTGCTCCTTTATCGACTCCGCCAAGCAGGAGTCCGTCGACACCATCCTCGAGATGGCGCAGCACAAGCTCTCCAATGGAGGCCGCGCCCAGAAGCTGGTTGTCGCCGGCTGCCTCGTCGAGCGCTATCGCGACGAAATCCGCAAGAACATCCCCGAAGTCGACGCCGTCATCGGCACCGGCGAGCTCGAAGCCGTCCTCGAAGCAGCCGGTATAGCCCGCCCAACGGCCCCCGCGCAGCCACCGTCGCCCTTCAACGTCCTTAGCACCACGCAGGTGGCAGCCATCGACGCGGCGATACTCACCGAAGCGCAGCAGGACGCCGACGCCATTGCCTCACAGTGAACCTGTCCGGTGTGATTGACGAGGGTCAGCAGATTCGTCGCGCCGCCTCCGCAGTCAACCAGCACTCCCGCCCCGAATCCGGCGGCCCGCAGCTCACCAGCCGCGCCGAAGGCGATGCCCGCGAGGCCGCGGGCCGCTTCTCCCGCGAAGCCTGGGACGGAGCCACCGCCGCGCTTCCCAGCTACCTCTACTCGGAAGACACCCCGCGAATCCTCACCACCGCGCGAGCCTCCGCCTACATCAAGATCGCCGAGGGCTGCGACCACCCGTGCAGCTTCTGCATCATCCCGCAGCTCCGCGGCAAGTTCCGCTCTCGCCCCATCGCCGGAATCGTCGCCGAAGCCAAACAGCTCATCGCACAAGGTGTCCGCGAGGTTACCCTCATCGGCCAGGACACCACCTGCTTCGGCGAAGACCTGCCTGCCGATGCCATCACCGGCAAGCGCCCTGAGCTAGCCGACCTCCTCGACGCTCTCGCCCCGCTCGGAGGCCTCCACTGGCTGCGCTTCCTCTACGCCTATCCCAACAAGATCACCACGCGCCTGCTGGAAGCCATCGCCCGCCACGACAACGTCGCCAAGTACCTTGACGTACCGCTGCAGCACGCCTCGGCCAGCGTCCTGCGCCGCATGAAGCGCGGAGGCACCGCCGACCGCTTCCTCCAGATCATCGCCAAGGCCCGCAAGACCGTCCCCGGCCTCGTCCTGCGCACATCGTTCATCGTCGGCTTCCCCGGCGAAACCGACGCTGACTTCGACGAGCTCTGTGCCTTCGTCGAAGCCGCGCAGTTCGACTGGCTTGGTGTCTTCAGCTACTCCGACGAAGAAGGCGCAGGAGCCTTCACGCTGCCCGACGAACTCAAGGTCCCCAGGCGCACCATAGAAGCCCGTCGCCGCCGCTTGATGCGCTTGCAGAACAAGATCAGCCGCAAGCACCGCAAGCAGTGGATCGGCCGCGAGGTCGAAGTCCTCGTCGAGGGCGAGAGCGAAGAAACCGAGCTCCTCTGGCAAGGCCGCACACTAGGCATGGCCCCGGAGATCGACGGCAAAGTCCTCATCAACGACTTCGGCTCCCACGAGCAGCTAGTCCCCGGCACCTTCTACCGCGCCGAAATCACCGAAGCCCACGATTACGACGTCGTGGCGACGATCCTCGAGTAACGCCATGTCAGAACCCAAGATCCTCCACTGCCCCATCTGCAAGAAGCCCGTCGACCTCGCGTCCGACAACGTCCCTTTCTGCTCCGACCGCTGCCGGCTCCTCGATCTCGGCGCTTGGGCCTCGGGCGACTACAAGATCAGCTCACCGGTCCTCGACCCCGAGCTCCTCGAAGAGCTCGACGCCTCGCAACTGCAGGCCGAGCTACGCGCCCGCAACCAGCGCGACCACAAGGACTAAAGACCATTCTTTATCAGCAAAGGCGATAGCCCAGGACAAAGTCCTGGGCTATCGCCTTTTGCAGAAGATGATCGAGACTCCAAACTTTTCTGCATCCGGGAACCGCAGCGCGGTCGCTTCCGTATCAGTAGACGTTGATGAGATTAGGACACACCGAAACAAGGGGTAGCTCCCAACTCACAGGGCCTCGGAAGAGCCAGTAACAAGCGCTTCCTAAGCAGCAACACAGAAGGCTGAGTGAACACCTCGCCCGGCCTCGCTAAACACCTCACTCACAACCCCAGAAACCATTTGGGCAGTCGCCGCCCCCGTGCGCGCACAACAAGGAGCCACCCCATGTACATCGTTCTCGAAGCCACCGTCGCCACCCTCACCCTCTTCCTGCCGCTCTTTATCGCCATGCGCGACCGCACCAACGCCAACTGGCGCTCGCTGCAGGCGTAATCATCTTCACCCAGCAAAAAAGCGGGCCGCTCAAAGTTGAATGAGCGGCCCATCTTATTTTCTCGGCAACGATTCCGTTGCATACCGTCGCGTCCTCGCGTCTGTTGCCTCGAAGCTTCCAGCCCGAAGTGTCGCAGCCGCTTACTTCTTCGGCGCACCCGTAGCCGCACTGTCCGAGGCCAGCCCACGATTCTTCAGCAGCGCCGCCGGGCTGGGTTTGCTTCCGCGCCACGCCTCATACATCGTCTCCAAGTCTTCGGTATTGCCGCGCGAAAGCACCATGCTGCGGAAACGGTCACCATTGGCCCGCGTCAACCCGCCATGCTCTTCAAACCACGCGTACGCATCGTCGTCCAGCATCTCGCTCCACAGGTACGCATAGTATCCAGCCGCATAGCCATTGGCCCAGATATGCAGGAAGTAGCTTGACCGGTAGCGCGGCGGCACCTCCTTCACATACGTTCCCGTCTTCTGGAGCGCGGTCTTCTCGAACGCATCCACATCCTGCAACGGAGCGCTTGCCGGCAGCAGATGCCACTGCATATCCAGTTCCTGCGCGGCCAGTGCCTCGGTCGAGCCATAGCCCTTGTTGAAGGTTGACGCCCGCTTCAGCTTCGCAAACAGCTCATCCGGCATCGGCTGTCCCGTCTCGTGGTGAATCGCATAGTGCCGAAACACCTGCGGATACGTCGCCCAGTGCTCGTTGAACTGCGAAGGAAACTCCACGAAGTCACGCGCAACGCTTGTGCCCGAGAGTGTGGGATACACCTGGTTCGCGAACATCCCATGCAGCCCGTGTCCAAACTCGTGGAACATGGTCGTCACATCGTCAAAGCTGATCAGCGCCGGCTGCCCTGCCGCAGGCTTCTGGAAGTTCGCCACGTTGTAGATCACCGGCAGCGTGCCCAGCAGCTTGCTCTGGTTCACAAAGTTCGACATCCAGGCGCCGCCATCCTTGTTGTCGCGCTTCCAGTAGTCGAAATAAAACAGCGCCAGCGGCTTGCCATCCACGTCATGCACTTCAAACACGCGCACATCCGGCTGGTACACCGGGATGTCATGCCGCTCTTTGAACGTGATGCCGTAAAGCTGATTGGCTGCATAGAACACGCCGTCCTGCAGCACCTTGTTGATCTCGAAGTACGGCTTCAACTCGCTCAGGTTCAGATCGTACTTCTGCTTGCGAACCTGCTCGCTATAGAAGTCCCAGTCCCACGGCTCCAGCTTGAACCCGCCATGCTGGGCATCGATCACAGCCTGAATATCAGCAGCCTCGCCCTTTGCTTTCGCCACGGAGGAAGGCACCACCGCGTCCATGAACTGCAGTGCTGCCTGCGGAGTCTTCGCCATCTGGTCCTGCAGCGCCCAGCTCGCATAGTTCGGGAAGCCCAGCAGCTCAGCCTTCTGCGCCCTTACCTGTGCCAGCCTCGCGATCGTCGCCCGCGTATCGTTCTCTCCACCGCGCTCCGTGCGAGTCCACGAAGCCTCAAACAGCGCCTGCCGTGCCCCGCGATCCGTCATCTCCGCCAGCGACGGCTGCTGCGTCGTGTTCTGCAAGGGCAGCACATAACCAGGCACCTTGCGCTCTTTCGCCGCATCACTCGCCGACGTGATCTGCGCATCGGTCAGCCCCGCCAGCTTGGCCTTGTCCGTTGTTACATAAGCCGCCGCCTTCGCTGCCGCCAGCAACTGGCTGTTGAACTTCGTGCTCAGCACGGACTCTTCCTCGTTCAGCCTCTTCAGCTTCGTCTTTTCCGCTTCGTTCAGCTTCGCGCCGGCCTTCACAAACTGGAGGTAATCCCACTCAAGCAGCCGCGTCTGCTCGGGAGTAAGGCCAAGCGAAGCTCGCTTCGCATGAAGCTCCGAGATCCTCGCAAACAGCCTGGCGTTCAGGTTCATGTAGTCGCCAATAGCCGCCAGCGGAGCCGCCTCATCTTCCTGTACCTTCTGCAGGGTCGGATTCGTATTCGCCTGCGCAATGCCGCCGAACACCAGCAGCACGCGCTGCAACAGTTGCCCGCTGCGCTCCATCGCCACGATCGTGTTATCGAACGTCGCAGGCGCCGTGCTGTTCGCAATCGCATCGATCTCCCTGCGCTGCTCGGCCATGCCGGCCTCGATCGCCGGCTGATAATCAGCGTCCGTGATCTTGTCGAACGGCGGAGCCTGGAAAGGCAGTGTGCTCGGCGCGGCAAACGGATTCCCCAGCCCAAACGCAGCCGTCTTCGCCTGCGCTCCCGCCGACGCGCTCACCATCGCCGCTCCCAACACAGCCGCTTCCGCCAAACCAAACCTCCAGCAAACCTTCCGCATGCGCAAACCCTTTCTGACACACAACAGTGTAGCCACTTTCACACACTGGAGATGCTTGGGTGTCCCACCCGTGGAGAGTTCATCGCCATATGTGGGCTCCGCGAATGCTCGTAGCTCATACAATCTTCGAAGATGCCTGAAGCGCCCATTGCAGCCGTTCGAAAGTCCCCCATCGCCTGGCTATGGGCCACCTTCTTTGGCCTCGGCTTCGGACGCCCCGGGCCCGGCACCTACGGCTCTGTAGCCGCCGTGCTCCTCTGGTACGCGGGCGACCGCCTCTTTCACCCGACAGCCCTGAGCTTCGTCGTCGGCACACTCACCTGCGCCCTCTTCACCACCGCCACCGGCATCACCGCCTCCACCATCGTCGCGCGCGAGTCCGGCCGCGACGACCCTGGCTTTGTCGTCATCGACGAGGTCGCCGGACAACTCTTCACCCTCGTTCCACTCTCGCCCACATGGCAGCACGCGCTGCTCGGCCTCATCCTCTTTCGCCTCTTCGACATCTTCAAGCCCTGGCCCATCCGCCACCTCGAATCTCTGCCCGAAGGCCTCGGGATCATGCTCGATGACGTAGCCGCCGGCCTCCTCGCCGCCATCACCTCCGCGCTGCTCCTCTTCTTCATCCCTGCCTGGCGCTGACCACCAAGCCTTGCTCCTCGTCCCGCCAAGGCATACCCTTGCCAATAGATGAGCCTGCTCCATCCAACCCGTTCCGCCGCGAAGCACGCCGCCCCGCAGCTTCTTTCCATCAGCCCCACCGCAGCCATCCCCGGTGGCTGCTTCGAACTCATCGGTGAACACCTGCTCGCCTCTGCCCACGAGCACCCGCATCTTCCCACGGCGGCCTTTGGTCCCACCGCCGCCTCGCTCGATCTCGCCCGCCCAACCCGGGCCATCGTCCGAGTCCCCTCCGGCGCGCTCTCCGGCGAGCTCACCCTGCATCGCGACGGCCTCACCTCCAACGCACTGGAAGCCAGCGTTGGCATACCGCTCGCGGAAGACCTTCACCTCATCTCTAATCCGGCGGTAGATGCCGACGGCAACCTCTTCGCCATGGTCTCCGGCCAGCGCAATGACCGCGTTCCGATCTCCATTTATCGGATCGGCCGCGATCTCCAGGTCCGCCCTTTCGTCCGCGACCTGCTCAACGTCTCCGCGCTGGCATTCGACCGCTTTGGCTATCTCTACGCGAGCTCCCGCGCTGACGGAACCATCTATCGCATCTCGCGCGATGGAGCCATCTCCACCTTTACCGAAGGCATGGGCACAGCCACCGGCCTCGCGTTCGATAAGGAAGGCAATCTCTACGTCGGCGACCGCTCCGGCACCATCTTCAAGATCAGCCCGGACTCCGCCGCCAACCCGCGCGAGATCTTCGTCTTCGCCACGCTCGAGCCCAGCGTAGCCGCATACCATCTCGCCTTCCGCGACGACGGCGTCCTGCTCGTCACTGCGCCCAACACGGCCTCCAGCCATCCTATCTGGGCCATCGACCCCGACGGCACCACCCACGAATGGTTCCGCGGCCTCGGCCGTCCGCAGGGCCTTGCCGTCGATATCGACGGCAACGTCTACTGCGCCGCAAGCTATCGAGGCTACCGCGGCATCATCCGCATCTCCGGCGACGCCCGCGAAGCCGAGCTCGTCCTCAGCGGCAACGACATAGTCGGCCTCTGCTTCATGGAAGACGGCGCCTGCGCCATCGCCACCGACGACACCCTGTACCACGTCGACCTGGGCATACAGGGCCGACAGCTGGCATAACCGTGAAGCTCGCCAAACAACAAACGCCTGAGCAGGCCGAGCTAGCCCGCCGCCGCCTCGAACTCTCCGCGCTTCGCGCCAGCCTCATCGAGCACGAGCACGCCCTCGACGACCTCCGCGCCCAGCTTTTCAGCTTCGAAGGCCGCTACATCCGCCAGGTCGGCAAGCTCTACGCTCAGCTTGACGAGTGGGAACGCAAGATCGCCGAGCTTGACTCACCGCTCCTGGCCAAGGAAGAACTCGACCCACTACAGACCTCCGTCGCGGAGATCGAATCTCAGGAAGACTTCGACGATCCCACGGCGGCAGTGGACCTCAAAGCCCTCTTCCGCGAGCTGGCCCGTCGGGTCCACCCCGACTTCGCCAACAGCGCAGCAGACGCCGAGCACCGCAACCGCCTTATGGCCCAGGCCAACGACGCCTTCCGTCGCAAGGATGCCGGCATGCTCCAACGCATGCTTGACGGCCACGACGCAGCCAGCCAACCCGAAGACACCGCAGCCGAACTCGCCATGGTCATGGAGCAGCTAGCTGCCGTGGACCAGGCCATCATCCAGGCCCAGTCTGAGTGGACGACCCTCGCCAACTCCGAGTTGGCGAAGCTCCAGGAACGCGCCATCACTGCCGCTCTTCAGGGCCGCGATCTTCTTGCCGAGATGGCCGCCCGCGTCAAAGGCGGCATCGGCATGGCCATGCGTCGCTACGAACTAGACCTTGAGCGTAAAAAGCGCAAACAGCCGGCCTTTGACCCCAGCGAGTTCCTGTCCGCTGAAACAACGTTACGCTGAGTACCGGCGTTATACTTGCTCCGGTGAGGCCCGAAATGACCTACGCGGACGAGATCTACAAGCAGATTACCGGGTTCGATCCTCCCAGGCGTTGGGAAGAGCGAACACCTGAAGAACGCCTCCAGGCGAGAGATGCCTTCATTGCGTCGGTCAATGAATCCGACGATGACGATGCCATAGACGAGCTTTTCGCTCATGCGAAACTCGCATTCACTATTCCGGAGAAAGACGCCGAGATCGCGTGATCCAGTATCTATTCGATACGGATACCGCGAGCTTCCTGATGAAGAGGAAGTTTCCTACTCTTCAGCGCCGTTTCCTTCAGCAGCCGCCAGACTCATGGGCGATTTCGTCGGTATCTTTGGGCGAAATTCTTTTCGGCCTCGAACCTCTATCGCCCGCACATCCCGCTCGCTGGCGCGCCGTCAACTTCCTCCAATCAGCTCACGTCCTGGATTGGCCTGAGGCCGCGGCGGGTCCTTACGCCCGCATTCGCCACGTATCAAGGCATCAGCCCATCGGCGATCGAGACCTGATGATCGCAGCACACGCCATCGCGCTCAACCTGACGTTGGTCACAAATAATGTCAAACACTTCAGCCGCATCGGCGCTCCCTTAAGACTTGAAAATTGGGTTTAGCTTCTGCTGCATCCAACCCCGTTAGTGAATCCCTATGATCGCTGAAATTATCGCCGTCGGCTCCGAGATGCTCACGCCGCATCGGCAGGACACCAACTCCCTTTACCTAACGCAGGGTCTCAACGACCTCGGCGTCGAGGTCGCCTTCAAAACCATCGTCGGCGACAACCGCCGCCACCTCACCGGCGCTATTCGCATCGCTCTCGCCCGCGCCGACGTGCTCATCCTCTCCGGCGGCTTGGGCCCCACCGAGGACGACCTCACCCCGCGAGTGCACCGCCGAAGCCCTCGGCATCGAGCTCCATAAAGACCCGGCCACCATGGCCGCGCTCTACAAGCGCTTCGCCGAGCGCCGCATCGCCATGCCGCCCAACAACGAGCGCCAAGCCGAAGTCCTCAACGGCGCCACGCTGCTACCCAACGCAGAACGGCAGCGCGCCCGGCCAGTGGCTCGATACCGACTTTCCAGCCCCAGACGGCACGCGCCACCGCAAGCTCATCATCCTTCTCCCCGGGCCACCGAAAGAACTCAAGCCGCTCTTCGACGCCCAGTGCAAGCCGCGCCTGGGCGCCACCCTGCCGCCACGCTATCTCGCCCGCCGCCAGCTTCGCATGGCCCTCATTCCCGAGTCGCAGGTAGACGCCCGCACCGCCCCTATCTACAAACAATTCACCGATGTCGAAACCACCATCCTCGCCGGCCGCGGAGAAAATCCAGCTCCACTTCTCCTGCGCCAAGCCCACGCAGGAGGAGTCGGAAGCCCGCGTCGACGCGCTAACCGAGCTTGTCGAGCGCGAGATGGGAGACGACATCTTCTCTTCCCACGGTGAAAGCCTTGAAGAGATCGTCATCCTGCTCCTCGGCCTCAACGACCTCAAGCTCTCCGTCGCGGAAAGCTGCACCGGAGGCCTGCTTTCGGAGCGCCTCACCTCCGTGGAAGGAGCCTCCCGCACATTCCACGGTGGAACCATCACGTACACCAACGAACAGAAGACCAACCTCTGCGGCGTTCCCGCGGAGTTGCTTCAGCAAAAGGGTGCGGTCAGCGAAGAAGCCGCCCGCAAGCTCGCCGAAGGCATCCGCTCACGCACCGGCACCTCTCTCGGCCTCAGCATCACTGGGATCGCCGGCCCGGCGATCCCCGAAGGGCCCGACGCCGCCAAGCCCGTAGGTCTCGTCTACATTGGCGTCGCCGACGAACACGAAACCCAAGTTCGCGAGTTCAACATCCCCGGCGACCGCGAACGAGTCCGCCTTTGGTCCACCCAGCAGGCCCTCGAAATGCTACGCCACCGCCTGTTGTAGCCATCGTCTTCCTGCGTAATCTGCGAACCCAATCCGCAATCTGCGTTCCCGTTTTTGCCTTCACCCGCACCCACATAGCCCCTTGCTACACTTCTCTAGCTGAAATGAAACTCTGGCTTCCCATACTGGCACTCGCTTACCTGCTGGGCTCCATCCCCTTCGGATACCTTCTTGTCCGCTTCTTCCGCAAGGAAGACATCCGCTCCACCGGCAGCGGCAACATCGGCGCCACCAACGTCGCACGCTCCGGAGCCAAAGGCCTCGGTTTCGCTACGCTTCTGCTCGACACCCTCAAGGCCTTCGCCGCTGTCAGGATCGCGCAGTACGTGGCCCCAGCCAATCATGATCTCGCGGCACTAGCCGCTGTCTTCGCCGTCCTTGGACACATCTTTCCCGTCTGGCTCCGCTTTCACGGCGGCAAGGGCGTCGCCAGCGCCCTCGGAGTCTTTCTTGCCATCTCCTGGCCCGCCGCACTTAGCGCCCTCGCCATCTTCATCCTGCTTACGTTCACGACGCGCTACGTCTCGCTGGCTTCCATGATCGCCTCCGCGTCCATGCCGGTCTTCCTCATGATCTTCGAGCCCACACGCTCGCCCATCTTCGTCGCGAGCGGCATCTTCCTGGCATTGGTCATCATCCTCAAACATCGCGCCAACATCGCCCGGCTCAAAGCAGGCACCGAAAGCCGCTTCGGCAACAAGTCAAAGCCCGGCCCCCAACTCGCTCCAGAGCCGGTCAGCGCCACAAACCCCAAGGAGATCGCATGAGTCGTATCGCCGTTCTCGGAGCAGGTTCCTGGGGAACCGCGCTCGCACTTTCGCTCGCTCGCCGCGGAGGTCACGAGCTTTGCCTCTGGGCGCATTCGCCTTCACACGCAGACGAGCTTTCCGACACCGGCCGCAACACGCGCTATCTGCCCGGCTTCACCCTGCCCATCGACATCCAGGTCACCGCCGACCTCCGTTCCGCCGTTGATCAAGCGGAAGTCGTTCTTTGTGTCACGCCGTCGCAGGCGCTGCGCGAGGTGATGACCGAGATCGCCCCGGTTTCTTACGTCTGAGCAGATCCCTGCTCTCCGCCAGCAAAGGCATTGAAGAGAAAACCTTCCTTCGCATGTCGCAGATCATGCGCGAGTTCGGAGACTTCCCAGTGGCCACACTCGGCGGCCCGTCCTTCGCGCAGGAAGTCGCCGCCTCCATGCCCACCGCGATCACCCTTGCCTGTGAGGACGACGACATCGCCAAGCGCCTGCAGGACGACTTCAACTCTTCTGTCTTGCGCGCCTATCGTAACCAGGACGTCGTCGGTACCGAACTCGGCGGAGCGCTCAAGAACGTTATCGCCCTGGCTGCAGGCGTGGTAACCGGGCTCGAACTCGGCAACAATGCTACCGCTGCGCTCATCACTCGCGGCATGGTGGAAATCACGCGCCTTACGATCGCCTGTGGCGGCCGCCGAGACACCATGAGCGGTCTCTCTGGTATTGGCGACCTTGTACTTACCTGCACAGGCGGCCTTTCGCGCAACCGCACCGTAGGTGTCGAGTTGGGCAAGGGCCGGAAACTTCCGGAGATCCTCGCAGGCCTGAACGGCAAGGTTGCCGAAGGGGTTCGCACCACTACCGCCGCGCTCGGCCTTGCGGCACGCTATGGGGTGGAGATGCCCCTTACCGAACAGATGGCCGCCATCCTCCACCATAACAAAGCTCCGCTCGAGGCCATCGGCGAGCTGATGGCCCGCCCCGGCCGTACCGAATAGCTGCCTACAAGCGCGGAGCCTTACGGGCTCCCATCCTCGCCAGCCTCCTGCAGGCCCAGTTCCATCCGTTGCTACTGGCGCGGCAATCCCCTCGATGCGCAGGACCAGATCGTCCAGCTCAGCATCTTTGGCGCTACCGGTTTCCGCGGATCAGGTACGTCATGCTCCATGGATCTGGATAGATGGAAGGCTCACGGTTGCAGAAAGCGATAGCCGAGGTAGCTCTCTGTCAAGAGATACCGTGGCTGGGCAGGATCATCCTCGAGCTTACGGCGGAGCTGACTCATATACGTGCGCAGATACTCTCGTTCTGTTTCGCAGGCAGGGCCCCATACCGAGGACAATAGGTGCTGATGAGTAAGCGGCCTACCAGCATGACGCATCAACAGATGTAAGAGCTCGAACTCCTTGGGGGTCAGATGCACATCCCGTCCGGCTTTCGCCACGCGATGCCTGCCCGGGTCAATGAAAATGTCGCCGATTTTCAGTGCCTCCGAAGAGTCGTTCTTCCCTTGCCTTGTGCGGCGGATGGCAGCACGCATGCGTGCTTCGAGTTCGGGAAGCCGAAACGGTTTGGTGACGTAGTCGTCCGCGCCGATGCCGAGTGCCGCGATCTTATCCTCGTCCGTGTCACGCACCGAGAGCACGATGATGGAAAGCTGGGGGTGAAGGTTGCGCATCCTTCCGCAGGCCGCAATGCCTCCCATGCCAGGCATGTTGAGATCGAGGAGGACGAGGTCGAAGACGTTGACCTTGAGCTCCGCGAGCGCGAGTTCCCCGCTGCCCGCTTCGCTCACGACGAAGTTCAGCGTCCGCAATGCGCTTGCCAGGCTGTGGCGGAGAGCGGCGTCGTCTTCAACGATCAGGACAGAACCCTGCATCCATCCCCTCCCAAAATACTTATCCCGCCGCATTGAAGAGGACGGACTATTGTCCCGATCAACGACGCAGTCGAAAGCCGATTGGATCATCGGCAGCATAACGGCGAACACCTGCGAAAGTAGTTTGCCGGGCCTCAGGAAGGCCTAAGGATTTGCATTTATGCCTTCCTGAGGCGTTTCGGCATGAGATGGAAGGTACTGGCTCGGCCAGTATTGGAGAATAACGTGAACTATCTTGGGGGCAACTGCCGGCAATTCAGAGACAGCACACAGCAGGGCATTAGGACCACTGCGAAGATCTGGAAGGCACGAGCCGGCCTCGCCTTTGTCATCATCGGTCTTATCGGTTTCTTTGCGTTGTCTGCGTTTGGACAATCCACCTTCGGCAGCATCCGCGGTGTCGCGACCGACACCACCGGAGCCGCAGTCCCTGCTGCGACCGCAACACTGCGTTCCACGGATCAAAGCACCACGCGCACAGCGGTGAGTGACGACTCCGGCGCATTCGTCTTCGAAAATCTGAACCCCGGACACTATACGGTAACGGTGAGTCACCCGGGCTTTTCCACTGCCGCGCTGAACGGCATCACTCTCGACGCGCGGCAAAGCCTTCGCCTTCCGATCACGCTTGCGGTTTCCGCTGAAGGCACAACAGTCGAGGTAAACGCCGGCGCGGATCAGATCAACACGGAAGACGCGACCATCGCGGACTCAAAAAGCAATGCAATGATTACAGAGCTCCCGCTCAACAACCGGGCCAGCACAACGAGCCCGCTCGGCTCGCTCACGCTCTCAGCCAACGTACAGCAGGACAGCTCGGGCTACATTGCACTCGGCGGCGCCAGTTCTTCCATGGTGAACTTCTCCGTCGATGGCATCTCGACCGTGAACGTGCGTCAGAACGGTGCGCTGCAGGATGCATACCCTTCGCAGGAAGGGATCTCAGCGGTCAAGGTCACCGCGTTCAACAATAGTGCCGAGTTCTCGCAGGTCGGCGATGTAACCTTCACCACCAAGAGCGGCACGAATCAGTTCCACGGCAGCCTGTTCGAATACCTGCAGAACGACGCGCTGGACGCCGATCCATATGGCTTTGCCGGTAAGGCTCCGAAGAAGTTCAACACCTTTGGCGGCTCGCTGGGTGGGCCTTTCGTGCTGCCACGCTTCGGCCGTTTGCGGAAGACCTTCTTCTTTCTGGATTACGAGGGGAATCGGCGCTCCACCGCGACTCTGCAGCAGTTCCTGGTGCCCAACATTGCCGAGCGGAGTGGCAACCTCACTGATATAGGGGGACCAGTTATTCCGCAGTCAAGCATCAACCCGACAGCAACGGCTCTGCTGACGTACTATCCGCTACCGAACGTGAGCGGCAACTCGAGCTATAACTACGAGAACTTCCAGCCGATCCCGTCGCACACAGACGGCGCTGATCTTCGCATCGACCAGACCATCGGTTCGCGGAACTCCGCGTACGCGCGTTTCAGCCGCAAGAACATCAGCTCCAGCGTCGCCAATGCCTTCTTGCCGGACGACGTGGACGGCATCCACAATCGCAGCCTTCTGGTGTCCGACACCTTTACCATCACGCCGCGCCTGCTCAACGAAGCCCGCTATGGCTTTACGGACGTGGGCACCAGCGTGAACTTCCCCATCCAGGGCGCGGCCGCGCTCACGCAACTGCATCTCAGCGGCGTGAACATCAGCCAGCATCCGCTGACTCACGCCTTCCCGACCTTCAACTTCAACGCCGGCACGGGCTTCACGCCGATCGGCCGCGATAAGGCCGGTGTCACGCAGTCGAATACCACGCAGGTCTCCGACGCGGTGACCTACACCCTGGGTCATCACACCCTTAAGGGCGGGTTCGATATCCGCCACCTCCGCTACTTCGATCTCGAGAGCTTTGCCCCCGAGTTCAACTCCGACGATTTCGGTACCTTCAACTTCCAGCCGACGTTCACCGGCAACGCGTTCGGCGACTTCCTCCTTGGGGAGCCGACCACGTCGTACTTCGCCGTGAGCAGCCCGGACGTGGGTGGCACTGCGACGCAGTACAGCTTCTTCGTCCAGGATGAGTTTCAGTTGAACAGCCGGATCACGCTGAACTTCGGCCTGCGCTGGCAGGTGCTTCCGTCCTTCCAGGAAGATGGCGGCAACCTTGCGAACTTCGACCAGAACAACAACTCGATCGTTGTTCCGGACAATTTGGCGGCGTACCTTCAGCAGCAGAACATCGTTGGCTCGAATCTTGCGTTCCAGCAGTCGTTCAATGCGTGCAACCTCAACCAGAAGAACATCCCGGTAACTCAGCCCAACGGCACGGTGATCCAGGAGCCCCTGCCCTGCACCAACTACATCACGGCCAGCCAGGACGGCCTGCCGCAGGGTCTGCGTCAGACCTACAAGGGCAACTTCCAGCCGCGCATCGCGTTGGCCTATCGGCCGTTCAACGATGCGAAGACAGTGATTCGTGGAGGCTTCGGCGTGTACACCATCACCAACCTCGGGCCGCTCTCGTTCAACAACAGCGGTAACCCGACCTCGAACCTGCACGTGTACACGGAGCCAGGCCCGTTCCCCAACACGGCGCCGCCATCGAACGGTCCGGTGTATGGCGGTGGTGGCCTGGATCAGGGTGTCGATCCTCACTATCGCGACCCCCAGGCGAATCAGTACAGCCTGACGGTGGAGCATCAGCTCAGCACGAACAACTCACTGCGTGTGAGCTATGTGGGCATGCACTCCTATCGCCTCAGCATCACCGAAGATCTAAATCAAATCCCGGCCAGCATCACTCCTTATGACACCGGCGCCACGGCGGGTATCTACGTGGACAAGCGCGCTCCTTATCAGAACTGGACCACGCTGTACACCACCTTCAACCATGGTGAGTCCAACTACAACGCCATGGAGCTGGAGGCGACCCATCGCATGGCGAAGGGTCTCTACTATGACGCGAACTACACGTGGGCCAAAAACCTTGCTGACAACCAGGGCGATACGCCCAACAGCTTCGCTGGCGAGGTCAACTATGGCATACCCATCACCGATCGCTTTCACACTAGGTCGGACTACGGAAACGAGGAGGGCACGCGCCGGCACCGCTTCCTGCTGACAGGCGTCTATGAGCTTCCGGCGGGTCAGGGACGCAGGTTCCTGAGCAGCAACAACCTTCTTAGCCGGATTGTCGGTGGGTGGGACATCAACACGATCACCTTGCTGGAAACAGGACCGTGGCTGACGCCGAGCATCAGCACCAGCTTCGATCAGTCCAATACCAACGTGGAGAACCGTGGCGCGTTCCTGCGGCCGGACCAGGTCTCGAAGAACTTCTACCAGGGCCAATCCCGTGCGCAGTACTTCAACCTGGCGGCCTTCTCAGCCACTCCGGCTGGAGCCGGCCGCTTCGGCAACGCGGGTGTCGGCATCCTCCAGGGCCCAGGGACGGCATCGCTTTCTCTGGGACTAGCGAAGTTGATCCCCCTCACTGAATCTGTCCATCTCCGGTTCGAGTCGACGTTCACCAATGTGCTCAACCACACGAACTTCGCTCCGCCGGCCACACAGATCGACAACACCAGCACCTTCGGGCAACTCACCGCGCCGACAACAGCCGAGAACGCCGGCAACCGCACCGGGCAAGTTGCACTGCGAATCGAGTTCTAACTCCAGAAGCAGCCAAAGAACGTCTTGTTGTGGGAGCGACCGGTGGTCGCTCCCACTTTTTTTCGGAGTGCTTCTCCATGCTGTTGTCAGGCTATGTACACGCATGTTCAGCGCGCTGATGAGGACCTGTACCCAAAGGAGAGCTGCTTCATGGCTTCCAAAACGTCATGATTAAACCGCCAACCACGACGAAGGTGCCGCCAAGATAGATGGGCTTGCCGGGGGACTGCTGAAATTGCAGCTTCGCTACAATCTGGGCCACGAGGAAGAAAAGCACTACATACATACCCAGAAGTTTTCCGAAATCAATTCTGGAGGAATTCAGGAACAGGCTGTAGCAAATGAGCACAACCGCCCCGGCAGCGAACCAGGCAATCTGCTTTGCCCCGGAGGAATGGTATAGACCCGATTGAAAGCAGGCATCTCCCTGGACTTCAAGGTAGGCAGCCACACCAAGAACGGCGAAAGCTCCCATGGGTGAAGAGACCAACTGCGTGAACTGCGGCATAGAAGACCTCGCGGTGCTCGAGCCCTTGAAGGGTGCTCAGTAACTTACCGGCACGTCGTCAGAAACGATCCCCCGGTGTAACGGTACGCAGAACCTTGGAAACGAGCCGATTTCGCTCAAGATCGGCGGAAAGCGAAAGTTTAGTCATAGCACGCCTCCTTCAGGCCAACTCACTATCGATCAGTGCAAACCGGTATCCAATATAGTTTTCTGTCTGAAGGTATCGAGGATGTGCCGGATCTTTTTCGAGCTTGCGGCGTAGTTGGTTGATGTAGGTCCGAAGGTACTCCTTCTCGTCACCATACTCGGCTCCCCAGACCGTCGTGAGAAGTTTCCGATGATAGATAGGGCGGCCCGCATGCAGCATCAATGTGTGAAGAAGGTCGAACTCTTTGGGTGTCAAATGGATGTTCTCGCCGGCTACGGTGACCTTATGCTGCAAGGCATCCAGGCAGACTTCGCCCTGTTTAAGAACGTGGTTGGATTCAAGGGACTCTACACGGCTCCGACGAAGCGCAGACCGGATCCGGGCTATCAATTCGGGGAGGTGAAAGGGCTTAGTGACGTAGTCGTCAGCACCGGCCTCCAGTGCATTCACCTTATCCTCGTTGTAGTCACGCACGGTGAGAACGATGATCGCAATGGAAGGGTGCGCCTGCCGGATCACTCGACATGCCACCATGCCCCCCGTGCCGGGCAGATTCAGATCCAGAAGAACCACGTCGATCTTCGCAGCCGCCAACTCGCGTTGCGCCTGTTCTCCACTTTGCGCCGTGCTCACCCGAAGGCCAATACCCGAAAGCGTGCTCTCCAGACTCCTGAGCAGAGCCAGGTCGTCTTCAACGATAAGAATGGAGCCTTGCATGGCTGGCCTCTCCCGTAGGCAGATGAATCGTAAACGTCGTACCGGCGCTCTCTTCGCTTGTCACGGAGATGTTGCCCCCGTGCGCCTCCACGGCATGGCGAGCGGCAAACAATCCGATGCCTGTTCCGGGCGCCTGGTGCTCGACAGCAGGACTTCTATAGAATCGGCGGAAAATCTTTTCCACCTCCCCGGGTGGAATAAACGAACCCTCGTTGTGGACGGCGATCTCTGCGGTTTCTGCGGTACGAGACAACCGGACACTGATCACCGAATCTGGGGCGCTGTACTTCAACGCATTCTCCAGCAGTTGCACCGTAGCGTTCTGCATGAGATCACAGTCAACGAGAGCAACCAGCGGAACGTCCTCTCCAATGACTCGGATTCGATTGCGGCCTGCGGGCCCGACTTCTTCAAGTGCCGCCTGAATAAGCTCGCTGATCTCCACCGTCGCCCGACTCAGGCGAACCGGACCATCCATCCGGGCGGTGCGAAGCAGCTTGTTGGTGACCGACGTCATGGATTCGATCTGCTCCTGAACCGTCAGGAGCAGCTCTCGCTGGGTCGGAGTCAGGGCGCCCAGTTCCGCGACGCCGGCGCTCGCTACGGCGATCGTCGTCAAAGGTGTTTTGATGGAGTGGGCCAGCCCGTCGAGCACGGAAGCACGCAGTTGTTCAGAAAGCTTCTCCGAGCGCGCCAGCACTTCACCCTGCACGGCGCGCGAGCGCTCCAGGACGAGCGACATCATCGTCGCCGCGGAGCTCAGTACGATCGCCTCGTGACTTGCCCCGCGGAACATCACGCTGCCAACCTTCTTCACGCCCGAGCGCAGGATCCGGACTGCCTCCCGGCTTCCGGGCAGGTCATAATCCTTATCAGCCATGAAGACAGCCCGTAGAACAGCCGAAGAGTCTGCACCTGTGCCGCACGAAGTAAAGCTTTGTTCGGTTGCGTCCCAGATCGCCGCGCCTTCCAGCGAGAAAGCGGCGTATACGGCTCGGCAGAGTTGTTCCGGGACGTCCGTTCTCCAATCGGACTCAAGGCACCGTTCTGCGAAGAGGTGCAGAACGGCCTGTCCACGCTCGCGTTCCGAAAGTGCCGCGGCTTGCCGTCGTTTTCCCCGGGCGAGCCGGCTGATCAGAGCCGCTGTGCAGGCGAAGCAGAACAGCGTACTGAGGTCCTGAACGGAGGTAACGCTGAGCTTGAAGCGAGGGTCGGTAAAGAAGTAATCCAGCGTTAGCACGGCTGACGCGCATGTCGTTGCTGTGACCGCAGCGTTGAGGCGCCAACTAACCACAATAACAAGCAGCAGGAGCAGACATATCGCGCTTGCGAATGGGAGAACTCGCCAACTGAGAGCAGCTGCCAAGGGAACGCCTAGAGCGACTCCAGCACTTGTGACTACCGTCAGACCGCGGCGCATGTCTCGTCCCCAGAGTCATCATAGGTGAAGACTCCGTAAAGAGTCCGTTAGGACCCGTGTGCCACTATCCGCCACTTGATGTACAGCCGTTTTTTCCTCATGCCCGTGAATCCCGCAATACACGCCCGCTTCATGCCTGGCCTCGGCGGCGCCGGCGAGTAATTCGAGCATGGGACCGACCATAGCGATTACCGCCTTCCAGTCTCCCGGCCGGGGCTGACGAAACAGTGTGGCCGTAGGGTACCAGAGAGACTGCTGTCCGGCCTTCAACCAACGCCAGTCGGGATCGTGCTTCAGGAGGACCCAGGTCGGAACGCCAAGAGCACCGGCAAGATGCGCGCTAAGACTGTCAATCGTCAACACCACATCGAGATTCCCTATCATCCCGGCCATCTCTACGAGTCCTTCGCCTATCTGTTCGTCAGGCTGGAAAGGGAGACCTTTTCCTCCGACTGAGCCTTGCAAACGCCAGTACTCCACGTTCTTGATCTCGAAAAGGGGCGCAAGTTCCTGAAGGGGAATCCAGCGTTCCGTGTCCCACCTGCTTCCTTCCCAAGCTAGTCCCACTCGCAATGCTTTCGTGGAATGAGGACAGCGGCGCGCGAATCTGTTCCGAAGCTCGCCCGTGCGGTCCAGATACCTGGTTGCGATGGGAAGCTCGTCTTGAGCGGTACGGAAGATGAAGGGAAGCTCCATGATCTCGGCGCTATTCTGCTCCAGTGACAAGGGCATTAATTCCGGGAGGCGACGAACGTGCTCAACTCCTACGAAATGCGTCATGAGCGGTTCCAGGCTATGAGGCACCACATACGTGACGCGACGCGCCATCCTTTGTAGCCACTCCGCATATTGAATCATCTGAACGATGTCACCAAGGCCGTGAAGACCATATACAGTGAGCTCTTCACGAGGTGCTAGATCTTTGGTAAAGAGAGAGTGCGCGGAAGGCCAATGACGTTTGGCGCGTATATTAACGTCCCATGCCTTCGCAAAGTCTCCAGATGCCATGTACGCAGACCATTGCTGAAAAGCGCTCTCGTCAGTCACATGAATACAATTCTCGGAAGTTTCAACGGCTTTCTTTGCTACGTCCTTTATGACCAAGGATGCATCTTCCAACATGCACGTCATCCCGTCTCGTGCGCTACCTGTCAAGGAGCACTTTCAGAACATATTGTTCGAGCAAAGAGATAACGGAGGCATAAAGGCGCGAAGAACATGGGTGGCTTATGCGTTCCTGATACAACCGAGAACATCCTGTGCCTATGGATGAAGAATCACCAGGGCGCCTTTTCGTTTTGGTGGGTACGTTCAGAAGGCAACCCAAGCGTTTACCACCGAAGACGTCCTTGCGGCTGGAGTACACCATTCTCATGGCGGCACTTGTTCTTCTTGCCATCTTTGTGGGTATGATCCTTCGTGCTCTTGCATCGTGAGCCGGATCAAACCTCCCCGCTAGCAATGAGACGCCCACCTAAGCATAATACCGCTTCCCTGTTCGCACTCTTAGCTGTGGCTGCATCTCTGCTGGCGTATTGCAGCGCACGAGTGCTGTGCTTATGGCTGCGTGTAGGAACGCTGCACCTCACCATGTCATCAACGATTTTTAGGCTTAATCTGTGCATTCGAGAAACCGGGCTTCTTTGTCTGGCAGCGTTTTAGTCTTCAAACCCTCGATTTCGATG
This sequence comes from Granulicella sp., assembly GCA_965198545.1. Classification (GTDB taxonomy): domain Bacteria; phylum Acidobacteriota; class Terriglobia; order Terriglobales; family Acidobacteriaceae; genus Granulicella. The sequence goes on along the minus strand of CBDAPS010000002.1, from coordinate 380,336 downwards.
AACTTTCCTGCGAGGTCTCGTGCCGCTTCTTCTTTTCGCGCAAGCCTTATCTCTCGATCTAGAAGCGTTGACTGGAGAGGTGGTCCACGTGATCATGGTTGCAGCCTGCGGGACCGGGTTTGCGTCTGTCGGCCTCGCGGCTACAGCAAAGCTAGCGATACACCTCGTTCCTCGGGCTCTGCCTTGTCCTACTCGCCCGTATTTTGACGGTCGGCTTACTGGAACCTCCTGCCCGCACAGACAGGAGCGAGGGAAGCGCTGACGACTTACCCTGTACGAGTGCTCATTCCGCTTGCGTGAGCGCTGAGCCTGCCTGTGCAACTTGGTCGTTATTGGATTGTTCCAGCCGTCTACGTGGCAGCGCTCGCGAACACGCTGCTCAGTGGCACACTCATGAAACACGCGGGCCAACTCAGCGCCTGCATCGCCTGCGCGCCGCGAATCTTTACCTAGGCGGGCTGGCGAATCGATCTACCTGGCGCAGCTTCAACGCTGATCTCTGCGTCTCCCGTAATCATCTCTACCGCCTTCTTTCGCGCGGTATTGATATCTTCGTGATCCATTTTCGGAAGCTGTTTCAGCGTCACGGTTTCCCAAACCGCATTGACTTGATCGAGCAACGCCTTGCGGTCCGCAGTATGGACGAATTGACGGCTTAAGCGGCCAAGCACGGACAACAAGCGAATCGACACTGCTGGGTTGTCCGCGGCAGCCTGACGAATCTGGTCGAATGCCTGCTTCACTAAGCGCTCAATCAACAGGGGAGGGACATGAACTCGGGCGATACCCTCCGCGTCGAAACAGCTGCCTGCCCATTGTGGCGCCACCGCAAGCGCGACCAACGCTTCTCCGAGCAGGTCGACACATGCGACACCCGTAAACGTGTCATTGACCGCCGGACTGAGCGCTCTGATGGCAATCTCTACGATCTGCGCGAGACCAAACTCAAGATCCTGAGACAGGACACGATGCCGTCCCAGACTGACGTGGTGAAGAAGCTCTCTCTGCAGGGCCGGTCCCGCAGAGGCAGGGGATACGAAGGCCAATGTCTCCCCTTCAAGCACAAACTGACCTGGCCTGAAGGCGAACGAGATGCTTGCATTGGCAGCAGTCGCAGCGTGGACCAATGCCGCATGATTGATCTCCTGGAGGTAGCCACTCTTGGTGCTGCGAATCCGTTCGAAGTCGGACCCGAAGATCGAAGGCTTCGGGTCGGACTTCGGATGCAGGGAACGCTCTTCACCTGGCCGCACATGCTGCTTGTAGATTCCGGCGCGCAGGTCATCCACGATGCGACCGATAGCGTCTGGATTTTGTATGAGCGTTGCGACCCGGTGGCTGTAAAAAACCAGGAAGCCAAATGCGGCCAGCACCAGAAACCAGCTGGTGATCAGTGACACCTGCGGTATGAAAGAACTATGTTCGTCCTGATGCGTCACGAGAAAGACCAGGAAGACGTAGATGAACGCGGCCATGAACAGGCCAATACATACCTGCGTTACCCAGTCCTGAACGAAGCGGTACAACAGACGCGGACCGAAGAGGTTGGCGACCATCGAGAGGACCAGCAGCGCTACAGAAAAGATAAGCGCCAGCACGGTACTCACGCACCCAAGCATCGCACTCAGGATCGCGCGCGCGTCATCAATACTACCCATCGAGAGCCAATCCGGCAGGTGAATGACGTGATACGCAGCGAGGGTATCAGGTGTAATTGTGACCCCGAACAGCAGAATGGCAGCCAGCGACATCTTGAGCGGAACGATCCAGAGATTGACGTTGTGTTTGGGCTGCTTGCTGCGTACGGTTTTCATAGGTAGTCCTAACATCTCAGGGCATAGGGTTGAGCACTTTGGAAGAAGGTGTGACGAGGAGGCTTTTCCTCAGCTATCAGGATCGAGCGGCGCCTCAGAACGTAGCGGATGCGGGCGGAATGCTCCCGTCACCCGGTGCGGCGTACCACTCTTTTCGTGCCACGGCGGCATAAGTATGCTGACGAGTGGCTCTTCATTGAGGATGACGCGCTGACTTCGCCGCCCTTCCAATCTCACGCCGATCCTATAAAGAAGGCATAAGAAGGAATCTTAAGCGTCTTGCTCAAGCGCTTGACAGATGCGGCAGCGTCTGCCGCTAGCTGTCGCTTTGACGCGCTTTCTTCTTAACGCCTTCCTTAGGTTACGCGCCCTACATTCAAGTTCAAGGTGAGCGGTTCAACCGCAGCTCCCGGAGTCTTTCATGTCCCTGTTTGACCTGTTTATCGGAAAACCGATTGCAACCACGGATGAGCGCGCAGAGCACATCGGTCCCGTCGCCGGCATACCTATCTTTGGCTTGGATGCATTGAGCTCAGCAGCTTATGGGCCAGAAGCGGCGTTGACCCTCCTCATCCCGTTGGGGATCGCTGGAGTCGCCCATATCGTGCCGATCAGCATGGCTATCGTCGTGCTGCTCGGCATTGTCTTCTTCTCTTATCTGCAAACTATCGATGCATACCCACACGGCGGCGGCAGCTACACCGTTGCCTCTGAGAACCTGGGCGCCACGGCGGGGCTGTTCGCTGCCGCGGCTCTCATGATCGACTACATTCTCAATGCCGCAGTAGGTATCTCTGCGGGCGTGGGCGCGCTGGTCTCGGCATTTCCTCACCTGCAGGCTCATACCCTAGCACTTTGTCTTACCATTTTGCTGATCTTGACCCTGATCAACATTCGGGGTGTCAAAGACACCGGTTCGGCGTTCCTGCTGCCGACGTACCTCTTCCTTGGTTCTCTCCTCATTGTGATCGCTGTCGGGACCGTTCGCGCCCTCGGAGCCCATGGACATCCATCGGCTGTCGTCGAGCCTCCTCGGCTTCCCCCGGGTACCGCCATGCTTTCACTTTGGCTGCTGCTGAAAGTGTTCGCGAGCGGATGTACGGCGATGACCGGGGTGGAAGCCGTTTCGAATGGCGTGGGCGCGTTTCGCGAGCCCACGCAGAGCAACGCGAAGCGAACCCTCACTATCATCATTGTTCTGCTCACCATCTTCCTTGCAGGCATTGCTCTGCTTTGCCGTGCCTACGGTATCGGCGCGACAGACCCCACAAGTCCCGGCTATCAAAGCGTGCTTTCCATGCTGATCTCCGCTGTCATGGGCCGGGGCTGGTTCTACTATGTCAGCATCGGTTCCATTCTCGCCGTGTTGGCTCTTTCCGCAAACACGTCCTACGCCGACTTCCCGCGCCTGACCCGCGCCATTGCGGAACGAGACTACCTTCCTCACGTCTTCAAGATCCGCGGCCGGCGTTTGCTGTACTCCCATGGCATCTTCGCTCTCGTCGGCTTCACAGCGTTCTTGCTGATCATCTTTGGTGGCGTCACGGACCGGCTGATACCTTTGTTTGCCATCGGCGCCTTCCTGGCGTTCACGCTTTCCCAGGCTGGCATGGTCATGCACTGGAAGCGCGAAGGCGGGAAAGGTTCCACCTACCGCATGGTCGTCAATGGGGTGGGTTCCGTCGCCACGGGTGTCACTCTGATCGTGGTGCTCGTAGCCAAGTTCACAGAAGGCGCATGGATCACAGCCATTCTGGTTCCCGCACTCATTCTGCTCATGGTGGCTGTCAAGAAGCACTACGACCGCGTGTCGAAGGAAGTGGCCGTCTTGAGGCCGATGAGTGTAGTGAACCTCTCTGAGCCGTTGGTCATCGTCCCTGTGGACCGTTGGACTCGCATTACGGAGAAGGGCCTTCGCTTTGCCATGAAGCTAAGTGAGCACGTCCAGGCCGTTCACGTGGACGCCGAAGAAAACTGCGAAGCAGTCCAGGAGAGTTGGCAGTTGAACGTGGTTGCGCCGTTCTTGCAGGCCGGGAAGACAGCTCCGGAGCTGTTGCTGCTCCCTTCGCCCTACCGTTTCGTGCTGATGCCGCTGGTGGAACACATCCTCGTGCTGGAACGTGAGAACCCAGATCGGCAAATCGCTGTGCTGGTTCCGGAACTTGTGGTCAAGCGGTGGTGGCAGACGCCTTTGCATAACCAGCGCGCACAGATGCTCAAGCTCCTGCTTCTGCTGCGCGGCAATCAGCGGATCATCGTCATCAACATCCCGTGGTACCTCCAATGAGCAGTCCAACAGCGTCAAGCAGAAGCGACCTCGATCTCGATTCGCAGCCGGAGACGCCATGTGCTTCGGTTCGAACCGTCCGGTGGAAGATAGGTTGGTTGCTTGCGGCGGTGGTGCTCTCCGCTGTCACTGTGACTTTGGCATCAGGCCAGCAACCCGCACCTGCGCCCGTCGTACCCGTCACTCCCGTGCAGATCGAAAACACGAACGCCGCCTTCAGCCCAACGGACATCGATATTCCCCAAGCAAACCCGGCGCGCCCGACAGTCACCATCCCCGCGCATCTTCCGCCTACGGGCTTCCTTCAGTTCGAGCAGGGCATCGTCCGCGCCGGCAACTCTCCCGGCGGAACCGACGGGCAAGTCGCGGTGAGCGAAGTCGTCAAGATCGCGCTCACCACACGGCTGCTGGTGCAGTTTCTTTCGCAACCATATACGCACAACACGCTGACGACCGGCACTGGCGCGGAGATGGGAAGCAACGATCCCGGCGATCTCCAAGTTGGCACGGAAGTGGTTGTCCATAAAGCCGTCGGCGCGCTTCCCACGGTCTCGTTGGGATTCATTCGCCGCGTGCGTGCCGGCACATCCGCCAATCTTGATGTGGGCGACTACTCGCAGTCGGCGCTCATGCTGCTTGGTGGCGATTTACGTGGAGGCTTTCACTACGATTCCAACCTGCTCTTCAACGAACAGAACAACGGGGCCGTGCGCCGCAGCCAGTTCCAGCAAACGCTTGCGATCACACACGCGCTGTTTCCCGCGGCAACCAGGCAGCGCCTCAGCGGAACGATCGAACCCTCGCATGCTACGCAACCGTTCGTGACCGCTACTTCCGGAGGACGCTCCGTGGCGCGTGCGAACTCTGTCGACCTTCTGTTTATAGCAATGTACACGGTGCGCCCCAACTTGATTCTGGACGCGTCTGTCGACCGGGGTCTGACCTCTACGTCAACGCACTGGCAGGGCGGCTTTGGCTTTACCTACCTCCTGCCGCGGCGCCTCTGGAAGGACAAGCACCCGGTGCCAATCGCCGTAGGCCGGAGCCATTAACCGCCTATGTGCGTCAGCCTTCTGCGCACCAGACTCTCGCGGTACACTCGCAGCAGAATGCAGGACCCGAACACGGCATGAACATCAGGATGGTTTTGCGAAGCACGGGCGTACGCCTTCGAGGAGGCCTATGGGTCGCCATCGTCAGTTCGGCGCTGTGGAACAGCGCTGCCGTCCGCGCACAACAGTCCGCTGGAACACCTGTGCAGCCGCCTGTGGCGTCCCCTTCAACCGAACCTGCCAGAGCGGACAAGAATGTCTTCTTGGGCCTGGTCGAGTTCTATCGCGAAGACTGGACCGGCACGGCTCCCGCCGGAGACCCCGCACCTAGAAGGGGGCTTCCCTCCCCTTTGAACTCGCCACCCTTTCCAAGTTCCGATTGGTCTTACGGTGGTTCACCGACGATTGGCGAATCGGATGGAAACGTGTACCCGCTACAGACCGCGATCAATGGTGCCCAGCGCCGGACCAAAGTCTATGGATGGATAGAGCCCACTGCCAACCTGTCCACATCACGGGACAGGAACTATCCGGAAACGAACGATATCTACTCCAACCGAGTCGAACTCGGCCAAGCCGTGGTGTACGTGGAGCGCCTTCCGGATTCTGTTCAACGGGACCACATCGACTGGGGCTTTCATCTGACTGGCTTCTTTGGAACAGACTATCGCTCCACCACGAACAAGGGATATCTGAGCAGTCAGCTCCTTGAGCATAACCGTGAGTATGGCTTCGATCCAGTGCTCGAATACGTGGACGTTTACTTCCCGCACGTGGCCAAAGGGATGAACGTCCGGGCCGGCCGATACATCTCCATTCCGGGGATTGAAGCGCAGCTTACGCCTAATAACTACATGTTCAGCCATTCTTTGCTGTACTCCATCGATCCCTTCACCGACACCGGCATCCTGGCAACCATCCAGATCAGCGATCAATGGATCGTGCAGGCCGGCGTTTCGGCCAGTCACGACGTGGCGCCGTGGACTCCCGATGCAAAGCCGGCGTTTACCGGCTGCGTGAGCTACACCACAGCCTCGGTGAACGATAACTTCTACCTGTGCGCCAACGGCATCAATGATGGCGAGTACGCTTTCAACAATCTGCAGATGTACGACGGCACCTGGTACCACAAGTTCGGCAAGACCTGGCACGCGGCGACAGAAGCCTATTCGATGTACCAAAGGAATGTTCCGAGTGTGAACGGCTCTCTACCGATTGAGAACGGGACGAACGGGGCCAACTGCAGGATTGGGATGCAAACCTGCCTCGCGCCGGAATGGGCTGTCGTCAACTACCTCAACAAGCAGCTCTCCGCACACGACTTTATCTCGCTTCGGAACGACTTCCTCAACGACAAAAAGGGCCAGCGGACGGGTTATGCCGACACCTATACCGAAACGACGTTCATGCTGAGCCATTGGGTAGGCTCTACCGTGCAGATGAGGCCGGAGCTCCGCTTTGATCATGCGTGGTACCGCCGATCGTACGACAAGGGGACCAGGGTGAACCAGCTTACGTTCGCCACCGACGTCGTCTTCCACTTCTAGGTCCGGCGAGAACACGCCTCGCGAGAGTACAACATGCCTTGGTCGTACGGTTGCGTTCGTCTCTCGCAACACGAGAGCTTATGCCTTCCTGACACTCGCTCTTGGAACCTGTGAGAGAGGATGTCATGTTGAGGTTAAGATTCATTGCTGCCCTTTGCTGTGCATTTGCCTTTTGTGCATCTCTAATGCTGCCGGCCCAACACGTTACCGGCCCAACAGCAAATGTCCAGGAAGCAGTTGCACAAGCTGCTTTTCACAGTCAGCAGCCCGGAAGATTTCGCGAGGCTGGAGCTGTGTTATCGCAGCGAACCGGCGCGCTACCAGGCACTTGCGCAGCAGGAGGAGGCCTGGCGGTTTGCGGACGCCGTTCCGTGGGAAAAGAGCCCACGCCGCAGCGAAAGTGCGAAACGGCGGGCCGAGTACTACCAGCAGGTTGCAACAAGGGACGCGGAACTGGCAGTGAAATATAAGCGGACAGTTCAAACGTCCCAGCAGCTGTGGAGCTTTGCCCCACGGATATGTCGACTTCTCTGATGTCTCGCGAAGCTTCAAAGCCACAAGTGAACAAACGAACAAACCCTGTACGGGAAACCGAAGTGACCCAACCTAAGCCTGCATCCATACCCAAGTTTGTCATTCCCGCCACTGTGATGCTTTCCTTTGTCTCCTTCTGGAGGGCATCTGCTATCGTGCTTTGCGACCTCGGGTCCTCGGCCTACTACGTCGGCGGCATTGTAGAGAAGGCCATTGGCAAAGCGGCGCCGTGGTTCGTTCTCGCGGTCATGCTGTTCTCGTATGCGGTGCGCGCAATCTACATCGAAAGCTGCAGCATGTTTGTGCGTGGCGGTGTCTATCGCGTGGTTCGGGAAGCGATGGGAGGTACGGCCGCAAAGTTCTCTGTGTCCGCTCTCATGTTCGACTACGTGCTGACGGGCCCGATCAGCGGAGTCAGCGCAGGGCTCTACCTGGCCGCGCTCATCAATGAACTAGGCGAGCATTTTCATCTTGCCTGGATGCATGTTCCGTCTGCCTGGTTCGCAGCCGCATTCGCCGCTGTGGTCACGCTGTACTTCTGGTACACCAACCGCGTTGGCGTACCGTTCTCCAGCACCAGAGCCCTTCGCATCATGCAGGCTACCACCGCTATGGTCGTGATTTTGATCGGTTGGTGCCTCTTCACCATCCTGACCAAGGGCTACCACCCCGTTCCGCTTCCTGTTCCATCCAACATTCACTTCAGCAGCTCGGCGCTGGGCTGGCTCAAGGACACCGCACTTCCCGGTTTCACTGTGGTGGCCGTGGCCATCGGGCTCGGGCACTCGGTGCTTGCCCTTAGCGGTGAGGAGACACTTGCGCAGGTCAATCGTGAGATCGAAGCCCCCAAGCAAAAGAACCTTGAGCGTACCGGCTTCATCGTCTTCATCTACAGCTTGCTGTTCACCTCCCTCGTCTCCTTCTTTGCGGTCATGCTGATCCCGGACGACAAGCGGGCGCAATACCTTGATGACCTCATCGGTGGCCTGTCGATGTTTCTTGCCGGCCCCTTTGCCTTGAGGCTAGCGTTCCATGCCTTCGTCGTCGTGGTGGGCGTGCTGATCCTTTCTGGGGCGGTGAACACTGCCATCATCGGTTCGAACGGCGTACTCAGCCGCGTTGCGGAAGATGGCGTCCTTCCTCCGTGGTTCCGCCAGCTTCATCCCAGGTACGGCACCTCTCACCACATCATCGGCGTGATCGTCGGCCTGCAGCTTCTCACCATCGTGCTCAGCCGCGGCAACGTAGACATGCTGGGTGAGGCATACGCGTTCGGCGTGATCTGGAGCTTCGCCATGAAAGGGTTGGCTGTCGTCGTGCTTCGCTTCAGAGACCCGGAAGCAGACAGATGGAAGTTCCCGCTCAACCTGCGCCTCGGCCGGCACGAGATCCCGCTCGGCCTGATGGCGACCACGGCGATCCTCTTCCTGATGGCGTTCACCAACCTGTTTACGAAGAAGGCCGCAACGATCTCCGGTATGATCTTCACGCTCGTCTTCTTCGCGATCTTCACCGCCTCTGAGCGCAGGTTTGCGCGGCAGCAGGAAGCAACGCAGATCCATGCGAAGCCGGACCCCAACGACAGGTTCCGCGAGACCTCGCGGGAACGCTTCCGCTTCCAGGTGCGGGAAGACCTTTCCCCTCAGGCCATGGAGATTGCACCGGGTTGTGTGGTGGTAGGCATAGGCGATGCCGGAGACCTCCAGGCTGTGGACAAGGTTTTATCCGGCGAAGTTGGCGCGACGCCTGACGTCGTAGTGATCTGTGTAGGCGAGCTCGCTATCGATCGCATCCAGGCAGCGCCCAACGATGAGTCAGCCGTCGAAGATTACATCAAGGATGTGTTCAGTGAGGTGGTCTTTTCCGCGGAAAAGCTGGGCCGGCCTGTCAAGCTGCTGGCGCTTCACGGGGACGATCCCGCGAGTACGCTGGTGCAGGCGGCCATCTGCCTCCAAGCTTCTCAACTCTGGCTGGGTTCCTCGCAGTCCCAGACCCAGGACCAGCAGGCGTCCGAACTTACCAGAGAATGGATGGACCATTCTTCTCACACGGGCAGTCTGGATGTACGGCTTGTGGAAGATTCGACGACGAGGGCATTTTCGTTGTCCCGCTGACCGGCAGAGCTGCTTTCGTAATCCGGCGATAGGTGGAATCGGCTGCCGTTTCTCGACGGTGCTGCCTCCATCCTGATTGGGATGCTGCTGATGGGAGTCGCGACCTAGCCGGGACGCCAGACAAAGGCCGTGCTATCAGAGCGGATGAGATCGGCCACGGCTTCCATCGTGCCCGTCGTGTGGCGTGCCGCAGGCTGAGCAGCTAATCCAGTTTGTAGCGCGTCTCCGCCAGGCGATACAACGGCCGCCACACCAGCCGATTGATGGTGACCACCATCAGCGCCATGACAATCGTCGCGAGAAGCAGCAGTTGAAACTGCCCGCCATCGGTGGCCGCGCTGATCTGAGCGCCCAGACCGACCGTTTGCAGCGTGCGGTTATTCAGATGAAAGTACTCCGCGACGATGCTCGCGTTCCAGGCTCCGCCCGAGGCCGTCACCATCCCGGTGATCAGGAACGGAAAGATGCCCGGCAGGATGACCGTACGCCAGCGTTGGGCGGACGTAAAGTGGAACAGTTGTGACACCTCGCGAAGGTCGGATGGGATAGCCATGGCTCCGGCAATCACGTTGAAAAGGATGTACCACTGCGTTCCCAGCAACATCAGCAAGATGGAAGCGATGCCCATGCCGCCGCCCACACGAATGAGCGCCAGCAGGATCACAGGAAAGAGCGCTGTGGCCGGAACAGACGCGGCAATCTGCGCCAGGGGCTGCGCGAGGCGCGCCAGCTTCGGGTTGAAGCCGATCGCCACACCCACCGGAATCGTCCAGGCCGCCGCAAGCAGCAGTGACAAATTGACCCGCAGGAAGGTAGCAGCAGCGCCGCGCATGACGGCCCGAAACTGCAACGCATGCACCTGCCGCAGCAAGGCGAGCGCCTCCGACGCAAGATAGACGACACCAGCAGCGGCCAACAGCAGGACAACCCAGCGGAGCCACACGTTGTGTTTGGTCCCGCTCCTCCCATCCGCGTTCACGTGCTCCATGCGCAGGCGCCGACGCCGCGCCAGCGTGCGATAGATGTTCTCGGAGAGTGGAACGACCGTGTGGCAGCGAACGGAGTCGAGCGCGCTGGAGTGCGTGAGTAGATAGAGCACCGGCGAACGCACGCGGCCGGAGCTTTCCACCTGCTCGAACTTGAATTTGTTGCTCCAGGCAATCGCGGGCCGCCAGACAAGTTGATCGATAGCCACAATCAGCGCGATCATCACCGCCAGACCCATCACGATCGCGCTCTTGTTATTGGCGCTTGCAGCGGTCTGCAGGTACGAGCCGAGACCAGGCAGTCGGAAGTCGCGAGTCCCCAGCACGAACATCTCGCAGGCCATGAGAAAAAACCAGCCGCCCGCGACAGACACCATGGAGTTCCATACCAGGCCGATGGCGCCGTAAGGCAGCTCCAGCTGCCACAACCGTTGCCAGCGTGAGAACCCATAGATCGTGGCTGCCTCGTTCAGCTCACGAGGAATGGTCTTCAGAGACGAGTAGAAGCTGAAGGCCATATTCCACACCTCGCCCGTGAAGATCAGGAGGATGGCTCCCATTTCCACGCCAAGCTGGCGCGTCGGGAAGAGCGCGACCATGGCCAGCATCACACCAGGCAAAAAGCTCAACACCGGGATCGACTGGCAGATGTCGAGGCCTGCCACCAGCAGCGGCTCCAGCCTGCGGCTGTTCGCCGCCACGTAGCCATAGCCCACCGCGAAGAGCAGGCTCAGCACGTACGCCAGACCCACGCGAACGACGGAATAAAACGCATACAAGGGCAGCGCTCGGGGGCTTAGCGAGATGGCAATCTGCGGCTCCGCCTGCCCTGCCCAATAGTGAGCGATCCGCACGATGCCGTAGAAGCACGCGAGCCCTATTGCGGCGATGCAGACATCCATGACGACCGGCCATGTACGCCGCAACGCCTGGGTGCGCCCAAGGCTTTCCCGGCTGCGCACAAAGCTCAAGCTTCCGGGAAGGTGCATCATGCATTGCTCTCGGTGGCTGCTTCCGTCTGCACAAAGCGCCGGCGTGTGGCATCGAAGTCAAAAAGCTGCGAATAGCGGCCCCAGCTTACGGCAGTCTCCAGCTGCCGGACTGTTTCTTCCTCGCTGAACTGCTCGTCCAGCATGTCGTGGAAGAAATCTTCCGGCACACTGTGGTCGTTCTTGGCCTCGACGGACCGGATGATCTGCCGCATCAACAGCACGCGCTCGGCGGCGGCTTCACGAAAGATTTCGCGCTGCCCCATGCCTTCGGCGGTGGCATAGGCAACGCCCAGCTCGGTAATCGCAGCCGTCCCTTCTGCTACTGTGAGAAACCCCAGCAACTGCGCCGCATCCACGATGGGCAACAGGTGGTCGATGTCCAGCGAGAGATCATCGGCGAGGCGGTACATGTCATACCGCCCCCCGTGATCTTCCAGCATCTCCAGCAATCCGGCCACACCGCCGGGCCGGGCATGGGGCAACATTTGATATGGTGCGCTCGGCTGCGCTCGCACCCCAGCATCGTGAGCCTCCGGCAACGCAGGCGGCTGAAGCTCCGGCTGAGTCAGCACCTTGTAGATGTAATCGACCAACTTATAGAAGGGCTGACTCTTGCGCTCACGCGGATGAGGGAGGCTGACCTGAAAGTCCGTCCGGATCTTCCCCGGGTTGCGGCCCAGCACGATGATGCGGTCGGCCAGCAGCACAGCCTCTTCTATGTTGTGGGTAACAAGGAAGATCGCTTGGGTAGGAATGGTCTTCTTTAGCCAGAGTTCCAGCAACTCACTACGAAGATTCTCGGCCGTGAGCACATCCAGCGCCGAGAACGGCTCGTCCATGAACAAGACCTCAGGCTCCACCACCAGCGCTCGCGCAAAGCCCACCCGTTGCCGCATGCCGCCTGAAAGCTCCTTCGGGTACGCAGCCTGAAAGCCTTCCAGGCCCACTGTTTCCAGCATGGCCAACGTCCGGCGTTTCCGCTCCTCGCTTTCGATGCCGCGGGCCTTCAGCGGCGCTTCGACATTTTCCCGCACAGTCAACCACGGAAACAGAGCGAAGCTCTGAAACACGATGGACACATTAACGTCGGCGTCAGCCATTGGCTTGTCATGCCAGAAGACCTCGCCTTCCGAGGGCACGGAGAGTCCAGTGAGCATGCGCAGTAACGTTGACTTGCCAGAGCCGGAGGGCCCGAGCAAAGCAACGATCTGCCCCTTCTCGATAGACAGGTCAGTCGGCGCGATCACCTGGATGCGGTTCTCGCTCGGTTGTGCGTAGAACTTTTGTACCTGCTCCGCGCGGATAATCGCATTCGACATCGAATTCATAACCTTCAGTGTTCGTTCGGGATCACGCCCAGCCGCTTCGCCCGCTTCCAGTGTCTCGCACATTGCCAGTCGTTGTTCCACACCGCGGCTCGGGTTCTACTGCAACTGCAGCATGGGCAAGCCGTGGCGAGTCTTCTGGAAGTAGCAGCTCTCGACCAATGTCGGCCACAGCTCCAGCGAAGCGCGAATGACGTCCATCGCATCATCGACGATCCTTACCAGGTTGTGATGCAAGAAGTCAGGCTCAAATCCATAGAACGCCTTTTTCCAGGTTCGTTGTGAACAGACGAAGCGATTCTGCCCGTTTTCTTCCTTCGGCGCCACCCGTGCCGCGTCCACGGCCCTCCAATGCAGGTTCGTGATCTTCTCGAGGATCTCCTCGGCATCGAACGCCGTGACCTCTCCCGTGTAATCGAAGCTCACCCAAGCTCATCGATGTGCGTTACCGAATCTTTGATCCTGCGCTTCAACAAGTTCGCAATCTCCTCATTCAGAATTTCTGATGCCGGCGGATTGCGCATATAGTTGCTTTTGGTATGGTGCTGCGCGGCATCGACATGCGCCGCGACGATCCCCTCCTGCTGAATCCATATGCGGTAAATGTAAGTCCTCAACGCGCAACCGCTTTGGAAAGAACGACGGTAGACCGAACGTGTTGTCATAACCCTGCCACTCCGCAGTCCATGCGCCAGTTGTTGATCGTCAGTACCGGACGGAAGTTCACCAGCACATACAGTTCGTGAATGTCGTCCGGGTTTAGCTGTTCCTCATTGCCGCGGAACGTATCGACATAATCGATTGCGTCAATGTCATTGGTGCCGGAGCGAAAGGTCTTTGCATTTTTACCACCGCATCGTCACGCATGGAGCAGTGCTGCAGCATCATGGTGTTCTCTTCAGACAGACCCTTCGTCGCGTTGGTCTCCAGGTGCATGGCGGAGTCAATCAGCAGATCGCCCCTTCTCATAATTTTCTGCTACTTCCGAGGAGCGTTTCCCAAGGACGTCGAGCAAGGCTGGCAAGATGTCAAAAGATTTAAAGCGCAGCCGTTGAGACCAATGTGGTGAAGACAGGTGTGAGAAGTACGTCTCTACATTGGACGGCGTAGAGTTATCAAAAACGATCATTTGCGGCGAATGTCCATTCCGCCAGAAGTGCCCATCGTACTCATGGATCGTTTCGCCTACATTACGCAAGCGATGCGTGGGTATCACAAAGTAACTTTCAGGTTCGTTCACGGTGCAGTAATCTCCACGCGCTTTCACAGAATCGATTCAGTTCAAATCGCTCCGAGACGCATGAGACATTCGAGAACCTTTTCCGTAAGGAAGGTGTAAGCGGGCTCCGGATCACTTCGCAACGATCTGTCCGCTGTCCAACTGCAGTAGTGGAGGCACGCAACAGCACAGGATACGGCGACGATCAACACGCATGAGATGAGAACAGCGCCAGAACCGATTTCTCCCGAGGCCTCCCTGGTCTCCTCCGTCTTCCGGTAGCGCTGCATGGAACCGCCTGTTCTTTGCAGGTCCGGTACCTTTTTCGCCTGTGTTGGTATAGCTGGCGAAGGGTTTCGGCGACTCGGAAGGTGGTTGGGGCCGAAGGTGACGGATTGCGCCTCATCGTTGAACCACAGACGCTCGTGGATACATACTATGGAGACCGAGCGAGTGTTCACAAGAGGGGTCGCCATGGAAGTCAATCTCGACGATGTGCGAGTTGTACTTGAACGAGATGAGATCGTTCCGTTCTTCCAACCGATCGTTGAACTAAGAACTGGAAGCCTGTGCGGGTTCGAGGTGCTCGCACGCTGGCTACACCCTTCTCTGGGACCGATACTTCCTAAAAATTTTATGAGCCTTGCCGAGAGCAGCGGGCTCATGGAAGAGCTAACCAGACAAATCGCCCAGAAGACATTTTCCGTGGCAGCCGCGGTCCCGGCCAGTCTCTTCCTCGCCGTAAACATCTCCCCGAGCGAACTTTGCAGCGGCAGGCTGCCGTTATTGTTAAGTACTCTGGCCGAGCAGAGCCAATTTTCATTGCGACGGCTTGTCATTGAGTTAACCGAAGCAGTCCTACTCAGTGATAGCGAATGTGCGCGCGACACCATAACGGAACTGAGAAGGATGGGGTGCAGACTGGCACTCGACGACTTTGGTACCGGCCATTCAAGCCTTTCTTACCTGCAGCGCTATCCCTTTTACGGTCTCAAAATTGATCGCACTTTTGTAGAACCGATGATCGCTGAGCGACAGAGCCGCAAGATCGTTGCATCCGTTGTGGGCCTAAGCAACAGCCTTGGAATGAGGTCAGTCGGCGAGGGGGTTGAAAATGACGAGCAGGCAGACATGCTGCTCTGGCTTGGATGCGACATGGCGCAAGGATGGCTCTACGGGCACCCTGGACCTGCAGAGCATCTACCTAAGATGATCCAGAAGAGGTACAGCTCAGCAGTCATCAACACAGAGCTCGAAGACGACGGCCTTCAGGCCTATCCAGCCCTTCGTCTCGCGCAGTTACAAGCTATCTACAGAGGAGTTCCTGTCGGCCTATGTTTTATCGACGTGCGTCAGCGCTACGTGAGCCTGAACCAGAAGTATGCTGACTTTGTCGGAAAGCCGAGGTCAGCGTTCGTGGGACGTTTGGTACAAGACATGATTCCAGAGGTCTACCCCGTTGTACAGCCGTTGCTCGCGCGGGCCTTGAACGGAGAATCGATCCTCATTGAGGATATTCCGCTGTCCGCTACAGAGACTCGGCCGACTGCGGTGAACGCGCTTATCTCCTATGAACCTGTTCGCGACGAAGTAGGCGATGCCGTTGGAGTCTCCGTAGCCATACTAAATACCTCAGAAATTCAGGGTGAAGATGTGCTTCAGCCTCCCACTGAAGAGGATGCTCCTTTTGAAACATCAGAAAATGACCTGTCTATGAGCTGGGTTCGTGACGCGAGTGGGAACCTTACGGAAGTTAGTCCCAAGTGGATCGCGTTGACTGGAATGACAAGAGAACAGTCGCTGAATCTAGGCTCTTTGGAAGCAATTCACCCCGACGATAGGACTCTTGCCTTGAGTGCGCTTCGTGAAGCTGTCCAAAGCAGGACATCCATTGATGTCACATGCAGAGTTAGGACGCGAAACGGCGACTATCGATGGTTACGGGCACGTGGATACCCGCGGTTCGATTCGGAGAACCACTTCCTTGGATGGTACGGCGGTGCCGAAGACTTGGAGGAGCGGAAAAACTTGGAGCAAGCTTTGCACAAAGAGACGGGTCCCCTGGCGAAGCGTGAGCCAAGCCGCAGCGAACTAACATCTGAGCGATCCGCGAAGAAACCGCGGCATGCCGTGGAATAAAGCTACGATTTGCTAGGTCGTAGACGCGGATTAGGCCACAGGAAATGCCATGGCGTGGTGCTTGCGAACGAAGATGCGCCCGTAAGTCCGCTCTAACTTCTAGACGATTTGGTCCAGCCTGTGTGCAATGTGATCCCGGATGCTTTGTTCGGCCGCTTGCACACCGCGGTTCTTCAAAGCAGCAATGACTCCCAGTTCCTTCGCCAGCACCGTCTCGTTCAGGCGCTCGCCTGGCAGGAATGGAACTCCATCGCCATACGGCGAATTCCCGTGTAGACAACGATCGACCGCGCTTAGCGCCATCGTTTCAGTTCCCTTCAACGTCGTCGATACATTCTCTATCCGCAAACGTATATTTTACGTGTGCACTTTAACCACACTGACTCTAAAACGTGAGGGTATACCGGTGTGCATCTAAAAGTGCACATGCGGTTGCCTACAATCTCATTGAATTTGCTGGAGGCACCACCTTGGACCTTGTGGGTCGATCAATTGTTGCAGGAGATCGGACGACGAGCGGCGCGACGATGTTCTTCGGCACAGATGCGTCAACAGGCGAGCGTCTGGATCCGGCGTACACCGCCGCATCCGCACGGGATGTTCACGAAGCGGCCACCGCTGCCGCTGCAGCATTCCCGGCGTTCGCGAAAACTTCCTCTGCTGTCCGCGCACGGTTCCTGCGAGCGGTTGCTACACATCTTGAACAGCTCGGACCGGAACTGAGCGCCCGGGCCACGGTTGAGACGGCGCTCCCGCAGGCACGCTTGGACGGAGAACTGGCTCGAACCTGTGGACAGCTTCGGCTATTCGCCACGGTCGTGGAAGACGGCGCCTGGCAGGATGCACGCATTGATCGCGCCCTTCCGGATCGCAAGCCGCTCCCGCGCCCTGACCTGCGCTCGCTGCTGGTTCCGCTCGGCCCGGTAGCGGTCTTCGGCGCGAGCAACTTCCCGCTGGCGTTCTCGGTCGCAGGTGGCGACACGGCGTCGGCGCTGGCCGCAGGCAATCCGGTCGTAGCCAAGGCGCACCCAGCACACCCCGGCACCAGTGAGCTCGCGGCCGCAGCCATTACGCAGGCTGTGGCTGAGTGCGGCTTGCCGGCCGGCATCTTTTCCCTGCTGTTCGACGACGGCATCAGCGTAGGCCAGCAACTGGTGCAGCATCCCGCTATCGAGGCCGTCGCCTTCACCGGCTCGCATCGCGCCGGGCGCGCGCTCATGGACCTCTGCGCTGCGAGGTTGCATCCGATTCCCTGCTTCACCGAGATGAGTAGCCTCAACCCCGTCTTCATCCTGCCCGGAGCGATTTCGGCAGACCCGCAGGGCCACGCACGCGGGCTGCATGGATCATTCACGCTGGGAGCGGGACAGTTCTGCACTAAGCCCGGGCTCGTCTTTCTTCCCGAAACCGAAGGTGCCGAAGCCTTCCGCGACGAGCTTCGCACAGCCACTAGAGCGAGCTCTCCCTTCACCATGCTCACTCCAGGCATCGCCGACGCCTACCATCGCGGGCTCGAGGACAGGCGCAAGCTGGATCTGCGCACAGCCGAGGCCTCCACGTGCGCATCGCCGCAGTCACATGCTGTGCTCTATGAGACCAGCCTCGAAACCTTTCAGGGCGAAGCCGCACTGCACGAAGAGCTTTTCGGTCCTGCCATGCTGCTGATTTCCTGGAGCAGCCGCGAAGCCATGCTGCAGGCCGCTGCTTCTCTGAAGGGTCATTTGACCGCAACCTTGCTTGGCACAGAGGCCGATCTGGCCGCCAACACGGACCTGATCACGATCCTGGAACGCAAAGTCGGCCGGCTGCTGGTCAACGGCTTCCCCACCGGCGTCGAGGTCTCGCACGCGATGGTGCACGGTGGGCCTTATCCCGCCACCTCAGATAGCCGCTTCACCAGTGTCGGCTCGCAGGCCATCTTCCGCTTCGTGCGCCCCATCTGCTACCAGAACTTCCCGCAAGGCGCGCTGCCGCCGGAGCTGTGTGACGAGAATCCGCTCGGCATCATGCGCCTGGTCGGCGGGGCCCTTACACGCGATCCGCTGTAGGAGCTGAACAAGCATTGGATCTTCACGGGAGAGTTGTGTGCCACGACCGACGGCCGCAACTTCCTCAATCCTTCGCGGCCGTGTAGCATCTGGCAACATGAGGCGTGTGTCGGCACGCACGCTGCCCTGCTACCTATACAGACGCCCGCCTCGAAAGTGACACTGCCGGATCCACCACTAGGAGAACCTCAAACTTTGCCTTCAGGCCCGGTACGAACTGGGTGTATCCGGCCGCCCCTACACGACGTGGGCGGACCTGGATCGATCGCTTCAAGACCTCTCCGAAGGCCTGCACTCTTCTCGCCCCGGTAGCACGGCGCTTCCAAGAGTAGAAGCATGATGTGTTGAACCAAGCTCCTGCCTTGACCCTCTGCAGAGTAGTGCCCGGGGCCTGCTTGCTGCAACCCGGGACTACGCTTGGACGGAGGACGCCGCACAGTGATCAGTCCTTTCGATCGAACAGGCACCTGCAAGACCTTACCGGGAAAAATACAGGAACCTGGCCATCTAGAGCGTGGCCGTAACGTCATCGAAGGACACGCGGCGCGGAAGAATATGCTGCTCCCAGCACCAGTCGATGGCCACCTGAATGGTTTTGCGGTTGGGGTAAGGCCGACCGGCGGGAGCGCGTCGGTGACGCTGACCGGAACGAGCGCGCGGCTTTCCTGGAGCATGCGGTAGATCTCGCGGATGACATCGGGGCGTTCTCTGGAGAGAGACTCGTGGACGACGAACATGTGGTTGATGGGCAGAACACCTTCGCGCTTGCACCATTCCGCAGCTGCCTTGAGGGCTCGGAAACGAGCGTCTGCACGCGCGGATCTTTGGGCATATCGTTGCCAAGCAACGCGGCATCGAGTTCTCCGTCAAGCGTCATCTGGCCGAGGTTCGATCCCTTGGGCAGAATGCTGCAATTCGGCGGATCCTTGTACTCGGCCAGATGTGATTCGTCGATGGTCATCCAGTGGACCTTGTCGAGATCGACACCGTACCACAAACCACACGGGTCTCCGGATACGCGGAGTGCTGCAGCATGAGTTCGAGAGAGGCTCTATATATGCCTTTGCTGTTCCCCTACACGATGGGATTGTGTGCTTGCGCCATCACTCAGACATCCGAGCCCAGTACTCCGCTGTCTTGACCCAGTCTGCCGGATGGCCACGTTCGGTAACAGCCCACGCGTACACCACTCTGGCAAGCGCACCCTCACCAGCAGCCCAGATGAATCCGTCTCCGGATGGAAATGAGTACTGAGTAAGCGCGGATGAAAGCATCGACAAGTCTCGTTCAGCATCTCCGTCCGAGATGAGCCAGATCGCCCTGATCTCGCATGCACCCTCGAAACTCTGAATCTCTGTTTCTGCAGGCACCAGTCCCAGGACGGTAACAGGCACACCGGCGCGAAGCGATTTCAAGCGTCGACCGATCGATGGAAGGGCGGTGAGATCGCCAACCAGGAAGTACCAGTCGAAATCATCTGGGACAATCACAGAACCTCTCGGTCCACCGACCCGCAATGTATCCCCGATGTTTGCTTCCCGAGCCCATTCCACAGCGGGACCTGCAGCGTGCAACGCGAAGTCAAGAACAAAGGTTCCTGCGGCGACATCCCATGCTCGTGGAGTGAAGTCTCGCATCACGCTCTCAGAGGATGAGGATTTTGACGGGAGCAGAAGCTTTACGTGGTCATCGGACGAAGGGCTGTCAAAACCTTGCAGTTCGCGCGATGCGAAGTGTATGCGCAAGAGTTGCGGCGTGATTTGTTGTTTGTGGATGACTGTGAGCGTACGCCAGAGTGCCTCTAGGCGTACTTTTCTGACTTCGTGTTTCTGCATGGTGGCCCTCGAGTAGTTAGTGGCTTGAGACTATGCGTTCGTGTGAGAGCGTGCTGCAGCTACTTGTCTGCCGCACGCACCCATGCAAGAAACAGTGTCAGTACTTCATGTGTTGGAGGTCAGCAATCAAGCCGGGGCCTTTCGGTGTCCAGTTCAGTCGTTGTTGTGTAAGCCTGCCCGAAGCGGTCAGCTCACGTCCGGCGAACTTGATGAGCCAGCCAAAGTGCTCGGGGGCTTCATCTTCGGAGATACTGACTGCCGGCACATGCAATCCTTCTGCGATCGCCTCGGCGATCTCTCGCATGGCAATCCCTTCTTCCGCGACGGCATGGTACTTCGCACCGATCTGTGATCTCCCGATCTGCGCTTTCTCAATCGCGAGACGGTAGAGATGGACAGCATCGGAGACATGCGTAGCGCTCCAGCGATTGGAGCCATCTCCGACGTAAGCCGCGCGTCCTTTCTGGCGAGCCAGCTTAACCAGGTCGCTTACCAGACCCTGCTTCACGGTGTCATGGATTTGCGGATTGCGCATGATGGAGACGTTGATCCCGCGATCCGCTAACGCCAGCGCAGCCTCGTCCGAAGCGGCGCGCGGAAACACCTTCGAGCTTGCGGTCGGATTCTCTTCCACGGGCAGCGTACCTGGAACCGTGTTGGACGAGCCAATCGACGAAGTCACGACCATCGGGCGATTAGAACCTGCGAGTGCTTCTCCCATGGCCGTGATTACCTTTCGATCCTCCTCGCAGCTTGCCACGAAGCGCGAGAAATCATGATTGAACGCGGTGTGGATTATGCCTTCACTATGCTCGATGGCCTTGCGCAGGCCGTCCAGGTCATTCACGTCCCCTCGCCAAGCCGCAGCGCCAGCCTCACCTAGCGATCTTGCTCCTTCTTCGGAACGGGTCAGTCCCAATACCTCGTGGCCACCCTTGATAAGTTCCGGGATCAGTGCGGAACCGATAAAGCCATTCGCGCCAGTAACAAAAATTCGCATCGTCGTTTTCCTTCAGTGCAGATTCAGGACATTTGATTGGCTGCGTTTGCCATGAGCCACGCGGCATCTTCGCCCTGTATAACTTAGACAGATGAGGCCCGTTGGACGCACCATACCCAAAATCCAAAGATTAGGTCTGATCGTCCGAAGAGGAGTATGGATCCACTCTCAGAAGTTCTCGCCCTGATGAAGCCGCAGAGCTACGTCTCAGGCGGCTACGAAGTCGCCCCTGGAACGGCGGTGCAGTTCCCCAGACGAGCGGGAGTGAAGTGCTACGCCGTTATGTCCGGGCAGTGCTGGCTGTCCGTGGAGAAATTTGGTGACGCTGTGTTACTCCAGGCGGGAGAGTGCTACATCCTGCCACACGGTCTTCCATTCTGCTTGGCAACCGATAGGGCCGCGACGCCGGTGGACTATGAAACCCTTCGCTCTGTTCGCAAGTGGGGCAACGAAGTACCGAGCGATCAACAGGGCGGCTGTTTTTTAGCTGGTGGACATTTCGTGCTGACCGGGCCGCAGGCAGACTTATTGCTGGGGCCACTGCCGCCGGTGGTCCACCTCGGGAAGGAAGCCGATAAGGACGCAATGCGATCCTCTCTAGCCCGGATGCGCGAAGAGGTCAGTGAGGCGCGGCCTGGCGGGGCAATCGTCATGCAGCAACTCGCCTACGCTCTGCTTGTACAAGCCCTTCGCCTCTACGTTGAAGACGAAGCGAACGGAAGATCGGGGTGGCTCTTTGCTCTCGCAGATGAGAAGTTGAGTAAAGCGTTACGTTGCATGCATGGAGAGCCCGGCTACAACTGGAGCCTGCAGGAACTTGCAGCGAGTGTCGGCATGTCACGTTCCCTCTTTGCTGTGAAGTTCAAGGACACAGTAGGGACGTCTCCGATGGAATATCTGACCAGGTGGCGCATGCTGCTTGCATGCAGTCGCCTTGAAGCATCCGGTGAATATCTTGCCGAGCTTGCGTCAACCCTTGGGTACCAGTCGGAAAGCGCTTTTGGAAAGGCCTTCAAGCGAGTAATGGGCTGCTCACCCCGTCAGTACAAGTCGCAAGGCATACCCATCAGACAAATTGACTAGTGGAGAGTTAGGATTGCTGGACACGACTGTGGCGGCAAAGGCTCTGCGAGCCGGTATCGAAGCCGAAGAACTGCTGCGTGCGGTTGCAAGTCTATGCCGAAGCCGGCATGACGAAGAGCCCGCCTACACCCGCAAAATCGTAGACATGCTCATCGCTGGCCTGCGCTACCGGGGTAAGTCAGCGCACCGAAGGTCCTGAAGCGAACAGTCTAAGTGCCATCGGCATAGGCGCTCGGCTTGTGCTCTGTGCACGTCTTTACTCATGATTCGGCCCCAGGCCGCGAAAGGCGAGCGCCAGAAGTTTCTTAACCCACGCCTCTCCGGCTGTCGTAGGCGGGATTCGGCATAACAGACCTATGAACACCAGAAAGTCTTCTGGATCGGCTCCAGGACGGATCTCGCCTGAACCTTCGGCAGGCGCGCATGAGTTGGCGGACCACCCCCAACAAGGGCGTATAGGTTTCCTGAACGTCCTGATCCGACTGCGCCGCATGAACGATGTCCGCGACTCCGTATTTCATGCGTAAGGACTGCGCGAACCCATCGCACCAGGTACGAAAGGCCTTGATCGGCGGGTGCTTGGTCAACAGCATCGGAGCACGCGCCACCAGCATATCGATCTCATTCCGATAGACACAAAGCACCAACGATTCGCGGCTCCGAAAGTGACGATAGAGCGTACCGGCTCCAACCCCTGCAGCCTTCGCGATGGAGTTGAGGGATGCCAACGGACCCGTGGCGAGCGAGCCGCGCGCCACATCCAGGATGCGGTCTCTGTTTGCCATCGGGTCGCTGGCAATCAACTTGACAGAGGAAGAGGTTGACCGTCTGGAGTTGCCCTATACGCCGCACATGGACTACCAAGGGAATCTGATCCGGCCATGCTAGCCCGTACTGTGGAAGCGACTACCGGATTCAGGACTTCCACCGCCTGAGTGTCCTCGGTCGAGTCGCGATCCGGCGGCTCCATGGCAATCTACGCATCTTCCCGCAAGAAGCGAAGAAGTTCGTCGATGACACGCTCCGGCTGCTCTTCGGCGAGATAGTGACCGCACTCCTCGATCATCACCGCTCGCATATGCTTGGCGAGCGGACGTATCTCTCCTTCCAGATCCGCCCCGAAGCTTGCGGTGCCGCCAACGGTCAGCACCGGCATCGGA
Organism: Granulicella sp.; assembly: GCA_965198545.1. Lineage (GTDB taxonomy): Bacteria > Acidobacteriota > Terriglobia > Terriglobales > Acidobacteriaceae > Granulicella. The sequence goes on along the minus strand of CBDAPS010000002.1, from coordinate 357,201 downwards.
AGCTTCGTCTTAGCGTTCTCGCGGTTGTGCTCTGCGTCAGTCGTGTGAGCGCGGAAGTATGAAATTCCCGCGCGCAAAGCACCAGGTGCCGCAAGTGCCGTGGCATAACCGTTCAGCACGTCATCCTCAAGCGCGGCTGTGTTGTAGGCCTGCTGTCGCATGAAATGCCGGATAAACGTCGCCTCGCGGCCGGAAATCAACGCTTCGGCAAGTCCGTTTGGCGCTTCAAAAAGCGGCAGGTGGTACATACGCGGATACTTGATGGCGTCGTAGAGTTTTTCGAGGCCGAGGCCCGGAAGCGCCGCCTCCATCAGCACAAGCCGCTTTACCTCAGAGGGATAGGCAGAAGCATACGCGTAGCCGACCATCATTCCGACATCGTGGCTGACAAGATTGATCGGCCCGAGCTCGAGTTGATGCACGAGTTGGTGGATATCTTCGGCGATCGTTCGCTTGTCGTAACCGTTATCTGGCCGGTCGGAGTCGCCGAACCCCCGAAGGTCGGGCGCAAGGACGGTGTAGTGAATTGCCAGTGCGGGTATTACCTTGCGCCAGGCGTTCGATGTCTCGGGAAAACCATGTAGCAGAACGACAGGCTCGCCGGAGCCGGCTTTGCGATAGTACATCCTGATGCCATTCACGTCGGCTCTGCCGAAGGTCATCGTGGAAACGAGAGGGCCAGTGTTTGTCATGAGATTCCTTGATCAATTGTTTGATTCTTTGTGTTGCCCTCGCCCGGCACAGCACAAATCGAGAAGGGGAATCGGGCCGTAAAATATAACCGATTTTCTATGCTGGCCAGTCTGCAGAGGCTTGGCGGGCGCCGGATTCCTAACTGCCTAGTGGCATCCGCGACCCGCCATCATCTCCGCTCTCTCTTTCGGTCGATCTGCGCTGGCGCCTCAGGTTGAAGTTTTTCTGGACTTCGTCGGAGAAGTCTTTGGTACGAAGGAAATCCTCGGGTTAAAAAAGGGCAATTTGAGGAGCTCTTTGGTAAGCCCGATAAAGCTCGATACCTTAGCATCAGTGGCGATCATGCCGGAGTGAGTCGGGCAATGCAACCGCATTCATTCCTACCCTATGGAACAACGCTTTCATCTGCTCAGCAGTCCCCGGCTGCTTAAGGTCCGCGGGCGGGAGCGCTCGAGACTTCGCAGGTACTCCAAACTCAGTGATAACCCGCTCAAAGCCTCCCGGCAAATAGAAGTTGAGAAGTCGTGCTTCAAGCGAATCCACTCGAAAACTATGAACGCACCGTGCAGGAATATAGGCGAGAGCTCCGGCCTTTGCGTTCAATGTCTCTCCTCCAGCGATCATCGTCAGTTCACCGTCAATCACATAGATCACCTCATCCTGCTCATGAGTATGTGGTGGTGGTCCCGCATCCTTCGGGCAGAGCTCTTCCATAAGTGAAATAGGAGCCCCCGGTTTGTTCAGCTGTTGCAAGGATGGTCCATAGAATTCCCTGAGACCAGTAGGCCGGAGCATCGCTGACACTGACCCCGTAGGGCTTCACCGGATTGAGGGCGCTCGGCTTCGTCACCATGTTTTCTTGGGTTGGGGGATCTGCAAACGGTAACGCGATGCCAGGGATTTGGCCGAACTCGCGAGAGCACTCTTCGACCATCCAGCGCGCGGGCATCGGAGTCGAGCCTGGTACGGGCGCCTTGCGCTCCGCCGCAGGAGTTGCAAGGCTCATGAGCAGCATCTCGAACCCACCAGGAGTGTAGAAGTTCAGGAGACGAGAATGAGGAGCGTCCACCGTAAAGCTGTGTTCCACAAGCCGGGGTACCGAAACCAGAGTGCCCGGGCCGGCCTTTACGGTCTCGCCGCCGGCGTGAAAGGTGCAATGCCCTTCAAGAACGTAAAGGCCCTCGTCCGAAGGGTGACTGTGTGAGGGAGGTCCGCCAATCCCTGTTCCGCACACCTGCTCGATGAAGCAGAAGTTGCCATTCGTCAGAAAACTGCCTGCCAAGGGCATCCAAAGATTGTCTATGAGCCAAAAGGCGGGGCTGTTTTGATTCGTGAGTACGTATGGTGAAACCGGCTCGTTCATTCGATCCTCGCGCTCCCACAGCAAGACAAGTATCGCGGTAGCAAGATACGATGCTCCGCCACAGGTAGAGGTAGTCCCTGATCTTGCAAAGTAGGTTTTCGTGCACCGCGGACCATCGAGTGTTTACCCTCTGAACTCCACGCGTAAGGGGCCGGTGAAGCACATCCAGTCTCTCCTGCGGCACTCGCGAGGGGACACGACAGCGAACGAGCAGGAACTGCCGGAGAGTGTGCTGCAAATGGGAGAAACGGTCAACGAGATGCGTTGTGTTCAACTGCGCCGGTTAGACCGGCTCAAGCCTGGGCTCCAAGTAGCTGCACCGCTGCGGCAGGCGTGAGCTACCTCGCCACCAAGGCAGCCGTAGACATTAACGCGGCTCTCCTTTCGAGCCGTCTAAACCTTCGCAGACCTTCTCTCCGGGGAAATCAGGCCAGAGGCTTGCTCCCACGTCCCCTCTGACTCCGGGGACGATCCCCCCTCTGGCTAAGAGCTTCAGCGAATGGGATCCCGTCCATCGGTTCGCTGGCGGATCGTTTCATCGAAGAGGATCATGCCGCTGATCGATTCCGAAATGCCAAGCGTGCTTACGATGAGATCTCGGTAGCTGCGCCTCATCTCTTCCGTCTGCGGGATCCCGGCCTGCTCAAATCTCTTATTGCAGGTGCCGGTGCTCTCATCGATCGCTAAGAGCCCTTTTCCATCGGCGACCATTTTGCTTGCAGTATCGATCAAAGGTTGGGCGTTCATTTCGCACCATCCCACTGCCAATTTTGTATCTCCGGCATGTCCTCGCCGTGCGCATCGATATAGTGCTTGTGGACGATGAGCTTGTCTTTCATCTGCTGCTTTAGGTAGGCACCCTTCGATCCTAGATTGGGTACACGATCTACTACATCCTGCACGAGGTGGAAGCGATCCAGATCGTTCTGCACCCTCATGTCAAAGGGTGTTGTGATGGTTCCCTCTTCCTTGTAACCGCGGACATGCAGATTGCGGTTGTTGCGGGCATACGTGAGGCGATGGATCAGCCACGGGTACCCGTGGAATCCGAAGATGATGTGCTTGTCCGTGGTGAACAGGGAGTCATAGTCCTTGTCCGTGAGTCCGTGTGGATGCTCGGTACTGGGCTGCAATTTCATCAGGTCGACCACATTGACGACACGTATCTTCAGCTCCGGCAGATGTTCCCGGAGAATTGAAACTGCAGCCATGATTTCGAGCGTGGGCGTATCGCCGCAGCATGCCATCACAACATCCGGCTCGGTTTCCTGGTCATTGCTGGCCCACTGCCAGATACCGATCCCCTCCGTGCAATGCACGACGGCGGCATCCATCGTCAGCCATTGCGGGAGCGCATGCTTTCCGGCAATGATCACGTTGACATAGTTCCTGCTTCTGAGACAGTGGTCTGTCACGGACAGCAAGCAGTTGGCATCGGCGGGAAGGTAACAACGCACGATGTCTGCCTTCTTGTTGATGACATGGTCCAGAAAGCCAGGATCCTGGTGAGTAAAGCCATTGTGGTCCTGCTGCCAGACATGGGATGCGAGCAGATAGTTCAGCGACGAGATGTCGCGACGCCACGGCAATTCGCGGCAGACCTTCAGCCACTTCGCGTGCTGGCTGAACATCGAATCGACGATTCGGATGAATGCTTCGTAGCTATTGAAGATGCCGTGCCGCCCGGTGAGCAGGTAGCCCTCCAGCCAGCCTTCACACTGGTTTTCGCTCAGCATCGCATCGAGAACACGACCCGCAGGGGCGAGAAACTCGTCATTGCCGAACTCGCGCGCGTCCCACTGACGATCCGTAACCTCGAAGACCGACTGCAGGAGGTTGGAGACGGTTTCGTCCGGGCCGAAGACACGAAAGTTGTGCTTGTTTTCATTGAGCTTCGCTACATCTCTGAGGAACGCTCCCAAAATGAAGGTGTCTTCGATCTGCACTGCGCCAGGGGACGTGACGGTCACGGCGTGTTCGTGGAAATCTGGCATTTCCAGATCATGCAAGAGAACCCCACCGTTCGCGTGAGGATTCGCTCCCATGCGACGATTGCCCTTGGGCGCCAGTTCCGCCAGCTCGGGGTTGAGCCGGCCGTTCTGATCGAAGAGCTCTTCGGCTTTGTAGCTCTTCATCCACTCCTCAAGCAGACGGACGTGGTCCGGGTGCTGAGCATCGACCAGCAGCGGCACCTGATGAGAGCGGAAAGTCCCCTCAATCTGCAAACCGTCCACGATCTTCGGCCCGGTCCAGCCTTTCGGCGATTGCAGCACGACCATGGGCCAACGAGGCCGTGTTGTGGTCTTGCTGCTGCGTGCTTCCTCCTGGACACTACGGATATCCTCGACCACGTGATCGAGTGTGGCAGCCATGAGCTGGTGCATGGTTTCTGGATCGTCTCCCTCGACGAAGTAGGGGGTCCAGCCATAGCCTCTCAGAAGCTGGTCAAGTTCCTCATGCTCGATGCGGGCAAGCACGGTAGGATTACTGATTTTGTATCCGTTCAGGTGCAGGATGGGCAGCACGGCTCCGTCGGTTCGTGGATCGAGAAACTTGTTGGAGTGCCAGGCGGTTGCCAGTGAGCCAGTTTCGGCCTCTCCATCGCCGATCACGCAGGCAACAATCAGATCAGGATTGTCGAAGGCCGCGCCGAAGGCGTGGCTGAGCGAGTAGCCCAACTCGCCGCCCTCGTGGATAGACCCCGGTGTTGTTGGGGCTACGTGGCTGGAGATGCCGCCCGGAAACGAGAACTGTTTGAACAGCTTCTTCAGCCCAGCCTCATCCTGCGTTATGTTGGGATACGTCTCGGTCCAGGTCCCTTCCAGATAGACGTTTCCCACGATTGCCGGTCCGCCATGCCCGGGGCCAGCGATGTAGAACATATTGAGGTCGTACTTCTTGATGGCTCTGTTCAGATGAACGTAGATGAAGTTCTGCCCGGGCGTGGTGCCCCAGTGCGAGACCACGAGCGGCTTGACGTGGGCCAACGTCAGAGGCTCTTTCAAAAGCGGGTTCTCATAAAGGTAGATTTGGCCGACAGACACGTAGTTCGCTGCGCGCCAATAGGCATTCATCCTGCGAAGCAGCTCCGGCTCCAGAGGTGTAGGAATCTTGAGGGTTTCTTCCCCGTCCATGACGGCAACCGTCTCGTGCAGCAAGAGATCCTGAGTGAGATTTTTCGTGGGCATCTTCGATTCTCCTGATGTTCGTGAAAGCTGGAACGTTATGCTGCGAAGCGTGAGGAGCCGCTTGATGACCAGGCCCCTTTGTTCGCGATGAGCGATGCAAACATCCGCTGCATTTACCCTCAACCGCAACGATGAAGTTAGCTGAGCAAAACGGAACAGTTCTGGGAAGTCGCTCGACCTACCATCTACTTTGACCGGCAACTGACCTTCGACTGATTAGGCTGTTTGGCAAAACCATTGAGGACAACATGAAGATTGGCTATCTCCACGGTACAGAGAACGATATGACCTTACAGATGGGCAATCAGTTGCGAGACAGTCTGTCAGCTCATGAGTTGCTGCTTTGGCCGGAGGGAGAAGCGCCTCCCTGTGAAGACCTGGATGTCCTCCTCGTCAGCGGAGCAGTTACGAGTGTGCAACTCGAGAGCCAGCCCAAAGTGGGGCTCATACAAACGACCAGCACAGGTTACGAAACAGTCGATCTGGCGGCCGCTACTCGGTTGGGCATATGGGTTTCGTACGCACCATCCGACTTGACCGGGAATGCAACTTCAGTGGCCGAGTTTGCCGTGCTCCTGCTTCTAGGTGCTTCCCGGCAGCTTGGCCGCGTCATCGATTCAGATGGCCGCGGGTCGGCGACACCGAGGCTTCACTCCGCTCTGAACGGAAAGACTGTTTGCATCGTCGGCCTTGGAAACATCGGTCTGCAGGTTGCTGACCGCTTACGTGCCTTCGGTATGCTACTGCTGGCTACGGACGAACACCCGGAACATGCACCCGCTGGGGTCACTGCCTTCGCTGCAGATAAGCTGCTGGTTGCCGTTGCAGATGCGGACTTCATCATCGTCTGCGTTCGAGCGAGTGCGGAGAATCAGAACCTCATCAGCGCTTCAGTCATCGCCGGGATGAAACGCGGCGCGGTGCTCGTTAACGTTGCTCGTGGCATGCTGGTCGATGAAGATGCTCTTTGCGCCGCTCTCGAAAGCGGGCATATCGCCGCCGTCGGCCTGGATGTAGTACGGCACGAACCGCTAGAGGCTGCCAACCGGCTTCTCATGTTCCCGCAGGCTCTGCTTACTCCGCACATGGCGGCGCTGACGGACATCACGGTTAGCGGAACGGCAGGATTCATGAGCCGAGTCATCGCGGAGTACGAAGCGGCAGTTCGGTTCCCATCTCTCCTGAACTCTCCCGACCATCCCAGGAAGACTTTAACTCAACGTTCGACATAGAAAGTGCGGATATAACCTGAACGTGCTAGCGACACGGTCTGCTAAGTGCAGTTCTCTATTGTGCCCACAGTATGGCAGCGGCTTCGAGCGGCACGAAAGCTTCAGCATGCTCGGGAACTACGCGGACGGTGTAATCGGTAGCCGACCTTAGTGCTGCAACCTCCACCGAGTAGATGTAGCTATCCCCCTGCTTCGAAGCATCCTGCGACACTGACATATTGTAGACATCAGCCTCAGCGTCCTGTTCAGCATTCGCGTAAAGCTCCACCCGATACGAGTTGGGTGGAAGACCCGCATTAGCAAGCTTTACCTTGAACAAACGCTTCTCGCCTTGCGTTGTAACCTTGACCGAGTCCAGACGTAGTGAGCCCCAATATTGCGCCAGATCGTTCTGCCACTTCAGAATCTCCTTTGCAACGAGGCCGTCGTTGGCGGCTCGGCTCACATAGGAAGCCGCGGCCGGAACGTAGTGTCTCTCCGCATAGTCGCGTACAGCTCTGCTGGCGGAGAACTCAGGGGTGAGCGCCGCCATGCTCTCACGGACACGCGCCAGCCATTTAGCCGGTGGATCACCCCTTTGAGCACACTCATAGAAGTCCGGCACAATCTCGTTTTCAAGCAATCGGTACATCACGTCGGCCTCGTCCGCATCCCAGGCCGGGTCTTCGCCGTGTTCCCTTCCATCACCAATCGCCCAACCGATCTCAGGGGAGTAGGCCTCTGCCCACCAACCGTCCAACTCGGAAAGATTCAGGCCGCCATTGGCAAGGACCTTCATACCGCTGGTTCCACAGGCCTCCCAGGGTCGGCGCGGCGTGTTGACCCAGAGGTCGACACCGCCTACAAGCTCCTGAGCCAGTCGCATGTCGTAATCGCTCAAGAAGATCACCTGAGACGCTAGTCCCTCACCTCGAATGAAATCGTTCCACCGCTTTATGAGAGCCTGTCCCGGCAGGTCCTGCGGGTGAGCTTTGCCTGCGAGGATCAACTGCATGGGCCGCTCTTTGCTGGTAAGCAGACGGACCAGCCGGGCGGGATCGTGCAGGAGCAGGTTTGGGCGCTTGTAGGTGGCAAAACGACGTGCGAATCCTACAGTGAGCGTGTCTTCGTTGAGCATGGTCATCGCCGTGGACGAATCTTTCCCTTCCGAGGCCAGTTGAATTTGATACCGAAGTCGAATCTGCTGGATCGATGTCTTTCGTGCCTGAGTCCGCATCTGCCATAGCTCCGCGTCGGTGAGCTGGCGGATCTTGTCTGAGTCAGGCTCGCCGCCACGCCAACGATCCTTGCCACAGGCCGCGGTCCAAAGTACATCGGCAGCCTGTGAGTCCCAGGTGGGTACATGCACGCCGTTGGTCACTGAGCCCACAGGCACTTCATCCTCTGGCCAGCGAGGAAAGAGCGGCTGAAAGATTTGCCGGCTCACCTGCCCGTGCAGCTTGCTTACGCCATTGACCTCACCGCTGCCACGCATGGCGAGGTATGCCATGTTCAAGGGTTCGGAAGAATCACTTGCTGATTGCCGTCCGAGAGCGAGGAGATCATCGGTCGAGATTCCCAGTTCATCCACTGCATAGTGGGTCAAGTACTTGCGGATGAGGTCAGGCGCGAAGCGGTCGAATCCTGCGGGGACAGCGGTGTGGGTTGTGAATATGTTGCCTGCGCGGGTCGCCGACAAAGCGAGCGCGAAGGGCACGCAATGGTCTTCCATGTAGCAGCGCGCTCTTTCGAGAACAGCGAATGCAGCGTGTCCTTCGTTCAGGTGGCAAACTTCAGGAGCCACGCCGAGCGAACGCAGCAAACGCCAGCCTCCGATGCCGAGTACCAGTTCCTGCCTCAAGCGCATTTCGGCGTCACCACCGTATAGCTGGCTGCAGATGCCGCGTTGTGCGGCCGTGTTTTGGTATCGAGGAGATATAGCTTGTTCCTGCCGACGGAGACCTCCCAGCAGCGAAGCCAGATCTTCGAGCCCGGCAGTTGAATAGGAATGCGCAGCCATTCACCGTTTGCTCGGCGAAGCGGCTTGATCGGCAACTGCCCAGGATCGTTCACCGGGTACAGCACTTGCTGCCGCCCGGCAGCGTCGAAGTCTTGGCGAAAGTAGCCTTGGCCGTAGAGTAAACCGAGCCCCGTTACTGGCACGCCGAGGTCGCTTGCGGCCTTCATCTGATCTCCCGCCACCTGGCCGAGACCACCTGAGTAGATGGGAAGCGCTTCGCTCAGCATAAATTCCATACTGAAGTAGGCGATGGAGGTGACCTTGCCGGACCGTTGGCCATCCTGAAACCACGCATCAGCTGCATAACTATCCTTGTTCCGCTGGAGGACAGTATTGAGGCGCTGGCGGAACTCGGGCTCCGCGAGAGCTCCTTCAAGCGTGTCTTTCGAGATCGTCTGCAACACAACCCAAGGGTTTTGAGTCGCCTGCCAAAGTTCAGCGTCGAGTCTCTGCCATAGTTCGTCCGTCGCATGGTTCCAGGTCCAATGAAGATTCAAGGCCAGTTCAGCCAGGCTTGCAGCTCCATCGGGCTCGGGCTGGTCGTTCTGCGCTGCTTCCACTGCGTTGGGCATTATGTGGCTTTCTCGCTTACAAGTACGGCTGATGAGCCGGATTTCGAGTGGGATTTCTTGATGGTGAGTGCTTCAAACCCGGCAATCACGTCGAAAAGGTCTTCATCGATACCCTCCTGCCGGAGTCGATGGAACTTGCGATTCAGGTCGTCAAGCATGCCGTCGATGCTCTTTTCGGCGCGTTGCATGGAAGCAAGGCGGCTTGCGTTCTCGCTTGCTAACGACTCCGCGCAGGCCTGAAACAGCACGACAAATAAGTAATCCTGAATGAATGCAGGCAATGCGGACGCAACCTCGTCGATCACCTGCGGCGGCATCTTCGTCGGCCATGGCGTGGAGCGGAGCTTTTCCTCCCAGGAGGCATCCAGCGGAAGCAGACGCCTGGCTACCGGCTCGTAGGCTGAACTGGGTTTCGGGTGGTTGTGAAAGACATGAACCTCCCAAATCTCGCCTTTTTGCCGCGCGGCCTGGAGTTCGAGCAGGATCTGCCCGACCAAAGGTGTAATCGCATCGAGAGAACCTGGAACCTCAAGTCCTCTTACTGGAGTTGACCCGGTCTCATCCAGCAAGGCCTTGGCACGTTCGCCGACAACCCACATCTGAGTCACCCTCCCTGGGAGGGCGCGGAGTGCTTGCAGGCTGAACTCCACAATGACTTCATTGAAGCTTCCTACAAGCCCCTGATCTGAGCCGAAAATAATAGCGCCAATCTGAGGTGCGTGCCGTGGCTTGACAGTGTCGGTTCGAATCCCCCGGCCGTCTCCGTGTAGACAAGCAATCAAGCCGAATTCGACTGTTCTCAGGTAGTCATCAAGAGCTTCGACTGCCCTTTCGTACTGGCCGACGCTGGATGCCGCCAAAGCCTTCATCGCTCGCACGACCCCGCCTAGGTCCTTTGCTCCGCTGATCTTTTTACCCAACTGTTCCGTTGAACCGCTCACTTGCCGTCCTTGGCCCGCAGGTCTGGGTCCAGCTTTGGCTGAAAGCTTGCAAGGGCCGATCTCGCAAGGTCAACGATGGCTTCGTGGTCTCCATGGCTCAACTTGCTCTCGGACAGAAGCCGGCCTGCAACATCTTTTGGGAGAGTTGCGAGCGCCTTCTGAAGTGCGAGCTCGCCCTCCGGTACCTTTTCCAAAGGCATTTGATCGAACAGGCCAGCCTGCAGTGCGATGAGCACGATGATCTGTTCTCCGACCGCAACAGGCTGCGACTCCGGCTGTTTCAGGCAGGCTCGGATCCTTTGGCCATGATCGATGGTCTTACGCGTAGCGTCGTCCAAATGAGTTCCAAACTTTGCGAAGGTCTCCAACTCCTCGAACTGAGAGTAGGCAAGCTTCAGATCACCAGCGACCGCACGGTAGGCGGGCTTCTGCGCCTGGCTGCCCACGCGCGAGACGGACTGGGCAACATCCACGGCCGGGAGTATTCCAAGTTCAAAGAGCGTCGGAGACAGGTAGACCTGACCGTCAGTTATGGAGATCAAATTGGTAGGGATGTAGGCAGAGATATCCTGCGCGTCGGTCTCGATGATCGGAAGAGCGGTCAAGGAGCCACCGCCAAGCTCCTTAATCAGGTGGGTGGAACGCTCCAACATGCGGGAGTGGATATAGAAGATGTCACCGGGATAAGCCTCACGGCCTGGCGGCCTGCGCAGCAGCAGGGACAGCTCACGATACGCCTGTGCGTGCTGGGTGAGGTCGTCGTAAACGATGAGGACATCGCGACCTTGTTCCATGAACCACTCAGCGATGCTGGTTGCAGCGTACGGCGTGATGTAAACCAAGCCGGGTGCATCGTTGCCCTCCGCCACAACAACGACCGTGTACTCCATTGCACCTTTTTCCTGCAGATTGGCAACTACCTTGGCTACGGAAGAGGCTCGCTGCCCGATCGCACAATAGACGCAGACCACGTTCTGCCCACGCTGATTGAGAATGGTGTCGATCGCAATGGCAGTTTTACCCGTCTGGCGGTCGCCGAGGATGAGTTCGCGTTGACCGCGGCCAATGGGAATCATGGCATCGACGACCTTCAAACCTGTTTGCAGAGGAACGCCGACCGGTGCGCGGTCCATGATGGCAGGCGCGGGTCGTTCCACGGGAAGGCGGTGCTCTGTAGTCAGCGGTGGCTTACCGTCGATCGGTCTGCCCAGAGGATCGAGCACTCGGCCCAGCAACGCATCGCCTACGCCCACATCCATCACACGCCCGGTGCGCCTTACCTCATCGCCGACGTGCAGGGCCTGATAATCGCAGAGCAGGATTAGCCCGACCTCATCTTCATCCACGTTGAAGGCCATGCCTAGCCGACCAGCTGCGAAGCTGACTAGCTCCTCGTTGCCGAGACTCGGCAAACCGGAGATTGTGGCGATGCCCGTCGCAAGACTCGTTATGGTTCCTATCTCCTCAGGAACCATGCTTGGCAGGAACTTCACGCACGCAGCCGTGAGGCCATCAAACGCGGTGCCGAGGGCATTCAGCAGAGCCCCTGATTGCTGACTCATTTGGCCTCTGCAACTGGCGCGGGTGCAGACCCCGGTTGTGTCGGGGGGGCTACCAGTTCAGCAAGGCTTCGGTCAAAGGAATCAAGATAACCGGCAATGCTCCAGGCTAGCTTTTGCCCTTGCGCGACAAGTTCGATACCGCTTATGGCGTTTGCATCTGTCTCATATCGAACGCGGATCACTGCCGAAAACGTTTCGTTCAAAGCGTTCTGAATAGCGGCTTTCTGCTCATCGGGAAGGTTGAAGGCGCTGCGAACAAGAGACGCTTCGGGTGAAGTCTTGAGCGCGGTGCCCATCTCATCTTTATCCTTCGGATTCATTAGCCGGAGCCGACGAGTAAAGACCTCTCCAATCCGCTCTTCCAGAGTGACGGTCGCGAGATCGGATAGCGTCTTCTTCGTCATCGCGAAGACCTGGTTCTGAGCCATTCGCCGGATGGCGACGGCTTGGTGTGCTTGATCGCTTTTGAGCGCGGAAGCCTCAGAGGCACGAACGCCATCGGCTTGCTCGTGAGCGTCATCCACCAGACGGTCGTGCTCTGCCTTGGCATCGCTGCCGGCCTTGGCCATCAGCACTGCCCGCTGCTCATCGAAGATCTTATTTTTGGCTTCGAAGTCTTGCTGCTGCTTGTGTGCGTCAGCCTCCTTCGCTTCGGCATCCGCCAGCTTGGAGGCGATGCCTTTTTCACGAGCATCGATCGCATCCAGAATCGGCTGGTACAGGAAGCGCTTTAAGAGCCACACAAGGATCAGGAAATTCAGCATCTGGGCTATGATCGTGAACCAGTCGATGAGCATAGCTACTTCACCTGAGCCGCATGCGCGATGATGAACTTCCAGAAAGGATTAGCGAAGATCAGAATCATGGAAACGACGAAACAGTAGATGGCCAGTGACTCAATCATTGCTAATCCGACAAAGAGCGTACTCGTAATGGTGGCCGACGCATCCGGCTGCTGCGCAAGCGAGGTGAGTGCCGTGGCAACGGACTTTCCTTCACCGAGAGCTGGAGCAAGGCATCCTAGACCGATCGTCAGGCCGGCTGTGACGATCGACGCGATTGCAATGGCGGTTGTGCTATCCATGAAGTCTCCTTGGTATAGGTTTGCTTAGGAAGTCGCGTTCAAAGCCCGGACGGCGACGCTCTGCCGTTTAGGAACCAACGTTGCAGCCGCGATATAGACCCCGGCAAGAATGGTGAAGATGTAGGCCTGAACCATCCCGGTGAGAAGTCCCAGCGCAGTCATCACGATGGGAAAGATAAAAGGAGTGATCGTCAGCAAAATGCCAACGATCATAACGCCGCTCATCATATTTCCGAACAGGCGTACCGCCAGCGCAAGGGTGCGTGACAGCTCGCTGATAATGTTGAACGGCAGCATGATGATGGTCGGCTGCGTATATGACTTCAGGTAGCCGGCCAGGCCCTGTTCCCTGATGCCAAAAAGCGGCACCGCGACAAAAACGCAGAGCGCAAGCGCCGCCGTGGTCGACAAAGACCCGGTGGGGGGCTTGTAGCCCGGGATGATGATGCAAAGCGCGCATGTGGCGACGAAGACGAACAGCGTCCCCAAGAATGCAAGATACTTGCGCGCCTGCGGCAGGCCAACTTCCTTGATCTGTGACTCCAGCGTCGTGATGATGATCTCGAGAGCACCCTGCCAGCGAGAGATCTTTCCCTCGGTCGCAAGGCGACGGGTGATGAGTATTGCGCCGACGACCATCAGCAACATCATGGCCCAAGTCGTGACAATGGTCTCGTTCAACTTGAAGAATCCATGCTGCCAGAAGATCAGTTGATCGGAGGTCAGATTCATCGGGCCCCTTCCGCTTTCACGAATGCCTCAACCTGGGGAGCAAATCGCGCGTTTCGCGTGACAATGAAGCGAGCAAGAACAAAGCCAGTGAGACTGCCGGCTATGTTTCGCCAGTCACCGCGGCCTAGATAGTAAAAGCCCACCATGACGACCAACGTGCGAAAAACCATGCTGCCGAGGAACACGGCGGCTGGCTGCGCGGCCATCACTCCTCTGCGCACCGTCCACCACAGCCCGACGAAAAAGAAGACTCCGAGAGCCAAGCCCCCGAGTAGAGCGCCACTGAAGTTGGCTACTTCAGTCATTAGCTTCCTCCTCGCGCATGGACGCATCTTGTTGAGCAACCCAATGCCACGCGTTGAAGCAACCAAGAAGCAGGCCGGCAAAGAGAAGCGTAAGCGTCCAAGAAAACTTCTGCGGATGCCGATCATCCAGCCAGATGCCGATAGCTGCGCCCAGCACCGTTGGTACCGCGACGGACCAGCCAATGAGCCCCGACATTCCCAAGCCGAACCAGACACCCTGATCTCCTGCACGCAGAGCCCGCTGTTTTCTCGCCGCTTTCGCACCAATACGCCCTGCGAAGATATCTTCTTCGCTGGGCGATGCTCCGCGTGACCCAAGTTGCCTATCGCTCACGGGAGAACTCCGCAAGTTTGCTTGCAAACGTGCTCTCCAGCTTGTGGAGAGCCTCGCGAACCTCCCGCTCCTGGTCGTTAAGGGTCAGGAACTGCCGTTTGACGGCATCGTGCAACTGGCTCAGGTCGGTACCTCGCACGGCTCGCCCGACCGAGACCAGCACCCTCATCCCAACCTTTGCGAGCACGCCTTCATCCACGGCTAAATAAGCTGGGGAACCATTCTTCTCCTGATAGGTCAGGATGCCCGGCGCTAGTGCCGCAACACAGTCACGCCGATGCGGAAGGATGCCGAAGGAGCCTTCGCTCGTCTCAGCCACAATCCGTTCCACATCGTCGTTCTCGAAGAAAACTTGGGAGGGCAAAAGGACCTTAAGCTGCATGGGCTGGCCCCGCAAAGGAACGCTTGGCGGCGGCATGGAAGCCGGTGCGGTTTGGGGTTCCTGCGGCTTCGGCGCAGCCTGCTTTACTTCGCTAATGGCCCCGATCATGTAGAGCGCACTCTCCGGAACATCCTTGAATTCATCCCGCAGGATACGTTCGCATCCATCGAGCGCATCTTCCAGGCTCACCTGCTTGCCCTTCAAGCCGCTGAACTGCTCGGTTGCGAAGAACGGTTGTGTAAGAAAGCGTTCAAGTCGTCGCGCTCTACCGACCGTAAGGCGGTCAGCCGGGGAGAGCTGATCCAGCCCCAACATGGCGACGATATCCTTCAGTGCTTCATATTCGGCGAGGGTCTTGCGAATCTGCTGAGCGACCCCGTAGTGGCGTTCGCCCACAATGCCGGAGGTCGCCATGGCAGAGTTCGATTGCAGCAGGTCGATCGCAGGATAAAGTCCTTCGCTGGCGCGCTTTCGCGAAAGCACAAGCGATGCCGACAGGTGTCCGAAGACGTGCTCCGCAGCGGGATCCGTGAGGTCATCCGCAGGCACGTAGACAGCTTGGATCGACGTGATCGCACCGGCCCGCGTGTTGGCGATGCGCTCTTCCAGTCCGGACAACTCTGTGCCCATTGTGGATTGATATCCGAGCCGCGAAGGCATCTGTCCGAGCAGGCCAGAAACCTCCATACCCGCTTGGATGAAGCGGAAGATGTTGTCGACCAGAAAGAGAACATCCCGATGCTCGTCGTCGCGGAAGTATTCCGCCATGGTAAGTGCGGCGTGGCCTACGCGGAAACGAGCGCCGGGCGGCTCGTTCATTTGGCCGTAGACCATCACCATGTCTTCTCAGAACGCCGGCATCCTTCATACCGCTATAGAGCTCTTCCCCTTCGCGACAACGCTCGCCAATGCCGCAGAAGATGCTCATCCCCTTTTGGTGGCCGATCATATTGTGGATCATCTCGGTCAGCAGCACGGTCTTGCCTACCCCCGCTCCTCCGAAAGAGACCGGCTTTGCCTCCGCGTTCCAGTGGTACCAGCACATCGATTGCCTTGATGCCAGTCTGAAAGATCTCGGATTTGGTCAGACGATCTGACATCGAAGGCGGAGACCGATGCACACTGCGCCATTCCGTCTCTGTCGGCTCTGCCTGACGGTCGATCGCGTGGCCGAACACATCGAACATGCGCGAGATGATTGTCTTGCCTACGGGCGCTTGAAGAGGCTTACCCGTATCTCGCACCGCCATTCCGCGAGCGAGTCCCTGGGTAGCTGTGAGCGCTATGCCCCGGACCCGATGTTCATCGATCTGCTCCATCACCTCAACGACGATAGCTTCATTGGTGCCACAGCGCAGGATGGAGAAAACAGAAGGAAGTAAGCCGGGAAATTGCGCATCCACGACACTGCCCCGGACGGAAGATACCACGCCGAAGTTCGATGCCTCATGTTCGTCTGACATCGCTTCTCTCCAAAGTTTTGGCCGAAGTGCCGCCCCCAGAATCGGGCATATGGCCGAAGTGCTGGCCTATCAAACCGTATCTCGCACGACTGTATTGTGCTGTGCTCTTTTGCTCATCTTAGCTCAGGCTGGTTTCAAGAACAACCAGCGAGCGCGTGTTGACGATATACCTGGCAGTCCGTGACCGGAACCCCCCCTCCCGAATCGGCGATGTCGTCGGGCGAAGCGAGGGAGGTGTCCACGATTCGCCGCCAGCCGAGTGGGCCGAGCTGCCCCACCGCTGGGCAACTGGAAGGAAAGAGTTTCCCAGAAAGCGTTAACTGCCACGTAAAGCAGGCGCTTCTGCGAAGCCGTATGTAATGTGAAGGCGATCGAGTGAGAGTCGGCTTTCCAGTCTGGCTTTCCGAGCTCGATCCCGTGCCACTCATACTGCGCTTCGGTCTGATATTGCTCCAGGGTAAAGTGTCCACCGTTGCCTAAGATCTCAGTTCCAAAACGTAACCGGATCAGATGCGCAACAAAGCGACCCAACTCCGCATTGCGACTTTCCAAGCTCCAATCGAACCAACTCGCCTCATTATCCTGACAATAGGCGTTGTTATTCCCGCCTTGGGTGCGACGCCCTTCATCACCCATCAGCAGCATCGGCGTTCCTGCCGAAAGCAGCGTAAGAGCGAGCAGGTTCTTGATCTGCCGCGATCTTAGGAGTTCGATGGCCTGATCCCCAATCGGCCCCTCGGCACCGCAGTTCCAGCTGTGATTAGAATCCGTCCCATCGCGGCCGCCCTCCCCGTTGGCTTCGTTATGCTTTGAGTTGTATGACACGAGGTCGTTGACTGTGAACCCGTCATGGCAGGTAACGAAATTGATGCTTTGGCCTGTCGGTCGGTCCCCTGCTCCGTAAAGGTCCAGGCTGCCCGTGATTCGCTCCCTCAGTTTAACCACCGTGCCCTGGTCGCCCTTTACAAACGCCCGTATGTCATCCCTGAACTGCCCGTTCCACTCCTTCCACTTATCGGGTCCAAAACTACCGACCTGATATAGACCTCCTTCATCCCAGGCTTCTGCGATGAGCTTTGTGCCGGCGAGCGCGGGGTGCGAATCAATCTCCCAGATGATGGGAGCGTTGACCATGGGTTCTCCGGCTTCGTTCCTTGAAAACACAGAGGCCAGATCGAAGCGGAACCCGTCGACATGCATCTCGGTCACCCAGTACGCAAGGCTGTCGAGGATGAGGCGTTTAACGATGGACTGGTTCGCCTTCAATGTATTGCCAGAGCCGGTGAAATTGGCGTAGTGGGCTTTGTCCTGGTTGAGTATGTAGTAGACGCTGTTTTCAAAGCCGCGAAAACAGACGGTTGGGCCCTGCTCGTTTCCCTCCGAGGTGTGGTTGTACACCACGTCGAGAATGACCTCTATCCCTGCCTTGTGAAGCGCTTTCACCATCGTTCTGAATTCGTCCATGCAGTGCTGCGGGTCGCGGTCTGTGCAGTAGGCCAGATGTGGCGCGAAGAACGAAACCGGATCATACCCCCAGTAATTCTCTAGACCGTTGGGCACATCCTGTGAATCGAATTGAAATACGGGGAGAAGCTCCACAGCAGTAACGCCGAGCGTTTGAAGGTAAGAAATTTTATCCACCACACCGAGGAACGTGCCACGCTTGGTGGCCGGTACTCCGGAATTTGGATTCCGGGTAAAGCCCGCAACATGCATTTCATAGATAACCGTCTGCCGAAATGGATGGTTGAGTGGGCAGTCATCCTCCCAATCAAACCGGCTTGGGTCAACGACAACGCTTTTCATGCAGGTTGCGACGGTATCCCCGGGCCTGCATGCGGCGGCTCGGCTATAGTTTTCGCCTACAGCTACGCTCCTGCCATACGGATCCAGCAGAACCTTCTGGCTGTCAAAGCGATGACCTGCCGCAGGGTCATCCGGGCCGTGAACTCTAAAGCCGTATAGCTGTCCCGGCACGACGCCGCAGACCAGAATATGCCAGTAATGCGACGTGCGATTGCGCTGGGCGTCGAGTTCAATGCTTCTTGACGGCGCCAGGTCATCTACTCCATTGAAGAGAAGAAGCTCAACCATCGTGGCACTTGCCGAGAAGAGGCTGAAGTTCGTTCCTTTTTTACACATGGTCGGACCAAGGGGGAAAGGCCTCCCTGGCATTAGCAGCTGAGAAGTGTCCAAAAGCGTCTTTACAGTCATTCGCATCGCACTCCAGTGCAGGTGATACTTACGTTCCTGCGCGATGGAAGCGCAGATAGGAATGGGGGTTACTGACGCAGAGCGCGGTAGACTTCGGCCAGAACCCTGAGATCGTAGAGCCCTTTGTAGACTGGAGGCGGTTTCAGCTCCAAACCCAGCAGACCGAGACGGCGGTCATAGCTGAGCGGAAACCCAGTTCGATTGTCTTTCTAACGAGCTTTCCAAGTTGTATCGGATTGCACAGCGAGCACGGAATGCAGGGTAGAGGCTTAATGAAAGCGCGAGAGCGACTTTGAGTTTCAAGAGGAGTACCAATGCTGAAAACCGATACCGTCGTTGCCATTTACCACACTCATGAACAGGCAGAGAAAGCTATACAGGAACTGCAGGATGCTGGTGTGAGCCTGAAGAGTCTTTCGATCGCTGCTAAAGATACGCACACCGAGGAGCACGCGGTGGGTTATTACAACATGGGCAATCGCATGCAGTACTGGGGCAAGATGGGTGCGTACTGGGGCGGTTTTTGGGGGCTGCTCTTCGGTTCTGCGATGTTCGCGATTCCCGGCATCGGACCGCTTCTGGTTGCCGGCCCGTTGGTGGCTTGGATCGTTGGAGGCCTGGAAGGCGCAGCCGTTGTAGGCGGATTGAGCGCGCTTGGCGCAGGGCTGGCAAGTATTGGCATTCCCAAAGACAGCATCATCGAGTTCGAGACAGCTCTGAAGACCGACAAGTTCCTCCTCGTGGTCCATGGGACAACCGAAGAGGTTTCCATCGCGCGTGAAGTCTTGCAGAACGGCGGATACCACGTCGCCTACACCTGTCATGACGAGAAGGTCATGGCTCGCTAAACCGGGTTTGCGGAATTTGGACGCTCGCGGTCTATCAATCTAGCTCTCAATAACCGTAAGGGAGGGTCTGGGTGGAGAGGGAACGGCTCCGAAACGCACTTAAGGTGGAGCGTGGCGGAAAGGGCGGGATGAGAGAGGGGGAAGAACCTGAAGCGGTTCTCCGCGCGGGACCAGCGAGCCGCCCAAAGGATCGCCTTAGCGAGTGTCTGCGGATGTAACAGTCTTTTAACTGTTCCTGACGTACGAGGGCGTCGCCCCGAAAACAGAGGTCGCAGACCTCTCATGCTCTCTTCGAGCGCCCCCATCCGACTT
Organism: Granulicella sp.; assembly: GCA_965198545.1. GTDB lineage: Bacteria > Acidobacteriota > Terriglobia > Terriglobales > Acidobacteriaceae > Granulicella. The sequence goes on along the minus strand of CBDAPS010000002.1, from coordinate 337,977 downwards.
GCGCCCCATGTTGGGCCATTACGCCACGAGCCCGGCTTCGTCGGGAGGGAGGCGGCTGCCCCAGAGGACTTGCCAAGTCTTGCCATTTCTTCAGCAAAGCATTTGCAGCCGTAAGGGAGTCAATGAGCTGTGCTGGGCTCAACGCTTGCAAGCCAGTAGACGTGCTGTTCCGTTCCAGATCATTGAGAAGAGCTGTCATTCCTTCACCTCACGGTTGTCGCTGGACTGAACAGAATGCGCCCAGCTAGCAATGCTGGCTTGATCTTCATCGTAATGAGCGAACGATACTGTACAGTAATGCTCACGAAGCCCGCATTTGCCGCATGAAAGTGTGCATTTGCGAATCTCGATTTCTCTCGAGCTCATTTTCAGATTCGCCTCTCAGATGTTCGTGTGGCGCATCAAACGAATGTCGCCGTTCGCGACGTTGATCGTAAGTCTCAGTTCAGCTTCTGTTTGGATCAGACCTCTGCCCTCTGGGCCGTGAACGGAAAGGGGTCATATGCCGCACACGAAAATAAATGAGTTCGATCCCGCTGCCTTTCTTGCAAGCTCAGGATTGGGCCGCCGTATCGTCCACTTCAAGGCAAACGGGACCCTTTTCACTCAAGGAAGCATCGCGGATTGCGTGTTCTCTCTGCAGAAAGGCCGGGCGAAGCTCACTGTTGTGTCCAAGGCCGGCAAGGAAGCCACGATAACCCTCATCGCAGTGGGTGATTTCGTCGGCGAAGAGTCCGTCACTGCAATTGCAGGAATGCATATGTCCACGGCGACGGCGATTACCGCCTGTTCCGCCCTAAAGATAGAGCGTAAGGAGATGATGCGGGTTATTCACGATGAGCATGCCTTTTCCGACCTGTTTGTCGCCTTCCTCCTCGAGCGTTCTATGCGAACCCAGGCGGATCTCGTAGATCAGCTGTTCAACTCCAGTGAGCGAAGGCTGGCACGTATTCTGCTTCTGATGGCAGACTTTGGCAAGCCCGGCGAACCGGAGACCATCATCCCGCGCATTACGCAGGAAACGTTGGCAGACATGATCGGAACCACACGCTCACGGGTGAGCTTTTTCATGAACCGCTTTCGGAAGATGGGCTTTATCGATTACAACGGCCGCATTCACGTCCACAAATCGCTGCTCAACGTTGTCTTGCATGATCAGAGGCCCGGCGCGAACTCCATGAGTGCTGCGCTCCTTGACGGGAAACGTGACGACACAAGGCCCGCAAAGGTAACGTCGGCTCTGATGAAAAAGCATGACGGTGGTGCATGAACACAGTCTGCGTGACTCTCAGGAAGTAATTAGATCCGTCGCAAGGGAAATGGTAGAAGCCTCGCTTTCGCCATGCAGTACCGGCACGTGGTGCCGGTGGAGCCCCTCGGCCAAAATAAAGATGATGGCCCCGTAGAAAAATTCAAAGCCGCCTAACCAGTGAGTGGCACTTCGCGTAGAAGCGGCACGATGAAGTAGAAATGCAGTGCCCCAACAGACCGAGATCAAGGCGACGAACGCAAGAATCCCTGCATAGGCCTTATTCGCCCGCAGTTTCCAAGCGAGAGCTGCCAAGAAGCAGCCCGTTCCCAAAGCGTGTAGACCGGCTAACCACGCAAGCGACTCGGAAGAGAGCAAGAGCATCAACCCTACGTATGTCCCTAACGCGATTTCGAAGATACATTCCGCCAGGAGAAGCCGCCAAATCCCGGCTCGGTGTTCAGCCGCATAGCCAGAGGCCACGCCAAGGAGAATGCCATTGCTCAGGATGTAGAAGCCGAGGGTCAGCGCGAGAAACACGAGCATGACCGGATCGAAGAAGATCGTTCCCAATAGGCTCCCTGAGTAGAACAGAATTCCTGCAAAGAGTATTGCTCCCCCTCCCCTAACAGCGAAGGCCCACCAGAACATCCCAAGTTCTTTCATTGGCGCTTCGAACTTCTGAGCTTGGGCGACTTTCATCGCGCTCTCCGCGATCACTTTGGATCCTTGGCTTTACCCGTGTCCGCAATCTTGGCGCTCCGAAGAAGGAGAACAGGACACTCAGCAAGTTTGATGACCTTCTCCGCAATCGATCCGAACACGACTGGGCGCCATCCTGAAATGCCGTGCGTGGAAATGACCAGCATGTCAGCGTGTTCCCGCTCGATGACCATGAGCACGTTGCCCACTACATCGTTGCCGATCTCCACCTTGGAGGCCGCTTGTATTCCCTGCCCTAAGAGCTTGCCAATCAGGTCAGCTAACCTCTTTGCTGATTCCTTCTCGGCATCATCGAGGAACTCCTGGCGCGGATAAAAGGCAGTGGGAAACTCGATCCCGGTTACGATCGGCAACATTGGAACTACGTGCAAGAGATAGAGCTTGGCATGGAACTGCTGAGCCAACTCAGCCGCTGTTGCTAGGGCCGAGATCGAGGACGGGCTGAAATCGATCGGTACAAGGATATTTTTAGGATGGAACGTCGAACGAGACAGTTCGATCATCTTTGATCTCCTTCAGCTTGCTATGCCCGCTGCACGATGATGGTCTTTCATTCCAGAACGGGAAGACTGAGCAGTATTGAACAGCTTTCGTGCAGGTGGGGTCTTGGCCGTATCAACGTGAGCAAAAAGGCACAGTGCAGCGGTGGTTTGAATGCGAAGCTCAAGCAAAGTACATTCCGGTCAGTGCTCTGCTGGAGTGTACCGAGAGTGACACCCGCAAAGGACCCATGACGAGCGCCGAACCATCGAACATCTCGACATCCCTGAAGAGTGCAACGTTGATCACTCCTCCAGGGACGGCGGGGACACCTAGGCTGGGCCTGGGCCTGTCCAGTTCACAAGCCTCCGCCGTGCTCTCTCGCGACGGGCCAAATGCGATGCCCGATACATCGGCTCATCTGCTTAGAAACGCACTGTCGAAGTTTTGGGCTCCCGTTCCCTGGCTTCTCGAAGCCTCGATGATCCTCCAGATCGTGGTCCACAAGTATGTTGAGGCGGCGATCATTGCTGCGCTGCTCATCTTCAACGCCGTACTGACGTTTGTGCAGGAAGGTCGTGCACAAGCAACGCTTGATGCATTGAAGTCCCGGCTCGCCCTAAATGCCTCGGTCCTGCGTGATGGCGCGTGGAAAGTGATTCCCGCAGCGCAGCTAGTTGTCGGAGACCTAGTAGAGCTTTCGCTCGGCGGCGTGGTCGCAGCGGACGTGCATATTCTAGATGGATCGATTTTGTTGGACCAATCGATGCTCACAGGAGAATCTCTCCCCATAGAGGGGAGCCCTGGTGCGAATACATTCTCTGGCGCACTTGTAAAGCAGGGCGAAGCCACAGCCCAGGTGACGGCAACCGGGACAAGAACCAAGTTTGGGCAGACCGCGGAGTTGGTACGAACGGCTCATGTCGTTAGCTCGCAGCAGAAGGCTGTTCTGAAGATCGTGCGGAACCTTGCCTATTTCAATGGTGCGGTCATCCTGCTGATCGGCATCTACGCTCTCGCGCACTCTATGCCTTGGAGCGAGATCGTTCCGTTGTTTCTGACCGCGGTTCTGGCTGCTATTCCGGTCGGGCTCCCGGCCACGTTCACGCTGTCCTCTGCCATCGGGGCGCGCGCGCTCGCGAAGCTGGGTGTGCTTCCTACGCGCCTGTCTGCCGTCGATGAAGCGGGAACCATCGACGTTCTGTGCGTGGATAAGACGGGCACTCTCACGGCGAATCAGCTTTCCGTCACGAGCGTTTTCCTAATGAACGGATTCCGGGAAGAGCAAGTCCTCGGCATTGCCGCGCTGGCGAGTTCCGTAGGCGGTGCGGACTCAGTAGATGCTGCCATTCGATCGGCTTCCGAGAAGAAGCGTGCCTCCGACACTCCAAAGTTAGTGGCGTTTACCGCATTCGATCCTGCGAAGAAGACGTCGGAGGCGACTGCAACCGATGCCCAGGGCAAAGCTGTAAAGATCGTCAAAGGCGCCTTCGCAACAATCGTTACGCTCGCCCAGCCCGACGCTCAGGCATCGGAAGCCGCAGACAAGCTAGAAAAGCAAGGGTTTCGTGTGCTGGCAGTGGCATACGGACCAGCAAACGGAATGCAGCTCATCGGGTTGATTGCCTTGAGCGATCCGCCTCGCCGAGACTCGGCGTCCCTCATCTCCGAATTGAAAACGCTCGGGGTGCGCACGGTGATGATCACCGGAGACGCTCCAGAGACGGCCGCCATTGTTGCCGCTGAAGTCGGACTGAGCGGTGCTACCTGGCCAGCGGGTCCAATCCCAGTTAGCGTAAAACCAGAAGACTATTCCATCTTCGCGAGCATTCTCCCCCAGGGGAAGTTCGATCTCGTTAAAGCATTCCAGAAGAGCGGACATACTGTAGGAATGTGCGGCGACGGTGCCAACGATGCCCCCGCACTGTGACAAGCTCAAATCGGGATCGCGGTTTCGACCGCAACCGATGTTGCGAAGTCGGCGGCTGGTGTCGTGCTGACGGAGGCAGGTCTCGGCGGGATCGTGGCCGCGATCAAGACGGGCAGAATCATCTTCCAGCGAATTCTGAGCTATACGCTAAGGTCTACAACCAAGAAAATTGCCCAACTTCTGTTTCTGGCCATCGGCCTTCTGATGACCGGACAGGCGGTACTGACGCCGATGCTGATGGTCATTGTGATGATCACTGGCGACTTCCTCTCGATGGCCTATGCTACTGATCGCGTGAGACCCTCTCAGAATCCTAATTCCTGGGACATTGGGAAGATTACTGAGGCCGGGGCAATGCTGGGGCTCGGGTTCCTACTGTTCTGCACGGCTGCCCTTGCAGTCGGCAGGTACAGAATGCACCTGGATATCGACCATTTGCGCACGTTCTGTGTCATCGCTGTTGTCTATGGTAGCCAGGCAATTACCTATGCTGTGCGCGACCGGCAGCATTTCTGGGGCTTGGTTCCTACGAAGTGGCTTGTACTGTCTTCTGCCGCCGACATGTTGTTCATCTCATTTCTTGCAAACCGCGGCATCGAAATGGCCTCGCTTCCACTTCGTGTTTTGGTTTTGGAGTTCCTGGCTGCCACGCTGTTCTTCTTTGTCATGAACTTCGTCAAAATTCCTGTCTTCAGGCGTTTGAGCATCACCTAGTGCAAAGAAGATTTGTGAGCAAAGCTATACAGTCTTGCGTTCTCGCGAGTGCCATGCTGAACAGATGAGCACACTACTTCGCCACGATCTTGACCTTCTCCACACAAGCCTTCTTACCGGGAAACTGCCACGGAATCTGAGTTGGGCAGACACGATTGACTTGGTTGGTCAGATAGGCGACGTGAAGCCTCACGGTGGGGATGAGTTCGCCTTTACCGTCGGCACACAGCGAGCCTTCTTCAAACATCCGCACAATCACGAGCTCGAGGTCGAAGAGGTCGCACGGCTAAGAAAGTTCCTTCGGGACGCCGGTCCTGGTTTGTCCCCTGACGAAGCGACACAGCCCTGTCGGATGGTCGTGGTGATCGACCATCACGGTGCGCATGTATACCAGGATCTCAATGCGAAAGTTCCGCAGGTTGAGGAGACCGTTCGACCCTATGACCCGTTCGGCTTTCACCACCACTTGATTCATAAGAAGGAAGCGCATTACAAGGGCGAGCGTGTGCCGGAGGAGAAGTCGTTCTACGAAGAGGTCGCCAAAGAGCTGCTGCCGGCGAACGAGATCGTGCTCATTGGACATGGCACCGGCAAGAGCAGCGCTGTTGATCATTTGGCGGAGTACCTGAAGGAAAACCACCACGACATCTCTCGGCATGTCATTGCTACGGAGACAGCCGATCTGTCCGCTTTGACTGCGCCCGAAATCGAAGCCATCGCCAAGCGCCACATGATCTCAGTCGTTTAGAGCAGGCTTTGCTGGCTCCTTGCCGCACTGTTAACTCTGCTGTCCCACGAAGAAAAATCCAACCAAACGGAGAATTATGGCAATCCTCACCGCCGGAACATCGGCACCAGAGTTCAGTCTCCACGTCACGCCAGATCAAAAGCTATCCCTCAGTGAGCTGCGGGGGAAACCCATTGTGCTCGCGTTCTATCCCGCCGATTGGAGTCCGGTTTGCGGGGACGAGCTCAGCATCTTCAACGAGATCTTGCCCGAGTTGCTCAAGTACAGTGCGGAGCTGGTGGCCATCTCGGTGGACGGGGCTTGGTGTCACGATGCCTTCGCCAAACACAAGCATCTTCACTTCCCCTTGCTGTCTGACTTCGAACCGAAGGGCGAGACAGCTCGTGCCTATGGTGCATACCGCAAAGACGATGGCGTCTGTGAACGGGCGCTCTTTGTTCTCGACAGGAACGGCGTCATCACTTGGAGCTACTGCTCTCCGGTGGCGGTGAGTCCGGGGGCGGATGGCATCTTGAAAGCTTTGGAAGCGCTGCCGCACTAGGAGAAACTATGAGCGAGCTATCGATCGGCGTAAGCAAGCAGGATCACCTTCAAGGAGTCCTGAATGCAGCGTGCAGTCTTGTCGAATATGGAGACTACGAATGCCCCTCATGCGGAGCCGTCGCGCCGACGATCAAGAGCTTGCAAGCCCGCTTTGGTTACAAGATGTCTTTCGTCTTTCGCAACTTCCCGTTGCGGGAGATCCACCCATGGGCAGAGCCTGCGGCTGAGGTCGCGGAGTTTGCCGGAAGTCATGGCAAGTTCTGGGAGATGCACGATCTACTGTTCCAGAACCAGGCGACATTGAACGTGAAAACGTTCCATGCTCTCCTGAAAAGGCTGGGCCTCGCCGGTTCAGACTTGGAACTGGCACGGTCTAAGGGAGCCTTGAAGAAGCGAATTGACAGCGATTTCGCTGAAGGTGTCCGGAGTGGCGTCAATGGGAGGCCGACCTTCTTCCTCAACGGTGAACGATATGACGGTCCGACGGATTACGAATCTCTCACTGCGCTGATGGAGCAGGTCCTGATCTCGAACGGAGACTAGGGCACTATGACGATCGATCCAGATTCATCTTCGTTCTTCACGGCCAAGAGAGCTTTGTTGGCGTCGTCAAGCGAGAAGATAGTAGTGTGGGGCCGAAACTTGAGCTTGCGCGCAAGCTCAAGAAAGTCCCGTGCATCGTCCCGAGTCATGTTGGCGACGCTGCGAATCTGCCGTTCTCCCCAGAGCAGCTTGTCGTAGTCGAAGGCTGGCATCTGATCGAGATGAATAGCGTTGATCGCCACGACTCCGCCTTTGCGAAGAGAACTCAGGGCACTCAGGACGACCTTGCCGCTCGGCGCGAAGGTAATAGCCCGATCCAGCAGGGTGGGTGGTACGGCGTCTTCTTCTCCCACCCAAGTCGCTCCTAGCGAAGTGGCGAAATCTCCGTGTGATTGCCCTCGCGTGACGACATAGACCTGACACTTCCAAGACTGTAAGACCTCGATGGCCAAAGCAGCGGAACTGCCGAAGCCGAACAGCCCTACCTTCTCACCCGGCTTGACTCCAGCTACGCGTAAGCTGCGAAACCCGATGATGCCGGCACATAGCAGAGGCGCGACCTGCACATCCTCCAGTTCGTCCGGCAAGCGAAACGCGAAATCCTTACGAACTGAAACGAACTCCGCATATCCTCCGTTCACCGAATATCCGGTGAAGGTAGGGTGATCGCAGAGGTTCTCCATGTGGTTGCGGCAGTACCAGCAATCCCCATCCACGCCACCCATCCAGGAAACCCCCACGCGCGTTCCAAGTGGAAGAGCAAGCGTGCCCCCCTCTACGACTTCACCGACGATCTGGTGCCCCGGGATGATTGTCGGACAGAGTGCGGCCAGATCTCCCTCCGTAATGTGGAGATCGGTGCGACAGACGCCGCAAGCCAGTACGCGGAGGAGCATATGACCATCCTTGAGCTCTGGACGTGGAGCGTCCACGATTTCGACGAGTTGTCCTTCTTTCACGCGCTTTGGATCGTAGACGGCGGCTTTCAAGATGACTCCAGTTTGCAAACAGGCTGAAGCCATTTTGGCCAACGCCCGCAAGCTTTACTGTGTCGGATTGCACAGCCGGTGCCCTTCCTGTTCGTCGGCGTGATCGTACGACTCGCAGCTAATTGCTCTGCCACGTCAGATCCTGCTGGAAAGCTTCTACGCCACTGCTCTGGCAAGAACATTTAAGACAGACGCATGCTATCCATTGCCTTCTACTTCCAGACCGCCGGCTTGCTGACTGCCGGTGCACGCGTGAAGACCATCCGAGATGCGATGGCTCACTGCACGGCTTGGAGCTAATGGGAAACATTGCACTGTAGTCGATCATTCTGTGACTATTCACTTCGCTGAACTGTGGAACTCGTTGGTCCCGCAGACATGGTAATTGAGGTAATCGAAGTGACTCTAGACGACACGGGAGAAGAGTTTACGATCGAGCGCTACCCTTTGCCTACTTAGCCGGTGTAGCGACGATGTCGGATCAGCAACTTTGCTCGACGACATTCCGCGCAACCAATCCTCTGAGCCTCATGCCGCGCTGAGCAACAATCGTAGAGACAGCAACTCAAGCGTTTACTCCGCATTTAGACTCATGACGCCTTCCTGAAATACAGCTCATCGCTCGGCATGCCTCGTGGGTATGCGACTGGCACGCTCTTTACGTAGCGCTTTGTAGGGCCACTCTTCTCCTTTGCGGAGGACGCGGCACCATTCAATAATCTGCCGATCCTGCCATCTTCCAAGATGGCAGGTGGCGTTGCACACTGGTTCCGCGGACATTCTGCGAGCATAAGCAAGGCGGCCAACAAGTCCTCGGTGCGGGCTCGATGATCGATGCGCGCATCGTACAGGTGGTCTTCAATGGCGGCACCACTTCTCCCAAAAACCAGGATGCGCGCACGCGGCCAGTTCTTCCGGATTACTCGCGCAGTTTCAGATAAGACGCCGTAACCGAGGCTCTCGCTGAGAACCGCAAATGTGACATCGCTCCCATAACTTCGCCGAGTCTCGAGATCCGTCATTTTTGAGAGAGTCGCACTTCGATCAGCAGCGCCAGTCAGCATGCTGCGCGCAGCAAGTAGACCTTCGTGTGGTTCAACGATGAGTATGCCGGAAGGCAGGTAGTTATAGGTCAAGAGAGCAAGAACTTGGAAAGTCATAGAGCACCTGTGAGCGAAAACGTTGTTTAAGGATCGATCCAGCATTACGTGATCGCTTTCCGGAGATCCTTAACGTTACGGATTGCTCAAGAGCCGATTGTCTCCCGCAAAAGGTTCCTCAGTTGTATCGGATTGCACAGGAGTTATGATTGCCGGCGTGGAGCTCTGAATCAAGAATACTCATCTATTGGTGAACGCTCATTGGCAACAGATGTTGAAGACTACTCCCTAGAATCCATACACAAGGACACGGATAGACTGTGGGCAACACAATAGCCCGGCGACCCCTGCAAGGGGGATTTGCCACTCGGCGCTGATCGTTGGCTTCGATGGTCATCTCACCTGGGTACTAGGTCTTTCGCGCTTGTCTGTGACGTATCCAAAGATCGTTCCCTTACCCAAACCCGCAAGCGACGCAATTAGGTTGAGCGTCGCAGGGGATCTTCTGGAAGTCTACGGCCAGGACGACCAGGGAGAGTGGAAGATTCTAGAGCGCCTCACTTCCCCGATCTTCATCAGAAGCTAACGTGTGTCTGGAGACATCAAGCAGGAAGACTATGTATTTGCACCCGACCAGACTGCACTGCCTTCAGGGTTTCTCATTGATGAAGCCTTGGTAGTCGGTGAGGGAGAGCCTTTCGAGATCGCGCTGTACGGCTCCGTTGGCGCTCAGACTTGTACACACCACCCGAAGCCAGAATGATGAAAGCCTTCTTGCCTTTCACCAGACCTTCAAGCTTGCGCTAAAGGTTACTCTGACCCGGAAGTTCATGATGAGGTTATCCTGCCTGCCATGAATCTCCTTGCCCATGGAAGCAAGTATTTTTTAGCCAGTAAGCGGTCAAATGGAAACCCAGCTGCAACGCTGCGGTCTCAGTGAGCCAATAAAATCAGCCATACCGCCGAAGAGGCGCGAGAGGGCTTGTCTCTCCTTGATACCGAGTCTTCATTCCGGCGACGTAATGACAAACACAAGCTCGGTATCCTGCAAGGCCTCGACACGAATGGCTGCTTCCTCGCGCAGAATGATACCTTCCCCCGTTGTTGCGCTTACGCCGTTGACCTTAACAGCGCCGGAAGAAACGACGAAGTAGCCAAGGTCGCCGGACCTGAAGTCGTAATTCGTTGCTGTACCCGCCAAGAGAGACGCGCCAAGTATCTCCGCATCGCAGCGGAGTTCCAGGCTGCCTTTCGTCCCCCGTCCACTTGCCAGGGTGATGAAGTTGCCCGCGCGGTCAGACTTCGGAAAGGACTGCGTACCCCAACGCGGAGCGACCCCGGCCACGCGCGGCCTAAGCCAAAGCCGGAAAATCTTCGTGGGCACATCGCCAGGATTGTGCTCCGCATGTTGGATACCGGTACCGGCGCTGATGACCTGTACATCTCCGGTCTCGATGCGTCCTTCATTGCCCAGACTGTCCTTGTGCGACACAACCCCAGCTCGTACGTAGGTGACGATCTCGACATCGGCGTGGCTGTGCATACCAAAGCCTGTATGTGGAGCGACTTCATCATCATTGAGGACATACAGGTTGCCGACTGGCTTGTGGTCGGGGTTGCCGAACCGGCCTATGGCGAAGTGATGTTTTGCCTTGAGCCAGCCCAGATCAGCGCCGGCAATCGTATTGAGTGATTTCAGTTCAAGCATGGATACCTCGGGTTTCAGGTACTGATGCGGTGCGATAGCTGGCCTGGAAGATCGATCGGAACGCATCCCGCACGTTCCAGAACGTAAGCGCGAGTAGAACGGAAACAAAGAGGGCGACCGGCAAGCCGCTTGGGGCCATGAACGCATGGAAGAGGACGATATTGGCGGTGATGGCTCCGAGAACAACCAGCGTGAGCGGTACGAAGCGGTTCACAAGCAGTAGAAGGCCGCCGAGCGCCTGCAGAGCCATGATGACCAGAAGCTCATGGGACAGGAACAATCCTCCCATAAACATGCCTCCAGGCCCTGGAGGAGGCGGAGTTGGAAGGAAGTGCAGGAACCCGTTAAGCCCGAAGACAAGGAAAACGAGACCAAGCAGGTATCGTGCGATGGTGGAAGCAAGTTTCATGAGCGATATCCTTTCTGAATTAGGTGGCTACTGAGGAAGCATTGAGGTCTTGGGAAACCGAACGGTGCCTCGCGATTCAGCTGGCAAAGCAACAACTGTTGCCGACTCTTTTCGAAGTATACACACATAAACGACAAGTGTTGCATAAACGATGAAAGTCGTTTAGGCGTAAACTGGCAGAGTGAACGATCTCAGCAAGAGCCTCGATCCCCGGGTGCGCCGAACCAGGCAGCTCTTGCACGAAGCATTCGTGCAGCTTTTGGCGAAAAAGACGTTTGCGGAGATCTCAGTGGGGGATGTTACCGACGCGGCCACCGTCAACCGAGCCACGTTTTACGCGCATTACCCAGATAAGTACGCGCTGCTTGAATGCACCACGGCCGCCCGTTTTGCTGACCTTCTCGAGAAGCGGGCGGTCTCTTTCGACGGCACGTGTGACTCCGCCCTCCGAAAGATCTTTCTGGGCATTACCGACTTCATGGTCAGCGTGCTCGGTCCCGATCATAAGCACCAGCCACATTTGGACCCCTACATGGAGTTAGCGATCATCGCCGTCGTCCGTGGCATGGTGACAGAAGGCCTGAACCAATATCCGGCAGACTGGAAGGTGCCTCAGCAAACTCTGGCAAACACGGTCAGTTGGGGTTTGTACGGTGCCGCTAGAGACTGGATCGACTCGCCCGAACGAGGACCGGCTGAAGAGATTGCCAACGGTGTCACCGGCTTATTGGTCCCTCTAGTGCATCCGGGCTAACCGTAACAAGCTCGTGAAGAGCCGCAGCATCACGGCCCCCTCTTCCTCATCCTTGTCCAAGGGAAGGGGATTCCGTCATTCACATTACAAAAAGGCGTTCTGGGTTGACACCTGCGCACCGTGGATCTTCCGCAGTGCCCAGCACAGATGTAAATTCTGTCAATATCTCATGTTCCTTTGATCCAGGACGCAAGCGACCATTGAATAAGGCGCAGAAGACGATTGGCTCTATCTCCCACTCAGGGAGTAATCGCACAAGGCTTTGGCCCGTTTTTTTTCCTACGGCCAGCCACAATGGAAGAATTGCTATTCCTGCATCTGCCAAGGTTAGACCAGCCAGTACGTCGGGATCGGATACGCTGATCATGAAATCGGGATGGACTCTAGTTTGCTCCGACTCTTTCGAGAACGACCAGCCTTCAGTCACTCTGCCTTCTTCACCGAGACATGTCAGACTTGTCAGGTCGGTCGGGTGCTTAGGTTCGGCTTGGCAGGATGCAAGAAACTTCGCGCTGCAGAATAGACCTTGGCGAATCGAGGGAAATACGTGCAAATGACGGCGCGAATCCTGTGGTGTGCGAACTTTTAAGAAGACATCGTGAGCCGTGTTTGGCTCCTGATTCCAGTTTGAACAATAAAGTTCAATCTCCACCCTGATCTTAGGATGCCTTCTTCGAAACCGCGGAATGATGATAGGTAGCACAGAACGTGCAAACTGCGCGGGTGCGCCCAGGCGTAGCGTTCCTTCCAGGTCACCGCGTTTCCCGCGTATTGCCTCCTCAGCGGCGAGTTGTGCCTCCAAGATCTTGTGACAAGCCGCAAGTAGCCGGCGCCCAGTGTCGGTCAGTGTGTGTCCCTCACGACTCCTTCGGACCAGATCCACTCTAGCGGCATGTTCCAGTCGCTTCAGGCCGCGGCTTACGGTATGCAAGGGCAAGCCAAGTGAGGCCGCCGCTTCGCTCAAAGTATGCGATGAGGCAATGGCCAGGAAAATCTGAGCATCCGCTGGCATGATTTGATCGAACCCCTGCGCTTTGCTCCGGCGTGCGTTCGCATTTTGCATCTCTCCTCCCTCTAGTCTCATAAGTTTGCAATGAGTGCAAACCATGTTTGCACTTATTGTACGCAACGACCTTTACCCAGTCGCTCTCTCATGATCATTCACGTGCGGATCGTATGCCGTGGCACCGGTCAGCAGCAGCAGCCTGAGACGACTTTCCAATGCCTTTGAGGTTCGGGCGAACGCGAGCGAAGTAAGCAAGCCGTATTCCTGAGAAGGCAAAGGAGCTCGATCACAAAAGCAAGATCGAACTGCTCAAAGAGGGCTTAACGAGAGGAAGGTACAGCGATTGCACCTCGACATAGATAGGTTTAAGTTCGTCTGCCAGGTACGGCGGGTGGCAAAGGAGAAACAGAATGGGCACAAATCAACGTAGAGGTAAGATACTGGCCATCGGCGCAGCGGGACCTTTCGCAGGCCTCATCATCCCCGAACTTGCCAAGCGAGGCGCAGAGATAAGAGGCTTTATTCGCAAGGAAGACGAACGCGCAAAGGTACTGGCAAATGGCGCCAGTGAAATCGCGATTGGAGACCTGCGGGAGAGGGCCTCCGTCGAGGCCGCGCTCCAGGGCATAGAGATCCTCTTCTACATTGCTCCGGCGTTTCTCGCCGATGAGGCATCCATCGGGAAACAGGTAGTGGAAGCCGCTGTCGGAGCCGGAGTGCGCCGGATTGTTTTCTCTTCCGTAATTCATCCGACCCTTGCTTTGCTCGACAACCATCGGGAAAAAGGGCCCGTTGAGAACGCGATCTTTGAATCAGGCTTGGAGTACGTCATTCTGCAGCCTACAATCTTCTTTCAGAACATCGCCCATGTTTGGCCCGACGTGGTGAAATCCGGCACATACTCAGAGCCGTGGTCGGCGGAAACAAGGTTCTCGCGGGTCGATTATCGTGACGTGGCCGAAGTGGCTGCCATCGCCATGCTGGAGGATCGTCTTCTCTACGGCACCTTTGAGCTCTGCGCGGAAGGCCACCTCAACCGCCACGCCATGGCCGCATTGATGAGCAATGTGCTTGGCCGTGAGATCAAGGTCGGGACAGTTGGTCCTCAGGAGACTGCAGCGCCGTCTCACCCAACCGGTCAACCCTCATCCCTCCAGAAGATGATCGCTTGGTACGATCAGCATGCCCTGCTCGGCAACGCGACGACTTTGCGCGCTATTTTAGAGCGTGAACCAAGAACTCTCGAAGACTACATCGAAGAGCTACGAGCTGCGAGCTCCAAGGCTTGACAAATCACCTATTCAGTCGATCAAGACTTATTGCAAAAGGAGTAAGCGTATGACAGTAAAATCACCCGTCGTTGCACCGCCCTATCATGTGCAATCCACCGCGAAGACACTTCGAAATAGTTTCCCCTACTTCACATACCACGAGTCTGTCTCCGCACTTTGGAGTGAAAAGTGGCGAATGCCGTGCGCGCATGGCATTTATCCCTTCACAGATGGCCAAGTCGAGGACTTCGACCCTATCTTCAAGGAACTCGCCGAAGTCTCGAACAACAACCCCGCAATTCTGTACCGTCCGGATGAGTACGCTAAACCGTTCTTTCCTGTTGCAGATGGCCTTGTCAAACTCGCTGACCAGGCCGAAGCGCAAGGCAATACCGGACAAGCCCGAGAGTTCTATCTCCGAGCTGCAGCCGTTTACCGTATTGGGCGATTCCCCATCAATCGCTCAGGACTGAGCCAGGAAGCATGGGAACGAGGCAAGGCCGCGTATGTCAAAGCCGGGCAGTATCTAAGCCCACCAAGTGTTCCCGTGGAAATACCATTTTCCGCAGCCAATGAAGCTGCAGGTGACCGCAAAACGCCGATTCAGGCCTACCTGCGCATGCCACAAGGCGAGAAGCCAAAAGGTGGCTGGCCGGTCGTTTTGTTCATCTGCGGCCTCGATGCGTATAAGACGGATCACACCCCACGCACCCAGGCTCACGTCGAGCATGGATTTGCGACCCTCAGCTTTGAGATTCCGGGAACCGGCGACTGTCCAGCAGCTCCCAACGATCCGGCTTCTGCCGACCGGTTGATGAGCAGCATCTTCGAGTGGGTGACGGCGAACAGCACCGACTACGGCTTCGACCTGACAAAGATCTTAGCTCGGGGTATCAGTACGGGCGGTTATTACGCTATGCGGGTCGCGCATACCCACCCCGATCGTCTCTTCGCTGCTGTGGCACAAGGCGGAGGCTGCCACCACATGTTTGATGCCGCGTGGATTCGTGCCCAAGATCAGATGGAATATCCGTTCGCACTGGCTGAGGCTCTGGCATACAAGTTTGGCTATCGCGGCGCGGATGCAGTCGAAGCCTACGCCGACGACAGCGGTAAATTCAGCCTTCTAGCTTCTGGAGTGCTGGATCACCCGAGCTGCAAACTTCTCGTCATCAACGGTATGGAGGACTCTATCTTTCCAATTGAAGATAGCTTGATCGTCGGTCTTCGAGGCGACAAGAAAGATCTTGTCATTAGGGGCAATCGGGGCCACATGGGTAATCCTGGAGCTGAAGACATTCTTTACAAGTGGATTAACGATACAGTTGCAGGTAAGCCATAGGCTTTCAGCAAGCCTAAAAGGCAAGACATAGGAGCAGCAAAGAGGTGCCCCAAACGGTACGGCTTTAGTTCCGTCGTAGTCACACTTCCAGATGCCCAGCCGTTTAGCTCGCGCACCGGGAAGTGTAATGCCGGCCTTCTACCCAGTCCCTACCTTGCTTATCGCTATCCGGACCTGGTTCGATGGCACGCGCTTAGGCTCACAATCCTGCTTACAGCGGACGCTGTCTGGGTTCTTAGTTTGGTAGCATCGGTCTTCTTCTTGTCCTTGAACAGTCGTGTGGCGGAAGGTGCTGCCGATTGGTGCTCTGTGCCAGAGACAGTGCCGCGGCAAGCCCTTGCTCCAACTCTTGGAAGAGGCGACCAATGCGCTCCGAAATCCTTCGTTCCAGCGGGGACATCTCCTAGGTGAGAATGTCAGCGAGCACCCCATTTTGAGCGACTCTCTTTTGCTTCCGATGTTGCCCGCTCCGGGTGAGGGACGATTCGGTCCAAACGATCCCTCCCTTACTGACTTTGGCGATGCTTGACAAGTATCTTGGAGACTGAACCTTATGACACCTTCAGACACGTCTCTCAGTGAGCAATTGCTCTTCAGCTCCGACACCAACCTGCGCCGAAGATTCATGGTCACCGATGAAGAGGTACAAGCCAATCTTCGCGTGGGCGTGATGCTGGAGGTTCTGGACAAACTTGCCGAAGAAACAGCCTTACGCTACGTCCGGCAGTTCGAGCCTGGAGCCCGTGTGGTGACCGCTGCTCTCGACGATCTGGAAGTTCGCCACGCTCCCGACATTGGGCAGGATATCCTTTTGCACGCTCGCATTAACTATGTCGGAAGAACCTCCATGGAGGTTGGCATCAGGATTGAACAAAGTGGCGCGGACGTGCGTCATATTGCCAGCTGCTATTTCACCATGGTCGCGCGCAAAGACGGGCAAAGCCTTGTGGTGCAGCCCTTGGAATACCGGACAGAACAAGAGCGACGGCGTTCGGAGCGCGCCGCGGAGAGAAGATCGGAGCGCCTCCGCATCAGCACCGTCCACCCTCCAACGATCGATGAATATGCTCTGCTTCACAGGTTGCACCGAGAACTGGAAGCTGCTTCTCCGCCTCCGCTGCTGACACGGAATCTGATCACCAGTGGCTGGGAAAGAACCTATCCCGAACATGAGAACGTGCCACAGACCATCTTTGGCGGACATGTCATCCATCACGCATACATGTATGCTCACATCTGCGCAGAGATGATCGCGGATCACCGTGCACTGCTCGTATCCTCAAGTCGGATCGACTTTTATCAACCGGTACGCATGGGCGACAAGCTGCACTTTGTGAGCCAGGTCACCTACACCGGACGAACTTCGATTACGGTTGAAACCTCCATCACGCGCATAAGCCGCGACAGGCTTTCGACGGCGCTCAGCAACAACTGTGTATTCACGTTTGTGAATGTCGATGCCAACCTGGAACGAAGGCCGGTGCCGCGCGTCTTCCCAGGCACCTACGCAGAGGATGAACGGTATCTCGCAGCGTATCGCCGGCATCAGGCGCGGAGATGCAGACTCTTATAACGATCAGCTGCTCAATCAGCCTCCCCAAGATCGTTCACCGCTGTCAGCCTACATAACGGCATGCGGGTACTACAGTGGCGAATGAGGAGAGTGGGCCAAGAAAAACATGCCAAAGGTCATGCGGCGGATGACCCTTGACACCTTGAGTAGATTCGAGTTCCCACGGGAAACCGAAAGCGCTAAACCAGCGCCGTGACGCCACCTTCGATGCCAAGCAGTGCCTTCCCGTAAACCTCACTGCTGATTTCCGGCGAGACGACGGCGTGGCGCGAGCAAGTTTCGAGGTCCCTCCACATCCGTTGCAATGGGCTAACCTCAGCGAAGGCTGAGGCGCCATGGGCTGACAGCAGGATATCCATCGCTTCGCGGGCTGTAGACGCTGCATACCCGGTATCCATGCGGACGCGGGCGCGCTCGGTGTACGTCGGAAAACGATTCACCGCCGCCGCGTTCCATATGTCGTCGGCGGCGCGCAGGGTATGCATCCAGACGGTATCGACCAGCATGGCTGCTTTTGCAATCGAAAGCTGGAAGCTGGGCGACTCAACCTGCGTCTTGTAAAACGTGTAGGAGATGCTGCGCTTGGGAGCCTTTTCGATGACGAATTCGAGAGCTCGTTTGCAAAGACCCATCATCGGACCCGCAAGAATCAGCGCAGCAACCGGGATGAACGCGCAGCGATAGAGCACCTCCTCCTTGTATGGCGTAGCCGTGTTGCCCTGCATGAGCTGAGAGACAGACATGATCCGGTGGTCGGGCACGAAGACGTCCTTCGCGACGATGGTGTTGCTGCCCGAGCCCTTCATGCCGGCGACATACCAAGTGTCTTCGATCGTGCACTCTCCCATAGGCATAAAGGCCATCCCCTGGTCGATCGACTCTCCCGCCTCATTGACCACGGGAACTCCCATCATGGCCCAGTCCGAGTGCAGGCAGCCGCTCGACCACGGCCATTTTCCGTTGACGATCAAACCTCCGTCCACGCGCTTGGTGGTTGCAAGCGGTGCAAAGACGCCGGCGACGCGAGCATCGGGATTCTCACCCCAGATATCTTCCTGGCACTCTGCTGAAGAAAGGCCGGCGAAAAAGGAACACACATTCATCAGAGTGGTGACCCAGGCCGTGGATCCGCAGCCACGAGCAACTGCGGCCGACACTTCCATCTTGGTGCGGATGTCCGTCTCCAGCCCGCCGAAGCGGCGTGGGACCATGATCTTGAAGAGCCCCGCATCACGAACCGCGGAGATGTTTTCTTCCACCACCCGTCGGTTCGACTCTGTCTCCGCCGCGTTCGCCTCAAGCAGCGGCCGCAGCGCGTTAGCACGTTCAACCAACGCCTCACGCAATGCCGTGGAGTTGAGCCCGGCAAGGTCGCTGACATCGACGGCGCCGGTCTGAACGATCGGCGTCAGAAGCGTTGGGCCTTCCACGGAAGTTTTGTGATGAGCGATGTCGCGAACGAAAGGTGCTGCTGCTGTAGCCATGAGCTTCTCCTGGTACTGCGTGGTTGAAAGTGGGTCGACTTGAAGCTTGTCTAGTAGTTCAGACGAAGGGAGAACTGGAAGGATCGCGGCAGGTTTGCCTGGGCTGTCAACAAACCGAAGCTTGAACTACCGAATGTCAAGCCTGGATCGTTGAACTGCACCCGGTTGAAAACATTGAAGGCCTCCGCGCGGAACACCAGGTTGATGTCATCGTGAAGCACTGTCGTCTTGCCCGCTGAAAAGTCCCAGTTATCGACTCCTTGATTGCGCAGCAGGCCGCTCGTCCTCGGCTGATCGCCTTGATAAAGCCCCGCATAGGCGACGGCGCCGACCGGTGGTGCCGGCGCAACGAAGCACGCCGTGTTAATGATCGACTTGCCTTGCTGCGCTGCCGCCACATAGCCGATCGGGTTCTTCTGCTGGCAGCCCGGAATAACATTCGGCCTCGGCGTACCTCCACCATAAGCCGCTGAGACCGGTGTTGGCGAGGCAATAATCGCAAGTGGGAAGCCACTTTGAAAGCTGTTTATCCCAGAAACATTCCACCCACCGATTATCGCGTTCTCAAAGTCTGAGGTGTTGGCCAAAAAGTGTTTGCCCCGTCCAACCGGCAGATCGAGAATGTAGCTGACGACTAGCCGCTGAGGAATGTCGAAGCTAAGATACGACTTCTCTCCGCGCAGATTGTTATAGTCCTGGATGACGCCCTGCGTGTGGCTCTCCACTTGAGGATTGCTCGACTCGGAGTCACCCGTGAACTTGGACCAGGTGTAGTTCCCCAGCAGCGTGCCTCCGCTCTGGAACCGTTTGGTCAACGTCACCTGGGCGGAGTGGTAGTAGCTGTCACCCACATACGGCGCCGTGGCAGTAACATTCTGGAACAGCGGATGCGGGCGCTCAGCCTGGGTTGCCGGACCAGCGCCTACGATGGCGTTATCCGGCAGCTGATTGAGATTGAATGTTCCGTAGATTGGAAGATGATCACCACGCGCACCTAGGTAGGCAAGCTGGAGGACAGTGCTGGGAGTGAAGGCCTGTTGCACGTTGGCATTCCACTGCTGGAGGTAAGGAAAGCTGCCGAAGGGCTCTCGGCCTTCGATCGGCTGTCCATTAAACAAATTCGGGTTGGCCGCATAGGCCGCGCGGCTCACGGGCTGGATGATGGAAGTCGTGGCAACCGTTCCAGGAGAGTTGCAGACGTTTCCCGGCGTAGTGCCCGTGGCCGTCAGGCCGAGCGGCGCACAGAGCAGGTAGCTCGGTGGCACGTACGTTGTGGGATCGTTCAGCGAAGAGTAAACCGGCGACGAGTTGAACGCGGTGTCCTGCGGCAGAAAACTCAAACTGTATCCTGCACGCACCGTGGTGCCGGGGTAGGGAGCGAAGGAGAACCCGACCCGCGGCGAGAACAACGTGTGATGCGCTTGCAGGTCACCGCGGCCGGCGTACGCGGTAGAGTTCACCAGAACAAGCGGATTGGCCAGTTGCGGCAGAAGGACCGCGTTGTTGTCGTTCTTGACGTAGAAGCTTCCCGGTAGTTCGTAACGCACACCGGCAGTCACTGTGAACTTCGGCGATACCGTGATGGAGTCGTTCGCGAAGATACCGGCATAATGATTCAGAACACTGGGGCGAGAGAGCGTCGTGAAGCCGGTCGGTGAAGCTGCAAACTGACCAGCCACAAAGTCGGCAACCGGAGTGGCGCCCGATGCTGGAGCGACCGGCGCTCCCGGGCAGGTCTTGGCCGAGATGGGGTGAGCAGCGTCATTGAAGGTGGCCGAACCCGCTCCACCCGGAATGCACGCGGTCTGGGTGCCCGCAAAGACGTAGCCGCCGGCCGAAAACGGCTGGTTGTCGAAATACTCCTCACCCTGACGGAACTCACCCCCGAAGCTCAGCGAGTGCTTGCCCAGCACCTTGGAGTAGGTTCCAGCGATCGTGTACAGGTTCAGGGGTTGCTGCGCAAATTGGTCAAGGCCGGTGAGTGGGAACGCAGCGTTGTTGGTGATGTTGATATCGGGGAAGAAGCTTGGAAATTGATGCGCGGCCCCAGCGTAAAATCCGGCCCGATCGCCATTATCGAAGGGAGCTTGATTCACGTTCTGGTTCCCAGGAATTAGATAGCTGAAATAACGTAGATACGAGAGCCGCACATCGAGCACCGACGTTGGACTCAGGGTCGTCGTGTTGCCCAATACGTACTGAGCAGAAGTGCCGCCGACCCCCGTGTACGACTGCGGCCCCGCCGGATTGTTGAAAAACTGGGTTGGGTTCTGGGTGCGGTCAAAGCGGGTCACACGCGCAAACAGCTGGTTCTTGGCATTCAGGGTGTCGTCGAGTCGGATCGTCTCCTGATTGGTGAAGGCAAACGCCTTGCCGTTGGCAATGTAGTTGATTCCCGGGCCGCTGTTGGGAGCATTCGGCACCGGGAAATAGTGCAGGACATTCGCCAGGTACTGTGCCGTCGGATCCGCGACGGCATCCCCCGCACTCACCGGGGCGCCGATGCAGAACTTGTTCAGCACCCCGCCACAGCTCACCTGCCGATAGGCAGCGATGGGCGCGCCGCCGGCTGGGTTCGGTGTGAGCGTCGGAACCGGGTTGATGATCTTGGCGTCTGCCGTGAAATCGCCATTTAGTTCTGCCGGCGTGGGCACGCGGCCGGCATTCACCACACCCTGAGCCAACCGATAGCCCTCGTACTCCGCGAAATAGAAAATCTTGTTCTTCTTGATCGGCCCGCCGACGGTGGCACCAAACTGGTTTTGGTTGAACTTGGGCCGGGCGATGTTGTCCAAGTTGTTGATGAAGTTATTCGCGTTCAGGATCGTGTTGCGGAAATACTCGTAAAACGTGCCGTGAATCTTATTTCCGCCCGACTTGGTGCCGAACGAAACCACGCCGCCGCCAAAGGAGCCATACTGCGGATTCACCACGCTCGACTCGACGCGGAACTCTTGCACTGCATCCTGCGCGATCACGAAGGCAACGATGTTGCCTTCCTCGGCATTCAGCGGTACGCCGTCGAGATAGGTTCCGGCCTGCCCGGCCAGACCGCCCGCGATTGAGTAATTGCCGAACGCGTTCGAATTGGTAAAGCCACCGCCCGAAGTGTTATTACTCGCCGCACCCTGGGTTCCACCCTGCGCTACAACGCCCGGCGTCAGAGCAATCAGGTTGAAAGTGTTGCGCCCATTCAGAGGGGTGTCCTCCACCTGGCGGCCTTCAATTACCTCACTCACAGTGGGAGTCACAGTTTCAAGCACGTTGGCTGTGGCCGTGACGGTCACGCTCTCCGTTGAGGCGCCGATCTCAAGCGCGTAGTCCAGGGAAATTTGATCTTCCAGGTGAAGATCAAGCGCCGTGCGCACGGCCATTTTGAACCCCGGCGCGGTAACGGTCTCCTTGTACGACCCTGCCAACAACCCGCTCACGCGGTAAAGGCCCGCATCGTCGGTGGTCGCGGTTGCGGTCACGCCGGTCGCCGTGTCGGTCAGGGTGACTTTGGCACCAGGGATCTTGGCGCCGGTTGAGTCCGTGATGAACCCAGTGACCGTCGCGGTGGTCGTCTGCGCACGTAAGCACGCGGGGGCGGAGACCAGGGCAAGCAGCAGTAAACCCGCTGGCAGGCGACGGAGTGTCGAGTTTTTGGAGCGATTTGGCATCTAGGTCGAAGTCCTTCGGGAACGGCAGCTACGGTTGGAACAAGTCACGGCCAAGCTCGCCGGCGTCAACTAAATGAACAAATACTTGATTCTTGCAACGCGTGAAGAATACTGCGCGAAGCAAAAGGGAGTTGTCAAGCCCTCAGCAATTCGCCGGAAGCGTAGAGTGTTTTTCGCTCTGGACATCTATGTTCTCGTCGCAAGAAAGCTCCGCTGCTCATTTGCGAAAACAAAGACAAACTCATTTATTTGAATCATTTAGAGAGATGCTCATAGTGTTCATGGAGCTTAGAATGACCTCGTTACACAAACAGAGAAGACGGCTTCTCGGGGGCATTAGGGACACTCTTCCCAACGATGAAGTGCCGCAGCCCCGAGGAAATGAGCTGGTTTTCTCCTGTACACATTTGTGAACATGGTCGAGTTTTGCTTTGCCTCCACCTGCCGAAGCGAGCTACATAGAGGCTACCTGCCTTGCATAGGCCGCCTGCACTAGGCCAGGCGGCTACACCCAAGCTCTGCCGCTGCTGAAGGGCGTTCTGCCGAAGCCGTGCTCGCCGACAAAGACTATGACTTGGCCGCCACCGTAGCCAGGATCAAAGGCCGGGCGTTATGGCCCGTCAGCTATCAAAGCTGCTGGAAGATCCAGCGCCAGCACGATCGCCACACGCTACTGGCAGCTCCCGTGCTGCTTCCACGTCACCATCGCCATCGCCTGCACCTCGATGTACCTAGAACGATCTGTCTGCACGCTCTAGCGTGTGGCGGTAAGATCGTTGGCCGCAGAGAGCAGAGCCTGTGGCGCGGGGCCGTCAGGATCAGGTGGCAGCAGAGAAGCGTCGGCTGCTATGGACAGGGCACAGATCATGTCTCCTTGCGCATCGTAGACAGGAGCGCTGAATGCGGTCGCCACAGCGCCGAACAACGACGACGGCTCCAGATCGACGGCACGCCCCAGGCCTAAGGCTCGGGCGGACGCAACGACGCTGTCGAACACTCGGCGCTGCTCCAGCTCGTCCTCATCGGCAACGCGAAACAGCCGCAGGTCTTCCTGCACAAAGGCCTCGGTCACTTCGGGCGGCATGAAAGCCGCAAAGGCGATCCCCGTGGCAGTGCGGGTTATGCTCATGACCAGCCCGGCCCGCAGTCGTTGCTGCGCCACGTTTTCACCGCCATGCCAGCGCACCATCGTGGGACCGTGATTGCCCCAAACCGATAGACCGACGGTAAGCCCCCCAACGGATGCGGAGAGGCGCGGCAGCGCGGCCACCACATCCGCGATGGCTTCGCACGAAGGTAGCGCGGCCTTGGTATCGCGCAGCGAGACTGGACCGAGATCATGCGCGTACGGGACCATGTACCGGCCGTGCGCGAACGCAAGAGGTCGCCGTCCTGAGTAACCCACGCGCTCCACTCGTCCGAGAAAAATCATGTGATCCCCTGCCGGGTAGGCGGCCACCTTGACGCACTCGAAGTGGGCCACCGTGCCCGGAATCAGCGGCACCCCACCCAATCCCCGGCTGAACGCGAGTTCGACGAATTTGTCCTGGCTGGACTTCGCGAAACGGTTGGACATGGCGATCTGATCGTCAGCTAGAACATTAACGGCGAAGTGTTCGCTTTCGCGGAACGCCGGAAAGCTCGAGGACGTCAGGGCCTGACTCCAAAGCACCAGCGGAGGGTCCAGCGAGACAGAGCTGAAGGAGTTGGCGGTGACGCCATAGTCGATGCCCTGCAAATCGCGCGTGGTCACGATAGTGACCCCGGTGGTAAACGTGCCGAGCACCGTACGCAGCTGCCTGGAATCGAACGAGGTGAGATACGCCATAACGTGTGGTGACCCTTCTGAGAATCGTCAATGGTTATGAGTGAAGTTGCCAATACCGGCTCTCACGATCGTCCCGCTCAATGACCCTCCGCGCGGCGAGGGCACAGAACTCGATCGCCGGCGCAAGCTGACCGCTCGGACCCGATGATGGATGAGTGCGTCTCTTGCGCTTGCGTCATCGGTGTCGCTCCTCACAGCCGCCGCGACTAACTTCACCGCGACCTTCGCCGGAGGAGGCACTCAGGCGAACGAGCGGCTGCGCAGAAAAACGAACATGTTCGGAAAAGATTGCGCCACGGGCAATAGTCTTGTCAAGACCTACGCAGCGGACGCGTCAGCCGGGACACCGCGCCACGCGCCGCTGTGTGTTCGCCGGGCAGCCGGTTGCTCGGTCTGGCACGCCCGTTAGCGGCCGTCAGTTTAAGACCGTTCTCTTTCTTCTTGCCTGGCTGCAGGCCCAGACCTGTCGTCTGCAGTCTGAGGATCTCGGCAAAGTCGCGCACACCGGCTCGCCAATCCGGTTGCTCAGAGCTGCCAATCCACCAGCGCAACGCCGCCGAGTACGAGAAAAATATGTGCCGCGCAATCAGCTCCGGGCGCTCGGCCGAGGCGATTTCCCCACTCGCCTGCGCTTCAGCAACCACTTTTTCCACGCCGCGGATAAATCGGTCGCGAACGGCGAGGTGTTCCGCCAGATGGAAGCCGGGCGTGTGCTGGTACACCTCGCTGAGCAGAATGCGCGAGAGAATCGGTTCGCTGCCGAACAGGCGATAAAGAGGCTCAACCATGCCCAGAACCTTCTCGTTGAAGCTTTGCCACGGTCGTGGCGCCGCCAGGGAGACGTCGGTCACCATATTGACTTCCTGGTTGAAGACCAGATAGATCAGGTCCCGCTTGTCGCTGATGTAGTTGAACAGCGTTCCCAGGGCCAGATCAGCCAGCTCAGCAATATCCCGCAGCGTTGTCGCATCATAGCCGTGCTCCGCGAACAGCTTGCGTGCGGCCATCATAATCCTGTCCTGACGTTCCTGCTTGGATCGCTCGCGTACGCCGACCTTCTTCAATTTCACGGTCGGTTCGAGCTCCACGATGGCCAATCGCTTCTCCTGATGCCCCCCATTCTAACCTATGGTCCGTTCCGCAACACGACCGCGGTCCCATGCCCGCAGGCGAGATGTGGTGCCGAGGTCTCGCTGAGGCCTGGGTTCGGACGGATGGCGATTCCACTCTGCTCCGGTAAAGCTTTAGCAGCCGTTGCACGCTCCAGTAGCAGTTCTTCACCCGATCCAGTTCACTGATCGGCGCGTCTTCCACATCGTAGGTGTTGGAAAGTGTCCTTTGAGGACGATCTTTCTGAGCTTTGGCATGGCGACCTCCGCTTTCTAGTGATGGCCACCCGCAAACGTATGGGCGATCTGTTTGTATTCAAGAAAATCTTCCATGGAGGCCACACCGCCCAGCCGTCCTAGCCCGCTCGCCTTATAGCCGCCCTCCTCGAACTCCACGGCGATATTGGCCCAGCCATTGATCGAGACTAACCCCGCGTCAAGCCGTCTTGCCACGCGCACCGGCGTATCCACGTCGCGGCTCCAGACACATGCATTTAGCCCGTACTCGGTCTCATTGGCCAGCGCCACGGCCTCATCTTCGGTGTCAAACACCTGCACGGTCTGCACCGGGCCGAAGGTCTCCTTCTGCACAATGTCCAGGGACGAGTCCATCACTTCGAGCAGCGCCGGATGATAAAACGCTCCGCCGGCCAGCGCGGGCTCCTGCGACGGACCGCCTCGCACAACCACCATCGAACCGGCCGCCACGGCAGCCTCGACCGCCGCATCCACACGCGCCACCGACGCCATGTCGATCAGCGGCCCCATATCGCTCGCCGAATCGCTCGCCGGCCCAGGCTTAACTTTCCGCAGACGCTCCGCCAGCCCGGATTTGAGTCGCTCAGCAATACCTCTCTGCACCAGGATTCTGCTCCCGGTCATGCAGAACTGCCCGGCAAAGACGGTCGACGACTTCTCCAGCACCGGCAGCACCGCATTCAGGTCCGCATCGTTGAAGATCACATGCGGCGTCTTGCCGCCCAACTCCAAACCCACACGCTTCAAATGCTTGGCCGCGGCTTGCGCGATCATGCGCCCAGTATGCGTGCTCCCCGTGAAGCTGATCACAGGCACGTCGGGTGAATCCACCAGCAGCCGCGCTCCATCCGCGCCGAACTCGCTGAAGATGTTCACCACTCCGCGCGGCAGCTCCGGGACGCTGCTCATGATCTCGCCGGCAAGGTGCGCACTGTGGGCAGCCTGTGCCGGAAACTTCATCACCGTTGTGCAGCCTGCGGCCAGGGCAGGCGCCAGAGCGCGAATCCCAAGGTAAGCCGGCGAGTTCCAGGGAATAATCAGCCCCGCCACGCCCACAGCCTGGCGCAGCACAATCGTCTGCCGTCCAGGGATGGTGTCGGCCGCTCGTCCGAACGTATGCGTTGCAAGGCCCGCAGCAAAGCGAAGCGCCCTGATGATGAGGCTGGCCTCAAACGTAGCTTCTGGTCGCGTTTTGCCGTTTTCCAGGCAAAGCGTGTCGATCACTTCGCTCAACCGCGCAGCGTACGCGTCCGCCATGTGACTCAACACCGTTGTCCGCAGCATCGGATCCGCGCGCCAGGTCTCGGGCGTGAACGCCGCAACGGCAGCCGCGATGGCCGAGCCCGCAACCTCCGCGCCGCCGTCCCGATACGTTCCAAAGACGCGTCCCGTAGCCGGGTCCGTGCTCGGCTTTTCTACGCCAACGGTCTCCCAGTCGCCGCCGATCCAGTTCTTTGCGGTGCGCTGCTCCGCCATGCTCGTACTCCTTCATTTCCCCTGAAGTTCCGGCTTGGTGAACATGTTCACCAGCTGCGAAGTCTTTCCCACCACCCACCTGCTTGTCAAGCGCAGTTCTCAGCAGGCAGAGCGCCTGCTTGACAAGCATGGCCTAGCTCGAACACTCTCATCTTCGAACACGTTCATTCTCCCATGTCCCACTTCCAGGAGTTCTCCCAATGGCCAACGCCGAATCTTTGTCCCCCTCTTTGGAGAGTGGTGCTCCCCTTGACCGCGACTGGCTGACCGTCCTGGGCTGCGGTATCTGCCTCATGCTTTCGGTCGGATCGCTGCTGATTTACGTCTTCGGCGTTTTCGTGCGGCCGCTCGCGGGCCAGTTTCACTGGACCAGGACGCAGGTCGCCAGCGCCTTGGTCATCGGCCAGTTCGTGGTCGCGTTGAGCTCGCCGCTCTGGGGTTTTCTGATCGAACACTATGGCCCTCGGCGCGTCATCCTGCCGTCCATCGTCGGCCTCTCCCTCGCCTTTGCCTCGCTCTCGCTGCTTACGCCGCACCTGTGGCAGCTATACCTGCTCTACGGCGTCTTTTCGCTGCTGGGTGGCGGCTCATCCCCCATTGGCTACGCCGCCGTTCTGGTGCGCAACTTTGAGCGTCGCCTGGGCCTGGCGCTCGGTTTATCGTTGATGGGCATCGGCGTGGGCGCGACAGTGCTCCCCTCGCTCGCGCAGGTCTTTGTTGGTCATCTCGGCTGGCGAAGCGCCTACGCCGCCATCGGTCTGCTCACGATGGTGGTTACGATTCCGGCGGCCCTCGTCGCCACCCGCAACGCCCGCCTGCCGCTGCCCAGACGCATAACGGAACGTATTGCCATCGCGCCGCTGATTTGGACGCGCGCGTTCCTGGTCATGTCCGCTGTGCTGATGCTGATCGCCATCGCCGTCGGAGGCGCCTTCGCCAGCCTGGTCCCCATGCTGGTAGACCGTGGCAACACGCCCGCTGCGGCGGCTCGCGTCGCCGGTTTGGCCGGCATCGCCGTTATCGTCGGACGCGGCGGCATTGGGTGGCTGCTGGACCGCTTCAACGCCGCACGTCTGCTCGCTTGCGTCAGTCTCGCGGTGATGACCTCCGTCCTGCTGCTCATTTATGCCCACGGCAAGCTGGCGGAAGCCTGCGCCGCGCTCCTGCTGGGTTCAGTCCTGGGCGCGGAGGTCGACTTCACCGCATTCCTCGTTCGCCGCTACTTCGGCAACGCCGCCTTCAGCCGCCTCTACGGTATTGGCTTCGGGCTGTTCGCTCTGGCCATCGGCATCGGTCCGCTGCTCCTGGGAATGAGCTTCGACCACACCGGCGGCTACACTCCCGGCCTGCTGCTCTTTGTCGGCTTCAGCCTGCTGGCGGCGTTGGCCACCTTCGCCATGCCCCCGTACAGCCATCCCAGCGAAGGGCCACTCGCTCGTTAGGGAGTGGCCTTCTCGGCCGGCATGGCCGCTGCCTTGGCGGATTCCAGGTGCTTCTGAACGCGGTCTTTCAGGCCATCCAGATCCTGCTCAGAGTAGAACCTGCCTCCCCGCACGACCGCGTATATTTTATGTAGATTCTGCACACTGCTCATGGGATCCGCATCCAGCAGCACTAGGTTCGCATCCTTGCCCTCGTCCACGCTACCCGCCCGGTCCTCCCGGCCCAGCAGCTTCGCTCCATTGAGCGTCGTCATCTGCAGCACTTGCAGCGGAGTGAACCCAGCCACGGCGAGCTGATCGAACTCCTGGTGCAGCGAGAACCCCGCTACCAACCAGATGCCGCCAAAGTCTGAGCCCGCCAGCATAGGCACGCCTGCATCACCGAACAGTTTCGCGAGCTTCAGTTGCAGCGCATACATCTGCTTTAGAGTTTCGCGGTCCTCAGGCCCCATCGTCGTTGCGAACTTCTGCGCTACCTGGTCCCAAAGCTGCCGAGTCGCCGGTCCTACGTACCGAAGGTTCGGGTTTTCGCGATAGAGCGGGTCATCGCCGAACTCGCTGGTGCGCAGCCGGATTAGCGTCGGCGCTTGCCACGTGTTGTGGCTCGCGAACGCCTGCGCCACCTGACGGCATTTTGCTTCGCTGAAGGTATCGATGATGTGCTGCGTCCGCTTCAACGCGTTCGGATCGCCAAGCTGCCGCATCAATACCGGGTCTGAGGTTGCCGCCTTGGTCAGCACAGTGGCTGCCGGCGGCGCGGGAGCCTGCGCCGCCGCAGCCGCACGTGCGGCCATCGCCTGCCGGATCGCCGCTTCATCCGTCGAGCAGCTCAGCAGGATCGTCTCCATCGGGCCTAGGTGCTCCATGACGCGCATGCCCGCCTCAGACGCTTTCACCGCGTCCACGCCGGGTGAGAGGTGTCCGTCATAGAGCAGCCCCTGCTTGGTCGCTTCATCGAGCGCCCCGAAGAAGACCGGTGGCGTGACGTCGATCGTCTTGATGAAGTCCGCACCCTCCGCCTTCTGCTTGTCGACTTCGGCGATTGCCATCGGGACCGTGCCGGCGTTTCCACGTAGCAGAATTGCTCCAGGCATGGCCAGCAGCTCCGGCGCATCGGTCGCCGGCATCAACGTGCCGTCCTTGCGTTGCTTCAGGAGCTCGTCCGAGCCCGACATCTGGCGAACACCGGTGACACCATTGGCCAGCATCAGCGTGAGATTGTCCACGCGATCCGGGCTGTCGATCGGATGGCCATGCATCTCCCAGTAACCCGGCACCACGTATTTGCCACGCCCATCCACGCTCCTGGCCGGAGCCTTTGACAACAGCGTGCCCGTCCGAGCAATGTGCACGATCTTGCCGCCATCGATGGCGACGCTCATGTGCGGCATCTCCTTGCCGCTGTGCGTGTCCACCACGGTCACGTCGGTCAGCAGCAGTCCGCTGCTGACGGTAACCTTCTGCGCCATGCCCGCCCGCAGGCTGGTCACGCTACAACCGATAGCCGCCAGGATGGTGCAGTAAGGAACTCTACGGCTTGCAGGGACCTTCATGGTCATTTTCCCTTCGATCTTCATGAATCTTTGCTGAGGTGCTTACCTGAGACTTAGGTGAACACGTTCGTTTCTTGTACCTTGCCGTACCGTTGTCAGCCTTGTCAACCAGCCCGACGCGTCTTACTTCCTGCGCCAGCACACAGCGGCTTTGTACACCGTGGAAAACGGACTTGACAACTATGCTCCTTGTCCTCGACTCTTCATTACGCAAACATGTTCATCTTTACCGCGCTACACGGCGGCAGGGATCATTCCTCACGGGACAGGATTTTATGTCTGATCGCGGCGCTTACGGGCGTACGGTGTTAACAACAGGCCGGCGGCACTTTCTGGCAGGTGCCGCAGCTTGTGCCGCCGTGTCGGCGTTGCCAAGGTTGGCTCACGGCGCCGGCAACCCGCATCGCCTGCTCGACATTCACCATCACTTTGAGCCGACCGGCAAGAACAAGGACGGCGATGCCTGGACCATCCAGATGTCGCTCGACCAACTCGATCGCAACAACGTCGCCACCGCCATCGCGTACGCCGGTCCTATCCTGGAAACAGATCCGCAGGCCGCGCGCAAAAATGCCCGTGAGACGAATGAGTGGAGTACGCGCCACTGCCAGGATCACCCCGGCCGCTTCGGCCTCTTTGCCTCGCTGCCCATGAACGATGTCGAGGGCTCCCTCGCCGAGATCGCCTACGCTCTCGATGTGCTCAAGGCCGACGGCGTCGGCATCGCTACCGAGTACGGCGAAGCCTGGCTCGGCGACCCGAAGTTCGAACCCATTTTTCAGGAACTCCATCGTCGCAAGGCAGTGGTATACGTTCATCCAGCGCAGGCTCCCTGTTGCACCGCAGACACCCTTACCTATGAGAAGCCGCCGCTTTCCACTGCCTGGATGGAGTTCCCTGTGAACACGGCCCGTACCATCCTCAGCCTGTGGAACGCCCAGACGACGCGCCGCCTGCCCGGCGTGCGGTTCATCTTCTGCCACGGCGGCGGCGTCATGCCCATGCTGCTCGGCCGCATCACCGGCTTCGACGATTGGCGCTCCGTTGGCCCGGAGAAGCTGAAGACCCTCTTTCCTGACGGCGTCTATGCGGAGTTCGCCAAGTTCTACTTTGATTGCGCTCAGACCTTTGCTCCCGAATCGTTTGAGCTGCTCCGCAAGGTGGTTCCTGCAACCCACCTCCTCTTCGGCTCCGACTTCAGCTACTTCCCCGTTGCACACAGCATAGAACTCTTCGCCAAACTATCCATGCCCTCTGACCTTCGCCAGCAGATCGGTTCCACCAACGCGAGAGCGCTGCTCCCGCGCTGGCGATCCTAACTGTCACTGCGGCAAGCGCTGCACCAGGAGCCCACCGTGCGCCACTATAACCTTATCGACGTTCACTCGCACCCTATCTTCCCCTTCGGCGGCTCTGTTCCCCTCGCCAAGCTGCCATCCTGGTCCGTGGACGGCGCGCTCGAGCTCATGGATCAGAACGGCATCGCTACCTCCGTCCTCTCCGTTCCGCACGCCGCGCAGCACGGCAACGCCATGGAAGCCGGCGGCATCGCGCGCCGGATCAACGAAGCCATCGCGGAGATCATCGCCAGGCATCCCACGCGGTTCGGTGGCCTCGCCACCATCCCAGGGCATCTTGCGGACGCAACGCTTGCGGAGATCGAGTACGCGCTCGACACCCTTAAGCTGGATGGCGTTGCCACCTCCACCAGCATCAACGACGTCTATCTCGGCGAACCCGCGTTCAACCCGTGGTTTGAAGAATTGGATCGCCGCGGCACCACCCTCTTCATCCATCCCTGGACGCTCAGCACTGCGCCGCGGGCCGATCTCGGCCTCAACCTCTCAGCGCTCGAGTTCATGTTTGACACCACGCGGATGCTTGCAAACATGGTCGTCTCCGGCGCCAAGAAACGATTTTCCAACATCCGCATGATCTCCACCCACGGCGGCGGAACCATGCCGTTCCTGATCCAGCGCTTTCAGCACCTTGAGGTTCACTTTGGCGCCGGCCACCGCCCCACCGTCTCCGCCGATGAAATCCGAGAGGTCCTCTCGTCCTTCTACTACGATTTGACTGCGGCCACCACACCCGTGCAGCTGCTTGGCGTACTCGACCTGGTTCCTACCTCGCAGCTCCTCATGGGCGTCGACATCCCGTTCATGCCACACTTCACCATCGGTGAGGCGATCAACGCCGTTGAGCGCTATAACGGATTCAGCCCCAGCGATCTTGAGAAGATCCTGCACGGCAATGCGCTTCGGCTCTTCCCCAAGCTCGCTACGCGGCTCTCGTCACATGCGCAGAATGGGCTTGATTACGTTTCCACGCAGTGACCCTCAGCCGCCACAGTCTTCATGGCTAGGCCTGTTACTCACTGCTGCTTGTAGCAGCGTCCTCAAGCCACTTGCGTCCTTGTGCGTAGAGAGCTTCAACCTCCGGCCCTTTGGTTCCTGCCAGGTCAAGCTTCACACTCATTCCGATCTTGGTCTGCAGGTAAGCCAGGTGCCGGTAACCCGCTGGAAGCGTGGCAAGCCTCTCCCGATCCAGATTCAGCTTCTCTAAGGTGTTCACCGGATCAAGCCGATCTTTTTCATAAATAGGTTGCCGCAACACCAAACCCCATTTGCCTGCGCGTTTCTCGAAGAGATCGTAGAAGCGTCCCATGCAAACGCAGTCGCAGAGGACACCATCCACGTTGGCGCGCTGGTGAATCTCCATCTTGGTCTGCGCCACCGCCCGATCTCCACGCAAATCGATCGACGTACCCTGCAACGTATGCAGCACCTCAACGCCCCTGGCCCAGGCTCCCCGGCTGGCCGCCACGAACTCATCCGCGGTTCCGAAGAACCAGGTGGCCTGCATCGCACCGTCATGATGCCATACCGAGCGCAGCCGCTCCCAGTCTCCTGAGTCCCGCCATACAGCCCAGCTCTCGATTAGCCTGCGTATTTCAAACTCATCCTGCAGCATTTCAATCACCGCAATGCTCCTCTTCGTCCATGCTTACCGCCGCCCAGCCGTCGGTTGACTTCATGAACATGTTCATATAAAGAGACGATTGAAGACTCTACCATTTTGCCGATCCTTGTCAACCGCTCCTTCTTGGATCCGGCGAGCAGGCCAGCTTCATGGGAACACGCTCCGACTGTATGTCTTCTGGCCGTGCAAATGAATGCCGCACAACGGCTGCCTCATCGACGACGATGGTGGCGACCCGATAACCGAGCTATTTGTCCTGGGGGTATCGGATGAGATCTTCTCAAATCCTGCCGAAGAGAGGGAGAGGACCTGCATATCCACTTCTCCCTCATGTCCACAGCTGACGAACGCACGAGGCCATTTCTTCACGGGGTGATGCCGCCTCGGACCCATCATTTGTTTCTGGCCACGCTATTGTGGCTTGGTCTTCGGCTGCCGCCCTCGCGGGTGAGTATTCAAAACCCTGGCAGCAGGTGGGGCTCTATACGATGGCGACTGGGGTAAGCCTTACACGCGTTCTTGCTCAACAGCACTTCCCAACCGACGTGCTTCTTGGGTCGGTCACGGGTTGGCTCATCGGTCATTACGTTGTGCGAGCCCACAGGCCCTCGCACGGGTCAAGCCGGTTGAAGTCATTTCACCGATAATCCCGCCGAACTAGTACGCGGTGTGCCGTTTTCGAAGGGCTTGTCTCATACGAGTTGGGCGAAATCACCAAGATGAACTTTCCGTCATGTGGGTGTTTGGTGACGGTCATCCACGCCTTCTATACCTAGTTTGGAGCTGCGGGACGGAGCGACTATGGGCCCACTTCTTCAACGAAGTTGCTTTAAGCCCGTAGCTCCCTCCCCAACACCCTCCATCAAGCTGCGTCGAGGTCTGCATGACAAGAAGTTGCTCACTCCCTAGCCGCCCCTCGACACACTGCGCAATCTCCATTGCTCTGATCCTGTTTTTCTCTCCCGCAGTCACGGCTTCAGCACAGACCGGCCAGCAGCGGCAAGATAAAGCTGACTCCAGCTCGTTAGTCTTACCGGATGCTCCCTCATCTACATTCCTCGCTGTAGCGTCCCTGTCATCTCGATCCCATTTCAGTTCCACGTCTTCGAGCATCCAGGAGAGTGGCGAATCGAGGGAACAGGCAGACGCCAAGCCGCAAACTGCCAGATCTCCCTTGCAGGACTCGCAAAAGCCAAGTTCAGCGCCATCTCTGCAGGACCTCGGCCTCTCGCCTGACCAGAGTAAGGCAGATCCAGACATGCAGGCGCGCCTTGATCGCCGCACTCACGACCTGAAGGTTCACCAGAGGCTTGGTCTCATCACCCTTGCACCCTTGGCTGCAGCTTGCATTAGCTCCGCCGCGGCGCCGCCGGACCCGCGCAACGGACAGGGAAACACGATCGGCCGTGACATTCATGTCAGCTTGGGCTCGCTCTCCGTTGCCATGTACGGGGCGACAGCGTACTACGCGATCAAGGCACCGCGTATCCAAGGAGAAGGGCCGTCCAAGGGTGGCATCAAGCTGCATAAGTACCTCATCTATATCCATGCTCCAGGCATGATCCTTACGCCCATTCTTGGCGCCATGGCCTTCAACCAGGCCGCAGATGGAGAGAAGGTCCACGGAATCGCTTCAGCGCACGCCGCGGTCGCGTGGACAACGGTGGCGGCGTACACTGCGGCTATCGTTGCCGTGTCATGGCCTATTCACCTGCCGGGAAGGAAGACACCGTGAAGCGATTTGTCTCCGCGTTGTTGCTGATGAGCGTACTTCCGCTCGTAGGCCAGTCCACCTCTGGACGTAGTTGGGTGCTGGACAGTTCCACCCTTGTCTATCACATGTCGCATCCCATCCACGAAGTGGATGGTGCAAGCCATGCGGCCAAAGGCAAGGGCGTGTGCAACGCGGGTACCTGCGAGTTCCTTGTTGCAGCACCGGTGAAGAGCTTCGACTCTGGTGACACCAACCGGGATCTCCATATGCTCCAAGTGACACGCGGCGCCCAGTTCCCGCTGATTACAGTGCGCTTCCGGATCCCGGAGGCCGCGATGAGCCTCCCGGAGTTGAACTGTGAGCTCGAAGTGCAGTTTGCCGGGAACACGGCTCACTACAGTCACGTCCCGTTCCACCAAGACATGCAAGGCGCAGAACACCACATTAGCGGGACGGTTCCCTCCACACTAACCGACTTCAAGATCGATCCCCCATCATTCCTCACTGTTCCTATCAAGAATCAGATACCGGTGCGTGTGGACATGCTCTGGCATGCGTCCGAGTAGCGGGTTCACTCGGCAGACAAGACGAAGGAAAATGCTATAAGAAGTAGCGGAGATAGGACATGGCAGGTGATACGTTCAGCAAGCGGCTTGGCTTCGTTGCACTAGGCTTTGCGTTTGCTTTCATCACAGCGTTTATTGGTTTGTTCCTGTACCTGAGGTTCGGTCATCCGCCCGTCGCCTCAGCCGATCCTGCGTTTCCCATGGAAGCGCAAATTGTTCATGTCCCTCTGGGTGCGCGGATCGCCCGGGAGATGAAGACACCGCCCTTTGCGGCAGACGAAGCCGGGTTGGAAGCAGGAGCCAACATCTACATGACCCAATGCTCGAGCTGCCATGGTGTTCCCGGCCATGATGTTGCCTACGCTCAGTGGATGTATCCGAGAGCTCCGCAGCTTTGGAAGAAACACCGCAAAGGAAATGTGGTCGGCGTGAGCGACGATGAGCCTGGGGAGACGTACTGGAAAGTAGCCAATGGCGTTCGACTAACGGGAATGCCCGCTTATCAGCACATCCTTTCTGAAACCGAGATGTGGCAAGTTTCCTTGCTGCTTAAGAACGCGGACCAGCCGCTTTCGCCAACCGTGAAGGCCACCTTGAGCAAGGCCGCCGAGACACCAGCAATGCCGAAGTAGCTTCTGCAACTGTTCTTCGCGCTATCGTTATCTGGACCTCACAAGCCAGTGGTCTCTCAGAATCAGGTTGTCAATGGTCCCGCATCACCCGTACTTTCACAATATCAGTTCAGGGACCCGGAGAAGTTCAGGGACCCGGAGAGCGAGGTCCTACGCCTACAGATGCAGCGCGGCCATACTGCCTGGGGCTTTGCTAAGAGTGGCAGGCGTTTTGCTGGCGTGTGTGATCTGCGGGTTTCAGGCTCCTTGCGGTTTCTCCCAGGCCGCGCAAACACAAGTCACACTAAGCCTGCATGACGCTATCCTTCAGTCGCAGACCAGCCTCCAGGCACGCCAAGGTCAGGACCAGGTCGACGTCGCTCGAGCAACCGTTGTGCAGGCCGGATTGCGGCCGAACCCCAGGCTCTACTTGCAGTCTGAAGATCTGCGGCCGTGGACGGACAACTTCGACTTTCCAAACAACACCGAAGATTACGCGTACATAGGTCAGCTTTTTGAGCTCGGAGGAAAGCGGGGGCGGCGGCAAGACCTTGCGAAAGCAAACGTGCGCCAAGCGGAAGCGAACCGAGTGCTGCTGAATCAGCAGATCGCCGGGCGTGTGGCGGCCGCTTATTGGACCGCAGTTGCCGACGCAGGCATAGAAAGACTGCTCGAAAACGACATGCACGCTGTTGACGAAATCGTTCGCTACAACAAGGCAAGAGTCGACGCCGGCGCCATGCGCGGTGTCGACCTGATTCGCGTGCAGATCGAGCGAGACCGCTTGTTGCTGGCGTTGGAAGCTGCCCGGCGTGAAGCTGTCATGAGCCGCATCGAGTTGTTCCGTCAGATGGGCAGGGCTCCTGACCAAAACGTGACACTCACCGACTCGCTCAATTCCGCTGCGCCTCTTCAGCCGCAGAGCGTCGATGTCGTCTTGGCCGCACGCGCCGACATAGCCGTAGCTCAGGACGCCGTTGCAGCCGCTGAAGCGGATGTCCGGCTGCAGCGCGCCATCGGAGTGCCCGACCTTGACCTGCTCGGCGGATACAAACGCAATTCTGGTGACAACACCGCCTACACCAGCCTGCAGATTCCGCTGGCTTTCCGCAATCGCAATCAAGGCGAGGTCGCGCGGGCGAAAGCTACAGTTCACTTGGCGCAGGATCGGCTGCAGCAACTGGAGCTTTCCGTTAGGGCTGACGTGTCCGCAGCGCAGGAGGCCTACGAACGGCAGCAGACTGTCGTACACGACATCTTGCCGGGACATGCGAGCCCGGGCGAAGCAGAATCTAGCCATCATGGACGATGCCTATCGCTCGGGAGGAGTCGATCTATTGCGTTATCTCGATGCGGAAAGAACCGAGTTCGATGTGGAGGTAAGCGCTTTGCGCACATTAGCCGAGTTCCAACAAGCCCGGCTTCGGCTGCAGCTTGCCTACGGGGTGCAGCCATGAACCGCCTAAGATCTTCGCTTCATCTCCTGTTCCTCGCCTGCCTGCTGACCGGCTGTTCCAAGAAGCAGTCCAACACCGGCAGTTCAGGCTCGTCCTCTTCAGATAAGTCCACTTCGTCTGCATCCAGCACCCAGGATCAGCCGGACAAGTCTGCAAAGGGAGGAGCGCAGGCGAACGACACGGTGAAGATCCCGGCATCGGATCAGCAGCGTGCGGGTATCCAGACAGCCTATGTGCTGGTGCAGCGCACGCCGCGCACCCTCTCCGTCGCCGGTCAGGTTGCCATGGACGAGCAGCACACCTCGCATCTTGGGACGATCGCCGACGGCCGGATCACAGCGGTGAACGTGCTCCCTGGAGCGACCGTTCGCCGGGGACAGGTGCTGGGCAGCCTTCACAGTCACACGGTGCATGAAACCGTCGGGTCTTTGGTGCAGGCGTATGCGGATGTCCGTCGCCAGCAGGGAGCGGTTGCCTTCGCTCGGCAGGCGCAGGACCGCTATCACCACCTCTATAGCATCCAGGCGGCCTCATTAGAGGAATCGCAGCGCTCGGATCAGGATCTTCTGGCAGCTCAGCAGGCGCTGAAAGATGCTGAAGCGAACGTCCACATGGAACGCGAGCATCTCTCCGAGCTCCTGCAGGTTCCGCCGAACTCACTCAATCAGAACAATCTGTACGATCGTGAACTCATTCCAATTCGTTCTCCCATCGATGGGGTTGTGATCACCCGAAATGTCAGCGTTGGCCAGGTGGTCGACACCGGCTTTGTGGCCTTCGACATCTCGAATCTTTCGACGGTGTGGGTGACGGCGGCAGTTAATCAGCAGGATCTCTCGTTGGTTCATCAGGGCGCAGGTGCGGAGATTGTGACTGCGGGATTTCCAGATCAGGTCTTCAATGGTCGCGTAGGCATGATCGGAGACACGCTTGATCCGGAAACACGCACGATCCCCGTCCGCATCGTGGTGCCGAACCCTGGCACAAAGCTTCGGCCGGGTATGTTTGCCTCCGCCCACATCGCCGAGCCTGCGACCCGCTACGCCGTCTTCGTTCCCGAAGACGCGCTGCAGGACATCAACGGCATGCCCGTTGTCTTCGTCACCGCCGATGGCACAACCTTTCAGGCTAGGACAGTCAACGTGGGTACACGGTCCCTGGGCGAGGCAGAGATCGTCGAAGGACTGAAACCCGGCGACCGCATCGTGGTGAACGGCGCTTTCATGGTCAAGTCCGAGATGCTCAAGGGCACCATGGGGGACGGCTAGGATGCAGAAGCTGGTCGACTTCTTTCTTTCCAACCGTTGGCTCGTTGTGGCGCTCCTGCTGGTCCTTGTCGTCGGTGGGATCACGGTCATGCTGGACTTGCCCTTGGAAGCCTTCCCGGACCTGACAAACAACCAGGTCGTTGTCACTGTGCAGTGCCCGGGCATGTCGCCGGTCGAAGTTGAGCAGCTGGTGACGTACCCCATCGAGACCTCGATGATGGGTATGCCGAAGCTCCAGATGGTGCGTTCTACTTCGAAGCTGGACCTTTCCATGGTGACGGTCATCTTTGACGACTCCATGGACAAGTACCTCGTGCGGCAACTGGTTGCCGAGCGGCTCAACCAGGTACAAAGCCGGATTCCCGCGGGCCTGCAGCCGCAGATGAATCCCATGTCCACGGCGTTTGGCGAGGTGTACCAATACACCGTCTCCGCGCCGAAGATGTCGCTGATGCAGCTCAAGACGCTGCATGACTGGGTCATTCGTTATGCCCTTCTCACCATCCCCGGAGTTAGCGAGATTAACTCGTGGGGCGGCGAAACCAAACAGTACGTAGCGGAGGTCGATCCGGAAAGCCTGCGCCGCTTCAATCTCACTTTGCATGACGTAGTTACAGCGGTAACCAACAACAATGCTAACTTCGGCGGCAGCTACATCGAGCACGCGGAGCAGCAGTACACCGTACGGGGACTCGGGCGGGCGGAGAGTCTTGACGACCTAGGCGACATCGTCGTGTCCACCAGCAGGGGCGTCCCGGTTCTGCTGAAGCAGGTCGCAACGCTGAAGACGGATGCGCTGCCTCGGCACGGAGCGGTCATGCGAAACGGCCAGGGTGAAACGGTCTCAGGTATGGTCATCATCCTTCGTGGAGAGAATGGACAGAAGATCATTAAGGAGATCAAGGCCAAGATTGCTGGACTCAAGCTTCCCGATGGCGCCAGGATCATCCCTTTCTACGACCAGTCGGATGTCATCAACGCTACAACCGCGACCGTTCGCCGCAACCTGATTGAAGCCGCGGTGCTCGTCGTCGTAATCCTGCTGATCTTCCTGGGCGACTGGCGAGCCGCACTGGTCGTCGCTGTCACGATTCCGCTGTCGCTGCTGTTCGGCTTCATCGGCATGGACCTGTTCGGTATCTCGGTCAACCTTATGAGCCTGGGAGCGATCGACTTTGGGACCATTGTCGACGGCTCCGTCGTGATGACAGAAAACTGCATGCACCGGCTTGAGAACGGCGGGGCCGGTAAGCCGCTGCTCGATGTCGTCCGAGAGGCAGCTCATGAGGTATCGCGCCCGGTCATCTTCGGCGTGCTCATCATCATCGCGGTGTACCTGCCCGTGCTCACCCTGCAAAGCCTGGAAGGCCGCATGTTCCGCCCTATGGCGGTTACGGTCGTGTCCGCGCTTGCCGGCTCTCTCCTGCTGGCGCTCTTCGTCGTGCCCACGCTCTGCACCATCGCCCTACGACACCGGGAGCGGACTCTCGCGAAAAAAAGCGAGCAGAAACAAGAAGCTAAGCCCAATTGGTTTGACCGCCTGCGCGAGGCTTATGGGCGGTCTCTGGGAAGGAGCGAGAAACATCGCAAACTCATCCTCATCGTTTCCGTCGCGCTGATCGTAGTAGCGCTCGGTTCGCTCAAGTTCATCGGTACGGAGTTCATGCCGACCCTGGATGAAGGTTCGATGGTGGTTACCTCCAAACGTCTCCCGGGCGTCGCGCTGACTGAGTCAGTCTCGATCGGCAACCAAATCGAAAGAACAATCAAGGGAAAGACTGACGTCAGCAGTGTCGTAACCAAGCTCGGCCGGCCCGACCTCGCCACCGAGGCTATGGGAGAGTACGAATCCGATTCGTATCTCAGCTTTACGCCCAAGCTGCAGGACGCCAACGCGAAACAGAAAAAGCAGTTCACCGATGACCTGCAACAGTCACTCGACAGGATTCCCGGTGTGACGTACGAGATCACCCAGCCCATGCAGATGCGCATGGACGAAACCATCACCGGTACACGCGGCGATGTCGCCCTGAAGATCTTCGGTGAAGACCTGGACACGCTGGAGCAGATGGCGCACACCGCGGAGAAGGTTATCTCAGGAGTCCAGGGCGCTTCTGAAACCCAGATGGAGATCATTTCCGGTGCGCAGGAGCTGCAGGTCCGCATCGACCGCCAGGAAGCAGCCCGTTACGGGGTGAATGTGTCCGACGTGCAGGAAGTTATCGAGACACTGTACGGCTCAAAGCAGCTCTCCGAGATGCTTTTGGGCGAAGAGCGGTTCCCCATCGCCATCCGCTTGCCGGCAGACATCCGCAACGATCCGGAGCGTCTGCGCTCGTTGCAGATCAAGACACCGCAAGGAGAACTCGTGCGGCTGGACCAAGTTGCCGAGATCAAGACGGTTGGTGGTCCCATCCTCATCAATCGCGAGCAAGCTCATCGCCGTGCAGTCGTTATGAGCAATGTAAGCGGTCGCGATCTCGGCAGCTTCGTCAAGGACTGCAAAGCCGCCGTAGCCGCACAGATGCCACTGCCGCCGGGCTACCGGTTGGAGTGGGGTGGACAGTACGAAAACCAGCAGCGAGCCCAGCAACGCCTGCTCATCGTATTCCCCGTTTCGCTCCTTATCATTTCCGCCCTGCTGTACGCGACCTTCCGGAACGCGAAGCAGATGTTTCTGATCTTATGCATCGTGCCGCTGGCACTGGTCGGCGGCATTGCCGCTCTGTGGTTGCGGGGAATCAATCTCAACCTTTCCGCGTGCGTCGGCTTCATCGCTCTTTTTGGGATCGCAGTGCTGAATGGTGTCGTTATGGTGAGCCACATTAACGCGCTTCGTCAGCAAGGCAAAGAGATCGACGAGGCAACACAGCAAGGGGCGGCAGACCGTCTGCGGCCGGTCTTGATTACAGCTCTGGTCGCTAGCCTTGGCTTCATCCCAATGGCACTTTCCACCTCGCGAGGTGCCGAGGTCGAACGTCCACTGGCGACGGTCGTGATCGGAGGTCTGATTACGGCCACAGTCTTAACCCTCTATGTTTTGCCCCTGATGTATCCCTGGTTCAGCAGGAGCATTTCTTTGCCTCACGCTGAGGAGTCGTCGAACTAGGTCGTCGTCCGTTGCATACCGCCGAGGCTTTAGCGATTCGGCTCGAATGATTTGGGAGACGAAGCCCATCCCCTCGACTTTATGAACAAAACTTCATGTTCAATTGCGACTCTGAACCGCTGACGAACTCGTCTCAACTAGACAGAAAGACTTCTCGCCGGATGGAGCCGCCGGACGCGCAATCTCAGTAAGCGGCTTAGCTCCAGAAGGTGTCCGTCGAAAGAAGAACCGCTGCTGCATGACTACTGCTTACCTGAATCGTATCGCCACTGCTGTTCCGGAGCACGATGTGCATGATGCCTTCGTCGTGTTCGCTGAGAACATGCTTACCGACCCCTCGCCTGCGATCCATCTTTCGCCGCATGGCAGGCCGGGCCGAGATCACACATCGCTACTCCTTCCTTGACCCCTATGTT
This sequence comes from Granulicella sp., assembly GCA_965198545.1. Lineage (GTDB taxonomy): Bacteria > Acidobacteriota > Terriglobia > Terriglobales > Acidobacteriaceae > Granulicella. Next base: position 295,960 of record CBDAPS010000002.1, on the reverse strand, counting down.
CATCCAAGTGTGTTCTCCTCCCATGACGCGCACAAGTTCTATCGGCCGGACCACTTTCCTGATACGGCTCGACGCATGCAGGTCTTCGAGGAGAGCGCTCCGGTACTGATGAGGAAGGCCATGGACGGGTTGGCGCTCGGCGAGGGAGAACGCTCCGGGATCACGCACGTGCTAGTTACGTGCTGCACAGGGCTTTATGCCCCGGGGCTGGACTTCGAAATCGTGAAACATCTCGGGCTCTCACCTGGCGTGGAGCGGACGGTAGTGGGATTCATGGGCTGCTATGCAGCCATGAACGCACTCAAGCTGGCTCGGCACATTGTGCGATCGGAACCGGAGGCGGGTGTACTGATGCTGAACCTGGAGCTGTGCACACTGCATTTGCAGGAGACGCAGGAGCTAGAACAGGTGCTTTCTTTTCTCGTGTTTGCCGATGGCGCAGCCGCTAGCCTTGTCTCAGCAAAGTCGCAGGGCTTGGCCCTAGACAACTTCAAGGCATACACGGTTCCCGATACTGGAGAGCTGATTACCTGGAAAATCCGGGGACTTGGATTCGACATGCTTTTGTCCGGGCAGGTTCCGGCAGCACTTGGGCGTGCGCTGCAGGGGAGTGAGTTGATGGACGCTCGCGGCGAAATTGATCTCTGGGCAGTACATCCTGGAGGACGCTCAGTGCTGGACGCGGTGGAGAAGAATCTTGAGTTGCCACTCACCGCCTTAGAAGCTTCGCGAGAGGTGCTGTCGCAGTACGGCAACATGTCTTCCGCGACGATCATGTTTGTTCTCGAGCGAATGCTGCAGCAGGCTCGCCCAGGACAGCGCGGATGCGCTATGGCGTTCGGGCCCGGATTAACAGCGGAGACGATGCGCTTTCATGCAGCCTAGACCGGCAGCGGACTTCCGGGAACGTGTAGCGCCTCGCGACTTGCCTGAGCTGATGGATGGCGAGTGCACTTACGAAGAATTTCGCGCTTGCCTTGTGAGCCTGGAGCAGGTCAACAGGTGGTTCCTTGGGGATCGCCCGACAATAGCGGAGATCATGGCGCTTCTTCGGTGGATGGAGTCAACGGCGCAGATCATCAACGATCTCGAACGCTCGAGAAGGAGCAGTCGGCTGGTCGGTTGGGTGGCAAAGCTCGTGGAGTGGCACCGCTTTATGAAACACGTTGGACCAGTGTCCTTCCGCCGTACCTTCTCAAAAGCGGACTGGCGGCGCCTGCTGCACGGTGCAGGTATTCAGTCTTCCAGTGTGTCGCTAGAGCCTTGGCGACCGGGACTGCTTTGCGTGGGGAAGCTGCCATCATGCTAGCGATTGGCATACAAGGACGAAGGTTCAAGACGGCCGTATGGGTTTTGCTCGGCGTGCTTGTGCTCTTTGTCTTCATTACGTCTGAAGTGTTTCTGGCCATCGACTACCCTATGTATCACGCGTATCGGCTGCAGGTCATTGCAGACCGCGGCCTGCTAATTCCGCACACGCTGGCCGGCACCCTGGCGCTCCTCATCGGCCCTATTCAGTTCTCATCACGCTTCCGGCAGCGACACTTGCGGATTCATCGTGTGCTGGGACGCATTTATGTTGTGTCGGTATTTGTCGGCTCGTTTACAGGGATTGCTCTGGCCTCTGGCCGGCCAGGCTTTCCCGGAACGACGATGCAGGCGGCCGCCTGGATGGTCTGCACGACCGCTGCTCTTGTCACTGCACGCAACCGGCAGATCGCTGCTCATCGTAGATGGATGGTTCGCTCCTACGCGGTGACGTTTACCTTCGTGTCGAGCCGCGTGCTCAACCTGTGGCCCCGTTACTGGAGTCACTTGGGAGATTCGTTAGCCGCAGTAGGTGTCATTGCGTTCACGCTCGCATCCCTGCTGATTGTCGAGATAGGCCTGGATTGGCACGATCTCACTGTGAACCGCCGCCAGTAACCTAACCCTTCTCCTGGCAAATGGATGCAGATGGATGCAAGATGAAGTTTTGTTCATGATGTAGTTGCCTCCTCTTCCTAACCGTCTACCAACGTAGGCGCAGTTCCCGTTTTCTCGTTTGGGGTTGCGCAAGGAGCGACTTTGCAAGATGATGTTCTGATCCTTGGCGGGGGAGTAGCTGGTTGCGCAGCTTCCATTGCACTTGCCCGAAAGGGCCACCGCGTCACGCTGATCGAGCGCGAACTCACGGCCCGCCACAAGGTGTGCGGAGAGTTCCTGAGCGGCGAGGCACTGGACGACTTACACGCGCTCGGCATCGACGTCGCTTCCCTTGGCGCGGTACCCATCCATTCTGTTCGGCTAGCCGCTGCGCGGAAAGCTGCGGAAGCCCCACTGCCATTTGCGGCGGGCTCGCTCACCCGGAAGGCACTGGACACAGCTCTCCTTTCCGCGGCGGTGGAAGCTGGAGTTCAGGTGGAGCGAGGCAAGAGCGTGCAGACCTTGGACCGGATCGGAAACGGGAGCTGGCAGGTCACACTGAATGAAGGAACCTCGCGTGAATCCGGTACGGTGTTCCTGGCTACAGGCAAGCATGACGTTCGCGGTCATGCGCGTCCCAAAGATCCCGATCACTGGATTGCCTTCAAGATGTACTTCCGCCTCAACCCATTACAGACCGCCGGGCTGGCGCACTACTCCGAGCTCATGCTGTATCCGGGAGGCTACGGCGGCATACAACCGGTTGAAGGTGGCATTGCGAACCTTTGCTGCGTTGTTCAGCAGAAGTATCTTTCGCGCTCGGGGAACCGGTGGGAGAAGTTTCTGACGACCATCCAACAGGAGTGCCCGCATCTTGCAATGAGACTTGAGGGCGCGGAACCACTGCTCGCCAAGCCGATAGCCGTAACGCACATTCCGTACGGGTACATACGTCGCACGACAGAAGAGGGACTTTACTGCCTGGGCGACCAGGCAGCCGTGATCCCCTCCTTTACCGGGGACGGCATTTCGATCTCGCTGCATACCGCGAGACGTGCGGTGTCAGCGTATGTGGCCGGAGTCCCCGCACCAGCGTTCCAGGCAGAGCTACGCGCCTCACTGCTGCGGCAGATGCGGCTTGCCGAAGCGGCTGCCAACGGCCTGAATAATTCATTCGCGCGACAGGTTCTGCCTTTGTGCCTGCGCGTCTGGCCCGGAGTAATGCGGGTGACCGCGAAGCTGACGCGTGTTGCGCAGCACAACATGCTGGAGCCGCAGGCCAGCGCACTGTGAACCAGTCGCCCCGTGGTGGATGTTTCGGCGACTCAAGCGGAGACGTTATGAAGCTCTTTCTGAAAGTTCTGGTCTTGGTCGCCACAGTTTTTCCTGCGTTTGCGCAGCGGCAGGTGTTTCAAGTCGATCCAGCCGCAAGTGAGGTCAAGATCACGCTAAACACTAATCACGAGGTAGTGCACGGACTGTTCCACGTGCAGGCGGGATCGGTGGAATTTAGCCGTGTCACTCCAACCATATCGGGCACGGTGTCCGTGCTCGCCGGCAGCGGTACGACCGGTAACGGCACACGCGACAAGCGGATGAACAGGGAGATTCTGCAGGTGGAGCAGTACGCCCAAATCCTCTTTGCGCCGAGAACATACACCGGTACGATCGAGCCGTCGGGCGATTCGACCATTCAGGTAACCGGCATCTTCACCTTGCTGAACAAGCCGCATGAGATCACCGTTCCGATGCTTGTTCATCTGGAGAATGGGCGAGCCACGGTCAAGACCCACCTTGACATTCCGTATGTGCAGTGGGGATTGAAGGATCCGAGCTTGCTTTTCTGGAAAGCTGAAAAGTCAGTCTCAGTCGATTTGACCCTTGCCGGCCAGCTATCCGCTGCTCATGAATGAGGCTGTACAGGCGATCCCGTCGCGCTGATTCGGCCAAATGACCTGACGAAATCTTGTGACAAGAGGTTGGGCTTCGATGCTCACAGAGGGAAACGTTGACTCTAAGAACTCTCGGACAGTGATCTACGCGGTTTCTGCCTCCATATGCGGCGAAGTGCAACGTACAAAGCCGACATCGCGCGAAGATGACGAGTTGTTCATCTAGGTGCATCGCCTCCCATACGGGAGCCCTAAGATGGGAACATGCGCGTGCTTGTCATCGAAGACGATCCCTCCATTGGCGACTTCGTCTCGCGTAGCTTGCGGGAGGGCGGCTACGTAGTGGACCTGGCTCACAGCGCACGGGAAGCAGAGCGAGTCATCCTGGAGCAGGAGTATGCGGGCATCATTCTCGACCTGGGTTTACCCGACCGGGATGGCTTTGATCTGCTGTCAACCTTTCGGCAGCAGGGCGTCACGGCGCCCGTCCTCATCCTCTCCGCAAGGCGTACGGTGGATGACCGTGTGAAAGGGCTGGAGCAGGGCGGAGACGACTACCTGACGAAGCCCTTTGCCGTAGCTGAGTTGATGGCCCGCATGCGCAACCTGCTCAAGCGGACGGCGGTAACCGCCCCGGTAGCTACAAGCCTGCGGACGCTGGATCTCGAACTCGATCTTCTACGCCGCGAAGCCAAGCGGGGAGACAGACAACTTCGGCTGACAGCCCAGGAGTTCGCGCTTCTTGAATATCTTTGTCGCAACGCCGGTCGGGTTGTGACGCGCTCCATGATCATGGACCAGGTATGGAAAGTCCGTATCGACCCGGATACGAACGTCGTGGACGTCCACATCTATCGCCTTCGCGCCAAAGTGGACGCGGAAGGTGAACAACCTCTCATTCGCACACTTCGAGGTGTTGGCTATGTCCTCAAGGATCGGTAACAGGCACTCAGGAACCGCTGCCTGGCGCATTTCGTTATGGAGCGGTGTGGCCTTTGCGATCGGGACCGCGCTCGCCTTCTGGTTTCTGCAGAACTTCCTCGCGAACGACATTCAAAATCGAGCAGACTCCTGGCTTACTGGGGAGCTTGGGGTACTCGCAGATGTTGCGGAGCGAACGCCTGAGAACCGCCTGCATGATGTCGTGGTCCGCGAAGTTGCGGAACTAGCAAGCCGCGAAGTACCGCACGATGATACTTCAGCAGGTGCCATGAACCGTGCAGTGTTCTTCATCCAGACGAATGGCACAGGAAAACTCAAGCTGCACACCGGGGCCGGTGAAGGAAACCAGGAAGCAGCAGCGATTCAGGTCGCCGACATCCGTGAAGCTCACCCAGCGACGCTCCTCATCTCAGGCTTCGATGTTCCGTTCCGCATCGCGACCAGCACTATTCCTAACGGCGACCGCATCTATCTTGCGCTTTCAACCAACTATGAACGCAAGGTACTGCACCGTTTGCGGCTGGAGTTCGCCCTCATCTGGTGCGGTGTTATTCTCTTCGGCACATCGATCGTCTTTGTCAGCACGCGCCGGACGCTGCATCGCGTACAGGTCATCACCGATATCGCTGGCTCCATCGGACGCAACAATCTGAAGAGTCGCGTTCCCGCTCTAGGACGGAACGACGAAATCGCCGGACTGTCCCTGACGTTGAACAAGATGCTGGACCGGATCGAATCCGCCGTCGAGCAACTCCATGCCATGTCAGACGCGCTCGCCCACGATATTCGAAGCCCCATCACGACCGTACGCGGAAAGCTCGAACTTGCGGTCATGAGTGGAAACTCACAAAGAAAGGAAGAAGCAATCATCCATGCGCTTGAGGAGATTGATCGCCTTTCCTCTCTGCTGAACACATCGCTTGACTTGTCCGAGGCAAGTGCAGATGCCTTGCGGTTGCGCATAGAGGCCGTAGATATAAGTCAGATGGTCCTCTCGATGGCGGCTCTCTACGAGCCTTCGTTTGCCCACGCCGGCATTGATGTACGCGTTGAGGCTGGTGAGACACTTCACATGCAGGGCGATCCCGCTCTGCTTCAACGGACGTTCGCCAACCTGTTCGACAACGCGCTGCGGCATCTCCCTGCCGGGACGACTCTGACCATAACAATGCATGGCGCAGCGGAACAAGCCGAAATCGCCTTCCACGATAACGGGCCGGGCTTCCCGGAAGACGTGCTCAGTCACATCTTCAAGCGGTACAGCAAAGGAGCGAACTCTGCCGGACGCGGTCTCGGTCTTGCCTTCGTGGCTGCGGTGGTGCGTAGTCACGGCGGTACGGTTTTTGCGCTCAATGATGAAAATGGGGCACGCATCGCGCTGCAACTCCCGCTCTTTCAGCCTTTGATGTCTAGCCCTGTCGCAACGCGGTAGGACTGGAAGCACAGCTCCCGCCCAGGAGTGGTGCCGCCGTCATCTTCATGAGATAGGCTCCGTCTAAGCATCGGCTTCACCAAGAAGGTTCTGCGATCTGAGGATTGTCTTGAATAACCGAAACAAGAAGAATCTCATCGTTGCACTCGTCTCGAACTGGCAGGCGGAGATGGGTGGGTACTACAGCTACAAGGCGCTGGCCGGTCGCGAACCCGATCCGGCTCGGAAGAGGACACTGGAATCGCTCGCGACTGCTGAACGCAATCACGCGAGCCTCTGGGAGAAACGGCTCCGCAGTCTTAACGCTGAGATACCTCGTTACGAAGGCTCTGTAAATGGAGAGACGGATTCCGCTGCGATGCGCGTGGGCGGCGATGCATTGGCGCTGCGAAGACTTGAGCTTGACGAAAGCCGAGATATCGCGAAATACGGCAAGCAGCTACACGAGATTGGTGATCCGGAGAGCATCGCAATCTTGGAAGAAGTAATTGCAGAGGAGCAGGAGCACTATAGGAAGCTTGGCGAACTCATCCGTGAGCGAAGTCTGCCGCAGCTCAGTGCCAGTGACGCGCAAGCGGCGCTGGACGAGCTTCTTGCTGCTCGCGAAGCCGGGCGTCCGAAGGCGGCCAGTTGGATTGGGGATGCCATCTACGGCGTGAACGACGGTTTAGGGTCGATCTTCGGAATCGTCTCGGGCGTCTCAGGCGCAACTCTCGGCAATAGTCGCTTCGTGCTGATAGCTGGTCTTGCAGGCATGGCCGCGAGCGCTCTGTCCATGGGCTCCGGAGCCTATCTGGCCGCTAAAAGTGAACGCGAAATCTACGAGGCTGAGTACGCGCGTGAGCAGGAAGCCGTCGAATACAACTCAGCAGAGGCGCGGGAGCTGCTGACGCTCAGCTACCAAGTGCGGGGATTGAACCGCGAAGACGCGGAGCGCTTCGTCGGGCACATCGCGAAGGACAAGAACCAGCTGGTCTCGGCACTGGCCCGCGAACGGCTCAACACCACAGAGGACGGGCTGAGTGTACCCTGGGTATCCGCAGTGTCTGGCGCTCTGTCGACGGCAATCGGCGCGTTCGTTCCGGTCATCCCGTTTTTCTTCGCCTCCGGGTACAAGGCAGTCGTCATCGCAGCGATTGTTTCTCTCATCGCGCACTTCATTGTCGGCGCGGCCAAATCCTACATCACGATTCGCTCATGGTGGAGCAGCGGGCTTGAGATGACGTGGATCGGCGCTCTGGAGGGTGTAGTAACCTACGTCATCGGCTTGGGTCTGGGTCGGATAGCAGCATGAATTGCTATAAAGAAGTTGATCGCTGCATTCGCTGGCCGTTCACGACGCAGTAACTACGACGTGAGTACCTCGTGTCTGTTCTGATAAGAAACGGGCGCTACTTTTATGATTCCTACCAATGACGCCGCTCTTGGTAGAAACGCCTACTGACGAGATGCTGGCCTGTCTATAGCTTTGCGACCCGGCCAAGCGGTCAATCTTCCCACGGACCGCCAGGATTTCAGGCACGTGTCCAACTGCCATCTGTTGCCCGTCCTCGAACAAGCGGCATGACGAACTTCTTGATCTCGCCTACTACGGCTTGAAGCGTCATGGATTCGAGATAGAGCTTGTTCTCTACGTTGAAGGCATTCCACTGCCGCTGCTTCTCTTCATCCTCGTAAAATCTGCCGTCACTTCGCCAACAGCAAGCCGAAATTTTCCTTGCGCTCACGCGCGAGCTTCAGAAGACGCTACCGGACGGAAGCTGCTATGTTGGTGACGGATTTGCTCACGATGGTGTTTCCATATCTGGACGGATGACATTGGAGACTCGGCAGACCTTCGCGGCCTTCCAAAGTTCGTCCATCGTGGCCTTCTTCTCTCGAAAGCACTCTTTGAGTGCCTGGATCGCAAGATCGGTCTGACTCTTGATCGAAACTTGAAACAGTCCGCAACAGTCTTCGCCGGTCTGTACACCTTGATCTTGGTCCCCTCGACAAGATGCTCCCCGACACCGAAGCTGAGGGCGTCTCCTGATACCCGCACAACCCGGATGGGAGGGTATTCGCTGCGGGTCGACCATGCTCCGGGCTTGAGAGCTACCCACACCTCGAAGGGTTCTCTGTCGTCACTTCGTGGAAACGCAGCGCGGAAATGAGACATACCACCGCTTCAGGCACTTTTCGACACACTTCAAGCCGCGTCTGTGAAGACGACGCAGGATTTGTTGCGGCATGCGTCCCCGGTGATGACGCTGGGCACCTACGCCAAGCCGGTCACGTTTGACAAGCGCAACGCGCAGGGCACCGTAATCGAGCTGTTCCTACCCGGCACGAAGCAGGAAACAGCCGCTTGAGCTGGTTTCTTGGTCACGGACCCATCTGGACCCACGAATGGACCCAGATACTTCCAGTCTTAGGCTAAGGTGTTGATTTGATGGTGGGCACAGCAGGATTCGAACCTACGACTTCCACCGTGTGAAGGTGGCACTCTACCGCTGAGTTATGCGCCCTGATTTCGCTCGGGATCCCCAGAAGAAGCAGGGCTTCACGAGGCGCGCCATGCGGGCGCGACCTCCATTAGCATACCATCCAGGGACTCCCGCACAAACCGCGCCCAACCGCCAGCCGTCAGCGGAGCGTCCAATGAAAAATAATCTCAGGAGAACTCCCTCGCCCACCAACGACCAGATGAAGTCCCGCGCGAAATCAAGCGCTGCCCTCCCAGACCCGCAGGCTCCGGGAGACGCTCCTGCACCCGCGCCCGACTCTCACGAAAGCCCCACAGAATCCGCGCAACAACCGGATGGCAATGGTGTTCCCAAAAATATGGGCACGTTGGCGATCCAACCCGGCATCTTTCATCCCGCGCCGCTCCAGGCTGCGGTTCCTGAGGCTCTCACCCCGGAACAGCGTCAGGCTCGTTCCGCTGCTGCCGCCCGCGGAGACTTCTCGCAACTCACCGACGCCGAGGTCATGCTGGAGCTGCAAACCGGCAACATGGCCGCGTTTGACGTTCTGCTCGCCAAGTACCGCAAGCCCATCATCCACTTCATGTTTCGCATGGTTCATAATCAGGCCATCGCTGAAGAACTCGCCCAGGAAGTCTTTCTCCGCGTCTACCGTTCGCGCGAGACCTACCGCGCCGAGGCCCGCTTCAGCACCTGGCTCTACCGGATCGCCACCAACCTCGGCGTCAACCACGCCCGCGACAACCGCTACGAGCGCATCGCGCCCACCGTCCATCTCGATGAACCAGACTCCGAAACCGGAACCATGCCCGACGTGGCCGACAGCACCCCGTCTGCCGAGGCCGACCTCCTCCGCAGGGAGCGAATGAACGCCATCCGCCAGCACGTCCTTGCCCTCCCAGAGCGCCAGAAGACCGCTGTACTCATGCACAAGTACGAAGGCATGGACTATAAGCAGATCGGCGCCGTCCTCAAACTCTCGGAATCGGCCACCAAGTCCCTGCTTTTTCGCGCGTACCAGACGCTTCGCGAGAAATTAAAGGACTTCATTTAACTCGCGCCGCGACTTATTTCACCGCCTTCCCGTCTGATCAGGCAGGCAGACCAGAGAAACAGAACCCACACAGTTGGGAGCACATCATGAAGACCGAATCGAATCTCAACGCGACTCTAAGCAAAGACTGTAAGAACTTCCGGGCGCAACTCCCTGACCTCCTGCTGGAAGAGGGCTACGCTGCCTCCCACCCGGAGTTCGCGGCCCACACCGTAAACTGCATCCCCTGCCGCGAAGAACTCGCCGAGCTGCGCAGCACCTTTGCCCTGCTCGATGAGTACCGTGCGCCGGAGCCATCTCCGTTCTTTGACACCCGTCTCCACGCCCGCCTGCGCGAAGTGGAAGCCGCCAGCCCGGAAACTCTCTGGGAGCGCATGCGTTCCTACCTGCAATTCAGCACGGGCCGCAGCTTTCGCCCGGCTCTCGCCGGTGCCTTGGCGGTCGTCATGCTGCTCGCGGGCGGCGGAACGTTCGTTGGCCTGCATCATCCGGATCACACCGCCCCTCAGGCTTCCTCGGCCGTAAACGACCTCAAGGTGCTCGACAACAACGAGCAGGCCGAGCAGCAGATGGGCCAGCTTCTCGATCAGTCGGGCTCGGAGGATGGAGAAGAACCGACCACCTAGCGCCACTTTTTGGCGGTACTGGGTCCCATGCCGCTATGATGGAGATCGCCTTCCCGCCCTTCTCCTGCAATGCTTCTGATGCCGAGCTCTGCTCCAATCCGCCGCATCCTGCTCGCGACCGCACTTCTCGCTGCGGTCCCGGCTGCCTTTTGTGGCGCGCTCTGGTCTCAGCCTGCGCACCCGGCCCCACCGCCTCCCAAAACGTTGATTCCCATTCAACGCCGTCAGCGTCCCACTGCCCCTACCGGGGAGCACCTCTCCGGCTGGATGAACGAGCACCGCAATCTCACCCCGGAGCAGCAGCAACTGGCCCTCTCGAAGGAGCCCGGCTTCAGTTCCCTGCCGCCTGCCACGCAGGAGCGCCTCCGCGAGCGCCTTCGGCAGCTCAACGCCATGCCGCCCGAGCAGCGGAAGCACATCATCGCCCGCAACGAAGCCGTCGAGCACATGACGCCCCCGCAGCGTGCGGAGTTCCGCAGCGCCATGCAGCAGTTGCAGGCGCTCCCGCCCGACCAGCGCCGTTATGTCTCGCGTACTTTCCGTGGCTTGCGGGAGCTCAAGCCCGAGCAGCGCCAGAACGTCCTCAACTCAGAGCGCTTCAACACCCTCACCCCTGCACAGCGCTCCACGCTGGACTCTCTGCTCAAGGTCGAGCCGCTACTCCCGCCGCCCTACGACGAGACCGGCGAGATCCAGCTCCCGCCCCGCTAGCCAAAAGGCAGCAGGCCTGCGGCAAAAAGTAGGCAAGAAGCTAGTAGTTAATAGCAGAAGCTAACAGCCAACAGCTGTGCACTAGCTCTTGAAGAAGTTCTTCGCCAGGAACAGCACATTCGCCGGCCGTTCCGCAAGCCGGCGCATGAAGTACGGGTACCACTCCGTGCCGAAAGGCACATACACCCGCATCCCGAACCCTTCAGCCACCAGCTTCCGCTGCAGGTCCCGCCGAACCCCATACAGCATCTGGAACTCGAATGCTTTCTTATCGACGCCGTGTTCCTGCACAAATGCGCGCAGCTTGTTGATGATGGCCTCGTCGTGCGTCGCGATCCCGCAGAAAACGCCGCTTGTCACCATGCGCTGCATCAGCGTCACATAGTTCGCGTCGGTGTCGGCCTTATCCGCGTAGGAGATCGCCTCGGACTCCTTGTAGGCTCCCTTGCAAAGCCGTATGCGAATCCCCTGCCCAATCAGCCGCTCCGCATCCGCCTGCGTCCGAAACAGGTACGCCTGCAAAACCGTTCCCACCGCTCCGGGATACTTCGCGTTCAGCCGCTCCGTCATCTGGATCGTTGCTTCGGTATAGCTGGAATCCTCCATGTCGATGCGCACAAAGCTCTGAGTCTCCGCCGCCTGCGCCACCAGTTCGCTCACGATCCGCTCGGCCAGGTCAGGCCCCGCGCCGTGGCCGCCGATATCCATGCCCATCGCCGTCAGCTTCAGGCTCACATTGGCTTTCAGTCCGCGGGCCGCGATCTCCTCCAGCAGCCGCCGGTAGATCGCCGCCGACTCTTCCGCCTGCGATACCTGCAGCACACTCTCGCCCAGCGAATCCAGCGAGGCCGCGATGCCGTCCCGGTTCAGTTCTTGCGCCGCCGCAATTGCCTCATCCACCGTCATCCCGGCCACAAATCGCCGAGACACCCGTTTCCCGATCGTCGAGCGCTCGGCGAACGCCCGGAAAGCCTTATTCGTGGACAATGCAATAAAAAACGAACGGAGCAAGCCTTACCCTCTCGCGGCGGAGTCGCCGTACAAACGCCATTCTTGCACGACGCGGCCAGCCGCTCCCACCGGATCAATCAACTCCCGCCGCGATATCACTCCCACGCACTCGCGATGGAGCCATCCGCCGGCGTCATCGCCACGCTGGTAGTCTTGACCACATGCCGGAAGACTTCACCCCGCAGCCGCCGATTCCCCCCTACTCTGCACCATCTCAGGCCACACCTCCGCATGCGGCTGCTCCGCGGCCCTACGCGGCCTACGGCCCGCCCGCGACCCCACCACCTCCGGGCTACGCCTACGCGCCCTCGCCGTACGCCGCGTACCCGCCGCCCGGCTATCCGCAGCCGCCTCGCCGCTCCGGCTGGTTCTGGGCCATGATCACCGTCGGCATTGTCGCCGTGGTCATCATCGTCTTCTGCGTCTTCGTCTCATCCATGACGAAGTCCCTCTCCGGCGCCGAGGCCACCTCCTCCTTTGGCCAGGACTCCATCGCCGTCGTCGACGTCAGCGGAGTCATCACCGACGCCGACAAGATCGAGAAGCCCCTCCGCAAGTTCGCCGCCGACTCCAACGTGAAGGCCATCATCCTCCACATCGACTCTCCCGGCGGCGGCGCAGCCGTCTCGCAGGAGGTCTACCACGAGGTCCTCCGCGTCAAGGCCGAGTCGCACAAGCCCATCATCGCCTCCGTCGAATCCGTCGGAGCCTCCGGAGCCTATTACATCGCCTCTGCCTGCGACAAGATCTACGCCAACCCCGCCTCCGTCGTCGGCTCCATCGGCGTCATCATGGAGTGGACCAACTACGGCGACCTCATGCGCTGGGCCAAGCTCAAGCCCGTCGTCATCGCCCACGGCGAGCTCAAGGACGCCGGCGACCCCACCCGCGACATCACCCCCAAGGAACAGGCCTACTTCCAGTCCCTCGTCGACAACATGTACGCCCAGTTCGTCCATGACGTCGCCACCGGCCGCCATGCGCCGGACAGCAAGATCGAGCCCCTCGCCACCGGCCAGGTCTGGACCGGCGAGCAGTCTCTGGGCCTGGGCTTGATCGACACCCTCGGCGGCTACCGCATCGCCCTCCTCGACACCGCCAAGCAGGTCGGCATCAGCGGCGAGCCCCACGTCGTCAAGCCCGAGAAGGAGAAGCACGGTCTCATGGCACTCCTCAGCGGCGATCAGGCCGACGACCTCTTCCCCAATCCCGCCAGGCTTCTCAACCGCGCTCCTGGCTTCTACTTTCTCTGGCGCTAGCTTGTCCGCTGTGCATACACTGGGAGCGAACCGCCGCCGTTCCCCAACCTCTGGAGGCACCTCATGACCAAGGCCGACCTGATCGATCAGGTAACAGCACTCGGGGATCTCACCCGGCGCGACGGTGAGGTCATCGTCGACACCCTCTTCGACTCCGTCATCGAGGCGCTCCGCGGCTCCGACAAGGTCGAAATCCGCGGCTTCGGCAGCTTCCGCACGCGTCAGCGCAACTCGCGCACGGGCCGCAACCCCAAGACCGGGGCGTCGGTCGCCGTCCCCGCCAAGCGCATTCCCTTCTTCAAGCCCAGCAAGGAACTCCGCGACCTGGTCAACGCTTCCGCGCAAAAATCCCACCCTCATGCCCCCAAGCCGGCCCACACTCCGGTTGACCCCAAGCACCCCCCCGCCATGTAGTCCACATGGCGTACATGGCGTTGAAAGCTTTTCGTCAGATGAGCCAACAACCCACATGACGCGATAGCCGCACGCCGGGAGTGCGAGCCACAAGCTACACTTTGTTCCAGCATGCCTCCTGCCGTCTCCGCACAGAGCCTCACCCGCACCTTCCACGGGTTCACCGCCGTTGACCGCCTCGACCTCACCGTCGACTCCGGCCAGTTCTTCGGCTTCCTCGGCCCCAACGGCGCTGGCAAATCCACCACCATCAAGATGCTCACCGGCCTGCTCGCCCCCACCGCCGGCTCCATCCACATCCTTGGGCAGGACCTCCTCGCCGACCCCCTCGAAGTCAAGCGCAACATCGGCGTCGTCCCCGAAGGCATGGCCCTCTTCGGCAAGCTCACCGCCACCGAGTACCTCCACTTCGTCGGCCGCATGTACGGCCTCGACAAGGCCACCACCGCCCAGCGCGCGGCGGAGCTCCTCGAATTCATGGGTCTCGCCAACGAAACCCGCAAGCTCATCGCCGACTTCTCGCACGGCATGGGCAAAAAGCTCGCTCTCGCCGCCGCCGTCATCCACGGCCCCAAAGTTCTCTTCCTCGACGAGCCCTTCGAAGGCGTAGACGCCGTCGCCGCCAACACCCTCAAGTCCATGCTTCAGGGCATGATCGCCCGCGGTTCGACCATCTTTCTCACCTCGCATGTGCTCGAAATCGTTGAGCGCCTCTGCTCGCACATCGCCATCATTGACAAGGGCCACATCGTCGCCCAGGGTTCCCTCGACGAGCTGAGGACCGGCGTCCAGACCCGCCTCGCGCCTTCAGCGGAAGGCGCCGAAGGCGCAGAAAACACGGCACGTCTAACCCTTGAACAAATCTTCCTCTCCGTCGTGGGCTCCGAACGAGGCGAATCCCTCCCCGAGCAGGAGCTCGCATGGCTCAGCTAGCGTTGCCTGTGACTCGCTTTTTTGCCAGCCTCGCGAAAGATGCTTGTCATCTCGACCGGAGGCCGAAGGCCGCAGTGGAGAGACCCCTGTATTTGCCCCCGCTCATCTCAGATCAACCGGCGAGTGGCCGGCGCGTCACGAACCCCATCGCGTCCTTCGCGCAAACATGGCGTACTTGGCGTGAGCGCCTTTCGCCAACCCAGTCGTCCATGGAGGCTCCATGCCCCCGCTAACCACCCCTTGGACCCAACTCCAAACCATCGCCCAGTACAAAGCCATCGCCTGGCTTCGCTGGCGCATGTTCGTCAACATCGCGCGCCGCACCAACACACCTGCTGAAATTGCCGGCCGCGTCTTGCTTTACTTGCTCATGGGCGGCTTCGCGGCCTTCGTCACGGCAGCCGCCGGGGGAGCCTCCTGGTACCTCGCCGGTGAAGGCCACCTCAACCGCCTCTGGATCGTCTTCTGGGCCATCTTCGGCCTCTGCCAGTTGCTGAACATCAACCTCGGCCAGCCCGGCACCACCTTTGATCCCACCCAGCTCATCCGCTTCCCGATCCGCGTCCCCACCTACGTCGCGATTCGCCTCTTCTTCAATCTCCTCAGCCCGGCCAACATCATGGCCGCGCTCATGTCGCTGGCAGTGGCCGTAGGTGTCACCCTCGCTGTCCCCAGCCTCTGGTTCTATGCGCTCATCGCCTGCGCGGTCTTCGCGCTCACTAACGTGCTTTTCTCGCGCATGATCTTCGCCTGGGTCGATCGCTGGCTCTCCACCCGTCGCGCCCGCGAAGTGTTCACCGGCCTGATCTTCGTCTTCTCGCTCGGCTTCCAGTATGTCAACCTCACCGTCAACGCCGGCTTCTCAAAGGGTCGCCACCACAACAACGCCATCACCCGCCAGCGCATCGTCGCCGCCGACAACTTCTATCACCGATCCGAGCCCCTGCTCCGCTACACCCCACCCAACCTCACCAGCGCAGCCCTCGTCTCCGGCATCGAGCATCAGCCCCTTGGCTTCCTCGCCGAAACCTCCGGCACCCTCGCCTTCGCCGCGCTCTTCCTCGCCATCTTCGCCATCCGCACCCGCACGGAGTTCCACGGCGAAGTCTTCAGCGACGCCGCTACTGCGTCCTCAATCCCCGCGCCGCATCGCGCCAGGCAGGTTCCCATCCCTGCCCTCGCCGCAACGCCGGCCAACTCCGTTGCCGATTCCAACGGTCCCCTGCTCGCATTGTTAGGCAAGGAATGGACCTACATGCGCCGCAACACCGGCCTACTCTACGGACTCATCACGCCGCTCTTCCTGGTCGTACTCTTCGCGCTGCGCCTTGGCCGCAACATGACCTCGCCATGGGTGCTTCCCATCGCCATTGCTTACTCCCTCGTGGGCATCGCACCGCTCAGCTACAACTCGTTCGGAGTCGACGGCACGGGAGCCCAGATGTACTTCATGGCGCCTGTCCCGATCGCCACCGTCTTCATCGCCAAGAACATCCTGCATTTCGCTCTGGCCGCCATGGAAGTCGTCGTCGTCATCGGCGTCATGTCCTATGTCTCCGGCGCACCGAACCTCGTCACCCTGCTCGGCTTGATCTGCTGGGTCTGCGGCAGCCTGCTGCTAAACACCTCGCTGGGCAACCGCCGCTCCATCTCCGCCCCCAAGAAGATCAACCTCGGCCGCATGTCCGGCAAGCAGGCCTCTCAGGCCAGCGCCCTCATGAGCCTCGGCATTCTGGTCGCCTGCGTCGCGTACGGCGCCGGGATCCTCGCTCTCGCCAACTTCGTCGGCCTGCAGTGGCTCGGCCTTCCCTGTTTCGCCATCCTCGCTGCCGTGGGGATCTTCGTCTACCGGAAGAGCCTCCACTCCCAACAGGCCTACACTCTTGCCCACCGCGACTCCCTCTTCGAAGAATTAGGCAAGAGCTAGAAGACTGGCCACTCGAAAACTGGGAACTCGAAGGAAACACCCCGCCTACCGCCGGGCCCGACGAACTCCAACGCGCCATCACACCCACAGCGTACTTGGCGCAAACATGGCGTACTTGGCGTTCTAGCTTTTCGCCAACCCGACCGCCAACCTCTACCCCAAAGCCCCGATCACACTAAGCATCCGCCCAGTCACACCCTGCTCCGCCCGGTAAGAAAAGTACTTCCGCCGCCCATCCGGCAACCGGCTACAAGCCGTGCACTCCCCCACCACGCTCACGCGCCCCACGCCACCCGCCACCAACTGCCGCCGGTTGGCCTCGATCAAATCCAGCCGCCGGCCCGAAGCCAACTCCGCCCCATACCGGAACTCCTCCGCAAACGCGGAACGAACCTCGTCCCCCACCTCAAAGCAGGACGCCGAAATTCCCGGCCCAATCGCCGCCACCAGGTCCTCATCCCGGCTGCCCAACTCCAGCATCTTCCCGACACCCTGCTCGACGATCCGAGCCAGCGTCCCCCGCCACCCCGCATGAAAAGCTGCCACAGCCCGCGTCCGGGTATCCGCGACCAGCACCGGAACACAATCCGCCGTCAGGATCCCCAGCATCACCCCCGGCTCCCGAGCCAGCAGCCCATCCCCACGCAGCGCCGGCTTCCCTTCAGCGGTCATCAACCCCTTCGCGGCGATATCCCCAGCCCCATCCACCACCAGAACATCCGCCGAATGAGTCTGTCCAACTGTCAGCAGCGGCAGCGAATCCTCGCCTTGCACGGCCCGCAGAAACCGCTTCCGATTCACCGCCACAACCGCCGCGGAATCTTCCTTGGTAAACCCAAGATTCTGCTCGCCCACCGTCCCGTACGCGGAAGTCAGCCCACCCACTCGCGTGCTGAATCCAGCGCGAAGCCAGGGCCACTCAGCCCACTCAGGCACCCTCACCAAACCGGCACTCGACAGATCCGCCACACTCATAGCGTACTTCGCGGAACCTTGGCGTACATGGCGTTGAAGCTTTTCATCGTGCCAGCGAAAACGCCCGCAGATGAAACGAGCCCGCCTTCCGGCGGGCTCACGAGAGGCTATGGGGGAGGGAAAACTGAGGAATCAAAGACGTGCCGCCCAGGACGGGCAGACAAAAAGAAGAGGTACTACGGAAGGAATACTTGGAATCGCCTCTCAGTTACAGGATATGATGCGCCTCGGGCTCATAAGTTGCTTCTACCGTGCACGCTAACGGCCTCGTCCTGTCGAGTTTCGCCCAGCTTCCGTGCTGTACCCTCAAATTCGTCAGCAATTTGGAATCCTTTCCGCGGCCCTAAACGCTATTCAAATCAGCTTCTTGCATCACACACCTATCGGCGGTACGATACCCCGATTCCCGGCATGACGACATCCTCCCAACTTGCTTCCCATCTCCTACGCTCCCGGCTTGGGAAAATCTGCGTCGCCATCACCGGCGCCACCCCCACGGAAATGCTCCAGACGGCCTCCGAGGTGCTTCAAGAGTCCTCATTCATCGAGTTCCGCCTCGATTACCTCGCCAAACCGGCCGCGGCTCTGCCTGATCTCAAGCAATTCCTCGCCGATCACGGAGCGGTTACCGCCATTGCCACCTGCCGCTGCGAAGAAAACGGCGGCAAGTTCCACGGTTCCAGCCAGCAGTCCCTAGACATCCTCCTCCAGGCAGCCGCCAGTGGCTTCGCCCTTGTCGACATCGAACTCGAGTCCGTCGAAAAACTTGGCGAAGGCACCATGGATCAGCTCCGCGCCGCCGGAGCCGCCGTCATCGTCTCCTTCCACGACTTTGGCAAGACCGGCAATCTCGACGCCGTCCTCAAGCGAATGGAGCCCTTCGCTCCCGACTTCCTCAAGGTCGTTCCCACCGCCCAGACGCTCTCCGACAACGTCACCCTGATGCGCTTCCTCGCCGCTGCCAAGGAGCGCGGCAACGACAACCTGGTCGGCATCTGCATGGGAGAAGCAGGCATCCCCTCGCGCATCCTCGGCCCCCGCGTCGGCTCGGCCTTCACCTTTGCCTCCGCCCATGTCGGAGGAGAAACCGCCCCCGGCCAGATCACCGCCCGCACCCTCATCGAGACCTTCCGCGTCGACCAGGTCGACGCCTCCACGAAGATCTACGGCGTCGCCGGTAGTCCCATCAGCTCCTCGCTTTCGCCGCTGATGATGAACACTGCCTTCCGCCGCGAAACCGTCAACGCCGTCTACCTCGCGCTGCCTGCTAAGAAGGCCGACGATCTCTTCACCCTCGTCCGCGAAGTCCCCATGCAGGGCCTCAGCGTCACCATGCCGCTCAAGCAGGAAATCATGCCCCTGCTCGCCCGCACAGACGCCCTATCCGCCAAGATCGGCGCCGTCAACACAGTCGCCCGCATGCCCGATGGCAAGTTCTACGGCTTCAACACCGACGTAGCCGGAATCGTCGGCCCTCTCGAGCGTCGCCTCAGCCTCAAGGGAGCCAAAGTCCTGGTGCTGGGTGCCGGTGGTGCCGCCCGCGCCGCCGTCTTCGGCTGTCGCGATAAGGGTGCCGAGGTCTCCATCCTCAACCGCACTCCGGAAACCGCCCAGAAGCTCGCCAAACAGTCCGGCGCCAAAATCATCAAGCGCGAAGCCGTCGCCAAGTCCGCTTTCGACGTCATCATCAACGCCACGCCCGTCGGCATGGCCGGCAACAAGGCCGCCCAGTTGCTCGGGCCTGAAGACTTGCACGCCCGCATCGTCTTCGACCTCGTCTACAACCCAATCGAAACTCCGCTCCTCCAAATGGCCCGCGCCCGCGGCCTCACCGCCATCTCCGGTGTGGAAATGTTCGTCCAGCAGGGAGCCCGCCAGTTCGAAATCTGGACCGGCAAACCCGCCCCCGAAGAAGAAATGCTCCGCGTAGTCCTCCACGCCCTCCGCCCACAGGTAGAGCCCGGCAAAGAAAATACCGGCCCCGCACCAACAGCTCCGGTGCAGGCACCCGCGGCCCCACCGCCGGCCCCGAAGCCCCACTCCGAACCAGTCGCCGTCAAGCCCCCGCCAGCCGCGCCCGCGAAAGCCGCGCCCGCGAAGACTGCCCCCATGAAGGCCGCCCCGCCAGTCAAGGCTGCCGCGAAAACTTCAGCTAAGCCAGCGCCGCCTGCCAAGGTTCCCGTAAAAGCACCAGCAAAAGTCCCCGCGAAGCCGCCGTTGAAGACCGCAGGCAAGGCCTCCGCAGAATCCGCTGCAAAGAAAGCCCCTGCTAAGGCCGCAAAGAAAGCCACGCGCAGCCGCTAACTTCTGAGTTTCGTCATCGCGTCACTTCGCGCAACATGGCGTACATAGCGTTGAAGCCTTGCGTCAGCCCAGCCGCTACTACTTCACCGCCCGATCCGGCTTCAGATACCCCGCCAGAAACCGGTACACCTCATGTCGGCTCTCGATCGCCAGCGGAGTGTCCATCCGGTTGAAGTAGTGCCCACCTGGCGCATCCTTGTACACCTTGTACTCGAACTTCTTCCCTTCGGCCTTGAACGCCTGGATCAGGTGCTCCACCTCCAGGTAGTTCACATCCTCGTCATTCGTGTTCGTATGCACCAGCAGCGGGGTATCCAGCTCCGCCGCATGCGTCACCGGCGACCGCTTCCGGTACTCCGCAATGTCGTCGTGCACGCTCTCGCCAATCGAGTACGGAGCCGTATAGATCGTCCGGTACCCCTCCGTCTCATACCCCATCCGAGCCACCAGGTCGCTCACCGGGACGCCGGCATACGCCACCGCATAGTCATGCGGATGCTGAAAGATGTTCATCAGCGTAATCAGCCCGCCGTGGCTCCAGCCCACGATCCCCACGCGCTTCGCGTCCAGCCATGGGTAGCGATCCAGCATCCACTGCCGTCCCAGCCACACATCGTCCACCTCGCGCCCGCCATAGTCGATGGCCTCGTAAAATCCCTCGCCATATCCCGTCGACCCGCGATAATCCGTCGCCACCACCGAGTACCCCTGCTCCACCAGCTCCCGCACCAGGTGCGCGTCGATCGTCGTATCCAGCGACGCATGCACCCCCTGGTGCACAAACACGATCAGCGGCTGCTTGCGGCTCTTGTCCAGGTTCTTCGGGATGAACGTATACGCCCGCAGGATCAGCGGATTCGTCGCTCCCGGCTGCTTCGGGTGCAGCGGATGCGCTATGGGCGGACCCGTGTACTCGCTCTTGTCGATCTCCGCGATATCCCCAAGCTTCTCGTACCAGAGCATGTCGTCGATCCGCTTCAGCACTTGGTCATTCGCATTCCCCTGCGGTGCACCAGCAGCCCCACCGCCTCCGGCGCCGGGAGCCGCAGCCGCAGCCGCCGGAGCCTGAGCCGAAGCAGCACCACGCCCAGCCTGAGCCTGGGCCAACCCCAGCGCAGCAACAAAGCAGAAAGAAAGAGCAACACGACGAAGCATGAGCAAGAGGCAGTTCTCCTGTGAGTGCTTGCATGCAAGCAGGGTGAGTGGCGGTGCTGAATTGTTTGGGACTATGCCTATTCTGGCTTGCTTCCCCGCAAACAGCAACTCAATGCTTCATCGCCCGGAGCGAATCCCACCACCGCCACAGGGATGGCTTAAACGTTCCACCCTCCGCCCGATGCAGCACCAGCGCAAAGAAGTGCACCAGCCGCACCCGGTCGACGACGCCCGGCCCCTTGCCATCCAGGTTCAAATGACTCAACACCGGCGAAATCAGCCGAGCCTCCAGCTTCCGCTTCGGCAGCTCCTCCGCCATCCAGGCCGTCTCCGCCGACGGGATGATGTTGTCGCCCTCGCCATGCAGCAGATACACCGGCACTGTCATCCCCGCCAGCCGCCCCTGCGGACTCACCGCTGCCATGTCCGCCACATGCTTCTTCTGGCTCTGCTCCAGCAGCCCCAGCGTCGTATGCGACGTCGCATCCAGCAGCCCCTTGGCCTCCTTCACCTGCTCCGGCGTCATCGCCGCAAACACCGTCCGCTCGCCCGGCCCATCCTCGTACAGGTGAGCCCGCAGCATCGCCCGCATCGTTGCCACATCCGCCCCCGGCACAAAATCCTGGAGGTTCTCATACTCCAGCACCAGCGGCCCATACTCATGCGGAGGCAGCGTCTCCTCCAGCCCGTTCGGCAGCGGGTCCTTGCCCGTCCGGTAGTACGTCGCCACCCGGCTCATCGAGTCCTGCGACCCGATCGCCACCACAAACCTGAAATAGTCCCGATACTCCGGCTCCGAAGCCGCCATCAGCGCCAGCCCACCCGCAAAGCTCAGCCCCATCACCCCCACTGGCTGCGAAGCCGGCAGTGCAACAGAACCCTCGCGCGAGCGATCCACATTCCGCTCTGCCAGCCACTTCGCGGAGTCCCCAATGATCGCAATCGAGTCCGGCCCCACATGGTAGTCCTTGATCCCCGGCAGCTCCGGCGTCAGCACCCTTAGCCCGCACGAAGCCATCGCCGAAGCGAACGCGATCAGCCGCGGCTCCTCCATCCCCAGGTGATGCACTCCATGCAGCACCAGAAAGGCGGGAGCATTCGGATGATGCACCGGCGTATACAGCCGCGCTGCAATGGGCCCCTGGCTCGTCTCGATCGTCACCACGTGCGCGTTCACCGGCTCGCCCACCGCATGCCGAATCAGCCGCGGCACCGGCTGTCCCGCCACCAGGTCAAGCACCGCCACCGCCTGTAGATGAGCCTTGAAAAACGGCCAGCCCACTACGCACAGAACAGCAAACAGCAGCAGCGAAATCCATCGCGCCCGCACGCGCGCCCGCTTGCGCGCCTTCATTTCGGCCTCGTACTCCGTCAGGACAACCCGTGACATCTCAGCGTCGGGAACACCAGATTTCGAAATCATCAGCAGCTCACCGGTGACGGCTAAGGAATAGCAGCGCGATCAGGATGCAGATCGTCGTGAGTTGCAGGAACAGAATCGCAAACAGGTACGAGTGCCGCGCCCCGCGCTCCTCCAGCTTCGTCATCCGAGCCTCCAGCGACTCGCTCGAAACCTTCAGTGCCTTCACGCTCGCAGCCACTTCGCTCAGCGTAGCCGTCTGCCGACTGATCTGCGTCTGCAGCGCTTCGCCGGCCTCGGCCCCACGCTGAATATCCACCCGCAGCGAAGCCGCCGTCTCGCCCAGCTTCCGCTCCAGCGCCACACGCGTGGCGTCCTCGCCCGCGGATTTCGAGTCGAAGTACCGGGTCGCCAGCGGAACCAGCCGCGTCACGTGCGGCAACAACTCCAGCAATGCCTTAGGCCACATATGAAGCCTCTGATGCAAGTTGTCCCTAAGGGGGACTACGCCGCCAACACCACCGACCGCCTGCGTCGCTTCATGACCAGAGCCACAATCGTGCAAAGCAGAATCGCCATAATGATCCCCTGCGACACCAGGCAGTAAATGCACCACTTTTCGATCACATACGCTTCGAGAAAACTCAGCAGCGCCGCGCACCCAAACCCGATCTCCGCCGCCTGCAGCGTCCACCAGAGCTTATCCATCAGCGCCAGCACCCCGATCAGCGCGTAGCCCACGATCCCCAGCAGCGCCACCGGCACATGCACCTTCTTCGAGTCCGGCGCCTCATCGAACCCCGTCGGCGGAAACACCGCCCACCGCGAGTGGTTCACCGTCCCGCAATCGAACCGCGCCGTCACGGCACAGGGCGGGGCCTGGCTTGGATCCTGGTTATGAATGCGAAGCGCAAGAAACGAATCCACAAGTCCGGCAACCGCCAGCAAAACAATCAAAAACCGCATAAACCCATTCTATCCATGCCTCTTGGCGTACTTCGCGCAAACATGGCGTACATGGCGTTGAGCGCTTTCTTCAACCCCGCCGCAAGCCTCAACAGAAAAAGCCCGCCGCAAAAACCGAGAAACTCTCGGCTCTTGCAGCGGGCTTCCTTCACTCCAAACTCTAGGCAGCGACTTCGACCGCCCCGGAACTCTCCGGCGAAACCAGGTGAATCCCTCGCGATGCAGGGGCGCGTTCCGGCGGAGTCTCGTCTCGGAAAACCGCATCCGCCGGCACATACCCGCCGCCCGCAAACGCCAGCGCGGGCATCGGCACAAACATCGGCTCTCGCGCGGGCTCTCGATAAACGGGCTCGTAGACCCCCACATCGGGCCGGCGCGGACGAATGTGCGTACCCGATTGGGAAACCGCGGCAGGCACTGGCACGCGCATCTCCCGGGCAGGTACCGGCATCCCGGCAGCCTTCGCCGCTTCCGCAGCCGCTTCCATCTCGGCCTCGTGCCGCAGCTTCTGGGCCACCGCAAGCTGAGCCAGCTTGGTAGCCACCCGCTGCTTGGCTTCCAGGAACGCCGGCGAATCCACTGGCATCGAGTACTTCAGCACCACGAATGGAGCCGGCGCGAACGCCTCATCCATGCCCCGGGCGGCAAACGCCGCTTCGGCAGCCACGGCCATCGCGTAGCGAACCTGCCGAAAGCTGGTCAACAGGCCCTCGGCCCGGTGCGTGCGGCGGCGCGTTGCGAGCGCGAACACCCACTTGTACGTAAGCAGGTCGCCCCACTGCGCGACAAAGCACGGTGAGAACACCATGGCGAAATAAGCGGAAAGCACAAACGCGCTATTCATAGGCTCCAAACCCTAAACCGTATCCAAGCGGTTACCTGGTAATACTGCAGAAGCTTAAGCTTCCATGGCACCTGCTAGGACCGACAATACCACTTTCGCTTCGCGGCGAACATAAAGAACTGACTCCAAACAGCAAAAGTCACATTACGCCCCAACCAAAGTCTCCAACGAGCCGCAAGTCAAAGTCCGGCACGAATGCCTTCGCGTCACTTTGCGCAACTTGGCGTACTTTGCGTTGAAGCTTTTCGCCAGAACCGCAGCAGATGCCTGCTTCCTTAGAATAGAAACCATGGACACCCTACACATCTGGTCCGAATCCGGCCCCGCCGCCACCAAATCCTGGACCGAAGCTCACCTCGAAGCCTCACGGGCCTGCATCACCGAGCTCCTCGCCGCCCCCGCCCCTCGCACCGTCGAAAACACCCTCAAGCCTTTCGACCGGGCCCAGTGGCACCTCCGCATGGCCGGCTCGCAGTCCCACGTCATGTTCATGGTCCATCCGGCGGCAGACGTCCGCGACGCCGCCCAGGAGCTCTCGCAGGTCATCTCCGCGGAATCCGTCTCCCTCGGCCTCAACAAAGAGGTCTACGAGGCCCTGCAAGCCGTCGACGTAAGCGACGAAGACGCCCGCACCCGCTACTACATGGACCGCATTCTCCTTGGCTACCGTCTCAGCGGCGTAGATCGTGACGAGCCCACCCGTGACCGCATCCGCTCGCTCTCCGACGAAATGACCGAGCTCAGCATGAACTTCAGCCGCACCGTTCAGGACGACGTGCGCGAAATCACGGTCGCCAACCCCAACGACCTCCTCGGCTTGCCCGAGGACTACCTCACCAAACACGGTGTGAAGGTCGCCGCAGGCGGCACCCTCACCGCTCAAGCCCCCGTCGTCGTCACCACCAACCCACCCGACCTCTCCTCGATCATGAGCTACGCTGCCAGCCGCGACCTCCGTCGCGAGCTCTACCTCGCCTACAACGGTCGCGGCTACCCCACAAATACTTCCGTTCTTTTAGAATTACTAGCCAAGCGCCAGGAAATGGCCACCCTCCTCGGCTTCCGCAGCTGGGCAGATTTGGCGACGACCGATCAAATGATGGGCTCCGCCGCCAACATGCGCGCCTTCCTCGCCAACGTCGAGAAAGCCGCCGAAGCCACCGCCGAACGCGAGTGGACCGAGCTCGAAGCCTTCGTTCGCGACCAGGATCCCAAACAGTTGCCCCTGACCCTGAGCGACGCCCGCTACTGGGAAGAGCAGTTCCGCCGCGCCCGCTACGACTTCGACTCGCAAAGCGTCCGCCCCTACTTCCCCTACGCCCAGGTCGAAGCTGGAGTCCTCGCCACCGCTGGCAAGCTCTTTCAGGTCAGCTTCCAGCACTCCGCCAAGGCGCGGCTCTGGGACCCAAGCGTGAAAGCGTTCGACGTCACCGACCTCGACCCTGAATCCGCCTCAAAGAACGAGGTCATTGGCCGGATCTACCTTGACATGCACCCCCGCGAAGGCAAGAGCAAGTGGTTCTCCGAGTGCTCCCTCGTTGGCGGCGTCCTCGGCGAGCAGATCCCCGAAGCCTCGCTAGTCTGCAACTTCCCGGAGCCAGACGAAAAAGACCCCGGCCTCATGCAGTACTCCGATGTCGTCACCTACTTCCACGAGTTTGGCCACCTCATGCACGAAATCCTCGGCGGCCGCCAGCGCTGGGCCGGCCAGAGCGGCATCGCCACGGAAGGCGACTTCGTCGAAGTCCCCTCGCAGATGCTCGAAGAGTTCTTCGAAGACGCCGACCTCCTCCGCACCTTCGCCCGCCACTACGAAACCGGCGAGCCCATCCCCTACGAAACCGTCGACCGCATGACCCGAGCCTCCGCCCACGGCCGGGCCCTCAGCACCCTCACCCAGGTCATGTATGCCACCTACAGCATGGAGACCCACGATCGCCGCGCCGCCGATCTCGACCTCGATACCCTGCTCCGCAAAGGCTACGACCGCTTCAGCCGCTACGAGTTCGTCGACGGCAACCGCATGTACGCCGCCTTCACCCACCTCATCGGCTACACCTCCAACTACTACACCTACCTCTACGACAAGGTGATAGCCCTCGAGTTCTTCGAGCAGTTCAGATCAACCGGCAAGTCACCAGAGCTGGGCGGCCCCGTAGCCATGCAATACCGCCGCCAAATCCTCGAACCCGGCGGCTCCAAGCCAGCCAGCGAACTCGTCCAATCTTTTCTCGGCCGCGAAGTCAGCATGACAGCCCTCCAGGGCTGGATCGAAAAGAGCGTCGCCGCCTAGTCTTTGCCGTTGCTGTTGTTTTCTTCGCTTGTCATCCCCGAAGGGGACCTGCGTTTGCTCTTGCAGTTGTCGTTGCAGTTGCTGCTAGGTACCCCGAGACTTCCGGTTCGGGTCTCGTTGCTGCTAGGTAGCCCGAGCCTTCAGGCTCGGGTCTCTCAGCCCGCCAGTAAATGGGGCTTCAGCCTCTGAGGTGCGCCTTCCTCTCCAAGCCACGAAATTGATGCGACTGGCGATGAACCCCTTGACACACCCCATATACTGAAAGGGTCGTAACACATCCGGTCCGGCCAAAAGCCGGGCCGTTTCCATTTTGGGTTATGGCGGCAAAGGTCCACCGCTAACCTACATCGTTTGAAGATTTTGCGCAGAAAAGTACCTGGGAGGGGTACCACCAACATGCCCGAACTCATCACCCTCGCCGACATCCTCGCCGCCCGCGAACGCATCGCCGAAACCGCCGTCCGCACTCCCTTGGTCCCGCTCGACAAGGCCCGGCTGCGCGACGCCGGGTACGGGCACCTCGCCGAAACCCTCCCCCACATCCTGCTCAAGGACGAATCCAAACAGCCCATCGGCAGCTTCAAACTCCGCGGAGCCTACAACAAGATCGCCTCGCTCACCCCCGAAGAGCTCCGCCGAGGCGTCATCACCTACAGCTCCGGCAACCACGCCCAGGGAGTCGCCTACTCCGCGCGCGCCCTCGGCGCCAAAGCCGTCATCGTCATGCCCGACAACGCGCCTCGCATCAAGCGCGAAGCCACTGCTGCCCTGGGAGCCGAGATCGTCACCGTTGGCCCGGCCAGCACGGCCCGCAAGCTCAAAGCCGAAGAACTGGTAGCGGAACACGGCTACATCATGGTCCCGCCCTACGACGACGACCTCATCATCGCCGGCCAGGCCACCTGCGGCCTCGAGATCCTGGAGCAGATCCAAGACGTCGCACCCGACGCCGGCCTCGTCCTCTCCCCCGTCTCCGGCGGAGGCCTCCTCTCCGGCATAGCCACCGGCATCGCCCTCGCCGAAGCAGAGTTGAAGCCCGCCGTCTGGGGAGCTGAACCCGAAGTAGCCGCAGACGCCAAGCAATCCTTCGACACCCGCACCCTTACCGAGTGGCCCGCCGAAAAGACCACCCGCACGCTAGCCGACGGCCTCCGCACCCAATCCCTCGGCGAGCGCAACTTTGCCCACATCCTCCGGTTCGTCTCTGGCATCGTAGCCGTCTCAGAAGCCGAGATCCGCACCGCCCTCCGCATCCTGCTCACCGCCACCGACATCACCGCCGAGCCCTCCGGAGCCATCACCCTCGCCGCCGCCCTTTTTCACCGCGACGAACTCCCCCGAGCCCAGACCATCGTCGCCGTAGTCTCCGGCGGCAACCTCGACCCAACCCTCCACAAAGAACTCCTCGCCGAAGCAGCTCTCTGAGGACGTCAGAGAAAAGCTCGTCATCTCGACCGGAGCGCAGCGAAGTGGAGAGACCCCTGTATTTCGGACCGGCGACCATGCTCGCTCAAGCCCATCCCGCCGTCTAACCTGCTGACATGCTCACACGCAAGCTAGCCCTCGTCGCCCTGCTGACCCCCACCCTCCTCCTCTTCGCCCAGAAGAAGAAGGACACCCACGGCGACGACCCGCGCTCCGGCTACGACAAGTCCGCCAAGGCCACCGTCCTCCACGTAGCCAACATCTACGCCACAGCCGACAGCTCCGCGCCTCCCATCACCACCGTCACCCCTGGCCACGAAATCGTCATCAACCAGCGCAACGAACCATGGGTCAACGTCTTCGCCAACACCGACGCCAAGGAAGATGTCGACCCCGACTCCAAGCCCGAGTTCCAGGATCCGCACGATCCCAACTCCGACCGCGACCCCGGCTCCGGGTGGATGCGCGACAAGGGCATCGTCGGCCCCACCACGCCCAATGGCGACCTGCTCCTCTACGGCGCCGCCGCCGAACTCGAGTACCAGGCCAGCCAGCCCCACCCACCCGCCGGCGCAGCCAAGGCTGCCGAACTCCTCTACCGCCGAGCCGCAGAATATTTCCCCGACTCCCCGTTAGCCCCCGAAGCTCTCTTCCGCGCCGCCGACGTCCGCTGGCAGCTCACCAAGTTCGACAACTCCACCCTCCCAAGCGCGCACGAGCAGGAAGCCTACCTACGCCCCCAGCTCTACGAAGGCGAATTCAAGCAGCTCATGAAGCGCTACCCGGACTCGCCTTTCGCCGCCCGGGCCGCCTTCGACCTGCTCGACAACAAGCTCTGCGGCGACTGGCAGGGACTGCCCAAGTGCCCCGAGATGGAGTCCACCCTCTACCTCAAGTACGCCGAGCACTACCCCGGCGGCCCCAAATCCGCTGAAGCTCTCTACAACGCCGCCTACCGCCAGGGAGTCCTCGTCACCATGTACACCGTTGACGAAAACAAGAAACGGGCCGACGCCGCCGCCCAGAACTGCCAGTCCATCGCCGACCAGCTCAAGGCCAGGTACCCGCAGTCCGACTACACTGCACGCGCCGAAAGCATCGCCTTCCGCGTAGCCCAGGGTATCCCCATCTACGGCAGCGACCGCGACTAAGCTACCCTCCCGGTAGAATCGAAGGGTATGCTTCTGCTCAAAGTCATCCTTCTGGCCGTCGTCCAGGGTCTCGCCGAACTCCTGCCTGTCTCCAGCTCCGCGCACGTCGTCGTCGCTGAAAAGCTCATGCATCTTGATCCCGGCACGCCCGAGATGACCCTGTTGCTGGTCATGCTCCACACCGGCACCATGTTCGCGGTCATCGTCTACTTCTGGCACCAGTGGAAGCGCGCCTACTTTGCCACCGCCGACGCCTTCAAGCGCTTCGCCATCCGCGCCATCTGGGCCTCGTTTCTCACCGCCATCATCGGCTATCCCATCATCAAGATCATCGAGAAGACCGCCTTCCACGGTGCCTCCAAGGCGGACATCGAGCAGCTCTTCGGCCGCCTCGATCTCGTCGCCGTCGCGCTCTTCGCCGCCGGCCTGCTGATCCTCTGGGCTGGCCTCAAGGAGCGCGCCGAAGAATCACGCATTGTTTCCGCCTATGAGCGCTCCGCTTCGCGCTCCGGCGACAACGTCACCTTCTCGCAGGCCGGCTGGATGGGAGCCGTGCAGGGCCTCGCGCTTCCCTTCCGAGGCTTCTCCCGCTCCGGTTCCACCATCTCCACCGGCCTGCTGGTCGGCTCCAACCGCGAGCGCGCCGAGCGCTTCAGCTTCGCCCTCGCCGTCATCCTTACGCCCGCCGCCATTGGCCGCGAAGCCCTGCGCCTGCATCACGCCTCGAAGGAAGCCACCCTCGCCGGAACACCGCTCCACCTGCACAGCTCCATCGCGTTCGCGCTCATCGGCATGGTGCTGTCGTTCTTCGCGGGCATCGCCGCGCTGCGCTGGCTTAGCGCCTGGCTCGAATCCGGCAAGTGGTACCTCTTCGGAATCTACTGCCTGGTCGCGAGCTGCGTTATCTTCTTCCTGCACATGCGCGGGATCTGATGACTTACTATCCGGCGTGGTTTGACTATGCGAAATGGATGCTTGCCGTAAGCGGCGGGCTCTGTATTTTCGCGATCAAATCGCAGGCTGCCGGGCAGCTGCGTGGTCGCTTGAAACTCTTCGGTCTGCTCTTAGTTGCTCTAGGCATGATCTTCGGTGCGACAGCTGGTGTGCTCTTCAACTCCCGCGCATCCGAAAGTGACGCCGCAGGAATCATTGCTCGAGTTCACAGGACCAGTGGGCGTGGCGCGTCCACACATTTCGATGTGACGCAACCGGACGGCACCGTTCTCACGTTCAGGATCCCGTCCGAACTCAGGGAGATTGCTGACGGCGAGGAAGCGAAGATTCACTACCAAGACGGCTCCAACAAGGTTCTTTACCTCTCTATCATCGCTGGGCAGTACGCTGGCTTCATCCACTCCGATTCGAATGGCCTTTTCGGTTCTTATGTTCTATTCGTCGGAGCGTTCGTCCTCTTCGCGTACGCTCTTTGGGACTTCTTCTCCGATGGTCTAGGCACGACCCTAGATTCCGAAAAAAACTTGAGACCCGGGCCCGGCGGAGATGTAGACGAACAATCGCTGTTCAAGCTGTAAGCGACTTTTTTACAGTCGCACGCTCCGGCCCGGCATACTTCAGCGCCCACGCAATCAGCACAAACTGCAGCGGAATTCTCACCCAAAGCGCCCAGAGCGGAATGTTCCGGTACCGGTCCGCGTGGTGCTGCAGCATCCACACATGCACTAGGAAGTACACCACCAGCATCCCCGCGATCCCATACGCGGAGAAGCGCCGCGTCTGCGGCACCAGGAGCCCAACCCCGCCGCAAATCTCCAGCCCGCCGGTCAGCAGCACCAGCCCGCGAGGATCGGGCAGGTAGTCCGGCATGATGCCCATGTAGATCCTCGTCACCACCAGGTGCCCGATCCCGGCGACCACGTAAAACCCGGCCATCACAACGCGCCCAATCTTCATTGCACTCTCCAAAAAGAAGGAGCGACCCGCAGGCCGCTCCTTCCACCCCACTCAAATCTGCCTACTTCGAAGCGTCACGAGCGTTCCGCACGTAGTCGTGCGAAGCGTTGATGTGCGCCTGCTGCTCGGTGAGCAGCTGACGAATCGGCTCGGGAAGCGTGTTCTCCAACGCATCCTTGTAGGCTTTCTTCGCAACGTCCTCGCCGGCTTCCGCCGTCTCCAGCAGCGTGTGATCTCCACCGCCAAGCTTCGCCTTCAGGTCGCCCCAGTTGCGATGCAACGCTCCGGCAACCGTCCCGTCTGCCTTCACATCGGCCATACCCGCGCGATGCAACTCGTTCTCGAGTTCCGCGCGGAAGTTTGCCCGCTTCAGGCTCTCCGCAAGGAAGTAGCGCTTCAGGGTGTCGTCCTTCAGGTGCTCCCCAATATCGGCGAAACCCTTTTGGCCGTCCTGCAGGCTCTTGATCACATCCAGCAGGACTTTCTCTGTCGCTTGGTTCTTCTCAGAACCGTCCAATTCGTTCGCCATCTTCCTTTACCTCTCCAGATTCTTCTGCCAGGATCTCTCGGTGAAGCGCGCGGGGTCTGCCGGTTGACTGCGATTCTCCTCCGCCGGCAGCAAGCAGGAGAAATCGCGAAAATCCCGCTCCCCCGTCGCTACATGTCCGGACATACATACCCTTCGCAAGCGATGGCTGCATGTCCGTTCTCCTATCTAGATGCGAGATATTCCCCGAAACGTTTGCTGCCATTCGTGTCCAACGTCGATCAGGATCAAAAGACCTGAAGAAAGATGGCACCGTCACCACTCTGGTTCCTCCCGCCCCCACCGCAAACCAGCTGCTCTTACGCTCGCCCGCTATGGAACAATAAACCTGCTCTGGTGTTTCGGCCTGTCGTCTCGCTGCCCGCTTGTTACTGCGAGGCGGCCAGTCGTCGCCACGCGCCCACACCTTCACCATGAAGCCCCAGAGACTCGTCTACCATCCCACCCGCAGCCGCCGCCTCAACGAGATGCTTGGTCTCGCCTTGCTGGTCGCCGGCGGCCTCCTTGCTCTCTCCCTCCTCACCTACTCGCCCGCCGACCCCTCCTTCAACACCGTCGGTGGAGCCACCGGCCTGCACCCGGCCCACAACTGGACCGGCCTCATCGGCGCGTACATGTCCGACCTGCTCCTCCAGGTTCTCGGCGTCGCCGTCTTCCTCGTGCCCCTGCTGCTCCTCCGCATCGGCATCTCCTGGATGCGCTCTCGCTCGGTCGGTTCCAGCTCCACCAAGTTCATCGGCGTCGCGCTCTGGCTGGTCTTCGCGCCCGCGGCCATCGCCTTGCTGCCCTTCAACGTCCTGTGGCACAACGCCGTGCCCATCATGGGAGTCGAAGGCCGCCTCCTTTCCGAGGCGATGATTCACTTCGTCAACCTCCCCGGCGCCATCATCCTCTGCGCCCTCATGGTCGCGATCTCGCTCTACCTCGTCACTACCTTCACCCTTGCCTCTTCGCGCGAGTGGTGGGCGGAGCACTTCGCGCCCTTTCGCCGCACCCACGTCCGCTACACGGGCTGGCGCAACGCCCGTGCAGTCGGCAAATCTGGCGCGCTTGACGAAGCCAGCCCCGACGCCCTCAGCCGAGCCGCCGCAGGCTTTTCTGCCGAAAAAGCCGCCAAGGCCGCCGCTGCTATAGAAGACGAAGCCACAAAGAACTCGCTCCTCTCCGGCTTCTTCAACTTCTTCCGTCGCCGTAAGGCCGGCAGCGATGACCTCTCCATCACGCCGCACGAAACCGGCCGCGCCAGCTTCGGCACCGAGACTCCTTCGGTTTGGCAGAGCATGCCGCGCACCATGGTCGATGAAGTCCCGCTCTCCGGCATCTCCGCCGCGACAGCGGCAGCCGCACCTTACGCGGCTCAGCTGGCCGCTGCCGCTGCACCCCTCTCCTCCACACCCGAGCCAGCTTTCACCGAGCCGCTAACCATCTTCGAAGCTCACCCAGAAGCCCTGGCGAAGGGCCCAGTCCCCGAGGAAGCCGACGACAACTGGCTCGACCGCCCCGAGCGCCAGCCGCCTCCGCCGCCGCTGCTTTCCCGCGCCCGCGCAGCCGACTTCCCTGATCCGCCTACGGCTCGCATGCCCGAAGCTCTCGGACCGCAACTAGTTCAGCCAACTCCGCGCACCGCCCCACCGCAACGCCCTATCGCCACGCCCGCCATGCCGCCGATGCCTTCGCCCATGGCCGACCTCCGCGATCAGAACATCGCGTTCGGCAAGCGCGCCGATGCCGACATTCGCCCGGTCGCCATGACCGCTAAGTCCGTGCGCGGCTACAAACTCCCCCCCAGTTCGCTGCTCTACAAGTCGGAAGAGCACACGCAGACCCGCGAAGACGAGCTCATCGAAGAAGCCCGCGTCCTCGTCGAAAAATGCGCCGAGTTCGGTGTCGACGGTCAGGTTACGCAGATCAACCCGGGCCCTGTCGTCACCACCTTCGAGTTCAAGCCCGACTCCGGCGTCAAGTACTCCCGCGTCACCGGCCTCGCCGACGACCTCTGCCTCGCCATGGCCGCCGAATCCATCCTCATCGAGCGCATGGCCGGCAAGTCCACCGTCGGCATTCAGGTCCCCAATCACAGCCGCGAAACCATCTGGCTCCGTGACACCGTTGAGTGCGAATCCTTCGCGCAATCCAAAAGCAAGCTGCCCATCGCCCTTGGCAAGGACATCAACGGCCGCATCGTCACCGCCGATCTCGCCGCCATGCCGCACGTACTCATTGCAGGGTCCACCGGCTCCGGCAAATCAGTCGCCATCAACGCCATGATCATGAGCGTGCTCTTCAAGTCCACGCCCGAGCAGGTGCGCATGATCCTCGTCGATCCCAAGCGCGTCGAGCTCGGCATGTACGAAGGCATTCCGCATCTCTTCACGCCGATCATCACCGAAGCCAAGCTCGCGGCCAACGCCCTGCGCAATGCCGTCAAGGAGATGGAGCGCCGCCTCAAGCTGCTCGCCGCCAACCACGTCCGCAACATCGACCAGTTCAACAAGCTCTTCGAGAACGGCTCCGAGTACCTCTTCGAAGACGTCAACCAGGAGCCGCTGCCCTACATCATGATCATCATCGACGAGCTTGCCGATCTCATGATGCTTGATCGCGCCAACGTCGAAGAGTCCATCACCCGTCTCGCCCAGATGGCCCGCGCCGTCGGCATCCATCTCGTGCTCGCCACGCAGCGGCCTTCGGTGGACGTCATTACCGGCCTCATCAAGGCCAACGTCCCTACCCGCATGAGCTTCCGCCTTGCCACCAAGATCGACTCCCGCACCATCATCGATAGCAATGGTGCTGAGAGCCTCCTGGGCAGGGGAGATATGCTCTTCCTGCCCCCCGGCACCTCGCGCCTCCAGCGCGTCCACGCGCCCTTCGTCACGGAAAAGGAAATCTCCGCCGTCACCGAGTTCTGGAAGTCCCAGGGCGAGGCCGACTACGTCGAAGGCTTCCTCGAAGGCCCCAGGGACGACAAGGCCACAGGCGAAGGCTCTGCCAACGAAGGCGACGACAACGACCCCATGTTCGACGATGCCGTCCGCCTCATCTTCGAGTTCGGCAAGGCATCCACCTCGCTCCTGCAGCGCCGCCTGCGCATCGGCTACGGCCGAGCCGCCCACCTCATTGACCTTATGGAGCGCGACGGCCTGGTAGGCCCCGCCGATGGCTCCAAACCCCGCGAAATCCTCAAGCAGCCCGGCTACTTCGCCGAGGTCGACGGCGCCATGCGGTAGCCTTCTGCAATGCGGGAAGCCGGGCACGGCATCAAGCGGAAACACCAGGCGCATCGAAGGCAAGCGGCGGTACAGCCGCTCGTCACGCTCTGCGCACCTCTCCTCATTGCCTTCGTGGAGCCGCAACCATGAAAGCCGCCGTGCTGGGCCTGCTTCTTCTTCAAGCAGCCGCCTCCATTCTCGACGACAGCCCCTCTCGTCACCAGCCCACGCTGCGCGAGATTCACGTTCCGCCCGGCGCAACCGGCCAAACCTGCGTCGTCCTCGACGCCGCTGTCTACGCCCACGCCGCTGGCCAATCCCTCAACGACGTCCGCCTCTTCGCCGCCGGCTCGCCAACCGAGACACCCTTCACCCTCACGGAAAGCAACACCGCCCGCACCGAAAGCGAGCCAGCCGCAATTGAGAATCCGAGCCTCGAAGGCAACCACATCGCCTTCGATCTCGCCATGCCGCACCGCCCCTACACCTCCGTCGACCTCAACCTGCAAGCCCACGATTTCATCGGCACGGCCCACGTCTGGGGACACGCGGACGTCGGCCCTCCTGTCTCCCTTGGCGAGTTCGCCATCTTCGACCTCACCGGCCAACATCTCTCGCGCTCCACGACGCTTCCGCTGCAGGAAAGCACCTTCCCCGCGCTCCACGTCGATCTGCAGCTCCGCCCCGCTCCAGGCATAACTCAACAGATCTTTCCCGCCAGCATCGTTACCGGAGCCAGCGTCCCACCCAGCCGCTCCGCGCAAACCCTCTACACCACGGTTGCCACTACCAGCCATTGGAAACAGCACGGCTTTGAAACCGTCGCAACGCTTGATCTTCCCGCCCACGTACCCGTCGCCCGCGTGCTCATCGCGGTAGACCCCGCCTACAAGGCCAGCTTCCTGCGCGACGTAACGATCGTCGCTCGCCCCACAAAGCCCGAGCCCGGCGAAAGGGCATCGTTCGACGCCGAAACAATCCTCGGCCACATCTCCCAAGTCCATCTCGCCGCCGCCACAGGTCCCATCGACGACCGCCAGATGGCCATCGAATCCATCCTCGCCGCCAATCTCCATGGCAACGCCTCCGTCAGGATCGCCGTCATCAACGGCAACGACTCGCCTATCCCGCTCCAGTCCGTCGAACTACAGATGCGCCAGCGGGCCATCTGCTTCGATACCACCTCCGGAGTCAGCACCTACACGCTGATGTACGGCGACAGCAAACTGCCCGCCCCGGTCTACGGCTACAGCCGCCTCTTCGCTCCCAGCCCCGCCCCGGTACAAGGAAACCTGGGGCCCGAGCAGCGCAACCCCGGCTTCACACCACGCGCAGACATCAGGCCGTTCACCGAGCGCCATCCCCAACTGCTCTGGCTGGGCCTCTTCGCGGCCCTCACTGCGCTCGGCGGGTTCGCTTTGCGCGGCATGCGCCATCAGCGCGAGGGCTCGCACCAGTGAAGCTCTGCACTTCTGGCACTCTGCTCGCGGCGATTACCCTCGCCTCTGCCAACGCCCAATCCCCACTTCCAGCCCCCAACAACACCGAACTCACCGCCGCTCGCCAGGCCATGTCGGCAAAGCAGTACGCCGAAGCCGAGCGCCACTTCCGCGCTGCCCTCGCCTCAGGTAGCAACGGCGTCGCCGCTCGCATGGGCCTCGCCGACGCCGAGCTCGCCCTCCACCAGTACGAAGCCGCCGAACTAGATTACCGCCGCGTAGTCGCCGCCGAGCCGCAGATGTGGGTCGCGCACAAAAATCTCGTCATCGTCGAAGCCGCTCTCAACCGCTGGGACGAGTTCGACCGCGAGCGCGCCCTCCTCCGCTCCGCCCGCGAGCGTGGAGCCGACGGCATCTCACCGCACGAAAGCGACGTCATTGATACCTTCGATGCCAGCTTCGATGGCGTCCGCCAGCACTGGATCGTGCGCGAGTACTTTGAGCCGGTAGGCCGCTCGCAGGCCCGCTACAACTTCGAGTCCTTCGCACCCGACGGCCGTGTTCGCGAGTACATCTCGCTGGAGCTTGCGGAAGCCGCCAATGCAGCCCCGGCACAAGACAGCACCGTTGCCATCGGCGACGCCAGTGCCCCGGTCCCGAACCACGACCACTATGCGCTTAACTGGTACACCGCCAAAGCGCACGGCACGGTGCATGTCTACCCCGCAGGCCAACCCGCTTACGAGCAGGTCCGCAAGAACGTCCAGCATTGGCTGCGGAATGCATCGAACAGGAAGTGACCTCGACTGCGCCGAATGACAACCGGCACCCTACGGTGCGAATCTCGCAGGAAGTGGGACTCCGAACCACGGCCACAAAGGCGCTGGAGAACCCCGTCCGTAGGCACTCGGTTTGGTATTCCTCTGTCACGCTAATCGCACCATGTTCATCGCTTGCGGTTCTCTTGCTGGCATCCCCAGTTGCACGATCCCAGGTCGCGCTGACTTCCTTTGAACTTCCACAGAACCCGGCCCCGCAAACCCAAACCAGTGACCAGCAGGCCGCCACCATCAGCGGCCTCGTCACCGATCTTGAAGGCGTACCCATCATCGGTGCCGTGCTCAACCTCACTCCAGCCGAAGGCTCGGCGGTCCCGCGCGAAACCGCTTCCGATGCGGATGGCCGTTTCTTCATCGGCGGCCTCGCCGCAGGCGTGTGGACACTCGAAGCCACCTTTCAGGGCTTCGACACGGCAAGCTCCACCATGGCTCTGCGGCCCGGCCAAACTCTCTCGCTGCCGCCCATCGCGCTTCACATCTCCACCGTTCAAATCGAAGTAAACGCTGTTATTTCCACCCGCGAGATCGCCGCCGAAGAGCTTCACCTGGAAACCCAGCAGCGTCTGCTCGGCATCGCTCCCAACTTCTTCGTCAGTTACAAGTGGAACGCCGCTCCTCTCACCACCGGCCAGAAATATGGCCTCGCCTGGAAGAACGTCCGAGACCCCGGCAACCTCGCTCTGGTCGGAGCGGTCGCCGGCTTTCAGCAGGCCACCGACGAGTTCAACGGCTACGGCCAGGGACTCAAAGGCTACGGACGCCGCTATGGTGCCGACCTCGGTAATCTCGTCGTCGGCACCTTCATGGGGGGCGCGGTACTACCCTCGCTCTTCCATCAGGACCCCCGCTACTTCTACAAGGGGACCGGCAGCGTGAAGTCCCGCTTCTGGTACGCCGTTAGCAGCGCCGTCATTTGCCGCGGAGACAACGGCCAGCGCCAGTTCGCCTGGTCTGGGGTTCTCGGCGACCTCTCCGCCGGTGCCATCTCCAACACCTATTACGACGGATCAGACCGCCACGGCGCGGCCCTTACTCTTGAAAATGGCTTCCTCGGCGTTGCCGGTGACGCCCTCAATGGCCTGGTTCAGGAATTCTTCTTCAAGCAAATCACTCCAAAGCCGAAGGGCGCGAAGAAAACTCCATGACCCTCGCGTAACCCATTCGCACGGTACGGAATTACCCAATCGTTGCATTACCTGCCCCGCACGTACCGGCATAGGTACCGTATCCTTGGGCCTGGATATGACAGCCCCTTTGCCACAGCGTGTTCTGGTGATAGACGACGACCCGGTCATGCGGGAGTTGCTCCACGCGCTCCTCTCGGCCAAGGGTCACACCGTCACCGTGGCGGAGGATGGCGACACCGCGCTCGTTCAGCTTGGCCAAGGCCTCTTCGCTGACGTGATTCTCACGGACATTCAGCTCCCGGGGCTCTCCGGTGCCCCGCTGGCGCAGGCGCTCCACGCCGTCGCGCCTGCCGCTCTTCTTCTCGGCATGAGCGGCAGCCTGCCGGAGAAAACAACTCGCGCGGCCTTCCACGACTTTCTTCTCAAACCGTTCACTCCAGAAGACTTCGCCGCCTCCATCACCCGGGGAAAACGGCAGGCTCACGTCTCGGAGCCGGTTGATTTTTCTCACTGGCCTGCGCTGGATGAAACAACCTACTACCGCCTTGCCGCCGCCCTGCCGGTCTCCCAACTGGGCGAACTCTACCAACTCACGCTCACCGACATCGATGGCCGCGTCGAGCGCCTGCGCGAAGCCTCGATGGCTCACGACCTTGCCACTTGGCGCCATGAAGCGCACGCCCTCAAGGGCGGTTGCAGCATGGTTGGAGCTGCGGAACTCGCTCACCTGGCAACCTTGGCGGAAACCGCCGATGCCTCCGTTTTCAACGCCGCAACCGCCGTCACTGATTTTCTATACGCTTCTGAACGTCTTCGCAGTATTCTGTCCGCACGATTTTCGTAACAAACTTTCGTAACACCCGCCGTTAGCTCGTCCGCAACTACCTCGTTTCGCAGTTACCTGTTCTCTGGAGCGTCTCAAACCGATGCCGATCGCCACCGTAAAGCCCATGTCCTCTTCCTCCGCCTCCACCGAACTCAAGCGTCCCCTTCCGGGCGTTGGCGGCAACATCCGCATCGTCGTCGCGGATGATCACCCTGTCGTTCGCTTCGGCGTCAAAAACATGCTCCAGGCCGAAACCGGCTTTGAGGTCGTCGCGGAAGCCGGCGACGGCGACTCCGCCATCACTCAGGTCCTCGAATTCGAACCCGACGTCCTTCTGCTCGATCTCGCCATGCCCAAGCTTCCAGGTCTGGAAGCCATGCGCGCCATCATGTCGCGTTCGCCGCGCGTCAAGATCATCCTGCTCACTTCCACCATCTCCACCCAGCAGGTCATCGAAGCTCTCCAGATCGGCGCCCGCGGCATTGTCCTCAAAGACTCCGTCGCCAGCGACCTGTCAGAATCCCTGAGAGCTGTGCTCTCAGGGGATTATTGGATCGGCGGCAAGCGTGTCGTCAACCTGCTCAGCGCCCTCCATGACCTCATGCAGAAGGCCGCCGCACAGCCCGAGCGCAAGACCTACGGTCTCACCCCGCGCGAGCTCGAAGTGGTCACCTGCATCGTCGAAGGCTGCTCCAACAAGGACATTGCCAAGCAGTTCACCATCTCCGAAGAGACCGTGAAGCGCCACCTGTCCAACGTCTTCGACAAGACCGGCGTAAGCACCCGCCTCGAACTGGCTCTCTTCGCCATCAGCCACAAGCTGGTCGATCTCGACGCATAGCTATACTTCAGCCCATGCGGCGCGCCCCACAATTCCTCTTCTTACTGGTCGCCAGCGCATTTGCGTTGGCGATCTTTGTTTTGGATTCGCGCAAACCGATCTTTGCCCCCCTACCTGAACAAGCAGACCGAATTGCGTCAGCAAGAGCGCTCACACTATGGCGCTCTACCATCGGCAGCACGCCATCGCCGTATCGTGTAGCACTGGGCCGAGGCGGATTAGAACCCAAAAGCCGCGCTGGAGACAACCGCGCCCCTGAAGGTCTCTACCCCATCACCAGCCGCAACGTCCGCAGCGCGTTTCACCGTTCGCTGCACATCGGTTATCCCACGGAACAACAGCGAGGAGCAGCCGCACAGCGCAGTGTCGATCCTGGTGGCGACATCATGATCCACGGCATCCGCAAGGGTCTCGGCTGGCTGGGCGTCCTGCATCGCGAAATTGATTGGACCAAAGGCTGCATTGCCGTCACTAACGCAGAGATGGATCAAGTCTGCGACTCAGTACCCGTTGGTACGCAGGTTCAAATCCTTCCCTGAAGTGCGCAGGCCTCTCACAATGTGTACGGGATACGCACGAAGCGGCCAGCTTGAAAGTCGCGCGTGTTTCGTGTCAGCAGAACTCGCCTTTCAACATGTGCAGTAGCCAGAATGATTGCATCCGCCAGTTTGAGCCGGGTCGTCTTGCGTACCCGAATAGCCTCCTCTGCAATCTCTGGGGTGAGCTCTATCAATTTGAAGCTGCGAAGCATGCTTTCGGCGCGCATGCGCTCCTCATCACGCAGTCCCACCAGCAACTCGATGCGCGAGACAATGCTGATAGCCAAATCGTTATGAGCGCGCAACTCCGTTAAGGCAAGGCGCTGGCCTGCAAGTAGATCAATCAGGATATTCGTGTCGGCTAGAGCTCGCGATCCCATTCGCTTCGTATCTTTAGCTGGTACTCCAGCCCGTCGATGTTTCGATCCGCCCACATGCCGAATGCGTCTTCCAGAGTATCCCGCTTCTCGCGCTTCAGAAATTCGCTCACTGCACAACGCAACAGGGAGGCACGCGATACGTTCCTGGCCTTGCTGATTGTTGTGAGCTCTTCAAGTTCTTCGTCAGGGATGTCTACTAGCGTCCGCATACCGAGCCTCTGATATACCGAGCATATATCAAGCCTCTATACTTGAACCATGAGCGAACAGCTTCACGACGTCCTCGTCATCGGCGCCGGTCCCACCGGCCTTGCCTGCGCCATCGCCGCGCAGAACGTCGGTTGCAAGGTCGTCATCGTCGACAAGGGCTGCCTCACCAACTCGCTCTTCCACTACCCCGCCGGCATGACGTTCTTCACCACGCCGGAGCTGCTCGAGATCGGCAACATGCCTTTCTCCTCGCCCAACCAGAAGCCCTCCCGCGCCGAAGCCCTCGAGTACTACCGCAAGGTCTCCCAGCATTACAACCTCGACGTCCGTCAGTACGAGCGCGTCACCGGCATCTCCGGCCATGACGGCGACTTCCGCGTCCACACCACCGACCGCTTCGACCGCCAGCTCACCCACCGCGCCCGCAAGCTCATCGTCTCCACCGGCTACTACGACCTGCCTAACCACCTCGGCATCCCCGGCGAAGACCTCCCTAAGGTCGCGCATTACTACAACGAGCCCCACCCCTTCTTCGCGCAGGAAGTCCTCGTCATCGGCGGCAAAAACTCAGCCGCCATCGCCGCGCTCGATCTCTGGCGCCACGGCGCCAAGGTCACGCTCGTGCATCGCGGCGCCGAGCTCCACCGCCACATCAAGTACTGGATCAAGCCCGACATCGAGAACCGCATCAAGAACGGCGAGATAGCCGCCCACTTCAACACCACCGTCTCCGAGATCACCGAGGACGCCTTAACGCTCCTCACCCCCGGCGGCCCCAGGGTCCTGCCCAACAACTTCGTCTTCGCCCTCACCGGCTACCGTCCTGACTTCGCCTTCATCGAAAGCCTCGGCGTGCATCTTGACCCCGACAACGCCCGCTGCCCCATTTGCAAGCCCGAAACGCTCGAGTCCAACGTCCCCGGCCTGTACGTCGCGGGGGTCGTTGTCGCCGGCGAGCGCACCAACGAGATCTTCATCGAGAATGGCCGCTTCCACGGCGACCTCATCGCCGCCGACCTCGCCCGCAAGCTCACCCACCGCGAAGTCGCCACACCCATCGCTCCCCTGCACACCGTAGCCGCCGAGTAGCGATATACTCTGACCACCCTGGGAGGCAAGGCATGGCATCAGCCCCGGTAGCGCCCTTCGTCAGCGTTGAAGACTATCTCGGCATGACCTTCGAGTACGACGCCGAGTACGTCGACGGCCACATTGACGAACGTCCTGCGCCTGAGTTCGATCACGCCGACATGGTGATGTACATCGGCTTTCTGCTGCGCCAACATGCTAAAGAGTGGGGCGTACGTGTAACCGGCGATCCCCGCACCCGCACTACGCCTACACGCTTCCGCCTCCCTGACGTCTGCGTGACGAGCGCCGCAGCGCCACGCGAACAGATTCTCCTCACTCCGCCTTTGCTCTGCGTAGAAGTCCTCTCTCCAGAAGACCGCCTCACCCGCACCAGACGCAAGGCCGAAGAGTATCTCGCCATGGGCGTTCTCGCGGTTTGGATCGTCGACACGGAGAAACGCCTCTTCCACGTGATGACCGCCGCCGCAACCACCGAGCACAGTGAGGGTCTCGCCACGGTTCCCGGCACACCCATCCAGCTCGATGTCCTCGAAGCCTTTACCACCCTGGACGAATAGCCCAGCCAGGTAGCTCGCCCCACCCAAGAACCGCAGACGCCCTCTGGTAAACTAACTCTTGCCGGGTCCCCCGCGACGCGTACCCGCCAACCCCGCCAGGTCCGGAAGGAAGCAACGGCAACGGGCCCACGCGGGCGCAGGGGGGCCACCCGGTTTTCCCTCCTCCACATCCCCACACCAACGTCCTTGCCTTTACCGCTTTTACGGCTCGGCAGCGTAAACTGCTCCCTGTTGCCCGGCGACGATTTCTTACGCTCCCAGCCGGTGCCTTGGAGGATTTGAAGTGAGCCTGACGTTGAAGCCCCGGAACTCTGTTCGAGCCAAAATCTCTGCCGTTGGCACCTATGTTCCGCCGCGCCTGCTCACCAACGCCGACCTCGAAAAGATGGTTGCCACTAACGACGCCTGGATCACCGAGCGAACCGGCATCCGCCAGCGCCACATCGTCGATAAGGGTGTCGCCACCAGCGATCTCGCCGTCGAAGCCGCGCGCGCCTGCCTTGCCAAGCGTGGCCTTGAGCCCACCGACGTCGAAGTCATTATCGTCGCCACCGTCACTCCTGACATGCTCTTCCCCTCCACCGCCTGCCTCGTTCAGGACAAGCTCGGAGCCAGGGGTGCTTGGGGCTTCGATCTCTCCGCCGCCTGCTCCGGCTTCCCCTACGCCCTCCAGGTCGGAGCCAAGCTCGTCGAGTCCGGCGTCCACAAACACGTTCTCGTCATCGGTGCCGACGTCATGAGCTCCATCATCGACTACACCGACCGCACCACCTGCGTCATCTTCGGCGACGGTGCCGGAGCTGTCCTCCTCGAGCCTTGCGAGGAGGGCGAAACCGGTCTCGTCGACTTCTATCACGAGGTCGATGGCTCCGGAGGCGTCTCTCTCAACATGCCCGCGGGCGGCAGCCGCCTGCCCGCCTCGCACGAAACCATTGACGCCCGCCAGCACTACGTCCACCAGGACGGCGGCACCGTCTACAAGTTCGCCGTCCGCAAAATGGCCGAAGCCTCCGAGGCTGTCCTTACCCGCAACGGCCTCACCGGGGCAGACCTCGGCTGCTTCATCCCCCACCAGGCCAACAAGCGAATCATTGAGTCCACCGCCGACCGCCTCGGCATGCCGCTTGAGCGGGTCATCATCAACATCGATCGCTATGGCAACACCACCGCCGGCACCATCCCCCTCGCCATGAACACCGCCGTGGAAGAGGGCCGCCTCAAGAAGGGCGATCTCGTCCTTCTCGCCAGCGTAGGCGCGGGCTTCACCGTCGCAGCCACCCTTCTCCGCTGGGAGTTCTGAAGACAGGCTTCAGCGCTGGACCTTTGCCTTGGCGTCTGCTGTTGCTTGTTGTCGTTCCCGAAGGAGATCTGCGTCCGCTATCGCAGATGCTTTGCCGTTGCATCTAGCTACCCCGAGCCTTCAG
Organism: Granulicella sp.; assembly: GCA_965198545.1. Classification (GTDB taxonomy): domain Bacteria; phylum Acidobacteriota; class Terriglobia; order Terriglobales; family Acidobacteriaceae; genus Granulicella. Next base: position 251,972 of record CBDAPS010000002.1, on the reverse strand, counting down.
GCTCGATGTTTGGCGTCGCTGCTCGTCGGCGAGGCTTCGTTTCATCGCGCGGTACGATTACGGGACCTCCTCAGGGGACTTGTGTCGCAACATGCATCCAACTACAGGAGCGGGCCCTAAACAATGACCTCGGCTTTTCTGAACCGTGTCGCGACCGCCGTGCCGGACCATGATGTACATCCAGCGTTCGTAGCCTTCGCCGACTCGCTGCTGGCTGGAGCTCCCGACCGGCGATCTCAGCCTTTGTTCCGCAGGATGGCCACGCGTTCCGGGATCGAGCATCGCTACTCCGTGCTAACACCCAATGAAGCGTCCACGGAGTTCTGGGTCAACGCCCATGAGTTCTACAAGCGGGGCGCCTTCCCGGAAACCACCGCGCGAATGACCATCTTCGAGACCTTTGCGCCGGTCCTTGTACGGCGTGCGCTCGATAGGCTTTCGCTCGCCCCCGGGCAGTGCCGTGCCGTCACCCACGTCATTGTGACCACATGCACGGGTCTGTACGCACCCGGCCTGGATTTTGAAATCGTCGATCACCTTGATCTGGACCCGCACGTGGAACGCACCGTGATCGGCTTTATGGGTTGTTACGCGGCGATCAACGGCCTCAAGATGGCGCGGCACATCGTGCGTTCTGAACCGCATGCCAACGTCCTCATGGTCAATCTCGAGCTATGCACGCTCCACCTGCAGGAAACAACCGATCTGGAGCAGGTGCTCAGTTTTCTGGTGTTTGCGGATGGCTGTGCCGCCAGCCTCATTTCGGCGGAACCAACCGGATTTGAGCTCGACAGCTTTCGCGCGCTCACCATTCCGCAGACACGCGACCTGATCACATGGAAAGTTCGTGGTCTTGGCTTTGACATGCTGTTGAGCGGTCAGGTTCCGGGATCGATTGCGCGCGCCATGGAGTGCTGTGCAGACGACCTGATGGGTTCTGCCGCAAAGGCAGACATCTCTCTCTGGGGCGTGCATCCTGGAGGCAAGTCCGTCCTGGATGCGGTGGAACGCGGTCTCGGTCTGGAGCCCGCTGCGCTCAACGCCTCCCGCGACGTGCTCCGCGAGTACGGCAATATGAGTTCGGCCACGGTCATGTTTGTGCTGCAGAAACTCCTCGCGACAGCGAAAGCCGGCGAGCAAGGCTGCGCCATGAGCTTCGGTCCGGGGTTGACGGCGGAAACGATGCGGTTCCATGCAGTCTGATCCCCTGCCGTCTGACTCTAAGTTGAAACAGATCGACTGGTCGCGCAGAACCGAACCCGCCGAGCTGCCTGAGTGGATGGATGAACCCTGCACCTATGAACAGCTTCGATCTTGCCTGCGGGATCTCGGCCGGGTAAACACCCTCACGCTGGGATATCGGCCAACACTCTCCTTTCTCGCTCGGCTCATCGCAAGGCGGAACAGCACGCAAAAGCTGCGAATCCTGGATGTGGGCTTCGGCGGCGGAGACACCCTGCACAGGATCGCAGGTTGGTCGCAAGCCCACGGAGTTCCGGTCCAACTCACAGGCATCGATCTGAATCCGCTCGCGAAACGTGTTGCGGAGGAGAAGTACGCAGACACAAACGCGGGCACGGACATAACCTGGCTGGTAGGCGATGCGCTGGCCTACCGGGGCGAAGCGGATGTTGTGATCTCGTCTTTACTCACGCACCATCTTGCGACCGAACACGTCGTGCGATTCGTTCGCTGGATGGAAAAAACGGCAACGGTTGGCTGGTTCATTAACGATCTCGAACGCAGCGCTCGGTCTGCATCTCTGTTTGGCCTGCTTTCTCGCGCCATGCGCTGGCATCCGTTTGTCAGGCACGATGGTCCGGTCTCATTCGCGCGTACCTTTGTTCTTGAAGATTGGGTCCGCATCCTCTCCGAAGCCGGCCTGCCGTCCGGCGCAGCGGAGGTTTATCAACACTTCCCGGCGCGCCTTTGTGTCAGCAGGTTCCAATGAACACAGAAGTGTTGGTAATGGGTGGCGGACCGGCCGGAGCTGCCGCGGCAATCCAGCTCGCACGCGGCGGCGCGCAGGTGACGCTCGTGGAACGTGAGCACAAACCCACCCACAAGGTTTGCGGCGAGTTTCTGAGCGGAGAAGCTCTCGTGTATCTCCGGCAGCTTGGGCTCGATCCCCAGACACTCGGGGCAGTTCCCTTGAACACCGTCAGGATGACATGGGATGGAGGCCTGATCGAACGGCCGCTTCCCTTTCCAGCGATGTCGCTGACACGCCGCTGCCTCGATGCCGAGCTCCTTCGCCTCGCGGAAGATACCGGCGCGCAGGTCAGGCGCGGCTGCGCCATCGAGAATCTGGTTCCCACCGGCAGTGGTTGGCGGGCAGGCCTCGCAAGCGGGGAAACAATCACCGCGGAGTCGGTATTCCTCGCGTCAGGCAAGCATGATGTTCGAGGACATCCCCGCGCGGCAGGCAAGCAGCAGGGCATGGTCGCGTTCAAGATGTACTGGCGCTTGCACCCCGCTGAAGCACGCTCGCTTGGCCAGGCCGTGGAGCTGATCACGTATCGTGGCGGCTATGCGGGATTGCAGCCGGTGGAAGAGGGCATCGCCAATCTCTGCTGCCTCATCCATTCTGACGAACTCCGTCTCATTGGAAAGTGGCAGGACCTTGTCACGTACATGGTTCAACAGTCGCCACACCTTGGCAGCCGTCTCCAGAACGCAGAGCCACTGCTCGAAAAGCCGTTAACGATTGCATCCTTGCCATACGGGTTTGTCCGACAGGCTTCCGCGGGCCTCTGGTACCTGGGCGATCAGGCGGTCGTGATTCCTTCCTTCACGGGAGATGGAACCTCGCTGGCGCTCCACACCGGCATGCTCTCTGCGCAGATGTACCTCCGCGGGCAATCAGCGCATTCTTACCAGCAGACGGTCGCGAAGCAGGTCAGGCGTCAGGTTGCTGTGGCTACCCTCGTGTCGAAGCTGATGCTACGTACGCCTCGTCTGCTCTTGCCGTTAACTCGCCTCTGTCCCGGTGCCATCGGCTTGATCGCGCGGTTGACCCGTATTGATCCCCGCCTGGTTGGGGGACAGCCGTATCCATCAATCTCAGCGGTGCGTCACTCCAACGCAGGTTGCTGAGTCTGCCGTAGTGCGCTTCCAGGTCTCACTGCGGCCAAACGCCTTGATACCGATATAGCCCCGCACGGTAAGAACGTTTCCGCGGCTTGAAATGCTGGATCGGTACGTCTTTCCCGCTTCCGGATCGTAGATCTTGCCACCCTCCGCGTGATTCGGATCCGTGAGTTTTAACTCCGTTCCAATGTCGAGATGACAAACCGGTCGCGAGCGCAACGCCGTGTCGGGATTGCGCGCGTCAACAACGCCGGGAGCTTTCTGCGAGATCGTCATGATCGTGATGCAGATATTTTCACGGCAGGGATGAATCTGTAGAACGGAGCCCGCATTTGTGGACCAGTACCCCAGCACTCCATCGGCTGGTGGTGCCGCGGGTGCATACTGCGCAGAAACGGCTGTAGCGAGAAGCGATACACCAACTAGCAATACCAGGGACCGCATGGTTCTCCACGGCGTGCTTCTTGCACCGCATCTTTGCACCGCCGAGCCAGTTAGATGCCAAACGGCCGCGACGTTGCTGACTGCCCTTGCGGGTACTGTCCAGGCCCGCATACTCTTGCCGTCATGCGTCTCACTTTGCTGCTGATCCTGTCCCCCGCTCTCCTTGCCCAGGACGTCCACGTCAAGGTCGACCCCAACGGTCCCGGCTCCATCGCCAGCACGACTGACTACAAGACGGTCCAGCAGGCGCTCGACCACGCCCCCGAAGCCCCACACGGCCGCATCTTCATCCACATCGCCCCCGGCACCTACACCGAGCGCATCAACGTCACCCAGAACCGCCCGCGCGTTACCCTCCTCGGCGAGGGCAAGACCCCAGGGGACGTAGTCATCACCGCCGCCCAGAACGCCAGGTCAGCAGGCGGAACCTTCTTCACCGAAACCGCCGAGATCAACGGCGAAGCCTTCGAAGCCGACAACATCACCTTCGCCAACGCCGCCGGTCCCACCGGCCAGGCCGTCGCCGCCGCCGTCCGCTCTGACCGCGCCGTCTTCAAGCACTGCCGCTTCCTCGGCGACCAGGACACCTTATTCGCCGACTACGGTCGCCAGCTCTACCTCGGTAGCTACATCGAAGGCGGCGTCGACTTCATCTTCGGCAACGCCGCCGCTGTCTTCGAGCGGGGCGAAATCCACGAGATCCGCAACGGCTATCTCACCGCCCAGTCCCGCACCGCGGAATCCCAGCCCACCGGCTACGTCTTGGATCACGTAAAGATCACCGCTGCCGCAACCGCCCCGCCCAGACTCCAACCCCCAACCCAGCCAGGCATGCCGTTACCCCCTGCGCAGCCCGGCCAGGGCCATACCAATGATCTCGTCCTCCGCCCCGGCGACCCCAACCACTTCCACGGTGGCCCGGCGCCGATCGAACCCGGCACCCTCGCCCCAGCCTCACCCGTCAGCTTCTTCCTCGGCCGCCCGTGGCGTCTCTACTCGCGAGTCATCGTGATGAACTCCGACCTGCCCGCGTCCCTCAACCCCGCCGGCTGGTCTGCCTGGTCCCGCAACGACCCCACTCCCAAAGCCTTCTACGCCGAATACAACAACACCGGTCCAGGAGCCGTTTCCGGCGCGGTCGTCGCCACGCGCGTGCCTTGGTCCCACCAACTCACCAGGGACGAAGCGGAAGCCTACACCCCGGCAGAATTCCTCGCCGGCCAGGACCACTGGGACGCGATGGCCGAAGCCGCCAAACTCCCTTGAAACAAAGTGGGAGTCTCCATCGGAGGTCCACCTCTAACTCACCTGCTTTGAAGATTTTGCATACAAAAGTACGGGGCGGAGTGAACCCTAGGCCTCAGCCCCTTCCAACACCGTAACGCTCGGAGTCTCCTCACCGAAAACACCCTCCCAGCGAGCCACCACAACACTGGCCAGGCAGTTCCCCACCACATTCACCATCGTCCGAGCCATATCCATCAGCGCATCGATCCCCAGGATCATGGCGATGGGGGCGGTAGGCAGCCCGAAAGTAGAAGCCGTAGCCAGCAGCACCACCAGCGTCGCGCGAGGCACGCCCGCAACTCCCTTGCTCGTCAGCACCAGTGTCGCCATCATCAGCAACTGCTGCCCAACTGACAGGTGAATGCCCGCGGCCTGCGCCACGAAGATGCTCGCCACAGCCAGGTACAGCGTAGACCCATCCAGGTTGAAGCTGTACCCCGCCGGAATGACGAATGCCACAACCCGCCGAGGCACACCCAGAGCCTCCATCTGCTCCATAGCCCGAGGCAGCGCCGCCTCACTCGTAGCCGTGGCGAAGGCGATGGTAGCCGGTTCCGCCACAGCAGCCAGGAACCGAGCCACCGGCACCCGGAACAGCAGCGCCATCGGCAGCAGCACGAGCACCCCGAATAGCGCCAGTGCCCCATACAGGGTCAGCAGCAGCTTGCCCAGGTTCACCAGCACACCCAGCCCCATGTGCCCCACGGTGAATGCCATGGCTCCCCCCACCCCCAGGGGAGCGAAGTACATCACCACATTCGTAAACTTGAACATGACCTCGCTCAGGCTCTCGCAAAGCCGCAGCACAGGCTCACGTTTCGCCTGGCTCAGCCTCGCCAGCGCGATGCCGAAGAACACCGCGAACACGGCCACCTGCAGAATCTGTCCATCCGCAATGCTCTTGGCGATATTCTCCGGAAAGATATGCAGTAGGAAGTCGTCCCAGTGCGTTACCGGCGGCTTGTCCAGCGCGCCCGTCCCCACCGTCTGGATCGCCAATCCCACACCTGCCTTGGTGATGTTGATCGCCAGCAATCCTATGCACAATGCCAGCGTGGTCACCACCTCGAAGTACACGAGCGCCTTCACCCCCATGCGCCCCACGCCCTTCAAGTCCCCATGCCCCGCAATCCCCACCACCAGAGTGGCCAAAATCAAAGGCGCAACGATGGTCTTGATGAGGCGCAGGAAGATATCCGACAGCACATGCAGCTGCACCGCGACATCCGGCTTGTCGAACCCAAGCTCCGCCCCCGCCACCATCGCCACAAAGATCCACGGCGTCAGACTCCGCCGTTGCACAGCAAACCCAACCAGTGCGAGCACACCAAGCCAGCGAAACACCAGCGACGCTACGTGTGGCCCGTGCAGTCCCTGGAAAACTGCTCCCGCGGCAACCGCTACCATGCCACCCAGCAGAAGGGTCGCTTCCACTTTTGTCGTGCGCTGTTTCGTCATGTACGTGTGCCCCCGAGGATAGCAGGAACTCGCGCCGACCCCGTCCCCAGGCGTTACGCTATAAGCCGTGTTCCGCTAATCTTCCTGTAACACTTTTCCTCGCACGCATCTGCACGGAGGCTTTTCCCGCATGCGCAAGTTCGCCGTCCCCTCTGCCCTGGCTCTCGCTCTTTCCTGCTGCGCCAATGTCCCCGGGCAGCAGTACCATATCCTGCAGCGGCCCGCGCTCACCGCAACCACCATCGTCTTCAACTACGCGGGCGACCTCTGGACCGTGGATCGCAAAGGCGGCCGCGCCCTCCGTCTCACGACTGGAGTTGGCATCGAGACATCCCCGGTCGTCTCGCCTGACGGGCAGACCATCGCTTTCTCCGGTGAATACGACGGCAACACCGACGTCTTCACCATTCCCATCAGGGGCGGCATTCCGCACCGCGTGACGTACCACCCTGCAGCGGACGTTCCCGTGGCCTGGACCCCGGACAGCAAACAGATCATCTTCCGCACCAACCGCACGTCGCACAGCCGCTATACGGAGCTCTATGAGGTTTCGCCCACCGGCGGCAACGCCACACGGCTGCCGCTGCCAATGGCTTACCAGGGCTCACTCACACCTGACGGCAAGAGCATCGCCTATGCGCCAATCGCGCCCGCGTTTGGCTTCAACTACACGTCTTACGTTTCCTGGGGGAACTATCACGGCGGCGAAGCCGGAACGATCAACATCACCGATCTGGCCAGCCTCAGCACCGTCACCATTCCCCATGAGAAGACCTCCGACTTTTCACCGGCATGGCTCAACGGCAAGCTCTACTTCCTGTCGGCGCGCAAGGGGCCTATCGGCCTGTACACCTATGATCCCGGATCGAAGGCGATCGCCGAGGTGGTTCATAACAACGGTCCCGATCTCCATTCCCTTTCGGCCGGCCCCAACGGGCTGGTCTATGACCAACTCGGCGAAATCTACCTGATGGAACCCGGCGGCAAGCCGCATAAAGTCGACATCGACGTCACGGCGGACCTGCCCGAAGTCCGCGAACGCATCGAGAGCGTGGCGTCAGAGATTTCAGGGGCAGGCATCTCGCCAACGGGTGTTCGCGCGGTCTTTGAGGCTCATGGGGAAATCTTCACAGTTCCCGCCCGCCGTGGCCCAACGCGTGATCTTACCAACACATCCGGCGTCATGGAACGCCACCCAACCTGGGCTCCTGACGGCCAGTCCATTGCCTACTTTTCCGACGAATCGGGCCTCTACCAGCTTCACGTCGCCTCGCAGACCGGCGAAGGCACAGTAAAGAAGTTTGCCATTTCGTCCGATCCTGCCTACTACTTCAATCCGGTCTGGTCACCGGACTCCAAAAAGGTCGCCTTCTACGACAATCGGCTTCGGCTTTGGTTTCTGGACGTCACCACGGGCAAAGCCACCGAGGTCGGTGCGACGAACCACTTTTCCGGCATACAGCGCGAATACGCATGGTCGCCAGACTCTCGCTGGCTGGCCTTCACGCACGAAGAGGATAACCACCTCCGTGTGCTTTACCTCGACGAAGTGGCCACAGGCAAGATTTCGGCCGTAACGGACAAGATGGCTGACGCCGGCTCGCCCGCCTTCGACCGCAACGGCAAGTTTCTCTACTTCACGGTGAGCACAAACGAGGGCGGAGTGTCCTTCGGCCTGGACATGAGCACGGATCTTCTGCGCTCCACGCGCACCGTTTATGCCGCGGTGCTCGCCTCAGACGGCGCAAGCCCGTTGGCTCCCGAAAGCGATGATGAGAAGACACTCGCCCAGGCCCGCGAACGTAACCGTGACAATGGCGACGAACCTCCCACCGGGACGGCTCGCCGTGCTGCTGCAGGGACGCCGGCTGACTCGAACAGTGCCGAAGAAAACACGCCGGCACAGCGCCCTTCAAACCCCGTTCCGCCAGTCACCAAGCCGATCCGTGTAGACGTCGCTGGCCTCCAGGGCCGTCTCGTTGCCCTTCCACTGGGTACCGGCAATTTTTCCGATCTGCAGTCCGGCCGTGCGGGCGGCTTCTTCTTTGTGGAGCGCGGAGGTGAAGGCGGACGTGGAGGCGGCGGTGGCGCTACGCTGCGTCACTGGGCGCTTGAATCGCGCGAGGCGACTACCGTTTCCGAACGCATCAGTTTCTATGAGGTCTCGGCGAATGGCGAGAAGATCCTGATCGCACAGAGCCGTGCCGGTGGGCCGGGGGCAGAAGCGCCCGCCGCCGGGCGCAGGCCCATTCCGAGCTACAGCATCATCAATGCCCCGGCGAACCCGCCAGCGGGCAGCGGTGGTGCTGGAGCGGCTCGCGGTGCAGCACCAGCAGCAGGCGCCACGCCCATGGCAGCTGGCACCCCGCTCAACCTGAGCGACATGGAAGTCCGCATCGACCCGAAAGCAGAGTGGCGGCAGATTTACCACGAGGTGTGGCGTGTCGAGCGAGCGTACTTCTACGATCCCAACTTCCACGGTGTAAACGCAGACGCCGAAGAAAAGCGCTTCGAGCCTTACGTAGCCGCCATCGCCAGCCGTACCGACCTGAACTACATTCTGCAGGAGATGCTCTCCGGTTTCTCCGTAGGTCACCTGCGCGGCAACGGTGGCGAAATTCCGGCAGCCCATGCGGTGTCTGGCGGTCTGCTCGGCGCGGACTACACCATCACCAACAACCGCTACTGCTTTGCCAAGCTTTACAACGGGGGAGAATGGAACCCGGCAGCCACCGGCCCGCTGACGCAGCCGGGCCTGAACATTCACGTAGGCGACTGCATCCTTGCCATCGACGGCCATGACCTGACGGCCGCCGAGGACATCCAGAGGCCGCTGGAGGGCACCGCGGGCCACGCGATCACGCTGAAGATCGCAGGGGCCGGCGGCACTCCGCATGACGTCGTGGTGATCCCGGCACGAACCGAAGCCCAGCTTCGCAACTTCGACTGGATCGACGAGAACATCCACAAGGTCGACCAGCTTTCCGGCGGCAAGCTCGCCTACGTCTACTTGCCGGACACTGGCGAGGGTGGCTTCACCAACTTCAACCGCTACTACTTCGCCCAAACGGAGAAGCAAGGCGCCATCATCGATGAACGCTTCAACTCCGGCGGCCAGGTAGCCGATTACATCATCGAGGCTATGGAACGGCAGTTGCTCAGCTACTGGTCGCCACGCTACGGCGCCATCGATCGCACGCCGAACGATGCGATCTACGGGCCGAAGGTGATGATCGCCAACGAGTTCTCAGGCTCCGGCGGCGACGCCATGCCCTACCTCTTCAAACGCCAGAAGATTGGACCATTGGTGGGCAAGCGCACATGGGGCGGCCTCGTCGGCATCGGCGCCATTCCCACCCTGATGGACGGCGGCACGGTGACCTCGCCCAGCTTCGGCCAGTTCTCGCCCGAAGGCACGTGGGACGTGGAGAACCGTGGCATCGAACCAGACTTTCCCGTGGAGCAGGACCCCAGGGCAGTCGCCGACGGACACGATCCGCAACTGGAGAAGGCAGTGGCGCTCGCCATGGAAAAACTGGCGACGCAGCCGCCGCCCGAGCCTCATCGCCCGCCGTATCCTAACTACCACAAGTGAGCTCGCAGACAAGTTGGATAAAGGGACCTTTCCATCCACCAGTGGGCGCGTCAAGAACCTCCTAACCGAAGCAGGCTGCCGGAGTAGACTCGCTTATCCGGCAGTCGTTCCGGTGGGCCTTGCTTCAACCATCAGGACGCGGCCATACAACGAATGGGTCATTACGATGGGGCAATTACCCTGATGGTGACAGACGATTCATAATAACAGCCACTGACATCAAGCGAAAGTGGGACAGCTTAGAGTAAACCCCTTTTGTACCCTCACCTTGCCCTATGGCGCAGACCTCCATCAGCGACGAGCGCATTCGCGTTCAAGCGATCGATCAGTACGAACTCGCCGACATGCCGCATGACCCGGCGTTGGACGATCTCGCGCGTCTCGCCGCCCAGGTGTGCAATGCGCCGGTCGGCGTCATCGCCTTGATCGAGCGCGAATGCGTCATGTTTGTCGGTCGATTCGGCTTGGAGGTAAGCAATGTCCCCCGGACGCTGATCCCCACCGAGGTCACCATCCAGGGTGAGGGCGTCTACCAGATTCCCGACGCTCGCCGCGACCCTCAATACTCCCCTGGCGGTATTCCCGTAGGTGATCGCCGCTATCGCTTCTATGCGGCCACCCCGATCTACACCGCGAAAGGGATTGCCATCGGCTGCCTCTGCGTTTTTGACAACGCTGCCCGCCGCCTCACACCCGCGCAGTCTGAGTCGCTGGAGAGCCTGAGCCACGCCGTCACCACGCGGCTCGAGCTGCTGCTGCGTGTGCGTGAACAGGACCGTTCATCACGCGCTCGCAAGAGGGTGGAAACGGCCCTCACGGTGGAGCGCAATTTCGTTGCCGCGGTGCTGGACACCGTGGGCGCGCTGGTTGTCGTCTTCGACACCGCCGGACGCATCGTGCGTTTTAACCGGGCTTGTGAAATGATCTCGGGCTATAACTCCACGGAGCTTGTCGGCAAGTACGCGTGGGAACGTCTCATCCCTGAGTCCGACATCCCCGATTACATCGACAGCTTCGACCGTATCCGCTCCGGCGATTTCCCGACCACGTACGAAAACCACTGGCTGGCCGCCGACGGCTCTCGCCGCCACATCTCGTGGTCGGCCACCGCATTGCTCGACTCACAGCGGCAGGTCGCCTTCGTCATCGCCACGGGCATCGACGTCACCGTGCAAAGAGCAGCCGAGACCGCGATCCGCGAGAGTGAAGGACGCTACCGCCAGTTGATCGAGGGCTCCCTGGGTCTGGTTTGCACGCACGATCTCCAGGGCAAAATTCTTTCCATCAATGAGTACGGCGCCAGCGGCATCGGGCTTCAAGTAGAGGATGTCGTCGGCCACTCCATCCAGGAGTTCATTTCGCGCGAGCGAGTGGGCCTTATCCAGTACTACCTTCGCGAACTCCTGCGCAGCGGCGAGGCCCAGGGACTGCTACGCATCCGGCACGTCAACGGCGAAGACCGCGTCTTCGCCTACCGCAACCGCCTCGTAGAACCTGTGGGGCACGAGCGCTACGTGTTGGCTTTCGCGATCGACATCACCGAGCAAATGCGCGCCGAGGAGCAGTTGCGTGCCCTTATCCGCCAGTCCAACTCCGTGCTTGAATCGGTAGGCGACGGCATCTTCGGCATCGATCTCGAAGGCCGCGCTACCGTCGTAAATCCTGCCGCGGCGCAGATGCTTGGCTATCGCCCGTCGGAGCTTCTGGGACGCAACATCCACGAACTCATCCATCACGCTCACGCCGACGGCACGCCCTACCCGGCAAGCGATTCCCCCATCCAGGCCAGCCTCTCCGACCTCAAGACGGTTCGAGTCGCCAATGAAGTCTTCTGGCGCAAAGACGGCACGAGCTTCCCGGTGGAGTACGTCGCAAGACCGCAGATTGAGTCCGATGGCGACGAGCAGCCCTCAAGACACCCGACGCGCCACGATACCGCTTCCATAGGCGATGTCAGCGTCAGCGATGTAGAAGCCGGCGGTTCGGAAGATGCCCGGCCGGGGAGCCGGTTGGATGTTCCCCGGGGCCGCGCCGTCGGTGTGGTTGTCGCCTTCACCGACATCTCCGAACGCAACGCACTCGACCGGATGAAGGACGAGTTCATCTCCACCGTCTCGCATGAATTGCGCACGCCGCTTACCAGCCTGCGCGCCGCGCTCGGCCTTGTCGCTGGGGGCACTCTTTCGGCCCGGCCCGAAAAGGCTCGGCAGATGATGGAGATCGCTGTCGGCAACACAGATCGCCTTGTCCGGCTAGTCAACGACATCCTCGATCTCGAGCGCATCGGCTCAGGCAAAGCCGAGTTGCATCCCGTGGAGTGCTCCGTCGATGAACTGATGCATCGCGCTGCTCAGCTACAGCAGGCGTCCGCCGCCAAGGCCAACATCCGCTTCGTGATTAAGGCGAAAGGCGTGCAGGTCTGGGCTGACCCCGATCGCATCCTGCAAACCCTGACCAACCTCGTCTCGAACGCCATCAAATTCTCACCGCAATCGCTGACGGTGCCCAGCGACATCAAGCTCACGGCGCGCTACCTGAGCGACGAGGAAGCCATTCTCGAAGTCGAAGATCACGGCCGCGGCATTCCCGCGGACAAGCTCCAGCAGATCTTCGAGCGCTTCAAGCAGGTAGACGCCTCCGACTCCCGCGCCAAAGGTGGCACCGGTCTTGGCCTGGCCATCTGCCGCAGCATCATCCAGCAGCATGGTGGCCAGATATGGGCCACAAGCTCGCTTGGACAGGGCTCGACATTCCACCTGACGCTGCCTACACAGCCCAGTCAACGGCTAACGTAATTACATGCCACGCTTCCATGGCCGGCGGTCTGCAGCGTGCAAGACACGAATAATCTCTACAGGTTCCGTCCCTTGTCTGTACACAATCTGATAGTTCCGATATGGCAAGGCTGGCCAAACAAGAACAGGCCGGTGCGTAAGGTCGCGACGTGTGTGGCCGAGATGAGGCGACGTCGCGATGGTCTCGCAGTTCGCGTAGATAGCTGCTTCTACTGTGTCTGCTGTCTCTACGCTATCCACCGCGATGCGATTCCAGATGACGAAGATGTCACGGACCGCGCGGTAACTTAACCTGTATCCGCTCACGCGGCTGTTCGCTTAGCCAGAGCCTCAGTCTTCCACGCAGCGATCTGCTGTTTCGCCTCTTCTGCGCTAAGCGTTTCCCCGCGCTCCGCTTCCTGCCAGCCGCTTTCGATCATTTCTTGAATCTCGTCTCGATTTTCAATAAAATACGTCTCCCGCGCGACAATCTCACCCAGAGCGTCTTGAAGAAAAGCTTCGGCCGACTCGAAGCCTCGCACTTCAGCGATCTGCCGAAGCATGTCTTCCTGTTCGGTACTGAGGTTCAGGTTCATGCGGACAGAATACTCCCCTTACTCATCACTTTCCTTCAGCTTTGCCACGATGCTGAAGTCCTCGAGCGTAGTCGTATCGCCTTTCACATCCCCAGTCGTCGCTAGCTCGCGCAGCAGCCGCCGCATGATCTTGCCTGACCGCGTCTTCGGCAGCATTTGCGTGAAGCGCAGGTCATCCGGCCGAGCCAGCGAGCCAATCTCTTTCGCCACCCACTGCCGCAGCTCCTGCTTGAGCGCCTCGGTCGGCTCATTGCCCTCTTCCAGCGATACGAACGCGGCAATCGCCTGCCCCTTCATCTCGTCGGGTCGTCCGACCACGGCGGCCTCGGCAACCTTCGGATGGGCCACCAGTGCTGACTCGATCTCCGCCGTGCCCAGCCGGTGCCCGCTCACGTTGATCACGTCATCCACGCGGCCCATCAGCCAGAAGTAGCCGTCTTCGTCGCAACGGGCGCCGTCACCGGTAAAGTACTTGCCTGGAATTTCGCTGAAGTAAGCCTGTATGAAGCGATCGTGATCGCCCCAGATCGTTCTTGCTCGCGAAGGCCATGGCTTGCTGATAACCAGCAGGCCGCCGTGCCCGGCCGGCGCCGGATCACCTTCCTTACTCACAATCTCCGGCACGATCCCGAAGAACGGCTTCGTCGCCGATCCCGGCTTGGTTGCGATCGCTCCCGGCACTGGTGCGATCATGTGCGCTCCCGTTTCCGTCTGCCACCATGTATCCACGATCGGGCAACGTTCCTTGCCGATCTCGCGGTGGTACCACATCCACGCTTCCGGATTGATGGGCTCGCCCACAGTGCCCAGCAGCCGAAGGCTGCTCAGGTCATGCTTGGCCACCCACTCATGACCCCATTTGATGAAGGCCCGGATCGCCGTTGGCGCGGTGTAGAAGATCGTTGCCTTATGCCGATCCACGATGTCCCAGAAGCGGTCCGGCTGCGGGAAATTGGGAGCCCCGCCATAGAGCAGAACGGTTGCCCCGTTCGACAGCGGTCCGTACACCACGTAGCTGTGGCCGGTGATCCAGCCAATATCGGCCGTGCAGAAGTACACGTCCTCATCGCGCAGGTCGAAGTTGATCTTCGTCGTCAGGTAGGTCTGCACCGCGTAGCCGCCGGTCGTGTGGACCAGCCCCTTCGGCTTGCCCGTCGTGCCGGAGGTGTACAGGATGAACAGCGGATCCTCGGCATCCATCGGCTCGCACGGACACTCCGCCTTCGCCTCTGCCATCGCGTCATGCCACCAGACATCGCGGCCTTCGGTCATCGGAGTCTGTGACCCCGGCGCCCGCTGGTACACGATGACCTGACGAACGTCCAGACATTTAGCAAGAGCCTCGTCGGCGATTGTCTTCAGCTTGATCTCGGCACCGCGCCGATACAGCAGATCCTGCGTCACCAGCACCTTGCAATCAGAATCCTTCACCCGGTCAGCAATTGCATGAGCCGCGAACCCACCGAAGATGACCGAATGCACCGCGCCAATGCGAGCGCAGGCCAGCAGCGTAATCGCCAGCGCCGGAGCCATGCCCATGTACACAGCGACACGGTCGCCCTTTTTCACGCCGGCACTCTTCAGCACATTGGCGAACCGCTGCACCTCGGCATGGAGCTCCGCAAACGTCAGCCGATGCACCTCAACCGGCGCGCCATCTGCCATCGGCTCGCCTTCCCAAAGCAGCGCTACCTTGTCGCGCCGGGCTCCCAGCGCATGGCGATCCACACAGTTGTAGCAGAGATTCAACTTGCCGCCGGTAAACCACTTGCACTCCGGCCCCTCGCCTTCGAGTACGGCCGTCCAGGGCGAGATCCAGTCCAATTCACGGGCTGCCTCAGCCCAGAACTCCTCAGGACTTTCAACGCTCCGCTTGTACATCGCCTCGTACTCCGCCAGCGAGCCGACATGCGCCTTGCGCACAAACTCCGCCGGTGGAGGAAACAGCCGGTTCTCTCGCATGAGCGACGAAAAGGTCGTGCTGACCGGCGACGCGAGAGCCTCGACCTGAGGATCGGAAGTTGACTTGGAATCGGCGGGAACTACTGCATTGGACATGATGACGGCGCTCGCGGGAAGCAGAATTCGCGCGATGCCTTCCAGCATCTCGCATCAACCGAAAGGTACGCGATTGCGCTGAGGGCAGGCAACCGCCGCACTTTGACGGCAGGAGTTCGATCGCTCGGGCGGCTCCGCATGAAACCATGGAAGCCATGAGTGTCCCCTGGAGCGCCGCCATCGGCTTCTTTCTCGGCTTCGTCTTCGGCGTGGGCTGCGCGCTTGCGGTTATGTACTCCATCTTCCTCGGTGGCTACCGCGCGGCGCTCCGCGATCTGGTGGAAGACCCGCCTCCCGCCCGTCTGCTGAAGGCACGAGGTCGAATGTCTGGCTAGTCCTGGAGGCCACCCGTCGGCGCGGCTGCCCTACCCGCTTCCTGTCCTAACTGCGCGCGCATCGCCCGAACCTCCGCCGTCAGCCGCTCAACCGCCTCCAGAAGTTCGGCCTGCTTGGCCGCATCCGGCGAGGGGCTGACGCCCTTGACGAAGAACGTCCCGTTCGGCTCCAGTACGCAGACTTCCACCTCGCTGGGATCAGTAAATCCATTCTTGTTCAGCGCGCTGATCAACTCCTCGTGGGTCAGGTGCTCCCGCTGGCAGGCTTCGTGATCGATTGCGCCGTCGCGTATCAGCACCGTCGGCGAGCCCTCCAGCGCTTTATTCAGCTTCGGCGCACGGTATAGCACCCACATCAGCCCCCAGTTGATCGCCAGCAGCGAAAACGCCCCGATAATCCCGCCGGTCACCGAATTATCGTCGCCGATGATCGCGTTCTGCACCGTGTTGCTCAGGCTCAGCAGCACCACAAGATCGAATGGATTGAGTTGTGCGAGTTCCCGCTTGCCGAACAGGCGGAGGAAAAGGATCAGCGCCAGGTACACGATAACTGGCCGTGCGATCTTCTCGGCGACCGGCAGCGACAGGTGAAACATGCTTTGGCTCATACCGTGAGTCGTGGATGTCAGCAGTGCCAGCAAACGGTGCCTCCAGGCCGGTCTCGCGATTGGCGCAATCCGCGCCCGCGGCCGGCTCACCGCTAATGCTAGCCTCGTCCGTCCCTGCGCCCGCGTCTTTGTCGGGCTGGCTGAGTTTTACCTCACTGTTACGACAGCATACAGCCTTCTATGAAACCTTCTCCATCCAATCTGCAACAAAGGGAGCAGGCCGGGGTACCGGGGCCCATGGTCACGGTACGGAGGGCTCCGGTCACGGTACCGAGGAGCATTACCGGCAGGTGAATTCCGCCGCCCTTGACCCACCCGGATTGCGGGTTGCCGATGCCACAAACGTTGCATATTCCTGATATTTTCGGGGATTTCGGCTCCGGCATCCAGACGACTAGGATGTATCTCGGTGAGGAATTCTGTTATCGTTCCTCTAACTATCCTTGCTGGTAATAGTTACCTCCAGCTGAGTGAAAAAGGACGGCAAGAGTCATGGCCAAGCCCCTCCGCAGTGAAGATCCTCGCCCGAGCGACGTCAGTTTCCGCGACTTTGGGGTGTTGGACACCGGCGGTCGCAGCAAAAGCGCTACGGCAACCTCCATCACGGTCAACGTGATCGTAGCCCTGCTGGTGCTGATCCTGGGCGCGGTCGTTAAGCAGACCAAACTGAAAGATCCAAACAAGTTAGACGCTATCTCATTGAATCAGCCGCCGCCTCCCCCACCGCCTCCGCCGGTCAAGCTGCCGCCTCCCCCCAAGCTTCCGCCGGTTCCCAAGGTAGAGCTCCCGAAGATCGAGCCGCCAAAGGTGGAAATGCCTAAGCCGGTGCCGCTGCCTCCGGATATCAAGCCGATTCCTGTTCCGACTCCCAAGGTGAACATCGCTCCCCCGGCCCCCGCCAAAGTGAACCCCCCGCCGGCGCCCGTGCACGTCAGCTTGGCCAGCGTCCACGCAGCTTCGGTTCCGAACAACGACGCTCATCCCTCGGCTGTGTCCCTTGGCAACCCGAACAATCCGATGAAGACCTCGGCCGGTCCGGCAGTCTCTCCCGTTAACATGCGCGCCGGGTTTGCCGGAATGCCCGCTGGCAACACTGGCAACGGTCCCCATGCGACCGCCGTGAACATGGGCAGCGGTTCACCGCAGGGTTCGGATCTCAACGGCCGCTCTAACGCTGTCGTTCCCGTAGCCGGACTGGCCCGCGGAACACCGGGGGGCACCGGGAAGGGAACCTCCGGCCCCGTCACCGTACAAATGGCTTCCAGCCAGGCTCCCCCTGCAATAGCCCATGCACCCACAGTTGCTTCTGTAGCCGCTGGCACTCCGCCCAAGGTCACTTACAAGCCCAGCCCCGCCTATACTGAAGAGGCCCGCAATCTTCACCTGGAGGGTAACGTGACCCTGAAGATCCGCGTAACGTCTGCCGGCGCAGTGCAGGTTCTCGGAGTGATCCACGGCCTCGGACACGGCCTGGATGCCTCTGCCGAGCAGGCTGCTGCATCTATGCGCTTCAGTCCGGCTAAGGATGCTACCGGCCATCCGGTCGACTGGGAAGGTCCTGTCACCGTGCTGTTCCAGTTGAGCTAACTTCCGAGGCTTTCCGTTTGCGCGGAATGCTGATGTTTTGCAGTACAGATGTTTCGTTTCCCTGCGGCGGGCTCTGCCCGGAACCGTGTTGTTTCGTAGCCCAGTAAGCCCCACCCCAGGCGTCGTCCTCAGGCCCAGGGAACAAGGAGTTCCACAAAGTATGAACCTCCGGATGAAGTTCACCGCCGCTACCGCCGCCGCTCTACTGGTGGCCATGACCCTCCCCGCCGGGGCCCAGTTCCTCGGCATGGGCAAAAAGAAAAAGGAAGACACCTCTAATTTCCGCAAGCCCACCCCGGCGCAGAACGCCCTGCTGGATAAGGCCATCGCCCGAGAGGCGGTCATCATCAAGACGGTGAAAGAGCGCTCGCCGCTGGTGGAAACTTACATCCAGAACATGAAGCCGGATCCGGTGATGTACCAGACCCCCGAGTCGGATACGCACTTCCTGGCGCGTGTTGACTTCGGCAAGGTCATCGGCCAGGAGGGCTATGCCACGGAGAAGCATTCCGAGGGCGGCAAGATGGGCTTCTTCAAGGGCTCGCTTAGCTACATCACGGGCCTCTCCAAGAGCCTGCACCTTACCTACAGCGACGCCGGCTTCGTTCGCATGATCCTGATCGACACCCAGGGTCCCAACTCAGACGGCTTTAATCGGCAAAACTACACCTTCAGCTACGTTCGCAATGACTTTCTCGGGACCATCCCGACCATGGTTTTCGACGTACAGCCCATTCACCACAACGCAGGCCGTTTCTTCGGCCGCATTTGGGTGGAGCGCAACGGCGGCAACATCGTCCGCTACAGCGGCGACCTCGCCGGCACGCAGGCTGACATCACCGAGTACTTCCACTTCGAGTCCTGGCGCACTAACGTGCAGGAAGGTCTCTGGCTGCCGACTTCTTCCTACGTGGAAGAAACCGACCCTAAGAGCGCCAGCCACGTGCTGAAGTTCAAGGCCATCAACCACATCTGGGGCTACCAGTTGAAGGTTCCTCCGAAGGAAGCCGAGGAGACAGACATCCAAGTGGGCGGTGGTGCGACCGATGCCAGCAACAACGCCACCGACGTGGGCCCGCTGGAAGCCCAGCGCCAGTGGATGCAGCAGGCTGAGGACAACGTCATTGAGCGCCTCACCACCGCCGGTCTCATCGACAACCCCAGCGACTTCGACAAGACGCTTGGCGACCTCGCCAACAACATCCTGGCCTACAATCAGGTTCCGGTCACGCGCCCCATCCGCGTCCGTACCATGCTTACCGAGCCGCTGGAATCGGTTGCGATCGGCAACACGATCCTGATCTCGCAAAGCCTGATCAACTCCACTGCTGTCCAGTCGGAAACCGGCGCTCAGCAGATGGGGAACCTGAACGCTCTGCTGGCGTTTCAGGTCGCCCACATCATCCTCGGCCACCGCATCGATACAAAGTACGCGTTCTCTGACCGCCTTCTCTTCCCCAATGCAGCCGCCTTCCAGCGCCTGCCGATGGGCCACACGGACGCGGACAACACCGCAGCCGCCAAGAAGGCGCTGGAGCTGTTGAGCGCGAAGGAACTGGCCGACGGCCAGCAGTACTTCGGCCTCTATCTCCAGCAGCTCAAGGTGCGCGAAACCGGCCTGAAGGCTCTCATCACGCCACAGATGGGCGACAGCCTCACCAAGAACGACGGCAGCTTCTGGATGCAGGCCATCGTCTCCAAGTCGCCCAAGCTGAACGATAAGGACCTGAAGCAGCAGGCAGCCATGCCGCTTGCCGGCTTCATCGACTACAACCCCTGGACCGATCAGACGGTACAGATGCATACCACGTTCGAGCCCCTGCTGAGCGAGCGCGACAAGATGCCGTTTGAGATCACCCCGGTGTATCTAAAGCTGGCATACTGGCAAGCTCCGGCTGCGCCGGTAGCAGCACCTGCTGCGCCGGCTGACGCCACCGCTCCGGCGACACCTCCAGCGGCGCCGGGAACTCCGGGGAACCCGGTCCCGAACCCCGCCGACGTGCCCGCCCCCGCAACCGCGCCCGCTACCCCGACGCCTCAAACGCCGGGAACCGGCCCGCAAGCTCATTAAGCACAAACGCTACTCAACCAAAAGCAACTTCGCACTTCAAAGATCCCCGGGGTAACTCCCGGGGATTACTTTTTTTAGGAGAGAATGGCACATATGAAGCCCACACTGGCAATTGCTGTGGCTGCGCTCAGTGCGGTCCTCGTCCCCCGTATGCCTGGGCAGGCCTTCCCGGCAGCCAAGCGCGCTGGCGGAGAGATCCGCGCCGGCGTCGCCTACTCCAACGGCCAGACCGACTTCCTCCAGAAACGCATCGGCGGCTTCACCGTATACGGCAGCTACTCTTTGTTCCCTCACTTCGCGCTCGAAGCAGACGTCCATATGCTGCAGTTCTTCACCCCGCAGAACTACGCCCAGCGAAGCTATCTGGCTGGAGGCCGGTTCTACTATCGCAAGGATCGCTACGAGCCCTACGTCAAGGTCATGGGTGGAATCGCGAAGAGCATCTCGCCGCTGCCTTACGGCACTTACGTGGGGACACCTGACTCGTACGGTACATACACGTTAGGCGGCGGCCTCGACATCCGCGTGCCCCACAGGCTCGTCATCCGTGCGGTGGATTACGAAGTCCAGCGCTGGCCCGCCTTTCTGCCCAACGGGTTGACCCCTTCCGTGCTGACCTTCGGCGTCGCCTATCAGATCCGTTAGCCACACGTTCGCGAAAAAGATGTAGGCTGAACGGTAAACAGCAAAACATCACCCCCGTTCAAACGTGTGGAGTTACCTCGTTGAAGAAACTGATTGCAGTCCTGCTTCTTGCCGTCCCCGGCCTCGCACTTCATGGACAGGCTCGGCCTACCGCCGATCGTTTGGGCGACCTCCAGGTCGGCGCCACCTACACCTCGGGCGACTCCGACTACCTGCCCAACCGCATTCGCGGCATCGGCTTCTATGCCGATTTCGATCTGCGTTCGCACCTCGGCGCGGAGTTCGAGTTTCACCAGCTCGGCGATCCCAACAGCATCGTCTACGAGCGCACCTACGAGGTGGGTGGCCGCTATATCCTTCGTCCGCGGCGCTTCAGTCATGTCGCGCCCTATATCAAAGTGATGTACGGCCGCGGCGTCTTCAACTTCCCACCGCCCTTTCCCCCGCCCTACCCCCAGGATCAGCCTGCCGCTAACCTGGCCTACAACCTGATGGCCGGCGGCGGGGGCGCGGACTTCTTCGTCCATCCTCGCGTGAACGTTCGAATTGAGTACGAATACCAGAGATGGTTCAGCTTCCCGCCGAACGGGCTTGATCCACAGCTTGTGAGCGTCGGCGTTGCCTATCACTTTCCGCCGGGCAAGCCGCGCTAGACGGGATGAGGCTCGGGTACTGCTCCTTTACGCCTCTACGTCAGCATCGTCTTCGACTTCGCCACTCTCACCCTGTCGCGAAGCCGTCACCGCGCGCTCCATCTGCTGCTTGCCGGCGATCTGCTCAAGCTGACGGCGCCAGTCCAGCTCTTCCACGAAGCCGCGAGAAGCGCGCCACTCGTCTTGTACCTTTACGAAGAGTTCCAGGAATACGCGCGTCCCCAGCAGACCCTCGATGTCCTTGCGCGCCGCCGTGCCGATCTTCTTCAGCATCGAGCCCTGCTTGCCGATCAGGATGGCCTTTTGTCCGGAGCGCTCCACGTAGATCGCCGCCGCGATCTTCGTAACGGGCAGCTTCCCATCCTTGCCCTTCTTCGTGGTCGCCGGTTCTTCGAAGCTTTCCACCACAACCGCCGCCGCATACGGCACTTCTTCGCCGGTCAGCATCAGGATCTTCTCGCGGATCAACTCCGCCGCCAGGAACCGCTCCGGCTGGTCCGTCACCTGGTCCTTCGGGAAGTACCTCTGCCCCTCGGGCAGCTTCGCCACCAGCTTGTCCAGCAACAGGTCCAGGCCTTCCTTCTTCTTCGCCGAAATCGGGATCACATCGGCAAACGAGTGCAGCGAGCTCCAGTGAGCGATCAGCGGCAGCAGCGCGCTCTTCGGCAGCGCGTCGATCTTGTTCAGTACCAGGATCACCGGGCAATCGAGCTTCTGCACAAGCTGCAGCGCAAAATCATCTTCCGCTGCGGACAGATTCCGTTTGTGCTGCCCCATCGAGCGCACCTTGCGCAGTTCGGCAAATTCCTCGCTCGTCTGCGCCTTCTTCGGCTCCGGCAGCCGGTGCGTCACGTCCACCAGGAACAGCACCGCATCGCGCGACTCCAGCGCATCATGCACCTCCTGCATCATGCGCTTGTCCAGTTGCGTCTCCGGCTTGTGAACGCCGGGCGTATCCACCAGCACCACCTGCGCCGCGGGCCGCCCTGCGTCGCCTTTCGCCTTCTTGCGAACCGGCAGTTCCAGCACGCCCTGGATGCGCGTGCGCGTGGTCTGCGGCTTGTGCGTCACAATGGCGAGCTTCTGCCCCAGCAGGGCATTCAGCAGGGTCGACTTGCCCGCATTCGGACGACCCACAATCGAAACAAAACCAGAGCGAAGAGCCATCCCTCCATCATCTCACTCCGGCCTTCACTGACAACGGAGAACGTATAACGGAGAACTCGCCTCACTCCGGCTCATTCCCCTCCGCCGACCCCACCCGCCGCACCCTCACTCGTTCCACCAGCCTGTCCGTCGAGGCGATCACTTCCATTCGCAGCGGCCCATCCTCCACCACTTCTCCCGGCAACGGAATGTGCCCGGCGATCTCGCTCACAAGCCCCCCGACCGTAGTGGCATCGTAACCGCTGACCCACGCCGAAATCGCAGCCTCGTCGCGCGCCTCCGCTCCATTCTCTTCACCCTCAGCTCCGCCGTCGCGCCCTGTCTCCCCAAACAGCTCTCGCAGTCGCGCCGCATCAAAGCTTCCGGGAACTACGAAGGCGCCATCCTCTTCCGCAACCGGCTCATCCGACTCGGGCTCGTCGTGCTCATCCACGATGTCTCCGACGATGGTCTCCAGCAGATCCTCAATCGTCACCAGCCCGGCCACGCCGCCGTACTCGTCGATCACGACGCTCATATGTTGCTTTTCGCGCTGCATCTCGCGCAGCAGCTCGTTGACCTTCTTGGCTTCAGGAACGAAGTCCGGCTTGCGCATTAGACTGGCCACGGTCCGGCTCTCCGCCGCGGCATCGGCCACTGTCAGCAGGTCGCGCGCGAAAGCCACGCCCACCACGTCGTCCAGCGACTCGCGATACACGGGCACCCGGGAAAAGCCATGCTCGTTCACCGCTGCCGTGAAATCCTCCAGCGTCATCGTCTGTGGTACGGCGAACATCTCCGGCCGAGGCGTCATCACTTCGCGCACCACCTTGTCGCCGAACTCCACCACGCCGCGCATCAGTTCGCGGTCGCTTTCCTCAAAAATCCCTTCTTCCTGCCCCGCTTCCAGCAGCGCATCCATCGCTTCGCCCGGATGCTCTTCTTCGGTAGCTTCCGGCTCCGCCAGCCCCGCGATCGAGAGCAGCAGGCCGATGGTCAGCGTCACCGGCAGCATCAGGTAGAACAACACCTGGATCAGCGGCCTGATCCCGCGCAGCCAGAGCCCCCGTGTCCGCGTAAAGAAAAGCTGTGGCAGCAAGCGGTCGAAAAACACCAGTACCAGCAGCAGTTCCAGCACAGTCTGCGCAAACTCGGCAGGCGTTCGTAAAGTCCGCCCATACAGCCGAAACGCCAACAGGAACGCCAGAGCCACCAGTGCGATCTGCCGCAGCACCGAGGCCGAAAGCGCCGCCGACTCACGGCTCAGCTTCAGCGTGGGCTCAATATCGTTCTCCCAGACCTCGATGTTCTCGATGTACTCCCGCGAGAGCACCTTGCCGATCTCGAAGTAGATTCGGTCGATATAAGCGGCCAACGCCAGTAAACCCAGCAGCAGCCCCACCGCTATTGGGAACATCCAGCTCATCGCGCCACCGCCCGCTTGCTGATCCCGCGCGGCACGCGGGCCGCCTTTGTCTTTCCTGCTTCCTGCTTCCTGCTTCCTGCTTCCTCAACTCTGGCAATCAAGCCAACCGGAAGCTTCAGCACTCGCCGCAGCTCCGCCTCCTTAGCCGCCATCTCCCCACGGTCCACCTCGTGATCCATGCCGCTGAGATGAAGCAGCCCGTGGAGCAGGAGCACACGCACCTCGGCTTCCAATGCGTGTCCATGCTCCTTCGCCTGCCTGCCTGCGGTCTGCAGCGAAACCGCAAGATCTCCTGCACGCTCCATTGCAATCTCTTCGGGAGCGGGAAAACTCAGCACGTCAGTGGCCTCATCTTTGCCACGATACTCGCGGTTCAGCCGCCGCAGGACGGCGTCCGTGGTTAGCAGCACGTCCACCTCGCCGCGCAGGCCCACCGCCTCACGCGCCTTACTTGCAAATCGTGCCAGCCCCATGCGGGAAAGCCCGAGCGCGTGCCAGCCTTCCGCGCCCTCCGGCACACCTCGTGGAGGTTCCAGGGTCATCATCCGTGGTCTGATGCTAACGCAACACCAACAAATTTCAAGAAAAAGGAACAGGACGGCAAAAGCCGCCCCATCCCAAACAGTCATAGCAGCTACTGTTTCAGAGCAGGCTTTGGCCTCATCACGCTGCCTGCGAGAGGAGTGATCTCTGATCCATCCATAGACAAGGGAAGTTGCTCCGCTCGCGTGTGGCTGTCATACGCCCGCACGATCCGCTGCACCAGGTGGTGCCGCACCACGTCCACGTCTTCAAAGTGGCAGAACTGGATGCCTTCCACGCCGTTCAGCACCTGCAGCGCATCCAGCAACCCGCTCTTCTTCGGGTTTGGCAGATCGATCTGGCTCAGATCGCCCGTGATTACCGCCTTGGACTGGTTCCCAAGCCGCGTCAGGAACATCTTCATCTGCTCGATGGTCGTGTTCTGCGCCTCGTCCATGATGATGAACGCATCACTGAGGGTGCGCCCGCGCATGAACGCCAGCGGAGCAATCTCGATCACGTTCGTCTCCAGCATCTTGTCGACCTTCACCGGGTCGATCAGGTCGTACAGCGCGTCATACAGCGGCCGCATGTACGGATCGACCTTCTCCTGCAGCGACCCAGGCAGGAAGCCCAGCCGCTCGCCGGCTTCAACGGCAGGCCGAACCAGGATGATGCGTGACACCTTCTTGGCCAGCAGCGCGCCAACGGCCATGGCCACCGCAAGGTACGTCTTGCCCGTACCTGCCGGCCCCAGGCCGAAAACCATGTCGTGGCCCTCAATGGCCTCGACATACTTCCGCTGGTTCGGCGTGCGAGGCTGCACAACGCGCTTCGCTCCTGCGGCCCGCTGCTTGCCGCTTTCGATCAAGCCGCGCAGCGTGCACGCCGGGTCGCTGGTCACCATCTTAAGCAGCCCATGCAGCTCGCCGTTGTGGGGGTGGACGCCCACTTTCCGCAGGTGCTCGAAGTCGGCAAAGATTTGCTCCACGCGGCTTACCGCGGCAGCATCTCCCAGCACCCATATCGAGTCGGACTTCAAATCGATCTGGACGTTCAAACGGTCTTCCATCAGGCGAAGGTTCTCGTCGCGCGTGCCATACAGCGGCTCGATTCCAAGGGTCAGGGGCAGTGACTTTTTCACCAAAGAGTGCGCGGACCTCCGTCCGAAAAAACGATTGCTTTCAAAGGATTAGACACAGGAGAGAGGAAGAAGACGCGAACAGGGCTCGCGCCGGGGGAATTGCGGCGACCCTCACAGGTCCCCTCCCCGATAGCCCACGTATTGGCGAGAAATGCCAAAGGAGTTATGCGAACACAGTAGCGCCAGCCGCACCGCGCGTCAATGTTACCTGCGGAAAACGTGTACCTTGAGCGGTTCACCCGAAGTATTCTTACGTTGTGGCTAGGTGGGCGACAACGCGCAAGGTAAGCGGCTGGGCATCCGTGTGCTCGCTGGGCAGCGTCGTTGTGACATTGATCCTGTTCGGCGGACCCGGTATTTGCGGCTTCACCGGCGGTCTGCTAGGTGACGCTGCGGACAAGTTCGACTGGCTCGGTGTTGCTGGGATGCTCGCGATCTTTGCTGGTGTTCCCCTGTTCTTTCTGAGCTTCGTGATTTGGGGGTGGCTGGCCGCGACAGGACGCCCTCGCGCCCTCGTTGACCCTTCGCTATAAAACCCATAGAATCAAGACTGCAGAGGAGCGGCTGCACTGCGTTCTCGATGCGCATTCTGCGCGTCCGCAACAGCTTCCAGTCTGCATCCCCATTTCCCGACAACCGGGCAAATAGAAAAAGAGAGACCCTCGCCACATGGCAAATCACGTATCTTCCCTCAAGCGCTCGCGCCAAACCATCACCAAGACCAACATCAATCGGTCCAACAAGTCGAAGCTACGCGGTGCCCTGCGCTCCATGCGCGAGGCCATCTCCGGCGGCGACAAGGAAGCGGCTGCCACCCAGTACCGCGCCACCGTCTCCGTGCTCGACAAGTCCGTGCAGAAGGGCGTTCTCCACAAGAACACCGCCAGCCGCTACAAGAGCCGCCTGAACGCCCGTCTCAAGGCCCTGGCCACCAAGACTGCCGCGTAAGCATAGCTTTCAACACAACTAAAGGCCAGCCGCCAGGCTGGCTTTTCCAATTTTCGCCGACTCGCTGAGTTACTGCGGCACCGTCTTGTCCCTTTTATCCCGATACTCCGCCTTCTCCCCAGGATTCAGCAGCGTGGGCGGCTTGCGCGGCGCGGTACTGTCCCCGTTCTGCACCACCCGCACATCCTCCGCCTGGGTTTTCGCAGCCGGCTCCGCTGCGGCAACCGCCTCAGCAGCCGTCGTCGGGGCTACTGCCCCTTCCGCATCCTTCACCGGCACAGCCTGAGCGTTATCCTCGGCCAGCTTTCGCAGGTTGACCGGCCCCGAGCCACCGCGCGGCGGCTCCATCTTGGCGACATCCGCGAGGTCTTCCCTGTCGGTCTTGCTCAGCTCCGGCAAACGGTATAGGTCGAACTCGTTATCGTGAACCACGACGGCCCGCATCCCGTCCGGCGAGAGATCGTAGTTCTCCGACGTCCGAAACGACGGACTGACGGTCAGCTTCAGCAGTAAATCGCCGCTTTGCGTCTGGTACACACGCAGCTCCTGGGCAGGCGCCACTGGCGCCTCAACATACCCCCCCGGCGGCGCACTCGCCTGCGGCAAAATCCGGCTCATCGCAAAGCGCCCGGACTCCGGCGCATAGGCGAAAGTCGGAGTCACCGAAACCTCGCCGATCGGCTCTTCCCACATCTCATGCCCTGCAAAATCAAACGCCTGCATGGTGATTGAGTTCTGCGCCATCGACCCCCGGCAGGTAAACGCCACCATTTGCGCCCGGCTGGTCAGTGTCAGCACCGGCGGACACGCACTGCCCACCGGCCCGAGACTGCGGCTCGCGCCGTCATAGCCCTCGAAGCTCACCTTCCAGTTGCCCTTCGCGCCGCCTGTCGTCCGCAGGTATCCATCCCCATTGATCGGCAGCCGGATCGCCTCCGGAGCCCGCACAACCCCTGCGTGCTGGATCTCCACCGGCGAGCTTTCGGAGCCCTTTCCGGAGATCCGGAAGAAGTCGATGTAGACAAAGCTCTCGGCACGATCCACCAAGTCGCCCGTTCCGCTCACGTTCACCCCACGCGACGGCAGTGGAATCTGCGCCTGCTTCACCCGCGTCGGTGGCTCCGTGATCAGCGAAAGCAGGCGGTCGTCCGCGGATACTTCCACGGCCGCCAGGTCGCCGCGCCGATGCACCAGCGCCGTCCGAACCCATGGATCACGCTCAAGGTTCGCCACCGGCGCAAACACCGAAAGGTCCTGCCGAACCCGGAGAAGAAATCGACCGTCCCCCAGCGGCCAGAGATAGCGTCCGTGATCATGCAGGTGCCACTCTGTCCGGCTCACGATCTTACCCGCCGGCAGCTCCACCAGTTCCGCCTTCACCATGCGGTCCTGATCTCCTTCGGGATCGTCCTGGGTGCGCGGCACCAGCCCACGCGATCCGAACGTCACCAGCAGGTGCCTGTCGTCGACGAAGTTGACTGTCAGCATGGAAGCGCCCGCGCCCAGGAACGACGCTGAAAGCGTGGGCACACCCAACGCTTCGAACTTCAGCCGGGCTTCCGGCGTCGGCGTCTTGTTCGCTCCCAGCGCCGTGCCAGCACCACCGGCCAGCATAAGCAACATCACGCTACCGTGCAGCGCAACCCTCTGCCGCCATCCCTCTTTGAACCCAAGGAGTCTCATGCCGCCCATGCTTGCCTGCTTATACTCTGTCATAGACGGGAGTGCTCGCGCCCCGGATGCGCTTGCCCCGGTCATCAGGGTCAAACTGCTGGATAAATGGGACACATTTCTCCTCTCGTCAACATCGCTCAGCCAAAAACCTGTGGAGTTTCTAGTGTCACTGCTGTTTGCCTCTCCTCGCCGCCTGTCGCCGCTGCCCGTCGCGGCCTTCGCTGCCCTGCTGATCCCCGCCGTCGCCCAGCAGCCCGTACCTGCGACCGCGCCGGCAACCGGTCCCGTCACGCACTATGAGCTCAACCCGGCCTTCGACACCGCGTCCATGGACACAAAGGCTGATCCCTGCACGGACTTTTACCAGTTCGCCTGCGGGAACTTCGCCGCGAACCATCCCATCCCGGCTGACCAGCCGGAGGTCGACCAGTTCGCCGTGCTCCAGAACGTCGACACCCAGGAACTCAGCGCCATCCTCACCAGATACGCCGTGCCCACACCCGGCCGCACGCCCAACGAGCAAAAGATCGGCGACTACTACGCCGCCTGCATGAACACCGACCTCATCGATCACAAGGATCTCAAGCCACTCCAGGGACTCATGGGCGAGATCGAGCGCGTCAGCAAGCCCGGCTTGCCCTATCTCGCCGGTGAGCTGCAGCGCATGGGCGTCAACGTCCTTTTCAGCTTCGGCCAGCAACAGGACTTCAAGGACTCCACGAAGCAGGTCGCCACCTTTGACCAAGGCGGCCTTGGTCTGCCCGATCGCGATTACTTCACACGGACCGGCGCCAAGGACATCGAGATTCGCAAGCAGTATGTAGACCACATCACCAACATCCTCACGCTCTCAGGCGAATCTCGGCCACAGGCCGCCGAGGACGCGAAGAACATCCTTGCCTTTGAAACCGAGCTCGCCAAGGTCTCCATGACCATCACCGAGCGCCGCGATCCCGAGGCCGTCTACCACCCGCAAAGCCTCACAGAGTTCGAATCCAGCCTGCGCGGCGTGCCGTTCGGCCCCTTCCTGGAGGCCGTCCACTCCCCGAAGATCAACAGCGTCATCAACGCCAATCCGAAGTTCTTTCCCGGCATGGTCTCGGCGGTCTTCGGCGCCAAGCTGGAAACGTTGAAAGCCTACCTGCGCTTCCAGTTGATCAACACCTATGCCTACCAGCTTCCCAAGTCCATCCGTGAAGAACACTTCGACTTCTTCGGCCGCAAGCTGGAGGGCCAGCCCGAGCCCACCCCCCGCTGGAAGCGCTGCTCTTACGGCGTCGATGGCTCGCTCGGCGAAGCCCTCGGCCAGATCTACGTCCAGCAATACTTTCCCGCTTCCGCCAAGGCCAGCACGCTCGAGATGGTGCATGACATCGAAGCTGCCATGGACCGCGACATCGACACGCTGGACTGGATGAGCGCCACGACCAAGGTGCGCGCCAGGGAGAAGCTCCACGCCGTCGCCAACAAGATCGGCTACCCATCGCACTGGCGCGACTACTCCACGCTCTCCGTCGCACCTGATGACGCCTTCGGCAACGCCCAGCGCGCCTTCGAATTCGAGAACGATCGCGAGCTCAACAAGATCGGCAAGCCCGTCGATCGCGAAGAGTGGGGCATGACGCCACCCACCATCAACGCCTATTACAACCCCAGCATGAATGACATCAACTTCCCAGCCGGTATCCTTCAGCCCGTTTTCTATGACCCCAAGGCCGACCTCGCCGTGAACTACGGCCATGCCGGCGGTGTCATTGGACATGAGCTCACCCACGGCTTCGACGATGAAGGCCGCAAGTTCGACGGCAAGGGCAACATGACCGACTGGTGGACTCCCGAGGACATCAAGAAGTACGAAGCCCGCACCGGCTGCCTCGTCAAGGAGTACGGTGGCTTCACCGCCGTCGATGACGTTAAGGTCAACGGCCAGAACACCCTCGGCGAAAACACCGCCGACAATGGCGGCGTGCTGCTCGCCTACATGGCCTACCTGGACCGCGCGAAGCAGCAGGGTCTCGACACCGGCACGAAGATCGACGGCTACACCGGACCGCAGCGCTTTTTCATCGCCTGGGGCCAGAACTGGTGTGAGAACTCCCGTCCGGAGATTACTCGCGAGCGAGCCCAGACCGACGTCCACTCCCCGGACCACTTCCGCGCCAACGGCTCGGTAGTCAACCAGCCCGGCTTCGCGCCTGCCTTCGGCTGCAAAAAGGGCCAACCCATGGCCCCCGCCGACAACTGCCGCGTCTGGTAGTCGTTTCTACTGCGTGCTTTGAAGGGTGGGACTTCAGTCCCGCCGGCAAGGCTTTTCGGAAAGAGTGCGGCTTTAGCCGCCGAGGGTCTCTCGTTGCTGACAGAAGCCCCCGCTCCAGAAAGACCAGACCATCGCGCGCTCGGCTTTACCGCCTGCTTCGCGGCGGCCTGCCTGTGGGGCACGGGCTTCTACTTCGGCAAGATCGCCCTGCGCGAAATGAACTCCGGCGCGATGGTCTTCTACCGCTTCCTCTTTGCTGCCATCGCGATGGCCCCGCTGCTACTGAAGCGCCGTCCCAACTTCACCTCCCGAGAGTGGCGCACACTGCTCTTTGCCACCTTTCTCGGCGTGCCATTGCAGTTTCTCCTCCAGTTCAAGGGCCTGGAGCTCACCACCGTCTCCCACGCATCCCTGATGGTCGGGACGCTACCCGTGCTGCTTGCGGTGGCGGGTACACTCTTCGCCCATGAACATCTGCATAAACTCGGCTGGGCAGCCCTCACGGCGTCTACCGCGGGCGCGGCGCTCATCGCCTTCGGCCGCGAATCCCACGCAGCCGCACCAGGCGGTCCAACACTGCGCGGCGACCTCACGGTCGTCGCCTCCATGATCATCGCCCTTGGGTGGATCCTCGGCAACAAGAGCCTCGTCGCTCATCACAGCCCCGTCTTCGTCACGGGCTATGGCCTGCTCATCGGCGTGGGGATGCTCCTCATCTGGGTTCCTATCGCATATGGACCGCCGCCGCTGCATGGCGTCTCGCTACACGCATGGCTGGCGCTGATTGCCAGTGGCGTCCTCTGCACCGCCACGACCACGCTCCTCTGGAACTGGGGCATGAAGCATGTCCAGGCCTCGCACGCTGGAGTGCTGCTGAACGCGGAGCCGCTCATCGGCTCGTTCCTCGGCGTGCTCCTTCTGCATGAAACGCTGGGGCCTACGGCGATCGTTGGCGGAGCGCTGATCCTGCTCGCAGCAATCGTCATCACCACGACATCCAGGCCGGCGACTGCCTCTGAACTGATCGACACCTAGCCCGCGTGATCTGGTACTATCCGTGGCCATGACGCGTCTACTGCTTGCCGCTGCTCTGCTTGTACTACCGCTCACGGCTCAAACCCCTGCCGCACCCAACACCGCACCAAAACCCAATCCTTTCCAACCCAAAGCGCAGCAGGCTCCCGGCGCCGGCCCCGACAAGGTCTGGGTCAACAACAAGACTAACGTCTATCACTGTCCCGGCGACCGCTACTATGGCAAGACTTCCGACGGCCACTATGCCACCGAGCCCGACGCAAAGAAAGCGGGCGCCCACGGCGCCCGCAACCAAACCTGCTTCGATTAGCGGTTTTCCCTAAGAACTGAGAACGGAGAACTGACAACGGAGAACTGACAACGGAGAACGGGCAGCGGAGAACGGCCTCTAGACCGGCGTAATAATCCCACCCACCGGCAACGAAGTTGGCAAAGCTCCCGGTCGTCGCAACCCGATTGCTTCGGCTACCGTGTCCACATACTTCAACCCCGCGCCCGTATTGAACAGCACGACCCGCTCGCCCAGCTTGATCTCACCGCTCCGCAGCAGCTTGTCATAACCAGCCGTAGCCGCTGCGCCTTCAGGACACAGGAACAATCCTTCCTGCGTAGCCCACTCGCGTATCGAGGCCGTGATCTCCTCGTCCGTCGAAGCTACCACGCTCCCGCCGCTCTCGCGCACGATCTTAAGGATGATCGAATCGCCATAAGGCTTCGGCACCCGCAGGCCGGAGGCAAACGTCTCCGCGCCCTGGAAGAACTCGCTTACCTCCTTGCCTTCGTCATACGCGCGAGCGACCGGCGCGCAGCCCGTCGCCTGCAGTGCATACATCCGCGGCCGCTTGCCCGAAACCCAGCCAAGCTGCTCCATCTCCTCGAACGCCTTCCACATGCCAATCAGTCCCACGCCGCCGCCCGTAGGATAGAGCACCGCATCGGGATACTCCCACCCAAGCTGCTCCACGAGCTCATAGCCCATCGTCTTCTTGCCCTCTACGCGGTACGGCTCCTTCAGCGTGGACACATCGAACCACACATCCTCCGCCGCCAGCTCTCCCTTTGCTTGCGCTTCCTTCTGCGCCTTGATCGTCTCCGCGACCATGCGCCCGCAGTCCGAGATCAGCCCGTCCACCATCGTCACGTCTGAGCCGTACAGAACGCCTTCTAGATAGTTCGCCAGCGGCACATCCTTCGGCATGAAGATGTGCGCGGGCATCTTCGCCGCCGCCGCATACGCCGCCAGGGCTCCCGCGGCATTGCCGGCGGAAGGTGTCGCAAGGTGCCGGAGCCCGTAGTGCTTCGCCATCGTCACGGCCATAGACATCCCGCGGGCCTTGAACGTCCCCGTCGGGTTTGCGCCCTCCTCCTTCACGAACAGCCCCGGATGCCGCTTGCTGCGCAGCATCGGCGTCCAGCCTTCACCCAGCGTCACTGGGGCCACATCGGGGAGCACCTCCGCATAGCGCCACATCCCCAGGCTCTCCTGGGACAAAGCCGCCAACTCCGCAGGTCGCTTGCGGCTTGCCTTCCGTGCAAGCGCACCCATGTCGTAACGCACATACAGCGTGCCCGCATCGATCGGGCAAACGCCCTGCGGTGTCTCCGCCGAAACCCTGTGCCCGCAACGCGAGCACTCCAGAAACGCAATCTGAGCCATAAAGATCCTTTCCCGTCTTCAATGCTATCTGTGCTTGGCAGAGCGCACCCAATCTCGCTTCCACAAACAATCGTGCCGTGTGCTGTCTAATCAAGAGATGGCACCACCGAAACTCATCGCGCTTGATATGGACGGAACGCTCCTCCGTTCTGACGGCCGTATCAGCACACGCAATCTCGCCGCCCTGCGCGAAGCCGAAGCAGCCGGCATCCTCATCGTCATCGCCACAGGCCGCCGACACACCTATGCCATGGGCGCGCTCCACGATCTTGATTTACTCGGCCAGCACTATCTCGTCAGTTCCAACGGTGCCGTCACTCGAACGCACGACTCCGCCCTGGTCCACCGGCATCATATGTCGCTCACAGCGGCACGTTGGCTATGCACGCATGCTTCGGACTTCCGCAGCACCCTCGTCTTCACCTTTGACACGCTCGATGCCGAAGGCCGCGAAAGCGTCGGCGCTCTCGTGTTGGAAGAGGCATCCGACCTGCATCGCAACATCGGCCGCTGGATGGAAGCCAATCGTCACGCCATTCACACGGTAGACGCACTCGAGGACGTCCTCGATGAAGCTCATCAGTACGGCCCTCCCATCCAGGCCATGATGTGCGGTCCCGTCGCCCAGATGCGCGCTGCCGAAGCCCGCCTGCTCGAGCACCCCGGCGTCATCCCGGTCGGCGCTGGAGACGAGGAGCGACCCGACGCGCTGCTGACACTGCACCGCACCGCGTACCCGGAAAAAGACCTCTCCATCGTCGACATTCTTCCCGCGGGCTGCTCCAAGGCGAGCGCTATCGCCCGAATCGCGGAGCAGCACGGCATCGAGCCTGCAGACATTCTCGCTGTAGGCGATAACTGGAACGACCTCCCCATGCTGGAGTTCTCCGGGCAGGCCGTCGTTATGGCAAACGGCCCCGAAGATTTCCGCGCTTTCGCTCGCAAAAAGGGCTGGACTATCGGCCCCTCCAACGATCAGGACGGCGTGGCCGAAGCCATCGAAGCCGCGCTGTTCACGTCCGCGCTTCCAGCGCGTCCATCCATGTAGCGATACGGTCTGCCTGGTCAAGAACCCGGCATGGGCTCGGTTACGACCGGAAGTAGCACGTGCCTTGGCCCGTTTGGGCCTTCGGAGATCGATCGGCCCGATGGTAACCTTTCCTCAGTAACCCACATGCCCCGCACGCAGACAATTCGAAGGATCGCGCTCTGTGCTGTGTCTGTCGCGGCCGCCTGCGCGCCGCTGGCGCACGCCATGGAACGTGTCACGCTGCAGAGTGGGTTCACCGTGGATTGCGCCCGCCACGAGACAGTGGGCGACCATGTCCGACTTTTCACAGGTAGCGGCAGCGACTATCAGGAGTTCACAGCCGGCCAGGTAGCAGGCATCGAACTCTTTCCCGACCCGCCGAAACCGGTGGATCCGGCGGCAACTGCGGTTTTTGCGGCTTCAAGTGCTCAGCACCCTGGCGTCGGCATGGATAGCCTCCTGGTCCATGCAGGCGCGCAACATAACATCGATGTGGAATTGCTCGCCAGCGTCATTCACGCTGAGTCCGGCTACAACACCCATGCCGTGTCGCGTACCGGGGCCAAAGGCCTTATGCAGCTTATGCCGCGCACAGGCCGCACCTACGGCGCCCGCGACCTGTTCAAGGCTGAAGACAACATCGCCGCCGGAACCGCTTTCCTCGACGAGTTGCTGAAGCGCTACCACGACAACTTGGCTCTGGCGTTGGCTGCTTACAACGCCGGTCCCGGAGCCGTGGAACGCTACCACGGCATTCCGCCGTTTCGCGAAACCCGCGCCTATGTCAGCCGCGTCATCAACGAGTTCTACCGCCGCAAGACCGAGACCACCACGAAGCCAGTTTCGCCCATCGTGACCTCGGTAGCGGTCTCCGCGCCGGCTTCGCACACCGCCCAGCCGGAATCGGCAGCAGCCGTCGCTTTGATCTCTCCTGCCGCACTCACGCTGCGCTGAACCCTGTCCCTGATCGCAGAAGCCGAACAAAACGATCTCCTGCACAATGGAAGCAGCCAGCCGAGCGACTCGCGCTTGTACTCCCGTGGCAGCCAAAGGAGGGCGTCTGCTCATGCCCGCGCGCATCCGCCGTCTCGCAATCCTTCTCCTTGCTCTACTGGTCGCCTTTGCGATCTTTCACTTCCGTCATCGTCTAGCGTTTGACTGGCCGGCTCTCGGGCGTCAGCTCCGTGGTGTCGCCTGGAAGCCCCTCGCCGCCGGCGTTGCGACTATCTACGCCTGTTACTGGGTGCGCGCCTATCGCTGGGCCGTGCTCATCCGCCCACTCAAGCGAGTCTCGCCCCACGCGTTGTTCCCCTCGCAGGCGATTGGCTTCACCGCGGTAGCCCTCATCGGCCGCGTAGCGGACTTCGCTCGCCCTTACCTCATCGCCCGCCGCTTCGAGCTGCCCGTTGCGGGCCAGCTTGCCGTCTACTCCGTGGAGCGGGCCTTCGATCTCGGAGCCGCTGCCATCGTCTTTTCGCTTACGCTGGCCTTCGCACCGGCGACACTGCCGCACCACCACGTCTACGTGCGTGCAGGGCTCGTCTCGCTCGCCGCCACGGTGGGCATCGTAGTCTTCGCAGTTGCGCTCCGTTTAGCCGGCGGAGGCGTGGCAGCAATCTTTCGTACGCTGCTCAGCCCGTTCTCAAAAGAATTCGCGGCGAATGTTGCCGCTCGCATTCTCGACTTCCGCGAAGGGCTCGGCACGCTTTGCTCCCTGCGCCAGTTCGGGGAGTGCATCGTCTCCTCCGTGCTGATGTGGTACGGCATCGCCGCCTGTTATCTCCTGAGCGCGCGAGCCTTCGCAGCGGAACCCACGTTAGCCTCCATGAGCTTCACCGCCATTATGCTGGTCTTCGCTTCCAGCCTTGGAGGCTCGCTCATCCAACTCCCCATCATCGGCTGGTTTACGCAGATCGCCATCAACGCCGCCGCGCTCCGCTTGCTCAACGTTCCGCTCGAAGCCGCCACCGCCTGCTCCGCCGTGATGCTCGTGGTCCTGAACCTCGTCATCCTGCCCACCGGCCTGCTCGCGGCGCGCTTCCAGGGAACCTCGCTCCGTGAAGCTGCTCGCCGAAGCGAGGCCGTCGCCGAAGCTCAGTAGACGCTTCTAAAGCACCAGCCTGTAGCGCACCGCTCGTTCCACCTCGACAAATCCCGCTGCTTCGTGCGCCCGGTGAGAGACAGCATTCTCCAGCAGGGCATCGGAAGCCATCTCGCGATAGCCGCGTTCTCGCGCCCAATGCATTGCTGCCTCCGCAAGGCGTTGGCCCATCCCGCTTCGACGCAGGTCAGGGTCCACAAACCGGGCCTCCAGATAAGCCACCGGGGAAGCATCACAGCTGTCGGCATACTCACGCTCGCCTACTTCAACGAAGCCGCCAAGCCCTGAGCCATCGGCCCGCTCAGCCACCAGCACAACGGTTGCCTCGTGAGCGAGCCACTCCCGCGCGTCCGGCTCTGCTTCTTCAGGCGCGATTTCCGGCCAGAGAGCGGACCGCATGCGCACCCACTCCGCGAAGTCCTCAGCCCGGTATCCCCTCACACTCGGCGCATTCACACAGTTCTCCTCGCTGACTTACTAGAATAGACAGGTGACCGCCGCTTCCCCGCCATCCTTCCGCATGCCCGCCGAGTGGGCCCCACACGCCGCCACCTGGATCGCCTGGCCGCACAACCCGCAGGACTGGCCCGGCAAATTTCAGCCCGTTCCCTGGGTCTATTGCGAAATCGTCCGCCATCTCTCGCTGGCTGAAGACGTACACATCCTCGTCAACGACCTTGCCGCCGAAAAGCGCGCCACGCAGATGCTTCGCCGCCAGGGAGCCAACCTCGCCCGTCTGCACTTCCACCACTGGCGCACGGACCGTGTCTGGCTGCGTGACTCCGGCCCCATCTTCGTCAAGAACCCGGCTGGCGACACTGCCATCACGGACTGGAAGTTCAACGGCTGGGCCAAGTACCCCAACCACCTCAACGACGACCAGATCCCCTCGCGCGTCGCTGAGCTTTACGCGATGCCCAGCCGGCAGCCCGAAGTAAATGGTCACCGCCTCGTGCTTGAAGGCGGCTCCATCGACACCAACGGCGAAGGCATCCTCCTCACCACAGAAGAATGTCTTCTCTCCGAGGTCCAGCAGCGTAACCCCGGCATCGGCAAGGAGCAGTTGGAACAGGCTTTCGCGAAGTACCTCGGCATCGAGCAGGTCATCTGGCTCAATCGCGGCTGTGCGGGCGATGACACCCACGGCCACGTCGATGACATTAGCCGCTTCGTCGCGCCCAACACAATCCTCACCGCCATCGAGTCCAATACCGCCGACGAGAACCACCTGCCGCTAGCCGAAAACCTCGAACGCCTTCATGCCGCCCGCAACCTCGCCGGCAAGCCGTTCGAGATTCGCGCTCTGCCCATGCCCGCGCCCGTCATCTTCGACGGCGAACGCCTCCCGGCCAGCTATGCCAACTTCTACATCTGCAACGGGACGGTGCTTGTCCCCACCTTCAACGATCCCAACGATCGCATCGCGCTGAACACCATTGCGGACTGTTTCCCGGACCGTGCGGTCACCGGCATCCACTGCACGGATTTCATCTGGGGTCTGGGCGCGCTGCACTGCATGACCCAGCAGGAGCCCGCATGAGCCAACCCTGGCCGCCACCACCCGACCTCCACTCCATCCAGGAGCTCGTCGCCACCGCCGACGTCGAAGGCTTCATCGCCGACGGAGCGCCTGAAGACGAATATGAAACCGAAGCTGAGTTGCTCTTCAACAGAATCAAGAGCTTCACGACCGCCGAGCTTGTCCCGGAAATGCTGACGCCGATCCTCGACGAAATCTGGTTGCAGAACTTTAGCCTCAGCGCCGAGCAGCTTCTGCTTCGCCAGCCTGCACTTCTGGCTCTCGCGCAGCAGATCAGCCGTTTCTTCGGCCCGGAAGCCCAGCCTTTGGTCCGCTAGGTGGCTGCGGCGCTTATGTTCCGATGCGGGTCCAACCGCATCCAAGCCATGGGAGACTTTCGGCTTGATGCGTTTCTTCACCGCTGCAGCGCTTTCCATTTCTGCCTTCGCATTTGTTGGCGTACCGATGCTAGTCGCACAGCAGGCCACGCTTCTGCGGAATGCCACGCTCATCGACGGCACTGGTGAGGCGCCGCGTCCGCACGTCGACATCCTGCTTCGCAACGGCCTCGTGGAGAGCGTCAAGCCAGGCAGCGCCGGAGACCACGCAACAACCTCCTCGGGCGTCACCGTGATCGACTGCACCGGCAAATGGATCATGCCCGGCATCATCAGCGCGCACGCGCACCTCGGCGTGCTCATCGCCAATGCTGAACCCTCCGACGCCGCCTACACCGCTCCCAACGTCACTGCCGCGCTCAACCAGTTTGAGCGCTACGGTGTGACGACCATGCTCTCGCTCGGCCTCAACCGCGACCTCGTGTACACGCTTCGAGCCGAGCAGCGCGCTGGCACACTGGGAGGAGCCACCATCCTTACCGCCGGCCGCGGCATCGGGGTGCCCGGCGGCGCGCCGCCGCTCATGGCCGCACCCGATCAGGTAGACCGTCCCGCCAGCGCGGCGGAGGCTCGCAGCGATGTGGAAACCTTTGCCCGGCATCACGCCGACATCGTCAAAATCTGGGTCGATTCGCTTCACGGCAAAGCTCCAGAGATGGATCCGGCAATCTACCAGGCTGTCATCGACCAGGCGCACAAAGACCACCTTCACGTCGCAGCACACGAGTACGCTCTCGAAGACGCCCGCCAACTTGTCGCCGATGGTGTCGACGTTCTGGCCCACTCCGTACGTGATCAGCCGGTAGATACCGCCTTCATCCAGTCCATGCTGGCTCACGGCACGTGGTACATCCCCACGCTCGAGCTCGACGAAGCCTTCTATCTCTACGCCGCCGAACCGCGGCAAACCACGACAACCTTCTTCCGTGAAGCCGCTGGTCCGCAACTGCTGGCAAAGCTGACCGCGCCCGATTACGCCGCCAGGACTATGGCCGATCCGCAGACGGTGCAACACCAGCGCGACGAGACCATGGCGCGGCGCAACCTGAAGACTCTTTACGACGCGGGAGTGAAGATCGCCTTCGGCACAGACGCCGGAGCCGTACCCGGAAGAATCCCTGGCTTCTCAGAGCATCGCGAGCTTCAGGACCTGGTCTCTTCCGGACTAACGCCCTTGCAAGCCATCACGCTCGCCACGGGCCGAACGGGTGCCTTCATCCACACACTCGATCCCACGCTCAAGGTCGGCCTTATCGCGCCCGGCTACTCTGCAGATCTGATCGTTCTCTCCGCAGACCCCGTCGCCGACATCCACAACACCCACCGCATCGCCGCCGTCTATCACCATGGCAAAGCGGTGGCAAAACCAGCTCCTGCCAACTAGCTCGATACACTGGCCGAAGGAGAGCGACACCTCGTGGAGGATCAGGACAACGCCGCATCTGTAACTTCCGAAGAGCACTACGTATCCCTGGCGGTAGCCGAAGCTCGGGCCGCCGAGGCCGCCGGCGAAGTCCCTGTTGGCGCGATCATCATCGCGCCTGATGGCGCGATCATTGGCCGTGGCAACAATCAGGTTCTTCGCACCTCGGACCCCACCGCACACGCGGAGATCGTCGCCCTGCGCGAAGCGGGCCGCACCCTCGGAAACTATCGTTTGCCGGGCTGCACGCTCTTCTGCACGCTGGAGCCCTGCGCCATGTGCGCCGGCGCAATGCTCCACGCCCGCATCTCCCGCCTCGTCTACGCCGCGCGCGATCCCAAGGCGGGCGCCGACGGCTCCGTTCTCTCCGTACTCAATCACCACGCACTGAATCACAAAGTAGAAGTCATGCAGGGTGTCCTTGCGGAAGAGTGCAGCGCCATGCTGAGCAACTTCTTCCGCCAACGCCGTCGCACGGCAGACACCAGTCTCCCGCCGCTCTGAATCCGCATCACACTTCTTGACGGAGGCAGGTTTCCATGGCAACGGGAAAGAAGTCCGCTTCACCCACAGAGTCATCGAAGAAGGCGGCGAAAAAAACGTACCCCACAAAGTCCGGCAAGCGCTCCGCCACGCCGCCCTCGAAGCGCTGGTCGTTCAAGGTGACCACAGACTCCACAAAGCCTGCCCCTGGCCTCTTTAAGAAGAGCGGCAAGGCCATCGCCGAAGGCCTCGCAAAGAAGAGCGTTTCGCCCGAAGGCCCCGGCCAGGCTGTACGCATGCTCAACTTTTACGAGAACCGCGGCGGCAGGAATCTTCCCGCGGAACGCAAGGGAGCCCTCGAAACCGCCAAGCGCCTCCTGCACAAGAAGGTTGAAGCGAAGAGTGCGGCAAAGAAGACAGCGCCGAAGAAGGCATCCGCGAAGAAGTCCGCCGCAAAGAAAGCAGCCACTCGCAAGTCTGCGAGCAAGAAAGTGAGCAAGTAGATGTCCAAGCGTTTTGAAGGCAAGGTCGCCGTCGTAACAGGTTCTTCTTCCGGTATCGGCCAGAGCATCGCTGTACGCCTCGGCAGCGAAGGCGCCTCCGTGGTCATCGACTTCCGCAGCCACCCCGAAGGCGCTGCCGAGTCGAAGAAGAAGGTAGAGGACGCAGGCGGCAAAGCCATCGTTGTGCAGGCTGACGTCTCCAGGGTCGCGGACACCGCTAACCTCATCGAGCAGGCCTGGCAGCAACTCGGTGGCTGCGACATCCTCGTGAACAACGCCGGCATCGAGAAAGGTGCCGACTTCTGGGACGTTCCCGAAGCAGACTACGACGCCGTTCTTGACGTCAATCTCAAGGGGCCGTTCTTCCTCACGCAGGCCTTCGTCCGCAAACTGCGCGACGCCAAAAAGACTGGCCGCATCATCAACATGTCCTCTGTCCATGAGGACATGGTCTTCCCGCACTTTGCTACGTACTGCGCGGCCAAGGGCGGCCTTCGCATGCTCATGCGCGACCTAGCCGTAGAACTGGGCCCGCTCGGTTTCACGATCAACAACGTGGCGCCCGGAGCCATCTCCACACCCATCAACCAGAAGATGATGAGCGACCCATCCAAGCTCGACCCCCTCCTTCGCAATATCCCTTTGGGCCGTCTTGGCACGCCGGAGGAGGTTGCAGGCCTAGTTGCCTATCTCGCCTCGGATGAAGCGGCATACATCACCGGCTCAACGTTCATCATTGACGGCGGCCTGATCCGCAACTATCACGAGCAGTAGATCGTTTCCTCTGCCTCACTTCAGCGTAGTCGCAACCACCAGGTGAGTCGGCTTTGGCTGAGCCGCGGAGCCGTCACCTGCAGAAGTCTGCACGACGCCCGTCGAAACCGTCTCATCCAGCGTGTCGAGAAACACCGCCGTCAGCCTGGGATTCACCGCGCACGTCACGTCTCGCACCGTGGGTTTGTCCATCACAAACTCCCGTATCAGCCCCCCGTTGGTGGCATTCATCTCGAACAGTCGTTGTTGCGGCTTCTCATCGGAAGACTTCTCCCTAGCCGGGTCTTCCTCTGCTTGGGCTCGCACCACCAGCGTCCAATGCCTGCCGGATTCAACCACATCATGCAGCACAAAGCCCGGCGGCAGGGCGATCGGGATGTTCCGGCTGTCGCCCCCTGGGCTCCAAACCTGCAGCGCCTTCGCCGTGCCGGGAAAGGTCAGCAACACCTCGCTGCCGAAGGGCACAAAGACAGCACGCGCCAGCAGTTCCTCGGCCGCTCGAACTGCCGCAGCGCCTTGCATCTCGCGCAGCGAAGTCGCCGTCGCCGGCTTTTGCGAGTCTTGCCTCTGCGAGACGCTTACGTTGCCCAAATCAAAGAATTTCCGGACGGTGCCGTCGTCCTTCACCAGCGCGAGCACCGGCATCAGGTTGATCCCGTCCCAGCCCAGCACGAGAAAATCACCGGAGCCGAACTGCGCGATCTTGCTCGGACGGAAGCGCACGTCCAGCGCAACCAGCCTGGCGCCGTCGCCATCATGATCGGAAACCGAAGCGAAGTAACGCGTTTCCTGCGGGGGAACGTTCGGGTCACCATCACTTCGTATTTCCGCGCGGAGCAGCGTCACCACATCGTGCTCTGCCGCAAAAAAGTCCCGGACGGAGACGTCCGTAAACTCCTGGGGAGGCGTCAGGCGTCCGATCACCTGGATTTCGCCGCTGTCCTTCAGACGATAGAGAACGGGCAGCGTCCTTCCGGAAGCTGAAGCGGCGGAACCGTCAGGTTCGCCGGACAGGCTGAAAAACATCTCTCCTTCTGGTGAGCAGGAGATCTGCCCGTGGCTGTTCCCCGCGGGCAAGCCGAGCACCGGCTTCGCCGCCCTGAAGCGAACGTTGATCACGGGCCACGTGAACGCCCGCGGGGTTGTCGTGCCGGCAGCGCTTTGCGCTCGAGCGGCGCACAGCGGCCATCCAAGCACCCATAGCAATACCCACACCCACAAACGCATAGCCGTCATGAGCGACTCTCCTGAGATTTATCTGGCTCAGGTGTGACGCAGACGCTTCGGGGACGTTTCTCATCCGCGACAACGCGGCAGCCTGCAACGTTGGTGCCAGAAATTCGGCGCACCGCCAAGCGTCCACCTTCGTACGTACCGCATCCAAGAAGTTTGTATGGAACTGCTCGTCTACTCCGCCAACTGGTGCCGCGACTGCCGCGAAGCCAAGCGCTTTCTCGCACAGCACTCCATTCCCTACAGGGAAATCGACATTGAGTCAGTTCCCGGCGCGGCGGACGAAGTCATTCGCAACACCGGCAAGCGCGCGATTCCGCAATTCGTCATTGACGGCAAATGGGTGCAGCCCTATCGCCCCGGGCACGGCTTTCTGCATGCGGAAATGGCCACCTTGTTCGGCGTCTCCCGGCAGTAACCGGGGAACGACGGATGTTAGCAACCGGGGAACGACGGATGTTAGCGGTCTTTCCCGGTAACTTCCGAGCTAAGCCGGCTCGCCAGGAGCCACTTTCTCTGTATCATCCGGTGTGCTCGCCAGCACTCGTCGCAATGCCGTAATGATCGCTTCGCCGTGTGACTCCAGTTCCTTTACGTGCTGTGCCACCAGGTGTTCCAGCGTGGTCATTCCGTGCGGGAGTCAGTTGAACCAGCGAGCGGCGCAAATCGCGTTCATCGTTCTCACGCCGCACCAGGCCGGCGCGCTCGGCCCGGTCTACAAGCTCCACCGTGCTGTTATGGCGCAGGATCATTCGCTCCGCCAGGTAGCTGATGGAAGGCTGCTGGCCTTGCGGCGTCGACGCGATGACCTGCATCAGTTGATATTGCTGTGCGGCGATGCCCACAGCCTCGGAAGCGCTTTCGCTGAAGCTCAGGAACGTACGCAGTTGAAAGCGGAACTCCGCAAGATCGCTTAGCCGTGCAAGCGGTACATTCGGATCCTGTGACATCATTTCCCCATGTGTCCTGCTGGACGATTGCACTCATAGTACACAGTCGCGGGACGACTTGACACCCAACCGGTGGCAAGCCTTGGGCCGCTTTTGCGCGATGCCGCCCGTCGTACTTCTGAGATACGCCGTGAAGCGCGCCAATGAGGGCATCGTCTGATGAGGAAAATCTGCGCGGCTCTTTGTGTCACTCTGCGTAATAGGTAATAGGAGTTTTCCGTGATTGCTCGCTACACGCGCCCCGAGATGGGCCGCATCTGGTCGGATGAGAACAAGTTCCGCAACTGGCTCAAAGTGGAGCTCGCCGCCACCGACGTGCTGGCCCGCGCCGGGATCGTCCCGGTGGACGCCGCGCAGGAGCTCCGCGCCCGCGCCGACTTCAGCATCGAGCGCATCCAGCAGATCGAGTTGGAAACCCGCCACGATGTGCTGGCCTTCACCACCGCCGTCGCGGAAAAGGCAGGGCCTGCCGCCCGCTGGCTACACTTCGGCCTCACGTCCACCGACGTCGTCGATACCGCCCAGGCGTTGGCCATCCACGAAGCCTCCAGCATCATTCGCGCCGGCATCGTGAAGCTC
Organism: Granulicella sp.; assembly: GCA_965198545.1. Classification (GTDB taxonomy): domain Bacteria; phylum Acidobacteriota; class Terriglobia; order Terriglobales; family Acidobacteriaceae; genus Granulicella. The sequence continues at coordinate 207,969 of CBDAPS010000002.1, read as the reverse complement.
CGTGAGGTCCTCCGCCGCCGGGCCATTGAGTTCAAGCACACGCCTACCATTGGCCGCACGCACGGCGTGCACGCCGAGCCCTCCACCTTCGGCATGAAGCTTCTGCTCTGGTACGCAGAGATGGGCCGCAACCTGAAACGCTTTGACGCTGCCGCGGAAGATATGCGCGCCGGGAAGCTTTCCGGAGCCGTCGGCACCTTCGGCCACCTTAAACCCGAGCACGAGGAAGCCATCCTCGCGAACCTCGGTTTGAAGGCTGCACCGGTGTCCACGCAGGTGCTCCAGCGCGATCGTCACGCCGCTTACATCTGCACCCTCGCCGTACTCGGCTCCTCGTTGGACAAAATGGCCACTGAGATTCGCCACCTGCAGCGCACCGAAGTCCGCGAAGCCGAAGAGTTCTTTTCCGCCGGGCAAAAGGGCTCCAGCGCCATGCCCCACAAGCGCAACCCCATCACCTCGGAAAACATCTCCGGTCTGGCACGCGTCATGCGCGGCAACGCCGTGGTCGCGCTGGAGGACGTCCCTCTTTGGCACGAACGCGATATCTCGCACTCTTCGGCCGAGCGCGTCATCCTGCCTGACACCACCACCATCGCCGACTATGCCCTGGATAAAATGACCAACCTGATTGATCGCCTGCTGGTCTATCCCGAGCGCATGCTGCAGAACCTGAACCTTACCGGCGGCCTCATCTACAGCGGCCAGCTCCTGCTCGATCTCACCCAGTCCGGCCTCACCCGCGAGCAGGCCTACAAGCTCGTTCAGGGTCACGCCATGGATGCCTGGGAGAACGGCAAAAACTTCCATCAGCTCATCATGGCCGACGATGAAATCACCAGCCGTATCCCGCCGCAGCAGCTTGGCGAGATCTTTGACTTCCGCCGCCAGCTCCAGAACGTCGACGCCCTGTTCGCCCGCGTCTTCGCCGAAGACGGACCCGCGTAGCCCAGCCTGCACGCCAAGCTACTGGTCAGACAGGTTAGCCGTCGTGTAAAAAGACTTGCGCGAGCATTCGATTGATAGCTCCCGCAGGACGGTCTTCTCATGCGGCTACTGGGTCTACGTTGGTTGGCGAGCGCAACGCTTGCCGCTTCTCTCTGGTCGCCGGTATCGTCCGCCCAGGTCGACCCGCAGCCGGACAACAACATCGGTCGCAAGCAGCTGTACAGTTATCTCGATGGCATCGCTGCTCAACAGAACCAGGCCCGCCGTACTGCCGTTGCTTCTATCACCACGCCCGCTGCGGCCAAAGCCCGTCAGCAGGAGGTCCGCGCCACGCTGCTGCGCCTGCTCGGCACGCTACCTGAGCGGACAGACCTGAAGCCGCAGGTCACCGGAACCTCCGCGATGGATGGCTTCCGCGTAGACAAGGTGTTGTTTGAATCGCAACCGAACTTCCCCGTCACCGCCCTGCTGTACGTACCCACTGCCACTACGACGGGCAAGTTCCCAGCGATCGTCATGGCCCCCGGCCACTCTCCGGCAGGCAAGGCCGGAGACGTAGCGACGGCAACTGCCTTCGCCAGGGCCGGTTTCGTCGTCCTCTCCTACGATCCCATCGGGCAGGGCGAGCGCCTCCAGTACCCCGACCCCGCCAACCCCGGCCATACCCTCAGCAAAGCTCCAACTGGGGAGCACGGCGAAGCCGGAGTGCAACCCACCCTTATCGGCGACGCCGTCGCGCAGTACTTCCTCTGGGATGGCATGAGAGCCGTCGACTATCTGCAAACCCTCCCCGAGGTGGACCCAAAGCGCATCGGTGCTTTCGGCTGCTCCGGCGGCGGCGCGATGACAGCTCTCCTCGGCGCGCTCGATCCGCGCATCGCCGCGGTTGGCACGGCCTGCTACTGGACAAACTACGACACGCTGCTCCCCGCCATCGGTCCGCAGGACGCCGAGCAGTCCATCCCCGGCTTTAGCGCCGCCGGGCTCGACTTCCCCGACTGGGTTGAGCTGGCCGCGCCGCGTCCCTACGCCATGATTGCCACCACCAGCGACATGTTCCCCTTCGCGGGAGCCAAGGTGGCGGAAGCTGAGGCAAGAGGTTTCTATAGGGCACTGGCTTCAGCAGACCAGCTCCAGTTCATCACCGGTCCCGGTGGTCACGGCAATCTTCGGCCCATCATGCCACAGATTCTGCGCTTCTTCACAAACGCCCTCCACCCCGATCCGGCCTACGCAAAGAACCTCCCGCCGGTCTCCGACCCCTTCGCCGCCGCTGCCACGCCGCCCCGCCCGGATGGCCAGCGCCCAGCCCTGCCACCCCCACCCCCCGTTTCGCTGACACAGGTCACATCAACCGGCCAGGTGGCGACCTCCTACCCGGCAGCCGCCACAGTCTTCACCCTGAATAAGGGAAAGGCAGAAAGGATCAAGACTCCACAGGGCTTGTCGCTTTCGAATCTGCGCGCGGCCATTCGTCAAAGCACTCACGTCCAGTCCCTCCCTGGCCAGTCTCATCCAAAGGCCTTACCAGGTCCGGCCACTCCTGCTGGCACGGCGGAACACCTCATTCTTCAACTTGCCCCTGACGAGAATCTCGGCGTTTGGGTCCAGCCACTCGTGGGGCGGCATTCAGCGACCCTCATCGTGAGAGAGAATGCTGAAAACCCAGGCTCAACGAAGGAAGAAACGGCAGTGGCAGGCCAGACAGAGACCTTTGTCTTCACTCCCAGACCCTCGCCACCCGGCACTGAAGATGTCAAATCCCCGCTCCTCGGGCCGTTCTACCTCACCGAACTCCGCGCGGAGCTAGTCGGCAAAACCCTCATGGGGCTGCGGATTGACGATGTAATCCACGTCATCGACTACATCCTCTCTCGCCCGGAAGTCGACCCCGCAAACCTCACCGTTATCGCCCACGGCCACATGGCGACCGTGGCCCTGCACGCCGCCGTCCTTGATGGGCGAATCGCGCACATCTCAGACGGCGGCCTCCGTAGCTACCGCGATCTCGTCAACGACCCAATGCCGAAAGACGCACCGCAGGACGTCCTGCCGGGGGTACTTCGTCGTTATGACCTGCCCAATCTGCGGCAAGCGCTCGGCTCTCGGCTTTGGGCACCCGCGGAAGCCTCCCGCTGACCCGAAACGGGACCAAATCCTGCCGTCCAGGGCCTGCCGTCATAGAGGAGCAAAGTTCCGCGGGCCACTATCATATGTCGGGTAAAATAAAGGAAGAAAAGCGGGAACAATAGCTCGATAACCGCAAGCTGAAATCGTGATGCTCGTCACGAGGGAACAGGGTGCTTTCGGCGTGAAGTCGTTTCGAATGATGCTAGAACCAGGCCGTCTTGAGTTTCATCGCCTGGCACGTCCGGTGGTCCTACTTGGAAGCCTCCTCAGCCTCGGCTTAGTGGCCGGTTCTCCGCTGCCCGCGCAGGCGCCAGCAGCTGCAGCCGCGGCCCCCGCTGCCGCGACCGCCCCCTCCGCTGCAGGTCAAACCGGTGCCCAGCCCGGCGCTACCAACGGCAACAACACGACGGCCAACCGCTCCAATAACCAGAATGCCCAGCGTGGAGCCCGAGAAGGCGACCAGACCGACCTTCGCAATGAAGTTCCCGCGGGTTCGCAGGACCGATTGACCGAGTTCCAGCAGATGGTTTCGACCACCACGGGCCGCAACCTCCCCATCTTCGGCGCTTCCCTCTTCGGTAATCCTCCGTCCACGTTTTCTCCCGTGGAGGACGTCGCTGTTGGGCCGAGCTACGTGCTCGGACCCGGCGACGAGCTGCGCATCCAGCTTTCAGGAACCACGAACCGGCAGTTCGACCTCACCATTGACCGTACAGGAGCCATCTCCGTTCCCGATCTTGGTGCGCTCCACGTCGCCGGGCTTACCTACGGCCAGCTTCCCAACTTCCTCAATGATGCCCTCGGGCGCATCTATCGCAACTTCCAGGTGAGCACCACCCTCGGAGCCTTGCGCACAATCCAGGTCTTCGTTCTCGGCGAAGCGCGCCGGCCCGGCACTTTCTCCATCAGTTCTCTCAGCACCCTCACCAATGCCATCTTCGCATCCGGCGGCGTCCTGCCGGACGGCTCGCTCCGCGACATCCAGGTAAAGCGCGCCGGCCAAACGATCGACCACTTCGATCTCTACGACCTGTTGCTGCGCGGCGACAAATCGCATGACATTCCCCTGGTCAACGGCGACGTCATCTTCATTCCGCCGGTAGGCCCGCAGGTGGCCATCGTCGGCAGCATCAACAACCCGGCTATCTACGAGCTGCGCGGGGAAAGCAGCATCACCGATCTCCTGCATATGACCGGCGGTCCCACGCCGGTGGCCTCTACCTCCACGGTGCGGCTTGAACGGATCGACCAGCATACGCTCCTTCAGGTGCAGGATGTGCCCGCGGCCATGCAGCCTTCCCTGATGCTTCAGGATGGCGACATCGTCTCCGTAACCTCGATCGTCGATCGCTTCCGCAACGCTGTAACTCTCCGGGGCAACGTGGCGAATCCGGGCCGCTACGTGTGGCGCCAGGGCATGCGCATCAGCGACCTCCTCCCGAACAAGGAATCGCTCATCACGCGCAACTACTGGCAAAAGCGCAACGAGCTCGGCCAGTTGGTGCAGGATTACATTCCGATTCCCGGGGACATCCAGGGAGGCGAAGGCGCACTAGGGCTTAAGGGCAACGCGCAGACCGCCATCACCGATGACATCGCGCAGCGCGGCAACGCTTCCGGCGAGCCCGGCGGCAACTCCGAAGCGAGTGCGCTGACAGCAAATAACAGTGTATTCAGCGCCAAGAACGACGTCGTTCTCAGCGCTCCGGACATCAACTGGAGCTACGCGGTCATTGAGCGGCAAAGCACGCAAAACCTGACCACCTCTCTCATCCCGTTCGATCTCGGCTCCATCGTTTTGGACGGGAAATCCGACCAGAACTTCGAGCTTCTGCCGGGTGACGTCGTCACCATCTTCTCCAAGGCCGATCTCAGCGTTCCCAGTGTGCAGCAGACCCGCTTCATCCGCCTTGAAGGCGAGTTCAATCATGTGGGCGTCTACAGCGTGCTGCCTGGAGAAACACTTCGCGGCCTGCTGAAGCGAGCTGGCGGCTTCACACCCGACGCCTTTCTGTATGCCTCCGAGTTCACCCGCGAATCAACCCGGCGCGTGGAAACGCAGCGCCTGCATGAATACGCGGACGAGCTGCAGGCTCAAATTTCCAATCAAGTCGCGCGAGCCAATGCCAGGGCCGTCTCCAGCAGCGATCAGCTCGCCGCCAGTGCCTCTTCCGCCGATGCTCAGGCCGCCGTCAACCGGCTGCGGAACACCACGCCTATCGGACGCATCGTGCTGGAGTTTAGTCCAAACAGCACGGGCATTGACACGGTGCCCGATATTGCACTGGAGGATGGGGATCGCTTTGTGGTTCCCCACGTCCCGGCGAATGTGACGGTGGAAGGCCAGGTCTATGCCGCCAACGCATTCGTCTACACGCCTGGCCTGCGCGTTAGCGATTATCTCCACCGGGCCGGCGGGCCGGATCGCGAAGCTGACAAGCGACGCATATTCCTCCTGCGCGCCGACGGCTCCGTGGTGAGCCGTCAATACGCAGACGTGGGCAGATCCGCCATCTACCCCGGGGATACCGTTGTAGTTCCCCCCATCCTGGATAAGCGAGCCCTCTTTCAGCGTGTGATTGACATCGCCCAGGTCGTCGGCAATCTAGGGATCGGGGTCGCGGCCATAGCTCTTCTGCTTGGGCGTTGAGCGATCGGTGGCACATGGCGCCGGTTGTCTCCATCCGGCGCGGGGAAAGAGTATGGTGATTCGGTGATCGAGGAAACATCCAGGCCAGAGGAAGCCGAAACACTGCTGCTGGAAGATGAAACGGCGGACGCTGGTGGAATCGATCTGCTCGCCTTGGCGATTGCCTTCATCTCCCAATGGAGACTCGCGCTTTCGGTAGCGGCGATCGTAGCAATCTTTGGCATTGGGTACGTGCTGCACCTGAAGCCGCTCTATGTAGCGACAGCTACCATCCTGCCGCAGGAGGGCAGGTCGAGCGAGACCCTGGCCTCCGCCTTCTTCAACGTACGCGGTCCGGGAACGCTCTACATCGGCCTGATGAGCAGCCGGTCCGTGCAGGATCTCGTCATCGATCGGGCCAACCTGCTGCAGATCTACCATCTGTCCGACCGCGAAGCCGCGCGGGGAATGCTCACCGGCATCAGCAAATTCACAGAAACCGGCGACGGCCTGTTGACCATTTCCGTGCGTGATGGCGACGCCAACCGCGCCGCGCTCATCGCCAACGCCTACCTGGATGCCTTGCAGGCTTTGAATGAGGACATGGGCCTCCAGCAAAGCACGCGGACACGATCCTTCTTCGAAACCCAGCTGACACAGGAGCGCGGCCAGTTGGCGCAGGCGGAAGATCGCTACCGCCAGATGCAGAAGAAGACCGGGCTGGTTCAGCCGGAAGCTCAGATCTCAAGCGGCATTGCCACCATTCAGACCACGCGGCAGCAGATTCAAACACTCGAGGTACAGCGTGCGGCAAAGCTGCGCAGCGAAACGGAGCAGAATCCGGAGATCATGCAGATCGACGCGCAGCTTGCCCAACTCGCTGAGCAGGAGCGGACGCAGGAAAGCGCAGGTTCGGGAGCTCCGGTAGGTGCCGCACCCTCGGCTCAGCAGGCCCTTTCGCAGTCGCTTGAACTACAGCGCGCCCAGCGCGATGTCACTTATTACTCGGCTCTCGTCGCCTCGCTCGGCAACGAGTTTGAAACCGCCCGGCTGAATGAAATCGCGGGACGATCGGCTTTTCAGGTCGTAGACCGCGCGATCCCTCCCGAAAAGAAGGATTGGCCGCCCCGCAAGCCGTACTTCGCCGTCAGCCTGGCCTTTGCTGTTCTCATGGCGATTGTCGCGGTAGTCCTCCGGCTGGTGATCCTGCGCATCAAGGCTCACGCCAAAACCCGCTCGCACCTCCAGGCCCTGCGGAGAGCCCTCCGTTAAGCCATGGCTGCCCGGCACAGGAAGCGCAATCCGCATCGTTTTGCCATGCTGCACGCCTACTTCCTGCTGATCTTCCTGGTGCTCTTTCCAAAGGGAGGCATCAAGGCGGGGGGAACGCCCCTGACCTGGGGGTATCTTTACCTTGCGATGACGGCTCCTTTCCTGGCCATGATCCGGCTACTTGCCACACCCCTGCGAGTGCGTGGATCCACCCTCATCGTGGTCGGGCTCCTCGTGCCCATGCAGATCCTTTTGGCCTACGCTTTTGCGACCGGAGGAACGCCCAACGCCGGCTACGCGGTGTCCATGGTGGTGGGGCTCACTGCCCTTCCCTGGATCTTCCTCCTTGTGTATCCGCCATTTCTGCCCTTGCTCAACGCGCAGAGCTTTTCCCGGTGCTTTCGCTGGTGTGTCCTGCTGGCTGCGGCCTGGGGCATCTTCCTCTTCTTTCTCCATCCGTTGACCGGCCATTACATCGAAATCCCCTATCTCACCGTGAACGCGGCTGACGCCGGTTTGCTGGAGTCAACCAAGCACAACTCCCGTGGTTTTTTCCAGAAGCTCATTTCGACCTACAACAATGGCAATCTATACGGCGTCGCCACCTTGATCCTGATGCCGCTCTACAACGTGCTGGAGCCTTCCCGCTGGAAGCGTGGCGTGCTCTTTACCGCCGCCCTGCTGACACTCTCCCGAACCGTCTGGGTAGGCTTGATCATCATGCAAGTCGGCCCTCTGGCGCTTCTGCTGGCTGCCCAGATTCGCACCTTCCCGGTTCTCCACCTCGGGGCTGCGACTCGGAGGGTCTTTTCCGTGATCGCTATCGTCGGTCTGGTGCTTGTCGTCCTGTTTTTTGCCACAAACTCGGGGCTGGAGTTCCTCCTGGATCCAACGCTGGGCGGCAGGGCTTCAGAGATTCGGGTGACGTCCGGTATCTCGGTCCTGCCGCCGGCAGGTCTGCAGGGTTTCGATGAGAGTCTCTACGGATCGGCGATCAAGTACTACGGCATCGCCGGAATCGTAGCCTTCACATCGATCATGTTCAGCCCCCTGCTGGTGCTGGCATGGGATACATCCGCCCTGCGCTCACCGCTGCGTATGGCTGCCTTCAGTGGCCTGATGCTATACGCGCTGCTCGCCGCCAGCGACGGCGCCTTCGTGCTGATCCCCGTGATGGCGTTCTACTGGTTCGTCTACACCGTCTTCCTCCATGGATGGCCGGGAACCCAGAAGGAGGCCGGGAGGCAGAAAGCTGCCCGGCCCAGAACCGTTTCCAAACCGTGTCTGGTGATGGAGCCTTCCTGAATGGCAGCCACAGGGACTGAACGAGTCCGATAGACTTAAAGAGATTCTGAGCATCGGATTCCGGGGGTTTAGCGAGTTTTGAAAGCAAGTGAAAGCATTCTCGTGACGGGAGGCTGCGGTTTCATCGGCGCCAACTTCGTGTTGGATTTGCTCCAGCACGAGGAAGCATCCGTGATCAACCTCGATCTCCTCACCTACGCCGGTAATCCTGAAAACCTGGCGGGCCTCGCCGGAAATCCTCGCTACACATTCGTGCAGGGCGACATCGCCGACGGCAAACTGGTGGCCCGCCTCTTGCAGAAGCATCGGCCGTCGGCGATTGTCCACTTCGCGGCGGAAAGCCACGTGGACCGGTCCATCCTGGGGCCGGAAGCTTTCCTGCGCACCAACATCGACGGCACCTTCCGCCTCCTTGAAGCGGCACGCAGCTACTATGCCGAGTTGGAAGGCGAGGAGCACGAGCGCTTCCGCTTCCTCCACGTCTCCACCGACGAGGTTTACGGCACGCTGGCTCCCGAAGACCCGGCGTTCTCGGAAACAACACCCTACGCGCCCAACAGCCCCTATGCCGCTTCCAAGGCAGGCAGCGACATGCTGGTCAGGGCATGGCACCACACCTACGGCCTGCCCACGCTGATCACCAACTGCTCCAACAATTACGGACCTTTTCAGTTTCCTGAGAAGCTCATCCCACTCACCATCACCAATGCCCTCAAGGGCAGGGCTTTACCGGTCTATGGCGACGGAAAGCAGGTGCGCGACTGGCTCTTTGTGCGCGATCACTGCAGCGCGATCCGCGCAGTGCTGGGAAGGGGCCGTCTCGGTGAAACCTACAACATCGGCGGCAACAATCAGCGCACCAACCTGGAGGTGGTGGAAGCCATCTGCCTTCTGCTGGACGAGTTGGCCGCAGCCAACGCCCCCTATGTGAGCCTCATCAGTTTTGTCCGCGACAGACCGGGTCATGATCGCCGCTACGCGATTAATGCGCGCAAAATCCAGGAGGAGCTCGGCTGGTATCCGTCCGAAAGTTTCGAAACCGGGCTGCGGAGAACCGTGGCCTGGTATCTCGCCAACCCAAAGTGGGTGGAGCACGTGACAACGGGTGCCTACCAGCACTGGATTGAGCGCAACTATGATGGCCGCGACGTGTCCCCGGACATCAGTGAGGTAGACGCGTGAAGGGCATCATTCTGGCCGGAGGTTCAGGCACCAGGCTTTATCCGGTGACTCAGGCCATCAGCAAACAACTACTACCGGTGTACGACAAGCCGATGATCTACTACCCCCTCTCAGCACTCATGCTGGCGGGTATCACGGACATCCTGCTTATCAGCACGCCGCGCGACACGCCGAGCTTCCAGTCGTTGTTGGGCACCGGTGAGCAGTGGGGGCTGAATATCTCCTACGCCGTGCAGCCTTCACCCGATGGCCTTGCGCAGGCCTTCCTGATCGGCAAAGAGTTTCTCGCCGGCGAGGGCTGCTGCCTCGCCCTCGGGGACAACCTCTTCTACGGCCATGATTTCGCCGTTACCCTTCGCCAGGCCGCAAAACGTACCTCCGGGGCCACCGTCTTCGCCTATGCCGTCAACGATCCCGAGCGCTATGGCGTGGTCGAGTTCGATGCCGACCGTCGCGTGGTTTCCCTGGAGGAAAAACCCCTCAAACCGAAGTCTCGCTACGCTGTGACCGGCATCTACTTTTATGACTCGCAGGTCGTCAGCGTCGCCGAGAAACTGCAGCCTTCCCCGCGCGGCGAACTGGAGATCACCGACGTTAACTGCTGGTACCTGGAGCGCGGGCAGCTTCACACCGAGGTGCTAGGCCGCGGCATGGCCTGGCTCGATACCGGCACGCACGACTCCCTGCTGGACGCCGCGAACTTCATCCAGACCATCGAGCATCGTCAGGGCCTCAAGGTCGCCTGCCCCGAGGAGATCGCCTACCGGCTCGGCTACATTTCCGCCGACGATCTCCAGTCTCAAGCGGAGCGTCTGGGCAAGAGCAGCTATGCCGACTACCTGCGCCGGATTCTCGCCGAGACGGTTTACTGATGGCAGGCGCAGCCGCCATCGCTCTGGAGAATCAGCTGTGAGTGAGTCCGTCAGCGCCTCAAAAGTGCTTCGGGGAAACGGCTGGGCACAGACTCTCACGCGCGCTGCTGGCTCAGTGAGGCGGCGCATCCGCGACAGCCTCACCGCTCGACAACTCCGGGCGCCGGGCTTTCGCGCACGCTCCAACCCTCGCCTCTATGGCCTAAGCAACATGCGCATTGGCCGCGGGTTTCAGGCCGGCGACGATCTTTGGCTGGAAGCCGTCACCGAGTTCAACGGGCAGACGTTCGCGCCGGAACTGATTCTTGGCGATGGCATCAACGTCTCCAGCAGCGTTCACATCACCTGCATTCACCGCATTGAGATCGGCTCCGGCACGCTGATGGGCAGCAACGTGATCGTTAGCGATCATGCCCACGGCAAATATCAGGGCGAAGACCAAAGTCCCCCGGACGTCCCTCCCAATCGCAGGCCGCTGTGGTCCTCTGCGCCCGTTCGCATCGGCAAAAACGTCTGGATCGGTGACGGCGTAGCCGTGCTCGCCGGTGCCGACATCGGCGATGGAGCTGTCATCGGCGCCAACTCTGTGGTGACAGGTGCCATTCCCCCGGCAACCATCGCCTTCGGCGCACCCGCCCGGCCCGTCCGTCAGTGGGATGCCGAGCTCGCTGCGTGGGTGCCGCTAGCTGTTCCCGAATCAGGGCTCGATGCCAACCAGCACACGATAAACTAGAGGGCATGGTCCGCAGCGCGATTCGCAGAGCAAAAGGACGCCGCGGATGAAGTGCGCTGCCTGCACGATCGTCTCTCCGAACTATCTCGCCTACGCCCGCACGCTCTCCGCGTCCTACCTCACGCAGCACCCTGATCACCGCTTCTTCGTTCTGCTGGTTGCCGATCTGCAGGACGCCGCACCCTTTGTGGTCGACGCTTTCACTCCTGTTCTGCTCCAGGACATCGGCCTTGCCGACCTTCGCGGCGAAGCGATGAAGTACGGCATTCTGGAACTGAACACGAACGTGAAGCCCACGTTCATGAAGTACCTGCTGGCAGCCTACGAGCTTGACGCTTTGGTTTATCTCGACCCGGATATTTTCTGCTACGCGCCGCTTGAACCAGTGTTTACCGCAATCGATGCGGGAGCCTCCGCCGTCCTCACTCCTCACATGACCACACCGGTCTTCGACGGCCGCTCGCCGGGTGAGCAGGATCTCCTCTACAACGGCACTTACAACCTCGGCTTCATCGTCGTTGGCAGGGGCGAGGAAAGCAGACGCCTGCTCGAGTGGTGGGAACACCGCTGCCTCGCGCTGGGCTTCAGCGAAGGTCGCACCGGCCTCTTTGTCGATCAGAAGTGGATGAACCTCGCGCCCGTCTTCTTCCCCGGCGTCGCCATCCTGTCCGACGCGGGATGCAACGCGGCCTATTGGAACCTCCACGAGCGGACCTTTTTCCAAACGCCCCAAGGCTATGGCGTCGAAAGCCCGGTCAGCGGCCGGGTACCTTTGCGCTTCTTCCATTTCAGCGGTGTGGTTCCCAACGATCCCGCCGTCCTCTCGAAAAATACGGACCGTTACACGCTTGCCACCCGCCCTGATCTCCAGCAGTTGTTCGCGGACTACAAAGCCGCTGTGCTCGGCAATAGGTTGCAGGCACTGGAAGCCACTCCGTATGGCTTTGACGTTTTTTCCGACGGCACTGCGATCACGCTGCTTGCCCGCCGTCTTTACGCGGCGCACCAGGCCCGCTTCGCCGGAAGCGATCCCTTTGGGGCCAGCGGCCCTTTCGCAAAATGGGCGCGTCAGGAGAAGCTCGTAGCGGGCGAGGCGGCGCCGGCCAAGGCGACGTGGAACGACTTCAACCCGCGCGACCGCCGCGTGGAAGCCGTGCACACCCTTCTGCGTTGGGCTCTTCGCCTCATCGGCCCAGTCAAGTATGAGCTGTTGATGCGCTACCTCGCGCACATCAGCGTGCTGCGCAACCAGAGCGTCTTCCTGCGTGATCGAGCCTGGCCGGAAGACTCCGCCGGGGCGGAAGAGTAACCACCATGCCGCGAGCACTTATCGTCAAGCTCGGCGCCATTGGCGATGTGGTCATGGCGATCCCGGCCGCCCACGCGCTCCACCAGCAGGGCTACAAGGTTGACTGGATATGCGGCACCACGGTCGCCCCGGTCCTTCGTCTCTATCCATGGATGAATGTTCTGCCGGTAGACGAACGCAAGCTGCTGCATAGCGGCAAGCTCTCCACGACGCGTGTACTTCTCGCCGCATGGAAGCAGTTGCCGCACCGCACATACGATCTTTGCGCAACGCTCTACTACGACCGACGCTATCGCTTCCTCACGCTTCCCATCAGTGCGCAACGCAGCATCCTGCTCTCCGATAAGGACCGCGAGCACCGCCTGCTCCCCGGCCGTCACCACACAGACGAGTACGTCCGCATCCTGCTCGGGCTGCCTGACGGCGAAGCCCCGCAGCAGACGTCGCCCGTCCGCGTGGGAAGTTTGCCGGCCTCTCCGCTGCCCAGCCCGAACAACAGGCAACGTGTGGTGCTGGTTCCCGGCGGAGCCCGCAACCTCCTGCGCGACGATGCCCTGCGTCGCTGGCCGTTGGACAACTACGCGGCCCTTGCTACCCAACTACTCGCTGACGGCTGCGAAGTGGTGCTGGCGGGTGGCCCTGACGACGCCTGGACCTCGCCCGCCTTCGCCACCATGCCTGTCATCGATCTCATCGGCAAACTGTCTCTGGTCGACACCTTGGCCCTGCTCGACTCCGCGGACGTCACCGTCACTCACGACACCGGGCCGCTCCATCTCGCCGGCATCACCCGCACAGCCATCGTTACCATCTTCGGCCCCACTGACCCGCGTGGACGCCTGCCTCAGGTGCACAACGCGGTCGCCCTGTGGGGAGGAGAAGGCTTCGCTTGCCGCCCCTGCTACGACGGCCACAGCTACGCGCCCTGCCAACACAACGGCTGCATGGAGCAGGTCACTCCGGAGTTCGCCTTCGCTGAAACGCAGCACCTCCTGCTTGCCGTCGCGAACGGCCTCCGGCTCGCCCCGCGCGTAGTCAATCCAATCCACACCCCATTGATCACGCTTCCCTCAGGAGCGCCCACGCCGTGAGCCACCGCGCCCTTTTCCTCGACCGTGACGGCGTCATCAACGAAGAGGTCGGCTACCTCCATCGCGCTGAAGACGTCCGCTGGGTAGACGGCATCATCCCGCTCTGCCAGACAGCCCGGCAACTGGGCTACAAGCTGGTCGTGGTCACCAACCAGTCCGGCATTGCCCGCGGTCTCTACACAACCGAAGACTACGAATCGCTGACGCAATGGATGCGCACTGAACTGGCGCGCGACAGTGTCCACCTTGACGCCGTCTATCACTGCCCCTACCACCCAGTCCACGGCATCGGCGAGTGGAAGCGGGAACACGAAGACCGCAAGCCCGGCCCCGGCATGTTGCTGCGAGCCGCCCGCGATCTTTCGCTCGACCTTTCGCAATCCATCCTCGTAGGCGACCGCTGCTCAGATATCGCAGCCGCCAATGCGGCGGGTCTGCGCCAGGCTTTCCTTCTGCGAGGAACGGAATTCTCCCCCTGTCCCGGCAAAGCACAGGAAGTAGACTCGCTTACCGAAGTAGAGGAATGGCTGCGCAGCCAATCCCGCTAGATCCACCACAGAAACCGTGGCGCAACCTGGCGTTCCTCTGCGTACTTTGCGTCAAAGCTTTTCGCCGGGTCGGCCACAGATGTGGGAAGGCCGCCCCGAAGAGCGGCCCTTCCGGTCGATTGCCATAGACCTTAGTGGATGTCGAACTGCTCCGGATGCAGCGTCGGATCGCTCTTCACCAGGATTGTCTTGCCCGCGAGCTCTTCCAGATCCTGCAGCCAGCGAGCATTGTTCGACTTCAACTGCTTCACCACCTCGGGGTTCACCCGTAGCATGATGTCGCCCTTGTCCAGGTTGCGGTGCATCTTGCGCAGCTCGATGTAGATCTCGTTGCAAACCGTCACCGGGCTCTTCGTCATGCCCGTGCCCGCGCAGATCGAGCAGGTCGTCGAAAGCGTTCGTTCCAGGGACTGCTTCACGCGCTTGCGGGTAATCGCCACCAGCCCGAAGTCGTTGAACTGCAGCACCTTCGAAGGAGCGCGATCCTTCTTCAGTTCCTCCTCCAACGCCGCCAGCACCTTGTGCCGGTTCTTGCGGTCATCCATGTCGATGAAGTCGATCACGATGATGCCGCCAAGGTCGCGAAGACGAACCTGCCGGACAATCTCCGGGATGGCATCGAGGTTGGTCTTGACGATCGTGTCCTCGAGCCGCGCCGTCTTGCCCACATACTTGCCGGTGTTGATGTCGATCGCCACCAGCGCTTCCGTCTGGTTGATCACGATCGATCCACCCGACTTCAGCCAAACCTTGGACCGCAGAGCCTTGTTGATCTCCTCGGCGATGCCGAACTGCTCGAACAGCGGCGTGTCCTTGGTATAGAGCTTCACGCGGCGGATCAGCGAAGGCTGGAAACGCTGCAGGAAGCGCAGCACGCGCTCATACTCGGTCTCCGTGTCGACCCAGATCGCGGAGAAGTTGTCTGTCACCTGGTCGCGCAGCACGCGCTCCACGAGGTTGAGATCGTGGTAGATCAGCGCCGGAGACTTCGACGACTCGCTGCGGCTCTTGATGTCCGCCCAGAGATTCAGCAGGAAGCGAAGGTCGCTGCGAAGCTCTTCTTCACTCGCCCCTGAAGCCGCGGTGCGCACGATGAAGCCACCCGAAGCCTCGCCCTTTTCGCTGAGCAGGATCTCCTTCAACCGGCGGCGCTCGCTGTCGCTCTCGATCTTGCGCGACACGCCGACATGATTCACCGTCGGCATGAAGACCAGGAATCGGCCCGGCAGCGCGATGTGCGACGTGATGCGCGCCCCCTTCTTCGCAATCGGCTCCTTGGCGATCTGTACCAGCAACTCCTGCCCCGGCTTCAGCAGGTCGGAGATCGCGGGCAGATCGCTCGTCTGCGCCACATGCCGCGACATCCGCCCACTTGGACGCGAGCCGTGACGGCCGCCGCGTTCGCGGTCACCACCACTTCGCTCGCCGCTACGATCCGATCCACGCTCCGTCCGCTCCCCACGGTCACGCCCCCCACGCCGTCCCCGGTCACGCCGCTCACGGGCAGGACGAGCCGCTTCCTGGCCGCTGCGGCTCTCGGTTACAGGTGTGCCGGATTCATGCTCTTCGTGCGGGCCGGCCTCGTCTTCATCCTCATCGAACGATCTCGTCTCAGCGAACTCTTCCGAATCGGACTCTTCAGTCTCGACGTCATCGAACTCGGCAGACGAATCGAGCTCGTCTTCTTCCATGTCCTCGAGGTCGTAGTCTTCATCATCATCGTCTTCTTCCAACGGAGGCTCTCCGCTGGTGATCTGGTCGATTGACATGTCGCGAAGCATCACGCCGAGGTCGGCGTCATGCTCCACCGTCTCTTCCTCGGTGTCCTCAAATCCTGCACCGGCAGAGATCGAAAGCGGGTCTCCTTCTTCGTCATCCAGCAACTCTTCTTCCAGCGCGCCGTCGCCCGGCTCGAACGCCAGGCTCCCGGCGCTTTCGGCTTCTGCCTTCACAGGCTCCGGCGTCCGTTCAGCCTCCGCCAGAGGCACAGACTGCACCGCCGCCTCGTGCTCGATAGGAGCAGTAACGTGCGCTTCCAGCGAAGCATTCGCCTCCGCCTCCGGCGTCAACGGGAACTCGGAGATCATCTCGCCCGTCGGCTGAATGTGGGTAAACTCATCGCTCTCGGAAGGTGCCGCGTAGTCCTCCTGGACCAGCGGGTCGCCAGCTTCCACATCGTCGACCGCGGTGCTCTGGCGGAACTCACGCGGCGGAGCCGGGTCCACGCGGAACGAGGCAGAAGCATCATCACCCGGCTCGTACTCGGAAACCACCTCGTGGAACTCTTCAGTAGCTTCTTCCACAACAGCGGTGTGCTCAGCGTTGGTCGAAGGAGCAAGGTCCGTCTGAGGCTCATACGGAACGTCGATCTCCGCTTCAAAGCGCTCGATCTCCTGCCGCGCCTCGGTGGCCTCGACTTCCGCAACCGGAACGTCATCTGAGAACGGCAGTAGGCTCGGCTCAACCTCATGCTGAGAGGTCACTCCTGGCAGCACAGCCTCCGCCGGATCAAGCTGCTCCACCGGCGCGAAACTCTGTGTCGTCGGTTCAGCAGCAGATTCGCTGGAACCATGGCGGCCGCGGCGCTGATCGCGATCGCGACGGCGATGACCGCCACCTTCGCGTTGAGAAACCACGGTTTCCGGCGCGTGCGGCGCCTGCTGTTCCGTTGAACGCTCCCGGCCTGCGGTCTCACGGCTTGCAGTCTCTCGCCCTGCAGCCTCACGTCCAGACGCGCCACGTCCGCGCAGCGTTTCACCCGGCAGGGTCATGCCGCCATCCCATGCAGAGATGTCGATCTCGGTCGAAGGCCGCGAGAGGATCGTGGGCTGTGGGCGAGCCGGAGTAGAAGCCTGCGCGGCAGAGCCAGCCTCTGCACCGCCGTCCTTGCGATACCGCGAGAGCGATTCTCCCGGAAGAATGAACGGCTCAGCGGAAGCGCTCAGCTCAACCGGAGCATCGTGGCCGTAACTCTCGCCTGTGCGCGAGCTGGAGCGATCCCGGCCGCTCGAACGGCCACGGTCACCGCCGCCATTACGGTCACCACGATCCCGCCGTCCACGCCGTCCTTCGCGATCATGGCGAGGCTCCTGCGAACTGCCGGATTCCGTCTCCCCGTCAAGCTGCTCGCGCGCCGCATTTTCAGCGCGGTGCTCGTCTCCCGGCAGCGGCTGCGCCTCAAATGAATCATCCGAAACGGTGGTATCCGCTGCCAGAGGCGTACGCCCCTCGTCGCCGCTCTTGCCACCCCGGCGCCGGCCACGACGTCCGCGCCACCGGCGGCTGCCGTCAGCACCCGGAGCGCCTTCGCCTACATCGCCAGACTCACGCTCAATTGCGGAAGGCACATCGGCCACGGCTGCAGTGAACTCATCCGTCTCGGCGGCTTCAGGGGAACGAGCCTCACGGCGAGGACGCTCTCCGCGGTCCGAACGCTCCCGGCGGCCACCACGCTCGCCACGATCCGAACGCCCCTCGCGGCGGCCTTCGCTACTGCCGGCAGCGCGCGGCTCACGGCTCCCGCCGCCTTCAAAGTCGGCGGAGTCGCCCTGCTCTTCCATGAAATCGGTGATGTACAGGAACGCGTCCCGCTCCAGGCCGATGTCCACGAAGCTGGACTGCATGCCCGGAAGCACGCGGGTAACGCGGCCGTTGTAGATGGAGCCTGCGAGCGTGTACTCGTTCTCGCGCTCGTAATAGATCTCGCTCAGCCCCTCGTTCTCAACGATGGCCAGCCGCGTCTCGTGCGGCGTACTGGAGATATAGATTTCTTTCGACATGGTGCTGCTCTGCTTTCTGCCCCGTTATCGGGGCGGCAGAACAGGCATCGGTTGGTCGCCGCGAGCGTTACGGTCTCGCGGCTGACCTCCGCAATACGGACAGGCGCTGAGAGGCGGAAACTGGGTGGGGCTCGTGAATTTCGCAGGGGCGGGGCTCAAGGGAATGAGCGTGCCTCCGGGTCCGCGGTGTGCGTGACCGGAAGCTGCCGCCTGGGAAGAGTGTGTCCAGTGGAATACCGCTTGCCGAAGGCTGGCCGAAGCGAGCCGGGCGACTAATGCGGAAAACGGAGTTTGTGGCCAACTCTGCCTCAACTTGAGGCGGGGCCGTTAACCGTCCGTTTCCGTTCATTCTCATGTCCTGTCCGGCGAGTCGGAGATGTGATCCGTGCCTGGCCGGCCTTTTTTGAAAAACTTGTGTGTCCCTGACGCGGGAACCTGTAGTGCATCCGCTTCTGGGCAATTAGCCCGGCCCTCTGGCCGAGCTTCTCACTCCAGTATGCACCAAATCCGGGCCGGGCGCTGCTCCGGCATTCACACTTGGTTCACAAAGCACACACCTAGTTCACAAAACGCCGCATTCTGATATTCATCACGATCCCCAGCGCCAGGAACGTAAAGATCACCGACGAACCGCCATAGCTCATCAGCGGCAGCGGAATGCCGGTCACCGGCATCATCCCCACGCACATGCCGATGTTGATCGCGATCTGGAACAGCGTCACGCCCACCACGCCCATCACCAGGAATGCCCCCGGCGGATCCGCCGCCGTTTGCGCGTTCTGGATCAGCCGGACCAGGATCAGGAAGTACAGCAGTAGGACGAACAGCGCCCCCACAAACCCGTGCTCCTCGCAGAACGCGGCAAAGATGAAGTCCGTATACGGAATGGGCAGGAAGTCGCCCTGCGTCTGCGTGCCGTGGTTGGATCCCTTGCCCCACAGCCCACCGGACCCCACCGCGATCAGCGACTGCCTGATCTGGTAGCCCGACCCCTTCGGATCGCTGTCCGGGTTGATGAACGCGTCAATCCGCTTCTGCTGGTAGGGCTTCAGCCGCTTCCCAGCGGCGAAACCGATGCCCCCGAGGACAAGCAGTCCCAGGATCACGATCGCTGCCTGCCGCGCGCGCATCCCGCCCAGGAACAGCCCGACTACCAGAACGGGCAGGTACGTCAGCGCCGTTCCCAGGTCAGGCTGCTTCAGCACCAGCGCCATCGGCACCACCACCAGCGCGGCCGCCTTGCCGATGTCCGGCCAGGTCAGTTCCTTGCCATCCGCGGACCTCACCCATAAATAGCGAGCCATGGCGAGGATCAGCACCAGCTTCACCCACTCCGACGGCTGAAAATGGACCCCGCCGCCAAGATTGATCCATCGCCTCGCCCCCAGCACCTTCTGCCCCACATGCGGAATCAGCACGGCCACCAGCGACAGCACGCTGATCCCGAAAGCCCAGTACCCGATGTCCAGCAGACGGTGGTAGTCCACCATCGACATCACGAACATCAGGGTGAGCCCGATCCCTAGAAAAATGATCTGCTTCGTCTGGAAGCCATGAAACTTGGTCATCGCCGTAGCGGACCGGATCTCCAGGACGCTGACAACGGACAGTACGAGCACCAGGCTCAGCAGAACCCAGTCGAAGTCGCGAAAACGGGAACGGAACATAGCTATCCCTGCAGAGTAACCGCTGCGTTCGGCCCGTCGTAAGTGAATACAAGGTGACGGAGAATGTCGCGCCCGAGCAGCATGATGATGGGCAGTCCAGAGACTGGCCGGTTGCGAACACTGCCACCGGCTACTTCTCTTAAGTGGGTACTCCATTAGCCCTATAATCTGGAATGTTCACGCTCAGGTTGTAGGTCAACAATGGTTGCTGACCGTGAGTCGTCAGAAACCAGCCATCACCTATATCCGGTATCCCGAGTTCCGCCATGGTCTCGCCATCGACTGCGGAATACTCCGCTCCGTTATCAATGAGGGCAAAACCGGAGCCTGTCGGGAACCGGGGTAATCCATGCTTACGAAGATACTGAACAAGTGGTACCGGGCATGTGAGAACAACGGGAATCAGTGGCCCATTTCCCAAAAAAAGGTCGTGCTCCGCAGCAGGAGCCTCATACTTATACGACTTCACGGACGCGCACAGGAGAGATGTTCGGCAGATAGCGAATTGGTTCTTTGGCACGAATCGGCTGCAGCAAAAAAGAAGTGATTCCATACTTCTCAAGCGCTGCCGAATAAGCTTCGTCGTTCGTTTCAAAAACGCCTAAAAAATCGTCATCTTTAAAGACAGCAAACTTGCCCAAATCCGTCTGCAGCAACTCGGGGAGAAGCCTCTGGTAATGCGCCTTTTCCGTCTCGAACGCCATACGCAAATCATACTCGCGCTTACCGCTCGGTAGGCGTCACTTCCGGCTTGGCAGCCTGCTCATGCGGCTGGCTCCCCGCATCTGGAGCTGCCGGTGCCGGCGCTTCCGCCAGCGTCATTAAATTTCCCGCCTTCGTCCGCTGCTTGGTGACGTAGGCGTTCACCACCTGCGCGGCCAGCTTGGCGGAATTGTTACCCCAGTTGCCATGCTCCCAAAGCACGGCCACCGCAATGTCCGGATTTCGTCGCGGCGCGATCCCCACGAACCACGCGTTCGGCACCGTATTGTGCCCCTTGCTTGTCTTGCCCAAAGCTTCGTGGCTCATCACCTGCGCGGTGCCTGTCTTGCCGGCAAAGTCCACGCCTTCCAGCCGAGCCTCCGCAGCCGTACCGATCGGCCCCACCACACCGGCCATGTCGTCCGTGATCAACTGCCAGTTGTCCGTGGTCAGCGGCACCGTCTGGTCGCCCGCTCCGCGATACGTATCCTGAATTGCAGCGAGATATTCCGGCTTCAGCTCATCCGGAAACACCACGTGAGGCCGCCGCAATACCCCGCCGGAAGCGATGCCGCTGATAGCCCTGGCAAGCTGGAGCGGCGTGGCTTCAATCGCGCCCTGGCCAATGCCCACTGAAATCGTCTCGCCCGCATACCACTTGTCGTGCTGGGTCTTCAGCTTCCACTTCTCTGAGGGCATCACGCCAGCGGCTTCATCCGGCAGGTCCACGCCGGTCTTTACGCCGAGGCCCACTGAGCTCGCATAGCGCGCAATCGTGTCGATTCCCAGCCGGTTCGCCAGCGTGTAGTAGAAGGTATCGCAGGAGTACGGCAGGGCATTGCGGATGTCTACCGACCCATGGTGCCGGTCGCAAGCAAAAAAGTGACCATAGAAGCTCGCGCCACCGCCACAACTCACATGCATGTCCTGCGCGACGTTCTCCTGCAGACCCGCCATCGTCATGATCACCTTGAACGTCGATCCCGGCGCAAGCTGCGCCTGGATCGCCTTGTTCATCAGCGGATGGTTCGGATCGTTGACGATGGTCTGCCAGTATGCCCGGGACAAATGCAGGAACTGGTTCGGGTCGAACGTCGGTCGCGAAGCCATCGCAAGGATCTCGCCAGTGTGGGGATCGATCGCCACAATCGACCCGATCTTGCCCTCCAGCGCCCGTTCGGCCGCCTTCTGGATGTCGAGATCGATGGTCAGCCGCAGATCCTGGCCTGGTGTGGCCAACTCCTGCCCCTGCAATCCCACTTCCTTGCCGTGCGAGTTCACCACGATGTTGCGCGAGCCGTCCGTGCCGCGCAGCAGGTCGTCGTAGGCCTCCTCCACGCCGGACTTGCCCACCAGGTCACCCGGCGAATAAGCCGCGTACCGAGTGTTCTTCAGGTCGTTCTCGCTGATCTCGCCCACATAGCCGATCAGGTGCGCCATAAAACCATCAAGCGGATACAGCCGCCGCTGCTCGTCCAGCGTCTCCAGCTCCGGCAACTCATCGCGATGCGCGGCGATAAAAGCTTGTTCGTCAGGCGTGATGTCCTGCTTCAGCGGAATGGGAGCGTATCCCGGCCCATAGCTGAAGTGCTGAATGATCCCCTGCAACTGCTCTACCGTCATGTGCAAACCGGTCGCGATCAGCGGCAGATCACCCGAAACGCTGTGCTCCTTCTCGCGCAGCAGGTAACAGGTCACCGAGGGGTAGTTGTCCACGATGATCCGCCCCTCGCGATCCAGCAGCCTTCCGCGCGGAGCCACCACCACGACCTTGCGAACACGGTTTTCCTGCGCCAGCACCTTGTACGTATCGGCGCCGATCACCTGCAGCCGCCACAGCCCGACGCCGAGTATCAGCAGGATCAGGGCCACCACGTACTGCGCTGCATGGAGCTTGCCCAGGGGCAGCTTGTCGTTGCGATGAAGAGAGAGGTCGTCCTGCATGGCGCGAAGTGGGCCCCTTGGAAAACACAGAGGGAGAAAGTAGCTCTATTGTAGGGCCTTCCGTCCCTCTACTCGCGGCGACGGAAGCGCGCGAGCACAAACCATAACGGCAGCGCGATCCCTGCATTGCACGCCGCGCGAATCAGTTCATGCAACGGACTCGCGTGGTACGTCTGGTCGGCCAGCAGGTACCGCAGGATCAGGAACTCCAGTGCGCTTTGCAGGATCGACGCGCCGAAGTTCATCAGCACCTGGTTCAGCGGATTGTCGGCGTCCACCGCAAAGCTCAGGCTGGCCGCGATATACCCGATCAGTGCCTTCGCGATCCCATTCACTCCCAGCGGCAGATTGGTCATGCCGTCCTGGAACAAGCCGATCAGCGTTCCGGTGGTCGCGCCCGCAATCGGGCTGCGCCGGGCCACGGAAAAGAACAGGGTAGCGATCAGCGGCAGATCGAGGATGTCCAGCCGCGCCCACAGGCGCGGTAGCATCGCGTCCAGCAGCAGGCACACCAGCGGCACCAGAACGGTGACTGCCGGGTGGAACCGGTACTGGTCCAGCTCGCGCCGGGATGTGTAACTGTGTTCAGGCAAAGGCTTCTACGTCTTGACGTCCGCAGGGTGAGAGTGAAGGTCGGAGGGCAGGCAGCCCACTTACAACGTACAACTTACAACGTACAACGCCCCTACTGAGGCTCGTCCGGTTTCTTCTCCGGGGCTGCAGGTTTCTCATTCGGTCCCCCGCCCGGCTTCAGGTCCGCCGCCGGAGGCGCTGCACCGGAGGAATAGCGGTCGGGATGTGCCGCCGGTTGAACATGGGGGAGCCCGGAGTTAGGAATCCCCGGAACGCCACCCCGGTCGGCAGCATTCGGATCCGCAGCCGCGCTCCGCTTGTGCCCGAAGCTCCGGTCGCCCCGGAAGTTCCCGTCGCCCCTGGTGTCGTGCTTGAAGTCGTGGGCTTGTCTATTCCCGGCAGCTTCGCCGCCAGCACATCCGCCGCACGCTGCGAGGCTTCCACTGCCGCCGTAGAACTCGCCTGCGCGGCATCTTCCTTGGCTTCCTGGCTCAACTCGTTGGACAAGCCCGTCACCACCAGGACCTCTTCCAGCCGCGAAAGATTCGCAAACGGCTTCACCGTCATCGCCATGTAGGGCTGGTGCTGCGGATCGGGAACGATCGATTCGATCACCCCCACCGGCAGCCCACGCGGATACACCAGGTCGCCGCCCGAAGTCACGACCTTCTCGCCAGGCTGAATGCGGCTGTCCGCGGTGAGGTCGTTGATCGTGATCCTCCCGCCCGCCGCGCCCTGCACGATGCCCCGGATCCGCGTGGACACCAGCGTTACCCCAGCCCCCGAAGACAGGTCGTTCAACAGCAAAAGCTGAGAGGTATGCGCGAACACCTCGCGCAGCTTGCCGACTACCCCATCCGGAGTGATCACCGGCATGTCCGGCTTCAGGCCGTAGTCGGTGCCCTTGTCTAGCGTCAGCACCCGCGAGCGATCAGAACCACTGGTCCCTATCACCTGCGCTGCCACCGTCTTGGAGATGTACTCCTGCTGAAATTTGAACAGCGACTGCAACCGCCGGCCCTGCGCCGCGTCCTCGGCAAAGGCGGCCTGCTCCAGGCGCAGCCGGGCGATCTGCTGCTTCAGGTCGGCGTTCTGATCGTGGGTATGGCGCAGGTCCAGATAGTCGCTCCACAGGTGGCGAACACCCCCTGAGCCGCTGTGCGCTACCCGCTCGAACGGGCTGGTCACCGCTGCCGTCCACGCCCGAAGCAGGCTGACCCCGCGCAAATCCGTGTTCGCGGATGGCGCCGCGGCTGCCACGTTCTGCGGGCTCTGCGACGGGTGCTGCACCTGCACCGCCAGGCCAAGTGTTTGCGCCAGCAGGAGGAGGACCAGGAAAAACGGATTCTTGAAGCGGCTGAAAAAGGATTCCATTGAAAAGCAGGACAGGCAAACGAACAGAAGCGAGCGGCAAAACGCTCCTTCTCATTATTCCATCGCTGCGGTTCTGCCATCACAGTCCACTGTTGCCTTGTTAGCGACTGCTAGCATCGAATCCGTGCCTCTGGACCTGTCGACGCCGGTCAAATTCATCAAACGTGTCGGCGAACGCGTAGCCGGAAGCCTGTCTGAGCGCGGCATCGAGACGGTCGAAGACCTTCTCTACCACCTTCCCTTCCGCTACGAAGACCGTCTCCACCCCAAACCGCTCCGCGACTACCGCGACGGGGACATGGCAAGCATTGTCGGCGAAGTCCGCGGCTCGGCCATGCTCCGCACCCGCAACGGCCTCATTCTTGACCTCACCATCGGCGTCAAGCCCCCTGCTGCTCCAGGCGATCCCGAGATGGCCGGCCTCCTCCAAGGCGCCCTCCCCGCTCTGGAAACCATCAAGTGCATGTGGTTCCACGCCGCCTATCTCAAGGACAAGTTCCGCCTCGGCCAGCAGGTCGCCCTCTACGGCAAGCTGGAAGCCTCGCGCAGCATGAACGCCGTCGGCGCCGTCCCCGGCTCCACGCGCTTCAAGATGATCCAGCCCACCTTCGAACTTCTCCCCGACGCCTCCGCTACCGGCGAAGATGCCGAGTTCACCATGCTCGAAATGGGCCGCATCGTCCCGGTCTACGAGTCCGTCGGCGGCAAAACTGCCTGGGGCGCGAAACTCACCTCGCGCTGGCTTCGCCGCGTCATGTGGACCGTCTTCCGCGACCTCCAGGAAAGTGGAGCCCGCGCCGTGGAGACCCTGCCGAACGCCCTGCGTCACCGCCTCATCATGCCCGGCCGCATGGAAGCCCTCGAAGCCTTGCATTTTCCACCTGCCGGCACGCCCATGCCGGAGCTGATGACCGCGCGCACCCCAGCCCACCGCCGCCTCATCTTCGAAGAGCTTTGGTATCTCGAGCTCGGCCTCGAACTCAAGCGCCGCCGCCTGCGCGAGCGCGAAGGCATTCCCTTCGCCGCCAACGACAGCGTCCGCGAAGCCCTCAAGCAGATGCTGCCCTTCAAGCCCACGGCCGCGCAGAAGCGAGTCCTCGGCGAAATCGTTACCGACATGCGCGCCCCCCGCCCCATGCGCCGCCTGCTGCAGGGCGACGTCGGCTCCGGCAAGACCATCGTCGCGCTCCAGGCTGCGGTAGTCGCCATTGAAAACGGTTATCAGGTCGCCATGATGGCTCCCACCGAGATCCTCGCTACGCAGCACTACCTTGCCGCGCGCAAGCTGCTCGGCGATCTGCGTTCACCCCGCAGCGGCAAACCCTACCGTGTCGGGCTGCTCACCGGCTCGCTCGACGACCGCGCCAAGCGCGACGCCCGCAGCCGCATCTTCCGCGGCGAAACGGATCTCGCCATCGGCACCCATGCCTTGGTCGAAGAGAAGGTCGACTTCGAAAACCTCGGTCTTGTCATCGTCGACGAGCAGCACCGCTTCGGCGTCCAGCAGCGTTTTAAACTCATGCGCAAGCCCGGCCCTAGCGGCGAAGCCGCTGAGCCCGATGTGCTCGTCATGACCGCCACGCCAATCCCCCGCACGCTTGCCCTCACCCTCTACGGCGACCTCGATGCGAGCGTGCTTGACGAGCTACCCCCCGGCCGCACACCCATCGTCACCCGCCGCATGCCCGGCGAGCGAGCCGCCGAAGTCTGGGACTTCGTTCGCAAGCAGGTAAGCGCGGGCCGCCAGGCGTACATCGTCTACCCGGTCATCGAAGGCAGCAGCGACGACCAGCCCGAACTCGACTTCGCCGAAGCCGAGAACGATAGCTCCGGGCCTCAGCCCGGACTGAGCGAGCCGGCAAGTCAGCCGAAGGACGATCTTTCGGCATTTCGCAAGGGCATAGAAAACCTCGCTGCCAGCCACAACGGCCACGCCGCCGCGCGCCGCGTGCTGAAGCCGCGCAGTTCGCGAATTAAGGAGAACGCAGCAGCCAAAGCCGCAGCCGAGGCCCCAACCAAACGCATAGTTCAGCGAGCCAGGCTGCGCTCCGCCACGGAAGCCTTCGACGAACTCCGCACAGGTCCGCTCAACGGTCTCAAGCTCGGCCTGCTCCATGGCCGCATGAGCGCCGACGAAAAGGAAGTCACCATGGCACGCTTCAAGCGCGGCGGGATCGACGTCCTCGTCTCCACCACAGTCATCGAAGTCGGCGTCGACGTCCCCAACGCCACCGTCATGGTCATCGAGCACGCCGAGCGCTTCGGCCTTGCGCAGATGCACCAGCTTCGCGGACGTGTCGGCCGCGGCTCGGCAAAGAGCTTTTGCGTCCTCCTCACCGGCCCTCAGGTCACGCCGGAAGCCGAAGCCCGTCTCGACGCCATGGTCCGCACCTCCAACGGCTTCGAACTCGCCGAAATCGACCTAGCCCAGCGCGGTCCCGGAGAGTTCTTCGGCACCCGGCAAGCCGGCCTGCCGGAGTTCCGCGTAGCCAACCTGGCTCGCGACCGAGACCTGCTGGAGCTTGCAAAAAGCGAGGCCGCCCGTTTCACCGAGAGACCCGATCCCGACATGAGCAAGGAAGAGATAGCAGCCGTCTGGGCACGCCTCAAGCAGCAATGGCAGCGCCGCTACGGCCTCGTAGAAGCCTAGCTCGCCACAGCCAGCACTTCCGCCGGCATACTTACAGCCATGCCCGCGGACTGCACATGCTTCTTCGGACCTCGCTTGCGGGCCACCAGGATCCGGATACGATCCAGCATCTCGGCTGGGCTGCAGGCGCCCTTGGGCAGAAACGCATCGGCAGCAGCGGCGCGGTCAAAGGTAGACACAGTCCCCGACACCAGCAGCGTGGGAAGCATGGGGTGAAGCTGTTTGGCCCGGCGAACCAGCTCGTTGCCATCCATCTGCGGCAGGATCAGGTCGCTCATCAGTAGGTCGAGGGAGCCCGGCAACGCGGCTTCCAGGTACTCCAGGGCGGCGGCGGCGGAGCTTGCCGCGAGAACACGGTAACCACGGGTTTCCAGGAGAAATTTACGGACTGACAACTGTTGTTCGTTGTCTTCCACCATCAGAATCGTCTTGCGAGGGCGCATGTCTTGCTTTTCTTTCTCCGTTCGGGCTGTTTAGCCGCGAAGCGGTGTGTTGCAGCGTGCATTAGGGTCGCCAGGGGTCGGTTCCGGGCGAGTGTGCAAGTTGGTGAAGCTGGGGCCTCCGGAAAGCAAGGGACTTCCCGGCCGCGGTGTGCTCGCGCAAAAACGCGCGCACCTCTGCGGTGCCGTGGTCCCGGCGGTTCATTGGCCGCGAGCGAGCACGGGAAAGAAACGGCGGCTGTAGGACGCGCCATTGGAAGGCCCTGTGGTCCGGCTGAAGCGGAGACACGATGGGGCGAAGGCGGCAGGAACAGCCGGCCGATTCAAGATCGGTTTTCAGGGTGGCCAGACGCCCGTTTGGGTCGCCAGGCCGTGGCTTGCAGCACATTGCTGCACGGTTACGATTCGTTGACTCTACCCCTGCGAACCCGCCTCAGCAAGGGCGAAAAAGGAGCGAAAATCCTGCCACATTTCCCACCCTTTCCACGAAACGCCCCAGAACCGTTGCTGCTATTGACGTTTGTGGTTCCTCGTTTGTGTATAAGTCCCGAATCAAGGGAGGAAGCAGCTTCCGTTTGCAACGAGGATGGTGCGCCCCGAAACCAGAACGGAACTCACGCTGCCCTCGGCTTCGTTCAAAACAGCCGACGCGGTGATCCGGCTCGGCCGCTTGATCTCGATTCCCTGTTCAAACACCACGCTCTCACCGGATCGCGCAAGTCCTTTTCGCACCAGCCACGCGATGCAGCAGCCCGCGGCCGATCCCGTAGCAGGGTCTTCGCCGTTGTAGAACTGCATGCGGTTGTGCCAGTGCGGGCCCTGAGGCGAGCTCGCAGTGGCCGCCGGTGCAACGCAGTAAAACCAGCGGATGCCACGCGCCGCGAGCCAGGCCGAAGCCTTATCCTGCGGGATAGCCAGACGCCCGGCAACCTCCAGTGATCGCAACAGAACGATGCAGAAGGGATTCCCGGTGGACACAGTCTGCGGCTTGTGATCCGGCGAAAGATCTTCAACGGACAAGCCCATCACAGCGGCCACTTCAGCAGCATCGTGCTCCGCGCCGAACACCGGGTCGTTCTGTCGCATCGTGGCGAAGACTCCCTCCTCATCCTTCTGCGGGGTCGTGAACGTCACGGGGATCGCCCCAAAGTTCAATCGCAGCGTCAGGCTCTCCGCCCCGCGCAGCTCTGTGTTGTTCAGGTACAGCCAGCTCGCCGTGCCCAGAGTGGGATGTCCGGCGAACGGCAGTTCTTCCTGGGTCGTGAAGATGCGCACGCGCACACCCGCCGCCGCGCTCTTCAGCGGATCGTTCGCCGGCAGGATAAAGGTCGTCTCCGAAAGATTCATCTCGCGGGCCAGCGCCTGCATCTCGTCGTCGGTAAGTCCGCGTCCATCGTGGAAGACAGCCAGTTGATTGCCTTCGAGCGCTTGCTCGGCAAATACATCCAGAACGGAGTAAGCGTAGGTGCGGGGCATGCCCGCAGTGTAGCGGGATTCTCCGGGAATTCAATCCCACGCATTGACACGCCTCACCTGAGCGACTAGGCTCGTTTTCACCGCAGGAGCTAACCGGCTTCCCGCCGGCAACAACGCCGGTACGCGGTACAGATCAGAATCATTAGCATGATGTCAGAACGACCAGCATGATGACCTCTTTCGCTTCAAACCCGCTCGCCCTTTGCTGCTGCCGCTGCTGTTGCTGCGGCCCTGTGCGGGTGAGCGGATGAACGGATCGAGACGGTAAGCAGACGTCACGAAGCGAACATCAGACCCACCCAAGGCAAGCGCCGGGTGGGTTTTCTGCTTGAACTCGAAAACTCGAATCGAACCACCCAGCGGCCAGATCAAACAAGAGAACAAACAAAAGGCAGGTACAAACTCAGATGTCTCTACGAATCAATGACACGGCGCCGGACTTCACGGCGGAAACCACGCAGGGCCCCATTCACTTTCACGAGTGGATCGGAGACGGCTGGGCGGTGCTCTTTTCGCACCCGAAGGATTTCACTCCCGTTTGCACTACCGAGCTCGGCGCGGTCGCCAGCCTGGAAGGTGAGTTCGCCAAGCGCGGAGCGAAGGTCATCGGCCTCAGCGTAGACCCCATCGAGAGCCACAGCAAATGGGCGCAGGACATCGAAGACGTGGGCGGCCACAAGGTCAACTACCCGCTCATCGGCGACCCCGAACTCAAGATCGCCAAGCTCTATGACATGCTGCCCGGCGACGCCGGCGAAACCAGCGACGGCCGCACCCCTGCGCAGAACGCCCCCGTCCGCACGGTCTTCGTCGTTGGCCCCGACAAGCGCATCAAGCTTCATCTCAGCTACCCCATGACCACTGGCCGCAACTTCGATGAGGTCCTGCGCGTGCTCGACTCCATGCAGCTCACGGCCAAGCACCGCGTGGCTACTCCGGCGAATTGGAAGCAGGGCGAGGACGTCATCATCACCGGCGCCGTCTCCAACGAGGAAGCCGACAAAATCTTCCCCGGCTACAAGACAGTCAAGCCTTACCTGCGCACAACCGCCCAGCCTCAATAGCAAGGTTCAGGCAGACGGTCAGGACATGCATCGCTGGACCCTGAACCCTAAGCCCTATACCCTTGCTTCACAAGCACCGGTGGCGAAGTGGCTAACGCGCTGGTCTGCAAAACCAGTATTCGTGGGTTCGATCCCCACCCGGTGCTCCAATCTTTGCGAGATGAGAAAGCCCACCATGCGGTGGGCTTTCTCGTTCCAAATCGATCCAAACTACATACGCGAGATGCTCTTCGCCCAAAACTGTCACTCGATCGTGTTGTCCTGATCCGCGCCACCAATCGCGTAATAGCCTTTGCGCGCTTGCACCTTCAGGCCCTTGCCGCAATCCATCTCGATCTTGCGATACTTCCCGTCGGCCTCGCGATTGGTCGGCGTGTAGCTCAGCAGGTACTGGGTCCGTAGTTCATCCTGGATCTGGTCGAACGCGTCCTCCAGCTTCCTTCCGCTGTTCCCGACGTTGATGACGCGTCCGCCCGTCTCGCGTGCGAGCTGGTCCATCTGGCTTGAGCCGGTATAGATCGCCCCCGCGGCGAGATATGAAGCACGATCGGCGATCAGGATCGGGTACACGATCACGTTCGCTTTCTGCGCGGCCTCGATCGCTTCCTTGATCTTCACCTGCGAGCCCTGGTCCTCGCCGTCGGTCAAAATCACCAGCACCTTACGCCCGGTCTGCGACTGCAGCTTGTCGTGCGCGCCCAGGTAAACCGCATCATAAAGCAACGTTCCCCGAGGGTTCCCGACAGGGAACGGACCGCCGCCGATGCCCGGAACGCCTGCTGAGGAAGAAGCGGAGTTGATCGAAGCCTTGTCGATGGCGCGCTTCAGTTCACCGGCGCTGTTGGTGTAGTCGGCAAGCAGATCCACGTTGACATCAAACGAGATAAGGAAGGCCTCGTCCTTGGGGCGAATCACTTCCTTCAGGAAGCGCGCTCCGCTCTCCTGCTCAAGCGGCAGCACATTGGTCTGGCTGCCGCTGGTATCCAGCAGGATGCCGATGGTGAGCGGCAGGTTCTTTTCCTGGGTCAGCCGCTTGATCGTCTGCGGAGTCTTGTCCTCGACCACCCGGCAATCATTTTTGGTCAGGTTGGTAATGAAGCCCGTCTTGTCGCGAACGCTGAAATACACGTCCACCAGGTTGACGTTTACCTTCAGCGTCTGGCCGGGATCGATCGTGCGTTCCTGCTGCGGCGCAGCCTTGCTCGCCGGGGGCGGAGTCGAGACATCAGGAGCTTCCTGGGCGCGGAGGCCGGGCAGCGCGACGGGCGCGGCAAGCAACAGGGCGGCAATGGCAGACGAAACGGGCAGACGCATGTCTGTTTAGACGCATTCCGCGATGATTTTGGCGACAGCGCACGCAGTCCAAAGTTGGCAGGCGCAACGTCCACCCTCGCCTATGCGTCCAAGGGCTAGAGACCCGGCGAAATCGGCAGATGCGGCACGCCGCTGGTAGTCTCATGAAGGTTGCGTTGCGCAGGCCCGAGTGGTTGCGACAGCGCGCAGTGAGGGTGGAACGGATGGAGCGCAGGACAGGGACAACGTTGGCGGGTTTGGCCGCCGTAATGCTGGCAGGCTGGGGTACGGGAGCGTTCCCGAAGATGGTAGTCGCACAGCCTCCCACCCAGACGGGCCAGCAACCCGTGCCTGACGCCCCCAAGCCACAAGCTCTCCCAAAGCTGAACACCATCGTACCCACGGCACCGGACATCCCTAACGCCCCGGCTGCGGCCCCCGCCCCGCTGGCCCCCAATCCAACCAGCATCGCGCTTCCCGCGACGCCGGCTCCCACACAGGCGGCTACGGCAGCGGCCCAGGACGAGAAAGATGACATCATCATCCCTTCCGCGGGGCAGGGTGCCTATGTGCCGACGGTCATCGTGAGGAACGTCACCTTTGTCGAAGTCCCCTTCCTCGTGAAGGACTCCCGCGGTCAACTCGTTCCGGGCATCACGCCGCGCGACGTGCAGGTTCTTGAAAACAACGTTCCGCAGCCGATCCGCTACTTTACCGCCGACCCGTTTCCGCTCTCCGTTGCTTTCGTGATAGACCAGAGTGTCACCTTCGACACCATGCAGCGCGTCAACCAGGCTCTCGGCGCTCTGCAGGGAGCTTTCTCGCCCTATGACGAAGTTGCCGTATTCACCTACAACAACGGCGTGAAGATGCAGGACCCCATTGGTTTTGACGGCGCAACCAGCGCCCGTCTCGGTGCCATACTGGAGCAGTCCAAGGGCAAGGGCCGCGATCCGCAAATGCTTCTCGGCGGCCCGCTCGCACAGACCACGCTGATCAACAACCAGAACGTCGACCCCAACACCGCGCCCAACCACCGCAGCAGCAACACCGTGGAGTACGCTGAGCGCGAGTTCCACACGCTGAACGACGCTATCCTCGCCGCCGCAGTCCAGGTGAACAAGGCGGGCCGCAGCAGGGACCCAAAGGTGCCTCACCGCCGCCGCATTGTGTACGTCATCTCCGACGGCAAGGAGTACGGCTCCAAGGCCAAGGAAAAGGACGTAATCAAGTTCTGCCAGACCAACAACATCGCCGTCTACGCTACCCTGATCGGCGACTCCTCGCTGCCGGTGGTCGGTTTCCTGGACCGCATCCACCTGCCCTACACCATGCGTGACAACGCCCTTCCCCGCTACACCACGGCAACCGGCGGGCAGCTTGACGCCGAGGTTCGAGAAACCGGCATCGAGAAGAGCTTCTCGAAGATCGCCGAAGAAGCCCGCGCCCAGTACTTCCTCGGCTTCTACAGTCACCTGCCCCCATATGGCGAAAAGTTCCGTACGCTCGAGGTCCGGGTCTACAAGCCCAATATGACGGTCATAGCAAAAGAAGGCTACTACGCCAACCCCAGCCTGAATGGGCCGGGCGGAGCAGTCCCCCCAGCGGCCACCCCCGCTTTGGCCCCGGCTGCCACGGTCCCCACCCAGCCGTGAGCTTTCTCCTGACACCCACACTCGTGGCCGCCTCGGCGGCCACGCTCTTTTCCCCCTCGTTTCTGCTTCCCGCCAACGTGGTGGTTGCTCTGCTCGCGGCCATCGCCTGGGGTGCCGGCGACTTCTCCGGCGGCATGGGAGTCAAAGCTTCCACCGGCACCACTGCCGGAGCCATCCGCTTTCTGCTGCTGGCTCACAGCATCAGCGTTTCGATCCTTCTTGTCATCCTGTTCGCCCGCCACGCCGCCCTGCCGCATGGCGCGCCCATGTATTGGGGTCTTGCTGCCGGAGTCGCCGCCGGTCTTTCCGTCACCGCGTTTTACATGGCATTGGCCCGTGGCGCTATGGGCCCCTCCGCCGCGCTCAGCGGAGTCATCGCCGCAGCCATCCCGGCGCTCGTCTCAACCTGGATGGAAGGCGCGCCCCACACCTCCGGACTCGCCGGTTTTGCAGTGGCAGCGGCGGCCATCTGGTTCATCGCCAGCGCGCCGGCAACGAGCAGCAGCGATCTGCACAGCAACGATCTGGCAAGCGTTTCCCCGGCAGAGAAGAGCTCCGGCAGCACAACGATCCTCGCCATTATCGGTGGCTTCGGCTTCGGCATCTACTTCACCGCGCTGCGCTTCGCCAACCCGCTCGGCGTGCTGGAACCTATCGCTCTCGCCCGTCTCGCCAGCATAGCCACCTGCACGCTCATGCTGCTCTTCTTACCAAAGGACAAGCTGCCGAAGGCAAAATCAGCCGCCCCCAAATGGGTCAGCCCCAGGCTGCTCCTTTGGGCAGGCGGCGTCGTCCTGCTAGATACCGGCGGCAACCTGCTCTTCACCTGGGCCACGCGCCTCGGAAGGCTGGACGTCGCGGCCGTTCTCGCCTCGCTCTATCCCGCGTCCACCATCCTGCTGGCTGCATGGCAGCTGCACGAGCGCCCCACCGTCCGTCAGTGGCTGGGCATGGGTCTGGCGCTCGCCGCCGTCGTCCTCATCACGTTGTGATCGCGGGGCCTACGCCTGCTTCTTCCCCGCCGCCGCAGTCTGCTCTTTCGCATCGGCCTTGATCTTCTTGCCGTGCGCCTTTGCTCCCGCGGCTGCATCCTCGCTCAGCGAAAGCCCCTTCGGCTCAAACGTCGGCTTCGGATATTCAAGCTTCAGACCCTCCAGCGTCTCGGCTAGGATGTTCGAAATCGCCACATTGCGGAACGACTTGTGGTCCGAAGGGATGATGTACCACGGGGCATGCTTGTGGCTGGTGTGCGAGAAGATATCCTCGTAGGCCGCCTGGTACTTCGGCCAGAACTTCCGTTCCGCCAGGTCCGCCTCCGACAGCTTCCAATGCTTGTTCGGGTCGTTGATCCGCGCCTGCAGGCGAGCAGTTTGTTCGTCGCGCGAAATGTGCAGGAAGAACTTCAGGATCAGCACGTCGTTATCCGCCAAAGTCTCTTCCCAGGCATTGATGTCGTCCATGTGCCGCCGCGCGGTCTTCGCGGACATCGCCCCATGCACCACCGGCGAAAGCACATCCTCATAGTGCGAGCGGTTGAAGATCCCGATCATCCCCCGCGGAGGAGTCTGCGCCTGGCAGCGCCAAAGGAAGTCATGCCGGGCTTCCAGCGGAGTCGGCACCTTGAACGCCGCTACATCGCAGCCCTGCGGATTGATGCCCGAAAAGATGTGCCGGATCGTGCCGTCCTTGCCCGCCGTATCCATGCCCTGCAACACGATGAGCAGCGCCTTGCTCTGCGAGGCGTAGAAGACGTCCTGGAGCGCCTCCGCCTTCTCACGATGCTTTGCCAGCTGCGCTTCCGCGTCGTCCTTGTCCTTCACGCCAGGATGCGCATGCGTGGAGAAATCAGACAGCCGAACCTTGCTGTGTGGCTTCACCAAAAAATCGGACTTCGGCAAACCGGGCTTGGATTTCATCGCAAAAGCACTCCTTCAGGCCGCTGCGTTTCGCGGGAATGCAAAGGCGACGGCCTCATGCGAAGCCGCCGCCGGAAATTCGTAGGATCGTTTATGCGGGCTTGGAGGTTTCGTCCGGCTTCGGCGTCACGATGTGCGCCGTCTCGCCGGGCTTGGTGCTGGCTGTCGGCTCGTCGGTAATGCCCTTCATGCCGTCCTTGAAGCCACGCAGGCCTTCGCCCAGCCCCTTGCCGAGCTCAGGAAGCTTGCGGCCGCCAAAGAAAAGCAGCGCGACGAGAAGGACGATGGCAATGTGCCAGGGTGAGAATTCCATGGTTTTTCTCCTCCCGCAGCCGCAGTTGGCGGATTCGGGCAACACCGTCATTGTCGCACGGCGGCGCGATGATTGTACCCTGCCGGCCCGGCCATCTGCACCTGCGGGGTGCTGCCTGCCGGGCTCGCACTTCTCAGCTTTAATACTCTGCCCGGAACCTCGCTCCGCGCGGAGCACAACTGTTGGAATTCTCCCGGTATATCCTAGGAAGTGATCGACGCGGTGACCGAAGCGATGTTTCGCCGTCCCACCCACTGTGGACGTGTTGCCGCGCCCGTAACTCCGCTAGCTCCGCTCGTGTAAGGACACTCGCTTTCGTGAATATGCTTTCCGCTTTCTTCGCTTCCCGTCTTCGCCGTGTGGCGGGTGCGACCTTCGCCCTCGCCAGCCTTTCTCTCCTGCTCCCGGCCTCCGCCGCGGCCCAGAACATGCCGCAGGGCAACGCCCCCGGCACCGCGCCCATGAAGACCCGCGACTATGACAAGACGCTGCCCGGAGCGATCGCCCCTGTCTACAACGACAAGTACGAGATCTACGGCGGCCTCAGCTTCATGAACGGCCAGGCTGGCCAAAGCCTTCCCAAGCGCTACAACATGGGTGGCGGCGAAGTGATGGGGACCTACTGGCTGGGCCACGGCATCGTGCGCAACCTTGGTGTCTCCGCTGACTATCGCCTCGAACTCGGCACGACACCCGTTGTCAGTCCGTATTACAACCGCATTCTGGTGTACCAGAACATCGCCGCTGGCGGCGTCGAGTACCGCAGCATCCGCAACCGCTACGCTGCCGTGGACTTCCACGCGCTGGCCGGCTTCTCGCATGGCACCTTTGACAACGCGGTCAAGAACTACCCCGGCGGCAGCCCGGTGTCTGCTTGCGCCGCGCAGCAGACCTCCACGCAGGCCGGCAATCTAGGCCTTTACTGCAACGGCAACACGCCTTGGGGCGCCGCCGGCGGCAGCGTCGACTTCAACTACTCCCCGCGCGTCGGCATCCGCCTCTCGCCCGACATGATCTTCGAGCACTTCGGCACCGAAACGCGAGAGTTCTTCTCCATCTCTGGCGGCGTCATGTACCGCTTCGGTACGCGCTAGCGCTATTGGTTAGTGATTAGCAGGAACATAGAAAGGCCACCGTTTCCGGTGGCCTTTGCTTTTTCTAGTCACGATCCACAAACCAATACTCACTGCCTCTACATCACTTGCAGGAACTCCGGACTCACCGGATTCTCGTACACCGAGTAGTCGCGCGTAACGACAGTAAGACCGCTCGGCGTGACGAAGTAATTCTTCTTGTCCTCGGCCGGGTCGTAGCCGATCACCGTTCCGTCCGGGATATGGACGTCGCGGTCGATGATGGCGTGCCGGATGCGGCAGTGCCGGCCGATGTTGACATGCGAGAAGATGATGCTCGAGTCCACATCCGCGTAGCTGTTCACACGCACATCCTGGCTCAGCACCGAGTTACGCACCACCGATCCCGACACGATCGAACCCGCCGAAACGATCGAGTTGATCGCCATGCCTGTACGCCCTGGCTCGCCGAACACGAACTTGGCGGGAGGGTACTGGTAGGGCCGCGTGCGCATAGGCCACGCCTTGTCATAGAGGTTGAAGGTCGGCTGCACCGAGGCGATATCCAGGTTGGCCTCGTAGTAGGCCTCCAGCGTGCCCACATCGCGCCAGTAAAGCGCATGCTGCTTGTTCTCGTCGACGAAGTTATAAGCCTTCACGCGATGCTTGCCCAGCAGGTTCGGCAGAATGTTGTGCCCAAAATCATGCTTCGACTCTGGGTCTTCCGCATCCTTGATCAACTCGGGAATCAGCACGTCCGTGTTGAACAGGTAAATGCCCATGGAGGCATCCACCATGTCCGGATTGAACGGCGAGCGAAGGTTGGTTTCCTTCGGCTTTTCGATGAAGCTGATGACGTCGCCATCCTTGCCCACCTCCACCACACCAAACTGCGAAACCTCGCTCGGATGGATGGGCAGCGTGGCAATGGTCACATCCGCGCCGCTCTCGCAGTGCTGCTGCTTCATCAGCGCGTAGTTCATCTTGTAGATGTGGTCGCCGGAAAGGATGAGCACGTGCTTGGGCTCTTCCGACCCGATCGAGTAGATGTTCTGGAATACCGCATCCGCAGTGCCCTGGTACCAGCTCTTGGAAACGCGCTGCATGGGCGGCAGGATCTCGATGAACTCGCCCAGCTCGCTGGCTACCACCGGTCCCCATCCTTCACGGATGTGTCGGTTCAGGGAAAGCGCCTTGTACTGCGTCAGGATGTAGACATGGCGCAGGTCGGAGTTGATGCAGTTGGAAAGCGTGATATCGATGATCCGGTACTGGCCCGCGAACGGGACTGCCGGCTTTGCGCGGTCGCGCGTCAGCGGAAAAAGCCGTTCTCCGGCTCCTCCCGCAAGCAAAACACCCAACGTGTCTCTCATGTCGTAACTACCTCAGAACTAATGCACTGCGATATGACGCAAAAACGGTCCGGCGAGGACGCCCGAGTCTAGCACGACGAAAACTTCGTCCGCGACGAACGAATAACGCACATCTTGAGACGCCACAAAACGCGAACCAGACGCAAAGAAGGCGCAGCCGAAGCCGCGCCTTCCCGTATTTGAACCTTCGCGCCGTCAGCGGGCAGTGCCGCGTCTACGCTGCGCTTTCTTCCGTGGTAATCCGCAGAGACCTCAGGAACGTCAGGTCGTTGCGAGTGAACGATCCCTCGATGACTTCCTGGCCCGGATCGTTCTCGGACTTCTCGTCGTCTTTATCGTCGACCTCGTTCAGCCCGATCGTCGCTTCCAGCATCAGCAGGACATCGAACCCCTGCTCCCGCAGTTCGCGAACCACATCGGCGATGGGTTCACTTTCGCTCACCGATTCATGGATCGCTTCGCCAAGCTTCTGGATAAGATCCTTGACCTGTTGATTCAATGCCACCTCCCCGCGCCGCCTTGCTTTGCCCTGCACCACGCATTGGGTCTTCCCTGCCAATGTCACACGTGCGGGCCAGGGAACGGCAGCTGCGGGTCGTATTCCAATCAGACTACGCCACACTCGCGCGGTCGCAAAGCCTGTGCAAAAGTAGACGCCGTACGTTAGCGGCGTCCGCGGTGACCGCCGTGCATTGCTACTGATTACCTACGCCGTGATGGGTCTTTACGCGACAGTATGATGATCGGCCCAGGCCTCTTCCAGACGATGAGCCAGATCCTGCACCGGCTGTACTCGCTTCGGTCCCCAGACCAGGAAACCCGCCGCTGCCGCACACATACCGCCCACCAGCCATACCAGACTCTTCATAGCCCTATCCTCTTCTCTGCAGCGTTTGCGTTCTCACGCGACACCAACTGAGATGCGCGTCGGCGCGGGTGCGTTTTCGCGGCTCGGCGAGTATCCATACAGTCGCCCCGGTAAACTGTTTGGCATGGATAAGGTTCGCTTCGGACGCGCGTTAGGCTACGGCGCACGGCACGCCGCCAAGGCGCTGACCGAAGCCGCCAAGGCTGCCTCCACGCCTTCCACCTCGCAGCCTTCTGCGGCCTCTGGTTCCACCTCCACGGCTCGAATGCCGACGTTGCAGGAAGCCGCTTCCCGCGTGACCGAAGCCAATCAGGCGGTGCATCAGGCGAAGGCGCGCGTCCGGGGCAGTGCCGTTACCGCGGGCCGCTCGGCGCTGGCGCCCGTCCGCCGGGCAGGCAGCGTGCTCTGGCTGGAACTGACCGGAACCGTATTTGCCGTCTTCGCCTTGTTCTTCGCCGAGGGTCTTTGGAAGCTGCGTGACGGCTTTCATCAGCCATTCAGCTCGAACGAGGCGCACAAGTTCTACCTCTACCTCGTCGTGCTGCTGGCCTTCGTCTACTTCGCCGTAAGCAGCTTCATCCGCGCCAGGCGGCGCGAAAAGCGGCCCTAGCCGCCCAATAGATCTCAAGCACCACCCGGTACACTTGGGGAGTTGCGCCGCCGCGCCCTGAGGAATCCACCATGGAAGACACGTCCGTTCTCCTGCCCGCTTCGCTTCGCCGCACCGCCCTGCACAGCACGCACCACGCCCACAAGGCGCGCATGGTCGACTTCGGCGGCTGGGACATGCCCGTGCAGTACGCTGGCCTCGTCGCCGAGCACATGGCCGTCCGCGAGCGCGTCGGCCTCTTCGACGTCTCGCATATGGGAGACATCCAGCTTCGCGGCCCCAACTCCCTGGCCGCCGTGCAGAAGCTGCTGATGAACGACGCCTCAAAGCTCCAGACCGGCCAGGCGCATTACTCCGCCATGCTCTACCCCAACGGCACCTTCGTCGACGATGTCGTCCTCCACAAGCTCGGCGACAACGACTTCCTGATCGTGATCAACGCCGGCACCCGCGAAAAGGACGTCAAGTGGGTGCGCTCGGTCATCGGCAACATGGGCGGCGTGCACGTCATGGACGTCAGCGACTACTACACCCAGATCGCCGTGCAGGGCCCGCGCGCCAAGGACACCCTGCAGAAGCTCACCGGCGTCGACCTCACCCCGATCAAAAACTACTGGTTCACCTGGGGGACGGTCGCCAAGTGCCACAACGTACTCATCGCCCGCACCGGATACACCGGCGAGGACGGCTTCGAGATCTACATCCCCGCTGACGAGCCCACCAGCTCCCGCGTCTGGGGCGAGTTGCTCGAAGCCGGCGCCGAGTTCGGCATCGTCCCCTGCGGCCTCGGCTCGCGCAATACCCTGCGGCTGGAGTCCGCCATGGCGCTCTACGGCCACGAAATCTCCGACACCATCAACGTCTTCGAAGCCAACCTCGGCCGCTACTGCAAGCTCGACAAAGGCGCGGACTTCATAGGTCGTGAAGCCCTGCAGAAGATTCAGGACGAGGGCGGCCCCGCCCGCAAGCTGGTCGGCCTCGAAATGGTCGGCCGCGGCATTGGCCGCGACGGCTACCCGGTCTTCACCTCGGGAGGCGAACGCATCGGCGAGATCACCTCCGGCTCCCCCGGCCCTTTCGTCAAGAAGAACATCGCGCTGGCCTACGTCCCCACGGCCTACACTGAGATCGGCACGCAGGTAGCTGTCGAAATCCGAGGCCAGCTGATCGAAGCGATCGTCGCCCCCACGCCCTTCTACAAACGCCCGAAGGGCGCGGCACCGGTCATTACCGCGCCGCTTTCATAGCCTGAACTCCCGCGCTGGCGGCAGGCGTAAACTGATTCGGAGGTGACCCTCATGGCCAGTGCACCAGCCGCTCTTACCGAACCTGAGCAAACCGGCCTCTCGCACGAAGAGTGGTGGGCGTTGTTCGACGAAGTGCGCCTGTCGCAGCAAGCCGACTACGCGGAATACGGCGGTCCCGTCGCGTTTTTCCGCAAAGAAAGGGATGCTGACTCGGACCTTGCCTGATGCTTGTCTTTCTCGACACAAACATCTGGATCTACGCCTAAGAGAACGATCCTGTCTTTGGCGCGTCCGCACGTCTCTTTCTGCAAAGCTTTCGACACGGCAATGATCGCTTGGCAAGTAGCCTCTTCGTTCTGGGCGAGCTTCTGGTGCTGCCGACCCGAAAGAACAATGCCTTCGCGCCTGCGTCATACAGACGTCTCTTCTCCTCTCCGGAGCTGACGCTTCTGCCATACGCTCAGCCAGCCGTTCAGATCTACGCTCAGCTGCGCGCCGCGCAACGTATGAAGCCTCTGGATGCATTGCATCTGGCCACTGCTGCGGCAGCCAAGGTGGATCTCTTCGTGACACAGGACGCCAAGCTACTTCCTTTGACCATCCCCGGTATTGGGCGCATCACAGATTTGACCGTCAAGCTCCCATAGAGCCATTCCTTACCTTGTCTGCAAGGGTCGCAGAAACTCTAGCCAGGCGTAAACTTTATCCATGGGTATCACCCGCGAACAAGCGCTCGACTGCTTCCACTCCGAAGACCTGATCGGCATCGGCATG
Organism: Granulicella sp.; assembly: GCA_965198545.1. GTDB lineage: Bacteria > Acidobacteriota > Terriglobia > Terriglobales > Acidobacteriaceae > Granulicella. The sequence goes on along the minus strand of CBDAPS010000002.1, from coordinate 167,159 downwards.
GAAGCCGATGCGGTCCGCCGCCGCCTCCACCCGGAAGGCGTGGTCAGCTACATCATCGACCGCAACATCAATTACACCAATTTCTGCACCGAGTACTGCACGTTTTGCGCGTTTTATCGGCCGCTCAAGGGCAAGCTCGCCGCCGAAGGCTACATCCTCGACTTCGACACGATCTACGACAAGGTCCGCGAAACCGTCGAGATGGGCGGCACCGGTGTGCTCATGCAGGGCGGCATTCACCCTGACCTCAAGATCGACTGGTTCGAGAGCCTCTTCACCGGCATCAAGCAGCGCTTCCCGCAGATCTGGCTCCACTGCCTGTCCGCGTCGGAGATCCTCGCCATCGCCGAATACTCTGAGATCGACCTCCGCACCACCATCGCTCGCCTGCGCGACGCGGGCCTCGACTCCATCCCCGGCGGTGGAGCTGAAATACTTGACGACGAAGTGCGCGCCCGCATCGCACGCCTCAAGTGCCGCACCGAAGATTGGGTTAGCGTCCATCGCACCGCCCACCAGCTCGGCATGCGCACCACCGCCACCATGATGTTCGGCGTGGGCGAAACCATGGAGCACCGCGTCAACCACTTCGAGGTCGTCCGCCAGCTCCAGGAAGAGACCGGCGGCTTCACGGCATTCATCCCCTGGAGCTTCCAGCCCGGCAACACCGCACTTGGCGGCCGAGGCTGGGACGAGGCCACCTCCGTCGAATACCTCAAGACGCTCGCCATCAGCCGCATGTACCTGGACAACATCGAAAACGTGCAGTCAAGCTGGGTAACCCAAGGCCTTAAGGTTCTGCAGATGGGCCTTCGCTTTGGCGGCAACGATGTCGGTTCCGTGATGCTCGAAGAAAACGTTGTCAGAGCCGCGGGCACCAGCAACTGCACCACGGAAGAAGAGCTGCGCCGCATCATCCGCGACGCCGGCTTCAAACCCGCCCAGCGCGACACCCTCTACCGCACCATGTTCCTGAACTAGCGTGTGACTTTTGGGCCGAGTGCTGAGTCCACGATCTACGCAGTCTTGAGCCCAGCTTCCTCAATCGCCGCCGAAATGACGTCATCGGCGATGCCGTGTTTGCGCAAACTATCCGTCAGCATTTGGGCATGCGTGCCCTCCAGCTTGTCGAGATCTGTGCGAAGGCCGCGACCGATGTAGGAACGGGCGAGCGCCTCCGAGCTAGACACGCCAAGCATCGGGGCGATCTCTTCCAGGTCAGCGACCACATCATCAGGAACGCGGATGCTCATCGTCGTCCACGGACGATCCTTCCGCAGACGTGTCTTCAGGCGCTCAGACATGCTCTTCATATTCGAGTTGTTCGGCGCGTGAAGCTCGTCTCGCGGAGATGATGCGAGTCACGTCTCCAGCACGCACCACGTGCACTACGAAGAATAACCTGCCGTCCCGCGATTCGCCCAGCAAGGCGTCGCGTGCCTCATCCTCAACGCCAGCATCCACAAGGCGGCTTAGCGGGTCCAGAAACACCTCGCATGCGACTTCAAAGCGGACGTGATGCTTGTCCAGATTGTCAGCCGCCTTTTGTGCGTTCCAGACGAAACGCACGCCTCCGAGCTCGAAGTGAACGTCGAAGGAGCGGTGCACGGTCTTTCCTACTTCGCCGCCGCCTGCGCGTCGATCCACTTCGACACCCGCATATCCAGCACATCCAGAGGCAGCGCTCCGCCGTTTAGCACCTCATCGTGGAACGCCTTGATGTCGAACTTCGGCCCAAGCTTAACCTTCGCCTTTTCGCGCAGCTTGCGAATCTCAAGCTGCCCCATCTTGTACGCCAGAGCCTGCCCCGGCCACGCGATGTAGCGATCTGTCTCCGTCTGCGCCACCGCATCGTTCACGTCGTTCGCATGCATGTACTCAATCACCTGCTCGCGCGACCAGTTCAGGTCGTGGATGCCGGTATCGACCACCAGCCGAACCGCGCGAAACAGCTCCGAATTCAAGCGCCCGTAGTCCGACACCGGATTCTGGTAGAACCCGACTTCCTTGCCAAGCTCTTCCGCGTACAGCGCCCAGCCCTCGGTATAGGCCGAGTAGCCTCCACGCAGCCGGAACTTCGGCAGCCCCTTCAGCTGCTGCGCCACGCTGATCTGCATGTGGTGCCCCGGAACTCCCTCGTGGTAGGCCACCGCCTCATCCAGCACCAGCGTGCGAGTCGTCGGGTTCGCCACAGCAACCACAACACGTCCTGGACGCTTCCCATCCGGCGACCCCGCGTTGTAGTGCGTGGCCTCCGCCGCCGCGAAGTCAGGAATCGGCTCCACGGTCACAGGAGCCTTCGGCAGCAGCCCAAACAGCTCAGGCAGCTTCGGCTCCATCTGGTGGATGTACTTTGCAAAGTCATCCACAATCTGCTGCTCACTGGCCGGCTTCCACTTCGGATCGGCGTTGATCGCCGCCCGAAAGCTCGCCAGGTCCTTGTACCCCTGCGCCTGCGCCAGCTTCGTCATCTCCGCCGTAATGCGAGTCACTTCGTCCAGCCCAAGCTGATGCACCTGCGCCGGTGTGATGTCCAGCGTGGTCATCGTCTTCACGGCCTCGGCGTAGCGCCGCTTGCCGTCTGGCAGGCTCTCAATCGAAAGCGCCGTGCGCCCATGCGGATCGTAATCATCCCGCAGAAACTGCGCGAACTTCTTGTACGCCGGGATCACATCCGTGTTCACCGCGTCCGTCATCTCGGTCGTCAGCTTCTGCTTATCGGCGTCGTTGAAGCTCCCCGGAAACTTCTTCAGCGGCAGCAGGAACGGGTCCGCTGCGATAATGCCATCGCACTGCCCCGGCAGCTTATCGGCGATCAGCTTCGGAGGCATCAGTCCGTCCTTCATGCCCTGCCGCATCACATCCGTCGTCTCCGCCAGCACACGGGGAACCTGCTTCAAACGGGCGATGTAATCCTCGTAGTGCTGCACGCTGTCGAACGGCACGCTCAGCGGCAGGTCGGCCAGGCCCGTATGCACTCCGCCTTGCTGGTTTACGGGCATTTCGTAGTTCTTCAGGTCGAAGTTCGCGTCAGCGCGTTGCAACTGCCGAACCAGCAACTCGTGCGAAATCTGATCGCTCTCCGGCATGCCATCCGGCAAGATCTCCTTCAGCTTCGCCAGAAACGCATCGTCATCCGCGTGGTTTCGCAGGATCGACTGCAGCGACGCATCGCCCAACTGGCTGTTGTAGCGGAAGTCACCCAGCGACGTGGCGCCGGTAGGGTTCCGCTTCAGTCCTGTCTCAAAGTAGTCGTTAAACAGCTTGTTCTGCTCGGCAATCCGTTGATCCACGGGCGGCAGCGGGGCAGCGGCGGGACGTACCTGGGCAAATGAAGACGCAGAAACGCCTACGGCGAGCAGAACGAAGGGAGCTATACGCATGCACCCAGCCTACATCGGCTGAATACATTTTCTAAACAGGAAGCGGAAAGTCTCTACATCACGCGCGCAACGCGCTCAAGCTCGGCCTGGATGCGCTCCGGCGTCGCGCCGGGCACCTCAATGGCGCAAACTACGCTGCGTGCTTCCACCGGCGAGATCCCATAGCCGCGGCCCGTCAGGAAGCTGGCCACAATCTCTGCGGCCTGGAACGAATCCACGCCAGACGACAGAAGATCATGGCGTAGCGTCATTAGGTCCGTGGCGCTGAACTTCTCCACGCCAAGCGCAACGTCCAGCGCGGGCGGATCGGCTATCTTGGAGCTTTGCGGCAGTTGAACGGCGTCGTTCGTTTCGCCCATCGTCGTAGCCCCTTTGCTTTCAATCGGCATTTCTACCGTCCTTTCTTAGAACGCGGTGTCCCCGCTCGGGTTGCAGTACTTCTATCGGGAATCGATACAGGTTCGTTCGCCTCCTTCCCCAAAAGGTTGCATGTCTAACTCCACGAAGGCGTGCATACAGTGCATCGATTTGCAATCTTCCATGCTGCCAACAAGCTGCGGAACGAACCGGGTACGATGAAAGAGATGGCTACTTACGGACAAGAACCACGTGTACTCGATGGCATTGCGCTCGCTGCCGAGATCAAAGCCGAGGTCGCCGAACAGGTCGGTGCCGCTCGCGAAGCCGGCTACACACCAGGGCTTGCCGTTGTACTCGTCGGCGAAAACCCCGCTTCGCAAATCTACGTTCGCAGCAAGGTCAAAACCTGCGGCGAGCTCGGCATCTACTCCGAACTCATCACGCCCTCAGCAGAGATCACGACCGAAGAAATGCTCGACCTCGTCGCCTCGCTCAACGCCCGCGACGAGATCGACGGCATCCTCATCCAGCTTCCGCTGCCGAAGCACATTGACACTGAGCGCCTGCTCGAAGCCGTGCTGCCTGCCAAGGACGTCGACGGCTTCCACCCCATCAACGCCGGCCGCCTGCTCTCCGGCGCTCCCGCGGAAACCGTTCTCGCCCCCTGCACCCCCGCGGGCATCATGGAGGTCCTTCGGCGCAGCGACATCCCCATCGCGGGTACCCGCGCCGTCGTCCTTGGCCGCTCCAACATCGTCGGCAAGCCCATCGCGTCCATGCTCATCAACGCCTCCGCCACGGTCACCGTCTGCCACTCCCAGACGAAAGACCTCGCCGCCATCACACGCGAGGCCGATATCCTCGTTGCCGCCATCGGCCGCCCTGGCTACGTCACCCCGGAGATGGTCAAGCCCGGCTCCACGCTGATCGACGTCGGCATCAACCGAATCACCGGCGAAGCCGAGCTTGAGCGCTTCTTCCCCGCCTCGCACCCGGATCACCTCAGCCGCCGCGCCGGATTCGAAAAGCGCGGCTCCACGGTCATCGGCGATGTCGACCCCGCAGCCTTCGCCGTCTCCGGCGCCTACACGCCCGTCCCCGGAGGCATCGGCGCGCTCACCATCGCCATGCTCATGTCCAACACCGTCAAGGCCGCGCTTCTCCGCCGGGCCATCCCGCAGAACTAGACAGGACGAAAGAGCCCCCATGCTGCGCGTTGGACTCACCGGCGATCTCGGCAGCGGCAAATCCACCGTAGCGGCTATCTTTGCCGAGCTCGGCGCAAAGGTCTTCTCCTCCGACGACATGGCCCGCGCCATGATGCAGCCCGGCGAGCCCGTCTATCGGGCCATCGTTGATCTCTTCGGCCCCGCGGTCGTCAGCAACAATGGCGAACTTGACCGCCGCGCGCTAGCCCGCATCGCCTTTGCAGAAGGCCGGGTGGAAGAGCTCAACGCCATCATCCATCCAGCGGTCATCGCCGAACAGGCTCGTCTCCTCCAGCACCTGTCCGACGCAGACCTGCACGCGATTGCCATCGTGGAGTCCGCCCTCATCTTCACCGCAAAGCTCACCGGCCCCGATCAGCAGGAACAGCCTTGGCGCAAGCGCTTCGACCGCATCGTGCTTGTCCGCGCGCCGCTGGAAACCAAAATCGCCCGCTTCGTCGCCCGGCTTAGCCTTGGCAAACCCCTCACCGGAACAGAGCGATCGTTACTCGAAGCCGACGCCCGCGGCCGTCTCGCCCTGCAAACCAGCGCCAATGAGTCTCACGCCGCCGAGTGCCTGCTCATCGACAACAACGCCGGCCTCCCCACCTTGCGAGATCGAGTCGAAGCTATATGGCGGGAACTAAAGCAATCCGAAGCAGCCTCGACTCTCAAGTGAGCTTCGGGGGATCGCCCTTGCCTTTGCTCTGGGTACCCCAGGCCTTCAGGCGTGGGCTTCTCAGGACAACTCACAAAAAGGGCTTTACCCCCTTGGGGTATGTCTTCTTTTTCCGGGCCGGAAAGCGACGCCGGAACATCGAATTTCGCAAGATGATCACGCCGTCATCCTTCCGTGATCTGAAAGAAGTCCGGGCATGCCCACGATCCACCGATAAAATAAATGCAGGCGCGCCCGCATCAAGTCCGAGCGCAACTGCATGCACTCGACCCCATGAAACTACGACCCGTCGTCTTCGTTCTGCTCATCCTCGCCGCCTTTTACTTCATCACCACGCGCATGGCCCCGTCCGGCGCGATGGCCACCATGTTCCACGGCCCGGACTCCAGCACCTCTCTGCTCAAGGGCCCGCTCGGCAGCTTCTCTCTCACTGAGGCCAGCGCCGCGCCCGCCTTCGACACCGAAGAGCAGCAGAACATCTCCGTCTACAAGCGCGCTCTTCCCTCGGTCGTCAACATCACCAGCACCGAGGTTCAGTACGACTGGTTCTACCGGCCCATCCCGCAGCAGGGCCTCGGCTCCGGCTTCATCCTCGATAAGCAGGGGCACATCCTCACCAACTACCACGTCATCGACAACGCCCAGAAGATCGAAGTCAAGCTCGCCAACCAGAAGACCTACAAGGCCGTCGTCCTGGACACGGACCGCTCCCACGACCTCGCGCTCCTGCAGATCCAGAACGCCACCGACCTTCAGCCCGCCGTGCTCGCCGACTCTGCCAACCTCGCCGTCGGCCAGCAGGTCTACGCAGTCGGCAATCCGTTTGGCTTCTCCGGCACCATGACCCGCGGCATCATCTCTGCGCTGCGCTCCGTGCAACTGCCCAGCGGCATGAAGATCGACAACGCGATCCAGACCGACGCCTCGGTCAACCCCGGCAACTCCGGCGGCCCGCTGCTCAACTCGCGCGGCGAGGTGATCGGCATCACCACGATGATCGCGACCAACCCCAACGGCGCCGCGGAGCAGTCAGCGGGCATCGGCTTCGCCATCCCCGTCAACACTGCGAAGGCCGTGCTCGATGACATCGCCCGCTACGGCCGCGTGCGCCGCCCCTCACTCGACATCGTCACCCTGCCCATCGGCCCGGACATCGCCCAGCAGATCGGCTTGCCCGCCGACTACGGAATCATGATCGAGCGCGTGCTGCCTGGCGGAGCCTCGGATCGCGCCGGCCTGCACGGCGGCACGCAGAAGGCGTACCTCGACGCCACACAGATCATGCTCGGCGGCGATCTCATCGTCGCTATCGACGACCAGGAGGTCACGAACCCCTCCGACCTTTCCAACGCCCTCAACTCTCACCACACCGGAGACACCGTCACCGTCACCGTCTATCGCGGCCGCCAGCGGTTGAACTTCAAAGTCACCCTCTCCGACGCCTCCGAAAAAGCGGCCGCCGGCCAACAAACCTAGCACTATCGGTAATGGCTGATGATGTGCCTTGTCGCTCGAGATGCCATTTGCAATGCCCCCTAGACAGGTGTATTTCATTTGCATGGCTATCTTCGTGACGTTCGACAACCACCAGTCGTACATAAATGCAGATGAGATCGCAGCTGTAGAACCTATGATTGGCAACACTGGCAAATGCGATCCTGCGGGAAGGCGGCCCGTTGCAGGCGCTGGATGAGGGGTTTCTTCCAGAAACTCATCTTGGTTCCGTTCCTACGGGCATGCCCTGGTTCAATCCTGCGGTCCAGTCGCAAAACAAAACCGCACCACCGTGGCAAACCGGGCTCCGGTGGTGCGGCGTTGAACATCATAGACATTGTCTTTCACAACAGCTCCGCGATCCGCGCGAAGTGGTCCGACTCTTCGGAGAGTTTGCTCCGAAAGGCGGAGCGCTGGCACCCCAGAGAGCCGTCGCTCCCCAAAGGGCAGTCGCTCCCCAAAGAGCCGTAGAATCCGCTCAGGTTGCTTGCTCCCCATAGAGCGGTTGTGGCACTCGGGATGCTCGCGCCCCAGAGAGCAGTTGCCGCGCTCGGGGTGTTCGCGCCCCCCAGAGAGCAGTTGCTGTCCGCGCCCCAAAGGGCAGTCGCCGCCCCAAAGAGCCGTGCTCCCCAAAGCGCGCTCGGAGCAGTTGCTCGCGCCCCAAAGGGCTGTTGCTCCCCAAAGCGCTGTAGCGGCATCGGGCGATCCAGCTCCCCAAAGCGCGGTCGATGCTCCCGGAGTTCCCGCACCCCAAAGGGCCGTGAAGCTGCCAGGGTCGTTCGCTCCCCAAAGGGCCGTGGAGCCATTCGGAGTGTTTGCGCCCCAGAGGGCAGTGGCCGAAGCCGGGTTGCTCGCACCCCAAAGGGCGGTCGCTCCCCATAGCGCCGTGTTGCCGCCCACGAACGCGCTCGAACCGTAGATGCTCGAAGCGCCCCAGAGGGCCGTCGCACCCCAAAGGGCAGTGCTGTCGGTCACCAGCGACACGGTGTTGTTGTTGGCGTTGTAGACCGCGATCGGCGACATCGCTGTGCCGTTCGGGATCTTGTTCTTCAGGGCATCAACCAGCGAGGCGTTGATGTCCAGGTAGCCCGCGCCCTGCGTGAACACATCGTTGTGCGCGATGAACTTCGCACCCGACGTGGCATCGGTCACCGTGTTGGTCTGCGGAATCACCGTCTTGTTCGCATCCCGCATCAGCACGGCTTTGATCTGGTTCGGCGTCAGCTGCGGAGCAGCTCCCGCCAGGAGCGCCACCGCGCCGCTCGCCACACCCGTCGCCATGCTGGTACCGCTCAGCGGCATGTAGAAGAGTGACGACTGCGTTGTGCTGCCGTTGGTCTGGTAGAAGCTCATCGGCGTGTAGAACGTCGGGTTTTCGATCGACAACATGGAAACACCCGCCAGAAGGCTGGTCACCAGGTTGCCAGGAGCGATGATGTCAGGCTTCGACACCTGGTCGATGAACGACGGGCCCTTGCTGCTGTAGGTCGCCATCACATCGTCACTGAGGCCGGGAGTGTTGCTCGTGTTCGCCGCGCCTACGGTCACCACGTACGGATCGTTGCCGGGGGCTTCGATCGTGCCGTAGCCTTCCTGGTTCAGTGCCAGGTCGCGTCCGTCATTGCCGGCCGCAACCACCACCGTGATGCCTGCCTTCCAGGCCTGCTCGACAGCCTGGCACAGCGGATCCTGCGTGTAGCTCTCATAGATCGGCCTGCCCAGCGACAGGTTGATGACCTTGATGTTGTACACATAGCGCAGGTTGATCGCCTGCTCGATGGCGGCGATCACGGCAGAGTCTGTGCCCTGTCCGTTCTCGTCCAGCACGCGCAGGTTGATCAGGTTGGCGTTCGGCGCCACACCCATAAAGGTGCGGAAGTCCTTCTTGTTGTTGCTGGCCTGGCCGTTTCCGGCGATCAAACCGGCAACGTGTGTTCCGTGGCCGTAGGGGTCCAGCGTCAGCGCGTTCTCACCGGGAACGAAGCTCTCGTTGAATACCACGCGGTTGCCGAAACCGTAACCGTAGTTGAAGGTCAGGCCGCCGATGGTCACGCTGGTGCCCGAACCGGTGTTGGTGGAAAGATCGGGAACGGGGTTGATCCCGCTATCGATCACCGCAACGCCAACGCCGGTGCCGACAAATCCGCTGTTCCAGACGGAAGGCGCATTGATCGGCTCGACGGTGTACTCACCCGTCGTGGCGATGGAGGGTGTGCTGCCGCGCGCGCCCAGTGGGCGATCGAGGCTGACGTACGCCACCTTGTCATCGTTGACCAGCGACTGGAGTGCTGACGCCGGAAGTTTGGTATGAACAGAGTGGATGGAGTGGAGGGCGAGATGGTTCGTTCCACCAAGGCTGGTCAGCTTGGCCACGTCCACATCAAGAGGGTCACTCTTGTACTGAACGATCACGGCAAGACTACTTTCCTTGGAAGAGCTGACATCAGGAGCAAGTTTGGGGTGGGGGCCAACAGCGAAGGCCGTTCCCGCGGCGACTACCGATAAACCGGTGGCCGTTGCGGAGCGTAGCAGGGCAGACAAAACTGACGACATGAGGTACTCCGGGACGTGTCGGTTCTTGGGACATGATTGTGCTTTGCGTCGCAAAACGCGTTCTACAACGAAAGCGGGGTAATGGCCCGATCATAACGGAAGTTACCTTTGGTCGTTGCCCGGACTATTACTTTTTCACCAAATTTGCAAATGGGGAACTGGAGCCGGTTTCCCCAGCCGTAAGCGGTAAAGGACTCAAAGCCCGCTGTCTGCGCCCAAAATTGACCTACATCAAACGAATCGTGATCCGATGAACTTTCGCAACACCAAAAGATGCCATCTTTTGCACACAGAAGTCGCCACGAGAACGATCTTCTCGGCGCTTACTTCCGCGATGGGTAACTCATATTTTCCAGCAAAACGGTTACTGGGACAGGCAGGGTAACCAGCAGTGACTCCAGTGCCGGAGGCAGGTCGCCATCTCCAAGTTCGGCAACGGACCGCCGCCCCGCAATCCTTCCGCCCTGCAGCACGGCGACAGATTCGCAAAGCTCCAGCACGGAGATCAGGTCGTGCGAAATGTACAGCAGCGTGGTCCGTTCCTGCCGCCGCACCAGCCGCAGAAGGTCCATCACCTCGCGTTGCGTAGCAGGATCCAGCGCGCTCGTCGGTTCGTCCGCGATCAGCACCGCCGGCCGATGCAATAGCGCCATCGCCATCACCACGCGCTGCGCCTGCCCCACGCTGATCTGCCCCGGCTTGCGGTCCAAGAACTCCGCACCCTCGGGGAGCTGCACCTGCCGAATCAACTCCTCAACCCGCGCCTGAAATCCGCCCAGGCTCGCTTCATGCGCCTTCCAGGCCTCGCGAAACTGAGCCCGCAGACTCAGCGCCGGGTTCAGTGCGCTCAGCGGACTTTGCGGAACCAGCGCAATCTCCTTGCCTCGCACCCGTCGAGCCTCGCGCTCCGAGAGTTCCAGCAGGTTCTTCCCCCCCAGCATCACCTCGCCGCGAGCCCACCCTCGCCGCCACTTCAACAGTCCCAGCAGCGCCATCACCAGCGTGCTCTTGCCTGCGCCGCTCGTGCCCACCAGGCCCAGGCACTCGCCCGCGTGCAAGTCCAGTTCCACGCCGTCCAGCACGGTCACCTTGCCATACCCGGCATGCAGCCGAACGCGCAGCACCGGTTCTTCCGCGACCGAGCTTTCAGCCACACTCATCATTTCTTGGATGGCAACGGAACCCACGTCTACCGGGCCTTCCACTGGAACATATCGATATTCGAAACCACGCCCGGCTGCAGCACCGACAAATCCACCCCGCCCAGCTTCGGCGAAGCCGCATACAGCGCATTCGGATACACCAGGTACACAAACGGCTGCTGCTCGAACACGATCTCCTGCACGCGATCCACCGCCCGCTTCCGGTCGGCATCTTTCGCCGCCACGGCTTGCGCTTTCATCTGCGTATCGATCTCCGCTTCCCACGGCGTCGCCGGAGTCTTCTCCGAAGGGTTCCACTGGTGGTTCGGCGAAGAGCTCAGCCACACATTCATCATCGAGCTTGGATCGGGCTCCACATCGCTCAACCCCAGCATCGCGGCCTCATAATTTTGCGAGTGCATCAGCCGCTCGATCAGCGCCGGAAAATCCAGCAGTACCACGTTCACCTGCATGCCCACCGCCGCAAGATCCTGCTGGATCAGCGAAGCCATCTTCTCCCGCGCGCGATTCCCCGCATTGGTCACGATGGAAAACTTCACAGCATGCCCATCGCGGTCCACCAGCCCCGCCCCCGTCTTGCGAAACCCATCCTGCTGCAAAAGCTGCATCGCCGCATTCGTGTCTTCATGGATCGGCGTCAGCTTATGGTCATACCAAACGCTGTTCGCCGGGGAAACAAACCCATTCGCAGGCGTCGCATGCCCGTCATACGCAATCCGAGCCAGGTCTGCGCGCTTGATCGACTCACTCACCGCCACGCGAAATGCCCGGCTCTGAAACCACTTCTTCTCCCACTCCGGCAGCGGCGCACCCGGCGACTGGTTAAACCACATCTGCTCCGTATTCAGCGACGGCCCAAGGTCACGCACCGCATCGGGCGCCTTCTTCGCCAGCAGGCTGAAGTTGTCCGCCGGCACGCTCTCGATCAACCCGTAGTCACCACGCAAAAACCGCAGCTCATCCTGCTCGCGGTTGGCCAGGATATCCAGCTTCACCCACGGCAGGTAAGGCAGCGCCTTTCCTGCGGCATCATGCCGCCAATAATTCGGATTGCGTTGCAAACGCAGCGACTCACCGCGCTTGTACTCAGCGATCACAAACGATCCCGCCGTCACCCGTCCTTCGCTGGGCTTCCCCGCGGGCTCAATGGCGATCTCGTCGAAGATCTTCCCGATCCCCACCACGCGCTTCGGCAACTGCACCTTCACCGTCAGCGGATCGCTCGCACTCACTGAAACCCCCGCCGGCTCCAGAAACTCCTCCGCCGCTGGAGCCTGCGTGGCGGGCAACAGCACCCGTTGCAGCGTCGCCACAACATCCGCGGACGTCAACGCCGACCCGTCGCTAAACCGCAGATGATCGCGCAGGTGAAAGCTCACCGTCCTCCCATCCGGGCTCACGCTCCACTTGTCCGCCAGCCACGGTTCCACCTGCTGCGTGCGCCGGTTCACCCGCAGCAGCACGCCGCCCGTCAGGTACCGCACCAACTCCGAAACCTGGTCGTCCACCTTCGCCGGGTCCAGCGTCTTCGGGTCATACTTCACAGACCAGCTCACGCCAGCACTCGAAGACTGCGCTACACCCCGCGCACAGCAAACAGCTAGAGCAAGGCACACCAAAACAAAACATGCGACGAACAGATTGCGGGGCGCATTTCGAGAATAGCTACGGGCGATCAAACCTGCACCTCGGGACTCAAACTTTCCAGCAACACCAGCAGAACAACCAGCAGGGCAATCGGCAGGTAAACCCAGTGTGTACTCGCCAGCACCGCAGAGCTCTGCAACGAAAGCAGCAGCGAACCCCACGACGGCAGCGGCTCGCTCACTCCCAGGCCCAGCGCCCCAAGGTTCGCCTCGGCCACCACGCATACCGGCAGGTACACCAGCCACTGCGAAAACAGCAGCGGCCAAAGATGCGGCAGCACTCCCCGCGCCAGTTGCATGGGCCGCAGCCCATTGGCCCGGCCATGCACCAGCCACTGAGCCTCGCGCACCGAAGCCGCCCGGGCACGGATCGCCCGCGTAAACGCCGGCCACCCCAGCAGCCCAAGCAACAGAAACGTCATCACCGCTGAGTGCCAGGGCGAAAGATTCAGCGGCAGCGCAGACCGCACGATCAGCAGCAGAAACAGCCACGGCAGCGTCAACGCCAGGTCACTCAGGTACAGCAGCGTCCGGGCCACCCACGGCCTCCCAAACGCCGCCGCCAGCCCCACGGCCACGGAAAGCGAACTCGCAATCGCTGAAGCAACCGCCGCACCGGTCATCCCCAGCAACAAAGCCGCCGATGTCCGCACCGTGCGGTCGCGCCCAAGATCATCCGTCCCCGTCCAGTGCTGCGCCGATCCGCCCGCCATCACGTGCTCGCGATCCTGGTCGGCATAGCTCATCGGCGCACGGACCACCGTCAGCACTGACGCCGCAATCAGTAGCATCAGCAAGCCAAGCGCGATCTTCGCGCTTAGGCGCATTGCGCCACCTCAGCAGCTTCTCCAGCCGAGGCAAACAAGCTGGCCACACCCACGCTTCCGGCCATCAGCAGAGTCACCGCCAGCAACACGGGTAGGTCGCGATTCTGCGCCGCGCTCCACGCAAGCTGCCCCAGCCCCGGCACATCGAAGATCACTTCGACCGGAACCGCCGCGCTCAGCGCCAGCACAAACGACGTCATCGCCAGCGCCAGCAGCTCGGGCGCGATCGCCGGCAACAAATGCCTCCGCAGCAAGGCGGCGGTCGAAACACCCTGCGCCCGCGCATACAAAAACTGCTGCCCGCGCAGCACATGCCGCAGCAGCCGATGCACAAGCTGGAAATCCCTCGCACCCACCAGCAGGCTCAGCACCAGCGCCGGGCCGCCAAAGTTCGCTAGCAGACACACAGTCGCCAACGCGGCCACTGGCACAGCCAGCAACAACGCGATGGGCGCTGCAACCACGGCCGCGCCGGCCCGCCCGCGAGCCAGCCCCAGCGGCAACGCCAGCGCCAACGCGCCAAGCCACCCGCACAGCACGCCCGTCAGCAGCAGCTTCGCTGTAGCGAGTGCACGCTCACGCACCAGTCCCGCGACGGGCACATCGAAATGCCGCGAGCGCCCAAGGTCCCCATGCGCCCATCCACGCAACTCATGCCAGACGTACTGCGCCAAGCCACCTTCAGCTTGCTGCTGTTCCAGCGTCTGCGCCTGCGCCAACGCGCTGTGCTGCGCGTCCAGTTCCTCTGCATTGGAAAAATACCCGGGAGCCAGCCGCACCAGCACAATCGTGCCCACCACCGCAAGTAGCCCAAGCGACATCACGCGGGCCACTCGCAGCAGCACCTTGCGCACAGCGCCCGTCATACTGCGATAGCTTCCATCGCATCCGCAAGATCGTTCGAGTTCTCCGCGGCATAGTGGTCTTGTTTATCCAGGTACATGCGCCGGTCGGCAACGGCCAGCAACTCTTCCGCGGTCGTGCCATCTTCTGGATAGAATGAGGCCCCCAGACTCGCCGTCACCTTATTGCCTACGCCGGGGCAGCGCTTTGCGGCCGCGATGACGGCAGCCGCAATCGCCTGCATCCGTGGTTGAGCATCGGCCTCAGCCGTCCGTGGAATCAGGAACACAAACTCGTCGCCTCCCATGCGAGCCACTGTGTCTTCCGGCCTGCACGTTGCGCGGAACGCCTCGGCGACGCGGCTCAGCAACCGGTTGCCCGTCAGGTGTCCACAGCGATCGTTCACATCCTTGAACGCATTCAGGTCGCTCACCACCACCATCATCGACTCGCCGTTCTGGATGCTTCGCCGCAGCTCTTTCTCTAGGTACACAAACAAGCCGCGAGCATTCGGCAGCTCCGTCAGGAAGTCCGTCTCCGCATCGAACTCCGCCCGGCGGAAGTGCAGCGCGTTTTGCAGCGAAAGCGAAAGCTTCGACTCCATCGCCTGCAGGATGCGAAGGTGGTCGCGCTTGAACGAGCTCTCGTCCGTGCCATACAGCGTGAGCACACCCAGCACTTCTTTCTGCAGATCGAACAGCGGCACGCTAAGCGCCGAGCGCAATTCTGTCCCCTGTCCGCGGCTTGAATAATTTGGTTCCAGCGTCGCATTGCCGTTCAGGATCGGCTTGCCGCTCTGCGCCACCCAGCCCGAAATGCCCTGCCCTGTCAGCACAGGATCGGGCGAAAACGCCTTCACGCACTCGCCGTCCACATACTGCGGTAGTAGCTTTTCGCCCTGCCGGATGTACAGCGCGCAGGAATCGAACGGCACCAGCCGCCGCAGGCGCGAAGCCATCACGGAGATCGTCTCGTTCAACCGCAGCGAGTTGCCCAGCAACTGGCTCATCTCGAACAATGTTTGCGCTTCATGGCTCGCCGCCGCGATCAAGTCAAGCCCGGAAGTAGAAAGGATTGGGATCGTTGCCGTATCTGACTTCGCGCCCTCGCCGCTCGTCACAAGCGTCGGCCCATTGCTTCCGTCCTCAAACCCGTTGCCAGGGGCCAGCCCGCGCCACACTTCTACCTCTGTGTTCAGCGGGGTAAACACCTTCGACTCGGCCGCATCCACCTGCGCCTCCAGGCGCAGATACAGCCCCTCCATCACCTTCACGACTTCCGGATCGAACTGGATCCCCGACATGTTCCTGACGATCGTGATTGCCTGCTCGGGGGTCATCCCCTTGCGATACGGCCTGTCGGAAACGAGGGCGTCGAAGCAGTCCACCACCGTCAGCACTCGCGCGCCGATCGGAATGTCTTCTCCCGCCAGACCGTCCGGATAGCCTTTGCCGTTCCACCACTCATGGTGCGAACGAACGATCGGCACCACCGGGTACGGAAAACGCACGCGCTCCAGGATGTCCGCGCCCACCACCGGGTGGATCTTCATCTTTTCGAACTCTTCCGGTGTCAGCTTGCCAGGCTTGTTGATGATGTGCTCCGGCACGGCCAGTTTGCCGATGTCATGCAGAAAGGCTGCGGTCCGTAGCGCCTGCAACTGGTCATGGCTCAGGCTCAGCGCCTTGGCCACCTCTTCCACGTAGCTCCTCACGCGATACAGGTGGTCGTGCGTGTTCTGGTCCTTCGCCTCGATCGCCATGGCGAGGCCTTCGATCGTCCGTAGATGCAGCGCTTCGGTCTCTTCCAGGTGTTGCTGGCGCTCCTGTATCCGGGCAATCTGCGCGGTGTACGAGCGATACACCGTGTACACCATCGGAATCAGCAGCACGGCGGTTGCCCAGCCAAAGCGCGCGCTCAGCCAGTGAGCCATCGCCGCCAGCACCGCGCCCACAAAATAGAACGGCAGGTACCACGTGAACTCTGCCCGCCACAGGCGATACGCCTTCTCCCCGGAAGAAGAAGCAATGATCATCGCGACCGTGCAGGTGCTGCAGAAAAAATACGTGACAGACGCGGCGGCCAGTGAGGGAGCTAACGCCAGTCCTTCGTAGACCAGCACCTTATAGGTGACAAACGCGCCGGCAGCCGCCAGCATCGTGTTCGCCACGTTGAAGCTGATTTGCACTGCCGTAAAAATCTTCGTCACTCGCACGCGGCACTGCGCCGCCACGGACACACCGGTAAGGATGAGCAACTGCAGCGGAGAAAGCTGCACCATTGCCAGCAGCAGGAACGGAAAGTTCAGGCTCATGCTGCCGTCGCCGCGCGGCAACGCCACCTTGAATCCCGAGCTGAAGAGGATAGCCCCCAGGAAGATCCAGAACTGCAGCCATCCACCCGCAGAGTGGTACCCGGCCCATATAGTCAGGACAACGGCCGAGGTAATCGTGACTAGGATCTGCAGCTTGGTGCGGAAAGGCATGCGTCGCGTAGCCGTCCTTCTTCGAGGCGCTTTACGGGTGAACTCTGCTCAAAGGTAGTGCCCGGTCGGGCATCCGTACATATTCCAAAGGTTGCAGGGCACGCCCGTAGCTTTACAGCCTTATCGGCAGATTCGCAAGATCGTGGTGCAGCGACGCCGTCCATGTAAAAACACGATGCCCCGGCGAAAGTCGCCCGGGCATCGTCTTCTTAAATGTTCATGTCGATCGCAGTTACATCGCAATCAGACAGGCTAGCTGCCGTTCCGCTGTCCCTTCCAGCGCCGTATACATCTGTGAGTCGGTGAGAGGGCGATCCGGCATCTGCTCACTGGTCAATCCGAAAGAGCGCCTGTTCGCATCTCGCATCAATTCCGACTGCGCGACTGTGCTCATCAGGCGAAAAAAGTTTTCGCGTGCGTGGGCCCGTACTTCATCACGTACTCCTTCCAGCGCTTCTGTCTGCTGGCGCACCCGGTCCAGGCAAAGGCTGTACAGGCAGATTTCGAGTCGCAGCGCCGTGATCGTGGATTGAGCGACAGCAACTCGCTCGTGATCCACAAGGTCCGGTGCAACCTCGTCCTCGTCTGTTTCGGCCTCTAGCCTTTGAATGCGCTGCTGCAGGTGCAGAATCACATCCCGGTAGAGCTTTTCCGTGAGTTGTAAATTTTCAAGATTGGATTGCATGCCTGTCCTGACGAAACACCATGTTGCTGCGGGGGTGCAATCGCACAGAAGGCGACTGCATCCCCCTTTAGGCGGAACGCTGGAGTTTAAAAGGGGTGGCGTAGGGGGAAAGACGCATCGGGGTTGGAGAGGCTGCTGCGGCCTGCGCGCGGCTGGCTTCCATGCGGCTGATCTTCTCAGCCAGGGCCAGTGCGATGAAGTGGTTAAGGGACGTGCCTTCAAGATGCGCGATTCGTGTTGCTTCTTCCCGAACCGATACAGGTAGGCGGAGAAGGAAGCTCTGCTTCCGCTTTTGTTCCTGATCCATGGATATTAGCCTCGTACGCCGTGAGTGACTCTGCTACGGCAGTGAAAGGAGTTTGTCCCCCGTCCCTTCGCCTCAGCAATGGCACCAAAGTGCTATCAGTAATAGTTACCAGCGTTGCAGACCTGCCGGGAAGAGTTCTATCGACCGAACAGTTTGAGCCGTATCGGTGGCGATATCGAAACTCTGCTTTTTGCTCTCGGCTGTGCAATCCATATCGACAGTGGGTACGAAAGTACCGTCTGCTAAGGAAAACGCCGCCCTGGCGTGCCAGAAAGAACGACTCTGGAGAGCCTGCTTGTGCCGGTCCGAATGCATTCGGCAGCTGCATTTCGATCATTTCCCGTGGCTGTGGCCGCACTCTTTCGACACAAACGTCGCTATGGCCCATTCGTTGCACGTCCAACGGCGCTTAGAAATCGCCCTGGGATCTCGTCGCAGCGGCGGCGGAAGCTGCCGTCCAGGCGCCACAGTCGGCGACCGTGTCGCGCAGCGAACCAGGGCAGCGGGATGCTTCCGTCTCCTTCGCGGTCGCCGGCTCAGGCACCCAATCGTTGCCTGTCGGACCGCAGGCCCGGCGCAGGAAGCCGTGGCTCTTCATCAACAGGGAACACTCTGCATAGGAAGGGGAAACGCTGACCGCACCATCGTTGGAGCACATAGCTCGACGGGCATCAGACGCGTGAGACCCCTGCGAGGAAGCACCTGAAACGCCTGAAAGGCCCCTTTGCGGATGCCTGAGTATCGGCGGCGATATCGAACCTCGGATATTTCGTGTCGCGTCCAGGTAACCGGCAAAAAATGACCAGCGGGCGAAGGCATAGTCACCGAAGCGCAACCCACTTGCGAGCCGGCAGCGGCATGTCAAGACACGAGGTTCGCGCAATCGGAAACGCTTCGGGAGTCGTCCATGCAGAGCATCATCCCAGTTCAATTTGCTATTCAGTCCTCAGAGGCCATCGAAGGGACTTCTTCCAGGCTTCCCATCCAGAGATCCACATCGGAAGCGAGCAAAGCGCGCCAGCACGTTGCTCAACACGAGATGTCACCGCTCTTCTCAGAGCACGAAAGCCGCAGCGGCGCTTTCGTTGCCGCCGCATGGATTTCGCTCTGCCTCACGCTTTGCCTTTGCCTCGCGGGCTGCGGCGGCGGCTTTCCCGGACTCACCTTCAACGGCGTCACCACCTCCGCCTCGGTGCTCGACTCGCGCCAGTCGATCACCTTCGCCACCAGCGGCACCGGCAACTTGGAGATCACCTGGTCTCTCAGCGGCGCGAGCTGTTCAGGAACCACCTGCGGCCTGATCACCCCCACGGGAAACGGCTCCGGCATCTACACGGCCCCTGTCGGCGTCGCCTCTCCAATGGCTGTCACGATCATGGGCACCGTCGCCGCCACCGGCGAGATGAAGAGCACCACGGTGACGGTTAATCCTGATCCCACCGTCACCGGCTCGCTCCCCGTCGCCACGGTCGGTGCTCCCTATTCCACGAAGTTGGTGCCTAACGGCGGTACCGGCGCGATCACGCTCTCCCTCTACACCGGCACGCTGCCTCCCGGCCTCTCGCTGGATCCCGCCACCGGCATCATCAGTGGAACACCCACCACGGTCGGCACGTCGGTCTTCTCTCTCGCCGTCACGGACTCTGCTCCAACCCCCTACACCAGCCACGCCTCCATCACGATCGTTGTGAACGCGGCCACCAATAGCCCGCTGCAATTGGCTGCCGGCGTTCCGCCGGTCGGCTACGTCGGCACGCCCTACGCAACCGGTCTCACCGCTTCCGGTGGCACGCCTCCTTACGTGTACAGCATCTCCAGCGGCGCACTGCCTGCCGGCCTCTCGCTTGCCCCCTCGACCGGCATGATCTCAGGCACGCCCACCGCCGCGGGTGCGCCTCTCTTTGCAGCAACGGTGCAGGACAGCGTGGGAGCCAAATCCTCCCTCGTCCTCAGCATCACCATTCTGTCGTCGCTTTCCATCACGACGGCCGCACTGCCCAACGGCACAGTCGGCACTCCCTACAGCGCCACCATCGGCGTCACGGGTGGAACCGCCCCCTACACCTGCACCCTGGCCTCCGGCACCCTCCCTGCTGGCTTGTCCCTGGGCGCGGGTTGCGTGGTCAACGGCACACCGGCTTCTGCGAGCACTGTCAACCTGATGGTGAAGGCAACCGATAGCAGCAACCCGGTGTTGACGACCACCGGGCCCGTTTCGCTGACAATCAGTCCGGCGGGGCTGACCATCAGCTCGGGTACGCTGCCGGCCGGTACCGTCGGCATTCCATACAGCTCGACTGTTGGCGTGACCGGCGGTACCTCGCCGTACTCCTGCGTAGTCGCCGCCGGCAGCCTGCCTGCCGGCCTCACCATGGGCTCCAACTGCCTGGTTACCGGGATACCCCTCGTAGCCGGCACCGTCACCATGAACATCAAGGCCACCGACAGCGGCAATCCCACGCTGACGGCCTCCCGGACCGTTCTTCTCACCATCAACCCCATCGGCCTCGCCGTTAACGGAAACCTGCCCAACGGTTACGTTGGCATCCCCTACGCCGCATCGATTCCCGTCAGCGGCGGAACACTGCCCTACTCCTGCGTCATCACCTCCGGCACGCTGCCTGCGGGCCTCACCCTCGGCGCTAACTGCCTGGTCAGTGGCACACCCACCACCGCGGGTTCTGCCACCCTCGGGGTAAAGGCCACAGACAGCAGCAACCCCGTACAGACAGCCACGGGAACGGTCAACATCACCATCAACCCCGGCGCACTCGGCATCTCGACCGGCACGTTGCCGGACGGCATGGTGGGCGTCGCCTACAACGCGATGATCCCCATCACCGGCGGCACCGCGCCCTACACCTGCACCATCCTCTCCGGCACGTTGCAGGCTGGTCTCACACTGGGTCCAAACTGCGTGGTCAGCGGAACACCGACTGCCTCCGGGTCCGTCGGCTTGATCGTCAAGGTCACCGATAGCTCCAATCCCGTCCAGTCGGCCGTAGGTCCTGTTGGACTCACCATCGACGGTGGCAATCTCACCTTCACCGTCACCACACTGCCCAACGGCACGGTCCTCACGCCATACAGCGCCACCATCGGCCTCTCCGGCGGCACCGCGCCCTACTCCTGCACCATCACCTCTGGAACCTTGCCTTCGGGCCTGGTACTCGGGCCAAACTGCCTGGTCGCTGGAACTCCGTTGGTGGCTGAAACCGTCCGTCTCGGCGTAAAGGCTGCCGATAGCTCCTCGAACACCACCACGGGAACCGTCAGCCTCACCATCAACCCAGCAACCCTCGTTCTTACCGGCGGAGTGCTGCCGGTCGGCATGGTGGGCAATCCCTACAGCGCAACCATCCCGGTCCTTGGAGGAACGGCTCCCTACATCTGCTCCATTACTTCCGGAACGCTGCCTGCGGGCCTCACCCTCGGTGCCAACTGCGTCATCAGCGGAACCCCGACCACTGCAGAAACTGTCACCCTGGGCGTCAAGGCTACCGACAGTGAAAGCACGCCGCAGACGGCCAGCGGCACCGTCGTTCTCACCATCAACCCCGCAACCCTCGTCATCACCGGCGGCGTCCTGCCGGTCGGAACGGTGGGCACCCCCTACAGCGCCACCATCCCGGTCCTTGGTGGAACGGCTCCCTATAGCTGCTCCATCACCTCAGGCACGCTGCCCTCAGGCCTTACGCTCGGCGCCAACTGCGTCATCAGCGGAACCCCGACCACTGCGGAAAGCGTCACCCTGGGCGTCAAGGCTACCGACAGTGAAAGCACGCCGCAGACGGCCAGCGGCACCGTCGTTCTTACCATCAACCCGGCGGCCCTCGTCATCACTGGCGGAGTCCTGCCGGTCGGTGTGGTGGGCACGCCCTACAGCGCCACCATCCCGGTCCTCGGCGGAACGGCTCCCTATAGCTGCTCCATCACATCAGGCACGCTGCCCTCCGGCCTCACGCTCGGCTCCAACTGCGTCATCAGCGGCACGCCGACAGTCGCAGCCGTTGTGACGCTGGGTGTCAAAGCAACCGACAACGGCGGCCAGACGGCAACCGGAACCGTGGTTCTCACCATCACCCCGGCAACCCTCATCCTCACAGGCGGCGTCCTGCCGGTGGGCGTGGTCGGCACCGCCTACACCGCAACCATCCCCGTCCTCGGTGGAACAGCTCCTTATAGCTGCTCCATCACATCAGGCACGCTGCCTGCGGGCCTTACGCTCGGCGCCAACTGCGTCATCAGCGGAGTACCGACCACTGCGGAAACTGTCACCCTGGGCGTCAAGGCTACTGACAGCGAAAGCACGCCGCAGACGGCGAACGGCACTGTCGTTCTCACCATCACCCCGGCAACCCTCATCCTTACCGGCGGAGTCCTGCCGGTGGGCGTCGTCGGCACACCCTACACCGCCACCATCCCTGTCCTCGGTGGAACAGCTCCTTATAGCTGCTCCATCACTTCGGGAACATTGCCAGGCGGTCTTTCGCTCGGCGCGGGTTGCGTCATCAGCGGAACACCCACCACCGCAACCGTCGTCACCCTCGGCGTAAAGGTCACCGATAGCGAAAGCCCCGCGCAAACCGCGACCGGCTCCGTCATCCTGACCATCAGTCCGGCAACCCTCATCCTTACTGGCGGAGTCTTGCCGGCGGGTGTGGTCGGCACCTCCTACACCGCCACCATCCCCGTCCTAGGTGGAACAGCTCCCTATAGCTGTTCCATCACCTCAGGAACACTGCCTGCCGGTCTTACCCTCGGCGCTGGCTGCGTCATCAGCGGAACACCAACAACAGCAACCGTCGTCACCCTCGGCGTGAAGGCAACCGACAGCAGCAGCCCGGCGCAGTCGGCTACCGGCTCGGTCGTCCTCACCATCACCCCGGCAACGCTCGTTCTCACTGGCGGTGTTCTGCCGGTCGGTGTGGTGGGTACGCCTTACTCGGCAACCATCCCGGTCATCGGCGGTACAGCTCCCTATAGTTGCACCATCACCTCAGGAACCCTGCCCTCCGGGCTCACGCTAGGCGCGAACTGTGTCATCAGCGGAGTACCGACAACACCAGCCGTCGTCACCCTGGGCGTGAAGGCTTCCGATAGCTTCAGCACACCGCAGACGGCGAACGGTACCGTTGTCCTCACCATCACCCCGGCAACCCTCATCCTCACCGGCGGCGTCCTGCCGGTCGGTGTGGTCGGCACGCTCTATACCGCAACCATCCCTGTCGCCGGCGGAACCTCGCCGTACTCCTGCTCCATCACCTCCGGCACGCTGCCTGCGGGTCTAACCCTCGGCGCAAACTGTTCGATCAGTGGAACGCCCACGGCATCGGCGGTCGTCACCCTCGGCGTAAAGGTCACCGATAGCGAAAGCACGCCGCAGTCCGCGACAGGCTCCGTCGTCCTCACCATCACCCCGGCAACCCTGGTCCTCACCGGCGGTGTGCTGCCGGCCGGTGTGGTCGGCACCCCCTACACCGCAACCATCCCTGTGCTCGGTGGAACCTCGCCATACTCCTGCTCCATCACCTCCGGCACGTTGCCCGCCGGCCTCACGCTGGGCGCTAACTGCGCCATCAGCGGAACACCGACCACCCCAACCGTCGTCAACTTAGGCATCAAAGTCACCGACAGCGAAAGCACTCCGCAGTCGGCGAATGGGACCGTTGTCCTCACTATCACTCCGGCAACTCTCATTCTCTCGGGTGGTGTGCTGCCGGTCGGTATGGTCGGCACGGCCTACACCGCGACAATCCCCGTCCTCGGCGGAACCTCGCCCTACACCTGCACCATCACGTCCGGCACACTGCCCGCCGGCCTCACGCTGGGCGCGAACTGCGCCATCAGCGGAACACCGACCACCCCAACCGTCGTCACACTGGATGTCAAAGTCACCGACAGCGAAAGCACTCCGCAGTCGGCGAACGGGACCGTTGTCCTCACTATCACTCCGGCAACTCTCATCCTCTCGGGTGGTGTGCTGCCGGTTGGAACGGTGGGCACGCCCTATACCGCGACCATCCCTGTGCTCGGTGGAACTTCGCCATACACCTGCACCATCACCTCAGGCACACTGCCCGCAGGCCTCACGCTCGGCGCGAACTGCGCCATCAGCGGAACGCCCACGGCGCCTGCCGTTGCCACCCTGGGAGTCAAGGTCACCGATAGCGCCAGCACGCCGCAAACGGCGAACGGCACCGTCGTCCTTACCGTGACTCCGGCAACCCTCATTCTCTCCGGCGGCGTTCTGCCGGTTGGTGTCGTGGGGACGGCGTACACGGCAACCATCCCCGCCCTCGGCGGTACCTCGCCGTACTCCTGCACCATCACCTCCGGCACGCTGCCTGCGGGTCTCGCGCTCGGCGCAGGCTGCGTCATCAGCGGAACCCCCACGGCAGCAGCAGTCGCTACCCTTGGTGTAAAGGTCACGGATAGCGAAACCACGCCGCAGACAGCGACGGGCGTCGTCGTTCTCACCGTAACCCCGGCTACTCTCATCCTGTCCGGTGGCGTTCTGCCGGTCGGAACGGTGGGCACGGCCTACACAGCAACGGTCCCGGTGCTCGGCGGAACCTCGCCCTACACCTGCACCATCACCTCCGGCACACTGCCTGCAGGTCTCACCCTCGGCGCAGGCTGCGTCATCAGCGGAACCCCGACGGCAGCAGCAGTCGCCACCCTTGGCATCCACGTAGTCGACGGCGGCAGCCCCGCGCAGTCGGCTGACGGTGTCGCTGTCCTCACCATCACCCCGGCCCCGTTGATCATCAGCATCAGCCTCCTGCCCAACGGAACTGTCGGCCAGCCATACAGCCAGCCGATCTCGATCACCGGCGGTGTCGCTCCCTATAGCTGCGCCATCACCTCTGGCACCCTGCCGGCGGGTCTCACGCTCGGCCCCAACTGCGTCGTGAGCGGCACGCCCACGGCAGCGGCTCTGCTCGATACCCTCACCGTCAAGGTCACCGACAGCGAAACCACGCCGCAGACCTCCACCGGCGTCGTCACCCTGACGATCAACTCGGCAACCCTCACCGTCACCCCCGGCGCGCTCCCCAGCGGCCAGGCTGGCGTCGCCTACAGCGCCACCATCCCGGTCACTGGCGGAATCCCGCCCTATACCTGCGTCATCACGTCGCTAAACCTGCCGCTGGGTCTCACCGCCGGTCCCAACTGCCTGATCAGCGGCACCCCGACCATCTCCGGTTCGGTCAATCTGTCGATTCTGGCGACAGACAGCGCCCTGCAAACCGCCACCGGCACCGACAGCCTCACCGTCGCCCCGGCGGCAACCCTCACCCTTACCGGCACGCTGCCCACCGCGACCGTCAACGTGCCCTATACCCAGACCCTCACCGCCTCGGGCGGAGTCGGACCCTACACCTACCTGGTGACGTCCGGCGCCCTCCCCACCGGCCTCACCCTCAACGCCACCACTGGTGTGGTCAGTGGCACCCCGACAGTCGTCGGAGCCGCCAGCTTCACGATCACCGCCAGCGACAGCCAACTCCCGGCGCAGACCGCGGCCCTCCCCTTCACGATGATGGTCGCCTACCCGCCCACCCCCTGCGACGGACAACTCTCCGGGCCGTACGCCTTCCTCTTCCAGGGCTACGACACAGTACTCGTCGGCACCCTCGCCTACCAGACCGCCTCGGTCGGCAGCTTCACCGCTGACGGCAACGGCAGCCTGACCGCCGGCGAGCTCGACAGCAACCACCAGACCTCCAGCCTCACCGGCGCGACCGTTCCCACGCTCCCGCTGCTGGGCAGCTACACTATCGGCAGCGACAACCGCGGCACGATGGTCGTCTCCACCTTCAACACCGACGGCACCGTGGCCGCTAACAACACCTACTCCATCTCGCTCAAGCCGTTGGCCGCCCCCGCGACCGTCAGCCAGAGCGGCTCGATGGCGGAGGCAGACACTGGCCTCACCACTGGCCAGCGCGGCAGCGGCAGCTTCATGCAGCAGACCACCTCTAGCTTCAGCGCCGGCCTCACCGGGAACTACGTCTTCGGCCTCCAAGGCGATGTCGTCTGCGTCCCGGCCTGCTCTGCGAACCTGCAGGCGGCGCCGGCCGCCACCGTCGGACAGATCATGGCCACCGGCGGCACCCTCACCGGTTTGGCTGACACCAACCTGGCCTCGTCCAACTACCCCGCCGCCAACCTTGCCGGAACTCTCGGCACGGCTGACAGCAACGGCCGCGTGCAGATGTCGGCCGCCAACCCCAACATCCCTAATGCCTCGTACCCGCTCGACTACGCGGTCTACATGGTCGACGCCACCCGGGCCTTCGTGATGTCAACCGACAAGCACTCGGCCTACACCCTGCTCTCCGGCAACATGACCGCGCAAACCGGAACCTTCAGCAACGCCTCCATGTCCGGCCAGTTCGTCGGCTACGAGAACGCTCCTACCAACCCCGGCCTGCTCGGCACCACCTTGCAGAACGTCCTCAACCTCTCTACCGCGACCATCTTCCAGGGCACGGCGAACGGAGCGGGCGGCTGCACCACCAACTACGTCGATCAGGGCGGCACCACGGCGCTGGTCAACAGCCTCACAGCCCTCGGAGGCAACTCCAGCCTGATCACCGACCTGCTCGGCACCTACGCTTCCACGGGCACCAGCACCTGCACCGTGGCGGCCAACGGCCGCGCTGTCCTCAACTACCCCGCGCCCAGCAACGTCCTCACCGGCCTGCTGGCCCTGCTCGGAGTCACCGCACAACCCCCGGCCCCTCGCGTCGCGTACCTCGCTAACACCAACACGGGCTACTTCCTCGAGACCGGCTATGCGGGCCTCGGCAACATCAACAAGCAGTTCGGCCAGCCTTTCTCACTCGGCACGCTGAACGGAGCCTACGCGTACGGCACCACCCCGGCGGTCACAGCGGTCACGCTCAACACCTCCGGCACCTTCACCGCGGACGGCGCTGGCAATGCCAGCTACGTCCTCGATGAGGATCTCTCGGTCGGTGGCCTGAACGTGGTCACCCCCGGCGTCACCGGCAGCGGAACCTACGTCCTCGCCGATGGCCCCAACGGCCGCTTCACCTTCGGCTCGCAGGTCATCTACGCCATCACCCCAACCCGGTTTGTCCTCGTCGACAAGTCGGCCACCAACACCTCGCCCTCCGTCGCACTGATCTATCAGCCGTAGTAATCGTCATAGTGCGGCGGCGGGCCTGGCCCGCCTCACCTATCCCATCCTGGCCTCACGCACAAGGAGAGCTTCATATATGCGTCGCCCCGTCGTCAGCTTCGCCCTCGCAACCCTCCCCTTCCTGGTCCTGCCCTGCGCCTCGCAAGCGCAGCGCAGCGACTACGCCCCCTTCATCCCTCGACTCGTCGCATCGGCAGGCTACTCCTTCATCTACACCAATGACCCCCCAGGCGGGGATCACAAGTTCGACATCAATGGCGGCTTCGCATCGCTCGACTACAACATCAAGCACTGGTTCGGAGTCAGTGGCGAAATCACTGGCGGCCAGGCAAGGCAGATCAGCCCGATCGGCCAGAACCTCAACCTGTATACCTACACGGCTGGTCCACGCTTCACGTTTCGTCGCGGCCGGTATTCTATCTTCGGCCAGGTTTTGTATGGCAGGGCGGAAGGTACGCACTCCTACTTCCCCACCCCGACCTCGTATACAACCTCCGCCAACGCCTTCGCGGTCTCCAATGGCGGCGGTCTTGATTACCACCTCAATCACCGCTATGGCATTCGCGGCGACGTGCGATATCTCCACACGACCTTCAACAACGGCGTGAACTCCTCTGAAAATCAGTTGGAGTTCAACGTCGGATTAGCGATGAAGTTCGGCGGGCACTACATCAATCCGCACCCGCGCCCGGCAAAATACCCGGCAGCCGAACCCATGCCGGAGCCCCTGCCCGCGACGGCGCCTGCGCTCGCGACAGCCCCAACCCCTTCCCCTGCCGCGGTAGATGCCGTGCCCGTCGCCCCGCCTCCGGTACCCATGCCGGTGCCAGCTCCAGCCCCTGACGCTGCGCCCCCTGCGGTCGTCGCGGCAACTCCGGCTGAGCACCAGGACGATCCGCATCCTCCCGTCTCCGACATCTACTTCGACTACGGCAAAACCGATCTCCAGCCGGACGCGGAAACTCCACTCCGTCAGGTCGCTCTCTATCTCCGCACCCATCCCGGCCAGCGCGTGCTCATCGCCGGCTACTCCGATGAGCGTGGCGCGAAGGAGCGCAACCTGGAGCTCGGCGAGCAGCGTGCCATGGCCGTCCGCGATGAGCTGGTCCGCAAGGGCGTGGACGGCTCGCAGGTCACCGTCGTCACCTACGGCAAGGGAGCGGAAATCTGCCTAAAGCCCGAAGACCCGTGCTTCCAGCGCAACCGCCGCATCTCGTTCATGTGGCTCCGCTAAGCTCGAAACGCTCGTGATCTCCACCGGAAGCGGCGCTTTTGTCCGTCATCTCGACCGGAAGCGCCTCTTCTGTCCGTCATCTCGACCGGAAGTGCGCCTCTTCTGTCCGTCATCTCGACCGAAGCGCGCAGCGCGTAGTGGAGAGACCCCCGCATTTCATAAGCGAGTGCGAAGCACGAGCAAGTGCCAACCGGGTGGCCCCATCCGTGACGGTCTCACCGTCACGGATGGGCTCCGCCGGACGGCAGCCGCAAAAGCCCGCGTCGGCAGGCCATCCCTGACTCGCTAACTTGCTAACCTGCGAACCCGCTCCCCTGTGTTCAGATGGAAACGAACATGGTGAGCCCCGAACAAGTAAACCAGCACAAAAGAATCCAGAACGCGCTATGGCTGGCGTTCGTCCTGCTCCTCGCCGCCTACGCCAACTCCTTCAACAACGCGTTCCACTTCGACGACTTCCACACCGTCACCGACAACGCCTCGATTCGCAACCTCGCGAACATGCCGCGCTTCTTCACCGACGCCACCACCTTCAGCGTCCTCCCGGCCAACCGCACCTACCGCCCGGTTGTCTCCACGTCCCTCGCGCTCGACTACGCCTTGGGCCGCGGCTACGTTCCTTTCTGGTTCCACTTCGCCACGTTCTGCTGGTTCGTGCTTCTGCTCTGGCTTCTCTTCCGCCTCTACACCATCATGATGAAGCGCATGGGTGCAGGCGAGGCTGCGCCATGGCTCGGCCTCTTTGGCGCCGCCTGGTTCGGCCTCCATCCGGCCATGGCGGAAACGGTCAACTACGTCATCCAGCGCGGCGATCTCTACTGCACCCTCGGCTGCGTAGCCGCCCTCTTCCTCTACGTCCGCTACCCCGCCCGCCGTGAGGTCGGTCTCTACCTGCTGCCGTTGGTCCTGGCGCTGCTCTCCAAGCCGCCCGCCGCCGTCTTCCCCGTCCTGCTCTTCCTCTGGGTCTTCTTCTTCGAGTCCGAAGACCCGAACCGTATCAAAAGGGCCACCCTCGCCATCCTGCCCTCGCTCGTCGTCGTCGCCCTCCTCATGGTCCTGCAAAGCGCCATGACGCCCAAAAGCTTCGCCCCGACCATCCTCTCCGCCTCCGCCTATCGCCTCACCCAGCCCTACGTCTGGCTGCGCTACTGCGCCGAGCTCTTCCTCCCCATCCACCTCAACGTCGACACCGATCTCTCCCCCTTCGCCACCCTCAACGGCAAAGCCATCCTCGGCCTTGTCTTCCTCGCCGCCATGCTCTGGGCGATCTGGAAGTCCGCTCGCACTCGCCGGCTCTACCCGATCGCCTTCGGCCTCCTCTGGTTCGTCGTCACCCAGCTTCCCACGTCGCTCTATCCGCTCTCTGAAGTCGAAAACGATCACCGCATGTTCTTCAGCTTCGCCGGTCTCGTCCCTGGCGTCGTCTGGGCTGGCTGGCTGCTCCTCCAGCGCCTCACCACACCGGAATCCCGCCGCCGCATGCTGCCCGTGCTCGCTGGCCTCGCTCTGCTCGTGATGCTCGGCTACGCCTTCGGCACCCACGTCCGCAACGCCGTCTGGCACGACGAAGAATCCCTCTGGCGCGACGACGCCGAGAAATCTCCCGAGAACGGCCGAGGCCTCATGATCTATGGCCTCACCCTCATGAACCGCGCCGACTACCCCGGTGCCCTCGACCTCTTCAACCGAGCCCTCCGCTACACCCCCAACTACGCCACGCTCGAAATCAACCTCGGCGTCGTCAACAGCCTCCTCGCGAACCAGGCAGAAGCCGAGCGCCACTTCCAGCGAGCCATCATCCTCCAACCCAATGACGACACCACCCACACCTACTACGGCCGCTGGCTCATCAGTCAGGGCCGTAGCCTGGAGGCCGTCAATCAACTCCGCACCGCTGTCGCTGAAAACCCGTCCCGCGCCCTGCAATGGGAGCTCCTCATCCAGGCCCAGCGCGATAGCGGCGACGTCGAAGGAGCCCGACAAACCGCGGCACAACTAGCCGCGGCCATTCCCAGTGACGCCACTGCCGCGGCCGCCGCCCTCCAGAATCCCACCAGGCAGGACGCCGCCTTCTGGATCAACCGCTCCCTCGCCCAGTACCGCGCCGGCGCGTTCCAGGACTCCATCGTCTCCGCGCGCAAGGCCTTGGAACTCGACCCCAAATCCGCGCCCGCGTACAACAACATCGGCGCCGCCTATGGAGCCATGGGCCAGTACACCGAAGCCGTTGCCGCTGAAAAGCAGGCCCTCGCCCTCGATCCCAGCCTCCAGATCGCGAAGAACAATCTCGCCGCCTACAGCGGCAAGCCCAACACCCCAATTCCCGCGCCCGCAGCCACCGTAGCCGACTGGATCAACCGCTCCCTCGCCCTCAGTCAACAGGGCAACTACCAGGGAAGCATCGAAGCCGCCAAATCCGCCCTCAAGCTCGATCCCAACTCCGCAGAGGCATGGAACAACATCGCCGCCGCCTATGAATCCCTCCACGACTGGGACAAAGCCATCGACGCCGCCCAAAAAGCCGTAGCCCTCAAGCCCGACTTCCAGCTGGCCAAAAACAACCTCGCCTGGAGCCAGCAACAAAAGCACCTAGGCAAATGAACCAGACGCTCTCGTCTTCCTGAGTACAAACTCCCGCCATCTCCACCGGAGCTGGGCAAATGAAACAGGCGCTCTCGTCTTCCAGGGTACAAACGCTCGTCATCTCGACCGGAGCGCGGCAATGAACAGGCGCTCTCGTCTTCCAGGGTACAAACGCTCGTCATCTCGACCGGAGCGCGCAGCGCGGAGTGGAGAGACCCCCGCATTTCGCGAAGCGAGTGCGAAGCACGAGCAAGTGCAACACGCCGGGTGCCCCACTCATGACGACGGTTTCATCGTCGGCATGCGTGGGCTTCGCCGTACGGCAGCTACCAAAGCTCGGCACCCGAAGACGTGCCTTCGCTTCTAGGTACCCCAAGCCTTCAGGCTTGGGTCTCGCAAGGCGCCCACGAAGCGGGCTTGAGCCCCTGGGGTATGCCTTCCTGTCCCGGCGCGAACTCCGAAATCAAAGGAATCTGTCCGGCAAAAGAGCAGGCATCGTTGATCGGCTTTCCTGTAGGACAATGACCATGAAGATCTGCCGAGCTCATGAGCGAAGTCCCCAACCCGGCCCCCCTGCCCCCCAAGGCGAAAGCCGCCATTGTCCTCACCATGCTCGCTCTCCCGCTTCTCTACCTAGCTTGGGCGATCCCGCGTGAAACCTTAGCCAAAGTCCAGTACCCCGTACAAACCCCTGAAAAGTTAGCCCAGCTCGAAGCCCAGACCCGCTCCAATCCCACCGAAACCAACCGCCTCAACCTCTCGCAGGAGTACATCAACCGCGGCATGCAGGGCCAGGCCATCGGCATCCTCAACGCCATGGTCGCCGAGTATCCCAACAACGCCCTCGGCTGGAACAACCTCTGCGTAGCCCACACCCTCCAGCAGGAGTACAACCTCGCCATCGCCGCCTGCCAGGCCGGCATCCGCGCCGACGGCACGGTCCAACTCCTCCGCAACAACCTGAAGTGGGCTACGGACGAGCAATCAAAAACACAAGCCGCTCTGGCCGCCGAACAAAGCACTCCCGAAAACGCCCGCAATACCGCCTTTTACCTCGCCATGGGCATGAACCAGCTTCACCTCGGCGCCTATGACGAAGCCATCGCCACCTGGCAAAAATGCCTCACCCTCGACTCCCGTAACGGCCCAGCACTCAACGACATCGGCGTCGCAAAAATGATGCAGCAGAAGCCGCTCGAAGCCGAAAAGAGCTTCCGCCAGGCCCTCGCCATCGAACCCGCCAACTCCCTCTACAAGAACAACCTCGACTGGTCCCTCAGCGAAGCCGCCGCAGCCAGGTAAGCGCGGACTCGACAAAACCTGTCAAGCCCCAGGGAACGCCAGTCGGAACCTAAATCCAACAAAGTAGGTGAGATCCACAACGCAAATTAGTTGCACGTTAATTCCCGCGGCTTTCTACACTGGAGAGACGAAGGAAATTCGTGGGACGGCAGCCACAGATGCTTCAAATGTCAGATAAAGCCTTCTCTAGGAAGACTTTGCCTCCAACTCCAACGAAATGAATACTTTGCGGGTGCCACACGCTGCAAACGCAACAAAGCAGAGACTTTACCAAATCAGGAGGGGGGGAGGGTCACGCCTCCACCGGCTGCCGTTCATGAGCCACGAACGGCAACCTCAACCCTTCAGCACTGCTCAGCGCCACCTGCGTAGCCCGATAAGCCAGCAGGCAGAACACCGCCAGCGCCGGCAGCACACGGTCGCTATGTAGTAGCGCCTCTGTAGCGATGACATTCAAATCCCGATGCGCCAGCAGCACATACAGGCTCGGCAGCCACGCATACCAGGTAAGCGCAACAACAGCACGCTCCGCCCAGCCAGGCCGGTCCTGCATCATCAGCAGCCCGGCCACCGGAAGCAAGAGCGTGAAGTGGTACTCCCAGATCAGCCCATAGCTGATCAGTACCAGCACCACCATCGCCATCAACGCCAGCAGAGCCGCCTCCAGGCGATCCTCCGGCGAGCGCACCAACGCCACCAGCACCATAAGCTCCAGAACAAAGATCAGCGGCAGCTTATACAACGCATCAGGCGTCTGCGTATGGAACAGCCCATCCAGCAGCACCGGCAATGAGTACACATCCACATGCAGCATGCGGTAGCCGTTCAACCCCAGCATCCCCAGCCAGTGAACACTGTTATCCAGCATCGGCGCAGTGATGTTCAGGTGATTCAGGTAAGGATTCATCGTCTGGCTTACCACCGCCGGATGCGTCAGCAGAAACACACGCTGGCTCCACGGCAGCGCTACAGGATTCAGCCCCGGCACCACGAGGAACGCCGCCGAAACCAGCACGTAGACCACAATCGCGCGCACAGCCGTCCGCCGAGTCTCTGGCATTAACAGCAGCAGCGGCAGCATCACCAGCACCAGCGGCTTGGTCAGCAGGCTGAGCAGCAGCCCAGCCAGCAACAGCCGTTGGGCAGCAACACTCGGACCCTGCGTGCGGATGCGATCCACCGCCACCAGCACCAGCACCACAGCCAGCACCAGCAGCGCCTGCACATTGCCGCCATAAAGCATCAGGAAGCCCGGAAACGACCCCAGCAGCAGCAGCCCAACCCACGCGCGGCGCAGCGGATTTGTTGGACCATTCCCCTGCTTCCCCACCAGCCATGCCGACACCACCATCAGCCCGGCCGAGCAGGCGGTCCAAACCCCGTACCCCGCCCAGGGTGACAGCAACAAAAACGGCGCAAACAGAAACGCAATCGCAGGATGGTAGATGAACCACGTCGCATACGGTCCATAGCTTGAATGGAACGTGTCGAAGGCGCTGCGGTCATGCAGGAGCCCGTCGAAAGCGCGAGGCAGAGGAAAGAAGTCGATGCCCTGCACGTTCCCAACGTTCGTATCGAAGAAGAACAGGTGCAGCCAGCCAGTCCGCAGTGAGATCAACTGCACCGCAAGCCAGACGAAGGCGATCCCCCAGAGAACCTGCGCCTGCCGCTGACGTGACATCCGAGTCGCCCTCCGTTGGCACCCCGGACGCTACTCCTGTCCGGCCAGCCGCTCTTCCCAGTACAAGATAGCGTCCGCCGCCTCCGCTGGAAAGGTCAGGTGCCCAACCTTGCGCCCCGGTCTCGCTTCCTTGCCATAGTCATGACGATGCAGTTCTGGGAAGCGTACCGTCTCGCTCTCCTGCGGCATCGTGCCGATGCAGTTCAGCATCACCGTAGGCCGGCTCGCCGTCACCCCCAGCGGCATCCCCGCCAAGGCCCGCAAATGATTGGCAAACTGCGAAGTCTCCGCCCCCTCGATCGTCCAATGCCCTGAGTTATGCACCCGCGGAGCCATCTCGTTGGCAATCAGCTCCCCGCC
The DNA here is from genome assembly GCA_965198545.1 of Granulicella sp. Lineage (GTDB taxonomy): Bacteria > Acidobacteriota > Terriglobia > Terriglobales > Acidobacteriaceae > Granulicella. The sequence goes on along the minus strand of CBDAPS010000002.1, from coordinate 133,191 downwards.
GCGCACAAAGAACTCCACCGCCAAAACACCCACATACTGCAGCGCCGCCATGGTGTCGCGAAGCGCCTGTTCCGCCTTCGCCTGCAGCGCCGGATTCACGTAAGGCGCTGTCGACTTCCTCAGAATGCCCGCGCGATGCACATTGCACGTCAACGGATAGATCGCCATCTCGCCATCCGCCGCCCGCGCCACGATCAGCGACACCTCCGCATCGAACGGCACCATACCTTCCACGATGCAGGGCGCATGCGCCACCGCCTCCCACGCCGCCGCAGCTTCCGACACATCCGTAAGCCGCACCTGCCCCCGGCCGTCATACCCCATGCGCCGTGTCTTCAAAATCGCCGGCGTCCCAATCACCGCCAGCCCAAACTCCAGATCCTCCAGCGAATCCACGATGGCAAACGGCGCGGTCTGCACCCCATGCCGGTTGAAGAACGTCTTCTCCAGCAAGCGATCTTGCGCGATGCGTACAGCAAACGTATTCGGCGCAACCGGCAGGTCTTTCAGCACCCGAGCGTCGATGTTCTCGCTTTCAATGGTCAGCAGGTCCGCTTCCTTCGCAAAGCGCGCCACAGCCGCCGCATCGGTCAGGTCCACCGGCAGCACAGGCGCAACCTGCTCCGCGCAGTCACCCACGTTGCCCGCGCACAAGACGTCGATACCCAGCGCAGGCGCGGCCTGCGCCAGCATCAGCGCAAGCTGCCCAGCGCCAAGGATGCCAATGCGTGGCCGGAATGTGGAAGCGGAACTCATGCGTGTGGATCAGGCCTGTTAAGAACGTTATCCGTTTGAGCCTGCCGGTAAGCATCCAGCCGCGCGGCAAGCGCCTCATCGTTCAGCGCGAGGATGGAGGCCGCAAACAGTCCCGCATTCTTCGCCCCTGACTCACCGATGGAGAACGTCGCAGTTGGCACACCTCCCGGCATTTGCACAATGCTCAGCAACGAATCCAGTCCGTTCAGCGCCTTGCTCTGCACCGGCACACCCAGCACTGGCAGCGGAGTCAACGCAGCAATCATCCCAGGCAGGTGCGCCGCCCCGCCGGCCCCCGCAATGATGACCTGCAACCCCGCCCCCTTCGCTCCACGAGCAAACGCAAACATGCGCTCCGGCGTGCGATGCGCGGACACGACCTCGACCGAGTGCGCAACGCCAAGCTGCGCCAGCACCTTCGCCGCGTGCTCCATCGTGGGCCAATCAGAGTGGCCGCCCATCACGATGGCGACAAGCGGCTGAGAGTTGACTGTCGTTATGGGCGAGTCCACTGCTGAAGCACCTCGACAAATGCCGTGTTTTCGAGCGCCTGCACGCGCACCCGCAATGTGTCCACCGTATCACCGGGCAGCACCGGGCAGCGCTTCTGCAGCACAATCGGCCCGGCGTCTACGTCTTCGGTCACGTGGTGCACCGTGCAACCTGTCTCCGCGACGCCCGCTGCCAGGACAGCCTCGTGCACCGCGCGATCCATCAACCCACCAAACGCCGGCAGCAGCGAAGGATGCACGTTCAGCAATCGTCCCTGCCACTCCCCCACAAAGGCTGCCGATACGATGCGCATATAACCAACCATCAGCACAACTTCCACGCCGGCCTGCCGCAGCGCGTGGGTCACGTTCGTGTCGAACTCCTCGCGAGTGAGCCCCTTCGCGCCAAGAAACAGAGCAGGCGAACCATATCGCGCGGCCCGCTCAAGAACCGGAGCATCGGCCTTGTTCGCAATCACCAGCGACACTTCCGCGTCGAGCGAGCCGTTAGCGATCGCCTCAAACACCGACTTCGACGCAGTGCCGCGCGTGGAGCCGAGAATGCCGACGCGAAGCCGCGTTCTCATTCTGCTGCCCCGCGCAACAACTGCATGTGAGCAATGCGCCGATCAAGGGCCGCTTCCGTGCCGATGTCCTTCCGATGAAAAAACGGACCCGAGACTTCCTCTATCGCCGCTTCGCAAAGCGCTTCGGCCCCGGCGAGCGTAGGAGCCATAGCCACCGCTGCGATGGTGCGCGAGCCGGTAGCAATGATCTTGCCATCACGCTCGTCTACGGCGCTCAGGTAAAACGTCACTCCCGGCTGATCCTGGGTGGAGATCACCACCTCATCACCCTTGCGCGGCGCATCAGGATACCCTTGCGGCACAAGGTACTTGCATACGCTCGCCAGCGGCGCGAAGTGCGGCTTTACGCTCACAGATTCAAGAGTGCCATCGACGACAGCGCGGCAAAGCTGCAGAAAGTCGCTCTCAAGCAGCGTCAGCAGATTCAAACACTCAGGGTCGCCAAAGCGCGCGTTGTACTCGATCAGGCGAACGCCATCGCGCGTTGCCATGAAGCCGCCATACAGGATGCCCTGGTACGGCCGCCCGCACTCCTCGGCCAATGCTGCAGCCGTGCGCTCATTGAGCGCGCGAGCCGCCTCGATGTCCGCTTGCGTAAGAAACGGCAGGCTGCCGTCGGCATCCGAATAGGAGCCCATGCCGCCTGTATTCGGCCCGGTATCTCCTTCAAACGCGCGCTTATGATCCTGCACGGCAGGCGTATGCAACAGCGTTTTGCCGTCGCATAAGCTAATCAGCGAAAACTCTTCGCCCTCCAGCTTCTCTTCAATCACGAACGGATGCCCGGCATCTGCCAGCTCCTGGCAAAACGCCCGGCTGTCTTCCAGCGAATGAAGATGATCGCCAAAAACCTTCACACCCTTGCCACCCGCCAGCCCGTCATCCTTGATGACATGATTCGTCGCGAAGCGCTCCAGCGCCTCGTCTACGCCGTCCATCGAGGTGAAGCGCGCAAACCAGGGATTGCCCGAGATCTCGTAGCGAGCGAGCAGATCACGCGCAAAGCCTTTGCTGGATTCAATGCGCGCCAGCGAAGCAGTTGGCCCCACTGTCGGCACTCCAGCGGCCAGTAGCGCATCTACTACACCGGCGGCGAGAGGCGCTTCCGGTCCTATGATCGCCAGCGTGGCCTTTTCGGCCTCCGCGAAGGCCGCCACCGCCGCAGCATCGGTGATGCTGCCGATCCCATACTTAACAGTCAATGCCGCGACACCCGGATTGCGAGCGCCACTGAAACACAGCAACTCAGGCTTCTGTGGCGAGCGAGCCAGCGCGGCAGCGATGGCATGTTCGCGCGCCCCAGAACCCACTATCAGAACTCGCTCGTTCACTCGCCGAACTCCGCAGCCAGGGCCTCCGCCAACGGACGCTCATCCGGCAAAAACTCTTCACCCGTAATGCGCTCGAAGAGCTGGATGTAGCGCGAAGCCAACTCGGCGATCAGGTCATCAGGAGGCGTCGGCAGTACGGCATCGGCATACGGATCGCAGCGCTCGCGAAACCACAGCCGGAAGAACTCCTTGTCGATCATCTCCGGTTCCTGCCCCGCGGCCAGCCGCACTTCGTAGCTATCGGCCAGCCAGTAGCGGCTGGAGTCCGGCGTATGCACCTCATCGATCAGCAGAATTGTGCCGTCGTCCGCCACGCCAAACTCATACTTCGTATCCACCAGGATCAGCCCATGCTCGGCGGCGCGTTGTTGCCCAAACGTGAACAGCTTCCGTGCCGCCGCCGAAGTGAACTCCCACTCCTCTGGAGTCAACCATGCCTCGCTCACAATCTCGTCCGCCGTGATCGGGCGATCGTGCGACTGTTCCTTGGTCGTCGGCGTCAGCAGCGGCTCGGGTAACAGTTCGTTCTTGCGCATGCCATTGGGCAGCGTGACACCCGCAAACGTCCGCTCACCGCGCTGATAGTGTGTCCAGATCGCCGTATCCGTTGAGCCCGTCAGATAGCCGCGCATCACGAACTCGATAGGCAGTACGCGGCATTTACGTGCCAGGAGCGCGTTGGCATGTGGCGAAGAAAGCACGTGGTTCGGCACGATGTCTCGCGTAGCGGCAAACCAGTGCAACGACGTGCGGTTGAGCACCTGCCCCTTGTACGGAATCGCTCCAAGCATGCGATCGAAGCCGCTTTGGCGGTCCGTCGTCAGCAGGAGCAATCGCCCGTCGCCAAGGTCATAGGTATCGCGCACCTTTCCTGTGTACTTCGTACCCACGCCTGCGTCCGTGCGGGTCACGGCTTGAGGAATTGCGTTCAACAGCGCGGCGCGGCTGAGGCTCATTGCAGGCCTCCGAAGCGCATCCCCGGCTCGGCTTCCACCCGCCCAATTTCCCACACACGTAGGTGCGAAAACGGCTTCATCGCTTCAGCAAGCTGCGGCTGCACGCCCGGCGCGGCAGCCAGTACAAGCCCCACGCCCATATTGAACGTGCGCAGCATCTCGAGCGTGTCGATGTTCCCGAGCTTTTGCATCAGCGCGAAAATGGGCTGCGGTGTCCAGGTTGCAAGATCAATCGTCGCGCCCATCCCTTCCGGGAACATCCGCGGAGGATTCTCCACCAGCCCGCCACCGGTGATGTGAGCCATGCCTTTGATGTCCACGTTGGATTCGATCAGGGCGCGAATCGGCGCGACGTAGTTCGTGTGCGGAGCCAGCAGCACGTCTGCCAGTGTCGCGCCCCCAAGCTCCTCTGGTGCATCGTTGATATCGTATCCAGCTCGTTCAAACAGCAGCTTGCGAGCCAGCGTCCAGCCGTTGGTGTGAAGCCCCGAAGAGTTGATCGCGTAGAGCATATCCCCCCGCGCAATGGAAGCGCCAGTGATCATCCCATCGCGCTCCACCACGCCCGTGATGAAGCCCACCACATCCAGATCTCCCGGCGCATACACGTCGGGCATCTCCGCAGTCTCGCCGCCCACCAGCGCGATGCCTGCTTCGGCGCACGCCGCGCTCATGCCGCGCACCAGCTCTTCTACGATGGCCGGCTCGATCTTGTGCAGCCCAAGGTAATCAAGGAACGTTAGAGGCCGCGCGCCCATCACGGCAATATCTCCAGCCACGGCAGCGACGAGGTCGCGTCCCAGGTCTTCGTAGCGGCCGGCCATCGCGGCCACCAGCGTCTTGGTGCCCACCCCGTCCGTGCTCTGCACCATCACCGGATCGCGCATGCCGGCGACGGCATCCTTCAGGCTGAACAGTGAGCCAAACGAACCCAGCCCCGTCAGCACCGCAGGGGTGTGCGTGCGTTTAACATGGGCGCCGATGCGGCGCACGGCCTCATTGCCGGCCTCAATATCCACGCCCGCAGATTTGTAATCGAGCTTCTCGGAGTTGGCGATGTCCGTCACGTTCTCTAGCCTAGCCACTTCCGGGCGTTGGAAAACATGCGAGCCCACGGACTGTGCTTCAAATCACGCGTCCAGGTGTGCTGCACGCCCAGAAAAATGCGCTCCGGGTGCGGCATGGTGATCAACGCGCGGCCATCGTCGGAGGTCAGCCCGGCCACGCCGCCCGGCGAGCCACTGGGGTTCAGCGGGTAGTGCTGCGTCGGGCTCCCATAGGTGTCGACGTAGCGCATGGCAACACGCGCTTCGGACACTGCTGCATCCGCGTGGCCTTCGCCATGAGCCACCACAATCGGCATCGCCGAACCGGCCATGCCGTCGAAGAAGACGGACGGCGTTTCCGGAATCTCCACCATGCAGAGCCGTGCCTCGAATCGAGCCGACACATTCCGCGCAAACAGCGGCCAACTCTGCGCTCCGGGGATCAGCCCACGAAGCTGAGCCATCATCTGACAGCCGTTGCACACGCCCAGCGAAAGCGTGTCCTGCCGTGCGAAGAACGTGGTGAACATCTCCGCCAGCCGTGCATTGAACAGGATCGTCTTCGCCCAGCCCGAGCCCGCACCCAGCACGTCACCGTAACTGAAGCCACCCACCGCAGCCAGTACGTTGTAGGCCGCAAGATCCTGCCGTCCTGCGAGCAGGTCGCTCATATGCACATCCACGGCTTCGAAACCAGCACGATGAAATGCGGCGGCCATCTCCACCTGCCCATTGCAGCCCTGCTCCCGCAGCACCGCGACTCGTGGCCTGCGAGTACTCACGAAGGGAGCTGCCACGTTTTCCGCGAGATCGAAGCTCGCCCGCACAAACATCCCCGGTCGCTCAGCATCTTCCAGCAGCGCGAACTCTTCGGCGGCGGAAGCAGGATTGTCGCGCAGGCTGGCGATGTGGTGACTCGTCTCCGCCCAAGCCTTGTGCAACGCCGTGCGCTTGGCAGCGTACACGGAACGTCCTGCGCTGCGAAAGACGATCTCGTTCCCCGCCACAGCCCTGCCGATGCGGCTGGCGTCCAGCCCGGTCCCGTTCAATAGCGACAACACAGCGTTGGCATCCGCCTCGCGAACCTGCAGCACCGCACCCAGTTCTTCGCTGAACAGCGCCGCAAGGTCGCAGGCAGGCAGATCAATCTCCAGCCCCACGCGCCCGGCGAAGGCCATCTCTGCCAACGTCACGAAAAGGCCGCCATCGGAGCGGTCGTGGTACGCCAGCAGCTTGCCTGCCGCATTCAATTGCTGCACCTGCGAAAAGAACGCGGCGAGCACCCCAGGCCCGGGGGCATCCGGTCCAGTATCGCCCAATTCGCCGTAGACCTGCGCCAGCGCCGAGCCACCCAGCCGCTTGCGCCCCTGTCCGAGGTCCACCAGCAACAGCGCGTTCGGCTCCTCGCGAAGCTGTGGGGTGAGCGTACGCCGAACATCCTTCACCGGCGCAAAACCCGAAACGATCAGCGACAGCGGAGAAGTCACCTGCTGCTTACTCCCGCTCGCATCGGTCCAAGCCGACTTCATCGACATGGAGTCCTTGCCCACGGGAATCGTCAGTCCCAGCGCCGGGCAAAACTCCATGCCCACAGCGTGCACCGCATCGTAGAGCGCCTGATCCTGCCCCGAAGTCCCGGCGGCGGCCATCCAGTTCGCCGAAAGCTTGATATCCGAAAGCCTCGCGATGCTCGCGCCCGCGAGATTTGTGATCACCTCTCCGACAGCCATGCGCGCCGATGCCGCCGCATCGATCAGCGCCATCGGTGTGCGCTCACCCACCGCCATCGCCTCGCCGGGAGCTTTCTGCATGTCCGCGCAGTCGAAGCTGCGCAGCGTCACGGCGCAATCCGCAACTGGAACCTGCCACGGACCCACCATCTGGTCCTGCACAACAAGGCCGCCCACGCTACGGTCCCCAATCGTAATCAGGAACGACTTTGACGCCACCGCCGGCAGGCGGAGCACGCGGTCAATCGCTTCGCCCAAATCAATGCCTTCTAGAGCGAGCGGCTGCAACTCGGGCGCCGAACGCTCAAAGCTGCGAGTCATCTTCGGAGGCTTGCCGAAAAGCACCGACGACGGCATGTCGATCGGCTTCTTTTCGCAGTCGCTGAGCGTGATATGCAGTTGTTCTTCCGCGCGGCCCACCACCGCGAACGGGCAGCGTTCACGTTCGCAGATCGCCGAGAACAGCGGCAAGGTCTCTTCTGTGATCACGAGCACGTAGCGTTCCTGCGCCTCGTTGCACCACGTCTCCAGCGCGCTCAGTCCTTCTTCGCCACGAGGGATCGCGCGCAGGTCGAACCTGCCGCCACGCCCGCCATCCTTCACCAGCTCAGGAAATGCGTTCGACAAACCGCCCGCGCCGACGTCGTGGATGGAGATGATGGGGTTCGCTTCCCCGCGCTGCCAGCAGCGGTCAATCACTTCCTGCGCTCGCCGCTCCATCTCCGCGTTATCACGCTGCACGGAAGCGAAATCAAGCTCAGTATTGCCGCTCTCCGTAGCACTCGAAGCCGCACCGCCACCCAGCCCGATCAGCATCGCCGGCCCGCCCAGCACCACCAGCAGGTTTCCCGGGGCAACGCTTCCCTTCTCCACATGCCCGGCACGGATGTTGCCCATGCCGCCGGCCAGCATGATCGGCTTGTGATACCCGAAGCGATTCTCGCCGCTCTGCAGTTCGAAAGTTCGGAAGTAGCCGCACAGGTTAGGCCGCCCAAACTCGTTGTTGTAGGCCGCCGCACCCAGTGGCCCTTCGATCATGATGTCCAGCGGCGAAGCGATGTGCGCAGGCTTGGACTCAGGAGTTTCCCATGGCTGCGGTGCCTGCGGCAGTCGCAGGTTCGACACGGTAAAGCCGCTAAGCCCGGCCTTCGGCTTCGCGCCACGGCCCGTTGCGCCTTCATCGCGAATCTCTCCGCCCGAGCCCGTCGCCGCGCCCGGCCATGGCGAAATCGCGGTGGGATGGTTATGCGTTTCCACTTTCAGCAGGATGTGAATGTCTTCCTTGTATGGCCGATACACTCCGTCCGCTGCATCCGGAAAAAACCTCGCACCCGGACCGCCTTGAATCACGGCCGCATTGTCCTTGTAAGCGGAGAGCACACCCTCGTTCGACTGCTCATAGGTGTTGCGAATCATGCCGAACAGCGAACGCTCCTGGAGCTCGCCATCGACAATCCACGAAGCATTGAAGATCTTGTGGCGGCAGTGCTCGCTGTTCGCCTGCGCAAACATGTACAGCTCGACGTCGGTCGGATTCCGCCCTAGCTTCGTGAACTCCTCAACCAGGTATGCGACTTCATCCGGCGAGAGCGACAAGCCGAGCTCTCGATCAGCTCGATGGATCGCCTCAGCCCCGTGACCCAGCACGTCGATGTGCATCGTCGCCTGCGCGGACCGAGGCAGAAACAATGCATCCCCCGCGTGCTCCGCGTCGCCGTACACGCTCTCGGTCATGCGGTCGTACAGCATCGGCTTCGCGCAATCCGCCAGATCCTCCGCTCCTGCCACATGCACCACGCGAGCGCGTTCGATGCGCTCCACGCCGGCGAAGCCCGTGTTTCGCAGAATGTCCGTCGCCTTGCTCGACCACGGCGACTGCGTCCCCGCTCGTGGAGCAATCCAGAGGCTCGGCTCAGGCGGCGGCGCCGAAGCCTGCCCCAGCAACTCCCGCAGCCGACCCTCGTCCAACTCCGTTCCATCCGTCTTGATCAGGTAAGCGAACGTCCCCGTGACGCCGGTAACTCCCGGAGCCACGCCACGCAGGCGCGCAAGAAGGCGATCTGCCTCGAAGCCGCTAAGCGCGAGGCCTCCAAACAGCAACTCCACTGCGCCCTTACAGATGGGCGGCAAGGTTCCTTGTGATGTGGTCGGCAAGATCGTCTGTATGTTTGGCTGCGTCGTTGCGAATCTTTTCCAGCGTGGCGAGGTATTCATCCGTGACGTCACCCGTCACATAGAGGCCGTCGAACACGGAGGTATCGAACTGCGTCAGTTTGGGGTTGGCTTCCATCACCGCTTCCTTCAGGTCCTGAAGGTCCTGGAAGATCACACCGTCCGCGCCTATCTCTGTCGCGAGTTCCTCAGTCGTCCTGCCGGAAGCAATCAGTTCCGAGCGGGCCGGCATGTCGATCCCGTACACGTTCGGGAAGATCACCGGAGGAGCCGCCGAGCAGACATACACATGCTTGGCTCCCAGTTCGCGGCACATCGCCACGATCTCTTTGATCGTCGTGCCGCGCACGATCGAATCATCCACCAGCAGCACGTTCTTGCCTTCAAACTCCTGCGGAATCGGGTTCAGCTTGCGGCGAATGCTCTGCTTGCGCTGCGCCTGCCCCGGCATGATGAACGTGCGTCCCACGTAACGGTTGCGAACAAAACCTTCGCGATACGGAATCTTCAGCCGCGTCGCAATCTCCAGCGCAGCTGTGCGGCTGGTCGAAGGAATCGGGATCACCACATCCACCGGCAATCCGGCCCACTCGCGTTCCATCTTGCGAGCCAGCCTTACCCCCATGTTGATGCGCGCCTGGTATACCGAAGCGCCATCCAGGGTGGAATCCGGCCGCGCCAGGTACACAAACTCGAACAGGCACGGCGAAACCGTCTCCGCCAGCGGGCTCACATGCGTGTGCTGTTTGCCATGGATGTCGATAAAGATCGTCTCTCCCGGCGCAATATCGCGGTCCAGGTGGAAGCCTCCCACCTGCAGTGCCACGCTTTCACTCGCAACGATGGTTTCCTGCTGCTTGCCCGTGCCGCGGCTGCCAAACACCAGCGGTCGAATGCCATGGGGATCGCGAAAACCCACGAGTCCCACACCGGCAATCAGCGCAATCACCGCGTACCCGCCCTTGCAGCGGCGATGCACTTCTTCCACGGCGTCAAAGATGTCCGCTGGCTTCGGATTCGGTGCGCGATGCTCCGCCAAGGCATGTGCAAACACGTTCAGCATCACTTCCGAGTCAGACTGCGTGTTCAGGTGGCGCAGATCACCGCGGAAAACGTCCTCCACGATGTCGTTCACGTTGGTCAGGTTCCCGTTGTGCGCGAACACGATGCCGTAAGGCGAATTCACATAAAACGGCTGCGCTTCGGCCACGGATCCGCACCCTGCCGTGGGATACCGCACGTGCCCGATGCCCATGTTGCCCAGCAGCTTCGCCATGGACCCCGCGTCGAACACGTCGGACATCAGCCCATTGTCTTTATGCAGGCAGAACCGGTTCTCAAAGCAGGTGGCGATCCCAGCGGCATCCTGCCCGCGATGCTGCAGCATCGAAAGCGCGTCGTACAGCACATCGCTCACCGGGCTGCGGCCAAACACGCCGACAATACCGCACATACACACACCCTTTGCCGCAGGAGATTCTGCTCTTGCTAACAGTGGCCAACCGGCCTAGTTTCTCACGGAGGGCGTGGAAATCACGCCCTTCTAGTAGACGCCCGCACAGCGCATCGGTCGCAAACCGATGCCTCGCCACCTGTTTCAGGCGGCGAGGCTCCGGATCGACTTACTGCGGTGGAAGCTGCGTACGATCCCATCCGCCGCCCAGCGCCTTCACCAGCTGCACACTGGCATCCATGCGCCTGCGCAGAATATCGATATCGTTCCGCTCGTCGGCCAGCGCTGTAGTCTGCGCCGTGATTACCTGGAGGAACGTGTCCACACCGCCAACGTACCGGTTGTTGGAGATACGAACCGTCTCGCGAGCCGCAGCCGTCGCGGCACGCTGCTGGTCCGCTTCATCGGTCAGCACCCGCAACGCCACCAGGTTGTCTTCCACCTGCTGAAACGCTGTCAGCACGGCCTGCTTGTAATCCGCCGAGTTGCGGTCAAACTGCGCAACCGCCTCCTGCTTGATCCCGTTCCGCCGCCCCCCATCGAAAAACGTGTACGCAAGCCCTGGCCCCAGTGAGTAAATCACGCTGCTCGGGCTGAATAGTGACTGCACCGTCGAGCTGCTGCCGTACCCAAGCGACCCGCCCAGCACAATATTCGGGTAAAACGCCGATTGCGCGATGCCAATGGCTTCGTTGCCTTCATTCGCACGCCGCTCGGCGGCGGCCACATCGGGGCGGCGCTCCAGCAACTGCGAAGGCAGCCCCGCGGGAATCACCGGAGGTTTCGTCTCCTCCGGCAGGGGATTGTAGGGAATCGTCAGCTCCGCGGGAGCCTTTCCGATCAGGATGGCGATCGCGTGCTCGAACTGGGCCCGCTGAATCGCCACGTCCGAGGCCTGCACCTTGGCCTGCTGCAGTTGCGTCTCCGCCTGCGTCACGTCGGACTTCACGGCGATCCCGCCGTTGTACCGGTTGGTCGTAATGCGCAGGGCGTCCGTGTACTGCTTCACCGTGTCATTCAATAGGCGCTGCAGAGAGTCGTCGCTGCGAAGCTGCAAATAGTCGGACGCCAGTTCCGCCTGCAGCAGCAGCAGGATGTTCACGCGATCGGCGAATGTCGCCTGCGCTTCTTCCTTGCCTGCGGCGATGTTCTTCCGCACCTGTCCCCACAGGTCGACCTCGTAGCTCAACTGCACCGGGTACTGAATGCTGCCGTTGTTGCTGTAGGGAGGCGCCGGATTGAAGTACGGCTGATTGCGGTTGTAACGGCCGCTGCTTGTCGTGGCGTCGACGCCCAGGGTCGGGTACTTGTCGGCGTTCCGAATCCGAATTTCCGCGCGCGCCGCCTGCAGGTTGGCGTCTGCCTCGCGAATCGTCTGGTTGGCGCTCTCCACCTGAGGCTCCAGCCCATTCAACTGCGGATCGTTGAAGAGGGTCCACCACGCTCCGCGCGGAATCGCATCTTCCGGATGCGCATGCTGCCACTCCGCCGTTTCCTTGAAGGCATCCGGCCCAAGCTCTTTGTAGGCAGGCGGCACGGGAGCGGTAGGCACCACATACTTCGGCCCAACATGGCAGCCGGCCAGCGACAGCAACAGCAGGCCGCCCAAGGCTCCTGCGCTTCGCCGGACGGCAGGATGAGCAACAATCCGCGTCGATCGGGAACAGTCAGTCACAGGCTCTACTTCCCTCCCGCCGCTTGTGTTTTCTGGCTAATCCGAACCGGTTGGCCCTCGGTGATCGAATCCGATGGATCGAGCACAAGCTCGTCGTTCTGAGAGATACCCGTTGCAATCTCTAGGGTCGTTCCGTTGTCTTTGCCGATCACTACCGACTGAAGATGCACCCTGCCGTCGCGAACAATCGCGACCTGAAGCCCCTGTGCTCGGAACAGCAGCGTGTTGGCCGGCACAGAGAGTCTGCGAATCTGCTGCGGAATCTTGAAGTGAACGAACGCATACGCGCCGGGCAGCAGCTTGCCCTGTGTGTTGTTCACATCCACTTCCACGTTCAGCGTGCGCGAAGCAAGGTCGATTGCGCTCGAGTTGCGAGCCACGACGCCGAGAAACTCCTGCCCCGGATACTCGTCCAGCGTCAACCCGGCAGTGTCCCCGTCGTGGATGCTCGGTGCATAGGTTTCCGGCACGGCTACAAAGACGCGCAGCTTATCGGTGGAAGCGATCCGGAAGAGATCCTTCGGTTGTGCGCTGCCCGAGCCTGCGTCGATCAGGTTGCCGATATCCGTGTTACGAGCCGTCACGATGCCGCTGAACGGCGCATAGATCCGCTCGAACGACTGCAACTGCTGCAGGCGGCGAACGTTCGCCTCCGCCGCTTCCGCTGCGGCCCGCTTGGCTGCCGCGCCGCTCACCGCAACATCTGTTTCCTGCTTGGAAACCGAATCCTGCTTCAGCAGGTTCTGGTAACGCTCTGAGGTGGTATCCGCAAGCGCCAGGTCTGCCCGCGAGCTCTTCAGGTCGGCCCGGGCCACCTCCAGCTGCTCATCCACTTCCGGCGTCTCGATGATGGCCATCAACTGGCCCTTCTTCACGTTCTGGCCGATGTCCACGAAGAAGCTTTTCAGGTAGCCATTGGTGCGCGCATAAATGGGTGTGTCGTTGAACGCCGTCGTGTTGCCGGGCAGTGCAATCTCCGAGGTGGACCCGCCCAGGCTGGGTTGCACCACGTTCACCGCGATGGCAGCGTCCTCCTTCGTCTCTTTCTCGAGGCTGCGTTCCCTGTCATCGCGGCGCAGCACGCCCAGAAAGATGGCAACAGCCGCTGCGATGAGAACCACCAGCAGAACCATCCACGCTCCCGCAGGCAGCCCGCGCCTTGGAGCGGGCAGGGCATGAGCCGGTTCGGGATGTCCGGCCGCCAGCGTCGCCGCTGTTGGGGCAACAGAGCGTGAAACGTCCCGGCGGTTGTCCGACAGCGTGGTGGCGTGTTCGTTGTAGGCATCAGCCATATTGGCAACTCTCTCCGTGCGGCAGTTCCGCGTCAGGCGACTGCTGTGTGGGCTTGGGCGGACGCTGCCTGTTCGGCGTCTCGGTGTGGTTGTCTCTTCTCGCCCCAGCTATGGAAAAGCGCGAATACGAGCGGGAACAAAGATCAGCGTGGCGGCAGTTGCCATGGACAGGCCGCCAATCACGGCGCGGCCCAGCGGGGCATTCTGCTCACCGCCTTCGCCTGCGCCCAGCGCCATCGGAATCATGCCGATGATCATCGCCAGCGCCGTCATGGCATACCGGGCGGAAGCGCGTCGCGCCGGCTTCAATGGCTGCATCGACCGCATTCCCCAGCACCGCCAGGCGGTCCGTCGCGAACGATACCACCAGGATGGAGTTCGCCGTGGCTACACCCATGCACATGATGGCCCCCATCAGCGCCGGCACCGAAAGCGTGGTGCCCGTGAAGAAGAGGAACAGCACGATACCGGCGATCGCCGCGGGCAGCGCAGTGATGATGATGAAAGGGTCCAGCCAGCTTTGGAAGTTCACCACGATCAGCAGGTACACCAGCACGATGGAGAACAGTAGGCCGAAGATCAGCCCCGTATACGAGCTCTTCATCGTGGTCACCTGGCCGCGCACCTGCACGAAATTGCCTTTGCTCAGCGAAGCCCTGTTCCGATCCACGATCTTCTGTACATCGCGCGACACCGCGCCCAGATCGCGGCCCTGCACGTTGCCGTAGATATCCAGCGTGCGGCGAATGTTGTAGTGCGAAACGATCGGCAGCTCTGTCGAACGCGACAGGCTGGCCACGTCCGCAAGGATCTCGGGCTTGGCCCCGGTATGCGCTGTCAGCGGAATGTTCTGCAGGTCCTGCAGTGACTGCACGTCGTACTGCGGGGTCTCCGCGACCACGTTGTAGCTCACGCCGTTTTTGTAGTTCAGGAAGAAGATCGGCGTTAGCTGTGAGGAGCCGGAAAGCTCATTCAGCACGGACGTGCCCACATCGCGCACAGTGTAGCCGCCCTGCTGCGCCTTGGTCCGATCCACATCCATGTTGATCACTGGATAGTCGTTCGGCTGTTGCAGCCGAACGTCCACCAGGCCCGGCACGCCGCGAAGCTGCGCCAGCATCTTGTCCGCGACCTTGCGGTTTCCCACCGAATCGTTCCCGTCAATCTCGACATCCACCGGAGCCGGCAGACCGAAGTTCAGGATTTGCGTCACGATATCCGACGGCAGGAAGTAAAACGTCGTTCCCGGAAACTCGCGCGGCAGCCGCTTGCGAAGCTCGGCCACATAGTTTGCGGTCGGGCTGTGATCTTCCTTCAGCGACACGATGATGTCTGCATCCCCGGCGCCGAACAACCCGCTGGTCGCATGCTGCGTATTCAGCACCGAGTACGGCAGGCCGATGTTGTCCAGGATGTTGTCCATCTGCTTGGCCGGAACCACGCCGCGAATCGACTGCTCCACCTGATCGCACAGGCGCGCGGTCTCTTCGATACGGGTGCCGGTCTTGGCCCGCACGTGGAGAATGAAGGATCCGTTGTCCGTAGCCGGAAAGAAGTTCTGCCCAAGGAATGGAATCAGCAGCAGCGTGCAAACGCAGCCCAGCAGGAACACCGGCAGAAAGATCTTGCGCGCATCCACCAGCCGCGTCAGCAGCACCACGTAAAAGCCGCGCACCCGCTCAAACTGACCCGCTCAAACGCCCGCTGAAAACGCGCCAGCGGATTCTGCGAAGGTATGGCGTGCTCATCATGGTCCTTCAGCAGGTACATGGCGAGCGTCGGCACCAGCGTTCGCGAAAGCATGTACGACGCCAGCATCGCAAACACCACGGCTTCGGCCAGCGGCACAAACAGGTAGCGCGAAACGCCCGAAAGGAAGAACATCGGCAGGAACACGATGCAAATGCACAGCGTGGATACCAGCGCCGGTACCGAGATCTGCGCCGCGCCTTCCAGGATGGCGTCGTTCAGCTTGTTGCCTTCTTCCAGGTACCGCTCGATATTCTCAATCGTCACCGTCGCGTCATCCACCAGGATGCCGACGGCCAGCGCCAGGCCGCCCAGCGTCATGATGTTGATCGTCTCGCCGATCAGGCCAAGCACGATCAATGACGTCAGAATCGAGAGCGGAATCGAGACGGCAATGATCAGCGTCGATCTCCACGATCCAAGGAACAACAGGATCATCAGGCCCGTCAGGGCGGCGGCGATCACCGCCTCGCGGATCACGCCGTTCACCGATCCGCGCACGAAGTTCGCCTGGTTACCGATCGGGGTCAGCACCAGCGACGGAGGCAGCGTCGACTTCACCTTCGGGAACAGCCCAAGCACGCCGTCCACCACGCTCAGCGTCGAAGCGTCGCCAGACTTCAGAATCGTAAGCAGCGCGCTTCGGTGCCCGTCCTGTCGAACGATGTTCGTCTGGGGAATGCTGCCGTCCACGATGTCGGCGACGTCCTTCATATAGACCGTCGCGCCATTCACCTGCTTGATGGGCAGTTCGCCCAACCCAGGAACCGTGAGCGCTGAACTGTTGAGCCGTATGTCGTACTCAACCGAACCGATCTTCGCCGTGCCGCCTGGCTCTACGACGTTCTGCGCCGCCAGCGCGTTCAGAACATCCACGGGCGCGAGACCCTTGGCCTGCAACAGCTGCGGCTTGAAGAACACCATCACCGAGCGCTGCTTGCCGCCATAGGCATTCGGCACAACAGCGCCGGGAATCGTCACGAACTGCGGCCGAATGAAGTTCAGCCCATAATCGTTGAGTTGCTGCTCGCTCAGCCCCTGGCCGGAAAGCCCGATCTGCAGAATCGGCACCTCGGACGCCGAAAAGTTGATGATCTGTGGCGGCAGAATACCCGGAGGCAACTGCTTGAGCTGGTACTCGGCCGTGGCTGAAACCTGTGCATTGGCGCGATCAACGGAGGCGCCTTGCTGCAGGTAGAGCTTGATGATCGCCTGGCCGTTCAGCGTCGTCGATTCGACGTGCTCGATGTTGTCCACCAGCGTCGTCGCAGCCTTCTCAAACGGCGTAGTGACGCGGCCTTCCATCTCTTCCGGGTTCAACCCGTGTACTGCCACGCAACCGAGACGACAGGAATCTTGATCTCAGGAAAAATGTCCGTCGGTGTGCGCATGATCACCACCGGCGCGGCGATCATGATCAGGATCGCCAGCACGATGAACGTGTACGGTCGGGTAAGCGCAACGCGGACAATCCACATCTGAAGCTGATCCTCCACACTCAGTCTATAAAGACTCGCCTGTCGATGTATATGTTGCACAGCTATTTCCGTGCGGTCCCATCGGCAAAACCGATACCATCGTTTCCGTGGACCTCAGGCACCTCCGCTACTTTCTCGCTATCGCCGACCTCGGCAGCTTCACCGCTGCCAGCCGCCACCTCCACGTCTCGCAATCAGCTATCAGCGAGCAGGTTGGCGATCTCGAAGAGGAGCTCGGCGGCAGCCTGCTTGATCGCAGTGGCCGCGGCGTCCGACTCACTCGCCAGGGCCTGCTCTTTGCGGAAGAAGCTCGTAAGACACTGGAGGCCGCCGATCGCACCATGGACCTTACTCGCCGCGCCTTTCGCGGCGAAGTCGGCACGCTCTCCATCGGTTTCTTCCTCTGGGGCTCAGGTGGCTTCTTTCCACGCATCATCCGCCAATACCGCCGTCGGCGTCCCGGCATCCGCCTCTCGCTGCTGGAAATGCGTGCCCCGGAGCAGATGCAAGCGCTGGAGCAAGGCCGCATTGACGTCGGCCTCACCCGCCCGCTCGAGCCGCCCTACGACCGCGCACTCAAGTCTGAGCTGCTCTTCCGCGATCCCGTCATCGCTGTCATGCGCACGGACCATCCGCTCGCCGGGAGTGATGTGTCGCTCGCCAAGCTCGCCGCCGAACCGCTGCTGCTGGTCGATCGCCACGCCAACCCCATCCTCTTCAACGACATCCTCGCCATGTTCAACGCGGCCGGCCACAAGCCGCGCATCGCCAACACCTCGGAAACCTGGTCCGGCGTGCTCACGCTCGTTCAGGCCGGAGAAGGCATCGCCCTGGTACCTGCGGGCGTACGAAATCTCCAAACCAAGGAGCTCAGCTTTCAGAAGCTCGTGCCCAACATCCTCTCGCTCGGTCTTGTTGTCGCCTGGAACCCCCACAACGAAGGTCCAGCCCTCCAGGACTTTCTCACGCTCGTCCGCGAAAACCGCGAACGCATCCAGCGCTCCGGCGGCAACTAGCCACCCTTACCCCAGCAGGTGTTCCAGCAGCGCCATGCGCATGTACAGGCAGTTCCTTGCCTGCCGGAAGTACGCTGCCCGGGGGTCCGAATCCACCTCCGGCGCAATCTCCGTTAGCCGTGGCAGCGCATGCAAAATAATCGCTCCCGGCTTCAGCGTCTCCAGCAACTGCATGCCCAGAATGTACGTATCTGCGACCGCCGCATAATCATCCTCGCTCGGGAACCGCTCCCGCTGTACACGCGTGATGTACACCACGTCGGCATCGCCCAGCGCGCCATAAAGCTCCGTCTGTTCAGCAAACGGCACGCCATGCTCGATCAGCAATCGCCGATACCGTTCCGGCAGGCGCAACTGCGGAGGCGAAATCAACTGCACCCGCAGCCCCTTGTACGGCGCCAGCATCGCCAGCAGCGAGTGAATCGTTCTCCCAAACAGCAGATCGCCCACAACGGCCAACCGCAGATTCTCCAGCCGGCCCAACTCCTTGTGGATCGTGAACAGATCGCCTATCGCCTGCGTTGGATGCTCGCCCGCGCCATCGCCCGCATTGATCACCGGCACCGGCGAAGCCTCAGCCGCCGCCCGCGCCGTGCCTTCTTCAAAGTGCCGCAGCACGATGGCGTCGGCGTAGCCGCCCACCACGCGCACCGTATCCGCGATGCTCTCGCCCTTCGCCGCGGACGAGCTATAGCGAGCATTCTCCGCCGTCAGCACGCCGCCGCCCAGCTTTTGCATCGCCGCTTCAAAGCTGAAGCGAGTCCGCGTGCTCGGCTCGTAAAACAGCGTTGCCAGAATCTGCCCGCGCAGCGGCATTGGCAAAGTGCGCATGCGGTCTTCGCCTTCCAGGCGGCTTCCGGCGCGAAACAACGAGGCCAGCAGCTCGCGGTCGGCAAACTGGTCGGCGCGGATCACATGTTTCAGGCGAGTCACTAAGAACTTCCTTCCGGTTGAGGGTACACGCGTCCACGAACCACCGTCGCCCGCACGCTGCCCGGAAACGTGATGCCCTCAAACGGCGACCACGCACACTTGGTGCGCATGTCTTCCCGCCGGATCGCTACCGGCTTTGCCGGATCAATCACCGTCAGCGAACCCACATATTCCTCGGCAATTCGCCCGAAGCCAAGCCCATACTCCGCCGGCAGAAACTCGCGCACAAACGCTCCGGGATTCGCCGCGCAAACCCGTGCAATGTCCTCGGCAGTAAAGCCGTGCTCCACCATCAGCCACGTCGTGAACGCCCCATAGGTATCCAGGTGCGGCACGCCGCTCACCCCATGCGCCTTCTCTTCCAGCGTGTGTGGAGCATGGTCTGTGGCCAGGTACTCGATCTCGCCGCTTTTCAATGCCGCGATCATCGCCAGCCGATCCGCGCGCCCGCGCAGCGGAGGATTCATCTGCAGCGCCAGCCGGTTCGCTGTATCCAGCATCGTGTCGTCGAAGTACAGGTGGTGCGGCGTCACCTCGCAGCGCACCTGCACACCCCGTTTCCGCGCCGTGCGAATCTTCTCCAGTCCATCGCGCGTGCTGAAGTGGCAAAGCTTGCCCACCAACTCGTATCGCTCAATCAACTGCAGCGCAAACTCCGTAGCCGAAACCTCCGCCGCCGCAGGCCGCCGCCGCTCATGCAGCGCTTCGCCCTTGTGTTGCTCCAGCAGGATCGGGTCTTCGCAGTGAAAGCTCACATTGCAGCCGCGATAGCGCGCAATCACCTCTTCCAACTGCTCCGGCGACCGAAAAAACAGCTCCCCAACCGAAGGCCCCATGAACGCCTTGTAAGGCACACTATGTGAGAGCGGCGACGTGCCCGGCCCAATGCCCGCGTACAGCGTGATGTGTACCGCCGAGCTTGGCGTCAGCGCCTGCTTGGCCGCATAGCTCGCATCGTCGATCGGCGCCACGCGGTTGTTCGGCATATCTGCCACGTGCGTCACGCCCCCATGGATCGCGGCCGCGGACATCGTCACGAAGTCTTCCTTGTACATCTCCTCGCCGCTTGTGTCTTCGCGTGCGTGGATATGAACGTCGCCAAACCCCGGAAAAATCAGGCAGCCGCTCGCATCCAGATCGCTCTCCCCCGTAGCCGGACCAACATGAGTAATAAGCCCCGATGCGTGATCAACTTCAACAGCACCATCCACGATGCCATCGGCATTCACCAGCCGCCCTTCCACGCGCAATCGGCCCCCCTCATTGTGTGGCAAGCGTAGCCTCCCGTGCCCCGGCAGTTTCATCGCGAAGCTCCCGCGCCGCGCGCTCTGGATCACCCGAAAACAGAATCCCGCGCGAAGAGTTGATGATCAGCCCACTGCCATCCGGCGAAAGCCCCGCACGCACCACCGCGGCCGCTTCGCCGCCCTGCGCTCCAACGCCGGGAACCAGCAGCGGTATCTGCGGTGCGAACTCGCGGATCGCCTTCATCGCATGCGTATGCTGCGCGCCCACCACCAGCATGCAGTTACCGTTGGCATTCCAGCGCTCAGTCACATTCCGAGCAACACTCAGCCACAAAGGCGAGCCATCGTGTGCCAACTCCTGCAACTCGTCACCGCCATCGTTCGAAGTCCGGCAAAGGATGATCGAAGCTTTATCCGCCCTCTCAAGAAAGGGCTGCAGTGCCCGTTCTCCAAGGTACGGATGCAGCGTGATCGCATCGAAGCCCATGGCGTCGAAAATGCCCTGCACATACCCGCGATTCGTATTGCCGATGTCTGCCCGTTTGGCATCGCAGATCAGCAGCGCATCCGGCACATGCTCACGCAGAAACTCGGTCGTGCGCTCCAGTTCTGCCCAGCCACGCGATCCAAATGCCTCGTAGAACGCCGTGTTGCACTTGTACGCAGCGGCATAGGGAGCCGTCTGCTCAATCACGTAGCGATTGAACCCAAACAACCCAAGCTCGCTCGTAATGCGAAAGTGCTCAGGAATCCGCGCCGCCTCAGGGTCAAGCCCCACGCAAACCATGGAACCGGTAGCCGCAACGCGCGCGTTGTACTTAGCGATCACAGGAGAGACAGCACTCATGCAGCCCCACCTCGCCCGGCAGCCCAGCCGCGAGGATCAGCAAGCCAGGCCTCCAGCGTCGTTACGCCTGAGGCATCCAGCACCTTCGTCTCGGCAGCAACAGCCAGCAGCGCCTCAAACGTCGTCAGCGTATGCAACCGCACACCCATCTCCGCAAACTGCTCCGTCGCATTTGCGAAGTCGTAGCGCAGAATCGCCAGACAGTCTTGCACCACGCCGCCCTCGCTCCGCAAAGCCTCTACGCCGCTCAGGCTCGATCCGCCTGTGGTCACGACATCTTCCACCAGCAGCACGCGTTTGCCCGTCACGTCGCCGCCTTCCACACGACGCTTCAGGCCGTGTTCCTTGGCTGCCTTGCGAATGAAGATCGAAGGCACATTCATCGCGTACGACAACGCGGCGCTATGCGGAATCCCTGCTGTCTCAATCCCGCCCAGCACATCGAACCGGATGCCCTCGTCCGCGATCAACTTCTCGAACCCGGCTATGACGGTGTGCCACGCCTCAGGCGCGAACGGCAGTTTGCGGCCGTCGCAGTATACCGGCGAAACGATGCCGCTCTTGAACGTCACCGGCGCATCCGGCACGAAGCTCACCGCCCCAATCGCCAGCATGGCCCGGGCCACGGCCTGCGCAATACCGGACGTCGCACCGCTCATCGCACCGCCTCGAGCACGGGCTCTTCCTGCGCTGCCGACGCCTTGATCTCCTGCGCCAGCATCGGGTTCCACATCACCGAGGTCGCGGCCATCACCGCATCCGCGCCCGCCGCGCGATACGCCCGGTAGTCCGCGGGACTGCACACCCCACCCACGCCCACAATCGCAAACCGCTGCCGGAGATCTTCGCGAAGCTGCGCCAGCCGCTGCGTCATCTCCAGCCCCGCCCACCGGATCGCATGCCCGCACACACCACTGCGCAGCCGTCCATCTCCTGGCAGAGCCTGCCTGCCTTCGCTGTCCACGACGTCCGCGGCAATCGTGTTGATCGCCGAAATCCCATCCACCACGCCGCCTATCTCTGCCAGCAAGCTTCGCAGCCGCGCATCATCGGCAAAGTAGGAGATCTTCGCCAGCAACCGAATGTCATCACCCAGCGCGCCTCGCACCGCATCCATCACCGCGCCGGAGGTACGTGCGTCGAAGCACAGCAGGTTGGCCGTCCCCTCGTTCGGGCAACTGAGGTTTACTTCCACCCCCTGCACGCCCGTCTCGCGCAGCAGCCGAGCCCCCAGCGCAAAATCCGCGATGTAGTCGTCATAGCTGCCATGCTCGGGCTTCGTGCCCTGAAAGCTCGCAATCACAAGCTGCCCCGGTCGCGCATGCGCCACGCACGCCGCAATGTCCGCCTGCCAGAACTCCGGCTCAAAGGATGGCACGCCAAACGAGTTTGTGATCGAGAGCGGCGAGCTGTATTCAGCGCGCGTCCGCAACGTCCGTGCATCAGCAGGCAGGTCGCCCTCATGCTGCACCGGCAACACGTTTGGCCAGGGATGCGAAGCGTACCGCCGAGTCCTCACCGTCTTGTAAACAGGCAAGTCAAAGCCCGCGTCCAGCGCGGCGTTGACAAACTTGCTGTTCAGTAAAGGGCCTGCAGGTATACCGAAAGGAAGATGTACAGGAAACCCTGAGAACTGCTCGGCTGGCGGCTCATCCTGATCGAATATCTCGCCGCTTGCAAAGAGCCCGAAAGGCCCATGCTCGAAGTTCTCTTCATACGACCTGGCCGGATCGTAAATCGGTTGGGCCAGGTGACTGGGTTCGGCATCCATGTCGAAGTCCCCTCGCAAAACGCGCTCTGAAGAGGGTACCACCGCGACCCGCCGCAACCGTGTGGACAAGACGTTCAACGAGTGAAGCTATATCGCAAGCCAGCCTGGACCAGCCGTGGCGCAGCCAGCGTCAGCACCGGCGTTCGCCCCGCATCGATGTTGCGATTCAGCAGGTTCTGCACGCTCCCAAAGAGGCTCAGCCCGTGGGTCAGTGACCGGTCCGCCGACACATCGAACCGCGCAAACGGATGCAGCAGGTACTGGTTCTCGGCATCGTCAAACTGCCTTCCTACATACTCCAGCAGCGCATGCAGTTGCACCACCCGCGGCGTGTAATTCAGCGTCGCGGTAGCCGACTCACGCGGCACCTGCGGAATCCACTTCCCCGTCAAATTATCCTGCGCCGGCGAGTTCGACCGAAACGCCGTCACCGTAGCCAACGCGAGCTGGTAGCTGGCCGAGAGATCGAGATCGTGCGCCCGCACCGTGCGAGCCTCCACCGTCAGCCCACGAGACCGGATCTGCCCCAGATTCTCGCGCTGCAGCGTCTGCGCGCCTGCAGCCGTTTGGCTCAGCAGCACCGCCGAAACCGGCCGGTTCACCTCCGTCCAGAAGTACTCCGCGCGCAAACTCCCACGCCGAGGCACCTCCGCCGTCCCGCCGGCCGCGAACCCTGTCGCGCGTTCGCTCAACAGGCTGTTGTTCGCCAGCGTGGTCTGCTGTCCCACCTGTCCCGTGCGATACAACTCATTCATCGTCGGCCCACGAAACGCCCGAAACGCATTCGCGCTCAGCGCCAGCCCGTGACCCAGCGTACGCGTCACGCCTAGATGTGGACTCGCCACCAGTTCATCGATCTCCGGCAGCGCAGTGACAGCCGTGCTGCCCGTCATCGTCTGCCGAGCGTTGAACGTCCGAAAGCTATCCACCCTCACCGACCCCGCCGCCGTCCAGTGCTGCGGCTGCCATTCCCCATCCAGAAACCCACCCACCTCGCGCTGTCGAGCGCTGATGCTCGTCGTGCCTGTCACCACGGAACTCTTCACCGCCGACTCCGCATCCGTGGCACGAACATCCCGCGCATCCACACCCGCACCGGTCGTGATCGCATGCGGAAACGCATGCGCAAACAGCGCCGCAAAGCCGAGTTCATCCGTGGGCACTCGCTGCAATCGGGTCAGCGCCTCGGAGTTCCGGTCCGCCGCAATCGAGCTGAAGCTCTGCCGGTACGTTTCTCGCGACCCAAACAACCGTAGCGACCCCGTGCTCGTCCCACGCACCGCATCGCCGCCGCCCTGGTATCGCCACAGCCGAGTCCCATTGTTCTGCAGCAGAGTCCCATTCGCCCGCGCCTCGTTCATCACATTGCCGCGCAGAAACGCCGTGTCGCCATGTCCGTCAGCCGCCGTGCGCAACTCCACCCGCGCACTCTCGCCCACCACGTTCGAAACGGCATCCACAAGCCCACGTGCAGCCGGAGCCGTCGGCACATAACCTCCCGTGGAAAGCACACTCAGCGCCGCCAGCCCGCTCCCATAGCGGCTCCCCGCCGAAGCCAGCCCATCGCCCATCCCCGAGTTCTCCGTCGCCCCCGAAGCATCCGCACTGAACCGGAAGTCTTTCGGCGCCCGCGCAGGCACCACGTCGATCACCCCGCCAATCGCCGACGACCCATACAAATCCGCTGCCCCACCTCGCAGCAAGCTCACCGAGTTCACGGCCAGCGAAGGAATCTCGTTCCAGTGCACCCACCCGCCAAAAGCATCGTTCAGCGGCACCTGATCGCTCACCACCAGCGTCCGGCTGGCCGCGGTCGAGCCCAGCCCGCGCAGACTAACTCCCTGCGACGTCGGATTCGCCGTCCACGAACTCGTCCGCCGAAATAGCTCGAATCCCGCCACCTGCCGCAGCCGATCATCCAGCGCCAGTCCCGGTGCCTGCTGCAACTCCTCCAGCGATAGCCCCAGCACACTCGGCGTCCAGGTGTCGGTGCCCGGCAAGCCACGCTCCGCCGTCACCATCACCGTCTGCTGAACATCCTCTGCGCGCAGAATCAACACGGCTGTCGTGCCTGGCGCCGGAAACGCAGCCGAGGCTCCCGCATACCCTTTGAGCCCGGCTTCAAGTCTCGTCCCTGCCGCGGCAGTGCCAAGCGCGACGCACCCGTCCGCCCCGGTGATACCGGCGTTCACCCCCGCGCCCAGCGTCAGCACGACTCCAGCGAGTGGTCGCCCACGACCATCTGTCACACAGGCCCGCGCAGGCTCTTGCCCGCGCACAGCAGGAACACACGCCGCCAGGCCGAGCACAGCAGCTACGATTTGCCCAGGAAACCGCACCTGTTCAGCCTCTCACAGCCTAAACTCCCTCAGCCCGGCAAACGGGTTTGTTACAGTTCCATGAATTCTGCTGCTATCCTGCCCTTCCGACTCAAAAAGCCGAGAAGAGGAACCATGGCCACCAAGCACGGTCACAAGAAATCCGCAAAGAAGAAAGCCACAAAGAAGAGCGAAGGCGTCGCCGATCCTGAGCAACTTCAGCCCTTCGTCGAGAAGCCCGAGGAATCGACTACCGGCACAGCCGACGCTGGCGACAAGCTGCTTCAGGTCGTCATCGAAACCCCCAAGGGCAGCCGCAATAAGTACAGCTGGAGCGCCGACCAGCGTTGCTTCCTGCTCAAAGCCGCGCTGCCTTCCGGGATGGTCTTCCCGTACGACTTCGGCTTCGTCCCGCAGACCAAAGCCGACGATGGCGACCCTATCGACGTCCTCGTCCTCATGGATGAGCCCGCCTTCCCCGGCTGCGTCCTGCTCGCCCGCTTGATCGGCGTGATCGAAGGCGAACAGCTCTCGCCAAAAGCTCCTGCAGTCCGCAACGACCGCCTCGTCGCCGTAGCCGAAACCACCCACATGTACGCTAAGCTCACGAAGCTCAAAGACCTTCCGAAACAATCGCTCAGGGAGATTGAAGAGTTCTTCGTGAACTACCACCGTCTGCAGCATAAGAAGTTCAAGCTGCTCGGCCGCAAGGGAGAAAAAACCGCACTCGAGCTCATCGCCAAGGCCCAGAAGTCCTATACCGCCCAATAGCCGAAGCGAGCAGCGAGGCATCATCGCCAGGCGCGAAAGCAAAGGCAGTTGCCGTCCGGATCGTTCACATACCATTCCCGCGTTCCCCACGTCTGGTCGAGCGGCTTCATGTGCACCGGCGACTCCACCTTGTGCGACTGGTCCAGCCCCCGCGCGCTCAGCCGCATGAATGCCGCATCGACGTCCTCGGCCGCATCCATCTCCAGATTCAGCGAACTCGGCGTCGGTTGGAATCCCATGTGCCGCGAAAGCTGCACGACCGCCCCGTCCCACACAAGATCGACCACGCCGCTTTCCAGCGAGAGCTCCCGGTACTCAGGCCAGCGCAGTTCGAACTCCAGCACCTCGGTATAGAACCGTAGAGACCGCGCAATATCGCTCGACCAGAAAACCGGCACCGCCCTCAGAGTCATAACCCCTCAACCAAGTTCCTACTTCTGCACAGCCTCAATCGCCGCACCCACGCGCAGCATCGTCGCTTCGCCAAAGTGTGGCCCCAGCACCTGCACGCCGATCGGCAGCCCAGCGGCTGTCTTGCCACCCGGCACGCTCATCCCGCAGATCCCCGCCAGCGAAGCCGCCACCGAGTAGATGTCTTCCAGGTACATCTGCACCGGGTCATCCGTCTTCTCGCCCAGCCGGAACGGAGGCGTCGGAGTCACCGGGCACACAATCGCATCCACCTTCCCAAACGCCTTCAGGAAGTCCCGAGCCATCAGCGTCCGCACCTGCTGCGCCTTACGGTAATACGCGTCATAGTATCCCGCCGAAAGCACATACGTACCCAGCAAAATCCGCCGCTTTACCTCTGGCCCAAATCCCTCGTCGCGGCTGTTCCGAAACATCGCCGACAGCGTGTTCGACTCCGCCGACCGTAGCCCATAGCGCACACCGTCAAAGCGCGAAAGGTTCGAGCTGGCCTCGGCCGTGGCAATCACGTAGTACGTCGGTACCGCATAGCGCGTGTGCGGCAGCGAGAGGCTCTCCACCGTGGCGCCCGCGGCTCGCAGCCCATCCAGCGCCCGATCTACCGCCGCGCGAATCTCCGGATCAAGCCCCTCGCCGAGGTACTCCTCGGGCACGCCAATTCGAAGCCCGGCCACTCCCTGCACCAGCCCGGACACGTAGTTGGGCACCGGCTCTGCGGAGGCTGTGGCGTCCATCGTGTCCGGCCCTGCCAGCACTTCCAGCACCGTCGCGGCATCGGCCACCGAGCGCCCAAACGGCCCCACGCGATCCAGCGACGAAGCAAACGCGATAAGCCCATAGCGCGACACTCGGCCATACGTCGGCAGCACGCCAACCACACCGCAAAACGCCGCCGGCTGACGAATTGACCCGCCCGTATCCGTTCCCAGCGAAGCCACGCACAGGCCCGCCGCCACCGCCGCGGCCGAGCCCCCTGAAGACCCACCCGGAACCCGCCCGGGAGCCTTCGGATTCTGCACCGGCCCATACGCCGAGTTCTCGTTCGAAGAGCCCATCGCAAACTCATCGCAGTTCAGCTTGCCCAGCAGCACCGCGCCGGCAGCTTCCAGCTTGGCGACAGCGGTCGCGTCATACGGCGGATGGTACCCCTCAAGAATGCGTGATCCAGCCGTTGCCGGCGCCCCACGCATTGCCAGCACATCCTTGATGCCGATCGGCACGCCCGCAAGCGGTCCCAGCGGCTCACCGGCCTTCACTGCGGCATCCACGCGCTCCGCCTGAGCCAGCGCACGCTCTTTGCTCAGCGCAAGGTAGCTATGCACAACGGGATCCACGGCGGCAATGCGCTCAAAGTGCTGCTCCGCCAGGGAGGCGGCAGAAATGCGGCCTTCCACGATGGCGTTGCGTGCTTCGCTGAGCGAAAGCGTTTCCAGATTTACTTCGTTCGACATGTTCCTGACTTCATCCCCCGGCGCTTCGACGCCCAACATTGTGATCCTGACCAAGCCCACGCATTGTCATCCTGAGCCTAGCGAAGGATCTGCTTGTCGTCCGCAGAGCCGCAACTGCCCATGGAACCTGTTAGCGCTCGATCACCTTAGGCACCTTGAAGAACCGCCCATCCGTCTCCGGCGCTTCCGCCATCACCAGCTTGCGATCCACCGAAGGCCGCACGGCATCGGTGCGCAGCGTCTTGCCGCTTAAAACTTCAGGCTGAGCAACATCGCCGGCCAGAATGTCGCTGACCTGCGCCATTGCCGGCACGTCCTTGGTATCCAGTTCGTTCAACTGCGCAATGTAGCCCAGAATCGAGTTCAAATCCTTGGCGAAGTGCGGCAACTCTTCGGTCGTCAGTTCAAGGTTCGCCAGGTCGGCCACATGCGAAACATCTTCCAACGAAACGGTAGCCACGGCTGATTCCGTCACACTCATCGCTTTCCTTTGCTGCGGAACTCTCTTGGCGGCTCGCGGCGCTCGGGCGCTGGCGCGGCCCGCCTGCTCTCCGCCCTTTTGCTTTCAAAGTGTATCGCGCTCACCGGCACCCCTGAGATGCGGGTCAGGTCGTTGGCCAGCGCGGAACGCATCCCGTAGAACGTCTCCAGCCAGGCCGGTTGCAGCACCAGCACATGCAGCACACCCTCTGCATCCAGTTCCCCTAGCTCTCCATGCGCCGCCAGCGCAGATCCGCAAGCCACCGGCCAGGCCGCCATCAATCGGTCCGCAGCGCTCAGGTCCCGCAGTCCGCGCCGCAATGAGGAACGCAGAAAGTCCCGAATCCCCTGCATCGCTACAGCCCACCCTGTGCGAGATCGGCGCCCGCACCGGCAGCCTCAAAGCGCGCCACAACCTGAGGATCCAGCGTCGCTATCGCATCCGCCACCGACGCCGTCTGCGGCGCGGCTCGCGGCGCCCATTGCATCACAAATTCGCGATAGCGCTGAAGAAAGACCGGCGTCGCGAAGCTTGAAGCCCACTCTCGCGCAGTCTCAGGACGGAACTTTGGCTCGCCCATCTGCTCCCAATGGACGATGGCCTCAGCAGCGGATTCGGCAGTCTGTTGATAGAAGTAGGTTCCTGTAGCAAACGCCTGCCCATCAGAGCCTTTGACCGTCTCCAGCGATCCACCAACCCCGTACGCGATCACGGGCCGTCCGCAGGCCTGCACCTCCAGCGGCACCATTCCAAAGTCTTCATCGGCCGCAAACAGCAGAGCCCGGCATCGCGCAAACTCGTGCCACAGTTCGTCCGTCGTCAGCTCACCGGCAAACTCGATCAACGGGTCGCCTGCCGCCTCGCGCCGCAACTTCGCTTCTTCCGGCCCGGCTCCTGCGATGCGCAGCTTCCGGCCAAGTTTCCGGCACGCCGCAATCAGGATGTCCGTCCGCTTGTATCTCACCAGCCGCCCAGCGCAAAGGTAGTGGTCTCCCACAGTCTCGCCGCTCACCAGCGCCGCGCGGGCCAGTTCGATCGGCGGATAAACCACCTCGGACTCCCGCCCATAAAAGCGCCGGATACGATCGGCGACGTATCGCGAGTTCGCGACAAAGTGTGTCACCCGCTGAGCCGCCTCAAAGTCCCACCGTCGCACACGCGGAGCCACCAGCGTGAATGCCGCGCGCGTCAGCCCGCCCATTGACTCACGGTAGCTCTCAAAGCCATCCCACAGGTATCGCATCGGAGAGTGGCAGTAGCAGATGTGAATAGCGCCCGGGTCCAGGCGCACGCCCTTCACCGGCCCGCTGTCCGAAGAAAGCACCAGGTCAAAGCCGCGCAGATCAAGGTGCTCGGTGGCTGCCGGATAGAACGGAAGAAAGTGCCGGTGATGCGTCTGCGCCAGGGGCAATCGTTGCAGGAACGACGTGTGCAGCGTGCGGCTCTTTAGCGTCTTCGGAACCCCGGCCGGGCTCGACACTAGGGTAAATATCTCTGCCTGGGGAAACAGCGCCGCAATACACTCCGCAACGCGCTCGCCACCGCCTCGGGTCACAAACCAGTGGTGCACGATTGCGATGCGCATAGATCAAGCCTATAGGCTTCGGTAACGTCGCCTTTACTGCGCGACGCCTACCAGGCCCCGTCCTGGTTCACTACCGATGTCAGCGTGCGGAGCAGAATGTGAAGGTCGCCACGAAGTGTCCACTCTCGTGCATAGCGCCGGTCAAACTGGACGCGCTCCGGATAGCTCACCTTGCTGCGTCCGGAAACCTGCCACAGGCCGGTGAGTCCTGGCTTTACGCTGCAGTAGTCCGCAAAACACTCGCCGTATTTTTCAACTTCCGCCGCCACAATAGGACGTGGACCCACCAGGCTCATGCTGCCGGAAAGAACATTCCAGAACTGCGGCAGCTCATCCAGGCTGGTCCTTCGCAGAAAGCTGCCTACTTTGGTAACCCGCGGGTCGTTCTGCAGTTTGTGTGTCCGCCGCCACTCGGCGCGCGCTTCAGGATGCATCGCCAGGTAGTTGTCCAGTACCTCGGAAGAGTTCACGCACATCGTGCGGAACTTCCACATCGAGAAAAATTCGCCATGTCCACGAATTCGTCGGTGCGAAAAGAAGACCGGTCCGGGAGTGCTCACCCGGATAGCGACCGCAATGACTCCCATCACGACCAGCAGAAAAGGAGAGAGCAGCAGCACAACTGCTATGTCCAGGGCCCGTTTCACTATACGGTAAGAAAACAATTGCTGCGGACTCGACTCCTGCACTATGCGGGCGGTGGCCCTGCTGGCTTGGCCCTCCGCTGGCAGATAAAGGCTCTCCGCCCCGGTAGTGCTAGAAGCCTGTGAATACAGGTGATCTTCCATGCAGTAATTCTGTCTCCTGGCCGCCTGAACAATAACCTCTGGTGGCCCTGCTTACGCTTCCGTTTCAGGAAGGAGCAACCTAACGCTGCTCCACGGCCGATCTTGTCGTACCGTTCGCTGTCCTCTTCGGGACATCTATGGCGGAAACGTGCGCTGCCTGGAACGGAAACTGGTTTGCTAGAGTCCCTTTCAGTGTACCCGTTGTAGACCCACTCGGATATTGTTCTTCTGCTACAGAACAAACAGTCTGCAATCCAGACCTATCATTCTGTGCCTTATTCTGGTTGGATGCGGGTAAGAGATACAGCGCTGTGTGACGTGAAGCTTGTTCAGCCCAGGCGGCATGGAGACGACCGCGGCTGGTTCGCCGAAATTTTCAACGCCTCCACATATCGCGCTGCCGGTTTGCCGGATACTTTCGCCCAGGACAATCAATCGTTCTCCTCGCGAGGCGTTCTGCGCGGTCTTCATTACCAGGTGGGGCAGGCGCAGGGAAAGCTCGTGCGCGTGCTTTCCGGCCGCATCTGGGACGTCGCCATCGATCTCCGTCGCGACTCGCCTGACTTCGGCAAGTGGGCTGGTTTCGACCTGCAGCCGCTCAACGCCGATGGCGAGCTTGAGCTGCTTTGGATCCCCGAAGGTTTTGCCCACGGCTTCCTCGTCCTTTCGGAGACCGCGGAAGTTCTCTACAAGACCACCCAGGGCTACTACCCCGCCGGTGAGCGCTGCATCCTCTGGAATGATCCCACCCTCGCCATCGCCTGGCCGCTCCACGAACTCGGCGGCACAGCCATCTCGGTCTCCGGCAAGGACGCTCAGGGACTTCCTTTCGACCGGGCCGAAATGTTCTAGGGCTTGGTCGTACTGCGATCCTCCAGCGCGGCTCACCGTACGCATTCTCCTCGCTCCAGCATCCCGAGCGCCTCTTCAGTCCGCTCGCGCATCGCTGCCCTTGCACCAGCAGGCATCTTCGCCATTGAGCGCAACGGCATTTGCATGCGCCGGTTGTCCTTCAGCACGTCTGCATGACGCTCAAGGAAACTCCAGTACATCGCGGTGAACGGGCAGGAACCCGTTCCCGTGCTCCGCTTCGGGTCCAGGGCGCACTTGCCGCAGAAATCGCTCATCCGGTTGATGTAAGCCGCTCCGCTCACATAGGGCTTAGTCGCCGTCAGCCCTCCATCGCCAAACGTCGACATCCCCAGCACGTTCGTTTCCACCACCCAGTCATAAGCATCCACATAGCCAAACCAGAACCAGTCGCACAACTCGCGAGGCTCGTAACCAGCCAGCGTCGCCAGGTTCGAAAGCACCATCAGCCGCGTGATGTGGTGCGACCAGCCGCGCTCGATCACACCGGCCACCACGGTATCCATGCAGCGCATGCCTGATGGCGTTCCCCAGTACACCGGAGGCAGCGGTCGATGAGCATCCAACGCCGAAGGCCGAGCAGGCGCGTCCGGATCCTCCTGCGGCGGAAGGAGCCGCCGATACCCGTCCGTGGCTTCGTGGATATGCCGCATAAACTCCCGCCAACCCAGCATCTGCCGCAGAAAGCCTTCCGCGCTTTGCAGCGGGATCGCACCAGCCGCATGCGCCTCCAGCATCTGTTCCACCACATCACGGGCCCGCAGCAGCGTCAGGTTCAGGAGCGCGGAGATCATCGAGTGGAAGAGATCGGGATGCTCCGTGTTCATCGCGTCTTCCCACGGCCCGAAGTAGGGCAGCAGCTGGGTCAGCGAAAATCGCCACGCAGTTTCGGCATCGCGCCGTGTCACCGGCATGTCAAAGCCGGCCGTGCTGCCAAAGTGCTCAGGGTGCCGCTGCTCAACCAGCTCCATCACCTCGCGCGTAATCCCGTCGGGAGCAAACGTGGGCCGCGCAGGCACAGGCACCTCATTGCGATAAGGTCTGCGATTCTCGGCATCCCAGTTCCACTTCCCGCCAAGCGGCTTGCCATGGTTTGCTTGCTCCATAAGGTAGCCCGTCTTCACCCGCATGTGCCGGTAAAAGCGGTCCATCAGGTAGAGCCTTCCGTCCTGGTTCGGCCCGTTCTGGCGCATCCGTTCCACATCGGGCTTGCCAAACACTGCCTCAAAGTCCTCTGTGCTGGAAAGCCACGCCGTATCGCGAACCGCGCGAATACGCAGTCCGGCCTCCTTGGCGGTCCGCAGCTCCACGCGAAGCTCCCGCTCCGCCGGCCGGTTCACCATCAGCTCTTTCCAACCCCACTTCGCCTGCAGTTCCAGCAGTCCATCGCCGAAGCTAGCCGGCGAAGCCCCGTACACCACCCTGCACCCACGCTCCGCCTGCTCCAGCGCGAAGTGCCGCATCGCGCTCAGCACCAGCGTCAGCTTCTTCTTGTGGTACGGCCGCCGCGTGCCTTTAGCCCGCGACTCCATCATCACCACGACGGTGTCCTGCGGCTCCCCGTCCGCCAGCGGACCAACGCCCTCATGCAGCCGGTCATAGGGCACATAGATCCATCGCCGAGCCCGAGCCTCTTCAGCCGTAGGGACAAACTTCGCTATGTAGTCAAGAAAAGGAACCACCCCTCGATGCTATGTCGAGGGGTAGGTCTCCTTTTGATCCAGCCAAAACACCGCTCCCCCTGCAACGAAAACTCGGGCTCAGTCCCCACCCAGAACTAACCACTAACCACTAGCCACTAATCACTAACCACTTCAACAGCCCAACGCACACTCCACGGTCCAAGCGTCCCGTCATCCCGCACCCACCCCGTCACCCAAATCTCACGGCCCTTGAGCGCCTGAAACCTCGCCCTCTCTCGCGGCCCAAGGTTCGCCTGAAAGTGCAGCTTCGCTCCATTCTCAAAGGTCCAGTCAACCTCCAGCGCTCCCGGCCGCAGCACGCGGTAGCACCCGCAGGCTTTTGTCAGCCCACCCAGCAGCGGCACCACTGCCTCCCGCCGAGCCCGCAGCAACCCTGCATACAGCCGCAGCCAATCCGCATGCTCGCCCTGCTCCCGCTCAGCCCACTTCAGCTTGGCCGAAAGAAACGTCCCCGGCGACTGCGGATCGGGAGCCCGCCTGATCTCCTCGTCGCTTGGTCGCGGCACTTGCTTCTCCAGGCTCTCGCGACGCCCTCTGCGAATCGCCGTCCCCAACTCCCCGTGAAAATCCGAGAAGTACGGAAATGGCGTCGACGCCCCCCACTCCTCGCCCATAAACAGCATCGGGATCTGCGGCAACAGCAGATAGATCGACGTGATCGCCCGCAAAGCCTCATGCGGCACAAGGCCTACCAGCCTCTCTCCCGCCACCCGGTTCCCCACCAGGTCATGCGTCTGGATAAACGCCACAAAGCACGTCGGCGGAACGCAATGCTCCTCCGGCTGCCCTGTTTCCTGCGCCGCGATCACGAAGCCCTCAGCCAGCGCCTTCGCCAGCTTCTCCGTCTCGCCGCCATCATCCTCGCGCTCGTTCCCCGCGCCGAACGCCGCCGCCAGCAGGTGTGTCGCATCATGATTCCACTGTGCCGTAAATCCACGCGGCTCACCCTCGCGAGTCCGCAGCAGCCGCTCGGCCACATTCGTCTCGTTCTCCAGGATCAGGTGAACATGCCGCTGCTCCGCCCACGCCAGCGCCCGCAGCCGCTCACTCATCTCGTCCAGGATGTGCTTCGGGCTCGCGTCCATCATCGCGTGCGAAGCATCCAGCCGCAGCCCGTCCGCCTGGAACTCCTGCACCCAGTACACGGCGTTCTCCAGCACCACGCTCCGCACCTCGCGGCAGTGCTCTCCATCGAAGTTCAAAGCCTCACCCCACGGCGTGCAATGCCGGTTCGTCAGCACCTCAGGAAAGAGCACAGGCAGCACATTTCCCTCGGGGCCGAAGTGGTTGTACACCACGTCGAAGATCACCATCAGCCCCCGCCGGTGCGCCGCATCCACAAACGCCTTCAGGTCCTCCGGCCTGCCGTAGGCCGAGTCCGGCGCAAACAGCATCACGCCGTCATAGCCCCAATTGAACAGCCCCGCAAAGTCCGCCACACACATCAGCTCGATGGCCGTCACTCCGAGCTCAGCCAGTTCATCCAGCCGGTCGATCGCCGACCGAAACGTCCCATGCTCCGTGAACGCGCCAACATGCAGTTCGTATAGCACAGCCTCTTCCCAGGGCCTGCCGCGCCACTCCGTCATCTGCCATTCGTACGCGCAAGGGTCGATCACCTCGCTCGGCCCATCCACATCTTCTGGCTGAAACCGCGAAGCCGGATCGGCCACCGCCGTACCATCCGGCAGCACATACCGGTACCGCGTTCCCGCCCCGGCAGCCTCCACCACAAGCTCGAACCAGCCATCGCCGCTGCGCTCCATCGCCAGTGGCTCATCACGCGCACTAATCGCCAGACCAAGCCCGGTAACCGCCGGAGCAAATACCCGAAACCGCACACCCTGCGCAAGCACCTCGGCCCCAAACGGCAAGGCATAGCTTCGGCGGCCCGGCGCGCACACCCGCGCAAAGCCCGGCACTTCTTCTGGAGCGGAAACACCCATACCAGTAGGATGGCATGGAGCCCCATCACAAGTTGTGCCGGTACTTGCTCTTACCGAGCCACCGCTTGCGTGCCTTCAATCGTGAAGCTCGCCATCTCCGACGCCGTGGCAGCCTTCGCATCTCCTGGCTGCGCCCCGC
Organism: Granulicella sp.; assembly: GCA_965198545.1. Classification (GTDB taxonomy): domain Bacteria; phylum Acidobacteriota; class Terriglobia; order Terriglobales; family Acidobacteriaceae; genus Granulicella. Next base: position 98,180 of record CBDAPS010000002.1, on the reverse strand, counting down.
CCACCGCAATCCGGTAAGCTCCCGGCTGCACCGCGCGGGCGCCCGGCGCATCCACCTCGCTCATCATCCGCGCATCCAGCACGAACCGAACCATCTTGCTCTCGCCCGGCTTCAGAGCCACACGTTGGTAGCCCTCCAGTTGCAGCTTCGGCGAAAGCCCGCCATTCCCTTCCGTAGGAGGCATCAGGTAAAGCTCCGCAACCTCTTCGCCGGCGCGGCTGCCTGTGTTCTTCACCTCGACTTCAGCTGTCAGCGACTCCCCTGCATGAACCTTCGCTGTAGAAAGCTTCACCCGGCCATAGCTGAACTTCGTATAGCTCAGCCCATACCCAAACCCGTACAGAGGTTTTCCCGTAAAATACCGGTACGTCCGGTTCTTCATCGAGTAATCCGTGAACTCCGGCAGATCGCTCGAAGCCGCATAGAACGTCACCGGCAGCCTCCCGCTCGGATTCACCGCCCCGGTCAGTACATCCGCGATCGCCTTACCGCCGGCCTCACCCGGATACCACGCCTCCACCACTGCACTCGCATGCTGGTCCGCAAAGTTCACCGCCAGTGCCGACCCATTCAGCAACACCACCACCACCGGCTTGCCCGTCGCCGTCAGCTTCTCGAGCAGAGCCTCCTGCGAAGCCGGCAGCGCGATGTCCGTGCGATCCCCGCCTTCAAACCCCGGCAGCTTCACCCGCATCTCTTCGCCTTCCAGCGTCGGAGCCAGCCCCAGCATGGCAACCACCAGATCCGCACCCTTCGCTGCCTCCACCCCTTCCCGCAGCAACGCCTCCTGTGCTTCCCTGGTCGCCATCCACTCCAGCCGCAAGCCCGAGCCCTGATCCGCCCGCATCCTTACGAAGTCGATCTCGATACTGTGCCGCTGCCCTTCAGCGAAGCTCACAAGAAAGTTCCCCGGCGCCGTTTGCCGAGCCTCTTCCGGCAAACCGGTCGTCCCATTTACTTTGATTGGCACCCCGCCCTCAGGTCGTGGCACCGGAGGCTGCGACACCACTTCTTTTCCATCGATCAGCACTCGCAAGCCCTGCTCATAGGCGCAGCCGTGGCAAGGCCCCGCATGAACCGAAAACGAGTACCTACCCGCGCCCGGAGCGCTCAGCGCTCCCGTCCAGCGCACGGCAAATCCGCCATCCGGCGTGCCAGGCAGTGGGTTCACGCCGTTCCAGTCGAAGTTCACCTCAGGGTTCAGCACGGTCTTCACTGGCTTACCTTCAAAATCCGCCTTGCCGAAATACTCGGCCTTCAGCCCTTGCTCACTCGACTGCATTCCCGGATGCAGCATTGTCCTCGCCACCGGCATCGCAAAGCCCTCCACCAGCGGAGCCCCCGGCGCATACACCACTTTCGTCCCGCCGCCCGTTGCCGCCCCCATGGCTGCCGAGACCGCATCCACCGGCATCACCGGCTCATGCGGCGTCCCAAAGTAGTTCCCTTCCAGCGAAGCGAGCATTGCCGCATTCGGCCCCACCACCGCGACTCTCTTGTACTTTCCGGCAACCAGCGGCAAAACCCCATCGTTCTTCAGCAGCACCACAGACTCTTCCGCCGCCCGCTTCGCTACCGCCGCGTTTGCCGCCGAGTGAACCTCGCTGAACGGTATCTGCGTGTAGGGCACCGTGTTCGGCGGGTCGAACATCCCCAGCCTGATCCGCGCCTCGAACAACCGTTGCAGGCTCGCATCGATGTCCGCTTCCTTCAGCAACCCCTGCTTGACCGCCGAGCCTAGCTTCTCGTAAGTTGCCCCGCAGTTCGTATCCGTTCCGGCCAGCAGCGCGTCACGATCAGCATGCTCCGCGTCCGTCGCAGTTCCATGTCCATTCGGTCGAAAGAAATCATCGATAGCCCCACAATCCGAAGTAACAAATCCCTTGAACTTCCAGTCGCCGCGTAGCACATCCTGCAGCAGCATCTTGCTGCCGCACGCAGGCGCGCCATCCACGCGGTTGTACGCGCACATGATGCTGTCCGCCTTTGCCTCCACGATCGCCATACGGAACTGCGGCAGGTACGTATCCCACAGGTCATGCGGCGTCGGCTCCACGTCAAACTTGTGCCGTATCGCCTCCGGTCCCGAATGCACCGCGAAGTGCTTCGGCGTCCCGATCACCTTGTAGTACTTCGGATCAGTCCCCTGCAGCCCCTCGATGAAGTTCACCCCCAGCGTCCCCGTCAGGTACGGGTCTTCGCCATAGGTCTCCTGACCACGTCCCCAGCGAGGATCGCGAAAGATGTTGATGTTCGGCGACCAGAACGTCAGCCCGAAGTAGATGTCATGGTTGCCGTGCCGCAGCGCCTCGTTGTTCTTCGCCCGAGCCTCCGTCGAGATCACATCGCCGATCTCCCGCAGCAGCGGTGCGTCCCACGTGGCCGCCATCCCAATCGCCTGCGGAAACATCGTCGCGTAGCCTGACCTCGCCACGCCATGCAGGCCCTCATTCCAGAAGTTATAGGCCGGCACATTCAGCCGAGGCACCGCAGCCGAAGCGCTTCCCATCTCGGAAACCTTCTCGGCCAGCGTCATCCGCCCCACCAGATCCACGGCCCGTTCATGCGGCGGCAGAGAAGGATCAAGGTACGGCATCGCTGTTGTCTGCGCGGCAGCACTTAGCCCTATCGCCATCCCTACAAAAAACACACCAGCCGCCGAACCGTGCAGAGACATCTTTTTCAAGCTCATCAAACCCTCAATGACGCAAAGTCGCCGCAGTCAGCCTAACCCACCCGCCCGCTGCGATTCGTCCAACGAATCGTTATTGCCTTTGCGTTTGCTTCTGAGATCTGTCCGAGCAGCCTTTTTACATCCCCAACGGAAGGAGGATGTTTGCGGAATCAGCGAAAGAGAGAATCGGCCCTGTGATTCTTTCTTTCGCTGATTCGTGAACATCCTACTGCCCAACCGAAGAAGCCACTCAATAAAATAGCCCCAGCAAACCTACTTCGAAAACAGCGTTTCTCGTTACCGATCTGCTCAGTTTCCGAAAAGCTGACTTTGCGGTAGTTGAGGTTCTAAATCCTGGCGTCGTTCCCTTCACGATCTTGGGAAAACTTGCGCCGCATGTCGGACCAGTCGATTTCTGCTCCGATAATCGCGGGAATAACTACCGCGAAGAACATATCGGCCCAGGAGGTAAACCCTGGAGTAGCAAGCCATCCTGCCTTAAAGCTGGCCACATGCACCAAGCGGACAAATGTATAGCAACCCAAGAAAATTATCAGGTTCAGGCCAAGGTTCCAGAGACGGCCTCGTCTCTGCATCTTTGCCCAACGTTCGGGAGTGCGACGGTCCTGAAACCATCTCCATTGCATGGCTGGAGGATACAAGATTCTCCAACTCGCGGAAAACGGCGTTACCTGCAACATGGGCGATCCCGACTAGATCTTGGGGCGGCGCAACATCACAGCTCCAACGAGGATCAGAGCAAAGGGAAGCCTGAGCAGGATCGTACCCGGTCGCCAACTAATACCCATGATGAAGGTGTGGTGAAAGGCAAGCACCAATTCGGCGACTAGCACTATGGCCAGGATCAGACCTAGCCCTAGGCCAATCAGAAGGAAAGCAGCTTCCCGTTAGTCATGATGCCTATGCTCTCACTTGATCTTAAGCACGCCTGCAAAACGGCGTCATCGGAAAGTGCGGAGATTAGTCCCGTGATGTCGGCTTACCGTCAATAATCCCGTCGTTCGCGGAAAACGGCGTTCTCGGCATCTTCACCCCAGAGACGACCCACGGCGGCGTGGTTTCCGGTAAACCGACTTCGCGGGAGTCTCCCCCCAAAAGACCGGAGTTGTCGTGGATGATTGTGAGAAGCCTTGACACTGCTGCGTCCATTGGCTGCACAATCGAGGTAATCATTTCAATGACAGTCGAAGAAGTTCAGGCCCTTGTGAGCTCGCAGTGCGCAGGGAACTTAACTGTAAAAAACGACCATCGCATCGGCTTAGAGCAGGCGATCGTGCCGCCTCACCGAACGTTGGTCGTTTGGCGCACGGTCGAAAATGGCAACTTGAGAGATACGGAATTGAGCGTGTGGGTGGTAGGACAAGAGAATTCTTTTGACGGGTACAAGATCATCATGCGAGACGACGGCGAGCATTTTGGTCTTGCGTCGCTTGGTTTCCCGAGCGACAACCACCTGGTTTTGGACGGATGGTACGGCTCCCTACTGTCCGCGTCCTAGCAATGTGACCAAGCTGTACCTCAGTCAAACGTGCGCTTCACCCGAAAGAACGGATCAATGCTGAGATCGCGGATGCATGCATGCCCCACAGAGCTTTGCTTTAGGTGTTCTGAGAGGCTTTCCGCACTGTTCGCATGGCGGCCCATACAGGAATACCCGATGGTGCATAATGGCATTCTGGTGGCAATCCTTCATGCCCGTCAGCTCTTCATAGCGCTTCCGAACCGGACGAAATAGATCGTTGATCGGTACGCCCTCCAGAGCGATACCCCACTTCTGGCGAAACTCTTTTGTGGCCTTTATGCCGCCGCTGTAGAGGGCTTGGACTGAGAGGAACTCGTCCTCATCAAGCATCGGCATTTCGCTCTTGCAGCGCCAGCACCACATGCGTTTCATGCCTGCCATCATCGAACCAACTGCCTTCAAATTGCAAGCGACCAGTAGCAAGCGAAAACCTCAGTCCGATCTTGTTACCCATGAAACGGACAAGTTAACGGACCACACCGTAGCGCCTTGAAAACGGCGTTATCGGAAATTGCGGAGATTTCCCGTGAAGTCGGCTTGTCGGAATCAGGTTCCGCTACAGTAGTCTGCTCTTTTCATGAGCGCTCGCGATCTTCAAGAAAACAGGCGCAAGGCGGGGCAAACACAGGCATTCCGATAGACCTTGGAATGAGCGAAACTCTCGAATACCCTTGCAACGCCTCGCCTGCGCAATACTATCGGCATGACTTCCCATCGCATCCGCCGGACCACGAGCCCGCAAGGCGCGGTCTAGACACTTGCGTACGCCCTCGATGCACTCCCGCCCCATCAGAACGCTCCTGCTCACCCTCGCCGCGCTCTTCCTGCTGCTGCGCTTCGTCCATCTCACCGCTGACTACCCTCGCAACATCCGCTGGGATGACGGCATCGCCACCGACGAAGGCTGGTACGCCTCTGCCGCCATCAATCACGCAACCTGGGGCATCTCGCTCCTGCCCGGCGACATGAACATCCCCGTCCTCATGCCCGTCTGGTCCTTCGTCGCAAGGCTCGCCTTCCACCTCGGCGGCTTCCACGTCACAACGTTACGAGCCACGGCGATCCTCTTCTTCATGCTCTGTCTCGTGCTCTCCTGCATTCTGCTCCGCCGCTACGGCGCACGCGAGTGGATCCCGCTCTTTGCAGCCCTCCTCTGCATGAATCCGTGGAGCTTCGCCTTCAGCCGCGCTGCCTTCCTCGAGTTCCCTATGCTCGCGCTCTGCCTGCTCGCCGCGTGCCTCTCCCCGTCTCAAAACGCAGACCGAACGGAAGGCGCCGCTCTACGCTTCGCAAGACTCTTCGCTGCTGGTCTCTGCTTCGGCGCGGCCATCCTGCTCAAGACCACGGCCATCGTTCTTGCTCCGGTGCTTCTCTACGTCCTGCTTCAGGCCGAGCACTTCCATCTCCGCCGCGCGATCCGCTCCGCCGCCATCTTCTTCCTCGCTGCCGCGCTCGTCTACATCCCGTATTGGTGGCTGGTCATCGTGCCGCACCAGGCCGATGTCGCGTTTTATCTCTCCGTCGTCAAAAGCACGCTGCGCTTCACGCCCTACGGCTTCTTTGCGGATGCCAGCCGGCCATTCCGCTACGGCCTCGGCTCCGACCATCTGCTCTTCGCCCTCAGCCTCGTCATCATCCTTCTGTCGCTCCTTTGGCAAAAAGCCCGAGTCCTCTGGCGCGACCCGCTTTTTGCCCTCGCCGCCGTCTGGATGATCTCTTTCCTCGGCTTCATGGTGAAGCACAACAACGATCCCGCCCGCTACTTCGCCATAACGCTGCCGGCCGTGTTGATGATCGCCATCGCCCTTCTGCGCCACACCACCCAAACCCAGTCCCGCATCCACCATTTCCTTCTCGCCCTCATCGCACTCGATCTCGGCATCAACGCCGTGCAGATCACCACCGCCATGCTGCACCCCGCTTACACGTACCGCGACGCAGCCACGTCCATCGCCGCCATCGTGCGCAGCGAGCCCGCGCAAGGCCCCGTCGTCATCGGCGACGAGACGCATGAGGTCGCTCTCCAGAACGGCCTCAAGCCGGTCAACCTGCTCTTCCACTCCGATACCATCGGGCAACAGATGGACCGCTACAATCCCGGCTGGTGGCTCCAGTTCTCCCCCATTGAAGACGGCCGCTGCTTCCGCGACGTCCTCAGCCTCGCCTACACAGCCGAGCGCCGCGGAGAGTGGACCATCTTCTACCCCGGCCAGCACCTCATCCTTTGGAAGCTGACCCGCATTCCGGGAGCATCCCTGCCTCAAACACTCTCGCCCTCTCAGACCGCCGCCTGTAGCGCACCGAACTACAACTGATCTCGAACGCATCCACTTCATCGCAGCCCGACACATCATCCTTCGGAGTTCACGCGGTCAGACCGGTATCATCGTTCTCGAATGCTCCTCACCAGCCTCGACAGAAAAAGCCTGCGCGTCGAGGTCGTCTCCGGCGAGCATGCCATCCTGACTCTGCTCCCGTCCCTGCAGCCCATCTTTGAAAGCTGGGGTCAGTTCTCCGAGTATGCGGAGCTCCCCTTCCTGCTGTCTGTTCCTGTGGCTCCGCGCCGAAGGCCGTTGCTGGTGCTGTTATTGCGCGCCGGTTCAGGGGAGCGCTACGCCTCGCAACCCGTGGGCGCCGTCCTGTTGTTCGCCTATAGCGCCGCGCTTTTCGGGAATCGTCTGCTGGCTCACCCGGACCGCTCGGGCCGCCGCTGCGTCTTTGGCCCAGCTACCGAGCGCACGTCGATCGCCGCCGTCGCCACGCGAGCCCTTCTTGAGCGTGGCGCCGCCCTGCTCACGCTTCCATACCGGACAGCGGACGACCCGGCGTCCGCCACTCTGAACACTCCAGGGATGCCAGTCTCTGCGGAGCAGGACACCTCGGCACCGGAGAAGCAACGCGCGCTCGCTGCCCTCGGCATGATGGGCACAGGCGCTGACATCCAGTGGATCCTGCAAAGCGCCGGCCGTCGCCTCGATCTCCAGCTCGAACCCGAGCTTGACCTCACTCTGCAACGGATCGGCAAGCGTACACGCCGCAATCTCCGCGCCGCCACTCGCCGGTGCGTGCGAGACATGGGTGCCCGATTCCACTGGCAACCCAGCCTCACGGCGGCGGACCTCGCTCCCATCAACGCCCAGTCCACACATCCCGTTCGTGGCGAAGTCCTGCGCTGGCGTCACACCGTCTCCCAGCAGGTACCCGGAGCCTTCCTCGCTGGCCTTCGTACCTCCACGGGCGAGTGGATGGCGCTCGCCGGCGGCCGCCGTATCGGCGATGCCGTCACGCTCGACTGGCAGATGAATCCGAAGCACTTCGCCCGCTTCTCCGTTTCCCTCGTCATGCGTGGCTTCCTCTTCGCCCATCTCGGCGCGGAAGGGGTCACCCGCATGCGCTTTGAAGGTGGCACCACCCACACGTTGTCCCGCGGTTTCCGCTCAGGCACGGTGCATACCCTGCGTGTTCGAAAACAGTCGCTTTGGCTCAACTCGTTGGAGCGCGTGCTCACCACCTTCTTCCCTTCCCGCGCCATTACACTCAACCTCTTCCCCCGGCAGGGCAAAGAAGGCAACATTGATCTCAACCTTCCGCAGCCTGGAAGCGAAGCATCGGCATGACCTCACCTGCGCCTCCCGATCCCGAACGCGCCCGCCTCGGCAAAGCCTTTGCCTCGTTCGACACGGACGCCATCGACCTCGTCTCCACGAGCCTCGCCGGAGCCACGCACCTCGTCTCCAGCCGCAAAGGGGTCTACGCCGTCAACGAGCAACAGTGGACGCACATCCTCTCCGGCTTCTGCTTCGGCCTCACGCTCCGCGGCAACGAGATCTTCGTCTTCGAAGCCTGCGACCAGCCGCGCAGCCCGCTGCGTCGCGGCCGCATCGTGCGCCTCTTCCGCGAAGGCGACCGCATCGTCTCCGCCGAAGTCATTGCCAGGGGTCTCGACAACGGCTGCCACCAGGTCGACTTCCTCCGCAACCGCCTCCACGTCGTAGACACGTACAACCAGCGCCTCATCCGCTTCTCTTCCGGCATGACCGCCAGCGAGGAGCTTCTTCCCCTGCCCATCCCACCCGAGGGCCGCTGGTCCAACACCGATCCCCGCTACGTCCACGCCAACTCGCTATTAGCCGTCGGCAACACCAACCTGCTCCTGCTGCACAACACGTCTGAGCACACCGGCCGCCTTAGCGAAGTCGCTCTCTACGACGAAGCCTGGAACCCTGCCGGTCGCTGGTCACTCGAAGGCAAAAGCTGCCACGGCCTCGCGCTGCTCGAAGACGGCACGCTTCTTACCTGCGACTCGATCGCCGGTGACCTCATCAGCGCCCAGGGATTGCGAGTCCACATTTCTCCACACTTCACCCGTGGTCTATCCATCGGAAATGACCAGATTGTTGTGGGCACATCCCCTCGAGCCACCCGCGAACAACGCCTCGCCAGCGAAGGCACAGTCACCTTCCTCGACCGCGATTTCCGCCAACAGGCAGTCCTGAGCCTTCCCGGCGCACCCACCGAAATCCGCCGCCTGGACGGGAAAGATGCCGGTTCATCCAGCTATCTTGAACAAATGCCGTGGGGCAACACGCTGAAAGCGGGAACCTCAGTTGCCTGACCTGGCCCTTCAACCCGGCAGCAAGCCCGGCATCTACGCTCTGATCTCCCTGGACGGCGCGCCGCTTTCTCCACGCGACCGTGATGCGCTGGGCCTCCGCGCAGGCGTCGCTGGTGTTCACGAGCTTCCGGGAGCTGTGGTCCGTGCCTGCGGTAGCCCTGCGCTCGTCTCTGCCACTCACATCTATGCCACGCCGGATGTTCTGCTCGCTTTCGCCGGATATCTCGACGAGCCTGAAGACCTCGCCCGCACTCTCGGCATATTCGCAACGGCCCGCTGCTCTCCAGCCGAGCTCTCCCACGCCGCGCTCGACCGCTTCGGTCCGGACGCCCCCTGGCACATGCTCGGCGAGTGGTCGCTCCTCCGCTGGTCCGCGCAGGCCAAGGAACTCACCCTCCTTACCTCGGAAAATCAACGAGACCCGTTCTTCTGGACCGTAGGGAATCCGCACAGTGGCGCTCCCGGCCGCATTGCCATCGCGCCGGACATGCTTCTCCTCGGCAGACTTCCATGGGTAGGGCTCACGTTGAACCCCGAGGGCCTGGCCCTGCAACTGAGCCGCGCCGGGCTGCGCCGCATCCGTGGGCGGGAAACCGTCTGGCAGAGCATCTATGCCGCCCAGCCAGCCACCCGCGAAGTCTTTCATCCCGTGGGACACCACAGCATCGCTCCCGCCCCTGAGCCCACCCCGCAGCGGTTTGTGGGCAGCTTCGACGATGCGGTCGAGGCCCTGAACACGTTAGGCCGCCATATCGTCGGTCAGAACATGCGGCGCTACGGTTCCTCCGCCTTTCTGCTCAGCGGTGGCATCGACTCCACGCTGCTCGCCGCCTTCGGAGCTCAGGAGCACAACGAGTCCTCTGAGGTCTTCTGCCTGACCTCCGCCGCGTCGGAAGGCAGCAATCTCCGCGACGAGCGCGAGTTCAGCCTTGCCGCCGCTCAGCAACTTGGCCTCTCCGTCCGCCTGGTCACTCCCGGGCCCGATGCCTGCGTATACCGTCCCAGCGAAAGGAGCTTCGTCTTCACCGGCGAACCTTCCGTCTCGATCCGGCACTACCTCTACGACGCTCTGCGTTTCGCCGCCGCGCAGGGAGGAGCCAACGCCCTCTTCGACGGCGTGGCCGGCGAGATGAGCATCACCGAAAAGCCGGAAGACGGTTTCGGCGTGGACTGGCTGCATCGCATCGTCTACGCCTTCCGTGAGTGGCGCGGTGAGCGTCACCGCCGCGCCTCCTGGCCCGCCGGTGGCTTTCACGCACGCCTTGCCCCGGAGTTCCTTTACGGCCTGCCCGCGTCCTGGCGTCAGCCATGGCGGGAAGCGTCGCCGCGGAGGCCGCAGCCGCGCCGGATGGACCCGCGAGGCATTCACCCGGCGCTCAGTAAAATTGCCTCGGCTGAAACCTCCACGCCGGAAGGCGTGCGCCGCCTCTTCCCGTTTCGAGACCGGCGGCTGATCCGCTTCGCGGCGGGCCTGCCCTACGGGTACGGCGAGCACGATGGTCAAAGTCGCGCCATGGCTCGCGCCATGCTGGCTGGCCGGGTTCCTGACTCCGTCAGGCTCCGCTCCCGCGGCATGCCTTTCTCGCCGGACTACGAGCTGCGCATCCGCGTCGAAGCTCGCGCGGCCAGGGAGCGCATTCCTCTCTTCCGCGAAGCGGGTGTGGAACGCTGGCTGGACCTGGACTGGCTTTCCGCCGCTCTGGATCGCTTGAGCTCCGGCGCCGATGCCTATGCTCTCGAGCAGTCCCAGGCCCAGTTCACCGCCATGGCAGCCGAGTTTCTCCTCTGGTGCCGATCCGGCGGTATCGCGATCTAAACAACCGCTGCCCCATCAACCCGAAATCCCCGCTGAAGTCAGATGTTGAAGCGCGTCGTCCGCCACGGCTCGAAACTGCTCGCGGCTGCGCACCTGAACTCCAGGCAGTGTCAGCAGAGGCACCGCGCTAGCCACCCGCCGTGCAATCCCCACCCGCCGGTCGAAGTTCGGCAGGTGACGAAACGCCCGGCGGCGAAAACTGAACTCCAGCAGCTTCAGCCCGGAGGCCTCCGCAACGTGCGCTCGCTTTTCCTCGCCCAGGATCACGACAGCCGCCAGCGGAAACGCCCGGTCCGGTGGCGCCGCCCGAGGCATCGCCAGCACTTTAGGTTCGCCGGCGGCGTGAACCGTCACGACCGCCGTTCTCTCGCTCAGAAAGGCGGCAACATCGGGAAACAGCCGGATCGCCCTCCGGCCGGAGTACAAGACCGGCTCGTCCCCTGCGCTGCCCGACTGGATACTGGGAGCACAGGAAACGCTGGAAAGATCGTCCGAAAGCAGACGGGCGCCTGCCGCGATCAGTGCCGCGGTCAGCGTTGATTTCCCGGCCCCCGAGTGACCGCAGAGCAACACCGCTTTTCCGCCCAGCTCCACGGCAGAGCCGTGCATCGGCAGATCGCCTCGCGCAGCCAGCAGCGCCGCCGTCGCCGTCCCGTAAAACGCAGCCGGAGGCTCTCCGTTCCACGCATTCCCCGGCGCAATCTCCATCCGCGTGGGTTCGGGCGAACCAGACGCGCCATACATATCGATCAGCGTGCCATCATCGGCCACGTACCGCAGCCCGTCCGCGCAGAATCGCAGCCGCCCGTTAGCAATCGAATACGGTCTTTCCGGCGCATCCGCTTCCGCCAGCGAGACCTGCACCACAGCTTCGCCCGGCAACGACTCAGCCGGATCGGCAGGTTGAAACAGCGGTAGGGCAAACGCGCTTCTCCACAGGCAGCCGTATGCCCTGGCGTTAAAAGGCTGGGGTAACGGCTCTCCGTTCCGCACGTTGGCTTCCCGCAGGCTTAGGCCGCGACCGCGGGAGAAGCCAGGCCGGCTTCCTGGAAGCTCTGCAGGGTGCGATCGACCGAGGCACGGCATTGCTCCGGGCTCACGCGGTACTGCTTGCAAAGGCCATCCGTGATCTCTGCGGCAGAGCGCGGCTCAGCCAGCAGTTCCCAGATCGCGCTCGCGGTCTGGTTCAGCGAGTGGTACAGAAGCGTGTCCAGGTCCAGCAGCACCAGGGACTGCTCTACCTCGGCGCTCACGCAGTCACGCCGTTCCCACTTCGCTTCGCTCACGTCCAACCCTCCCCTGCAACAGGCCGGCAAGCATGCGCCAGGTACCGCCCTTGCCGGGGTATCGAGAAGCCGCTTGCAGGAACTCCCAAGAATATACCGGAAGCTCCCCAGCCAAGGCACCGCACCTCGGTAACACCCTCGCACTCAGCCCGAGCAGATCGGGCACTCGGGGCCGATGCCGATTGCGCAAAACCGCTTCGAACGCGGCGATGCCGTGCAGACGTTCCGGTCCCCGCGCGAAGCCTTCGCCTCCGGGTGTAGCGGGCTGTTCCCTCTCCGCCTCTGCCCGGAGCACCACCAGCGCGGAGAGCCCGGCCGTGACCCTCTGCTGCGCCGCGGGAACCATCCAGACACTTCGCTCCGCTTGCGGCGCGGCGCCGGCTGCCCGCCGGTGAATTTGTCCCGGCAATCCCGCTGCCATCACGCGGGACCCCCCTCGCGACACCTCGCGCCACACGCGAAAGCTGTCTTCCGCCACTATCAGCCCACCCGCTTCGGCGACCTCTATCAGCAGGCGCGATTTCCCGGACCCCGATGCTCCCAGGAATCCGATCGCCCGCTCCTCGCCCGGCAGAACGGCGACCGCCCCGTGCAGCACAATCTCGCCGCGCATCCAGAGCAGGGCCGGGAGCGCCGTGGCGATCAGGTACGCAGCGACATCCGCCTCCGCAACACCCGGAGCGGGCTCCACCACTAACCGCTCCCCACCCCGGCAACAGAGATATCTGGCAACCTCCTGCTTCTGGAACAGGAGCCCTTCCCGGACCAACCGGTAAGGGCTATCCGGGCTCCCGGCAAAGCCCAAGTGGTTTCCCGAATCTTTCGTAGCCGCGCCCACTCTTCCAAGCCCCACCGTGAACGCTGGAGGCTCCCTTTGATCCGGTCCTGCGCTAACAGCCCCCGGGATCTCCAACTCCGTGGCGACCGGCAAACCGTAGGCATGGCAAAGAAGGGGCATGGGAGACATTCGGCCGCGATGGGACGCGCCCGGCATTCTGATCGAGGGTAGCCCATCTCTGCCTCCAGAAGCAGCGCCAGGCCCGCCGAATGCCGTATCCTACTGAGAGCCATCGTTTCAGATCTTTCGCCCCCCGCAGGGCTTTCCCTGGAACGTATCCGGCGCAAGGAACTCATGAGACGCACCCTCGGAACGCTTTTGCTGTTGTTGGCTCTTGGACATGCGAAAGCGCAGAACCCGAGCAAAATCCCTGCTTCCACCAGTGACGTCGAGTGCGGTGCAGACGGCTGCGCCGACCAGCCGTCCGCTCAAACCGCCGGCGCGGCCCCCGTCGTCATTCGAAGCATGGGCACTGCCGCCGGAACCAACGCCAAGGCGATTGCGGCCTCAAACCCGGTCGCCCCGGCGCCACCGTCCAATGATTTCCAGAACTTCGTCCGCGACTCCCTCGGCCACGACCTCCCCGTTTTCGGCAGCTCGCTGTTCAACAGCGGCGGCAGCGCTTTCGCGCCCTCCAGCGGCGTCGTCCCCGCGGCGGATTACATCCTCGGCACCGGCGATCAGGTCCTCATCCGCGCCTGGGGCAAGGTCGATATCGACGTTCGCGCCACCGTCGATCGCAACGGTGAAATCTTCATCCCCCGCATCGGCACACTCACCGTCGCGGGCCTCCGTCTGGATCGCCTCACCGACTTCATCCACAACGCGATCGCTCAGCAGTTCACAGGCTTTCAGCTCTCGGTAAGCCTCGGCACACTGCGTTCCATCCAGATTTTTGTCCTCGGCCACGCCCGCGCTCCCGGCGTGTACACCATCAGCTCACTCAGCACTCTGATCAATGCCTTGTTTTCCTCCGGGGGGCCATCCTCGACCGGGACCCTGCGCGATGTGCAGCTCAAGCGCGAAGGACAGGTGATTTCGCACTTCGACGTCTACAAGCTGCTGCTCTCCGGTGACAAAAGCGCCGACATGCGGCTGCTGCCCGGCGACGTCATCTTCGTTCCGCCTCTCGGCCCGCAGGTCGCCGTGGACGGCAACGTAGGCACCCCGGCCATCTACGAACTCAAGCCCGGAGAAACTGTTGGCACGGTCATCACCGAAGCCGGTGGCCTCACGCCCATCGCCGGTACCGCGCGTGCTGTGCTGGAGCATGTCGTCGACCACTCCCGCCGCAGCGTGGAAGAGCTTTCGCTCAACACGCAGGGTCTCTCCATCCCGTTGCAGGCCGCCGACATCCTCCGCATCTTCCCGCTTTCGCCAAAGATCTCTGACGCGGTCATCATTCGCGGCAACGTCGCCCAGCCCGGCCGCTACGCCTGGCACGCGGGCATGCGGGTATCGGACCTCATTCCCAATCGCGAGTTCCTGCTGACCCGCGCGTACTACAACAATCAGAACGCACTGGACACCAGCACCGGCAGTTCCTTCACCGCCGTCCCGGGAACCAACAGCCCAGTAACCGCGACTCACGATACCGAGATCAACTGGAACTACGCCGTCATCCAGCGGCTCGATTCCGGTGACCTCACCGATCGCCTGATTCCCTTCGCTCTGGGCGAGGCCATCGCCAATCCAGCCTCTCCCGAGAACAAGCAGCTGAACGCGGGCGACGTTGTGGTGATCTACTCCCGCAACGACATTGCTCTGCCCCTTGAGCTGCAGGCCAAGTTCGTCCGCATCGACGGCCAGGTCAAAGCTCCTGGCGTCTACCGCGTTGGTGTCGACGAAACGCTTCGTGACCTCGTCACCCGCGCCGGTGGCCTGGTCCCCCACGCCTACCTGTTCGCCTCCCTGCTCACCCGAGACAGCGTGAAGGCCGATCAGCAGGCCCGCCTCCAGGTCCTGATCGCCCGCGAAAGCCAGGCGGTTCTTGCGCCATCCAATCAGCGCAGCAGCATCGGCGGCGCCACCAATGATTTGGAGCTGCGCAAGGCCTATCTCGCGGAGCTGGCAAAGATTCAGCCCGATGGCCGCGTCGTCCTTCGCATTCCGCCGAACGCCCGTTCCATCGAGGACGTCCCGACGCTGCCGCTGGAAGATGGCGACCACTACTACGTTCCCAACATACCCAACACCGTGGACGTCCTCGGAGCCGTCTACAACACCGCCGCCCTCAGCTACACGCCCAACGCTCGCTCCGAGCTGTATTTGAACGAGTCCGGCGGTGCCACCCGCGAAGCCGATCGCAAGCGCGAGTTCATCCTCCGGGCCAACGGCATGCTTGTCAGCCGGCAGAACGTGGGCAACTTCAATCGGCTCACGTTGTATCCCGGCGATGCGCTGATCGTCCCCCCCAAGCTCAAAGCCCCTCTCTCGGCTGCCGACTTCGCCAATTTGACCTCTGCCCTCAGCGCCTTTGCCGTCAGCGCGGTCGCCATCGAGGCGATCCGGTAAACACATGAACGATCATTCCCCCATGTCAACTGCGGCAGGTTTTGCCGCGCCCGGCTCAGAGGAGCTGCAACTCGGCGGCGCGAATGCGTCTGTCGACCTCCAGCCGATCGCACTGGCCCTGCTTCGCAGTAAGTTCCTGATCTTTTCCTGTGGAGTCATCGCAGCCTTCCTCGTTTGGCTGCTGATGCTGCGTTTGCCCGCCACATTCCTGGCGACAACCGAGATCCTTCCGCCCGCGATCGCCCGCGGCAGCAACGTCTCCGCGCTGCTCAGCCAGGCTTCAGCCAGCGGCGACGCCGCCAACGTCGGCATCGGATCGATCCTGCAGGCCAAGAACAGTTCCGAGAGCTTCCTCGTCATTCTCAGCGCCTGGCCCATTCAGGACGGCATCGTTCAGCGTTTCAATCTGGTCAAGGCCTACAACGCGCACGACGCCGCCCAGGCCCGCGCCATCCTCGGCGCTCGCACTGTTCTGAAGGCCACACGCGAAGGCTTCATCACCATCGGCATCATTGACACCGACCGAACGCGCGCCGCCGACATATCCAACGCCTACGTCGATCAGGCGCGGCAGTTCCTCCGCGGCCTGGCTCTTAGCGAGGCCTCGCAGCGTCGCCTCTTTTACGAAGGCCAGTTGGCCAAGACCAGGGAAGACCTCACCCAGGCCGAGGTCTTCCTGCAGCATCTGCAGCAGAAGAGCGGTATGGTTTCGCTCGATTCTCAGGCTCGTGCCCTCCTTGAAAGCGCCGCCAACCTCCGCGCCCAGATCACCGCCAAGCAGGTCCAGCTCCAAAGCCTGCGCAGCTACTCCACCGAGTCCAACCCGCAGGTCCAGATTCAGGAGTCCGAATTGAACGCTCTCCAGGGACAGCTCTCTCAACTAGAGTCCCAGGGCCAGGGAGGCTACAGCGGCAAATCTCTCAGCAGCGTTCCTGGGGCTGAAGTTGAGTTCGTCCGCGCCACGCGTGAACTCAAGTACCAGGAAGGTCTCTACGACCTCATGGTCAAGCAGTACGAAGGCTCCCGCATCGACGAAGCCCGGGATGCTCCCGTCATCCAGGTCATCGAACCCGCGCTGGTCCCGGGCAATAAATACGGTCCGCGACGCTTCCGTAACATGCGCTACGCCTTCGGCGCCGGGCTGCTTCTGGGCATCCTCATCGTCCTCTTCAGGCAGTGGAAGTCCACCATCCCCTACGAAGGTCGTGTGCGCTGGGGCCAGCTTCGCCGCGCCGCTTTCGGCCGATAACCTTTTTTGATTGCTTCTAACTCCTGATCGATTCTAGATAGTCCAAGCCCTCTCGCGGTGCGCAAACCTGGCTCTTCGAGCTGAGACCTATCGGACCCGGCCTTCCGAGTCTTTCAAGCACCCCATCGCCGCCTGGTTCGCCCGCGCCCGTTCGCGGTCGAATACCCATCCCCAGCGGTTGAAATACCGGAACGCCGACCGCAGGAACACCAACATCAGCTTCCGGCTGCGATACGCCCCCCGGAAGCACCCATGCACCACCGTAGCCCCGGGCCAGTACACCAGTTCGCCAAGCCTCGCCATGCGGCGGCACAGGTCCACATCTTCCATGTACAGGAAGTACCGCTCGTCGAACCCACCTACCTGTTCCAGCAGCGCCCGTCGAGTAAACAGGAAACACCCTGACAAAAACGGAACTCGATCGCACTCCACGCGTTCCACGCCCGTCATCTCGTAACGATCCAGACGCCCTTGAAAGCGCCGCTGCACCCACTCCGGCGCGAACCGCCGCAGAGCGAAGTCAAGCGGTGTCGGCAACAGCTTGCAAAGCGCCTGAAAGCCGCCGTCCGGATACACCACGCGCGGCATCATCATGGCCGCCCCTGGTCTCTCGCTCATGGCAGCCACCAGCGCAGGCAGCGCATCGGCCCCAAACTCGATATCCGGGTTCACAAGCAGGTGAAACTCCGCCGGAAACGCACCCAAACCACGCAGCCCCAGATTGTGCCCCGCGCCAAACCCAACGTTCCCCGAAGCCTCCAGGTACACTCCGCCCAGCCTCTCGACGGTCTCTCGCAACGCAGCAGCCCGTTCCGGCTGCCCCTGCGCGCGCTCCTCGGCAGCCCCGTTGTCCACCACGATCCAGCGCACGAGATCGCTCGCAGCCAGCGCCCTGAGCAGCGGCATCAACTCCGCTACTTCGCTGCGATACACCACCAGGCCGGCCGTCAGCGGCAGCATCAGCGGCTCTCCCGTAGCAGGATCTGGAACAGCTGGTGCCAATCCGGCGCGAACGGCTCCGCGATCTCCGCCGCACATGCTGGCTCGCCAACAACCCCCGTCACCAGCTGCATCCGCATCGCAGCCGCGATCCCGGCTACATCCATCGGCGGCACAAAGCGTACCGCGTCATAATTCCCCACCGTTTCATGTGCATACGGCAGATCGGCCACGATCATCGGCTTGCCTGTCCGCTTCCACTCCGAAATCGGCATGCCCCAGCTTTCCAGCTTCGACGGAAACACCAGGCACCCCGCCGCCCCGTACAGCTCCTCCACACGGCTGCGCGGCTGCATCCCCATCCACCGCACCGAGCGCAGGCTCCCGAACTGCTTCCGCAGTCCCGCGGCATAAGGATTCTCCTCGCCCGTAATCGTCAGCCACACTTCAAACTCAGGCGCACCCTGCTGCTCCAGCAACTCCGCCGCTCCCAGCAATCCCTCAATATTCTTGAACGACCTCGGGAGCGCCGGATAAAAGAACACGTTCGATTGCACAGCATCACTCTCATCCACCGCGCCCTCAGGCACCGACGGATGCGCCACCACCACACTCCGCACGCGGTACCGTCGCCGAAACTCCGCGCGCATCCAGTCCTGCTGCACCACCACAAAGTCATTCTCGCGAATGTTGATTCCGTACAAAAATCGATAGAGCAGCCGGAACGCCGTGAATGTCCGGTCCAGCATCGCTTCACACCCAAAGGCTCGCAAAGGCAGCTTGTAAAACGGTGCCGGGTTATGGCAGTACACCGCGCGCGTTTCTGCCACCACGTTCGGAGTAATGTCATGCATCGCCAGCCAAAGCCGAGGCTTCAGCCGCTCGCTTAGCCCGCGGCACTCGCGATACTCGAACCGCAGCCGCCGCAGCCACGACGTCTTCACCTCGGGAAACTCCAAATACTCCACGCCCGGCACATCGAACAACTCGCGCCGATGCACCAGCGCCGTTATCGTATACCGGTCGCTATACGAAGTCGCCAACTCCCGCAGCGCATCTGTGAATACTGACAGCGGCCCACCTTCAATGAAGTTCACTCCCGAAAGCACGATGCGCGGCTTCAAATCCTCTCCCACATCTGCGTCTCGAAGTTCCAGCGTTTGATCGCCCGCGCCGGAGAACCCGCCACCATCGTGTACGCCGGCACATCGCGGCTCACCACCGACATCGTTCCCACGATCGCGCCCTTGCCGATCCGCACCCCCGGCAGCACGGACACAAACTCGCCAATCCAGACGTCGTCTTCAATCACGACCTCCGCAAACTGCAGCGGCCTCTTGATCGGCGCAACCTCCGGGCTGTCGTGCGGCCCCGGACCCTTGGTGCTGCCGTGGTTGTGATCGGTAATAAACACCTTGCTCGCAATCAGCACGCGGTCCCCAATCACCACCGAGTGCACCGCGGCAATGTGGACATAGTCGTTCACCTGCACGTCGCGCCCGATGCGCAGCACCGGCCCGCCCTCCGAAGCTACCGGGAACGCATCCAGCCGCAGCCCGGGCCCCGTGATAAAGCCCGGTCCAATCTGCATCCAACGCTTCCCGCGGACATACACAGGCCGGCGAACGATCTGCGCCTGCGGCATCGTCAGCTTGGTCGCCATCAGGTCCCGAAGCAGGCGCAGCCCGCCGAAAAACCCATAGGTCTGGAGCAGTGAAGGCACGCTCCTAGACTAACCGCCTCTGCTCCCGGCGATACTCTTCGTTACCCTGAGTTACCCTTAGAGCACAGCAGCTCCGGTCGCGCGTTCTTGACTCCCCTTCGCAAATATCTGGTCTACTCCACCATCCTCGGCTTGTTCAGCGACCGCTTCATGCTGAACGTCGGGCCGATCCATCTGCTGTACTTCTACGCGATCCTGCTCGTCAACCTCGCCATCCTCACCGTTGAGGGCTTCCTCTGGATGCCCGACCGGTTGCTCGTCTTCCTTGGGTGCCTCGTTCTCAGCGGGATCGCCGGCATCGTCACCGGCTTAGGCTCATTTCCCGGCTTCGTCAAGGACATCGCAGGCATCCTTCCCAGTGCGCTCTACTTTGCCGCCTTCTACCGCTACATGCGTTTCGACGTCCGGCAATGCTTCGCCCTGTACGCGCGCTTTGCCTTCTACGTCGCCGCCTTCGGCATCTTCTATCTGCCGTTCCAGCCCTGGGGCGGCGGCCGCCTCATGAGCATCTGCCTCGAGCCCAGCACCTTCTGCCTGGTTTGCGTCCCTGGCGCCTTCTACTACCTCGATTTGTGGCAGCGCCGCCGCCAGGGGGGCCGGCGTCTGCTGGTCATGCTCCTCGCCATCGCGCTCAGCCAGTCCAGCCTTGGCTACATGGGCGTGCTCTTCGGCATATATCTCTTCGGCAGGCGCTACCGTCTCGGCAAGACCCTTGCTCCCGGCGTCGTGCTCCTGCTGGGCGCTTTGCTGTTCAACTACTCCGCTCTCTTCCGCGTGCGCGTCAGCGACACCTTCGCCGGGACCTCCAACGGCGATGTTTCCACCATCAACATCAGCACTTTCGGCGTCCTCGCCAACTTCTATGTCACACGCGAAGCCTTCCGCAACCACCCGATCGCCGGTGGCGGCCTCGGCTCCTACGTCACCTCGCACGAACGCTACCTCAGCAGCGTTCCTGGCGTCGAGTTCGTCCTCGACGAAGACCGCCTCATGCTCGGCCAGTGGGACGCTTCCTCGCTGCTTCTTCGCATCACCGCGGAGTTCGGCCTGATCGGCCTCATCGCCGCCGCCTGGTTCCTCATCAGCTACTACCCGCGCAAGTCTTACGGTTCAACGCTGGAGGACCGAGCCATTGCGATGTCGATCATCTGCTATCTCTTCATGAAGTTCATGCGCGACGGTTCCTACTTCAACCCGGAAGTCTTCTTCTTCTTCGCCAGCTACGCCGTGCTCGGCGCGCTCGCTCACCAGCGAGCCGCCAACCGCCAAAGCGCACATCGGCCCGTCCCTACCGCCGCATCGCTCGCCCTGCCACAGCCCGGCACAGCGTGAACGATCCGGCACAGCGTGAGCGACCCAAACCGGTTGATACAGTGAACAGGTGCGCGTAGCTCTCGTCTCCATTGGAGATCCGGAAGTTGTCAACACCTGGTCTGGCATCCCCAACTCCATCCTCCGGGAACTGAAACAGCAACTGGAACAGGGGGGCGGCTCCGTCCACATCATCACGCTCAATCGCGGCTTCCGTTACGCCTATATCCTCGCCAAGCTCTGGCATCGCCTCCGCAAATCGCAGATCCAGCTTGACCGCCATCCCTTCGCGCTACGCCAGTACCGCCGGCAGCTAATGCGAGGCCTGAAAGGCATTCAAGTCGACGCCCTCATAGCCACCTCCAGCATCCCCCTCACCAGCCTGAAGCTCGACATCCCCACCCTCTTCTGGACCGACGCCGTCTTCGACGCCATGGTCGACTACTACCCCGCTGCCTTCACCGGCCTCACGCCGCGAGAACTCGCCATCTGCCACCGCCAGGAGCAGCAGGCTCTCACCGCGGCCACCTTCGCGCTCTACAGCTCCACCTGGGCCGTCGAAACCGCAAAGCGCCACTACGCCGTGGACGCCTCAAAGCTCCACGTCGCGGAGTTCGGAGCCAACCTCGCCGCGTCCCTCACACCGCCTGAAGTCGAATCCCTCATCGCAGCCCGCACCGCAGGCCCAACCCTGAACCTGCTCTGGGTCGGGGTGGACTGGCAACGCAAGGGCGGCGACGTCGCGTTCGAAGCCACTCGCCTGCTGAACGAAAGAGGCCTTCCCTCCGTCCTGCACGTAGCAGGCTGCTCATCGCCGGAGTCACCCTGGGTCCGCAACTATGGTTTCCTCGATCGCGCCACGCCCGCAGGCCGCGAGCAGTTGGCCGCACTCTTCCGCCAGGCCGGCTTCTTCCTCTTCCCTACACAAGCCGAGGCCGCCGGCATCGTCTTCGCTGAAGCCAGCTCCTTCGCGCTCCCCATCGTCACCCGCGACACAGGCGGCGTGGCAACCTACGTCTCCAAGCACGAAAACGGCATCCGCCTCCCGCCCGACGCTCCCGCCGAGCAGTACGCCGCCACCATCGCGCAACTCTGGCAGGATCCGGCACGTTACAAGCAGCTCGCCCTCGGTGCGCGAGCCGCCTTCGAACATCGGCTCAACTGGGGAGCCTCCGTCCGCAAAGCCCTCCAACTTCTGTCGACAGCGCAGCACAGGGCAAGGGAGAATTAGCCTTGCCGCAAGTGTCATTCGGAAACTCCCAAACGCAGCCCACCACAGAAGCGATACCCCACGTCGGCTACCTCGACGCCCTGCGCGGCATCGCCATTCTCGGCGTTCTCGCTGTCCACTGCTCGGCCAGCAGCCTGCAGACCTCGCGCATCAGTTGGCCCTTCTACGCCGGGGCCAGCGGTGTTGAGCTCTTCTACGCCGTCAGCGCCTTCACCCTCTTCCTCTCGCTCGACGCCCGTTCCCGCGAGCCCCATGCGACCTTCAACTTCCTCGTCCGCCGCTTCTTCCGCATCGCTCCGCTGTTCTATCTCACGATCCTGCTCAACTGGTGCCGCCTGCGCCTGCCGTTCGTCCACGGCTATCGCCCCACGCCCGCAGATTACGTTCTCGGCTTCCTCTTTCTCTTCGGCTTCAAGCCCGCGCTCATCAGCACCATCGTGCTCGGCGGCTGGTCCATCGCCGTCGAAACCACCTTCTACGTGCTCCTGCCCGCCATCCACAGGTACGTGAAGACGCTGCCGCGAGCTGCCGCGGCCTTCACGTTGTCCTACGCCGTTCTCATCCCGTTCTCCTACTGGCTAGCCCGCCTGCACCCGGAGAATCTCGGCTACTTCAGCATGGCCTGGTTCCCCATCCAGCTCCCCATGTTCCTGATGGGCGTGCTGCTCTACCTCGTCGTCAGATCCCTGATCGCCTCCCATTCGGCCGCATCGCTTCGCCGCATCAGCGCTCTCGTGCTGATCGTCTGCACGGTCGGCTTCTTCGCCAAGCACTTCCACCTCGGCGGCTTCGATCCCACCGACTACCCCGCCGACGTCTTCCTCGTCGGAGGCCCGCTCCTCGCGCTCGCGCTGCACCCATGGGGCATCCTCGTAAACCCCGTTACCCGCTTCCTCGGCAAGGTCTCCTTCAGCGTCTACCTGCTCCATTTCTTCGTGCTGGAAACGGTCCTGAAAGCGGTTGAAAGACTCACTCACCGCTCGGACGCCTTCCTCGGCTTTACCTTCGGCACCTTCCCGTCCTTCCTCGCTGTCCTTGCGCTAGTCGTCCCGCTGGTGCTCCTCATCGCCACCCTCTCCTGGAAGTACATCGAACAGCCCGGCATCCTCGCCGGCCGCCGCCTGCTCAAGCACCTCAGCCAGACGCGAGCGCTCAAGGCCAACTCGCTCCTGCCCGGAACCACCGCGCACGACGATGCGGGCAGCGCTCCGCTCTAGACTCGTCATGAGCGCCATGCCCCCGCCCACTGCAAACAATCCGGACGGAACACTGCGCGTCTTCCTCGACGAGCTTCCCTGGGATCTCCGCCGACACAACACCGATGGCCGCTACGTCCGCGAGTCCCTGCCCCAGATCGCCCGCTTTCAGCCAGACCTGCGCCTGATCCCACAGCGATCCCCGTGGCTGGGCCTCACCGGCAACGCCAAAGTAATCGGCGCCGCACTCCAGCGCCGCCTCCGCCACACTCCATCACTTGCTTCTGAACTCACGGGCCATCTAGCCGCCCGCGAACTTGCCCATTCCGGCGCAGAAGTCGTCTTCTCGCACCGCGCCTTTCCGCTCAACGCAGGCCATGTCCCCGTCATCTGGCAGCAGGCCATTCTCGATCCCGCCATGCAACTCAGCTTTGGCGCGACCGAAGCCGCTCTCGCCGAAGAGCGCGAGGTCAAGGGCAAGCTCTTCCGCCGCGCTGCATTCATCCAGCTCAGCACCGAAGCCGAAGCCCGCCGCCACGCCGCCCTCTTCCCTGACATCGCAGACCGCTTCGTTGCCATTCCCTTCTTCACCCCGCACATCGAACCCTGCCCGCCCGAATCCCTCAGCCGCCACTTCGATACTGGCCCGATCAAACTCCTCTTCGTAGGCGGCCAGGCTTGGCGCAAAGGCCTCGACCTCCTGCTCGACGCCTTTGCCGCGCTTCCCACAAGCCTCCGCAATCAGGCCACGCTGACGATCGTTAGCAACCTCGACCGTTCGAAGATCCACGTACCAGCCGGCGACCACATCACACTGTTGCAGGGTGCCGACACCAACCGCGTCCTCGCCGAAATGCGTCAGTCCCACATCTTCATCAACGTCGCCCGCTTTGAAAGCTACGGCCTCGTCTTCCATGAAGCCATGTCGCAAGGCCTCGCCTGCCTCGCCCCCGATTGGGAAGTCCAGCGCGAGCTCTTCGACGACGGCCGCGCCGGCAAGCTCCTTCCACCCACCGCCGAAGCCATCCGCACAGCGCTCGAAGACCTCATCCCCAACGCTGCGGCACGCCACACCCTCGGCAAGGCCGCCTGGACCCGCTTCCGCGAACGCTACGCTCCGGCCATCGTCGCAAAGCAGTACGCTGACTTCTTCCGCCACGCCGCTCGCGCTTAGCTTCCCACGACAGGCCGCCGCCTTACCGCTCCCAGCAACGCTTTCAACTCCACCGGCCGCAGGCACGCCAGCAGAAACCCACTCAACGTATCCCCCAGCAACCTTGTGCTGATCCCCAGCACCGTCAGAATCATCCCAACGTCCGCAAACAGCATCCCCAACGCGACGCCCGCCAGGCCCAGCCGTCGGGCCAGCACACCCACCAGCACCACACTCCCCGCGCTGAACGCCAGGTACCACATCGACATCCGCTCATGCCGGTTCACCGACATAGCCACCGACGAGCTCGTATTCCAAAGCGAATTCAGCAGCACCTCCAGCAGCAGCAGGTGGAAGGCGCCGAGCGCAATCACCACGCGCCCATGCACCCACAATCGAAATACCCACGGCCCGCCAACCCACAGCGCCACCGCCAGCACTCCAGCCATCAGCAGCGCCGCCTGGAACGCCCCGCGATGCAGCCGCCGGGCAAACGCCTGGTCCCCACGCCCAAACGCCGCCGAAAGCTCCGGCCACGCCGAGTTCTTGATTGCATCCGTCAGCTGCAGCGGAATCCGCGAAAGCGTTCGCATGGGGTTGAACAGCGCCACCGCCGCTGGCCCCAGCGCCAGCCCGGTCATCAGCGTCACGCCCTGCGTGCTCAGCGCTGCGCAGGCCGGAAATGCCATGAACGCGAACGCCGGTCGCGCCAGCTCGCGCAACGTGTCGCGCCGCGCAAATCGCACACCAATCCCCAGCCACGGCGCATGCCGCAGATGCTGCACCGCCAGCCCCACCGTCCCCACCACGCTCACCCCGAGCATGTAAGCCGCTAACGTCTGCGGCCGCGCATGAAAGAAAAGAATGAGGAATACCCCCGCGCCCTCCACCGAGCGAATCACGTTCACCAGGAACATCCCGGACGCATACCGCTCCGTCGCGCGATATGCACTCATCAGCACGCTCCACTGCAGCACCGCGAACGTGTTCAGACTCAGCAACAGCAACACCATCCTGGCTTCATGGACCGGCATCGACTGAAGATTGAACATCCTGCCCAGCGGCAGCGTCATGATCAGCCCGGCAACCACAATCGCCAGCACCCCCGACAACCCCGCCACCAGCGCAATCGTCGTCTGAAACACTGTCCGCGCCCCATCGTGGTCTCCCGCGTGCACGCGCATGGTCATGGCGCTTCCCGCCACGTTGCCGAACCCCAGGTCGCTCAGCATCAGATACGTCGGAACGGCCGTCAGCATCAGCCACTCGCCATACAGCTCCGGCCCCCACTGCCGCAGCATGATCGGCACATTGATGAGTTGCACCAGCAGCGTCACGCCCGGTCCCATCACCGAAGCGCCAAACGATCGAACCAGCCGCCGCGCCACACTCACAGCTCACTCATCTCCATGCAGCGGCTGCCGCGTCCTGCGCACCAGGAAATCATCACCCCAGATGCACCCAAAAGGTAGGATAGGCCATTGAAGGCGCAGAGCCTAAGCTGTTGTCGTCCCTGCTGCTCATGCCTCCGCTTCTGCTGCTTCCTGTTTCCTGCTTCCTGCTTCCTGCTTCCTGCTTTCCACAAACATTCGGAGCACCCCCATCTACCTTCCGCAGACCATCGCCATCACCGGAGCCACCGGCCTCATCGGCCGCCGCCTCCTGCCTGCGCTGTACGCAACCGGCAGCCGGCTCCGCGTCCTCACCCACAACAACCCGACCTTCGTGCCCGCCGACGAGGTCCAAGGCGACCTGCTAGACGCCTCGACTCTCAACTCCCTCGTCCATGGTGCCGGAGCCGTCGTCCATCTCGCAGCCGTGGCCCACACTCGACTGCGCACCGCCACAGACAAGGCCCAGGCCCGCCGCACCAACGTCGACGGCACACGCCTGCTCCTGCGCGCAGCGCTCGACGCCGACGTCTCCCGCTTCATCCTGCTTTCCAGCGCCCATGTCTACGCCGGCCAGCAGGGTCAAGACCTGGACGAATCGAGCCCCACCGCGCCAGACACACCCTACGGAGCACTCAAGCTCGACGCCGAAAAGCTCGCCCTTGAAGCCCAAAAAGAAGGCCTCGCGGTCACCATCCTCCGCCCCTGCCTCACCTACGGCCCAGGCGTCCGCTTCAACCTCCAGAGCCTTCTCCGCGCCGTCCACCGTGGCCTCTACGTCCACGCCCGAGGCGTCCGCACGGTCCGCAGCATGGCCTCGGTCGACACCGTCTCCGCCGCCATCATCCATCTGCTCAGCAGCCCTCAAGCCGACGGCATCTTCAACGTAGCCGACCGGCGCCCGATCGATCTCGAACCCTGGGTAAACGCCCTCGCCGACCGGACGAACGTCAAGCATCCACGAGCCGTCTCGCCCGCACTGCTGAAGGCTCTCGCCTCCGTAGGCACAGCAGCTGCTGCCATGGGCCTGCCCGCTCCCATCACGCTCGACTCGCTGCGCAAACTCACCTCGTCCTTCTCCCTCAGCACCCAAAAGCTGGCTGCCTCGGGCTTCACCTGGCCGCCAACGCAGGACGAAGTCATCCGAGAGATGATCGCAGCCGAATTCGGCAACGATTAGATCGACCTCATTCTTGAAGGCGTCATCCTGAGCGCAACGAAGGATCTCCGTAGTTTGCTTGAAGCAGCGATGCGCTCGAATGGGCTACCGCTTTGCGTCCGCCCCGCTCCCCAGCCACAATAGCTAGAGGACCCCACCGTGCAACGCAGCAAGCGCCTCTTCGACATCCTCCTCGCCGCCCTTCTGCTCATCGTCTTCTCGCCGATACTCCTGCTCATCGTGCTCCTCGTCCGCGTCACTTCCAAAGGCCCGGCCCTCTACTGGTCTCAGCGAGTAGGCCGCAACAACGGCCTCTTCCCCATGCCCAAGTTCCGCACTATGCGCACCGACACCCCGCAGGTCGCCACCCACCTGCTCACCGGCGCGGACAGCTTTCTCACGCCCATCGGGGCCACACTGCGCCGCTTCAGCCTCGACGAGCTCCCTCAGCTCTGGAGCATCCTGCGCGGCGATCTCAGCTTCGTCGGCCCGCGCCCCGCGCTCTTCAATCAGGACGACCTCGTCGCCCTCCGCACCGCTAACGGCGTACATGAGTTGGTCCCCGGCCTCACCGGCTGGGCCCAGGTCAACGGTCGCGATGACTGCACCATTCCCGTCAAGGTCGCGCTCGACCGCGAATACCTCGAGCGCCGCTCCTTCGCCTTCGACTGCCGCATCCTGCTCGCCACCTTCACCAAGGTAGGCCGAGGCGAAGGCGTCCACCACTAAAGGAATATCCGGCCACTAATTCACCAGCGCCGGCTCCGCCTCAGCCCGCTCCGTCAGGTACTCGATCGGCATCTGCCTCAGCAGCTCCGGAATCCTCTCCGGCCGGTGCTCCCGCGCCGCCAGCTCAAGCTCCGTCAGCAGCTCCGGAAACATCGGTGGCAGCGGCTCGGCATGCACCCGGAAGATGTACTCCAGCGGAGTCGGGCTCACCTGCGCATCCTCGCGCCAAAGCTGCTCATGCAGCTTCTCGCCCGGCCGCGATCCCATCACCCGAATCTCGATATCCTTGTCCGGCGTCAGTCCCGCATGCCGGATCACCTCACGAGCAAAGTCCATGATCCGCACCGGGTCGCCCATGTCCAGCATGTAGATATCCCCATGCGACCCGAGCGTCGAAGCCTGCAGCACCAGGTGCACTGCCTGCGGAATCGTCATGAAGTACCGCGTCATGTCTTCATGCGTCACCGTGATCGGCCCGCCCTGCTCGATCTGCTTCAGGAAGATCGGCAGCACGGATCCGCGCGACCCCAGCACGTTCCCGAACCGCACACACGCAAACTCCGTGCAGGCCGTCGCGTCGCACTCCGCCAGCCGCGCGATCTCCTGGATCACCACCTCGGCCGCGCGCTTGGTCGCTCCCATCACACTGGAGGGCCTCACCGCCTTGTCCGACGAGATCATCAGGAAGCGCTCCGCCTTGTACGTCAGCGCTGTTTCCGCCAGCATCCGAGTGCCATACACGTTGTTCAGCACGGCCTCGCAGGGGTTCGCTTCCATCATCGGCACGTGCTTGTAGGCCGCCGCATGCAGCACCACGTTCGGCAGCTCTTGGGCGAACACCCGCCGCAGAGCCTCCGCATCGCGTATATCCGCGATCACCGGCCGCACATCATCGCGCTTGCCCAGCGATTGCAGCAGCTCGAAGACCGCGTTCTCGTCCTGATCCAGCAGGATCAGCTTCCGTATCGGCGCCTCGCTCACCTGCCGCACCAACTCTGATCCGATCGATCCGCCCGCGCCGGTTACCAGCACCACCTTGTCGCGCAGTGCGTCCACCACGTACGGCTTCGGCTCGCGGCCAATCCGCTGCGCGTTGCGCAGCGACTCCACGCCAACCGGCTTGCTCACGCGCACCTTGTTCGAAATCAGGTCATGCACCGAAGGCAGAAACTTCACCGGCACATCGAAGTGCGCCGCCGCTTCGATCATCGAACCCAGGTCCTTCAGGTCCGCCGAACACAGGAATAGCAGGTCGATCTCATTGGCGTGCAGGCTCGCGCCAAGTTCGCCCGTGCTGCCCAGCACCGGCACACCAAACAGGCTGCGATTGAACGCTTGCTCGTCCTCCACCAGCACTCCGCGAATGCCGTCCCCATACAGTGGCTGCAGTTGCCGCACGGCTCCGGCGACGGTGTCCGAGGTTCCCGCGATCAGGATTCGCTGGCTGGCGGCAACGCGCTGCCTTGACTCGCTTTCCAGCCGCTGCATCGCGCGCACGCCGCCGCTCAGGAACAGCATCAGCAGCAGGTCGATCACCACAATGCCAGCCGGCATGAAGTGCCGCCCCTGCAAGGTGTAGGAGCACAGGAACAGCACGGCATTCAGCGCCGCCAGCCGCTGCCCCAGCGTCCGCAGATCCTTCAGCCCGAAGTACTGCGCCGCGGACCGCCCTCCGCGAAACAGAAAGATCGCCAGCGGATCCAGCAGAAACATGGCCGGCGCCCACAACAACAACTGGTGACGGCCCCACTTGGGCAGCTGCATGTCAAACCGCAGCGCATACGCCAGGGTGATCGCTATGGCGCCGCATACGCCATCCAGCAGGAACTGAACCGGTCTGCGCCCCAGCAGCCGCGTCGCAGAAATGCGAGCCGAACTTCCTTTCAGTGGGAAAGCATGTCGTTGCGCGGGGCTGGTATTGCCTTGCAGCATCTGTTCTCGATCTTTCAAGCCGTTCTTTCCCTTGAGGATAATCCACACAGAGGCTTAGTCTCCGCGCGCCGTTCACTCATGAGTCACTCAAGTCCGCCCTACCGGTAATCCGGTCACCGCTCTCCAGGTCCTCACCCCCTGCGCGGTCATCACCGTGGCCGCGCAAACCATCGCCGCCTTACCCACAACGGCACCCGCAACAGGGGATACACAAACAGCAGTGAGTCAGGCACTGGCAGTGTTCCCCAGTCCGCAGGCGAAGCCGCGTTTACCCGAGCCTCTTCCAGCCGGTAGCGCCAGCTCCGCCGCAGCAGAAACCGCGAAGCCGTCAGCCGCCTCGGCACAAAGTCTGACTCCGGGGACTTGCCCTGCGCCACTTCCGTCAGCAACGCGTCCCGGGCCACCTCCGCCAGCCATCGCCCCACTCGCGAACTCCTCTGCGGGGCAAACTCCACCCCAAACAGCGCCACGCACAGCAGCAGGGCCTGCTCCACCGGCCGGTCCAGGTCGCGCTCCCGCGCCGCCTGCCAGAGCAGCCTCCGCTGCCCATGCGTCATGCCCTCGAGCAGCGCCGCGATATCAGCGATCCACTTCAGCCGGAACCACGCATGGCCCGCCCCGTGTCCGCACAGTAACAGCAGAAGCTCCGGTGTCGGCAGCGTCGGCAGCTCCTGCCCCGCGCTTACCTGCAGCCACTGCGTGCGGTCTACCGGGATTGCCCCAAGCCTGGCATTATCAAAGGCCCGCCAGTGCAGCTCCAGCCGCACACCTGTCGCCCGGTGCACAAACTCGTGGTGCTTCCGAAACCGCTTCCACAGCGCTGCCTGCCGGGCCGTTAGTCCAGCCCCGTGGTCTGCCTCCCGCTCAAACCCCAGCAGCAGCAGCTCCCGCTCAGCCGCCGCCGTATCCCGTGTCGCCACCAGCAGGTCGATGTCCCGCATGTGCCGCACGGTCGTAGTGCCGTACGCCAGTTGGCTCAGCGGTGCTCCCTTCAGCACCAGGTAGGCGATGCCGCGTGTCTCCAGCGCCCGTCCAACCCGCAGCGCCATGCCCACTTGGGCAAGGTTCTCCCGCTGGATCTGCGCCGAGCGCTCCCTGAACTTCTCTGCGATCTCCACCGGCACATCCGGCTCATCGCGCAGCACGCGAGCCACCAGCCCGCTCACCCGGTGCCGCTCCGCAATCCGCCAGACCCTCGGCCATCGAACGGTGTCTGCTGACAGAAGTGCGGCTACCTTCGCGCGCGCTGCGTCTTCGCTGCGCAGGCAACAGGCTGCCACCACGCGGAACTCCGGGCTCGCCCCGGCAAACAGCGCCGCGCAGAAGCGTTCGGTCCCACCCGCGTCTTCTTCTGTCGCTTCCATGGGAGCCGCCGTTCCTGCCTTGCTCATTCCTGCCTTGCTCATGGACGCCCCACTGCGTCCTGTGATTTGCGCCGCCACTACGCCCCCATAATAATGGACATGCCGGATGGTCGTCCTGCGAACACGCCTCACCCGTTTGGGCCATCTGGTTACCGGCAGCGAACTCTGGTCCCCACTGTGGTGGAACCGCAAATCGTTGCTCTCCACACTTCGGAGAACATGCGCACTGCGGAGGCCATGCGCACTGCCCGGCTAGAAAGGAGCGCCGCTTGTCTTGGCTTGATCGTTGGCGAAGTTGGCGAGCCACGCCACCCCTCATGCGACGGTTCCTTCGCGAAGCCGCATGGGAGTTGGCCCGTGCGCGCCTCCTCGTCGCCTTCTCCCTGCGCCGCTCGCTGCCCTCACTTTTGGTTCCGCGCACGTCCGCAAACCCGCAACCTCCCGAGCAGCTTCAGCGCGACATCCGCTACATCATCACCCTGGCCGCCAACACCGTGCCGTGGCGGAGTCTCTGCCTGCCCAACGCCATCGCCGCGCAGCACATGCTCGCCCGCCGGGGCTTCCATTCGACCCTCCACCTCGGCGTCGGCCATCGCGACTCCGGCGACCCGCACGCCCATGCCTGGCTCGAAGCCGGCAGCCTCATCATCACTGGCCAGGACGGCATGGAACTCGTAACGCCCCTTCCCAATACCAGGCCCAACCCCACACCTGCAGGCGGAACCACTCGCGCATGAATCCTTCCCAGCACGCACCTACAGCCTGGTTCACAGGACTCAGCGGAGCCGGCAAAACCACCCTCTCGCAAGCTGTAGCTGCGCAGCTTGAAGCCCTCGGCCACCGCGCCTGCCTGCTCGACGCCGGCGATATCCGCCGCGAACTCTTCCCAGACCTCGGCTTCAGCCGCGCCGACCGCGACGAAAACGTTCGCCGCCTCGGCTATCTCGCCGACGTCATGGCTGGCCGCGGAGTCATCACCATGGTCGCCGCCATGTCCCCCGAGCGTGCCGCCCGCGACGCCGTCCGCGCGCGCATACCCAACTTTGTCGAAGTCTTCGTCGACGCCCCCGTGGAGATCTGCGAACAGCGCGATCCCGTAGGCCTCTACCGCCGCTTTCGTTCCGGCGAAGTCCGCCACCTGAGCGGACTTGACGACCCCTACGAGCCCCCCGTCGCCCCAGAAGTCCACTGCCTCACCGCCACCTTCTCCGTAGAAGACTGCGCCAACCAGGTAGTAGCCGCCATCCTCAGCCGACTGGAACCCTCGTCGTAACTGACAACGGAGAACTAACCACTGAGAACTTAAGAATCATCGTTGCAGACTGCCTAAACCAGCCACTCCCGGCAGCGCCGCATGGATCGCCCGGTTCAGTTCCACGCTCATCCTCTCCGCCGACTCCCCATTCAAATGCGGAGGGTCCACCCATCGCCCTGCATCATCCCTGAATCCGGCATACTGCGGCGCATTGAAGTCGATCAACGGCTCATCCGCATGACGCAGCGGGAAGGCGCCGTAGAAGCGATCGAACTGAGCCTTGTGCTTCTGGTAGATCGGCTCATACACCGGCGTCTGGAGAAAGATGATCTTCGTCCCCCGGGCCCGAAGCTCATCCAGCATCTGCCGGAAAGCCTCCAGGGCAATCGGGTCGTACCGGAACGTATACGTCAGGTAAGGATCCACGATCCCCGTCGTTCGAGGCATCGCCTGCCCGCCATCCGGAGTAAACGGCGAGCCGCCACCATGCCTCAGCCGCAGCAGGTGATAGAACTCCTCGCGAAGCAGGTTCACAGACCCCAGCGCCTCGCGCCGCGGAGGCACGCCGCTGCCCTCGTTGAACTCGTGCGACTGCAGCATGTACGGATTGATCACGCAGATCGCATAGCGAAACGTGCCGCGCCGCAGCGCCTCATCCACCAGCCGCTTCTCTTCCACTGTGTTGCTGCCATAAAGCGACTCGTTATAAAAACGCGCAAAGTCGAGCGCACTCATCCGCCAGTTCGAAGTGCTCGATCCCCCCACCAGCAGCGCATCGAAGTTCGCCGGAACATAACGCTCGTTCAAAAAAAACTTCGCCGTCCGCTCGTTATGCTCCACCTGCAGCTTCTTGCCCGTAGGGTCATGAAAAATTCCAAAGATATCCATGGCATACGAGGACCCAAGCACCAGCGCGCAGCCCAGCACAGAGCATCCCAACATCCCGGCAATCCATCCACCAGCCTTCACGCGCACCCTCCTCTCTACACAAACCACGAACAACTAAGGGCTAATAGCTAATAGCTAATAGCTGCTTTTAGAACCTGAAATAAATAAACGAAGCCGTAATCTCCGAGTTCATGAACACCGCCGCCACCGTCAGCGCCAGCCCGCACACCACCGCCGTCTGCCACCGAGGCGTAAACTCCCGTGCCAGTTCTTCCGAGCTCTTGCCTGCAAACGCGGCCACCACACCGATCGCCACCGGCGGCCCAAAGATTGGCCAGCTGAAGTTCGCCCGCATCTCCCGCAGGTTTGTGGTCCGCAACGCTCCATGCCACGAGTACAAATCGTGCAGCATGCCCTTGGCCACATGCAGGTTCGGCGAGCGGAAGAAGATAAACGCCGTATCCACGAACACCATCAGCAGCAGCCACGAAAGCGCCTTCGGCAGCTTCACCGGCACTTGCTTGCGCCAGAACGAGTTTGTCGCGAGCGCCACGCCATGCAGCAGCCCGAACACCACAAACGTCCACGAAGGCCCATGCCAAAGGCCCGCAATCGTCATCGCGATCAGCGTCGCCAGCATGGCCTTCGCCAGCGACGCTTTTCCGAACGCCCGCAGCAGCGGCGTGTACAGGTACGTCGTGATGAACCCCGAAAGCGAAATATGCCAGCGCTGCCAGAACTCGATTATGGACATCGACCGCAACGGCGCATCGAAGTTCGGCGGAACTTGTATTCCCATCATCTCCGCCGTCCCGATCGCCATGTCCGAGTAGCCGCTGAAGTCGAAATAAAGCTGCAGCGAGTACGTCGCCGTAAACACCGCCGCCTCCACCATCGAGCGGTTCCGCGCGGTGTTATAGCCGTAGTCCGCGATCTGGCCGAACGCCTGGGCACAAACCGTCTTCTTGAACAGCCCCAGCGAAAACAGGAACATCCCGCGGGCGATCACATTGGTCCGCTTACCCGGTTCGCCTCCGAAGTTCCCGAACTGCTTCTTCATCCGCTTGACCTTGGCCAGTGGGCCCGAGATCACATACGGAAAGAACGAGACAAACGTGGCGTGGTCGAATAGCGAGTTCGGCTTCACCAGCTTTTCGTAGCAGTCGACGAGGTACATCACCTGGGCCAGCGTGAAGAAGCTGATGCCCAGCGGAAACTCGAAGTCCGGAATCAGGTGCTCATGCCCGTGGGCCAGCGGCAGCGTCCCTAGCAGGAAGTTCACGTACTTGAACGCGCACAGGTACCCAATGTTCGCGAGGAGCCCAAGCTGCAGCCAGCGTTTCCGCGCCACACCCTCAGCCGCGGCGATTTGCCGGGCCAGCCACCAGTTAGCCAGCACCGAAGCCCCAAGGTGCCAAAGATTGGCAGGCCGGAACCACCCGTAAAACACCACCGACGCCAGCAGCACCACCGCCTGCGCCCCACGCGGCCCCGCCCACCGCCTGGCTGCCATCACCAGCAGAAGCACCGCTGGCAGAAACAGCAGAAGGTAGCCGAACGAGTTGAAGAGCACGAACCCTCTTGAGCCAGGGAGCGTCTTCATCCCTGCTGGTCTAGCCGTGGCGGCGGAGTGCCTTCAGGATACATCTCACCGCTGGTACCAACCCCGCCGTTATCCCGGTCCGCCGCCGCATGCACGATAAACTCTGGTCAGCTTCCCCTACCGAAGAACAGCCTGTGATCATCTCTCCTGCCATCGCCAAAACCCGCATTACGCCTGCATCACACGAGCGTTTCGCCCAACTCTCCGGCGACCTCAACCCCATCCACGCCGACCCCGTCGCCGCCAGCGCCATGGAGCCCGGAGCAATCCTCGCCTACGGCATGGACCTCGTCCTCTGGTCGCTCGAATCCCTTGCCGAACAGCATCAGCTTCCGGCGACGCTGGCACGCCTCCGCGCCCGCTTCACGAAGTGGGTTTACCTCGATGATGAGGTCACGTTACTTCCTCGCGCAGGAAGCACAACCACCTTTGACCTCGTACTCACAGAAAGCCCCGCGGCCACTCTGGAACTCTTTTCCGGCGACCGCACGCCAGCCTCGCCCCCACCAACACCGTCGGAACCCTCGCCCCGCCGCCGGCAAGCGCGCGAGATCGCCATGGAAGCCCTGCAGGGCGCCACCGGCACCGCCCCCATAGCGCCGCCATCGCAAGCCGCCTCGTCCTACCCGGCACTCACCAACACGCTCGGCCAGGCCGCCATCGCCGAGTTGGCCGCCTGCTCCTACATCATCGGAATGGAAGCCCCTGGCCTCCACTCCATGTCCATGCGCTACGACATCAGCTTCACGAACAGCGCCCCAGTCACCGAATCAACCGGCCTGCGATACCAGGTCACCGCCGTAGACCCACGCTTCCGTCGAGCCAAGATCGCCATCACCGGCACCCACATCACCGGTGTCCTCGAAGCCATCATCCGCCCATAACTCCATGGCGTACATGGCGCAAACTTCGCGTACATGGCGTTAGGCTTTTCGCCAACACAGCCACAGATACCGCCAGGAACCCGCTACTCTTCCAGCTTCTCCACGATCAAATCCACCATATCGCCCACGTTCTTCATCTCATGCAGCTCGCCCAGCGCGAACTTCACCTTGAAGTGCATCTCCACCATCTCGATCAGGTCGATATGTCCCAGCGAATCCCAGTTCGGCGTGTTCAGCGCGCTGGAGCTACGAGTCACCGTGAGCCCCGGCTCATTCAAGGCTTCGCGGAAGATCGGTTGCAGTTGGTCAAGGACGGCATCGGGCGAAACATCAGGCATGAGCAAGTTCCAGGAGTGAGATAGGCAAGTTGCGCGGCACGTACTCATCCACCATAAGCTCCCACCGCGTAGCACCCTCGGGCAGCTCCGGCGAAACAGCCACCACGCGAAATCCAAACGCAGGATAAAGCCCGGCGACCATCGAGTTCTTCGCCGTCGGCAGATACGTCCCCACGATCCGCCGCACGCCGCGCTCCTTGGCCTTCTCCACCATCACCTGGAGCATCGCGAACTCCATGTCGCGCTTCAGCACCCGGCAGCTCATCAGCCAGAGCTCGATCTCCAGCGCAATCCCATCCTGCCGCGCCGCCACCACGGACACCAGCCCGTTGTCGCCGAACTTGTCCGTCAGACGCCCGTACAGCGTCACGTACTTCGGGTCCCGAGCCATCGCTTCGATCTCAGGCAGCGCGTACCGCCGGGTCGTCAGGTTGAACTGATTCGTCTTGTTGGTCAGTTGCGCGATGCGGTCCATGTAGACGGGCGCAAACTCCGCGATCTCCGCCTGCATCTCCAGCGAAGCCAGGTACTCGCCGTAGTCCGCAAACTTCGCCGTCTGCGCAGACCGCTCTGCATTCGCAGCATACTGCTCAGCTCGCGCAAAGTCCTCGCGGGACAGCGCCGCCGGCTCAAAATATCTCGCCTGCTCCAGCACGAACGGATACTGCGTCACATCCTTGCCCACCTCGGGCACCGCCACCATCGGCAACTGCGCCCGCACAATCTCCCGCTCGGCCGGGTTGTCGTCTACAAACACAAAGCTGTCGATCCCCAGGTTCAGCTCCCGCGCAATCGTCTCGAGATTCTCGTGCTTCGGCAGCCAGTTCGCCTTGAAAGCCGCAAAGTGCTGGAGCTTCAGCACTGCATCTGGATGCGCAAATCCGCTCCGCGCCACCGCATCGTCGTTCTTCGAGCACACCGCCAGCACCACGCCCCGTTCGCGCAGCAACAGGCAGTACTCCTGAAACGCCGTGTAAGCTTCCGCCTGCGGAGTCTCCCTGCCCAGCGCGATTTTCCCCACGCCGTCCTCGCCGATCACGCCACCCCACAGCGTGTTGTCCAGGTCCAGCACCAGCACCTTGCGGCTCATCCCAAAGGCCGCTCGCAGCATGGCCGCCAGCGACCGCGCCAGCTCGAGCTGCGCCTCTGCCGTGTGCAGAATCTTGTAGCTGAAGAACCGCTCCATGTCATACCAGCGGTTCAGCCCCACCCGAGCCGCCACCCCGGCCACATCCTGCACCAGCAGCTTCGGCCGCTTGGCCGCCTGCTCCGCCAACCCCGCATTCAGCAGCCCAACGTACCGTCCAACGCCACCCGCTGCCGTGGCCGAAAGGTTTCCCATTCCCGCCAGCGGAGGCAGTTCGAAGTTGTTCTGGATCACATACCCCGAGACGGCGCCTTCCACCGCATTCCAGATCCCCGCCCACCAGCCAAGCTCGCTGTCGACGTACCCCGCCAGCGCCTCTTCCGAGCAGTCTGCGGGAGGCCGCTGCCGCCGCAGGTTCCGGCTCGAAGTATGCAGGTAGACGATCTCCGGCTCAAACGCCTGGAGCGCCGCCGTATCCAGCACGGCTTCCTCGTAAAACCGCCCATAGCTGCCCTGAAAAAACGTCGGCCGAAAGCCGCTATGCAGCAGCAGCAGCTCCAGCACCGCCACAAATTGTTCCGTGGTCGACCCGCTCAGCACCGCCACGCGGATCTCGCGAAGCCCAGTCCTCGCGCTCAGCTCTTGTCGAAGGCTACGCCGACGCGGAAAAAGTGTCTCCGCGGGGCATAAGTCCAGGTCGAGCATGATCATGATGCTAATTCATCTTCGTCGTTCCGCAGGAAGGTAACACCCGGTCGTAAGTGCCTAAAGAACCCGGGAGTTGCAGATTGAGAGTGCTACACTGTCGATAAACTTTTTCGCTATGGCACAGCTTCTCGAAATCTCAGAAGCTCCATCCGAGCCCTCTGCGGCCGCTCCGCATCTGCACTTGCACATTCCTGTGCCCCGGATGCTGACCGCCACCGAGGAGCTTGAGATGGCTCGCAAAGCCTTCGCCCGCGATCAGGGCTCGGCTGTCCTGCGCTTCCGGCTGGCCTCCATGCTCGCTCGCCTCGATCACTTCAACGAAGCGGCCGCCCTGCTTGAAGACTTCCCCGCCGGCGATGCAGAGCTTGCCCACGAAAGGTTCGCTCTGCTTTTCAGCGCCTGCATCGGCATGCAAACCCCGGAAGCGACGCTGAAGGCTCGCACGGCCGCGGAGCGTGCCGCGGAAACTGCGCGAACTCCCGAGCAGTTTGCCGCCGCGCTTGCCAATCTCGCCAAGACGTACACGCGCCTTGGTGACACCGTTACTGCCGAACGCTATCTGCTCCAATCCCTCGAAACGAACCCGCACGACAAGGACGCTTATAAGCGCCTCGCCTCGCTCTATCTGGGTACCGATCTGGAGAAAGCGATGCGCCTCGCGGAAACAATGATCGCGAAGGGCGTCCTCCATGCTCGGGTTCTCGGTTCGGTTCCGCTGGTCCTCGCCCG
This sequence comes from Granulicella sp., assembly GCA_965198545.1. Taxonomy (GTDB): domain Bacteria; phylum Acidobacteriota; class Terriglobia; order Terriglobales; family Acidobacteriaceae; genus Granulicella. Next base: position 60,025 of record CBDAPS010000002.1, on the reverse strand, counting down.
GATGGGCCGTTTTGAAGAAGCGCACAAGGCCGAAGCGCTGGATCGATTCCTCCTCAGCACGGACCCGCAGCCGCCTGTCGGCTGGTCCTCGCTGGACGAGTTCAACCGGGCCTTGACCTCCGAAATCATGGCGCACCCCAGCATGCGTTATGGGCGATACGGCACTGCCTCCGCCAGGACCTGGCGCGTTGACGAGCCTTCCCTTCTCCGCCTGCGGGTATTTCCCCAACTGCAGCAGCTCATTCGTCAACAGGTCCTCGCCTGGGCCGGTACCCTGTCCGGTTCGTCACATCCTCTGGCCCGCGCCTGCCCGTCACAGGCTTTGCTGCGCAACTGGTGCGTTGTCACCGAAGGCGAAGGCCATGAAACCTGGCATGTCCACCAGAATGGCTGGATGAGCGGCGTCTATTACATTCACGTGCAGGACCACATCGCCCATGGCATTGGCCGTGAAGGCTGCCTCGCCTTCGGAATCTCGGAAGAGGTGGCCGGAGACGAAGCTGCCGCCGGGTATGGCGAACGTGTCGTCCGCCCGCATACCGGCCTGATGATGATGTTTCCATCTCACTCTTTTCACAAAACCTACCCGCATCATGGGGAAGGCCACCGAATCTGCTTCGCGTTTGATATCGTTCCAACATCGGCCACGAATTAGGTTGAACCAGGGTCGACCGCTTCGGCGGGCAAATCAGCTACACTGTGCCCAGCAGGGCCATCCAGGAGGAAGAATGCAAGACCGCAATGAGAACACCCAGGTGACACTGCTGGAGTGGATTGAGCCGGAAGTCCGGCAGCTGGACGTCCGTGAAACCGCCTTTCAAACCGGAAAAGGAGCCGACGGCGACGCTTCGTATCCCGACTGCGCCAGGTCTTAGTTCCCGGTCTCGCTCCTGAGGCGTCCGGTGAGATGCCTGTGCTAGAGGTCTCCACCGGTTTCTCCCGAGGCTTTTCGCAGGGGATTGAACCCACTCAGCACCGTTTCTATTCTTTCTCGGTATCTCGAGAAACATCGGCTGCGTCCGGCATGTTCACGCTGACGCAGTCTTTCTCGTTCTTGCACATCCTCGCCGCGCCAATTTCGCCTCCGGCGAACTCCAGTATCAGCCCATCAGCACCCGGCCGAGCTTCATGTCCCGTCTGCTTTCAGTCATGCAGAACCATCGTGTCGCCCGCTACGGTCTTGGCTGCTTCACGGCGGCCGCGGTTTTGCTGTGTCTCGCCTCTTGCCTCATTCTTCAGTCCCGCCATGGCAACAGCCTCCTCCAAACGGCGAACAAGATAGGTCCCTCTGCCCAGAGCCTCGTGGAAGGTCACGGCCTTGCCGTTTGCTACGGAGCCGGCCCCAAGAGCGGGGCGGCGAACGACTCCGCCTGCGTTCACGCCCAGCGCCTGCCCCTCGCCGCCCTCACCGTAGCAGGTCTGTATCTCCTTTTCAGCCCGCACACGCTGCCCGCCGCCCTCCTCAAGACGCTCGTCTTCCTTCTGCCTGCGCTCCTTGCCTTTACACTCGCGTGGCGCTCTGTGTCGACTCCGGCGCGGCCAGCGACCCTCGGCCTCTTCCTGCTTGCCTTTCTCCTGCCGCCCATGCTGGACACCGCCGTCAATCTCAACTTCGAGGAAGCCTACTTCTACAGTTGGCTGGCCCTGGCCGTAGCACTGCTTTTCTTCCAGGACGCGTGGCGCGCCCATCCAGTGCGCTGGGCGTTCACCCTCTGGCTGTCGCTAACCCTCACCTGCCTCACCAAGAGCTCCATGCTGCCCGCCACCGGCTTCCTCGCCCTCATGGCGACGATCCTCGTCGCTCGCACCTGGCGCCGACCCGTACTGGCTGCGGCGCTATCGCTCGCCTGCCTCTGCGTCCCGCTCGCCTGGGGCGTGTACCAGCACCAAACCAGCGGCCGCTTCACTGTGGGAACCTCGCTCGATGGCGTCAATCTCTACAAGGGCAACAACCCCGGCGTCCTCGCCCTCTACCCCGCCTTCCGCGGAGCCTCGCTCGACGAAACCGAAGCCTCGCTCTTCATGGGAAATGTGCCGCTCGCTATAGATCCGGGTAAGTCGAACGACTGGGCCGAAAACGATTTCGCTCTTGCCCAGGCCCGCAGCTACATCCGCTCCCACCCCGCCGAAACCCTCCAGCTCGACCTCCGTAAGGCCTCCGTCTTTTTTCTCGGCGTGCAAAGAAACCTCGGTGAAGATCCTTACCCACGCCTGATCGAACTCGCCTTCGATCTGGGCCTGTTGCTTTTCCGCCTGTTGCTGCTAACCGCGCTGGGCTTCGCCATCCGAAACCTTTTCAAGCCCCCGGCACAACGCTTCCCTGCCATCGTCTTCCTCGGCTGCGTCGTCTGTACGGCGATCCCTTACGTAGTCGGCTTCGCCCTGACGCGTCACTCGCTCGTACTCATTCTTCCCACGGCCGCCTACCTCGCCAGCCTTTTCGCCGCGCCTCGAGATCTCTACCCCCGCATTGCCAGCGCGCACTCATGAGCAATCTGCAACCCTTCTTCCACCCGCATCGACCACGCCTTCAGCCGCGAACTCTCCGTCGAAATCCGAGCCGTCCCCAGCACCGCTCCCTCGTTCACCTCGCGATCCAGTTCCAACCCCCACCCACCCAGCCCTTCGCAAACCTGCTCCCTCAGCCACGGTGAATCCTCGCCAATCCCGCCGCCGAAGATGACTGCCTCCGCATCACCCAGCCCCGCCAGGTATCCTCCCACCGCCAGCCGCACTCGGTAGCCGAACATCCGCAGCGCCAGCTTCGCCTCCTCGTCATCGCGCTTCGCGATCACCCGCGTGTCCAGGCTCCCGCCTGCAATGCCCAGCAATCCCGACCGCTTGTTCAGCAGCGTCAGGACCTCCTCCGCGCTCTTGTCTTCCTTCCGCATCAGGTAGGGAATAATCGCCGGGTCCACGCTCCCCGAGCGACTGCCCATCATCAGCCCTTCCAGCGGTGTCATCCCCATCGTCGTATCCACGCTCTTGCCCTTCGCAATCGCGCAGGCCGAAGACCCGCTCTCCAGATGCAGCGTGACCAGCGTCAGGTCCTCTGGCTTTCGTCCCTGCATCTGCGCATACTGCTCCAGCATGTAGCGGTGCGAAACCCCATGAAACCCGAACTTCCGCACCCCATACTTATCTGCCGTCTCACGTTCAATGGGATACCGCCACGCCATCTCCGGCAGCGTCCGGTGAAACGCCGTGTCGAACGTCACATAGGCATCCACATCCGGCAACTCTTTCGCCAGCACATGGAGAATGTCCATCGAACTCTTGTTATGCAAGGGCGCCATGTCTTCCAGCGCCTCGATGTCCCCGCGAACCTCGTCGGTCACCCTCGCCGCGCCCGCATACTTGCTGCCGCCATGCACCACCCGCACCCCGGCAAACGTCAGCGCATCAAGCGCATCTTTCAGGTCGTCCTGCTTCCTCAGCCACTCAAGCGCAGCACGAGTCGCCGCGGTCATGTCCTTCGCGTCAGCGTCTTCCTCGCCCATCTTCTCGCGCCCGTTGAAGACTGAAAGCTTCGTCTCCTTACCGATGTCATCCAGCGAAGCACTAGTCAGCTTCTTCGCCTCGGACGCGACGAGCTGCCCCACCTGCAACTCGATCAACTCGAACTTCAGCGAATTACTTCCCGGATTGAACACCAATGCCAGCGCCATGCTGCATTTGGATGCGTCAGGGATTGGGTCGTGTTTAATGAATGCATCTCGGACTGTCTCAGTCCGAGTTCTGCGATATCCTGCTGAAGAAGCTCAACTGAGACGCACTCGCACAGAGCCATTCAAGCTGGAGGAAGTTGATGAGGAAGTCACAAAGCACGAGCCTGTCTCTGGCTCTGCTCGCAGGATTCGCCGTCACGGCAGCGGCACAGGGCGGCGGCCAGCAGCCCCGCCTGGTCTTCCAGGCCATCGACACCGACCGCGACGGCACTCTCTCCGCCGAGGAAATCAAGGCCGCGCCCACCAGCCTGCTCGTCCTCGACAAGAACGGCGACGGCGTCCTCACCTTTGAAGAGCTCAGCAACCGCCCCGACAACGCCGGCGCACCGCCCTCCGAGCTCACCAGACAGCTCATGAGCTTCGACAAGACCGGCAAGGGCTACCTCGTTCCTGCCGACGTTCCCGACCGCATGCAGGGCCTCTTCACCCGCGCCGACGCCGACCACGACGGCAAGATCACCCCCGCCGAGATCAACGCTCTCAGCGCCAGACAGGGAATGCCCGCCGGCCCCTCCGCTCCCGGCAGCGCTGGCGGCATCTTCCGCATGGACCCCGTGATCAGCGCACTCGACACCAACCACGACGGCATCCTCTCCGCCCAGGAGATCGCGGCAGCGTCGAAGAGCCTCCTCGCCCTCGACAGGAACGGCGACGGCCAGCTCACTCCCGACGAAACGCGCGTGCGCCAGCAGACCCCCGAAGACCGCGCCATCCACATGCTTGACGAGTGGGACACGGACAAGGATGGCAAGCTCTCCAGGGCCGAAGCCCCCGAGCGCATGGCCGCCGACTTCAGCAAGATAGATAAGGACGGCGATGGCTACCTCAGCAAATCCGAGCTCACCGACTACTTCGCCAGCCAGCCCGTGCAAGGCGCTCGCCCCGCCGACGGAGGCCAACCCCAGGGTCCTCGTTCGTAAGGCGAAAGCCGCCCATAGTAACCGCTTGCACTGCTTCTAGGTAGCCCAAGCCTTCAGGCTTGGGTCTCTCTGCCGGATTAGGAAAGAGGGGGCTTAGCCCCTGGGGTATGCTCTCCTGTCCCGGCCTAAAATCTTCGTAAGCACCCGCGACATGAACCCGTCGCTCTTGTCCGTAAAGGAAAATAAAGCATGGACGCAAGAACCAAAAAGATCCTCGCCGCCCTGAGCACACTTCCCATGGCCGCGACGGCATATGCCCAGCCTGCCACCACCGCCCAGCAAGGCAAGGTCTACACCTTCCACCACGAAAACGTCCTCGGCACCTCGCTTCAAATCTCCGTCCGTGCCGGAAATCGTGAAACCGCCCACCGCGCCGAGGCCGCCATCCTTGCCATCTTTGATCGCGATGAAGCCACCCTCAGCGCCTGGCGTCCCACCAGCGAGTTCTCCCGCTGGTCGCAGACCCGCTGGCAAGCCGTCCCTGTCTCGCCCGAACTCTTCGCTGTGCTTGCCGCCTTTGACACTTGGCGTGAACGCACCAACGGCGCGCTCGACCCTTCCGTCGAAGCCGCTACCCGCCTCTGGAAGCAGGCCACCGCCGAGGGTCGCACGCCCACCGATCGTGAAATCGCCCAGACGATGGAAGCCATCGCCCAGCCTCACTGGTCGCTCGACGCCGCCCACCGCACCGCCACCCGCCTCACCGGCACCCCGCTCGCCCTGGCCTCTTTCGCCAAGAGCTGGAGCACCTCCCGCGCGGCCGACGCAGCCATCGCCGCCGGAGGGAGCGGCGTCACCCTCAACGTCGGCGGTGACGTTGTCGTCCGCGGAGCCATGACCCAGCTAGTCGCCATCGCTGACCCACAGAGGAGCGCCGACAACGACGCCGCCCTGCAGTACGTGGCCGTCTCCGACCGCGCGGTAGCCACCAGCGGCGGCTATCGCCGAGGCTTCGATCTCAAGACCGGCACGGCACAAACTCCAGCCTTCTCGCACCTCATCAACCCGAAGACCGCGCAACCGGTCGCGCACATCCTGTCCTCCACCGTCATCGCCCGCGACGCGGAAACCGCCGGCGCACTCGCCACCGCCTTCGCCGTCATGCCGGAAGCCGAAAGCCGGCGCCTCGCCGCGCAAACTCCCGGCGTCGACTACCTCCTCGTCACCGCCAACGGTCGCCAACTCACCAGCCCCAACTGGTCCAGTTACCGCGCCTTCAGCTCGCAGCAAGCAAGCATCAAACCCGCCGCCTACGCTCCGCCCGCGAAGGCTGCCTCGGGCATGTGGGACACCGACTTCGAGCTCGCCGTCGACCTCAACCTCCCCACCATCGAGAACGCCCGCTATCGCCGCCCCTACGTCGCCGTCTGGATCGAAGACGCTGACCGCTTCCCTATCCGCACCCTTGCCCTCTGGACGCAGAACCCGCGCTGGCTCCCCGAGCTCAAGAGCTGGTACCACGACGACCAGATCCGCAACCTCAGCGAAGGCACTGACATCTCGCGCACCGTCAGCTCCGCCACTCGACCGCCGGGCAAGTACACCCTCAAGTGGGACGGCAAGGACAACGAAGGCAAGCCCGTCAAGGCGGGCACATACACTGTTGTGGTCGAAGCTTCGCGCGAGCACGGCGGTTACCAGATCGAGCGCCACGAAATGAACTTCACCGGCAAACCCGCGTCCACCACGCTGCCCGCCGGACAGGAAATGGGAACGGTCACGCTTGACTACCGAAAGCGCTAAGCCCTCCACCAGCCCTGAAAGCTCGGCCAAACGCCGTGCGCCGGTTTCCCTCCGCGCACGGCTGCACAAGCGGACAGCCATCGTCACCCGCTGGCTGCATATCTACCTGTCCATGCTCAGCTTCGCGGTCGTGCTCTTCTTCGCCGCCACGGGGCTGACGCTCAATCACCCTGACTGGTTCGCCAGCCAGCAGCGCACCACCATCCGCCACGGCGTAGCCGGCACCTCACTGCTCCAATCCGCTGGCAGCGGCGAGGTTGACAAGCTCGGCCTCGTCGAAATGCTCCGCTCCCGCGAGCATATCCACGGCGCTGTCAGCGAAGTCCGCATCGACGACTCGCAGGTCTCCATCTCCCTCCGAGCACCCGGCTACACCGCCGACGCTTTCATTGACCGCACCACCGGCAAGTACGATCTCACCGAGGTCTCCAGCGGCTTCGTCGCCGTCATCAACGACCTCCACAAGGGCCGAGACTCCGGCAAACCGTGGGGCTACCTGATCGACGCGAGCGCCATTTTGCTGGTCTTCGTCTCCCTCACCGGCCTCGGGCTGCTCTGGTTCGTCTACAAGCGCCGCCTCAGCGGCTTCTTGTTAGCCGCCTTCGCCACCGCGGTAGTCCTCGCCGTCTACCACTTTCTCGTGCCTTAATGGCGTTCGCCTAAACTTCGGTCCCCCGCCGAAACACAAACGTCCGCTGCACCGAAAAGCTCACCAGCGACAGCAGCACATCCACGGTCACCTTCGCCGCGAACACATTCCAGTGCCCGTACGTCACCAGCCCGCGTATCCCCCCATACGACAGCACCGCCACGGCGATCACCAGCAGGTAGTACCGCCACAACTCCTGCCCCACCGCGTTGCGGGCATGAAACACGAACTTCTTGTTCAGCGCAAAGTTCACCAGCGAGCTCAGCCTTCCAACGGCTACGCTCGCCAGCACGTTTCCCGACAGCGCGAACGCCAGCGTGAACCCGGCAAAATCGATAGCCGCCGCCACGATCGACGAGAAATAAAATCGCACCAGCACAAAGTAGATCCGCATCGAGTCCCACACCGGGTCGAAGTGCGACCCGCGGTTGTTCTCGATGTACACCGTCTCGATCGGCACCTCTGCCGGCGCATGTCCGCTGCGGCACAGGTGAGCCAGCACGGTCATCTCGTACTCATAGCGCTCGCCCTCCAGCACCATCAGCCCGCGCAGCAGCGATCTCGGAAAAGCTCGTAACCCCGTCTGTGTATCGGCGAGTTTCTTACCCGTGGCAAACGCAAAGATGCGCCGCGTCAGCTCATTGCCAAACCGGCTGCGCAGCGGCACTCCCTTGCCGAAAGTCCTTACTCCCAGCACCGGCCTGTCTGGCGTCTGCAAAAAGCTGTCCGCCACGCGAACGATGTCCGTAACCGTATGCTGCCCATCCGCGTCCGCCGTCAACACCCCGGCAATCTCGGGATACTCCACCAGCACGCAATTCAGGCCGGTCTTCAGCGCCCGTCCCTTGCCGGAGTTCACCGCGTGCCGCAGCAGCTTCACGCCACAATCCGACATGCTCGACAGCTCTTCGAAAATTCCTTCGTGCTCCCGGCTGCTGCCATCGTCCACCACCAGCAACAACCCAAACCCCGCGGGAGCAAGCGCCCTCACAAGCTCCAGCAACGTCGTTCCCGGCTGCCACGCCGGTATCAGCACCGCAAGACTTCGCCGGCCTGCATCTCGCTTTGGAAGAAAATCACTCATCGCTTGTGGCACACCATGGCTCGCCGCGGCCTCACCATACCGTTCGCAGAGAACGTGAGAACTGCGGGCTTACCGAACCCGCCCAGCCTGCATCTCCCGCCGCGCATCCTTCTGGAACTTCCTTAGCTTGCGCAGAGTTGTCAGGTAGCCCAACGCAAACTGCACCAGCTTACGCTTGCTCTCCCCCGCCTTGCGCCGTTTGAAAATCACCGGCACCTCAACAATCCGCGCCGGCGGCTTGCGCATGACCGCTTTGATTAGGATCTCTTCCAGGATGTCGAAGTCATTGCTCTCCAGCCGCAGCGGCGTCAGCACGCTGCGCCGGTACAGCCGGAAGCTTGTAGTGATGTCCTTCGCGCGAATCGAAAACGCCCACCGGAACGTCAGATTCAGCACATAGCTCATCCAGATCAGGATCGCCGGATTTTCCGTCTGCCCACCCGTCACATACCGGGAACCGATCACGATATCCGCGGCTTCCCGTTCCGCCCACATGCTGGCGTAGTACTCCGGCCCATGCGACCCATCGGCATCCATCGAAAGCAGGTACTCCCCGCGCGCCAGTGCAATGCCGGTTCGCACAGCGTCTCCGTAGGAGTTGCCTCCCGTACGGTGGATGTGCCGCACGCCCTCCGCCTCGCACACCGCGCGCGTGTTATCCATCTCCGTTTCGGTGTCCAGAATCAGGATTTCATATCGTGGCGTCAACTCCGCCGCGGCCTGTTTGATCAGCGGCAGCAGGTACGGCAGGTTCGCGCCTTCCAGGTAGGCCGGGATTACGATACTCAAATCGAGTGAATCTGTTGAGTAAATCAAGTCCATCGCATCAGGAAAAGGCTCAGCCGGCCCCGTGGCCGTCGTTTCTGGTGTCATGAAGAAAACTCCGGCTGCTCACCCGCTGCATTCCGGCTCGTCTTTGGCGGCATCCCCACCGGTGCAGACAAGAAACGGGTAACGTCTGTCTGGTCCTGTGCGATCTGTGCAGGGCAAAGCGTGTTCCGTTGCGGTTGCACAAATTCTACAGGCAACACGGGCAAAGCTGATGTCTCGCTCACCTTCCTTGGCGGCCTTCCGCAACCTGTGTTGGAGAAGCCCTGCGATACACTTCTCGGGACCGGGGCGAGACGGAGTGCCGCTTCCGCGCAGGCCTCCATCAGGAAGGGTGAGCACGTAGCCGTATGCCAGTCACGCATCTGGAAAGAATTCTGGTCACCGGCTGCACTGGCACTCTTGGCTACAACATCGTCCGCACCCTCGGTGCGTCGTATCCGGATAGCCGCATTCTGGCCTTGGTCCGGGCTTCTCCGTGCGATCTCTTCACGGACCTTTCCAACGTCACCGTCTCACAGGTCGACATGCTCGACACGCGGAGGCTCCGCGAAGTGGTCGCAGACTTCCGGCCCAACGCTGTCGTCCACGCCGCCGCCAGCGGGGTCCGCCCCTCCAGCATCGGCTACTTCCAGCTCGTCGACCTCAACGTCTCTGCCACGCTGCATCTCTTCCGCGCCACCTGTGAGATTCCCGGCTGCCACTTCGTCAACATCAGCACCGGCCTCGTCTACGGCCAGCAGGAGCGGCCCTGCCGCGAGTCCGATGCCGTCAACACCCTGCATCCCTACGGCGCCAGCAAGGCCGCCGCGGACTGCCTTCTCCGCGCCGCCGCCGAGCGCCTCAACCACCAGCTCACCATCATCCGCCCGTTCAGCTTCACCGGCATTCACGACGGCGGCGACCGCCTCTTCCCCTCGCTGCTCCGAGCCGCGCAGCTGGGCAAGCCTTTCGGCATGTCCCCCGGCACCCAGCTCCGCGACTTCTGCGCCGTGCAGGACGTCGTTGATGCCATCGTCATGGTGCTGGAAGGCGGCGACCACCCCGGCCGTGACATCTTCAATGTCGGCAGCGGCCTTTCCATCTCGCTCGGCCGCATTGTGCACCGTGTCGCCAAGGAACTCTCGCTCGACGTGGAAATCCAGTTCGGCGCACGCCCCTTTCATCCGCTGGAGCCTACCCAGCTCGTCGCCGATCTCTCCCGCACGCGAGCCCTCGGCTGGAAGCCACGCACCAACCTCGCCTACGCCGTCTGGCAGCTCGCCCGCGCCGGCTTCCCTGACCTTCAGGTCACCGAGCCGGAGCAGTACCGCCAGACCTGAGCTGGTCCTTCCTCGCCCGCACAAGGAGAAACAAAGCAGCATGAACGCTCTCATCACCGGCGGTGCCGGCTTCGTCGGTTCTAACCTCGCCGCCTACCTAATGGGCCGCGGCGAACAGGTAACAGTGTTCGACTCCCTCGCCCGCCACGGTGCCAGCGAGAACCTCGCCTGGCTGCGCTCGTTGGGCGAACTCACGTTCATCCACGGAGATGTCCGCAACGCCTTCGACGTTGAGCAAACCATCAAGGCTGTCATGCCCGAAGTCATCTTCCACCTCGCCGGTCAGGTCGCCATGACCACCAGCATGGAAAGCCCCCGCCGCGACTTCGAAATCAACGTCCTCGGCTCCATCAACGTCCTAGAAGCCGTCCGCCAGTACACGCCGAAGACCGCCATCATCTACGCCTCGTCCAACAAGGTCTACGGCAACCTTGATCACCTCGACCTCGTCGAAGCCCCCACTCGTTGGCAGCCGCGCTCCATCCAGCTCGGCGTCGACGAATCCACCGCCATCGAGTTCCACACGCCCTACGGCTGCAGCAAGGGAGCCGCCGACCAGTACATGCTCGACTACGCGCGCGGCTTCGGCCTCAATACCGTCGTCTTCCGCCACTCCACCATCTACGGCGGCCGCCAGTTTGCCACCTACGACCAGGGCTGGGTCGGCTGGTTCTGCCGCCAGGCCATTGAGACGAAGCAGAACCCCTCGCGCCCGCCCTTCACCGTCTCCGGCGACGGCAAGCAGGTCCGCGACCTCCTCCACGTCTCCGACGCCGTCAACGCCTACGTCACCGCCTACGAGAACATCGAAAGCGGCCGAGGCCAGGCCTTCAATATCGGTGGCGGGATCGGCAACAGCATGAGCCTCCTCGAACTTCTCCAGTTCCTCGAGAAGCGCCTCGACATAACGCTCAGCTACACCCATCTCCCGTGGCGTCAAAGCGACCAGAAGTTCTTCGTAGCCGACAACTCCAAAGCCGAGCGCCTCATCGGCTGGACCCCCCGGATGCCAAAAGAACAAGGCATCGAAGACACCATCAACTGGGAAGCCCGGTAAAACAAACGCATGACACAAAGGGCGCCAGTTTTGGGCGGCTTTGAAGTTCCTCAACTAAGGAGCGCTTTGAGGCAGCAGATGTGTCTCTCGATGGCGTCATCCCGAGCGCTTCGCCCTGGTTTCGTATCCCAGGGCGTCATCCTGAGCGGAGCGAAGGATCTCAGTAGTTCGCTCGCAATGCCTGGCGATCTTCAAGGAATCAACTCGCGACAACAACCAACAGCTCAAAGGGGCAAGCCCACCGGCTCGCCCCTTCTGCTTCACACGTACAACGTACAACTCACAACGTACAACGCCTCTAACCAGCCTCCAGCATCCTCGGCTGTTTCGCCTTCAACTCCTCCAGCAGCCGTTCCACCTTCTGGTCTTTCTCCAGAGCCGCGAACTTATCCTCAAGCGAGTCCCCCGCAAGCAGCGACTTGCCTGCATGGTTCTCCGCATCCGCGTTGGACGTGCGAGCCTTCAGCTTGCCCAGCAGCGTATGCCGCGCCAGCGTTCCCGCCCCACCTTCCGCATTGCGCTGAGCCGCCGTAGCCTTGCCCACCATCCGCGCCCGCCGATGCTCCGCGACCAGCAGCTCGCACTGCGCCTCGGTCTCCTTCAGCTTTCCTTGCAGCTTGTTGTAGGTCGTCCGCATCGCGTCGGTTTCAGCCGTCTGCTCCGCCACCTGCTTGCGAAAGCCTTCGGCCATCGCCTCGTGGCTCAGCGACCGCTCCAGAGCCAGCCGGGCCAGCTCATCCTCGCCCTTGCTCACCGCCAGCTCCGCCTTGCCGCGCCAGTTCGCCGAGCTCGTCTCCTGCTCCACGGCCTTCTTCTCCAGCAGGTGCTGGTCGGCGATCGCGATCGCCACCTGCGTCTTCACCTGCATCAACTGGTTCTCCATATCCAGCAGAAGCTGCTTGATCATCTTCTCCGGATCTTCCGCGCGATCGATCAGGTCATTCACATTCGCTCGCAACAAGGTAGCCACTCGTTCCATCAGTGCCATGATTCTTCTCCTTACGGGAGGGCTCAGGGTGTAGGGCTCAGGGTCCAGAAAGCAGCAACCATTCGCCTTCTGGAACCTAAACCCTAAGCCCTAAACCCTTGCTTAGCTCTTCGTTCCGTCGATGGTCTTCCCATCGACGTCATCATCCTTGCGTGCCGCCATCCCCTTGATGTTGCCCATCAGGTCGCTCATCTTCATGCCGCTCAGCGCCTCGAACAATGCAGGCACCTGCGCGGCAATCTCCGTCAGATCTCCGGTCAGCTTGTGCGCCCCCGTGTTCTTGTTGTCGCCGGTGGAAACGATGGTGATCTTGTCCACCTTCGCCAGCGGCTCCGCCATCGCGCGCACCACATCCGCCATGTTCGTCAGCAGCTTGTCGACGACCGCCGCCTGCGTCCACTCCTGGTACGCTTCGGCCTTCACGTTCATCGCCTTCGCTTCCGCCTCGCCCTTCTGGAAGATCACAGCGGCTTCCGCTTCGCCCTGCACGCGAATCGCCTGAGCCCGTCCATCGGCTTCCGCAATCGTCCGCGAGCGCTCCGCGTTCGCCATGTTCTCGATGCGCTGCTTCTCAATCTCCGACCGCTTCAGCACAGTCGCGATCAGTTCCTTCTCGTTGCGCGCGATCTCGGCTTCCTGCACCTTCACCTGCGCTTCTTTCTCGATCTGCTGCACCTTTACCTGTTCGGCGATCACCTTCTGCTGCATCACGTTGGTCTGCAGTTCATACGCCTTGTCGGCATTCGCCTGCTGCCGTTTCGCAACCTCGGTGTACTCCGCGCGCTTGATGTCCAGATCGCGCTGGGCCTCTGCCTGCTTGGCCAACGACATCGTTTCCGCCAGCACGCGCTCTTGGTCGGCCGCCGACTTCGCGACCGCCGCCTCCCGCATCGCCATAGCCCGCCGGATTGCCGTATCCCGTTCCGCTTCCGCTGACGCAATCTCCGCGTCGCGGCGAATCCTCGCCACATCCGGCCGGCCCATGTTGGTGATGTACTCGTTCTTGTCGCGCACCTCGCGGATGGTGAAGCTGATCACCTCCAGCCCCATCTTGCTAAGGTCGTCCGCGCAGGTGGCGCGCATGCGCTCGCCAACCATCTCGGGTTCCTTCACAATCTGCTCAACGGTCAACTGCCCGATGATCCCGCGCAGATGGCCTTCCATGACTAAGCGAATCAACCCTTCACGTTCATCCGGAGTCTTCGACAGAAACTGCTCCGCAGCCGTCATGATGCTTTCCTGGTCACTCCGCACCTTGATCTGCGCTACCGCTTCCACCGTCACCGCCACACCCTGCTTGGTGTACAGGTCCTGCTGCGGAGCCACGTCGAAGCTCATCAGCTCCAGCGACAGGATGCGAGCATGCTCCACCACCGGGAAGATCATCGCGCCATGGCCCTTGATCACCTTCGGTCCGCGAAAGCCATAACGTATCAGCGCCTCATTCGGTCCTGCCTTGCGAAACATGTTCGCGGCCAGGCCCATCAGCACCAGCATCACCAAAACTATCAATCCAACAATCACAATCACGTGGTTCGACATCGTCTTCTCTCTTGTTCACAACCACCGCGGCGACTACCCACCGCAAGGTCAACTAACGCTGCAACTCAAACTCGAAACTCCCAGCGAAAAACTGGAGAGATCACCCAGCAATCTCCACGCGCATCCACGCTCCACCCGCAATCCGAACATCCACGAAGCTGCTTCTCCCTGTCTTTCCCGTACAACGTAGAACGTTCCACGTAAAACGAGCCGCACTAACCACTAGCCACTAATCACTAGCCTCACTCCCCACGGGCTCATCGCCCATCAACCCATTCGCAAACTCATCCCAGCGCCGCACATACGCCACGCCTCGCTGGTACCGCATCACGATCACCTCAGCCCCGCGCGCGATCGCTTCGCCGTTATCGGCCTTCACCGCTACACTGCGCCGAGCGCCGTTCTGCGAGTACAGCATCTCGCCGAACCCGCCCACTGGCACGGCGCTGGAAAGCTTCCCGATCACGCCCGTCATCTCGGTATCCGCCGGCTCCAGCGTCTTCTCATGCGGCATCAGCACCTTGGTCAAAAACCAGAAGATCAATCCCGCCCCCGCAAGCCCGCTCAGCGTCGCGAACAGCAGCACCAGCGGTCCAATCAGCACGCCCGCATGGTGCAGCAGGTAGCCCGTGCCGCCAAACCAGCAAAGAAACGCGCACAGCGTAAACCCGTTCAGCGGAGACATGTGCTGCCCTGCATGCGCATGCCCCTTCATCGCCCCGTGATGCCCGGCGCCCATCCGCCAGTGCCCCACGTGCAGGTGCAATGCACCGCTCAAAAACGCCACCACGCTCAGCACCAGCCCCACGCCGAAACACGTCAGATAAATCGCATCCCAATTCCAGCCGCCGCTCATATCTCTCGCCCCTTCCTCTCAGCACCGGGCACCACCGCCAAACCCCGCCGCCCACTCTTCCCCACAGCGCCAACTCCTCGCGGCGTCGTGGTTTCTGCTACTTCCTGTTTCCTGCTTCCTGCTTCCTGTCTTTCCGGCCTCAATAACTCCATCAATCTCCCAGCCAGCTCCGGAGTCTCCAACACCGCTTCCAGCAGCAGAAGACACCCGCGCGAATCCTCATGCTTGGCCACTGCCAGCAGCGCCCGCCGCAGCTCAGGGTCGCGACGGAACTTCTCCGCACCGCCCACCAGCCAGAGGTCCAGGTTGTCCTCCAGGCCCCGGGCATCGCTCATCAACTCGGCGTGATACCCCTCAGGGTCATCCACCAGATATCCCGGATGCACTTTGAAGAACTTCGCCAGCACCAGCCGTGTCGTGTTCGTCAGGTGAGGCCGCGATCCGCTTTCGATCTGGCTCAGATAGCTCTGGCTCAAACTCCCGCCGGCCTCGCCCATCTCTTCGCGCATGGCCTTCACCAGTTCGCCCTGCGTCATCGCCCGCCCCAGCCCGCGAAGCTCGCCTTCCACCTCGCGCAGGTACCGGATTTTGTCACAAAGCTTCATCACTCATCCGCTCTCATTACGGATTGCAATAAAGTTATTGCGATTTGCGATATTTGTCAAGTGACGCTTCATACTCTGGAGACACCCTTTGCAGAGGACATCCATGACAACCGGATCGACAAACCTAAGAATCGCCGCCAGTGCCCACCGGCGCGATGTCGTTCAGCTCTACGGCATGTATCGCGCCTATGTCATCCATGAAGACACGCTGATCGGCCAGCGCACCCAGCGCATGCTCCTGGTGCAGGGTGCTCTTTTCACTGCGGCTGGCACCATCTTTGGCAAGATGTTCTCAGACATCCAGCCGTACCTCGGTAACCCCGCTGTCTGCCACAACCACGCCGCACAGATCTGGGCTTACACGGCGGCGCTCGTGATTGTCGACGCTACCGGCATCCTTGCCGCATATCTCTCAAGAGGCGCTCTCAAGGCCGCGGCAGATGCGGTCGAGCACCTCACACGAAAATGGCTGGCCACAAACCGGACGTGGAAGAAGGCCGGCAAAGCCACCGCCCGCGACATTGGTCTGCCCGGCTTGCGGGGAGGCGGCTCTCGCCTGGTGCATGACCGCGGTCAGCTCCATATCCTGATCATGCCTGCCTACCTCATGACGCTCTGGGCAGTCATGCTCGTTGCCCTTGCATACGCCGGATGGAAGTTCAGCTACTGCCTTTACTAGCGGAATGCTTGAGAGGCCCCATAGTGGCCTAGGTTGACTTAGATCGGCTTATAGCCCGCCCGTAGGTCCGCCGCCAAGCTGTGCCATCGTCGTCCGAAGGTACTTATGTGGATTCACCGCGTTCCCGCGCACCTGCACTTCATAGTGCAGATGGTGCCCTTGCGTGTGGCCTGAGTGCCCGGTAAACCCGATCACCTGGCCCTTCACCACGTCCTCGCCCTCGGTTACGTTCCACCCCTGCAGGTGCCCGTACACCGTCACGATCCCATTGCCGTGGTCAACCTCGATCTCGCGCCCATAGCCCGTGCCGAACCCGGCCTTGATCACGCGCCCACCCGCCGGAGCATGCACCGGCGTTCCGTCCGGAGCGCCGATGTCCACCCCTTTATGGAACTCACCGGTACCCACACCCAGGATCGGGTCTTCGCGCTCTCCAAAGCCCGAGTTGATCGGCCCCAGGATCGGCCACATATCCGGCATGTTGCCCGCAGCCGCGCCCAGGCTGTTGTCCCACTTCGTATCCAGGCTCAGCCCGCCCAGCGAGTTCAACTGGCCTCGCAGCGCCCGCCCCGGATCGTCGCTCTGCACCGGGAAGTCCGAACTCGCCCGGTCCCGCAGCGCATAAAACGTGTCCACGGACTTGTAGTAGCTGTCGTCCGTAAAGCTGTTCGTGTCGTCCTTCAGCGGAGCCTTCGCGACCAGCGCCGCCGCCGAAGTCACCCCGGACCCGGCTAGCCCGGCTCCGCGCCCATGCCGGTCCACCAGCCGCCCCGCCGTCATCCCATACAGCGCGGAAACCTCGCTCGCCAGTGACCCCAGGCTCGCCGCCTGCACATCTTTTTCGTGCTCGGTTTTTTCCAGGTGGGCATAGTCCCTGCGGCTGGCATTGAGCTGGTCGCGCAGCCGGTTCACCGTCTCCGCCTTGGCCAGCATGCGGCTGTACGATCCCGCCATGCCCGCCAGCGTAAACATGCCCGTAATCGCCGCCGCCACAAACACGTACACGTACGCCATCGGGATGGAGGCGCGGTCCACCGTGCCCTGCTCATCCCGCGTGACGTACACAATGTAGCGTTTGCGCTTGCTCATATCGTTCGTTCCGGGTCCCAGGCTGCCCCATTTGCGATCTCAGCAAAACCGCTCCCAAGGGTAGACGGACGCCAAGCGAAGCCTGTTGCATCGGGCACTTGGATTGGTTTGGCATCCTCAAGCGCCGGCGTCCCCCAAAGGAGCACACCACCACCCGGCCGTACCGTAGACCCGTGAACCTACATGGTAACCATCTAGCCGCCCGGTAGCAACCTGCGACCGGGTCTTGTCACCGCAAATCGCTCTCTCACCGGCTGTCTCAAAATCCTTGTCATCTCGATGAAAACCTCCTTTCGCCCTGGCAAGATGCTTGCTATCTTGACGATGACCTTCTTTCGCCCGGCAAAAACGCTCGTCATCTCGACCGAAGGCCGCGCTTTTGCGGCCGCAGTGGAGAGACCCCCGCATTTTGTGGCAGCGAGGGCCGCAGGCACGAGCCCGAGCTCCAGAAGCCAACCTTCCGAAAAGAAGAGGGTGGCCCATTCATCGCGCAGCCTCATCGTGCGATGAGTGGGGAACCGCGAACCATCCCACCGTTCCGCCCGTAAGGTCTGCCATGCGCATCGCTCGCCTCGCGGCACCCGCTATCCTGAATCCGCATGCCCGCTCGCCGCCGCACAACCCGAGCACCCGCGACCGGCGAGCTGGCCCTGATCGACCGCATCCGCGCCCGAGCCGCCCTGCTGCCGCAGTCCCCCGAGCTCGCCCTCGGCATCGGCGACGACTGCGCCATCCTCCGCCCCCAGCCCGGCGAAGAACTCGTCGTCACCACCGACTTCTGTCTCGAAGATCGCCACTGGACCCGAGCCTGGAACCCGCCTGCCTCGGCCGGCCACCGAACTCTTGCCCGAGGCCTCAGCGACCTCGCCGCTATGGGGGCCCGCCCCGTCGCCGCCTTCCTCTCGCTCTCCCTGCCCTCCGAGACCGCCCGCGACACCGGCCCAAATGGAAGATGGCTCGACGCCTTCCTTGACGGCCTCCTAACCCTCGCCGCCGAGCACCGCATCCCCTTGGCTGGCGGCGATACCTCGCAGTCACCCTCGCCGCACGTCCTCGCCGACATCGTCTGCCTCGGAGCCTGCCCCACCGGCTCAGCCCTCCGCCGCTCTACCGCCCGCCCCGGCGATTCCATCTATGTCACCGGCACCCTCGGCGGCAGCTACGCCGAGCGAACCCGCATCGCCTCCGGAGCAGCGCTCCCCATCACAACGAGCCACCCATTCCTCTACCCGCAGCCGCGTCTCGCCACCGGCCAGGCTCTCCGAGAACGCAATCTGGCCACCGCCTGTATTGACCTCAGCGACGGCCTCTCCACCGACCTCCACCATCTCTGCGAAGCTTCCGGAGTAGCCGCCGAACTCGATCTCTCTGCACTGCCAGCCTCACCCTGGCTGCGACCTCTGCCCGCCAGTCAACGCCAGCACGCCATGCTCCACGGCGGCGAAGACTACGAGCTCCTCTTCACCGCCAGCCCCACCCGTATCCCGGCGCGCCTTGCAGGAGTCCGCTTAACCCGCATCGGAGCTATCACCCGCTTCGCCAAATCCCGCCCCACAATCACCGCCATCGGCCCAGAAGGCCGAAATCCACTGCAACCCCAGGGCTGGGAACACCTCCAATAGCCGTGACAGCGACTCCAATCAACGACCGCACCTTCCCCGCCACTTGGTCGGCCCAGCTCCTCACCGCGCCCCCGCTGATCGCCCCGGCCCGCCAGTTCACCTTGCCGTTCCCAGTGCCCGGAGAAGAAGACGCCCTCGCCCGAGGCGCGCTGCAAATCCTCGTCAAGCCTGCCCCCGGCGGGCAGTTTCTAGCCACCTGCGCCCTCGGCTTCCGA
Organism: Granulicella sp.; assembly: GCA_965198545.1. Lineage (GTDB taxonomy): Bacteria > Acidobacteriota > Terriglobia > Terriglobales > Acidobacteriaceae > Granulicella. The sequence goes on along the minus strand of CBDAPS010000002.1, from coordinate 41,098 downwards.
GACCCCGGCCTGCCCTCCGGCCTCTGGTCCACCCCCACGCCGGACACCCTTCTCGCCGTCGCCGGAGGTTACGGCTATCTCGTCCCAACGGGTGCCCCGGAGGCCACCACCCACCTCCACCCGCGCCCCATCACTGCTGTCCTTCCTGCCCCTGAAGCCGGTCTCATCCTCCTCGCCGGCTTCCACGATGTAACCGCAGTCGGCCCCGCCGGAACCCTATGGCAGACCGCTCGCCTAACCTGGGAAGGCATCACCCTCGGCGAAGTCCGCGGCGGCCAGCTTCACGGCACCGGCTGGAACATGCAATCCGACCGCGACATCCCCTTCACCGTCGACCTCCAAACCGGCCAACACACGGGCGGCGGCTACCCGTAGGTGAACTCCGACACCCTGAAGGCGTCATCCTGAGCCGTAGGCGAAGGAGTTCTATAGTCCATCGCCGCGTTGCAAATGCTCAGGGACGGTCATTAGGAGCTGCCACCGCATAAAAACTCAACGCCGCATCTCCCTGCTCCAGCACCCGCGTCCGCTCCAGCATCCCCACCCGCTCGGGCAAAGAAGCCTTCCGGGCATGCTCCGCCACTACCAGAGCTCCCTCCGCCAGCAATCCTCCTCCACCTGCACCAAGCGCCGCTAGCGTAGCCGAATACTCCTCAGCAGCCTGATAAGGCGGGTCCAGAAACACCAGGTTCCAGGGCTGCCCAAAACCCGAAGCCTCACCCAGCACCCGCGAAACTCCGCGCCCCTCCAGCCCCCACTCCGAAGCCGGTACCTTCAGCGCCGCAACGTTCGCCCGAATCGCTGCCACGGCCTCCCGAGACTTCTCCGCGAAGCAGCAAAACGCCGCCCCACGACTAAGCGCCTCCAGCCCCACAGCCCCCGAACCCGCATACAAGTCCGCAAACCGGGCCCCCGCAATCCGCGTCCCCAGCACGTTAAAGAGCGTCTCCCGCAGCTTGTCGCTGGTAGGCCGCGTAGCCATTCCCACCGGCGCAAGGAGCCGCCGCGACCGATACATCCCCGCCACAATCCTCACGAGCGAAGCATACAACCTGCCTCGGCACCCTGGACCCTGGCCCTGAACCCTGAGCTCTGCAACTAGAATCAACCTGACGATGTTCCGTTCCACCATTCCCGCGGGCCGCTGGCTCGGCGTCGACATCCGCTTCCACATGGCGCTCCCGGCCCTGCTTCTCGTCGCCGGGGCCGCCTCCGTGCTCGACACCGGCCAGGCCGCGCGAGGCTTCGGCCTCTGGAGCATCCTGCTATTCGCCGTCCTCGTTCGCGAAGGCGCCCGCATACTGGTCCTCGCCTGGAACGGCCTGTCTCCCCGCGCTCTCGTCCTCTTTCCCTTCGGAGGAGTCGTCGCCTTCGCCCGCCCCGCCCCGCACCACCCCCCAGACGGTGGTCCGGATGGCAGCCAGGCCACTCCCCGCCGAGCCCTCCTGATCGTCCCCCTCCTCGCCAACTTCCTCACCGCAGGCCTGCTCCTCGGCTTCAGCTACGCCATCGCCCCGGGCGTCCGCCTCTTCGTCGCCCCGTGGATCTCCCTCCACCACCTCCTCCGCAGCGCCGTCTGGACGCAGTTCTTCCTCGGCGCGCTCAATCTGGTTCCCGCCGCCTCCGTCCGCATGCCCAAACCGCTGCGTTTCAGCAGACCGGGCCGCACCCGCCGTTCCGGCACCGGCCCCTCCATCGGCTTCGCCAACAGCCTCGGCCTCCTGCTCATGCTCGCCGGCTTCGCTCTCATGAACCTCTGGTTCGTCGCGCTCGGCTGCCTGCTGCTGCTTGCCGGCCGCCTGCAAAGCGGCGAGGCCCCAACGCACGACCAGTTCGCCGGCATGCCCATCCGCGAAGCCATGCTCACTGCCTACGACACCCTGCCCAACGCCGGCCTGCTCTCCGAGGCCCTCGAGTCCACCTCGCACTCCACCCAGCCCATCTTCCCCGTCCTCCAGGGCGACACCCTCGTCGGCGCCATCTCCCGAGCCGCCATGAACCGCCGCTTCCAGGCCGAGGGCGACGGCTACGTCCAGCGCGACATGGTTCGCCGCCTGCCCTTGGCCGACTCCACCGAAATCGTCACTGACGCCCTCCGCCGCGCCGAAGCCCTCGGTGGAGGCGACCTCGTCCCCGTCGTCGCAGGCAATCGCGTCCTCGGCATCCTCACCCCACAAAGTCTTTCCGACGCCCTCGACCGCCGCCGCAATCCGCCCTCACGCCCCACGCCGGTGGCCCATCCGCAGCCCGCCGTCTCCCCCGAAGAACTCACAACTGAGAACTGAGAACCGAGAACCTAGCCCTGAGCCCGAGAACCGGCAACATGTTCCCCACTCCCAATCCCGTCAACCTCCAGGACGCCGCCGACGCTCCTCTCGCCCCCGGCCTCTATCTCGTAGCCACGCCCATCGGCAACCTCGAAGACATCACCCTCAGAGCCCTCCGTGTACTCCGCTCGGTCGACCGCATCGCCTGCGAAGACACCCGCCAGACCAGCAAGCTCCTCGGCCACTTCGGCATCTCCAAACCCACCGTCAGCTACCACCTGCACAACGAACAGGGCCGGGCCGAAGAGCTCGTCGCCGCGCTCCGCGAGGGAGCCCGCGTCGCCGTCGTCTCAGACGCCGGCACCCCCGGCATAGCCGACCCCGGCGTGGCCATCGTAGCCGCCGCCCTCGCCGCCGAAATTCCCATCTTCCCCATCCCCGGAGCTAACGCCGCCATCAGCGCGCTCATCGCCAGCGGCCTCTCCACCGAGCGCTTCATCTTCCACGGCTTCCTACCCGCCAAGGAAGGAGCCCGCCGCACAGCACTGGAAGCATTGCGCAACACCTTACGCGGAGGGCAGTTCTCAGCCTCCAACAGAATGCCTGAAGACGGCGTCATTCTGAGCGGAGCAGAGGAGCTCGGTAGCTCGCCAGACGCGCAGACCGGTCACCCGGAAGCCCGCGCCGCCGCCACCCAGATCTTCTACGAGGCCCCCCACCGCATCGTCCCCACCCTGGAAGACATCGTTGCCGTCTTCGGCCCGAACCACCGCATTGCCATAGCCCGCGAACTCACCAAACTGCACGAAGAGTTCCTCCGCGGCCCAGCCGCCGAAGTCCTCGCCACGCTGAAGTCCCGCGAAGTCGTCCGAGGCGAAATGGTCCTCCTCCTCGATGGCACGTTAGCCGCGAACACCGGAGCCCAACCCTCAGCAGCCACCCTCGCCGAAGAAGTAGCCGCCGCAATCCGTAGCGGCCTCCCCGAGAAGGACGCTCTGAAGCAGGTAGCCAAATCCCGAGGCCTCGGCAAAAGCGAAGCCTACCGTGAATGGCAGCGCACCAAGCGTTGATCTCCCGAAACCGACCGCAGAGTACGATGGCGCCTGATGATTGTGCGGCGCACAAAGATCTCCAGAGTATGGCTGGATGCCCTGCGTGACCGTAAAACGCAGCTCATCATCGCCCGACGCTTGTCGAGGTTGGCAAGCGCCAACTTTGGCGACAGCCGGAGCGTTGGTAGTGGTGTGTTCGAGCTGAGGATTGACTACGGCCCCGGATACCGCGTGTACTACATTCAGCGTGGAAAAGAGCTCGTCATCCTACTTTGCGGCGGAGACAAGAATACGCAAACTGCCGATATCACACGTGCCAAGAAGTTAGCAGAAGAAGCTGAAGAGGAAGACTGATGGGACTCGAAATCGAACCCTTCGACGTAGCGGACTACTTGACTGACGCCGAGTCAATCGCAATTTACCTCACAGATGCACTTGAGTCTGGCAATCCAGACGAATTTACCGATGCCCTGGCTGATGTGGCCCGCGCACGGGGAGGCCTGAATCAACTCGTCGCCGAGACGGGGCTTTCCATGCAGACACTGCAATCCGCCTTTGATCATGCCAGCCAGCCCGATCTGCCAACTATTTTCAAGATTCTGCAAGCCCTTGGAATGCGGCTCACCACCACTGCTGCCGTCAGTAGTGAACTTGCGGCCTAGGGTTGGCTGTAGAGCAGGCCTCGGACCTCTCACGAAATCGTGTACGAAGACACCCACGGCAGTACCCGCCAGCTGCCATCCTTGCGTTCCAGTACCACCCATCGCCAGTTCCCGCACAGGCCGCCGCAGTACATCCCAATCTCGGTCAGCGCCAGCGTATGCGCGTGGTTGAAGTACACCGCCGTAAAGCTGTGCATCCCCGCCGCGCCTTTGAACTCATCCGGAGTCGCCGGCGCTCGCATGATGTCATTAGCCGGAGGTAGGTAGTGCATCACCCCGGCAACGAACCGCTTCTGCGCCGCCTCATCCAGCACCCGCACCGGCACCTTCACCTGAAACCGCGAACCCTCCAGCAGGTATCTGTCATGGCAGTGCGCGTCGAAGTCCGCCAGCACCTCGGCAAACTCCGCTTGGCGCTCGGCAGGCGCCCTCACATCCGAGTGCGGATTCATCATCCCGCCGGTCGCGCAGGAAGCATCCAGCGGCACGGCCTTCGTCGCCGCCTCCACCAGCCACTGCGTGCGGGCCACATTGCCCCACTCGATCTGGTTCCCCGGCAGCAACTGCGAGTAGATCGCATAGGCCGCCTCCGCGCGATCCGCCGGCATCGGCTGCACGGGCGCATCCTTCACCGGAGCCGTCCGCTGCGCAAAACAGGCAAGCCCCACCAGGCCTGCCATCAACAGAAGCGAAACCCGCCCGCGCAAGCCCAATCCACCCTCCACCGACCTGCTCCGCTAACTCGCTGACTCGCTAACGTGAAGCGCTAAACCGCTAGCCAACGCGCCCCTTCACCCGGTCGTACTGATACACATCGCTAGTCGTCCCCATCGCCTCGTTGTAGAGCACCAGCTGCCCAATCGCTTCCTTCAGCTCGTCCGAGAACTTATGGATCGCGCGCAACTGGTCCGCCGTCGCTGGGATCTGCAGCTTGCTGGTCGCCAGAAACTTCTGGTAGCCCTTGTCCAGGATCCGGGCAATCTCCCCGCCAAGCAGCCAGCCCGGCTTGGAAAGCAGCCTCACCGCGGCATGGCCGCCGCCGCCCCGGTCAGTCGTGTCGGCCAGGTTCTCGGCGATCTCCGCCGCACACCCGTACTTGGTCACGCGATATTGCCGCCCTGCTCCGCGCGCTGCACCTTCACCCGCCGCCGACACATCAAATCGCTCATTACCCAGCTTCGAAAGCACCTCATCGAAGCTTGCTTCTTTCGTTTTCTTCGCCATCCGACGTCACTCCAACCGGCCGGCCCGCAGGCCGCACACAAACCCCAAACAGTCCGAGTCCCGCAACTCCCGATAAACTCGTACCTAAACTGTCGCACACCGGGAGCGCCCGCTACAACGCAGCACCTCCGGTCCAAGCCACACCAGAGCATTTCATGACCCAGGCACCGCCCATCCCGCTCGGCACCCCGCTTCTCGACCGCATCGGCCGCACGCCGCTTCTGCGTCTCGATCGTCTCACTGCGCACCTGCCCGGCATGCAAGGCAGGATTCAAATTTTGGGCAAGGCCGAGTGGGCCAACCCCGGCGGCTCCGTCAAAGACCGCGCCGCCTCGGCCATCGTCGCCGACGCCCAAAGCAAGGGCCAGCTGGCTCCCGGCAAACACCTCCTCGACGCCACCTCCGGCAACACTGGCATCGCGTACGCCATGCTCGGAGCCGCCCAGGGCTTCCCCGTAACCCTCTGCGTGCCCTCCAACGTCTCGCCCGAGCGCAAACACATCCTCGCCGCCTACGGCGCCAACATCGTCTGGACCGACCCCGGCGAAGGCTCCGACGGAGCCATCCGCATGGCCCGCAAGCTCTTCGCCGAGCAGCCCGAAAAATACTTCTACGCCAACCAGTACGGTAACGACAACAACCGGCGAGCCCACTACTTCGGCACCGCCAACGAAATCTGGGAGCAGACCGAAGGCCGCATCACCCACTTCGTCGCCGGCCTCGGCACCTCCGGCACCTTCATGGGCGTCACTCGCCGCCTGCGTGAGCTCAACCCGCGCATCCAGTGCATCTCCATGCAGCCTGACTCACCCTTCAACGGCCTCGAAGGCCTCAAGCATATGGCCACCGCCATCGTGCCACCCATCTACGACGACCACCTCGCCGACCGCAACATCGACATGCCCACCGAGCGCGCCTACAGCATGTGCAAGCGCCTCGGCCGCACCCAGGGTCTGCTCGTCGGCATCAGCGCCGCCGCCGCCGTTTGCGCCTCGCTGGACATCGCCGAAGAAGAAGCCCGCGCCGGCCGCGAAGCCATCATCGTCACCATCCTCTGCGACTCCGCCGACAAGTACCTCAGCGAACGCTTCTGGTCCGAAACCATGGAAGAAGCCGAGTCCGAGTCCGCTGACACCAACCAATACGCCGGCCAGAACGCATGAAGTTCAAAGCTCGTCTTTGTGGTCGAACCGTTCTCCTCGCGAGCCTGTTGATGACAGCCTCAGCGCCTGCCGTCTCGCTCGCGCCGCGCGATGCGCCCGTTCTTAAAGCTGAGCCGTTGGTGCGTCTCTCGTCGCAAGTCACATCGATCAACGCACCCGGCGGCAGGCTGACTCGGCGCGAAACAGAGTTCAATCCAAAGACTGGCGTTTGGTCAGTGTTCTTCGATCCGGAGGATTCAGCTCCAGAAGCAGGCGACACCGGATTGATTCTGAACTTCTACGGTTGGAACCCAGCAAGCTCTGCCCAGGAAGTCGCTCAAAGGTTTGTGAACAGGTACGGCTCTGAAGTGATCTTCAAATTCCAGGCGCCCGATCCCGACACAAAGAAGCCCGCGTACTTCCTCTTCTTTAAGGATTTCCGTATCGAGAAGGGTTACGGCTACGCCGACATCACCAAAGTGGCTGAAGTCGACGGTGGCGCCTACGCAATCACCTTCAGCCGCCGCCTCCGCGGGAAGAACAAGGAAGAAATCGCCAACGCCATAAGGGCCTGGCTGCTGACCCCAGAAGGAAAAGCAGCTGAGTCAGCAGTTAGCAACATGACAGCAGATGCTTCTTGGCGCGAAGCTCTGAAAGCGCAGCACTAGGCCATCAAACCCATGCTCAAACTCTCCCGCACCCTCTACGACCAGCTCCGCGCCCACGGCGAAGAAACCTACCCCAACGAATGCTGCGGCATCCTGCTGGGCAAATCGGTCGACGGCACGAACGAAGTTCACGAGCTCTTCCGCGCCGGCAACACCCGCACCGACTCTGCCCACAACCGTTACCACATCGCGCCCATCGAGCTCATCAAGGCCCAGCGTGAAGGTCGGGCCCGCGGCCTCGACATCGTCGGCTTCTACCACTCCCACCCCGACCACCCCGCACAGTGGTCGCAGACCGACTTCGCCGAAGCCCACTGGTTCGGCTGCAGCTACGTCATCACCGCCATAGCAGGCGACAAAACCACCGGCACCGCCCAGATCACCAACAGCTTCCTGCTAACCGGCACCGGCGAAGAAGACAAGGCCTTCACCAACCAGCCCATCGAAATCAGCTAAGCACCCTCACGAACGGGGTGCCCTGCTCATGACGCGGCCTTTTCGCGGCATGCGTGGGCTTCCCCGTACGGCAGCCGTAGAAGTCCCGACCCAGCACACCCACCGCTAACTCGCTGCTCTTCTACGTCCCGCAAAACGTCTGCCGCACACACTCCTCAGGCCGAGCCGGCCTCCAAAACTTCTCCGTCCCACCCCGATCCTCAAACGGCCGAGTCACCACCTTCAGCAACTCCTCGAAAGGCTGCAGGTCTTCTTGCAGAGCCGCCTGGATCACCGCCTCCACCAGGTGGTTCCGCGGAATAAACGCCGGATTCACCAGCCGCATAGCAGCAGCACGCTGCTCACCCGAAGCTGCTTCATCCGCCAGCCGTCTCCGCCAAGCCACAGCCCACGCGTCGTAGCTCGCAGGGTCGGCAAACAACTCCCGAGCCCCAGCATCACCAGCCTCCGAAGCAGCCGCTTCGCAAAGGCGACGAAACAACAGCGTGAAGTCCACCTGGTTCGCCTCCATGCGATGGAGCAAATCCTCCACCAGCGCAGCGTCCGAATCATGCGAAGCCACCAGCCCGATCTTCCGCCGAAACACTTCCAACCGCGCCGCCTCAAACTGCGCCGCAAACTCACTCAGCGCCTCGGTGGCCGAAGCCACTGCCGCGTTCTCGCTGCCTTCTTCTTCCTGCAACAACGGCAGCAGAGCCTCCGCCAGCCGCATCAGGTTCCACTGCGCCGCGGCCGCCTGGTTACCAAACGCATAGCGTCCATTCCGGTCGATCGAGCTGAACACCTTCTCCGGGTCGTACGTCTCCAGGAACGCACACGGCCCGTAGTCGATCGTCTCACCGGAAATCGACGTATTGTCCGTGTTCATCACCCCATGCACGAACCCCAGTCCCATCCACTGAGCGACCAGCCGCGCATGCCTTCCAATCACGCCTTCCAGCAGCGCCCGCACCGGCTTGGCCGCACCCACCGCCCCAGGATAGTGCCGAGCCAGCGCAAACTCCGCCAGCGCCCGCAGCCCCTCCACATCATTCCGGGCGGCGAAGTACTGGAAGGTCCCCACCCGCAGATGGCTCGCCGCCACCCGCGTAAACACCGCCCCGGGCATCGCCCCTTCGCGATACACCGGCTCACCCGTCGCGACCGCGGCCAGCGCCCGGGTCGTCGGAACACCCAGCGCCGCCATCGCCTCGCTCAGCAGGTACTCGCGCAGCACCGGCCCAATCCACGCCCGGCCGTCGCCCCCACGAGAAAACGGCGTCCTCCCCGAGCCCTTCAACTGGATGTCATACCGCAGCCCATCCTGCGCCACCACCTCGCCCAGCAGGTTCGCCCGCCCGTCCCCGAGCTGGGGCACAAAATGCCCAAACTGGTGTCCGGCATACGCAATCGCCAGCGGCTCCGATCCTTCCGCCACCCGGTTCCCCGCCAGCACCTCCACACCCTCAGGAGAAGCCAGCACTTCCGCATCTAGCCCCAGAAACCGCGCCAACTGTGCATTCAGCTTCAGCAGCCGAGGAGCCGCGACCGGCACCGGCTTCACCCGCGAAAAGAACCGGTCCGGCAGCCGCGCATACGTATTCTCGAACGGAAACCGCACCACCGAACTCTCAGCAGCCGATGCTCCAGATATTCCCATGCCCTATTCGATGTCGCCAGGCCGCTTTCGCACCGTAAGGCCCGTCATCGCCATCTCATCCCGTACCCGGTGCTTCACCGCGCCGTTCGCAGTAGGAGAGAATAGACCCACGATGAAGATTCACATTCCCACCCCGCTGCGCGCCTACACCGAAAAGCAGGAAACGGTCGTCGCGGGCGGCACCACCGTCGCTGCCGGACTGGAAGACCTCGTCCAGCAGTTCCCGGCCATGCGCCAGCACCTCTTCACCCCCGAAGGTAAGCTGCGCAGCTTCGTCAATGTCTACGTCAATGACGAGGACGTCCGCTACCTTCCCGAGAAGGAAAACACCGCCGTCGACGACGCCGCCGAACTCACCATCATTCCCTCCATCGCCGGCGGCTGTTGTCGCTAGGAACTCAGCCTCTGGGCTTTGAAGGGGCGGGGCTGAAGCCCCGCCGTTAGAGCCAGTGAAAAGAAGCGGCTTTAGCCGCAGAGGGCATTAGGCCGCCCTCGAAATCACTTACTCACCACGTAGAGCTCCACACCATGCCGCGCCATCGTGTGGTTGATCACCCGCGTTCCTCCGGGCAGGTCTTTCCCCGTCCAAACCTCGCGCAGCTTCGCCCCCTCCGGAACGCCGAGCGACCCTAGATCCACGAAGACATCGCGGGTATTTGCCGCGTTCACAATCGCCAGAGCCATCCGTCCGCCGCTCAGCGGCTTGGCCCACACGCTCATGTCGCCCGCCTGCCACACGCGGTCGCCCTGCTTGCCCAGCGAGTCCTGATCGATCGCGATCGCCTCCCTGTTCGTCAGGATCGCGCGATCCGCATCGCTCATCTTGCTCAGGTCGTTTCCCGCCAGCAAGGGAGCCGCCAGCACCACCCACAGGCTCATGTGCGTCTTGTACTCGTCGGTGGTCATCTTGCCATTGCCGATCTCCAGCATGTCCGGATCGTTCCAGTGCCCCGGCCCCGCATACTTCGCCAGTCCGACCTGTCCGTACGCAATCAGCATCATCCGGCTGAACGTGTCGTTGATATCGTCCGTCGTGCGCCACATCGCCGCGCCCAGCCCCGGCCCCCACTTCCACGGCTCATACACACCGTACTGGCAAAGGCTGTACACGATCGGCCTCCCGCTCGACTTTCCCGCCGCCGTAAGCGCCTTGCCCATCTTCGTGTACGCATCGATCATCAGCTTGTACTCGGCATCCGGCTCGTTCGGGTGTGCATCGCGAACCTTCCGCATATCCCCCTGCATCGAGCACAAGTCGTACTTCAGGAAGTCCACACCCCAGGTCGCATAGGTTGCCGCGTCCTGCGCCTCATGCCCCAGGCTCCCCTCGAAGTGCGCGCAGGTCTGCGCCCCAGGCCCCGAGTAAATCCCGAACTTCAGGCCCTTCGAGTGCACATAATCCGCCAGCGCCTTCATATCCGGAAAGCGCTCATTGCTATGGATTACGCCCTGCGCATCGCGCGTGCCCTGCCACGTGTCGTCCACGTTCACATACACGTACCCTGCATCGCGCATCCCCGTGCTTACCATCATGTCCGCGGCCGAGCGAACATCCGCGTCCGTCACCTTGCCCGCAAAGTGGTTCCAGCTATTCCAACCCATCGGCGGAGTAGCCGCCCCGCCCGCCTGTCCTTGAGCCATCGCCGCCCCACCCAAAACCCCAGCCGTCACCGCCATCATCCAGAACCGCATCATCCACTCTCCGCACTTCGCAGAGCACTCTACCACCCTCACCTCTCTGCGTAATCTGCGTTCCCGCCTTTCGCTGGGCGCTACACAAATCCCGTCGCGTACCGTAGCGCCCGTTGCCTCGTTGCGTCAAGGCTTTTCGCCAGCCCAGGCAAGCGTCGCCAGCTCATGACACTGCCCCGCATCCCCCGCCCCGCCCACCGCATCTGCTCTACTGGAACCCGACATGACCGCCACAGAAGAACTCGTACAAACAGGCCGCGCCACCGAACTCCCCCGCCTCACCAACGAAGAGATCGCCCGCTACTCCCGCCATCTCATCCTCCCGGAGGTCGGCATGGAAGGCCAGCAGAAGCTCAAGGCCGCCAGGGTCCTCTGCGTCGGGACCGGTGGCCTCGGCGCGCCGCTCGCTCTCTACCTCGCCGCTGCCGGCGTGGGCACGATCGGCCTCGTCGACTTCGACGTCGTCGACGAATCCAACCTCCAGCGCCAGATCATTCACTCGCAGTCCACCGTCGGCAAGCTCAAGGTCGACTCCGCCGAGATCATGCTCAAGGGCCTCAACAAGAACGTCAACGTGGTCAAGCACAACACCATGCTGACCTCCGCCAACGCCCTCGAAATCTTCCGCGACTACGACGTCATCGCTGACGGTACCGACAACTTCCAGACGCGCTATCTCGTTAACGACGCCTGCGTGCTCACCGGCAAGCCCAACGCTTACGGCTCCATCTTCCGCTTCGAAGGCCAGGCCAGCGTCTTCGCCACCGAAGAAGGCCCCTGCTACCGCTGCCTCTACCCCGAGCCCCCACCGCCCGGCCTAGTCCCATCGTGTGCCGAAGGCGGAGTTCTCGGCATTCTCCCCGGCCTCGTCGGCGTCATCCAGGCCACCGAGGTCATCAAGCTCATCCTCGGCATCGGCGAGCCCCTCATTGGCCGCTTGCTCTTGGTCGACGCCCTCGGCATGAGCTTCCGCACCCTCAAGCTGCGCAAGAACCCCGACTGCCCCGCCTGCGGCACCCACGAGATCACCGAACTGATCGATTACAACCAGTTCTGCGGCATCGCTCCGCCGACCCAGGACGGAACCCAGCCCGGCCCCCTCGAGGTAAGCTCCCACGGTATGACACCCACCAACACTCCCGAAGTCGACGGCATCCCCCAGCTAACCGTCGAGCAGTACAAGGTCCGTATCGACGCCGCAGCGCAGGGTGGCCCGGCAAAGCCGTTTCTCCTCGACGTCCGCGAGCCCCACGAGTACGCCATCGTCAACCTCGGCGCGCCGCTCATCCCCGTAGGCCAGCTTCCCGGCCGCATCGCTGACATCCCCGTCGCCAAAGACGCCGAAATCGTGGTCCACTGCAAGTCCGGAGGCCGCTCCCAGCAGGCCGCCCTCACCCTCAGGCAGGCCGGCTTCACCAACGTTAAAAACCTCGCCGGAGGCATCACCGCCTGGGCCGACAAGATCGACCCCACCATGCCCAAGTACTAGCCTCGCCTGCCGCAGCCGTCATCAACTAGGGTGCGCAGCAGACAGTTGCTCGTCATCAACTCGCCGCGCAGCACACAATCGCTCGTCATCTCGACCGGAGCGCGCAGCGCGTAGTGGAGAGACCCCCGTAATTCGCGGCAGCGAGGCGCGAAGCGACAAGCCCGAGTCTCTCACGCCTTGGGCTCCGCCGGACGGCAGCCGCGAACCGCAGCCCTTGACTCACGCAACGTTCCAGCCCGGCATCTATGCCGGGCCTCATTTTGCAAGGAGGCTCCGGTACCATGAAGGTATCCATGAGCCAAGCCATCCTCCTGCTCGCCCACGGCACGCCAGACAAGCTCTCCGACATGGCCGAATACCTCCGCCTCGTCACCGGCGGGCGTCCCATGCCGCAACACGTCATTGAAGAACTGCAGCATCGCTACGCCGAAATCGGCCTCCAGGACGAACCGCTTCCCGAAGGCCCGCCCCTGACCCGCTGGACGCTCCTCCAGGGCAGGCTCCTCTCAGAAGCGCTTGGCGTGCCCGTTTACGTCGGCATGCGCAACTGGTGCCCGCTCATCGCCGACGTCGTCTCCCGCATGAAGGCAGATGGCATCACCGAAGCCACCGTCCTCTGCCTCGCTCCGCAGAACTCCCGCACCTCCACCGGCCTCTACCGCCGAGCCCTCGACGCCGCCCTCGAATCCACTGCAGGCGCAGCCTTCGCGTACACTTGGCACGCCGGCTGGTCTGACGAGCCACTCCTCGCCCTCGCCTTCGCTGAGCGCCTCTGGCCCGCCTGGGCAGAAGCCTGCGCCCGCGCCTCGGAAGCCGCTGGCAAGGCCGTCCGCGTCCCCGTCCTCTTCACCGCTCACTCCGTCCCCTGCCGCACCATCCGCGCCACCACCGCCGAGGAAGCCGCCCGAGGCTCCGCCCCACGGCCCGGAGCCCCCGTCCCCGCCGAAGGCATCCAGAACTACGGCGCCGCCCAGGCAGGGGACCCTTACCCCGTCGAGTGCAAACAGACCGCCGCCGCGGTCGCGAAGCTCCTCGCCGTCGTCGGCATGACCGAAGCCGACTGGGTCTTTGCCTTTCAGTCCCAGGGCATCGCCGGGGCCCCCTGGCTCGGCCCCAGCGTCGAAGACACCTTCAAGGCCCTCGCCGACGCCGGCCACACCGCCGTCGTCATGCAGCCCATCGGCTTCCTCTGCGACCACGTCGAAATCCTCTATGACATCGACGTCAACTTCCGCGAAGTAGGCCTCACCCTCGGCCTCGAGGTCACCCGCGCCGAAAGCCTCAACGACTCCCCCACCCTCATCCAGGCGCTCACCCACGTTATCCGCCAAGCCTCAGTTCCACTGACCACTGACAATCTGACCACTGGTCACTGGAGAGAAAAACCGGGAGCCGAGGTCCTCACCCAGCCGCTTCCCGAACCAGCCGTTGCGCCGGTTCCGACGCCCGAGCTGGCCAGCGTCTGATGAAGCGCATCGCCATCGTCGGCGGAGGCATCGCCGGACTCGCCGCCGCCTACGAGCTCGAGCTCGCCCGCAAGCGCGGCGCTGCGCTCGACTGGCACCTGTATGAAGCCACCGACCGCCTCGGCGGCATCGTCGAAACCACCCGCCTTCACACCGAAGCCGGTGAGTGGATCTTGGAAGGCGGCCCCGACGCCTGGGTGAGCGAAAAGCCCTGGGCGCGCGAACTCGCTATCGAGCTCGGCCTGGAGTCCGAGCTGATCTACAGCAACGACGCCACCCGCAAAACCTACATCTACCTCGACGGCCGCCTCCAGGCCCTCCCCGACCGCATGCGCATGATGGTCCCTGAAGACCTCGCCACCCTCGACAGCTCCCCGCTCTTCTCCACCGCCGCGAAGCAGGCCTACGCCGACGAACTCACCCGCGCCGAGCAACTGAAAGCAACTTCACCCTTCGCCAACCCCGCGCACGACGAGTCCGTCGCGAAGTTCGTCCACCGCCACTTCGGCGACGAAGTTCTAGAAAAGATCGCCGCCCCACTCCTCTCGGGAGTCTTCGGCGGCGACGTCCACAAGCTCTCCGTCCGTGCGGTCATGGCGCCCTTCGTCAAGATGGAGCAGGAACACGGCTCCCTCATCGCCGCCGTCCAGCAGCGAGCCCGCGAGCGGGGCGACAAACCACCGCAGCCCATCTTCACCAGCCTGCGCCGCGGAGTCGGTTCCCTGGTCGAAGCGCTGGTTGCGACACTTCCGCCTGAGCGACTGCACCTGAACATGCACGCGGAGGGTATCGGCGACGAAGCCCGTTGGTTTCCCATCTTCAACGCAACCGGCAAGCACCCACTGCTTTCGCGCTGGGCAGGACGCGAGATCCGCAGCGGCGGCCACGGGGAGCAGTTCGATCTCCTCATCCTCGCCACATCGCTCGACGCTACACGGGAGCTGCTCCATCCGGTCGACAGCGAAGCCGCATCGCTCCTCCCGATCAATGCCAGCTCTGCCGTGCTGGCTTCCTTCTGCTGGTCGGCTGAAGCTGCGGCCACAATGACCATTCCGCCTGGCTTCGGCTTCCTCGTCCCTCAGGATGCGAAACCCGCCACTGCCCAACTGCTCGCCGCCACCTTCGTCGATCAGAAGTTCCAGCAGCGCGCGCCCGAAGACGCCCGCGTCATCCGCGCCTTCTTCGGCAGCGGCAGCGCCGAGCGCTTCGCCAGCTCTTCCGACGCGGAGGTAGCCGAAGCCGCGCTCGCGCAGCTTCGCTCCATCATGGGCCCGCTTCCCGATCCCGATCCCGTGCTCACCACCGTGCGCCGCTGGCCCAACAGCCTGCCCCAGTACGAAGTCGGCCACCTCGCCCGCATGCAGCGGCTCGATGAGCTGGTGGCCCAGTTCAAAGGTTCGCTACACCTGCTCGGCAACAGCTACCGCGGCGTCGGCCTGCCCGACCTCATCCGCGACGCCCGCGCAGCCGCCCGCGCCATCACCGACGCGGTCTAGCTACCACTCCTTCGCCGCCGTACCCGCCTCCAACGGCGTACTCGCCGCCGGCGCCTTCCACCGCAGTACAGGCTTCCTCGCCGCGCCAGTCTCATCCATCCGCTGCAGCCGAGTGGTATGCGGCGCGGACGTCACCAGTTCAGGATTCTCCTCCGCCTCGCGCGCAATCTGCTGCAGCGCATCCACCAGCAGGTCGAGCTCTTCCTTCGACTCGCTCTCCGTCGGCTCGATCATCATTGCGCCCTGCACCACCAGCGGGAAGCTGACCGTATACGCATGGAAACCGTAGTCGATCAGCCGCTTGCCCATGTCGCCGGTCTTCACGCCATTCTTCGCCTGGCGTTTATCCGAGAACACCACCTCATGCAGCGACGGCGCGTCATACGGCAGCTCGAACGTGTCCTTGAGCTTCGCCCGCAGGTAGTTCGCATTCAGCACCGCATCTTCCGTCGTCTGCCGCAGCCCATCCGGCCCATTCGCCAGGATGTACGCCAGCGCCCGGATGAACATACCGAAGTTGCCGTACCACGCCCGTACCCGCCCCACGCTCTGCGGCCGATCGAAGTTCATCGTGAGCGCGCCATCTGCCTTCGTCGCCAGCACCGGCGTCGGCAGGAACGGCTCCAGGATCTTCTTGCAGGCCACGGGTCCCGACCCCGGCCCGCCGCCGCCATGCGGCGTCGAGAACGTCTTGTGCAGGTTCATGTGCATCACGTCCACGCCGAAGTCGCCCGGCCGAGTCTTGCCGCACAGCGCATTCATGTTCGCGCCGTCCATGTAGAGCAGCGCGCCCTTGGCATGCAGAATGTCCGCAATCTTGTGGATCTCGCTCTCGAACACGCCGATCGTTGAAGGATTGGTCAGCATCAGCGCCGCCACATCCTCATCCACCATCTTCTCCAGCTCCGCCAGATCCACCATGCCGCGAGCATTGCTCTTCAGGTTCGCCACCTGGTAGCCGCAGATCTGCGCCGTCGCCGGGTTGGTCCCGTGCGCCGAGTCAGGGATCAGGATCTTCTTTCGAGGTCCGCCTTTGCTCTCGTGATACGCCCGCACCAGCAGAATGCCCGTAAACTCGCCGTGCGCCCCCGCCGCCGGCTGCAGCGTGATCGCATCCATGCCCGTGATCTCGATCAGGCACTCGCTCAGCAGCTTCATGATGCCCAGCGCGCCTTGCGACAGCGACTCCGGCTGATACGGATGCGCCTCCGCCAGCCCCTCCAGCCGCGCCACCGTTTCATTGATGCGCGCGTTGTACTTCATCGTGCAAGACCCCAGCGGATACATACCCAAATCGATGGCATAGTTCCATGTCGAGAGCCGCGTAAAGTGCCGGATGATCTCGATCTCGCTAAGCTCCGGCATCACGCCCAGGTCCGCACGCGCGGCGTCGCCCAGCAGCGCCGCCGCATCCACCGCCGGTACGTCCAGCTCAGCCAGCCGGTACGCCTTCTTCCCCGGAGAGCTCTTCTTGAAGATCAAATCTTCGTTCTGATTAACGTGCGTAGTCGCCTTACGCGGCGTACCAATGAATTTTTCGTCTGCCATGTTGCTTAAAACTCCTCATCATCATTGCCGCTACCGTCCGCCGAGTAGCTCCCCGACTCCGGCCCGTCCAGGTCTTCCTCGCGCAGGCTCAGCCCCAACACCGTGCCCGACTCAAACTCCACCGTCAGCGAGTCAAGTTCCTCCAGTGCAGCCTTGGCCACGATCTCACCGATCTGCGCACATAGTGCATTGCGGTACTCCGGCTCGCCATAGCTCACGCTGAAGTCCGCCAGCAGCACGCTCGGCCACCCATACAGGGTCAGCATCGGCCCCACTGCACCCGGCGAGTCACCAAACCGCAGGCGCACGTAGTCGCCGACGAACTCAACCGCCGTCAGCTCCAGCCCTTCAATCGCGCTAACGTCCATCGGCTACCAGTTCCTCTGCCCTTACGAACACCGGCTCGCACCGCACCGGAAAGTTCACCGAGTTCGCGATGAAGCAGCGCTTGTGCGCCTCCTCGTGAAGCTCACGAGCCAGCCCCTCATCGACAACACCCGCGAAGGTCACCTCAGGCCGAAGCACTACTTCCGTGAAGCTTCCCATGCCTACCGCAGCTTCTGTCCGCATCGTTCCCGACGCGTGATCGCGATATGCCGTCACCACCAGCCCCGCATCCGCGCACAGGTGTAGATACCAGAGTTGATGGCACGAGCTCAGCGAAGCGACCAGC
This sequence comes from Granulicella sp., assembly GCA_965198545.1. Taxonomy (GTDB): domain Bacteria; phylum Acidobacteriota; class Terriglobia; order Terriglobales; family Acidobacteriaceae; genus Granulicella. The sequence goes on along the minus strand of CBDAPS010000002.1, from coordinate 23,624 downwards.
ATTTCTTCCGGATTCCAACGCGAAGCATCGCCGCGAAACGCCGGGTCCGACGACCCGCCGATCATCGGCTTGCCCTCGGCCGTCACTCCGAAGCTGCGCTCGTACGCGCGATAGTCAGCGGTACCTGTGCCGTTGTTGCCCGTCCAGGTCACGGTGACTTCATAGTGGTGACGATCTGTCATGCGTTCCTCCTCACAACCCTTCGCGAACTGGCCTACAGCACAGCAGCAGCCGAGTCGATCTGCGCCTTCGTCGTCAGCTCCGTCGCGCACCACAGCGCCGCACCCTCGCCCAGCTCCGGATACCACTTGCTCAGCGAAAGCCCACCCACAATCTGCTTCTTCAGCAAGCCCTCGTTCACATCCGAAGCCGAACCCGGCAGTGCCACTGCGAACTCATTGAAGCTCGGAGCCGAGAACAACGCCTTTGCCCCTGCACTCTCCAGCTTTGATCGCAGATAAGCTGCCTTCGCCAGATTCTGCTCGGCAAGCTCCTTCAAGCCCTGCTTGCCATAGATGGTCAAATAGATCGTCACCATCAACGACACAAGCGCTTGGTTGGTGCAGATGTTGCTGGTCGCCTTCTCGCGCCGGATATGCTGCTCGCGCGTGCTTAGCGTCAGCACAAACCCGCGCTTGCCGTTCTTGTCCTTCGTCTCGCCGCAAAGCCGGCCAGGCATCTGCCGCAGGAACTTCTCCTTGCACGCCAGCACGCCGCAGTACGGTCCGCCGTAGCCCACCGGCACGCCAAAGCTCTGCGCTTCCAGGCTCACGATGTCCGCTTCCACCGGCGGCTTCACGATGCCCAGCGACAGGGCCTCCGCGATGCTCACGATCAGCAGCGCGCCCTTCGAGTGCACCAGCTCGGCAACGGCCTTTACATCCTCGATACACCCAAAGAAGTTCGGCGACTGCACCACCACGCACGCTGTATCCGGCAGCAGGGCCGCTTCCAGCGCGGCCATGTCCACGCGGCCCGTAGCCTTGTCGTAGCCAAACTCCGCAATCGCGATGCCCTGGTGCTGGGTGCTCGTCGCCAGCACCTCGCGATACTCCGGGTGCACCGTGCGCGCCACCGCGCAGCCCAGCCTCCCGGTCACGCGGCAGGCCATCAGCACCGCTTCGGCGCAACCTGTAGACCCGTCGTACATGCTCGCGTTGGCGATCTCCATGCCTGTCAGTTCGCAGATCATCGTCTGGAACTCGAACGTCGCCTGCAGTGTGCCTTGCGCAATCTCAGGCTGGTAGGGTGTATAGCTCGTCAGAAACTCGCCGCGTTGCACCAGCGAGTCGATGATCACCGGCCGGTAGTGCCGGTACGCCCCCGCACCCAGAAAGCTCGCAAAGAGCCTGCTCGCAGGAGCCTCGGCAAGCTCTGCCACATCGCCGCTCGCCAGGTTGGCCGCATACGCACGAAAACGGTCCAGAACCTCGCTCTCCGCATGTTGCCGAGGAATGTCGAGGTCGCGGATCAGCCGGTACTCCTCAGGAATACTGGCAAACAAATCATCAATCGAGCCGACGCCGATGGCGTCCAGCATTTCAGAGCGGTCGGCTGGGGACTTCGGAAGATAACGCATTGTCAAGTGGCCTTGCTTCTACTCGTGTCTCTGCCCTGGCTCGTGCTTCCGCCCTCGACAGATAGTCCTGGATCATGTGAGTTTCGGTATGGAGCTGAATGCGGAGATCGGTGACCTCGTTCTGCAGGCTCTGCAGCTTACGGATATCCTTGCGCACTACCGCCATCGCAATGATCGTCATCAAACTCGGGACCAGTGCAACCGCGATAGCAAGGATGATCAGTAGTTTGGTCACGTCGAACTAGTGCCCCGTTTCTTCTGCTACGAATTTCTCGTAGTCCGCCGCGCTCAATAGCGCATCGGCCTCATCGGTATTGGTCACCGTCAGTTTGATCAGCCACGTTTCATTCGCGGCCGTGTTGATCGTTTCTGGCGCAGAGTTCAGCGCCTCGTTGATCTCGGTCACTGAGCCGCTTATCGGTGCGTACAGGTCGCTCACGGCCTTCACGGACTCCACCGAGCCGAAGGTCGATCCGGCTTCCAGTGCCTGCCCAACCTTCGGCAGTTCCACAAACACAATGTCGCCCAGCGAGTTCTGGGCATAGTCCGTTATGCCGATCGTGCCCGTTTCGCCGTTCAGCTCCAGCCACTCATGGCTCTTGGCGTAGCGATACTTCTCCGGATAGCTCATGTCGTTGCATCTCTCCAAGCAGATTGTAGAGGATGCGGCGGCCAGAACAGCGATGCTTGCTCGGACCGTCTTCACGGCATCAAGCCAGCGCCCGCCGTCCATGCGCCAAGTCGCGCACTACGGTGCCGTTTTGATCTCAACCCATTCGTCCGTCGACTCCCACTTCACATGCAGCTCCGTCTGGTGCATGGTTGTGTTTTCGAACGTGATGCTCATGCTCTCCTGCGGTACCGGCAGCGTTTTGTGGTGCATCGCCGTTCGTCCCAGGTCCCGGTCCTCGTGGTACTCCAGCCCCCACTGCCCTGTCTGCTTGTTCACGATCAGCAGCCACGGCGTACCCGGTTCCGCAGGCAGCGTAAACAGGGTGTACTTCCCCGCAGGAACCCGCAGCTTGCCGATCATCAGGTCGGCCTCGGTTGAAAAGCTCGTTGCCGGGTTCGCGCCGGTCCGCCAAACCTTGCCATAAGGCACCAGCCCACCGATGATCCTGCGCCCGCGCATCGCCGGCGAGTTGTAGTTCACCAGCAGCGCCTTGCCATCCAGTCGCACGTCCGCGCTCGCCGGCGGGCTGGGCATCGGCTTCTTGCCGGGCGCTTCGCCCTGCATCGCTGGAGTCGCCTTCGCCGCGCCTTCCGGTGGAGCAGCCTGCGCGCGAAGCGCAGTCGCAGAAAGAATCAAAGCGGCAGAAAGGCCCAGGGACGAGCAACAGGACAAGAGCTTCATCGGGACGAAAACCTCCAGGCAATCGTGCTAGGCTAGAAGCTGCGCAACAGGACTGCATAAGCTTCCCAGCTTACAGGACTGTTCCCAATCGCGTGCACCATGCGCCCGTAGCTCAGCTGGATAGAGCAACAGCCTCCGAAGCTGTAGGTCAGACGTTCGAATCGTCTCGGGCGCACCATCCTCCCTCAATCCTGAGACGTTGTTCTTCTCCCATAAGATCGGGATACTCAGCGCAGCGAAGGATCTGCTGTTTGCCCGGCGGGAATGAGCTCCTCAGGAAACCGCTCTACTCCAGGCGTCAACCGTCACCATCCGCTTGCCTTCCGCCGCAAACTGCGTCAGCAGCCGTGCCGTAGCGTTTAGCGTGTCTGTGCGGTCCGTCCCCATCCGCTGGTCAAAGCCATCATGCAGCAGCACGTTCGAACCGCGCCCTTTGCGCTCCGCCCGGCGCAAACCTTGCTCCACTACAGACAAAATCCCGCTCTCGCCGATTGGCTGCCAGTCCCTCCCCGTAATATTCCACTGCACCGGCGTCAGTCCCAGCTCCGCCGCCGCGCGCAGCACCGCAGGTCGCCGAGCCCCATGCGGAGAGCGGAAGTACCGCACCGGCGCTCCCAGCGTGTCCTCCAGCGCCTCCTGGCACCCGCGCAGTTCCTCGCGGATAAAGCTCCCGGTCTTCGTCGGCAGCCACGGATGCGTCATCGTGTGGTTCCCCACCAGGTGCCCGGCCGCCGCCACCTCACGAACAAGGTTTGGCCTCTGCCGCACAAAGCGCCCAATCATGAAAAACGTCGCTTTCACACCGGCGCGATCCAGAATCTCCAGCAAACGAGGTGTCGCTGCATCGTTCGGCCCATCGTCATAGGTCAGGGCCACCTCGTCGGGGTCGCGGCCTGCCACCAGCGTTCGCCCCAGAAACTGCGACTCCGGAGTCAGTGCGGCATAGGTCAGCCAGCCGGCTACGCCCACCACGGTGGCGCAAGCGCCTACGCCAATCGCAAACTCCCTCGGAATGCCCGTCACCAAAACTCCAGAATGCCAGAACGTCTACGCCAGAAGTGTACCGCCGCCCGCTCGGGGAAGGCTCTCCCTCCGCCGTGCCATGCGATTCGTGCGGGCCGGGCAGGCCAGCAAACCGCACTTTCTGGCCGAAATATCTGGAAAGCGTGGCTTGGGAGCAACAGCCGCCTCTCGCGCCTCCATCTCACTACGCATGGTCGACCGCACGCAGCCTGCCACCCTTTTTCTTAGCCTCGCCGCCCTGGCGTTTTCAACCGGAGCAGCCTCCGCCCAGCGCGTCATTCCGCAACCCGTCATCGACTCCGCCGCCCAGGCCAGTCCGCTCAATCGCGTCACCGGCGAGCCGGTCAACGACGCCGCGGTCCAGGCCAGCCCTCTCGACTCAACTCGCAGCATCACCGGCCCGCACCTTGCCCCGCACACGCCCATTTCCATTGAGCTCGCCGAAAACATCGATTCAGGCTTCCTCAAGCAGGGTCAGGACGTGAAGGCGCACCTTTCAGCACCGGTTTCTGTCCATGGGGGCCCTACACTGCCAGCCGGCACCCCCGTACAGCTCAGCGTGATTGCTTCGGTGCCTGCCGGTCGAATGATGGCTCAGGGCGAGTTCTCGCTGCAGGTGCTGCGCATCGGCAACATCAACGTCTACACCGACACTCTCGTCTTTGACGGCAAGCCAGGGCATCAGGATCTTCCCGACAGCTCTCCCGAACTCGGTACAGACGCTGGCCTTCCCAGTGGAGCTCCACTCACCTTCCACGTGCAGCCCCAGCCAACCGACTCGGTGGATATCATTCCCGATACGGACGGCCCCGGCTCCGTTTTCGCCGTCTCTCCCGGTGGCGCACCTCCGCCCACGCGCCGTCCCAACACGTATGGAGACCCAAATACCACAGTACCTGGCACCACTCCCGGCCAGCCGCAAAACTTCGTTGCTCCGGCTAACACAACGACCAACCAGCAGGTGCAGCACATTGGGCCGACCAGCCCAACGAATAGCCAGCCCGGCAGCAGCACAACGCCGCGCTAAGCAGCTTGATGTCGGCATCATCTGTGAAGTTTGCGTTCCGCTTTTAGCTACCTTGCTGACCCGCTAACTTGCTAGCTCGCCGGAGCCACGAACTCCTTCGGCAACTCTCCACCCGTGCCGAAGAAGAACTCGTTCATCTGCTCCACCAGGAACTCCTGCGCTTCGCGCGTCCACGGCTGCAGGCGGTACTCGTTGAGCAGCATCTTCTGCCGCTCCACCCACTCGCCCCACGCCTTCTTGGACACGTTCTTGTAGATCTTCTGCCCGAAGTCTGAGTCGAACGGTGGCTCGTCGAGCCCTTCCATCTCCGCCTTGTACTTCGTGCAAAACACCATGTGCGCCATCGTTTCGTAAGCTCCTTGAAGTCCTAGTGTATCGCGCTACCTTGCGGACTTTGGCTGGCTATACTGCAAAGCGATGCCGCGCCACGCTCCAGCCGCCGCCGAAGCCCTGACCCCCGAACAGCAAATCGAGGCTCTCCGCGAAGACCTCCGCCACCACGAGCACCTCTACTACGTGCTCGACGCCCCCGAGTGGACCGATGCCCAGTACGACGAGGCCATGAACCGCCTCAAGGCCCTCGAAGCCGAGCACCCCGGCCTCCTCACGCCCGACTCCCCCACCCAGCGCGTGGGTGGCAAGCCGAAAGAGGGCTTCGCCAAGGTCGCCCACTCGCGCCCGATGCTCTCGCTCGACAACGCCTACAACGAGGCCGAGCTCCGCGCCTGGGCCGACCGCGTCGCCGGAGGCTTGCAAGGCTCCGAAGCCGCCGCCGAGCCGACCCGCTTCGTTTGCGAGCTCAAGCTCGACGGCCTCTCGCTCGCCCTGCAGTACACCGCTGGAGCCAAGGGTGAAGCGGCACTCGCCAGCGGCCTTACCCGAGGCGACGGCACCACTGGAGAAGACGTCACCTCCAACGTCCGCACCATCCGCAGCGTCCCTCTCCATATCGCCGCCGCCAAACTCAAGGCCGCCGGCCTCCCGCAGGCCTTTGAGGTCCGCGGCGAAGTCGTCCTCCCTCAAAAGGCTTTCGAGCAGATGAACGCCGAGCGCGAAGCCGCTGGCCAGGCCCCAGCCGCCAATCCGCGCAACGCCGCCGCCGGCACCATCCGCACGGTCGAACCCAGCATCGTCGCCCAGCGCCGCCTCGAGTTCTTCGCTTACTTCCTCCTGCGCGACGGCGACTTCTTGCTCCCGTATCAGGACGCGGCTCTCGCCGCCCTGCGCGGCGCAGGCTTTCGCGTCAACACCCACGCCAAAACGGTCAACGACCTCGACGAAGCCCTTGCCTTCATCGCCAAGGCAGAAGAGCTCCGCGACACGCTTCCCTACGAGATCGACGGCGTTGTCATCAAGGTCGACTCCGTCGCCCAGCAGCGCCGCCTGGGCTTCACCGGCAAAGCCCCACGCTGGGCCATCGCCTACAAGTTCGCCGCGCGCGGCGGCACCACAAAGCTCGAAGACGTCCTCTTCCAGGTCGGCCGCACCGGCAAAGTAACTCCAGTGGCCGCGCTCGCTCCCATCAACATCGGCGGCATCACTGTCACCCGAGCCACACTTCACAACGCCGATGAAATCGGCCGTCTCGGCGTCCGCATCGGCGACTTCGTTGCCGTCGAGCGCGGCGGCGACGTCATCCCCAAGATCACTGAAGTCGTCCACGACGGGCAGCATCCGCGCGGCACGCAGGACATCGTCTTTCCCGCCCACTGCCCCGTCTGCAACGCCGAGCTCCACAAGGCCGAAGGCGAAGTCGACTTCCGCTGCATCAACTCCGCCTGTCCCGCCCGCGTCTCCGGCGAGCTTCTGCACTGGGCCTCCCGCGGCGTCATGAACATCGAGGGCCTCGGCGACGCCATGGTCGCCCAACTCCTCGGATTCGTCACCGAACCGGCGGTTGAGACGGACAAGCCAACACCCGCCAAAGCCTTGTCATCCTTCGCCGAAGGCGGAGGATCTGCGTCCGCCCCCGCCCATGCCAACCTTGAGCCACAAGTCACCGAAACCGGCGCCCCCGTCACCATCCGCAAGCCGCTCATCCATACCGTCGCCGATCTCTACGACCGCGACAAAGTCAACCTGGAAAAGCTGGTCGCTCTCGAACGTGTCGGCAAGAAGTCCGCCGAAGCCCTTCTCGCCCAGATCGAACGCAGCAAAACCGCGCCACTCGCCCGAGTCCTCTTAGGTCTTGGCATTCGCTACGTAGGCGAGCGCACCGGCCAGCTCCTCGCCGAGCACTTCGGCTCCATCGACACCCTCATGGCCGCCACCGCCGAAGAACTAGCCGCCGTCAACGAAGTCGGCCCGCGCGTCTCGCAAGCTATCGTCGAGTTCTTCGCCGAGGAAAAGAACCGCGCCCTCGTCGCTCGCCTCCAGGAACTCGGCCTCACCATGCCCGCCGTCAAGCGAGTCACCGCCACCACCCTCGCCGGCAAAACCTTCGTCCTGACCGGCACGCTCCCCAACCTCACCCGCGAAGCAGCCAAGGAGCGCATCGAATCCGCTGGAGGCAAAGTCTCCGGCTCCGTCTCGAAGAAGACCAGCTACGTGGTAGCCGGCGAAGAAGCCGGCTCCAAGTTAGACAAAGCCCGCGAGCTAGGCGTCGAAATCCTTGACGAACCCGCCCTGCTGGCCCTGCTCGATCAGGCACCGCCGCCCTCTGCGTAATCTGCGTTCCCGCTTTTCGCCTGGCCGCCCAGCAAACCTCAACTCCCCTGGTACCGGCGGAGCACATCCTCCAGCGTCAGCACCCCCTCCAGTGCCCCCCGCATCGCCCGGTTCGACACCGGCAGCAGCGGCCACCGTCTGAAGTGCGGCAGAGCGCTTGAAAGCAGCTGGTCAGGAAAGATCAACGGCGCGCGCTCCGGTCCAAGCCTTGCATCCAGAGCCTCTTTCGCTCCCGGCGCATCTTCCGTCGGCACCGCCGCAAACAGCGCGCTCAGCTCTTCCTGCCGAGCCACGTACCATTGCCCATCGCTGCACCGCACCAGCACCGCTGCAGCCTCAGTCGCCTCGGGCCTTTCAGCCAGTAACCGCTTTACATCCCATAGGCAATCGCGGCCTTCCACAATCGGCACACTCACCGGCCGCAGCGCATCCTCAAAGCGCAGCTCGCTCTCCTCGCGCTGCTCCTCCATCGACGGCAGATACAGCCCGTCTTGGTGTGTAAACAACTCAAACACCGGCACCGGCTGCAGCACCCTTGAGATGAGGTACGCAATCGTATTCGCAAGAATCACCGGCAGAATGATCGAGTAGTTCCCGCTCACTTCCAGCACCATGAACACGCTCGTCAGCGGAGCCCGCAGGAACGCCGCAAAGAGCACGCCCATCCCCACCAGCGCATAGCTCCCAATCGACCCCGTCAGCGACGGGAAGAACATCTTCTCGAACGATCCCACCGAAGCGCCCAGCATCGCGCCCACAAACAGCGTTGGAGCGAACATGCCGCCCGGCGTGCCGCTCGAGAACGACAGCGTCGTCGCGATGATCTTGAACGCAGCCAACAGCAGCAGCACCTTCAGCACGTACTGCCCGTGCATCGCCTGGTCGATCGCCCCGTACCCCGCACCCATCACCTGCGGCAGCCCAAAATATCCAATCCCACCTACCAGCAACCCGGCCAGCGCAGGCTGAGCCATCTGGAAGGCCTGTGGCTGCCGCCTCAACAATGGCCGCAGATACCCCAGGGCCCGAGCGAACACCAGCGATACCACGCCCCCCACCACGCCCAGCACGGCATAGGCAATTAACTCGCGGGGATCCCGCAGCGAGATCGAAGGGATGCGGAACATCGGCTCCGCGCCCCAGAACCACCGCGCCACCACCACCGCCGACACGGCCGACAGCACGATCGACCCCAGCACTGCCGAAGTCCACTGCCCGATCACTTCCTCAATGACGAACAGGATCGCCGAGATCGGCGCATTGAACGCCGCCGCCAGGCCCGCCGCCGCCCCCACCGGTGCGAACACCCGCAGCCGCTCGCGGGAAAGCCCCACCTTGCGGCTGATCAGCGAAGCCACGCCCGCGCCAATCTGCAGCGAAGGATCCTCCGGCCCCAGCGAAAACCCACTGCCAATAGCCAGCGAGGACAGCAGGAACTTGCCCACCATCGTGCGGAACGAAATATAACCGTTGTGGATGTACAGCGCGGCCTTGGTCTGGTTTACCCCGCTGCCGCGAACCTGCGGGAACAGGTACCGCGTACACACCGCAATGATGATCCCGGCAATCGTCGGCGCAATCAGCAGCCGTGCCTGGTAGGGCCCCGGAGCCGCGCCCTGGCAGATCACGCTTAGCCACTCGATCGACATCCGGAACGACACCACCAGCAGTCCGGCGATCACACCGATAAAGATCGAAAGCAACAGAAACAGCCGCTCTTCGCGAGCCGGCCCAAGCTGTGTTGCGCTGGCTTCATCGCCGGGAGCTACCACTGCAGCCGAAGCCCCCACCGGGCTCACCACCGCGCTCACTGCTTCGCCTCCGCGATGGCCCCTGCCGTTGTTTTCGGGCCGGCGCCGCCGCCGGCCAGCTTCCACAGCACGGCATCGTCGCCCTTCGGAGCGCCGCAGGCAGCAGCGGTTTCCAGCTCCGTGTCCCCCACCAGCTTCGCCACCTGATCCTCCGCGGAAGCATCACGATCCAGCGCCTTGCGCGTCACCCCGGCCAGCGCGAACTTCCAGCGTGCCTGCATATCCCGCAGCGCGGCATTCTGCTCGTCATCTGCGCCGGTTGTCTTCGCGCTCATCTCGGCCATGCAGCTCTGCAAACGCTTCCGCGCGATTCCCGCCGCGGCCAGCAGGTGCTCGGCGCGCTCAGCAGCGGGCAGTTCCCGGGACAGGTTCAACTCAGGAATTCGTCGCGCGGTCGCCGCCAGCTCCTCAATCTCCGGGTCGCCGCTGGCCGGTGCAGCACTCGTCGGCGCCTCATGCAGAGCCGTTCCCAGCAACCGTGCCGCGCTCGAGTAATCCCCCAACTGGTACGCCGCGCGCCCCGCTTTGATCAACGCGCTGCGCCGGTGAGGATCCTGCTGTAGCGCCTTGTTGTAAAGCTGCAACGCATCGCTCGCGTCGCCAATGCTCTCCAGCCGGTCGCCCAGCGAAACCTCCAGATACTCCTCTGGCGGCGCATTTCCCGCCGCGATTAAGAGCTCCTGCCGCGCCCCGGCATCGTTTCCGGTCTGCTTGAAGTAGTCCGCCAGCTCCAGCCGCGCTTCGCGCCGCCGTAGGATGCCGTCGCCTTCCCAGCTCCCAAACACCGCCGCGCGATAGTAGTTGATCGCCGCCGGCGCATCCCCCTTCGCGCGTTCTAGCCTCGCCAGTTGCAGGTTTGTAATGCCCTCGCCCGGCCGTTCCGTCCATAGCGTCAGAAAGTAGTTCAGAGCCTCATCGTTATGTCCTGAAGCCGCCAGGGCCTGCGCCAGCGCAAACTGGTCGCCACGGTCATCCGGCGAATAGGACAGCGCCACGCGCAGGTCATCCACCGCTTCGGCAGCCCGGCCACCGCGCAATGCCGCCCTTCCGCGTGCCGAAAAGTCACGCCCCAGCTCGTCGCGGTGATCCTCAAACGAGTGAAACAGGAACAGCGTAACCCCGAACAGGGCAACCGCTACGCAGCACAAAATGCCGAACACTAATCCGTCGTGCAGCAGCACCCGGCCCTTATCAAGACGATCTGTAGAAAGACTGAAGCTCATGGGCGAAGGTATATCGAATAACGATACTTCTTCCGTACACGCTAACGCAAAGAAAAACCGCCGCGAGATCCTCGCGACGGCTTTCTTGCGCACCGGCTGCCATCACTCGCCGTTCTGGCCGTCCGATCCCGCTCGCACCGTTCGGTAGCTGGCAGCGCCCTTCGACCACACCAGCAGCAGCACGTCGTGGTCGCCCGCGCCATGCACCGCGCTCACAAACTGTTCGGCAGAGCTCAGCGGCTTCCGGTTCACCTCAAGAACGACGTCCCCCGGCTGCAGCCCCGCATCGTCTGCCGGGCTAGCTGGCCGCACGTTCTCGATCACCGCGCCATGCACTTCGCTCGGAATCCGAAGCTGCTGCCGCGTGTCCTGCGTAAGGTCCGCAACCGCCAACCCCAGCTTGCCACTATTGGACTTTCCTTGGCCGCCACTGCCATCGTTTTCGGCAACTTGCGTTCCCTTCTCGCCGTACACGCCCACGGTTACGTTCACCGTCTGCGGCTGCCCGTTGCGCAGGATGCCTAGAGCGATCTTCGTCCCAGGAGCCACTTCGCTGACGGCCACCTGCAATGCGCTGCTATTCACCACGTTCTGTCCGTTGATTTGCGACACAACATCGCCCTGTTTCAGGCCGCCGCGGCTCGCCGGCGAATCCGGAGTCACCTGCGCCACGATCGCGCCTTCCGCCGTCTTCAGGTTGAAGAAGCTGGCATTGTCCGGTGTCACATCGTTCAGGCTGATGCCCAGATATCCATGCTCCACCTTGCCGTGCGCAATGATCTGCTGTGAGACCGTCCGCACCATCTGCGAAGGAATCGCAAACCCCGCGCCCGCAAACGATCCGTTGTTGGAAATGATGAACGTGTTGATGCCCACCAGTTCGCCATGCGCATTCACCAGTGGCCCGCCTGAATTGCCCGGATTGATCGCCGCATCCGTCTGGATGTATCCACCCGGCTGCCGCGCGTCCGTGCGGTACGGGTTATCGCGGTTGATCGCGCTCACAATGCCGCGCGTCACCGAAAACCGGAAGTAGCCGAACGGGCTGCCGAACGCCAGCACCGTCTGCCCCGGCTGCAGCTTGCCGCTCTCGCCCCATGAGATTGCTGGCAGGTCGCGGGCGTTCACCTTTACCACGGCCACGTCGGTCAGCTTGTCCGTGCCCACCACCTTACCGTTCAGAACGCGCCGGTCGCTCAGCGTCACCTTGATGTCCTTGGCGCCATCGACCACGTGGTTGTTGGTCACGATGTAGCCGTCAGGCGAGATGATCACGCCCGACCCGATCCCATGCTCCAGTTGCGGCTGCTGAGGCTGCATCCGGCCGCCACCGCCCTGCATTCCGCCAAACGGTCCACCCGGCCCAAAGAACTGCTCCAGTCCCGGTGGAATTCCCTGCATCTGGCCGCCCGGTCCACCACCCTGCTCCGCCATCTCGTCGGCCGAAGGTGTCGAAGTCACCGCGATGTTGACCACAGCCGGAGTGACCCGCGCCGCCAGCGCTTCCATCGCCTGGTCCAGGGAGGTCAACGCCGCCACGCTATGGTCGTCCAGCGCCGAGGCCGTCATCGCCGCATGAACGCCCGTGTGGTTCAGCACCGCCACAGCGCCAAGGGCAACGGTGGTTGAAAGCAAAGCCGGAGCAACATACTTCCGGGCTGCCGCTACTAATGGATTAGTTGATACCGACATACGAGTTTCCTCCAAGGGAGTTGGTTGATGGTTACAGTTGAATCAGCAGCCAACCGCCCCGAACCGGAACAGCGGCATACGTAGGTTGCGCTTCGCGGGTGATCCGAATGCCCTGCGAATCGCGAAAATCTTGAGCGTCGTGCATAACGGCCATCGTCATCCGAGGCATCGTCACGCTCTGCTCCCAGGCGGTAAACACAACCACTGGCTGCGGCATGGCGACGCTCTCCGGCGGCTCGAGCATGGCAACACGCCGAAGCTCACCTTGTGGCTTGCGGCTCAAGGCTACCGTCCGCACGACATGCGCACGCCGCGTCACGGGAGCCGAGGCAGACTGGATCGTCGAAGCCGGCATCACGGCCCTAGCCGCAACCGCGCGGAACGGCTTTGCGACGTCCACGGCAGCCCGAACGGGTTCCATCGCAGTTGGCATCGCCGCTTCCGTTTGCGCGATCGCCTCCGGCGTTTCCCCAAAACTGATCATTCGCGGGCTACCAGCCAGCACCACCGATCCGCCAGCTACGCCCGCAATCACCAGCGCGGTCACCGCTCCGGCCTGCATCCGTCCCATCACTGCCGCGGGGGCCAGCAGAATCCGATGCACCCGCTGTGAAAGCTCAGACCGCGCCGGACCCAGCAGCCCCAATGCCAGCGAAAGCCCGCGCCGCACCAGGGAATCTTCCGCCAGTCGAGCGAGGCACGCCGCATACGCCTTGCGCGCCCGAGTCACTCGCAATACGCCATCGTCGCAGGCCAGCTCGCGTTCCATGCAGAGCCGCCTGTCTAGCCAAAGCGTCGCCGGATGCAGCGGGAAGAGTGCCAGAGCGAACTTCTGCGCGAGGTTCGTCCAGTCGTCCCGACGGCGAAGGTGCTCCAGCTCGTGCAGCAACACGTGCTCCAGCTCTGCCTCGGATAGCTCTTCCATCAACCCCACCGGCAGCAGGATCTGCGGCCGGAAGAAGCCCGCCACGCTGGGACGGCTCACATCGCCGGAAACCGACAGCGTGACTCGCCGTTCACTTTGCGCGAGCATCTCAGCCAATGCTCCATCCACTGCCACCGGTGCCGCCCGCCGGGCGACCTCGCGCAGCCTCAGCGCACTTGCGGCCAGTTGCACGAGCCGTATCAGCGAGAACGCGGCCCACGCCCCCGCAAGCAGATAGCTCCATGCGACTCCGGCGTGAACCTCGCCCGACCCAGCTGCCGATCCCGCCTTGCCGCGGAAACAAAGCAGCAGAGGCAGTAACACGACAAGAAGGAGCACGGCGCTCCATATTCTCGACCGGCTCGCGGCGCTCAGCCGGGGGACGCAGCGCAGCAGCAAAGCCACGCACGCCACGAGCGCCAAACCCATCCATACGGAACTCACCAGCAGCTCAGCAGCCCGCGCACTCACCACATTCAGAAGAGGTTCGGTCACTGCACGCCCTCCTCTGCTTCAAACCCGCGCTTCGCCTTCGCAGTCGCGCTTCCGCTTTGCGCGTCGTCGGGGGCGGCGGCAATGGCCGCCTTGATTCGCTCCAGCTCTTCCGCGCTCAGGTCCGCATCGCCCAGCAGCGACAGCATCAACTGCTCGCGCGACCCCCCGAAGAACCGCTTCAGCACGTGCCGAACCTCGGACCCGCGAGCCTCATGCTCGGCCACGCAGGTGCTATACAGGAACGCCCGGCCTTCCTGCCGATGCTCCACATAGCCCTTCTTCTCCAGGATTCGCACGGTCGTCAGCACCGAGTTGTAGGCCAGCGGCGTATCGTCCGCCAGCGCCTTCACCAGATCGGCCACCGCCGACTCCCCGCGCGCCCAGAGCAGGCGCATCAGCCTGAGTTCCGCTTCGGTCAACGTAATGGAGCGCTTCGGAGGCATCGTCTACATACACTCAGACGATCAACTAAACCGTTAGTTAGCAAAACTGATCCGCCAAACGCAAAGACCCCGCTTGAGTCACCTCTACACTGTTCTCAGCAGACAGGAAGGCTACAACGCAGCATGAGCAAGCCTATAGTCGTCACCGGAGCCGCCGGCTTCATCGGCCGCAACGTCGTTGCCGAACTCAACGCCCGCGGCTACGACAATCTCCTCCTCGTCGACCAGTTGGGCACTGACGACAAGTGGCGCAACCTCCTCGGCCTGCGCTTCGAAGACATCCTCACCCCCGAAGCCTTCCTTGCCCAGGTCAACGCCGGCACGCTGCCCAAGCCGCAGGCCATCATCCATCTCGGAGCCTGCAGCGCCACCACCGAGCGCGACGCCGACTTCCTCCTGCGCAACAACTACGCGTACTCGCGCACACTCTGCGAGTGGAGCCTCCGCCACGGCATCCGGTTCGTCTGCGCCTCCAGCGCCGCCACCTATGGAGATGGGGCTCAGGGCTACTCCGACGCCGACGCCGTCACTCCCACCCTCCGCCCGCTCAACATGTACGGCTACTCCAAGCACCTGTTCGATCTCTGGGCTCTCAAGCACGGCCTCTTTGGCCAGTCACACGGCATCGTCGCGCTCAAGTACTTCAACGTCTACGGCCCGCACGAAGACCACAAGGGCGACATGATGTCCGTCGTCGCCAAGTCCTGGCGCCAGATCCGCGAAACCGGCAAGGTCCGCCTCTTCAAAAGCTACCGGCCCGAATACGGCGACGGCGAACAGATGCGCGACTTCCTTTACGTCAGGGACGCCGTCGCCATGACCCTTTTCTTCGCCCTCGAAAGCTCAGCCGGAGGCCTCTTCAACTGCGGCTCCGGGACACCGCGCACCTGGAAAGACCTGGCCACAGCCACCTTCCGCGCCATGAACCTGCCCGTCGATATCGAGTACATCGACATGCCAGAAGCCCTGCGCGGCAAGTACCAGTACTTCACCGAAGCCGACATCACCAGGGCCAGGGCCGCAGGCTTTACCGCCCCCATGCACACCCTCGAACAGGGGGTAACTGACTACATCCACAACTACTTTGCCAAGTCAGAAGCCTGACTCACAAGATATATCCGCCGGTTCGCGCACTACAGATCATGCGCGAGGACAACTGCCACGTCTCGCCTGCCTCGGTGGTCACCGCCTTTTGCTAGAATTGGCCACCATTAGTTCCGCAAAGAAACAGCCGCGTCCTCACGCTGTACCAGCGCGCGGTGCACTGTGTCCAGCGACCGCAACATTCGATTATTCTGCCCGGTCAGCAAGGGTATGTCTTCAGCGGCAACCGTCAGGGTCACCCCTGACCCATTGCAGCGTGCGGAAGCGCTGTCGGGCTGGCTTACCACGCGGCGAACCAGCAACAGGAGAAAGTCTCGGGAATGCGAGTTGCAACACGTTAGCGCTTCCGCGTCTTGCATGAATGGAAGTATCGGAGACCGGGCTCTTAGCTGGCAAGCCCCGATCCGGAACACTTCTAAATCTTTTGTTCGTAATGGCAAATACGCTGTGAGACGACAGATCCGCGCATCCTTTGCCGTGCCACTACTTCCTCGAAGCGGCTGGTTTTGAGTCCACTGGAAAGTGGTGGCCAGAGACGGGATCGAACCGCCGACGCCGGCCTTTTCAGGGCCGCGCTCTACCACTGAGCTATCTGGCCTTCCCTGCGGGAAGAAGTTCGAAAACGCGCAAACGCCTACCCGAACCCTGCGTTTCTCTCGTACTGCCTGCCTGTTAGGAGGAGAACTGGCCGCGCCGGCATCAAGTCTGCGGGGGCCCTTCGAGAACGACAAAACCAGTATATCAAAACCTGTTCGCTGCGCCTCTTCGGCGTACTCTGCGCCCGAATCTGGGCCATCTGCGTTCCCGCTTTGCCTCGCCGGCCACATCCATTCACTCGCCGCCGATCTCACTGACTTGCTAACTCGCTAATGCGAAGCGCTGACTCGCAATCCCGCCGAGCGTATCCTGAGACACACTCCCATGAAGACCTGCACGCTTCTTCTGCTCACCGCTCTCGCCGCGACCGCGGCCGCGCAAACGCATGCCGCGCTCACCTCCGCTGAAGCCCGCGCCACCCGCGCCCTCGACGCCGCAAAGAAGTCTGGCTCGCCCGCGCTCTACGCCTTCCTCAAGCCCTTCCCCAAGGGCGCCGACCTCCACATGCACCTCTCCGGCGCGGTCTACGCTGAGACCTTCTTGAGCGAAGCCGCCGAACAGGGCCTCTGCGTCGACCCCGTCGCCCTCAGCTTTGATAAAGCGGAAGCCCGTCCCGGACCGAACTCAAAGCCCGGTGTCTGCGAGCCCGGCCACCCACTCGCCGCCGACGTCGTGCGCAAGCCCGATACCGCGATGCAGGCCCTCTACGACAAGCTGGTCGACGCCTTCTCCATGCGCAGCTTCGTCCCCTACGCCGGCTGGTCCGGTCACGACCAGTTCTTCGCCACCTTCGACCACTTCGGAGGCCTCGACAAGAAGTTCCAGGGAGCCTGGCTTGACGAAGTTGCCAGGCGCGCCGTCGCACAGAACGAGCAGTACCTCGAGATCATGACTACGCCCAGCTTCAGCCACGCGCTCGGCATCGGCTACAAGCTTGGCTGGCCCGCGGAGCTCAACGACGCGAACCACATGACAGTGCTCGCCAAGCTGCGCGATGCCCTGCTTGCTAGTGGCCTGCGCGATGATGTGCCAGCCGACACGCAGGAGCTTGCCGGAGCTCAAGCTGATCGCTTGAAACGTGAGAACTGCGAAGGCGAGTCGATGGCTCGCGATCATTTCGCCGACCGGAATCATGTCACGAGCCAGGCCGCCTCACGTACTGAATATTTTGTCGACTCTCCCTGCCACGTCCAGATTCACTTCCTTTATCAGGTTCTACGCGGCTTCCCACCCGAGCAGGTCTTCGCCCAGACCCTCCTCGGCTTCGAGCTCGCCTCCGCCAACCCCGATGTCGTCGGCATCAACTTCGTGCGCGCCGAAGACTGGCGCGGTCCTGTGGCTAACTACCACGTCGAGCAGCTGATGATGGACTACCTCCACTCCGTCTATCCCAACGTCCGCATCTCGCTCCACGCAGGCGAGCTAGCCCCCGGCATGGTCACACCCGTTGGCCTCACCTTCCACATCAACGAAGCCGTCCACCTCGGCCACGCCGAGCGCATCGGCCACGGCATCGACATCCTCCACGAAGACCACTTCGCCGATCTGCTCAAAGAGATGGCGCAGAAGCACATCATGGTAGAGATCAACCTCACCTCTAACGACGTCATCCTCGGCGTCCGAGGCACCGACCACGCCCTCGCCGCCTACCGCGCCGCGCACGTCCCCTGGGCTCTCTCTACCGACGACGAAGGCGTCAGTCGCATCGACCTCACCCACGAGTACGTCCGCGCTGTCACCGACCAGAACCTTACCTACGCCGACCTCAAGCAGTCCGCGCGCACCTCGCTGGAACACGCCTTCCTGCACGGCCCAAGCCTCTGGAGTGCCCCTGACAACTTCACCAAGCGCGTCTCCGCCTGCGCCGCCCCGATCACAGCGACCAGCAAGCCCACCGCCGCCTGCCAAGACTATCTAGGCGCTTCCGAGCACGCCGCCGCCCAGTGGGAACTCGAACGCCGCCTAGCCGCCTTCGAAGCGAGCAGCGTTAGTCGCTAATCTTTGCAAGCGCTTCTCTCACAACCGCCTACAAAAGCTCGTCATCTCGACCGGAGCAGGACGGCTTCATCGTCCGGCGCAGCGGAGAGACCCTGTATTTCCCGACAGCAAGGCGCGAAGCGACGAGCCCGAGCACTAACCACTAACCACTAACCACTAACCACTAACCACTAAAACGTTACGGAATAATCAACTCCACCGCCGTAAACGCTGGCACGCTCACCGAGAAGCTGCTCCCCGTAATCGGGAAGCTCGTGCTCGTCATCGAAGTCCCGCTTTGCGCCGCGTTCACGCCGTAGCTGTACTCAGTTGCCGTCGATCCCAGTGTCGCCCCGTTGATCGTCACCTGCACATTCAGCGTGCTTGAGGCGTTCGCATTGATCAGCACCACGCCTTTCTGCCCGTTCTGCTTCAGCGAGGCATAGCTCACAATCGTGCTCGTGCTCGACGTCGTCTTCACCGACGCATCGCCCACCGCCAGTAACTGGTGCGCCATCAAGATGCCGTAGTATGACGGTCCCGGCACCTCGCTTTCCGTCAGGAACGAGCCATCGTGCAGCTCCAGCCAGTCGATGTTCGTGATGCCCGTGTTCAACGCCGTCAGGAAGTCGTTCAGCGTGAACAGCCCGATCACCGGCTGCGGGAAGTTCGGAGCCAGCCCATTGTTAGGCGAAGTCTCCGTCAGCAGCACCTGGATGTTGCTCGCGTTCGCCGGGCAGTACTGCGCCAGGTTTCCGCGAATGCCCGCAACCACGTTCGGAATATCCGCCTGCGGCAGGCTCAGCAACTCGCCTGGCTGCACAGCAGTATAGGTTCCGGGGTAGTAATGCATAATGGCGAAGTCCAGCGTCGTGCCCGCGCAAACCGCCTGCGCCAGGTCCGGGTTCCACGTCGTCGGGATCGGGTCAGTCGAGATCGGTGAACTGAAATCCACGCCGATCTTGACTGTTGGATCCACTGCCTTCATCGCCTGGATAAACGCAACCGCGTTCGTCCCATACGCGGTTGGCGAAAGCGCTGCCAGCGAAGCACGGGAGTTGAACGTTCCATTGCCATACCCGTTTGGGTACACATACGGCGCATGGTTGTCGCTCTCCGCGTTGTGGTTGGTCGCCCAGCCGTTGTAGTACATCTCGTTGCCGATCTCCCAGTACCGCACGCCCAGGGAAGCGGGGTGCGCGATGCGCAGGAAGTTATAGCCGTCGTCCGTGCTGAGCGGTGAAGCCACTCGAAGCCCGGCCCAGAAACCCACCGTCTTCCAGTCAAACCCAACCGCATCCTTGCCGATCACTTGCGTGTTGCTCGGGTCACCGTTCGCGTAAGCCACCCAGGCCGCTGCTTCCTGCGGCTGCCCCACCGTGTTCGGCTCGGAGCAGGTGTCGTTGCCATCCTTGCCGTACTTCACCGTGGCCGAAGCATCCGCCAGGCTGTTGCCATAGTTGATCGTGATGACACCCGCCGCACCAGAAGCCTGCAGCAGCTTCGCAAACGTCCCGAAGTTGGCGCTGGTGATCGCATAACCGTCGCTCAGCACGCCGCATGCCCCGGTATTTGTCGCGTAGAACGGCGTCATCGAGTGCTGCGCCCAGTGGTAATTATCCGAGTAGCCGCCTCCCGGATACCGCAGCGCCGTAACGCCCGTGTTCTGTAGCAGCGTCGCAATCGTGCTGGTGTCCGTCATGTTGGTGTCGTACACGGATGTGTGCAGTCCGTAGAAGTTCGCGGGCAGCGTAGCCAGCGTGGTCGTCGTATCCACCACCACCGTCGCGTTCGTTGTCACTACCGTCAGTGTCAGCGCCGCACTGTTGCTGTTGCCGGCGCTGTCGGTAAACCCAACCGTGAAGTTGTAGGCTCCCGCCGTTGTCGCAGTTCCCGAAAGCAAACCGCCGCTCGAAAGCGTGATGGTGTTCGGCAGGCTTCCCGAAAGCAATTTGTAGGTATAAGGCGCTACGCCATTGCTCACGCTCAGGGCATAGCTGTAGGCCGTATTCACCACCGCGTTCGGCAACACGGAAGTGGTCAGCAGCAGCGAAGCGCTTCCCGAAGCATCGATCTCCACGCTATAGATCCGGCTCGCCGTCGCGCCTGCATTGTCGGTCACCGTCACCGTGAAGCTATAGGTATTTGCCGTCGTTGGTGTTCCCGAAAGCAAGCCACTGGGGGAAAGCGACGTGCCCAGCGGTACGCTTCCGCTCATCACCGCAAAGCTGTAAGGAGCGGTGCCGCCGGTCGCCGAAATGGACGCCGAGTACGCTTTGCCCACCGACCCCGCTGGAAGTGTGGCAGCATTCAGCGCCAGCGTCGAAGCCGACGCACTCACCGTCACGCTGTACGACTGCACAGCCGTCTTGCTGGCCGCGTCCGTCACCGTCACCGTAAAGCTGAAGCTCCCCGCCGTCGTCGGCGTCCCGGTAATTGCACCCGATGCCGCCAGCCCCAACCCGCCCGGCAGCGCACCGCCCGTTACCGCATAACTGTAAGGAGTCGCCCCACCCGTAGCTAGGATCGTCTGGCTATACGCCGTGCCCATCGTGCCCGCGGGCAGTGAGGTCGTCGTGATCAGCAGCGAAGATCCCGCCGCTGCAATCGCCACCGTGTAGGCCTGGCTTCCCTTTGCCCCATTCGCGTCGGTAGCCGTTATGGTGAAGCTGTAAGTCCCTGGCGTAGTCAGCGTTCCCGTAAGCGCACCGGCACCCGTAAGCGTCACGCCCGCCGGCAGAGTGCCGCTTGTCGTGCTGAAGCTATACGGCGCGGTCCCGCCGCCGGCCGTCAGCGTCGCCGCATAGCTTCCGCCGACGGTTCCCGCGGGCAGGCTTGCTGGTGAAAGCGTAATCACCGCCGCGGCGGCCGTAATCGTCAGGCTGAAGTTCTGGCTCGCCCGAGCCCCGGCGGCATCCGCCGCCACCACCGTAAACGTAGAAGTTCCCGCCGTGGTCGGCGTCCCGCTCAACACACCGCCGGAAGAAATCGACAACCCGGCAGGCAGTGTCCCGCTGCTGATCGCGAACACATAAGGCGTCGACCCGCCCGTGGCCACTACCGTCGCGCTATACGCCGTGCCCACACTCCCCGCCGCCAGCGCGGTCGTCGTGATCGCCAGCGAAGCATTCACCGTCAGGCTAAGCATCGCACTGGCTTTTGACCCACCCGAGTCCGACACCGTCGCCGTAAAGCTGCTCGTCCCCACCGTGGTCGGCGTCCCGCTCAGCACGCCCGCCGAAGAAAGCGTCAGCCCCGCCGGAGCCGTCCCGCTAAACGTATACGGAGCCACCCCGCCGCCCGCCGTCAGCGACGCGCTATACGCCGCGCCCAGCGTGCCAGAAGGCAGCGTCGCCGTCGTGATCGAAAGTGTGCCCGAGCCACCGCTCGCTGTGTTCCCACATCCCGTCGCCAGCACGGCGCCCGCCGTCAGCAGCAGCCCAAATGCATACACCCAAAGTCGTCGCATGTTCTCTATCGGCCTTTGCCCGCCGGCCGTGACATCAGCCTAACGGAGGTCGCAGCGCCACGCGCTCCCCTGTCCACGCCCGGGCTGCCACGCAAGTTGCACCAACGGCAAACGTGACGCGTCCGGCCCGCGGGACTGCGGCAAGGAAATTTCATCTGCGCTGCTACACTCAACTCTACGTCCCATCCCTCATCAGAGACTCTGCATGTCCCGCCCTGCCGGCATTTTTTCTCGCATTCTTCTCTTTCTGCTCCAGGCCGTTGCCTTCGCGGCCCTGTTTCTCGTCGGCGGCTACTGGGCTGAAATCCGCCTCGGCTTCGAGGTCCGCGCGTTCCAGCAGCGCATGATCGCGATGCAGCAGCACACGGCGCCGCCGTCGCCCATGCCCATGATCCCGCTCTGGAAGCTGCACATCAGCCCCACGCTGGACTACGTCGCCAACGGCCTGATCTTTGCCGCCATCCTGCTCGTCCTCATCCTCCTTTTCGAAGCCCTGCGCCGGCGTCTACGCCCCTGGGCCGCCCTCACGATCCTCGCTTTCGTCACGGCATTCCTGGTCAGCCTCATCGCCCACAGCGGCTTCGTCCCCCTCAGCAACTCCTGAGGGCGGCCGGTACCCACTACCAATCCGGCGTTTGTCAGTACCACTTCGAGCCCCATGCATTACCGAAGTAGTACAGCCCGCCCGTGCCTTTTTGGTAAACTAATTAGCAGAAGGCTGGTCACAGTCTCGGCGAACCATTTTCTCGCATGCGGTAGGTCAACGATTGACCGCATGACTTCATGAGGAACATCCCCCAGGCCGTTCGCCCTGCACACTCGGGCGTTCGTCCTTTAGCGAAGGACTCACCCACGCATGAGCCCCACCCCCGCCCCCAACTCTTCTTCGGCCCCATCTATCGACTTCTCAGCCCGCAAGGTAGCGTACTTCTCCATGGAAGCCGCACTTTCCAAGGACCTCCCTACCTACTCGGGCGGCCTTGGCATGCTCGCCGGTGACACCCTGCGCTCCGCCGCTGATACCGGCGCGCCCATGGTCGCCGTGTCGCTCGCTCACCGTCGCGGCTACTTCCAGCAGCACCTCGACGCCCAGGGCCAGCAGACCGAATCCGACGTAGTCTGGCATCCCGAATCCCTACCCGAGGTCGCCCACTCCGTTGTCATCACCCTCCAGGGCCGCGACATCATGATCCGCGCCTGGCGTTTCGATGTCGTCGGCGTCACCGGCCACATCCTCCCGGTCTACCTCCTCGACACCGACGTCGAAGGCAACAACCCCTACGACCGCACCCTCACCGACCACCTCTACGGCGGCGACACCTACTACCGCCTCTGCCAGGAAGCCGTGCTCGGCCTCGGCGGCCTGCATCTGCTCTATGCCATGGGCATGCGGCCTGAAGTCTGCCACATGAACGAGGGTCACGCGGCCTTGCTCACCATCGCGCTTCTCGAAGAACGCCTCGCCGGAATTCCCCTGCGCGACGCCTCCGATGCCGACGCCGAAGCCGTTCGCGAACGCTGCGTCTTCACCACCCACACCCCGGTCCCCGCCGGCCACGACCAGTTCGGCCTCGACCAGATGTACCAGGTACTCGGCCACGAGCGCGCCTCCACCATCGAGCGCTTCGGCTGCCTGCACAACGGCCTCATGAACATGACCTACCTCGCCCTGCGCTTCTCGCGCTACGTCAACGGCGTAGCCATGCAGCATGGCAAGGTCTCGCAGCAGATGTTCCCGGAGTACAAGGTCCACTCCGTCACCAACGGCGTGCACGCCGCCACTTGGCTCTCGCCCGCCTTCAAAGATCTCTTCGACAGGGAAATCCCCGAGTGGCGCCACGACAACCAGTACTTCCGCTCGGTCTACGGCATCGAGCCCTCGGTCATCGACGCCACTCACGAGCAGGGTCAGGCTCGCCTCTTCGCCACCGTCAAGCAGCGCACCGGTGTCGAGCTCGATCCCAAGCTCCTCACCCTCGGCTTCGCCCGCCGCGTCGCCACCTACAAGCGCGCTCACCTGCTCTTCCAGAACCCGGCTCGCTTGCACGAGATCGCGGAAAAGCTCGGCGGCCTCCAGATCATCTACGCCGGCAAGGCTCACCCCGCAGATAACGCCGGCAAGCAGCTCATCAGGGAAGTCTTCGACGCAGCAGGCCATCTCAATGACTCCAGGCTGAAGATTCTCTACCTCGAAAACTACGACTGGGAACTAGGCGAGCAGCTCACCGGCGGAGTTGA
>CBDAPS010000001.1:0-1233234 GCA_965198545.1 Granulicella sp. | reverse complement strand
TAACGCCTGAACCAAACGTCGCGTGCGATCCTATAACCAGCGCTGTCACCTGCAACAACTTGATTGCTATCAATCCGAACTATACGGTGATCCCGAATTATAGCGCGCGTGTAGACCACTATTTGAATGAGAACAACCGTCTCTACATCCATTTCAACGGAATCAACCAACTGAACGATAACCTCCGCAACAATCCCAACAGCCCGGCAACGCTTCCGGCAGATGGGCTCCCCGCAAATGCCAGCGGCCTTGCGCTAAACCCCACCACCACTTACGCTGCAGCTCTCGGGTACAGCCACATCTTCTCGCCGTCGTTCTTCTCCGAAACGATCGTTAGCCAGCAGTGGTTCGCCCAGCACAACCTTGCTGGAGGCTGCCCAACCTGTAACTTTGAGCAGCAGTTGGGTACCCCGAACAACTTTGGAAACCCTGGGTTCCCACAAATCAATTCGCCTCATGGAGGATACGGCGGCACGCAATTTCAGTATGGCCTCAGCCAAATTCTCTGGACCGTCGACGAGAATCTGACTAAGACCTTGGGGCACCATCAGCTTCAGTTCGGCGGCCGATACCGGCTAGAGAGGTTCAATGACCTCCCCGACCAGAGCGCTGATGCAATCAATTTCGACAGTCAAGGCACGGGGCTGGCCAATTACCTTACGCTTCCAGCGAAAACGAGTAAGCCTACATACGCCCAGGCGGCGAACACTGGCGCCTCTGACGCAGATTTTTTCCTGGGAAATGTTTCTCAATACACTGTCAATCAGCAGCCTTCTTACTTTCACGCGCATGATATGGAGACTGATCTGTATTTCCAAGATACATTTCGTGTGCTTCCAAACCTGACCTTGAACCTTGGTGTTCGCTGGGAAGACCATCCATCGCCGCTGGTGTATAACAACCTGTTCAACGGCTTCGACTTTAAGAACGCTGCTCAGGTGCTGAGTGCGCCGTTAGCCACCTTGATAGCGCAGGGCCGCATAGATCAGGCCACCATATCTGCTCAGCAAGCCATCGGAGCGAAGTATGAGACGGCGCAGGATGCCGGTTTGCCTTCAACCCTCCTGCGGAACTATCCTTGGAACTTTTTGCCGCGCCTGGGTTTTGCTTGGCAGCCATACGGCAATGGGAAGACGGTCTTCCGTGGAGGGTATGGCCGATACCTTTTCCCCACCCCCACCCGTAGTTTCTTGAAGTCACCCATTCAGAACAGTCCGTTTTCCACCGGTTATTCTCAAAGTTTCACCAACGCGGCACAAGCGGTCGATGGGATCATGAATGAGCAACTTCGTTACGCTCAGAGCAGTGCACCCTGGACGCAGGCCAGTCCCTACCTGCCCATCCTCGGTGCGAATAGCGCCACCGCCGTCAACTCCAACGTACTGACAGGCGTGCTCCCGGGTACGGGTTTCAACTTCGTGAACCCGGACTTTGCGCCGATGTTCTCCACCGAAATCAACGTCACTCTCGAGCAATCGTTTAAGGGAAACCAAGCCCTTCGCATGAGTTGGGTACACACTCACGGCACCAACTTCGACCATCAATGGTTTCCGAACAATGCTCCGTCAACATACGTTTATGAATTGCAAAACGGCGTCGCACCGAATACATCAAATGGCAGCGAGGCGACACGACCGTATAACAACACCACATACGGCAACTTTACTGAGATCGACAAGAACGGCTGGTCAAACTACGACGCCCTCCAGGCAAACTATGAGAAGAGGGCCCAGAAGGGCTTTGCTTTTCAGGTCTTCTACACCTGGGCGAAGAGTTTTCGCATCGGCGACAACGCGTTCCGCGACTCTTC
The DNA here is from genome assembly GCA_965198545.1 of Granulicella sp. Classification (GTDB taxonomy): domain Bacteria; phylum Acidobacteriota; class Terriglobia; order Terriglobales; family Acidobacteriaceae; genus Granulicella. The sequence goes on along the minus strand of CBDAPS010000001.1, from coordinate 1,231,424 downwards.
GACATACCCATATGCCAATTACCTCAGCGCATCGCCGCTTGCGAACGGAGCGAGTTACACTACGGCCGGAATCACGAACCTCATCGCCTCAGGTCAACTGCAGGCTCCGGCTCTACCTCCTCCTCCTCCAGCGGGCGTTTCTAACTTGCAGGATTACCATGATCTCATCCGATTTGAGAACTATCAAATAGATACAAACGTTCCTGAGCATCACATTCGTTTTAATGCAGTTGTCGATTTGCCTTTTGGTCGGAACAAGCGCTTCCTGAGCAAGGTGAACCGCTTTGAGGATGAGCTTATTGGCGGATGGCAGATTGCGACCAGCGGGCAGGTCATCTCGCAGTCGTTCTTTGTGAATGCCAGCAACTGGGGCTCGATTAACCCCATTCAGTTGTACAAGCATGGAAAGGACATCACGGATTGCTCATTCAACCCTTGCGCACGGGCGAAACTGTGGTTCAACGGCTTCATCAGTCCGACCGCAACGAATGGTGTTGGTAGTCTCATCGGCCTTCCCTCGGGTTATACTGTCAACTCATCAGTGAGCCCCGCGTACTCCTCGCCACTCAATTTTGTAGGCACTGGTGGAGTTATCACAAGCACGAACAACAACGTGAATATAACTACACCCACGGCTACCTTTCAGAACATTGGCATCAGCCCTGGGCCCAGCACAACAAATCCCTTCTCGAAGACGGTGTTGCGGGGCCCCTACAACTACAACGCAGACATATCCTTGTATAAGGTCTTCGCCGTCAAAGAAGGCATGTTTATTCGGGTAAATTTCGATGCGTTCAATGCATTTAACATCCAAGGCACTCCTAACCCCAATAACACGTCTGGAGAGATAGTCCTTGCTGGAAATGGGGACGCCTCCTCTTACTGGACACCGCGTCAGGTCCAAGTGTCGGCCCGCTTTACCTTCTAAAGCGGAACAACAAACTGTCGGAGAGGCAGCACCGGCTCGAGACTCGAGCCGGCGCTGTTCTGTATTAGCATTACTGGGCGCTATTCTTCCGGGAAGCGGTCAGCAGGCGCCACGCAGGTATAGATCGTGATAATAATGCGAGATGTGGAGATTACGTTGAGACGCCGACTAACTACGACCTATCTTTCCGCGTTCGCCTTTCTTCTCATCGCAAAGATGTCTGTATGTCCACTGTATTCGCAACAATCCTACGGGCGGCTTAGTTCCGCCAGGATTCGCGAGGTCGCAGGATGGCTCCCAAGGCAGCCTTCAGGCTTCGGTCGTCCTTGTTCAGATAGGGCAGCGTGGTCCGAACGATCATCACGCTTGACCGGCTTTGTTGATGCAGCGCAGCAGGCCATCACAATCCCGGTGCCAGCGTTCGACGAAGAAGCCTACCTCCAGTACACCAGGAAAGGTGACCGGCAACCGATGGAACGAAACGCTAACCTGCGAACCAATCAGCTGATTCCGCTGGTACTAGCAGAGTGCGCCGAATACAAGGGGCGTTACCTGCCCCGAATTGCCGAGGTGATAGACACTCTGGTGGCGGCTCCATCTTGGACCCTATCGGCACATGATCCAAAGCTGGAGAACTTGCATCACGTGCATTACTACGTCGACCTGAACGCCGCCAACCTTTCCGACAATATCGCTGAGGCACTGTATCTTCTAGGGGACAGCATACCCGCGTCGACGCGTAAGCACGCGGAGGTTGAGATGGAAGCGCATGTTTTTGGGCCGATGCGACTATCCCTCACGAAACCTGGTGATGATTCCGGTCACAGCGGTAACTGGTGGCTAAATGCCGAAATGAACTGGAACGCGGTTTGCCTAAAGGGTGTGACCGGAGCGGCGATGGCAATGCTCACTAATGTCCAAGACCGGGCCTTGTTTGTCGCAGCGGCCGAACATTTCATCGGAAATTACGAAAAAAGCTTCAACCCTGATGGATACGACACCGAAGGCTTGGGTTACTGGAACTATGGCTTTGCGCACTTTATAGAACTCCGAGAGAACTTGTTCCGTGTAACCAGCGGCAAGATTGATCTGTTGACAGATACCAAGATGCGGCAGGTTGCGCTGTTCGGTATAGAGTTCCCGATGCTACCCGGCAACTCAGCCGCGTTTGGCGATGCAGGCACAAGGCCGCAAGCAGAGCCTAATCTCATTAAGGTTATCAGTCACATCTTTCAGATTTCGCCGATCGAGTCCGCGGGCGAACTGCATAGCGGAGGCATCCATCACGACGGTTTAACATCCATTGTGCTAGATCTATATCCTGTTCCCAATGACGAGCTGTCCACACCTCCTGAAGTAAGCCGTCGTGATCTGCAGAAGTACTACGCTGACTCTGGAGTGTTGGTCTCGCGACCTGCTCCAGGACAAGAACTTGCAGTCACAATCAAAGCCGGTGGAAACACAAGTCATAGCCACAACGATATTGGGTCTTTCGTCATCGGACTGGGCGATGTGCAGCCCGTCGGCGATCCGGGTGGTCCGGGCTATTACACAGCAGGGACCTTTGGTCCGCAGCGTCTTGACTCCAAATTGCTGAACTCCTTCGGCCATCCTGTTCCTGAAATCGACAGTCATTTACAGCTCGATGCGACCAAGGTCAAAGTCAAGGTATCCTCTCACGCGTTTTCTTCGCGAGAAGATCGAATGGCTATCGACATGACACCCGCCTATGATCTCGCAGAACTGAAGCAGATGACGCGAACACTGATACACAGCAGGGAGGGCAGCGGCTTGGTTGAGGTTAGCGACGAATTTCATCTCACCAAGCCCGCAGTCATAGTCGAATCTTTGCCGACACACGGAGTGTGGCAGAAGATCGACGATCATACCCTGCTATTTACGGTCGGTGGAAAGCAGTTGCGCTTGGTGATCGAGGCCTCCACGCCAGTGACATTCAGTGAAACGAAGGTGGAGTATAACGGTAACGCTTTTACACGCGTTGAGGCGCGCGTCTCGGTCGAAGGTACAGGCAAGATCAACATGCGCTTCACACCGGAAAAGCCGTAGCCCAACGACGAGCAGTCTTTGAAAGATATTGTGCTCCGCACGCCTTGAGAATTACGCAGGAAAGGGGACGACATGAACCGGCGACAGATGATCGGAGCTTCATTTGCGAGTGCATTCATGTCTCCTAAGGCACTATCAACTGCGGCGGATACAGTCGCCGCGTTGCCTCACTTCATCTCGGCTAATCGGCCTGAGTACGTGAGAGCTTTCCTAGGCAACGACGCGACACCTCAGAATCTGCAGGGCTCTGCGGATCGTTGGTCAGGCGGAGGGGCTGAAGTCGAGATCTTGCATTCCGAAAAGACGGTCCGGCTCACGCTGACAGCGCCCACCATTGCCGTACATCGCATTCATCTTCGCTGGCCTGTACTTGTCGCCGAAAAAACACTTGTACTCGGTGATGCCTGGGAACGTAGTTACGGCGACCTCGCATGGCTGCCGCTGCAAGCGGACCGCGTGCTGCCGTGGTATTTCGTCGCAAAGACCGAACGGAGTTGCATTGGAGTTGGAGTAAAGACAGGGGCGGGCGCCTTCGCGTTCTGGCAGTTAGATGCGGAAGGAGCCTCACTCTGGCTCGATGTGAGGAACGGCGGGAGTGGAGTGTTGCTCGGGGACAGGGTTCTCGACTTGGCCAGCATCGTGACCGCCGCCGGAGAGAATTGTTGGGATACCACGACATCTTTATGTACGGCAATGATGCACGGCAGAGAAATCGCGACGCATCGCGGGAAGTACCCCGTCAATGTAATCTATGGAAGCAACGATTGGTATTATGCCTACGGCAAGAACACGCAGCAAGGTATCCTTCGCGATGCTAACTTAATGCGCGAACTAGCGCCGACAGAAGGTCCGCGTCCGTTCACCATAATTGACGACGGATATCAGGATCCGGTCAGGTTTCCAAGCCTGCCGAGACTCGCCGAAGATATCCGGAAGCTGGACGTTGGACCGGGTATCTGGATTCGGCCTACGCGTGCCAGCAGGGACGTCCCCGCGTCGCTCCTCCTGCCCAAGGCTCACTGGGTGTCGAATACCGACGAGATGGTCTATGATCCCACGATCCCCGAGGCACGGGCCTCCATCCTTCAGATCGTGGAAGACGCTTGTGCCTGGAAATATGATTTCATCAAGCACGACTTCACATCGTATGAGTTGCTCGGACAGTGGGGCAGCAAAATGGGTGCAAGCCCGACGCGGCCGGGATGGAGTTTTCATGAGCGCACCTCCACGAACGCCGAGATCATTACCGCCTTATATCGGGATATACGCCGAGCCGCCGGCGAAGATCGGCTGATACTCGGTTGCAACACCATCGGACATCTCGCCGCCGGCATCTTCGACGCACAGCGCACGGGCGACGACGTAAGTGGACGAGCATGGGACCGGACACGACTCATGGGTGTGAATACTCTCGCGTTCCGTCTTCCGCAGCATGGTCGATTTTTTGCGGTAGATGCGGATTGCGTGCCAATCACGCCGGATGTTCCGTGGGAGTTCACTCAGGCGTGGTTGCAGGCAGTCACCGCCAGCGGCTCAGTGTTGCTGGTTTCCCCGGATCCCCGTTCGATGGGCACAGAACAGAAGCAGGCCGTGCGCCGTGCGTTCGCGGAGTGTGTCGGGTTGCCATCGAGTCAGCCGCTAGATTGGGTGGAGTCCCGCACGCCTTCAAAGTGGAGATCCAAAGAACGCGGCGTGATGAAGTGGGATTGGCTGCAGAAGACGGGAGCGAGCCCGTTCCCGCAGTGAGGAGCTCTAAACTCGCCGGCACTACGGGCCGCTGATCCAGAGTGGTTTGTCTCGAGTTAATCTTGCATCAGGATAGTTTCCTCAGGACGGTGTGGGATTCCTTCGCGTCGAAGTACATCATGGAACCATACTGGAGGCTCCGAAGTTACATGGGGATGCCCCCAGCTCTCCCATGGCAGTAAAACCTGCATTTTTCCCTGGACGAGCCCCAGTTGATGACGCGACATTAGGGTCGCCGAAAGGGGAAGATATCGTCGAAATACTACCGATACGGCGTGCCATAAAACCGGTACAAAGCAATGGTCTATGAAGAGGCAGGAGAGAGCGGATGTGTTCTTCGAACTGTTCATGCCAGTTTTCCTCGTGGAATGTAACAATGTCAGACTGTCCGAGCTGAACGCTCATGGCTGGTGTCCATTGCTTGGGATCCTCACAGTGCGAACACTTGTAAACCCCAATGGTCAACGGATATGTCTGTGAACAAGCGTCTCATAGTGGCAGTTCTCGTGGGCTCGTTGGGTGGGTTTGTCTTCGGATTCGACCTTGGCACCCTCTCTGCCGCAACGCAGAGCCTGAGAGCCCAATTCGAACTCTCGCCGTGGGCCTTTGGTCTTACGATCTCGGCATCAATCTGGGGAACTGTGGCAGGTTCCATCCTTGCCGGCAATTTCGCGGACAGGTTCGATCGGAGAAGCCTGATTGTGTGGTGCGCCCTTCTTTACACGGGTGCCGCAATCGGTATAACGATGCCGCTTCGATCAGAATGGCTCCTCGTTTTGACGATGAGATTTCTGTGCGGGATGGCAATAGGGGGGTTCACAGTGGGGTGTCCCTTGTATCTGTCTGAGATCGCTCCGACTGCCATCCGAGGACGGGTGGTAGGGGTCTTTCAGGTGCAGGTCGGTGTGGGTGTGATCGCGGCATTTTCCGCGGGCGCAGTGTTCGCGCACTTTCCGCCGCTTGGTGCGACATGGAAGTGGATGCTGGGCCTGGGGGCCGTGCCAGCGGCAATGCTGGTGGCTGCGGCACGATCCCTCTCACGCGCAGACGCCGCATTGTTGACAGAAAGCAGCTATCGGTCCGCTTCATTGCCGACGGTCGAACGTCCTAATCAAATGTTGTTTGCCCGGAGAAACGCTCGGCTCATTTTGCTCGCCACGAGTATCGCCGTCTTCAATCAACTTTCCGGTGTCAATGTTCTCCTGCTGTACCTGTTGGAGATTCTTGCGAGTGCGGGCGTGAATCTCTCGCTCGGACATACTTACACGGTCCTGATCTCCAGCCTGAGCCTCACAACAACGATAGTGGGAATGGCAGTTGTAGATCGAGTGGGACGCAAACCGCTTTTGTATGTGGGTTCCATTGGCATGGCCATCTGCCTTGTCACTTTGGGCCTCGCAATACCTCACCGCGGCGATCCCGTCATCTATCTGTCCATTCTTGTTGCCTACAACGCGTTTTTCGCCTTTTCCCAAGGGGCCGTTGTCTGGGTATATCTCAGCGAGTTGTTTCCGCGAGGCCTGAGAGGTTCGGGCCAAGGATTTGGATCGACTGTCCACTGGATTGCCAACGCGGTTCTAATCTCAGTCTTCCCAAGCGTGCAGCATGCATCATCGGTCAGAGTTTTCTACCTATTTGCGTTGATGATGGCCCTGCAGATCGTGGTTATTTGGGTTTGGTACCCCGAAACAAAGGGATAGCTCTTGGATCGTTGGATGCCGCCGAACACGGTGGACTTCACTAAAATTTGCGACTAGATTTGATCAGATATGACTATTTGGAAAAGTCAGGCACCCACGCTATTGGACGTCGCCCGCCTGGCTGACGTGTCCCTGAAGACTGCGTCTCGTGTTCTGAATAACGAAAAGGTGAGCGAAGACAAGGTTCTTCGGGTAGGTGCTGCGATGCAGCGTCTTGGTTACCGCCCAAATGAGCTGGCTCGGGGACTCAAGGCGCAAAGATCCGCTGCCATTGGCATGATCGTGCCAAATCTATCGGATCCCTTCACTGCTAATGCGGTGCATGCCGTTCAGGAAGTGGCGCGGGCAAATGGGTACGTGGTGATTCTGGCCAGTTCGGGTGGCGACGTCGAAGTAGAACGCTCTGAGATCGTGAGCCTAGTGGGCAGGCAAATCGACGGATTGATCGTCGCGCCGGCTGACAGCCGAACAGATTCGTTCACCGGTGTCATACCCAAAGGTGTTCATGCTGTGACATTTGACCAGCAACTCCGGAATGCTGATCTTGATTCTGTTACTGTTACCAACCGTCGCAGCGCTCGAGACGCGACTACACATTTGACTGGCCATGGATTGCGGAGGATTGTAGCGATCGGCGCCCGGCCTCATCTGTATACCTGCAGAGAACGGGTGGCGGGCTACCGGGCCGGAATGAAAAGTGCTTCTCTGGAGTCCAGAGCCTGTCTGGTGGATCATGAGAGCATGCTCACAGCAGCATGGCTTGAGAACGAGGTATTCGGGCTTCAAAAGGCTGACGCTATTCTCACGCTAAACTGGGTCTGCACCATCCTTACCCTGCGTGGTTTGCGCGAGTTGGGAAAAATAGCGGGACGCGATGTTCCCATGCTGTCCTTCGACGACTTCGATCTGGCGGATATGCTGACGCCAAGTTTGTCAGTCGTTCAGCAACCTGCTGAGATGCTTGGGCGAGAAGCCGCTTCATTACTTTTCGAACGACTCAAAGGCGCATCGGGAGAGGCTCGTGCGGTGGTGTTGCCCACAACGCTGATACTTCGTGAGTCCTGCGGATGCGACGCTAACACTCTAACCCGAGCCCGCAATACTTAGCTGCCCTCTCAGGTATAAAGAACGCCTGCTGGTGCACCTATTATCGACAAGGCTCGTGGAGTACTTCGTGTTATTGCTTTGACGCGGATAGGTTTTCAGACCTCACCGCCTGAAGCCGCCGAGCTAGACCCCGAACGCACGGAATTCAGCCATCTGGTCTATGCTCCCTTTGTCTGGAGCTACAACAAAACCGACTTCCGACAACTCACGTTTCGATGGGGGGACCTTCGGATCGATGGTTTCGTCAAGGGGCAGCAGGTGATCTCGAAGTCGTTCTCGGGTCGCGGGGTCGATCGCAAATTCACGATTCATCCAGATGATGCGGAACTTGTGGCCGATGGTGCCGATTCGACTCGCGTGGTTCTTCGCGTGACGGATGAGTTCGGAGCGGTCCGAACATATGCCAACGATCCTATCGTCTTTACCGTGGAAGGACCGGCGGAACTTGTGGGAGATATAATCCGTTTGCGCTGATAGGCGGGACAGGGGCGATCTGGATTCGTGCCGAAAGAGCGAGCGGGAGCGGTCCACCTGACGGCAAAGCATCCGCGGTTGGGCTCTCAAACAGTGAGCTTTCAGTTGCGTGCGGCTCCGGCGGAAAAGGTGTGACCTTACAGACAAGGAGCGATGCTTAGAGACTGGGACGCTGAGCAGCCTGCTGCAGTTGATAGCGACTACATGGCCCTTGTGCAAACGGCTGCGGCGCATCTCGCCACCCCCCACGACCCGAGCGGAAGAGCGACGGGCATGCTGTCAACGATTCAAGACTACCAATCTGGCGCACTGGGGCGTTGCGGGGCGAGTCCCATCATAGGTGGATGGGACTATGTGGACGGCGCCTTCTTTCCCGATAAACCGCAAGACAGGTTAGAAGCTCCCTTCCGGCCGGTTGTCCATAACATCGCTCCGGTCATAGGCTGTGGTTATCCCAAAAGGGTGGCATCCTGCTTTGCGGTTTTCGCGATCAGTTCTCCGAACAGTGTGTTTGCCCACGCAAACCAAGCTCTTGTAAATACAGCGGAATCATTGCAATTGTAAGACTCATGCATGAATCCGGTGGCGGCGGCACAGCTCCTCAACATGTGGATCATAGTTCGGATTTCAACGTCGGAGTTGCTTGTTAGTGCATACAAGATCTGCGACATTGGCCAAATGCTGCCACGTCCGATGTGCGGTCCACCAATGCCTTCGCCTGCGCTTCCGCGGAAAAACCATGGATTTCGCTCGCTCCATACGAAATTTCGCGTTCGAGCGTATAGACCGGCATTGGGTGAGCTGTCCAGATAGGGCAAACTCAAAAGACTGGGTGCATTGGCATCGTCCATCTGAACTGTATTACCGTATCCATCGACCTCATAGGCCCAGATCGTGCCTGTGGAAGTTGCCACGATCGCGTGTTCTTTCAGTGCGACTTCCACTTCATCAGCAAGCACGGATGCATCATTGGCCATCCGTGCATCGCCGAGAACGATGTATGACATTCTTGCGAGCTGACGCAGACAGGTGACTGCGAATAGGTTGGCGGGCACCAGAAAGGGCAAAATGCAAGCATCGTCGGACGGGCGGAACGCTGACGCAATGAGTCCGATTGGCCGGAGCGGGTTGCCTATCCCATTTACGAGCGAATCTGTAGGATTCAATGCAGCTCGCTTGAAGCGGTAAGGTCCATCGCCATCCTTGCGTTGCTCCACCCGCATGGTCTTCAGCACGGTTTGCATCGCGAGCTTCCATGCCGCATCGAAAGGCGCTGTGTCCCCAGTGTTTTTCCAATAACCGTGGGAAAGACGAATCGGATAACAAAGTGAGTCCAGTTCGTATTTTCTCTCTCCCACACCTTGTTTCATTACGGTTTCATCCTGGCGACTCCCTTCTAAAGGCGGAGCGCTCAAGTCCGCCATGAAACAGTTCGCATAAGGGTCGATGAGCAGGCATCTAGTCTGTCGACGAATGACGCCTTCTAGAAGCTCGCGAAGAGCGCGATCTTTCAAAGCGAGTGGCAGGTATGGCCACACCTGAGCCGAGGAGTCGCGAAGCCACATTGCCGCAATGTCACCGGTAAGGATGACAGTATCAGGCTTGCCCTCAAAGCTACCTGGCTGTACGGTAGTGTCAAGAGTATTGGGAAAGCAGTTTAAGAAAATCCCAGCCAATATAGGATCTTGGACGATCCGAGAGATCGATTCGATATACCCTTCCACCGCGTTGCTGCGGAAATTGCGATCTTGGGGAGGGGGACGCCTCGACTTAACCGCCGTAGCCGCGTGCGCGAATAAGTCGTTTGGCAGCAGAGACCAAGTGCCGGTGCCCGCGATGAACTTGCCCATTCGCGATATGAAAACTCGTCTTGTGAGATTCATTATTGTTAGGCTTGATCCGATCTCTCGTGTCAGGGTTTACAGCACGCCTGCATTCCAAGAACATTCACTGTCCCGAGTCCTTCTATAACGTCCGTAACCGTGGACTCCCCTCACAGACGATGTTTGACTTCTCATCGAGATAATACACATTCTGTAGTTTAATCGACAACGTTGTCAACGTGCTGATTGCTTGTTGGGTTTCACCGAGATACGGGAGGGCCACCCAGATGCCGTCGGAGGAAAGCCGCGACATAATTCAGTTCATCGACGATGACGGAAGAGCTAATCTTACCTTCGAGTCGAAACCGACTCACGGCTTTTCATTGGGAGGCTCTCTGCTGACTACCTGGATGTCGAGAAGCAGATGAGCCTTGTCGATGCTCCGCTCGAAGACGATGCGATTGTGCACTACAATGGCCTGCGTCACGTCGTTGGTTCGCATCTGAAGGGATGGCGTTCGAACCCAAACGTCTACGCAACGGGGAAAGCCTCTGCGGTCCGTCGACTCAGGCCAAAACACCGCCTCCAGAGACGAACGCCTATGGCTCACAGTCACGCATGCTGGTGAAAGTTAAAGGCAAGAAAGAGACGTCGGTGATCTATGTCGGCGGCGAGTGACGTCCTAACGCGTCGCTACGTCTGGATTCCCCTGAAATCGACGAGGGATCTTTGGTGCTCGCAAAAGCAAACCCTGGCGGACCACATCGGTCATGTATCTGCAATTGCCCTCTGCCGATGCAGTAGCCGTCATTCTTTAGTGTTCCCAAGTCAGAAAGGCTATAGCGCATGAACGACATCAACCGCCGAGATCTGGCCCGCTTGCTTACATCTGGCGTAATCTCAGCCGCTACGCCCATTTCGACTCTAGCTGAATCGCAAAGTGATGCGGGCTCACTTTCATGGTCTCCAGTCAGCCCAGGCATTTGGAAGGCTCGCTTTGGCACTCCGGAGACCCAGACTCCGGTAAGTAGCCGTCTGCTTCCGGCAGTGCCCGCGCCGACCAGTACAAAGGATGCCGTCGATCAGCCGGACGTGCAGGTCCACGCCAGCGTTTCTCCACGCGGGTGCGAGCTGGAACTGCCGCTCGCGGCATTTGAGCGGGTGTACGGATTCGGTCTGCAGTTGCTCTCGATGGAAGCGCGCGGGAAGAAGCGGACACTCCGGGTCAACGCTGACCCGAGCTTCGACACGGGAGATTCTCATGCACCCGTGCCGTTCTATGTAACGTCCCAAGGGTACGGCATTTTAATCGATACCGCCCGCGTCGCGGAATACTACGTAGGGAATGCGCGGTCGAAACCGACCAAGCCACTGCTGGCCGGGACAACTTCCGTATCGAATCCTCAGTACACGCACAGTCTGGAAATCTCCCAAGCCGGTAGCATCTTGGTGGATGTTCCGGTAGCTCACGGGGTAGAAGTATACCTGTTCGCCGGGCCGACGATGCTGGATGCGGTTCGCCGTTACAATCTTTTTTCTGGCGGCGGAATTATCCCGCCCAGGTGGGGCCTTGGATTCTGGTATCGAGGTGACGGTCATTCGGATCAGCAGCACATTGAGGTCCTGGCCGACAATTTCCGCCATCGCAAAATTCCATGCGACGTGCTCGGTCTCGAGCCAGGATGGCAGAGCCACGCATACTCGTGTACCTATGTATTTGACAGAGTGCGTTTTCCGGAACCCGAATCCTTGTTCGCCTCCTTGGCGAAGAAGAATTTCAAAGTAAATCTTTGGGAACACGCCTTCACGCATCCATCGTCGCCGATCTTCGGCGACCTGTTGCCGTACTCTGGCGATTACGGTGTATGGGGCGGACTGGTTCCCGACTTCCAAGGTGAACCGGCAAGACGCATCTTCGGCCAGTATCATGGACGGTATTTGATAGACAAGGGCGTCTCCGGCTTCAAGCTCGATGAATGTGACGCCTCGGACTACACAGGAGGGTGGAGCTTTCCGAATCTCAGCCGCTTTCCTTCCGGGATTGATGGTGAGCAGATGCACTCCATGTTCGGGCTGCGCTACCAGCACACGCTTTATCAGCCTTTTCTCGAACGCAAGCAGCAGACCTACGGTCTTGTCCGTTCAAGTGGCGCGCTTGCCGCGCCCTACCCTTTCGTTCTCTACAGTGACCTCTACGACCAAAGGCAGTTTATTCGGGGACTCTGCACGGCCGGTTTTTGCGGTTTGCTTTGGTGTCCGGAGGTGCGCGACGCAAAGGCTCCGGACGACCTGATTCGCCGCCTCCAGAGCGTGGTGTTTTCGCCCCTGGCGATGGTCAACGCTTGGTACATAAAAAATGAACCTTGGAAGCAGATCGACAGGAAGCTGAACAACGCTGACCAGTTCGCGGACGATTGGCAGGACCTTGAGGCGCGCTGTAGAGAGATCATCGGCTGGCGCATGCAACTGATACCGTACCTGAGATCGGCGTTCAACCGGTACAAGGCTGACGGAACCCCACCCTTCCGCGCACTTGCGCTCGATTACCCGGATGAAGCATTCGCAAGTATCGACGATCAATTTATGGTGGGAGACCGCATGATGGTCGCCCCGCTTTTCTACGGGGAAGCGAGCAGAACAGTGATCCTTCCTTCAGGGGACTGGCACGATTTCTGGACGGGAAAGGCCATCTCGGGAGGTACTACACTAGCGTTCAAGGCTGACGAAAGGAACATCCCCGTCTTCGTCAAGGCGGGCTCGGTTTTCCCGTTGGCCCCTGTCACCGCTTCAACGGCGGAGTTGGAGAGCAGCAACGTCGTCGCTCACGTTTTTGGAAATGGTGCCTTGGGATGGAGTCAGAACAACGCAGGTACTTTTGTCGTCGATGCGAGCAGCACACGAGGTACGTCTGAGGATGGACTGAAAGTCGTTTCTTGGTTACACCGTTGATCGGTGCGTCAGGTACCAATAACTCGCCGTAATCAGCGTTGACACTTCTTGGCGAGGTCGTCCGCGCCTCATTAAGCACCACAATTTCCGAACGCACCTAGTTCTATCCATTTTGAATGACAGCTGTCATGAGGGAAACTTACGTATCCGAACAGGAGGTGTCGTGAGCTGGCCCGCCACAACCCAGCTCACACCCCAAGGAATCTGATGTCAATTGGTGTCAAAGTACGTCGATTTTGCCGGTTCAGCCGACTTCTAAACACTCTGCCGTCAACAACTTAGCGTTTCTGCACTTCCATGGCATGGAAGGAGCACTTCCAAGCGCCGATCCGCTTAAGGCGTGACGCACGACCTAGTCGTCTTCAAACGGCCGACGCGTGCGTGGCTGTCACAGTGCCAAGTGGGTTGGTTCCCCACAGACCAACCCTTGCCCAAATCCCCTGGCTTGTGGCATTTTTGTGGCAAATACCGCCGAGTGGGCCGATTTTGCCGGTTCCGCCAGTTCCTAACTGCTTTGCCGTCTACAATTTGCGTTTGGATGTGCACCTTCACACGGTGGAAGTCCACTTCGACTACTATACGCGTTGCGCGTCAGCAAAGAACGGACGGTCAACGCGTTTTGCGCGGGCCGATTGCTCTCTGTTGAACGGCAGTGTCGTTTCTAGAAACCATCCCACCACTGACCATGAGGGAATCTGCGGCGAGACAATGCTGAGGCTCGGAATATATACGGAGGCGAGTTGACACGCCACTTCATGCCGCCTTCCGCCGGTTGAGCACGGACATGGCGTCCTTGAGAACAGCTTGATTCAGGTGAGCGTATCGAGCCGTCATTGAAATACTTGCGTGCCCGCAGGCTTCTTGGATCACCTTCATGTTCGCACCCGCCTGAGCCAGCCGGCTCGCAAAGGTGTGACGCAGATCATGCCACCTAAAGTTGGAGATCTTAGCTTCCTTGAGCGCGGCATTCCACCACTCACGATTCTCCGAGATGTTGAACACCCGGCCGTTAGAAGCCATGCGAATCGCCTCGGTCGGATTGCTCTTTCTGATTGCGTCAATCTCTGCCTGAATCTCTCTCAGTTCCAGAAGGGCGTCGTAGACATCGTCGATCATCGGAAGCGTGAGGGGTTTGCCCGTTTTTGTCGTTGGAAGGTAAATTTGCCGCAGCTCGAAACTGAGTTGGTCCCAGCGGAGATCATACTGGTTGCCCTTTCGCATTCCAGTGCCGAGCGCCACGGTCAGTTCCAGCGGATGACAGCGAAGGAAGAGCTTCCGAAGCTGGTGGTGATCGGGACAGGTTTCGATCCAATCACCTAGGACGGACCTCAGCTTTTCCTCTTCCGCCAACTCCAGCCAGCGGGGAAGGGAATTGACGACGCGGAAATGTTGAACGTCCCGGACAGGGTTCACCGTAACCTTGCGTCGGCTCTTTGCGTACGTGTACACGCTTGAGAACGTGGACTTGTAGCGGTTGAGCGTTCCGGGCTTCCTCCCTAAGCTGCGCAGCCAATCTTCGATTTCGTATGGAAGAAGCGATTCCGCCGGGCGCTCTCCGAAAGCATCCTGAACGACCTGTAGCCGCTGCCTTGGATTGATTCGATCAGATGGGCGACGCGGATTCGCCTCGTCTTGCATCCACATCAGATAATCGGCGCAAAGCTGCGAGACCGTCACACCGACGATGTTTTTACGGGACAACTCTTCCTGCGTAAAGGACGGCTTTTTCGCAGATTTGGCGAGAACACCCTCGCCAGAGGAACGGATGTACTTCACTTTGTTGATGGCGTCTACAGCGGCGACTTTGGAGCCGATCCTCTTCCGTACCAACGTGCCGGCTGCCCGGTATCGGATGTACCAGATCCCGCTTCCCGGGTTTTTCTCGAATACCCCTGCGACCTGTTTCGTTTTGCGTCCCATAACTCCTCGCCTTGTACATGTACTCTACCTCGCCGTGGGGCTCAAAAGGGATACTTCTGCACAATAAACGGCATTCCACCGCACAGAGTTGCACGCACTGCCAAATGCTTGTCCGCCTGTGAATCCAAGGGTTTTATGTGCTTCTCTATGCAGCTGCCCCAGTGCTTCGAACAGCCTTGAATCGCCCTCTCAAGGCGAAGAGTTCGGGTTCGAGCCCCGATATCGCTACCAAAAACCTCACAAAACAAATAGCTTAGGAGCTGTGGTGCTGCCGCAATGTCGTGATCTCGTGCAAAATGCCAAGAAAGTGCCAAGGCATGCCATTGCTGCGTTGCATGCTCCCTTAGGTACCTAGATCGTCACTTGGACAGCACTCTGAACGTCAAAGATCTTCTCGGAAAAGCCTGAACCAAGCCGGTGATCTAACAGTGCCGTCACGATATCCGCTGCTGTTGCTTCGTCGGTCACGATCTGGCCTGCGGCGTTGAAGGTGATGTGAAGGCCGTAGTCGGCACATCTATCTTTCAATCGCTGCATATAAGCAGCATCTCGATAGTTAGCCTTTTGCCGTACTGCGCTCATGCGCCGTAGACGAATCTTGTTTGCGCCTACATGTGCGACCAAGGGCGCAAGCTCGGTGAACAGGGAAGAAAACTCTGGCTCTGCTCGCAATTTAGTGAAGTCTTCCATGTGAGCTTGACGGTAGCTGAGAATAGATTCGAAGTGCGCTTTGTTGAGGATGACGATCTCTTCACCGACAGCAAAGAAGTCTATGCTCCGTTCCAACCCGAATCGCGGTCGAATCGTCGGGGACGGGAAGCCGACCTGTGCTCACTCACATAATCCGCTAGAAAGATGGCTGGAACCTGCGGGAGAGTGCGCATTAGGGAAATTACAGGAGAAGCGTCCGTACGGCTTCTACTTGCCAAGGTCCTAATCGCGTTTATCCAAGCAGTCAGCCGTCCGAATGTGCATCCTCGCGGCGGGTCACCTCTAGCGAAGCCAGGCCGTGTTAAAATCGCGCCGGACTCGATCTCAGCTGGAAGGTGATTATGGCAATTCGTTCAGCAGTACTCGGAGCCGTTCTTGTTTGTCTTTCTTCCCAAGCACAGCAGCAGCCGAATTCTGACGCGTATTACTGCGCCGAAGTTTACAAAAACACGTTACTGCGCGTGAGTAGTAGCAACGAGTTGGAACTTGGAATAGAGTCGGTCGCAAAAAGTGCCTGCAATACGGACAATTACAGCTTGGACGCAGGTTTTGACTCGAACACGAAAGCGATAATAGGCGCAATCCCCGTGATGGGCTCGCTGCTGGGAAGCTTAGCAATCAAGAGCAACAAGCAATTCTGCGAACACTACAAAAGCGACCGCTTTGGTCTCCACACATCGAATGCAGCTCTCAGCGAACCAGTCACGAGCGCCATGGAGCAATTCAACGCCTGTATGAAGATCGCTTCAGCCACAGGTGTTGCGTTGACCTCAAGTTCGCCCAGTCCAAGCCAAGTAAACATCTCCGGAATCTTCAAATCGGCAAACGGTGGGCAGCTTGGTTTCACGACGGTGAGTCAAACTTTCTCTTGCACTGCAAGCGATCTTGTCACCAAAGCGAGCGTCGTCGCAACTAAAGCTCCCGTCGTGATGAAGAACAACTTCGCGATAAATTGCACACGAAAACCGACGAAGCCAGGGCCCAATCCTGAATATATTGAAGATGCCGTTACGGTGACGACGGCAAATGGTTTGTTCGAAGTTGTCGTTCCCGGAGACCAGCTATACGGCCTACAGTCTCGGAATGAAGCCAAAAGGATCCTCGAAGAGAAAGACGCTTTACTAGTTCAAGCCAACGCCAACCTGGAAGCTTCCAAAGCTATCTCTGCAGATTTAGGAAGCCGAATGTCTCGCGCCCGCCCTATCCAATGGTACTTCTGGGAAGGTGACAACCACAGTCCTCAACTCGGTAACTGGTTCAGTTGCGATGTTTGGTATAACGGGCACCCAAACCAGACAGCAGCTGAAGCATTGTGCGGTGATGGAGACGTCGTAAATACTAGGCAATTGAACGGGTTCTCTGGAGGAAGGTGTGGCTTCAATTCCTTTCTCGCAGCTTGCGTTCCAAAAAAATGAGGCACTTCATCTCAGTAAACTAATGGGCTTTCGCAATCCATTTGGAATCTTGATGCAAGAACCAGCGCCGCAATGTGTATCGGTGGAGTGCTCAGGTGCTGCCCTCTTTGTGTCTCGTGCTTTCGACAGGCACCCTTAACTTTGTTTGAGGTCAGTTTGACTTCGATGTCCGATTTCCAGAAAACACCAATGAATTTCGTTCTCATCAGTAAAGCGCGCTGGTGTGAAGTTCTGGGGTCGCCTCAAACGCAAGAGTCCCCCAGCCGAAGCTGGGGGACGAAGGTGTCTGGTCAATCTAAGTTATACAGGCAGCTAGAGCATCCAACAGGCGCAGT
The DNA here is from genome assembly GCA_965198545.1 of Granulicella sp. Lineage (GTDB taxonomy): Bacteria > Acidobacteriota > Terriglobia > Terriglobales > Acidobacteriaceae > Granulicella. Next base: position 1,214,249 of record CBDAPS010000001.1, on the reverse strand, counting down.
GCCCCATCACCCTTGACGATCACGGCAGACGCACCGGTCTTTACGTCGGCAGGTAGATCAAGCATCCTGCTCAGCAAAACCACGGGAAGGTTGGATGGTCGCGACGTAGCACTTCCAGCACCTGGGCACCGGCCATATCCGGCAGCAGGTAGTCGAGCACTACAGCATCAACCGCCTGAGTAGCAGCCGCTTCTACGCCTTCTGCGCCCGTGAGAGCGATGAGGGTCTTATACCCCATCGCCTTCAGCAGAGCAGCCCGCGTACGAACGCCAATCGCATCGTCGTCTATCAGGAGTACGGTTCTCACTTCGCACCCCTAACGTCCTTCTCCACTAGGCTGAGCCGCTTCTCTGCGGCTGACAAACGGCTGTCCACCTCACTACGAGGCACGATCATAGAGATAGCTGTCGCGAAGGACTCCATCATCGCGGTGACACGTGGAAGCTGCTCCAGCTCAGCTGTACTCTTGTGAACTGCTCGTCGCCAACCCTGTACGGCGTCAGATTGAGTCCGATACCCCCACGCCTACGGCTCGCAGCCAGAGGCACCCCTTAGCTGAGCGGTTGACGAGGTTTGGCCGGTGTCATTCGATGCCGCTGAAGAACTCAGATAGAGTCTTCCCGAAGGTTTGTGCGAGTATCTCGACGGTTCGAAGGGAAGGGTTTTTGGTCCCCCTCTCCAAATTGCTGAGGAAGGTACGACCAAGACCAGAGTGTTGCGCTAGGTCATCCTGCCGCCAGAGTCTCTGCTTTCGAAGCGTTTTCACGCGCTTTCCCAAGCGCACGCAGATGTCCTGGCTTGCCACAACTCCAGCATGGATGTATTATCTCGGCTATATTTCGCCTACTGAATACATTTAGGCAGTCTCCGGGGATCAGAACGAAATGAGCGATGCGTTTTCCCACCACAATGACGACATTAGGCACTTCTACTTCCGAACTGCTTACATTGGAGCGCGATGGCTGCCAGACGATCTGGAGTTCGATCTCGTACACGTATGGATTGCAGACACTCGCGGGGAGTCGTTTGCGATTCCAGACGAATTCGACGGCTTCATGCGGGAAAGAATGGGTTTGATTTCGCAGAAGAAAGAAGAGGTTGAGAGGGCGGCACGAAAGGGCGGCTTCGACGTTGCCGAAGCGAAGCGACGTGTCCCTCTAAATGTCTGTTGGGCATTGAAGAAGCGCCGCAATTTGAAAATCGGAGAAGCAATCAGCTTATACGCTGAAGGCCTTGCCGACGGGTGCGACGCGCTCGCTTCTAAGGAAGACCTGCTCAATGCAGAACAGTGGTGTAAAGAAAACGTCTTCGACTGGGCAGAGGAGAGAGGCTTTCCACACACACGGAAGCCGGCGTCAAAACTTCCGAGCACGCTCATCCAACAATCCTTGTCTCAGTTTCAAGGTTCGTCCGACGTTCACTTCGCCGAGGCGATACCGAAGGACAAGCTCGAAAACGCCCGTCGAAGTTGCTCCGTACCGGATGAAGAAGTGATTGCCGTCCTGATTGACTGCACCTTCTGGGGCTCAGCGAAAGATGCGGTGTTGTTCGGTACGAGAGCTGTCTATTACCACAATACGGACGCTGTCGAGGGCTTCCTGCCGTATTCTGAAATGACCAACCGCACGTTTTCTGTGGGGCCAGGTCCTGCCATGGTCTCTCTTGGTGATGGAGACGCTCTCAGCATCAACGGGAGCCAAGTCAATCCAGCCGACCTTGTCCGGATGCTTGAGCGCATCCGCAGCCAATCGGAATCGTCAGCAAAGCAGGGTGAGGCAGGCGGGGGACTGAGCAGTATTCCGGGTATGAACGCCCTAAAAGAGAGCCTTACCCACGACGTTGTTAACGTCCTGCGCAACGCTGAAGAGTACAAACGTTATGGACTTTCGTTGCCGAATGGCCTTCTCTTCTATGGCCCGCCGGGTTGCGGTAAGACGTTCATCGCGCAGCATCTTGCCAAGGAGCTCTCATACGAGTTTTACGAAGTTTCGCCGAGCTCATTGGCTTCACCCTACATCCATGAATCGGTTCTGAAGATCAAAGATGTGTTTGCACAGGCCGTCCGTTCGTCGCCATCGATCGTCTTCGTTGACGAGTTCGAAGGCCACGTGCCATCTCGTCGTTCACTCGGTATCGGATCAGATCATAAAGCGGAAGAAGTCAATGAGTGGCTGTTGCAGATTGGCTCATGTGCTGAGCGTGGCATCTTATTTATCGCCGCGACCAACGAGCCGTGGAAGATAGATGAGGCAATCCGACGAACAGGCAGGCTGGATAAGAAATTCTATATCGGCCTCCTGACGAACAGGCGTCCCTAGAGATGCTGCGCTATCACTGTCGGAATCGGCCAGTCGAGAACGATGCAATCCTTTCGACGTTTGCTGCAAGCATCTCTAACCTTGGATACTCTGCAAGTGACATGAAGGCCCTCGCTGATGAGGCTGCTCGATTTGCTCTGCGATCTCGGGACACAATACGGCTGAAGCACTTCGAACAAGCTGCGACCGAATCTGTTCCCCCCTCGATAACAAGTGAACACCAGGAGGTATTCGCTAGCTTTCGCTGATTGTGGGTGGAGTCGACTGGATAGCCGACATCGCCTTCAGCTCGCGTGCGGATACTATGTTTGCGTAATCTGGACTGGTGCCCCACAAGTCTCAATAGAAGTGAGCCGTTTTGCGGTTTCATCTGGTGATGCGGTCCCGAGCGGCGATGCGGCGCTATAGCGCATCGCAGAACCGCGAGGCGACACTCCACCGGAAAACGTAAGACCGAAATGGTCCGGTCTGCAAGCAGGCGACTGTCAGAGGGTGCCGAGCCCTGGGCCTGGAATGACCCCCGCCGGCTCGAAACTCTTCAGCTGCAATCGTCCTGCTGCATACACCTGGGCTATCGCATGCCCCGCCACTCTGCGCCCGACGTGACTAGAAGCAAAGCTGTTGCTTCTGATCTTTCATGCTGAGTACGCCGCCGTCGAGCGGTGGGAATGTGGGCGGCTCGCCGTCCAAGGCGCTTGCGCCGTCATTTCCACGGCTGCTCTACCATACACAAAACTCAGACTCCTGGGCTTCTGGGCTCTTCCTCAACCACTCCGGAGCAAGCTATTCGCTTCAGTCAAAGTCTGAAGTGTAGGGAAGTAAAGCAACTGAGTGTCGGGTACGTGGATACCCCTACGCGGTTGCGGAGCAGCTGGCACAATCGGCTATGAATGCATCGGCGGTGGCGGTGTCACTCTTATCAACTACCAACGTTAAGACCAACTTCTTATCGGCGTCGATAGCGCACCACGTTCGCACACTGCCAACGATCTCCGAGGCGAACGTAGCGGTCCTTCTTACCGACAAAGCCCAAGATTCCGTTCATTTGTAACCGAGTGCAGATGAGGTTACGCATCTTGGCATCCATTAGGGTAGTGCGGCTCTTGCCGACCTTGGCGCCCAATTGCATGATCGTGTCACGGTGAACGCTAGTCATGTGTTCGATGATGCGAATGGAGGAACTTTCCGTGAGCCTCTACTATCTCGTTTTGCTTGTCGGCCTTGAGTACGTTTGGCATGTCGTCCTCCTATCTAGTCGCTCTAATACGAGAATGGAAGAGAGTCAATATCGTTCATGATACATTTTTGTCACAATGAGGAAATATCTGTGGTGGGGGACTGCGGTCTGCGTATTGGCTTTTGCAATAACCTTCCAGCATGAGAACTATGTCAAGAACGCCGCAGGCGTAGACAGGTATGGAATATCTTTGGCTGTCGCAGCTCCGGACTCCCCAAAAGCAGAGGACAACAGCCAGCAGGCTGGCGAGCCCACCTGGGCTTATCTTTTGTACCTTGCTTTGGGGTGGCCCGGTGGCGTAACCGTTTGGGCTCTCTTCATAACGATGATCGCCATCGCCGAACAGAGCCACTTCACTCGCATAGCTGCTGAGGCGACCAATCGGAGTATCGACGTTAACAAAACGAAGCAGCGGGCAAAGCTGGAACTCGGTATTGACCGCCTTCAACCTATCGACGGACACAAGCCGCAAGTAAACATGCGAATCACCAATGTTGGCGAGTCCACTGCTCGAATTACTAGAGCCGTCGCCGCTCTCGATATCACCCCCTTCGGGGGCACGGTCGAGGGTTCCGCACGAGATTTGCTCGTCAGTGAGAATTCCCTTAAAGCCGATGCCTCTTCCTTCGAAACAGTCTTCTACATAAAGAGTTTGGGTAGGTATCCCGATGGCTCTGCTACTGGACAATGGGACGTCCACCTTATTGGAGACATTCGTTTTACAGACGCCTTCGATGACCACTGGCGACTGCCTATCCACTACATATGGCGCGTCTATCCGACTACGCTTTATGGCTTTCCCGAAGGCGGGCGCAAAGGCGAATGGGAAAATCAAAAGCCAAACTCCGAATACAAAACAGACGGACATCAAAAAAACAGTTTGTGGAGATGGCTGCAATCGAACCCGATGCAACGCAGCCCGCCGAGCTACAGCCTCGATTCGGATTCCGGTCAGAATCCAGATTAGGCCACCACCTGTTCTCGAGCAGGGCTTCTTATGCTGTAAGCATGGCTGGACTCGATTAGGCACACCCCGGCCTCAGAACTGAACAGACCCTATCATCCATCCAGTCCAACGCTCTATGCTTCACTTGCTCGGATTCGCCAGTTCGATTTCAACGCCAGTCCTACCCAGCGTAGATCGACCACAGCGCGTACACGGTCGCGACCTCGGGAATAGTAGACACACTACCCCTATACACGGGAAATCACCCTGGTTCCCTTGTAATCATTGCTTCAGCCACGCTAAGGCAATGGAGTCGATGTGGTCCTATGTACTTGTGAACTGTGTGGCCACAGCTCTTTCATCCTGCCTGATGCCTTAGTGTCATGCCATCACTGGCCTTCCCTTGTGACCGGATTGAGGTGTCGAACTCATTGCCCGGGTTTCAGCATCAGGGATCTCGTTATGTGTTAGTTCACTTGCCGGTTGGCGCCGCCTGCCGTTAGGCAGGACAGGTGCTTGTCACAAGAAACGCAGGAACCCGTGGATTCATTCACGGTAGGCATTCAACGCAAGATAAACTTGGGAAGACTGCGGGAGCAACGGCATTTGTGTTTGGGCTGTCGCTGCGCTTTCACCCCGATAGAAACGGCTAACGCCGTGCTATCTCGGACCAACTGAATCTCTGTAACTATGTTGACAGATTGGAAAGAGCTGTTTGCCAGTTTAGGCATCTATTTCGCGCTGTCGATTAGAAATTAGTATGTATTCGCAACGCTCGGTTAGCAGCCCTTAGATAAAGAAGCTGGGGGACAAGCTCCCACTAAATGCGGGGTTCGATCCAGACATTCATGGAACTCCAGGGGTTTTATAAGTTGATTACGCAGTTGACCGCAGTACCGGCTCTCGCGACTGTGATTAGGCGGAGCGGGCAGCCGTTGGGCTGCCCGAGCGCTCGCGCCGTTGATTACTTAAGCAGCCGCCTTTGGTACCAAGCGAGTGATTGTGACCATCTCACCATCAGTCTGCACTGACGAATTGATCACCTTCTTCTTATTGGAGAGATAGGTCCTCAATGAGGTTATCGCTTTCTTTCGTTCTTCCTCATCGCCCGGCAACTTGATGGTGAAGCCCGCATCAATCGCAGTGTTTTGGAGCAAATCGTAGACCTGCTGATTGGCCGTTCGACTGTTTGCAAGGTGGTCTTTCATCTGTTGTGGTTCATACGTCTTCACAACTTCGAATTTCATAGTGTCTCGCTCTCTCCCGCAGCACGCGGGAAACATTGGTTTCGTTGGAGCCGTGTAGCATTCGTGTTCCATGCAGCGGCACGGCCAAGGAAGGGGACTTGTCCATGCGCTAACGTCCTGAACGACACTCGCGAGGTGGCAAGCGAGGCCGGATCGATTCGATGTGTTCCTGCTGGGCATACCGGTTGAGGTCGGCAGTGAGCACGAACACCTTACCGCCATCACGACGTGACGGCAAACGGTTCTGCTCGATGATGTAATCCAACGAGCGCGGTGAAAGCCCAAGGTACGCTGCTGCGATCTTGCGACTCATACGCACAGGGAGAATAAACGGTGTCGGAGTGTTGTGCTTCGATGATTGATCGAAGCGCACAGAGGCACTTGTAGGCATATTGCTTCCACAAACCAAATTGGATTTGTGGGGCTTGCGTCTCGCCCGTCTGCAAGGGCACGCTTCCCAGGGAGTGGTTCCCATCCTCGGGCCGGTGAGGACATCTCCCAAACCTTGGGAGAACATTAGCCTTGTAGTCTGCTCCGCTTGAGTATCCTGCTGACTACCGGGCCATTGTCAATGGGCTTAGGTAGCTACTACCGTTCAGCAGAGGTAAGAACGAGGAGGATTCGTCAAGCAGCACATCAATCAAACTACCCTCTGAGATTGGCACAGAGCCGAACAGCGTGTCAACGTTTTGCAGAATCATGCAAATGGGACATTGCACCGTGTTGCACCGGAGCGACCTTGATTGGATTCACGCCGCACTACGAGTGCTGGAGATCAGCTCTGCGGTTAAGAACCGCCATAGGGCCGCGAAGATGTTCTGGGTCCATATGGGTGTAGCGGGCCGACATCGCCATGGAGGCATGCCCTAGTACAGACTGAATGGCCTTCTGGTTAGCACCGCCCTGAGCCATTCTTGACGCCGTGGTGTGTCGTAGATCGTGCCAACGGAGCGTCAGGCCGGCAGCCTTGGTTGCCATTCCCCACCACTGCCGATTTTCGGTAATCGTGAACACACGGTTTCCAGCGTTGCGCCGGATGTTTTCGTCCCCGACTGACCGCCGCTCCAGAGTCGCGATCTCCCGATGAATGCGTCGTTGATCTAGTAAGGCAGCATAGACATCATCAGTCATTGGCACCGTATAAGGCTTACCGCTTTTCGTCATCAGTAGCGTTATGGTCTGGGCGTCCATATCGCAGCTTCTCCAATCGAGCCCATACTGATTCGCCTTCCTCACTCCAGTTCCTATTGCAACTGTGAGTTCGTTCTGGTGTTCTTCCCGGTACAGACGCAGCAAGCGATGATGGACTGGCGTTTCGTCAATCCAACTCTGCAACACTGCGCGGAGCTTATCCTCATCGGCTTCACTCAGCCAATTCATTTGCGGCACTTGAACCCTGTAGTGTCTGATCTTTTCGCAAGGGTTGCTTTCAAGCTGTTCCCATGAGATCGCGAACTTGTAGACGCTGGACAGCGTCGATTTATACCTGTTCCGCGTTGCCGGGTGCTTGATGCCCTCCAGCCAGTCTTCAATCTCAAAGGGTCTGATCGTGGCCGCTGCGCGGTCACGAAACGCTTCCTTAATGACCTTGATCCTGTGCCGGGGATTAACGAGGTCGCGCACAGTGCCAGCGCGTTCGAGCCGCGCTAGGTACATATCACACAGATCTTCTAACAACGCGCCATTTCTGAGGAGAGCTTCCCGCTTGTCTTTCGGCAACAGTGGCACCTTCGCAGAGCTTGGTACGTGGACGCCGTCTTCTTGGTACACACGAACCTTGCTCAGGTGATCGGCCGCTTGGCTGTGAGTCTGGAAACGCTTCCGAACGTCCTTACCGCGTACCTGGTAGCGGGCAACGAAGAACCCTTCTGAGTGTTCCTGAACACCCACTTGCTTACCTGCTCTGCGACCTCTTGGCATAATCCCTCCTCACCTAAAGTCTAGCTCGGAGACCGCCCAGAGCGAGTGCCAAGTATTGCCAAGTCTGGCAGTTTTATCGTGCGCTCTTGTGCTGCCTCAGTGCAAGGCGACGGGAAGGCCAAGTCGTCTATTATGTTGCGCTTATGGTAGATTGTGCTGTTAAGTGCGACGCTGTTCTAAGCCGTTTGTTCGCCCTCTCAAGGCGAAGAGTTCGGGTTCGAGCCCCGATATCGCTACCAAAAAGCTTTCGAAATCTGAAGATGGCTCAAGACCGCCGTAATGTGCGCGGCTGTTGATCTGCTGTCCCTGAGCTACATCACTGTGACGGCAAGCGTTCCCGAGGCGCTGCGTAGTAGGCGGGAGGAGCCTCCGGCCAGGAAGCTCAGCGTGTCGAGTTTGAGAGAGCGTTCTGATGGTTCTCCGGCGAGGGTGTGCCACCGCTCCGCGTGCCGGGTTCGAGCAACTCGTCCTGGCATTGCAATGGCGCGTTGAGGATGTTGCAACGAGCGGGCAGGCCATTCGCGAAGCCCACGCTGTAGCCGGTCCACTTTGAGGGTTCGGAAAGCGGATAGTCCGTGCTGATGATCTGTGCGCCGGAGTGGAGCAGATCATCGCGCCGGGTGGTGTCGTTGATGCGGGCGGCGACGGTGCCCTCGTCCGCGCGTGCGCGGACCAGATACCCCTTACGCACGAGCCCGTCGATCTCAGCCGGTGTGCCGGAGTTCTCTTCGGTGAAAGCAGCATCCGCCCGGCCGGCGGGAGCGTTCGTAAAGAGGACACGGCCTTCGAGCGATGGGTGGCCTGCCGTGTAGGCAGCGCCGTCGTTGCGCTGATCCAGCAGGAAGACGACCTTGCCGCGGGACTGCGCGAGCGTGGGCCAGTGGCCGGCCAGTACAGCTTCTTCAAGTGTGGAAAAGCCTGCGCGAACCTGATCCGGGAGCACCATTTCGTTGTCAGGAAACACTGAGCGGATCTCGCGATCGAGCGCGTCGAAGGTGGCCGTGGTGAAAGGCTCGGCGGTGACGCTGTTGGGGATGGACGCTGTGTTGCCGTGCTTGGACTCTATGAGCAGAAAGAGAGGGATGTGCCCTGGATGAGCCTGCGACCAAACACGAATTTCCTTGAGGCAGCCTGTGAGGAGATGGCAGGAGCTGCGCTGATTGAGGTCTGCGATGTGGATGACCTTAAAGCCGGGCTTGTCCATTTCGTGTTGCGGATCGAAACCGGGGTCGGGTGGCAGGCCTGCCTGCTTCGTCAGCTCGACGATCCTAGGATGGGCGAAGCGGCCGCCCTGCGGGTCATGCACAATGTCGATCTCAAGCTGGCGCACACCGCCGTTGAGCTGGTCCGTCAGAGACGCGTGGTGGTACTCCAGCGACTCGTAACTCTTGGCATCATGCGAGCGCGCGAACTTTTCTTCACTGGGCGCGAAGCCCAGGTTATAGCTGTTGTGCGAGCCGATGACCTGGATCTGGTTCAGATGAACGATTCGATCCTGCGCTCGCTGATTCTGAGCTAATGACGATGAGGGTACGGCTGCGATCAAGAGAGCGGTCAGGTGGAGGCTCGTTCGCATGGGAACTCCTTCTTCGTGTTTCGAGGGAAACAGCGCAGGCGAGGAGCATGGATGCGTCCTCGCCTGCACGTTCTACCGAGTTGATTAGAACAGGATCTTGCCCGCGAACTGGACTTGCCGGGAGGGGAAGGCCGTGGTGATGGTGCCGAAGGATGTGCCATCCGAGATGTTGCTGTCGGGAGCCTGCCAGTTGGTGTGGTTGAGGATGTTGAAAAGCTCGGCGCGAAGCTCAAATTTCACGCGCTCCGTGCCGAGCGGAAACTGCTTATGCACGCCAAGGTCGGTATTGTAGTAGGCGAAGGAACGCAGGCTATTGCGCGAGACATTTCCCCAGGCAGAGGTGTTGCCGTAGCGCGAGAAGGAAGGGTAATCGTAGCTGGTGTAGGTTCCCGCGCCGGGCAGGTAGCCGGCGAGCCCGCGGCTCTTGTTGACTCCATTGATATTTGTGGTGGCCAGTACGGTGATGTTCGAACCTTTGAGGGGTGTACCGGCGATGTGCTGCGGCCGCAGGTTGACGAGGTCGGTGCTGAAGAGCTGGCCAATGGTCGAGCCACCCGTTCCGTTAAGCTGTGCCGTTGTGCCGCTGCTGGAGGAGCTGGAGTAGGTGATGTTGAACGGCAGACCGCTGGTGATGGTGTTGATGACTGTTGCCTGCCAGCCGCCGAGGAGCGTTTCCATCGCCGCGTTGGCATGTGAACCGAAGCGGCGCCCGTGCCCGTAAGGCAAGTCGGCCACGATGGATGTGGTGTTGTCGATGGGCTGGTCGTAGCTGGAGGGGCCATAGTCGTTGCGAGGGTTGGCGAAGTTCACTCGCGAGGTGTCCCCGTTGTTCTGCTCCAGGTGGCCAGAGGCGAGATCGAAGGCTCGGCTGTAGGTGAACGAGTTGAGCAAGTAGACCGCGCCTAAGCGCTTTTCCAGCTTTGTTTGCAGCGAGTTATAGCTGGACGAACCGCTGCCATAAGCGATCTCGATGTCGCCGAAGGTGGGGACCGGACGCCGGCTCTGGTACGCGGTGCAGGTGCCCGTAGTGGTGAGGCAGGGCGTGGCCTGGTTGTAGTCCGCGAGCAGCTGAAGGTGTGTGCTCTTGTTGCCTACGTACGAGATGTCAAGCAAAACGTTGCCAGGGAGCTGACGCTGAATGCCGAGGAAGTAGCTCTGCACATAGCCGGTCTTGAAGTTGGGATCGATGTAGCGGGAGGTGACGTTGAGCGGGTTGAAGTACGCTGAACTGGTAAGGATGTTGGAGTAGCCCTGCTGTGTCTGCCGGAAGCAGAGCGTCTGCACCTGTGTGTCCGTGGTGCAGAGGCTGGCTGGTGTGGGGTAGAGGGAGTTGTTGTTGTTGACGGTTGCGTTTACCACATCAGGACCGTTGTAGGTCAGGTTGTTCTCACCGCCGGCGCGATTGAACTGTACGTAGACAATGCCGTAGCCGCCGCGCAGGGCAGTTTTGGAGTCGATGCTGTCTGAGAAGCCAAAGCGTGGCGCGATGTTCTTGGTAGGCGTGTGGACCAGTGTGCGCCCAAAGAGGCTGTTGTTGTTTGCCTGGATCAGCGTATTGGTGCCGGGGTCGAAGTTGGCGAGACGGTTGTCGCGCTCGAACTGAGGAGTCATGATCTCGTAGCGCAGGCCAGCGTTGATGGCGAGGGAGGGCGTGAGTTTCACGTCGTCCTGGAAGTAACCGGCGAAGTAGCGCTGCCGCAGGTTCACGACCGTGTAGTTCGTGAGCGAGTAGGACGAGCGGTTTCCGAAGAGGAAGTCTGCCACAGCCTGTGCCTGCTGGATTTCCGTGGTGCTGGCCGTGGTTGGATAGCAGCGCGTTGTCACCGTTGTGGAGCAGGTGGGGAAGTAAGCGACACCGCCTGTTGTGGGGCCTGCGGCATAGCGGCTGTTGTAGTTGTCCTGGCCGTAGCTCGGATTGAAGTCGTTGACGACGGTGTGGATCAACTGCTGCTCATAGCCGAACTTCATCGAGTGGCGGCCGTGGACCCAGGTGTAGTTCACCTTGGGGTTGTAAATGGAAGGGTCCTGGAATTGCGGGTTGGACGACTGGTTGCCGAGCTGCGTGAAGCCGGTGATGGACTGAGCGTTGAGGGTGCGGACAAGGCTGGGGTCCGTAGGAAAGCCGTCGGTGATACCGTACTTGGCGAGCAGGGATGGCTGGCCCTGTGAGTAGGGGGTCTTGGCGCCGATGTTGCGTGTCCACGCGAAGCGGAAATCGAGCAGCTTGTTCTGGCTGAGGATCCATGTCGCGCCGCCGGCTACCTGGCGGTTCTGGATGTTGACGTTCGAGTTGGCATTGCCGCCGGCGGGGCCGCCGACCGTGGGAGGATCGAAGATTTCGGCTTGGTGCTCGCTGTAGCGGGCGAAGAGCTTCCACTTTGCAAAGCTCTGATCAACGCGGATATCACCCTTGTCGTCGTTGATGGTTCCACGCGGGTTGTTGCTGTAGTTGTTGGTGAAGCCGCTACCGTTGTTGGCGGGAAGAGCAGCGAGTACGGCCAGGGCGAATGGCGTGGCCCCCGATGAAACGTCGCCGGTCGTGTACTCGGTGTTGGTGATCGGGTTAAAGAGCGGGATGGGTGCGCCGCTGCTGCCGCCGCCGGCATAGAAGTGACCCAGGCGCTGCTGTGCGTTGGGAAGCGTGACCGCTGCCTGCTGGTAGGTGAATATCTGGCGCACGCCTTCGTAGTCGGCGAAGAAGAAGGTCTTGTCCCGGCGAATGTAACCTCCCGTGGTGCCGCCGAACTGATTGCGGATGAGGCCGGGCTTATTGCCGGTGGCGGTCTGCGTCGGCCCGAAGGTGTTCAGGTCCGTGTTGCGTAGGTAGTCCCAGGCGGCGCCGTGAAACTTGTTGGTACCGCTGCGCGTGGAAACATTGATAACTGCGCCGGGCATGCGGCCGTACTCGGCCGAGTAGTTGTTAGACTCCACGCGGAACTCACTAACTGCGTCCGGCGAGGGTGAGATGTTTTCGTCTTCGAAACCCTGGTTGGAGGTGCCATAGTTGCTGTTCTCCAGGCCGTCGATGAGGAACTCGTTGAAGGCTGACCGCTGGCCGTTGATGTTGAAAGCGGCTTCGCGGCTGGAGGCCGATTGGTTTTCGAGCATCGACTTACGGACGCCCGGTGTAAGCAGCACGAGATCCGCGTAGGAGCGGCCGTTCAAAGGCAGATTTTCTACTTCCTGCTGGCCGATGACCTGGCTGCGCGAACTGGTTTCGGTATCCAGAAGCTGCGCGGCGTCTGTGACGTCGACGATCTGGTCCACCGAGCCGGGCTTCACGTTCACATCGACGCGCTGGCGGGCGTCAGTGGACAGATTGAAGCTGGCTGTCTTGCTTTCTTCAAAACCCGCAAGCGACGTGGAGATGCGGTAGTTGCCGATCGGTACGGAGTCGAACTCGTACTTGCCGTCCTTATCCGTGTGCGAGGTCACCGTAACGCTGGTAGCCACATTCGTGAGGGTCACCGTGGCGTTCGCGAGCACAGCACCGGAAGGATCCTTCACGAAGCCAAGCACGGAGGCAGACCCGAACTGCGCAGGGGCCGCGGTAGCGAAAGCAAGCAAGGTGAAAACGATACAAGGGCGGCGAAGGAAAGGCGGGAATGGAGAGGTCTGGCGTGGCATAGTCTGGCATCCTTTGAGGGCGACAAAGGCCGTTTGGAACGGCGAAAAAAGGCCGATAGATACAGGCTGAAGAAACCCGGCACTCTCTGAGCGCGGGAAACATACAAGCCATTGGGAACAGGTGTCAAGCTAATGTTTACCCGTTAACGCCCGGTAAAATTAGGCAGTTTCGCGACTCACGCGTTCCACTTAGCGGTGGAAATCGTTGCACTTTGATGCCCGCGCGAATGGCGCGAGCCATACGCGTCACGCGAGTTCCTGGGTGCGCGAGACGCAGGGTTTGACAACACCTCGGCCAGATACCTACCTTGTTTCGCAACCCAACTAGAAGCTGCTTGAAGCGCTGACGTTGCAACGCTCGGAGCGATGCAGTCCAATGGGCGACAAGGATCTATGGCAACAGACGTTCTAGCAGTTTCACAATCTGGAGTACGGCCGCGCTCCATGCATGTGCTGGGCGTGGCCTGCGGCATCGCGGCAGGTGTGTGGCTGGGCGCTGCCGAAGCCCCCACGAAGCTGGCGAACATCGGTCTTTCACCATTTGCAATCTCGCTTTGCATGGTGGCCGGGGTGTTTACAGCGCGGTGGAGCTTTCCCACGCTGCTGCGGGGCACTGGATACGTCTACCAGGATTTGAGCGCCAGGAAACACCTGATCCTGTGGGCCGTGCTGGCAGGGTGTCTTTGGGCCGTAGCGAACACTTTGACCGTGTACGCCATTCGCGATGTGGGGCTGACAGTGGCCTTTCCGCTTTGGAACACGAACTGCCTCGTCGGTTTGCTTTGGGGACGGCTCTTATTCCGGGAGCTTCAGGGAGCCTCGCGCGCCAACCTGTTGAAGGTGCTGCTTGGGACCTGCGCGATCGTGGGTGCGGCCATCATGCTTGGCTTTGCCGTGCTGCATGGCGCTGGAGGCCATGGCTCACGTGCTGTTCCCGGCCTGCTGGCTGCGCTCGGCGCCAGTGCCCTTTGGGGAACGATGTATGTGCCGTACCGTAAAGCTTACCTCAGCGGGATGAACCCGCTTTCGTTTGTCACAGCGTTCACAGTGGGTGAGCTTGGCATGATGTTCACGCTCGCGGTCACGCTGGGTGGTGGTTTGCATCATCTTGCGGCAGAACTGACGGCCGCGCGGTCCGTGCTTTTCTGGATCTTTCTTGGCGGTTTCTGCTGGGTGATTGGTGACCTGTTTCAGCAGTATGCCACCAAGTACCTCGGCATCGGGCGCGGCATCCCGCTTTCCAATACCAACCAGCTCTGGGGGTTGGCCTGGGGGGCGCTGGTGTTTTCCGAGCTGAGCGGTGTGGACCTGACGCATAAGCTGCTGGTCATCTCTGGGTCGATGATTATGATCGTTGGAGCGCTGGCGATCAGCACCGCCGTTGCCGAGGAAGAAGAAGCCGAGAGCACGCGGCTGGCTCTGCGCCGCGAGTGCGAACGCTACAACATCAGCTATGACGAAGCGCTGCTGGGAATGTCGGGCGTGGAGGATGAGAGTCGCGGCAGGATGGGCAGGCGCTGGTGGGATTACGCGATCATGGTGCTGGCATTAGGCGTGTTCGTCCTGCTGTTGCGCGGCACTCGTGTGCCTTCGCTGCCGATGGACTTCCGCTGGCTGGGAGCACTACTGGTGTTGCTACTGGGCGTACTGGCAGTGGCGGGGGGAATGCTCTGGAAGTGGACCCGGTTCTACTGAGAGCTTGAGCCCAGGGTGGAAGCGCGACCGACAACTCTGGGCTCAACCAGAATGGTTTTGGGGACTTTCTTGCCGAGTCCTTCTATGAGCGCCAGCGCAAGCTTTGCGGCTCGCTCACCGAGCTCCGCTGTCCCCTGATCCACTGAACTCAAAGGGACTTCAAGGTACGAAGACAGACTGAGATTGCCGCAACCAATCACGGCGATCTCCTCCGGCACCCGCAGCCCATGGCCGCGCACGGCACGAATGGCGCCTACAGCGAAAAGATCGCTATAGCAGAAGACCGCGTCGGGCGGTTTGGACAGGGCGAGCAACTGGTTCATGGCATCCCGGCCTACCTGATCGTTGCGGCCCTCCTGCAGGCTGCGAAGCAGGACGAGTTCCTTACGGTAGGGAACGCCGGCATGCTTGAGCGCCTGACGGTAGCCCTCGTGGCGCGCAATAGCGGTGCTGACACCAGTGGCGCCGATGTGTGCGATTCGCCGACGGCCAAGGCCGAGGAGGTGCTCGGTGGCGAGGCGGCCGGCATGGATGTCGTCGGTCCCGATGAAGTTTGCTTTCAAACCGGCGAAGGATCGATCAATAAGGATGGACGGAGTGGACTGCGTGAGCAGGGACTTGATGCCCGCGGCGTCCTCCTGGCAAGAGGCCACCAGAACCACATCCACGCCGCGAGCGATAAGGTTGTCAATCTCGGTCTGTTCGACTTCGGGATTCTCATTGGCCGAAGCCAGCAGCAACTGGTAGGAACTGCCGCGCAAGGCCGTGCCGAGGCTGCGGGCGAACTCGGCGAAGAAGCTGTCCACGATGTCGGGCACCACAAGCCCGACGGTGTAGCTGCGACCGGATGCGAGGCCGCGAGCGATCATGTTGGGCCGATAGTTAAGTTCTTCCACGCGGCGAAGAACTCGCTCGCGGGTATTCTTGCCTACATCAGGTTTGCCGCGCAATACCTTGGATACGGTGACGATGGAGACGCCAAGGTCCGCAGCAATGTCTTTCAGTCGAATGGCCATCTGTAACTCTGCGTTCGCCTTTCGCCGCTACTCATATGCTGAAAACGTCATTGTAGCGAACGGTTCCTACAGGAGGCGTTGCCGGGAAGGTTGTTGCAGTCTTAAAATCGGCCAGTTCACGAGAAAAGGAAAACGCATGTTTGGCAAGATTCTTCGCGACGTACAGTTCTGGATTCCTTTGGGAGTGTTAGCGGGGGGAGTCCTGCTTCTGGTGGCGATTCATTAGCGGGGTCTCGCGTCAGGAGTAAACGGCAGTGTTCTGATACCTGCGCCGCGATCAGCTTCGTGAACTCACTTCCGTGCCCTTGGACCGGTTACCACTTCAACTTTTCCGGGAAGAACTCTGCGAAGAGGTCGTCATAGTACGGCTTCAACTCCTTGAAGTTGGGCTTGGTGTGGCCCTTTGAGTAGAGATCGTATGGGTTGAACTTGAGGACCCAGGGGAGCATGGCACGGTCCTGCTCATTGCATAGGTGATCGTAGGCGCCGTGCCGATGCCACGCATAGAACGAGTGAAAGCGCAGCATATACAGAGCCTCCATAGGCAGGTAGTTCTTCATCACCTCGTGGATGTAGCCGTCATGTCCGAAGGACATGGTCACCTTGTCCAGACCGCAGTTGGGTTCGTAGATGCCGTACCTGGTCTGGTACGCGGGGTTACCGAAGTCCGGATTGGCCCGGAAGTACTCGGGGAAGACCACGGCGGAATCGTACGCGCATCCGGTAGGGAAGGTGTCGCCGACCACGCCCCACTGCGGCTCGCCGTAGAGGCACAGGCACTTGCCGAGATCATGCACGAAGCCGGTGGCAACCATCCACCGGGGATGACCATCCTGGCGAATGGCCTCGGAGGTCTGCAGTAGATGCTCGAGTTGGGTGAGGTCCGTGTCGGGGTCGCTGTCGTCAACAAGGGTGTTCAGGAACTCGGCGGCTTCCCAGATACTTTTTCCTCCGCGAGCTAGACCGAAGTACTCACGTTCCTTGCCCAGGGCGTACTCGTGCGTCTGGTATTGGTGGTTCAGACGGTAGAACTCGGCCACACCGGGATTTGCGTCGGCGTCGTACTGGCGAAATTCGGTTTCGGACTTGCCTTCCTTGTAACGTCCTTCGAGGAACTCATCCCACTGGTCAAGATCACCGAGCGGGTTCATTGCGTCTTTTACTGGATTCGCGACATCTACGGCTGTGCTCATGATTCCCTCCCGGGTGGCTCACTTTCGTTCTTCGTTAGCGCTAACGATATTGAAAAGCGTGGTATTTGGGCAAGAACATTCTCACAGTACTGCGATCCCCGTAAGTGGCAGGTCATGAATGCCGATACTGCGCGGCGGCGGGGCCCGCGATGCACAACAATCAGGGCAAACGTTCAAACTTGTTCGTTAAAAACGTTCTAGCGGTTGACAGGTCCACAGCCACTTAGGCGAATATAAAGCGAAGAAAGGGGTAGCCTTGCCGTCCGTCTCCACACTTCGCCAGCACGTTGAGTCCACCCTGAGCGAACGGCATTCCGCGCTGCTGACATCGCGGGCGCGGGTGGACCTGGAGCGCACGCCCTGTGGAGTTTCGAGCATAGACGCCGTGCTCCACGGTGGTCTGCCCATGGGCGCCATTACGGAGCTTGTGGGGGCGGAATGCACAGGACGTACGACTGCCACGCTGGCGTACATGGCAGCGATAACACGCGGCGGCGGCGTATGTGCCTGGGTAGATGTAGGCGATGCGCTCGATCTCGAAAGCGCCGCTGCCAGCGGTGTTGAGTTGGAGAGTCTGTTGTGGGTTCGCTGTGGTGCTGCCCAGGAGCTACCTCGGAGCGAGCATTCGCCATGTCCTCAGCCAATGGCCGCCGGGGCGAAAGAGGGCAGCCAAAAGGATAGCCAGGCTGAAGAACAGCCCCCACGCCATACCGGTGGCGGCAGTCCGCATCCTCGCACCGAAGGCCGGGACATGCCGCAGGCAATCAAGGCCATGATGAGTGCTCATGGTGGCCTCTATGACCGGCAGATGCGCCGTGAAAAGAAGCAGATTGGCACACCCGGCGCTCCAAACCGGCCATTGATGTTCCGCTCTGAGGAGCGTGAGGAGCAGATTGCCACGGACCGCCTGCCACTCCGGCGGGGCGACAACCTTGCCCTGGCCCCGCGTTGTGCAGAGTCTCAACCTCGCACCAGGTTGCAGGTGGCTTCGCATACGTATTCGCCGACTCAGTCTGCGCAGGCATTGCCGCATAAATCGACGTCGCCTTGGCGTGGCTTGGACCAGGCTTTGCGCGCTACGGACCTCCTGCTACAGAGCGGCGGTTTCAGCGCGCTGGTGCTGGACCTTGGCAGCACGCCACCGGAGTTTTCGTGGCGCATCCCATTGGCTACATGGTTTCGCTTCCGTGCCGCATGCGAGCGCACGCGGGCAAGCCTGCTGCTGCTCACGCAGCATCCGTGTGCCCGAAGCGCCGCCGAACTGGTTGTTCGCCTGGAGCACGGTACGCTCGAAGCGCAGGGCCGGGTGATGACCGGCATACGCTACCAGGCGGAGGTAGCGCGCAACCGGTCCGAGAGCAGCGCCCGCGTAGTGCCCATCCGTAAGCCTCCCCAGCCTGAGCGCCCGGGAAGCTGGAACAGCGAGGCCGCATGGTTCCGGGCGTAGCTTTTGAAAAGCTGACTGATTTGGGCATCGGGGTCAGCGGTGCTCCGAAGCCTGAGCCGCTTTATGTGTGCGTCTATATCCCCGAGTTTCCCGCACAGGCGCTGTTGCGCCTGCGACCAGAGCTGGCGCGCTCTCCGGTGGTTGTTCTGGCAGGCGATCCTCCGTTGCAAACGGTGTGCAGCCTGAATCTTGCGGCTTCACGGATGGGGATAGAGCATGGGATGACGCGCTCCGAACTGGATACCTTTCCACACCTGGTTCTTCTGCATCGTTCGGCTGCACAAGAGCAGAACACCCGCGTGGCCGTGCTTGAGGCCGCGGGCATGTTTACACCCCGCATGGAATGCCAGCAGGTGGCGTCTCCGGCGTTTGCCGTGGTGCTGGATATGACCGGCACATCGAGAATCTTCGGCCCTGCCGAACAGAGCATGCAGGCCATCCGCCGAAAGCTGATGACCCTGCGCCTGCATGTGAGGATGGGAGCCAGCGCCAACCTGCGCACGTCTGTGTGCATTGCGCCCTCGGCACGCAAAGGCCCAATCGTTGTTCCGCAGGGCCACGAAGGCCGGTTTCTGCGGAATCTTCCGCTTTCCGCTCTTGATGCGACTGTGGAGCAAGCGGAAAGGCTGACGCTGTGGGGACTCGTCACACTAGGCGACCTGGCCGGCCTGCCGGAAGCAGAACTTGTGACGCGCTTTGGCCCACAGGGACGGCGGTTGTGGCTGCTTGCCCGCGGGGATCACCAGCACCTGATGGTGCCGGAAGAGCCGGTCTTCGCTCTGGATGAGTATCTGGCGTTCGATGCGCCCGTCGAGCTGCTCGATCCGCTGCTGTTTGTGCTTCGGCCAATGTTGGAGCAACTGCTGGCGAGGGCACAGCAGCGAGCCCTGGCGCTGGCAAGCGTCACCGTGAGGCTCGGCCTGGACGGTGGAGGCGAACATGAGCGCACCGTGAAGCCGGCGCTTCCGCTGGCCGAGAGCGGCATTCTGCTCAAGCTGATCCACCTGGATCTGCAGGCTCATCCGCCTGCTGCCGGTGTGCTGAGCCTTGCAGTGCACGCCGTGCCTGGAGAACGCAGCAAAGTGCAAATCGGCATGTTCTCTCCGCAACTGCCCGAACCCATGCGTCTGGATGTGACGCTGGCCCGCATTGCGGCTCTGGTGGGTGAGGACAGGGTGGGGCGGGGCAAGCTGCTCGATACAAATAAGCCGGATAGCTTTGCCATGGAGAGGTTTGTTGTACCGGAAGCTTTGGGAAGGTCTTCATCCCGGGATGTTGCCGATAGCACAGCGCCTGTGGCCTTGCGGAGGCTGCGGCCGCCTGTGAGTGTTACGGTGTGGCGGGATGGGGCTCGCCTGCTGGCGCTGCAATGGCAGAGCAAACGCTACAAGGTGGAGAAAGCCTACGGGCCGTGGCGGCGCAGTGGCGACTGGTGGACGGCTGCCGTGTGGTCTCGCGAAGAGTGGGACGTGCAGGTGAAAGCGAGTGCCGGGGAGATTTTGCTTGGCGTGATTACGCACGACCTTTTGACCCATCAATGGCAAATGGAAGGCCTGTATGACTGAGCCGGGTTACATCGAGCTGCATGCCAATAGCGCGTTCAGCTTTCTGGAAGGCGCTTCGCAGCCGGAAGCTTTGATTCATGCTGCTTTTGAAGCGGAGATGCCCGCGATCGCCCTGCTGGACCGCAATGGCTTTTATGGGGCTCCGCGATTTCATGGCACAGCTAAAGAAAACAAGGTACGCGCGCATATCGGGGCGGAAGTTGCCGTGGGTAATTTGTATCCGCGGATTACGCCGGATGCATGGTTGCCGCATAAGCATCAGGAAGAGCCGGCGCGCGTTTCGCTGTTGTGCAAGTCTCAGACGGGCTATGCCAATCTTTGCCAGCTCATTACGCGCTTCAAGATGCGCGAACGAAGCAAGTGTGAGGGTTCGGCATGGATGGAGGACCTCGCCGAGTTCAGCACGGGGCTGGTGTGTCTTACGGGCGGCGACGAGGGGCCGCTGGCTGCTGCTCTACGTGCGGGAGGTGAGGCCGAAGGCCGAGCGTGTGTCGAGCGGCTGGTGAGGACTTACGGCCCGGGGAATGTGTATGTGGAGCTGCAACGGCATGGCTGCCGCCGGGAAGAGGCTCGCAACCAGGCAGCGATTCGCATTGCGGAAAGCCTTCGGCTGCCATTGCTGGCCACTAATGGTGTGCGTTACGCCACGCAGTATGAGCGCGAGGTGATGGATGTGCTGACCTGTGTGCGTCATCATGTTTCGCTGGATGAAGCGGGGCGCCTGCTGGAGACGAACTCTCAACGGCATGTACGTACGGCGAGAGCGATGCACCGTCTGTTTCACGATGTTCCTGAGGCGGTAGATAACACGCTGCTTTTGAGTGAGCGATTGGAGTTCGAACTGCAGGATCTCGGCTATGAGTTTCCTACTTATCAAACCTCTACAGGCGAGCCGATGGACGTGTACCTTCGCAAGCGAGTTGCCGAGGGGATCGAGAACCGCTATGCGCCCAAGCGGAATCCCGATCTGCATGAGAAGGCTTGCCAGCAGGCCGAGCGGGAGCTGGCCCTGATTGAGCAGCTTGGATTTTGCGGTTACTTTCTTATCGTTTGGGACATCGTGCAGCACTGCAAGAAGAACGACATTCTTATCCAGGGACGGGGAAGCGCGGCTAATTCTGTCGTCTGTTATGCGCTGGAGATCACGGCTATTGATCCCGTCGGTATGGACCTGCTGTTTGAGCGATTTCTGAATGAGAATCGCGACGAGTGGCCAGACGTGGACCTCGACCTGCCCTCGGGTGACAAGCGCGAGCAGGCGATCCAGTATGTGTACCAGCGCTACGGCGAACTGGGCGCCGCAATGACAGCCAACGTGATTACCTATCGCGGCAAAAGCGCCGCGCGCGAAGTCGGGAAGGCGCTTGGTTTTGATGATGAAACGGTAGGCCGGCTTTCAGGGCTGATCGGCCAATGGGAGTGGCGCAAGAAGGATGAGACGCTTGGCGATAACTTCCGGCATGCCGGCTTCGATCTTGGGCACTGGCGAATCGCCAAGTATGTAGAAATGTGTGACCGCATTCAGGACATACCTCGACATCTGGGGCAGCACTCCGGCGGCATGGTGATTTGCCAGGGCCTGCTCAACAAGGTGGTGCCGCTGGAGCGAGCGTCCATGGCGGGCCGTAGCGTTGTGCAGTGGGACAAGGAAGATTGCGCGGCACTTGGGCTGGTGAAGATCGACCTGCTAGGGCTGGGCATGATGGCCGTGATGAAAGACTGCATCACCCTGATCCCTGAACATTACGGGGACAAGGTCGATCTCGCGCAGCTTCCGCCGGACGATCCCGAGGTTTACGAAGTGCTTCGTAAAGCGGATACCGTTGGAATGTTCCAGGTAGAAAGCCGAGCGCAGATGGCGTCCATTCCGCGCAACGCACCGCGCGAGTTTTATGACCTGGTGGTGCAGGTAGCGATCATTCGACCGGGGCCGATCGTGGGCAAGATGATGCATCCCTACATGCGCCGGAGACAGAAGAAAGAAGAGGTGGAGTACGTTCTTCCGGAGCTGGAGCCTGTTCTGAGGCGGACACTCGGCGTGCCGCTGTTCCAGGAGCAGCTCCTGCGCATGGCTATGGTGGTTGGAGGCTTTACCGGCGCGCAGGCTGATGAGCTGCGCAAGGCCGTGGGCATGCGGCGCTCCTGGAAGCGAATGGGAGAGATTCTCCTGCAGCTTAAAGAAGGCATGACCGCTCGGAAGATTACACCTGAGATTCAGGAAGTGATCATTGGCAGCATCCAGTCTTTCGCGTTGTATGGCTTTCCGGAGTCGCATGCGGCCAGCTTCGCGCTGATCGCCTATGCCTCGGCGTACTTCAAAGTGAAGTATCTTGCCGCGTTTACCTGTGCGATGCTCAACAACCAACCCATGGGGTTTTACACGCCGGCCGTGCTGGTGAAGGATGCACAACGGCATAAGCTGCGCGTGAAACCGGTCAACGTGCAGATTTCGAGCGATGTATGCACGATCGAACACGAGCCGGATGGCTCACGATCGCTACGGCTTGGGCTGAATTATGCGCGTGGCCTGAAGGCAGCGACGGCTGCGCAACTTGTTGCGGCCCGGGATGCAAACGGTCCATTTCGCAGCGTGGAAGATCTGGGCCGCCGCGTTCCTGCGCTCAACCGAGGCGATCTTGCCCAGCTTGCGCGCATTGGCGCGCTGAATGCACTGGATGGGGTAGGACATCGCCGCGATGCGATCTGGCAAATCGAACAGGTCAGCCGCCCGGTGGGCCCGCTGTTGCGAACGGAGCAGGCAGCATCAACCTCAGTGAGTTCGCCACTGCAGAAGATGAGGAACGATGAGCGGCTGGTTTCCGACTATGCCGGCACTGGGCTTACCGTAGATCATCATCCCATGGCGTATCGCCGGGCGGAACTGCGGAGCATGGGTGTGCTTTCCGCCGCTGAGTTGAAGGATCAGCCTAACGGCCGGTGGGTGTGTGCCGCCGGGTCGGTGATTGCACGTCAGCGCCCAGGTACCGCGCTTGGCTTCATCTTCCTTTCCATGGAGGATGAAACCGGCATTGCCAACGTGGTGATCCACCCGGAGCTATACGAGCAAGATCGAGTGATTGTGACCCGCGGACGGTTTTTGAAGGTATATGGAAAGCTGCAAAATCAGGAAGGGGTCATCCACGTGCGGGCGGAGTCGCTGGAACTTTTACAGGCGCCTCCGATAGAGATACGCTCCCACGACTTCCACTGATTCTCAAGCCGCCGCAGAGCTGTATTGCCAACTTTGTCCAGTCCTGCAGTTCCGTTTGTGGACGCTAAAACGGCCGATCGCAGGGGGAACTTCGGCGAGTGCTTTGCCGAAGCCTTGCCCGCGTGAAATTATGCGAACATCACCCCAGACCAAAGTTGCAGTCATGCACTTTGAAGTTGGGATAGGATGGTACCGCCCATGCCAGACGTTTCAGACCGCGCCCCCAGAACGCAGCGCCGTTACCAGGAAGTTGCCGCCCGCATCTCGCGCTACATCGCCGAGCGGGGCATCGAACCGGGCTCACGCCTGCCGGGGGAGATTGATCTCGCCCGCATCTGCGGTGTGAGCCGGCCTACCATTCGTGAGGCTATGGTGGCGCTTGAGATCGCCGGGGAACTGGAGATCCGCAGCGGATCGGGCGCCTACGTGCGCAAATCCGTAAACCCGATGTCGCTGGTGCTGGACTCCGGGCCGGGGCCTTTTGAACTGCTGCGGGCTCGCGTGCTCATTGAAGGCGAAATCGCCTCCGACGCTGCGTTGTCAGCTTCCGCCGGGGACCTCGACAGGATCGAGAAGACGCTGGCTGAAATGCGCCGTCATGTGCAGGCCAAGACCAACGCACAGGTTTGCGACCGGCAGTTCCATGTTGCGATAGGAGAGGCGGCGAAGAATAGCGTGCTGGCGAGCATCGTGGACGGCCTGTGGGCTGGGATGTTCGCCCCCATGTATCACCGGCTGAGCCAGCGGGCGGGGCTCGATCAGCACCAAGCCGAGGCTCTGGTGGACCACGAAGCGATTTTTGCGGCGATTGCCGGTCGAGATCCGAACGAGGCCCGCCGTGCCATGCGCCGCCACCTGCTGCACGTGGAAGAGCACCTGACCAGTGAAGATCGAGAATCTGTTCCACTCACGGACTCCGGTTCGTCGAGAGATGCCCTGCGCGGGTCCGATGCCACGCGTGAATCCGCTGATCATCTGGTCAGCAGCTAACTTCAGCCGTTCTGCAAGACAACGACCATGCCTCTCCCGTACCTGGTGTCACATGAGAACACTAATCGCCACAGTATGATTGTGAGACGACCGCGCCAGCCGTCTCCTGCGCATGAGCGGCTTTGGGGGTGAACCCGGAATGGTCCCACGTGTGGGACAACGCATTGGGCCTTACGAGATCCTGGGCCGCTTGGGGAGCGGAGGCATGGGCCTCGTCTTCAGTGCCTGGGATGCGCGGCTGCAACGCGATGTCGCGATTAAGATTCTGCGGGAAGAGTACGCCACGCCCACCATGCGTTCGCGTTTCCTGCAGGAAGCGCGTGCCGCCTCAGGACTGAACCACCCCAACATATGCACGGTCTTTGACATCGGCGAGGTCAACAGCGACCCCTACCTGGTGATGGAGTTGCTGAAGGGTGAAACCCTGCGCAGCCGCATTACTCACGAGGGCAAGCTTTCGCCGGAAGACATCCACCACATCGGCTGCGAGGTGCTGGACGCGCTTTCCACGGCACATACCCGCGGGGTCATCCACCGCGACATCAAGCCTGCCAACATCATCCTGGTGGATAAACCCAGCGGTGGCTTCCAGTCCAAGGTGCTGGACTTTGGCCTTGCGAAGGTTGATTTCGGCGAGGAAGAGTATCCTCGCTCCGACCTGACGACGATCGGTACTACGGTGGGCACGGTCTCCTATATGTCTCCGGAGCAGGCGAGGGGAGAGTCGCTGGATCAGCGTTCCGACTTGTTTTCGCTGGGTTCCGTGCTGTACGAGGCGGCTACCGGGGAGCTGCCGTTCCAGGGAGCGACCAGCGCTCTCATTTTTGTCGAGCTGCTCGGAAAGGCTCCGATCCCGGCTCGGCAGCAAAATCCGGCCATTCCCAAAGATCTGGATCGTTTCATCGCCCGTCTTCTGGCCAAGAACCCCAGCGACCGTTTCCAGTCGGCGGCGAGCGCGCTGGAAGCACTGCGCGATGTGTCTTTACGCAAATCGGCATTTGAGGGCATCGCGTTGTGGGGCAAAGCTGCCCTGCGCGACAGGCCCGAGTCGCACTCGGCACCGCGGATTCACGACTCCGAAGCGCCGGCAGGCTCGCCGGCGGTCAAAACCAGCGACAGCCAGGTTATTCGGCCGGTGCGTCCACGAGTTGAAAATTCACCGGCGCCGCTGCCTTCCTTACCGCCGTCCGATCCCTCGCCGGAGTTCGTCCCGTTTTCGCCCGAACCGCCACAGCAGGCACCACCCCGGCCAGCCATGGGTGCGGTGGTTGTGCGGCCTGTGAAGCCAGACTCTCTGCGTCCCGCGCCGCCCCCGCGGACTTCTAACCCGGAGTTCTCGCACGACGAGCCGTCGGTACGGATTGCCTCGTCTCCTCCACCGAGGACCAGTCTTCCTCCCGCGCCGGGTGCAGCCACTGAAAACCCCAGTTCAGAAAGGCCCGTTCTGGAAGGGGATCCTGCCTCTCCTCAGAAGATTCGCGACCCGCTGGTCCCTATGCTGAGCAGCGCGTCCATGTCGGCAGACAGGCAGTTGGTCCAGGTTCAACGACCAAGCGCGGCCTGGCCGGAGTTCGATAATGAAGCAGAACAGTCGTTCCGCTTTCGAGGGGCTTCGGCACGCGGCGAAACCCGGAAATCCAGAAGGGGAGTCTGGATCGTTCTTGGTGTCGCAGCGTTGGTGGCCGCTGCCGTAGTGTCCCTGTACTTTATGTCCCGGCACGAAACCGTTGCCATCAACGGCCCTGTCACGGTAGTCTTCGCCGGTTTGCAGAACGGGACCGGCGACAGTTCACTCGATGGAGTGTTGGCCAGCGGATTAGCGATGGCGACTGCACAGTCGCCTCACCTTTTCACTCGCTCCACTCGCGATTACGTGGCCGCCTTACGAGCGAGCGGCGAGAACTTTGGCGCCGCGCTGTCCGCCGAGCAGGTTCGTGCCGCGGCCCGCAGTACGGGCGCGGCGATGCTGGTTTCGGGATCGATCCGTTCCGTGGGAGCCGGGTATGAGCTTTCGCTGCGCCTGTTCGATCTTTCCACCGGCAGAATGAGCGCGCAACTCTACGAAACCGCATCCAGCCGCGAGCAGATCATCCGTGCTATTGATCGGCTCGCCATCCAGGTGCGCTCTGCGCTGGGCGAGGATAAAGACTCCATCACCCGGTCAGCGATCCCATTGAACCGTGAGGCGACTTCCAGCCTCGATGCGCTGCGATCATTTTCCTCGGGCCTGGCGCTGGAGGCCTCAGGCAATATGGCTGACGCGCTCCTTGCGTATCAGCGCGCCGCGAGTCTGGATCCTCACTTCACGCAAGCAGATTACCGATTGGCGGAGTTGTACCGTGAAGCACACTCGGAGGTGGCTTCCGCTCACGCTGCAAAGCAGGCGGAGTCCAGCAGCGCCAATGCCAGCCCCAGACTGCAGGCGCTGGCCCGGGCGGCCAACGCCATTTATTCCGTTGGCGACTATAACCGTGCAAGCGAGATTCTGATGCGTCACCTGAGTGCCGCGCCAGCCGATGTACAGGCACTCGACTCCCTGGCGCTCGCACAGTTTCTAGGAGGCAAGTTCGGCGACGCGCTCGCCACGGCGCAGCATGTACTGCAGCTTTCGCAGTTCGATGCAAAGGCGGTTGAGCTGCAGGCGCTCGCCCTCATAGCCCAGGGCCGGCCGGATTCAGTGGACGTGGTCGCCGACCGGGCACAAGGCGCGGGGCATCCGACTCCTGACATTTTGGCCATTGCCAATGCCGGGGCGCGCGTGCCAACGGACATCTTTATTCCGGATGCCGACGTCTCCCTGGCTCCGATGCTGGTAGCCCAGCTGCTGGATGCCGCAGGACATTTGAACGCAGGGCTCGGCCGTTGGCAGGGCTTCATTGACGTACAACGGAACCTGCCGGAACAGGCTTCTGCTGCCTCTTATGCCGAGAGCGTGGCAGCACTGGACCGGGCTCTGGTCGGGGAGTGCGCCACGGCCCTTCCGCTGGCGCACGACGCGCAGACTCTCCCTTCCGGCGCGTTTGCCACGTTCAATGTGGGGGAGGCAGAAGCCCTATGTGCGGATACTGATGGAGCGCAACGCAGCCTGGGCCTGCTGAACTCGGCGTTTGGACAGGGAACTGCGACACAGGGCTTTCTTGCCCCGGATCTTTCAGCCACGATCGCGTGGAAGGCGGGCGACGCTTCCGGCGCGCTTACACAACTTGACGCCGCGCGGGCGTTCGACGCAATGTCCCTGAGCCCGTATCTGCGCGGGTTGATTGATCTTTCCGCAGGCCATCCTGATCTAAGTATCGGGCAATTCCAGTCCATCCTGAGCCACCGAGGACCCGCCACCCTGTTCTTTGCGGAGACGTACCCGCTGGCGCAGCTTGGCCAGGGGAGAGCCTATGCGGCCGAGGGCGATACCGCCAACAGCTCCGTGGCCTACGCTCGCTTCCTGGAGTTGTGGGCTTCGGCCGATTCGGGACTGGCTGTGATGGCCGAAGCCCGCAGCCACTCACGTCCCTGAATTCAGTGATATTCGGATCTCGGAATCGAGCATAGCTCTGCGAAATCGCATTAGAAGATAAACTTGCAAGACAACCTTCTAACATGATATGTTTCGTACATGGCAGCTCATGGATATGAACACTCCGTAAGCGATCTCATCCACGCCATCGGGCTTCTGGTGAGAAGAGTGCGGGCGGCCGGAGGTTCCAACGAACTTTCCATGACGGAGTCGGCCGTTCTGAAACGGCTTCATCGCGACGGCCCCACAACCATAGCTGATCTGGCGCGCGCGGAGAGTGTAAAACCGCAGTCCATGGGAGCTACGGTCGCAACGTTGGAACGTGAAGGCTTGTTGAAGCGGAGTCCTCATCCTACCGACGGGAGACAATCCCTGCTTGTTCTGACCGTCGAGGGGCGGAAGTTTCGCGAAAGCAGCAGCGCCGCCAAGCATCTCTGGATGGAGCAGGCAATTGCCAGGCTGAGCCGGGACGAACAGGCTCTGGTGTTCAAGGCCGCCGATTTGCTCCGGCGAATGGCAGAACAATGAAGATGGCCGCCGCATCGCGGCATCGCTTCGACGGTATCTCTCATGCGTGGCGTGCGCTGCGCAGCCGCAACTTCCGGTTGTTCTTCGTCGGCCAGGGAACCTCGGTCATTGGCACATGGATGACGCGGGTGGCTACAAGCTGGCTGGTTTACAAGACGACGCACTCTGCTCTGATGCTCGGCATCGTGAGCTTCGCGGCGCAGATTGTTCCGTTCCTGCTGGGTCCTGTGACAGGCGTGTGGGTAGAACGGCTCGACCGCCGCAAGATGCTGTTGTGGACGCAGGCAGCAGCAGCGTTGCAATCGCTGGCGCTGGCAATTCTGACGCTAGGCCACAGAATCACGCTCTCCGAAATCCTCGCGCTTTCAGCGTTGCAGGGATTGATCAACGCCTTCGACGCACCAGCTCGGCATTCGTTCCTGATCCTCATGGTGGACGATCGTGATGACCTGAGTAACGCGATTGCATTGAATTCTTCCCTGGTGAACGGCGCGCGACTGATAGGGCCGTCGCTGGCGGGCATCGTCATTGCGGCGGTTGGCGAGGGCTGGTGCTTTGCCCTGGACGGCGTGAGCTACTTCGCAGTAATCGCTTCGTTGCTGATGATGCGCATTCACAGGTCCGTCGTGCAGCGGGCGCGAGCCAGTATGTGGGCGCAGGTGCGCGAAGGTTGGGATTACGTGCGTGGTTCAACAGCACTGCGCACTACCCTATCGCTTTTCGCGCTGATCAGCCTGATGGGGTATCCGTACATGGTGCTGATGCCGGTATTCGCAGGCCAAATACTACATGGCGGCCCGCACACGCTGGGGTGGCTGACCGGTGCGTCAGGAGTTGGCGCTCTGGCATCGGGGCTTTCGCTGGCGACTCGCAAGGACGTTCACGGTCTTACGAAGATGCTGCCGATCGCTTCCGGCGTTCTCGGAGTGGCGTTGATCGGATTTGGATGGTCGCACATGATTCTGCTCTCGCTCTTCCTGCTCCTGTTCGCTGGTTTTGGCATGATGCAGGTGGCGTCAGCAAGCAACACCATCCTGCAGGCGCTGGTGACTGAGGACAAACGGGCACGCGTTGTGAGCTATTACGCAATGGCTTTCTTCGGAGCGTCGCCGTTCGGGAGCCTGTTTGCAGGAGCGCTGGCGCACGAGATTGGAGCGCCACTGACCGTGCAGATCAGCGGCGTGCTCTGTCTGGCGGGAGCCGCATGGTTTCTGCGGCGACTCCGCCAGGTCAACGCCGATGCTGAAGGACGCTTTCGCGTGGTCGCCTCACAGCGCGAAGCCGAGTTGGTTTGAGTAGCGAGAAAAGGAGAACGAGATGACCTGGTATGCGTATTTAGCGAGCTTCTTTGCCGGGATGTTCCTGGCAAATGCGGTGCCTCACCTGGTGAAGGGCATGTGTGGCGATCCATTTCCTACGCCGTTCGCCAAGCCTCCGGGCAGGGGATTGTCGTCGCCCGTGGTGAACACAGTGTGGGCGCTGATGAATGTGTTGATCGGCTTTGCCTTGTTTCGCGCGGGGAGAGTGAGCACGGGAACGAATACGCTGCTGGCAATCTTCTTTGCCGGAGCCGCCGCGATCAGTCTGCAACTCAGCTTCCATTTCGTACACAAGGACACTCAGTGAGCCTAGGAGACCGTTATGCCTTTAACCCAACTGGATAAGAGAGCGGCTCTCGTTGTGATCGATCTACAGAAGGGCCTGGTGGCTCTGCCCGGGCTTGCATCGATCCATGATGTCGTGCAGCGCTCGGCCCGGCTAGCCAGGGTATTTCGCTCGCGAGACTTGCCAGTGGTATTGGTAAACGTGACCGGCGCTGCCCCAGGACGAACCGAAACGAAGCGTGCGCGTATGGAGCTGCCGCCCGACTGGGATGAACTTGTGCCCGAGCTTGCGCAGCAACCCGAAGACATTTTGGTGAGCAAGCAGCGGCCCGGTGCATTTCTGGGAACCACGCTCCATGAAGAGTTGCAGCGCCGCAACGTGACGCAGATTTTTCTGACGGGCGTGGCTACCAGCAATGGTGTGGAGGCCACCGCACGAAGCGCATACGATCTTGGGTACAACCTCGTGTTTGTTACGGATGCCATGGCCGACCGGGATGGCGACGCCCACGCCTATAGCCTGGGGAAAGTGTTCCCGAAGATTGGCGAAACAACGGTCACGGAAGACGTGCTGGCCTTGTTGACAGCTTAGGCGCACGTGGAGATACTTACCGTTCGTTTCCCCGGCGATACTCGTAATCGCCGAACGTAAGCCGCTCGTCACACGCCTTAGGGCAGGCTGCCCAATGCAGCTTGGGCCTTCGAGGGATTGGCTGGTGGGTGTGCGAGGCTGGACACGGTAGCTGCGAACATCCACGTTCTTGTCGGCGATGATTTGTGGTGTTCCGGCATTAGAAGGCTGTAATGGCTTCTTCATCGATGGACATACGTCCACTGTGCTGACCAGCTCCGCTGTAAGCGCAGCCTATGAGGCGTCGGTGACCCTGACAGCCACGATCTCCGCGACGCAGGCCACCGGAACGGTCGAGTTCTACGACGGCTCGACAGAAGTGGGCAGCGCGGCCCTGAGCGCAGGCAAGGCAACGTATACGACGACGGCACTGAGCCAGGGTACACATAGCCTGACGGCGGAGTACCTGGGCGACACGAACTACCAGGCGAGCACATCTGACGCGCTCACTGTGGTGATCAGTGCAACGCTGACGAGTACCACGACGACTCTGTCTGCTTCCGCGCTGAGCGTGACTGCGGGTTCGGCACTCACGCTAACGGCCGCAGTGTCCTATACGGCGGCGACCGGCACGGTTAGTTTCTATGACGCGAGCGGATCGACGGTCACGCTCATCGGAACTTCCTCGGTTAGCAGTGGGACCGCTACGTTGAGTACCAGCAAGCTCAACACGGGAACGCACACGATGTATGCCGTGTACGTGGGGGACAGCACGTATGCAACGAGCACCTCTGGAACGATCTCGGTAGGCGTGACATAAACGGGCATCGCTCATTCCCCCGATCTGCGGGAAAATAGTGAGGTGAGACTCAGCGTTGAAGATCGCAGGTGGATCGAGTCGCGTGCGCTGGCTGCCGGCTTCGATGTGAGCGGACTGGCGGCTGTGCCAGAGCCTGCCAGTGAATCAGCCGCGGTGGATAAGGCACGCTTCGCGGAGTTCGTGGAGCTGGGTCGTGCCGGCGAGATGGACTGGCTGAAGCGAACCGATGCAGAGGGGGAGTACCTGCGGGGAGAGCTCCGAAGGGCTTTGCCGTGGGCTCGCTCGGTTCTGGTGTGTGGGTTGAACTATGGATCGGCTGGATGGCAGGAGCCAAGATCGATTGATCCGGCAGCGCCCACCACGGGATGGATCGCGCGGTACGCCTGGAGCGGACGGCCTTCGCCCCCGGCATCGCAGCATGACGCTAGAGATACGACGGAACCGGCACACGAACCTGGCAGCGATTATCACGACGTGCTGCTGCCGAAGTTACATGTGCTTGAGCGTGAGTTGAAGAGTCGGTACGGCGAAGCAATGCAGAGCCGGGCCTATGTGGACACCGGACCGATTGTGGAGCGGAGTTTTGCGGCGACGGCGGGCGTCGGGTGGATTGCGAAGAACACCTGCGTGCTGAACGGTGAACAGGGTTCGTGGCTGCTACTGGGTGTGGTGATTACCTCACTGGAACTCGGTACCGAAGCTTTACCGCAGATCGTGGCAGATCGCTGCGGAACATGCACACGATGCATTGACGCCTGCCCCACGAACGCCCTGGTGGCCCCGCGCCAGATGGATGCATCGCTGTGTATCGCGTATCTCACGATCGAGAAGAAAGGCAGCATTCCTGAGGAGCTTCGTGCGCCCATGGGGCGGCAGGTCTTCGGGTGCGATATCTGCCAGGATGTGTGCCCGTGGAACGCACGCGCCGCCCGGCAGGCGGGCAACGATCGGAATGACGAACACGCATTACCTGCGCGTGGCGATCTCATCAACCCAGAGTTGGCGTGGCTGGCCAGCCTCGATGGTCCTGCGTTCGATCGCTGGTTTCGAGGATCGCCGCTGGAGCGGACACGCAGGAAGCGCCTATTGCGAAATGTGGCAATCGCGATGGGGAACAGCGGCCAGAACGACTTCGTGGAGAAGCTGAAAGAGTGGGCCGCAGGAGAAGATGCTGTTCTGGCGGAAACGGCTCGCTGGGCGCTGGAACGTATTGAACTCCGGTTAGGTGACTGGATTCTGAATGTGTAGGCTATAGTCTCAACTTCTGCATGAGGGAACTGTTCGCTTATGAAGCTTCGGTCTTCATTGAGTTTCGGATTGGGAAGCGCTATGCTGCTGTGCTCGGCGTTCGGACAAGCGTGACTGAGCGTACGCGATGGGTGAAGGAAGCGGCTGCAACGACGATCGTGCGCGATGACTGGGGCATCGCGCATGTACATGGCAAGACCGATGCCGATGCCGTTTTTGGTATGGTTTACGCGCAGTGCGAAGACGACTTCAACCGCGTGGAGACGAACTACCTCGTCTCGCTTGGGCGTCTCGCGGAAGCCGAAGGTGAACCAGCTATTTGGCAGGATTTGCGGCAAAGGCTCTTTATCGATCCGGAAGAGTTAAAGAAGCAATATGCAGCCAGTCCACAGTGGCTCAGGAAGCTAATGGACGCGTGGGCCGATGGGCTGAACTTCTACCTGGCGAAGCATCCGGAGGTAAAGCCAAGAGCGATTACTCACTTCGAGCCCTGGATGGCGCTGTCATTCACCGAAGGCAGCATTGGCGGAGACATCGAGAAGGTAAATCTGCAATCTCTGCGGGCTTTTTATGATCACGCACCTTCGCCGCATGCCGCTCTTGGCCGCCCGTTACCGGTCGAATCCTATCTGCACCCCGACAGTGAAGAGCCGGGCGGATCGAATGGCTTTGCGATTGCACCTTCGAACACGATGAATCACCATGCACTGCTATTGATCAATCCGCACACTTCGTTTTTCTTTCGCAGTGAGTTGCAGATGACCAGCGATGAAGGGCTGAACGCGTATGGCGCAGTGACATGGGGACAGCCATTCATCTACCAGGGCTTTAACGATCGTGTCGGTTGGATGCATACTTCGAGCAACGTCGATGCGGTAGATGAATATCGCGAAACGCTGGTGCCGAAGCCTATACCTCCCGGAGCCGCCAGTCATCTCGCTTCCGAGCCATGCTACGCCTACAAGTATGGTGCGGGCACGCGCGAGTTCATGAAGAAAGCAATCACTCTGCGGTACAAGACAACGGAGGGCATGAAGGAGCGAACGTTCAACGCGTACTTCACGCACCATGGGCCGGTCATTCGCGAGGAAAGCGGTGCGTGGATCACGATCCGGCTGATGAACATTCCGGTGCCAGCGCTGGAGCAGAGCTTTCTTCGGACCAAGGCTCGCAGCTACGCCGAGTACAAGAAGACGATGGAGTTGAAGGCCAACTCTTCGAACAACACGATCTTCGCGGATGCGGATGGGGACATCGCGTACTGGCACGGCAACTTTATCCCCAAACGCGATACGCAGTTCGACTTCACCAGACCCGTTGACGGCACTGACCCTGCGACCGAGTGGGGGCCATTAATGACGCTGGATGAGATTCCTCACCTGCTGAATCCAGCCAGTGGTTACGTGGAGAATGTGAATAACTGGCCGTGGTCTGGGTCGGGCGAGAGCTCGCTGAAGCGTGCGGATTTTCCGCGCTACGTTGAGCAGGGAACCGAGACGGCGCGCGGACGTCATGCCGTGCGCGTGCTGGATGGGCGCAAGGACTTCACTCTCGACTCACTGCTGGGTGCAGCGTTCGACTCCTACCTGCCATGGTTCGAGCCGACGATTCCGGCGCTGGTGCGCGCGTGGGATGCTCTGCCTGCGGCATCTGCGATGAAGCCAAGACTCGCAGAACAGGTGGCCGTGTTGCGGACGTGGGATCGGCGATGGGCCGTGGACTCTTACGCGACTTCGCTGGCCGTTTACTGGGGTGAGCAGGTGGGCATGCCGCTGGCGCCACAGGCGCGTCGCGCGGGCGTGTTGTGGGAGAACTACGTCGCGCAGAACGCCAGCGCCGAAGACATGCTGCAGGCGCTGGTGCGTGCAACGGATAAGTTGAACGCGGACTTTGGAAACTGGAAGACACCGTGGGGCGAGATCAACCGCTTTCAACGAATCAATGACACTATCCAGCCGAGCTTCACAGATGATGGGCCGAGCATTCCGGTGCCGTTCACGTCATCGCAGTGGGGCTCTCTGGCGAGCTTTGCCGCCCGCACATTTCCGGGGACGAAGAAGCGCTATGGAACCAGCGGCAACAGCTTCGTAGCGGTGGTCGAGTTTGGCGATAAGGTGCGTGCGCTAGCAGTTACGGCAGGCGGTGAAAGCGGATATCCGGAGTCAAAGCACTTCGACGATGAGGCGGAGCGGTATGCCTCAGGAAATCTACGCGAGGTGTACTTCTATCCGGCGCAGTTGGTGGGGCATACCGAGAAGACGTATCGGCCGGGAGAGTAGAGAAAGCTGCCAAGATCCAACGCTCTAGCAACGTAAACTTTGAGTATGGGATCTGAGTTCAAAGCAAGTGCCGTGCCGGAGGGACGCTTGACCATGCCGGACTCCTCAGCTCGGCTGGCGGCTGTGCCAGGGATGGGTGAAGGGCCGAGAGCGGTCCCAAATCCGCTGGCTGGTGCCCCGGAGGCGGGCGACGAAACTTTGTCGCAATCATTGAAAGCGGATCCGGCGAAACCCGTCCTCGAGGCCGGCACCTGGGAGCAGGTGAAGGCGCTGGGCAGCTACATGGCCAAAACCGAGGTCCATACCTACGCGTTCTCCGTTGCCGCGCAGGTGATTCTTTCGCTATTTCCCTTCATCATCATGCTGCTCACGGTGAGCGAGCGCGTCTTCCACTCGAACACCATGGCAGACGTGGTGACGCAGATGATGAAGAATCTCATACCCAGCAACCAGGACTTTGTGATGAGCAACATGCGCTCCGTCGCGCATGCTCATCCGGGGACGCATGTATTTTCCATCGTCATGTTGCTGATCACTTCCACCGGGGTTTTTCTTCCGCTGGAAGTGGCACTGAACAGCGTCTGGGGCGTGACGAAGAACCGATCCTACCTTGCCAATCAGGTGGTTTCTATAGGTCTTGCGGTCGGTGTGGGGCTGCTGGCAATGGTTTCGGTCGGATTGAGCGCGACGCAACAGAAAGTGACCGGCTGGATCTTCTTCGGACATACGAACAACTTCATCTTCAGCTTTGTCGCCGGGGCGTTTTTGCAGATCGTGTCTTTGTTCGCCGGGATTGGTCTGTTCTTCCTGATCTATTGGGGACTGCCGAACCGCAGGGTGCCTCCCAAGGCTGTTTTTCCGACAGCGGTTGTGATCGGCGTGATCTGGGCCATCGCGAAATATATCTACATCTGGGCGCTGCCGCACCTGGACTTCGGCGCGAGCTACGGGCCCTTCCGGGTGTCGGTGGGGATCATGATGTGGGCGTTTATCTCGGGGCTCTTGCTGCTTGCCGGAGCGTATGTGTCGGCTACTCGACAGGCGCTTCGGGAAGCCGCAGAAGAACAGTAGTCAGCGCAGCTACTTCGCTTCTGTTGCCTTGACGACGATGTCGTTGGGGTGGCGGCCGGCAGGGAAGAGCGTGAAGAGCGAGGGGCGACCGGTACGATCGGCGGCACGGATGGCGCTGATGTCTCCTGAACCTGAGTTGGCGACCAGGAGCAGGTGCTCATCAGCGGAGAAAGCCAGGGCGTCCGGCGCCGCTCCTGTGTGGATGCCGGTGACGATGCGGCCATCCGAGATGGAATAGAGCACGGCGGAGTCTGCGCCGAAGTTGGAGATCCACAGGCTGGCGTTGTCGTGGCTCGCTACTGCGCGGGTTGGCTTCGATCCCACGGCGAAGGTGCCAGAAACTTCGTTGGTCCAAGTGGATATTTCAGAGACGGTGCCGGAGTCGAAGTTGGTGGCGAAGACCTCGCCGCCGTCGGGCTTGAGTGTGAGCGACGTGGGCGTCTTGCCAACATCAAGCAGTGCAAGCAAGGAATCGTGGGTCAGTGATGAATCCTGAGTCGCTCGCCAAGAGCCGGGTTCGGCGCTCAGCGAAACGACCATCACCTGATGGCCGCCGGAGCACGCAACGAATGCCTTGCCTCCACCAGCGGTGTCGTTCTGGAGGACGATGTCGGTCGCGCCGGGGCAGCCGCTGAACGAAGAACGAAAGACAAGCGGCTGCGCCGTGGATTCAGCGTTGATGCTGTATATCGAGACACTGCCTGCGGTTCGGTTGGAGACAACCAGCGTGCGATTGTCTGCGGAAACCTGGGCAATGCCGGGAGCTTCGCCCGCAGCGACTTCGCCGATTTGTCTGCGTGAAGCGAGATCTAAAACGCTAACAGTGTTGGAGCCGGAGTTGGGCACGTAGGCACGGGTGCCGTCGGGGCTTACAGCCAGGAAGTAGGGCGTGCGGTGGACGCCTATGGTTGCGGCAACGGTGTTGGCGCGGGTATCGATCACCGTGACAGAGTCAGAGCCGGTGTCGACGGCGTAGACCTCGGGGCGAACAGGGTTAGCGGCGAGGCCGGTGGGGTTGCGACCGACCTGGAGAACGTGGTCCTGCCGAAGGTACACGAGGTCCAGCACGGCGACGGTATTAGCAGCGCTGTCTGTGACGTAGGCGAACTCGCGGTAGCCGGCAGGATAGCTGGGAAAGGCTCCGCGATGGCAGGCGGTGATGCCGAACAGACTGCTTAAGGCCGCGAGCGCGAGGCGGCGGCGATGTGGAGGGCTGGAAGGCACTCCTGTGAGTGTAGAGGCGGGAGTGCAGTGGAGCAATCGAATGCGATTTCCTGTGAAGCGGCGCAACTCAGGCGCGGAGATTGTGTTCAGGTGAGTGACACGGTTGCAAACAAGCAAATCGGGTCAAATGGCAAGACTCCTCGGAACAACGGAGTCTGAGGTAACTCGGACTCCGTTGC
Organism: Granulicella sp.; assembly: GCA_965198545.1. Taxonomy (GTDB): domain Bacteria; phylum Acidobacteriota; class Terriglobia; order Terriglobales; family Acidobacteriaceae; genus Granulicella. The sequence continues at coordinate 1,177,226 of CBDAPS010000001.1, read as the reverse complement.
TTTTTGCTTATGGCTGCTCTTTGCGGAAGCGGGACCAGAGCCAGACGGCATAGCCTCCCTGGATGAGCCACACGGCGCAGTAAGCGTAGACCAGATGTCGCTGCGAAAGCGTGTCAAAGGGAATGTGACCGAAGAGCTTCATGCCAGGCCTCCCTGCCCGGCAAGGCCGGATGGTTTGGAGTAGGTGTCCATGCTGAGGGGGTCGTTGACCTGCCCTAGTAGCTGCATGGCGGCGTGCTCCGCGGCTAGTTGCCGACGGCGCTCCAAAGCGTAACGCAGGGCGAGGATGCAGGCGCCCCACAGTAGCCAGCCGGCGACGTTCCAGACGAATGCCGGGACCATGCTCTTGTCGATGCCGGAGTCGGGATCGCCGCCGAAGACCGCAGACGGATGCTGGGTGCGCCACCAACGAATCGACATGAAGCAGATCGGGATGTCGATAGCGGCAAAGAGACCGAGCACGGCGGGGATGACGCCGGTGGTACTGCCAAGTGAGCCAGCCGACATGCGGCGGACGAGCAGGTAGCTGACGTAGAGCAGCCATAGCAGCAGGTAGGTAGTGAGGCGCGCGTCCCAGGCCCACCAGATGCCCCAGGCGGCTCGGCCCCAGAGCATGCCGGTGGCGAGGCCCACCGTGGCGTAGAGGACGGTGATCTCGGCGGAGGCGAGGGCAAACGCGTCGGCCTTGCGGGCCTTCTCAGGGGAGCGCTGACGGCAGTAGAGGAACGCCAGCGAGGCGAGGGTGTTGATGTAGGGGAAGACGAAGCTGAGCATCGCGTGCGGCACGTGGTAGAAGAACACGCGATACAGATTGCCCATGGTGGCCTCGACCGGAGCGATCATCGCGAGGTAGAACGCGTAGGCCATCACAGCAAGGGTGAGGGGAAGGGCGACGACGGTCCAGCGGCGGGGGTTTGGTACGGATTGCACGACTTCATTTTATCGCTTGACGGGTGGCGTGGCAGAAGATCGGCGGCCTGAAGTTCAAGCTTCACGAATCTCTGCTGGCCGCACAGCGGTTGATGCAGTGCGAAACCACGGACCTGTCTCAAGCGTGCGGAGCGGTGCGTTGGGAATCGCACCAGAGGACTGTCTGTCCCTGGTCCCCGCGATATTCGTCCTGCAGGCCGGTCCTCCCGGCATACTCGATCAAGGAAACTTCCTGGGGCCAGTCCAGCGCCGGCAGCGTCTTTTCGGCACTCCCATGAAGTTCAATGAGCAGATCCCAGTTGCGGGTGAGCGAAACGATTTCCGGTCGAAAAAGTACCTCTTCGAAGCCCTCACAGTCGCAGATCACGAACGCTCGCTTCTCTGCGAAACGGCGGATGTCTTCGATCGTGAACAAGTCTTCCATTCTGACGAGGTCCTGGACGCCGTTGATTTTCGCCATCAAGGACGAATGCGCCTTTTCCTTCGGCTCCGGCTCGTAGGCGTAGACAGGAACCCGCAGCAGACGGGCCAGCCCGCTGGAGTAATAACCCTCCGCGCTCCCTATGTCGATCACACACTCGTACTCTCTGCCTGTTGCGAGCTGCAGGATCGGATGAAGCTCTTCTTCATAGGAGCCCAGCAACTTCGGTGTGGAAACCCGATCCAAAGCCACGTCCAGCGGGTACACCAAACCGGCGAAGGGCCCAGCCTGGACCACTGTTCCGTGCATTTCGATATACCTTTTTGCGCGTTCGATAATGCCCTTCTCCTGCAGCAGCTTCAGTTGGTAACGACGGGAACGAGCGGCCATCTGTTGCTGGAAGAACCCGACTGGAAGCAGCTTGCCCGCCAATCCACGAACGAATCTTCTCAAGTGACTCACGCCAGCCCCCAAAAGTCGCCTCAATCATCGATCCGCTTGCACATGAGATCGCGCCGGAGAGCCACGTTTCTCCGCGAATGGGAAGGACGTGCTCTCCGAATAGCGGCGTGCGGAGCACTTGTAATCCATGAAGAGATATCTGAGACGGAGTATATCTCACCGCAAAGTGACGTTCATTCTTCGACACCGGGCTGTCGCGGACGTTCTTCGCAGCTGCTTAGTGAGCTTACAAGCTAATCGGCGCGGAGGACTATGTCGAAGAGGAGGATGCAGACGGTGGTGAAGATCAGCGCGTAGGCGGCGAGGACCTTGATCCAGAGGTTGGGAGGAGATTCGCCGGTGAGGACGGCGGTGGTGGCGTTAACCATGGAGAGCAGTGCGGGCATGGCGATGGGACAGAGGACGAGCGGGAGCAGAAGCTCGCGGTGGCGTGTTCGCAGGCCGAGCGCTCCGAAGAAGGTTCCATTGGCAACGAGGGTCCAGGTGCCGAGCGGCAGGATCAGCAGGAGGAGCCACGTGTTGCCGAGCGGGTGGAGGTTATAGAAAATCGCAAAGACGGGGGCAAGGACAACTTCGACCAGCAGGGTCACCGCGAAGTTGGCGAGGGCTTTGCCGAGGAAAAGTGCCGAGGCCGGTGAGGCGGCGAGGCGTTGAGCTTCGATGACGTTGTTGCGGAGCTCGCGCGCCCAGGAGCCATTGAGTGCGGTGAATGCCGCGAAGAGGAGGCCCACCCAGAGCAGGCCACCGCTGATCTGGCGGGCGATGGTTGGGTAGGATGCGGGATCGAAGGCAAGGGAAAAGACGACCACGATCAGGAGCGCGAAGAAAAGCATGCCGTTGATCGCCACGCGCTCGCGCCATTCCAACTGGAGGTCCTTGCGGAGGTGAAGCAGGACGGTTCGGGCGTAAGGGGGCATTGGGATGATGATAGCGAGGGAGCGAGTTAGCAGGTTAGCGAGTTAGCAGGTCGTGGAGCGGGGAGTGAGCTAAAGCCTGAACGCGGCCGGCGCGGCGGTTGCACGGAGGGCGCCACGGAACTCCCGCAGAGTGAAAGCTTCTGCGGCTAACTTCCGGCGAGGCCGCCCGGTGCATCGACTCGCGCTCCGAAGAAGCTCTGAAGAAAATGTGTCTTCGAACCACTTCCAGTTAGGAGTTATCTGTCGCGAGTTGGAGTGCGATTTCCACAGATGCTTGCAGTGGGCTGGCTTGCGTGATACAAACAGGTCATTCCTCTCGCGCAAGCGGGTCGGATTTCATGCAGAGTGGTTGAGGGACGAGCCCTGTGACGCCACGACAACCGGACAGATAGTTAGTACCGGTGTCAACTCTCTCCTGGATGGCTTTTACGAGCCGTAGCGGGGTACATGAGATTCGGTGGAGCGGACGCACGTTTTCTGTCTCCCTTGACTCTCTGTATCGCTTCCCGCAGAGAGAGTTCAACGTCACAGATCAGCCGGTACCCCTCCGCCCGACGGAGTGTTCGCGATGGCGTCTTTGTCTACGGAGTCTTCCTGTACGGCTTACGAGCTGAAGTGCAACGAGTGTGGCAAGAGTTTCGGGAATCGTCCCCAATCGGCGTGTGACGACTGCCTGGCCCCCCTGGAAGTTCAGTACGACCTAGACACAGTGCGCGGACGGTTTACGCGTGAAAGCGTGGCCGCAGGCCCGGCAAACATCTGGCGCTACAAAGAGCTGCTGCCGATCCCGGCTGGCTTCCAACCTGACCTTCCCGTTGGTTTCACTCCGCTGGTAAAAGCGGACCGGCTGGCCAAGCGCATTGGTGCGGGCAATCTGTATGTGAAGAACGACTCGGTCTGCTTTCCGACGCTGAGCTTCAAGGATCGCGTGGTGGCAGTGGCGCTGGCGAACGCGCAGGCGTTCGGGTTCGATGTGGTGGGCTGCTCCTCGACAGGGAACCTGGCGAACAGCGTGGCAGCGCAGGCAGCGCGGCTGGGGCTGAAGGCGTGCATTCTCGTTCCTGCTGATCTGGAGCCTGCGAAGATCCTGAACACGCAGGTGTACGGTGCGCGGCTGGTGCGGGTGGATGGCAACTACGACCACGTAAACCGGCTGTGCACGCTGATTGCGGACGAGTACAACTGGGGCTTTGTGAATGTGAACCTGCGGCCCTACTACGCGGAGGGCTCGAAGACGGTGGGCTACGAAATCGCGGAGCAGCTTGGCTGGCGGCTGCCGGATAACGTGGTGGTGCCGATGGCGGGTGGGTCGCTGATCCGCAAAATCCGCAAGGCGTTCAAGGAGCTAATCACGCTTGGGCTGGTGGAGCCGAAGGATGTGAAGTTCTTTGGGGCGCAGGCTACGGGCTGCTCGCCGATTGCGCATGCGGTGAAGGAAGGCTGGGACTACATTGAGCCGCAGCGTCCGAACACGATCGCTCGCTCGTTGGCGATCGGTAACCCGGCAGACGGACCAGCTGCGGCGAAGATGATTCGCGAGACGGGTGGCTACTCGGAAGACGTGAGCGATGTGGAGATCGTCTCGGGCATTCAAGAGCTGGCGGAGACGGAAGGCATCTTTACCGAGACGGCCGGCGGCGTGACGACGGCGGTGACCGCAAAGCTCTACGCGCATGGCAAGATCAAGCGCGATGAGACGACGGTGATCTGCATTACGGGCAATGGACTGAAGACGACCGATGCGCTGGCCGGCTGCTACGCGCAGGAGCGCGCAGTGAAGCCGCGGCTGGCATCGTTCGATGAGTACATTCGCGAGATCGATGGAGAGCTTGTAGGCGCACCGGTTGAAGACCGTGAGCTGGTGGCTGCGGATTAGCACAACTGTTGGACTTGTAGTTTTTGCAACGATGCAGGACTCAGATCAAATGCTGGACACGCGGGCGCAGCCCGCAGAGGAGACGAAGACATTGAGCATTCAAGTGACGCTACCCACCGCCCTGGCCCGCCACACCGAAGGGCAGAAAACTTTCAATTCCGACGCGGAGAACCTGCCGGGCTTGTTGGCCGACGTGGATACTCGCTACCCGGCACTGGCGGGCAACATCAAGGATGACACCGGGAAGCTGCGCAAGTTCATCAACGTGTATGTGAACGATGAGGACATCCGCTTCCTGGGCGGGGATGCTCACCAGTTCGAGGACGGCGACGAGATTATGCTGATCCCGAGCATTGCGGGCGGGCACTGCGGGCAGCGGCGCTGGCTGACGCTGCCGTATGGGCCGGAGCTGCTGTAGCCTCTCGTTGACGCAGCGGAGTGCCGGAACTAGCATGGGCGGGATGTCGCGCAGAGTCGTCGGACTGGCAGTGTTGTCGATGAGTGTTGGGCTGGCGGGGTGTGCAGCGTCGCCGGCCGCCGGCTCAGGCTGTACTGCTTACACTTCGTTCCGCGTATATCCCGGTTCAGCCACGGCGGATCACTCAGCCATACCACCCGGGAATCAAGCGCGGTTCCAGTCCTCGGAAGCCGGTAGCGGAACCGGAACGGGCTGCGTGTTTACGGCGCTGGCGCGGGAGGTCTTTCCCAACTGGACGAGCTCCGATCCAACCACAGTTTCGGTGAGCAGCGCCAAGGATGAAACCAACGGAACGGCTGTGTGCACGAGTTCGAGTGCGAACGCGGTGACGTTGACAGCTACGAGCACGGATACTACGACGCCGCAATCGGTAAGTGTGCAGATGAGTTGCAAGTAGGCGCCAATGGGTGGTCGAACTGGTCATCCGTGTTGCAGATGTGGCGCATACGAGCCGGCTTTCTGCCCTTCATAGTCGTTGCGTGGTGGCTACCCAAACCCTTCGATCAGCTTACGCAGAGGCTTGCCAAGCGGCTGGCTGCAGCGTCGAGTTCTGCTTGCTTCTTGGCGAAGCAGAAGCGGAGGAGGTTGTCGCCTCGGCCTTCGGAGAAGAAAGCGGTTCCGGCTACGGCGGCGATGCCCGTCTGCGCGAGGAGGTGGCGGGCCTTGGCTTTGGCATCGGCTCCGGGGATGCTGGTAACGTCTGCCAGGACGTAGTAGGCACCGGCGGGGATGGACGGTGTGAGGCCTGCTTGTGCGAGTGCGTTGCAGAGGAGGTCGCGCTTGACTTCGTACTCCGAGGCCAGATCGGTGTAGAAGCTCCCGGGGAGTTCGAGCAGGCCGGCGGCTGCTCCGTGCTGCAGCGGTGAAGGTGCGCAGACGTAGGTGAGGTCGTGGAAGTAGGCGATAGCCGGGGTCCAGCGCGGGTCTGCGGCGAGATAGCCGAGACGCCAGCCCGTGACGGAGAAGGTCTTGGAGAAGCCGGACATGGTGACCGTGCGCTCGGCCATGCCGGGCAGAGTGGCGATGCTGATGTGGCGTGCTCCGTCGTAAATGAAGTACTCGTACATTTCGTCGGTGAAGACGAAGAGGTCGTGCTCGATGGCGAAGTCGGCGAGTTGTTCCAATTCGGCGAGGGAGAAGACTTTGCCGGATGGGTTCGACGGCGAGTTGAGCACGATGGCGCGGGTGCGCGGCGTGACGGCAGCGCGGAGGCGATCGAGATCAAGCTGCCAATGCGAAGCCTGGATGGGGTTCTGGAGCGCGACGACGACGGGCTTGATGCGTTGCGAGAGGAGAGTGGTGACGTGGTAGCCGTAGAAGGGCTCGAAGACGAGACACTCGTCGCCGGGGTTGAGCAGAGCCATGAGCGCGGCGTGGAAGGCTCCGGTGGCCCCGCTTGTGACGAGGACTTCGGTGTTGGGATCGACGTGGAGTCCGTTGAAGCTAGCGAATTTGCGGGCGATGCCTTCGCGGAGAGAGGCGATGCCGTCCATGCGGGTGTAGATGTTGTGGCCGGAGCGGATGGCGCTAATGGCGGCTTCGACGACGGGGTGAGGTGGGTCGGTGTCGCAGACGCCCTGCGCGAGATTGATGCCTCCGGCGGCTGAGCAGGCTACCGTCATGGCTCGGATTTCAGATTGCGTGGTATTGGGAGCGAGGTCGCTGAGGCGGAGCATGGACGAGTTGAGCACGGCTGCTGACATGAGAAAGGACGCCGGTTCTGGCGTCCCTTCATCGTAATGGAGCGCAGGGATTGCCGACAGCTAGAAGATCTTCAGAAGCCAGAGAATGACCACGATGAGCAGGATGGTGCCGAGGGTTCCACTGGGCGCGTAGCCCCAGTTGCGCGAGTACGGGTAGGTGGGGAAGGAGCCGAAGAGCAGAAGAAGAATGACAATCACAACGATCAGTTCCATGATGCCTCCGAGCGGACAGAGCCTTGCTCTTGGCCGAATAGATGCGTTTCCGGGCGTGAGATGTTATCCGGTGGAACGATGGGGCGAATTCTTTTGGCGTGAGAGCAACGTTGCACAGCATGGATGCTCTCTCAAGGTACGTATCGCGCAATTTACGCGCCGGGCCACGAGGCCGTCGCTACATTCTTTTAAGGCAGGTGTGTGTCATGTTTCTAGGTCTGGCTGTTCTTCTGGCAGTTATCTATGTTGTCTGTCTGCTTGTGGTGCACACAGCACCGCTCTTTATCCACCTGCTGATCATCTTCGCGGTGATCTCGCTGGTTGTGCACCTGTTCACGGGACGCCGGGCCTAATCCTCCCGCGGAAAAGAAAAAGCCGGGCTTTGCCGCCCGGCTTTCTTTATTGCGCTGAAGTTGGAGCTACTGATGAGCGACCGGCTGGACCGGAAGGTCGGTCGGGGGTGGCATGTTGGCAAGCGCCTCGGGAGTTTCTTCCTCCAGGCGCGGCAAGCGGCGTGCAAGGGCCAGTTCGAGGACTTCGTCCATGGTTTCCACGAAGTGCAGCTTCATCGTGTTCTTGATGAGGTCGGGCAGGTCGGGGAGGTCCTTCTTGTTCTCGAAGGGCATGATGGCTTCAAAGAGGCCGGCCCGATGGGCTGCGAGCAGCTTTTCCTTGAGGCCGCCGATGGGGAGCACCTTGCCGCGGAGGGTGATCTCGCCGGTCATGGCGATGTCGCGGCGGACTTCGATCTTGGTGAGGGCCGACGCAAGCGCAGTGGCGAGGGTGATGCCGGCGGAGGGGCCGTCCTTGGGGATGGCGCCTTCGGGCACGTGGATGTGGATGTCGATGTTGCGGTAGAAGTCCTTGCCAAGGCCGAGGTGGTGCGAGCGCGAGCGGATCCAGGTGAGCGCGGCCTGCGCGGACTCCTGCATGACGTCGCCGAGCTGTCCGGTGGCGGTCATCTTGCCCTTACCGTCGAGGACCTGAACTTCTGTCTGGAGGATGCTGCCGCCCATCTCGGTCCAGGCGAGGCCGGTAACGAGGCCGACCTCGTTGGCTTCGTGCACCTGTGAGTCGCGGAAGCGGGCGGTGCCGAGGAGGTCGGTGAGAGAGTCGGAGGTGACGGCTTCCTTGTACTCAGCGGTGGTGACGACCTTGCGGGCGATCTTGCGATGCACGTTGCCGATCTCGCGCTCGAGGTTGCGGACGCCGGCTTCGCGCGTGTAGTAACGGATGATGTCGCGCAGCGAGTCGTCGGAGAAGCTGATCTGCTCTTCGGTGAGGCCAGTGGCTTCGCGCTGCTTCTTCACTAGATACTGCTTGGCGATCTCGAGCTTTTCGAGTTCCGTGTAGCCGGAGAGGCGGAGGATTTCCATGCGGTCCTGCAGGGGGCCGGGGATAGTGTGCAGGACGTTGGCGGTGGCGACGAAGAGAACCTGCGAGAGGTCGTACTCGACGTCGAGGTAGTGGTCCTGGAAGGTGTTGTTCTGCTCGGGGTCGAGGACTTCGAGCAGGGCAGCGGCGGGGTCGCCGCGGAAGTCCGCGGCCATCTTGTCGATCTCGTCGAGCATGATGACGGGGTTCTTGGTGCCGGCCTTCTTCATCGACTGGATGATCTGACCGGGGAGCGCGCCGATATACGTGCGGCGATGGCCGCGAATCTCGGCTTCGTCTCGGACGCCGCCCAGGGACATGCGGACGAACTTGCGGCCGGTGGCCTTGGCAATGCTCATGCCGAGGGAAGTTTTGCCGACGCCTGGAGGCCCGACGAAGCAGAGGATGCTGCCCTTGGGGTTCTTGACGAGCTGGCGGACGGCGAGGAACTCGAGAATGCGGTCCTTGATCTTGTCGAGGCCGTAGTGATCTTCATTGAGGACCTGCTCGGCGTTTTCGATCGAGCGGATTTCCTTGCTGCGCTTCTTCCACGGCACCGCGAGGAGCCAGTCGAGGTAATTGCGGGAGACGGTGGACTCAGCCGACATGGGAGGCATGGCTTCGAGCTTCTTCAGCTCCTGCATGGCCTTTTCTTTAACCTCGGCGGTCATGCCGGCTTCTTCGATCTTCTTCTTGAGCTCGTCGAACTCGGACTTTTCACCGCGGCCAAGTTCCTTCTGGATGGCCTTGATCTTTTCGTTGAGGTAGTACTCCTTCTGGGCGCGTTCCATCTGGCGCTTGACGCGGCTTTGGACGGAGCGGTCCATGTTGAGCTTTTCGATGGCAATGTCGAGCGTGTCCGCAATGCGGGCGAGGCGGACTTCGGGGTCGAAGACTTCGAGGAGCTGCTGCTTTTCTTCGATGGAAAGCTGGAGGTTGGCGGCGAGGACGTCGGCGAGCTTGGTGGGCTCGTCGGTGCGCAGTGCGGCGGCCGTCTCGTTATTGAGCGACTGCTGGAGCTTGTTGTACTGCTCGAAGAGCTGGTGAACGCGGGCGACGAGCTGCTCGGTTTGCGGGGTGGCGTTCAGGGTGACCTTGGAGGTGCGGACGGTGGCGACGAAGAAGCCGTCCTCGTCGTTGACCTCGGTGGCGCGGGCGCGTTCGACGCCTTCGACAAGCACCTTGATGTTGCCGTCCGGCATGCGCACTGACTGCACGATGTTGCCAATGGTGCCGATGGTGTAGATGTCGTCGGCGGTGGGCTCGTCGACGGAGGCGTCGTGCTGAGTGGCGAGGAAGATGCGGCGATCGCCGTTGAGCGCTTCTTCGAGGGCGCGGACGGAGGATTCACGGCCGACGACGAACGGGGCCATCTGGTGAGGGAAGATGACCATCTCGCGGATGGGCATCATCGGGAGTTTGCGTTGGCTGCCGTTGAGAAGATCGCGCTCGGTGTTTGACATGGGCCTCCCGATTGGACGTGCCGTGCAACGGAAGGATGCAACGGTACGTTTGGAGGAATTGTACGCGTTGAACGAGCACGATGGCGCTAGGTACACTGCCGATCTGGCGAGGACACTTTTGGGCACACAGACGATTGATGGCGTGTGGTTCCAGTCGTATTCGCACGACCATAAGCCGCCCCATGTGCATGGCACTTACGGAGGGGTGCGCGTTATAGTGGATTTGCTGCCCGATGGCACCGTTCAGAAGGCAAAGCGCTGGAACGTGGTGACACCGAGGAACGGGAAGCGAAGTTCTGCGGCGCATGTCCTGAACGTGGCTGCAGCGAACGTGGAAGCCTTAAGAGCCTTGTGGGAGAACACACATGGAACGTCATTTAAATAACAGAACGACGGACGAAGAGTTGGACGAGGCATTCGAAGGAGCTAAGGATTTCGACAGCTTCCCGCGCATCGTGGAGGCAGAGTTCCATGCTGATGCGAAAGTTCCATATCTCTCTCTGCACCTAAGCGACGGGCAAGACCTCCTGATTCCGCGCAAGATGCTGGACGAGCTGGATCACGCAACCGATGCACAGGCGGCAGACCTGTTCATCGACCCGCATGGTGTGAGCGTCTGGTGGCCGCAAATCGATGATGGCTTGTACCTGCCGGACTTCCTGGAGCACCGTTGGGGTAAGGTGTGGAGCGGGGTTGCTGCTTAGGAACTGAGTTCACGCCTCATGATGAAGAAGGCTTGTGCGATGCGTATGGCGGACGAATGATCGTCCGCCATACGCATTCAGCAAAGAAGGTGTTCGCGCTAGCCCGCTTTTTCAAGAAGAACCGGCAGGGTGATGTCGCGGCTCTTGACCATCTCCTCGGTGATGATGAGTTCCTTGACCTTCTTGTTGCCGGGGATGTGGTACATGAGGTCGAGCATGAGCTCTTCGAGGATCATGCGGAGGCCACGGGCCCCTACCTTGCGCTCCAGCGCTTCGCGGGCGATCTCGCGGACGGCGTCGTCGGTCCAGGTGACCTTGACCCCTTCGTAATCGAACAGCTTGGCGTATTGCTTGAGGATGGCGTTGCGCGGGCGCGAGAGGATGTCAATCAGCGCTGCTTCGTCGAGCTCTTCGAGGATGCCGAGGACCGGCAGACGTCCTACGAACTCGGGGATGAGGCCGTACTTCAGCAGGTCCTGGGGTTCGGCCTGGCGGAGCAGCTCAGAGTCGCGCTGGGCGCGGATGGGCATGATTTCAGCGCCACCACGGCGGCCTTCGGTTTCATCCGTGTGCTTGAAGCCGAGAGCCTTCTTGCCGACGCGGCGGCCGATGATCCGCTCCAGGCCGACAAAGGCTCCGCCGCAAATGAACAGGATGTTCGTCGTGTCGACGATGGTGAACTCCTGGTGCGGATGCTTGCGGCCACCCTGCGGCGGAACGTTGGCGATGGTGCCTTCGAGCAGCTTGAGCAGGGCCTGCTGCACGCCTTCGCCGGAGACGTCGCGGGTGATGGAAGGGTTCTCGTCCTTGCGGCCGATTTTATCGATTTCGTCGATGTAGATGATGCCCATCTGGGCCTTGTTGACGTCGCCGTCGGCAGCCTGGAGGAGCTTGAGGATGATGTTCTCGACGTCTTCGCCGACGTAGCCGGCTTCGGTGAGCGTGGTGGCATCGACGATGGCGAAGGGCACGTCGAGCATCTTGGCGAGGGTCTGCGCCATGAGCGTCTTGCCGGAGCCTGTGGGACCGACAAGAAGAATATTGGACTTGGCGAGCTCGACGTCATTGCCGCGCGTCTTGTTCATCTGGACACGCTTGTAGTGGTTGTAGACGGCGACAGCGAGCTTCTTCTTGGTGACGTCCTGGCCGATGATGTACTCGTCGAGGAAGGCTTTGACTTCAGCCGGCTTGGGCAGCTGTTGCGGCGTGGCGCCAGCGGCGCCCTGCACGTCTCCCTTATCGTCTTCGAGGATGGAGTTGCAAACGGCAACGCACTCATCGCAGATGTAGGCGCGAGGGTAGTCCGAGGGCGATGAGATGAGCTTGGCAACAGCGTCCTGCGACTTGTGGCAGAACGAACAGCGTAACGATTCTTCCGAGCCCCGTGAGGTCTTCATATCGGAGAGGTGACTCCTTTGGCGCGCTCACAGAACGGCACAGCCAGTACTGCGTGACTCCCCAAGTTTACACCGATAGCGCATGGGAAACTGGCGGGGAGGTGGGTGAGGGAACGTGACTGGGTACTGCTTTGTGGGATACGTCGATATCGCGCGCCGAGACTTTGCTGTGTTAGCTGGGAACGTTACTTAGCTGGAACGAATGAGGCTGGCGGGTGCTCGAAGATGCGGCTGCCGGTGAAGGCGACACCGAAGATCTCCTTTGTAAGAGCGAGCGAATCGGCGGCAAGCCGGACGGGTGCGGAGCTGTCGCTGAGGCGGTAGACCGATGCGGCTGAGCAAGAGTAGCCGATTTTTGCGGCCTCGCAGGCGGGATGAAGTTCGAGGAGATTCCTCTGGATGAAGACACCGCTGGAGAAGGCGGTGACCGGCGGCCACTTGCCGGCACAGGTGTGGGTGTTGAAGAAGCCGACCGTGGTTTTCGATCCGCTCACCGAAACGAGAACAGCCAGCCTGCCGGTGGAGGAGAGGAAGACGCTGCTTATCAGGGATGCGGCGATATTGCAGGAACCGGAGCTTCCGGCAATAGAAAGCGGGCCCTGCCAAAGGGTCGGTTTCGCGGGATCATCGGGCTCGTGAAGCTGGAGGCACAGGCCGACAACCTTCGTGTCTTTTCCGTCCTGGAAGGCGAGACGGGTGAAGGTCTGGCTGTGGGCAGGAGCGGGCGCAGCGGCAACGGTGAGAACGTTGAGAACAAGGATGAGGCCTGCGCGAAAGAGAGCCTTCACGCAGGCGTTCCGAAGCTGCGGTAGGCGTAGATAACCTTGTCGCGGTCCACGGCATTCCATGACCAGTTGATGGTCTGATTCTCCATGCCGACGCTGCCGAGGCGTCCCCAGTATCCGGTTGGGTACTTGTCGTGCGCGAGCGGACCGGGCGTGATGACGACGACGTGTCCGTGGCCGGTTTCCTGAAGGCCGGCGACGACGAACATGCCGTTCGTGGCCTGCTGGGAGGCGGCAACGCCGTCCATGGTGGTGGTCCAAGGACTTGTCTGGATCTGGTCGACGATGTCGTTGGCCATGCCGGTGAGGAAAACGCCGATGGCGGTGCCAACGGCTTTGACAAAGCCGCTGCAATCGTCCTTGTGGGCTTCCCAGTTGGCCTGGCAGGCAGCGACTACGGCAGCAGAACCTGTGAGGTCAGCCATGAATGCAAATCTCCCGAATCGAGTTGGGGGCCGTGGCCGCCATTCAACGCGATTCGGGAGAGTTGTGCAAGGGAATTCGGTGGTTTGGGCTCTATGGGGACTGCCGCTTAGAGTAGTGGCGCTTCGGGCAAACTACCGAGATCCTTCGCCTTCGGCTCAGGATGACGCAACCTCAAACATCTCTACGCCTGCCGGGCTATGTGCGTGGGCGGTCGATGATGTCGTCGATGATGCCGTACTCCTTGGCCTGCGGAGCGGTCATGATGAAGTCGCGTTCGACGTCGCGCTCGATGCGGTCAAGGGGTTGGCCGGTGTTTTGACTCATCAGCTTGTTGGTGAGCTCGCGGATGCGAAGGATTTCGCGGGCATGGATGTCGATGTCCGTGGCCTGTCCTCCGAGCCCGCCCATGGAGGGCTGGTGGATGAGAATGCGGGAGTTGGGCAGGGTGAAGCGCTTGCCCTTCTTGCCGGCCATAAGAAGGAAGGCACCCATGCTAGCGGCCTGGCCGATGCAGAAGGTGACGACATCATTCTTGATGTACTGCATGGTGTCGTAGATGGCGAGACCCGCGGAGATGGAGCCGCCGGGGGAGTTGATGTAGAGCTGGATGTCCTTTTCCGGGTCTTCGCCGGAGAGGAACAGGAGCTGCGCAATGATGAGGTTCGCTACGTTGTCATCGATCGGGGTGCCGAGAAAGATGATGTTATCGCGCAGCAGGCGGCTGTAGATATCGTAGGAGCGCTCGCCGCGGCTTGTCTGCTCGAGCACAAAAGGCATGTATCCCATGGTTCTTCTCGTTTCCTTGCTTGCGTCTTTGGGCTTGGCGCCGGGGCGCGTTGAGGGCTCGGGTTGTCCCCTCAAGTGTAGTGCCACATGCGGGGAGGGCGTTGGGGCGGGGGTGACTTCTGTGGAAACCCGATCTTTGTGGCAAAGCAAAGGGCGCCTGATCGGCGCCCTGTGCGGGGATGGAAGGAGTTATGCGACGAGCCTGTTGTACAGGGCAGAAGCAGCCTTTTCGCGGACCATCTGCTCGCGGATGCGACCCAGGGAGCCATCCTCGGCGAGGCGCTTGCGGAGGGTTTCGAGCGGCTCGCGGGACTGGATGGAGAGCATGAGCAGTTCGCGCTCCAGGTCCTCGTCGGTGACGGTAACGTTCTCGCGCTCGGCAACCTTGTCCAGGATGAGCGATGCTTTGACCTCGTTCACGGCCTGATCACGCTGCGCGTCGCGCAAGCGGGTGAAGTCGAGCTGGCGCATGGCGTCCGACGACATGCCCTGCTGGGCGAGGGCGCGGAGACCGCGCTCGAGGCGGGCGTCGATCTGGTTCTGCACGAAGGTTTCGGGGACAGGGAAGTCGAAACGGCTGACGAGCTCTTCGACCATCTTGTCGCGGGCCTGACCTTCGAGCGCGTTCCGCTTGCGGGACTCGGCACGCTCGCGGAGCTTGGTTTCGAAGTCCGCCCAGCTCTCGTAGGCTCCGAGCTGCTGAACGAACTCGTCATCGCGGTCGGGGTAGGTCTTCTTCTTGATCGCCTTGACGGTGACATCATAGGCGACAGTCTTGCCAGCGAGGCGGGCGTCGCCAAATTCGGCGGGGTAGGTGGCTTCGAAGGTGAGCTCCTGGCCGGGTTTGGTGCCGCGCAAGGCGTCGTTGAAAGCCTGCAAGGTGTTCTTGCCGCCGATCTCGACGAGGACTTCTTCGCCGTTGAACTCGGGTTCAGTCGCGGCGCTCTCAAGGCCGTCTTCGCCAACAGTTTGCGCGAGTTCCTGCATCTTGCCCTTGAAGCTAATCTCGGCCCAGTCGCCGTCGGTGAGTTCGCGGTCTTCCTCGACCGGCTCTACGGTGGCGTGGTGCTCGAGGACATTGGCGAGCTCGGCCTCGTACTCGTCGCTGGTGAGAGAGGTGTCGGGCTTCTCGATGGAGACGGAATCGTAGCCATCGACGGAGATCTGCGGCAGGACCTCGAAGGTGGCCTTGAACTTGAGGGGCTGGCCTTCGAAGAGCACGAGCTCGGAAACCTGGGGCTGGGAGACGGGCTGCAAGCTTTCGGACTCAAGCTGCTGGCGGAACTTGTCCGACACGAGTGACTCAAGGACTTCCTGGCGCAGCTCCTTGGCGAAGCGCGACTTGATGAGCGACTCCGGCACCTTGCCGACGCGGAAGCCGGGTATGCGGGCGAGCTTGGTGTAGCGCTTGGTGGCCGCGCGGAAGGCCTTGTCGACCTCAGCGGCGGGCGCTTCAACATCGATGGAGCGGGTGAGGTCGGGGTTCAGCGTGGGGGCGTGATTGTGCTCGTGGCTGTGATCATGGCCAGCGTGGTCGTGGCCTTCGTGTGAGTGATCGTGTGCTTCCGCAGGCTGCGCAGCCGTAAGGGCTTCTTCGTTGGTTTCAGTGGGGCTCAATGGGGTATTGCCTTCCGGGAGGGTTGCGGCGCGGCTGCCAAACGGTGGGCCGGCGCAGCGGGCGGTCACTGCCGCCAGATTCTAAGGATAAGACCCGGGCGGGGTGGGGTCAAACGAGGACAGTGGAAGACGGACGGATGACTAGCGGCGCTGAGAGCGGGCGATGGCGGCCTTGGTCTCTTTGTCGGCTTCGCGCTTGCGCTCGGTGGCGCGCTTATCCCACTCCTGCTTGCCCTTGGCCAGGGCTAGTTCGCACTTGACGCGGCCGTTCTTGAAATAGAGCCGCACCGGGATCAGGGTGAAGCCTTTGCCTTGGGTGGCGGTCTGGAGCTTTTCGATCTCGCGCTTGTGAAGGAGCAGGCGGCGAGTGCGGAGCTCCTCGTGGTTCATGGCGTTGCCGTGCGAGAACGGACCGATGTGGGCGTTGAGCAGAAAGGCTTCGCCGTCTTTGAGGAGGCCGTAGGCGTCCTTGAGGTTGGCCTTGCCCTCGCGAATGGACTTGACCTCGGTGCCGCGGAGAGCGATGCCCGCCTCGACTCGGTCGGAAAGGAAGTAGTTGAAGCTGGCGGAGCGGTTAAAAGCGGCGTCGCGCTTGCCGGCGGCGACGGGGTCGCGATCCTTCTCCTTCACGACGGGCTTGGCCGCGGAGGTTGGAGTGGTCGGGTTGGAGAGGGAACGGGGCATTGGGCGCAAAGACTAGTTTAGCAAGTTGTTGGAGCAAGCTAGCTGGAGCGAGTTAGTAAGTCAGGGCGTGGCTGCTGATGGCTGCTGATGATGGCTCCTGATATCGTTCGTCCGGTTTCTTGTGTTTTGGCGAAACGTCCTGCGGGTTGCTCCGTCGAACGGGGAGAGATGGCCCGGAAGTGATTGGGAGAACGCCGTGAGAGGCAGCCGAGCCTCCGCGGACGGGCGCCCGAAGCGGCCCTCTGCCTTACGGAGAAGCCAGTGACGGAGATGGTAGACTTACGGCAGCAGAATCCTGAGCTTGTGACACGGAAGGCGCGCGAAAACAGCGCTGAGCCCGCCCGAAATTCTGGCCGGCGAGCGGAATCAGGATCGGCAGCCGAAGTGACAAGACCGAAGCGTGCATGCAGCGGCCGCAAACGGGTGGAGCAGTTCGTACGCATGCAGGGACGCAAGATGGGTCGGCAGGAAACAGTAGAATTGAAGAACGTAGTGCGCTCGGCGCGAGCCATGCGGTGCCTGTTGCTGGCTGCGGCTGCCGCGGTTTGTTTGCTGCCTGCGACCGCGCATGCGCAGTCGGCTGCGAAGTGGGACAAGCGTGGACAGGCAGCGGAAGCCAAGCAGGATTACGACACAGCGTTTGAGGACTACCGGCAGGCTCACCTGAAGAAGCCAACAGACCTGCGCTACCGCGAGCGGTTTGAGCGGCTGCGCTTCCAGGCGGCGGCTTTGCACGTGGACCGCGGCCGGGTGCTGCGGCAGTCAGGCGACGTTCCGGGCGCCATCAACGAGTTCGCTCGGGCGATGCAGATTGATCCGGGCAACCAGGCGGCGGTGCAGGAGCTGCAGCTCACGCAGCAGCCGAATGTGGCTGGGCGCGGCGGCATGGCGAACGGGACGGTACCGGCCGGGACACCGACACCAGCGGGCGGCACTCCAGGACAGGTGGCGCAGGCAGTGGCCAACAGTGCCGCGCCAGGCACGGTGCTGATTCCGGGCGTGGATGAGGAGACTCCACATCAGGCGCAGGTGAAGCGCGAGATCAGCATGCTGAGCGGGCCGGTAGAGCTGAGGCCGGTTTCGACTGACCCGATCACGCTCCACATGGTGGAAGACACAAAGATCATCTACCAGGCGATCGGCAAGGCTGCCGGGCTGAACGTGATCTTCGACCCGGAATACACGGCCAAGCGTATCCAGGTAGACCTTACGAACGTGTCCCTTTGGGACGCGTTGCGCATCGTGGGCACGCTGAGCGGCACGTTCTGGAAGCCGGTGACGACCAATACGCTGTTTGTCGCGCAGAATAACCGCACCAAGCGGAGCGACCTGAGCGACCTGGCGCTGCAGACGTTTTATCTGACCAATGTTTCCCAGCAGAACGACGCCAATGAAGTGCTGGTGGCGCTGCGCAATCTGCTGGACCCGAGCTCCAAGCTTTTCCTGGTGACGAGCCAGAACGCCATTGTGGTGCGCGCGACGACCGATGAACTCCGGCTGGCGGAGAAGGTCGTCAACGACCTGGACCGGCAGCGGGCGGAAGTGGTTGTGGATGTCGCCGTGCTGGAAGTGAGCCGTCAGAAAGAGCGCAATCTTGGCCTGACGTTGCCTCAAAGCTTTGGCCTGACGCCGACCTCCAGCAGTACGACGACCGGCAGCACCAGCACCACGAGCACCTCCACCAGCACCGGTACGACCGGGACGAGTTCGACCTCGACCAACCTGACGCTGAATACGCTAGCGAACCTGAATGCCACAAATTTCGCGGTGACAGTAACGGGCGGCACAGTGAACGCGCTGCTTTCGGACACGGATACCCGTATTCTGCAGAACCCTCGCATTCGCGCGACAGACGGGCAGCGCGCGACGCTGAAGATCGGTTCGAAGATCCCGGTCGCGACTGGATCGTACTCGGCCGGCGCAGCAATCTCGACGGCATCGCTGGGCGTGCAGACGCAGTTTCAGTACCTCGACGTCGGTGTGAACATCGACATGACGCCGACGGTTCACTACAACCGCGAAATCTCGCTGAAGCTGAAGGTGGAAATCTCCAGCCAGAACGGCTCGGAAACGATTTCGGGCGTGACCGAACCGATCATTGCGCAGAAGACCGCGGAACAGGTGATTGAGCTGAAAGACGGCGAACCGAGCCTCCTTGCCGGGTTGCTGCAGGAGCAGGATTCGAACACCACGAGCGGCACACCCTTTCTTGGGGAGATTCCGTTCCTAAAGTACTTCTTTTCCTCGAACGACAAGGTCAGGCAGAAGGACGAGATCGTGTTCCTGCTGATTCCGCACATTGTGCGCGAGTCGATCCTGACGGACGAGAATACGGAACAGGTGTACACGGGTACGGGCCAGGCGATCGAGGTTCTGCGGCGCGACCCGCGGGCGGCGGCTACGCATGAAGCCTCTCTCAACGGCATTACCCCAAATCTGACGGACAATACGCCGAAGACTTCGGCTGCGAATGCGGCGAATGCCGTGCTGGGACAACTGGCCGCGCAAGCCGCGCCGCCCACCCCGCCATCGCCTGCCGCCACGGGGGTACTGGCACCTGGCACGACGCCGCTGACACTGAGCATGACACCTGCCATGGCTACCCAGGGAATCGGGTCAGTGTTCCAGGTGGCGCTGACGGCTGCCAATGCCGCCGATCTGGCCAGCCTGCCGCTGCAACTGCAGTTCAACCCGAAGGTGCTGAGCCTGGAGAAGGTGGATGCCGGCCCGATGATGAGCCAGGGGAACCAGGCCGTGGCGCTGGTGCAGAACTCGGTAGGCGAGGGCGCGGTTTCCATCGTGGCCTCTCGTCCGCCGAGCACGAATGGCGTGAATGGGCAGGGAACGGTTGTGACGCTGACGTTCAAGGCGATGGGTGTAGGTGACTCCACGCTGTCGCTGGTGAGGATGAGCGCGAAGAACAGCCAGGGCGGAGATATGCCGGTGCTGGGCAATACGGCTGTCGTCCATGTAACGAAGTAGGTTTTGCAGGTTCTGCCGGCGACTGACAGGGGCCAGGCGCGAAGCACACTGGAAGGAGGCGCAGAGATGAAGCGCGCGAAATTTCTTCTCCGCTACGCCGTTTCAGTGCGGCTACGCCTGCAAGGCTCTCTGTCCGCCGAATCCGGTGTCACGCTGATCGAACTGATCATCGTGACGGCGATGATCTCAATACTGGCGACGGCAGCGGTGCCGGTGGTGCGGTTCACGGTAAAGCGGCAGAAGGAACGTGAACTGCGCGCCGACCTTTGGGAGATGCGCAGGGCGATTGATGCCTACAAGGACGCCGCGGACAAAGGTGGCATCCAGACGAAGGCCGACTCGAACAACTATCCGCCGGACCTGGAGACACTAGTGGACGGTGTCGACATCCAGGATCACAAGGTTCGGTTTCTGCGCAAAATTCCGGTGGATCCGATGACGAAGTCGACCGATTGGGGGCTGCGGTCAAACCAGGATGATCCGGATTCCGACAGTTTTGGCGGGCAGAACGTGTATGACGTGCACTCCAAGAGCAACGGCACGGGGCTGGACGGGACGAAGTACAACACATGGTGAAGCGGACGACAAATCGAGCAAGTGAAGCGGGATTCACACTGATCGAACTGATGATCGTGATGGCGATCATCGGTGTGCTGGCGGCAATTGCTGTCCCGAGCTTCGTGAGCACGGTGCGGCGCGCCAAGGAAGCAGCCCTTCGCGAAGATCTGCATACCATGCGGGACGCCATCAGCAGCTACACAGTGGACAAGGAAAAGGCACCCAATGGGCTGGACGACCTGGTGCAGGCCGGGTACCTGAAAACCGTGCCGAAAGACCCGATGACCGACCGCACCGACACCTGGATGACCGACCACAGCGACACGCTGATGACGATTGAAGAGACACAGGGCGGGATCGACGATGTGCACTCAGGGTCGCAGGGGATTGCGACGGACGGAACGACCTATAACACCTGGTGAGGCGGTTTGTGATCGGAAGACAGAGACGTGA
Organism: Granulicella sp.; assembly: GCA_965198545.1. Lineage (GTDB taxonomy): Bacteria > Acidobacteriota > Terriglobia > Terriglobales > Acidobacteriaceae > Granulicella. The sequence continues at coordinate 1,156,997 of CBDAPS010000001.1, read as the reverse complement.
CGCGGGCGTGCCTTTGCGGCTGCACCGAAATCGGAAAAAAAGCGTCTAATGGGATAGGCCAAGCTGCGCTTACCGTCGAGGTGCGGCTTCCGCGGGGTCCTTTGTCATGCGCTCTCTTTCCGCTTTCTCTCTTTCCGCTGTTCTGACGTTTTCCGGCTTTGCCGTTCTTGCGCAAACGCCGGCTCCGAGCAGTTCTCCCTCGACCGCTCCACAATCTGCGCCGGCTGATTCGACGCAGCAGCCGAGCACGACCGCGCCTGGGAGCACGACGCCGACTGGGAGCTCCGATCCGGTGCCAGTTGACAGGAAGAAGTTGCCCGCGCCAGATAGCAATCCAGATGCGAAGAACGACGACAAGAAGACTGACGCGACCACAACGACAGCGAAGGCCGATGCGATTCCGACGCCGGGCGAGCAGCTAGATCCACACATCAAGAAGGGCAGCGAAGAGGATGTGAACGCGGTGGGCAACCGGAACATTGGGGGCCGGGGGTTGGGGAACTGGTACTCGACGAACTGGGAGATCGGTACGGGCAAGCAGTACTCGATGGAAATCGAGAAGAGCTCGCACCTGGTAACCGATCCGGTGATCGTGGAGTACGTCAACCGCGTGGGGCAGAACCTGGTGAAGAACTCGGACTCCAAGGTGCCGTTCACGATCAAGGTGCTGGATACAGATGAGATCAACGCCATGGCGCTGCCAGGCGGGTTCTTCTACGTGAACTCGGGGCTGATCCTGGCTTGCGATTCGGAAGATGAGCTGGCGGGCGTGATGGCGCACGAGATTTCGCATGTCGCGGCACACCATGCGGCTCGCGAGATGACGAAGATGAACTACATGCAGATCGGCCAGATTCCGCTGATCATTTTTACGCAGGGGACGTGGACGGGGTACGGGATCTATGAGGCTTCGCAGCTGGCGGTGCCGCTGACGTTCCTGCAATTCTCGCGAGAGTATGAAGCTGAGGCGGACTACCTGGGTGTGCAGTACATGTATCGCGCGGGGTACGATCCGCAGGGCATGGTGAGCATCTTCGAGAAGCTGGAGGCGCTAGAGAAGCACAAGCCTGGGGCGCTTTCCAAGGCGTTCAGCGACCACCCGGCTACCCCTGACCGCATCGACCATGTGGAGGATGAGATCGCTACCATCCTGCCTGCGAAGCCTGACTACCTGGTGACGACAAGTGAGTTCGATACGGTGAAGGCTCGGCTGGCTCGCATCCAGAACAAGCGCGGGCTGAACGACAAGAAGGGCGGCAACAAGCCTACGCTTCGGCGGACGGCTGACTCGAACAATCCTCCCAGTGGGACTTCGGGGACGGGGACGAGCAGCGACGATCGTCCGACGCTTGGGCGCAGGAACTAGGGGTAGCGGGCGGTACCCTCCCCCTGTACTTTCTTGCGCAAAATCTTCAACGCGAAGGAGTTAGGGGTGGACCTCTGGATGGATCCGAACGATAGCGGCCCGGCGAGGGACCCTCGCCGGGCCACTGTTTTGTCAAGTGGTTACACTTTTAGTTGCTAGGAGCAGAAGCGCAGATGGCAGAGACGACCTATACGACCGGCTACACCGACGACCACGCGAAGTCGGGGCTGGATACGAAGTTTCCGGCGATTGAGACGTGGCGGAACCAGTTTCCCGCGTACGAGATCCTGATCGACGACCCGGAGTTTACGAGCGTTTGCCCGAAGACCAGCCTGCCGGATTTTGGCGTGCTGACGATCCGGTACATGCCCCGGGAGAAGTGCTTGGAGCTGAAGTCGCTGAAGGAGTACCTGTTCGTGTACCGGAACCTGGGAATCTTTCAGGAGAACATCGCGAACCAGGTGCTGGAGGACGTGGTGAAGGCGACCGACCCGGTGTGGTGTGAGGTGAAGGGTGATTTCCGGCCCCGGGGTGGGATTTCGACGGTGGTGACGGCGCGGTATCCGCGCTCGGAATAGATGCGTTAAGGACTGGCCGATCTGAGCATTGTGCGTGACCCCGGGAATTTGTGGCGCACCGGGCGAAATGCGGGGATCCTTCGACTCCGCTGCGCTTCGCTCAGGATGACAACCTTAACTATTTGGAGGTTTGTGTGAGTCAGGTTCCGGCGTGGTTTGAACGGAAGTTCGAGGGTGGGTATCCGGTGGCGCTGCTGCCGAACCTGCTGACGCGGCTGCGGGGTACTCCGGCGCGGCTGGAGGATGTGCTGCGGGGCCGGTCGGCGGAGAAGCTGACGGCGCATGAGGACGGGAAGTGGTCGGCGCAAGAGCAGGCGGGGCACCTGCTGGTGATGGAGCCGCTGTGGCTCGCGCGGACGGAGAACTTCGTTACGGGCGGCGAGCAACTGGCGGTAGCGGACCTGCAGAACCGGAAGACGTTCGAGGCGGAGTTCAACTCGCGGGATTTAGCGGAGGTGCTGCGCGGGTTTCGGGATGAACGTGGGAAGCTGCTGGCTCGGGTTAAGGAACTGGATGCGAGTGCGTTAGAGAAGACGCTGATTCATCCCCGGCTGAAGACGCCGATGAGCCTTGCGGACTTTCTCGTGTTTGTGGCCGAGCATGACGATCATCACATGGCTCGGATTTGGGAGTTGGTGGAGGAGAAGTAACCGTGGCCACTCTGTTGGATCGTATTCCCATGGCGCGGTTTGCGAAGCCAGTGACAATCGAAAGTAAGCGTGGCGTCGAGGAAGCGGCTGCTGTCCTTCGTCCGGTTACTCGTTTGCCTCTCGAACGAGGCAACAAAGGTGCGGTGTTCGTGGGTAAGGTGGAGCACGACGGAGGTCGGATTTGGTTTCACCGCAGGAGAGACTTGAGACCACCCGCTCGGAGCCTGAAATTCAGGCTTGTACCGACTGCGGAAGGCTGCAGGCTGGACGGGGAACTTAGCGTGACCGCTCCTCTCCGTATCTTCGTTCTGTCCTACCTTCTATTTTGTTGTATTGGTGGCCCAGTTTTTGCTGTTTGCTCCTACTTGCACGGCGGTTCGCTTTGGCTTGTGCTCAGGTATCTTCTGCAAGCAGCGGTAGGTGGTCTTATATTCGTGTACGGATACACAGGGTTGGCAATTCTCGTGAGCCGCGGGCCTGAACGGCTCGGGTTAAAGGTTTTGCGGCACCTTCTCGCCGACGATCTGTCAACGGCAGTTACTCTCGACCTGCTGACGTTGTCGAGGTGATCGCAACTGTGCTACCAAGCAGATACAACTTTCGATGAGATTGGTAGAGGCTGAGAAATACGTTTTACATCAGGTGAGAACGATTTTCTTCGGATTGACCTTTTCGGCAAGTAGCAGCTTCGGCGTGTCTGCTTCATCAATGGAGACTGCTTCCACGGCAACCTTTCCTTGCGCAAACGCCGAATGAAGCGATTGCCCTGCGGCGATTGCTGCGTAAAATTTCGCAGCAAAAGCGATAGCGGCCAAGTCGCCGATTGAATTTCCCATGGCAACTATCGCTTTGGCTGGGGGAAAGAAAGACTTTTTAGCTCCCGCACTTTTGCATGAATTCAAAATGATTACGTGCGGCGGTGTATCTGTGGCGGCGATTGCCTTCGCCAAGAGTTCAAACGAGACCAGTTTGCCTGTCGGACGAGGTGATCTGGCGTCGTCTGTTCCGACGCCACTCTCATTACCGTGGCCGGAGAAATGAACTATGGCCGGAGTGTGGTCATTCAGCCCTTGAATCAGTGAATCCAAATTTGCTGCCGGCTGGTAGCGAACGTTGATATTGTCACGGAACTTGGAGCCACGTACTTCTTGCTGGACTTGGTTTACCTCCGCGTCAACTCGTATGTCCCCATGCGGGTTCGCGGTCAAATACAGAATGTCCAAATGCTTTCTTTTCTTCAAAGAGCGCTGAATGACCGTAATTGAACCCTGTGGTCGGCGTTTTGTTGGAACCTTTTTGGCTTCTTCAGGGTTCTTCGCGTACTTCAAGATTTGAGCACGGTGCGCACGCACATTTTCGTCTTTGAGATACAGCCAGCGGCTTCCATCTTTAACCTCGATGTTCCCTTCATTTTTGATCCGTGCAATCAGACCGTATCTTGCGAGGTGATCCAGTTCATTTTGCGCTTGCTGACCATCGCCCGGCTTTAACTTCGTCGTCACAACCATTTGTTTTCTAGAGCGCGGCTTCGAGACCCGTCCGTATATAGCATTGAACAGTACAAGCCGGATTTTGCTCTTGCCGAGATGCTTGGCAAGCTGGAGGCAAGTCTCTTCGTAATTACCTGACCAATCGACAACTGGCGTTCTATCTGACATAACGCAACCCTTCATCTGAGTCTTGCTCCATCATTTGACCATCGGCTGATCTACAGGCAGGCTCAGGCTCTTGATGAACGTCTTGACTATTTGCGAGCCTTTTTCGCCGGTGCTTTTTTAGGCTTCTTGGCGGCGTGAAGTTTCGAGAGTTCAGGTGCAACCGTAGTGCGGCTTACAGCGAGCAAATCAGCAATGTCACCGCTGTTAACGCCCAAAGCGTCCAGAAAGTGAATCATTTCCTTCTGCGTGCGTCCCTCTTTAACTTCTTCGATCTTCAGTTTAAGCAACAGTCGCAGCGCACTTGCAATTTCCGCTAACGGGTCGGCCGTCTTCCTCGCTTCTGCCATGACGCCTCCTAGGCGATCGTTTTGATGCTCCGCTTTCTAACGTTTAGAAGTTTCACGATCCCATTGACGTCGCCCATCGCTCCTCCAACGATCATCCGAATTTGCGCCTGTCCTACACCAGCAAGCCCCAGCTGGACGATCAGGAGCTTCCGTAGAAGCACTACCGTCTCATCGGCAGGACTCTGCACATCCCTTTTTGTCCCCATATATCAGGCCTTCTTAGAACGTGTCTTCTTTATCGAATCGTCTGTTTTAGAAGCTTTCGCGCGTATTCGCTGCAAGGTAACCGCGACGGTCGGGGCGGTTGTATCAAGCACGTCCGCAATCTCCTTCGCAGTCAGGTCAGTGGTCGACAAAAGCTTCACCAGTTCCATCTGGCTCATTTGAGATTTCAGTTGAGCTGCCAATAGGCGGTTTGTCGTTTTCGCCTGTTTTAACAGATCGTCGGTCGTAGCGGATCCGCTTCTCATATTTCAATCCTTTCTCGGCGCTTTCTTTCCCGCCCTCTGAAGAGCTTTCGTGACTGCGCCAACGTTCTTCCCTAACACCTCGGCGATCTCCTTTGCTTGCAATCCGACCGATGATAAAACCAGCTCGGGCTTTTCCTCTCCATCTCCATCGCCAACCGATCGCAGTTGCAATGCCAGTAGGGCCTTCATGTATTTCTCGAGCGGAACGGCTTCGTCCTGCGTCATAGTGCCTCCATTCCGACATGATTCTCGGTCCAGGGGCGGTTGTCAAATAGAATCTATAACAACCTATAAACGCTACATAACAACAGGCGTTCACGAAACGCCGTGAATTGTTCACTTATGACTGGTTGTTGCTGGACGTTTATAGGGCGATGGGCTGCAGCACTCGTCGTGATGGGTGGGCCGCTGGCGTAGCGTCACCGTCACCGCTCGCCTTAGTGGAACACTCACGGAGCTGCAAGGTGCCAAGGTCTGAGGAAAGCGACTTGCAGAATCGTCATCGGAGGCTTGTTACGCCTGGGCGTAGTCCTTGGCAAGGAGAAGCCGTCTGGAAGAAGCTCTCGGAATGAGGGTTCACGGACCGGCGACAACAGTCCAACGCGCTTGCGAATCGTGATCTTTATTCACTTTCAACGAGCAGTCCCGGTAATGCGCTTTTACGGGCAACTGCGTCTGTAAGTCGGATGCGCCATCGCTGCCTCCAGAGCTAAAGCCCCTTCTTTGGGAAGGAGCAAGGGGCCGCGGCTTGGCTGGTATGCTCGGCTGCATGATAGACAATCCTCAGAACATACCTAGGACTTACATAGCAGAATGGCAAGATAAGCACGCTCGCTTGAGTCGGCAGCCGCGCTACCGCGGCAAGTTGGCAGATGTCTTTCTGTCGTCTGCCGAAGACGAATACTGGGCGGACGGTGTCGCTCGCGTCTTGTATGTGGGGAAAGCCACTGCGGGTCCCTACAGCCCACACATCAGCCAGAACCTCTATCGCGGATGCAATCACAGCGCGTTCTGGACCCTGGCGAGAAACATCGGCAAAGAATTGAATCCTGATATGCACGACGGTCTTGATGCAGTGGCTTGGTCCAACTTGCTCAAGATAGGTGTTATCTCCGGCAATCCGAAGGGAAAGCTTGTAGAGGACCAGTATGAGTTGGCGGTGAAGACTCTAAAGGCGGAAATCAAGCACTTCAACCCTGCGCTCTTGGTATGCGTTGCGGCGAATTACCTGGACGACATCCTGTACGAAGCTTTGGAATTGAAAAGAGGTTCAGACGGTTTCATTGAGGAGCCCGTTGGGTCTCGCTACCTTTACAGTCGAGAGCGAACGGAAGCTTTGCCTGCCGTGCTCTGGCTGGAACATCCCGAGCGAAAGCGTAAGGAATACGTAGTTGCGGTGCTTCAGCGCGCTTCAAGTCTTGTCAAATCAGACCTGCTACCCTTGTCGCGATGATTGAAGCCACGAAACCAAGCAGAAACAAGGGTGCGATCGCGGGCGCGACTACGGCGCTGGTGCTGTTGACGGCGATGAACTTCGTCAACTACCTGGACCGCTACATCCTGCCGGCGGTGCAGGAGCAGATTAAAGCGGAGTTCCACCTGAGCGATGCGCGGATTGGGTCGCTGACGTTCTACTTCTTTGTGGCGTATGTGTGTGCGTCGCCGGTGACGGGGTGGCTGGGCGACCGGTTTCCCCGGAAGCCGATGATCGTGATCGTGGCGCTGCTGATTGCGGCGATGAACTTTCTGACGTCGCAGGTGCATGGGTTCTGGGAGCTGAACGTTCGGCACATGATGCTGGGGGTAGGCGAGGCGTGCTTTGGGATCTTTGCGCCGGCGCTGATTGCGGACTTCTATGCGGAAGACAAGCGCAACAAGGTGTTGACGATCTTTAATGTGGCGATCCCGGTGGGGTCGGCGCTGGGGTTTCTGGCCGGTGGGAACATTGCGCAGACGCATGGGTGGCGCATGGCGTTTATTGCGAGCGCGATTCCGGGGGCGGTGATTGCGCTGCTGATCCTCTTCTTTATGCGCGAGCCGCAGCGGGTGAGCGAGCCGGTAAAGCATGGCGTGGACAAGCAGGGCGCGGCGTCGCTGGTGCGGAACAAGGCGTACCTTTGCGCGATCCTGGGGTATGCGGCGGTGACGTTTGCGCTGGGCGGGATTTCTTTCTGGATCCCGACATTTTTGCAGCGGTTTAACGGGCGCGACACGGGGGCGGCGGGCACGATCATGGGCACGCTGACGGTGGTGTGCGGGCTGGGCGGGACTGTTGTGGGAGGAGTCGTTGCTCAGTGGTGGTCGAAGAAGACGGGGAAGGCGCTGTACTATGTGCCGGCGATCAGCGCGGCGCTGGCGGTAGTGCCGGCGGTGCTGACGTTCTTTGGGCCGAAGGCGCTGACGCTGCCGTCGCTGGGGCTGGCGGTGTTCTTTATCTTCCTGGGGACGGGGCCGGTGAATGCGGCGACGCTGAATGCGGTGCCGGCGAATTTGCGGTCGGCGGCGATGGCGGGGCAGCTGTTTGCGCTGCATGTGTTTGGCGATATGCCGTCGTCGTGGGTAATTGGCGTGGTGAGCGACAAGACGAACCTGCGGCTGGGGCTGGGGGTGACGATCGTCAGCATGGCGGTGGGAGCGGTGGTGTTCTTTGTGGGGGCGAGGTTCGCGCCGGAACTGCGGCATGATGTGGGGACGGCTCCCGCGGCGGCTTGATGCTGGGCGTGCGGGTGGTGCTTGAGGGTGCGGCTTGGCTGGTTGCGGCGGCATGGTGCGCGCGGGTCTGGGGAGCGTACAGGCACTTTCCTGAGATCGTGGACCTGTGCTCGGCGGAGTGGGACTCGGCGGAGACGCGGGCGGCGCTGACAGTGGTGGTGCCGGCGCGAGATGAGGCAGCCCACATCGGGGCGACAATGGAGGCGCTGCTGGCTTCGGACCTGCCTGGGATGCGGATACTGGCTGTCGACGATCGGTCGGTGGATGCGACCGGGGCGATTCTGGACGAGTATGCGGCGCGAGCGCCGGAGCGGCTGCAGGTGCTACATATTCGTGAGCTGCCGGAGGGATGGCTGGGGAAGACCTGGGCGATGGAGTCCGCGGTGCGCGCCAGTGAGACGGAGTGGCTGCTGTTTACCGATGCGGATGTGCTGTTCGAGCCGACGGTGCTGCGGCGGGCTCTCTATTATGCAGAGCGCGAGAAGGCGGCGCACCTGGTGGTGGGGCCTACTCCGGTGGTGAAGACCCATGGGGAGGGCGTGCTGATGGGCTTCTTCCAGGTGGTTGGGCTGTGCGTGGCGCGGCCGTGGAAGATCGCCGATCCGAGGTCGCGGCGGGATGCGATTGGGGTGGGCGCGTTCAACATGGTGAGTCGTTCGGCGCTGGAGGCTGTGGGTGGACTCAAGCCGCAGCGACTGGCGGTGCTGGAAGATCTCGTGCTAGGGCGGCGGATCAAGGGTGCGGGGCTGCCGCAGCGGGTGGCGTTCGCGCCGGGGATGGTGCGGGTGCACTGGGCTCCGGGAGTGGGCGGGTTGATCCGGGTGATGACGAAGAATTTGTTTTCGGGTGTGAACTTTCGTACACCGCTGCTGATGCTGGTGATCGCTTTGCTGGTCGCGGGGTTCCTGATGCCGGTTGCGGGCCTGTTCTGGTGGCCGACGCTTGCGCCATGCGCGATCGTGATGGGGTGCATCGCAATGGGCTACCGGCTGATGCAGCGCGTGACGCTGATCGACGCGCGCTACGCGTGGCTGTATCCGCTAGGGGCAGTTGCGTTTTGCTGGGCGATGATGCGGTCCATGCTGGCGGCATGGGTGAAGGGCGGAGTGGTGTGGCGGGGAACGCACTATCCACTACGGGAGTTGAGAAAGCACAACAGCCCGTTGCGTTGGAGATAACGCCGAGGCCTTCGTGGAGCTACCAGCCGGCGGGGCAGAGCCGATTGCGTTAGACCTCGACGGCCTGACGGCCGTAGCGCTTTTCGACGTACTCATCGAGGATGACCTGGAACTCTTCTACGATGTGGTCGCCCTTCAGGGTGGTGAAGAGCTTGCCGTCCACATAGACCGGGGCCTTGGGTTCTTCGAAAGTGCCGGGGAGCGAGATGCCGATATTGGCGTGCTTGGATTCGCCGGGACCGTTGACGATGCAGCCCATGACGGCCAGCTTGAGTTCCTCGACGCCGGGGTAGAGCTTCTTCCACTCGGGCATGCTTTCGCCGAGATAGTTCTGGATGCGAAGGGCAAGCTCCTGGAAGTAGGTGCTCGTCGTACGGCCGCAGCCGGGGCAGCTTGTGACCTGCGGCATGAAACTGCGGATCGAGAGCGACTGCAGAATCTGCTGGGCGCAGCGGACTTCTTCGGTGCGGGGCGCGTCGGGCTCCGGGGTGAGGGAGACGCGGATGGTGTCGCCGATGCCGGCGAGCAGCAGCGGCGAGAGGCCCGCGGTGGAAGTGACGATGCCCTTCATGCCCATGCCGGCTTCGGTGAGGCCGAGGTGGATGGCGTGGTCGGTACGGGCGGCGAGCGCGGTGTTGACGTCGATGAGATCGCGAACGTTGGAGACCTTGGCGGAGAGGATGATCTGGTCGCGGCGGAGGCCGTAGCGCTCGGCAGCTTCGGCGTTATCGAGCGCGGAGACGACCATGGCTTCCATCATGACGTCGCGGGCGTCTAGAGGTTGGCTCGCCTTCGAATTAGCGTCCATCATCTTGGTGAGGAGCGCCTGGTCAAGGGAGCCCCAGTTGACGCCGATGCGGACGGGCTTCTGATACTCGACGGCAGCTTCGACCATGGTGCGGAAGTTGTCGTCGTCCTTGCGGCCGATGCTGACATTGCCGGGGTTGATGCGGTACTTGGAGAGCGCGAGCGCCATCTCCGGGTATTTGCGGAGCAGAATGTGGCCGTTGTAGTGGAAGTCGCCGATAATGGGCGTGGTCCAGCCCCTGGCGCGGATGCCTTCCACGATGTGCGGAACGGCCTGCGCGGCGGCATCGTTGTTGACGGTGATGCGGACGAGCTCAGAGCCGGCGCGGGCGAGCGCGGAGATCTGCTGGACGGTGGATTCGACGTCGGCGGTGTCGGTGTTGGTCATCGACTGGACGATGACCGGGGCGTCAGAGCCGACGCGAACTCCGCCGATGTTGACGGTCACGGATTGACGGCGATTGATCTGCGGCATACGGCTTTAGTTTACCAGTTTGGCAATGGCAGGCCTTCTGAAAGTTACGGCTTTGCTGGGCAGGGAGCTTTGACGCGGCGGGCGCGACGCGCGAGGGGGTACGCCACGGAATCCATGGCGCGGAGGGTCCTGTAGAACTCGGAACCGTCCGGCGAAGCCCACACGTGACGATGAGGCTGTCGCGGATGGGTACCCGGATGCTCACCCAGGATCGACGTTAGATTTTTGTGTCGATTTGCAGCGACTCGATGCGGTTAGCGAGGTCGGCCTTCGCGGCGTCGAGGGCAGCGGAGCGGGTGGCGAGTTCTTTCTGCTGCGTGGATATGGCGTCTTCTGTTTTGTTGAGGTCGCTGACGAAGCGGTCACGGGAAGACTTGTCGGCGTTGGCGAGAGCCGTGATGTTGGCTCGCTGGCGATCCTCGTCAGCCTTGAGCGCAGTAATGGTGATGTTGGTCTGGTTGACGGCGGTTTGGGCGTCGGCGACACGGCGGCGGGCATCGAGAACAGGCTGCAGGGCGGCGCGGAGCTGGGCGTTGTTACCGGCCTGGCGCACGATGAGATCAAGCTGGCTTTCGTCGGAGCGCAGCAACTCATAGCGCAACTGGGTGCGGCTTTGACCCGCGACCTCCAGTTTCTGCGTGCCACCGGCTGGGACTTCCACTCGGAAGCGATAGACCGTAGGCGTGGTTTCTACCGGCTTGACGGCGGAGGTGAGGGTGAAGCGGGGGTCGATCTGCTGCTCAAGGATGACCGTTCGGTCGTCCGGAGCGGCGTTGTGCAGGACGTAGGTGATGGCACGGACCTGCGAGCGGCTGAGGATGAGAACGCCTTTGCTAACGGTGACGTGATCGACGGCTTCGGTGTAGTCCTTGCCCGCTTCGGTGGAGACGTGGACGGCTTCATCGGCGGCGTAGGACAGGAGGCGCTTTTCGCCGGGGTGGATGGGGTCGAGCAGGCCTTCGCCGCCGAAGTTGCCGTTTTCCACGAGCGAGAAGCTGCCACGGTCAAGCGTGAGGCCGGAGGAGTTGGTGATCCAGAGAGCGCGGAGGGGCTGCGAGGCTCGGCCATTGCCTCCGCTGACAAGCGTGACGCGATCCGCGGGAACCTTGGTTTGCAGAATGGGGACGAGCGCGGACTCGTTCTTGCGGATGGTGATGGGTTGCGAGAGCTTGTACTGGAAGAAGTCATCGAAGGCGGCGGTTTGGGTTTGCGGACCGATGGAAGCCTGGGCGATTTCTTCGTAGGACGGAGGGGGCGCGGCGGGAGCTGCGAGCGGGCCACCTATGACTCCGCCCGCGGAGCCACCTGCCATGCCTGCCACGCCGGCGACACCTGCGGATGTGCGAGCCCTTGCCTTGGGTGCAGCCGCCCGGTTTGCGAGGAACGCGCTGGAGTCTTCGGCTTGGACTGTGACGTTCTGGCTGATGCCATTCATGCTGCTGTCGTGGGTGGTCGGAGCGAGCTGCTCGGCTGTGGCTATGGGAATCTCGGGGCGGTTGGTGTAGATGGGATCGGAGAGCGGCTGCGTGAAGCTTTGCGGGCGGCCTGCGATGAGGGACAGCTCGACGTTGTTCCAGTCTTCGCCTACGGTGTTGTCGACGACCGCCCAGCTCTGAAGGGTCGCTGTGGCGTTGGAGGATTTGGAATCCGTAAAGAGGATGCGATAGGTGGATTTCCAAACGGGGACAGCGGAGATATAGCTGACCTGCAGCTCCCGTGTGCCGGAGCCGTGGTCTTCAAGGGTTAAGTGGCGCAAGCCTTGCGAGCGATTGTCTGCGAGCAGCTGGAGGTAGCGGCTGACGTCCTGATGAAGGGCTGCATCCAGCAGGCGGACGCTGGTCTGCTGTGTGAGTTGGATGGTGCGGACTTCGCCAGTATCCGAGACGACGGTGATGAAGTGGGCTTGAACCTCTTTTGGAGGTTCGGTGTTGCCGTCGGAGGGTTTGGGTGTGGCGGCGTTGCGGTCTTCGACGGAGAGCAGGCGGCCGACGATGCTGACGCCAGGGGGCGTGGACTTCGACGCGCGAGCCTCGGATGGAAGCGTAGAAGTCGGCGGCGGTGGTGTCTTCACTGAGGGCAAGCGGCAGAGTTTTAAGCTGCTGGTCCAGAGGCGTCGTCGAGTTGTATCCCGCGCCGGAGATGCGGCCGCCGTTCAGGTCGAGCGCGGTGAGGGACTGGAGCACGTCATTGAGCTGACTGGTGGTGAAGTCGATGGTGACGGAGGCGTCGCCGGTGACGTGGCCGGAGTGCTCAAAGAAGCCGACGCCGTTTTTGTAGAGCGAGACGCGCGTGACGGGAAGGCTCGTGGTGCGCTCGGCGTGGTCAGGTGGGGTGGCCGCGGACCGAGCAGGGGCGGCTTTCTGCGAGAAGGCGGGGTTCAGGCTGAGGCTGGAGATGAGGGCAGCGGCGATGGGTGCGGCAAGGCGCATGGGCTTCTTTCCAAGGTGCGGTGGCACCCGGCATCGGTTTCTTGTGTAGACGATGCTGATTGCATAGACACCGCGGAGCGGAAAACGGGGAGCGGGGTGCGCCAGATTTTGTGGGATGTCCCTGTGGTAGCGTGAAGGAATTGGTGCAGATGCAGAGAACTGGAGCGAAACGGCTGCGATTGCGTAGGTATGTTGAGAAGGTTAGCTTTGCCTTTCTGGTGCTGGTTGCCGTGGGACTTTTTCCAGCCGTAGCGGCTGAGGCTCAACAGACGGCGCATGTAGCAGAGATCTCAGCTGCCGATGCCACGCTGCCGGGCGGGAACCACCAGATTGGCGTTTGGGGCGGCTTTTCGCTGCATAGCGGCCACTACCTCGGTTTCGACAAGGGCGTGAACTTCTTCCCGTTCGACGTGCGATACAGCTACCGGTTCGCGCTGATGCCGCACTATGTTGTCCGCTACTCGCCGGAGGCAACGCTGTTCGCGCTGCTCGATGAGCCGAACCAGCCGACGTGGACTTCGACGAATCCGACTACGCCGAACCGGCTTTCGAAGGGGGCAGGGCTGAGCCCGGTGGGCTTTGAGCTGGACCTGCGGCCTCGCAGCCGGATACAGCCATTCTTTACGGAGAACTCGGGCATCCTGTACTTCAACCAGCGGGTGCTGTCGCCGGACGGGTCGCAACTGCTGTTCTCGACGGACCTTGGGCTGGGGATTAACTTCTTTCCGAAGCTGCGGCAGGCGATCACGGTAGGGTTACCGGTATCAGCACATGTCGAACGCGAACATCAGCGTTCGCAATCCGGGCACGGATGCGAACACGTTTTATCTCGGGTGTATCGCGGTTCCATACCAAGGATGTGAAGTAGAAACTGTAGTTGCCAGTGACTCGTTTCATGCCGGCCCTGTATGCTCGTGTTGTTCATGGAAACCAGAGCCATTTATCCCGGCACGTTCGATCCTTTGACGAACGGGCACCTGGACGTGATTGCGCGCGGCGCGAAGATCGTCAACCACCTGACCGTGGCCATTCTGCGCAACTCGGAGAAGGGCACGCCGCTGTTCAGTGTGCCGGAGCGCGAAGAGATGATCCGCGAGACGACGGCCCACTTCGCGAATGTAACAGTGGTGACGTTCGATGGCTTGCTGGTGGACTTTGCGCGGCAGGTGAGGGCGAACGCGGTTCTGCGCGGGATTCGAGCGATCTCGGACTACGAGTACGAGTTCCAGATGGCGATGATGAATCGCAAGCTGGACCCCGAGCTGGAGACGCTGTTTATGTTGCCGGCGGAGAAGTACACCTATGTGAGCTCGCGGCTGATCAAGGGTGTGGTGCGGCTGGGTGGGGATGTGAGCTCGCTGGTGCCTCCGTTGGTGATGGAGCGGCTGCGGAGCAAGATGCCTGGGACTGCCGATTGAGCGGGGCGGCGGGGCTGGGCACGCCGATGGGCGTTCAGGAGCAGTTTGGGCAGATCGACATCTACGTGTTCGACCAGATCCTGCGCGGCAATATTGGCGCGGGAATGCGCGTGCTGGATGCGGGTTGCGGTTATGGCCGGAACCTGGTGCACCTGCTGCGTGAGGGGGCGGAGGTGTTTGCAATCGACGCGCAGCCGGAAGCCGTGGAGCATGTTCGAGCGCTGGCGGGGGAGCTCGCGCCGCAGCTGCCACCGGACAATTTTCGGGTAAGCGCGATCGAGAAGATGCCATTTCCGGACGGGTTTGCGGATGTTGTGATCTGCAACTCAGTGCTGCATTTTGCGCGCGACGAGAAGCACTTCCTGGCGATGGTGGAAGAGCTTTGGCGCGTGCTGCGCGTCGGCGGACTGCTGTTCTGCCGGCTGGGGTCGCGGATCGGGATGGAGTTCCCGCGGGTACGCGGAAACGTGTTCCAGATCGGCGACGGGTCAGAGTGGTTTCTGGTGGATGAGGCGGCACTGCTGGACATGACCCGGCAGATGAACGCGGTAATGGTGGACCCGCTGAAGACGACGATCGTGCAGGACTACCGGTGCATGACGACGTGGGTGCTACGGAAGCGCGGAGTCCAGGCTCTCAGCTGAACATCGCTTCGGCGAACTGACCATCTCCGTTGACGATTCGCAGCTTGTGCTGCGTGACTGGCTGGGCCAAGGCGGGAAGCGTGAAGGCCGGATCGAGCGTGACGCGCAGTTCTGAACAGAGCGTGCGGTCTGACGCCGGCGGAACCTGCGCGGTGTAGGTAATGAGGCCGCTGGCGTTAGCTCCTGCCGCACCCTTTCCCGCGGCGTTGATCACAATGGGCAGCTTTACGTCGTCAATGAACATATCCGCTTCATAGGACAGGTTTTCGCCCTGCGCGACGATGACTCGCAGTTCACCGTCCCAAGCGGTATTACGGATGACGGGACCGGGACCGCGGGAGGCCTTGCCCCCGAGATATCCCGCGCTGCTGACGCCCATGACGTAGAGCAGGCCGTCAGGAATTGTGGGGAAGCTCGACGCGGTTCCAGGGTCCTGCGAAACCATGAGGAGCAGAAAGCCAACACAGGCGATCACCGTCCAAGCAAAACAGAAGAACCGCTCCGGCACGACGAGACCGCCCTGGCTGATGAAGTCTGAAAACGACGGGCCGGGCGCACCCGCTCCTTTTGAGCCGAGAGACTGCGTGAGCCCGGCAGATACGACCGTGGTTCCGGCGCTCATGCCGAGCAGACCTGCAAAGGTCAACGGAACATCCGGAAGGGTGTAGTTCCCCTGCACGAGCCAACCGCACACCAAACAGTACAGGTAGGCGTAGATAAAGACCGCACAGAAGAAGAAAAGCTGGAACTTCGAGAGGCTGTACGTATCGGTCTGGCTGTCGAAGAGAAGGGCTGTGAGAGGGCTGATCGTCGCGCCCTCGATGGTTTTTCCTTTCAACCCCTTGCGGATGAGCAGAAACATAATCGCCGCGAGGAGGAAGAAGACGAGGACGGTCCAGCCGCGGGCTCCGGCTCGAGTGGTGCGCGAGAAGACCAGAGGGTCTTTGGCGGCGTAGTGCTTTCCGTTGACCACGATTTCGACGCTGACACGGCTCTGATCCGGCTGCCGGTTATAGCCAACGACATGCAGTTCGTTGGGCACGTGTGGATCTATCCAGAGGCATGCTTTCGCTTTTGGGTCGACCTTTTGCTCGCAGTCTCTTTTTGAAGCAAAGTGGCGAGCCGGATCGATAATGCTGCCGCCCCCGACGATCCAGACGTCGTCCTTTGCTGGATCGTCTGCTGAGAATCCCTGGCCATAGACGGTGAACTGATACTGGTTGTTTCCCTCGGGATAAGCGATGGTCGGATAAGCGCCAGCGATCGTGATCTGGGGCGGCGCCTCCTGGGCAGCCGTTGTCTGGGAAGTCGCTGTCTGGGCAGGCAGAGCGGCAGGTGGTGGCGCGGATGTAGTGGCTTGCGCGCCGGTAGTGCCGGGGCTGGCGTCGGCTCCGGCAGATTGAGCTCCCAAGGGGCACGCGACGAGCAGCAGAACGGGCGCAAGAGCAAAGCGGGTACCAGGCATGAACTACCTTTTGGTCGCAGATGTAGATTCGGGGTGTCCCAAGGTATATGACCAGGAGAATGTCGCGTCAAGAAAATAGTTGCAGCGCCGGACAGCCCCGGGGGGATAGGAGCGCGCGGCAAGCTAGTAAACTAGACGCATGAGCACAGCTACCGCCCACAAGATGCTGACCGACCGCATTGACCGCATTGAAGTGTCCGCCACGATGGCCATTACTGCTGAGTCCCTGAGGCTGAAGTCGCAGGGAATCGACCTTGCGGATTTTGGCGCGGGCGAGCCGCACTTCGCGACGCCGCAGCACATCAAGGACGCCGCGATCAAGGCGATCCAGGAGAACCACACGCGCTATACCGCGGTGAGCGGCGTGCCACAGATTCGCAGGGCGATCGTGGACCGACACGCGGAAGACTTCGGCACGAACTACACACCGGAAGAGTGCGTGTTCACCACGGGCGGCAAGCTGGCGCTGTTTGAGACCATCCAGGTGCTGGTGGACCATGGCGACGAGGTCATCCTCCCGGTGCCGTACTGGGTCAGCTTCAAGGACATCATCGAGTACGCGGGCGGCAAGGTGGTGTACGTGCAGAGCGATGAGGCGGAGAACTTCCGCATCACCGCGAAGATGATCGAGGCGGCGATTACGGACCGCACCAAGGCAATCATCCTGAACACGCCCTCAAACCCTTCCGGCGCGGTGGTGAGCGCGGAGGACCTCGAGGGTATCGTGCGTCTGGCGCACAAGCACGGCATCTATGTGCTGCTGGATGAGTGCTACGTGTACCTGAACTTCGACGGCAAGCCCGCGGTGAGCGGCGCGTCGTTCACGGACTGCAAGGAGCACATCGTGGTGCTCGGGTCGCTTTCGAAGACCTATGCCATGACCGGATGGCGCGCGGGGTTTGCGCTGGGGCCGAAGCCGATCATCGCGGCAATCAGCAAGCTGCAGTCGCAGAGCACCAGCAATACGGCGAGCATGGTGCAGCAGGCCTGCATCGCGGCGCTGACGAGTTCACAGCAGTGCGTAGCGGACATGCGCGTGGACTACATCAAGCTGCGCGACCGGATTCTCGAAGGCTTCAAGACGATTCCGGGGCTGACGTGCACAGTGCCGCAAGGCGCGTTCTATGTGTATCCAAACATCAAGAGCTTCCTGGGTAAGGGCGGCGTGAAGACTGCGTCCGACCTGGCCGCAAAGTTGTTGAGCGAGGCGCACGTAGTCGTGGTTCCGGGCGAAGCCTTCGGGACTGACGAGCATATTCGGCTTTCCTATGCTGTATCGGCAGATACGATCGACAAAGGTGTGGAGCGGCTGCGTGATTACCTGGGCAAACTGCAGTAACACCCGGCGGTGCGGTAAGAAGCGGACCCAATGTTGAGGCGGCTATGTGTCGCGGATACGATAGAAAGCTGTATGTCAGAAAAGATAAAGAGTAAGCCGAAGTTCGCGGCCGTCATCCTGGCCGGGGGCAGCGGAACGCGCTTCTGGCCTCGGAGCCGGAAGGCACGGGCCAAGCAGGTGCTGGCGCTGGATGGCGAGCGGACGATGATCCAGCAGACGGTGGCGCGGCTGGAAGACATGATGCCCGAACACTCCGTTTGGGTGATCACGAATGAACTGCTGCTGGGCACGATTTCGGATCAGCTTCCGGAGATCGCGAAGGAGCAGATGCTTTGCGAGCCCGAGGCTCGCAACACAGCCCCAGCGTGCGCGCTGGCGGCGTTTCTGCTGGAGAGAACAGAGCCGGATACGGTGCTCGGGATTTTTCCCTCGGATCACACGATTGGCAACGTAGCCCGCTACCACATGATTCTGCGCGCGGGCATCAAGCTGGCGGTGCATCCCGGCAAGATCGTTGTGCTGGGTGTTCCACCGACACGCGCAGAGACCGGCTATGGGTACATCGAACTGGGCGCCGCGGATACGCCGGTGACGGTGGGCGGCGAAGCGATCCCGGTTCGCCACGTGCGACGTTTTACGGAGAAGCCGGATGCGGCGCGAGCACGGACCTTCGTGCGCTCCGGCAACTACGTTTGGAACAGCGGCATGTTCCTGTGGAGCGCACGCACGCTGGCCGATGCCATCCGCGAGCACGCGCCCGGTATGGCTCCGCTGCTGGAGAAGATCGCAGCAGCGTGGGACACGCCGGAGTTTGCGCAGGTGTTTGCCGAGCTGTATCCGCAGTGTGAGTCGATTTCTATTGACTACGCCGTGCTGGAGCCGCGCTCGAGCAAGGGCGAGGCGAACTCGGAGCTCTATTGTCTTCCCGCCGACTTTGCGTGGAACGACCTGGGCTCGTGGGCGGCGCTGCACGAATTCGTGTCTGAAAACAAGGAGCCGAAGGACGGCAATGTTGTCGAGTCCACCTTCGATGTGCAGATCAACTCGTCGGGCTGCTATGTGTACTCGCCGCACAAGACCGTGGCGCTGGTGGGCGTGAAGGACCTGGTGGTGGTGGAGACGGACGATGCGCTGCTGGTGACGACGCGGGATGGCTCGCAGGATGTGGGCAAGGTGGTGGCGGAGTTGAAAAAGAGCGGGAAGCTTGAGTTGGTGTAGGCGGAGTTGACGCCGCAGAGGGTTTGACGGAAATGGCAGGAACGGTAGTTAAGTTCGGGACGGACGGATGGCGAGGCATCATCGCCGACGACTTTACCTATGAGAACGTACGCGTAGCCGCGCGGGCTATTGCGCTGTACGTGCTCCACCACGAGGATGCGAAGGCCGGCGTGTGCATTGGGTACGACACGCGGTTTGGATCGAAGTCTTTCGCCCGTGTTGTCGCGGAGGTGCTGGCTGGAGCGGGCATTCCCGTGGCGCTGGCCAACAAGGTGACGCCGACACCGGAGCTTTCGTTTGCCGTGCGTGGGCGCGAGGCTGCGGGCGGAGTGATGATCACCTCCAGCCACAACCCGGCTGAATGGAATGGCGTGAAGTACAAGGCCAGCTATGGCGGATCGGGCAAGCCTTCGATCATTTCGAGCATTGAAGGCTACCTGCTGCAGGAAGTGCCGCAGGCCGCACAGCCCGCGCCGATTGAGGAGGTGGACTTTGCTCCGCCTTACATTGCCGCGCTGGAGTCGTTCGTCGATCTGCCGAAGATCAAGGCTTCGGGCTATCGGTTTTTGATCGACACGATGTTTGGCGCGGGGCGTGGGTATGTTGCGGGCATCTTCGCGCGAGCCGGTGTGCCGTATGTGGAGATGCGCAGCGAGGTGAACCCGGCGTTTCCGGGCATCAATCCCAGAGCCGATTCTTCCGCACATCGCCGAGACGCAGCGGGTGGTGGTGGCGGAGAAGTGCGATGCCGGGCTGATCACCGACGGCGACGCGGACCGCATCGGCGCGGTGGATGAGCATGGCAATGTGGTGGATGCGCACAAGATCTTCGCGGTGCTGCTGGAGTGGCTGCTGACCACCAAGCAGTGGCCGGGCGAGATCACTCGCGCGTTCAACACGACCAAGATGCTGGACCGCATTGCGGCCAAGCATGGGCGCAAGCTGCATGAGCATGGCATCGGCTTCAAGTATGTGTGCGACCTGATGCTGGAGCGCGACATCCTGATTGGCGGTGAAGAATCCGGAGGGGTCGGCATTTCGCGGCATCTGCCGGAGCGTGATGGCTTGTTGAACAGCCTGCTGCTGGCCAACGTGATGGCCGACCGTGGCAAGACGCTGGGCGAGCTCGTTGCGGCGCTTCAGGAAGAGTATGGCGAGCATCAGTACGGGCGCATCGACATGCACATCACCGAGGAGCTGAAGCAGGGAGCGATCACCCGGGCGAAAGGCATCGAGGCCGGGCAGACCGCATTTGCGGGCATGAAGGTGCTGCGGGTAGAGACGCTGGACGGGATCAAGTTCTTCCTGGAGAACCCGGTGTGCGAAGGACTGGTTTCGAAAGGCGGGGCCAACGCCGCGGAGACGTGGCTGCTGCTGCGCGCCAGCGGCACAGAGCCGCTGTTGCGCGTGTACTGCGAGAGCTGCAGCGCCGAAAGTGTTCAGCAAGTGTTGCAGGCGGCTAAGGCGTTCGTGCTCGAAGGGGATCGGGCCTGATGGCTGAGGTGACCCTAAAGCTACAGGGCATGCTGTTCGATATGGACGGTGTGCTGGTGAGCTCCATTGCCAGCGCAGAGCGCTGCTGGCGGCGCTGGGCCGAGCACTACGGTCTGCCGAATGCGGACACGTTCACGATTCCCCATGGGGTACGCGCGGCAGACATCGTGCGCATGAGCAAACCGGATCTCGATGTGGCTGAAGGGTTGAAGTTCATCGAGGACATGGAGATCGCGGACGTGGGGGACATCATCACGCTGCCGGGTGCTCGTGAGCTGCTGATGAGCCTGCCGACAGAACACTGGGCGATAGTGACGTCGGCGACGTATCCGCTGGTGGAGGCGAGGCTGAAGGCGGCAAAGCTGCCTGAGCCGGAGCGCCTAGTGACGGCCGAGCGAGTGACCAAGGGCAAGCCCGATCCGGAACCGTATCGCCGCGGCGCGGAGCTTGTGGGTGTTCCCGCTGCCGAGTGCGTGGTGGTGGAAGATGCGCCCAGCGGGGTTCGGGCTGGTAAGGCTGCGGGGTGTCGCGTGCTGGGGGTGCTAGGCACGCACAATGCTGAGCAGTTGCGCCAAGCGGGCGCAGACTGGGTGGTGGAATCGCTTAAGGATGTACGAGTCGAGGTTGTGACTGGCAGCTTAGATCTTAAGGTGAAGGCTCTGGAATAGCTTTTCGGCTGGTTGAAGGAAAGCTGAATTGTCTCGAGTTATGAGTTGTCAATTTCCAGTTTGGTGACGGCTGAGTAGAATCGCTTCCACGGCGCGGAGATCGTCTTCGGTGTCCACGCCTACAGTGTCTTGATCGAAGGGTTCGACGTAGAGGGCCAGGCCGTGTTCGAGCAGGCGTAGCTGTTCGAGGCGTTCGATCTGCTCGAGCTCGCCGGGCGGCAGGCTGGCGAAGCGCTGTAGCGCGTCGTGGCGATAGGCGTAGAGGCCCAGGTGCTTCCAGTGTTGAGCGGTGGCTCCTTCGTCGCGCACAAAAGGGATGGGGCTACGGGAGAAGTAGAGCGCGCGGCCATCGACGGCGGTGACGACCTTTACGGCGTTGGGATTGTTTCGGTTGGCGGGAGTGCAGGGGACCTTGAGCGTGGTGACGTCGACGTGGGGCTGGGCGAATGGGCGCAGGATGGCGTCAATGTGCGCTGGGGTTAGCAGTGGTTCGTCGCCCTGGATGTTGACGTAGATGTCCGCCGGCAGAATTCGTGAGACGGCGTGGAGGCGGTCGGTGCCGCTGGGCAGAGCAGGGTCGGTCATGATGCAGGGCCAGCGTCGGGCATGGCAGAGGGCCTCGACTTCAGGAGAGTCGACGGCGACGACGACCTGGTGAAGCTGCGGGCAGGCCCGAGCGGCAGCGACGACCCAGGCGAGCAGCGGTTCGCCGGCGATTTCCCGGAGGACCTTGCGCGGCAGGCGGGTGGAGGCCAGACGGGCCGGAACGACACCGAGAACTCGTAGATTCTGAATGTCGCTCATCGTTCGAAGTCCACGTGCTTGTTCTTACGCCAGACGCGTATAGCGAGAACGAGCACAAGGATCAGGACCACCGCGAGGATGGCGGCAGCCGCGTACAGCCAGGGAAGGAGACGGCTGGCGGTGCAGAGTGTGCTGCCAGTGGAGCAGTCGGGTTCGAGCAGCAGGTTCAGCGCAGCCAGCGGGGATGTATGGAGCGACATACAGGAGAAGCTTCGCACGTTTGACCGCGCGGGTGAAGATTCCCTATCATGGGGAGAGCGGCTTCCGGTCGCGGTGGGTTCGCGGCAAGCCGTTGCGAGTGTGCCGCAGCGGGAGTCCGAAGACAGGCCGGCGGTGTAGCTCAGATGGTTAGAGCGACGGACTCATAACCCGTAGGTCAGTGGTTCGATTCCACTCACCGCCACCAAGCGCCTCGCGGCGCTTTTTGTCGTTCTGGGGAACCTGCCGGGCGGGGAAGCATGGGCGTATCATTTTCAAAAGGTGGGCGTCTAACACCCAGGTTTCGTTTCACTCGGAGTTGAGTGCTTCCCATGCCCAAGAGCATCAAGATTTCGCTTCTCGTCCTTTCGGTTTTGCTGGTGCTTGGCCTGTTCCTGGGCGTAAATGTTCATGGCGTGCGTGCCGTTTCCGCGCAGACGCAGCAGGACCAGGGCGCGTACCGGCAGATCAACGTGTACGGCGAGGTGCTGCAGCACGTGCAGAACGACTACGTGGTGGACCCGAACATGCCATCGGTGACGAACGGCGCACTGCGCGGCCTGCTGGAGTCGCTGGACGCCGACTCGAGCTACCTGACACCGGCGGACTACAAGCTCTACAAGGAAAACAAGGGCGGCAAGGCGCAGGTTGGGCTGAACGTGTCCAAACGCTACGGCTATGCGACGGTGATCTCGGTGGTGCCGGGCAGCCCGGCGGACAAGGCCGAGCTGAGCAACGGCGACATCATCGAGGCGATTGGGGGCCAGGATACGCGCGACCTGTCGCTGGCGGTCATCAAGCTGATGCTGGAAGGCGCACCCGGAAGCGAACTGAAGATCGCGGTGATCCGGCCGCGCAAGGCCGATCCGGACACGATCACGCTGAACCGCGTGGTGATCAACGAGCCTGCTCCCACGGAGACGATGTACGAGAACCAGACCATCGTGGACCTTGCGCCCGCGGCTCTGGATCGCGACCACGTGAATGTGCTGGAAAAGCAGTTGAAGGCGGAAGACAAGGCCGGCAGCAAGAAGATTCTGCTGGATCTGCGCGATGTTTCCGGCGGCGACCCGGCCGAGGGAGTACGGCTGGCAAACTTCTTCCTGAAGGGCGGCACGATTGCGACGCTGGAAGGGCAGAAGGTGCCGAAGCAGACCTTCGCTGCCGAGTCTGCCAAGACTCTGAACGCGAGTTCGCCCCTGGTGGTGCTGGTGAATCACGGGACTTCGGGAGCTGCTGAAATCGTGGCTGCCGCGGTGGCCGACAACAAGCGCGGCGATGTGGTGGGCGAACGGACGTTTGGCGAAGGCTCACAGCAGAAGACGTTCGAGATGTCCGACGGATCGGCGCTGATTCTTTCGGTGGCGAAGTACAAGTCGCCCGCGGGAAAGACGTTTGAGGACGAGGGTGTGACTCCGACGACGGTGGTGGCATCTGCCATGCCGGACGCGGATGACGACAGCGCACCTGCGCCGACGACGACGGACACCGCAACCCGCAATGCTCCGAAGACACCAAAGGCCAAGACGGCGGCTTCCGATGACCAGCTCAATAAGGCGCTGGAGATGCTGAAAGCGAAAACGGCGTAGAGGCGAGAGTACAGGGTCCAGGGTCTAGGGTCCAGGTTTAGAACGCTCAATACTTCGGCGGCGGGCCATTTCGGCTCGCCGTCTTCTTTTGAGACACTAAGAGCTGGCGACTGGCGGGCAATAAACGTCCGGCGAGGGAGAGGATTTCGGTGGGTTTGCGTCTGAGGCTGCGTGGTAAGGTGGGGCTTGCCGTGTCCAGCCTGCTCAATCCGCAAGAGAAACACCGCGCGGAGCGGACGGCTGAGCAGAAAACGATTCCGAAGACCGCAGTGAAGCCCGAACCGGCTGACTGGGACGACATTCCCGGTGAGCAGCCCACGCTTTGGGAGGCCATGAAGCGGTTCCCGTTTCATGAGCCGAGCCCCGGAGAGCGGAAGATCGCAGGGCGCGCCTCGTTCTTTCTGCTGCTGGGAGCTTCAGGAATGTTCGGCATCCTGCTGGGGCTGGTGCTGGTGTACACCATCAACCTGCCTCAGATGGACGACCTGGAACGCTATCGGCCCAGCACGACGACCAATCTCTACGACATCCACGGCAAGGTGTTCGGCACGTTCGCTGCAGAGCGGCGGGTGGTGGTGCCCTACTCGGAGTTCCCGAAGAGCCTGCATGACGCGATCCTGTCGATCGAGGACAAGGATTTCGAGTCCAACAGCGGCATCAACATGGTGCGCGTGGTGGGCGCGGCCTGGCAGGACCTGCACTCCGACCGGCGTTCCCAGGGTGCTTCGACGCTGACGATGCAACTGGCGCGAAATCTCTTCCTTTCGGCCGAGAAGACGTACGGCCGCAAGCTGCAGGAGATATTCCTGACGCTGCAAATCGAACGCCACTTCACCAAACAGCAGATCTTTTCGTTGTATGCGAACCAGATTTATGTGGGCCGCGGGACGTATGGGTTCGAGGCGGCCTCCGAGTATTACTTCTCCAAGCATGTTCGTGACCTGACACTACCGGAAGCGGCTCTGCTGGCTGCGCTGCCCAAGGGGCCGGAAGAGTACTCGCCGGTGCGGCACCCGGAGCGCGCGCTGAAGCGCCGCAACCTGGTGCTGAGCGAGATGCTTCAGGACAAGAAGATCACGGCAGACCAGGCGGAGGAGGCGAAGGCCGCGCCGCTCGGGCTGAACATCGAGAAGCCTTCCAGCAGCGAGGCCCCGTACTTTGTGGAGGAAGTGCGGCGGCAGCTGGAGCATGAGTACGGCACCGAAGAGGTGCATGGCGCTGGTCTGCGCGTGTACACCACCATGGATCTGGACCTGCAGAAAACGGCGACGCAGGCGGTACTGGATGGCACGGCGCAGTACGAACGGCGGCATGGCTGGAAGGGCAACCTGAAGAGCATTCTGCCGACAGGCGCAACACTGGAAGAGTACGCGCACCCGGACTGGACGTCGCCGATTACACCAAACGCTTACTTTCATGCGCTGGTGATGGAGACGACGCCGACTCGGATGACGGTGAGGATCGGCAACCAGACTTCGTGGCTGACGTATCCGGATTGGGCGTGGACTCAGAAGGCGCGGGCAACGGAACTCGCGCAGCCGGGCGACATCGTCTATGTGAAGGTGGCCAGCGCGATCGATGCCGCCGAGCAGGCTGCGGCGGCGGCGAAGGCAGCAGCGGCGGCAGCAAAGGCGGAAGCGGCGGCGATTCAGGCGGCGCTCGACGCTGGTTTGCCTCTGCCGAAGCGCAGAAAGAAGACGGCTGAGGTTGCGGCCAGGCCGACCGGACCGCACCTGCTGCTGGAGCAGGACAGTGGCGCACAGGCTTCGTTCATGGCGGTGGATAATTCAGACGGCGAAGTGCTGGCGATGGTGGGTGGGCGCGACTACAACGTGTCGCAGTTCAACCGCGCCACGCAGGCGCAGCGGCAGACCGGCTCGTCATTCAAGATCTACGACTACACCACGGCGATGGAAAACGGCATGAAGCCGACCGATACCGTGCTGGACACTCCAACGACGTTCTATACGGCCAGTGGGCCTTACACACCGCACAACTACGAGAGCGGCCAGTTTGCCGGCTCCATGACGCTGATCAATGCGTTTGCCGAGTCGCGCAACATTCCCGCGCTGCGGCTGGCGGACAAGTTCGGCATCAAGAAGGTGATCGAGACGGCGCATCGCTTTGGGGTGACCAGTAACATCCCAAACTTCCTGCCAGTCGCGATCGGGGCGGCGGGCATCACGTTGTCCGAGCAGGTAGGCGCGTACAGCGTGTTTCCGAACGACGGCATTCGCATCGCGCCGCATTACATACGGCGGGTGGTGCAGGCGGACGGCCTTCCGCTGCCACAGAAGAATGCCGAAGTGAGGGAAGTCATTTCCACGGATATCGCCCGCGAGATGATGGTGCTGCTGCAGGCCGTGGTGCAGCGCGGCACGGCGGCTGCGGCTTCGGGCGCGTTGAAGCATGCGCTGGGCGGCAAAACGGGCACGACGAATGGTTTTACGGACGCCTGGTTCCTGGGGTTTTCGCCTTCGATTACGGCGGGCGCTTGGATCGGCTTCGACGACCCCAGCCACTCGCTTGGAGAGAAAGAAACCGGAGCCAAGGCGGCATTGCCGATCTGGATCGACTTTATGAAAGTGGCGCTGGCGGACCGGCCGAACGAGCAGTTTG
Organism: Granulicella sp.; assembly: GCA_965198545.1. Lineage (GTDB taxonomy): Bacteria > Acidobacteriota > Terriglobia > Terriglobales > Acidobacteriaceae > Granulicella. The sequence continues at coordinate 1,130,871 of CBDAPS010000001.1, read as the reverse complement.
CCCGGCCAAATGCTCCCAAACGGCAGCTTTCCGTCTCCGTGACGCCGCCGGATGAAGACGCCGCGCCAGCCAAGCCAAAGTCCGATGACGACGACATGGATCAGCCCGACGAGACCCCCGCCCCCGCGCCACCAACCGCGCCGGCCGCGCCGGATGCGGCGCCGCCTGTAGCTGTGCCGGTGAAGCCGCCGACGACTCCTGCGCCGAAGACGCCGCAGACGCCACAGCCGAGTGGGCCGCCGCAGTAAAGGCGTTGTACGTTCTACGTTGTATGTTGTACGTGGGTGGCGTTGGCTAGCGCGAAGAAGCGTTGCGTTTGACGCACGTCTCGGCCGATTTGTTCGCGAAGGGCTTCCGGCGAGGGGAAGCGGCGTTCTTCGCGGACTCGCTTGAGGAACGTTAGCTCCAGCGGTGTGGTGTCGCTCAAGGCAATGGGCTCAAAGTTGAGCAGGTGGGTTTCCACGGCGAAGGAGTCGGCTCCGAAGGTGGGGCGGTTGCCGCTGTTGGTGACGCCTCGGAAGATCCGGGCGTCGGGCCCGGCGCCGACGCGCAGGGTCGTGATGTAGACACCATGCGCGGGCAGCAACTCGGGATAGGGTGCCAAATTGATGGTAGGCACGGTGTAGAGCGTGCCGTAGCCGCGCCCGGAGGCTGGCGTACTTTCCACGCTGAACGGGCGGCCGAGCAGCGCGCGCGCAGTGCTGACGTCTCCCATGGAGAGAAGCGAACGAATGCGGCTGGAAGAGATGGGTGCGCCTCGCTGGACGAAGGGCTGGTAAGCGCGGACGTGGAAGCCGAGACGTTCGCCAAGCGTAGTAAGGCTCGCGATTCCGGCAGATGCCTTGTGGCCAAACTGGAAGGTTTCGCCCTCGTGAATTTCTTTGGTGCGGAGAGCGTCGCAAAGCACCCGCTGCGCGAACTCTTCGGCTGTCCAGCGGCTGAATTCGGGTGTGAACGGAAGAACGAGTGCAAGGTCAAGGCCGGTGGCGGCGAGCAGTTCCAGCTTCTGCTGCGTAGGGGTAAGGAGCTTCAGACGCGGAGCATCGGGAGGAGCAAGCACATGCGCCGGGTGAGGATCGAAGGTGACCACCACCGAGCGAGCGCCCAGTTCGCGGGCGCGGGCGTTGACCTCGGCGATGACCTTGCGGTGGCCGCAGTGGACGCCATCGAAGTTGCCGATGGTGACGACGGAGGGGATTGTGTTGCCAGCCAGCTCAGCTAATTCGCTTAGGGAGTGCAAGACCTGCATCAGGCGTTCTCCACGGCATCTACGGGATCACTCAGGTCGAAGTTGAGTTGGAGCCCGTCGTGAGCGAGGCGCATGTTCTCGGGCAGCGAGGCGTTGGTCGTCTCGTGGTCGAGGTCGTGGCTGATGTGCGTGAAGAAGGCGCGGCGCGGGGCCAGCTTCTGGACGAGACGGACTGAATTATCCAAGTGCGAGTGACTGGGATGGGGCTCGCGGCGCAGGGCGTCGAGGATCAGGATGTCGAGGCCGTGCAGCAGCGGCAGGCTCGCTTCCGGGATGTCGTTCATGTCGGTAAGGTAAGCGGCGGAGCCGAAGCGATAGCCGGCAATCGTGTTGCGGCCGTGCTGGACGGGAACGCGGATGAACCGCGCATCGAAGAGGTCGATGGAGGCGGGCTCGGCGGGGTCCGATGGCAGGCGATGGATAGTGACGCGGGCACTGGTGGGGTAACGGTCCACCTTGCGGAAGGTGTACTCGAAGACACGCTCCAGGACGGCGGCGGTGTTGTCGTCGGCGTAGAGTGGCAGGCCGCCGGGCTGGCCAAAGGTGAGGGGGCGGAGGTCGTCCATGCCGAGGATGTGGTCGGCGTGGCCGTGGGTGTAGAGCACGGCGTCCAGGCTGGGCAGATTCTCGCGCACGGCCTGGACGTGGAAGTCGGGGCCGGTATCGATCAGGACGCGGCGGTCGTTGATGCCGTCGTTGTAGCCGACCAGAACAGATGGACGGGTTCGGCGGTTGAGTGAGCCGGGCCGATGCGCGTCGGTGCAGACCGCGCAGGTGCAGCCGAGCGTGGGCACTCCCATGGAGGTGCCGCTGCCGAAGAAGGTGAGCGTTGCGTCCATTGCGATGCTGATGCGCCCCTAGTGAATCAGGCCGGGGCCTCTGCCCTGACCGGGTGCGCCGCCGGGCTGCCGGCCTGCGGCCTGGCGGGCGAGGGCCTGGGTTACTTCGAGGAAACCCATGCGGAGCTCAAAGAGAGCCGACTCGATCAGCTTGTCTTCCGGCTCGGACAGGTTGCCCCTGGACTTTGTGGCGAAGAGGGTGAGCATGTCGATGGTTGTGCGCGCGCCGAGGAGGTCTACCTGCGGGGCCTGGCCGGGCTCGGCCGCGCCGCCTAGCTGCATGAGGGCCTGCATGTAAAGCGACTGCACGAAACGCTCGAAGGTCATTTCGGGGAGCGGCTCGGAGCCAAGATTGTTGGCCCGCAGGGCGGTGTCCAGCCGCTCGACGGTGGCGGCGTAGGCGCGGGCGGCCTGCTCGCTTTGCTCGGCGGTGAGCGGCGGGAGGGCGGCTTCACCGTCCGGGTCTTCCTCCGGTTCTTCCGTTCGGGCGCTGGAAGGAAAAGCTATGGTTTCGTGTGTGCGGGCCGCGGGCCGGTCGTTGGAGTCGGGGAAGTCGGGTTCCTCTTCCGAGCGGCCCGGTTCCGGCGCGGACGACTTCGGCGTGGAAGTTGGAAACGCGATGGGCTCCTTGTGCGGCTTGCCCGGCTCGTCGTCGGCCCGGTCGGGCTCGGCGGCTGGCGTGAGGGTGATGGTTGCCGTGGAAACTTCGGCTTCCGGGCGGGCTTCGCCGTCGGCGGTGAACTTGCGGCGGTCATTGATGACGAACGGTTTATCGGGCATGGGGATCTCGGTTTTCAGTTCTCAGTTGTTAGTTCTTAGCGTCGTCTGGTTGAGATGCGGGCGCGGCGGTTGCGGTGCCGCCGGGGTAAGCAAATGTCTTCTTCAGTTCGAGAAACTCGCGGCGGGCGTAGCCGAGAGCATAGAACAGGGGGCCTTCGGTTAGGGGCACGAGCGCGGCGGAGGTCAACTCGCCTGCTGGCTTGCCGTCTACGGTGAGAGGTGCGGGGAGTTGGGTGGGAAGATCGCCTTCAAGCCGGAAGCGGGTGAAGAGCTTGTGTACTTGGCCTCGGGAGCGGATGCGCTCGACGATCTCCTGGCCGAGATAGCAGCCCTTGGCGAAGTGGAGGGCGTGGGTCTGGTTGGTTTCCTGGGGCAGATCGCGGGCGGTTTCAGAGTTGCGGATGTCGGTGCCGTAGCGAGGTGTGCCGGAGTAGATGCGGAATGCGTCAAGAGTGTCGGCAGAGATGGGCAGCGCCGACGTGGAGTCGAGTTCGGTACGAATATCCACGACGGTGGAGGGGGCAGCCCAGATTTCGAATGCCGGGACGATGGGGCTTTGGGCCATCACCAAGGAAACAGGGGATCCGCCGTACGAGGTTTGCTTGAGATTGATCGTCTGGGGCAGCGGAGTTGCCGAGCCTGTGGGGCAGGAAACAGCCTTCTGGTTGGCGGTTCCGAGAGCCATGACAATGGGGAGAGCTTGCGGTCCTGATACGAGGATGCCTGACAGGCCATGGACGGGCATCAGCTCCACATCGTCCATGATGATGAAGCGGTCGAGGGTCTGCTGAACAGTTTCCAGTTGAGAGCGGTCGGTTGCGAGCAAGAACGTTGGCTCGCCCTCGCCCGGTTCGCGATAGATCATACAGTCGCCCTGGATGCGGCCCTGGGCGTTGAGCAGGAAGTTGTAGTTGCCCTCGCCGGGCTCCAGCGACTGGATGGAGTTGGTGACCATGCCGTTCAGCCAGCGCGTGGCGTCGGAGCCGGTGATGCGGAGGAATCCGCGGGCGAGGGACTCATAGCCGACTGCGCTGAGCGGGGCGACGGCGGCTCCGTGGAGGATGGCTTCGAGTTCGGCTTGGCTTGCTGGCATATCGCTTCCTTTCGCTATTGTAGTGAGGCGTGCAGAAAGCTTTAACGCCAAGGTCGCCAAGTGACGCCATGACCTCAGCAGCGTAGGTGTCGCTGGCCTGCGTACACTGGAGACGGTCTTTCAATGTTTCATGGTGGAGGGTGTGTGGGGCTGAAGCTTGGTTTGGGTGTTGCGGTACTGGCAGTTGGATTGGCAGGAGGGGCGTGGGGGCAGGCTACTTCGCCGAGCAGCGTAAGTCCGGGCAGGCCGGGAGCGCCGGAGCCGGGTTCTCCCGCTACGCCGGGTGCCGACAGCCAGACGAAAGCACCGGCGGACAAGCACCTGACCAAGGCCCAGGAAGATCAGCTTGCCGCTGACCTGGATAACATCTTCCAGTTCGCGAGCAAGGACAGCGGCTTCGCCATCAAGCACCCGATCAAGCACGTCTTCCTGACCCGCGAGGATGTGAATAAGTACCTGCGCCAGAAGTTCGACGAGGACAAAGACACCAAGCGCATGGAGCGGAGCGAGCTGGTGCTGAAGAAGTTCGGGCTGATCGACCGCGACTTTCACCTGCGGCCGTTCCTGCTGAGCCTGCTGACCGAGCAGATCGCGGGTTTTTACGACGACAAGACCAAGACGATGAACCTGCTGGACTGGGTGCCTATCGACCAGCAGCGACCGGTAATGGCGCATGAGCTGACTCACGCCCTGCAGGACCAGCACGTGAACCTGAGCAAGTGGCAGGACCAGGAGCACGAGGGTGTCGCCAAGGATGCCAAGGAAGACAACGAGCATATCCAAACGGACGAGACGGACACCGCTCGGCAATCCGTGCTGGAAGGTCAGGCAATGGTGACCTTCGCCGACTACTCCATTGCGCAGGAGGCGGGGGTGAAGCCGGGGCAGAAGGCTCCCACGCTGCGCGACCTGCCCGAGCTGCCGGATGCGCTGAAGAATGCGGGCGGGGATATGAGCGACTCTCCTGTGCTGGCGCGGGCTCCGCTGCTGTTGCAGCAGTCTCTCATCTTCCCGTACAGCAGCGGCCTGATCTTCGAGCATCGCGTGCTGGTGGATAAGGGGACGCAGGCGGCGTTCTCCGGGGCGATCGATACGCCGCCGAACACCACGGCGGAGATCCTGCACCCGGACCAGTACCTGGCCCACGCCGTGGAGCCGGTGCTGACCCTGCCGGACATTCACCCGCTGCTGGAAGGCGCGGGCTATGCGCCGTATGATGTGGGCGTGATGGGCGAGTTCGACGTGCATGTAGTGGCCGAGCTGTTCGGCGGGCGGCCGCTGGCGGAAGCGCTGGCTCCCAACTGGAAGGGCGGCGTGTACTATGCGGCGCAGAAGAAGGCCGCGAGCGAGGCTGAGAAGGGGACGACCGGCTCGCTGGGCCTAATCTACGAGAGCCAGTGGAAAAATGAGGGTTCGGCGCGCAGCTTCTTCCAGGTCTTCGAAGAGGAACTGCCGCGACAGTATGACGGCATCCAGCGCCGGGAAAAAGACGAGGCCGGGAACGACATTGGCGCCGACGAGCGGGTGTACACCACCCGCGAGGGCGATGTCTTTCTGGCGATCAACGGCACAAGCGTCTGGGTGAGCGAGGGGTTCGCGCTGGACCTGAGCCGCAAGATGCGCGCGATGGTGGAAGGAGCGCAGGGAACGGTGCCGATGAAACAGGCGTCGGTGGGGCAGGAAGCAGGAAGCAGGAAACAGGAAGCAGCGGGAATATCATTGGTGGGCGGGCTTGGGAGCTGGATGGGCAGCTTTGGTATTGCCAAAGCCGCGGTCGCTCGCTGATGATCTTCTGTTGAGGTTGGGATGTTTCTGCTGGATCGATTTACGACGGCGTTTGTGAGGGTGTTCGGCATCACCGAGCCCACGCAGCAGCAACTGCGGCGCGCGGCCTGGTTTATCTGCGGGATGTTCGCGCTGGTGCTATGCGCGGTGGCGGGGCTGGTGAGCCTGCTGCTGCGGCTGATGGGCCGCTGAAGCACCAGCGCTAGTTCTGCTGGACGGTCATTACGTTCAGGTTCACCAGGCCGTGCACCCAGCGGGCGGGCTTGGCGCCATCGGTGTTGATGAGCTGGATGACGCCGCCGTCGGTGTCGGGCAGGCCGGACTTCATGATCGCGACGATGACTTGGCTGCGCGAGAAGCTGGGCTGCACTTCCGCCATGGAGTAGACGACGTAGTAGTGGTCAGTCGCCGACGCGAGCAGGTTGCTGTGCAGGATGAGCGGCTCCGTTTCGTGCGAAGAGACGAGGCCTGCCTTCGCCAGCACTTCGGAAACCAGCGGGCCGGTGTACTCCTCTTCCGTATTGAGGTGGGCATTGTGGACGTGGACGGTAGTCTGCGGCATTGCGGCAAGATCGGCCACGGTGAGCGTGACGGTCTTGCCCGCGTAGGTGACGTTCAACGCTTTCGCGGGGGGTACGGGAGGCTTATGCATGCTGGCAGGCATGGGGCCATCTTCCGGATGCGTTGAGGGGTGCGCCGGGGGTTGCTCGGGCGCCTGGGCGTAGAGGGCGATGGGGGCAAGCGCAAGAGCGAGAGCGGCGACGAAGAGCTTCATGCCATCAAGGGTATACGGGACGGCTATGGCCGGGGCAGGCCGCATCCGAGAATAGAGAGGCTATACTTGCGGTATGTCGATTCTTGGCAATGCGGTAGCGATCGCGAAGGGCATGGGGATTACGCTTGGGGAGGCCTTCAAGCCTACCGAGGTGGAGAATTATCCGGATGGCAAGGGCCCGCTGCGTGGAGCGGTGCTGCAGGAGCGTTTTCGCGGGAAGCACCAGCTTCAGCGCGATGAAAACGGGCTGGAGAAGTGCGTAGCGTGCTTTCTATGCGCGGCCGCCTGCCCCAGCAACTGCATCTACATCGAGGCTGCGGAGAACACCGCCGAGACGCGCATCTCCAGCGCCGAGCGCTACGCCAAGGTCTACAACATCGACTACAACCGCTGCATCTTCTGCGGCTACTGCGTGGAGGCTTGCCCGACCGATGCGATCACGCATGGCCATGGTTTCGAGCTGGCCAGCCTGAACGCCACCAACATGGTGATGCGCAAGGAAGACATGCTGGTGCCGGTGCCGAAGGGGGTTCCGGGCTCGGCTCGCGAAGAGGCGGAAGTGCTGGCGTAAAGGCAGTGGTTAGTGGGTAGCAAGAGCCTGGCGGGCCTGATGGGGAGCAAACCCTCGCGAGTACCCGACGCGCGTGGAGAACATAGTGTTTTCAAGGACTGGAAACCTAGAGGCTGTGAGCAGACGCCGTTTCCAGTGGCTGGTGCTTGCGGTTACGGTTCCTCTAGCGGTACAAGCTATCTTCTTTATGGCACAACTGTGCTGCCTCCTCGTACTGCATGGCGATACGACGTATCCAGAGGGCGCACCGATATACGAAATGTTAAGGTCGCTGCACTCAGGGCACCTATACGCAGACCCCTATCAATTCCCTTACAACGAGCAGCTATATGGTCCGATCTTCTACGCCCTGGGGGCGGTCGTTGCTAAACTGGGTAGTGGCAGCGCGATGTTTACCGCAGTTGTGCTCCGGACGATTTCACTGCTTTCCTTTGTAGCTTCGATCCTGCTGATCGCTCGCCTCACTTGGAAGCTAGAACGCAATCATCTCTTGACGGTTGCTTCCGTATTTCTCGGACTTGGCTGCGTCTGGGCCGTGCCATTCAGTGCAAGCGCTCGTCCCGACGGACTGGCCATCCTGCTCGTACTTGGCTCGCTGAGCGTCTACGAGGAGGCTGAAACGAACTTCAGACTCTTGTTCCTGGCGGGAGTCTTCGCCGCGATGGCTTGTCTAACGAAGCAGACGATGGCCCTGACGGCGTTAGCGCCGGTATTGGACGCCTTGCTGCGGGCGCGTTTCAGGGCATCTACTGCATTTCTAACTGGGGCACTCGGATTCCCAGCGTTGGTGTTTGGCTTGCTCTGGCTACGGCATGAGCCGTTCGCGGCGAACTTCGCAGTGGCTCGTCACTCAATTGTGAAGTCTTCTACGGTTCTGCCAGCTGTGCTCCTTATGCTGAAGCTGGATGAGATGTCACTGGTGTTGATTGCAATTGCGGGAATTGGTCTGGCGTTTTCCTGGAGATTGCCGCGTTATCGTTTATATCTGCTTGTTAGTGCATTGGGCATCATTTCAAATGTCCTCGCGTTAGCAAATACCGGATCTTCGAATAACTACCTGATCCTTCCGTGGATGCTGTTAGTTTTGTGGGTGCCGACAGGTCTTCGAGGCATTCACCGAATGTTCAAAGGTTCTCCGGTTGTGTCGATCGCTTTTGCTGCTGTTGGCACTCTTCTGCTTGTTCATCAGCGAAATATTCTGGGTGTTTCTGGTTCGCGAAATCTCGACAATAGCAGCCTTGCCAACGTGGAAATGCTATCCGACCGTCCCTACCTCGAGGCCGGCAGCCGCAATCCCCAATTGCTGGATCCATTCTTTTACCATCAACTCTCGTTGCAGCACCTTTGGTCGATCGACCCAGTACTTGCCCGGATCGACGGGCAGATGTTCGACCTCATCGCCATTCACGGCCAGCGTGCTGTATCAGCTCCTGTTTTTGAGATCGACCACACAAATGGCATGTCGGTGTGGGGGCCGGAAGTAGTAGATGCGATCCACCGGCACTATCGCGCGTTGTGCGCCGTTTCGAACGAGATGATGTTTGTGCCTGATGGGAAGTTCTCTCGAATTGATGCTGCCCAGATGCAAGCTGTGTTCGGCGAACCCTGCTTTCCGACCGAAGACAAACTTCAGGTTGAGCAGGGAAGCCGTTAAAGAAGCTCTGTTCGAGACTGTATTCCTATGTCCGGCTTGCACGGTCTCGGTATAGGTCTATCAAATGGGACCAAGGGTCATAAAAAGAGTCTTAGGGCGGAGACTGGACTATCACTTCATGGTGGTTATCCACTGCGTGATGTCTATACTTTTCAGAGAGTACGGGGTGGGTCCACCCGGTTTCTCGCGCTTTTTTCGTCCGCTTCTGTTGCTGCGCCGCTTTTGGGAAGGGGCTTGCTGGTGGCTCCTACGACCTTGCCGTAGTTACGCTGCTGAGCGAAGAGAAGCAGATGGCGGGCGGCTTCGGGTGATCCCCTGAGGGCAGCCGGCCAGGGAATGCGCGCGGTCTGTTCCGAGTCGCTGCGAACCTCGGCGAGGCGCCCGAACGAGCGTGCGACGGAGACGTGGGTCAGGGTGCGGCCACCGTTTTCTCCCCGCTCCACGTGGGTTTCGTCCAGATCGTCGGTGATGGCGGCGAGGATGTCCAAAGGCGCGCTGGTGGCAACATTGGCTGCGGAGAAGTGAACAGTGAGGGCGTCCGGGCTCCTCTCGACGGAGAGGATGCGGAGATCGACGTGCGGCCCCGGGGTTTCGGCGAGCAGCGTGTCGCGCAGGGACTTGCTGTTGTTGCCGACGAACTGTTTCGCCCCGTTGACCACCATCTGCGGCGTGTAGACGGAGTCCAGGTTGAAGCGGCGGCCATAGCCGTTCTGCCGGGCTGTAAAGGCTTCGTCAGAGAAGCTGTCTTTCCAGCCGAGCCGGTCCCAGTAGGTGACGTGCTCGCTGAGCACGAAGATCGGCTGGCCCTGTGGAGTGCGGGTGTTGCTGATGCGGCGAAGGAGCTCGTCCGCCGGTGGGCAGTCGGAGCAGCCTTCGGAGGTAAAGAGCTCGACCAGGATGGGGCTTGGGGAGGCCGGCAGCGCCGGTGTTTGCGGGAGTATGGAGCGCGGAAGCCAGGCAAGGCAGCAGATGACGAGATGGAGAGCGCGTCGGCGCACGGTGGACCTCAGGGCCGGAGGATGGCAGACCCCAGAGTATTGGACGCACGAGGGAGAGCACCGGGGGCTGCACCGTAGCCTGTGCTGTGAGAGTCTAAAGAGTGATGAAAGTGATGACTCAGCCGGGACGCAGCAGGCATGCGCTGGAGCGCGTGCTCGAAGAACGAATTGCCATCATCGATGGCGCGATGGGCACCACCATCCGCACGTATGGGATGACGGAGACGCATATCCGCGGAGAGCGATTCAAAGACGCTACCAAGGACATGCTGAACAACGGCGACCTGTTCTCGCTGACGCAGCCGGAGATGATCGGCGACATTCACCGGCGGTTTCTGGAGGCCGGTGCGGACATTATCGAGACGAACACATTTGGCGCGACCAGCATCGCGCAGAGCGAGTTTTTTGTGGACGACCCGCGAGAGCATGGCGGGCGCAAGGATCCTGAGTTCTACCAGAAGATCATTGACGATAAGATGCTGGGCGATCTGGCCTGGGAGATCAATGAAACCTCAGCCCGGCAGTGCCGCGAGTGGGCGGACAGGGTGGCGAACGATACGGGCAGGCAGCGCTTTGTGGCGGGCGCCGTGGGGCCGCTGACGGTGTCACTATCGAACTCCCCGGATGCCGACGATCCCGGATTTCGTGTGGTGACATTCGACCAGGTGCTGATTGCGTATAAGCAGCAGATTCGCGGCTTGATCGCGGGCGGCAGCGACGTGCTGCTGGTGGAGACGATCTTCGACTCGCTGAACGCGAAAGCGGCGTTGGTGGCGATTCGAGAGGTGTTCGATGAAGACGGACTTTCGGCGGCGGGCAAGGAGCTGCCGGTGATGATCTCAGCAGCGGTGGGGCGCGGCGGGGAGACGATGATCTCGGCACAGACGGTGGAAGCTTTCTGGACGGCGATGAAGCATGTGAAGCCGCTGAGCATCGGGCTGAACTGCTCGCTGGGGCCGGACCTGATGTATCCGTTTCTTGCGGAGCTTGCCGCGAAGGCCGACGTGGCGATTTCAGCCTACCCCAATGCGGGGTTGCCGAATCCGCTGTCGCCTACGGGCTTCGATCTCGAGCCTGATGATATGGCGCGGTTCCTTGGCGGCTTCGCGCAGGATGGGCTAATCAACATTGCTGGCGGCTGCTGCGGCAACACGCCGGAGCACATTGCGGCGATTGCGAAGGCGCTGGAAGGACGCGCGCCACGCGTGCTGGAGCGGGAGTTGGTAGCGGCTTGAGTATTCCATTAAAAACGCAGACTCCCTTCGGGGATGCCAAACAAAAGGGAAGCACGGTTAAAGCCCTACCGCTGAGGCTCTCCGGCTCGCAGCCGTTCACGCAGCAGCCGGGCGTGTTCATCATGCTGGGCGAACGCACCAACGTGGCGGGCTCGCCGAAGTTTGCGAAGCTGATCAAGGACGGCAAGTACGAAGAGGCTGTCGCGATTGCGCGGCAACAGGTGGAGAACGGCGCCAACGTCATCGACATCTGTATGGATGAGGGCATGATCGACGGCGTGGCCGCGATGAAACGCTTTCTGCAACTGTTGGGTAGCGAGCCTGAAGTTGCCAAGGTGCCGTTCATGGTGGACTCCTCCAAGTGGGAGGTGATCGAGGCCGGGCTGAAGTGCCTGCAAGGCAAGGGCATCGTGAACTCGATCTCGCTGAAGGAAGGCGAGGAGAAGTTCCGGCAGAACGCGCGTACGGTGCTGAAGTACGGCGCGGCGGTCGTCGTGATGGCGTTCGATGAGAACGGCCAGGCGGCTACCTATGCCGAGAAGATCCGCATCTGCGAGCGGGCGTATCGGATTCTTGTCGACGAGGTTGGATTTCCGCCGGAAGACATCATCTTCGATCCCAATGTGCTGACGGTTGCGACGGGTATCGAGGAGCACAACACCTACGGCGTGGACTTCATCGAGGCCACGCGCTGGATCAAGGGCAACCTGCCGCACGCCAAGGTGAGTGGCGGCATCTCCAACGTCAGCTTCAGCTTCCGCGGCAACAACAAGGTTCGGGAGGCGATGCATTCGGCGTTCCTGTTTCATGCGATTGCCGCCGGGTTGGATATGGGAATCGTCAACGCCGGGATGCTCGAGGTCTACGAGGAGATCGAGCCGGAGCTGAAGGAGCTGGTCGAAGATGTGCTGCTGAACCGCCGGCCGGATGCGACCGAGCGGCTGGTGGACTATGGCGAGGCGCTGAAGGCCGCCGGTGCGGGCGAGACGGTGAAGGACGCGAAGAAGGCCGAGGAGTGGCGCAACGGGACGTTTGAAGAACGGCTTTCGCATGCGCTGGTGCGAGGCATCGACACCTACATCGACCAGGACACGGAAGAAGCACGCGCCAAGCTGGGCAGGCCGCTGCTGGTGATTGAAGGACCACTAATGGCCGGCATGAGCGTGGTGGGCGACCTGTTCGGCGCGGGCAAGATGTTTTTGCCGCAGGTGGTGAAGTCGGCGCGCGTGATGAAGAAGGCCGTCGCGTACTTGACGCCGTTCATGGAAGAAGAAAAAGCCGCCATGGCCGCGGCTGGTGAAGAGGTTCGAACGCAGGGCAAGATCGTGCTGGCAACGGTGAAGGGCGATGTTCACGACATCGGCAAGAACATCGTGGGCGTTGTGCTGGCCTGCAACAACTACGAAGTGATCGACATGGGCGTGATGGTGCCCGCAGAGAAGATCCTGGCTCGCGCCAAGGAAGTGCGCGCCGATATCATCGGGCTGAGCGGATTGATCACGCCTTCGCTGGACGAGATGGTTCATGTGGCCCGCGAGATGGAGCGGCAGGGGTTCACGATCCCGCTGCTGATCGGGGGAGCGACGACTAGCCGGGCTCATACCGCTATCAAGATCGCGCACCACTACAGCCAGCCGGTGGTGCATGTAACGGATGCCAGCCGGGCCGTGCCCGTGACCACCAACCTGCTAAGCGCAGATAGCCGCGAAAGCTTCGTGACGCAGCATGCGGCGGAGTATGAAGCGCTGCGCAAGGCGCACTCCGCGCCGAAGCTGCACATCACGCCGATCGAAAAGGCTCGCGAACGGCGCACGCCCATTGAGTGGAAAGCGGAGGACATCGCCATGCCCGCGTTTACGGGTGTTCGCGTGCTCCATGACTTTCCGCTGAAGACGCTGCGTGAATTTATCGACTGGTCGCCGTTCTTCCATACGTGGGGCCTGAAGGGGCTGTACCCGCGCATCCTGGATGACGAGCGGCAGGGCGAGCAGGCGCGAACGATCTATACCGACGCGCAGAAGCTGCTGGACCGCATCGTGAAAGAGAAGCTGCTTTGTGCGCGCGGCGTGTACAGCATCTTTCCGGCGAACGCTGTTGGCGACGATGTGGAGCTGTACACCGGTGAGGACCGCACGGAGGTGCTGGCGCGCTTCCACTTTCTGCGGCAGCAGGCCAATCGCGAGGGCACCGAGCCGTGCCGGTCGCTGGCGGACTTTATCGCGCCCGTGGAGACCGGGCTGCCGGACACACTGGGTGCGTTTGCGGTGACCACGGGCTTTGGCCTGAAGGAACTGACGGAGAAGTTTCGCGCGGACAACAACGACTACAACGCGATCATGGCTGAAGCGATTGCCGACCGGCTTGCCGAAGCCTTCGCGGAATGCCTGCATCGGCAGGTACGCATGGACTGGGGTTACGGCAAGACCGAGAGCTTCACCAATGCGGAACTGGTTGACGAGAAATACCGTGGCATACGGCCCGCACCGGGCTATCCCGCTTATCCCGATCACACGGAGAAGGAAACGATCTGGCGGCTGCTGAATGTGCAGGAGAATACCGGCATCGCCATCACGGAGTCGTTCGCTATGTGGCCTGGTTCGAGCGTCAGCGGCCTGTACTTCGCACATCCGCAGTCGCGATACATGGCCATCGGCAAGATCGACCGCGACCAGGTGGCGGACTACCAGCAGCGCAAGGGCATGAGCCTGGCGGAAGTGGAGCGATGGCTGGGGCCGAACCTCGCGTATGACCCCGAGGACCGCTAAACCATCGCTCCCTTCGCCTGAAGCTACCAGCCCGGAGCTACCAGCCGGCAACTACTTCACCTGTTCGAGCGTGACGCTGATGTTGAGGTGATGGGTGCTGCCGGGGACATCGAGCGAGCCGAGAGTGATCGGCTTGCCGAGCGTCAGCAGGGCAGTGCCTTCCATCACGGACTGGCGGATGACGGGCTCCTGCACGTTGGCGATGGTTACCGGTTGCGCGGCGACGCTGGACTGCTCGACCTTGGAGCGGAGGCGAAGGCCGGTGCCGGTGTCGTCCAATGATGCATCGATATTGAGGCCGACGTCGAGGTACTGGAACTGGGACTGGAGTCCGTCGCCACCCTGTTTACCATAGGAACCGGTGAGGACCGGGACCTTGCTGCCGACCTTGGTAGTGGTGCGGCCGCCGGTGGTGACCACCATCTCGAAGTGCTGCGTGCCAACGTCTTTGCCTCCTTCCGACTCGTCAAGGGTCCACACCAGCCGGTAGGAGCGCGCGGGCGCGGAGGGTGCTGCCGGCGCGGGGGCAGGGGTGCTCTGCGCGGGTATGGCTGCGGTGAGAGGCAGGGTGAGCGCGAGGGCGAACAGGGTACGGGCGAGCTTCATAGGTAATCTCCGGAGATGGCGAGCGGGTTAGGGATTTGTGGTTGGGGAACTTTGGGATTTCGCGAAAAAGGTGCGGAACTCGGCGTCGCCCTCGGACTCCTCGCGAGCGAGAACTTCGGGGTTGAGCATGGCGCGTTGAGCGGGATCACCGGAAACCGCAATCTGAAGCAGCAGCCGTTCCTGCTCTGTGAGTGGGGCCGGTGGCGGCGGAGTGTTCCCGCGCGCAGCCGCTACGGGGTTCTCGCGAACGATTGCGATCCGGCGTACGCGTGGCGGCCGGGGATGGCTGTTCGGAGCTTTACCGACGAGAAGCTGGTCCGGGGGCTTTGGAGAGCTGACTGGCACCAAGCCGGGAGAAGACGGCGCATCGTTTGCCACCGGCATGGGAGCCTTTTGCGGATGGCGTACCACAGGGATCGCTATCAGCGCCAGCACCGCACAGAGTGCAGCCGGAACGGTAATCCACGCGAGACGCCAGCTGGCACGCGGTGTGCTGGCAGTCTGTTCGGCGAGGTTCTGCAGGACTCGTTGTTCGAGGCCGGCGGGCGGTAAGGCGGCTTCACGCAGGGCGGTAAGTGTTGCGTCGATGGCCTGATCGTGCGCGTTCGAAGCAAGCGTGTCGGAAGGTTTCATCGGGAAGCTCCTTTCTCCAGACGGGTGAGGCGTTCACGAAGGCGTGTGCGGGCACGGAAGAGCAGCGCGCGGACCGCAGAGTCGGACTTGCCGAGCACGGCGGCGATGTCGGCGGGGCGGAGTTCGTCTACAGCGGAAAGAAGTAGAACCTGGCGCTCCAGCTTTGGCAGCCGGTCGAGCTCCGCGAGCACGATCTTCATCTGCTCCGCCTGCTGCATGGCGCTGTCCGCAGGTGTAGCGGCGGCGATGAGGCTGCCGGCGAAGATGTCGTCCATCTGGTCTGGGCGGATGCGGCGGCGGCGGTCGAGCGCGAGATTCCAGGCGATGCGGATCAGCCAGACGCGGTGGTCGAGGATGGATGGGAGCTTGTGCTGGTGTTGCAGGGCCCGCAGGAACGTGTCCTGTACGACATCTTCAGCGTCCGTGCGGCTGCGCAGCACGGAGTGCGCCACGCGGAAAAGCAGCGCGGAGTAGGCGCCGACGAGCTCAGCGAGATCGACCTCCGATCTCGCACTCTCCACGGCTCCCAATACCAAGCTGACGCCCTCGACCACGGTGGTGATCCTTTCTATGGGGAAAGACGGGCGAGTGGGCGATGCGCTCGGGAAATCTTTGCTTGCTGAGGAAAAGCTCGCTGAGGAAAGCCTGGTGACAAGCGTTCGGTCGTTACGCCGTATCTTTAGTCAGGTCGGCGATGACGGCTTCGGTGGCGCGGAGATAGTCGGCCGGAGTCAGGATCAGTTGCAGGCCGCGCTGGCCCGCCGAGACCGAGATGATGTCCCAAAGCTCGATGGTTTCATCGGCAAACGCCGCGAACGGCTTCTTCGCTGCGAGCACAGTGACTCCTCCACGGATGTAGCCGGTAAGTGGCTCGACCTCCTTGAGCGCCGCGAGTTCGCATTTGCGGGTGCCGGCGGCGGAGGCCAGCTTCTTCAAGTCCAGTTCCGAGTCGCCGGGAATGACGGCAAAGAGATGCTCCCTGGCTTGAGTTCCGGTGCTGCGCTCGCTAGTATGCGTGAGCAGCGTCTCGAAGACCTGCTCCGGGGGCAGGCCGATCTTGCGTGCCACGGAGATCGCTGTGAGGTCGTCAGGATCGACCTCGTAGGCACGCAGCTCGTAGGGAATCTTCAGGGCGTCGAGTTGGCGGGCGGCGTTGGTCTTCATAGGGCAGCGAGTTAACTAGCTAGCAGGTTAGCGAGTCAGGAAATGCGGTCAGCGGCGGCGTTTCGATCTTTGGTTCGGCCAGTATTGGAACTCGTCGGCGAAGAGCTCGCCGGGTAAGTCTGCGGCCCGTTGCAGGATGCGCGTTTGCGCGTCGTGAATGGCTGCGTTGTAGACCACCGGGCCGATCTCCTGAAGGAAGTAGTCGAGCAGGAGTCCCGCGGGCAGATCGCCGATGGGCTCGGGAAGGTTCTCCTCGAAGTACTGCTGGAGGGACGCGATGGCTGCCGTGCGTTGCTGCTTTGAGAGCTCGATGGGGTTCATGGCGACGTTTTCGGTTGTCTGTTGTCAGTTCTTGTTGGGGCGGTCGATGCGGGAGGCGATCTGGCCGTCCTGGAGAGTTAGTGTGATTCCGGCCAGCGGGCGGGCGAGCTCCGCCTGGTGGGTGGTGAGGATGAGCGTTCGCGGGACTCCGCTGGGCGCGGGTGCGGACAGCCATGCTTGCAAACGCTCGACCATGGAGCGCGAAGAGGCGGCGTCCAGATTGGAGAAGGGCTCATCCAGCAGCAGCAGGTCGGGGTCGGTGAGCAAAACGCGGGCCAGCGAGGCTCGCTGGCGCATGCCCTGCGAGTAGTCGCCCACGCGGCGCGGCAGGGCGGGATCGAGGCCGACGTCGCGTAACGCTTGTTCGGGGTTCAAAGGCTGCGATGCAGCATGCAGGCCGGCGAAGTAGCGCAGGTTTTCGAGCCCGGTCAGTTCGTCATAGAGCATGGATGCGTGGCTCATGTAGGCCAGGCGGGCGCGGGCGTCGCCGGGGCTATCACCGAACACCTGCACTGTACCTAACGTAGGCGTGACCAGTCCGGCGACAACCTTCAGCAGCGTGGATTTGCCTGCGCCGTTTTCACCAAGCAGCACTACGCTGGAGCCGGCGGTTAGCGTCAGCGAGACGTTACGCAGCGCTGCGAAGCTGCCGTAAAGGCGAGCGATCTGCGTGAGTTCGACGGCGGGTGTGGATGCAGCGAGAGGAGCCATGGGGCGCTATGCGAGTATAGGCGGAAAGGCGAAGGTTCAGGGCCCAGGGTATAGGGTTTAGAAGACGATGAGGTGCGTGTAGTGAAGCGGAAGTCGATTGGTGCAGGTGTTCTTCTCAGTGCGGCCTTTGGAGCCATTTTGGCATCGGGACAGGGCGGGGCGGTCAAGCTTCCGGAGCAGGATCGCGCGCTTGCTCGCGACATCTTCAAGCAGCTTGTGGAGATCAATTCGCAGGATTCGAACGGCAGTGTGACGGCTGCAGCTACGGCCATGCGAGACCGCTTGCTGAAGGGCGGCTTTGCGGCGGAAGACCTCATTCTTGCCGGGCCAAAGGACCGCAAGCAGAACCTGGTGGCGCGGTATCGCGGCAAGCCGGGCTCGGCGCTCAAGCCGGTGCTGATCATCTGCCACCTGGATGTAGTGGAGGCTCGCAAAGAGGATTGGACGACCGATCCTTACCAGTTCAGCGAGAAGGACGGCTACTTTTACGGGCGAGGCACGCAGGACGTGAAGGACGGCGACACTGCGCTGGTGGAGACATTCCTGCGTCTGCGCCGCGAAGGCTTCGTGCCTGACCGCGATATCGTGGTCGCACTGACGGCGGATGAAGAAGGCGGGCAGTCGAACGGCGTGGACTGGCTGATCAGGAACCGGCCCGAGCTGATGAAGGCCGACTTCGTGCTGAACCCCGATGCAGGCGGCGTAGAACTGCGGGACGGAAAGGCGAGCGAGCTCGATGTCGAGGCGACGGAGAAGACCTATGCCGACTATCGTCTGACCGCAACCAATCGAGGCGGCCACAGCTCTGAGCCTCGGCCCGATAATGCGATTTATGAGTTGATGCATGCGCTTGGCAAGCTGGCGAGCTATGCGTTTCCAGTAGAGATCAACGCGGTCACGCGCGCCTCGCTGGCGGAGACGGGAAAGATCGCCGAGCCAGCCCGCGCCTCGCTGATACGCGGGGTGCTGGCGCAGCCGCCGGACGCCGCAGCGCTCGCCGCCTTCAGCAAGGATCCCGCGGACAACGCCACGTTGCGCACTACCTGCGTCGCCACGATGCTGAAGGGCGGTCACGCACCCAACGCGCTGCCGGGCGAGGCGCAGGCCAACGTGAACTGCCGCATTCTTCCGGGCCACTCGCAGGAAGAGATTCGCCAGACCCTGATCGGCCTCTTCGCCGACTCCGCGCTCAAGGTGGAGTACGTCGCGGACGACGGTACCGTGTCGGCCAAGGCTCCGGACCGCAGCAGCGCGCCGCCGCCGCCCGTGCGCGAGGATGTCTTCGCACCCATGCGCGCCGTGACGGCACAAATGTGGCCGGGCATCCCGGTCATTCCGAACATGCAGGTGGGCGCGAGCGATTCGGTCTACACCGTGGCCGCGGGCATGCCGAGCTATGGAGTCAGCGGTATGGGGATCGACTTCGACGATGTACGGGCGCATGGCCGCGACGAACGTATACGCGTCGAAGCGTTCTATGCCGGCGTGGAGTTCGAGTACCTCTACCTGAAGGCGCTGACGAAGTAACGTTGCGCCTAGTTCGGACAGGTCGGCTGCGTCTTGTCTTGCGGGCTTCCTGCGATAAAGCAGGCGCGATCGTTGTAACGGTAGCCGCCGCCTTCCTGGTAGAGCATCACGGTGCGTAGGCCGTTGCTCGCAGGCGCGGAGACGAGCACCTTGTTCTCCACCGCCGCGAACGGCTGCCCCTGTCGCAGGGCCTCGGTGGCAGCACGGCCTTTCAGCTTGCCATGGCTCGGGATATCGAGGCCGAGGATCGCCGCGATGGTCGGGACGATGTCGATGTTGCCGACCGGCGCTTCATCCACGAAACCCTTCTTGAAGTCCGGCCCCCACGCGGCCATGTTGTTCCAGGTGCTGTCCCGGCCAAAGCCTCCATGCATGCCCTGGCCTTCCTGCAGTGTGGTATCCGAGATCTGCACCGCGGTCTGCGGGTTGCCGGGTTCGCGCTGATACACCTTGAACGCGACGACGATGGCGGGTGTCGGCAGCTTGGTCGAGCCCTTCAGCGCGATGGCAGACAGCGGCAGCGCGCCGGGACAATCCGTGGCGGCGGCGCAGTAGGCGTCGTCGACAAAGAGGCCGCCTACGTAATCGAAGCCCGCCAGCAAGGCGAGCGTGTCATGCACGATCTTCGGGTCGTGCGAGGGAACGTAGATCAGGTCCGAGCCGCCGTTCGCGGCCACAATCAGCCGCGCATCTGAAGCGTCAAGATGCTTCACCCGAGCGCTAATCACGGCACTGCCGACGGATGGATGGTGCGCGAACTCTCCGCTGAGCGGAACCTCAGCATAGACGCTGTCTCCCGTGGTGGCGCGCACGGCAGGGTCGAACAGGCGCTGCTGGGAGAACAGCGCAAGGTCAATGGCAAGGAAGCCGGATGGCAGCGTGTGCGCGGGCTGCGCCTTGTCCTTGGCCGTGACTTCGTAGGGGAGATTGGCGGAAGGCTCGCCGGAGACATCTCCCTTGGCGTTCAACTCGCGGCGGCTGATCGTGGCAAAGCCGTGGTCCGAGGTGATGACCACATCCGTGTTGGCCTTGATCGCCGGATGCGCGTCCAGCCAATCGAGCATTTGCTTCAGGGCGTTGTCGGCGTTGTGGAGCGCCAGTTTCGCGGTTTCGCCGTTGATGCCCGGCGCGGTGATCTGCAGGCTATCGCCCTGGTTGTGCTGCGTGCCATCGGGGTCGCGCGACCAGAAGAACAGCACGAACGGCTTCTTTGCTTCCGCAAAGCGCGGCAGCAGCAACTTAGTCGTCACATCGGCGAACCATTGGCTCTGCGTCAGGTTGGCGGCTCGCGTGCCCCCGGTAACGGCATCGCCGGAGAAGCCGTTGCTCCAGGGCGAGCTATCAGGGAAGCCGTTCGTCCGCAGCGGAGCTTCGTTAGGCAGGCCGGAGTTGTTGAGAGCATCCGCGAGGTCAAGCGGCAGTGGAACGCCGGCGGAGTGGCCGGTGGAGTCGTCGACGATGATGGCTCCCGGCAGCCTGATGTGTCCGAACTCATCGCGAGCGACGGCGTCAATCTGCTGGATAGCCGTGGGCTCCAGCTTGCCTACCGACGCTACGCTGTAGCCCGCGGCTCGCGCGGCGGAAAGCAGCGTCTGCTCGCCAAGGTAGTTGCCACTGTAGTTGCCGTTCAGGTCGGCGAGCACGTCGTCCGCCTCCAGAAACGGGGCTACAGAGCCGGTCGCGGCCAGCAGGTTCGCCTGGCCCAGCCAGTTGCCGGGATAGATCGTATTGCTGAAGTCTCCCGTATCGCCCAGCGCGTGGCCGGTGGCGATCACCGAGGCATTCGCCGTGGTGAAGGTGGGAAAGACCGAGTGGCTGTTGCGGAAGTCGACACCCTCAGCGCGCATGCGGGCCAGCGTCGGCATGTCAGCGGGCGTTACGGAGTTACGGCGCAGGCCGTCGGCGACAAAGATGATGACGTTGTGTTTTACCGTGGGTGCGGGAACCGTGGATACACTTTGCGCCGAGACGATGCAGCAGGGAAGCAGTGAAGCAGCGAGAGGAGCAAGCACATACAGACGGCGCGCCATGAAGTTCGTCATGGCTCTATGAGAACAGACCGTAACCGTACCGTAAACGAAGCGGCTAGACGGCCTGCAGCGATTGCAGGTTGACCGGCTCCAAATACTCGCCCAGCAACTCGCGGGACCACCATGCGCCGCTCGCGCGCTTTGTCACGACATCGGTGTAGCGGTAGCGGTAGAACCGGACGCGGACCGCGGTGGGAGGCCGGCCGTGGAACGGATCGTCACGCAGGAGCCGCAGGATTTCCGGGTCAGCGATGAGCAGCTTGCGGATGAAGCGCAGAAACCATAAGTCGTAACCGCGGACGTGAACGCGCCTCGGCGTCACGACGACCGTGAAGGGCAGAAACCAGATCATCCAGTCCAACCGCAGATGGTAGGGCGCTATTTGCGGCGGCATGCGGCGGAGATCACCGGGTTTGCCTTTGAAGCCGTACTCCAGCCAGACGGTGGCGGGTGTGGGGACGGCGTCTGTCGTGCCTTCGATGATCAACTCGTGGCGCTCCCGTGTGACCGAGCCGAACGCCCCGTAGGTGTTGACCAGGTGATAGCGGTTGTAGCTGTAGTTCATCGCCTGGTGCCGTGAGAAAAGGTTCATCACCGGCTGCACGCTGAGCGCGATCGTTCCCAGCCCTAATAGCCACAGCATCACGGTAAAGAGCACAGGCGCAGCCTGGACGGCGAACGCGGAGACGAACGGAAAGGCGTGGCGCAGGACTTCGTCGGAGAAGCCTGCCATGCCCAGCACGACGGTGATCCAATTCAGCCAGGAGTAGTTGCCGGAGACGATCAGCCAAAGCTGCTGCGCGATGCACAATCCAGCCGCGATGGATGCGTAAGGCTGTGGGGCAAACAGGCCGAACGGGCACACGACCTGCAGGAAGTGGCTGAAGAGAACTCCGAAGCGATGCGACGCCCTGGGTAGACGATGGAAGTACCAGCTCAGCGGATTGGGCAGCGGCTGCGTTTCGTAGTGGTAGTAAAGGCAGGTCAGGTCGCGCCAGCAGGGATCGTGGCGCAGCTTGATGAGGCCCGCACCCAACTCCGTGCGGAAGAACATCCAGCGCAGCGCGAGAACCGGGACGACTGACGGCGCTAAGTGCCGAGGTCCCAGAAATGCCGTGAAAAAGCCGGCTTCCAGCAGCATGGACTCCCAGCCGAAGCCGAAAAAGGTTTGTCCAACGTTCGCGATGGACAGGTACAACGCATACAGAAGCAGCCAGCAGGCCACCGAAAGCCAGACCGGACCGGCGTCTATGAACCCCAGCATCGCGCAGACGGAGAGGAACAGGCCCGCCCAGCCTGTAAGGTCTAACAGCCGGTCAGAGTAGTACCAATGGAACAGGCTCGGGGCCTTGCGAAAGGGTGTGCCGTCGAGAAACTGAGGGATCGGCAGCAGTCCGTTGGTTCCCAACAGCGGTTTGGCCTGGTTCACGACCGTAAGAAACGCCACGAAGTAGATCGCCGCCGTACCCCGCTGCAGCAGCACGCGGGCAAGCTCCAGATGGCCGAAATAGGAGGTCGAGTAGGAAGTCGAGGAGAGCACTGTCCACACCTTCGTGAACTAGGATGCAGCCGAATGGAAGTACCGGGGAGGCAGCCGCGCCGCGTGACAACACATCCGCAACGCAATAGCGTTACCATGCAATGGGCCCTTGCGAATCCGGGGCTGAAATGCAGTTGCGGGGACACGGAGTAGATGAGCGAAAAGCGTTGGGCATTGTTGGTTGCCAGTGAGGTCGGGCGGACCGACTCGGTATCGGATCGCGCCATGGAGCGCCTCGTCGAAGCCATTGAGCAGGAAGGCTACGAGGTGGTGCGTACCACCTCGCCGGAAGACGGCCTCTCGCTGGTCAACTCCGATCCCAGCTACTCGGCGATCCTGCTCGACTGGGACCTTGAAACCAACTCGCAGTTCGAGGAGCGCGCCGCTCTGGACATCATCCGCGGCGTTCGTCACCGCAACAAGAAAGTCCCGATCTTCCTGATCGCAGACCGCACACTTGTCTCCGAGCTGCCGCTGGAAGTGATCAAGCAGGTGCATGAGTATATCCACCTGTTCGGCGATACACCGGCGTTTATCGCCTCGCGCCTGGACACCGCTATTGAGCGATACCACGAGCAGCTTCTGCCGCCCTACTTCCGCGAGCTGCTGAAGTACAACGACCAGTCAGCCTATTCTTGGGACGCGCCGGGGCACATGGGAGGCGTAGCCTTCCTCAAGCATCCTGTGGGGCAGGAGTTCCACCGATTCTTCGGCGAAAACCTGCTGCGCTCGGACCTTGGCATCTCGTCGGCTCCGCTGGGTTCCTGGCTGGATCACATAGGGCCTCCGGGCGACTCCGAGCGCAACGCCGCGCGCATCTTCGGCGCGGACTGGACGTTCTACGTGCTGGGCGGCTCCAGCACCTCAAACCAGATCGTGGGCCATGGCGTAATCGCGCAGGACGATATCGTCCTCGCCGACGCCAACTGCCACAAGTCCATCTGCCATTCGCTTACCGTGACGGGCGCGCGCCCGGTCTACTTCAAGCCGACGCGCAACGGCTACGGCATGATCGGCCTGGTGCCACTCAAGCGCTTCTCGGCGGAGTCGGTGCAGGAGCTCATCCAGCGCAGCCCCTTCACGGACGGCGCCCGCTCGCCACAGCCTACCTACGCGGTCATTACCAACTCCACCTACGACGGCCTTTGCTACAACGTCGACCAGGTGGTCGAACAGTTGCGCGAGTCCGTTGCCCGCGTGCACTTTGACGAGGCCTGGTACGCCTACGCCAAGTTCCATCCCATCTACCGTCATCGCTTCGCGATGGGCGTGCCGGAGGACATGGAGAAGCGACCGACGCTGTTCTCGGTGCAGTCGACACACAAGATGCTGGCGGCCTTCTCAATGGGCTCGATGGTCCACGTCAAGCTTTCGGAAAGCGACCCGCTGGACTTCCACCAGTTCAACGAAGCCTTCATGATGCACGGCACCACCTCGCCGTTCTATCCGCTGATCGCTTCGCTGGATGTGGCCGCCGCCATGATGGACGAACCCGCAGGGCCGACGCTGATGGATGAAACGCTCGCCGATGCGATCAGCTTTCGGCAGGCGATGAGCTCGGTCGCGCACCGTCTGCGGCTGGAGTCGGAAAACGGCGAAGGCTGGTTCTTCGGCATCTACCAGCCCGAGCGTGTCATCGACCCGGCGACCGGTGAAAGCATCCTGTTTGAAGATGCCGAAGACGAGCTGCTCGCGACCGATCCGTCGTGCTGGTTCGTAAGGCCGGGCGAAGATTGGCACGGCTTCACAGGCCTGGACTCACCAGACGACTACTGCATGCTGGACCCCGCCAAGGTCACCATCCTGACTCCCGGCGTCAACGCGCAGGGAGTCATCGCGGACTGGGGCATTCCGGCGGCGATGCTTACGGAGTTTCTGGACTCACGGCGCGTGGAGATCGCCCGCACTGGCGATTACACCGTGCTGGTGCTGTTCTCGGTCGGCACGTCGAAGGGCAAGTGGGGCAGCCTGCTGGAGAACCTCTTCGAGTTCAAGCGGCTCTACGATTCTGAAGCGTCGCTGGAGGAAGCCCTGCCGGAACTGGTACAGAAGTTTCCCGCGCGCTACCGCGACCTGTCGCTGAAGGAGCTTTCGGCCGAGATGCATGCGGCCATGATCGAGCTAAATCTACCGGGTCTCGTCAATGCAGCCTGCGACGAGGACTTCGATCCCGTCCTCACGCCCTCACAGACCTATCAGAAGCTTGTCCGTCAGGAAACCGAACGGGTGCGATTTACCGATATGGCCGGCCGAATCGCGGCAGTCATGCTGGTGCCGTATCCGCCGGGTATTCCGATGTCCATGCCCGGCGAACGGCTGGGCGGGCCGGAGTCTCCGGTGATCAAGCTGATCCTCGCCATGGAACAGTTCAGTAAGCGCTTTCCAGGCTTCGAGCGCGAGGTCCACGGTATTGAAGTCGATAACGACGGCAACTACTGGATGCGTGCGGTGATCGAGGACGGGCACGCAGCTTCCTCCTCTACTCCATCGGACCTTCAGGAAACGGTGGCGCCAAACCGTCTGTCCAATCGGCCAGTGCGGCACTCGACGGAGTAACAACTCCGTCAGGGGTCGCGCCTGGTTAGTGGCCCATGGCTTCGGGCGCAGGCCTGGCGGCCCTGCTCGGCAGGCGCATCAGGAACGGCAGTGGTGTAAGGCAGAACACGGCCACCGCGAGCACGAAGAACGCGTTCTTGTAGCTCAGCATGCTGGCCTGCCGCAGCATTTCGGAGTACGCCCGGCCTACGGCGTACTGCGCCGCTCCCGCAGCGCTTATGCCTGCTGAGCGCGCCATGGCAGTGACCTGTTGAATCCACAGCATGTAGCCGAAGCTCGTGGGCCCGGTGCGTGCGGCAAGCTGCTGCTGGTGCGTCTGAGCGGTGCGCGCCAGGAACGTCGTCAGCAGCGCAGTTCCAGCCGATCCGCCCAGATTGCGGGCGAAGTTCGAGAGGCTGGAGATCTGGTTGGACTTCGACCGCGGCACGCCCACGTAGTTCAGCGTGCTGATGGGGATGAACGCCAGCGGCAGCCCGATCACCTGCAAGGAGCGGAAGAGCACCACTGCGCCGAAGCTTGAGGTGAGATCCAGGCGAGTCAAATTGTAGAGACCAGCCGCCACCGCGCAGTAGCCAACACAAACCATCAGCCGCGGGTCGAATTTGCCCAGCAGTCTGCCCGCCACGGCCATCATCACCATCATCACGAACCCCGCAGGGGAGAGCGCCATGCCCGCGCGCTCAGCCGTATAGCCCAGCAGGAGTTGCAGGTACTGCGGGATCAGAACTGTCGACCCAAACAGCACCATGCCGAGAATCAGCTGCAGAAACACGGCAGTGCCGAAGTTCCGGTTCTTCAGCAGCTTCAGGTCGACGATGGGATCTTCGTGGTGCCATTCCCACAGCACAAACGCAACCAGCAGGCAACCGGCGGTAATGGCGGCCAGCCGGATCATCGGGTCGCCGAACCAGTCCTTTTCCTGTCCCTTGTCGAGGAAAAATTCCAACAGGCCAACGCCGGAGGCCACCAGCGCGAGGCCGGTGAAGTCGACCTTCGCACCAACGGCTTCCTTGCGCTTCTTCACCATCTCCGGGGGGTCTTCCACCATGCGGTTACTGAGGTAGAGCGACAGCAGACCAACGGGAAGGTTGATGAAGAAGATCCAGTGCCAGTTCAGGTTGTCGGTGATCCAGCCGCCGAGCGTAGGGCCAATGGCCGGAGCGACGACCACGGCCATGCCGTAGACCGCGAACGCCTGCCCACGCTTTTCAACGGGAAAGGTGTCGGCCAGGATCGCCTGCTCGGAAGGCGCCAGCCCGCCGCCACCAACACCCTGCAACACGCGCGCCAAGATGAGGAACGGGAGTGTAGGAGCCAGGCCGCACAGCATGGAGCACACCGTGAAAATGGCTACGCAGGTGAGATAGAAGCGCTTGCGGCCGAAGCGATCGGAAAGCCAGCCGGAGATGGGCAGCACCACCGCCGACGACACCAGATAACTGGTCAAGACCCACGTGGCTTCTTCCTGCGTGGCCCCCAGCGAACCGCCAATGTGCGGCAGCGCGACGTTGGCAATGGAGGTATCCAGCACCTCCATGAAGGTGGCCAGCGTTACCGTAAGGGCGATGAGCCAGGGGTTGTGCTTTGGTTTCCAGCTTGGGTCGAATGCCATGTATCAGCTTCCTGATATAAGATAGCAGGAAGCTGATATGCCCGCCACCCGGAATGAATCGACGGCCAAGCCGCAACTGGATCGCCTGAGACTGTTGAAAGCGGTTTTGCAGGGCTTCCGCATCCGCATGGACGCCGAACTGCTGCCGCTGGGGATCACCACGGCGCAACTGCGCGTGCTTTGGACAGTGGCGGAAAATCCCCGCGTTTCCGGGGCGAAGATCGCGCGCCTCTGCTCGGTCACGCCGCAGACCGGGCAGGCGCTGCTGGCCAAGCTGGAAACTTTGGGCTGGGTGCAACGGCACCCGAGCGCTGAAAGTGAACGCGTGCTGGTGGCTGAACTGACCGCCAGCGGGCGGCAGGTGCTGCTGCAGGCCCGGAAGATGGCGGAGCGCCTGGACGCCCGCATGTGGAAAGGGCTTGACCGAGAAACGCTCGCGGGGCTCGAGAGTGCGCTGACCGCCGCAGCGGCGAACCTGGATAGCCAGAGCCGGAAAGCTGAGAGTCAGCGCGGCTGAACGGTAACCTTGCGGATCACCACTGGCTTCAGCGGCTTGTTCTTCGCATCACGTGGTACGCGCGCGATGGCTTCTACCACCTTCACCGAGGCGTCGTCGCACTGCCCGAAGATGGTGTAGTTGCCGTTCAGGCGGCTGGTCGCATGCTCGGTGATGAAGAACTCGCTGTCATTGGTCGTGGGGCCGTCGTTGGCAAAGGCCATTCTGCCGGGACGGTCGAAGTCCAGCCCGATCACAACCTCGTTATTGAAATGAAAGCCGAGATCCGCACCTCCGCCGGGGTCGCCAGGCCGGTCTGCATTCTGGATCATGAAATCCGGAATCACACGGCCAAACGTCAGGCCGTCGTAGAAGTGCTTGCCCGACACCTGCTTGTGTGTTGTGGCGTCTGTGTAGGTCTTGGTGCCTTGCGCCAACCCGAGAAACGTTGCAGTCGCCACTGGAGCTTCTTTCGTAAAGAGCCGACAGGTGAGCGCCCCCATGCTGGTGTCCATCACCACCGTCGGGCCGGTTGGGTCCGGCGCGGGAATGATGGACGGCGGGGGCGGCACAATGTGCGGCTCGATGGAGGCTGCCGGGACATCAGCAGCGACGGCAGGCAGCGGCTCGCCGGCCCGCACGATGGCCACATGATTGATCGCGATGGGCGAGGCCGGGAAGTTGTCCGCGGCCAGCAGGCGGTGGGACATGTCTTCGATCACCTTCACCGACGCATCGTCACACTGGCCGAAGATGCCCGCGGCCTGGCTTTTTGTCTCCTCGTTGGCGTGGTCGAGTGTGAAGAACGCCGAATTAATCTACCCCTTTGTCACGTACATTGCCAGGCGTCCCGGTCGATCGAACTGCAGGCTTGCGTTTGGCTCGGCGGGGAAGTCGGCGATCGCGGGGTGCATCCCGCCGGCGGCTCGGTTCGGGGAGGCAATGCCGGCGCCGCGGCCGAAGAGCGCCTGGGCATCGTAGAACGGCTTGCCGTGAACAGGCGCACCCGTCTGGGGGTCTGCCCAGTCCTTGCTGCCCTCTGCCAGCACGATGAAGTTCGCTACCGTTGCGGGCTTTTCCTTCTCGAACAACCTGCAGGTCAATCGGCCAAGCGTGGTGTCGATCACTGCCGTGGGGCCGGTGGGCACAGGACCCGTGGCGCGCACCGCCGAGCGTGGCGCAGGTCCGTGGCTGGGCTGGCTGTGAGCTGCTATGGCGAAGACGACGGGGACGAACGCGAGCAGGCGAAAGGGACGCGGCAGCGGGTGCATGTCTTTCCTATACACCGGCGCAGGCGCTGCGAACCTATACTTCCCAAAGACAAGTACTAAGGAGCACGCATGACGCCCGAGGAGTTTCGCCAGTACGGCCACCAGGTGATCGACTGGCTGGCCGATTACCACGAGACGCTGGCAGACCGCCCGGTGATGAGCCAGAGCGCTCCCGGCGAGATCGCCGCGCAACTTCCAGCCACGCCACCGATGGAAGCTGAGCCGTTCGTGAACGTGCTGCGTGACATGGATCGCATCACGCCACCGGGTCTCACGCTCTGGCAGCATCCTCGCTTCTTCGGTTATTTCCCGTCGAACGCGCTCCTGTCCGGCGTGCTGGGCGATCTGTTCAGCACGGGGCTGGGCGTGCTCGGCCTTTCGTGGCAGTCAAGCCCCGCCATTACGGAGGTTGAGGACGTCACAATTGGCTGGGTGCGGCAGATGGTCGGCCTTTCCGAGGCGTGGCACGGAGTCATCCAGGACACGGCTTCCACCAGCACGCTGCTGGCGCTGATCTGCGCTCGCGAACGGGCGACGAACTATGCGCTTGCCCGTGGCGGTCTGCAGGCCGAGACGAAGCCGCTCATGGTGTATGTCTCGGCGCAGAGCCACAGCTCGGTGGATAAAGCCGCGCTGCTGGCAGGCTTCGGCCGCGAGAACGTCCGCGTAGTCCCTTGCGATGTCCAATACTCCATGCGCGCCGAGGCTCTCGAGGCGATGGTGCATGAGGACATCGCGGCAGGCATGTTGCCCTGCGCCGTGGTGGCGACCACAGGTACGACAGCCTGCACGGCCATCGATCCGATCGGGGAGATCGCAGCAGCCGCCAAGCGCCACGGTCTCTGGCTGCACGTGGATTCAGCGATGGCGGGCAGCGCGATGATCCTGCCCGAGTGCCGCTGGATGTGGGAGGGTATCGAAGGGGCGGACAGTCTTGTGCTGAACCCCCACAAATGGCTTGGGGTGCCGTTTGACTGCTCGCTCTACTACGTGCGTGACCCCGAACATCTGGTGCGCGTCATGTCGACCAATCCGAGCTTTCTGCAATCCTCAGTGGACGGGCAGGTTCGCAACCTGCGCGACTGGGGCATCCCACTCGGCCGCCGCTTCCGCGCTCTGAAACTGTGGTTCGTCATTCGAGAACAGGGTGTCGCCGGCCTGCAGGCTCGACTGCGCCGCGACATAGGGAACGCCCGCAAGCTGGCCGCAGAGGTAGCGGCGACTCCGGGCTGGCATATCGTCGCTCCGGTCACTCTGCAAACCGTGTGCCTGCGGCATGAGCCCGTGGGGCTTGAAGGCGATGCGCTCGACGCGCATACGCGCGCCTGGGCCGAGGCCGTGAACCGCTCCGGCGAGGCATACGTGACGCCGGCGACGCTGGATGGCCGGTGGATGGTTCGTGTGTCGATTGGGGCCCTGCGAACGGAACTGGAAGATGTGATGGCAGGGTGGGCCGTGATGCGGAGGATAGCCGAAGGCGCGGAAACTGCCCGCGAGGGGTGATCTCGCGCCCAAACGAAAGCCCGGACGCAAGATTTGTCTAGATGGTGCCGGTCGAGATCTCTGCAGTGGAAGCAGGGGATGCGGCTAAGCGGGACGCCGCGGACTTGACGAGGGCGTGCTCTGCCAGATGCGACAACAACGTATGTCCGTCCATCTCGGCGACACTGGCGGGCAGTTCGACTTCAATCAGCGTTTGGCCGAGATCGGCCACCTGGCCGAAGGTCACTTCGGCATTCGCGGCACCTTGCCTGGAGGCTCCGGCGACCTGACCCACGGAGTTGAGGATGACGGTCATTTTTGTGGTCGAGGCGGACATCAACTGAACCCTCCGCCCTGAAGATTGAAACTGGCGACGGAGACTCCGATGTTCTTTACGGTCACCCAGTAGTTGAACGTTCCGTTGGGGTTAAGGACCTTGGTCTGGTCGTTGACCTGGAGAGAACCCTCGGGATTGAGGGGATGGGCATGGATGGACTGAGCACCCCTGTCCGCTCCGCCGAACGTGACGAAGTAACGGCCTGTCTGTCCGGGGGCAAGGGTGAACAACCCAACATTGTTGAATGCCATGATGTGCTCCTTTTCACAGTGCTTAGAAGCGGCGTTTGGAAGATAGTGCGATGATATGTCGAAGCGTGTCAGTCGCTTTGACGCAGAGTAGTGCTCGAAGAATAGGGTGCCACGTCGAATGGCAACTTCAGCGGGAGTGGCAGACGGCGTACTGGTGCACCGCGTCCCTGCCCGCTCTGCGAAGCTGTCTCGCCATCCAATCGTCTTCATCTTTCCCGCCCTTTAAAGTTGGGGCGCACGGAAGACGATTCAGTTCCACGTTCCGACCTTCTTTCCGTCCAAATACACGAGTCGGCATGGGTCGTCAGCACCGGCGAAACTCTGACATGCCGCGGTGGCCTTCATCAGCGCGATATCTGCAGTCAACTGGTTGATGTAGATTCCGTCGTGCCCTTGATCAGAAACAACGATCGCTTTGTGAAGGCTTCCCGATTCGTAGGTGCCGCGAACTCTCTCAACCGCACTTCTGGCTGCGTCTGTCAGCACGGAAGCAGGAGCCGCCACTCCTGGGATGTTTCCTGCTTCTATCGAGCTGTTGATGTCTGCGGAAGGAGCGCTCGTTGTGTGTGCCGGTGGCACATCGTTATTTGTTGGCTTGATTGGTTTCACCGGGACTGGGAGATTCAGCGAGGTGACCGGAGCCGCTGGCTGTTCGGAACTTCCGAAAGCCGGAAAGTGCTGTACAAAAATAGGGCAAGTTGAAAAGGTGTGCGCTGGATCGTCATCAACCAGATGCATATATAGGAGGAACGTCACATTCCTGCATGACTTCAGAGGGTCTCCGTTTGTGTTCATTGCCTGTAGGAGGTGCGCCGACTGTTCTTTTTGCCGCTCCAGTTGAAGAGAAGCATTATTGTTCCACCATGTAACGGCCAGGTTGCCGAGAAGGCCCACCGTTGCAGCGAATAAAGCAACGACCAACGGGCTAGACCAACTAGAGTTGGAAAGCATTTTTTCCCGAGCTACGACCTCGCGCTCGAGTAGAGATATCCTTTTGCGATCCAGATCCGCTTCTGAAGAAGCACCTGGGGTCACAATCTCTTTCGGCAGCTCGCCCATTCCTCTAACCTCATATCGCATGAACGATTAGGATTTCGGGCCCGGTGACGACGATGATCACAAATATACATGTGGATCCAGGTACTTCCCAGGTGGGAAGCTAGCTGACCAGGTGGCCCATCTTTTCGCGCTTGGTTTCCAGGTAGCGCTCGAATGTGGGCTCGCTGGGGATTGCGGCGCTAAGGCGCTCGGTCACGCGGATACCCGCGGACTCCAGCGCGCTTACCTTTTGCGGGTTGTTCGTGATCAATCGCACAGCCGGCACATGGAGCTGATGAAGAATCGCCGCGGGCAGTTCAAAGTGACGAAGATCAGACTCAAAGCCAAGCTGCTCGTTGGCTTCGATCGTGTCCAGGCCCTGATCCTGCAGTTCGTAGGCGCGAAGCTTGGCCATCAGGCCGATGCCACGGCCCTCCTGCTGCTCGTAAAGCAGGATGCCCGCGCCTTCTTCGGTGATGTGCTTCAGCGCGAGGTGAAGCTGGTCGTGGCAGTCGCAGCGCAGCGAATGGAAGACGTCGCCGGTAAGGCACTGGGAGTGGATGCGAACGATGGGCGGCTCGGCGTGGATGTCGCCCATCACCAGCGCTACGGCGCTTTCCACAGGCTTGCGCGTTGGGTCGGACGGGTCTGTGATGCCTTCGAAGCCGAGAATGCGGAACTGTCCCCAGCGGGTGGGGAAATCGGCTTCGGCGACCTTGGTGACACTTACGAACGGCATTACAAACAGTATAGATTCCCAGGATTCCGCGAAGATGCAACTGCTTTGTCACTGGCTGGTCGAGAGCGCGCCGGAATCGGCATGCTTGCGCTGCGAACACGTTAGAGTGGAAGCGTGCATGCCACCGATCCCAAGCTCATCCTGATTACGCTGCTGGTGCAGCTTGGCGTGGCGGCAGCATGGGCTAGTTCGCTGGCGCGCAGCAACCGCTTTAAGCGGCTGCTGCTGATGAAGGATCGCGACGGCCGGGAGACCCTGCAACTGCTGGCCTGGCTGTGCATACCGCTCATGCTTGGTGTGGCCATCCGCGTGCACGTACCGAACTTCCTTGCGGCAGATCTTTCGCTGGAAGCGACAGCCCTGATCGGCCTGCTGATCGGCCCGGGCTCGGCCATGCTGGGCGGGGCCGCGCTGGCTTTCCCATCCATGCTCCACGGCGAGTGGCTGGCGTTGCCCATGAACATGGCGGCGGGTCTCATCTTCGCCTTTTTCCGCCGCTTCACCGACGAGGAGGGAATCTGGCAGTTCACGCCGCTGATCGATCTCAGCATCTACCGCTGGGTGCGGCGTAACCTCGTGAGGCCCCACTGGGACCGTCAGATCCTGCTGCTTCTGCTGATCGTCGGCGTGCAGTTTGTCTCCGGCCTTGTCTCGCATGAGTATCCGCGGATGTACTTCGAACTGCACTCCCACCGCTGGTGGGTGGAACTGGCCATCTGCGCCTGTACACCTGTGGTTATCGGGTTGCCGCTTAAGATCTGGAACGCGGTGCGCCTCGAACGAAAGCTCGAGGAACAGACCCGGCTCCTGCTGGAAGCACGGCTGGACGCGTTGCAGCGGCAGATCAATCCTCACTTCCTCTTCAACACGCTTAACTCCATTGCTTCACTGATTCGCTCGCGGCCAGACCTGGCCCGCGAGCTGATTGTCAAGTTGAGCAACATCCTGCGTGTGCTGCTGCGAGACCGCGACGCCTTCGTGCCGCTGGAAGAAGAACTCGCTTTTACGGACGATTACCTTGACATCGAAGTGGTCCGCTTCGGTGAAAAACTACGTGTGGTGAAGGAGATCGCCGAAAACACACTGCATATGGAAGTTCCCAGCATGCTGCTCCAGCCGCTGATCGAAAACAGCATCAAGCACGGGCTGGAGCCACGTATCAGCGGGGGCACCGTGACGCTTCGCAGCCGGCTGGAGAACGGCGGTCTGGTGATTGAAGTGGAGGACGACGGTGTAGGCATGGAGCCCGGCGCCGCGGTGCAGGCTCCGGTCAGCGGCCTGGTACGCGAGGGCTCCGGCATCGGCATGCGTAATGTGCGCGAACGCATGCAAGTGCTGTACGGCGGCTCCGCGCAGGTGGACATGGAAAGCCAGCGGGGGCGCGGGACTCGGATACGGCTGGTGATGCCGATGCAGGGAGCGAGTTAGCTGACCAGCGAGTTGCCGCTAACCGGCTATGTCTTTCACCAGCCAACGTGCTCCCTTGCTAGAATGGCCCCGTTGGGCCGAGCGCGATGGCGGAAATCATTCATACGATCTCGGGCATGGCTGGGCAATTGATTCCCGTGGACCGCCGGCCGGCCCTGCAGGACCGCCTGCAGCATCGCATTGCCCGGCAGCGCCGGACCAAAACCGAAGGCCCGAAAGGGAAGCAAGGAAAAAGAACCATGACTGAGATTGTGTCGATACATGCACGCGAGATTCTGGATAGCCGCGGCAACCCGACCGTGGAAGCGGATGTGGTGTTGCAGGACGGCATTCGCGGCCGAGCCGCTGTGCCCAGCGGTGCGTCGACCGGCGAGAACGAAGCAGTGGAGCTTCGCGATGGCGACAAGCAACACTACCTTGGCAAGGGCGTGCTGCAGGCCGTGGAAAACGTGGAAAGCGTCATCGCGCCCGAGCTTGCCGGCATGGATGCCAGTAACCAGCGCATGATCGACGCCACCATGCTGCAGCTCGACGGCACGGAGAACAAGGGCCGCCTCGGAGCGAACGCGATCCTCGCGGTGAGCATGGCCTGCGCGCGGGCTTCGGCAGAAGCGCTTGGCCTGCCGCTGTATCGCTACCTCGGCGGCGTCAACGCCTCCACGCTGCCGACGCCGATGATGAACATCCTCAACGGCGGCGCCCACGCTGATAACAACGTGGACTTCCAGGAGTTCATGGTGATGCCCGTGGGCGCGGAGACTTTCAGCGACGCGCTGCGCTGGGGTACCGAAGTCTTCCATACGCTGAAGGGCGTGCTGAAGAAGAACGGCTACAACACGGCCGTAGGCGATGAAGGCGGCTTTGCTCCGTCGCTCAAGTCCAATGTGGAAGCGATCGAGCTCATCCTGGAGGCGATCACGCAGGCGGGGTACACGCCGGGCGAAGATATCGCTATCGCCCTTGACCCTGCTTCCAGCGAGTTTTACATCAAGGAAACCGGCAAGTACATCTTCAAGAAGAGCGATAAGAGCGAGAAGACCAGCGCGGAGATGGTGGACTTCTGGGAGAACTGGGCACGGCAGTATCCGATCATAAGCCTGGAAGACGGCCTCAGCGAGCACGACTGGGACGGCTGGAAGCTGCTGACCGACCGCATCGGCGACCGCGTGCAGCTTGTTGGCGACGATCTGTTTGTTACCAACCCCAAGTTTCTGCAGAAGGGAATTGAGGCCGGGGTCGGGAACTCGATCCTGGTCAAGGTTAACCAGATCGGCACCATCAGCGAAACGCTGGACGCCATCGAACTGGCCCGCCGTAATGGCTACACCAGCATCATCTCGCACCGCTCCGGCGAGACGGAAGATACCTTCATCGCCGACCTCGCGGTGGGCACGGGCGCGGGCCAGATCAAGACCGGCTCTGCCTCGCGCACGGACCGCATCGCCAAGTACAACCAGCTGCTGCGCATTGAAGAGGAGCTCGGGCAGACTGCGGAGTTCCTTGGCCGTGATGCGGTGAACTGCGCCTGATGAGCCGGGCACCCGGGGCTCAGGACACGAACGAGAGGCGAATAGCCCGGTTGTGGCTCGGGGTGTTCGTCTTGCTCATGCTGCCGTTCTGCTTGCTCGGCTACGGTCCCGATAACGATACCTACGGAGTGCTGGACTGTGGCCGTGCTGTGTGGCTGCACCACGTCCTGCAGACCTCGCGCCCGCCCGGCTATTGGACGTATGAGGCGCTGATCTTTGCGCTCGACCGAGCAGGCCGGTTCGTGGCGACGAACATCGCCTCCCTGGCGGTCTCCGCCGTAGTCTTGTGGCGGTTCTATGTCATCGCGAGCAGGCTTGGCGTACGTTTCCGGATTCTGGTTACGGCCTGCCTCGCGGTAGTGCCGGTATATGTAGTCGCGTCGACTACTACGATCGACTACATCTGGTCGATGCTGGGTCTGTTGCTGATGGCGGAAGCTCTGGCCGCTGATCGCTGGGGGCTGGCGATTGTGGCCGGGACGTTTGGCTATCTTATCCGCGGCGCGAACTGCGCAATCATCGCTGGAATGGTCGCTGGGGCAATGCTGTACGAGTTTTGGAATTGCGGTAGGTTGACCAGACGCGCAGTGATCATCTTGCTGTCGGGAATGGTGATTGCCTTTCTTGGATCACTGCAGTACATCGCCTCGTACCGTGCCGCGGGAAACAGCATGATCTTTTTGCAGGGCATGGTAGGTGACGCGGCCATGTGGACGCCCAAGATGCGGATCGGCCGTTTTCTGTACAAGACGATCCTGCTCTTCAGCTTGCCGGGATGGCTCGTGTTGATCTGGTCTTACCTCGCGTCGGCTTTCGCATCCGCAGACGAGACGCTCGAAGCAAAACTCGTTTTGCCCGCGGTTGCCGCATACCGCGGCCGGATGCTGCCGATGCTGCTCGGTGGAGTTCTGGCAAACACCGTGTTGTTTTTCAAGTTTTCCATCGAGATAAGCTATCTCCTGCCGGGAACCGCCTTCCTGCTGCTACTGCTGGGCGTGACAACGCTTGCGAAAAGCCGCGCATTCCCTTTGGCATTGCTGGCCACGGTCGTGCTCGCAAATCTGGTAACCCTGCGACTGGCGGAGCCGAACGTTCCGGGCCGGTCCACCGACGCCAGGTTTCATCTTGGGTTAGAACAAGGGGAGTTGCTTGAAGCGACCGGCGATCGCTGGAAGCTTCGGCACTGCCGGACGAACGATTGCTGGAACACGGTGATGCATCCCGGAGATGCCGTGGGGCTTCAGCCCACGCCCTAGTTTGTTCGACAAGCGGTTGCGGATCTCGCGCAACCTCAAGGAGCGATACGCGCATGAGAAGCAAAGGTCCTGTTGTCTTAACAATTCTTGATGGCTGGGGCTACCGCGCGGAGACGCACGGCAACGCCATCGCCCTGGCTCGCAAGCCTACCTATGACAAACTCCTGCGCGAGTATCCCAACACCCTTATCCGGGCGAGCGAAAAGTTCGTTGGCCTGCCGGACGGGCAGATGGGCAACTCCGAGGTGGGCCACCTGAACCTTGGCGCCGGCCGCGTTGTGCGCATGGACATCTCGCGCATCGACCAGGCGATCGCAACGGGCGAGTTCTTCAGCGATCCCACCTTGCTGCGCCTGACCGAACACGCCAAACAGGATGGCCGCGCGCTTCATTTCATCGGGCTGGTTAGCGACGGCGGCGTTCACTCTCACCAGCGGCACCTGCACGCGCTGCTGCGCCTTGCGGCCGAGCAGAAAGTGGAGCGCGTCTTTGTCCATGCCTTCATGGACGGCCGGGATACTCTCCCAACTTCCGGCGCAGCCTATCTGGAAGAACTGCTGCACAAATTCGCCGAGTATGGCCTGGGGAGACTAGCCAGCGTGAGCGGACGCTACTTTGCGATGGATCGCGACCTGCGCTGGGAGAAGGAAGCCAAGGCCTTCCGCGCCATGGTGACGGGCACAGCAGAAGGCGGTGCCTATACCGATGCCGTGGCTCGCGTGCGTGAAAGCTACAACAACGGTGTGACTGACGAGTTCATTGAGCCGTTCGTCTGTGTGGATGAGCAGGGAACACCCATTGGCCCGATTCGCGACGAAGACGCCGTGCTCTGCTTCAACTATCGCTCCGACCGGGTCCGGCAGATCACGCGCGTGCTGGCACGCCGCTCCGGCCTAATGCCCGATGGCGGCATGAGCCTGCCTAAAGCCGCGGAGATGGATGCGGACATCCCGCTCGAAAGTACGCCGCAAAACCTGCTGTACACCACCATGACGCAGTACGACCCCAAGTACAAACTCCCCATGGTCATACCGCCAGAGAGCATGGACAACCTGCTGGCCAACGTGATGGCGAAGCATGAGCTGCGCAACCTGCGCGTGGCCGAGACAGAGAAGTACGCGCACGTCACGTACTTTTTCAACGGCGGGATTGAAAAGCCCTTCGCCGGCGAAGACCGCGAACTCGTGGCATCGCAGAAGGTCGCCACCTACGATCTCGCTCCCGAAATGAGCGCCAATGGCATTGCCGATGTGGTGGAGCGCGCCGTTCGCGACACCGCGTTCGACGTCGTCATCGTGAACTTCGCCAACGCCGATATGGTCGGCCACTCAGGCAAGATCGAGCCGACAGTGCGGGCGGTTGAAACAGTGGATGCCTGCCTTGGCCGCGTTTACGACGCGGTGCGCGCCGCCGGAGCGAGCTGGATCATCACCGCCGACCACGGCAACGCCGAAATGCTGATCGACCCGGCAAGCGGTGGCCCGCATACCGCGCACACCACAAACCCCGTGCCGTTCATCCTGGTAACAGCGGACGGGAAGAACGTCGGCGTACGCAACGACGGTTCGCTGCGGGATATCTCGCCAACGATCCTTGGTCTGCTGGATTTCGATCTGCCGAGGGAGATGACCGGTGGTGATCTAAGGGTGAAGCTCAATCAGTTGTGACGTGACCTTAGAACGAGTGTTTGGCGTGGCGCCGTCAAGCAACTCTGCGCGAACAGCATCGGGAATCAAGACGGTCTCATAAAGGGCTCGTAGCGTGGCCTCAGCAAGACCAAGCTGAACGAGATAGTTGAGCGGCGACGCGTCGGCAACGACGATCATCGTGGCAGCTTGCCCTCTGCTCGAAGCCGGTCCGACGTTTGAACGTCTGCGAGGAACGCTTCGACGTCGTAAGCGTCTTTCATCACGCCTCGCCGCTTCAAGACACCATCGAACTCATACCGGCTTATACCGAGCAGTTTTCTGGCTTGGCTGCGGGTCAGCACGTCCGCACAGTAAGCTTCCACCGCAAACGCTCCAAAGCTTCGGCCGCCACGTGCTCGTGCTCGGCAATATCGTTTGGGAGTTCGATAGTG
The DNA here is from genome assembly GCA_965198545.1 of Granulicella sp. GTDB lineage: Bacteria > Acidobacteriota > Terriglobia > Terriglobales > Acidobacteriaceae > Granulicella. The sequence continues at coordinate 1,092,520 of CBDAPS010000001.1, read as the reverse complement.
AGCGTCATGCTGATTACTTTACACCTGGCTCAGAGTGATTCAGACTAGACGGCCCGGCGGTTCTCCAGCGCCCGCGTCATCGTCACCTCATCGGCGTACTCGATGTCCGAGCCGGCAGGAACGCCTGTAGCGATGCGTGTTATCCGAAGGCTAGGATGCTGCGCATGAGCCTGATCGGCGATATACCGAGCGGTGGCTTCGCCCTCGACAGTAGGACTCGTCGCCAGAATCAACTCGCCGCTCGCCTCGCCGTCTTCGCCTGCCGCATGAGCCAGCCGCGGCCACAGGTTCATCAACCGCAGGCCCTCGGGCCCAACGCCGTTCACCGGGCTCAGCGTCCCATGCAGCACGTGGTACATGCCATTCCACGTGCGCGTCTTCTCGATCGCCGCGATGTTCGTGGGCTCTTCCACCACACAGATCAAGCGCGGATCGCGCGATGGTGACGCGCAATAGCCGCAGGGATCAATGTCAGTCACGTTGTTGCACACCGAACAAAGCCGCAGCGCTGCCTTCAGCGCGCGGATTGACTGCGCCAGTGCGTCAGCATCCTGCTCCGACGAACGCAGGATGTGGAACGCGAAGCGTTGCGCGGTTTTGGTGCCCACGCCGGGCAGCTTGCGAAGCTCGTCAATGAGGCGAGCCATAGGTTCGGCAAAACGTTGGGCCATAAAGAGGAAACAGAACTAGAAGCCGGGCAAACCCATGTTGCCCAACATACCGGCGGAGGCGGTTTGCATCGCTGCGTCAGCCTTTTCACCGGCTGCATTCACCGCGGCGACAATGAGATCTTCCAGCATCGTGATGTCACCCTCGGCTGCGGCTGCGGCGGCTGGAGCGATGGTGAGCTTCAACAGCTCTTTACGGCCGTTCATGCGCGCCGTCACGGCACCGCCGCCGGAGTTGGCTTCCACGATCGTTGCGGCCAGCTTCGATTCCATCTGTTCTCGCATGGCTGAAGCCTGCGAAAGCATCTCGCCCATCTTGCTGAAATCCATACAATCCTTTCGAACGATCCTTTGTACAAGCCCTACGACTTTCGCAGATCAACCACATTGCGTATCTCGGCTGAGAACAATCGTTGAGCCTGCTGCACCACCGGATGGTTCGCCGCCAGTTCCTTAGCCGACCCCGCAGGGGCGTTACGCTTCTTCGCCGTCGCACCCTTGGCTGCAGGAGCACCCGGCACCAGCTTCAACCTCCATGCGCCGTGACCCTGCTCCCGCAGTACGTTCTTCAGGATCCGCTCACACTCAGCATTGAACACCACGGTCAGCATCGTTGCGGAAAGCTCCGTCTGGACCTCGAGCGTGCCGTCCTTCAGCGCGAACGTGGCGTCTTCCAACTGTTCGGAAGCGGACTGCTGCCCCTTGGTTGCGGCAAGCGCTGTCGCCATCGCTGTCTGCAGAGTATCGAGGGGTGCATTCGGCTCGGTGATTGCACCTGCATTGTCAGCAGCCGGAGTAGCCACCGCGGCTTGTGCCTCGGATTTCGGCTCAACGGTAGGAGCTTCTGCGTTGGCGGCCAGCGCAATCGGTTCTGGCACGGATAGGACCATCGGCTCGATGGCAGGCTCAACCTGCGCTAGAGCCTCCATCGTCACCAACCTCGGGCCGTCAGGTTGGATCGCGGCAACTGGTTGTGGTGCGGACGTGACCGCTCTCGAATCCAGCGCAAGCGCACCCTCGGTATGAGCGCTTGAGCCTGCCTCGTGCAGCACCGCACGCGCTGGAGCAGAAGCGGCGAACGCACTCGGCGCACTGGGCGATTTGCGGTTCCGGTCAGCCTCAAACGGTGAAGGCCGGCCTGGTATTGCTGACGCGGGCTGAGAGGAAGACGACGCAACTGGACGAGCAACCGAACCCGAGGCTCCAGACGCCGGAGCAGCCGTGCGTGTGCCTACAGCAGAGGACTTGGTCTCGACTTTGCCCGGAGGAGCCACGCCAAGCTGGGACAGCAACTCTTCAATCGGCACCAGCCGCTGCACATGCACCAGCTTCAACAGGCCAAGCTCCAAGTGAAAGCGCTGCTCCTGCCGGTAGCCCAGCTCGTCGAACGTGCGCAACATGATGGCGAGGAAGCGGGAAAGCTCCTCTTCGGTAAACTGCGTCGCGGAGCGCGCCACCCGCCTCCGCTCTTCCGGGGATATCTGAAGCAAATCCGCTGCCAGTCCGGTTGCCTCGGCATCCGGCTGTAGATGCGTAATCTTCGCCATGATCACGTTGCGGAGATAGCGAACGAACTGCCGTGCAAGCTGCTGAGGGCCGTTGCCCGCATCCAGCAACCGGTTGATCAACTCCAATACGTCCGCCGAGGAGTTCGCCTGCACCGCAGTCAGAATCTGCTCATAGACCACGTTGGAAACCGTGCCCATCAGCTCGCGGACTTCCTCCACCGCAAGGTGCGGGCGACCGCCCTCGACTGGCGATGAGGCAATCGCCTGGTCCATGATGCTCAGCGCGTCACGCATGGAGCCGTCGCCCGCCTCGGCCAGCAGCGCCAGCGTTTCGTCGCTCGCGTCGATGTCTTCTGCGGTGGCAATGCTGCGGAGCTGGCCCATGATGTCGTCCAGCTTTACGGCGTGGAAGCTGAAGTGCTGACAGCGCGAACGGATGGTCTGGGGAATGTCCTCCGGCTGCGTTGTCGCCATCATGAAGACGATGTGCTCAGGCGGCTCCTCCAGCGTCTTCAGCAGGGCATTGAAGGCGGCATCGGTGATCTGGTGCGCCTCGTCCAGGATGTAGATCTTGTACTTGTCGCGCGAAGGCGCATAGCGAGCCGCATCGCGCAGTTCTCGTATCTCATCGATGCCGCGGTTCGTCGCCGCGTCGATCTCGATGACATCCACAGCCGAGCCCTGGCGGATTTCCAGGCAGCTATCGCATTGGTTGCAGGGCTCCGGAGTAGGCCGCTTCTCCGTACCAATCGGTGTACGGCAGTTCAATGCAGACGCCAGGATGCGCGCAATGGTGGTTTTGCCGATGCCGCGGTGACCGCTGAAGATGTAGCCATGCGCGATGCGGCCCTGCGCCAGCGCGTTCAACAGCGTACGGGTGACGTGGTCTTGCCCCACGACGTCGGAAAAGCGAAGCGGGCGGTACTTACGGGCTAGAACCTGGTGAGCCATCGGGCAAGTGTGATTGTATCGCCCGGGATGTGGAGAGAGTGTTTCAGTGAGAGCGGGGGTCACTCAGCAGCCGGACGCGGTAAGTCACCCAAAATTTGGGGGGCAGGGCACAACTTGACCGGCCCTATTTGCCGTCCCAGGAGGTATGAAGAAGCTCGCCCTGATGTTGTTTGTCCTGCTGTTTATGCTGCCGTTCGCCTCTTCAGCGAACCGCGCTGAGGCACAAGTGGTGGTCCGTGTAGGCCCCCGGTATCACCGTCGTCCCTACTACCGCCACCGGTACTATCACCGCCGCTACTACCATCACCCATACGACCGCTACTAAAGCTGGCGGTAAAGCAAAGCGGAGAGGCTAGGAGGCTTTCGCTTTTTTCGCGAGCAGCCTCGCCCTGCGCTTTAGTTCCTTATCTGAGTACATCGTGCCCCGGCACCGAGGCGACCCGCAGTAGCAGTCTGCGGTGTCGGCCAGATCTGAGTCATACAGGTGGTACTCGTACAGCAACTCTTCACCGGGTTCGATGTCCCGAAGCGCCGTGATGTAGATGCGTTCGTCGATCTCCTCCGTCTCGCAGTTGGGCGCGCAGGAGTGATTGATGAACATCGCCGTGCCGAAGCCGTCGATCACGTCGCCTTTGTTGCCAAAGCCGAACAGGTAGGTCACAAAGCGGTCCGCATAGCGCTCGTCCGCGACCTCCTTGGTAATTCGTGCGCCGTCGTACTCCAGCACTCGCTCCCCTTTGCGGATCGGCTCCAGCGTGTAGCAGCCCGCGGCGTGGATGTCTGACGAGCGGACGATAAGGCGCGGGCGGCTGGTCGCGAGACTCTTGTGAGACGGGGCAGCATTGGTGGCGCGGGGCATGCCGGGAGTATAGCTTCTTCGCTTGCGGGTAAATGGCCCCGAAGCGGCAGACCGGACGGAGTAGACGCACGCGCTTTTCTTTCCTCGCGCTCACGCGTCTAATAAGGACCTATGAGCAAGCGGAGAAAGGTCGTTGCGGGCGTGTTTCTGGCAGCGGCGGTAGCCGGCAGCCATGGCCTGCGCGCCCAGACGAGCAGCCATCCCATTACCACCAAGCCCGAAGGCAACACGCCCAACTGCAGCTACACCGGCGGCGTGAGCGACGGCGGCAAAACCAGCGGCAGCAGCACCTGCCAGCCCGGCCCCACTCCCGGCACGGATCCCAACCTCTACGTGCCGCCCAGCGCCAATCAACGCTTTCCGTTTCCCGGTTCGCAGCCGGCCGCAGCGCCGTCCGATGCCGCGGCTCCCACGCCGCAGGCCAACCCTGCTGTTCCGGCGGCTCCGGGCCAGAACGCCGTGCAGCGCTTTCCTTTTCCCGGCGACACGCCGTCAACAGAGACTCCCGCGCCCGCCAGCAGCTCAAGTGCTCCGCCCGCTCCGGACAGCAGCCAGTCGCCGCTGAAAGATGCCGGCAGCTCTGGAAGTTCCTCCAGCTCCAGCAGTTCCCCCTCGGACGCGCGTTCTTCCGGCTCCGGTGACAACAATCCGGGCTACAGCTCCAGCAACGCCGGCCCCGATCTGCCCGATGACGATCCGAACGCTCCCATGCCGACGCCGCAGCACCACGCCAGCCGCAAAAAGTTGCCTGCCCCGGAAAAGGCGCTGTCTGTGGATGACAAGGAGGCCGAAGATCTTCAGGTAGCCGGCTTCTACCAGAACGATGGCAATTTCAAAGCTGCGTATGATCGTGCGAAGGAGGCGGTGAGCCTTGTAGACGACGATCCGGCCGCGCACCTCGCATTGGCTGACGCGGCTCGAAAACTCGGCAAGCTGGATGAGGCGGAGACGAACTACAAGAAAACTCTTGCACTCGATCCCATCCCCAAAATGCGGAAAGCGGCAGAAAAGTCCCTGAAAGACATGTCTGGGAACTAGGCTTCGAGAAGCAGGCTTCGGGAACCAAGATTCGGGCATGAAGATTCGATGGCGACTCCCGGGGCTCAGCCGCGCGGCGTGTAGGGGCGAGTGAGAAACGCCGGCAGATCCGTCGGAAGTGGCCGCCCGCTGCGTTTGACCGGCTTCCTGGCTGCGTCCTGGGCTGCAGTCGTCGCCGCCTGCTTCAGCTCCTCAGCGTCCTCAGTCAACTCTTCTTCAACGCGCAGGTACTTGCGTATGTAGCGCAGGGGATCCTCGGCCACGGCCATCTCGCGCAGATGGTACCGCCAAACGTCCTTGCGGGTGGATCGCCGCGTGTAGGGCTTGCGCGAGACGGTCTTCACGGTGCCATCGGGCATGGTTCGCTGAAATGTTTTCCGGTCCACCTGGAACGTGATCTCAGCACCGGCCTTCCAAAACGCACTGGCGAACTCGTGCGAGAAGAGCAGACCGTAGTAGCGGCGTTCTCTTTCCAGCATGGCGAAGGCCGCATCGGAGCTGATCCAGGACAGGCCTATCTGGCGCGTAAACCAGCGCCGGAACTCGAAGCCGTTCTCGCGCGCCTGCCCGACGATGATCTTCAGCAACTCCAACTTGGTCATGGGTGTAGTTGGCAGCATAGTAGACCGCTCGTGAATGGGTGGGCAAAAAGCTAAAAATGATGTTCTGTTTCGCGCCGAATCCGGTCGCGCACATCCTCTGGGACCAAATCGGCACCACCCACGGGCCCGGCCGGCGCCAGGCGGGCATGCCGCGCGTGCCACAACCGCACCAGCATCACCACACCTACGATGGCCAGCACCAGCACGGCGAACGGCACGATCCACGCCACGTTATCGAACCCGCCGCGGATGGGCGCCGCCAGCACAATGGGCCCATATTTGTTGACAAACCAGTTCAGCACGCCACCGCCGGGCAGGCCCGCCGCCATCTGGGCTTTTAGTTCCTCGATCATCGGCCCGGAAACCGGGCAGCCCACATGGTTGCACTCCAGCAGAATCTGCCCGCAGCCGCACTGGCACACAAGTTGATGCCCCAACGAATCGAAGCTTCCACCGGCGGCCAGCATCGGCATCGCCAGCAGCACCACGAGGGCGATCTGAAGCAAGCGTTTACGCACGGCCAGTCTCCACGTCGACGGCCGTGCTGAACGCAGCCGCGGGCCGTCCCGTACTGCCAAGCCCTGTCCGGCTCGGAGCAGTCGCCGGAACTTCCACCCGCCGCGACACCGGTTGCAGCGGCGGCATCAGCGCGATCAGGGTGCCGAAGATGATGATGCCGACCCCGATCCAGATCCAGTTCACCAATGGGTTCAGGATGATCTTGATGATTGGCTTGCCCGAGTCCGGGTTGCGCCCCTCGAACACCACGTACAGATCCCGAGACAGCGTGGAGTGGATCGCCACCATCGTTGAAGCCTGCGCATGGTCCGTGTCCGGGTAGTACACCCGCCGCTCCGGAGAAAGCTTCGTGATCAGCTTGCCGTTCTGGTAGACGTCCAGCAGGGCATAGTCCGTGTCGTACTCGGCCTTGGTGTCCTGCGAGTCGCCCTGGCTCACCAGCCGCAGCGAGCCGCGCTGCACGCTATCGCCAAACGAAAGCTCCCGCTCCTCGGACGTGTTGAACGCCGACCCGGCCAGTCCGAGGAACATAACCACCACGCCGAAGTGGATCAGGTAGCCGCCATAGCGCCGCGTGTTGCGCCGCGTCAGCAGCACCGCAGAGCTCAGCAGGTTGCGCTCGGTTTGGGTCCGCACCACGGCCGCGCCGCGCAGGAACTCCGCAATGATCGCCGTAGCCACGCCCGCGCATAGCGAGATGCACACCAGCGCATAGATCTGCGAGGTTGCATCATCCGACTTCCACGGCCGCACACCAAAAACCATCAGCGCGATCGCCGCGAACAACACCGCCGCACAGGGAAGCACGAAGTTCCGTCGAATCGATTTGAGCGACGTAGACCGCCACGCCAGCAGGGGTCCGACTCCCGTTAGGAAGATCAGGAACAACCCTACCGGCACTGCCACGCGGTTGAAGAACGGCGGCCCCATCGTCACCTTGGAGCCCTGCACGTACTCGCTCAAGACCGGAAACAGCGTGCCCCACAGCACCGTGAAGCAGGCCACCAGCAGGATCAGGTTATTGAACAGGAAGCTCGACTCGCGCGATACCAGCGACTCCAGCCGGTTTTCCGCGCGCAGGTGATCGCGCTGCAGGAAGTACGTAAACAGGCACACGACGCCGATGATCACCAGGAACGCCGTGAACCAGCTCCCAATCGATGACTGCGCGAACGCATGCACCGAGCTCACCAGCCCCGACCGCGTCAGGTTCGTCCCCAGGATCGTCAGCATGAAGGTGATGAAGATCAGCCACACGTTCCAGGCCTTCATCATGCCGCGCTTCTCCTGCATCATCACGGAGTGCAGGAACGCCGTGCCCGTCAGCCACGGCAGAAAGCTGGCGTTCTCCACCGGATCCCATCCCCAGTAGCCTCCCCAGCCCAGCACGGCATACGCCCAGTGCATTCCCAGGCAGATACCCACGGTGAGAAACAGCCACGTCACCATCGTCCAGCGCCGCGTAATAGCGATCCACTTTTCGCCAGGGTAGCGCATCATCAGCGCGCCCAGCGCAAATGCAAACGGCACGCTGAAGCCCACGTAACCGAGGTACAGCATCGGCGGATGGATGATCATCTCCGGATAACGCAGCAGCACGTTCAGTCCGAAACCATCAGCCGGAGCCACGCCTCCCGGCACAATGGCAAACGGAGGAGCCGCGAACACCAGCAGCAGCAGGAAGAAGATCTGCACGCCCGCCAGGATCGTCGACGCATAGGCATACAGCGTGACATCCGTCCTGTGCCGCAACCGCAGTACGAAGCCATAACCCGTCAGCAGCCAAGCCCACAGCAGCAGCGAGCCTTCCTGCCCGGACCACAGCGCGGAAAACTTGTAGATCGGACTCAGCGCCCGGTCGGTGTGATGGAGGATGTAGTCGACCGAGTAGTCGTTGGTGTAGGAAGCCCAGATCAGCGCGAACGCCGCGCAGGACACCGCAATAAAGCTGGCGATCCCGGCCCGTCTCGAGGTCTCCCGCAGCCGTTCCGGAGAAAACGCAAACCGGCGAGCATTCTGGTTGCCACTGCGGCCCTGTGCAATGGCATAAAGCGCCAGCGCCCCAGCCATCAGTGCATAGGCAGAAAGCGCCAGGGCCAGCAGGAGCGAGAAACTGCCGAAAGACGGCATGGGATGAGGCATGGGGTGCGTGTCTTCCTTTACGCTCCCATTCTAGCGGGCGGCGAGCGAATCAGGCGGCTGGTTCGGTCGGCGGCGCTTGCAACAGCCGATGAACGCACGCCAGCAAATTATCCGGCGGCAACGGCTTCAGCCGGAACTGCACGTCCATGTCCTTGTACTCAAGCTCCGCTTCTTCCATGCCGCTGATCACCAGCACCGGGACAGTTGGCGCAAAGGTGCGCAAATGGCGCACAAACTCTGCGCCAGTCATCGCTGGCATGATGTGGTCTGTAATGATCAGGTTGATTTCGGCAGGGAATTCGTTCTGGCGAAACTGCTCCAGCGCCCGTTCCGGGCTCAGTGCCGCGATCACAAAGTAACCGGCGCGCTTGAGTATGGTCTGACGGGTAGCCGCCTGTACGGCGTTATCGTCGATCAGCAGAATCGTTGCTTGCATGCAGTCCGTGAGAATCCTGTCCAGGTAAAGCCATGGGTCGTGCCTGTCGCCAAAAGTCCATGAACTTGAGTGCGAGCATGCTTGGCGGTTGAGTGATGGGATGCATACCGAACGATTTGCGCTGCCCGATACGAAACAATCCCGGCTTTGGTGCGTCCAAGGCCAGCTTCATCCTCGCCGGGGATCTCCGCGATTCCCCGTACGTGCTAGTCACCGTTCCACACCCGCTTCCTATCCGCCTGAGATACTGAATCCATGAAGCGCCGGGTGATCGAGCACTATGAGTTCGTACGCAAGATCGGCTCAGGCGGAAGCGGCGTCGTGTTTCTCGCCAACGACACGCTTCTGCAGCGCCCGGTGGTGCTCAAGCTGCTAAAACGCGGCCAGCAGACGCCCGAACAGGTGCGCGTTACCCAGCTTCGTGAAGCCCGTCTCGCCTCTGCCATCGATCACCCCAATGTATGCGCCATCTATGACGCCGGCGAAGCAGATGATGAAGCCTACATCGTCATGCAGTACATCCCCGGCAAAAGCCTGGATAAGGTCATCGCCGAGGGCCCGGCCAACGCACAGCTCGTGCTTTCCACCGGCATGCAGATCTCCGATGGCCTTGCCGCCGCCCACAACATGGGCATCTTCCATCGTGATCTGAAGCCCGCCAACGTGATGCTGACTGATGGCGGCCTGGTGAAGATCCTCGACTTCGGTCTCGCCCGTCAGCTCAAGCGGGAAAACAGGGACTTCGATCCCGGTGCCCCAGCGCAACCGGAGCCCGCCGTAGCGGGCAACACCTATACCGCGCGCGGCGGCACCATCGCCTACATGGCGCCTGAGCAGTTCGTCACCGGCCAGTCCAGCGTGCAGAGCGACATCTTCGCGCTCGGCCTCATCCTCTACGAGATGGTCAGCGGACGCCACCCGTTCCACCGACCGGACGCGCAGGAGATCCAGAGCATCCGCGCCATCCAGTTCGCAGAGCCGCCATCGCTCCGCGAGATCGTTCCTGACATCCCTCTGGAGCTCGAAAGCGTCATTCTCCGCTGCCTCGCCAAGCAGCCCTCCGAGCGCTACGCCTCGGCCATCGAGGTCCGCGAAGGCCTCAAGACCGTGATGAAGACCCTGCACTTCGACGCGCAGGTCATGCCCGGTGAAGGCGCCATCGGCATGCCCGCGCAGCAGCGTCTCGATCTGGAAACCCCGGAAGAAGAGAAGCGCACCACCGGCATTCTTTCCATGCTCGCTGAGCGCTTCCGCGAAAGCGGTCCCTCGAACGAAAAGCGGGGCACCAACATCGTCGTGCTGCCGTTCCGCAACCTCGGCTCGGCGGAGCTGCAGCCGTTCTACGGCTACGCTCTCGCCGACGCCCTGGCCGCGCGCCTGGCCAAGATGCCCTCGCTGGTAGTTCGCCCTTCCAGCGCGCTGATGAAGGTCCCGGTCCAGCAGCTCGATCCCTTGAGCGTGGGCCGCAAGCTCCTGGTCGACTTCGTCCTTGACGGCAGCTATCTTCGCTCGGAGAGCGGCTTCGATCTCAACTGGCAACTGCTTGACGTGCAGGGCGAGAGAGTCCGCACCGGCGGCGCCATCAGCGTCGCTTCCTTCGATCTCATCGCCGTGCAGACCGAGATCTGCGATGAAGTCTTCGCCGAGCTTCACGGCGCGAACGACCTAGCACCGCGCACCTCGACCTCGGATGTCAGCGACAAGACGCTCGACAGCGACGCCTCGGAAGAGTATCTCCAGGCCCGCGCGGTGCTCAGCTCCTTCATGTCCCGCACCGGCAGCCGCGACGATCTCGACCGCGCGCTCGCTTTGTTCGACGCCGTGGTGGCCCGCGACGAAGCGTACGCGCCCGGCTGGTCAGGCCTCGGCATCACGCACCTTCAGTATGCGCGCCATGGACTCGGCGGGCAGATGCACGTGCTGGAAGCGCGCCGGGCCTTCGATAAGGCGCTGCAGCGCGATCCAGGCATGGTGGAGGCGAATCTCTACCGCGTTTATATGCTCCTTTCCCGCGGTGAGAAGGAAAGCGCGCGCCACGGCATCGAAAATCTGCTGATCTCCGCCAGCAATGACTGGAACGTTCACAACATCGCCGGCATCACCCTGCGGCTTGATGGGCTGTATGACCTGGCGCTCGACCAGTTCAACATCTCGCTGCAACTCAACCCCAGCAACGCCGCGGTGATCTACAACCACCGCGCCCGTGTGTTCCAGTACCAGAACCAGCTTGAGTTGGCGGCCGATGAAATTCAGAAGGGGCTCACCCTGGAGCCGCGCCAGCCGCTGCTTCGTATCTCGCAGGGATACCAGCAGATGCGCCTGGGGGAGTTGGCTGAAGCTGTCAAAACGCTCGAAGGCGTCATCCGCGACGATGCCACGTCGCGCATCGTCTTCCCGACCATCGCCATGTGCTACGTACAAATGGGGCAGCGCGACAGGGCAGCGGACTTCGTTACGGAAGAGACGCTGGCTGCCGCTGAAGCCGACAGCGAGATGGCCTACCGCCTCGCCACCTACTTCGCCGTGGAAGGCGATGGTTCGGAAGCGCTCCACTGGCTGCGCCGCGCCATCTATCTCGGCAACGAAAACTACCCATGGTTCAGCAAGAACCCGGCCTGGCGAGGCATGAGCGAAAACGGCGACTTCCAGCGCACGCTGGACGACCTGAAGAAGAGCTACAAGCGCAACCAGAAAAACTGGGTCCGCCTGCTGAGCCACGTCCGCCGCTAGGCCGTTTCGCAAAACAAATAGGGCCACACGCTGCCGTGTGGCCCTACCCTTCTTTGAAGAAGTGCTACTGCTTCGTTGCCGTCATTAGCAGGGGCCGGTCCAGGCTGAAAACGATCTCCGTCTTAGCGGGCAGGGTCTGCTCCTGCTCATGGCGCAGCCACCAAACGGTGGCCACACCCGCGCCGATACCCGCACCCACCGCCGCTCCAACGCCGCCGCCAATCATGGCGCCCGCAATGGTCGAGGTTCCCGTGAGAGCACCGGCTGTGACCGCGTTCTGCTTCACGTGGTCCCGGCCACGAATCACGCCCTCGCCGTTCACGTTCGCATCGTCCACGTAGGGCAGGTCCACCACCTGCGCCTCAATGTGGTGCCGTTCGCCGTCCGGCAGCACGACGTACTCCGGGATCAATTGAATTGTTGGCCCGCCATGCAGCCGGTTGCCCGCTTTGACCTGAGCAACGCGCCCGGTCACGAGGCTCCCGGTGGGAACCAGGATCTCCTTGCCTCGCATCAACGGTTGCAGCAACCGCGCGTTGAACGGCGACCCCTTCTCCGTAACTGCGGTGGAAATCTCTTCGTTCAGGCTCGCGTGCATCAGCGCGCCGCCAGGCACCTCGTTTGGCAGCGAAGGCACGTCCATCACCACGCCGCTGGTCGGATCGTCCGTCACCACGAAGTCGGAGGAGGGTACCCGGACGGCCTTCGCCGTCTCCACCGGGCCGCCATTGGGATGGTAGGGGTGGTAAGACTCATCGGCAGGCGCAGCCGCAGGTGCCGCGCGCTGGATGAGCACGGGGGCTCCCGAGGCATCTGTCGATTGCACTGATTGGGCCGGAACAGCGGGTGACGGCTTTACATAGTGGGAAGCCTGCGCGGAGGCTGCCGGCGCCGTCACAATCGGATCGTTCAACTGCTCGGGGTGCGAGGTGCCGGTCATCTGCTGCGCCAGCAGTGCTCCCGGAACAAGAAGCAGGGCAGTGGTCGCCAGGCCGTTGGAAAATGTCTTCTTCATGCAGTCCTCACTAGGGGAGCGATCGCGGAACACACGCATACACCCGGTTGAAACCCCGAAATGCGCGCAGAGTTCTGCCCTCAGCATAGGGTTTGGACGTTCCGAAGCATCAAGGAAAGCAAGCGCCCGAACCGTGACGGTTACTATCATCGGCGGTCCAAATCCATCGCTTTCCGAGATTTTCGGAGTCTTCAGGCTGCCGGTTGCGCCATCACGCGCTCGTAGAACTCTTCATACAGCGAGATAATCCGCGAGGCGCAGAAACGATCCTGCGCCGTCTTTCGCGCGGCCTGCGCCATTTGCTCCAACGCAGCCGGATCCTTGAGCAGGGAAATCGCTCCCGCTGCCATTCCATCCACATCCCCCATCTCGTAAAGCAGCCCGTTCACGCCGGAGTCAATCAACTCCGGCACGCCGCCCACCCGAGTCGCAATCGCCGGCACACAGCAGGCCATCGACTCCAGCGCCGCCAGCCCAAAGCTCTCCATCTCGCTCGGCATCACCATCAGATCGGCCAGTGCCAGCAGTTCGTTCACGTTGTCCTGCTTGCCTACAAAGTGGCAGCGGTCGAACACTCCCAGCCGGCTTGCCAGGAACTCGGCCGCCGACCGGTCAGGCCCATCTCCGATCATTAGCAACCGGGCCGGAATCTCCTTGGCGACTCGCGCGAACACCTCCACCACATCCAGCACGCGCTTCACCGGCCTGAAGTTAGAAAGATGCACAAGTAGCCGTTCGTCCGGCCGTGCGAACCGAGGCCGCTGTTGCGCCACCAGCTCTGGCTTGCGCACGTACAAATCGCAGTTCACGAAGTTCCGAATGACCTCGATCTCGCGGCTGATCGCAAAAGCCTCATAGGTCCGGTCGCGCAGGTGCGCCGAGATCGCCGTCACGCCATCCGACTGCTCGATCCCGAACTTCGTGATGCCGAGATACGACCGGTCCAGCCCCACCAGCGTGATATCCGTACCATGCAGCGTCGTGATGAACGGGAGCCGTATGCCACGCCCTGCAAGCATCTGCCGGGCCAGCAGCGCCGAAACCGAGTGCGGAATCGCGTAGTGAACATGGAGCAGGTCCAACTCATAGATCTCTGCCACCTCGGCCATGCGAGTCGCCAGCGCCAGATCGTACGGCGGGTACTCGAACAACGGATAGTTCGTCACCGGCACCTCGTGGTACCGGATATTCGCCTCGCGCCCCGTAAGCCGGAACGGCTGGGAGTAGGTGATGAAGTGGACCTCATGCCCGCGCATGGCCAGCTCGATGCCAAGCTCCGTGGCCACAACGCCGGAGCCGCCGTACGTGGGATAGCAGGTGATGCCGATCTTCATCGCGGATGCGCTCCAATGCTTCCGTACTCGGGGCCAAGGTTCCCGTAGTGGATGAGATCAGGGCGGGGAAGTTGCAGATTCTCCGCCTCTTGCCCGAACGCAGCCAGCAGCGCTTCGCGTTCCACGTCGCGAGTTCCGCGCAACCGCGTCGTCACCAAGTCCAGGTCGGCGTCGTTGTAGCCAGGGTGGCAAACGATCTCCCAGACCCCTGGCGGCATCGCCACTATCATCGCCCGCAGCGAAGCCTCATCCAGACGCCCCGTAGCCGAGATCCCCACCGTCCCATCCGTGGTCTGCACCGCGCCGCTTTGAATCTGCGGCAGCGCCTCAAACTGCCTCCGAAGCCGCGCCATCAGCCAAACCTGCAACCGCCGCTTCGGGTCGGAGTGCGACACCGCCAACGACCAGTTCTGCTCAAAAGGATTCCGCACCGCTCCAACTCCGGCACGCTCCGCCACGGAGAGCAGAGGCCGAGCCACGCCCAGCAGGATGTGCGTGTGCTTGTGCGTATCCAGGTGCGTCACGGCGATGCCGGACGCCTGCAACCGCTGCACCTGCGCCGCCGCCTCGAGGGCAATCTCCTCCTCCCGCACGCGTCCACTTAGCACCGCCAGCAGAAACCCAGCCAGTGAAGGCCGAAAGCTCCGGCCGTCCGCCCCCAGCAGCGAAGACACGTCTGACGGCTTGCTCAAAGGAACGCCGTCCGTCAGCACAACGTGGCATCCGACTCCGAGCCCCGGGTGCGACCGAGCGATCCCCACGGCATCTTCAAAAGCTGGTCCGTTGGCCATCAACGTCGCTGAACTCAGCGCCCCAGCCGTGTAGAGCTCAGCTACAGCCCGGTTGATCCCGCGCGTCAGCCCAAAGTCGTCAGCATTCAAAATGAGGCGTGAGCCGGACATTAGGCTCCACTCTACGCGCCAGCGATAACGGTAGGCCGCGAAACAAAAACGCGGAGGCCCGAATGTATACTGAGGGAGTTCACCGCTGCTGGAGCGCTAGCCACTCGCACCGGAGAGAACGCACACCGCAAGCATCATGGGGGCGGTTAGCTCAGTTGGTTAGAGCGCCTGCCTTACAAGCAGGATGTCGGGGGTTCGAGTCCCTCACTGCCCACCACTTTTCTCGTCTTCCACAAAGTCACGCTTTCGCCACCCCCCGCAAACCATCGGACGGACCTCGCAGTATCTCCGCTCAAGGCTTCTTCGCGCCACCCTGGGCGCGCACACGAGTGGGCGACTACGAAGGCATTGGCCGTGCAGCCGCAGATGTCCACCTCAATCCACGCCCCCAACGTGGGGGGCGACACGCAGGCCGGTGCGGATCGTGCCGTCATCCGTGTTTCAATCCACGCCCTCGCGCGGGGGGCGACCAGAGCCTGCCGAAAGCGCCAGCGGCCTCCCATCTTGTTTCAATCCACGCCCCCGCGTGGGGGGCGACCTTAGCCACGGATGGTGACCGCTCGTGCATCAATGTTTCAATCCACGCCCCGCGTGGGGGGCGACATCTATGAAATCGGTGGAGTAACAAAAGAGCAAGGTATCAATCCACGCCCCCGCGTGGGGGCGACGTCTCGGGACGCCTCACACCTCTCTCCGCATCACAGTTTCAATCCACGCCCCCGCGTGGGGGGCGACGTGGTGCCAAGGGCACACTCTTGGTGGAACTGTGTGGTTTCAATCCACGCCCCCGCGTGGGGGGCGACCGGCAAACCCACAATCTGCTGCAAGAACCCGGGAGTTTCAATCCACGCCCCCGCGTGGGGGGCGACTTATGCTGCACGTTCCAATTGCACGGCGGGGGTGTTTCAATGATGCCTGCGAAGTGGATGCGAGATGCCTGCGTTTCAATCCACGCCCCCGCGTGGGGGGCGACGTTATGTCAGTTCCATCTCCGGCGGCGAAGACGAAGTTTCAATCCACGCCCCCGCGTGGGGGGCGACGCTGCAGCTTCTCTCTGCGAGCGACGGATCTGCCGTTTCAATCCACGCCCCCGCGTGGGGGGCGACGGTGCGTGTGGCGTGCTACGGAGCAGATATGCCAATGTTTCAATCCACGCCCCCGCGTGGGGGGCGACGATGTCCCGGTCGGCGTGGTGTCAGGGAATCCGAGTTTCAATCCACGCCCCCGCGTGGGGGGCGACCCCAGCCATCAAGAAGGCTGTGAAGGAAGCAGTAGAGTTTCAATCCACGCCCCCGCGTGGGAGGCGACGCCAAAGGTCCAAAAAGGTCAGGACGGCGCGTAAGTTTCAATCCACGCCCCCGCGTGGGAGGCGACCCGCGATTCCAGCGATCCTCGCCCCAGACGCGTAGTTGTTTCAATCCACGCCCCCGCGTGGGAGGCGACGCCGACGAGCAGCTCCATCTCCAGCCACTTGGCGTTTCAATCCACGCCCCCGCGTGGGAGGCGACGGCAAAAGCCGCTGCCTTGCGCTTGTCGCGGAAGTTTCAATCCACGCCCCCGCGTGGGAGGCGACGAACTTCACAGCCGGCAGCAGCACGTCGACCAGGTTTCAATCCACGCCCCCGCGTGGGAGGCGACCTGGTTGCTGTAAAGCTTGCGACCGCTCCGCAGTCGGTTTCAATCCACGCCCCCGCGTGGGAGGCGACCGACGTGGAAGACGAGTTCTACACCCTCCGCGAGTTTCAATCCACGCCCCCGCGTGGGAGGCGACGATTGACTTACAAGAGAGACACTACAGGCAATGCGTTTCAATCCACGCCCCCGCGTGGGAGGCGACGCGGCGCGCTTCTGGGCCAACACCTCATGGATCGTCAAGTTTCAATCCACGCCCCCGCGTGGGAGGCGACTTTCGCTCAGCTAATAACTCACCACTACAGTACAGTTTCAATCCACGCCCCCGCGTGGGAGGCGACGCGTGTCGGCGATGGCATCCGGCGTCGCCTCTTGTTTCAATCCACGCCCCCGCGTGGGAGGCGACACCTTCCGCCCCGGTGACTCCGGGCGGACGCCGTGTGTTTCAATCCACGCCCCCGCGTGGGAGGCGACGGACCTTCTGTCGGAGACGGTCGCTGGACGTACACGTTTCAATCCACGCCCCCGCGTGGGAGGCGACCGGCCGAGCTGATCAGGCTCCCGGACGAGTTGAGGTTTCAATCCACGCCCCCGCGTGGGAGGCGACCCCCACCGCATGCCCCTTACCGATACGGCTGTTCGGTTTCAATCCACGCCCCCGCGTGGGAGGCGACCAGCAGATCAGAATACAGGAGGGAAGGCATGAGCATGTTTCAATCCACGCCCCCGCGTGGGAGGCGACGCGGGGCAGAGTTGAACTTAATTCAAAGGTGCAAGTTTCAATCCACGCCCCCGCGTGGGAGGCGACCGCCGGCCGAGCTGATCAGGCTCCCGGACGAGTTGAGGTTTCAATCCACGCCCCCGCGTGGGAGGCGACGCAACTCCACCCCGACCGGCTACGCGCCGCACATCGGTTTCAATCCACGCCCCCGCGTGGGAGGCGACCGACAGGCAAGAATCCCTGCCCCATCACCGTGACGTTTCAATCCACGCCCCCGCGTGGGAGGCGACAGGCGTACAGCAGATGAGCGACACATTGGACTACCCGTTTCAATCCACGCCCCCGCGTGGGAGGCGACCTTGGCAACGCTGGCACTCGGGGCATTCGCGCCGGTTTCAATCCACGCCCCCGCGTGGGAGGCGACCTCAAGGGTCTTCCGAAAGCGAGCGCCTAAGTTGTTTCAATCCACGCCCCCGCGTGGGAGGCGACGCCGGTATTCAACGCCTGCGCCGAGACGGCGGTGTTGTTTCAATCCACGCCCCCGCGTGGGAGGCGACGTATCGGACGGACAACAAGTTCGGTTCTACGGAGTGTTTCAATCCACGCCCCCGCGTGGGAGGCGACAACGCTTGCAGCCGAGGCCGAGCTAGCCAAGTGGTTTCAATCCACGCCCCCGCGTGGGAGGCGACGCTACTTTGACCTCTGGATTAAGGTCACGAATCTGTTTCAATCCACGCCCCCGCGTGGGAGGCGACCGTAACGCAAAACATCCCGGTCACCCTCCAGCAAATCTGTTTCAATCCACGCCCCCGCGTGGGAGGCGACAGAACTGGAGGCACCCAATGCCTGACCTAAATGACGGTTTCAATCCACGCCCCCGCGTGGGAGGCGACAGGATGACCTTCAGCGAGCAGGACTCGACGTGTTCGTTTCAATCCACGCCCCCGCGTGGGAGGCGACTGGCCTTCCCAACGCACACGATCCAGCGGGCATGCTGTTTCAATCCACGCCCCCGCGTGGGAGGCGACGTCGGACTCTGCGCCGGTCTGTGGAGCGGCCGCAGGTTTCAATCCACGCCCCCGCGTGGGAGGCGACCTCTTTGGGTACAAGCTTTTCGACTACCCATCGGGTTTCAATCCACGCCCCCGCGGGGGAGGCGACTGTTTCTGCTCGGCATCCGCGACTGGGAGTTGCAGTTTCAATCCACGCCCCCGCGTGGGGGGCGACGATGCCGCTGGAGCGGTATACATCGGTCGGCTTCGGTTTCAATCCACGCCCCCGCGTGGGGGGCGACCTCCACTGCACAGGCGCGGTTAGGTTGTCCGCGGTGTTTCAATCCACGCCCCCGCGTGGGGGGCGACAGCAGCATGTTGTTGTCGCGCTTGCCGCCGCCGTTTCAATCCACGCCCCCGCGTGGGGGGCGACGCTGCAGCTTCTCTCTGCGAGCGACGGATCTGCCGTTTCAATCCACGCCCCCGCGTGGGGGGCGACCTCCACTGCACAGGCGCGGTTAGGTTGTCCGCGGTGTTTCAATCCACGCCCCCGCGTGGGGGGCGACTACCAGGTGTGAAGGTCTCGTCATGCCAGTACTGTTTCAATCCACGCCCCCGCGTGGGGGGCGACACCTAAGCTCAGCGCTTGCATCACTTACAGCGTTGTTTCAATCCACGCCCCCGCGTGGGGGGCGACCGAGATGCGCATTTCGCTACGGAGCCGCACGCTTGTTTCAATCCACGCCCCCGCGTGGGGGGCGACACCGAAGTAAAAAACCTGATTGATGAGGTGGGAGTTTCAATCCACGCCCCCGCGTGGGGGGCGACTCTGCCGAGGCACCACCGCGTCCGCTTTCGTGCTGTTTCAATCCACGCCCCCGCGTGGGGGGCGACGGCACATGTCGTAATGCGCTCTATGCACTGCAGATAGATTGCCATAAACGCGATCCACCCACCGTCTGAGGTTAACAAAGTTGGCGGCAACAAGGTCCATACCGGCATCGTCGATGAATCAGATACTTAGCTGCTTTGCGAACACGGCGGGTAATTCTTGTTCGCTTCGGGTTCGCGCAGCTTTTTGCTCTAGCCGGGCGGCCGGAGACAATAACGTGCAGCCGAGCGGAATGCCGCCAGGATTAGAGAATCAGCGGCGCCTCCGGGTCATAGGCGGCCTTTGCTCCGAAATGTTCCACACGTCGTCGCCACTCAGCGCCGAGAAAGTAGAACCGCAGGCTATCTTGGTCGGTGTCGGCCTCTGCTACGAGCCGAGCCCGAAGTGCCACCCACTGAGCAGGATCTACGACGCATTCAAATACGGAATTCTGCACCCGCTGACCATGACTTTCGCAGACCTTGGCGACGCGTCGCAGCCTCCGCCGCCCTCCCTCGTCACGGGTACTTACGTCATAACTTACAAGGACCATCATGGCTGTTCCTCATTTCGGTCATTCCTCCCTACCTCCAGAAAAAGGCGGGATAGGCATCCAGACCACCGCGAATATAGCGAGCCAGTAACAGGGCCTGCACATAAGGCACCAGCCCAAGCGGGATTCGTTCCCTCAGGTATGGGTGCTCTATTTCATCCTGCTTCCTTATCTGCCAGGCGGTCACTACCTTCTTCCGCGTAGCGTCGTCCATCTGAATGCCACCACCGTCCTGCTCTGTGAAGCCGGAGCCCTGTACCTGGCGCCGGTTGATGAGCGTCAATACGAGACGGTCTGCGATTGCGGCCCGCAACTCTTCCATGAGGTCAAGCGCAAGACTTGGGCGGCCTGGTCGGTCAGTGTGGAGGAAGCCAACGGCAGGATCCAGGCCGACGCTCTCAAGGGCTGACTCGATGTCGTGCCGCAGTAGCGCATAAACAAACGAAAGTAAGGCGTTGACGCGGTCCGCCGGCGGCCGACGTGAGCGCCCGCCAAAGTGGAACACCTCCCGATCGCCTGTGATCAGTTGATCGAAGACAGAAAAGTAGGCTTGCCCTGCCATGCCCTCGTGCCCTCGCACCTCATCAATTGAAAGTCCACGTGAAGCCTCCAGCCCCGCCCATGAAAGTTGATTGGCGACACTGCGCAGCTCTTTCTCGCAAAGTGTGCCAGTGGCTTCGCGAGCCGCTCGCAGCACCACCACGCGGCTATTTGCGACCTTGGCCGCGACGATCGTTCGGACTACTGTGAGCGCTCTCTCTTCGTTGTCGGCAATCCGGTACTGCTGCCTCCGCAGCAACACGTTTCCCGAGACCGGTCCCTGGACTCGAGCGATGAACCTGCCTTGCTCGCTTACGAATGAGACTCCCACGCCGCGCTCACAACACAGGCCAAGTACAGGCGGGCTGCACGACACGCGTCCCCAACACACCAGTCCCTCCAGGGTATGCACAGGTATTCGCAGCTTCAACTCGTCTCCAACCTTGACGGCGATGGTTTCGCCATCACGGTGCAGATAGGCGCCCTGGGTCATCACATAGAGCGTATTCAGAAGCTTTCGCATAGCTCGGAACTAACTTCCTGCCGGAGAGCATACAGCTGCAGTTCCACCCAATGCGCAGCGCCGTCAACGGTCGTGACCTGAGGCAGGCATACGTTCACAAGCGAGCAGCTTTGGCAGTACGGCCCGGGGGTTGGAGCGGGAGTCGTGCGGCTTTGGTACAGGTGATGCATGGTAGTTGCAAGCTCTTCAGTGCGGATACGCAACTCCTGCGAGAAGGCGACTTCGAAACGTCGACGGGGGTCGCCATAGAAGATGGCGCCACGATCGACGGTCGTCCCCAGCATCTCCTCCAGGCACAGCGCCTGGGCGCAGAGCTGGACGATGTCGCAGTCGGTGGGCTTCTTCTTACCTCGCTTGTACTCCACCGGGTAAGGGGCAGGGTTGAACTCGACGACATCGGCTCGTCCGGTTAAACGCAAGCGGCGGCTTTCCAGCCACATTCCACGAACCGTACGCAAGTCGTGACGGCGCACTTGTCCGGGAAGGTCGGCACGCTCATGCAGGAGGCGCCCTTCGGCGGTCAGGCGATTCTCGCTCCATTGTTGCTCCAGGTGGATCAGCGCCCACTGTCTTGGACAGAAGGCCAAGTGCTGCAGAGCACTGATGGGCAACGCGTCGTCGTCGGATTCAGAGTTGCGAACGCTGCCGGATTGTGGCGTTTCGGGCATGACACCCCTCCCCCGAATGTTGCGCAAAGTCTTGCAAAGGAGCAGCTTAGGTCCTGACCTGTAAAACGTACCCCCACTGTTTCGCAGTCATTGGAGCTAAAATCCGTCGATCTCTTCCGGGCTGAGCCCGTCCAGGTTGTTGAGGGTATAGGTGCCGTCGGGATTGATCTTTAGCGTGGCGTGAACCCGCGCGGATGAGTACTGGCCAGCCTTACTGTTATGTTTCCACCAGAAGACCTTCAGGACGGCCATGCTGCCTTCCGGGCGAGCGGCGGAGGCGTCGTTCTCGAAGAGTTTCGGCAGGACGGCTTTGATAGCATCGGCATCGGTATCGCTGAAGCCGGTGCGCTCGGCAAGCTGTGGGTTCATGCTGCCGAAGAAGATGTAAACGGCTTTGTCGACGCGGTGCTTCATGCCCATGGTGTCGGCGCCGCGCTTGCTGCCGTCACCTTCGCCGGAGACGCTCTTGGTGATCTGGGTGCTGGTGATGTCGACGGGCTCAATGCTGAAAGCGGACTGTACCGTCACCGGACCACGAACCGGGATTGATACGCCGGTGTCGCCGGCTCCGGAGTCCTCGGCTGCATCCTTGTTCTTGGCCTTGCCTTTGCCACCGCCTTTGAAAGCGAAGAGCTGACCGAAGGCGCGCACGTCCAGCCAAACTTCGCAGGCCTTCGCAGCCATGTCGCGGGTGCCGAAAACGGCTTTGAGGCCCTTCGCGGCACGGTCGGCCAAGCTGGTGGCGTCGTCTGTTTTGCGGTCGTCGGACTGGACGAAAATGGCGGCGCCGCTATCCATCAAACGGTCGCGGATTTTACGCTTCAGGCAAACATCGGTGATCTCACCCAAGCCGTTGTAGTCGGTGCGTGGGCGGTTGCCGTTGAGGGGATCGCCGTTCGGGTTGGCGTGGCTGACGCTCAGGATGGCGGCGAAGTCAATTTTTTGCGACAGCGAACTCACGTGAACTCTCCTCTAGATTGTTGTTTCTGTGGTGATGGCTAGATCGTTTCCGAGATCTCTTCCGACACTTCTTCATCCTGACCTGGATCTTTGGTACGTAGCGCCGCCCGCTGGCAGTGATAGCCCAGCAGGAACTCCGGATCGAGTCTGGCCGCGATCGTGAAGTCGTTGCCTTCGAACCCACTGATCACGTCATCGAGCAACTGCTTGAACACGAACAGTGCGCCGGGTCGACGGCTTTGCAGACGCTGCATGTACGGCTTCAGAGCGAGTTCTATCGTGCGCCATGTTTCTGCAGGATGATCGGCGAAGCGTTGCATCAGTCGCTCCGCAGTGGTATCCCGGCTCTCTCTTGCGAGATACAACGCATAGCTTTCGATCTGTTCGGCAATCGCGAGGAGTCTACCAAACAGATAGGAGCGCGTGTGACGAGTTTCTTCCAGCGGCATGACATACTCCTCTTTTTTCTGACTCCCGCGCACCAGCGAGCACGCGATGCCAAGTACCCGTTCAAATTCCCATCGGTCCAGACCAACCCGGTTCGTTGCACGCGACACGGTGGCCAGCATGAGATCGCGTGGCAAGGGGCTGCCGTCCACGATGCAGGGCAGCAGCCGCTCGATTGTAGACTTGCGAAGCTTGTCGTCCACGCGCCGCCCGTATGCCCCTTCCGCGATGTCGCGAGGGGCGGGCGCTCCGGTGAACTGGTGTTCCTTGCCGAAGTTTTGCTGCCAAGCGAAGTCGCTATGCCAGCGCTCGAGCCGCGCGACCAACTCCGAACCCGCAAGTTCCCGGTAATAGACGATGGCCATGCGGCCAGGCGTGGCGGAGTCAAGCGCCATCACAACCATCTGCGACGTATCGTCAAAGCGTGCAGCATAGCCGCGAACTGCCTTAGCTAGACGCCTTGCGTAGTTCTGGCCCGCGTCGCCCTTGTAGGGCGCGGCTTCCTTTTGAACGTTGTTCGTCGATGCAGATTCTTCGCTGTCGAGCAGGAACTGCATGCTGTCGACGAGAACGGGTGGTGCCTCCGCACCCCGAACCTCCCAAGCAACGACGGTTGGGTCCTGTCTCGAAGCACCCTGCCGGGCGATGAGCCACCGTAGCGCGTTATGAGCTTTCTGCGTCGCGGAGCCGCTTAGCCCATACGCCTCTGTTGCAACGGAGAAGCGGCCGCGGAACGTATACCCAGATTCGTCATTGGAGGAGATGATCTTCGCCTGATCGCCGCCGTGACGCAGACGCTTGGGATGGTTGACCGCAAGGGCAGACGTTTCCCCGGAGATGAAACACAGGCCAACGTTGGAGGGTAGCGTGGCATTGAACGCTGCCCAATCGCTTTGCAGCCGAGTATCTTTCCAGACAGCGCTTTCCAGTTCTCCCGGTACTTCGATCCGCCAGCGGATCAGAGCCTGGCCCTGATCACGCTGCTTCGTCTTCGGGTCAGGCGCGAGCAGCTTCGCAAGCGGCGAGGCGCCATTCGCCCAGGTCTTTTCCAGCGTGCCATCCGGCGCAAGCGTGAGGATGCCAGCGTGGACAAGGTCTGCGACGATGGTGCCGCGTTCAACATAGGCGAGCAGAGCGATTAGACGTGGATTGTTGGAATGGCGAACCCAAGAGCGCAACTGCTCAAGGTAAAGGATATGGTCCGGAGACCCGTAATCGGCAGCGACATAGCGCAACTTGTCACAGAGCGGATGTGCCGCAGGACCGGAAGCCCTGCCAGCCGACTTTTCTGTTGCTGGTAGAAGCGTATTTTCTTTGGGAACGACAGACGCACGAAGAAAGTTACTATGCTCGTCTATAGCAATCTCAATGTGCGCCTGCTGCTCGACATGATCTATAGGTGTGAGCGGGCCATTGCGGAATTGCGGCTGCCCGAAGCAGGCATCATAGGTTTCGTTCAGGCGCTCGATCCAGCTCATGTGCAATCCTCCGTCATGGTACCCGTGGACGTTTCGAGGAGCGCGTATTCGGCGACCACATCGCGCAGGGTGTCGCCGATGCCGAAGCGCTTTGGCCTCATCGCGCGAATATCTTTCTTCACGAGCTTGTGTGTGTCGTCCGGACGGGGAAAGTTAAGGACGCCATTTTCGAGCCTGGGACGCCAGAAGTTCGTAGCGAGTCTTCCTTGTCCGGTCTCATCCGGGTAATCGAAGCTGTGGAACATGAGTGCGTAGTCGACAGCTCCGTCGTTGTCGTAGTCACTCCTGCCCGAGCCGAAGATGCAGGGAGCAACGTATCCCTGGCAGTCACGGGTTCCAAGCGAGATATCCTGTCGTCCGCCCCGGTCGAGACTTCGACGCGCGATGGCCAGGTGCTTGCCAAGATTGCGGTCGCCCGCGAGCGCCTCATGATGTTCGTTCCATTCGAAGTGAGCGCGAACCTGGTATTCGACACCTGGGCCTTGGGTCAGGTCGGCAGGGTTTTCGGAGCGAGCATCGCCGGTGAGATACGTGTAGATCGCAAGCGTATTTCCGCCGCTGGTGTACTCCAGTGGCTTCAAGCCTTTCGTCTGTGTGCGGATGCGGCGCATGAGGCGCACAGCGTCTACGTGCCAGACGAACGTGGGCTTCCAATAAATCGACTTGCATATCCCTTTGAGCGCCTCGTATGTCGGAAGATGATAGGAGCACTTCTCTCCGCCGACGCGGGTGAGGGGATCGGTGAACAGGGCGTAACGACCCCAAACACGGAACTCGAATGGCGGGCTTCTTTTGTTCAGTGGTTCACCCAAACAGATCCTCCATGGGTCCGGCCTCAAATCGTAAGCCGTACTCGTTGTCATAAAATTCCGGCCGAAGGCAGTACACCCCTAGGCCACCCTGCACGGCGTAGACCGCGCCGGCTTCCTGCAGGCGACGGAAGCGATCCGGGTACACAGAGAGCGTATAGATTTGAGCTCTGCGAAGTTTCCGCCATTCTTGCTCAAGATCATGGGAGGCGGCAAGTTCATTCACTATTTCTCTGCCAATCGTTCCATAAGGGGAAACGATTCCCTGGGTGGGACCAATCAGTTCGAAGGCCTCATTGGCTGTCCTGAAGCTTTGCAGCAGGATGCTGCGGTGGATAGTCCGCTTTTGTCGCTGTACATTGGCTACCGCGAGGGCGTTGCTACCAAGCAGACTTAAGATCGTGTCGTCGCCGCCATGGTTCTTGAGCTTGATCGGATAAACCATCTCGTTCTTGCGGCGGGTGTAGGCATACTCGTAGAATTCCCGCATCTGTTCAGGGCTGTCCAACGGGAACGGTTCTCCGGGGTGCACACGACGCCATCTTCCCAGAACCTCGAGCGCCACCTCGCGGCCCTTCACGATGTCGATGAGCACTTTGGGCAGTTCTGGTAGGTGGACGAGATGGACACGGCCTGTCTGTGAGCGAGTGCCATGGCGATTGCAGCGGCCAGCGGCCTGGGCGAGCGAGTCCAAGCCAGCGAGATCGCGCACGACGCAGGCGAAATCGATGTCCACGCCAGCTTCAATCAATTGCGTGCTGATGCAGATGACATGCCCTGTTTGCGACCGCGGGTGAAGCGCCTTCTTGAGAGCACCGAACACATCCAGCCGATGGGCTGGGCACATGGCGGTGCTGAGATGCACTACCGTCCAGCCATCCGCAGCATGGGCGCGACAAAGATCGAAGAGTTCTCGAGCATCGGACTGGGTGTTTACGATGGCCAGACAGCTCCCAAAAGCTTCCGCTTCCGAGCAGACCAGCTCGGCCACCTGCTCCCGTGTCCAGCCACGCGGACGATCCGTGTGGTCGAAAACTTCATAGCGCTTCAGCGAGTGGAACAGAGCGGGGACATCATGGATGATTTCCGACCTTTCAGCCAATTGCGCTGCACCCATAGCTGCATCAACGGTGTGCAGCAAGGGCTGGGTTGCTGTGCAAAGCAGCACGCTCGAGCCACAGTGCGTGGTAAGCAAGTTGATCGCGTTATTGAAGAGATGGACTGCGCGGATGGGAAGCGTCTGGACTTCATCGAAGACAATCACGGCTTTCGACAAGCTATGAAGGCGCCGCACAGCACGCGTACCCGCGCCGAAGAACGCCTCCAGCACCTGCGCCATGGTGGTGAAAACGACGGGTGCATCCCAATTCTCGGCCAGGACGCGTACCCGCCACTGATCGCGAGTTGGAAGATCGTTGGTCTCGGTAGGTAGATTGGAGTGGTGCTCCAGCACGATGGAGCCTCGCGGAATACCCTCTGGTTCGAGAATTCCGCGAGCCACGGCGGCATTCTGCTCCACGATGGAGATATAGGGGCTGACGAAGACAACTCGTTCCAAGCCCCTGATGTCAGCATGCCCCAGAGCGAAGCGTAAGGCGGCGAGTGTTTTGCCGCCGCCGGTGGGAACAGTAAGCGTATACGCCCCGCGAGGTCGAGAAGCGGCGAGCAAGCACTCGTCGGAAACCTGAGCACGAAGGCAACCGACATTCGTGCTGGAGGCGAGTTCGCGCAGCTCTTCGTCGAGGCGGTTACGCAGTACGGGCCAAGGAGGATACTGCCAATGCTGCCGATGTCTGGCGGACTGCTTGTCTTCGTGGTCTGCCGTATTCGTGCGGTCTGCATCGATCAAGCAACTGAAAAGCATGCGAGTAAACAGCCCGAATTGAACCGCGCTGTCTCCCTTAGTTCGGGAGCTGAGGACTGAAGCGATTGCGCCGCGGCATTCATTCACGAAAGCTGGGTCATTTAGGAGAACTCCGATGCGTGCACGCACAGGCCCATCAACAGACGACCACGCCTCCTCGCTCCGTGTAAGAGCTCCTGGTTTGCAGAGACGCTCTTTAAGGCCATCTACACCTTTCGGAGTCAGGCAGTCGATCAGACCGCCGTGGTGTGAAGCAATACAAAGAGCGAGCCAGCGGGCGATTAGGCCGGGAAGGGAAGCCTCTTCCGCTGCACCCGGTAGCTGCTGCAGCAGGCACTGTGCGCCAGCGGTGGAGTGGTCGATCTTTCCGCGACGCTGCTCCTGAAATTCCGGTGTGCCATTCAGATACTCCTGGAAGATCACCGTGGATTTACCCAGGTCATGCAGTAGACCGAGCGCTTCCCCTGCCAGCGGCAACCCCAGCTTCTTCGCTAAAACGCTCGTGATCCGAGCCACAGAGGTGAGGTGTTCGTCGAGTGGCTGCGGCTCTCCACGTCCTCGATGTGCCAGCGTCGGTAACCCTGCCTTCATAGTCCACCATATTAGTTGGCTCTTTTACGAAGGCGGTGTAGACGAGGCTCGCCGCTCTGGTATAAAGGCCGACATCGGGGGTGAGCTTCACCGGGGGGCGTCTTCACCTAGATCGTGATCACCGGGGGGGAAAGCCAGATTTCGCTTCTTGAAGGCAGCCGGTGCGTCGGCGAACTCTCGTTCCAGCATCTCTGCAAGCATGAACCCTTCGTCGATTCCAAGGGACTCCATGGTTCGTCAGGAAGTGCTGGGTCTGTCGGTCCAGTGCGAATGTGGCAGTTGAACCCCGCGCTAAGCCGCTGCGCAACCCGTAAGTAACGCCTGATGGCGGCCAGTAAGAGCTTGGTGCTGGAGTACACTCCGGAGCCTGAAGCAAAACAGCCGCCTGCCAAGGCAGCCTTGCTGTTTGCACGTGTGCAACCCCGTGGCGATGCCACGGTGCCGCGGTCATACAAAGGCGGGGGTTAGCAGGAGTATCGATGTCACAGACGACCCAATGTACCTGGACAAAATAGAGAATCTGCGGGAAACGCTCATTGGGACAAATTCAGGAGTGTGGCGGAGAGACAGGGATTCGAACCCTGGATACCTTGCGGTATACACGCTTTCCAAGCGTGCGCCTTCAGCCACTCGGCCATCTCTCCGCTGCATGCCACGAGCGTCGGGTAACGCCGGGGCAAGAACCTTTCTGAATCTAACACAGCCAGCCCGTCTGGTCCGACGCCGCCACCTCACAGGAGCAGCCCTATGTCTGATAACACATATTCTGTACAGTTCGCGTGTAAGCGCAAAGCAATAATGTCGTAGCTCTGCAAAGCCAAAATGTCGCCCGCTCGTCCCTTTGGGACGGGATGGGGGCTGACGGATGGGCTGGGTGCAGATGAGCAAGCGCGACTTGCAGCGAGTAGAAGTGCTGACCGAGGTCTTGGCTGGGCGACGGACGAAGGAGTCGGCTGCTGGCGTCCTGGGGATCAGTCTGAGGCAGACCGAACGCCTGCTAGCCAGGTACCAGGATGGCGGCGGTGCGGCGCTAATCCATAAGTCTCGCGGTCGGCCTGCAAGTAACCGGATGGATGCAGGTCTTCGAGACTACGTGCTGGAGCTGGTGCGCCAGAGTTACCGTGACTTCGGTCCCACGCTGGCAGCCGAAGCTCTTGCCGAGCGCCATGGCGTTGAAGTCTCGCGCGAGACGTTGCGCAAGTGGATGGTAGAAGGTGGGCTGTGGCTGTCACGTAAACAGCGCCGCACGTTCCATCAGCCGCGTTCACGCCGTGAGAGCTACGGCGAACTGGTGCAGATCGATGGTTCCGATCATCGCTGGTTCGAAGGCCGCAGCGAGCCCTGCACCTTGCTGGTGTTCATCGATGACGCGACCAGCCGGCTCATGCAGCTGCGCTTCGTTCCAAGCGAAAGCACGGACTCGTACTTCGAAGCGCTGCGCGGCTATCTGGAGAACCACGGCTGCCCTGTTGCGTTTTACTCCGACAAGCACTCCGTCTTCCGCGCCGTGAGCCAGAGCACCAAAGGTGCAGCCAGTATGACGCAGTTCGGCCGTGCACTGGCGGAGCTGAACATCGAGATCCTGTGCGCGAACTCCAGCCAGGCCAAAGGCCGCGTAGAACGAGTGAATCGAACTCTTCAGGATCGCCTGGTGAAGGAGCTGCGGCTTGCCAGCATCAACGACATCGATGCCGGCAACGCCTTCCTTCCTGCGTTCGTGGAGCGCTTCAACGAACGCTTCGCCGTTGAGCCGGCCCGCCCTGAGAACCTGCATCGCAAGCTCCGCGTCGCCGCAGACCGCTTGAACGATGTGCTCTGCCATCGCGAACAGCGCTACGTCGGGGCGCAACTCACGCTGTCGTATGACCGCAGGCAGATCATCCTGGAGCGGAACGAAACCACCGAAGAGCTTGCCGGCAAATATGTCGAGCTCTACGACTTCACAGACCGGCCGCTGGAGATCCGATGGAACGGCAACGTGCTTCCCTACCGCACCTTCCGCAAAGACCAACGCGTGACCCATGCTGCAGTGGTCGAGAACAAACGCCTGGGCCATGCACTCTCGATCGTCAAGGCGCAGCAGGACCGGAAGATCGAAGCCAAGGTGCTGACCAACAGCGAGAAGACCGGCTACAAAAAGCGCCCACGCCAGGTCTACGGTCCAGACTTCATCGAAGAACGCGCTCCCGCCGCGGTGGAGATGTGGAAATCGCCAGAGAACGGCGATTACGCACATCCCCACCGCACGACGGCTACGGCGCTACACTGACAAAATCGCTTTGCACAGCGAACGACAAAACCGCGTTGCAGCAACACCATCCGAATCTTGAGATCCCCTCTGTTTGCGGGGCCTTCAGCAACCGCCGCCCACAAAATGCACGATTTCCAGCCGGTCTCCGCTTTGCACAGGTGTCTCCCCCCAGGCCGTGCGCCGGGCGATCCTCCCGTTGATCTCCACGGCGATCCGGTCAGCTTTCAGATCAAGCGCGGCCAGCACCTCGGCCAGCACCGCCTGCTCGCTCGCGGAAACCTCGCGCACCTGCCCATTCACCACGAGCTGCATTGTTCCTGCCATCCCTTTCAGCCTACAGGAGTTCTGATCCCGTCCGGGCTGCCAGCAGAGGCCAAAGCAAGCCCATTGGCCCACGCCCGCCACCCAGTCCTGGCGCACTTCGCAACGCGCCTTCAACATACCGCTTGGCCTCTGTAGCCGCGGCTTCCGGCTCGAAGCCTGCGATCAATCCACAAAGCAGCGCCGATGAGTACGCACACCCCGTTCCGTGCGTCGAAGTCGTCTCCACACGTTCTCCCGCCAGCTTCGCGATAGCTCCCGACGGCACCCGCAGCAAATCCACCGGCTCATCCAGTTCGCCGCCTGTAGCGATAATCCCCAATCCAGGAAACCGCTTCCCAAGCGACCCAGCGGCTTCGCCGGCCTCTGCTACTGTATTTACCGGCCAGCCGCTAAGCGCCCCCAACTCCATCCAGTTTGGAGTCACCCAACTCACCAGCGGCAGCAACTCAGCCTGCATTCGCGCTAGACCCTCAGTCTCCAGCAGCCCGGCTCCTGAGCTGGATCGTAGAACCGGGTCCAGCACCACCGGCACCGGCCTGCCCAGGCTCCGCAGGAACTCGGCGACGACCCTTACCGCGGCCACCGACCCTAGCATGCCGATCTTTATCCCAGCCGCCGGCAGATCGGACTCCAACGCTGCCAGTGTTCTCCGCAGCAGCTCCGGAGCTACCGGCTCCACGCCTGTTACGCCGCGCGTCGACTGCACCGTCAGAGCCGTGATAGCGGCCGTTCCGAATACCCCGTGCGCGGCGAACACCTGCAGGTCCGCCGTCACGCCGGCTCCGCTCGAAGGATCAAACCCGGCGATCGTCAACGCTACGGCAGGCTTGGAGTCAGGCATACACCCTAACGTTAGCGCACTGCTAGCTCAGCGGCGACATCCCGATCTGCCCATGCGTCACCGGCAGGTCGCTCAGCCGAAGGGCCAATGACCGCGCACCGCCGCCGCCCTTGATGAACTCGCCCAGCTCAAGCTGCACAACGTCATACCCCATGTTGAATAGTTGCAGCGCCAGCCGGCGGCTCAGCTCGCCCGTAAACACCGTGCGTCCGATGTTCAGCGCGCAGCAGGCCATTCGGGTAGCGTCCTCTTCCCTTACCGGGATTCGCCGGTCGGCTGGGTACGCCTTTTCGATCAATGTCAGCGACGCCGCATCGAACGCCTCGGGGTAATACAGCAGGTTTCCACCCGCCAGCGGCGCGAAGCACGTATCCAGATGGTAGAAGCGCGGATCTACCAGATGCAGCGACCGCACCGGCACATGCCACGCCGCGCCAATGTGGCCGTGCACGCTGCGGCAGGTGCGCACTCCATGGGCCGCCCACAGTGCGCTGCCGTCCTCGTCGAACACCACGTCGCCCTCGCCCTCAAAGGCGGTCTCGCGCGGAGTGTCCCACACCAGCATTCCCTGCGCCTGCAGCCAGCGCCGCAGGTGGTCCGTTTCGGCCCGGCGCTGTGGATAGGCAAAGCTCGCCAGTGCGGCGACCCCATGCTGCACCAGCGCGCCATGCGCCAGGAACACCATATCCGGGCAGCCCGGCTCCGGGTGCAGCAGCCTGACGTCGGACACGCCGCGCAGCACGTTGTACATTCCCTTCCACTGCGCAAACGCCAGGTCGCGCGAAGAGCGATGGACATTGCCGGCCATCCACGGGTTCATCACCGAGTCCACCCCGTACCACTCAGGAGGACACATCAGGAAAGTTGGGCGCTTGTATTGGGGGCTTACAGGAACTACGGGAGAGGATCCAACGAGACCGGGTACTGCACTGCTTGCTGCCATTTCAAAACATTCCTTCCAAACCGCTACGGAGTCTGCTCCTGCCCGATGACCTTCGTCAAGACCTACCCCGTACCACCAATTGGACGCTTTTTCCCGCCCCAGGTAGCGGCCGCGATCGTCGCAAAGCGGTGCAAAACGATTCTGGCCCGCCACCGTGACGATTCGGTGGCGGGCCAGTCAAAATCTGTTGAGTTGAGGGTGAAAAAAGGACTACAGCTTCTCGTAAAAGTCGCACGCGGAGCAGGAGATGTACACCCCGCCCGGGATGCCGCGCTCGCGGTCCTTCACGCGCTTCACAATGCGCGTCGGCTTGCTGCACTTGGGGCAATCGGTGCTCTTCTGCGTGTCCATGACCTTCTTACGGTCGCCTGTTTTGGCAATCTTCGCCATCGTATGATCTCCAGTACTTTTGAAAATGAGGCATGGCCCGCTGCACGCTCAAGCGCGCGACTCACCCCGGAATGAAATCCATGTATTGGCAGGCTGAAAAGGCTTGACCGAACAGGAAGGGGCGAGCCAAAGCTGGCTCTGCTTCGTCTAGTTTACATGAGAAGGAACTTACAGACACCGGGGATGCTGCTCGAGATAGTTGGTGCCCTTTCATTCGCGATTGCTCTGTTTCTTCTTACGGTTGACATTCTGACCGTGCCTTTGATCTTCGGCGTGGACCTAACTCACCATCTTCATAGCCTGTCGACCGGCAGAGCCATTTGGGCCGCAGTGAAAGCCGTCGCCTTGACGGCTCTGTTCTGTGTTGCGGGCGTAAGCGCATTTCGTGTAGCAGCGCGCAAGTACTCTATACCTTGAACCTGAAGCTGCAAACATCAAAAGCCCCCGCCGAAGCGAGGGCTTTGCGAATCACGACGTTCCCGAGGCTTACTTAACCTTCAGGAAGATGATGACGAAGGTGAACAGCGCCAGCGACTCGATAAAGGCCAGGCCGAGAATCAGGAAGATGAAGATTCCGGGACGTGCGCCGGGGTTGCGGGCCAGAGCTTCAGCAGCCGATGCCGTCGCCTTGCCCTGTCCAAGACCGCACAGGCCGGCCGCGAGCGCCATGCCCAGACCGGCCGCCAGGGGAACCCACTCAGCGGACGAACCAGCGGCCGCCTGACCGAAAGCCGGCACCGAAATCAGCAGCGCGGCCAAAGACATAAAGAGATATTGCAGCTTACGCATCGTGTTACTCCTTGCTCCCGTTTATCTCGCCGCCAGTGGGTGGTTGAGGCTCACCTAGCTGGCCCCCTCACGCTATGCGACGGTAGTGCACACCATTGAGAGGGAGCGCCCCTCGCCGGGATCCTGAAACGTTGAACGTTCTACGTTGTAAGTTCTACGTGAAAGCTGGCCAGAACCTACGTACAACGTGGAACGCACAACGTAAAACTTAGTGGTCGTGCGCCACGGCCAGTGAAAGGTAAATCGCCGCCAGCAGCATGAACACGTACGCCTGAATCACTGCGACGCCGAGGTGCAGTCCAAGGAAGATCAGCGGGATACCCACGGGGATCAGCGAAAAGAATGCCAGCGTCAGCAGGTCGCCCGCGAACATGTTGGCGTACAAACGGACGGTGAGCGAAAGCACGCGCGCGCAGTGCGAAATAATCTCGATCGGGAAAAGCAGCGGATACAGCCACCACACCGGCCCCAGGAACTGCTTGATGTAGGCCGCGCCGTTCGCGCGGATGCCGTAGTAGTGGTAGTACACAAACGTCACCAGCGCCAGGCCAAGGGGGACGGTGACATCCGCCGTCGGCGACTCCAGCCCCGGAACCAGTCCCATCAGGTTCGAGAGCAGGATGAAGACGAAGATGGTTACCAGATAGCCGGTAAACCGCTCAAAGCCGTGCCCGATGATCTGCTCGCCCTGGTCGGACGCAAACTCATGCATCATCTCGGCCAGGTGCTGCACGCCCGCCGGCTTCTCTACGCTCAGCGTGGCGCGCACGATGACGAAGTAAATCAGCAGGGCGGCGAACACCAGCAACTCCATCGCAAAAGCGTTCGTAATCGGAGCCTTCGGATAAGCGACGGCAATGTGCATCGAGCCCAGCAGGTGGTCAACTGGCCCGGCGAAAATCTGGTTCAGGAAGCGCGTGAATAGTAGCTGTGGCGGCATATCTCTTAGTGGCGGTTGGGTGTGGAAGGAGCGACTCGAAAACCCCGAAAGCCGCTAAACCGTCCAGGCTTTCGCCAGTCGTAGGCCCTCGATAATCAGGGCAAAAATCCCCAATCCAAGGCCTCCAGCCAGCGCGTACACCGAACCATCCAGAAACTTAAGGCTAACATACAGAGCCACAACAGTTATCAGCAGCCGGGCGAAGAACCCCAGCAGTACCGGCAGCAGAGGACGAGGCGTTCCTCCCTCATCCATGCGCTCCATTACGGCGGTCATCAGCCGCAGCCACTCCCACAGTCCGGACCCCGAAATCGCCGCCCCGATCAGCAGCAGCATGGCGCTCTGCCAGCCCAGCTTCCACCAGATCAGCGGCAGCGCCACGGCAGTAAAAATGGCCAGCAGCCGCAGCGCGCTCAGCATCGTCCGCTTGAAATCCGCGTCGGTCAATCCATTCTCATTCAACATTCCTCTGCCAGCTTACCGCTACTGCTTGTCATCTCGACCGGAGCGAAGCGGAGTGGAGAGACCCCTGTATTTCGTCGGCGAGGCGCGAAGCGACGAGCTAGTCCATCACTACTCGCCCCGCTTCAGGAACTTCGAAGCCATCGTGAAGATCTGAATAAACCCGGCCACCGCACCCAGCAGGATGCCGACCACGCCGATCCAACCCTGGTGAAAGTGCTTGTCCAGCGCCGCCCCGATCAGCCAGCCGATCACACACGCCGCCGGTAGCGTGATCGCCATCTGGATCATTGACTCGGCTTTCACCAGGTCGCCTAAGCCGCCTGCTGGCCCGCCGCTTCCCTTTTTCGAATTTGGTTGCTCGTCCGCCACAGGCCAAACGTTACCACCGACGCCTTCATGGCGTCACATGGCGCAACTTGGCGTACATGGCGTTGAAGCTTTCCGCCAGCCAGTCACCAACCACCCACCGATATACTGAACCTCTCAGCCTTAGAAGAAGCGAGCCAGATTTTGCCCCACTTTGATTCCGACTACGAAGCCAAGCTCTACGCCGACCGCGTCGCCAAGCTCGACCGAATCGCCGAGCTCGGCGCCCAGCTAGGCCTCACCCGCGCCGAAGCTCTCTACCCCAACACCTTCCGCTTCACGCATACGCTTCCCGAGCTCATCGCCCTCGGAGCTTCCAAATCCGCGGAGGAACTGGAAGCCTTCCCAATCGAGGCCGCCATTGCCGGCCGCGTCATGAGCCACCGCGCCCAGGGCAAGGCCGGCTTCGCCCACCTCCAGCAGTCCGGCGAGAGGTTGCAGATCTACGTCCGCAAGGACGACGTAGGCGCCACCCCCGAGCAGTCCGAAACCCTCTTCGCCCTCTACAAGCTCCTCGACCTCGGCGACCACATCGGCGTCCGCGGCGCCCTCATGCGCACCCGCACCGGAGAACTCACCCTAAAAGTCCACCCCATCCAGCTCCAGGCCGGCAAGCCCGCACTCGAGTTCCTCGCCAAGGCGATGCTCGCCCTGCCCGACAAGTACCACGGCCTGGAAGACGTCGAGCTCCGCTACCGCCAGCGCTACGTCGACCTCATCATGAACTCCGGCACGCTGGCCAAGGCCGAAGTTTCCGCCACGGTTCCCACGGAGAACGGACAACCGACAACAGACAACCCCGCCGTTCCCGGCACATCGCCCGTCACCGACACCGCCGCCCCCGACAACGAGCACGCCGACGCGCCCCGCAACGTCCGCGAGGTCTTCGTCAAGCGCGCCGCCATCCTGCGTTCCATCCGCAAGTTCTTCGATTCGCGCAGCTACCTCGAAGTCGAAACCCCGATGATGCACACGGTCGCCGGCGGCGCCGCGGCCCGCCCGTTCAAGACCCACCACAACGCGCTTGACATCCCACTCTCGCTCCGCATCGCGCCCGAGCTCTTCCTCAAGCGCCTGGTGGTCGGTGGCATGGACCGCGTCTACGAGATCAACCGCAACTTCCGCAACGAAGGCGTCAGCACCCAGCACAACCCCGAGTTCACCATGCTGGAGTTCTACCAGGCCTACGCCAACTACCACGACCTGATGGACCTCACGCAGGAGCTCATCACCACCGTCGCGCAGGAAGTGAACGGCACCACGCATAACCCACTTCAACGGCCACAGACATCGACCTCGGCAAGTGGCAGAAGCTCAGCATGCGCGAGGCGATCTTGAAGTTCTGGCCGGAAAGCTTCGGAGTTCCTCCTGCGAACCTCTTCGAATCGCGAGAAACATTTGAGGTTGGGCTTTCAAATGCAATTAAGTTCTACAAGCTTTCGGTTCCCGACCTCGAAGACCTTAGCGAGGAAGAAGAGCAAGAAGAGTTGTCTAACGTTGCTAAAGGTTTAAGCCGAGTTATTGCTGGGCGCTTCGAACTGGGTAGCTTCGCGCTACTCGCAGGTGAGCCGACAGGGAAAGTCATCGCTCATGTGTTCGAGACCTTCGCCGAGCCACACCTCATCCAGCCCACGATCATCTACGACTTCCCTCTCGCCGTCTCCCCCCTCAGCAAGGTCAAGCCTGACGAGCCCGAGTGGGTTGAGCGTTTCGAGTTCTACATCGGCGGCTTCGAAGTCGGCAACGCCTTCTCTGAGCTCAACGACGCCGCCGACCAGGAAGCCCGCTTCCAAGCCCAGGTCGCCGACAAGGACCCCGAAAGCATGTCTGAGGTCGACACCGACTACGTCCGCGCATTAGGGTATGGTCTCCCTCCGACAGGCGGCGAAGGCATTGGCATCGACCGCCTCACCATGCTCCTCACGGGCTCCCGCTCCATCCGAGACGTCATCCTCTTCCCCCTCATGCGCCCCCAGACGAAGGCAGGCGACGCGAAGCCCGAAGACGACAACCACACCCACGGCGAGTCCGCCGAGTAGCGTTTGCTTCAGCTCTGTCCACCCGCAGATGTCAGCTGGCAGCTTCCAACAGCGCCTTCATCACCGCCGGCCAGGCCTTGCTTTCCGGGTCCACCACGTCGAAGTGGTCCGCCCCCGGCAGGATCTCCAACCGCACGGAATCCCCCTGCCGCTTTGCCGCCTCCGTCCACCGCACCGGCAACTCCGGAGGGATCTGCTGGTCCTGAGTTCCCTGCAAAAGCACTTGCGGCACACCGAACGGCAGCAACTCCCCAGGATTCGCCGCCCGGTACCGGTCCGGCACCTCCGCCGGCGACCCACCCACCAGACTCTCCGCTGAAGGCCGCGCATTCGTAAAGCGAAACGTCCCGCCAAGCTCCACACAGAGCCGCAGATCCACCGCCCCCGCCAGCCCCACCACGGCCTTAGGCATCAGCTTCGGCGCAGGCTCATGCAGCGGGCTGCCGGCAGGGATGTGTCTCCTGCCCGCCAGCCAGAACGCCAGGTGCCCGCCGGCCGAGTGCCCCGCCGCCGCCACTCGCTTCACGTCCAGCGGGTACGTTTTCGCCAGCTCCGCCACATGCTCAAACCCGGCCGCCACGTCCGCCATGGTTCCCGGCCATCCTCCACCCGCATCCCCCACACGCCGATACTCCACCGACCATGTCGCTACGCCTGCAGCCCGCAATGCCTCGCACGCGAATCCGAAGTAGGCGAGATCATACGCGTTCTGCCACCACCCGCCATGGATCATCACCATGACCGGAGCACGCGCGCCCGGCGCCAGCTTCGGCAGCCGCAAATCACCAAACTGCAACGGAAGGCTGCCGTAAGGCAGCCGATGATCCGCTTTTGGAGGAGTCCGGTCCAGGACGTTCATACGCCCAAGTCTACGTGCGAGCCAGGACGTCACCCTCAGCCGCAGGCGAAGGATCTCTGTGGTTTGTCGGCCGCGCAAGTGCTTAAAGCGAA
Organism: Granulicella sp.; assembly: GCA_965198545.1. Taxonomy (GTDB): domain Bacteria; phylum Acidobacteriota; class Terriglobia; order Terriglobales; family Acidobacteriaceae; genus Granulicella. The sequence continues at coordinate 1,054,868 of CBDAPS010000001.1, read as the reverse complement.
CAACAGAATCCAAACATCAGAACCTGCTAGTTCGTGGCAACCGGCACAGACGTCTGCGACGCAGCCTTGTTCGGCATCGTCACAATGACCTCGCCCGCCCGCGTGTAATGCAGGTCCTCGCGGGCCTCATGCTCAATCGCGCCGGGATCGCTCTGCAGGTGGTTCACCCGCTCCTGCAGCCGGTCGTTTTCCACTTTCAATCCCTGCATCTGCCGCTGAAGGTCCGTCTCTTCGTGGCGCTTGTGGGCAAAAGCCGTGATGCCGTTATGTCCAAACATTACCCCGTAAGCCATGCCGACAGCCAATGCGGCCGCGGCTACGGTCGCGCCCTTGCGCCGCCAGCCAAACACGCGCTCCCGGGCCACGTGCGCCATGGCGGCCGTCCGAGCCTCCAGGCTCCTGGCTCCCTTGGCGGTACTGCCCCCTCGAACTTTTACCCCGATGCCCACTCCGTTCCAGTATCCTTCATCCCCGCCGCATCCACTCTTCGATCTCTGAAAAGTGTACCTATGTAGACACGTCACAAAAGACCGCGTTCTCCTCACCTAACCATTTGGCTAAGCGGGCCGTCAGCCGCGGGGAGGAACTAGGCTTTCCCACCACATCAAATAAACTTTGTGAACCTTTGTTGGGCAGGCTCACACATTGTCGGGAAAGGCATCAGTGCCCGAGGCGCGGCGCAGACCGCACAGCCTACTTTGTTATCCTTTCGAAGGTCGGATGCCACTCCTGTCTGCACTTGCGATCCTGGCTTTCGTCGCCCTGTTCGGGGCTGCGGTTGCCATCGTTACCACGGTTCGCCGATCCAGGCGCCGCCGCGAACAGCGCTTGTCCAGCGCCGCTAATGCAGCTACCGGATCACCTGACGCTCCGCCGCCGCCCATGCCCGGCGCCCCGCACCTGCGCAACTTCCCGACACGCCTGGGAAAGCATCCTGCCGCCGCTACCGGTACGCCGGGCCAAACCGAGTGGAACCCCTTCGGCACCGCCGAAACAAACTTCGCCGATCTCAGCGACCCAACGCCCGGCGGCCGCCGCTTGAAACCCAGACCGCGCCGTACTCGGCCCAACGACATAGGCGACTAAGCCAACGACTTCCGCTCCACAGGGAGACCATATGCAAACGACTTCCACCCAACCTGCCATCGCACTCCAGCCTGTTGGCGCACTCCAGAGCTTCGCGCGATCCATCCCCGGCAAGGTGCTCCTTGGTCTCGCCGCCACGCTGGTTGTCGCCATCGCCGCGCACATCAGCTTCCCGCTCCCCTTCACGCACGTGCCGCTCACCCTCCAGCCGCTTGCGGTCCTGGGCGTGGGCCTTGCCTTCGGCCCTGTCGGCGGCTTCTTCGTGATGCTTGCCTACCTTGCCGAAGGCGCAGCCGGCCTCCCGGTGTTCAGCCCTCTCGGGCCCGGCGGCACGCTCCAGCTCTTCGGCTTTACCGGCGGATATCTGATGTCCTATCCGCTGGTCGCTGCGCTCGCCGGCGGCCTTGCCAAGACGCTTCGCAGCCGCATCAGACCCTTTGAGGCCGCAGCCACCGCCTGCACCGCCGCCGTCATCCTGCTTTACACCTGCGGTGCAGGCTGGCTCATGGCGCTCACTCACCTTTCAGTTCGCGGCGCCTGGATTCAGGGTGTGCTTCCATTCGCTCCCGGCGAAGTCATCAAGATCCTGGCGGCCTCCGGTGTCTATAACGCGCTGGTTCGCCGGCCACAGCCTAAGCTTCACGCCGAGCCCTTCCCTGGACTCCCAAACCGCATCAAACTCGCATCAGGACCAAATGACTTCCGAAGAAACAGCAGTACGCGACATCAACATTGCCCATAGCCCCGACTCCGACGACGCCTTTATGTTCTATGGCCTTGCCACGAACAAGGTTCGTGTCCCCGGCTATCGCTTCCATCACACGCTCACTGACATCGAAACCCTCAACCAGAAGGCGATGCACGAGCAGACCTACGACGTAACAGCTGTCAGCTTCCACGCCTATCCGTACATCCAGGAAAACTACGCCATCATGGCTTGCGGCGGCTCCATGGGCGAAAACTACGGCCCCATGGTCGTCGCGGCCAAGCCCTATACGGTCGATGAGATGAAGAAGCTGCGCATCGCCATCCCCGGCCCCCTCACCTCGGCTTACCTCGCGCTCAAGCTCTTCGCTCCGGAAGTCGAAACCGCCTCCGTTCCCTTCGATAAGATCATCCCAGCCATTCAGTCGGGCGAGTTCGAAGCCGGTCTCATCATCCACGAGGGCCAGCTCACCTACGCCCGCGACGGCCTGCGCAAGATCATCGACCTCGGGGTCTGGTGGCGCGAGCTTACCGGCCTTCCTCTGCCGCTCGGCGGCAATGCCATTCGTCGCACCCTCGGCGGTGACGCCCAGCTCATCACCACCAATGCCCTGCGCGACAGCATTCAGCACGCTCTCGACCATCGCGAAGCCGCGCTCGAGTACGCCATGCAGTTCGCCCGCGATCTCGACCCCGCTTCCGCCAACCGCTTCGTCGGCATGTACGTCAACGAGCGCACGCTCAACTACGGCGAAGACGGCCGTGAAGCCATCCGCAAATTCCTCGACATGGGGTACGACCGCGGCATCATTCCCATCAAGGCCCAGGTAGACTTCATCGGGTAAGCAAACTCCGCATCCGGTTGAGCCAAAACGCTCAACCGGAGATGAGCTTCGTCGCGCAAATCGGGCTCCAAAACTCTGCTATACTGAATCTCGTTGTGGCAGCCAGCCGCAAGCCCCAGCGAACAGCAAAAGCAGTTCGCCCTCGTCCCCAAAACGAGGCTCAAGGCCTGGACGCGTAGCTCAACTGGCAGAGCATTCGACTCTTAATCGACAGGTTGAAGGTTCGATTCCTTCCGCGTCCACCATCTTCCCTCGCACTGCCCTACAGAGTCCTCTGGCTTACTTAGAATAAGGCGACCATTGAGACGAGTTGCTCCACCCCTTCTCAGAGGCGAGCCGAGTCTGATTGCTGCCATCCGCGTTCATCGTGTAAATCTCCTGATGGCTGCCCCGATTCGGGGTAAACACAATCTTGCAGCCGTCCGGCGAATAATCCGGATCGGCATCCCCTTTCTCATTACTGGTTAGTCGAACGGCGTCGCTCCGTCTTAATTCATTCTTTGATGGATTTTTGGTGAATCTCTTCGCCTGAGTGCCATCACTTGGCATGACGAACACGTCTCTTTCTTCGTCGCCAGATCCCGTGTTAGTCAGGTATGCCATCCACTTTCCGTTAGGTGACCAAACCGGAGCAGCATAATACGCCATGTCGTTGGTCAGCTTCTTGACACTCCCGCTGCTCAACTCAACATCGTAGATGCCCAGCTCCTTCCCTGCTACCGGCTTGGATCTGGTTCCTTCGTAACGCCCCGCCCGCTGCAGGTGGAAATTCGCCTGACTGTCGTTATCTCTCTGCGCCGCGAGCGCGACGCCATGGATTCTCAAGCGCCGATGCTACGCTTGTTGTATGGCCATTAGAGGTTCCGAATGTCTGAAGGGTAAGCCGACTGAGGCGTCCCGATCTGCCTTCGACGATGACCCGATGCGACTCCTCCAGTGCAATGACTGCGGTGCCTGGGTCGGCTTAAATCCCCAGGACCCACTGCTCCTGGAGTCCCACGTAGATCGGCGACCCAAGGCCACCCGCCGGAAGGTTCCACCTGTAACCTTCAAGCGTTACGGCTCCAATCGCTAGATTTCCACTCAATCCATCTTAGAAGTACGTGAAGAAGCCAAGGGGATGGGGCGCGCTTCCTTCCTTCAAGAAGCCAATGCATCTTGCCCCTCAGCAGATTGGCCCCACCGGCGTCAGGATCGCCCGCGTCACCACGATCCAGTGCGATCCACTGATCGATCAGGTCCTTCTGCCTTGCAAAGCTGATGCTTGATCGGCCGTGCGGAACGTTGTGCCGCTACGTGCTCTGCGCCGCAAACAGAATTCGCTGTCGGAGGCGCCGAAGTGCTTCCCCACTCAGCGGCGGGTTTAGCGCGGAAGCCGAGCCCGAAGTGCCGCTCAGCAGCGCCCCGGCATGGGCCATGTTTAGCGAGTCGCCCAGCTTCAGCAGGTCGCTTCCCACGTCAGCATCGGCCGCGAAAGGAAGTTGCTCTGTGTTCCCGTCGCCTGCAGGAACCCACACAGTGTGGCGAGAGGTGTTGCTGCGTCGGCGGGCAGGCGGAAGAGGTTCCCTGGATCGGCAAAGTGAATCTCGCTGAGCGGATTGAACGAGTTCACCTGCTTGGTTGTACCACCGGCACAGCCACCGTTGCGCCGATGGCCACGGAGACCGTCTGTGTCTGCTTGCGGGTGGCCATGCTCCAGGAACCATCGGAGGATAGTTTCGGCAGCCCTCTGACCGCCGAGACGATCGCCAGCCCGCCACCCGGACTGGTGTCATGGATGGGTATCGCATCGAACTCTGTCGCTCGCAGCAGTCTGTTCGCGCCGCCCACGTTGATCTGCTTGCGAATCGCTCCACCGGAACCCAGCGCCAGCGGCATGGATGAAGCCATGTTCGCCAGCTAAAGATGGGTACTTGTACTGCAGCCCGATGTAACCCCGTGACCGCCTTCGAAGGCACACAGGTATGAGACGCCCCGCTCAGGTCCCGCTCTGGCCGGAGGTCACGACATGTGCCAGCACCAGTTGAACCGGTCTGAGGTGCGAAGCGAAAGCCGAACCAAGAACCGGCAGCTTGCGCAGCTCTGCCGTCAACGCTGCAACATCGATCCATGTGGACTCGTTCATGGGAATCTCCTCGGGCCGCCGGAAACGGCAGCCCGACGCGGAACCCTGAATACCTGAACGGGAGTTACTAGGAATACGGCCTGAAACTCAGGAGCCTGATGTGGAGATTAGCCGGAAGCGGGCGCTGGCTACATCGTCGGAAGCCGGCTAGAAGTTAAACGCCAGCCCGCCCATCACCGCTCGTGGCACCTGCGCCAGGAATAGCGTATGTCCATCCGGGGCCAGCACGGGAGTGTAGCCCTGCTCCAGCAGGTTCGTCGCCTGCACCACGGCATCCACGCCGCTCGGCAGCATCCGGCCACACCACAGCCGTTGCCGCAGCATGAAGCTCAGGTACGCCTCATTCGGCGCAGCGTTGTAGGCGTTCACCTGGGTCACTGTGCGCGACGGCTGCCACCGGTACTCACCTTCCACGCTCGTCCCGCTCCGCAGCACCTTGCCGCGTACCGCCACGCTGGCAGACTGCACTGTCTGCGCCTGCATCGTTGCCAGGGTGTTCGCCAGCGAGATCGCCTCGCCCATCTGCGCTCGCAGCGCCGTCCCCACGTTGTACTCCGCCGTAAGGTCCAGCGACGGCGTCATCGCCTGGACAAAGGTCGCGTCGAAACCCCGGCCTTGGTACCCGCGAGCCGCCACGCGAAACGCTCCGGTCGTTGGGTCGGCTATGACAGGGCTCCCCGCCAAGTCAGCCTTCGCGATCGATCCACTGCCCGCAACCGCGGCGTTTGAAACATAATCTTGGTAGGCCGCCACCGTCATCGTCCGGCTGCCTGCCTTGTGGCTCACCGAGACCTCGTGATGGCTTCCCTTCCCGCTCACCGGCGTCCCTGAAGCATCCGTCAGGATCGTCGAGGGCGGCTTCAGCCGGTCCAGCTCCGCCGAGCCCTGCAGCGCCGTCCCGGTCGCATACCGGTACTCCACGATCGTGCCTTCGGCTGGCCGCACTGCCACTCGCACAAACGGCTCCGCAAAAATCCGCGTTGAAGCCAGCCGCTCCGCCTGCACCAGCGTTCCGGCGTCGATCAGCACCGCATCGCCCAGCCGCACCTGGTCCGTCGTGGCCAGCCGCAGCACCTCGAACCCATTGCCCGCGCCGTATGTCGCCTCGGGATGTGTCTGGAAGTTCGTCACTACTCGCGTGCTGCCCGCGCTCGAACGCTTCTCATACCCAGCGGTCGCTTCCAGCGAAGGCCGCACCGGGAAGCCACTCTGCGGCGTTCCAAAGTCCACCCGCAGAACCGAGCTGTCGCCATTCTCCACTGTGCGATTCAGCACCATCACCTGGTGAACGCCACCCTCGCCAAACGCGCCGTCGCCGCTCATCACGGCCATCTGCGCCTGTTGGCTGGCGGGAGTGTGCTCGGTCCGGCTGGTGGAAACCTGAACCGAAGGATCGCTTCCCCCGGAGCCATTCGGGTCCACGTATCGCAGCAGCGGCCGGTTCGCATTGGAACGCAGCGCCCACTTCCAGTCGTCCGCCGGCTCATCGGCGCGCCGCTTCTGTGCCGGCAGCCAGCTCTCCGCCTCGAAGATCGTGGTCATCGTCAGATTCACGATGGCCTGCGCACCAGCCTGCAGCCGCACATTCATCCGGTTCACGGGAGCGAGGAACGCCGCCGACGCGTGCATGCTGTACTTGCCGGGCAGGAGGGTGGCTATCACATAGCGCCCGTGATCGTCGGTGAAGGCACTCGCTGCCACGGCAGCGTTCGCGCCCAGCAGTTCTACCAGCGCGCCCATCTGCGGTGTCCCGTGTGAATCACGAACCACTCCGGAGACCATCGCCGCGGTTCCGTCCGCGGGAGCCGCAGCAAGCACTGGCCCAGCCGCGCCCAGCATCACCAGCAGAACGCAGACCGGAAGCATGTGCGGCGCAAAAAAGCGCCTGCGCGTGACCGGCCCCGTCGCCCTCGACATCTGCCAACCTGGGAAAACTTCTTTCACCCGTCCTCGCGAAACCTGCGTGCGCGTCCGTCCACCCGGAATCACTGCTATCTCGAAGGGTGGCCACCGCGACCGGTATCCCGCGTGGCCTTGCTTCACTGCTCCTTGCCGCTTACTTCTAACCCTTTGCTAACCGGCGAGCTCGCTCACCGGCTAACTCGCTTCTCTTACTGCTCCACAATAAACGGCACCGTCTCCGCAATCTGCTGCTTGGAAACGCCGTCATTCACCTTGATCGTCACCTGGTAGCGGCCCGGCGTCAGGCTTGCCAGCGGCATCGTCTTCTCCAGCGTCAGCTGGTCCGCGTTCGGGTTCAGCTTGGACGCGCTCTCAGACGACTCCAGGATCTGCTTGTTGGTCGCCATGTCCAGCACCTGGTACTCGATCGTCGCGTCGTTCTTGCGGTTATCGCCGATACCCAGGTTGTAGACCTGCATCCAGAAGTTCAGGTTCTGCGCCCGGTGGAATGTCACCGGAGTGCTGATCGTCGGCGGAACCCGCGGCACCACCTTCGTATTGCCGATCACAAAGTTACCCGTGCCCACGTCCTTGGTCGGCACGCGCTCCATGTCCGCCGCCAGGATCAGCGACGAATGACCCAGACGATCGTCGTCGAACTTCGGCACTTCCAGGCTGCGCAGGAACTTGCCCACATGATCCGGCTGGTTCACGTCCTTGATCGCGATCTCGATCTTGTAGTGGCCAGGGGGCAGCGGCAAGGCCTTCCAGTAAACGCTCTGGTTGTTCTTGGTCCGCGCCAGCAGATCGCTCGGCGTCTCCACCTTCACGGTATCTTCAAACGTCTGCACCACGCGGTGACTCATCGTGCTTACCCGGCCCAGGATGTTCACCACCCCAACCGAGTCGCCATCCTTGGTCTGGTACGTGATGTCGCCATTGCGGATCTGCAGTGTCAGCGGCACCATCACGGTGTCGTTGGTCAGCTTCACGTAGTCCGTCCGCACGTCGAACAGGAACGGAGGCCCGCTCAGCACCTTGCCCTTGGCCAGAAACTCATCCAGGTCGGCAAACTTCACCGGCGGAGGAGCAAACAGCTTCGCGAAACGGTCAAGGCGGTCGAACTGCTTGCTGGCCTCGCTGTCGCTCATCGGCCCCTTGCCAAGCTGCTCCAGCCCGCCCTGGAAGCGGTCCGCCTGCTTGGCCATGCCCATCTGCTCGTAGAGCGTCTGGCCCGCCCCCGGCGTGTGCTTCAACGCATCTTTCTCTGAGCGATCGATCGTCGCGTGGTAGTCGCCACACATGCAGGTGTCCACAAATTCAATGTCGATGTTATCGCCGACACCTTCCAGGTAGCGGTAGTGCCACACCTCGAAAGGGAAGGTCGACGTGTTGCCGCCGCCCTCTTCCATTGGACGCTCATAGTTGCCGCCGGAGGGATGCGAATCGATCGAGTCCGGCTTGCCAAATGCAATATAGATGTGGCCGCGATCGGTCATCCAGCCCGGCTTGCCGGCCGCGAAATGCTCGTTGGCGTACGCGATGCGGGCATAGTGCTCGTCGCGGAACTCGTTCTCCGGGCTCTCTGGGTTCGGGTTGCGCCGACGCCAGAACTCCTCGATGAATGCATCGCGCTCTTCGTCATTCGCCAGGCTCTTGAAGGTCTTGGCCTCTTCGTCCGTGATGATCCACAGCACGTCCTGGTTCAGCCAGGTCTTGTAGCTGCCCTTCAGCTCATTCTTCACCGCGGCCTTGCGATTCTTTTCCTGGTTGTCGCTCAGCCGCCGCTTCAGCGGGTCCGGCTTTTCTTCCACGGGCGCCGACTTCACCACCGGTGCGTGGGCGGCATCATCGGGGTGAGGCGCTGGGTCCTGCGCACGCGCCGCGAGCGAAAGCCCGCAAAACGCACAAAGGACGAATGCTGGAAGAAAATGGGTACGCTGCATTGAGGGCCGGACTCCTGTGGTGCTTTGACTTCTCTATTCTAAGCGTCGTTATCGCCTTCCGCCAAAAAATGTGCGTACCTGCGCTGGTATCATCGGGCAGGCCTTCCACACGCTGCTGTCCCCTGCCCGCCCCGCCCCGAGCCACGGCCGGAAACGCTAGCGTGGAACCGGCGCTCTCTTGTCAACGTACTTGATCGAAACACCCCGAATACGCCTGCCAAGGCTGCGCCCCGGCCCGTAAGATTTTTCAAAGCGAGAGAAGAGACTTCATCCGCATGAACGCGAAACGCATTATCGGTCTGGTCGTCGGCCTGGTTGTTCTGGTTGGCGTCGTCGCCGGAACCATCATTCACAGCCGCTCCGGCGTGCTTGCCGTCGTCACCGCCCACACCATCCGCGAGGACCTCGTCGCCACCGTCAGCGGCACCGGCCAGATCAAGCCCAAAACCTACGTCAACGTCGGAGCCACCGCCTTCGGCCGCATCACGCACCTCTACGTCAAGGAAGGCGACCACGTAAAGGCCGGCCAGCTCGTCGCCACCGTGGAAAGCGAGTCCCCCGCCAGCGCCGTCGCCGCCCAGCAGGCCACCATCGCCTCCAACAAAACCACCGTAGACTCCTACGTCGCCGCCGAAAGAACCGCCGCCGCCGCCGTTGAGATGGCCAAGGCCGACCTCGTCCAGAAGAAGTTCGACATCGACCGCTACGAGCAGCTCTACAAAGAGCAGCTCGTCGCCAAGCAGGACTACGACGCCAAAAAGGCCCTCTACGACGTGGATGTCGCCACCTTGGCGCAGCGCCAGGCCGCCCTCGCCCAGGCCCAGGCCCAGACCCAGTCTTCGCGCAGCCAGGTCACCCAGTCGCAGGCCACCCTGCGCGGCAACGCTTACAACCTCGGCCTCACCCAGAGCAAGGCCCCGTTCGACGCCCTCGTCACCAACGTCCCCGTCCGCGAAGGCGAAACCGTCGTCGTCGGCATCCAGAACGCCGAAGGCTCCACCCTCATGACCCTCGCCGACATGAGCGTCATCACCGCCGAGGTCAAGGTCGACGAAACCGACATCGTCAACATCGCCATGAACCAGCAGGTCAATGTCACCGTCGACGCCCTCCCCGGCCGCGTCTTCAAAGGCCACGTCACCGAGGTCGGCGATCAGGCCCTGCTCCGCACCACCGGCGTCGCCACTTCGCAGTCCACCACCGGCACCGAGGAGGCCAAGGACTTCAAGGTCGTCGTCACCATTGACCCTGGCCCCGGCAATGGGCAGGAAGAGCTCCGCCCCGGCCTCTCCTGCACCGCCAAGATCACCACGGCGCACAAGCCCGACACCCTCACCATCCCCATCCAGGCTCTCGTCCAGCGCAACCTCGCCGACGAGCAGGCCCTCTTCGCCAACAAGGGCAAGCCTGTCAGCAATGGCGCCTCGACCTCCAGCGCCCAGCCCACCCTCATCCAGGGCGTTTACGTCCTCACCGACAACGGCGGCACCCTCCGCGCCAAATTCGTCCCCGTCACCACCGGAGTCACCGGCGCCACCAACATCGAAGTCCTCAGCGGCCTCAAGTCCGGAGACGAGATCGTCACCGGCCACTACAAAGTGCTACGAACCCTCAAAAGCGGCGTAGCCATCAAGCGCGACACGTCCCTCGACACCGACACCGCATCTACTAGCTAACGCCTTCGTCCTTTCCTAACCACTATTCACTAACCACAAATCACTGGCCTCTATGTCCGACGAATCCGCCACTCTCGAAGCCACCCCCACCGGCGACTGCGCCCCGACCACCCTCGGTGCCAACGCCGCCGGCCCCAATCCCGGCGACGTCATCGTTACCAACGACATCTGGAAGACCTACGAGATGGGTGACCAGCAGGTCCACGCCCTCCGCGGTCTCGACATCCGCATTCGCCAGAACGAGTACGTTGCCATCATGGGCCCCTCCGGCTCCGGCAAGTCCACGCTGATGAACCTCATCGGCTGCCTCGACAGCCCCACCCGCGGCCAGTACTGGCTCAATGGTCACGACGTCTCCACGCTCAACGACGACGAGCTCGCCCGCATCCGCAACAAGGAGATCGGCTTCGTCTTTCAGACCTTCAACCTGCTCGCCCGCGCCACCTCGCTCCACAACGTCGAGCTCCCGCTCATCTACAACGGCACTCCCTCGGGCGAGCGCACCCGCCGCGCCAAGGAAGTCCTCGAGTCCGTCGGCCTCGGTGCCCGCATGGACCACAAGCCCAACGAGCTCTCCGGCGGGCAGCGCCAGCGTGTCGCCATCGCCCGCGCCCTCGTCAACAAGCCCAGCATCATCCTCGCCGACGAACCCACCGGCAACCTCGACTCCAAAACCTCCGTCGAGATCATGGCCCTCTTCGACACCCTCCAGGCCAACGGCAACACCATCGTTCTCGTCACCCACGAGCCCGACATCGCCGACTTCGCCCACCGCGTCATCAGCATCCGCGACGGCTCCGTCTACTCCGACTGCCCCTCGAAGCGCGCCGCCCGCACCTAGCCGTGAAAATCGCCACATGGAACGTCAACTCCATCAAGGCTCGCCTGCCCATTGTCACGGCCTGGCTTGAGTCCGTACAGCCCGACGTCCTCCTCCTTCAGGAACTGAAGGGCACCGACTTCCCCGCCGAAGCCTTCCGCGCCCTCGGCTATGAATCCGCCGCCGTCACCCAGAAGACCTATAACGGCGTCGCTATCCTCTCGCGCCACTCCATCGAAGTCGTCTCCACCGCGCTCCCACCCATCTCCCCGCTTGACGACCACGACAGCCACGCCCGCTTCCTCGAAGTCCTGATCCCAGGTGTTCTCGACCAAGCACTCCGCGTCGTCGACATCTACCTGCCCAACGGCAACCCCGTCGGCCCCGGCACCGGTCCCGAGCGTTTCACCGACAAGTTCACCTACAAGCTCGCCTGGATGGAGCGCCTCAAGTTCCAGATGACCTCTTGGGCCGCCGACCCCACGCCCACCCTTATCGGCGGCGACTGGAACGTCATCCCCGAAGACATCGACTGCCACAAGCCCTCCTCCTGGGCCGCTGACGCCCTCTTCCAGCCCGAGCCCCGCGACCTCTTCCGCTCGCTCCTCGCCCTCGGCTACACCGACGCCTTCCGCGCTCTCCACCCCGGCGCCACCGGCCAGTTCACCTACTGGGACTACTTCCGCAACGCCTTCGCCACCAACCGCGGCATCCGCATCGACCACTTCCTCCTCACGCCCTCACTCGCCTCCCGCCTCCAGTCCTGCGAGATCGACCGCACCCCCCGCGCCCAGGAAAAGCCCTCCGACCACACACCGGTCCTACTCACCCTGAGCTAGAACCGCCCCGGCAAAGCGTATCCTCATCCTGAGGCTCCCGCACGCAATGCCGATCGTCGCCATTCCTTTCCTCTTCCTCGCCATCATCATCCTCGTCACCATTGCCAAGACGATCTACACCGTCCGAACCTACACCGCCGGCCTCGTCGAGCGCTTCGGCAAATTCGACCGCATCACCCGCCCTGGCCTCCACGTCCTCCTGCCTTTCGCTGAGCGGGTCTACTTCGTCGACCTCCAGGTCAAGCAGGCCCAGGTCAACGTCGAAACCAAGACCCGCGACAACGTCTTCGTGCAGATCCCCGTCAGCGTCCAGTACCAGGTCCTCGACGACAAGATCTTCGACGCCTTCTACAAGCTCTCTGCCCCGCAAAAGCAGATTGAGTCCTTCGTCTTCAACAGCATCCTCGGCCACGTCCCCAAGCTCACCCTCGACGAGACCTTCGAGCAGCAGTCCGGCATCAGCATCGCCGTCAAGATCGAGCTCGACGCCACCATGTCGAACTTTGGCTACAACATCCTCAACGCCCTCGTCACCGACATCATCCCCGACGACAAGGTCAAGGCGGCCATGAACGACATCAACGCCGCCCAGCGGGCCCAGGTCGCCGCCCAGGCCCGCGGCGAAGCCGAAAAGATCCTCAAGGTCAAGCAGGCCGAAGCCGAAGCCGAGTCCAAGGCCCTCCAGGGCAACGGCATCGCCCGCGAGCGCCAGGCCATCATCGACGGCCTCTCCGCCTCCATCGAGCACTTCCAGGCCGGCGTCCCCGGCTCCACCGCAGAAGAGGTCATGTCGCTCGTCCTCCTCACCCAGTACTTCGACACCCTCCGCGACATCGGCACTCGCGGCGGCACCAACACCCTCTTCCTCCCCAACAGCCCCGGTGCCGCCGGCGACTTCCAGCAGCAAATCCTCGCCGGCCTCCGAGGCAGCGAACTCCCCCGCCCCGACGCCAACTCCCGCTCCCACTCCGGCGGCTCTGGTTCCGGCAGCCATGGCTCAGGCGGTTCAGGTTCCGGCAGTTCAGGCTCAGGGGACTCTGGCAACCGCATCCCCGCCCGCGTCCCCCGCGACCAGGACCCGCCCCGGCCCATCGAGCCGCCTCGCCCCTACAACCCACCGGCCCCACCCGCCGGCACCCCCGGCTTCCCAAACCCCTTCACTGGCGAGTAGCGCGCGGTATGGGCCCGGCGAGAATGCGCTCCGGCGGCAAAGAGGACGGCTAGCCTGTGCTCCAGCATCCGTGCTGAACCCACGCTGGCCTGCGGTTCTCACGCCGCGGACACGGCTCGCAATGCGGGCGAAGTTCCATCGGTCTTCATCGGCGTACATTTCCGTGCAGCAGGGTCTCAACGTGGGCTTGGCTTGCTACCAACGCCGCTTCCAGTTGCTTGCGCTCGTCGATATCTTCCACCACCCCATGCCAGCACAGGATGTGGCCTGACGAATCGAAACTCGGAAATCCACGCGACCTTTTCCACCGCCACTCCGCGCCAGTGCCGCGCGTACGATACTCGACGTCGATTGCCTCTCCGGTCAGAATTCCCGCTTTCGTGGCTTCCACCGCAAGATCCGCATCGGCAGGGTGAAGGGCCTGCAACCAGCCCGGCTGGATTCGCTCAGCAGTCCGCGCTGCTTCCTCACAGGAAACGGCGGACACCCGCACGTCGTTGCCCTTGGCGTCCAGCGTCCAGGGAGCGTTCAGATTCATGGCGGCCAGCTTCCTGCAATTCCTCTCGCTTTCGCGGAGCGCCTGTTCCGTGACCTTGCTGGACGTGATGTCCACCATCGCAAGCGATACCCCGATCACTTCGTTGGCTTCATCGCGCGCCGGTTGGCACGAGAGCAGGGTTGTGCCGTGCGATCCACCAGCGATCGTGGGAGGCTCCGAAATCTCGATACCCGTCATCGCCTCGCCCGCCAGAGCGCGGCAAAGATACGACTCGATCTCCGGTCGCAGGTCAGGCATCATCTCTTCGATCGTGCGTCCCAGGTGCATCTTCACAGAAAACCCGTTCATGGCGGCATGGCGTTCATTCAGGCTTACATAGCGGTGGCTTTGATCCAGAAAGCAGAGCCCCATGGGTGCTCCCTCATAGATCGCGCTGAGGTGCGCCAGCGCCTCCAGGCTCGAAGCGCTTCGCCCATTGCTCTGTATCGAAAAGTCCGTAAGCACCTTCCGCGGGGGAGCGGCGACCATGGTCTCCAGCATGGAGGCCTTCACAGGCCGTCCATAGAGCCATCCCTGGCCTAGTTCGCAGCCAAGCCAAAGCAGCATATTCGCCTGCTCCTGTGTTTCCACGCCCTCCCCCACTGTCGTCAGTCCCAGACTGTCACCCAGGCCGACTACCGCCGCGACAATCTTGCGGCCCTCTCTCGAGCCCGTCATGTTCTGAATGAAGCTGCGATCGATCTTCAACTCGTCGAACGGGAGAGCACCCAGATGGGCAAGGCTGGAATAGCCTGTGCCGAAATCGTCCAGCGCCAGTCTGCAGCCCAGGTCCTTCAGCCCTCGTACCACCGTGCGCGCGCGCCCCAGATTGCTCAGAAGCGCGCTTTCGGTGATCTCGATAGTCAGCCGATCCAGCGGGAACCCTGCGGTTTCGGCGTACTCGCGAATCTCGCTGACAAGAGTCGCGGAGTGCATCTGTATCGCCGACAGGTTCAGCGCCAGCAGCAACGGTTCCGAAACTGCCTTCGCTGCCGCAAACGCCTTGCGGAACACCTGTTCGGTCAGCTGTCCGATAAGGCCGTTCTCTTCTGCCAGCGAGATGAAGTTTGTGGGAAGGCTGATGCCGCGATTGGGACTGTCCCAGCGCGCCAGCACTTCAAATCCGGATAACTGGCCGGTATTCAGCCAGACAAGCGGCTGGAAAAATGGAACTACTTCATTGCGCCGAAGGGCTTCGACTACGTCAGCGGTGTCGATGAACATGTCCCGAGCTTAGGTGAGATCTCCCATTTGGTTGGTTAGGTATCTTACCTACGAATCCAAAGTTGTAGCCGCACCCTGAATCTGCCATCAAGCTTGGCTTGCAATCTAGCTTTCACCCTAGAGATGCCTAGGTGACCTGCCACTTTTGGGGTAGAACACTAACAAGTGATTCCGCTGTCGAATTCCGCAAAAGTATCCAGATGATGACGGATCACTTCGTAGCACTCGCATGCTCTCTTTTCCAGCCCCTTCCGGTCCAGAATCCACATCATGCCCCGGCTGTACTGAATAAGCCCCTCGTCCCGTAAGATCCCGGCTGCGAGGGACACCGTCGGGCGAGCACTGCCCAACATGTAACCCAGGAACTCATGCGACATCAGAAATTGGCTGCTGCCGGCCCGGTCCGCGCAGGTGAGTAACCAGCGAGCCAGCCGTTGCTCCACGCTGTGCTTTGCATTGCAGCCCGCTGACTGCATGGCCTGAACCAGTTGCGACTGCACATAACTCAAGGCGATGGCTTGGAAGGTTCCACACGCCTTGAACTCGGTCCGGGCGTTCCCCAGCGCGCACGAAAAACCGAATCCCGCAATCTGTGTGTAGACACGATTCAGACTTCGCTTGGTTCCCATCAGCCCGGAAATTCCGATCACGGACTCGGATCCGAACATCCCCACTTCCACCTGGGAGCCATCTTTGAAGGTGGTCGTCACAGAAGCCATACCCTCTTCAAGAAAGTACAGATGCTTCAGCGTGCAGCCTGGACATTCGATCTCATGCTCAAGTTCGAACGTCACCCTGCGAAGTTCCAATCGCTGAATGGTTTCGGCATCTAAACACTTTAGAAGCGTGTTCCTATAGTGACTGCTCTGCAAAAGGAAACCTCCTTTAGCAGTACACCAGGACCAGTTCGCTTGCAGCAAAACCTCAGACTTCTGCCGATGCTCTCGCGAAGTACCCGAGGTGTACTGAGAAGACAATCATCGCATGAACAAAAATGCGGGGAGCCGCGCCAGACTTGATAACCACGAATAAAGCGTTCCCAAATCGGAACTTGGCGCTCGAAGAAGCCCTCTGAACTTTGCGTTGGCAGCCAACTGGCGCCGCTAAGTAAACAAGTTCCTTCCCGCCGAGTTTCCCCGCGTTTTCCCGGCTTTTCAGATCCATTCCCAAGTAAGTACCCAGCGATGCGGAAACAAGCGTCAATCAGTAAGTGGCGTTTGGGTGTATACGCATACCTATGCGCCTCCGGCACGTCCTGCTCGCCCTCACTTTCGCCCTCGCCGGTGTGGCCTCAGCCGCTTCCACGGCTCAGGTTCCCGCCGGTCCCACCACCCGCGTCCTCGCCATCAGCCACTACACCCCAGGCGCCGACATCGCCGCCGTCCTCCCCGTCCTCAAGGAAGAAGTCCCCGCCACCCTGCGCCTCTACCTCGCTGGGAAGATCGACCAGTGGTACTACCGCACCGACCAGAAGGGGGTCGTCTTCATCCTCAACTGCGCCACCGTCGAAGAGGCTCGTGCCCTGCTCGAAAAACTCCCCCTCGGCCAGCACCACTTCATGGAGTTCGACTACATCGCCCTCGGCCCGCTCACCCCACTCGGCAAGCTCCTTCCAGGAGACCAAATCCAACCGGCCCAACCAGCCCAGCCCGCCCCCAAATAACGCGTCTCGCGTCCCAGCCTCCACCCGCGCGCACACCCGGAAATACCGTTCCGCCTTCTTTAGCCAGTAACGACGCGGGTTTGGAGCGCCCACCCCTTGACAGCCTCCATACAATGGAATCAGAGCAACAAAAGCAGCCCGGCCACCAGCCGGGCTCTTGTTTTCAGCCCTGAAACACACGTCGGCAATACCTCAGGTCTACCCTAACCGTCCTGGAATGAAGATTTTGCGCAACAAAGTACGGGGGAGGGGTGTACCACCAACGTTCGCATTTCTGCTCACCCGCTTGCGACCGGCCCCCACCCCCCGAGCGTCTAACGAAGTGAATGACTGTTTCCCTCAAAGAGCCCGCTCGCCTGCTCTTGGCCGCCTGCCTCTTCTGCTGCACTCTGCCCGCCCGCGCCGTAGACGCCCGCTTCGACCTCGTAGGCCCGCGCGTCGACGTCCGCGTCACCCGCGGGGCTGACACCCTGCCCATCGCCGCCGTTCCCAACCTTCAGGCCGGCGACAAGCTTTGGATCCACCCCGACCTGCCCCCCACCCAGTCGGTCCACTATTTATTAATCTGCGCCTTCCTCCGCGGCACCACCAACCCTCCCCCGGACGACTGGTTCATCCGAGTCGCCACCTGGGACAAGAAAGTCCGCGAAGAAGGCGTCTTCGTCACCGTTCCAGCCGACGCCGAGCAGGCTGTCCTCTTCATGGCCCCTGAAACCGGCGGCGACTTTAGCACCCTGAAATCCGCCGTCAAAGGCCGCCCCGGCATCTTCGTCCGCGCCTCCCAGGATCTCGCCGAGGCAGGCTTCGAGCAGGCCCGCATTGAGAAGTACCTCGCCAGCATCCGCCAGGTCCCGCCCACGGACTCCGCCGATCTCCAGAAGCACTCCGACCTGCTCGCCCGCACGCTCGCACTCAAGCCCAACGATGCCTGCTTCAAGCAGCCGGTGGACACCCAGTTCACCTGTCTCACCCAGACCGGCACTCAGACCCTGCTCGACGACGGCCACGGCCAGTCCCTCGTCACCGCTCTCTCCACCGGCCAGAACTCTGACTTCATCAACGCCGCCAGCTACACCAAGGTCGCCGGCGCCGGGGACTACTCCGCCTACGTCGGCGCCATCATCGACCTGGTCCGCATCATGGGCAGCATCCACACCGCCCAGTACCAGTACATCCCCGCCATTGCCTTCCCGCAGGGTGAATCGCTGAACCTCCGCCTCAACACCCCACCGTCCTTCCATAATCCAAAGTCCGTCCTGGTCATCGGCCTCCCCGCAGTCCAGAAGGCCATTCCGCCGCCGCTCCGCTCCGCGGACGCAAACTATGTAGCGTGCATGCTCCGCCCCTCGGTCGTTCTCCCGATCGAAGGTGCACCGCTGGTCTTCTCCACCGGCTTCGCCCACGACCTCATCCTGCACCTCAACACACCCACCGGCGCGCCGGCTGAGCCCGACATCCATCTCGCTCCTGACGCGTACCAGGGCGGCCTCGTCCTCCAGAAAGAACCACCACAGCACGTCCCGCTGCATGACGAGCCCAAGCTCCTTGCCCCCGCCGACCAGAAGGCATTCGTTCACCCAGAAATGAGTGCCCGGTCGAATGCCCAGTCGAATGCCCAGACCAACGCACAGCCGCAGTCTGCCGATTTGAAACCTGCCACCGCAACCGGCGCCAAACCCATGCCCGTGCTCCTTACCGGCACCATCTCCGGCCGCTGGGGCTTTGATCCCTTCACCGGCCCGGAGGTTCAGCTCCAGCAGCTCCCCGGCACTGGCTGGCACATCATCCCGCCATCGGCCTCCGCCACCCCGGAACTGATCGCCGGCCACTCCGCTCAGCTGGTCATCGCCGCCACCGGCACGGCCTGCGTCCACACCATCTCCGCGCAGCCGGATGAAGCTTCCTCGCCCCTGCCCGTCGCCTTCAAGCGCGAAGCTTCAAGTTCCGGCCCAGCCGATCTCTCGCTCACGCTCCCCCTTGAGCACGCCGTCAAGCCGGGCGATCTGCATCTCGCCATCCAACAGTACGGCCAGCCCGAACCCGATCAGCTCGCCGCCCGCACATTCAGCGAACCTGCCCACATCGCCGCTATCGAGGTCCACGCCGGCGACCGCACCCTCAAGCTCACCGGCAGCGGGCTGGAGGAGGTCAAAGCCGTCCGCCTCGGTGACCTCGTCTTCACGCCGGCTACACCGTCTGACACCTCAACGCCGCCAAGCGCAAACACCCTCTTTGTCGCGCTTCCGGCAAACGCTCCTGCGCCTCCCACCCAAGTCCATCAGCATCTCTCAGCCATCATCTCCTTGCAGGATGGCCGCACAATCTCCCAAGCCGTTCAGGTCGATCCACCCCGTCCTGTACTTACGTTGCTCCGCAAGGCCAGCGATACGCCCGTGGGAAACGCGATCGCACTTAGCAACCCAGATGATATCCCTCTCTCCCAGCGCCTCACCTTCACCCTCAAGTCTGCTGACGCGTTCCCCCGCTCCGGCCAGATCGAGGTCGCCACAGTGGACGGTACGCTGCGCTCTGTACTAACGCTGGCTCCTTCCGGCGGTTTGGTCCTGCAGGATCCGCACACCCTCGTCGCCACGCTCGATCCACTGCGCTCCTTCGGCCCGAGCGCCTTCGGTTCCTTGCGCCTGCGCGCTGTCTACCCTGAAGCCGCCCCGCGCATCCATAACGAACACACACCGCCTCAGCAAATCAGCGTCGATTCCAGCGGCAAGGAGACGGTAACTACGGCGTCCTATCCGGAACCTGAGCCCTCCACCAGCGACTGGCTTCCGCTAGGTACGCTCGTTCGTCTTCCGGCTCTCGGACAGTTGGAGTGCCCCGCCGACACCGCGCAACCCTGCACCCTGACGGGCGAAAATCTTTTCCTCATCCAGGCTCTCGCTCTTGACCAGCAGTTCACAACTCCCACTGCTGTTCCCGACGGGTTCACCGGCACAGCACTCCAGATTCCGCACGTAGCGGGAAGTCTTCTCTACCTGAAACTGCGAGACGACCCCGCCGCAGTAGACCTCGCCACCCCGGCTACTGCACCTGTCAGCGGCACTGCGGTTGCTACAGGGCCCAGCGGCAGAAAGAGTACCAGACACCCATAAAGCACGTTCCCACTCTCGCGGCACTCGCCCCGGGCGGTGCTGCGGCTGGCTTTCAGGTGAGTTTCTTAGTCTGTCTCCATTATAAAAAGCGTCGCAAAAAATCATGCAAGAATTTGCAGATCGCAAGTGACTTTAGGGCAAGCACTTAACGCGTTTTCAGTGCCCGGGCCTCTTGACACGATTCAGCGCAGCCCCGTTTCGGCCTGCTCCAGGTAAAGCTGCAAAGAAGAAACTCAGCCGAAGCTGGGCTCTCCTGAAACACCTCTTTAACGCCTCGGTTTAATGGGGCGCTTCCGGCGGCAATCCATGCTGCACCCGGCTATGCGACTTCCCATACAGGAAGTAAATCACCAGGCCGATGGCCAGCCACACAAACAGCCTTATCCATGTGGCTAACGGCAGCCCGGCCATCAGCCCCAGCGAAATTACAATGCCCGCGATCGGCGTGAACGGCATCCACGGCGCGCGGAACGGCCGCTCGAGATTGGGACTCCGTCTGCGCAAAATCCACACACCGGCGCACACGATGATGAACGCGAGCAGCGTACCGATACTCGTCATCTCGCCGAGCTTCGCCAGCGGAATGAGCGAGGCAAACAGCGCCACCACAAATCCCACGGTGATCGAAGAGATCCACGGCGTGCGGAACTTCGGGTGCACCGTCGAAAAGAACGCCGGCAGCAGGCCGTCTTTTGACATCGAGAAGAACACGCGGCTCTGGCCCAGCAGCATCACGACCATGGTGCTGGAAAGCCCGCCCAGCGCGCCGATCTTCACCAGCAGGCTGCCCCACTTCACGCCCGTCTTGTCCATGCCGATCGCCAGCGCATCCGGCACGTTCAGGTACTTGTAGTTGATCAGCGCCGTCAGCACCAGCGCCACCAGGATGTAGAGCACGGTGCAGATCACCAGCGAACCGAGGATACCCATCGGCATATCTTTCTTCGGGTTCTTGGCTTCCTGTGCCGCCGTCGAAACCGCATCGAAGCCGATGTACGCAAAGAAGATCACGCCTGCCCCGCGCAGCACCCCCGACCAGCCATACCCGCCAAACGTGCCATTGTTCTCAGGCAGAAAGGGGTGCCAGTTGATCTGCGGCAGCTCCGGGTGATGGAACAGCATGTTCCCTCCCACGATCAGGAACACCACCAGGACAATCAGCTTCACGGCCACAATGAAGCTGTTGAAGTTCGCAGACTCCTTCACGCCAACCACCAGGATCGCGGTCACCAGCATGATGCCAACGAACGCCACCAGATTGAAGACGCCATGCCGCTGCGGCAGGGTCGCCGGATCGATTCCAAGCTCAGCCAGCTTCGCGCTGATGCGGCCCAAAAACTCCCAGTGTCCCTGGTAAAGCACGAAGACCGACCCCGGCGTTCCGGCCAGTTCAGGCGGCAGCCGCAAGCCGAAGTCCTGCCCGAGGCTCAGTACATAGCCGCTCCACCCGGAACACACCGTGGCCGCGCCGAACGCATACTCCAGCACCAGGTCCCAGCCGATGATCCAGGCGAAGATCTCGCCCAGCGTGGCATAGCCATACGTATAAGCCGAGCCCGCCACCGGAATCATCGCGGAGAACTCCGCATAACAGAGACCCGCGAACACGCAGCCCACAGCCGCCAGGATGAACGAGTACACCACACCCGGCCCGGCGTACTGCGCCGCCACCGTTCCGGTCAGCACGAAGATGCCTGTGCCGATGATCGCGCCGATGCCCAGCGCAATCAGGCTCCACGCGCCCAGCGAGCGCTTCAGCGAGTGTTCGCCTGTCTCCGAGGCTTCACTCAAAATCGCCGCCAAGGGCTTGATCGCTAGAAGATTTGCCATTCCCGTGCGTGTCTCCCGTACTGCTGGATTGTCTTGCCTGCTGATGCCGCTAAACGGCGGCGACTCGTCCACGCCGCTGCCAGAAGAAGTAAACCGGTAGGCCGAGCAGAACCAGACCCAGACCCGGCCATGTGTATTGAGGCTTGTATCGCAACAGTACACCACAAATAAACGTTGCCATCACGATGTACAGCGCCGGCAGCACCGGATAGCCGATCGCCCTATATGGCCGCGGCGCATCCGGCCGCGTCCGCCGCAGCACGAATAGCCCGATGATCGTCAGCACATAAAACACCAGCACCGCGAAGATCACGTAGTCCAGCAACTGCCCGTAGCTCCCGCTCAGGCAAAGCAAGCATGTCCAAACGCACTGCATCCACAGCGAGTTCGTAGGCACCCCCGACCTCGCGCTCAGCTTCCCCGCCGCCGCAAAAAACAGCCCATCGCGGCTCATCGCGTAATACACCCGAGCCCCGGCCAGCAGAATCCCGTTCACGCACCCAAAGGTCGACACCAGGATCGCCGCCGCCATGATCTTCGCGCCGACTCCGCCAAAGGCGGCTTCCATCACCGCCGTAGCCACGCGGTCCTGCGCGGCAAACGCAATGCCTCGCCCGGCCACCGTCGTCGCCGTAGCGCTCCCAGCCATCGGCAGTACGCTCAGGTAGACGAAGTTGCAGGTGATGTAAAGCAGCAACACCACGCCCGTCCCCAGCGCCAGGCTCAGCGGCAGGTTCCGCCGGGGATTCCTCACCTCGCCCGCCGTAAACGTCACATTGTTCCAGCTATCCGAGCTGAACAGCGACCCCACCTGCACCACCGCAATTACAGTCAGCACACCGACAACAGCCGTCCCGCCGCCCAGACCAAAGAACGCGCCCACATCCACCGGATGCTGCCCATGCCAGCTCGCACCGGCCCAGAATTGATGCCAGCCTGCCCCAAAATTCGCCGCGATTGCCGCTGCGTTCTTTGCCACAAACCCCACCGCGATCACGCCCAGCAGCGCCAGCACCTTTGCTGTCGTAAACACGTTCTGCACCGCCGCGCCCAGCTTTACGCCCAGCGTGTTCGCAAACGTCAGCAGGATCACAATCCCAATCGCCACCAGGTTCGCCGTGTTCAGCCCCACGTTCCCTGAGCCCACGTGCCAGATCCACCGTGTCTGGCTCACACTTGGAAAGAACACCCCCAGGAACTTCCCAAACGCTACCGCCACCGCAGCCAGCGTCCCCGTCTGGATCACCAGGAACAGCGTCCAACCGTACAGAAATCCCCAGATCGGTCCCAGGCTCTCGCGCAGGTACACATACTGCCCACCGGCCTTTGGCATCATCGCTGCCAGTTCGCCATAGCTCAGTGCCCCGATGATCGTCAGCGCCGCTGTCAACAGCCATGCCGCGATCAAGAGCGCGGGCGAACCCAGCGTCCGGCTCATATCCGCCGGCACAATAAAGATTCCCGACCCGATCATCGACCCCATCACGATCGCGGTCGCTGAAAACAGCCCTAGCCCCTGCACAAAGTGCGGCTGCGCCGTTCCACCTGCTTCTGGATCACTATCCAGACGCAGATGTCCGTCCTCGGCGTCGTCGAAGGCTTGTTCGGTTGAGGAAGAATTCACGTTCTCTTCACGCTACCTGAGAACGCCGAGAAAGTCTTCCAAGCAAGTCTTCCGCAGCCTCCCGAACGCTCAGCCCCTCAACAAACAATCCTCCAATCACCGCCACCGAATCCGCTCCGGCTTCGATCACCGCCAGCGCGTTCTCCCGCGTGATCCCACCAATCGCCACCAGTGGCTTCGCCGTCAGCGCCCGGGCCCGCCGAACTCCCTCCAGCCCCACGACGGGCTCCGTATCCGCCTTGCTGGAGGTCGCAAATACCGGCCCAATCGCAACATAATCCGCGCCGCTCGCATCCCCCGCGCGCACCTGCTCGTCGTTGTGCGTCGACACTCCAACAAACCCGCCGGCCCCAAGCACCCGCCGCACAGCATCCGGCGGCATATCCGTATGCCCCACATGCACCCCGCGCCACCCAGCCAGTACCGCCAGATCCGCGCGATCGTTCATCACCAGCAGAGCATCCGTCCCCGCAAACGCCTCGGCAACAGCCGCCGCACCGGCCAGCACCGCCTGCGGACTCCCCACCTTGTCCCGATACTGCACCAGCCGCACGCCACCTTCGCGCAGCTCCCGTGCAAACGCGCCCACACTCACGCCCCGCCGAACACACGTCTCCGCATCCACAATCGCATACAGCCGAGGCAACACCGCCTTCGCGTACATGGCGTTCAACTTGGCGTCCTTGGCATCCTTAGCGTTCAGCTTTTCGGCTTCTCCAGAAACCGCTCCATGAACTTCGTATCGAAGTCCCCGGCCCGGAAGTCCTCATCCGCAAAAATCCGCTGGTGCATCGGGATCGTCGTATGAATCCCCTCCACCACGAACTGGCTCAGCGCCCGCTGCGTCTTGTCCATGGCTTCCTCGCGATCCTTGCCATGGCAAATCAGCTTCGCAATCAGCGAGTCGTAGTACTGCGGCACCACACCTTCCTGGTACTGCGCCGTATCCACGCGAACCCCGTTCCCGCCCGGCAGGTTATACGCCGTAATCTTCCCCGGGCTCGGCGTGAACTTCTCCGGATGCTCCGCATTGATGCGGCACTCGATCGCGTGACCCACAATCGCCGGATACCCCGGCACGATGTCGCTCAGCTTCTCGCCCGCCGCAATCCGCAACTGCGCCTTTACCAGGTCCACGCCCGTCACCATCTCGGTCACGCAGTGCTCCACCTGGATGCGCGTGTTCATCTCGATGAAGTAGATCTCGCGGTCCTCGTCCATCAGGAACTCAATCGTCCCCGCGTTCCAGTACCCAATCTTCTTCAGCGACTTCTCGATCACCCCGCCCAGCTTCGCCCGCAGCTCCGGCGTCACTTGCAAACTCGGAGCCTCTTCAATCAGCTTCTGGTGCCGCCGCTGGATCGAGCACTCGCGCTCCCCCAGGCTCATCACATTGCCGTGCTCGTCGGCCAGCACCTGGAACTCGATGTGCCGCGGCCGCTCGATGAACTTCTCCATGTACAGGTCGCCGTTGCTGAATGCGTTCAGCGCCTCCTGGCCCGCTTGCTGGTACAGCGCCGGAAGCTCCGCCGCCGAACGGACAATCCTCATCCCGCGTCCGCCGCCGCCGGCCACAGCCTTCAGAATCACCGGGTACTTGATCTTCGCGGCCACGTCCAGCGCTTCCTGCTCGCTCTCCAGCACGCCGTCCGACCCCGGCAGGATCGGCACCTTGGCATCCTTCATCGTCTGCCGCGCCGTGCTCTTCTCGCCCATCATGCGCGTCACCTCCGGCGGCGGCCCGATGAACTTGATATTCGACGCCCGGCAAACCTCCGCGAAGTTCGCGTTCTCGCTCAGCAGCCCGTATCCCGGATGGATCGCTTCCGCGCCCGTAATCTCTGCCGCGGAGATCACGCTCGGCACGTTCAGGTAGCTGTCCGCGGACCGCGGCGGCCCAATGCACACCGCCTCATCCGCAAACCGCACATGCAGGCTGTGGCGGTCCGCCTCGGAGTACACCGCCACCGTGCGAATGCCCATCTCCTTGCAAGCCGAGATCACGCGCAGCGCGATCTCCCCACGATTGGCAATCAGTACCTTACGAAACATTCCCAAACCTTCTCACCTGCTAACCAAACTGCTCGTCATCTCGACCGGGGAACCCGTGCATCATCAACTTCGACCGGGGTGCCCCAGAAGCTTGTCATCTCGACCGGAGCAGGACGGCTTACCATCCTGCGGAGTGGAGAGAACCCCCGCATTAGTCGGGCAAGTGCCGAAGGGCACGAGCCCGTCTGCGCCTCTACGCCTTGATCGCGAACAGCGGCTGGCCATACTCCACCGGCTGCCCGCTGGTCACAAACACCTTCACGATCTCGCCGCTGGCATCCGACTCGATCTCGTTCATCAGCTTCATCGCTTCCACGATGCAGAGCACTTTGCCTGCCTGCACGCGGTCACCCACTCGGGTATACGGCTCAGCATCCGGCGAAGGCGCCGCATAGAACGTCCCCACAATCGGCGACTTCACAATGTGCGCGCCCGTCAGCGGATCAGCCGCCGGTGCTTCCGCCACCGGAGCCGCCGCAGCCTGCACGGGAGCATGACTCGCCACCGCCCCACTCTGCGGAAAGCCCGTCTGCGAGCCCCCTGCGGGCTGGTTCAGCGCCGCATGCGCGCCCAGCAACTGCGCCAGTTGGCCATAATCGAAGACCACCGGGTGCGGCGTCGCAGCCGCGGCCGAGCCCTCACCACCCTGAAACTTCAGGTTCACCTTCAGGTCTTCGCGTTCCATCGCGAACTCGCCAACGCCGTTCGCCTTCAAAAACTCCACCAGTTCGCGAAGCTCGTTCAACTCTTTTCCGTCCATCTGCTCCTGCTCCAAAACACGTACAACGTACAAGTTACAACTCGATCAGTCCCTTCGGACTCTCTGCTGTCAGCACTTCCCCACCATTCTCCGTCACCAGCACCATGTCTTCGATGCGGACGCCGAACTCACCGGGCAGATAAACCCCCGGCTCAATCGTCACCACCATGCCTGGCCGCAGTGCCTGCTCCTGCTTTACCGCCAGTCTCGGCCCCTCGTGAATCTCCAGCCCAACTCCATGCCCGGTCGAGTGCGTAAACCACTTCGCCAGCCCGGCCTTCTTGAGAACCCCGCGAGCGGCCTCATCCACGGCTTCACAAGTTGCTCCAGGCCTCACAGCAGCCACTCCGGCCTGCTGCGCTGTCAGCACCGCATCATACACGTCTCGCTCTCGCTTGCTCGCCCTTCCCATGTGCACGGTGCGGGTCATGTCGCTGCAATACCCATCCAGCAGCACGCCAAAGTCCAGCGTCACAAAGCCCTTGCGCGGCAGCTTCGCGGTCGTCGCCCGGCCATGTGGCAGGGCCGAGCGCTTCCCACCCGCCACGATCGTCTCGAAGCTCATCGCCTCCGCGCCCGCCATCCGCGCCGTAAACTCCAGCTGCGCCGCGATCTCGCCTTCTGTCACGTCAAGCGTCATGTGCTGCAGAACGTGCTCGAACAGCGCGCAACCCAGCGCAGCCGCCCGCCGCATTTTCGCGATCTCGCCCGCATCCTTCACCTCGCGCAGCTTCGGCACTAGCCCGTTCGCCGCCTGGAAGAACCCTCGCCGAACCCCGGCAGGCAGCCCTTTCCGCATCGTCTCGAAAGCCGCCACGGTCGTCTGCGCCGCATCGTAGGCGCAGCTCTTCGCGCCTTGAGCCGCCAGCCACTCCGCCGCCGCCAGCCCTGCCGCCTTCTTCTCGATCTTCACCCGCAGCGAGCCCACCTGCTCCCGCGCCTGCGCGGTGTAACGGCCGTCGGTAAACAGCATCGCCATCGGCTTGCGGGCCCGCCGCAAGATCGCCACCGCGCCGTTCGAACCCGAAAATCCCGTCAGCCACCGAACATCCGGCAGGGCCGTCACCAGCAGCGCATCGGCCTCGGCCATTCCAGCCTGCTCCGCCGCCCGCTCAATCCTTGAAACATCTCGCACCTGCAAGAGTTTACTAGCCTTGCGCCCAAACCGCCGCACACTACCTTCCCGGTAGAATGGAGTATCTCGGACGAATCACAACTCGACCGGCAGCACAGCCTCTCACGCCGAGCCTTCTTCGGCGCAGGCGCCGTCTCCGCGACCGCTCTCGGCCTCTATGCCGCTTTTCCCGCGCGCCACGCGCTTGAGCTCACCCACCGGCATATCGCCATCCGTAACCTGCCGCCCGCGTTTGAAGGTTTCCGCATCGTCCAGATGTCGGACTTCCACTACGACGAGTTCACTGAGCCCTGGTTCCTCCGCGAAGCCGTCCGCCGCACAAATGCCCTCAACCCCGATCTCGTCGTCCTCACTGGAGACTTCGTCAGCCGTGGACCCCGCAGTCACCGTTTTGCCCGCCGTAAGTCAGTGGACTGCGCGGCAATCCTAGCCGAGCTAACCTGCCCGCTGCGCTACTGTATCCTTGGCAATCACGACGCCGCCGTCAACGCCGACTACATCGCATCCACCCTCCGGGACCACGGACTACCGGTGCTCGATGACGACTTCCTGCCCATCGAGCGCGCCGGCTCCCGCCTTTGGCTCTGCGGGGCGCGCGACCCCGGCGTCCTCGGCTGCAACGCCGAAAAAGCCATCCCCGCCAAACCGGATGGCCCTGTCATCTTCCTCGCGCACGAGCCCGACTACGCGGACAAGCTCGCGAAAACGGCACGCTTTCCCGTTGTCGACCTGATGCTCTCCGGCCACTCCCACGGCGGCCAGGTCTGCCTGCCGATCGTCGGCCCGCTAGTCCTGCCGCCCTTCGGCCAGAAGTACTATGACGGCCTCTACCGCCTCAACCACATGCAACTGTACGTCAACCGCGGCATCGGCACAGTCGGTGTCCCATTCCGCCTCAACTGCCCGCCAGAAATCACCGAGTTCACGCTTTATCGCGGCTGAGTGCCTGCTTTGCAGCAAGGTCATCACCAAGCACATGCAGGTGGTACTGAATGTAGTAAATCGAGAAGAAGAGCGTCATCCAGCCGCTCAGCTCGCGCCCGTATCCTACGCGTGCGCCGTAATCTTCGAAAGCTGACCTGAAAACGAAGGCTGCCCAGATAAACGTCACAATACTGCCGATCAAGCATAGGATCGACAGCACGTTTGAGACGCGTGGGAACGCTCCCATGAACGAGATTTCACATAGGTAAGCGGCAAGATCGAAGCCGGAGGAAGCGACAAGGAGAAACACAGCAGCGTTCTTGCTTGTTTGCCGTCTCAACCAGAGAACTTGCAATAACTGCCAGACCGTGATGAACCACGACCCGACCTCGGCGACTGGCCGTCCAGCTTTGGGGTGCCTCGGAAAACTCAAAACTCCTGAAACACGACGGATGCGATAAGTAGCACCCACCAGTCAATCGCCAGCCAGCCCGGGATTTCGTCCCGCCGAAACATGCCTTACCGAGCCCGAGAGACCGGCTTCTTCCGCCCCGCCTCAGCCGCCTCGACATCCGCACTCGGCTTCACGCCGCTCTTTTCATCCATCCAGCTATCCAGCAAGCTCTTCCGGAACCGCCACCGGTTCCCCAGCTTGAACGCCGGGATGAACCCCTCCGACGCATACCGGTACAGCGTGTCGCCGCTGATTCCCAGGTAGTCGGCAGCCTGCCGAATGTCCATCACTTCCCGCATTGCTGCCTGTGGGTGCGCTGCGCTTGCCATTGGTGTCTCCGCTTGTTGGGATTCTTCCGGTATTTACCGGGTGCAGTCCTGTTGTACTGCGTTTTCCACAAGGAGACAAGCCGAATCCGACCCGCACCGCACCCAAACCGCCAGTAACCAATCTGTAACGAAGCCTGCAACCACTCCCGGCTACTCGTAAGCCTTCAGGTCGCACGCCTCGATCCGAACCGTCACCCGCCGGTCCTTCACCGCAGCCAGGATCGCGCTCTGGCAGCCACTCTCCCGCGCGGTCACGCCCGCCCACCGCGGATCGTCCAGCGCCAGCGCCCAACTCTCTCCGGGATCCACATTGCCTGCGGTGCTGAGCTCCTTGGCGACCCGCGCACGCGTTCTCTCTACCGATCGCGCCAGCGAAAGCATGTGCCTGCCGGCGTTGTACAGCCGGATCTCCCCATGCGACCGGCAGGTATCGGCCACGTCGCCAATCAACTGGTCGGCCTGGTCATAGCCCACAATTCCATCGGGCCTGTACTCGGCCTGGCTCATCAACTCCGCGGCCTGCCGCAAGGAATCCGCACACCGCGGCGCCAGCCGGGACGTACGTTGCGCGCCACAAGCGCCCGCCGCCACGAAAAGCAGCAAGCCAAAACGTAGAAATTTGCCGCGCATGCCCACGCCGAAATCCTACCGCAGATCGAGCCCTACCGCTTCCCCCGCCACCAGTCCGACCGTACCTCGCGCCCTGCCGTTACCTCCACCGGCTCTCCCGGCGCTGGCGAAAGCAGCGGCACATCTCCACCAGCCAGCTCCGTCAGATGATCGATCGGCTGCCGCCACCCATGCAGCGCCAGATTGAACAGCCCCCAGTGCACCGGCATCAGCAGCCCTGCCTTCTCCACCCCACCCATATCGCGATACGCCTGCACCGCGTCCTCCGGCCCCATATGGATCGACCGCCAAAGCGGGTCGAACGCCCCAATTGGCAGCAGGCTCACATCGAAGCGCTCATACTGCTCCGCGATCGGTCCGAACCCGTCCCAGTACCCGGTATCTCCCGCATAAAAGACGCGGTGCTTCGGCCCTTCCATCACAAAGCTGTTCCACAAAGTAGTAAAGCGGTCGAACAGCCCGCGCCCCGAAAAATGCCGCGCCGGCCAGGCTGTAATTTTGACTTCCGCCCCGAACTCCCCACCGGTAGCCGTCGTGCTCTGCGTCCAGTCCAGCTCGGTGATGTGCTTCCCCTCCACCCCAAACGACCGCAGCACCTTACCCACACCCAGTGGGCAAATGTAGCGCGCCCGCGCACTCGCATTCAGAGTCGCCAGCTGCTTGATCGTGAACGCATCCAGGTGGTCATAGTGATCGTGGGACAGCAGCACCACGTCGATCGGCCCCAGGTCCTCCAACGCCGCCGTCGGCGCAAAAAACCGCACCGGCCCGAGCCCCGGCAGGCCCGCCCGTTTTCCCCACACCGGATCGATCAGCACTCGGACGCCGTCTATCTCCACCAGCGCAGAGGCATGCCCAAACCACGTAATCCTTAGCCCGCTCTCAGGCGCTCTCGTGTAGATCGAGACATCCGTCGTAAACGGCCCCAGCGGCTGCTTCGGAGAGGTCTCTTCCTTATTCGCCAGGTGGCGGGGAAGAACCTTGGTCATGATCGTGAGTGGCGACGCCATCTCAGTCGCAACAGGATTCTGGAATTGCCGGCCTTTTTTCTCGGCCCGGTGCAGCAGGTTCATGCCAGATTGGATGCGCCAAGCCCAGGCCCGAACCGAATCTATCCAAAACGAAAGAGCGGAGCGCCAAAGCACTCCGCCCTTTGATGAAAACGCTCGACGCTACTCCTTGTAAACCGCGTCGATCTGCTCCTTGTACTTCTCGTTGATCACCCGCCGCTTCAGCTTCAAACTCGGCGTCAGTTCCCCCGAATCCACGTTCCACTCCTCAGGCACCAGGATCACCTTCTTGATCGTCTCGTAGTGCGCCAGCCCGCCGTTCACCTTGGCGATCAAGTCGTCGTACGCCTTCTGCACCTTCGGGTCCTTCACCATCTCCGCGTGATCGCTGCTGCTCACGCCATTGCTCTTGGCCCAGCCCTCCAGCGCGTGGAAGTTCGGCGAAATCAGCACGCTGACGAACTTCTTGTTGTCGCCAATCAGCGCTGCCTGTCCTACCAGCGCATCCACCTTCAGCTTGCTTTCCAGCGGCTGCGGAGCGATGTACTTCCCGCCTGAAGTCTTCATCAGTTCCTTCTTGCGGTCGGTGATCGAAAGGAATCCGTCTTCGATCTTGCCGATGTCGCCGGTCTTGAACCAGCCATCCTCGGTAAACTCCTTCTTCGTCGCATCCTCGTTCTGCCAGTAGCCGGCAAACACGGAGCTTCCCTGCACCTCAAGCTCACCATCGGACGCCAGCCGCGCGTCCATGTTCGGAATGATCTTCCCAACCGTCCCCGCCTTGTATCCATCGAACGTGTTCCGCGAAACCACCGGCGACGTCTCTGTCAGCCCATAGCCTTCGAACACCCGGACACCCACGCTCAGGAACCAGTCCGTCGTCTCCTGCCCCAGCGGCGCCCCGCCCGAGATGAACACCTTCACGCGCCCGCCAAACGCCTCGCGAATCTTCACGAACACCAGCTTGTCAGCCAGCTTCCAAAGCAGCGACCCCGGCTGCTCGCCGCGAGCCACCACGTCCTTCTGCTTGGCTCCCTGCTTCAGCGCCCACTCAAAAATCTTCTTCTGGAAGCCATGCGCCCGGCCTTCCACCGCCTGCCGAACCTTCTCGAACACCCGCGGCACAGCCACGAAGATCGTGGGACGGATAATCTTCATCCCCTTTGACAGGTCATCGAACTTCGATAGGTACGCGATCTGCGCGCCAATCGCGGAAAACGCATAATCCTGGTGCCTCGCGAGCGCATGGCTAAGCGGCAGGTACGAAATCGAAATGTCGCTCGGCTCAATCCGCAGCCCCTCGGTCGAGTGCTGCAGATTGCTCCCCAGGTTCCCATGCGTCAGCATCACGCCCTTCGGGTCGCCCGTCGTGCCCGAGGTGTAAATCACCGAAGCCAGATCCTCCGGCTTGGCCGAAGCCACCAGCGCATCGAACGCCGCGTCGGGCTGCTCCAGTTCCGGTGCCCGCTTCATAATCTCCGGAAAGGTTTCCGCGCCCTCGAACGCACCGTCATCCCACACCGCAACGTGCTGCAGGTCCGGAAGATCGCCCGCCTTGATCAGCTTGTCGTACTGGTCCCGGTTCGAAAGCAGGATCGCCTTCGCTCCCGAATCCTTCAGAATGTACGCTTCCTGCTCCGGCGTCAGCGTCTGGTACAGCGGCACATCCACCGCGCCAATCGCCAGGATCGCGTAATCGCTCACCGGCCACTCCCAGCGGTTGTCGCCCACCAGCGCCACGCGATCGCCCTTGCCAATCCCCCAGCGCTGCAGCATCTCTGCCACGGCCCGCACACGCCCATACATCTGCTTCGAACTGATCGGTGTCCACTCCAGCCCCTTCTGAGCCTGGATTACGGTCGCGTCACCGCGCGACGCCACCTTTTGGAACACATCATTGATTGTCTGTACATCCAGCATTCGATTCGGTCCTCGGAACAGCGGCGGCGTCCAAAAACACACCGCTGCCATGCTATCTCTTCGATGCACATTCGCTCTACTGCGCCGGTGCCTCGGTATGACGAGCTTTGCCAAAGACGCTTGGTTCAGTCTTCGTCATCTTCGATCGGAGCGAAGCGAGTGGAGAGACCCTGCAATTCAGGGCTGCGTGGATGCCTACAGATGCCTACATTGGCCTGCTTACTAAATACGCCATCCGCCGCCGCATCCATGTCGGAACTAAGGCTTCTCCGGTGCTTCCGCCCCGCTGACCGCCTTCGGGAAGTACCCCGTCCGCGTTCGGACCTGTAACCCTCGGAAGCCCTTCTCCTTGGCCTCCACATGCACCTGCCGGTACCCGCCCAGGCTCGGAGACTTCGTCGAACGGTACGAGATCGTGTACTGCGACCGGATATCCTCAGCCACCTGCCGCGCAATCCCGTCCACTTCCTTCAGCGATCGCGGAAAGTACGCCACGCCGCCGGTCTGGTCGGAAAGTTCCTGCAGCACATCCCGCGCATGCCTCGCTTCGCGCCGGCTTACATCGTCGCCAAACAGCAGCCCCACGGAGTAAATCGCCGGCCCATCCAGCTCCTGCACCCGTCGGATCGCCTGCTCCAGCGTCGCGCTCGACGCATTGTCCTCGCCATCCGTAATGATCAGCAGAACCTGCTTCGGCCGTTTCCCGTTCTTGCTCAGGTAGTCCGCCGAGGCGATCACCGCGTCATACAGCGCCGTCCCGCCGCTCGGCTTGAAGTACGCCAGGGCCTGCTGCAGCTTCGCGACGCTGTTCGTAAAGTCCTGGTCGATATACGCTTCCGAGCTGAAGTCCACCAGGAACGCCTCGTCCTGCGGGTTCGACAGCCTGACCAGGTCCAGCGCCGCCGTATTTACCGCGTCGCGCTTGTCGTACATGGACCCCGAGCTATCGATCAGGATCCCGATCGAAACCGGTGTGTCCTCGTGAGCAAACCCAAGAATCGTCTGCGGAACGCCATCCTCATACACCTGGAAAGCGCTCTTCGTCAGCGTATCGATGTTCCGCCCAGCGCTGTCGATCACCGAAGCGTTCAGCCGCACTTCAAACGCGTTCGCCGTCAGCGTGTAGCGTCCACCCTCGCGGGTCACCTCACCGCTCTGCGGCGTTGCCGATGCCTTCGGCGCCGCTGTGGCGACACGATCCGGGTCCGGCGAAGGCACTGGATCGGAGTCCTGCGACAAAGGCGTTTCCGGCCTCTGTTGCGGCTGCGTAGCCGGAGTCTGCGCCCACACTGAACCTGCAGAAAACATGAAGGCCAGCAAAAGCAGCAGGCTACTGCGTCGGTGCATAGTAGCCCTCGCGATGGTGCTCATACAAAAGCGGCAGCCCCGGCGGGGGAGCCAACTGCACCCGCAGCTTCCGGTACGCCCCGTTTCGCCGCTTGTCCGTCGGCGTATACCCCAATACATACTCGTTTCGCAGATCTTCGCTGATCCTTTCTGCTATGTCGCTCAAATCCTGCATATCCAACACCTTGAACAGACGCCCACCGGTCGCCTCGGAGATGTCTTTCAGCAAAATCGGCCCATTCTGTTCTTCCTCGGTCGGCGCATACGCGTCGAAAATGCCGATCGAATAGATCTGCACCTCGCTCTCGCGCACGATCCTCTCCAGTTCGCCCTGCGTATACCGGCTGCGATTATCGCCACCATCGGAAACTACCAGCAGGGCCTTGCGCTGGTTCTTCGCATCGCGCAGCTTGTTCACCGCCAGGTACATCGCGTCGATCAGCGCCGTCCGGTTCTCCGGCCGCAGCATCACCATTCGTGCTTCCACATCGTCCACATCGGAGGTGTAATCCACCAGCACCGCCGGCCTGTCGTTGAACCCCACCACAAAAAACTCATCCTGCGGATTGCAGGTCCGCAAAAACTCGCTCAGCGCCTTCCGGGCCCGCACAAACTTCGACTGCATGCTCCCGCTCAGGTCGAACACAATTCCGATAGAGATCGGAGCATCCTCCGTCGAAAAGCTCTTGATCGTCTGCGGTTGGCCTTGATCGAAGAGCAGAAAATTTTCCTTTTCCAGCCCCGTCACGAGGCGGTCCTGCCCGTCTGTCACCGTCACCGGAACCAGCACCAGGTTCACGTCCACATGCAGAGGCCCGGCATGCTGTGCCCCTGGCGTCTTCGGCCCCTCCTGCGGAGGCAACGGCTCAGGCGCCTTCGGCTTTGCAGGAGGAGGTGCTGCCGTCTTCGGATTGTCGATAGGGTTTTCCTGCGCGCTGCCAACGGGCGCACAGCACAGGCTCAGCAGCAACACCGCCGCCATCGCTCCGATTCCCCACCCGGTTTCCCACCACCGCCGCATACGGATAACCCTGTAGCCCTCGCACCCGGCCAGCCGCAGAGCCAGCCACACATCAGGGCCTATCAGCTTATGACTATCGCACGGACAGCACATCCCGCGCGAACCTCGCGCCGCCGAGCCTTCACACCACCAAACCCGCACTCCCTGTTCCGCGCCGGCCATCAGCCACATCCGCCAGCTTCTGCGAAATCTGCGCCTCGAATGGCGTACTCTGCGCCCCGCCCTCGTGAACGCAACCGTGGATCCCGTGGCGAACCGTTGCGCATCTCTGCGCCCGCCGTGTCAAAGCTTTCTCTCGAACCGGCCATCACCGCCAACAGCCTGCCGCAGACCGCACCAACCCGCTAACCCGCTAACCCGAAGCGCCAACCCGCTGGCCCTTGTTACCCTACATGAGATGGCAAGACTGTACCCGTTCCGCGCTCTCCGCTACGATCCGTCCCGCGTCAACATGACCGATGTCGTCACCCAGCCCTACGACAAGATCTCTCCAGCCATGCAGGAGCGCTACTACGAGGCCAGCCCTTACAACCTCATTCGCATCGTCCTTGGTAAAACCTCGTCCAAAGACACGGAAAAGAACAACGTCTACACCCGCGCCGCCGCCACCCTCAACGGCTGGCGCGCTGAAGGCATTCTCAAGGAAGAGTCCGAGCCCGCCCTCTACGGCTACTCCCAGACCTACACCGTCCCGGGTACGGAAGAAACTCGCGAGCGCCGAGGCTTCATCGCCCTCGGCCACCTCTACGACTACGCAGACAAGGTCGTCTTCCGCCACGAGCAGACCTTCCCCAAGCACAAGTCCGACCGCCTCGCCCTCTTCAAAGCCACCCGCGCCTACTGCGAGCAGATCTACATGCTTTACTCGGACCCAACCTTCACCGCCGAGCACCTGATCTTCGATCAGGGCACTGCTCCCGAACTTGAAATCACCGACGAGTACGACGTCGTCCACCGCGTCTGGAAGCTCACCGACCCGTCGCTTATCCAGCGCGTGCTCAACACGATGGCCGACAAGCAACTCATCATCGCCGACGGCCACCACCGTTACGAAACCTCCACCGCCTACATGCATGAACGAGCCGAAGAGCTCGGCATCGAAACTGTCTTCCGCCTCTGCTGGAGAACGGACAACGGACAACGCCCTCCCCGCCCCCGCCTTCCCCGAAGCTGCCATGATGATGACCTTCGTCAACATGGACGCTCCCGGTATCACTATCCTGCCCACCCACCGCGTGGCCTTCAACCTGGCCGACTTCAACGGCCAGGAGTTCGCCCGTAAGGCCGAGCAGTTCTTCACCGTCGAAGAAATCCCTAACACGCCGGACGGCCACTACCCAGGTGCTCCCGGGCTCCTCAGCCACCTCACCGAAGCCCAGGGCGTGGCCTTCATAGCCGCCACCCGCGACGGCGACTTCCTCCTCACCCCGAAGCCCGAGGCCGTAGCCCCGCTGCTCGCCGGCCTTTCTCCGCGCCAGGCCGCGCTCGACGTCACCCAGCTTCACAAGATCGTCCTTGAAGAACTGCTCGGCCTGAACGAAGAAACGGTCCGCGCCGGCCACAACATCCGCTACGTCCGCGAGGCCTCCGACGCACTCCAGCAGGTAGGCAGCGGCAACGCCGACGTAGCCTTCCTCATCAAGCCTGTCACTCTCGACCAGATGAAAAACATCAGCCTCAACCTCGAAGTCATGCCCCAGAAATCCACCGACTTCTACCCCAAACTCCTAAGCGGCCTGGCCATGTACACGCTGGACTAACGCCGTTCTCGGTTCCATACTGCTCGCAGGAGACTCCCATGTCGACCGCACCTGTACTGCTTTCGATCGACGAGTACCTGCGCACCAGCTACAAGCCCGATGTCCATTATGTGGACGGCGAAATCGAGGAGCGCCACGTGGGCGAGTACGATCACGGCAAAATTCAAGGACTTCTCTTTTACGTATTCACCTTGAATGCGAAAGCTTGGAACACAGATCCGGTTATTGAACAGCGCATTCGCGTAAGTTCCAACCGCGTTCGCATCTGCGATGTCGCGATCCTTAGTATCGGTGCGCCGCGCGAGCAAGTGACTCTCACTCCACCCCTCATCTGCGTCGAAATCATGTCACCGGAAGATCGGCTTAGCCGCGCCAAGCTCGTATTAGCCGACTACCTGGCCATGGGCGTTCAAAACATCTGGCTCATTGATCCCGTTCGCCGTTCCGCATCGACCTTTGACGCCAGCGGTCTGCATGATGCAGACCCCACGAACATCACAGTCCCCAATACGCCGATCCTTGTCGATCTAACGGAGGCTTTCGCCGCTCTCGATTAGCAATCGCACTTGACAAACATGGCCGCCAGAAAACGCCCTTTACTTAGGACATTCGGCGTTCTATCTTTGAGCTGGTTCCACCCTTAACTCCCGCGCTTTCAGGAATTTGCGCGAGGTATGTACAGGGGGGTCTATCGGGAAATCCCCTCGAGTGGCGAGCTGGCCGTTGCATAGAGCTTCTTCGGCATTCGCCCAGCCAGAAACGACTCGCGTCCCGCTTCCACACCCTTCTTCATCGCCGAAGACATCAGCACAGGGTCCTTCGCCCCAGCCATCGCCGTATTCAGCAGCACGGCATCGAAGCCCATCTCCATCGCTAGCGCCGCATCGCTGGCGGTGCCCAATCCGGCATCCACGATCAGCGGCACATCCGTAATCAACTCCCGCATCATCCGCAGCGTGTAGCTGTTGGCGATCCCCAGCCCGGTCCCGATTGGAGCCCCCAGGGGCATCACCGCCGCCGCGCCCACGTCGATCAGCCGTTTCGCAAACACAATGTCATCTGTCGTATACGGCAGAACCGTGAAGCCCTCTTTCACCAGCACGGCCGTCGCCTCAACCGTAGCTTGAACATCCGGATACAGCGTCGCCGTGTCGCCGATCACCTCCACCTTCACCCAGTCCGATAGGCCCACTTCCCGAGCCAGCATCGCCGCACGAATCGCCTCATCGGCCGTGTAGCATCCCGCCGTATTCGGCAGCAGGAAGTACTTCTTAGGATCGATGTAGTCCAGCAGGCTCTCTCGGCTGCGGTCCAGGTTCACTCTCCGCACCGCCACCGTCACCATCTCGGCCCCAGCCGCCTCAATGGAAGCCGCTGTCTCCGCCCCATCCCTGTACTTCCCCGTCCCCACGATCAGCCGCGACCGGAACGTTCGTCCTGCAATGACAAGATCGTCGGCCAGCCCCAGCTTCGTCTCCACGCTCTCCAGCACCATGCTCATACCTTCAACTTTACTCCGGCCACAAACACCAACGGCCCGCTCCAGCGAAGGAGCGAGCCATTAGGCGGTGATCTGATGAGATTGACCTGAGGCATCCGCTTCCCGGATGGGCCTCGGCAGGATTTGCGTCGTCGTTCTAATGCAAACAGCCAGGTCTAGAGCAACGGATGCTCTAAGCCTCAGTCACCTCACGTGTTGTGTTGCAACTATTACAGTCTGATGTCATAGATTTGGATCGCCCTCCTTTCCCGTGTAGGTTCAAAGTAAAGCTGTGTGAACAGCGTGTCAAATCTCCATTTTCATCAGGCTGAAACGCTCCACCTCGCATCCCACTGACAGACCTCCTCATGCCTCTTAGCCGCTTCGCCATACTCACCGCGTGCGTGCTCTCCGGCACCGGCCTTTACGCCCAACAACCTGCCAGCCAAAATGCGCCGGTCGCAGGGAGCACAGCCGACCAGACGTTGCTCACGGTCTTCTCTCACCCGGACAGCCAACGTTGGCTACTCTCCGGCCAAATCAATGTCGTCTTCCAGTCCCACCCAGGCTTCCATTCACCCTACGACGGCGCCAACAGCATGCTCGCCCGCGGCGAGTACAAGACGTCGCTCGTCGGCACACTCTTCACCGGCTTCCAACTCGTCCGAGGCCCGCGCTACAGCACGGACGCCATCTTCGACCTGGAGAGCGCCGGGGGCCGGGGAATCTCGGAAGCTCTTGGTTTGGCAGGCTTCACGAACCTCGATGTCGTGCGCAATCCGCAACTCGGTCCCACGCCGTACGTTGCTCGCGCACAACTGCACCAGATCATCGGTTTGACCGACAAGACAACAACCCAGCAGCGCACGCCGTTCTCATTGGCCACGGGAGTCCCTGTGCGCCGCTTCGATCTTCGTGCCGGCAGCATGAGCCTTCCCGATGTCATGGATCAGAGCGGTCCCGGTTCGGACGCGCACCTGCAGTTCCTGAACTGGACCGTGGACAACAATGGCGCGTGGGATTACGCCGCCAATACGCGCGGCTACACCTACGCCGTCGTGACCGAATACGACGCCATCGACTGGTCGGCCCGCTACGCCATGGCCCTGATGCCTACGCAGGCGAACGGCATCGACCTGGACTGGAATCTGCGCCGCGCCCGCGGAGACAACTACGAGCTGGAAGACCGCAAGAGCCCGCTCGCATCGCTGCTCGGCAGTCTGGGCAACCGGGATGACAAAGCCGAGGCTCGCCCTGGCGTCGTCCGGCTGCTCGGCTACGTAAACCACGCCAACATGGGCCTCTATCGCAACGCCGTCCGGGCTTACCAGCAAGGCATCCAGAGCACGCCGGACATCACCGCGCACACACCCGGCACCACCGTGAAGTACGGCGTGGGATTGAACCTGGAGCAGCAATTACCCCACGACATCCGCGCCTTCGGCCGCTTCGGCTGGAATGAAGGACAGCATGAAAGCTATGCCTACACGGAGGTAGACCAAACGGTCGAGCTCGGTGTTGACATGGCCGGCAATCGCTGGTCGCGGCCCAACGACAAGGTCGGCCTGGTTGGCGTGACGAACGCCATCAAGCGCGACCACCAGCACTACCTCGCAGACGGTGGTCGAGGCTTCCTGCTCGGAGATGGCCGCCTCAACTACGCCCGCGAAGACATCCTGGAGGCCTACTACACCGCCCACAATTGGCGCGGTCTGTTCACCGCATTCGACTTCCAGTTCGTGGATCATCCCGGCTACAACCAGGATCGTGGCCCTGTTGCCGTCTTCACCGTGCGCACCCACGTCGACTTCTAAGCCACGAAAAGTAAGCACCTGAAATAAGAATGGCTACCCGAACGGGTAGCCATTCTTCGATCACATGATGATAGGTTTACCGATGGCCACCGCCATGGAAGCCACCACCGCCACCGCCACCGTGGAAGCCACCACCGCTACCGCCACCATGGAAGCCACCGCCACCGGCGAAGCCGCCATGGAACCCGCCACCACCGCCAGCAAAGCCACGGCCAGCATAGCCACCTCCGCCGTAGCCACCGCGATACCCACCACCGTAGCCACCACGATAACCGCCATAGCCGCCACGATATCCATAGCCGCCGCGGTACCCGGCATACCCATATCCGCGGCCATAGCCGTAGCCACCACGGAACCACGGGCCGGCGCCAATAAAGATCCCGCCATTAAACCACTCCGGACCGTAGTAGCCATACGGAGCGCAGGCATAAGGAGCGTAGTCGTAGTAGCCGTAAGAGCAGACCGGAGGACCGTACCCGCCGTATCCGTATGCGGGGCCAACACCGATACCAACAGAGACCTGGGCATGGGAAGTTGCGGGAAGCAGGAACAGACCAGCTGCGAGCAAACTGAACAAAAAGAACTTACGCATCGTACCCTCCAAAAGCGGCTGGTTGTGTAGGGCCACCGCAAGCTCCGGGGCGCAACTCGCGTCCAGGGCTCACTTGTTAAGAACCCAATGGGCTCTGGAATGTTGCTCCGCTGGTAAACGTGCACGACGTCGTGAAAATCCAAGTCCCGTCAGGCAACCTATACTGTGCCAGTGACCTCTGCCGCCTGGCTGTTCGAGCTTGCAGCATTTCTTCTCGGCCTGCTGCTGGGCAGCTTCCTTAACGTGTGCATCTCCAGACTGCCGAAGCGTCGCAGCCTCAGCAAGCCCCGTTCCAACTGCCCAGACTGCCTTGAGACCATCCGCTGGTACGACAACATCCCGCTGCTGAGTTGGGTTCTGCTCGCGGCGAAATGTCGGCATTGCAAGCAATCGATCCCATGGCGATATCCAGCCGTTGAGCTCGGCTTTGGCCTTTGGCTGGCTTACTCGGGCTCTCAACTTTGGTTTGCGCTTCATCCGCAGACACAAGAGATGAATCCAACGAGCACGACGATGATCCTTGTAGCGATCGCGCTGGCCATCTTCGGATTCCTCCTCATCGGCCTCATGGTCATGGATTGGCAGACCCATCTCCTGCCGGACGCATTTACCCTGACCGGCATCGCAGTCGGCTTCTTCCTCGTCTGCACGCAGGCCATCTTCCTTCCCACTGGCGCAGAAGACGTTCATCTGAATCCGCAACACGGCATGCGCATGAACTCCCCCGGCAGCTTCGCCGCCCGCGGCGATGTCTTCCTCACCGGCCCCGAGCATCTGGTCTTCGGCAGGCTGCTCGCCATCCTGGCTGCCGCCGCCATCCCGCTCCTCATCCGCGCGGCCTACAAAGCGCTCCGTGGCAAGGAAGGAATGGGCCTGGGCGACGCCAAGCTGCTCGCGATGATCGCTGCGTTCCTGGGCTTCTGGCCTGCGATGCTGGCCCTGTTCCTCGGGATACTGCTCTGCGCCACCTACGCGGTCCTGCTGCTTGCTCGCAAGCAGGCCACAGCAGCTTCCCGGCTGCCCTTGGGCAGCTTCCTCGCTGCCGGAGGCCTGTTGACTGCGCTTGCTGGCGAACCCCTCATCGCCTGGTATCGCGCCCTGCTGTAATTTCATCCCGGCAGCTTTCGCGTTGCACAGCCCGCCAGCCGCAACGCCTTGATTCTTGACGGACTCGCTCCTACACTCAAAACTGGCATGTCAAGCGCACCGCATTACACGTGGCAGTACATCCCTCTGGTTCTCCAGATCCTCGTTGCCGTCGGCATGGCTTCGGGAATGGTCGCCGGCTCGTACTTCATCGGCAAGCACCGCCGCACGCGCACCAAACTCGCGCCCTATGAGTGCGGCATGGATCCGGTAGGAGACGCGCGCGGACGCTTCTCGGTTCGCTTCTACATGGTCGCCATGCTCTTCATCCTGTTCGACGTGGAAGCCGTCTTCATGCTCCCCTGGGCAGTGATCTACCGCCAGCTTCCACGCATCACGGGCTCCCGCCTTTTCGGCTTCTGGGAGATGCTCGTGTACATCGGCTTCGTCGCCGTCGGCCTCTTCTACGTATGGAAGAAGGGCATCCTCAACTGGACCAACGACCGGGCTGACCTCTAAGCCCAGACCTGTAGCGCCCTTTTCGCATCGGAGAATCATGCCTGAAGCACCCCAATCCGAACCCATCCGCAACGAGTCCACCCCCGAAGCCATCTTCGGCAAGGACGCCGTCACGGCTGCGCTGGCCGATCACGTCGCCATCGGCGCGATCGCCCCGCTGATCATAGACGCCAAGTGGGATCGCAAAGAGTTGACGCTCACTGTTGCGCCCGCGACCATTGTCGAAGCGCTGACCCTACTGAAAGCCGCAGGCTACAACTTCTTCGAGGACATGACCGCGGTGGACTGGTATCCAACCGAACCCCGCTTCCAGCTCAGCTACTCTCTGCTGAGCCACAAGCTCAAGCAGCGCATCCGTGTGGTCGCACGGCTCAACGGCGAAGATCCGGTCATCGACTCCGTTACCTCTGTCTGGGCAGGCGCCAACTTCTTCGAGCGCGAGGTTTTTGACCTGTTTGGCATCCGCTTCGCCGGACATCCGCGTCTCACCCGCATCATGATGCCCGACAATTGGAACGGTCACCCGCTCCGTAAGGACTATCCCGTGGAGGGGTACCGCTAATGCCAGTCGCCGAAGAGCTCACCCCTGACGTTTCCCTCGATAAAGGGGCTTCTGAAAAGGAAGTGCCGGAGTACCGCCACGCACCCTTGCAATCCGCTTCGCATGGGGAGCGCACAGGGGCCAACCTGGCCGGATTCCGCGCAGCCGAAGACCTGATCACTCCGGGCGTTGAAGACGTTGTCGCCAGCTCCACCGGCCACCACAAGCCGCATGGCTCGGACCCAGTCAGTGACCAGACCATGATCCTGAACATGGGCCCGCAGCACCCGTCCACGCACGGCGTTCTGCGGTTGGTGCTTGAGGTTGATGGCGAAACCATCGTTTCCCTGGCCCCCGACATCGGCTACCTGCATACCGGTATCGAGAAGACCTGCGAAGCCAAGTTCTACCAGCAGGTCATCCCGCTCACCGACCGCATCGACTATCTCGCGCCCATGGCGAACAATCTTTGCTATGCGCTCGCAGTCGAGAAGCTTCTCCAGCTCGAGATCCCGGAGCGCGCGCAGTTCATCCGCGTCATGTTCCAGGAATTGATGCGCATTAACTCGCACCTCGTCTGGCTTGGCACACACGCGCTTGATCTCGGTGCCATGACCGTCTTCCTCTACTGCTTTCGCGAGCGCGAGCAGTTGATGCGCATCTTCGAAGCCGTCAGCGGCCAGCGCATGATGACCAGCTACATCCGCATCGGCGGCCTCGCCATGGAGATGCCGCTGGACCTCTACAAGTCCATCCGCGACTTCCTCCGCGACTTTCCTTCCCACGTGGACGAGTACGAAGGCCTGCTCCAAAACAATCCCATCTGGGGCGGCCGCCTCAAGGGCGTCGGCTATCTCTCCGGCGAAGATGCTATCAACTTCGGCGTCACGGGGCCGCCGCTGCGCGCCTCCGGCGTGGACTTTGACGTCCGCCGCGACATGCCCTACTCCGGCTATGAGAAGTTCAAGTTCAACGTGCCCGTCTCGAACGACGGCGACGTCTGGGCCCGCTACCAGGTGCGCATGATCGAGATGCGCGAGTCGGTCAAGATCGCCCAGCAGGCGCTGGACGGCCTGCCCGAGGGCCGCATCACCGCCGACGCTCCCAAGATCATCCTTCCCGATCGCGAAAAGATGAAGACCGAGATGGAGTCCCTTATCCATCACTTCAAGATCGTGACCGAGGGTTTCCAGGTTCCCGCAGGAGAGGCCACCGCCGCCATCGAGTCGCCGCACGGCATGATGACCTACTATGTCGTCTCGGACGGAACTGCCAAGCCCTACCGCGTCCACATGCGCAACGCAGACTTCTCGACCCTGCAGGCGCTCGAAACCATGTGCAAGGGCCGCCAAATTGCCGACGTGGTCGCCGTGATCGGTTCCATCGACATTGTGTTGGGGGCCATCGACCGTTAACCATGAGCGCCTCCAATCTGGCAGATCGAATGAACGCCGAATTTGACCGCGAGGAAGCGGCAAGCCGCAAACGAATGGAGATTGTGGCTCTTCGGGAGCGCCGGAAAGAGTTGCTGCGTCTCAATGGCAGCAGGTGGTTTGCTGATTTGATTAAACAAATCCATGAAGACGCCTTACGCTTTAATGAACAAGTCAAGGACACGACCAAGCGGCTCAAGATTGAGGAACGACCAGGTGAAATTAGAATCTTGTTCCTCGACGCGCACTTTGCAGTCGCAGTTACCCCCGTTTGCATCGTAAAACCTAACTTTCAAAACATGAGTCTCGACATCGAGTTTCTGTCCGGGAAGAAGGAATTCGGAGGACGAGAAGCCACGTTCGCGCCGAAAGAAGAAGCGGTCTTCGTCTCCGTGAAGTTTTCTGTCAAAAAGCTGATCACTGCTGACGAGGATGGCAGGAAGTTAACAGGAGATTATTTTGTCGATGTTCGTGAACAGTATGTGACGGAGACCAAAGAATTGGACGTATCAGCTCTCTCGGAGTATCTGCTGGAGGATTTCCTCCAGCATCCATGGCCTCGGTGATGCCCAGCCTACAGGCCGAGCTATGGACCTCATGGGCTGCTGTGCTTCGCAGCTACGCTTCCCTGCACGGTCTCAGCGCATCACAGCACGCCGTGGTCGAAGTCAGCGAGAACGAGATTACGCTTCGAGTAGGCAGCCGCTGGATGCGCTTCACACCCGAAGAGATTTTAGACAGCCGGGGCGTTACCATGGAGTTTCGGCTGAATGAGAACGGAACCGTGAGCCGTACCGGGCACGCGGACGAAGAGATGGACCTTGCG
Source organism: Granulicella sp. (assembly GCA_965198545.1). Lineage (GTDB taxonomy): Bacteria > Acidobacteriota > Terriglobia > Terriglobales > Acidobacteriaceae > Granulicella. The sequence goes on along the minus strand of CBDAPS010000001.1, from coordinate 1,010,131 downwards.
GCGGAGGGTATAGCCCGCGAGATGTTGCAGGGAACGGAGTAACGAAACACGATGGCAGTCATCGCCAACACGATCTTCTCCCCAGCTACGGCGGAACGCTTTGACAAGCTTCCGGGCTTGTACCCCGTACCGCGCTCGGCACTCGTGCCCATGCTGCTCTACGCGCAGGATGACCTCGGCTACGTCTCCGACGCTGCTGTGGCCGAGATCGCCGCGCGGCTTGATCTCCTAGAGCTCGATGTCCGCAACGTCCTCAGCTACTACTCCATGCTGCGCACCACGCCTGCCGGCAAGTACAACGTGCAGGTTTGCACCAACATCAGCTGCATGCTGCGCGGCGGCTTCGAGCTGCTGGACCACTGCAAGCACAAGCTCGGCATCGGACACAAGCAAACCACGCCCGACGGCCTCTTCTCGCTCGAAGAAGTTGAGTGCATCGGCGCCTGCTGCTGGGCCCCGGCCGTGCAGGTCAACTATGACTTCCACGAGGACCTGACGCCCGCGAAGATGGACGCCGTGCTCGAAGACTACGCCGCCGGTCGCGGAAAGGATGTGCGCTAAATGCCGACCCTGGTCTCTCATCCTGACGAAGTCAAAGTCATCAGCCGCCGCTTCGGCCAGGGCGCAGCTGACATCGACAAGTACATCGAGCTCGACGGCTACAAAGCCGTGCAGATGGCGATCGAAAAAGGTCCGGAGGATGGCGCAGCCTGGATCATCAACGAGATGAAGGCCTCCGGTCTTCGCGGCCGCGGCGGCGCAGGCTTCCCCACGGGCATGAAGTGGAGCTTCGTTCCTAAGGTCGCCCCCAAGCCCAAATACGTCCTCGTCAACGGCGACGAGTCCGAGCCCGGCACCTGCAAGGACCACGTCATCTTCCTGCACGATCCCCACGCGATCATCGAAGGCACCATGATCGCCGGCCTCGCCATCGGCTCCAAGATGGGCTTCATCTACCTCCGTGGTGAGTACCGCTACCTGCTCAAGATCGTTGAGAAAGCCGTAGCGGACGCTTACGCCAAGGGCTTCCTCGGCAAGAACATCTTCGGCAAGGAAGGCGTTGACTTCGATATCGTCACCCAGACCGGTGCCGGAGCCTATGAAGTAGGCGAAGAGTCGGCCCTAATGGAATCGCTCGAGGGCAAGCGCGGCGTGCCGCGCATCAAGCCTCCGTTCCCTGCTGTCGTCGGCCTCTACGGCGGCCCCACAGTCATCAACAACGCTGAAACCATCGCCAACGCTCCGCACATCCTCCTCATGGGCGGGGCCGAGTACGCCAAGCTCGGCTCCGAGCGCAACGGCGGCACGCGTCTCTTCGGCATCTCCGGCCACGTCGAGCGCCCCGGCGTCTACGAGCTTCCCATGGGCTACTCCATGCGCGACGCCATCTACAAGGTCGCCGGCGGCATTAAAGACGGCAAGAAGCTCAAGGCCGTCGTTCCCGGCGGCTCGTCCTGCCCGGTCCTCAAAGCTGATGAGATCGATGTCGGCCTAGACTTCGACCAGATGGCCAAGGCAGGCACCATGCTCGGCTCAGGCGGCATCGTCGTGCTCGACGAGTCCGTCTCTATCGTCGAGTTCGCCCTGCGTACCATCCGCTTCTACCAGCACGAAAGCTGCGGCTGGTGCATTCCCTGCCGCGAAGGCACGGATTGGCTCAAGAAGACGCTCACGCGCTTCCACGCCGGCGGCGGCAACAAGAAGGACATCGACAACATCCAGTACCTCGCTGAGAACATGATGGGCCGGACCTTCTGCCCGCTCGGCGACGCCGCCGCCATGCCCACGCTCGGCTTCATCAAGAAGTTCCGCTCGGAGTTCGAGGAATATCTGGCCGGCGCTCGCGTTCCCAACCCGCTCATCCAGATCCAGCCCGTCGGCGAGCTGGAACTCGCAGGAGCGCACTGATGAAACCTTCCCTGCGGCTGGCCTGTGTCCTGCTCGTCAGTGCCTCAGCGCTTATCACGCAGCAGCCCCTCAGAGCTCGCGTCGCAGCCGCTGCAGTCGCATCCGTCGAGCAACAAGCAAACGCAGAATAGCGAGACCTTTGAGACCGAAGGAGATCATTCGATTGCTAAACGAGGACGGCTGGTTTGAAGTGAAGCGAAGCGGCAGCCACATTCACTTCCGGCATCCTGTTAAACCAGGTTTGGTGATCGTACCGTTTCATGCAGGAAAAGACCTAGGTAAGCTTGTAAATGCAATCCTGAAGCAGGCAGGTCTGCGATGACGCGAAAATACATGGTCGTTTATGAACGGGTTGCCGAAGACAACTGGGGTGCGTGGACGCCAGATATCGGCGGAGCCGTGGGTGCGGGAGACACAATCGAACAAGTTCGGGAGAGTCTGCGTGAGGGTATTTTGATCATGTTGGAGGACGCGCTGGAAAGGAATCAACCCATGCCCGAGGCTCTTGCCACCAGTGTTGACTTTTCGGAGTTCGACGCAGACCCTTCTTCCTCTCAATATGTAATCGAATGGATGACCGTAGAGCTTCCCACGAGCAAGCAGCATTCGGACGAACTCCTCAAGCAGGCGGCCTGATATGACTCTGAGGTCGCAACTTCTTATCTCGCCCGGCCTTGCTCTGCTCCTGCTTCCCGCCATGCTATCCGGCTGTAAAGCACGCGAAATAGGCGTGCCCACCGCAGACCACACGGCCGAGTTCGTCGACGGGAGCTGGCTGAATGCCACCAAGAGCTGCTGGCCTGAGCTACAGCACGATGGTTTCACGGACGCCGCGATGAGACACAACATCGCCGATCCCCTTCGCTTCCGCTCCACCTTCCCAAGCTACGCCGCCCAGAGTGAGGCCAGCCTGCGCTCGCTCGTCACCAAACCGCTCATGGCCGCTCCCGCTCCTGACGGAACGGTCCTCATGAACTCGCGCACGCCGGTACTCACGCGCGGCCAGGCCGCGGCGGGTGACGACTCGCACAAGGCGGCCGTGCAAGGCACCAACGGCCCGGCCCCGCCGGATGCCCTTTGCTCCGTTCACGCCGGAACCCCGGTAGGATGGAAGTAGATTGAGTTTAGGAACCTATGCCTGACGTATCGTTCACCGTAGACGGCAAGAAGCTCACCGCGCCAGCAGGCACGTTGCTGATCGACGCCTGCAAATCCGCGGGCATTGAGATCCCCGCGTTCTGCTACTACCCTGGCCTTAGCCTCCAGGCTGCCTGCCGCATGTGCGTCGTTCGCATTGAGAAGATGCCTAAGCTGCAGACCGCCTGCACCACGCCCGTGGCTGAAGGCATGGTCGTGCAAAGCGAAACGCCTGAGATCGCGCAGGCCCGCAAGTCCACCTTGCAACTGCTGCTCGGCAACCACCCGCTCGATTGCCCCGTCTGCGACGCCGGCGGCCAGTGCGAGCTGCAGGACATGACCTTCAAGTACGGCGCGGCCGACAGCTTCTACGCCGAAGCCAAGAACCACCGCGAAGAGCAGAAGTGGTCGCCCGTGGTGTACTTCGACCGGCCCCGCTGCATCCTCTGCTATCGCTGCATCCGCATGTGCGGCGAAGGCATGGACGTCTTCGCGCTCGGCATCCAGAACCGCGGTTCGTCCTCGGTCATCGCGCCCAACGTCCCTGCCGATCTCTCGCCTGAGCACCTCGCCCAGGTCGACTGCGAGCAGTGCGGCATGTGCATTGACGTCTGCCCGGTCGGCGCGCTCACTTCCGGCACCTATCGCTACAAAACCCGCCCGTGGGAAATGAACCACGTCGCCACCGTCTGCACCCATTGCGGCGATGGCTGCAAAACCACGCTCGGCGTTCGCGCCACCACCGAAGGCACCGAGATCATGCGCGGCGACAACCGCGACAAGTCCGGCATGAACGGGGACTTCCTCTGCAACAAGGGCCGCTACGCGTTCGACTTCGCCAACCAGCCCGACCGCCTTACCCAGCCCCTGCTCAAGCAGCCCGACGGCACGCACAAGGCCGTCTCCTGGGAAGAAGCCCTGCGCTTCGCCGGCACAAAGCTCCGCGAACTGCGCGACGCCCGCGGGCCAAACTCCATCGGTGTTATCGGCTCCAACCGCACCACGAACGAAGAGAGCTATCTCCTCCAGAAGTTCGCGCGCACGGTCATCGGCACCAACAACATCGATCACCACCGCACGGCAGACTTCGTAGCTCTCGCCACGGCGCTCCGCGGCAGCACAGGCCGCTTCGCTTCTCAGCGCGACGTCCTCTCCGCACCGGCTGTGCTGCTCGTCGGCGGCGATCCCACCAATCAGGCTCCGCTTACCGCGTGGAACCTTCGTACCAACGTCCGCCTCAACAAGGCCAGGCTCTTCATCGCCAACACCGATGAGATCAAGCTCCGCCGCCAGGCCACCGCCTTCGTGCAGGTAGCGCCCTTCGCCTACGGCGCATTCGTCGCCTACCTCGCCGGTGATGACCGCAGCGCCGAGGCCGCTTCCGTCTCCGCAAGCGGTGACCAGCTAGCCACCTTCCGCGACGCGGTCCAAAGCGCTGAAGGGCTCGTCGTCCTGATCGGCAACGACCTTCGCGACGGCGACCTCGCCCGCCTCGTCTCCGCCTTCCCGCGAGCCAAGTTCGCCACGCTCGGCGACTACGCCAACTCCCGCGGCGCGTCCGACATGGGCCTGCTGCCAGACATGCTTCCCGGCTACCAGCCTCTTGCGGGTTCACCGCTCGCAGCCGAGTTCAAGACGCCCGCTGAGCCCGGCCTCGACCTGCTCGCCATGTTCAACGCTGCCCAGGCAGGCGATCTGGCTGCGCTGTACGTCGTCGGCTCCAACCCCGTAGCCCGCTACTCGGTAGACCCCTCAACCCTGAAGAACACCTTCCTTATCGTGCAGGACATGTTCCTCACCGAGACCGCCGCGCTGGCCGACGTGATCCTGCCCGCCGCCAACCTTTACGAGAAGGCCGGCTCGGTCACCAACAGCTACGGCGACCTCCAGCTCGTCTCCAAAGCCGCCGACACCGCCGGCACCCGCAGCGACTTCGAGCTCATCGTCCGCCTTGCCGCCGAGATGAACCACAACGTCAAGCAGCTTGTGCCCTTCGGTAAAGGCCTCCGCGCCGATCTCGGCCAGACCCGCGGCGCGCAGGCCGGCGAAGCCGATCGCCACGCCGTCTGGCTCACCGCCAACAACATGGAGCCCAAGCTCAGCCCGTTCGACTCCTTCGCCATCCTTGACGAGATCCAGCGCGTGGTCCCCGGCTACGACAAGCTCCTCCGCCTGCAGCTACTCAGCGGAAACGACCAGCACATCTCCCCCGCCAGCACCGGTCTCGTCCAGATCGAGAATCGCAAGGATCTCGTGCTGCCCTCAGGCGACACTCTCTTTACCTCGGGCTCGCTCACGAAGCACTCGCCCATGCTGCTCGATATCCAGCAGCACCAGCAGCGCGAAGTGGCCGACCACTTCGCCGCGGCCGATTAAACCGGAGATGCGCAGCCACATCGGAGACGCCAAGACACGCTCATGAGTCATCTTTCCCAATTGCAGATCTTTCTGCTGCTCACCATCGTCAAGACCGCTGTTGTCCTGGTGATCACGCTGACCGCTGTCGCCTACACGGTGCTGCTGGAGCGCAAGGTGCTGGGCCGCATGCAGAACCGCTGGGGCCCGTCGCGCGTCGGCCCGTTCGGCCTTCTGCAGCCCCTTGCCGACGGCATCAAGCTCTTCCTCAAGGAAGACATGATGCCCCTCGCCGTAGAGCGTCCCCTCTTTGTGGCCGCGCCCATCATCGCCCTCGGCTGCGCGCTCATCTCCATCTCCATGGTGCCCTTCGGCCGCCAGTACATGTTCCATGGCGTCGATCTCTTCCAGGAATCCGATCTCAATATCGGTCTCCTCCTCATCCTCGGCATCACCTCCATCGGCGTCTACGGCATCGCGCTCTCCGGCTGGAGCTCCAACAACAAGTACTCACTCTTCGGCAGCCTCCGCGCCTCCGCCCAGCTCGTCAGCTATGAGCTCGCGCTCGGCCTTTCGCTCGTCGGCGTCGTCATGTGCGCCGGCTCGCTTCGGCTGCGCGACATCGTCGACTCCCAGTCCCTCCACGGCGCGCGCAGCTGGAATATTTTCGGCGGCCTGCAGATCGTTGCTTTCTTCATCTACATCATGGCCGCCTATGCCGAAACCAATCGCTCGCCCTTCGATCTCCCCGAGGCCGAAAGCGAACTGGTCGCCGGCTACCACACCGAGTACTCCTCCATGAAGTTCGCCATGTTCTTCATGGCCGAGTACGCCAACATGATCACCGTCGCCTGTGTCGCCACGCTGCTCTTCTTCGGCGGCGCCGGCTCGCCCTTCGGGCACATCTTCGACCACTTCGGCTCGGGCCTTATCCTCTCGCTGGCCTTCCCGGTCTTCTGGTTCGTCGCCAAAATCTTCGCGTTTCTCCTGCTCTACATCTGGGTCCGCGCCACGCTTCCCCGTTTCCGCTATGACCAGCTCATGGGCTTCGGCTGGAAGTTCCTGATGCCCGTCGCCATGCTCAACATTCTCGGAACGGCCCTCGTCCTCGCCTACCGCTCCTAAACCGTTCCTCACACGCAACGCATTTACAATCGAGCAGAACCGAACAATCTAAAGCAGCATCATGGAACTGGCACTCTTCATCATCTTCGGGCTTTTGGCGGTGCTGGCAGCAGTAAACCTGCTTCTGCAGCGTCATCCCATCAACTCCGCGCTCTCGCTCGTCGTGGTGATGATGTCGCTCGCCGTGCTGTACTGGTCTCTCGGCGCCGAGTTCCTCGCCGCCGCCCAGGTCATCGTCTACTCCGGCGCCATCATGGTGCTCTTCGTCTTTGTCATCATGCTGTTGAACGCGGGAGAAGAAGTCGATACCCACGGCTCCAGGGTCGCCAGCATCGTCGGCTTTCCGGGCGCAGCCGCTGTCTTCTGCCTGCTCACCTTCGTCTTCCTCAAGAACAAGAGCGCGCTCGGCATGACGTCCTTCCGCGGCCTGGCCGGCGGAGCCATCAACAACCTCACCGAGATCTCGCACCAGCTCTTCACCTCGCTCCTGCTGCCCTTTGAGGTCACCTCCATCCTGATCCTGGTCGCGATCCTCGGGGCTGTCGTCCTCGCCCGGAAGGAGCTCTAGCGCATGGTGCCGGTCGCCTACTACCTCATCCTGGCCGCAGTCCTCTTCTGCATCGGCATCGCCGCGTTCCTGATCAAGCGCAACGTGATCTCGATCTTCATGTCCATCGAGCTCATGCTCAACGCCGTCAACCTGACCTTCGTCGCCTTCAGCCACATGTGGCATCAGGTTTCAGGGCAGATTTTTGTGTTCTTTGTCATGGTCGTCGCCGCCGCGGAAGCCGCGGTCGGCCTCGCCATCATCATCGCTCTGTTCCGCACACGGCAGACCCTCAACGTCGATCAAGTCAATCTTCTGAAAAACTAGCAAAAGAGAACTAGATAAACCTAGCTGATGAACTCCTCGCTGCTCTGGCTCATTCCGCTTCTGCCCTTCGCCGGCTTCGCCCTCAACGGCACGCTGGGCCGTAGGCTCCCGCGCGCAGCGGTCACTGGCATCGCGTTGCTCTTCGCGCTCGCTCCCGCCGTTCTCGTCGCGATGCTCTGGCAGTCCATGCTCTCGCAGGGCCTTGAGATCCTCAGCATCTCCAGCGCTCCGTGGATCGCTACCAGCGGCTTCACCGTCAACTTCGCCTTCAGCGTCGATCACCTCACGCTGGTCATGCTCTCCGTCATCACTGGCGTCGGCTTCCTCATCCACGTTTACTCCGCCGGGTACATGGCTCACGAAGAGGGGTACTGGCGCTTCTTTGCCTACCTCAACCTCTTCATGTTCTTCATGCTGGTTCTGGTGCTCGCCGCCAACTTCCTGCTCCTCTTCGTAGGCTGGGAAGGCGTCGGCCTCGCCTCCTACCTGCTTATCGGCTTCTACTTCAAGCGAGACTCCGCCGCCAACGCCGGCAAAAAAGCATTCATCGTCAATCGCATCGGCGACTTCGGCTTCCTGCTCGCGATGTTCCTCATCATCGGCCACTTCGGCACGCTGAGCTTCGATGGCGTCTTCACCCAGGTCGCCTCCATGCCGGAAGCCGTCAAGGGCGGCTTCCTCACCGCCATTGCCCTCCTGCTCGTCGTCGGAGCCACCGGTAAGTCCGCGCAGATTCCCCTCTACGTCTGGCTCCCGGACGCGATGGAAGGTCCCACACCCGTCTCGGCGCTGATCCACGCCGCCACCATGGTCACGGCCGGCATCTACCTCGTCGCGCGCTGCCACACCATCTTTGATCGCAGCCCTTTCGCCCTCGGCCTGGTTGCTATCATCGGCGCAGCCACGGCCCTCATGGCCGCCACCATCGGCCTCGTTCAGCACGACATCAAGCGAGTCCTCGCCTACTCCACTGTCTCGCAGCTCGGCTACATGTTCCTCGCCTGCGGCGTGGGAGCCTACTCCGCCGGCATCTTCCACCTCATGACCCACGCCTTCTTCAAGGCGCTGCTCTTCCTCTCCGCTGGCTCAGTCATCCACGCTCTCTCCGGCGAGCAGGACATGCGGGTCATGGGCGGCCTCCGCAAGCGCATTCCCATCACCTACGCTTGCATGACCGTCGGCGTCTTCGCCATCGCCGGCTGCCCGCTGCTCTCCGGCTTCTTCTCCAAGGACGAGATCCTCTACCAGGTCTTCACCTCGCACAACCCCATTGCCTGGCTGCTCTGGCTGGTTGGCGTCATCACCGCGCTGCTCACCAGCTTCTACATGTTCCGGCTCTGGTTCAAAACTTTCTTCGGTGAGCCCCGCTTCGACGAGAACGCCCTGGTCCAAGGCCACGGAGCACACCACGACCTGGCCCCCGTCCACATCCGCAAGGACACGCACGCGACCGCCGTCGCAGAACCCGAGCACGACAGCGGTCAGGCCGCCCACGGTCACGGCGTGCACGAGTCTCCGCTTGTCATGACGGTGCCCCTGATGCTGCTCGCCGTCCTTGCAGCCATCGGTGGCTTCATCGGCGTACCCGTAGCCTTCGGCGGCAGCAACCACTTTGAGCACTTCCTTGACCCCGTCTTCCACGCGCAGCCACTCCCTGAGCCCTCCGCGTCGGCAGGCACCGCCTGGGCGCTGACCTCGGTGGCGATCCTCATGTTCCTCCTCGGGCTGTTCGCCGCCTACGCCTTCTACGTACGCAAGCCGGGCACGGCGACAAGCCTCGCCCGCAGGTTCAAGCCCGTCTACTCCCTGCTCGACCACAAGTACTGGGTCGACGAAATCTACGGCGGGCTCATCGTCACCCCGCTGCTCATGCTCTCCCGCGCGGTCCTCGGCGGCCTCATTGACACCGGCATCGTCCAGGGCACGGGAGCAGGGCTCGCCGGCGGCACCCGCGGCCTCGCCTGGATCACTCGCCGCATGCAGTCCGGCAACATCCGCTCCTACGCAGGCTGGCTCGCCCTCGGCGCCGCCGTCGTCATCGCCATCGTTCTATTCGGAGCCCACCCGCTGCACAGCTAAGGCAGCCACACATACTCATGAACTTCGATCACTCCATCCTGACGCTGCTCCTTCTCACTCCCCTGGTGGGAGCGCTCGTGCTGGCGCTCATTCCGGAGCGTGAAGGCTCCAAGGCGCACCACTGGGCCGCGCTCGTCATCACGCTCCTCATCCTCCTGTTCTCCCTGCACCTGCCCGGACACTTCGACCGCTCCCAGACGGCAGGTGGCAGCTTCCACTTCGAGCAGGACCAGATTTGGATCGCCCAGCCCAACATCCACTTCCACCTCGGCATCGATGGCCTCTCCATGTGGCTCGTCGTCCTCACCGGTTTTCTCGCCCCGATGGGCGTCCTCGCCAGCTGGAACTCGGTCCGCAGCCGCACCAAGCTCTTCTTCACGCTCTTCCTGCTGCAGCAGGTCGCGATGATCGGCATCTTCGTCTCGCTTGACCTCTTCCTCTACTACGGCTTCTGGGAGCTCTCGATCGTTCCGCTCGCGCTCCTCATCGGAGCGTTCGGCCGCACGGAAAATCGCCGCGCCGCCGCGATGAAGTTCTTCCTCTACGCCTTCATCCCGTCGGCCATCATGCTCGTCGCCATGATCTGGCTGTACATCCATTTCGGCACCTTCGATCTTCCGCAACTCCAGTTCCTGCTCGCCAAGCATGGTGCCCTCTTCCCACGCGCACTCTGGTACTGCGCGCTTGCCTTCTTAGTCGCTTTCGCCGTCAAGGTTCCGGTCTTCCCGCTGCACGGCTGGCTGTCTGACGCCGTTCAGGAGGCGCCCACCGCCGCTGTCATGGTCCTCGCCGGCAAACTCGGCCTCTACTCCGTCCTGCGCTGGTCCTTTGGTCTCTTCCCCGCCCAGTCCCGTCACATTGCCCCGCTGCTCATCGCTCTAGGAGCCATCGGCATCGTCTACGGCGCTCTTCTCGCGCTGGTCCAAAACGATCTCAAGAAGCTCGCCGCGTTCTCTACCCTTTCGCACGTCAGCTTCATCGCGCTCGGCATCTTCACCTTCACCGTGCTCGGCGTCGACGGCGGCACCTACCAGATCCTCAACGAATCGATCATCGGAGCCGCGCTCTTCATTCTCCTTGGCCTGCTCTACGAGCGCTACGGAACGTATGACATGCGCGATTACGGCGGCCTGGCCGCGCGCCACCCGTGGATGGTGACCTTCTTCGTCATCACCTCGCTCGCCGCCGTCGGCCTGCCCATGCTGAACGGCTTCGTCGGCGAGTTCCTTATCCTCGCCGGCACCATGAACACCTTTGTCGCGCACCATGTCCTCTGGTGCGTCGTCGGCACCACCGGCGTTATCTTCTCCGCGGCCTACATGCTCGTCATGATCCAGCGAGTCTTCTACGGCAACCTTGGCCTGCGCCCGGAAGAAGTTCCCGGCTTCGACCTCACTCCACGCGAGCACGTCACGCTCTGGCCCTTCGCCGCCCTCTTCCTCATCATGGGCGTCGCCTCCCCCTACTGGATGCGCACCATCGACACCTTCGGCAGCATGGTCCCCGGCCTGCCTTCCACCCTCGCTCCACACCCCGAGCCGGCGGTCCAAGCAGACATTGCCGGTGTCAGCCCATCTACCATCATCCCGGCAAAGGAGGCTCGCTAGATGTCACCCAACCTCTTCTGCCTCCTGCCTGAATACGTCCTCACTATCGCCGGCGTCCTCATCATGCTCGCGGAGCCCATGCTCCCCGCTGGCCGCTCTCGCAAGCCGCTCGGCTGGCTCGCCATTCTGGCCACCGTCGGCGCGGGGGCCGCAGCCTTCTACCAGAAGCACGTCATCGAAGCAGGCGGCCCGGTCACCGCCTTCTACGGCACCGTTCAGGTAGATAATTTCTCGATCTTCTTCCACCTGCTCATCGCCGCCACTGTTTTTGTCGTCCTCCTCGCCTCGCTCGACTACTTCACCGGCCCCGTTACCCACGCCGGCGAGTACTTCGCGCTGGTGCTCTTCGGTGCCACCGGCATGATGTTCATGACCTGCTCCGTCGAGCTGCTCATGGTCTTTATCGGCCTGGAAATCTCCTCGATCTCCACCTACATACTCGCCGGCTTCCGCAAAGGCCAAGCCACCTCGTCCGAGAGCTCGCTCAAGTACTTCCTCCTCGGCAGCTTCGCCACCGCGTTCTTCCTCTACGGCATCGCCCTCTGTTTCGGAGCCACCGGCTCTACCACCATTGCGGGTATAGCCGCGGGGCTGCCGCACTCCACCACGCCCATGCTCGGCTGGCTAGCCGTCGCCATGGTCCTCATCGGCCTTGGCTTCAAGGTTTCCCTCGCTCCGTTCCACGTCTGGACACCTGACGTCTACCAGGGCGCACCCGCACCTGTCGTCGGCCTGATGTCCACCGCGCCCAAGGCCGCTGCCTTCGCCGTCCTTCTGCGCTTTCTCTTCAACGCCACCCCATCGCTGCGCCCGCACTGGATCATCCTCATCGAAATCCTCGCCGTGCTCTCGATGACCATCGGCAACCTCGGAGCCCTGCTGCAGCGCGACGTCAAGCGCATGCTGGCCTACTCCTCTATCGCGCACGCGGGCTACCTGCTCGTCGCCTTCACCTCGTTCCATTCGGACGCCGTGGCCGCGGCTTGCTTCTACTCCGCCGCCTACGCCGCCATGAACGTCGGTGCCTTCCTCGTCCTTACCCAGCTCTCCGGCTACGACGAGAACGCCCGCACCATCGACGACTACACCGGCCTCGCCTCGCGCCGTCCGGATGTCGCCGCCGTGCTCGCCTTTTTTCTGCTCTCGCTCATCGGCATTCCTTTCACCGGCGGCTTCTTCGGCAAGTTCTACGCCTTCACGGCAGCCGTCCACGGTGGCCATGTGTGGCTTGCCATCGTGGGCCTTGCCAACTCCGGCGTGGCCTGCTTTTACTACCTCCGCCTGCTCTCCGCGCTCTACGCGAGGCCCCTGCCCGAAAGCCGCTCTTTCGTGCAGAGCCGCAAGTTCAGCATCCCGGCGGAGGTTGCCTTGGGCTGCACAGCCGTCGCGACGCTGGCGCTCGGCATCATCCCCGGCCACCTGTTGAACTTCGTGCAGCGCGCCGTTCCATCCATCGTCGCCGCTCCCGCTCAACGAGTGGATACAAACATCCAGCAGAGCGCTTTGTCGGTCGCCTCGCTGCCTGCAGACGCGAAATAGTTCTTTCGGTTAAGCGACCGCTGCCGCGCCGGAGTGTTATTGCACGCGTCCCGTCAGGGCGTCATTCTGAGCGGGGCGAAGAATGCCGGTAGTTCGCCCGGAGTGCCTACAAAGCCCATGGATGGAAACGGAGCCAGACTGACCGACCCCATCCATCCAGAGGCCGCTCGCGCAGAGGCCCTTGAGACCCTTCAGGAACAACTGGAGATCGACCTCGAAGCAGCCATTTCATTCGAGGTGCCGGCGGTCGCGTCCGGGTCTGGCGACTCACAAACAGACCACGCCGCCCTAAAATCCACCGCCCTCAAGGCCACCTTCTGGACCGTCATGGACTACGGCGCGGGCCAGGTCCTGCGCGTCGTCAACAGCCTCGTCCTCACCCGCCTGCTGCTCCCCTCCGCTTTCGGCGAGATGATGCTGGTCACCACCCTGATCGTCGGCATCACCATGCTCTCCGACATCGGCCTCGCACCCAGCGTCATCCAGAGCAAGCGCGGCGACGAGCCCGCCTTCCTCAACACCGCCTGGACGCTCCAGGCCATCCGCGGCACCGCTCTCTGGCTCTGTTCCCTCGTCCTTGCCTGGCCCGCCGCCCGCTTCTACCACGACGACCGCCTGCTCATCGTTCTGCCTGTCCTTGCGTTCTCCAGCGTCATCAGCGGCTTCTACGGCGCCGGCTACATGACGCTCTCGCGGCACATGGGCATGCGGCGCCTGTTCGCCATCGACTTCAGCACCCAGGCCTTCACCCTGCTCGTCACCATTGCCTGGGCGCTCTGGAGACCCACAGTCTGGGCGCTGGTCGCTGGCAACATCGCCGCCAGCATCTTCCGTCTCATCCTCACCCACCACCCGCGCGTCATCCCCGGCATCCGCAACCGCTTCTGCTGGGAGCGAGCCGCCCTCCGCGAAATCGTCCACTTCGGCAAGTGGATCGCCCTTGGCACAGCGTTCTACTTCTTCGCCTCGCAGGCCGACCGCCTCGTCCTCGGCAAGCTCGTCTCGCTCACCACGCTCGGCCTCTATGGCATCGCCTTCCAGATCTCCGACGTCCCCCGCTCCGTGATCTCAGCGCTTTCCACCAAGGTCGGCTACCCCTACGTGTCCAGGATCAGCAGCCTCCCGCGCGACGAGTTCCGAGCCCAGTTCCTGCGCTACCGCCGCTACGTCCTGCTCATCGGCGCCGCCTTGCTCAGTGTCATGGCGGTCTGGGGAGACCTCCTCATCACCACCTTCTACTCCGCCCGCTACGCTGGGGCCGCCTGGATGGTCCGCTGGCTTTCCCTCGGCCTCTGGCACACGCTCATGTACCAGACCACCGGCCCGGTCCTCTTCGCCCTCGGCAAATCCGCCTACAACGCCGCCGGCAACGCCGCCTACGCCCTCGCCATGCTCGTCGGCATCCCGCTCGCCTATCTGCACTTCGGCCTCGCCGGAGCCGTCATCGCCGTCGCCCTCGGCGACTTCCCGCTCTACCTCGTCATCCAGTTCGGAGCCACCCGCGAACGAGTCCGTCCCCTCTGGCAGGATCTGCAGATGACCACCGTCTTCGCTTCCCTGCTCACCCTTGAGTTCTTCGCGCGGCGAGTATTGTAGTACCAGCAGGAGAGGTTACCTCCGGCGACAGCATCTGCGGCCTTTGTTTCATTGCACATTCCACCTCGTTCCCGCAATCTGGTAACAAGCCGAGAAGTAATGTAACTGTGGCGGACCGAACGAATGCCCAACGCTTTCAATCGCACAACCACTGACGTACTTGAACACCTTCTGCCCGAGGACCCTCGCGAGGAACCAGGAGGTATGCCTTCTCTGGCCGTCGCCTTCGCGGCCGTGAGCGCCTCGCGGGGTTACGCCATCGCCGTCCGCTCCGGCGACCAGCAAGTCACCTACGCCGATCTAGACCGCCAGTCCCAATCCATCGCCCAGGCTCTCCGCGCCCGCGGCATCCAGCGAGGCTCGCTCGTAGCCATCTACCTCCCGCGCGGCATTGACATGATCGCTGCCATGCTCGGCGTTATCCGCGCTGGCGCAGCCTACCTCCCGCTTGACCCTACATTCCCCACCGCCCGCGTTCTCGAAACCCTCGCCGACGCCCATCCAGCCATCCTCCTCACCGAACTCCACCTCCACTCCGCGCTCCCCGCCACCCCCACGCCAGCCCTCGACATCGCAGAGGCCCTGGCAACACCTACAGGCCCAACGCTCGAACCCACCAACGAACCAGACGACCTCGCCTACGTCATCTACACTTCCGGCTCCACGGGCAAGCCCAAGGGCGTCATGGTCTCGCACCGCAACGTCCTGCGCCTCTTCTCCCAAACCGACGCCTGGTTCCGCTTCAACGAGCAAGACGTCTGGACGGTGTTTCACTCCTTCGCCTTCGATTTCTCCGTCTGGGAGATCTGGGGCCCGCTGCTGACCGGCGGCACGCTCGTCATCGTCCCCTACGACACCAGCCGCTCCCCCGAAAACTTTCTCCGCCTGCTCTCCCGCGAGCGCGTCACCGTCCTCAACCAGACGCCCACCGCCTTTGGCCTCCTCAGCCGAGCCGCCGAGGCCCACCCGCTCCCGCTCGCGCTCCGCACCGTCATCTTCGGCGGCGAAGCCCTCAACCTTCGCGCGCTTCATTCTTGGGTAGCCCGCTTCGGCGACGCCCAGCCGCAGCTCATCAACATGTACGGCATCACAGAAACCACCGTGCACGTCACCTACCGCCGCATCCTCAAGCGCGACATCGAGCAGGAAACCGACAGCCTGATCGGCCGGCCCATCCCCGACCTTCAGCTCCATCTGCTCGACGAGCACCAGCAGCCAGTCGCATCTGGAGAAGCTGGCGAAATGTACATCGGCGGCCCCGGCGTAGCCCTCGGCTACCTCAACCGCTCCGACCTCACCGCCGAGCGCTTCCTCCCCAACCCATTCGGCCCCGGCAAGCTCTACCGCTCCGGCGATCTCGCCCGCCTCCGCCCGGACGGAGAACTCGTCTACCTCGGCCGCGCCGACCGCCAGGTCAAGATCAACGGCTTTCGCGTAGAGCCTGGCGAGATCGAAGCCGCATCCTCGACTACCCCGGCGTCCAGCAGGCCTGCGTCAAGCCCATCACCGGAGCCGACAACACCACCTTCCTCGCGGCCTACTTCGTCGCCGCCTCCCCCATCGCCATCGCCGAGCTAAGCTCCTTTCTCGCCAGCCGCCTCCCAGCGCACATGCGCCCCACGTTCTATCGCCAGCTTCCAGCCCTGCCGCTCACCGGCAACGGCAAGGTAGACCGCGACGCCCTCCCGCGCCCCGATATCCTCACGCATTCGACGGAGAACACCGCCCCACTCCCGGGCCAGATCGCCACCCTCTGGGCCGCGATTCTCCAACTGGACCACGTCTCCGAAACCGACAACTTCTTCGACTCCGGCGGCACCTCGCTCCAGCTCCTCGCCTCCGCTCCGCGCTGCAGCAGAAACTCAGCCGCGAGATCCCCGTCCTCTGGCTCTTCGAGCACACCTCCCCGCGTTCGCTCGCCCAGCGTCTCTCGCAACTCGATGTCCCTGCCCGTCAGCAAACAACCCCAGCCCCAGCCGCAGCAGACCGCCAGCGGCAGTCCTTCGCCCGAGCCCGAGCGCTCAGGAGCCCCGCATGAGCGGAATGAACATCCTGCAGCCGGAACTCAATCATGAGCTTGAAGTCGAGCCCGTCGAAGGCGTCGCCATCATCGGCATGGCCGGCCGCTTCCCCGGTGCGCCGGACGTCACCACCTTCTGGCAGAACATCCTCGCAAAAAAGGATTCGATCACTCGCTTCACTCCCGAGCAGCTTGAAGCTCGCGACCCAGTCAAAACGGGCCAGCCCGACTACGTCCGCGCTCGCGGCGTTCTCGAAGACGCCGCCATGTTCGACGCCGACTTCTTCGGCATCCCGCCCCGCGAAGCCGACGTTCTCGACCCTCAGCACCGCCTGCTCCTGGAAACCTGCCATAACGCCCTCGAAGACGCCGGCTATGTCCCGCAGGAGTACTCCGGCGAAATCGGCCTCTTCGCCGGCTGCAGCCTCAACACCTACCTGCTCGCCAACCTCGCCCACGACCGCGCCTTTCTCGACACCCTCACCGCCGAGTATCAGGTCGGCGACTTCCAGGTCGCCCTTGGTAATGACAAGGACTTCCTCACCACCCGCATCGCCTACAAGCTCAACCTCCGCGGCCCCTGCGTCAGCGTCCAGGCCGCCTGCGCCACCTCGCTCG
The DNA here is from genome assembly GCA_965198545.1 of Granulicella sp. Lineage (GTDB taxonomy): Bacteria > Acidobacteriota > Terriglobia > Terriglobales > Acidobacteriaceae > Granulicella. Next base: position 993,273 of record CBDAPS010000001.1, on the reverse strand, counting down.
TCGCCGTCTGCCAGGCCGCCCAGGCCTTGCTCAACTACCAGTGCGACATGGCCCTCGCGGGCGGCGTCTCCGTCACCTTTCCGCAGCACCGCGGCCACATCCACCAGGAAGGCAGCCTTGCCTCAAAGGACGGCGTCTGCCGCCCCTTTGACGCGGAAGCCTCCGGCACCGTCTTCGGCCACGGCGTCGGCGCCGTCCTCCTCAAACGCGCCGATGAAGCCGTCCGGGACGGCGACCACATCTACGCCATCATCCGCGGCTTCGCCGTCAACAACGACGGTGCCGGCAAGGCCGGCTACATGGCCCCCAGCGTAGAAGGCCAGACCCGTGTCATCCAGGCCGCGCAGGCCATGGCCGGCTTCCCACCAGAAACCATCTCCGCCATTGAGGCCCACGGCACCGGAACCCCGCTCGGCGACCCCATCGAAGTCGCCGCCCTCACCCGCGCCTTCCGCACCGGAACCGATGAAACCAACTTCTGCACCATAGGCACCGCAAAGGCCAACGTCGGCCATCTCGACGCCGCCGCCGGCATCACCGGCCTCATCAAGATGGCGCTCTCCCTCGAGCAAGCCACCCTCCCAGGCCTCGCCAACTACACCGCCCCCAATCCCAACCTTGCTCTCGAAGGCTCACCTTTCCGCATCGCCACCGACCCGCAGCCCTGGACCTCGGAAACGCCACGCCGCGCAGGCGTCAGCGCCTTCGGCGTTGGCGGTGTGAACGCTCACGTTGTACTTGAAGAGTTTCGACAGGGCGCAGAAAGGAAACGCTTAGTCTGGGACTCGGCCTCGTCCCACGGCGACCAGTTAGAAAGGCGTCATCCTGAGCGTAGCGAAGGATCCTCATATTTCCTTCGGAGCGGCGACGACAGCCATGGGACGGCACCTGCAAACGCTCAGACCATCTGTCTCTCCGCACGTTCCGAAACTGCCCTGACCAAGGCGAAAGAAAAACTTGCAGTTCACTTAGAGAGCCACCCAGACACCTCCCTACCTGACATCGCCTTCACCCTCAACACCGGTCGCCGCACCTTCCCGCACCGCTTCGCCTTCGCCGCAGCCACCACCCAGGAAGCCATCACGGCGCTACGCGCTAGTTCAACCGCGACCACGCCAATCAAGGCAACACCACCCCGCACTGCCTTCCTGTTCTCCGGCCAGGGTTCTCAGTTCCCCAGCATGGGCAAAGCTCTCTACGCTTCTGAGCCCATCTACAAGCACGTCATCGACCAGTGCGCCGCAGCCTCGGCTACCCTGCTCTCCACGCCGCTGACAACGCTCCTCTTCGACGCCACCGAGGAAACCCTCCAGCAAACGAGCCACGCCCAGCCCGCCCTCTTTGCAACCGAGCTCGCCCTCGCCCGCCTCTACGAAAGCTGGGGCATCGAGCCAGAGCTCATGGCCGGTCACAGCCTCGGCGAATTCGTCGCCTCCACGCTCGCAGGTGTCTTCACCCCGGCAGCCGCCATGCGCCTGGTCTGCCGCCGCGCAGAGCTCATGCAGCAGATGACCCCTGGAGCGATGCTCTCCGTCCCTCTCCCGGAAGAAGCCCTTACCCGCTTCCTCAACCCCGAGGCGAGCCCAGCCATCGAGCTGGCCGCAGCCAACTCGCCACGCTCCTCCGTTCTCGCCGGCCCCCTCGCCGCAGTCGAAGCCCTCGAAGCGACCCTCACCGACGAAGGCATCACCTTCCGTCGCCTCTGCACCTCGCACGCCTTCCACTCGCAGAGCATGGAGCCCATGCTCGCTGCCTTCAAGCAGGCCGTAGCCGAAGCCAGCCCGCAGCCTCCCACCAGGCCCTACGTCTCCACCCTCACCGGCAATCTCATCACCGCCGAGGAGGCTACCTCGCCCGCCTACTGGGCAAGACACTGCCGCCAAACCGTCCGCTTCAGCCGCGCCGTGGAGACCCTGCTATCGCGCGGCATCGAAACACTCCTTGAGGTCGGCCCCGGCCACTCCCTCGCCTCGCTCGCCCTGCACCACAAAGGCGCACCCGGTGTCAGCGCGTTCACCTCCCTCTCCTCGCTCTCAGCACCAGGAGCCTCGCCCGAGCGTTCCCCGGCCCACGCCCTCGCCGATCTCTGGGCACGAGGCGCCTCCGTCCAGTGGGAAGCCGTCTACGCCGGTCAAGGCCGCCGCCGCGTCTCCCTGCCAACCTACCCCTTCGAGCGCCGCTTTCATTGGGTTTCGCCGCCAGCGCCTCCCGCAGCGGCAACCACCCCTGCCGCATCCGTTCCTCAAACCTCAGCACCCCACCAGGCCCCGCCAGCGCAGAACATGACCCAGACGCCCGCTCCAGCCACATCAACCGCCGCCGCGTCCCGTCTGGAGCGCCTGCAGACCCGCATAGCTCAGGTTCTCAGCGATCTCAGCGGCCTTAGCGTCGGCCCGCAGGAGTTCGAAGCCAACTTCCTCGAACTCGGCTTCGACTCGCTGTTCCTCACTCAGGCCACCGGCGCGCTCAGCAAGACCTTCGCCGTCAAGCTCACCTTCCGCCAGCTCATGGAGCAGTTCTCCAGCATCGCCACGCTCGCCACACACCTCGACGCCACGCTTCCACCCGAAGCCTTTGCCGCGGCGCCCGCCCCAGCACCTGCGGCAGTTCTCCCCTCGTCAACCGGAAGCCTCGACGTTCAGCGACTCCTCGACGTCCAGATCGCCACGCTCTCGCAGATGTTCGCCGCTCAGATCAGCGCCCTCCAGGCCGCCGCAACCGGCCAGCCTGCACCCGCAACAGTCGCTGCCTCGCAAGCCGCCACTCAGCCGCCCGCAGCGTCAGCGGAAGTCCGCCACGGCTCGTTCCGCCCCCCACAGCCTACCGCTCGCCACGACATCACTCCCACCCAGCAGAGCTATATCGACAACCTCGTCCGCGCCTACGAAGCCAAAACCCCCGGCTCCAAGCGAGCCACCGCCGCCGCCCGCCCGCACCTCGCCGACCCCCGCGCTGTCGCCGGCTTCCGCCCGCAGTGGAAGGAGATGGTCTACCCGCTCGTCACCGATCGCGCCCTCGGTTCGCGCCTCTGGGACATCGACGGCAATGAGTACATCGACCTCGTCAACGGCTACGGCTGCATCATGTTCGGCCACTCGCCGGACTTCGTCGTCCGCGCCGCGCACGAGCAGCTTGACCGCGGAGTCGCCATCGGTCCGCAGTCCGTCCTCGCCGGCGAAGTCGCCGCTCTCCTTTGTGAGCTGACGGGGAACGATCGCGCCACCTTCTGCAACACCGGCTCCGAAGCCGTGATGGCCGCCATCCGCGTCGCCCGCACCGTCACCGGCCGCGACCGCATCGTCTACTTCGCCGGCGACTACCACGGCACCTTCGACGAAGTCCTCATTCGCAACACCCCGCGCGGAAGCGCTCCCGTAGCGCCCGGCATTCCGGTCGAGAACGTCAGGAACGTCACTGTCCTTGAGTACGGCGCCGACAGCTCCCTCGCCTGGATTCGCGAGCACGCAGAAGAGATCGCCGCTGTCCTCATCGAGCCTGTCCAGACCCGCAACCCCGGCTTCCAGCCCATCGAGTTCATCCGCACCGTCCGCCAAATCACCGAGCAGATCGGCAGCGCCCTCATCCTCGACGAAGTCGTCACCGGCTTCCGCCTTGCCCCCGGCGGCGTGCAGGAGCAGTACGGCATCCGCGCCGATATGTGTACCTACGGCAAGGTCATCGGCGGCGGCCACCCGATCGGCGTCCTCTCCGGCAAGGCACAGTACCTTGACGCGCTCGACGGCGGCGTGTGGCAGTACGGCGACGACTCCGCCCCCGAGGTCGGTGTCACCTTCTTCGCCGGAACCTTCGTACGCCATCCGCTCGCGCTCGCCGCCGCCCGCTCCGTCCTCACCTATCTCAAAGAACAAGGCCCCGAGCTGCAACGCACCCTCAACACCAAAGCCGCCGGCATTGCACAGCGCCTCGACGTGTTCCTCGCAGAGTGCGGCGTTCCCACCCGCGTCCACTCCTTCGCCTCGTGGTTCTACTTCGTCTTCCCTCACGAGTCGCGATTCAGCAGCCTCTTCTACTACGCAATGCGCGCCAGGGGTATCCACATCCAGGAAGGCTACCCCTGCTTCCTCACCACCGCCCACACCGACGCCGACTTGGCCGCTGTGGAACGGGCCTTCCGTGAAACGGTCCTCGAGCTTCAGGCCGCCGACATTCTCCCCGGCGACGCGACCCCACCCGAAGCGCCAACCCTAACAGCCGAACCCGAGCTCTCCTCTGTAGCCACCACGGCAGCCCAGCGCGAAATCTTCTTCGCCGCCGCCCTCTCTGACGAAGCGAACTGCGCCTTCAACGAATCGGTCACGGTCCGCCTGCAAGGCCCTGTACGCACAGACACACTCACCCATGCCTTTCGCGCGGCCATCCAGCGCCACGACGCGCTCCGCAGCACGGTATCCACAGACGGCGAAACGCTGAACATCGCTCCCACCTTCCCCGGCGAACTGGAACAGGTCGGTCTTCAAAACGAGTCACCCGAAATTCAGCAGAGAGCCATTGCCGCTCGCATGGAGGTTGAAGCCCGAAAGCCCTTTGACCTCCATAATGGCCCGCTGCTCCGCGCCGTCCTCTTCTCACTTTCCCAAGACGAAGCCGTCCTGCTTCTGGTCGCGCACCACATCGTCTTCGACGGCTGGTCCGCCAACCAGTTCCTCGAAGAAGTCGGCAAGCTTTACAGCACAGGAGACTCGGCAACGCTCACACCCGTTCTTCCCTTCAGCCGCTTCGCCGCCCGCGAACGATCCCGCACCAAATCCGGCTACTTCGCAGACAACGAGCACTACTGGGTTGAGAAGTTCACTGGCCTCGCCCCCAAGCTCGACCTCCCCACCGATCGCCCTCGCCCTGCACTCAAGTCCTTCAAGGGCGGCACCATCCAAGGCCATCTAACCGCTGAACAACGCGACGCCCTCAAGAAGCTGAGCGCCAAAAACGGCTGCACGCTCTTCGCCACGCTCCTCTCAGGCTTCCAGCTTCTGCTCCATCGCCTCACCAGCCAGGACGAAGTCGTCGTCGGCATCTCCGCTGCGGGGCAGGCTCTCGACGAGAACACGAGCCTCGTCGGCCACTGCGTCAATTTCCTGCCCATACTCAGCACGATCAGCCGCGTAAGCCCGGGCGAGACCATCCAGCAGCACCTCAAGGCCACCCGCACGGCTCTGCTCGACGCCTACGACCACCAGGAGTTCACCTACGGCACGCTCCTCAGCAAGCTCAGGCTGGAGCGCGATCCCAGCCGCCTCCCGTTAATCGAAGTCCAGTTCAACCTGGAGCGCGTCGGCGATAACGTCCGGTTTGACGGCCTCAACACCACGATCCGCGCGAACCCCAAGCAGTTCGTCAACACCGACCTCTTCCTCAACGTCATCGAGACCCCCGGCGGCCTTGAGTACATGTGCGACTACAACGCCGACCTCTTCGACGCCTCCACCGTCGGGCGCTGGATGGCAAACTGGTCGACCCTCCTCGCCAGCGCCTCCGAAGCCGAACCCACCACCCCGGTCGCCACACTCAACCTCCTCCCGGCCACCGAACGCGACCTCGTCCTCAACGCCTGGAACGGGACTGCCGCCGATTTCGGTCCATTTGAATCCGTGCCGGCAGCTTTCCTGCGTCAGTCCACACTCTGTCCATCAAAAATCGCCGTAAAGTGTGGCGCACGCCAGTGGACCTACGCGGAGCTAGCCGAGTACACGGAGCTCCTCGCAGCCCGCATGCTCCACGAAGGTCTCAAGCCGGGCGACCTCGTAGGCATCTGCATGGAGCGCTCCCCCGAGATGATTGGAGCCCTCCTCGCAGTGCTGATGGCAGGCGCAGCTTACGTCCCGTTAGACCCCCGCCATCCGCGCGAGCGCATGAGCATGATCGTCGCCGATGCTGGCATCTCCATGCTGCTCTGCGGCCGCGATCCAAGCGTAGAAACCACCGCAAAGATCCTCAAGGTCACAGGCCCGCAGGCCAACGCAGGCAAGGCCCGGTGCGCTGCTCTCAAGCCCGAAGACCTCGCCTACGTCATCTACACCTCCGGCTCCACAGGCATCCCCAAAGGCGTTGCCATCCAGCATGGAGCGCTGCGCAACCTGCTCTGCGCGATGCAGCGCATCCCCGGCTTCGCCGAGCACGATGTCTTCCTCGCCGTCACCACCCTGGCCTTCGACATTGCAACGTTGGAGTTGCTCAATCCACTACTGGTCGGAGCGCAACTAGTCATCGCCACCGAAGAACAAGTGCAGGACGGCCGCCAGCTTCTGCAACTCATCGCCAACGCCCGCGTTACCGCTCTGCAGGCCACGCCCGGCGCATGGCGCTTGCTGCTCGATGCAGGCTGGACTGGCGCCGAACCCCTTAAAGTCCTCTGCGGAGGCGAAGCCTTACCTCGCGACCTCGCCGACCGTCTCACCGAACGCAGCTCCGACGTCTGGAACATGTACGGCCCCACCGAGACCACCATCTGGTCTTCGGCCACCCGCGTCCTCCCCGGCTCCGGCCCGATTACCGTCGGGCCGCCCACCGCCAACACACAGTTCTACGTCCTCGACGAATTGCAGCAGCCCGTCCCGCTCGGCTGCACCGGCGAGCTCCTCATCGGCGGCGATGGCCTCGCCAAGGGCTACTGGAAGCGCCCCGAACTCACCGCCGAAAAGTTCCTCCCCAACCCATTTCACCCTGGCCGCATGTACCGCACCGGCGACCTCGGCCGCCTGCGCGCCAACGGTACCATCGAGCTCCTCGGCCGCTCCGACTTCCAGGTAAAGATCCGCGGCTACCGCATCGAGCTCGGCGACATTGAAGCCGCTCTCACCCGCCACCCCGCCGTGAAGGAAGCCGCTGTCGTGCAGCATCGCCCCAACGGCGAAGCCGTCCGCGCTCAGTTGGTCGCTTTCGCCGCCGGCAGCCAAACCGCCGATGGAGCCGAGCTCCACGACCTTCTGGCTTCCACGCTGCCCGAGTACATGGTGCCCACTGCCATCCACCTCGTCAACGAGCTTCCCCGAAACACCAACGGCAAGGTCGATCGAAAGGCGCTGGAGCGCCTCGCTGCCGAACGCAGTGCTGATACGCCGACTCAGCGCAAGATACTCACGCCTCCCGAGACACCTGAAGAAAAGCAACTGGCTGCTATCTGGTGCGAAGTCCTCGGTCTCACCGAGGTCAGCACCACGGACAGCATCTTCGAACTCGGCGCGGACTCGCTCCTCATCTTCCGCATCGCTGCACGAGCCGGGCGCGAAGGCCTGCCGATCACCGCCACCATGATCTTTCAGCACCGCACCGTTTCGGCACTCTGCCGCGCTTTGGCCCCACAAAAAGCGGCAAACACATCTGCGGCACGAACCCGGGTATCTATCCCCGTAGCCGCGCGAGACAATTATCGTCGTAGCAAAGTGGAAGTAGACCAATAGCGGAAGATAGATCAGGCAAACGTTTGCTGAAACTGAAGATGGATTGAGATGAACAGCCTCCTGCAAACATCGGCCACGCTCGCCTCCGGCAAACTTCTCGCCGGGGCTCAGCCTGCGCCTGTGCCCGCGGAGTCCGTCTACGTCATGCCCGCCACCCAGGGCCAGGTCCGGTTTTGGTCGCTCGATCAACTCGACCCCGGCAACCCCGGCCTCAACATGCCGCTCATGTGGCAGTTCACCGGCCCGCTCGACATACGGTTGTTGCAGGCCGCCTTTCAGTCCTGCCTGGAACGCCACGAGATGCTCCGCACCACCTTCGACATCGCCGAAGGCCGCCTCAGCCAGATCATCCAGGCGCGTCAGCAGGTCGAGCTTCCCATCGTCGATCTCTCCGCGCTTACCGGCGAAGCCCAGCGCACCGAAGCCGACCGCCTCACCAAGCAGCACGCCGCCATCCGTATGGACCTCAAACGCGGTCCGCTGCTCCTGCTTCGCCTCCTGCGCTTCAACGCCGAGCGGCACATCCTGCTCGTCACCATGCACCACATCATCTCCGATGGCATCTCGCTCGGCATCCTCATGCGCGACATGCTCGCGTTCTACGAGAGCGCCGTCCACGCGAGCGAGCCTCGCTTGCCGGAGCTTCCCATCCAGTTCGGCGACTACGCCGTCTGGCAGGAGGAGTGGCGCCAGGGCGAAGAAGCCGCCGCCTCGCGCGAGTTCTGGCACCAGACCCTCGGCAGCCACTTCCCCAGTGTCACGCTCCCGCAGGACGCCAGCCCTACTGCATCATCACCGGCCACGCTCACCGGCGACATTGAAACGCTCCTCATCCCGCGCGACCTCACCGCGCGCGCCCATGCCTTCTGCCTGCGCGAGAACGTCACCTTCAACATGCTGATGTTCAGCGTTTTCATCGCGTTGATCTCCCGCATCACCGGCGAAACCGAGTTCACCGTCGGCTCGCCCTGCGCCAACCGCACCGAAGACACGGAAGAGCTCATCGGCCTCTTCATGAACATTCAGGTCTTTCGCGCGCAGATCGCCGCAAAGGCCACGTTTCTCGACCTCCTCCAGCAGGTCAAAAGCTGGACGCTCGGGGCCTACGAGAACCAGACGCTCCCCTTCGAAGATCTCGTTCACGATCCCTTCTTCGCCGAAGGCTCCGACGCCTTCCAGATTCCCATCTTCTTCCTCTACCAGAAGAGCTTCATGCTTACCCGCCGCATCGGCGAGCTTGAAGTCGTCCCCTTGCGCTCGGAAAGCCCCGGCGCGGTTTTCGACATCATGTTCGCCATCGTCGACCGCGAAGAAGAAGGCCCCCGTCTCCAGCTTGAGTTCGACCCCGGCAAACACGCCACGGCCACCATTCAGCGCTGGCTGCGCCTCTACATCAACCTGCTGGAATCCGGCATCTCCGCGCCCGGCGAACAGGTGCAGCGCCTTAATGCGCTCTCAATGGCCGAGCGCCAGTCGGTGCTTGTCACCGCCAACGAGACACACAGGGACTTCGGTCCGTTCCGCTCCATCGCCTCGCAGTTGCTCGCACAGGCCCAGCGCTTTCCTGAACGCATCGCCCTGGAGTGCGACGGCAGGCGTTGGAACTACGCCCAGCTTCTCGAGTACTCGCAGCGCCTCGCCCAGCAGCTTATCAATGAAGGAGTCCGCAACGGCGACCTCGTCGCGGTCGCCGTCGAGCGCTCCATGGAGATGGTCGGCGCCGTTATTGCCGTGCTCTTCACCGGCGCTGCCTACGTTCCTCTCGACCCGCGCCACCCGCGCGAGCGCCTTGAGCTCGTCCTCGCCGATAGCGAGCCCGTTGCCATCCTGCAGTCCGGTTCGCTCCGCCTCAACTCCCCGGCGCGAGTCATCGATGTGCGCGGCCCCCTGCCGCCGGCGCCGCAGCCTCCGCTGCTCGCCTCGTTCTCGTCCACCACGCTGGCTTACGTTATCTATACCTCAGGCACTACGGGCGTTCCAAAGGGCGTTGCCATCGAGCGCGGCTCGCTCTTCAACCTGCTCGAATCCATGAAGCTCGAGCCCGGCATCATGCCCGACGATGTCCTCGTCGCTGTGACCACGCTCTCCTTTGACATCGCCGCTCTCGAGCTCTTCCTTCCGCTCCTCACCGGCGCGCGCCTCGTCCTCGCCACAGACGAGGAAGTCCACGACCCCGATGCCCTGCTCACGCTCCTCAAGCGTAGCCGCGCCACCGTCATGCAGGCCACGCCAGGGGCTTGGCGGGCGCTGATCGACGCTGGCTGGGACGCAAACCTCCGCCTGAAGGTTCTCTGCGGCGGCGAAGCCCTGTCGCGCCCTCTCGCCGGCAAGCTCCTCGAACGCAGCACCGACGTCTGGAACATGTACGGCCCCACCGAGACCACGATCTGGTCCTCGGCGACGCGCGTCACCGCAGGCACATCCAAGCCACGCATCGGCAGGCCCATCGCCAACACCGAGTTCTATGTCCTCGACCGCGAAATGCTGCCCGTTCCGATAGGTTTCGACGGCGAGCTCTACATCGGTGGCGAAGGCCTCGCACGCGGCTACTGGAACAAGCCGGAACTCACCGCCGACCGCTTCGTCGAGAATCCCTTGCGCCTGGAGTCTGCGAGCCCAGCCCGCCTCTACAAAACCGGCGACCTCGCCCGCTGGCACCCGGATGGCTCTCTTGAGCTTCTCGGACGTACCGACTTCCAGGTCAAAAGGAGCGGCTACCGCATTGAGTTGGGCGAAATCGAGGCCTCTCTGCTCCGCCATCCCGACGTTCGCGAAGCCGTCGTCCTCCACACCGCCACCGAAGACACACCGCAAGCCGCGGGCGTGACGCGCCTTCTCGCCTACGTGGAAGCAGGCGACCGCGCGTCCGATGTGGCTCTGATGCAGGAGCTCGAAGACCATGTGAAGCGGGCGCTGCCCGAGTACATGGTCCCCAACGTCATCGTTCCGCTTAAGGAACTGCCGCGCAACACCAACGGCAAGGTTGACCGCGCTGCCCTCCCCGAAGTCCTCTCACCATCCGGCGCGCGCGGTCTCCGGGCCGGCGACACACCGCTGCAGCGCTTCGTCCCACCTCGTGACGTCTTCGAGCGCCAGCTCACCGAGATCTGGCAGACTACGCTCGGCCTCCCACGCATTAGCATTCGCGCCAGCTTCTTCTCGCTTGGCGTCAACTCTCTCGCTGCCCTCCGTCTGGTTACCAAGATGAACCGTATCTTCGGCACCGACCTCGGCCTGGCCACGCTCCTTTCCGCGTCCACCATCGAGTCCGTCGCTGAGCTCATTCGCACCCGCTTCTCACCCAACACCGATTCTCCAGTAGTCCCCATCAAGCCCACGGGAACACGACCGCCGCTGTTCATCCTTCACGGCATCGGCGGCAACGTCATCAGCTTCCACGGGCTCGCTCAGCGCCTCGGCGCGGACCAGCCCGTCTACGGCGTCCAAGCCCAGGGTCTGCTCAGCGGCAAGCCCGGCCTGCTTCGCCTCGAAGACATGGCTGCTGAATACGTGCGCGCCCTCCGCCAGACACAGCCTCACGGCCCATACCACTTCCTGGGCTACTCCTTCGGCGGCACTGTCGCACTGGAGATGGCTCACCAGCTCCGCGCCGCCGGCGAAGAAGTCGCGCTGCTCAGCATGCTCGACGCCAAGTCGACCGTCTACTGGCAGATCATCGCTCGCAACCGCAGCGTTAATGAGCGCGTCGGCAATCGGGTGGAGCGTTTTCGCGGCAACACCGACCAGCTCGATTGGAAGAGCCGCGTCACCTACATCTGGCAGAAGCTCCTCACCCGCGTCCGTCGCTTCACCTACCTAGTCGCGATGAAACTCGGCCTGCGCCGAGTCCCCACCGCGATCAAGGACGCCGAGGACCTCAACCGTGTCGCCGTCAGCCAGTACGCCCTCAAGCCTTATACCGGCGCCATGGTCCTCTTCCGCGCCGCAGAACAGTGGGATGGCGAAGGCCCGCATGACCTGGGCTGGTCCAGTTTCTTCTCCGAGGGCGTCACCGTTCGCGAGCTGGCCGGCGACCACGAACGCATGTTCCTCGAACCCATGGTTGAAAACCTCGCCACGCTCCTCCGCGATACCCTGCAGGGACTCGAACGGCATGACCGAGCAGCCTGAAGCCACCGCGGAGACAAAGCCCCGCGCGCTCTACATGGTGCTCTCGCCGCACGCCCTGCCCTACGCGCGCTTGGCCCTCGCCACCCTCCTCGATCGTTGCGTCGAACCCCTTCACCTGACCCTCATCACCGACACTGCCGAAGACAAGAACATTCTTCAGCAGACACTCGCCGCCATCCCCTCGCGCGGCGATCAAACATTCGCCGTCTTCTCGGAAGAAGACCTCGCTGGCGCCGAAGCCGATCGCTTCCGCGAATTCCCCAACCTCCGCACCCTACGCCACGGCCATCCCTGCTGGCGCAAGATCACCGATCCTCTGCTTCTCAGCGCCCCCGGCGAAGAGATCATCCTCCTCGATCCGGATCTCTACTTCCCAACCCCCTTCACTTTCGAAGCCACGCCATCTACCGGTCTGCTGCTCATGTGGCAGCGCCCCAACTGCCTGCTCCCATCCGAAATCGTTCAGCGAGCCCTCGACGCCCGCATCCCCCTGGCCCGCCACGTGGATATCGGCGTCTCTCACTGGCGCGGCGATCTCGACCTCGCCTGGCTCGACCGGCTCATCGGCACCCTCGGCGGGAACTCCGATGCACAGCCCCTGCCGCGCATCATGCACGTCGAAGCCATCCTCTGGTCGGCCATTGCCATGCGCCTTGGCGGAGGCTATCTCGACCCCGCCCGCTGGGTGTGCTGGCGCCGTTCGCAATCCAAGCGCATTCGAGTCAAGCTCGGCGCGGGCGCCGAGATCCTCGCCTCCGAGCCCTGGGACCACATGAAGTGCTTCCACGCGGGCGGCGAAGCCAAATGGTGGCTGGAAGCCGCCCTCCAAGATCGCCCCACCACCGCACACGCGCAAACGAACCCCAGCCCCATTCGCCCCTTTATCCCGCTGACCGCAGGCCGCTACGCCTGCGAGCAGGGAGCCAAGCGCCTGCTCGGCAACCTCGGCTACTATCGCCTCTTCAACGCCAAAGCCTCATGAGCAGCGAAACCCAGAGCGAAACCCAGCACGAGCCCTTGCGCGTCCTCATCGCCGCCGAAAACGCCTCGCGCACCATGGGCGGTGAGGCCATACTCCCGTTCCACTACTTCCGCCTGCTGCTCGCCCGCAACGCAGACGTCCACCTCATCACCCACGAGCGCTGCCGCGCCGAACTTCTCGCCCTGTTCCCCGACGACACAGGCCGCCTCCACTTCGTAACCGACCACCCGTTACAAAAGCTCCTCTTCAGCCTGGGCAAGCTGGTCCCTCGCCGCCTCTCGGAAGCCACCTTCGGTCTCACCACGCAACTCCTCACACAACAAAGCCAACGAGCCATTCTCCGCACCCTCATCACGCCGCGCTCAGTCATCCACCAGCCCATCCCGGTAGCTCCACGGTTCCCTTCGCTACTCAACAGCCTCGGAACCCCACTCGTCATCGGCCCGCTCAACGGCGGCATGGAGTTTCCGCTCGCCTTCCGCAGCTTCGAATCCCACTCGACCCGCCTCCTCATCGCTCTCGCCCGCACTCTTACAAACCTCGCCAATCTGTTCTTTCGCGGCAAGCGCGAAGCCGCCGCCCTGCTCGTCGCCAACGACCGCACACGCCAGGCCCTACCATCCGGCACCCGCGGCCAGATCCTTCAACTCCCGGAGAACGCTGTAGACACCGCGCACTGGCCGCCCGCGTCCGTTCCGCCCGCCAGCCCGGCCCGCTTCCTCTTCATGGGCCGCTTGATCGACTGGAAAGCCCTCGACATCGTCCTCGAAGCCATGGCCGCCATGCCTCCCGGCGGTAAGGACTTCGTGCTCGACATCGTCGGCGACGGCCCCATGCGCATCGTCTGGCAAGCACAAGCCGAGCGCCTCGACCTAACCAACCGTGTCCACTTTCACGGCTGGCAATCGCAAGCCGTATGCGCCAAACTCCTGCAGGCCTGCACGGCGCTCGTCCTGCCCAGCCTCTACGAAAGCGGCGGCGCGGTCGTGCTCGAAGCCATGGCTGTGGGCCGCCCGGTCATCGCCACTGCCTGGGGCGGTCCCACCGACTATCTCGACACCACCACCGGCATCCTCGTCGACCCCACCTCGCGCGAAGCCCTCGTCACCGGCTTCGCAGATTCCATGCAGAGCCTCGCCAACTCGCCTCGGCTCTGCCAGCAACTAGGCAAGGAAGGCCGAGCCCGCGTCCTCGCCGACTTCGAGTGGGACCGCAAGCTCGACCGCATGCTTGAAATCTACAACTCGGTTCTGCAGCAGCGCTGACTCAACCCATCAGCGCTTCCTTCCGCCGGCCCGTACGCAGAAACCGCCGCTCTATCCCAAACCAACTCGCCGCCGCCATCACCAGTGTCGTCGGAGCAGCGAAGAGAAACAGCACCCAAGGCGCAACCGAATGCCCAAACGCCTTCATGAACAACTGCGCCACCGGAAACGCATACAAATAAGCGCCATAAGAAAAATCCCCAGCGCGACCAAACCCATAAAGCCTGATGTCCGGCGAAAACGCCACAAAGAAAACCAGGTAGCTTCCAGCCAGCGGAAACAAGGCCGTCCACCCAGAAGAAACGAAGCAAGCCGCAACCAGCAGCGCCGCAGCAACCAGAGCCCCCAACCAATCCAGCCGAACGCGGTCGCGCCACAGATAAAACACCACGCCCGCAAGATAGAGCGGCAGCAGCCGAGCCCAAAGCTGCGGCGACCCCAGCACCACTCCCAGCCACTTCCCCCCGAACACCCAGCCACACGCCTGAAACAGCACGCTGACGACCACCGCAGCCACGAATGCGCAAAGCACAACGACCCGCCGTCGCAGAAACCCACCCGCTGCCAGCAGCGCCACGCCCACATAGCACCAGAACTCGAACTGCACAGACCAGAGCGACCCATTGATCGCACCTGGGTAAGGATTGCCCGAAAACGCTCCCGCATAGTCGAACTCACGCAGCCGCAGTGTCTGCAACAGGAAGTCTCCAACTCGCCACCAGGCCGAGCCCGCCAGCATCTTCCCGCCCGAAAGAGGCAGCACCACCAGCACATCCACAAGCGCCGCAACCAGAAACGCCGGGTAGATCCGCTGAAACCGTTTCCTGAAAAATCCCGCCAGCGCGTGTGATCCTTTAGCTCGCTCAGCACTCGCAGTGATCAGGAATCCGCTCATCACAAAGAACAGATCAACCGCCAGAGCCCCACCAGTCATCTGCCCGCGCGTCAACCAGCGGATTGGTTCGAACTCTTCTGTCCCCGTCCCCAGCGGGTAGCAATGCGAAAACAGCACCAGCAGCGCCAGCAGGAGTCGCAGAAAGTCGAAGTTGTTCGGCTGCTGCGCGCTCAGGGCGCGAAACGATCCCTTCATGCGACACGAGCCTGCCGCGCAGGGAGCGGCGAGCCAGCGCAACGAGTCATTCCGGTCAACTTCGTGTCCATAGCAACAGGCTATTCCAACCTTTGGCGCGCGGCGTATCACCTTCGGGGCAGCAGCGTACAGAAGTGGGTTCGTTTCACTTCGCGCCCACTCGTATACTCGGGCATGTGATCATGGCAGAGCCAGCGACAGAACCAAAGCGCCCGCTTGCGCCTTCGGTCGCTGCCGGTGATTCTTCATCGACGCGAATCGCCTATCTCCTCAGTCAGTACCCCGCGCGTTCCCACACCTTCTTCCTGAACGAAGTTGTAGGTCTTCGCCTCCGCGGGCTCGGCATCGAAGTCGCCTCCATCAACGCACCCGATCGCCCTCTCGAAGAGCTTCCTGCGCAGGAAGCTGCCGAAGCGCGCACCACCTTCTACGTCAAGCAAGCCAGTCGTCTTCGCGCCATCCTGGCCTTGCTGGGCACAGCGTTCCTCCAGCCTGCAGTCCTCATCCGTGGCTTCCGCTTCATTGCAAAGCTGCCGCTGCCTTCGCTGCGGGAGCGCCTCTTCTGGCTCTTCTATCTCGCCGAGGCCGTCCTTGTAGGCCGTTGGATGCAGCGCCGCGAACTCACACACCTGCACGTCCACTTCGGAGGAGCCGTCGCATCCGTCGGCCTTCTTACCTCGATCGCCTGGCGCATCCCCTACTCGCTTACCATCCATGGCCCCGAAGAACTCCTCGACCCGTCCGGTCACCAGATGCCCGCCAAGCTCGCACAAGCCGGCTTCGTCCTCTGCATCAGCGACTTCTGCCGCACCCAGCTTCGCGTCCTCACCCCGCAAAGCGACGGTGCAAAATTCAAGGTGATTCGCCTCGGCGTAGATCCCGTGCAACTCTCTCCTCAGCCGCGCGAACAGTCCGTAGCCCAAACTCCTGCAACCATCGTCTGTGTCGCAAGAATGGTTCCCGAAAAAGGCCACCGCGTTCTCCTGCAGGCGCTCGCCGGTCTACGCGCGCGGGGCACGCCTTTTCGTGCCGAACTTATCGGCACCGGCCCTCTGGAATCCGAGCTGCGCCGCTACTCTTCCGAACTCGGCCTCGAAGACTGCGTCCTTTTCACCTCCGGCCTGTCCCACGAGGAAACCCTCGCTCGCGTCCGCTCCGCCGGCATCTTCGCTCTGGCCAGCTTCGCGGAAGGCGTGCCCGTAGCTCTCATGGAAGCCATGAGTCTTGGCGTGCCGTGCGTCAGCACCACCGTAGCCGGCATACCTGAACTCATCCACTCCGGCGAGAGTGGCCTGCTGGTCGCTCCCGGAGGCGTCGAAGCGTTCACTGAGGCTCTCGCTCACTTACTGGGAGACGGATCCCTCCGCCAGCGCTTGGCCACCGAAGCCCGGCGCCGCATAGTTGCTGACTACAACCTGCCGCGGAACCTGGATCGCCTCGCTGATTTCTTCGGCGGCCAACTCGCTGAACAGTCACTCACCGCACGGCACATCTCTGCGGCCTATGGGACACACGGATGACGCAACCTACGCCTGATGTCTCCGTCATCATCGTCTCCTACAACACTCGCGATCTCCTGCGTGAGTGCCTGCACAGCGTGCAGGCTGGCACCTCTGCGTTGAACGCCGAAATCCTCGTTGTCGACAACGCCTCCACCGACGGCTCACCCGCCATGATCACGCAGGAGTTTCCGGGTGTCCGCCTCTTCGAAAGCCACGTCAATCTCGGATTCGGCGCCGCAAACAATTGCGCGTTTGAAGGTGCCCTCGGCCGCTACTTTGTCCTGCTCAACTCCGACGCCTTCCTCGCCCCGGAAGCCATCGCGCTCGCCGTCCAGCACATGGACGCCAATCCCAACTGCGGCATGGGAGGCGGCCGTCTTGTGGGCCGTGACGGCTCATGGCAGCCCTCGGGGCGAACCTTCCACTCCGTTCTTCGCGACGCCATCGTCCTCACCGGACTCGCCGCAAAGTTCCCCCGGTCCCGCTTCTTCGGAGGACTCGACCGCACCTGGGCCGACGAGCACACTCCCGCCGAAGTCGACTGGGTTCCCGGCGCCTTCGGGATCATCCGCCCCGAAGCCCTCCGCAAGGTGGGCAACTTCGACCCTGACTTCTTTCTCTACTACGAAGAAGTCGATCTTTGTTTCCGTCTCAAGCAAGCGGGCTACACCATCTGCTACTGGCCCGATGTCGTCATCACTCACATCGGCGGCGAATCATCGCGCCAGTTGACCTCTCTAGCGTTCTCCCCCCAGTCTTCGCAGGTAGTGCTCTGGCGAATGCGCAGCACCCTGCTCTACTACCGCAAGCATCATGGCTGGCAGGCCTGGCTGGCCAAGTCGATGGAAAAGCTGCTCTACCGCATCACGATTCTCCGTAACCACTTCAGCGCCAAGGACTGGCGTCACCAGCGCGAGCGCCACTACAGCCGGCTCCTGCAACTGCTCGATCAGGCTTGGACGGAAACCAAGGGTGGCCGAACGTCACCGCCTCGCCCCTGGTGATGGTTGAATGGGGTTAGCACCTCACGAAGCCATGCCATCCCGTTCCCTCAAATCTGTCGGCCTCGCGCCTCTTCGTTGGTTTCTCCGCGCAACCGCTCGCCTCCGCCAACTTGCCCGCCGAGGCTACGCTCACGCCGCCCTCGCAGCGCAGCTCCAAACCACGCTCCCCACTTCGGTAGTCGTGCTCGGCCGCTGCTTCGTCTTCGGTACGGGCAAAATCCACATCGGCGCCGATGCCCTGCTCTACCCGGACCTCCACCTGGAAACGCAGGGCCAGGCCGAAATCATCATGGGCGACAGCGTCGTCCTCTCCCGTGGTGTGCACCTCGTCACCATGGCCGGCATCGAGATCGGTCCCGGCTGCATGATCGGTGAATACGCCAGCCTGCGCGACGCGAACCACATTCGCCTGGAAAACGTCCCGCTTCGCGACGCCGGCCACACCGCCAGGCCCATCACCCTGGGCCGCGAAGTCTGGATCGGCCGTGGCGTCACCATCCTCGGAGGCGTCACCATTGGTGACAAAGCCACGGTAGGCGCCAACGCCGTCGTCACCAAAGACATTCCCGCAGGCGCCGTCTATGGCGGCATCCCCGCTGTTCCGCTTCGGCGCCCGTAGGCGTTCAAGGCCGCTTGTACTCCACAAGGCTCCGCCGCGAGCCGCGCCATCGGCTCAGCCAGTAACCGGTCTGCCCCCAAAAGATCGGCACCTGTTGAAGGTGCGAGTGCATCCCATACAGCAGCAATGTTCTCCAGTCGCTCGACTTCCAGCGCGCCTTCCATGCTGTGCGCAGCGTAAGCGACGCCATCAGCGCAAGCCACAAAACGAACGGCAGTATGGAACGCGTCCACACTACCGCCACAATCGCCAGCAAGGGGAGCAGAAGAAGCAGCAAAGCACGCCTGCGGTTGCGCACCGCGTCTGCTCTCCAAAACTGCCCCGATGTATCGGCAAACCGCGCCGACACCTCCGCATATGCGTGCCCCGCGCGGCTCGCCCGCCGCCAATACTGCTCCCACCGGCTTATCTGCAAATCATGCCCCGTCATCGGCGCATCGATGTGCAGAATGCTGCCTCCATGTGCCAGAATGCGGCGGCAAAGCTCCGGCTCTTCCCCGGCGATCAGCGTTTCGTCGAAGCCGCCCGTCTCCTCAAGCAGACGCCGCCGAAACAGCGCGTCTCCTCCGCAGAACTCTGCCGGGCCCGGCGGGTAAATCCAATCCAGGTCCAGCACGCGGTTATACACCGAAGCCTCCGGATGCAGCTCCCGCCGATGCCCCCACACGACACCTACCGCAGGCCCGCGCAGGCTATCCACGGCAATTGGCAGGAACCCCGAGGCAAGCTCCGTATCGCCATCCAGGAACAGCACAAACTCACCGCCGGCAGCGCGCCATCCGGCGTTCCGTCCAAGCGCCGCCGTAGGCCGCTCGGGATGCAACGCGATCACCCTCGCGCCAAGCTGCTCCGCCAGCGCAACGCTGTGGTCCACCGAGCCCGAGTCCACGTAGATCACTTCCACAACGTCGAGCGCAGCGTTCCCATGAGCATGTCTGGCGGCTTCCTTCACCGACCAAAGGCACCGTCCCAGTCGCTCGCCCTCGTTGCGTCCGATCACCACCACCGAAACGGCAGCCCGTCCCTGAAAACGCTCGTCGTTCATACCGCCGCTAGCGTCTCGTCTGGCTCGCGCTCCACCGGCTCCAGAACCGGAGCACCCGCATCCCGCCGCTGGATCACCTTCGCCGGCACGCCCACCGCGATGCATCCATCCGGCACATCGCAAAGCACCACGGCATTCGCCCCGATGGCCACATCGTTTCCAATCCGAATGGGCCCCAGCAGCTTCGCGCCCGCGCCTATATCGACACGATCGCCCAGCCGCGGTGACCCGCGCTCGCCACGCCGCCGCAAGCCCACCGTCACGCCATTCCGGATCACGCAGTCATCGCCGAACACCGCATCCCCGCTGATCACGATGCCGCCTACATGCTCGATCACCAGTCGCTGGCCCAACGCCACCTCGCACGGCAGCTCGATCCCCAGCACTGTGTCCGCAAACATCTTCAACAGGTGGTAGGCGAACGAGAACGGCATCCGCAGCCATCGCGGCTTGATGCCATATCTCCACCGGCCGAAGCGGTAGATCAACAGTGCATAGAAGCCATGCCGAATCCACGCACCGCCCTGTGCATGCCAGTCTTCGCGGACATTTTCGAACATGCGGCCTCTTCTCTGAACTCCAAGCATGCTTCCAATCTAGGAAGTCTACTGCGAGGAGTCCGTGCCGTTCTTCGGAGCAGTACCCGCAAGGTCGCTCGTCTCCGACGCAGGCCCGGTTCGCTCGAACCGGCTCAGCATTCCCCAGCGCCGGCTCATGCCAGCCTGGCCGCGCAGCGGCTCCGCCGGCAGCACATGGGACCGAAGCACAGCTTCCTGCCGAACAGCGGCCTTGCGCAGGCCAGAGCCGGTCCGCAGCGGCGCGTGCTCGTCCCTGGAGCTTACCGGTACGGACCTTACCGGTAGCTTGTCTTCGATGCCCGCCTGCCGCATCGCCCGTGCCAGCCCGGCACGCTGACCATCCGTTCGATCCAGCGTGCGAAGCGGAAACTGCCCTGAGCTGATGGGAGCAATGGAAGGAGCGAACGGCGGGAACGCCGCGCGCTTGTTTTCCTCTCCCGCTGGCTTCTCCACACGTAGCGTCTCACCCTCATCCCGCGGGTGCACGGCGTGCGCAGCCTCTGCCGCTGCGTCTTGCAACGCAGCAGTCTCTCCGCCAATAAAACTTTCCTCGTGGGACGCAAGCGCTTCCACGGCAGGGACTGGCGTCACCTCCTGCTCGCGAACCAACTCGGCAATGGGCTCATCCACCAATGCAAGGATCGGATCGGCTTCCACAACCTCGGCCCGCACGCCAGTGTCTGCGCTCGCCCCAAGCTTCTCCTGTTCGGCGACCAGTTCATGGGCCACGTCGGACGCACTGGCCACATCGCCGTGCACTGCCGTACCGGGTGCGGAATGAACCTCTGCGGCATGCTGCACGTGCGCCGCTGGCGCTGCCGCTTCCTCCTGCACTTCTGCGCTATGCTCGGCGACGGGCTGCGACGAGAGATCGAGGAAGAACTGCACCCGAGGCTGGCCGCTTGCCTCCAGCGCTCTAGTGCCTCGCACCCAAAGCGACTCTTCGAACGGGGTCGGCGGCTCAGCGCGCACATCCTCTTCCGAAGCCACTTCGTCTTCTTTCCGGAAGGAATGATCGGCTAGCTCGACGAACTCCGCTGGCTCAGCTGACTCGGCCCCCTGATGACGCGCTGTCTCAGCGCCTTCTTCCCGAGAGTCCATAGCGACGCCTACAGCTTCCGCGTCCTCCACAGGAGCATGAACGAACTCAGCCGCAGCCGAAGCGCTCGCTGGCTCTCTCCTTAGTAACTCCTCTGGCTCCGGCGTGACGTGTAACGGCGCTTCATCTGCCGCTCCGAACACCCGCTTGAACCAGCTCAGCGGCTTTGTCTCCTTCGCAGCTTCGGCTTCCGAGCTGGCAAGGATGGGCAGACTTTCGGCCGTGATCGGCTCAGCAACCACTTCTTCTTCGCGCCGTACTTCAGCCGGACTCTCAAGCGCTTCACGGACAGGTTCAACTACGGGTTTAACAGCCGGCTCAAAGCCGGGCTCGAAGCTGGAATCAATCGCAGGTTCAGTGACGCGTGCAAAATCCGTTTTGATCGGCGGTTCGCTAGCAAGCTCACCGATCGGCTCCTCAACCACCTCTGCATGAACCAAATCCCCCCGCGAGCTCGTCCACCCCCACGTATCAACCGTCTCCGCCCGTTCGTCCATCAGCGGCCCAGATGCCCGCTGAACGGCCTCCTGAACCGCGGGACGGATCGGTTCACGCTCAGAGCCAGCCAACGGCTTTTCCGTGAAGTACTTGATCTCGGTACGCGGGGCCGGCCCACTGGCATCGTGGAACCGCACCGGCTTGAACTCCGTCGGAATGGATACCGGCTCCTCATCCAGCAGCGAAACCGCTGGCGACTGCACAGCCGCCACGACAGGCGTCGGTACTGGCACGCGCTCAGCCGGAGCGCTGTAGCCTCGCCCAACCGGAGCCTGCTCAATCGAGGCCTGCTCAACTGAAGGCTGCTCAATCGGAGCCTGGGCACCCGGAGCTTGATAGATCGGAAAAAGCTGCGCGTGCTCGAGCCGTGAGGCCGGCTTCTGCTCTCTTGCTTCAGGCGCCGCTACAGTTGGGGCAGGCGTTTCCACCAGCTCCTCCGTTTTCTGCTCTACATAAGGAGGCTCCGGCGCCTCAGCCTCTTCTTCGGCTGCCTCTTCCTCGACGGGCAATGACGGCGCGGTAACCGGCAGCTTGATCTCCGGTGCCGGCGGCTTGTGCACGGCTGCTTTCTGCCCCGCGGACGAACTCGTTCGCGCTTTCTCCGCTGCCCGCTTCACCGGTATCACCGGCCAGCTATCCGCGGCCTGCACCGCGGCCCGGAAGACCGGATCGGCATAGTGCAGCGGCAGGTCTTCCAGCACCGCGCCAATCCCTTGCGGATTCAGCCGCTCCAGCAGCATCGCTGCCCGGCGAAGCTCCCCCCGGTTCGTGCGTGCGCTTTCCACGAGCAGGATCGTCGCATCGGCGCTGCGCACGGTGTACTCCGCGACAGCCGATCCCAGCAGCGGCGGAGCCACCACCAGCACCAGGTCGTACTCCTCCAGCAGGCGCTCCAGCTTCGTCGTCGCGAATCCTTCGCGAGCCCGCACCGGTCCGATCTCGTGACTGCCGGACTCCATGGTCTTCGCCGTGCCCGGCATCAACTCGTCCGCACCAACCACCACGGCCCGGTAGCCAATCTGCCGCAGCTTCTTGCAAAGCTGAGGAAGCATCGCGACCGCCCTTCCACCGACGGACACCGGCGTGAACACGAAGCTGCGAGCACCGCCATGGCGATACGCCCCCTCCAGCCCTCCGGCTAGCCGCAACACAAACTCGTCGTACGCTTCAGGACTAACCTCGCTGGCACTCGGCAGCACGCACATCGGCGGAAAGCCCAGCACTTCCTGCATATCGCCGGCCAGGTAAAGCCGCGGGTCGCGCTTCCGCGCAACCACCGCCGCGCCCGCGCCGAACAGCAGCGCCAGCGGCAATGCCAGCAGCAAAATCAGCTTCGACCGGCTGGGCTGAGCGGAATCCGGCACCCT
Source organism: Granulicella sp. (assembly GCA_965198545.1). Taxonomy (GTDB): domain Bacteria; phylum Acidobacteriota; class Terriglobia; order Terriglobales; family Acidobacteriaceae; genus Granulicella. Next base: position 970,678 of record CBDAPS010000001.1, on the reverse strand, counting down.
CGCGGCCATCGCCAGATGAGACTGCCCCGGCCCTCCCGTTTCTAACTGCAAGCCGCGAATCGCATCGTCTACCGTCGCAAATCTGGTGCTCAGGCGCTGCAGGTCCGTTTCCAGTTCAGCCGCGCGTTGCAGCTTCGGTCCAGCGCCCGTAGCCTTTGCCGTCTGCTGCGCAAGCTGCGCGTTCAGTCGTCCTTCCACGTCCGCGGTGCGCCCAAGGTCCAGCCTCAGCTTGTCCTGCAACTGCCGCTCCGCCCGCTGGCGCGCTTCATCGGTCGCTCGCTCGATCGCGGCGTCGATGTGGCTAATCTCTTCCTGATCCTGCCTGTACACGGGGTTAGCCGGGGTAAGTCCGGCCATCTGGTCGCTCAGCACCGCCCGCCGCTGGCTCAACGTCTGCCGCTGGCTCACCAGCCCGGCATCGGTCAGGATCATCTCATTCGCGGCTGTCTCCAGCCCATTGCCGTTCTGCCCGGCCACGGAAGCCAGTTGCGCCGCAACGGCGTCGTGAGCCTCGCGAGCCGCCGCCAACTGTGACCGCAGCCCTTCAGACTGCAGATCGTATGGGTTCCCACTTACCCCGTTCGGATTCGCTACACCCAGTGTCTTGCCTAGCGTGGCCTGCTCGGCCTTGTCTTCGGACATGTCATCTGTAATCCGCTGACGCTCTTCCGTCAGCAATTGCAAACGCTGGTCGGCACGCGCATGCTCATCCTTGCGGCCCTGCTCCAGGTAGGCGGACGCAACGGCATTTGCCGCCGCTGCCGCTGCCGTGGGACTGCTCGCGGTCACGTCAATCCCAAGCTCGTAGCTGTTCAGAACGCGGTCGACCTTCAGCGAGCTCAGCAGACGCCGCGCCGCCGCCGCGATGGGTTCACCTGGGGGTCCCCAAACGCCTGCGGGAATCTTCGCTACGGCCGCTTCCAGCGTATCGGCGCGCTCCACTGTCTGCACCTGCTGCTGCAGGTAGCTGTCATATCGTGAAGGATCGTACCCGCTCGAGCTTCCGTCCGTGAGCACGCGCACTTCCAGCGGCTCCACGTAGATCAGGCTTTCCGCTGTATAAGTAGGCTTGCGAGCCAGCGCGTACGCGATCAGCAACACAAACACCACTGCGGCGACGCTGCCGGCCAGCACCGGGCGCATGCGAATACTGCGCATCACATGCAAACGGAACGCCGGCGCTTCCCGCGCGCTTTCTCCCACCAGCACGGGAGGCTCGGGCCTGGTCAGCTCGTGCCGTCGTCCGTTCATCGGGTCAAACGATCCGTGTCGCATGTTCAAAATCTACTGGCCTCCACTATCGGCCCTCGAAAATTGCTGCTGCGGTGAACAAGGTCACCAGCGGCGAAATCTGCTGCAAGGCATAGCCCGTCCGCGCCAGTCCGCTGCGCGGCACATACACAATGTCGCCCGGATGCAACGTGATGTCCGTGGAGCTCGGCGTCAGCAATTGCTTGAACGAAACCACCTGCGTCTTCTTCGTCGAAGGCTGAATGATCTGGATGTTCGGATACTTGCCTGCTGCTTCTGTAATCCCACCCGACTCCGCCAGCAGCTTCACCAGCGTGGAGCTGCTTTCCAGTGGCAGTGCTCCCGGATGCTGCACCTCGCCCAGCACAGAGACGTAGCGCTCCGAAGGCGACGGCACATACACAATGTCGTCACGCTGCAACCGGAGGTCGGCCATCGAGTTCCCGCCTTCCAGCAGCTTTCTCAGCTCCACCCAGAGCACCTTCTCCGATCCCCGGTAAATGGCCACCCGATCGGGAACGCCAAGCTCCGTCGGCGCACTCGTATTCCCTGTGCGCAGAGGAGCAGTGATGGCTCCGCCCCGCGAAATCACTTCCAACAAAGTAGGAGCCCGGTCGAAGTTCTGCACTCCGGGATGTTCCACCGCCCCCAGCAGCAGCACCTGGTTTGAAGTGTAGCGATCGATCCCGACCGTCACACTCACCTGGGAGTAATACGTCGCCATCGCTGTCTGCACGGTTTCCGCAGCTTGCTCACGAGTCTTGCCGGCAAGCTCCACTGGCCCGGTCAGCGGCAGCGTCACACGCCCGTCCGGCCCCACCACGTACTTGCCATCCAGCTCTGGCCGCCCGTTCACGCGGATTGAAATTTCGTCGCCGCGCCCCAGCGTGTAAGGCTGATCCAGCGGCGTCTCGAACTCCCGCATGGCAGTCACCGGATTGGGCTGCAACGCCGCCGGGCTTTGAGCATTCGCGGTCGGACTTCCCTGCGTCTGCGCCGGCACAACCGAACAAAGCCATGCCGCCGCCAACGCGTAGACACACAGTGTCGCTGCGGACGTAGTCGAGGGCCGTTGCTTCTGGAAGAGGCGCATGGAGTCAGGTCCGTGGGGTTTCGGTCGGGCGATCCGCGAGGATTCCGCCCTGCTTCATGCTACCGCCTAAACCCATGAGTCGCATGCCCCATAAGGGCAGCGGCGTACACACTGTGGCACACGGCGCTATTGCTCCAGCGCCCAATGCGCAAAATCGCTAGGCAACATTCGCTCGCGGATGCGAAGTCCCGCTCGCTCGGTCGCCCACCAGACGTAGTCCTCCATCAGGAATCCCGATCGTCGACATCCGTGCGGCTTCCTTCGAGGTGTCCGCAAACAGGAACAGCCCCTTCACCGCCGAATACTCCATCACCCGGCAAACCGCCGCGGATGTTTCCGTTAGCCAGAGCGTCAGGCCGTGGACATGCAGCAGCCGGCGTACCTCCATCAGGCAGCCAAGTCCGTCTGCGTCCACGCGCAACACCTCTCGCATGTTCAGCAGCAGGTTCTGTCCTTCTGCAATTGCTTCCCGCATCTCCCGCTTTACGGCGTGACACACATTGCCTGACAAGCGCGTCGGCAGCACAATCTCTCGCGTTCCCTCGGCTGACCGCACCAGCAGAGGCTCGATGCGGGCGTCGTTCGGCTGTGTCTGGCTCACCGCGAAGCTCAGTGGCAGGTGCCCGATCAGCGCAGCCGCATCGCGCGCATGTACCGGGGCAGCAACCGGCCCGGCTCCTGCGCCATTCTGTAGAGCCACTCGAGCTGCAGCTTTTGAAAAATCACCGGCGCTCGGCGCAGCCTTCCGGAGATCATCTCCAGCGATCCACCGATCCCAATCAGCACCGGCACGGTCATCCGGTGCTTGAACTTATGCAGCCAGAGCTCCTGCTTGGGATTGCCGAAGGCCACCAGCAGGATATCGGGATGCGCATCGGTGATCTTCTGAAGAATGGTCTCATTGTCCATCGTCTCCAGCGTGCTCACCGGCGGCGAATAGCGACCAACGATCTGCACACCCGGCGAACTCTCCTCCAGAACCTGTTGCGCCAGGAAAGAGTTCCGTTCGCTCGACCCCAGCAGGAAGATTCGGTAGCCCTTCTTCGCCGAAAGCTTTGCCAGCTCGGGAATCAGGTCGACGCCTGTCACCCGTTCTTTCAGCGGCTTGCCCAGCAAACGTGAGGCCCACAACATCGGAGCTCCATCGGGAAGCACCATGCTGCAATCGCAGATCACTCGCTGCAGGCTCTCGCTGCGCAGCGCGTTGCGCGCAAAGTCCAGGTTCGCCGTTGCAATTTGGTAAAGCTCGCGATGCTGAATCGCCTGGTCGATGCGATCCACAGCCTCAGCCATGGTCACGTTGCTGATCGGCAGGCCAAAAAGAGCAACGGTATCCGGTAATTCGGAGTTCACTGGAGCCAACCCTGATGGAAACGAAACAATAGACATAGTCTTCAAAGCCGGGAACCCGGTAATGCCACTTTCATAGTAGGGGTAATGCCCGTTTGTTCCATGCCACAAGCGCTCGCTTCCCCGACAGTCCGTAACGGAACAGCAGTTACCCTTGCGGGAACCGGGTCCAGCCACAACAGGCCGAAGGCAGGAAACAAAACCATTTGGGGTATTGACGACTACGCCTACGATACACCGGAACGTCCCAGGTCAAGAGAAAAGAACCGGCAAACTATTGGGGAATTTGAGTCGCCAATAGATACTGCCCCCGCGTAGTCCGCCGCTGCCTCCAGTTCAAAGACGCGATACGTCATACTCCCCTCCGGTAACCCCTGTCCAGTTACAACGGTGTTCGCGTTCATGGAGCGAGGCATGCTCGCCAAACCCGGTAGCGTCTCCGGCACCACAATTTCCCTGAGAGCAATCCCCAATCCCCGGCCGTCGGCCTTCGCCACCGCTTCCTTTTGAGTCCACAATCGGCAGAACGCCGCTGCTCGCTCACGTCCCTCCGGCAACCGAGCCAGACGCCGCGTCTCCTCCGCTGTAAAGTTTGGCTCCGCCAGCTCCATCACCTCGAGCCCTGGATCGACCCACTCCACGTCCACGCCCACCGGCGCATTGCGGCACAGCGCAATACAGATCAGCCCATGCGAGTGCGTCACGTTGAATTCCACTCCTCGTGTGACCGGCTTCCCATGCTGGTTCGTCCCCAGCTCCACTCCATCGGGCGAAACCCCCAGCGCGGCTCCCAGCAGGATGCGTAGCGCGGCGCGTCCCGCCACAAACTCCTCTCTAGCCCGCTCCACGCGGTACCGCGCCGCACGTTCGCGCTCATCGGGCGAGAGCACCTGCATTGCAAAAGAAACTTGCCTGGGATCCCCGTCAGCCCAAAGGCGAAACACCTGAACCTCGCCATGCTCAAGCTCCGGCAATACCCCAGGCCGCACCTTCATTAGCGGCTCCCGCAGTCGATTCTCACTCACCAACCGTCACCGCCTGCCGCGCTGAACAAGTACAACCTGGAACGTACAACGTACAACTCCCCGCCCGGTGCTCGGCCCCAGCCCAGAACCAAAGTCCCCTATACTACGCCCTAAGGCTCGCTTTCCCTCAGCCCCTACTTGGCAATGGAAATCATCGTTCTGATCCCGACCTTCCTTTGCCTCGCGATGTACTTCTGGTACCCCGTTCAAAAGGTCTTTCTAAATCTCTACATCCCCATGTTTGCGCTCTTCCCGGTCTACTACTACTGGAAAGTCGCGGCCCTGCCTCCCATTGACATCGGCGACGCCGTCCTCGTTCCCCTGGGCATCGGCATCCTGATCAAGGAAATGCCTCGCTGGAAGCTCACACCTTCCGATCTCTTCCTCGGCCTCTTTGCCTTCACGGCCTACTACGCCGACCACCTCGCCAACCGGCCCACTGCCTCCATCTTCAATCTCTTCCAGGTCATCTGCACCTCCGTTGTCCCATACATGGCGGGCAAGCTCCTCATTGAGCAGCACAACGCCCGCGTCGCCACTGTCCGTCGCTTCGTCTTCTGCCTCTTCCTCGCGTCCCTCGTTTCCATTTACGAGTACCGCATGTCCTATAACCCCTTCACCCTCGTCTGGTCCCGCTTCTTTCCCAGCGAGGTCTTCGCCTGGAAGACCCAGCTCCGCTGGGGCTTCGGACGTGTCTCCGGCCCCTTCGGCCAGTCCGAGCTCGCCGGCATCGTGCTCCTCTTCGGCCTCGTCCTCGCCGTGTGGCTCGCCTATAACAAGCTCTGGGAAGCCCGCTTCTCGGAAGCTCCCTGGCTGCCCTTCCGCAAGGCCACTATCATCACAGGCAGCATCGCAGCCGTCCTTCTCATGACCCAGGCCCGTGGCCCCTGGCTCGGCACGCTTTTCGCCCTTCCCATCGCTCTCATCGGCCGCAGCCGCCGAGTCCTCCGCACCTCGCTCATCGTCGGCGCCGTCTGTCTCGTCGCCGGAGCCGTCGGCTACGTCGCCTTCCAGCACTACGTCCTGGGCCCTGCCGCATCCGACGCCCAGCAGACCGCCCAGTACCGCCATCAGCTGCTCGATAACTACCTGCCCATCGCCATCAAGGGAGGCCCTTGGGGTTGGGGCACGCACTTCCCGCAGGCCGCCGGTCAGGGCTCCATCGACAACCAGTACCTCCTCGTCACCCTCACCCAGGGCTACGTCGGTCTTCTCGCCTTCTGTCTGATTGCCGTCGAAACCCTCCTCCGTCTCGTCTGGGCCGCCGTCGCTGCCCCATCCCGGCGGGACCTCTCCTTTGCCCTCACCATGTTCGGCATCTTCGCCGGCATCCTCCTGACGATCTACACCGTCTTCCTCGGCAACCAGCCCTACCAGCTCTTTTTCCTTCTCGCCGGATGGACACAAGCTCTGCCCACGCGCGAAGCTACCGCCCGCCAGCCCACGTTCGAGCATGTCTACTCCTAAAGCCGGCCCGCTCCTGCTCCTTGCGCTCGCCGCCGCCGCTGGCGTCGCCTGTCGGCCTCACGTCGAAGCCCGGGCAGAGCACAACCAGCAGCCTGCTTCCCAATCGATCCCACAGCCGGCCGTCACCACCATCTCCATCGGCCCACAGGTCCTGCGCACCAACGTCGAGCGCTTTGGCATCAACCTCAGTGGCCAAAGCTTCTACGACTCCGGTCAGATGCTCCGCAACCTCGTCGCCCGCAACCCCGGCTTCGAAGGCGAAATCTGGCAGTCTATCCTCCGCTGCAAGGTCGTCACCACCACCTCCTGCACGGAAGAAAACCAGTACACCCAATGGCCCTCGGGCTTCCTCAACGGAGCCCGCTTCGAGATCCTCTCCGGCGTCGCCACCGGCCTCACCGGCACCGTCGAAACAAGCACCGCCGCCGCTCCACCCAACGGCATCACCCTCCGCTTCGCTGCCCTCGCCCGCCCGCTCCACACCGGCGACTTCATCCTCGTCAAAGCCGACAAACCTGGAGATCCCACCGCAGGCTGGTGGCCCGAACTCCACAACGGCGCCGCCTTCTCGGCCGAAACCCGAGACCTGCCGCCGCATGCATCAGGCCGTCAGGCTCTCCGCGTCGAAGCCTCCGCCCCGGGCCAGTCCGCCATCCTCACCTCCTACTTCGACTCGCTGGAAGGCCACTCCTTCGTCCAGCTCCACGGCCCCTACGAGATTCGCTTCCGAGCCAAGCCCACCGCCGGCTTCGGAAGCATCGCCATCAACCTCACCCGCCTCGACACCGTCCACGGCCGCTCCGAGTTCTTCAACAAGGACGTACACCTCACCCCCGGCTGGCACGACTACGTGTTCTCCTTCGAAGCCCACGAAGACGGCCGCGCCGTCGGCACCGTCGGCCTCCAGTTCGCTTTCAACGGCACCAGCGCCCTGCTCGACGATGTCTCGCTATTCAGCAGCACAGCCAGCACCACACCGAGCCCGCCGCCAGCCTTTCGCCCCGAAGTCGTCGAAGCCCTCCGCGCGCTCCACCCCGGCCTCTTGCGCTACATGGATAGTGGCGCAGGCTTCGGCAGTTCACTAGACAACCTCCTCCAGCCGCAGTTCGCCCGCCAGCGCGCAGGCTACAACACGCAGAACTTGAAGCAGGAAGACATCCCCATCGGCCTCGAAGACTTCCTCGAGCTCTGCGCCGCCGTGAACGCCGATCCATGGATCACCCTGCCGCCCGGCCTCTCGCCCACCGAAGCTGCCGCACTCATCGACTTCCTCTCCGGTCCCGCTACTACGCCCTACGGCAGCAAGCGAGCCGCCTTAGGTCATGTAGCCCCATGGTCGCAGACCTTCCACACCATCCACCTCGAGCTCGGCAACGAACAGTGGAACTCCCGCTCCTTCGCCGGCGGCACCATCCACGACCCCACTGCCTACGCCGCGCGAGCCGCTGCCGTCTTCACGGCCATGCGCCGCTCATCGAGCTTCAACCAGACCCACTTCGATCTCATCGCCGGCACCTGGTACGCCGTCCCCTGGTGGACCGGCCAGGAGCTGGCCGGCAATCCCAGCGCCGATACCCTCGCCATCGCCCCCTACCTCTTCGCCGAGTTCAACGATGCCTCGAGCGACGAAGCCGTCTTCGGCCCTATGCTAGCCCAGCCCGAGCAGCTCGACAGCCGCCCCACCGGCCTGGTTGCCCAGCAGGCCGCCGAACTCCACAAATCCACGCATCGCCCCCATCTCGCCATCTACGAGGTCAACCTCGGCGTAATGTCAGGCACCGCCACGCAGGCCCAACTGGACCGCGCCATCCCCTCCTGGGGAGGCGGCCTCGCCGTCGCCGACCACATGCTCCTCATGCTTCGTGATCAGGGCATCACCACGCAGGCGCTCTTCTGCCTGCCCGAGTTCCGCAACCCGTTTACCAACACCGCGGGTGGCGGAAACGAAACGGTCCCGCTCTGGGGTTCCGTCGTCGACATGGGCGGCAACACCAACCGCAAGCGCCCGACCTACCTCGCGCTGCAGGCCATCAACTCCGCGCTGCTGCCCACCATGCTACAGACCACGGTCACTGGCCCCAACCCCACCTGGGACCAGCCTCTCAGCAAGAACGACAAGGTCGAGCTACGCGGCGCGCATGAGCTGCAAACCTTCGCCTTCGCCGATGGCGACCGCCGCAGCCTCATCCTTCTCAACCTGAGCCGCACCCAGGCCCGCACCGTGCAACTTGCCTCATCTCCCACTGGCACCATCGAGCAAACCGTCATCGCCCCAGCCCACCTGACCGACGGCAACGAACAGGCCAACACCGTACGCGCCGTGACCACAACACTCCCCGCCAGCCGGATCCGCGACCCGCTTACGCTCCCATCCGGCTCCCTTACCGTGCTTCGCTGGAGAATCGCTCCATAGTCTCCGCGACAAGCCGCAGCAGCTCTCCTTGCCCTGCGCCGAAGTGGTAAAAATGGTCTCCCGCAAGCCGGCGGCTGGCAAATCCTTCTCTCGTCACCTCAGCCCACCGCGCGAGCCCCTCATCGGAAACACTCCGATCCTCCGCGCCGGCCATCGCGCAAACCTCAAAATTCAACAGCGGCCCAGGCTGCCATTCATAACTCTCCACCACCTGCAAATCACTTCGCAGGATCGGCAGAAACACATCCCTCAACTCCGGATCAAGCAGCAACGCTTCCGGTTCCCCGCCATACCGTTGCTTTAACTCGCTAACAAACTGATCTTCCGATAGCCGATGCAGCCAGCGGTGACTCGTCTCCACCTGCGGGGCCTTCCGTCCCGAAGCAAACAGGCAAAGCGGCGCTCTCGCAGCCCGCCGAGCCCACTCATAAGCCAGCAGTGCCCCCATGCTGTGCCCAAAGATCGCATATGGCCGATCCAGATGCGGCCCAGCCTGCGCCTCTAACTCATTCACAACCGAAGCCCAATCCGTCAGCGCAGGCTCACCCAGTCGAGCCTCCCGTCCCGGCAGCAATACCGGGCAAACCGCAATCGAAGCAGGCAGCAACCGCTTCCAGCGATAGAACCCCGCCGCCCCCGAACCCGCATGGGGCAGGCAGAACAACCGCACACCAGGCGCATCCAGATCGCGCTGCGAAATCCATACCCCTCTGCTCACTCACACCTCTATCGCCAACCTAGCAGATAGAATCAGCACGTCCGCCGCAAGCCCGGAACCCAGCAGACCATTGCCAGCCCTCCACATCATCTTCGTGCTCCTCGGCTGCGTCGCTCTTGCGCTCACACTCCCGCTGCTTCTCGAACTCCTCATTCTCTCCGTCGCTGCACGCCTTCCCCGCCCAGCCGAACCGGAAGCCTTCACAGCCACACCGCTGCGCCTCTGGGCCATCATCCCCGCGCATAACGAAGAACTCCTCATCGCCGCCTGCGTCTGCAGTCTAATCGCCTCAACCGACCCACCCACACGCATCCTCGTCATCGCGCATAACTGCACCGACGCCACAGCTATCCGCGCCGCCGAAGCCGGAGCCACTGTCGCTCCGCTCACAGACACAGGCGCCGGCGGCAAAGGCGCGGCTCTCCAGTTCGGCTTCGCCCAGGCCTTCACCCGAGGAGCACAGGCTGTCCTCGTCATTGACGCCGACTCTACCGTCTCCCCAAACCTCACCGGCGCCATCCGCGCGCGCCTCACCGCCGGCTCCGCCGCTGTGCAGTGCCGCTACCTCGTTGCCGAGCCTGACGCCTCGCCCCGCACCCGCCTCATGTCGCTCGCCTTCCTCGGCATCAACCTGCTCCGCCCCCGCGGTCGCGCCCGCCTCGGCCTCTCCTGCGGCATCTTCGGCAACGGCTTCGCCCTCACCCGAGGCACGCTGGAAAGCGTCCCCTACGCCGCCCACTCCGTCGTCGAAGACCTCGAATACCACTTGCTGCTCCTCCGCGCCGGTCTCTGCGTCGACTTCATCGACAATGCGACGGTCCTCGGCGAAATGCCCCACGCTTCCGCCGCCGCCGCCACCCAGCGAGCCCGCTGGGAGGGCGGCCGCAGCCTCTTGCGCCGCCAGTGGACTGTGCCACTCCTCCGCGACGTCCTTAAAGGCCGCCTGCGCATGCTGGAACCGCTTCTCGATCTGCTCTCGCTTCCGCTAGCCACCGCAGCGATACTCTTCGTTCTAACGCTCCTCATCCCCGACGCAGCAATACGCATCGCAGCCGTCACAGGCCTGCTCATCCTCCTGCTCTACGTCCTCATCTCAGCGTCCCTCTCCTCGCAGCCACGAGTCGCCCTGCGAGCCCTCCTCTCCGCCCCCGGCTACATCGCGTGGAAGCTGGCCATGCTTCCCCGCACCCGCTTGGCCGCCCGCCGTAACGCCGCCTGGGTCCGTACCGCCCGCAACGACCAGCCGCCAAAAACGCGTTCGCGATAGCATGACCCCAATGACCCCAGCAGCCCCAGCAATCCCGATGCCGAAGACATCCCTGTCTCCCTTCGGCCGGTTTCTTCTCCTCATCGCCGGCCTGGGAGGCCTCCTCTACGGCGTCGACATCGGCATCTTCGCGCCCGCGCTGCTTTACCTCGAAAAGACCGTCAACCTCTCCATTGCGCAAAACTCCGCCATCGCGGCAGCCGTCTTCCTCGGCAGCATGCTGGGTTCGCCCCTCACCGGTGCACTCGCCGACCGGCTTGGCCGGCGCCCGGTGATGGTGTTGGCCGGAGCCCTCTTCTCCGGCAGTGTCGGCCTCATCGTCCTCTCGCAGAGCTTCGCGACACTCTTCACGGGACGGCTCCTGCAAGGGCTCAGCGGCGGTGTCATCGCCGTGGTGGTGCCGCTCTATCTTGCCGAAGCTCTGCCCGCCGACCGCCGTGGACGGGCTACCGCGATCTTCCAGTTCATGCTGACCTTCGGCATCGTCGTGGCCTCTGCCATCGGCTTCCTGTATACGCAGCACGCCGAGCGCACGATCGCAGCCGCAGGCACAGACACCGCACTAATTCAGGCGGCGGCCAATCACGCCTGGCGTGGGATGTTTCTGGCTATTCTCTATCCCGGTCTGCTGTTTTTCGCCGGCAGCCTCGCGCTGGTCGAAAGCCCGCGCTGGCTCGTCCTGCGCGGACGAAGAGACGAAGCCGCCGCCGCGCTGCTCCGCATCGGCGACAGCGCCTCGGCGCAGACCGAGCTGGAAACCATGACTGCCCCGCCAGCCATACTGCCGGATACGCCGGCACACCCGGCAAAAGGCACGCTGCTGCAGCGGCGCTACGTCGTCCCATTTTTGCTGGCCTGTGTCGTTCTCGCCTGCAACCAGACCACGGGCATCAACTCGGTGCTCACCTTCTTGGTCATCATCCTCAAACAGGCGGGGCTCAACCCAACCCACGCCACCCAGGGCGACCTCGCCGTCAAACTCCTCAACTGCGTGATGACTCTCGTCGCCGTGGCGCTCGTCGACCGCAAAGGCCGCACCTTCCTGCTCAAGCTCGGCACCACGGGCATCGTCATTTCGCTGCTCGCGGCCGCGGTTTTGTTCTATCGCTTCGAATCGAAACGGTCGAGTGTCACCGCCGCTGTGACACAAGCAGTTCAAGGCAACACCCTGCACATCCACGCCGGGAAACTCCTCCAGAGCACCGAGGGACCGGCGGTCCAGCAGCTCACCGTCATCTACAACTACGGCGACGGCGATCACATCGCCAACGCCATAGCGAGTGGCGACGATTCTCTCGCACTCGCCCCTGACCCCAAGCATCCGCAGGCTCCCCTTGCAATTGTGAAAGCCTATGAAGCGCCGGTTCCGTCTTCTGCTACCGGCTGGCTGATCGCAGGTTGCGTGGCCTTTTTTATCGCAAGCTTCGCTGTAGGCCCTGGCGTGGTGGTATGGCTTGCCCTCTCCGAGCTAATGCCCTTGCGCATTCGTTCTACCGGCATGGGCATCGCCCTGCTCATCAATCAGGGTGTATCCACGGCCATAGCCGCCCTGTTCCTGCCCGCGGTAGGCCGCTTCGGCTACTACTCCATGTTCTTCTTCTGGGCAGCCTGCACGGTGGTCTACTTCATCACCGCCGCGTTCTTCCTGCCCGAAACAAAGGGCAGGACGCTGGAAGAGATCGAGCTCAGCTTCCGCTGAGCTCTACTCCAAAGCATACCCCTGTTGAGACAAGCTCATCCGCGTGACAGTCAACGTACAACCTAGAACGTACAACGCTTTCACACCGTCAGCGCCGCCACCGGCTCTTCCTTCAGCAGCGCCAGCAGATCCTGGTCATAGATCGACTTCTTCCGGTCCGCCAGCGCACTGAACCGCACATACAGGGCATCCAGCTCCGGCTTCTCCAGCTCCACGCCAAGCTGCACCAGCTTGTCATGCAGCGCCCGCCGTCCTGAGTGCTTGCCCAGCACCAGGTTGCTCGAAGGCGCGCCCACCGACTCCGGCGTCATGATCTCGTAGGTCAGCGGGTTCGCCAGCATTCCATGCTGGTGAATCCCCGACTCATGTGCGAACGCGTTCGCTCCCACCACCGCCTTGTTCGGCGAGCAGCCAAAGCTGATGATCTCCCCCAGCAGCCGGCTCGTCGAATAAAGCTGCGGCATGTTGATTCCGCTGCGGAACGGATAGCGGTCGTGCCGCACCGCAATCGCCGCCGCAATCTCTTCCAGCGCCGCATTGCCCGCCCGCTCGCCAATGCCGTTGATCGTGCACTCCACCTGCCGCGCCCCGCCCTCCAGCCCAGCTAGCGAGTTCGCCACCGCCATGCCCAGGTCGTTATGCGCGTGCGTCGAGAAGATCACGTCCTCCGCACCCGGCACCTCGGCTTTCATCCGCCGAAACATCGCGCGGTACTCATCGGTGGTCGTATAGCCCACCGTATCCGGCAGGTTGATCGTCCTCGCCCCGGCCTTAACCGCGCCGATCACCATCTGCAGCAGGAAATCCGGGTCAGCCCGTGTCGCATCTTCCGGCGAAAACTCCACGTCGTCGACGAACGTTCGCGCATACTCCACCGCCTGCGCTGAGTAGTCCAGCGCCTGCTCCCGCGTGATCTTCAGCTTCGCCTCAAGGTGCAGGTCCGACGACGCCAGGAACACGTGGATGCGATTCTTCTCCGCCGGCTCGACGGCCTTCGCCGCCGCCTCGATGTCCGCCCGCGTGCACCGTGCCAGCGATGCGATCCTCGGCCCCCTCACCTCGCGCGCAATCCGCCGGATCGACTCCAGGTCGCCCTCGGACGCGATCGCAAACCCGGCCTCCATCACATCAACGCCCAGCGCCGCCAGCTGATGGGCCATGCGCAGCTTCTCGTCGTGATGCATCGTGCATCCGGGGCTCTGCTCGCCATCCCGCAGCGTCGTGTCGAAGAAAATTACCTGGTCTTCCGCCGAGGTTCCCATGCCGTAACTCCTGTTCTTTTAGCGAGGCTTCCCTCGCCCAGCAGAATAACGCACCCTTATGCCATCCTCAATTCGTATCACCACTTCTTATGCCCGCATCCGCCGCGGAGCGCCGCGCGGGTCTCTACTCGCAGCTGGCAACTCGCCAACAAAGCTCGAGAGCACAAGCCGTGTGCTCCACTCAGCACATCCCCCTCCCGAGCCATATCCTTCTGCCCAAACCAGAAGTAACCTCAGAGCGGCAATGTCCACGCCCCTCCAACCCGCCGTGCCTAAAGGGATGCCCAGAGCACGAGCCATCGCGCTCGTACTCGCGCTGGCACTCGTGGCTCGCCTGCTCCCATTTCTCTCGCTGGTAGCGCATCACTCCACCGCCTGGATCTACACCCGAGGCTTGGAGACCGGCTTCGTCGCGCATTCCTTGCTTATCGGCGAAGGCTTCGCCTCGCCCTTCGGAGGCCACACCGGCCCCACCGCGCTTATCTCCCCCGGCTACGTCCTGCTCGTAACGGTCGTCTTCCGCATCTGCGGCGAAGCCTCCACCGCCTCCGCAGTCACCATCCTTCTCGCGCAGATCGCCCTCGGAGTCCTCACCACCTGGATCGTCATGATGCTGGCCGGTCAATTGGCCGGCGTACGCGCTGCCATGATCGCGGGCAGCTTCTTCGCCCTCTGGCCGCCGCTCCTCTGGGTTCCCACCATTTTCTGGGATACATCCTTCACCCTCTGCCTCATCCCGGCACTTCTACTTCTCGCCCTGCGCCTTCGCGAGCGCCGGAGCCTGCCCCTCTGGCTGAGCTTCGGTGCGCTAAGCGGCTTCGCAGTACTGATCAACATGGCTCTAAGCCCCACCGTAGCGACCATCTTCGTCTGGGCAGTCTGGGCCAACCGCTGCTCAGTCCGAGCCGCGCGCAATGCCCTCCTCGCCGCCGCGCTCGCACTCGCCATCTACGTACCGTGGCCCATCCGCAACGAGTTCGCCCTGCACGGCTTCATCCCGCTGCGAACCACCGTCGGCCTCGAGCTCTGGATGGGCAACCGCGAAGGTGCCACCGGCTATCTCGACGAATCGATCTTCCCGTTCTACAACCACGCCGAGCTGACCAAATACCTCCAGCGCGGCGAGGTCGCGTATATGCAAGACAAGTCGGACGCCGCCAAGGCAGCTATCCGCAACCACCCAGGCACCTTCATCGCCCTGACCGCCCACCGCATAGCCCGCTTCTGGTTCGGTTCCGGCAATCAGCACGGTGCCCCGCTCTATATCGTCGGTGCGGTAGCCACCACGCTCCTCGGGCTTGCCGGGCTTGCCACGCTCTATCGCCGCGAACCTTCTGAAGCCCACGCCACCTGCCTCCTTCTGGCGATCCCGCTCCTGCTCTTCCCGCTGCCCTACTACATCACCCACGCCGAGTTCCGTTACCGCCTCGCGCTTGATCCCCTGCTGACCGCGCTGGCCGCCTGCTTCATCGCCCTGCGCGCGCCCGTTGTCTCCCCCGCCGGCGAGTCTCTGCCGACAACCGTCGCCACGCCTGAGGCCGCCTAGCTCATGGCCTCCACCAGCGCGTCTGCCTCGGGGGGTCCACACTCGCGCGACTACATCATCCCCATCACCCCAGTTGCCCTCGCCCTTCGAGTTCTTGTCGCTGTGGTGGTCATCAAGACCTCCACTCCCGAGTGGCTCTTTGGCCAGGCGACCGAATTGAGCTGCATCGCGCAGTCGGTCCTCTCCGGCCACGGTTACGGTTCGCCCTTCTGCGGCAACACCGGCCCCTCGGCCTTCCTCGCGCCCGGCTACCCGCTCTTCGTCGCCGCTGTCTTCCGCGTCTTCGGCGTGCAAACGATGCAATCGGCCGCCTGCATCATGCTCATTCAGGCGCTGCTCTCCACTGCCACGGTGCCGGTTGTCATGCTCATCGCCCGCCGCCACTTCGGCTCGCGAGCGGCTACTGTCGCCGGCATCCTCGTCGCCATAAACCCGTGGCTTATCGGCCTTGAAGCTGTTCTTTGGGAAACGACCTACTCCATCCTCAGCCTCACGGCCATCGTCGGCTTCGCATTGCTGCTCCGCCAGGCTCCCACGCGCGGCCGCTGGGCGGCAGCATTCGTGGTCCTTGGCCTTGCCGTGGCGGTCAACCCTTCGCTCGTCCTCGCTGGCCTGACGCTCTACGCCGCGGCGCACTTGCTCGGCCCGCAGAGGGAGTCCACGCAGTGGCTCCTGCCCCTCACCCTCTTTTTCGTCTTCTGCTCAGCATGGCCCGTCCGCAACTGGCGAGCGCTCCATGCCGTCGTCCCCATGCGTACCAACATGGGCTATGAAATCTGGCAGGGCAATCATCCCGGCGGCAACGGCTTCTTCCAGGCCGACCTCCACCCCAACGTCAACCGCCACGAATACCGGCTCTACGGCCGCCTCGGCGAAACAGCCTACATGCGCCAGAAATCCATCCTGGCAAACACCTGGATCGAGCGCAACCCATCGCGCTTCGCCGCCCTCACGCTCAAGCGCATCGCCTGCTTCTGGCTCGGGATCGGGCGCAAGAACTCGGCCCTCCTGATCGCCACGACGGCGGCCCTCAGCTTCGCGGGCATCTGGAGTCTGATTGCGCTCTTCCGCCGCTCCTGGCGCCTCGCCACGCTCTTCGCCGTGCCGCTGCTGATACTGCCGCTGCCGTACTACCTCGCGCACCCTGACTTCCGATTCTGGTGCCTCCTGGCGCCCACGCTGACGATCCTTTCAGCGTGGTGGCTGACCAAAGGGCAGACGACCTCTCAACTCGGCTAGCAGCTTGCGGCAGCTTCCGAACAAGTCATGAACTCAGGATGTTGAATAAGTCGCTGGTAGGATCCCTTGGCTACTTGCCAGAATCCAGCGGAAGATACGCAGGTTAGTGTTTCAAGATCTCTTGAAACGTTACCGTGTCATCGAGCGAGGTTCCAGTCGCGGCGATTGCTCCTGCTGGCAGCTCAATGACGTTGTGAAGCTTCATAGAAACCGACGTCACGCGCCAAGGCGCGAGGTTGGGCCAGAGCTTCACCACCTTACGCTCTCGATCCAATCCAACCACGTCGATTGTAAATCGCATAAAAAACGTATGAACGCCGGAGGAAGGCTGTATCCACAGCCCTTCTCCGGCGCTCAAGCCTGATCGACTCAGGAGCCCGAACAACCTTGTCAGTGACGTATCCGCGATGCGGATACGGTCGCCCAGAATACTTCCGCGAGTTACGTTGCGTACGACGACCTCGCGCATATCCTGGCTTACTCCGGGGGTTAAGTTAGACGGCCTTCTGCTTACGGCGATAGACGATCACAGACAATATAACGGCTGCGAGAACGCCAGCTCCAACACGAACGAGGACGACGGTATCCATGCTCAGGCCTCCTTTCTCCAAACGATCGAAACCAAACTCTTTTGACACTGCAGGTTACTGGTTGGCTTTACCGCAGTTCTCTCGAAAAACTTGAGGAATTCCGAGGAATCTAGGAAGCGGCGCTTGCTCAACTCGCTTTTCTCGATTTCTGAACCTACTCTAACCACGCCATCCGGTTGCAGGAATACCACTCTCGGGTAAGGTTACTAACCCTGCCTGCCTACTTGCCTAGGCCGCTCAAACCACTCATCAGGCTCAGGATCGCCGGAGCCAGCAGCACAATAAAAATGCAGGGGAAAATGCAGATAACCAGCGGGAAGATGATCTTCACCTTCGTCTTCACGGCAGCCTCTTCGGCGTGCTGCCGGCGCTTCATCCGGAGATCCTCTGAATACCTGGTAAGTGACTTGATAATCGGGGTTCCGAATCTATCGGTCTGCGAAAGCATGCTGCTGAAAGAAATAAACTCTTCCAGCTTGGTCCTCTGCGCCAGATCCTCCCAGGCCACCAGCCGTGGCTTGCCGGCCCGCTGCTCCAGGTTCACCGTCTGGAACTCTTGGCTTAGGTCGGGATAGCTGATAGACAGTTCCTCACCAACACGCAGTAGGGCCTGGTCCAGTCCCAATCCTGCGCCTACGCAGATCACCAGCAAATCTACGGCATCGGGAATCGCCCGCCGAATTCTGCGCTTGCGCTGTTTCACCTCGCGGCTCAGCCAGATATCCGGGGCCATGTATCCCGCCACCGCAAACGCTCCGATAAAGAAGATCGTATTGCTGGGCGTGAAGCTGCCGGCGATCCCGCCAAGGATGGGAAGGGCTATTTGCGCTCCAAAAAGCAGGTCCGCCGTGCTGCGCTTGCGGATGCCCGCCTGTTCCAGCCGCTTCTTGAAAGTCTTCGACTCCGCGAAGCCGAAGTGCGAGCGCAGGAAATGGGCAATGCCCACGGCGCTGCTCCCTACCGAGCCGCCCGGCGACTGCTCGCCGATCGTCGCGACCTTCTGCCGCGTCAGGACGTCCTGCACGCGCTGCTCTTCCTCGGACTTGCGGAAGAACACCATCGAACCAACCAGTGCCACGACACAGAAGATCGTGACCATCAGCGCCAGATAAAAGACCACCGGTGACATGTCGCTAAATCTCGATTCCCCGGATGATCTGCCGGATGATGAGTCCCCCGATGATGAGCAGGATCACGCCTGCCGCCAGGATCTTCTGCCCGATGGGCTCATGGAACATCGGGGTGGAGTAGCCAGGGTTCACCATATTGATCAACACCAGCATCACCACCGGCAGGGCGCACAGAATCCATCCCGTCAGCCGTCCCTGCGCCGTGTGCGTGCGGATTTCCCCCTGGATGCGCACCCGGTCGCGGATCACCGCGCCGATGCGATCCAGCACTTCCGCCAGGTTGCCGCCCGTGTCTTTCTGCACCAGGATGCCCGTCGCGACTACGCGAAGATCCTGCGAGGGAATCCGGTCCAGAAGCTGGTTCATCGCGTCGCGCAACGGCAGGCCGTAGTTCTGCTGCCGGGAAACCTCTGCAAACTCCGAACGCACAGGCTCAATCGCCTGCTCCGCCACGATGCCGATAGCCGCTGGCAGCGAGTGCCCGGCGCGCAACGATCTCGACATCATGTCGATGGCGTCGGCAAGCGCGTTGTTGAACGACTTCAGTCGGCTGGAGCGTTTCATGCGCAGCAACAGGATCGGAATGAATGCCGTCACCAGAGCGACGACACAGGCGATCGAAAGCATCTTCACAACAACCAGCGTGATGCCTCCGGCCACAACCCCAACCCCGATGCACTGTGCCATCAGGCCGCCCAGCGTCCCTTTGCTGTTCGACTGCAGGATCAGCAGGCGAAGCGTCCTCGCGATCGAGATGTCCTCGATGATGTCCTCGAGCCATCCAAAGGATCCCGTGTTGCGGGTCTTCAGATACTGCTCGAGATCAGTGCTCCCTCCGTTTTCGGAGCGCTGCGAGCCGATCGACATCATGCGCTTGTCGAGCGCCTTCTGATCCTGCGTCGGACGCAGCATGAAGACGACCACGGCAAAGCTCACAAGGCCGACAAAGACGAAGATGAGTCCAAGTCCCATGACAGATTCGCTTACACCTCGACGCAGTGGTCGTGAAAGTTCGTTGGAAACGGAACGCCGGCCGCCAGCAGCTTCTCGGCGAACTTCGGCACGATGCCCGTGGCACGGAAGCGGCCGCGAACCTTGCCATTCGCGCCAAGCCCCATCTTCTCGAACAGGAAGACGTCCGTAAGGCTGATCACGTCGCCCTGCATACCGGCGATCTCCGTAATATGCGTGATGCGGCGGGTGCCGTCGCTCATACGCGAAGCCTGCACGATCAGGTGTACGGCCGATGCGATCTGCGCCTTGATGGCGCGCTCCGGCAGGGCAACTGCGCCCATCAGCGCCATCGTCTCCATGCGGGCGAGCGCGTCGCGTGGCGTATTGCTATGGATGGTCGTCAGCGACCCATCATGGCCCGTATTCATGGCCTGCAACATATCGATACATTCTTCACTTCGGATTTCACCGAGGACGATGCGGTCAGGGCGCATACGCAGGGCGTTGATCACCAGCTCTCGCTGTTTGATCGCTCCATTCCCTTCCACGTTCGGCGGTCGCGTCTCCAGCCGAACCACGTGCTCCTGGTGCAGTGCCAGTTCCGCGGAGTCTTCGATCGTCACGATGCGTTCCTTGTTCGAGATCGAAGCGGAAAGAACGTTCAGCAGCGTAGTTTTTCCGGTGCCTGTACCGCCCGAAACCACGATGTTCAGGTGAGCTTTCACAGCGGCCTGCAGAACCTGCAACATGGGGTCGGTCAGCGCCAGGTTGCGAACCAGGTCTTCCGCCTTCATCGGGATCTTGCCGAAACGCCGGATCGACATGATCGGGCCGTCGACAGCCAGCGGGGGAATGATCACGTTCACACGCGATCCATCCGCCAGGCGTGCATCCACCATCGGCGACGACTCATCGACGCGCCGGCCCACCGCCGACACGATCTTGTCGATGATGTGCATCAGGTGCCGGTTGTCGCTGAACACGACATTCGTCTTTTCCAGCTGCCCGCGCCGTTCCACGAACACCGCGTTATACGTGTTCACCAGGATGTCGCTGATGGTGTTGTCGCTCAGCAGTTGCTCCAGCGGCCCAAGCCCGAACACCTCGTCGATCACCTGCTTCGCTAGGCGATCGCGTTCCGTGCTGCTCAGCGGGATCCCCTGCTCCTGCAGAAGTTGCTGGATC
Organism: Granulicella sp.; assembly: GCA_965198545.1. Taxonomy (GTDB): domain Bacteria; phylum Acidobacteriota; class Terriglobia; order Terriglobales; family Acidobacteriaceae; genus Granulicella. The sequence goes on along the minus strand of CBDAPS010000001.1, from coordinate 950,489 downwards.
AGCCCAAAGAGCTGCTGCTGCCCGGCGCGGTCGTCGTTCAGGCTCGAAAGCTTGTTCAGGTCGACGCGGTTGATCAGTTCCTTGTGAACCGCGCTTTTGATCTGTTGCTGAACGAACTCCGGCACGCCCCTGGGCTCGAATGAACCCATCATGCCGCGGTTGTCGTCCACTGTCGGAATCGAGAATGTACTCATTGCCTGCTACCTCTTATGAACCGGACGAACGTTTTAGGTGCCTGTGCTTGGGTGCCAGCGTTTAGGAGCCTGTACTTAGGTACTTGGTACAAGCCGTTTTCGGAACAATCCAACGCCTCCGCGGGCCGGTGCCGGCGCGGGCGCGGCAGCCGCCGGTGCCCCGCCGGTCAGGTTGCTCACCCACTTGTTCATCTGTGCGGTGAACTCTGACTTCGTCTTTGGATCAAGCGGCTCGCCCAGATTGATTGCCTTCACCAGCTCCGTGTAGCTGTTCGGCAGGCGAATCTCCACGGGCTGCTTGATCGCCTTCTCGATCTGTTCTTCGTTCACTGCATAACGCGAAGAGCAGCGGTTCAGAACCACGTGAATCTTCTCGTGAATCCCAGGATCCTGCATCAGTGTGTCGAGATAGCGGGAGAGGTCGCGTACAGCACCCAGCTCCGGGCTCGCCACCAGGTAGATCTTGGTCGAAGCCTGCATTACGGCCAGCGTGATGCCGTTCAGCTCCGAAGCGCAATCCATCACCACGAAGTCATACTCGGTCGTCAGGAAATCCATCGTCCGTTTCACTGACTCAGAGTCCATGCCGTCCATCGCGTTCCAGCTATCCGGCGAAGAAAGCACATGCAGACCGCTGGAGTGTGTCGCCACCGAAGCCTGCAGCAGCGCGCTGTCCAGGCGCCGCACGTTCTTCACCACTTCCTGGAAGTGGAACTTGCTGCCATCCAGCCCCAGGTAAATTGACACATGCCCAAGCGCTGGCCTTGTGTCGATCAGCAGGGTGCGCTTCCCATGGCTCTTTGCCAGGTAGACCGCCGTGTGAACCGCCAGCGTCGTCGTGCCCACGCCGCCCTTAGCTCCCATGAACGAAAGCAGTGTGCCCACCGGGGCGCTTCGGCTCGTGGCTGCAAGCCAGTCCGCCTGCAGGCGGGAGATCGCCTCCAGCAGGGCCTTTGGTTGTAGCGGCTTCAGCAAAAATTCCTTGCAGCCCGCGCGCATGGCTTCCAGCAACAGGCCCTGGTCCAGCGCATTCGACAGCGCGATCACCGTCGCCTTGTTGCCGAACACATGCTGCAGGTAGCGCGTCGTCTCCAGCGCCAGTTCGCGGTCCTTGTCGAAGTCCACCAGCGCGATGCAGGCGTTCGCTGCCTTGCTCTGCGGAGAAATGTACGGCCGGCGATCGTCGGAGATATAGGCCTCGAACGAGGTCGACGTCACCAGCCACGGCATTTCGCTGATCACCCGAACCGCTTGCTCCGCGATTATGGGATCCACTGACACGGTAAAGATGGCAGCGCTAAAAACAAGCGAGTTTGGACTCATCAAAGACACGTTGCTGTTTCCTTTTCCGCCCGACATCTACGTTATTTCTTAACGGTGTCGGACTTCTTCACCGAAGCTGGCAGCGCTTCGTCAAACTTCCTTTGGTCAAGCAGGGGAACGGGGGAGTTCGGATCTGGATACTCTTCCCACGTTCCTGAAAGTGGATCAACGATTTCCGGGGTCACGATGACCACCAGCTCACTCCGCGAGTGGTTGATGTTCTTGCTCCGGAACAAAGCCCCGAGGATCGGCACCGAAGCAATACCCGGCGTGCGGCCCAGGGCATCCGTGGTGCGCTGGTCCAGCAGCCCGGAGATCGCAAAGCTCTGCCCGTTCTTCAGCACCACTTCCGTCGCTGCCCGTCGCGTGGAAAGCGCCGGAATCGTATAGCCGCTGATCGACACCGCGTTCGAGTAATCGAGAGCGCTCACTTCCGGAGCAACCGTCAGGTCGATCGTTCCGTCTGCGTTCACTACCGGAGTGAACTCCAGCTTCACGCCGTAGGGCTTGAAGATGATGCTCACTGCCGCTGCGCTGCCCGCCGTTCCGCCCTGCACCACGGGGAACGGAAATTCGCCGCCCGCCAGGAAGTTCGCCTTCTGCCCGCTCATCGCCGTGATGTTCGGCTCAGCCAGGATGTGCATTACCTGCTTGTCTTCCAGGTCCTGGATCGTCGCGCCCACGTTGTGGCTGAAGTTATAGATCATGAAGTTCAGCGCGTTGCTCACGGAAACCGAGGAGCCGCCTATCGTGGTGCTGCTACCCCCGGATGAGGACGCGCCGGTACCGAGCTGCGGGTTCGAAGGAAAAGCTCCCGTCGTGGACTGCACCAGCGTGGGGTTGCTGCCGCTCAGGATCGCGAACAGGTTCACACCGAACTGGTTGATCTTCGAGCGATCCACTTCAGCAAAGCGCACTCGCAACCGAACCTGCTTGATCTTCGAAGAGTTCACCGCCAACTGGTTGACGACATCCTTCCCATAAGAAGCTGCCATCTTGGCAGCGGCATCGGACGTCGCCTTGCGTTCCCACGGCCCCTGATAGCGTGATGTGGCCGTTGGTCCCCAGCGCCGTAATGTCATCGTGCGGAAACTGCCTCTTCAAAGCACGTTGCTCAACCCGTCCACATTGGTCTCGGACGAGATCATGTACACCTGCGTATCGCCCACTTCATCCCAAACGATGAAGTTGCTGTTGCCCGGCTGCTTGGCCGTCACTACGACCTGGTTCGGGTTGGCGGTATAGGAGCTCAGCACCTCCGGGTTGGTCACGTACACACGCGAGATAGCCGGTGCTTGGTGTTGATGAATGCCGAGTGGCCCACCTGAACGTGCAGCACTTTCTCATCAGGCAGCGGCACGTTGAAGTCCGCGTCCATCGCAGAAACGCCAGACACCGTGACAGGAGGAACAGGCCGCGGCGAAGGCCCGCCATTGCTTGCCGTGAGGGTTGCTCCCGCAATCTGCGGGCGGGCCGGGTAGGCCGCTCCGCTCGCAACCGGGCGAGCCGTCGAGCGAGGAGGCGAAGACACACCGGTCATGGCCGCTGGACGCGAGTTCGGAAATGTCGCCACTGTCGACGTCAGACCAGCACCTGGCGTGGAGGGCTGGCTGGCCGGCTTGCTGCTCGCCGGCACAGCCTGGGCCGGCGCGTACGGAACATACGACTGGCTTGCCGCGGGCTTGCTGCCGGGGCTAGTCGTGGAAGAGTTCGTCTTCACTCCACCCTTTCCCAGAAACGTTGGTTGGCTGGAGTCCTGCGCGTTGGCGCGGCTCGTCAGTGCGGTGGCTCCGCCCAGCAGGGCGAAGACGAACACCTTCTTCTTGGCAGTGCGGCGAATGCGGTTCATTTGAAGCTCTCCGATGACGACTTATCGCCGCGAATGGTCTCGATGCTGTAGGGCTGGGGTGGGGGGGCAGGTGCGTGTACGACCTGCGGAGCCTTCACTACCGGCTTCTGGATTCCCGCGAGCGTGTTGATGTCCTGGGGCTTCTGTTGTGTCTGGTCGTGGTCCGCGCCGTTGCGCAGCACAAAGTGGATGGAGCCCTGCGCGCTTGCCAGCGTCAGCTTCTCCGCGTCCGTTGGGGTTGCCAGTAACGTGACCACGCTGGCCGTATTGGCTTCTCCCTTGGGATCGGCCACCGTCTTCTGCCCTGTGGTCAGCACCTGCGCGTCCTGCAGCACGGTAAGCGTGATCGAGTTCTGCGAGTTCGGGTCGCGGTACGTCATCAGCACGTCCACGTGAGTTCCCGGCAGCAGGAATCCCGCCACACCCACAATCTCGTCACTCTTCAGCGAGATCGCTCGCATGCCGTCCGGGATGCGTGCCGAAAGGCCGATACCCGCACCAGCCTGCGAGACCTGGTGCTGCGAGATAGGCTGGCCTGCGGCTACCGGATACAGCAGTGTCCGGCCCACAACTCCGTCCATCTTGTCCGTCGAACCGTCCAGCGGCACACCTGCGGGCCAGTCCACCATCTTCAGGTCGGTTGGCTGCAGCACAGCGCCCGCTTCCAGGTTCTGGGCTGCGCCCACAAATCGTTGTGCCGCGGCCACAACCACCGGCTTGGGCTTGGTCATCTTGCTGCCCAGCCACACAGTGGCCACCCCCGAGATGGCCAGCGCTGCAAGCAGCGCCGTCAATAAGCGACGTGCCTTCATTACGCCACCCCTTTAAAGTTTTGGAGATACAGCGTGATCACACAGCCCGCAGCGATCGCCACCCCATAAGGAAGGCGCAGCGTGGCATCGTTCTTCACGTTCAGTTCCGGATGCGGCATCAGGCCGGCATCTTTGTGGTGCAGGATCAGCGAGCCGACATTGAAGAGCGTCTCGCGAAGCCGTCCGCGGTACAGCGCCAGAGCCACGCTCATCACCCCGCCCGAAAGCGCTGTAAACACCAGCAGGAAGGTGACGTGCGGCAGACCGGCCAGGCAGCCCACGGCGGCCATCAGCTTCACGTCGCCCGCGCCCATCCCGCCTGCTATATGGAACAGGAGAAACGCGGCGAAGCAGATCGCCCCGGCTGCCAGCGAAGAAACAAGACCGTGCCAGGAATCGCCGGTGAAGTGAAGCAACAGGCCGGCGAGAACGGCGGGGCCGGTAATAAAATTCGGGATCCGGCGGCTTCGGATGTCGAAGCCCGCGCTGACGGCGGCACACAGGCACGCGGCAATCAGGTAGATCGAATCGATGGGGGACTGCATCATGGCTATTCCTTGCAGTTCAGTCAGTTCAACGGGGACGTTTTTCGCGAGTAAGCACTTGAGAAAGGGCACGTTACTCAGGGACAGACAACAAAGACTGAGTACCTGGCATTTGCCTTGACCGGTTGTGCCGGGTACTCAGTCTTTACAGCGAAACGTGGTGCGAGCTGCTGGGTTGAAGAAGTGGGCGTCGTGGGCGCTGGCAGCTCGCCCACGCTGGACTACACGGAGCTGCTGAGGGTCGTGCCGATGGACGTGAACGTCGCCGCCAGGGTCGTGCCTAGGGTCTTCATGGTCGCCACCGCGGCAAGCCCGATCAGGCAAGCGGCGAGAGCATACTCGATCAAGTCCTGGCCGGACTCGTCGTTCACGATGTTCATCATCAGGTTCTTCAGGTTCTTCATAATGTCGTTCTCCTTAGGTCTGCGGTTCCTACCAAGCGTGGTGGGGGCCCGTTTGGTATTTGCAGACTAGGACCGAAAATTTCCGGCAACAATGACAGGAAGGTGGACTGCCCTCTGACACCGAAGCGGCTGAACGGCAACATCGGTCATGACACCGGCATTACTCGTGCACCGCTCATCCAGCGGAAAGCTCCGCCAAATCAGTCTTTCCAATGAATTTGGCCGTATTTCTAAGAAATGAGACCCATGGGGTGGTAATAACCCTCAAGTTGTATGCCGCGGGATCGCCATTCCCGTGCACAGCCGCATCCTGCAAAGATTTCCTTGCATCGCGCCTCGACACCCACTTTCTTGTCTCGTCCTTGTCTCGTCATGGCGAAACTTCGCGCAACATGGCGTACTTCGCGTTGAGCTTTTCGCCTGCACAGTCACAGCGCGCTCACCTGTCGTGCATCCCTCGCCCCGCGCAAACCACTCATACCTCATGCAACATTTCCTCGCGCGCGAAAGGCATCTCTCATGGCTCGGCCCTACTGGAGTGGACAGGTACAAATCTCGCTGGTGCAGTTTGGAGTCAAGCTCTTCGTCGCCACGGAGGCCAAGAGCGACATCCAGTTCCACCAGATCGACCGCAACACAGGCGAGCGCGTCCGCCATCAGAAGGTGCTCGCATCGGCTGTTGACGAGTCGCCCGATCAGCCCGCCGAAAAGGTGGTTCAGCGCGCGCAGATCGTCAAGGGATACGAGTACTCCAAGGGCCGCTACGTCACCATTGAGCCCGAAGAGCTTGCCCATCTTCGTGTGCCCTCAAAGCACACCATGGAAATCTCGCAGTTCGTCGATGAAAGCGACATCGACCCCGAGTTCTACGAAAAGCCCTACTTTGTCCTGCCTGAAAACGACGCGCAAACTGAAGCCTTTGCCACGGTCCGCAAGGCTCTCGCCGACACGAAAAAAATCGCGCTTTCCAAGATCGCCTTCGCCGGCCGCGAGCACATCATCGCGTTGAAGCCCGCGGGCACCGACGAGCACCCCGGCATGATGGCCTACACCATGCGGTACGCCGCCGAACTCCGCAAGGCAGACGACTACTTCCGCGACGTCAAGCACGCCGAAATCGACGAAGACTCACTCGGCCTCGCCAAGGAGCTCATCAAGCGCAAGGCGGGCACTTTCCAGCCCGAAAAGTTCGTCGACGGCTACGAGGTTGCGGTCCGCGAACTGGTAGACGCCAAACTGAAGCATCTCCCCGTGCCACAGGACGAAGCTCCCGCCCCCACGCGCGGCAAGGTCATCAACCTCATGGACGCCCTCCGCAGCAGCCTCGGCAACAAAGCCGCGAAGGCCGAGCCCGAAGAAGAAGACGAAGCAGAAGAAGCCGCCCCCGCGCGTCCAGCCGCCGAAAAAAAGCGCGGCCTCTCACTGGTCAAGGGCGCACCAAAGCCGCAAAAAAGTCCGAAGCAAAGCCCGCCGCTTCCAAGTCAGCCAAAGCTTCCGCCCGTCGCAAAACCGCATAGGCCTCTCTTTGCTGTTTTCTTGGCTTCTGGGTAGGTCCACGCCTTAGCGTGGACATTGAACCGCGGCCTTAGCCTCTGCGGTATGCCTTCGAGTCCCAGCCGCGCGATCACCCAGCAGACACTTCGCTGCCCCGGACAGCAGATGTACTTGAGGAAACCAGATGGCGACCAAAAAGGCGGCAACGAAAAAGAGTCCGCCAAACCCGTCAAGGCAGAAGTGAGCGATACCCCCGCCGACCTCGTCGACAAGCAACTAGCCCGTTACCGCGAGATGCGTGACTTCGGCATCACCGCCGAACCCAGCGGCGCCAAACCCGCAAAGAAGAAAACTTCTTGGCCCGAAATCCAGAAAAGTGGCGGCCTCCCCTTCGTCATCCAGAAGCACGCCGCCAGCCATCTGCACTACGACTTTCGTCTCGGCTGGAACGGTGTGCTCAAGAGCTGGGCCTGCGCCAAGGGCCCAAGCTACAACGTCAAGGACCGCCGCCTCGCCGTCCAGGTTGAAGACCACCCCATGGAGTACGGCGGCTTCGAAGGCATCATCCCGCAGGGCCAGTACGGCGGCGGCACCGTCATGGTCTGGGACCAGGGCACCTGGGCGCCCCAGCCCGGCTACGAAGACGTCGACGCAGGACTCCGCGACGGCCACCTGAAGTTCACCATGAGCGGCGCCAAGATGCACGGCAAGTGGGCGCTCATCCGCATGCACGAAACCGCCGCGCCGAAAGATTCGAAAGCTGGTCGCTGGAAGTCCGCTCCCGGCAAGCCCAACTGGCTCCTCATCAAGGAGCACGACGAGTTCGAGCGCGGCCCTGACGGTCCTGCTGTCACCGACGAGGAGCCGAACTCCGCCGTCACCGGCCGCTCCCTCGACCAGATCGCCAAACAGGAAGATCACGTCTGGAACTCGAAAGACACCGCCCGCGGCGAGGCCTGGTATCGCAAGGAGCCCGCACCGGGGAAAGAGGAACAAGCTCATGCCCCGCCGTTGAAACCGCAGGGCAAGCCCATCGCAGCCACGCTGGGAGAGCTCCCTGCCGAGCGCCAGCCCGAGTTCATCCAGCCCCAGCTTGCCCAGGAAGCCAGTGCGCCGCCTGCAAACGCGGGCTGGCTGCACGAGCTCAAACTTGACGGCTACCGCATGCAGGCCCGCAAGTCCGCGCGTGGCGTGCAGATGCTCACCAGAAGCGGCCTTGACTGGACCTACCGCATCCCTGCCGTAGCCGAAGCCGTCGCCCGCCTTCCCTCACCGGCTGTCACACTCGACGGCGAAGTCGTCGTCCTCCGCGAAGACGGCACCACCAACTTCGCAGACCTGCAGGCCTCCTTCCAGGAGGGCGCCCGCAACCCGCTCACCTTCTTCTGCTTCGACCTCCTCCACATCGAAGGCCGCAATCCACGCGACCTGCCCCTCCGCGACCGCAAAGCCCTGCTGGCGAACGTACTCGCAGAGGCGGACGACACCCTGCGCGTCAGCGACCACCTCGAAACCGACGGCGAGGCCATGTTCCATAAAGCCTGCGAGCTCCACGCCGAAGGCATCGTCTCCAAGCGCGCCGACGCCGCCTACACTCCTGGCCGCAGCGGCCTCTGGCTCAAGTGCAAGTGCCTCCACGAGCAGGAGTTCGTCATCGGCGGCTTCACCAACTCATCCGACGGCGCAGACCGCATCGGCTCCCTGCTCCTCGGCTACTTTCGCGACGGTAAGCTCATCTACGCCGGCCGCACCGGCACAGGCTTCACCCAGAAAACCCGCCGCGAACTCCGCCAGCGCCTCGCTTCACTCGAGCAGCCCAGGCCACCATTCGTCTCCATCGTCGCCGACGCCCGCCGCGACGCCCTCTTCGTGAAGCCTGAGTTAGTCGCGCAGGTCCGCTTCGCCTCATGGACCGCGGAAGACTACGTACGCCAGGCCGCCTTCCTCGGCCTCCGCGAAGACAAGCCCGCCAAGGAAGTCCGCCGCGAAGAAGCCACCGCGCCCCCAAAGCCCAAGAGTTTCGAAGCCGATAAGTTCGCCGTCGTCCCCCGCACAAAAACAGCCACCTCCGCGACGAAACTCCGATCCGACCTGGCTGAAAAAACAACCCGTTTCGTCGCGAAAACCGTGTCAGAACCCTCAGCAGCGAAGCCCGCTGCGGTAAAGCCATTGAAAATTCCGCCGCGTCCGGAGATGCGCCTCACCCACCCCGGCAAGGTCCTTGACCCCGTCAGCGGTCTCACCAAGGGGGAGCTCGCCGACTTCTACTGGGCCGTCGCGCCGTACATGCTGCCGCACATCGCCAACCGCCCGCTCAGCCTTGTGCGCTGCCCTGAAGGCGCAGGCAAGCCCTGCTTCTACCAGAAGCACGTCAACCACATGCTTCCTCCCGGCGTCTTCGGTGTCGATGTCCCTGACAAAACCGGCAAGCTCGAACCCTACATCACGCTCAACACCCCGGAAGCCCTGACCGGCCTCGCCCAGATGGGAGTTCTCGAGATCCATCCCTGGAACTCGCAGAACGACGACCTTGAGCACCCCGATCGCCTCATCTTCGACCTCGATCCCGACGAAGAAATCTCGTGGCCCACCGTCTGTGCCGCCGCGGCTGAGGTCCGCGTCCGCCTGAAGAAGATCGGCCTCGAAAGCTGGCTGAAGACGACCGGCGGCAAGGGCCTGCACATCGTCGCGCCCATCCTGCCGGAGCTGAGCTGGGATCAGGTCAAGTCCGCTGCCCACCGCTTCGTGGAAGCCATGGAACGAGCCAACCCCACGCTATACCTGACAAAAATGAGTAAGGCCGCCCGCCGCGGCAAGATCTACCTCGACTATCTCCGCAACGAGCGCGGCGCCACCGCCGTCGCCCCATTCAGCCCCCGCGCTCGAGCCGGAGCCACCGTCTCCGTTCCACTCCCCTGGTCGGCCCTCGGAGAGAAAGAGCGGCTCGTCTTCAGCGTCCACGACTTCCCCTCGTGGAGCGGTCGCCTGCGCTCCGACCCCTGGAAGAAGATGCTCACTACTCAGCAATCTCTGGACCCGGCTGCGATCACGAAGTAATCCGTACCCTCAGAAAAACTTTTCGCGTTGTGAACAACACGCATACTCTACAAACGGCATCTCTTTCTTGAGGGAGAAACCCACCGTGCCTACCGCTACCACCAAAGCCTCTTCCCCTAAGCGCTCCCGTTCCGCCTTCCACTACCCCTCTGTCGATCCCACATCCGCCGAGCGCCTGCTGGAAGTTGCCCATCTCGGCCAGCGTATCCGCCGCCTGCGCCTCCGCCGCTCCATGGGTCTCGTGGAACTCGGCAAGCTCACCGGACTCTCTGCGAGCTTTCTCTCGCAGCTTGAAACCGGCCGCGTCGTCCCCACGTTGCGCAACCTCGCGCGCATCGCCCTTGTCTTCGAGAAAGACCTGTCGCACTTTTTCGAGCCCGAGGAAGCCAGTGTCTTCCGCGTCCAGCGCCGTAAGGACCGCGTCCGCCTGAGCATGGGCTCCCCCGATCCCGACTACATCGCCGAAAGCTTCGGGATCCTCGTGCCGGAAGGCGGCATGCGCCCCTGCATGGCTGAATTCCTCCCCGGTGAAGAGCGCGAACCGTTCCTGCCCGAAAAGTACAGCGGAGTCGAGATGTGCTACATCCTCGGCGGCTCCGTAGAGTTTGATCGCAATGGCGAGCGCCATGTCCTCAACCCCCGCGACATGTTGTACGTCTCCGCCGAAACCGAGCGCAGCTACCACTGCAGCGGCGATCAGCCCGTACAGGCCCTCATCATCAGCTTCGACGAGGACGGCCCCACCGAACGCCGGTCTCGCCGCCGCTAAACGTACCGCCACTTGCAAATGTCGTCCTATGCGGAAATTGTCATCCTGAGCGCAGCGAAGGATATGCTTCTCGCCCGTAGCGTCTGGATGTCCAGGGACGGTACGGCCGCGGGGTAACCCGCTGCTAGAATGAACGCTTTCCAGGAGCATCCATATGTCCGCAGCCGTCGCCACGCCGCCCCTCGCTGAGCCCACCACTATGCAACCCGGCGTACGCGAAATCAACCATTGGATCGGCGGCGCGCTCGTCCCCGGCGAGTCTGGCCGCTTCGGCGACGTCTACAACCCGTCGACCGGCTTGGTCCAGGCCCGTGTCCCCCTCGCTACCGCCGCCGAAGTTGATCGCGCCGTGCAGGCCGCCGCAGCCGCCTTCCCCGACTGGTCCTCCCAGCCGCCGCTTCGTCGCGCCCGCGTACTCTTCCGCTTTCGCGAGATCTTCGAGCGCCGCCTTGACGAGGTTGCCGCCCTCATCAACAGCGAACACGGCAAGGTCTTTTCCGACGCCAAAGGCGAAGCCACCCGAGGCCTCGAAGTTGTCGAGTTCGCCACCGGCATCCCGCAGCTTCTCAAAGGCGAGTACACCGAGCAGGTCGGTGCCGGCATTGATAGCTGGTCCATGCGCCAGCCGCTGGGAGTCGTCGCCGGGATCACGCCCTTCAACTTCCCGGCCATGGTCCCCATGTGGATGTTCCCCGTCGCCTTGGCCTGCGGCAACACCTTCGTCCTCAAGCCCTCTGAGCGCGACCCCAGCTCTGCCATCCTGCTGGCCGAAATGCTCCGCGAAGCCGGCCTTCCCGAAGGTGTCTTCAACGTCGTCCACGGTGACAAGACCGCCGTCGACGCCATCCTCGCCCACCCTGCCATCCAGGCCGTCAGCTTCGTCGGCTCCACGCCCATCGCCGAGTACGTCTACGCCACCGGCACCCGCCACGGCAAGCGTGTGCAGGCCCTCGGCGGAGCCAAGAACCACATGATCGTCATGCCCGACGCCGACCTCGACCAGGCCGCCGACGCTCTCGCCGGTGCCGCCTACGGCTCCGCCGGAGAGCGCTGCATGGCCATCAGCGTAGCTGTCGCCGTCGGCAACGGCACCGCCGACGCCCTCCTCAGCAAGCTGGAAACTCGCATCCAGGCCCTGCGCGTCGGAGATGGCTCCCAGGACGCAGCCGATCTTGGTCCTCTCGTCACAAAACAGCATCTGGACCGCGTCACCGGCTATGTCGAACTCGGCAAACAGGAAGGCGCTGACCTCGTTGTCGATGGTCGCATCGCCGCTCTGCCGCGCGGCTCGGGCTTCTTCCTCGGTGCCTGCCTCTTCGACCACGTCAAGCCGGACATGCGGATTTACAAAGAGGAAATCTTCGGCCCTGTCCTCGCCGTTGTCCGCGTCAATAACTTCGAGATCGCCCTGCAGCTCATCAATGACCATGAGTACGGTAACGGCACCTCGCTCTTCACCCGCGATGGCGACACCGCTCGCGACTTCACCCGCCGCGTCCAGGCTGGCATGGTCGGCATCAACGTGCCCATCCCTGTCCCAATGGCTTTCCACAGCTTCGGCGGCTGGAAGCGCTCCCTCTTCGGAGACCACGCCGTCCATGGTCCGGAAGGCGTCCGCTTCTATACCCGCCTCAAGACCGTCACCGCCCGTTGGCCAACCGGCATCCGTACCGGCGTCGACACCACCATGCCCACGCTCGGCTAGCGCCCATCCCGCGCGACGCAAAACACCCGGCAAGGCCGGGTGTTTACGTTCCAAACTCCACAACCTTACTTCGGGTTGTTCGCAGGAGTGTCCGGCTTGCCTTCGATCTTGTGGAACACCTTCCGCGTGCCATGGGCGGTGTCATGCCCCACTGTCTCCGCGCCATGCGCCGTGTCATGCGCGGCCACCTTGGTCCCGTGCGCTGTATCGTGCCCCACCGTCTTTGAAACATCAGCGGTCTTGTGCGCCGCTACGCCGGTTCCATGAGCGGTGTCATGCGCCGCGACCTTCGTTCCGTGCGCCGTGTCGTGAGCGGCCACCTTGGTGCCATGGGCCGTATCGTGCGCCGCAACCTTGGTCCCGTGTGCGGTATCGTGAGCCGCCGTCTTGGTTCCCTGCGCCGTATCGTGCCCGGCGTTCTTCATATCCTGTCCTGCTGTTTGAACCGGCTGCGCGACAGCCATACTGCATGAAAGCGCGGCGACGGCAAAACCTGTCTTCAAAAACGTCTGCATCGGTTTGGTCTCCTCTTTGCTTGGACTGTAGCAGAGCGTTTTAGGTTGGAGCACTCCCAAACTTCCCCTGCCGCTTTGCGGAAGTATCCTTGCGCCCCGCCGGTTACGCGAATCAACCGCCGCAAGTGGTCCTGTATAGTAGCTCCGTCGAGGAAACAATTTCCATCGGCACACGAATCCAGTACAGTCGGCCCGCCCGAGACAGAGCCCTGCGCAACGTCTGCCGAAATGAGGAGAACCATGCAGGCTGTTGCCGCGCTGATGTTTGCGAATCGCCAGCTCACCCACCTGTCCGCGCCCGACATCGTCATCCTGGTTCTTTACTTCTGCGTTGTCATCTTCATCGGCTTCTACGTCAAGGGTTCCACTAACACCAGCGAAGAGTTCTTCCTCGCCGGCCGCGAAATGAGCGCCTGGATCGCCGGCCTCAGCTTCGTCTCCGCCAATCTGGGCTCACTGGAGCTCATGGGCTGGGCCGGCTCCGCCTACCAGTACGGCATGCTCGCCACCCACTGGTACTGGATTGGCGCCATCCCGGCGATGCTTTTCCTCGGCATCGTCATGATGCCCTTCTACTACATCTCCAAAACGCACTCTGTGCCCGGCTACCTGCAGCTTCGTTTCGGCGAAGGCGCCCGCGGCCTCAGCGCCGGCAGCTTCGCCCTGATGACGATCCTGATGAGCGGCGTCAACATGTACGCCATGGCCCTCGTCATGCGCACGGTCCTCGGCTGGAACATGACGTTCTCCATCTGGGTCGGCGCCGCCACCGTTGCCATCTACGTCATGCTCGGCGGCCTCCGCTCGGCCATCATCAATGAGGTCCTGCAGTTCGTGCTCATCTGGGCCGGTGCCGCGCTTATCCCCATCCTCGGACTCATCGAAGCTGGCGGCTGGACCCAGCTCAAGGCCAACATCGCCACCAACGTTGGCAACGGCAGCTACACGCACCTCTGGACCGGCCTCGGCCACTTCCGCGACAACCCCATGGGCATCAACTGGGTTGGCATCACCTTCGGCCTTGGAGCCATCATTAGCTTCGGCTACTGGACTACGGATTTCCTCGTTGTCCAGCGAGTCCTCTCCGCCAACAACCTCCGCGCCGCCAAGATGGCGCCCGTGATCGGTGCCGCCTTCAAGATGGCCGTGCCGCTCATCGTCATCCTTCCCGGCCTCATCTGCCTCGGCCTCATGCAGAACGGCCACCCACTCTTCCACCTCGTCTCAGACGCCGAGGCGGCTCGCACCGGCCAGCACGCCTACGACGAAGTGCTTCCCCTCATGCTCATCCGCTACTGCGGCCCGGGCCTGCTCGGTCTCGGCATCACGGCGCTGGTCGCCGGCTTTATGAGCGGCATGGCCGGCAACGTTTCCGCCTTCTCCACCGTGTGGACTTACGACCTGTACGGCGCGTACATGAACAAAAAAGCGTCGGATAAGCACTACGTCTTCATGGGCCGAGCCTCCACCGTCATCGGCATGCTCATCTCCATCGCCGCGGCTTACATCCTGGCCCATGCCAGTTCCATCATGGATTACGTCCAGGCGCTCTTTAGCTTCTTCATCGCGCCGCTCTTCGGCACCGTCATCATTGGCATGCTTTGGAAGCGGGCAACCAACGCGGGCGGCTTCTGGGGTCTGCTAGCAGGTACGGTCAGCTCCATCGGCATGTTCGTCTACACGCTCAACGGCGGTCCAAAGGCTCTCGCACATATTGCCATGTCGTCAGACGCCCAGCCCATGGCCGAAAACATGTTCCGAGCCCTCTGGAGCTGGCTCATCTGTGTTGCGGTCACAATCATCGTCAGCCTCATGACCACGCCGAAAACTGACGCCCAACTCGATGGCTTGGTCTACGGTGCCACAGTCATCCCGCACGACGGCGCGACCACTCTCTGGCAAAAGCCGATCTTTTGGGCCGGAGTAGTCTCCGCAGTCTTCATCGCATTGAACATCATCTTCTTCTGATACCGCGCTCAACCTAAGGCACGAAACGTAGAACGTACAACGTACAACCGGAGGGTTCTTATGGCAGAAGGCACAGGACGCGGCGAAACACTTTCCATCTGGTTCTTCGTCGGCATCATGACACTCGCCTATGGCCTCGTGCTGCTGCCCTACGGCGCCTACGAGTGGTTCGGCGGCCACGAAGCACCTACTGTCCTTCACGAGCTTCACCCCACCTTCTGGTGGGGCCTTTTGCTAGTCCTTTTCGGCGGTTTCTACACGTTCAAATACAAGCCCAGGGGCAGCGACCGCAATCGCGTCTAAGGGCCGGCCCACTATTCACACATCATTCGCCGCGCTGGTCTACCCTTTAAGGATTCCTCATGGCGACCGCGAGAACAGTTGCAAAGAAGTCCTTCCCGGCAAAGCGTAAGAAGGTCAACCCGGCAAAGCCTCTAAAGGCCGCCAAGCCCCTGAAGGCACTCAAGCCGCTCACCGCGTCGACGCAGGCTGGTGGCCGCTTCTACAACCGCGACGAAAGCTGGATGCTCTTCAACCGCCGCGTCCTGGAAGAGGCTGACGACACCACCAATCCGCTCCTCGAGCGCGTCAAGTTCCTCGCCATCACCTCCAGCAACCTCGACGAGTTCGTAGAAATCCGCATCGCCGGCACCCTGCAGGCAATGGAAGAATCCGTCGGCACGCCACAAAAACCCGACGAAGGCGGCCTTACCGCCGACCAGCGACTCGTCCGCCTCAGCGACATGCTCCATGCCTTCGCTCTCGATCAGGACCGCACCTGGCGCAAGCGCCTCGTTCCTGCGCTCGAAGAAGCCGGCATCCGCATCCTGCGCTGGAAGAACCTCAACGAGGGCGAGCGCCACTTCGCCACCAAGTACTTCCAGGAGCAGATCGACCCGCTCCTCACCCCCGTCACCATTGACCCCTCGCATCCTTTCCCGCGAGTTCTCAACAAGTCGCTCTGCATCGCGCTCCTTCTCCGTCTCAAGCGCAAAATTCCCGGCACCCGCCGCCCGCGCTCCCTCGGCGTCATCACCGTGCCGCGAGCCTTGCCCAACTTTGTCGCCCTCCCGGTGCGGGCTGGCCAGCGCCGCTTCCTGCTTCTCGATGAACTCATCGAAGCCCACACCGACAGCATGTTCCGCGGCTACGAGGTAATGAGCCGCTCTGCCTTCCGCGTCACCCGCAACAGCAATCTCTACATGGAGGAAGAAGAAAGCCGCTCCGTGCTGGAGCGCGTTGCTTCCGAACTCCACAACCGTCGCAAGGGCGATGCCGTACGCCTGGAAATCGACTGCAGCGCCGACGATGAGATCGGCGAGCGCCTACGCATAAACTTCGAGCTCGAGCCCTGGCAGGTCTTCCGCACCGAATCCCCCGTCAACCTCACGCGCCTCATGGAGCTCTACAGCGCCCTCAAGATCGAAGACCTCCGCTTCCCCGACTTCCACGGCCGCCGCGCCCCACTCCGCCCCGGCAACCATGACATCTTCGACGAGATCCGCTCCGGCGATATTCTTCTCCACCATCCCTACGACAGCTACAGCGGCGTCCGAAAGCTTCATCACCGCGGGCACCGCCGACCCTCTTGTTGTCTCCATGAAGCAGACGCTATACCGCACCAGCGCTGACTCCTCCATGTTCCGCGCCCTCACCGAGGCCGCCGAAAGCAAGAGCGTCACCGTCGTCGTCGAACTCATGGCCCGCTTCGACGAGGCCTCCAACATCCGCTGGGCGCGCGAGCTCGAAGACGCCGGCGTGCAGGTCTTTCACGGCATCTTCGGCCTCAAGACCCACTGCAAGCTCGCCCTCATCGTCCGCAACGATCCCGACGGCGTCATCCGCAGCTACGCCCACCTCGGCACCGGCAACTACAACCCCGTCACCGCGCGCTTCTATACCGACATCAGCCTGCTCACCGCCCGCCCTGAGATCACCGGCGCCGTCCAGAACGTCTTCCGCTACCTCACCGCCGACTGGAAAGCACCCGGCGAAGCCTACAAGCCCCTGCTCGTCGCTCCGGTCACTCTCGCACCCGAGCTGATCGCACTCGTAGGCCGCGAAGCCGCCCACGCCCGCGCAGGCCGCCCGGCCCACATCATCGCCAAGATGAACGCCATTCTCGACGCCCCGCTCATCGAGGCTCTCTACGAAGCCTCGCAAGCCGGCGTCGAAGTCGACCTCATCATCCGAGGCATGTGCGCCCTGCGCCCCGGCATAAAAGGCATGAGCGAGCGCATCCGCGTCCGCTCGGTCGTCGGTCGCTTCCTCGAGCACAGCCGCATCTTCTGGTTCGACAACGGTGGCCGCCCCGAGTGCTACGCCGGCAGCGCCGACTGGATGCCCCGCAACCTCTACGAGCGCTGCGAAGTCGTCTTCCCCATCGCCGAACCAGCCCTGCTCCACCGTCTACGTCACGAAATCCTGGAAGCCTATCTCCGAGACGACGTAAAGGGCCGCATGCTCCAGCCCGACGGCACCTACACCCGCGGCCCAGCCACGCCTGGCCGTCTCAGCGCACAGGAGTGGCTCATGCAGCGCTCACGGCAGGTTCTTCTCCCTCCACCGCCTCAAGCCGCTCACAACTCTATCGGGGCCTCAGAGCCCTCCATGTCATCTCCCGCGGCGGCGAAGCCATCGCGTGCTCCCAGTCCCGCGAAAAAACACGCGATCCCAAGCGCGAAGAAAAGCAAAAGCACAAAGACGAGCGCGAAGAAAAGCAATCTCTAGCGGCATCCCTTCTCTCGCCTGAAAAGAAAAAGGCTTCAGTCTCGGCAGCCTGCGCCACCGAAACCGAAGCCCCTCTCTTCTTCAAGACCGCGTCTACTGCACGTTGACCGTAATCGTGTAATTCCGGTTCACCGTCGTTGTCCCATCCGTGCCGGCGGTCGAAATCGTCACCACTTCAGCCCCGGCCGGCGTTCCGCTGCCCAGCCCTGTGCCCGAGTTCGCCGCGTTGTGCAGTTCCGTGCAGCCAACCGTTGTGCCTAGCACCACAAGCACCGCCACGGCCAGCAGTTGCAGCCGCCGTCGACGTCCCGCCGGAATCAGCAGGCACAGCAGCAAAGCTCCTGCCGCTCCAACCGCCGCCTCAAACGTCCCGCGAGCCTCCGAACCCGACCTCACCGTCGTCCCGATCGTCAGCGTAGCCAGGCCCGACGTGCTGATCTTCGTCGTGTCCAGCGAGCAAGTCATCGCCGCGCCGGAAGGCGTCGAGCAGCCCAGTGTCACGGTTCCGGTAAAGCCGTTCACTGCATTCACCGCCACCGTCGCCTTGCCACTTTGCCCCGCCGTCACGTTCAACGTGGTTGGCGTCAACGACACCGAATAGTCCGTGATCTGCACCGTCACCGTGTTGGATGAAGCCGATGTCGTAAACAACGTGCTTCCCACAAACGTTGCGGTCACGATGTTCGCCCCATCGCGCAGTCCGGTCGTGTACAGCACCGCCGTGGACGTATTCGTTCCGCTCGCTGCCAGCGTTGCGCTGCCCAGCAGGAATTGCGTTCCGTTGTAGTTGTCGTAGAAGTTGACCGTACCCGTCGGGCTGGCCGCCGCGCCGCCGTTCGCTGGCGTACCGACCACGGTCGCGCTCACGCCCACCGTCCCGCCGTTCAGCGCAGTCAGCGGAGTCGCCGTAACAGTAGTCACCGTCGAGGCCGGAGTTCCGCCACCGGTGGTGCCGCCATTGCTGGTGCTCGAGTTGTAATTGCCATCGCCGTTGTACACGGCCACCACGTTGTCACTCGCGCTGCTCACGGTAAAGGCGGCGCTGGTCGCAATGTACTGGCCGTTCGACTGGTACACCGAAACCGTGCCCACGTTGTTCGCATTGTCATAGAACGTCACGTTGCCCGTGATAACGCCCGCGGTTCCCGTGGCTTTGGTTGCCGGCGCAATCACCGCCATCGCATACACGCTCTGGCCCTTGGTGTAAGTCGCCGGGATCACCTGCACCATGGTCACCGAGTTCACCTTCACCACGTTGAACGTGAAAGGCGTCGTGTTGAAGCTGGAGCAGTCAAAATTCGTGCCCGTGCAGTACAGGTTCACCGTGTAGGTGCCCACGTCCAGCGCCTGCGTAAAGGTCGCCGTAGCCGTCGCGCCCGTACCCGTCGCACTCGTTAGCCCGACCGTCTGCGTGGCCGCATCCGTGCCGTTCACGTTGAACTTGATGCTGCCCGTCAGCGTGGCTGCGCCGTTGTTCGGCACCCCGGAGATCACCGCGTTCAGCGTGACCGTGTTGCCGTACGAGATGTTCCCTGCGGGAGTAGCTGTCACGACCACCGAAGGCGCTGCGGCAACCGTCACATTCTGCGTCGCCGACATGCTCGTGCCGTAGTTCGTGTCCCCGCTGTACGTCGCGTAGATCGCGTTCGTGCCCACAGTGTTCAACGGCACGGAGGCTGTATAGCTGGTCTGGTAGTTCGCCACAGTCTGCTGCGCGATCTGCGCGTTGTTATCGAACCAGGTAATCGTTCCGCTCGGCGGCGTGTTGTTGATGTTTGAAGCCGGTGTGATCGTCGCCACCAGATTCACTGTCGTGCCCACTACCTGCGGTGTGGTGATCGTCGCCAGCGCCGTTTTGGTCGTCACCACGGAACCCGTATACGTCCCCGTGCTCGTGATGCCGTTGTAACTCGCATCCCCGGCGTACGTCGCCGTAATCGTCCCCGAAGTCGTCCCCGGAAAGTTGGTCGACGTGCAGGACACGCTACCCGTGATCGCCGTGGAGTTGGCTGTCGTGCAAAGCGTCGTGTTATTCGAATCCGTGAACGTCACCGTGCCGCTCGGGGGTGTCGCGCCTGTCGCACCCGTCAGCGTCACGCTCAGCGTAGCTCCCGTCGCCGAAATGTTCGTGATCGAGACCATCGAAATCGTCGGCGTGGCTTTGTTTACGGGAACGCTGGTGCTCGCCGGCGTATTGCAAACATAGTTCGTGCCCGGCGTGCAGGTCACGTTGATGTTGATCGTTCCAGCCGCCGTCGCGGTAAACGTCGCCGTCGCGGTGGTCGACCCACCCTGCGGATAGCTCAACGTCTGCGCCGTTCCAGGGGAGGGCGTAATTGTGACGTTCGCGGTCGGCGTGGTTGAACCCGCCGCCAGCGACACGGCAACGATGTACTGCCCGCCCACAAACAACGTTCCTGAGGAACTGGCCGCGCTGGCGGTAATCGTGATCGGCGCCGGATTCACATAGACGCTCGTCTGCCCCGCATCCCCAGCCCGATAGGTGTTGTCGCCGTTATAAGTCGCCAGCACCGTGTAGTTCGCTGGAGCCGCCGGAGGCGTCGCAAGCTGGCTCAACTGGAACGTCCCCGTGCTCGCCGTCGCGGAGCTCGCCGTCAGCGCCACGGAAGCCGTGCCCACCGTCGCCCCGCCCGTCGCCAAGGTCACCGTCACCGTGCCCGTCGGTGCGCCCTGCTGCCCGGTCACCGTGATCGCATAGGTCTGGTTGCCGCCATACGTGATCGTGTACGCGTTTGAAGATCCCGGCCCTGTCGGCACGATCGTCGTTCCCACCGTGGCCGTACCCGTCGCGTACGACTTGATCAACAGCGGCAGGTTCACCACGCCAAGCCCCGTAGCCGCTTCCCACGTATCGGCGGCAGCCGCGTCCGGCTGTGTGTAAAGACCCGCAATCGGAGCCATCGCATACAGCGTCCCCGCGATATTCCCCAGCCGCGCAACGCTGCCATCGGTGGCACTGGTTTGCATCTTCGCCAGAATCTGCAGCACCGCGTCTTCCAGCGCAGCCTGGCTGCTCACCGTTACGTCCGGTTCATGCCGGAATCCATCCTGCGGCACACCCGCCGCGTTTTGCCACGCGGGCCACACTTCTGTCAGCGTGGGAGCGGTCGCCGGAGTAATCTCCGGCGCAGCCGCTACCGAAACCGCCTCCGCCAGCGATCCCATCAGGCTGGCCGAGCCCCGTCCGTTGCATCCGCTGGTTGCCAGCGTCGTAATGCCCTCGGCTGCCGCTTCCTTCAGCAGCAGGTGAGCCGCCGCCAGCGTCGCCGCGTCGGCATCTTCCACGCAGGCATCGGTCGTCAGGCTCAGCAGGCGGCTCGCGTTCGCTTCCACGGCATCGCTCAAGCCGCTTAGCAGATCGCTCGCAGCCGTGCGCGCCGCCTCGGTCTTTATCGTCAGTGCATGCGTCGCCGGAACGGTGCTCAAGCCGCCAATCGCCAGCACGTTTGCCTGGACCGCTGCCGGCAGCGTCGGCACAGCCGTATTCGCCACGTACGTCTGCCCCGCAAGCTGCACCGTGTGTAGCCCCGGAGCCATGGCCGCTTCAATCTGCGTTGCCGTGCCGGACACAGTCAAAAATGTCCCGGAAGCCGAAACACTCCCAATCGCCAGCCCCTGCTGAGCGGCCCAGTCCTTCACCGACGCTACCTGTGCCTCCGTCGCCCCAAACTGCTGAGCAAACGCCGCCGGTGTCAGCCACTGGTGGTACTGCGGCGAAGCGGTCGTCTGCACCGCCGTCAAAAAGCTGTCCAGCGCACTCGTCCGGTCCGCGCTCGGTGCCAGATACACGGTCATCGTCACGGGCTGGCTCGCAGGCACAGTTCCTGCGTCCACAGCTGCGGCGGGTAGCGCCTTCACCGCCATACCTGCAACCGCCGTTTGCGCCTCGCCGGAGAAAGAAAGGAGGGACAGTGCCGTCAGGCACAGAAGTCCACCGCGGACGAAGCGTTGCAGCCCAGAAACTCGCATGATTACCACCGATTCTTCCCCAGTACCGCTCTGAATAGCAAGTCCGCACAACTGTCCCGATGCCCGCTGGTGACCGTTTCCGCCCCAAAGGTTTCAGTACCTGCCAGTTTCTTACCGGGAGGCCCCCAGCGTACCATCGTTTGCAGGCAATCTCCTCGCCCGAAATTTCGCGGGAGGTTCTCTTTCAGGAGTCCCCTTTGCACTCGCATCCCAGCCGTTTCCTCCGCTTTGTGCTTCCCCTCGCGCTCGGCCTCGCGGCCCCACTCGTCCGCACCGCCGCTGCCCAAACACCGCCTCAGGCGCCGGAAGCCAGATACGAGCAGTTGATGGCCTCGCACACCACCGTCAGGGTGTTGCCCAACGGCCTCACGCTCCTCATTTCCGAGCGCCACGAAGCCCCGGTCTTCAGCTTCTACACCCTCGTCGACGCGGGCTCGGCAGACGACCAGGACGGCCAGTCCGGCCTCGCTCACATGTTTGAGCACATCGCCTTCAAGGGCACAGCCGAAATCGGCACCACCGATTACGCCGCGGAAAAGCAGGCTCTCGCCGCCGTCGAAACGGCTTACGACGCCTACGACGCCGAAAAAAGAAAACGCCCCGGCTCCAACAATCCGCCAGACCCGGCCAGACTCCAGTCCCTGCACGAGGCCTTCGAGGCCGCCGTCGCCAAAGCCCAGACCTTCGTCATCCCAAACCAGTTCTCGGAGATCGCCGAACGGAACGGAGCCGTCGGCATCAACGCCCAGACCTCCGAAGACCAGACCGACTACTTCTGGTCCATGCCCTCCAACCGCCTTGAGCTATGGGCTTACCTCGAATCCTCCCGCATCGGCTTTCCCGTCGCCCGCGAGTTCTACAAGGAGCGTGACGTCGTCCAGGAAGAGCGCCGCATGCGCGTAGACTCCAGCCCGCAGGGCCGCTTGGTCGAAGAATTCCTTGCCGCCGCCTACAAGGCCCACCCCTACGGCCGTCCCGGCGTTGGCTGGGAAAGTGACATCTCCCAGGTAAGCGCCACCGAGGCCGCCGCCTTCCACGCCCGCTACTACACCCCGCACAACATCGTCATCGCGCTCGTCGGCGACATCGACACCGCCTCCGCCCTGCCCATGCTGACGAAATACTTCGGCCGCATCCCGGATGCCGGCCCCAAGCCGCTTCCCGTTCTCACCGTGGAGCCGCCCCAGACCGACGAGCGCACCGTCACGCTCCGCGAAACCACACAGCCGCTCTACATCGAGGGCTACCACCGCCCCAGCTACCTCTCGCCGGACGACTCCGTCTACGACGCCATCGCCGACATCTTCTCCAACGGCCGCACCTCGCGCCTCTACCGCGCCCTCGTCCGCGATCAGCAAATTGCGGCTGGCGCCGAAGGCTTCACCGGTTTCCCCGGAGTTAAGTATCCCGGCCTCTTCGCCTTCTACGCCGTCCCCAACCAGGGCCACACCAACGATGAGCTCCGCGAATCCATCCACAAGCAGATCGAAATCCTCAAGACCACCGACGTCTCTGACGCCGAGCTCGAGCGTTTCAAGGCCGGCGCCCGAGCCGGTGTTCTCCGCAGCCTTGACGACAACGAAGGTCTCGCCGGCGTGCTCGCCGACTACCAGACCCGGTACGGCGACTGGCGCCAGATGTTCCGCGAGTTGGCCAGGATCGACGCCGTCAGCAAGGCCGACATCCGCCGAGTAGCCAACCAGATTTTCACCGAACGCAACCGCACCACCGCCCGCATCGACTTCCAGCCCCCAACCGCCCCACCTGCCGATGCCGGTAAAGGAGGTGCGCAATGAACTCGTTCTTCCTCTCTCGCACCCTCTTCATTCAAGAAGGCGTCATCCTGAGCCGAAGGATCTCCGTACTTCGCCCGGATCATCGCAACACTCCCAACCAGACCATGGCGCCACATCGCGAAACTTGGCGTACTTGGCGTTCGAGCTTTTTGCTCGCCGCAGCAATCACTCTCCCCTTAGCCGCCCAGACCAAACCCGCGGGCGGCCCCGCACAACCCGTCCCCTGGGCCCAGATCCCGATCCCAGCGCTCCACGCCTTCCACCCAACGGAGCCCACCAAAGTCGAGCTCCCCAACGGTGTCACCATCTTCCTGCAGGAAGACCGCGAGCTTCCCTTCATCGACGGCTTCGTCCGCATCCGCGGCGGCGCGCGTGATGAACCCGCCGCCAAGGTCGGCCTCACCTCGCTCTACGGCCAGGCATGGCGCACCTCCGGCACCGCCACCAATCCCGGCGACAAGCTTGACGACCTTCTCGCCGCCAGGGCCGCCCACGTAGAAACCTCCGGCGGCCAGGCCGCCACCTCGATCTCGTTCTCCGGCTTCGCCAAGGACTTCGACCAGCTCCTGAACATCTCCCTCGACCTCCTCCAGCACCCGGCCTTCCAGCAAGCCAAGCTCGACATCGCCAAACAGGGAGCCATCGCCGGCATCGCCCGCCGTAATGACGATCCCGGCGGAGTTGCCGAGCGAGAAGCCGTCGAAATCGCCTACGGCAAGACCAATCCCTATGGCCGCGAAGCCGAAATCGCCACCATCAGCGCCGTTACCCTCGCCGACCTCCAGGCATGGCACGACCGCACCGTAGTCGGCAGCAACCTCATCGTCGGCGTCATCGGCGACTTCGACGCTAAAGCCATGGAAGCGAAACTACGCGCTGCCTTCGCTCCTCTGCCTAAAGGCATGCCGCTCATCTGGGCCGGTGCCGAATTCCACGATCCCACTCCCGGGGTCTACTTCGCCAGCAAAGCTGACGTTAACCAGTCCAACGTCTACATGGTCGGCCTCGGCACCCGCGAGGACAACCCCGACTTCTACGCCCTCAGCGTCATGAACGAAATCTTCTCCGGCGGCTTCAGCTCGCGAGTCGTTCAGAACGTTCGCACCAGGCTCGGCCTCGCCTACGACGTAGGCGGTAACTTCGGCGCGGCCTACGATCACCCCGGCCTGTTCGCCGTCGAGCTCGGCACCAAGTCCGCCTCCACCGTTCCCGCAGCAAAAGCCACGCTCGATGAGGTCGCCCGCCTCCGCACCGATCCGCCCACGGACGACGAACTCAAGTCCGCCAAGGATCAACTCCTCAATAGCTTCATCTTCCGTTACGACACACCTGAAAAAGTCCTCAACGAGCAGGTCACGCTGGCCGTCTACGGCTATCCCGCCGACTTCCTCGACCGCTACCGCGCAGGCGTAGAGAAGGTCACCGCGGCCGACGTCAGCCGGGTAGCCCGGAAGTACGTCCAGCCTGAAAAGCTCGCTATCGTGGTCGTCGGCAACGGCTCTGAAATCCAGCCGCCACTCTCCGGCCTCGGCCCGGTCAAAACCCTCGACCTGACCATCCCCGGACTACCGCAACAACCCGGCCAGCCATAGAAGACAAGCGGCACGTCGAGCGACTTCTTCTACGAGGAGCTTCCAACGTTGGCCCCGGCAAGCTTTTGCTTTGAAGGGGCGGGGCTTCAGCCCCGCCGTTGAGCAACTGTATGGGAATGGAGTTTTAGCCCAGAGGGATATCTCCGGCGCGGATCACTAAGCCCGCGTCAAACCGAGGCGGTTGTCTGCCCGCAGCTCTCCCGCACCACCAGCTCGAACGGAATGAGCACATCCACGCCCGGCCTTTGCGGCTGCTTCATCCGGGCCAGCATCAGTTCGATCGCCGACTCCCCGATCTGAGGGCAGTTCTGGTGGATCGTCGTCAGCGGAACCGGCAGAAACTTTGCATAGTTCACGTCGTCGAAGCTCACCAGCCTTACCTGCTCCGGCACGCGCACGCCTAGCCCGATCAGTGTCCGCATCAGCCGCGCCGCTGTCAGATCGTTCCCGCAAACCACGCCGTCCGGCCCTTCGCTTGCCAGCACCTGCTTCACAAACTCCGGATCGCCTGCGTCCCCAAAGAACGCCTCACCTGGATACTCTGATCCGCACTCCCGAAGCGCAAATTGGTAGCCCGAAATGCGTTCCAGCACGGTGCTGGCCGAGCGCTTCCGTGCCACAAACACAATGCGTCGCGCCCCCTGCTTCCACAGGTGCTGCGTCACCACAAAACTCGCGCGATGGTTATCGATCCCCACGCGGTCCAGGTTCGACCGCATCGGATACAGGTAGTAGCAGCGGTCCAGCAACACGATCGGAATCCCCGCCTGCCGCAACTCCGCCACGATCTGGTGGTTAATGCGGTCCTTGCTGTCCGTGTACTCCAGCGGCGCGAAAAACACGCCCGCCACCTTCTGCGCGACGAACTGCCGGCACAGCGAAAGCGCCGCGTCTTCGCGGCTTCCTTCATCCTGCGACGTGTGTCCCCAGATCAGCGAGTGCGACTTCGCCAGCGGAGCCCGCATAATGCCTTGGCAGATCGGCTCGAAGATCTCCGTGCTCCCAAGCTCCGGGATCAGCAGCCCGAACTGATAGCTGGTGGTGGCCGATACAGGAAGCTGCACATAACTGCCCGAGCCCGGCCGGCGCGTCACCAGCCCCTCCTGCTGCAGCGTTTGGATGGCCTTCGCAACCGTGATCCGCGAAGCCTGGAACTGCTTACACAATTCGGCTTCGCTCGGCAGCCGGTCACCGGACTTGTAATCGCCCTCTCGAATCGCCGTGCTCAGCGTCTCGTAGATCGACTTGTGCAGCGGCAGCTTCTTGGCAATGTACCCGGCAGGTTGGGCAATGGGCTTCATTGTCTAAGTCGACGCTAGCACGCTCCTGTCAGGGCTGTCGAGAAAGCTGTCATCACCGCGACCGCTTACCGGCCTCTTCGCCGAACCTTCCTGTCCAGACAGCTTTGAGCCCAACCGCCACTCGCAGGCTCTTCGCTGCGTTGCTCATCTTCCGAGTTCGCGATCCTCAGAAACTCACACTGTCCAAGTCGAACTCATCTTCGCGGAAGCCGGTTGATCCCCCACAACGGCAACAGCCGGTACTGACATTTCCACTCGTTTGGCTTGCATAACTGTGTCGTATTCCGCTACGTTGGAGCGCGCGCAGTTGCGCGATGGTTTATATCTCGACTTTCCTCATCGCGGCACCGCACCTCTTCGCGGTGCCGCTTTTTTCTTCGAACCGCAGAGCCGTCCTCACGAACGTTTGCCTGCTACACGTCCTCTAGAGGCGTCAAGGATCATGCTGAGATAGCTTTTCGAGCGTAAAGATTGAAGATGAGGCGCTCCCGAAACCGCGCACGGGCCCCACTCGATTCCGTCGCCCCGCCCCGGTATCATAGAGGGTGGTGAAACCGAACTATGTCACAACGTGAATTCCAGACCGAAGTAAGCCAACTCCTCCAGCTCATCATCCACTCGCTCTACTCCCACCCGGAGATCTTCCTCCGCGAACTCATCTCCAACTCCTCCGACGCGCTCGATAAGCTCCGCTACCTCACCCTCACGGATGAGGCCTACAAGTCGCTCGCATTTGATCCCCACATCGATCTCGAGCTCGACGAAGCCGCCAAGATCCTCACCATCTCCGACAACGGCATCGGCATGAGCGAGGAAGACCTCGTCTCCAACCTCGGCACCATCGCCCGCTCCGGCACCAAGAACTTCCTCTCCCAGCTCTCCGGCGACGCGAAGAAGGACTCCAACCTCATCGGCCAGTTCGGCGTTGGCTTCTACAGCGTCTTCATGGTCGCCGACAAGGTAGAAGTCACCACCCGCAAGGCTGGCGAAGACCAGACCTGGCGCTGGACCTCCGACGGCAAAACCGGCTTCGAGCTCGAGCCCGCAGCCGACGCCCGCCCCACGCAGGGCACCACCGTCCGCATTCACCTCAACGGCGAGGGCGAACAGTACGCCAACAGTTGGCGTCTGCAGGAAATCGTCAAGAAGTACTCCAACCACATCGCCTTCCCCATCTTCCTCACGTATGACAAGAGCGAGTGGAACGCCGAAGAGAAGAAGTCAGAAAAGAAGCGCACCACTGAGCAGGTCAACGCCGCCAGCGCCATCTGGCGTCGCTCCAAGTCGGAGATCACCGACGAGGAGTACAAGGAGCTCTACAAGTCCATCTCCGGGGACTTCGAAGACCCGCTCTTCTGGTTCCACACCAAGGCCGAAGGCAGCCTCGAATACACCACGCTCTTCTTCGTCCCCGCCAAGGCCCCGCTCGATCTCTACCAGGCCGAGTACAAGACCGGCATCAAGCTCTACGTCCGCCGCGTCTTCATCATGGACGACTCCAAGGAGCTTCTGCCGCAGTACCTCCGCTTCGTCCGCGGCATCATCGACTCCGAAGACCTCCCGCTCAACGTCAGCCGCGAAATCCTGCAGCAGAACCGCATCCTCACCACCATCCGCAACGCCAGCGTCAAGAAGATCCTCTCGGAGTTCAAGAGCATCGCGGCCGACAAGCCGGAGCTCTATCTCGACTTCATCCAGCAGTACAACCGCCCGCTCAAGGAAGGTCTCTACAGCGACTTCGCCAACCGCGAAACGCTGCTTGACCTCGTCCGCTTCAAGTCCACCAAGGTCGAAGGCCTCACCAGCCTCGCCGACGTCAAGTCGCGCATGGTCGAAGGCCAGAAGTCCCTCTACTACATCACCGGCGGCTCGGAGTCCCTGCTTCGCACCTCGCCTCTGCTCGAAATCTACCGCAAGAAGGACATCGAAGTTCTCATCCTTGACGATGATGTCGACGAGATCGTCTTCGCCGGCATCGACAAATACGGCGACCTCGACCTCAAGTCGGTCAACAAGGGCGGGACGGACGAAGACCTCAAGGACGAATCAACACCCGAAAGCACCGAGGCCCTCCAGCCCCTGCTCGACAAGCTCAAGGCCATCCTCGGCGACCGCGTCAAAGACGTGCGCGCCTCGGTCCGCCTCGCCGACAGCCCCTCGGTCATCGTCTCCGACGAATCTGAGCCCTCGTTGCAGATGCAGCAGATGCTCCGCGCCATGGGCCAGAAGGACATCCCCGCCCCCAAGCCCACGCTCGAAATCAACCCCGGCCACGAGATCGTCAAGAAGCTCTTGAGCCGTCCTGACGACCCCACGACAGACGACGCCGCCTGGCTGCTCTACGATCAGGCCCTGCTGATGGAAGGCGTTCCCCTGCCCGACCCCGCCAGCTTCGTAAAGCGCCTCAACCGCATCCTCACCCTGTCGGTCTAGGACGCCGCAAAGTAAGCGACGCAGCGGACGCCTTGGCGTCCGCTGCGTTGCTTCCAAGTCCCAACGTCAGCGCAATCTCCGCCAATAGTTCCACCCCAAGGAATCACCACATCGTGTGATGCGGCAACCTCGCGTTGGATAGCGGCCCGAGCACATGGGGACTATCGTCGGGCTAAGATGCTTGTGAGGTCCAGTTGACGCCTGTTACGGGAAGCAGTACCGACTTCTCCACGATCACCATCCTCGAGTTGGCCGATCTGGCCGCGGACCAGCTGGACGCATTCCCATTCGGAATCGTTGGGCTATCGAGCCAGGGCATTGTGGAGGTCTATAGCGCGACGGAATCCCGCCTCGCTGGCTTGCCCTCCGCCACGGTGATCGGCTCCCCGTTCTTTCTAAGCGTCGCGCAATGCATGAACAACTTCATGGTGGCGCAACGCTTCGAGGAGGAAGAGGAACTGGATGTCACCCTCCCCTACGTCCTCACCTTCCGCATGAGACCCACTCCCGTTACGCTCCGGCTGCTCAAAACAAAAGCCCTTTCGCGTTCATACCTCCTCATCAAGCGCTGAAGCAGGTCATTGTGACAGATCTCTTGGATATTCCGGTAGAAGAAGCAGAAAGGGAGCAGACCGCGGAGGAGAGCGCCCATCTCCTCAGCTTTCTCTACGCGTGCCCTGTCGGGCTCATGGAGATCTCCTCCGACGGCGCCATCGGCCTGATGAATCCTGTCGCCATGCAACTGCTGCTCAGGCTCAGTCCGGTTCCTTCTGCAAACCTTTTCGAGGCCACCGCAACGCAGGCGCCTGAGTTGCGCAGCCTGATCCTTGATTTTGCCCCGCGTCAAGGCACGATCATTGAAAACCATCGCATTCTGGTGCGAGTACGGACTGACGCCAATCCGGAACTTGAAGTTCTATCCTGCACCGTCGTAAAACTCGGGGCAGAGCGCTACACCGTTTCGCTGAGTGATGTTTCCAATCAGGTGCGCCAGGAGCGAAAGCTGCAGGAAGCAGAAGCCTGGTTCGGCTCGCTGTTTGATGGCGCGTTCGAGTTTGTCGCGGCGTCGCTTGACAGGACCGGTCGCATCGCCTCCGTAAGCGCCTCGCTTCCGCAGCACACTGGCTTCAGTGAAGCAGAGCTGCTCGGGCAGACCCTCGATTTTCTCGAAGTCTCCCCAGCGCCCGATGGTGCACGCAAGGCTCAGGAACAGCTCGCTCTGGCTGCTCGCGAGGGCTGGCATCTCGGTGAAGATTGGCAGCGTCATCGCGACGGCTCACGGGTCTGGTACCAACGCTTGATCGCCGTTAGGCATGATCATGGAACGCACAACATCTCGGGGTACACGCTCGTCCTGCGCGAAGGCCAGCAGCGCTCGATGGATGCGCAGAAGCTTCGGGAAATGCTCACGCGGGACTACCTGACAGGCGCCTATAACCGTATGCACTTCTTCGAGATCGCGGACCGGGAATGCGCTCGCGAAAAACGGTCCAATCAGCCTCTCTCCCTCATCATCGCGGACATTGACCACTTCAAGCAGGTCAACGACTCGTACGGCCACGCGGCAGGCGACCATGCTTTGCAACAATTCGTGCAGATTTGCCTTTCGCATCTTCGGCCCGGCGACTCCATCTCGCGCATCGGGGGCGAAGAATTTGCCATTCTTCTTCCAGAAACCACGTTGGAGGGCGCCCATCCGGTCGCGGAGCGGCTTCGCCTGGCGATCAGCAGCACCAGCCTCGTTCTGGAAAACTCCCAACTGGCCGTGACCGCAAGCTTCGGGTATGCGCAACTGCGCCCACATGGTGCCCTGGCCGCCATGATTGCTGACGCGGATGCTGCCCTCTACGAGGCCAAGCGGCGCGGTCGAAACTGCGTCGTTGCAAAATCTCCCGCTTAGAAAACGATGACTCCTTTTCTCAGCCATGCCTCGCTTCGCCGGGTTCTCCAAAGCCTGATTGAATCCAATCTCCAGCGCCAGTCGCCCGGTGCTTCTCCCCGCTCGCTGCCCGTGGAACCCTGGGCGGACGACCTTGTCCTCCACGAGTACGGGACCAATGCCCTCGGCTGTGACTCTCTTGAAATGCTCCAGCTCTCATCGGCAGTCAACGAGATGTTCCACCTGCATGAAACAGGCTCTGAAACGAGGCTGCTACAAAGCCCGTCCTTCGGCGGCTGGTTAGGCCTCATCGAAGAAGCCTGGAAGAACGGGGTCGAACACATCACCGTAGCGACCTCCGGTTCAATCGGTCAGGCCAGGTACTGCAGCCATGCCTTTGACTTTCTGAACCGTGAGGCAGCATACCTCGCTGAGTGCTTTGCCAGCCGCCGCCGCATCGTCGCCTTTACGCCGGCACACCACATCTACGGCCTGTTGTTCACCGGGCTTCTGGCCGACCGCCTGAATATCCCCGTGGTCAAACTGCAGGGGGCCGGCACTCGTGTGCCGAAGGGCCCTGCGGACAGCAGTGTGTTGCGCTCCGGCGATCTGGCCGTGTCGTTTCCCGAAGGCTGGAGCTGGATGGATCGGAGCATTCGCACGATCCCGTCTGATGTGGAGGGGGTGACCTCCACTGCTCCCTGCCCTCGAAGCCTGGTCGATTCGCTCGCTGTTGGCAAGCTCAGCAAATTCGTCGAGGTGTATGGCTCCTCGGAAACCGCGGGGATTGGTATGCGGGTGTGGCCGGAGCCGCGGTATCAATTGATGCCGCACTGGCAGCGCCTGACGTCCAGTTCGGAACAGGCGCAGCGTTTGCAGCATGTCTCAGGTCACCAGGCGGACCTGATGGACCACCTGCAGTTCTTCGACGACGGCACATTCCTCGTCCAGGGCCGAAAAGACGCTTGCGTACAGGTGGGCGGCGTCAACGTGTCCCCGGCGTCCATCGAAGCGCGTCTCAGGGCGCAGCCTGGAGTGGCCGAAGTTTCAGTCCGGCTCATGCGCCCGGATGAGGGTCGGCGGCTCAAGTGCTTTATCGTTCCGCTTGACGGGTACGGCCCACGCGACCTGGAGCCATCTCTGTCGAAAGAGATTCGCTCCTGGCCGGTAGCCGCCGAGCGTCCCAGAGAGATCAGCTACGGCCCGGGCCTGCCTCGTAATCACCACGGAAAACTCACCGACTGGTAACTCCAACTCGCCTCCCAGAAGCGGGACCACAGCATCCGAAAACCTCAATGAACTCCCCTGCTCTTCCCTGTTTGAGCAGGAAAGCATAGGGAGGCTGGCCCGCACCCATGCAGTATCCTGCACACATCATGCGACGTCTGTTGCTTTCCACCGTGCTCCTCGCCGTGTCCGCCTGCGCCCAAACGTCCTCTCGTCCACAAACAGACGGGAAGACCATCGTCCTGCACGCCGCACATCTACTCGACGTAGCCGCGGGTAGGCTCGTCTCTCCCGGCGAAGTCCTCATCCACGGCACACGCATCGTCGAAGTCGGCACATCGGTCCAGCATCCCGCCGACGCGCAGATCATCGACCTCGGCCAGAACACGCTCATGCCTGGCCTGATCGACGCCCACGTCCATCTCTTTCTCCACGTCGGCGACGAAGCCAACCAGACCGTCGACGAGTCCGTCCCGCAACGCACCCTCATCGCCGCCGCAGCCGCCAAAGCCGACCTCATGGCCGGGTTCACCGCCGAGCGCGACATGGGAACCGAAGGCGGGGGCTGCGCCGATGTCGCCGTCCGCAACGCTATCAACTCCGGCCTCATCCCCGGCCCGCGCATGCGAGTCTCCTGCAACGCCATCGACATCAATGGCGGCCACGAAGACACCAGCGGCCGCAACCCTGAAGAGCACCTGCTCTCCAACGCCGATCGCGCCAACTCCGCCGATGAGATCGTCGCTGTCATGCGCGAGCAGCACAAGCAGGGTGCCGACTTCACCAAGATCTACGAAACCGGCCGCGACCGCCTCAAGGATGGCGTCTTCAGCACGCCCTACCAGTACACCCAAGCCGAACTCGCCCGCGCCGTCGCCGAAGCGGAGCGCACCGGCTCAGTCGTCGCCGTCCACGCCACCGGCGAACCCGGCACAGGCTTCGCCGTGCGCGCAGGCGTCGTCAGCGTCGATCACGCCAATCAGCTATCCCCCGAAACCATGGCCATGATGAACGCCAAAGGCATCCCCGCCGTTCCCACCTTCGCCATCAGCGAGTACTTCGCCGACCACGCTGCCTCCGCCTCCGGTGCGCTCCAGCGCCACGCCGCCAACGCGCTCCATATCGCTGAGTTCAAGCGTCAGATGGCCGCAGGCGTCCCATTCGCCGTCGGCTCCGACGTCGGCCCGTTCCCCCACGGCACCCAGGCTCGCGAATACGAACTCATGGTCCAGAACGGTATGAGCGCTCCAGATGTGTTGCGAGCCGGACTCATCAACGGAGCAAAGCTGCTTCAATGGGCCGATGAAAT
This sequence comes from Granulicella sp., assembly GCA_965198545.1. Taxonomy (GTDB): domain Bacteria; phylum Acidobacteriota; class Terriglobia; order Terriglobales; family Acidobacteriaceae; genus Granulicella. The sequence goes on along the minus strand of CBDAPS010000001.1, from coordinate 917,597 downwards.
CGGCCAGCTCAAACCCAGCTTCTTCGCCGACATCATTGCCGTCCCCGGCGACCCGCTGCACGACATCTCCGTACTCAAAACCGTCCCATTTGTCATGAAGAACGGCGAAGTAGTGAAGGGCACCGGACTCTAGCTTCTCTCCGAGCTTCTGCCGAACTCAATGGGAAGGAGCAACGGCTGAGGTAGCGTCTGACGAATCTCCTCTGCCGTTGTTTGTCTCTGGGCTTCAGGCCCGGGGATAGATAAGTCCAGGCACCTATCCGGGCTTCAGCCACGAGCTAGCCCCGGGTGTTCCTTTTGTCTATGTGTCGGAGTGTTGGCGAAAACGATCCCGATTCCTAGGCACTGCTGTCAAGAGTCTACGATCTCTCGTAAGCGGCTAAGTCGTTCATCGTGTACCACTTAGCTCTGCAAAGAAACTTGCACGATAATTCTCTGAAGTCCCTATGCTGGAATCAGGTGCTGCATCGGACCAACTGAACCGGCTCGCCATGCTCATCGCACCTGGGTCTGTCGTCTCAAGTGCAATGAATGGAATACTTTGGGTCTAAACTCCCTCGTTTGTATACTTTACAGAGGCAGGCACCCATAAGTCTTCGCGAATGAAGACTTTGCCGAGACAGGGGAGGGGGGTGGTCACCCGGCCTTCTCGCTCAACTCCGCCCAGCGCTCGTACACGGCATCGTGCTCCGCCTGTGCGGCTTCCATCTCCGCCAGCGCAGCCGTTAGCGCAGCAGCATCTGTAGCCACGGCCGGATCGGCCAGCCGGTCATGCGCCGCCGCTAGCCGCTCGTCGGCTTTATCGACCTTGGCCTCGATGCCATCGAACTCGCGCTGTTCCATATACGAAAGCTTCTTCTTCGAGGAACCTGGCTTCGACGCACTGGCAAGAGCACCACTACTGCTTCCTGTTTCCTGCTTCCTGCTTCCTGCTTCTCGCCACTCTTCCCACTGCATGTAGCTGGCAAACAGGGCGGCGTTCCCGGTGCCGTCGAGGCCCACAACCGTATCAGCCACACGATCCAGCAGATACCGATCATGAGTAACCAGCACCAGCGCCCCGGCAAAGTCCAGCAGTGCTTCTTCCAGAATCTCCAGCGTTGGAATGTCGAGATCGTTGGTAGGCTCGTCGAGGATCAGCACATCCGCAGGCTGCAGCATCAACCGAGCCAGCAGCACACGCGCCCGCTCTCCGCCGCTCAGCCGAGCGACCGGCTGATTGAGCTGCTCGCCCGTGAACAGGAACTTGGCCGCATAGCTGGCCACATGCACAACGCGATCGCCATACACAACCGCATCGGCATCTGGAGCCAACGCCCGCCGCAGCGTCAGGTTCTCGTCGATCTCACGCATCTGGCTGAAGTACACCACGCGCAGCCCAGGCGCACGCTTTACTTCTCCAGCACTCACTTCGAGTTCACCAGTCATCGCGCGCAGCAGAGTTGTCTTGCCCGAGCCATTCGGCCCCACGATCCCCAGCTTCGTCCCATTGGTCAGCACGAAGCTGACGTCATGCACAATCTCGCGACCGCCGAGCGCCACGGCCACACCGTTCATCTCCACCAGCCGCTTGGTCTGCCGCCCGGTGGCTCCGAACGCAATATCCGCGCTCGCCGTTCGTTGCCGCGCGTCCACCTCGGCCAGATCAGCAATCATGCCATTGGCCGTGTCGATACGAGCCTTGGCCTTGGTCGCCCGGGCCTTTGGCCCCCGCCGTAGCCACTCCACCTCGGTCTTGACGCGGTTGCGAAGACCATCGGCCATGCGCTGCTGCGACTCTAGGTACGCTTCGCGACCTTCCAGAAACTTCGAGTAGCTGCCCTTTACGCGCAGCATGCCGTCTGCATACACGCGGCTTAGCTCCACCACTTCACTCGCCACGTTCTCCAGGAAGTAGCGGTCGTGCGTCACCACGACAGCAGCAAAGCTGGCCGAGCGCAGAAGCCCTTCGAGCCACTCGATCCCTTCCAGGTCGAGATGGTTGGTCGGCTCGTCCAGCAGCAGCACGTCCGGCCCGCTCACTACGGCTTCAGCAATCGCCAGGCGCTTACGCCAGCCGCCACTCAGGCTCGCCGCCAAAGCATCCATACTCGGCCCGCTGGAGGTCACGACATCGTTCCCATCGACGAAGCCCGTACGCCCCAGCGTCTCGCGCAGTCGCTGCTCACGCTGTGTGTCGTCGACACCGGCGGCAGCCAAAGCGTCGGCGATCACTTCACGCACCGTCTGCTTCGGTCCGAACTCCGAGATCTGACGAACATACCCGACGCGGGCCCGCTTGCGCATCGCGAGTTCGCCGGTGTCCGGCTCCGCGTCACCCGCCAACACGGCGAGCAGGGTTGACTTCCCAGCGCCATTAGGACCAATCAGCCCAATACGGTCGCCATCGTTCACGGCAAAGGAGACATCTTCAAACAGGGGCACCGCGCCAAAGCGCTTGCTCACGCCCTGCGCATTCACAATCGGAGGCATCACTCGTAGTGTAGCTGGCAACGCGAAATACCCGCTGAGTGCAGCCAACTGACGTGATACGCAATGCCCGCTCGCAGCACTATTTCACGAAAGATTTTGTTGCGTAGGCGTTTCGCGGGCTATGCTCAGCCTGAATACCCCGGAACTCCTGCTCCACACTCGGAAGAGGTAGCACGTGAACCGTATGTTTTTCTCCACACTCGTGGCGTCAGCCATGTTGCTTCCGTTGAGCGCTTCTTTGTCCGCGCAGACGCTCTACACGTTCCCGGCGCAGGCACCAACGCCCATCTACGCGTTCGTCAACTCAGCGACGAAGAGCGTAGACATCACCATCTATGAACTGGTCGATATCACGCTCGAGCAGGACTTGGCGGCGCTGGCGAAGAAGGGCGTGAAGGTCCGCGTCATCATGGACCAGAACAGCGAGAAAGCGACCAACACGCCGGCCAACACCTACCTGACGGCGCACGGTGTCTACACGCATTGGGCGAACCCGATCTATGCCGTGACCCACCAGAAGACCATCACCGTGGACGCCACGAAGTCTCTTATCCTCACCGCGAATCTGGACACGAAGTACTACCCCACCGGACGGGACTTCGCCATCATCGACACCAACGCGAAAGACGTGGCGGAGATCGAGACCGTCTTCAACGCAGACTTTACCAATGCCGCCGTTGTGCCCACGAAGGCGACGTCGCTCATCTGGAGCCCTAACCTCTCGGCCTCCGCGCTGCAGGCCTTCATCGCCGCGGCGCACAAGACGCTTGTGGTTGAAAACGAAGAGATGGCCGACAGCAGCATCGTGACGGCGCTTTGCAATCGCGCCAAAGCCGGCGTCGCGGTCAGCGTCATCATGACCAACGACAACAACGCCTACGCTGCCCAGTTCACCACCCTTACGCAGTGCGGCGTCAAGGTGTACACGTATCCGTACTCGTCGACGGGCTTCTATATCCACGCGAAGGTGATGCTGGCCGACTACGGAGCCAGCAGCGCAAACGCGTATCTCGGCTCCATCAACTTCTCGGTCTACTCCGAAACGAAGAACCGCGAACTAGGTACCATCATCAACACAGGCAGTGTGCTGACAAGCCTGAACACCACGCTGCAATCGGATATCTCGAGCGGCACGGCCTGGCCCGCTAACTGACCCTTCTGCGTTCGCGAGCTCAGCGAGTGATCAGGTCGTCGGAGTTGATGTGGTACCCGTACAGCCGGTAGCCGTCGCCTGACTTGCGCCAGACAATCGTCTCCACACCGGAAGCGTTCATTGCGAACTTGGTGTCGCATTGAACGCGCAAGAACGTGCCTGACGGCGTGGCGTTGATGTTCCAACTCGTTTCCTTCGAACTGACAGGCGCACCCAGCTTGCGGGAGATGGTCTGGAAAAGCGTATCTGATTTCTGCTCGGTCACCCCCTCGCGATAGCCCGGGTCGGCGTTGGCGTAGATGCCCTGCCAGTCGCCGCGCGTCATGGCCGAATGGAGATCGGAGTCCAGCTTTGCGCTGTCTTCCGCGGCCATCCGCATATCCCGGCAACCGCATAAGGAGAGAACTGCCGCTGCCGTCAGGAACAGGCGAAACGCTCGTAAGCTCTGCATGGTGAGCCAGCTTATCGCAAAGCTGGTTTCGCGGAGAAGATGAAAAGTGAGACGAGCTATTCCAGATCGAACGCTCGCAGCGGCTTGCCGGTGTCCGGCGACTCCTTAGCCTTCTTCACGGCCTCGGCGAACTTTTTGCTAAGCAGATCGTCCTTGTTCTTTTCAGCCTGGACGCTCTGGGCAAACAGCGACTCTCGCCGCGCATCGGCGTCCTTCAGAGCCCGGGCCGCCGCGCCAAAATCTTCAAAGGTCTTCTTGCGCGGGGCCGGCGTGTGGGAGATCATGGAGCGCGTCACAGGATCTACCTTGATCATCGTCCCGCAGTCTGGACACATTACCTCAAACGCCTCATCGCTCAGCCCCATCGAAATACCTCTCGATAGGGATTCTAGTACCGCCGGAAGCCCTGCGTCGTGGGATACATGTAGACGACCTTGGGCCCGCTCACCAGCGCCCAAACCAGCGCGGCGAACCAGCCGAGCACAGTCCAGCCGGCGAAGAGGTTCAGCAGGAAGATGAGGCCGCCGCTGTTGGAGTGGCGCACCGTAGCGATCAGGGTTGGCAGGAAGTACAGGACGATAAGAAGCAGAAGGAAGTGCATAACGTTCTCCTCTGACGATACGCTCCAGCAGGCCGTCCGGTTCCCTGCTTCAGAAAGTCAGCACGCGGTGTCCCGGACACTCCTGCCCGGCATGGTCCACCAGCAGCTTCGGCAGTTCGTCCCCATACTTCGCCAGGAAGAGCACGCCGCCGAGCAGGCGCTCCTGCAGATGCGCATGCGGGAAGAGCTCCAGCAGGATAGCCGTGGCCTGCTTCGCGAGCGAGGCTTCCTTCTGCACCTCGAAGTTCGCGGCCATGCGGCGGAGCCGGTTCATCTGGTAGCGCATTTTGCTTGCGGAAACCCCTGCCGCGCGGCCCAGATCTGCGCTCATGGCCGTCATGTAGTCAGCCAGGGCGGTCAGTTCCGCGTCCATGGCATTACCAACGGCCGCCAGTTTTCGCTTGCCTTCGATCGGCATGGCACGGGCTCCCATGCGCAGCGCCAGGGCGTCAGCAGTTTTGGCTTCCCAGACCTGTGGCGCACTCATCTCCTGCGCGGCCATCAGCTTGGCCGTTGCGGGGCTGACCAGCGTGGCGGAAAGGCGCGGCAGTACCGGCGTGATACGGCCAAGCAGGGATTTGTAGAGCACGGCGCTCTGCGCGAAGTAAGCGACTTCAGCAGGGCCGGCGACATAGGCTGCGGTCGGCAGAATGGCATCCTGAAATACCGGCCGCAGTAGCGCATTGGGGCTTAGTCGCTCGGGAGCGATTTCGAGAATCGCCAGCAGGTCGGCTGTCGAGTAGATCTGGCCGCCGGCCTTCCATCCGCCGTCGGCGGTGCGGCGAAGCGGTTGACGCGCGCCGGTTGCTTCGTCAATGAGAAATAGCAGCGAGTGCCCCGGCACCACCAGCACCTGCGCGTGGTAACCGTCGCGCTGCAGCTCTTCCGAGCGCTCCAGCAGAGCCTGCTCCAGCGCGTCCGCACCTTCCAGCGCCCCGCGCAGTACGGAAGATCCCAGTGAATGGAACTCCCGCCCGGCGGCGTCCATGACGATCAAGCCAAAGCTGGCAAATATCCGGCTCAGCAGCTTCCCGAAGGCTCCCGCCAGCGTCGCCTCCGGCGTGTAGCACTCGCGCAGCAGATCGGAGACCGGCGCCCAGCCCAGCAGTTCACTGGCGGCGTCCAACGCGTGCTCCAGTTTCTGCACCTCGTCATCATTGCCCGCGAGCCCGATTCCGCCAACCGGCTGCCTGCGGCTATCGTCCAACGCAAGCCTCAGAGTTTCCACGTCGGTCTTCGTCGGCAGGGCGACTTGGTCCACCTCGGCCAGATCGTGATCCTCGCTTGCCAGCCAGAAGACCGGCACGTGCTCCCGTCCGCTGGCGGTGGTTGCATCCTGCGCCTTGCGAATCGCAGTGGCGGCCTTCAGCAGGGTCAGCAGCGGCCCGCCAAAGAGGCCCACCTGCTGCCCGGTGACCACGGCCGCGGCACCGGTGCGTAGCTTCTCAACATTGGCGAAAACCTCTCCGCCCGCCCCGAAGCCTTCGGATTCCGCATGCAGGGCGTTTGCCAGCCGCTCGCGGGCATCACTGCCTAACTCGGGAGAGGCCTTGGCCCAGTGCATCTCGAAAGGGTCCGCGCCGTACCATCCACGCAGGGGACCGCTGCCGAAACGACCGGCATGCTGATCGCAGAAGTCGCGAAACAGCTTCGTCGTTCCCGGCACACCACTAACGGGATAGCACTCGGCTTCCATTGCGCTCAGTCTCTCACCTAACGTCGTTCCGAACCTCTTTGGATGCGGTTAGACGTCACCCGATGCAATGATGCCGCCGGATTGATGAAAGCATCAACAAACCGGTCGGAAAATCGGAGCGGGTGTACCGTACCGTTATGCCAAGCCGAGCCCTCAACAAGAAGACGCTAGCCACCGTAAAAAGGTCCACCGCCGTTGCCGGCTCGACTCCCCCGCCACTCGCCGCCCGGCTGAGCAAACCGAAACATCTCACCGGCAAGGCCAAGGTGCTGTCGTCCACGACTCCTTTCAGGGGCAAGGTCTTCTGGGTCACCCGCGATCAGGTGGAAGAACCCGGTGGTGTCCGGGCTCAGCGCGACGTGGTGCGTCACAACGGCAGTGTCGTCGTTCTGGCTGTTGACACCGCGACCAACCCGGACGATCCCGGCATCCTGCTGATCCGGCAATATCGCCACGCCGCCGGCCAATTCCTGCTTGAACTGCCGGCAGGCCGCATTGAACCGGGCGAGAAACTGATTCCAGCGGCCAAGCGCGAGCTGATCGAGGAAACCGGTTACCGCGCCAAGCGGTGGTCCAAGCACGTGAAGTACTTCGCCAGCCCCGGATTCGTGTCCGAAGCGATGAACATCCTGATCGCCGAAGACCTGACGCTGGGCGAAGCCGCGCCTGAGGACGACGAGCGCATCGAACTCCACATGACCCGGCTCTCCGAGGTCCTGCAGATGATCCGCGAAGACAAGATTCACGACGGCAAAACCCTCATCGGCGTTCTGTTCTACGAACATCTCCGTCACAGCCGAGGAATCCGAGGGAAATGAGCGGTTTGCAATCCACTTGCGCTGCACAACTCGTATAGTTCTTGGGGTCACATCGTCGCGGTATCCCGCCGCGATGAATCTCGAGCCCCGGACTAGGGCCAAGAAGAATGGGACAGTACAAAGGAACAGTGAAGTGGTTCAACGCGGCCAAGGGATTCGGCTTTCTCGGCCGTAACGATGGAAGCGACGTTTTCGTCCATTACAGCGCTATCCAAAGTGACGGTTATAAAGTGCTGAAGGAAGGCGACGAGGTCGAATTTGACATCGTTGAGGGCAACAAAGGCCCGCAGGCCGACCTGGTTTTCGTGCTCAAGAACGCCTGAGACACCCCAGCAGAACGGCAAAGTGCTCCACCCCGGTAAACGCACTTTGCGTTTAGGCACGGCATCCTCCGCCCTCACTGACGTAGGCTGGTGAGGCTGAGCCTATGGACAACATCACTCTCGCCCGCCTGCTCGATGAAACCGCTTCCCTGCTGGAGATAGACGGTGCCGACCCGTTTCGTATCCGCTCCTACCGCCGCGCCGCCGAGGCCGTAGAGCAACAGACCGTACAGCTTTCCACGCTCGTCGACGACGAGAAGGCTCTGCTCGCCATTCCCGGCATCGGCAAGGGCATGGCTGCGAACATCCGTGACCTCGCCGCCACCGGCACCATGCCGCTGCGCGACGACCTGCTGACGCGGTACAAGCCCAGCATGCTGGAGCTGCTTCGACTCCCGGGCATGGGGCCGAAGTCCGTCGCGCTGCTCTACTCAGCCCTGGGCGTGGCCGACATCGACGGGCTGGAGGCTGCCGCCAAGGAGGGGCAACTGCTTGAGTTGCCACGCATGGGCAAGAAGTTCTCCGACAAGCTGATCAAGGGCATCGAAGATTACCGCAAGAACACGTCGCGCTTCCGCATCGACGTTGCCCGCGATCACGCCGAGCGCATCTCCGAACTCATCCGCCAGTTTCCCGGCATAGAGACGATCACTCCGGCCGGCTCGCTACGGCGTGGCAAGGAAAGCGTTGGCGATCTTGACCTCCTCGTCACCGGACCGGCCTGCGAGCCGGACGTTGTCGCCGCTGCCGTGGAGCATGTTGCCACTCTGCCGCTTATCGACAAGCTGCTCGCCAAGGGCCAGAACAAGGTCAGCTTCACCCTGCGCAACAACCTGCAGGTGGACGTCCGGCTGCTGCCGCGCTCCAGCTACGGCGCGGCGTTGCAGTACTTCACCGGCTCTAAGCACCACAACGTGGCACTGCGTCAGCGAGCCATCAAGCGCGGCCTCACGCTCAGCGAATACGCGCTGCTCCGCCTGGAAGACAACACCGTAGTCGCTGCGGCCACAGAGCAGGAAATTTATAACGCGCTCGATCTCGACTACATCCCGCCCGAGCTGCGCGAGAACTGCGGCGAACTGGAAGCCGCTGCAAAACACACGCTGCCGCAGCTCATCGTGCGTGGCGATCTGCGTGGCGATCTCCACATGCACACCTTCGAGTCCGACGGTGCCCAGTCCATCCGCGAAATGGCCGAGGGGGCCATAGCCCGCGGCCTGGAATACATCGCCATCACCGACCACACCAAGCTCCTCGCCATGACCAACGGCATGGACGACCGCCGCGCGCTTCTGCACGCCGCGCGCATTCGCGAAGAGTCCGACAAGCTGGCCGAACAGTTCCATGCCAACAAAGGTCCGCAGTGGACGCGCTATGAACAACAACTGCGGGACAACGAGCCCAACGCGAAAAGGCCGGCTGTGCCCTTCCGCATCCTGGCCGGCTGCGAGTGCGACATCCTGCTCGACGGAGCGATGGACCTTGCCGACGACACGCTCGCGCAGCTCGATATCGTCATCGCCAGCGTTCACTCCGGCTTCAACCAGCCGGGCGAGGAGATGACCACACGCGTGCTCCGCGCCTGCGAGAACCCCTACGTGCAGATCCTCGGCCATCCAACAGGCCGCAAGGTGCTAAAGCGCGAGCCGTACAAGATCGACCTGGAGCAGGTTCTTCCGGTAGCGGCGAAACTCGGCATCGCGGTGGAACACAACAGCGCCCCGGCTCGTTCGGACCTGAGCGATTTGCATCTTCGGCGCGCCAGGGAACTTGGCTGCAAACTCATCGTCAACACGGATGCGCACTCTACGGACGAGCTCGACCTGATCGACCACGGCATTGTTCAGCTTCGCCGGGCCTGGCTCACGGCTGGCGACCTCATCAACTCGCTGCCGGTAGAGAGCTTCCTCTCAACGCTGCGAACTCGCCTGTAACGGCCTAAGCACTCTCACACACAACCAGGCATTTACAGCCAGGCATCGTCATCCCGAGCGAAGCGAAGAATCTGTTTCGCTCCCTCGCACCGCCACTTCACCCGGAAGGCCAAATGTCACTTACGCTCGCTTCAGAAGCTCGTCCCAGCTACGCGAAACCGATCGCCCTCGCGGTGATCGTCCTCACCTTGGCGATCGGTGCGGCCTTCTACTTCAACCCACATCACCAGTCCGATTTGACGGCCACTCATACAGACCTCTTCGCACCCCAAACGACCTTCTCGCAGATGAAGGGCAAAGCCAGCATGAACATCGTGGGGGGCGCGCCTGAGGTGGAACACGATATTTACGCCATCATCACCATCCATCTGCATGACGAGCTTCGTCTTCCGCTTTTCATCGATGAAGTCGATGGAAAGTACGTTGGCTCCGACGGCGCCCAGATCGACGAGGTTTCGCCCGGCAGCGTGGACCTCGCGCGCGTGCAGGAAGTCTTTCCGAAACTAAAAGCCCTGATGCCGCACCCCGTTTTGATCGGCGATACGGTTCCTCCAAAAGGTTCGCTGGACGGCCAGGTGTTGCTTCATTTTGGCAACATCACGGAAGACAATTGGCGTTCACGCAAGCCCTCCACGCTCACCGTCAAGTTTACTCATCAGGATCCCGTCAGCGTCACCATCCCATAGCATCGGCACAAAAGAAGAGCGCGCGGCCAAGCCGCGCGCTCTCTCAAAACCCGACGATCGACTTACTGCACCGAAATCGGAGTCGGCGCACTCTTCGGCACGCTCAAGTAGCCCTGCACCTGATTCTTGCTGATGTTGTTGACCACGACCTCAAACAGGACGGGCGTCTTACCGGAGTAAAATTGAACCGGCTCATCGAGGTTCTTGTCCTTCTTCTCGATGTTCTTGTCGTCTGAGTTCACAGCGAGGGTGAACTTCGACTTCTTCTGGTCCACCTTCTTCAGCGCTAGCTTGATGGTCCCTACGTTCTGCGGCTGAGCGCCCTTCTGCAGCGTGAACTCGTAGTAGTTACGGTCGCCGCGATGCTTCAGGATCTCCAACTCATCGTGGTTGGTCGCGATCAGGCCGCTCATCACGCCTTCATCCCCACGCATCTGGCTCATCGCAGTTTTGGTGTTGGCGAGATCGGCCTGGGTGCTCGCCACATCAGTCTTGACGCTGCCCACGTCGGTCTTTACAGCGGTCACGTCGGTCTTCACCGCGCTTACCTGCTCGTCCGTCTGGGCCTGCTGCTTGGCAAGCCGATTCGTCGCCGCGGAGGCCGCTGCAGCCTGTCGCTGAGTCGCGATCAACTGGTTGGACTTCTCTTCCAGCTGCTTCTGCGTGAGCCCGACACTCTGGCCCAGCGTCTGCGCCTGCGCGCGCATACGCTCATTGGTGGTATCCAGGCGCTCCGCAAGCGCCGCGTTCTGCTGGTTAGCCGCCTGCAGATCTCGCTGGGTCGCCTGCAGATGATTCTGCAGTCCCAGACTCCACGCCAGCCCACCCATGGCCAGCAATAATCCGGCAATCGACGTGCCGATCAACCAGCCGGGAGCAGACGGCTTCACTACGTACCCATCCCGCACTTCGGTCATGCGTGTCTCCTTCTAAAAACCGCCGGCGAACACACGAATGCAGTGCCGCCACGAGATTTAGTTTCTTAGACGTAACTTTACGCCCGCCGATTGCCCGGCGGGCAACATGTACTGGCTCACGGGGCGCAAATGGTAACCAGCACTTCTTTAGAATGCTGATTGTGGCTTTAGAAACTCCATCGGCAATCACGGACTCGGTTGTCTCGTCGGACGTTTTGATCGTGGGAGCCGGCATCATCGGTCTCAGTCTCGCTTTGGAGCTCCGGCGCCGGGGCGCTTCGGTCACCGTCCTTGAGCAGGCTGCCGCCTTCCGCGGAGCCTCCTCAGCCGCCGCGGGCATGCTGGCAGCCGAAGATCCTCATAATCCACCCGCGATGCTCCAATTCTCGCGCTACAGTCTCTCGCTCTACGAAACCTATCTGGTCCGCTTGGAAGAACTTTCCGGCCAAGCGGTCCCGTTCCAGACGAACCTCACCATCCAGCACACCGCCTCAAGCTCCTACGAGCTCCCCGAGCGCTCCGTGGACCCGAGGCAGCTTGGGGCCGCACTGCTTGCCGCCGCACGTGCCATGTCCGCCAAAGTCGTCGAACACACGCCACACCTATGCCTGGAGGTCACAGCGGCAGGCGTCGAGATGCGGGCACAGGATGGCACCCGCTACCGCGCCGCAGAGGTCGTACACACTACCGGCGCGTGGGCAAGTCCTTATCTTCCTGGGCTTGCCATCTCCCCGCGCAAGGGGCAGATGCTGCGCGTCGTCATCCCTGCTGGCTCACCGTTACACGTCGTCCACCGCGCCGAGCATGTTTACGTCGTTCCCCGCACCTTCGGTCCACAGGCTGGCACCGCGCTCATTGGCGCTACGGTGGAAGACGCAAGCTTCGACCTGAGCACCGATGCCACACAACTCGCCCGGCTCCGCGAGGCGGCCGCTGCGCTCGCGCCGGAGACCTCCTTTGCGGCGAACGCTCCCATGGTTGAAGCCTGGGCAGGGTCGCGTCCTTACACGCCGGACCTTCTTCCCCTACTCGGCCAACTCCGCGAGCGTAAATGGATTGCCGCGGGTCACTTCCGCAACGGCATCCTGCTCGCGCCCGGCACTGCAAGCGTTCTCGCAGACCTGATCACCGGCCGTCGGCCGCAGGTGGACCTTGCGCCATTCACCCCCCATCGATCTGGCGTGATCCGCTAACGGAACACACTCGCCGATAAACGACCATCTCTCCGTGACAACGGCAAACGGCATCTCTGATAATCGTTGGCGATCGTAGTGTACGTATCGCTCTGGAGAAAAATCGCATGTCAGCCACTGCTTCCGCCGCACCCAAGGGTCTTCAGGATGTCGTCGCCAACGAGAGCTCCATCTGCTTTATCGATGGCGGCAAGGGCATCCTGTCCTATCGTGGCATCGATATTCATGAACTCGCCCAGAAGTCGACCTTCGAAGAAACCACCTATCTCCTCTGGTATGGCAAGCTGCCCACCGCAGCCGAGCAGGAATCGTTCAACAGCAAGCTGGCCGGCGCGCGCAAATTGCCTGCGGCGGTCGTCGAGTTCCTCCGCACACTGCCAACGTCGGCCTCGCCCATGGAGGTGCTGCGCACTACCGTTTCCCTGCTCTCCACCTACGATCCGGACTCCAGATCTCACACACACGATGAGAACCTGCGCAAGAGCTTCGCACTCACCGCGCAGATTCCGATGATCATCGCGATCTTCGATCGCATTCGCAAGGGCAAGTCGATCGTGGACGCGGACCCCTCGCTCACCCACGCAGGTAACTTCCTTTACATGCTGAACGGTGAAAAGCCCACCGAAACGGCCACGAAGGCGCTCGACGTTGCGCTTGTCCTCCATGCGGACCACGAGCTGAACGCCAGCACCTTCGCGGCGCGCGTGATCGCGGCCACACTCTCTGACATGCACTCAGCAATCACGGGGGCTATCGGTGCGCTCAAGGGGCCGCTGCATGGCGGAGCCAACGAAGAAGTAATGCACCTGCTCTATGCCGTAGACAAGGCGGGCGCCGATCCCGTTGAGCACGTCCGCGGACTGCTCGAAAACAAGGTCAAGATCTCCGGCTTCGGTCACCGCGTGTACACCACGGAAGATCCCCGCGCCACCCACCTGCGCCGCATGTCCGAGGACCTCGGCAGGGACGCCAATCCCAAATGGTATGAGATGTCGCGCAAGATCGAGCTCTTTGTGAAGGAGCAGAAGAAGCTCAACGCTAATGTCGATTTTTATTCGGCCAGCACCTACACGACGCTGGGCATTGACATCGACCTTTTCACGCCGATCTTCGCCGTCAGCCGGATCGCCGGCTGGTGCGCTCATGTGATCGAGCAGCACGACGACAACCGGCTCATCCGCCCGCGCGCTGACTACACCGGCCCGGCCTACCCAGCTCCATATATTCCGAAGAATGAGCGCAGCTAAACCAGGCATGATCCAGGTATCGAGTTCAAGAGGAGAGGTGGCGTGAATCGCCACCTCTTTTTCTTGCAGGTTGAGCACCCGTCTAGAATCGAGATGTAGCCGTGCGCGCCGCCCCTCCAATCCTCGCCTTGGCCACGGCGACGCTGCTTGCCGCAGGCGTCGCCGCTCCCGCCGTTGCCCAAGGCACCCGTCCGTCTCCGGTTGACCCCGACGCGCCCAGCCTCCTCTCCGAGGTTCCCAGTGTCCCAGGACTCGCCGCGCGCCTGCGTGGCTTGAACGCCGGCATAACCCTCACGGGCGTTCACGACTCCTCGACTGGCTACTACACGCTCATGACGCCGGCCGCTTCATTCAGCTTTCACGGACGCTACTCGGTGGACGCCAGCATGCCCGTCTACCTGTACCGGCTGGCCGAAACTACCGTCGCGACGACGACAACGAATCCTGCCCAGCCCACTCAACCGGTGAGCAGCACCTATGCCACCGCGCTGCAGACGCGCACCTGGGATTCCGGCGACATGGTCCTCGCCGCACACGCCAACGTCACCGCCTCGCACCTGCAAAACGTCTTCACCACGTCCATGACGGTGCCCACGGGTGACTCCGACCGCGGGCTCAGCACCGGTCGGGTCACCTTTGACCTCGACAGCCACACCCAAGTCAACGCGGGCCGCGGTTCCCTGCTGATCGACCTCGGCGGCGGCGACTCGTCCACGCTCGTCAACCGGCTTGTCACCAGGGACTATACGTCGCTCGGTCCGCTGGCGCATTTTCAGGCAGGCCTTCTGGTCCCGCTTCCGCTTCCAGCGCTGCAGCGCGCATCGTTCCAGTCGGTCGCCTATGAGCAGCTTCCGCTCGGCAATAATCGGGTCGATACCACGCTCACGCGGCGGGGATATCCAGACCGCACTGTGATCTCTGGCCGCAGCGTGAGCGAAGACAACGGCTTCACCAACTCGCTGGCCCTGACACTGACGCCACACCTAACACTGCAGGGTTATTACAATCGCAGCCTGCGTCTTCATCTGGATACCGGCGCGGTCAGCCTCACCTGGGTTTGGCGGGGCTATCGCCCGGCGAAAGCGCCTTCACTCCTCGGCTCTTTGCTGGCAAAATGACATCCATGCTGCCTTACAATCCGCTTTGCAACATCCAGCGGTTTGAAGCTCCAGTTTGAACTTAGGCTTTCACTACTTCGCGCTGGCTGGCGGCACAATGCCGTTCATGCGCAGGTACTCCACCATCTGGCCGTAGTGATCGTTGCCATGTGCGGCTGCGAATGCGGTAATCGTCACCCGCGTGCTGTAGCCGTCGACCGGCTTGACGGCAATCATGGCATTCTCTGGTGTAATCGTTGTAATCGCCTTGTGCGCATAGGCGAACGACGCTTCCAGCGCAGCTACCGCTGCGTCCTTCGTCGTGATGTTTCCGATCGCCTTGACGTCCACGTCCGGCTTCATCCCGCTCCAGCCGAAGAAGAAGTAGTTGGCCTGCGTCAGGTGGGTCACCTGCGCAACAAAGGTGCGTACGGTATCGAACTGCACGGTCTGCCCCGGGGCGAAGATGCCCTGCGTCGGCGCAAAGCCATACTTGTCTGCTGGCATGGCCTTGGCCGCGCTCACCACCTGCATCTCCATCAGCGAAAGCAGACCGTCGACGGCCTTGGCAGGATCTTCCTTGGTCCCCACTGGCGGCGATGGCGGCGGGCCACCCGCCATCTGGGCCTGCATCTGGAAGCAACAGCCAACCGACACCACACCCGCCAGCACAAGAGCGCGAACACGCATGACACTCACCTCAATCTGATTTAATTTTCAGCAGCGAAGACAGCCTACCAGACCGCCATACGCCTTACCGTAATCTTGAGGGTATGGAGCGCATCTACCTCGACGCCAACGCCACCACGCCTGTACTGCCTGAGGTGTTCGACGCGATGCGCCCGTTCTTCACTGAGCGCTTCGGAAATCCAAGCTCCGCGCACGCCTCAGGCCAGCACACTCGCGCCGCGGTAGAGCACGCACGAGCAGCCGTCGCCGCTCTGCTCCACTGCACGGCAAAGGAGATCGTTTTCACCTCCGGCGGCACTGAAGGCGACAACCTGGCCCTGCGCGGTATCCTCGAGCCGCTCCTCGAAGCCGCTCGGAGAACGGAGAACGGACAACGGACAACGCCCCCACCCCACCTCATCACCACAGCCATCGAGCACCACGCCGTGCTCTACACCGCGCAGGCTCTTGAAGCCCGAGGCGTCGAGGTCACCTACCTCGCTCCCACGCGTGACGGCGTCATTGACCCGGCGGCCTTTGAAGCGGCTCTCCGCCCCAACACACAACTCGTCTCGGTCATGCTTGCCAACAACGAAACAGGAGCGATCCAGCCTGTCGGCAAGCTCGCCCGCATCGCCAAAGCACACGGCAATGTACTAATCCACACTGACGCTGTGCAGGCCGCCGCCAAGCTGCCGCTCGACCTCGCCGGCGAATTCAAGAACGTTGACCTGCTTACTATCTCCGGCCACAAGATGTACGCGCCCCAGGGCACCGGCGCGCTCTTCGTTCGCAAGGGAGTGCAGCTAACTCCGCTCTTCCACGGCGGCCCGCATGAGCGCCAGCGCAGAGCCGGCACGGAAAACGTCCCCGGCATCGTCGGCCTGGGCAAAGCCGCTGAGTGCGCACAGCGGTGGCTTGCCTCGGACGGCTCAAAGCAGCTCGCCGCGCTGCGCGACCGCCTTGAGCGCGGTCTTCTCGAAACCATTCCAGGCTCGCACATCAACGCTGCTGACGCATTACGAACACCCAACACTACCAACCTGCGCTTCGAAGGCATCGACGCCGAATCCCTGCTCATCGCGCTTGACCTGCAAGGCATCTCCGCCAGCTTCGGCGCGGCCTGCCAGTCCGGCGCTACAGAACCCTCGCACGTCCTCCTCGCAACGGGCCTTCCCCCCGCCGAAGCACGAGGCAGCCTGCGCCTGTCGCTCTCCCGTCTCACCACCGAAACCGAAATCGACCGGGCGCTGAAGATCATCCCAGCCGCCGTCAGCCGATTGCGATCGCTCAGCTAGAGCCGGGCAGCTAACGAAGTCCCCACTGCCGCAGATGTGCGTCCGCAATCAGCTCTGAGATCGCGACGCGATCCACGCTATCGGGCAACGAAGATAGGGCTGCGGCTTCCTCTGCCTTGGCGTGGAGCTGGGCCGCTTCCTCCAGAAACTGTTCCAGCGTCCATTCCCCACCTCGAACCTCGATCAGGAACTCCCGCTCGGGCCGAGGCAGCGTGATCGTTCCCATTTCCATCAGCTCGATGCACTCGAAATACAGACGCAGACAATGCATAGCGGCTTTCGTGTCGTAGCCGAAGCGTCCGATGTACTCGGGGCGCTGTCCTTTCGCGCCGTGCCCCTTTTCGCCCGTGATGCGCTGCTTCTGATTGTTCGCAAAGCCTATGAACTGCTCCGCGGATTGCTTGGATAGGAAGACGCTGCGTTGCTCCTGCAATGTCCGCCATACGGGTGTGCTCTCTGCCGTAGCATCCGCGAACAGAAAGTGCAGCGCCGTGGCATTTCCCTTCGCCGCCAGTTCGGCCCAGCGTCGCAGCGAGTACAAGGTGACATCCACATCCTCTGGACCGTTGCGGCGTTCGTCACTTGCCGTGGACCAGACGAAATGATCCTGTGGCATCAGCCCAAGCGACATCTCTGGGCTCTCGACGTAGACACCATAGATATCCAGATCGTCGGTCGCTCCGACTTTCGCTCCGTGTAATTCCGATCCACCGACGAACAGGTGAATCAGGCTCTCAGTGCGTTCAAAGCCTGAGCGAGCGACTTCTGTCAGCAGTGGTCCTTCAAGCAAAGCCGCCTCACAGGTACCAGGGAATATTCACGACCACGATCCGCTGGTTCCCCTTCAGCAAGAGCGCCAGCTTCAGCAACTGCACGCGCTGATTGTGCAGCAGGTTCTCCCACCAGTGACGAACCACAAGTTCCGGCAGCAGCACCGCCACCTTGCGACCGGGGTTCTCGTCTTCAAGTTGCAGGATGTAGTCCATCAGCGGTCCCAGCACGGTGCGATAGCTGCTTGCAACCTCCACCAGCTCCGGTTCTTTGCCGCCGTGCTCGCGAACCGGCTTCAGCACCATCTCGTCCCACACCACGCCAATCGACCCCGGCTCGTTGTCACTTGCCACGTGGACGACCTTCACCACGGGACTCATCAGCATGCCGAATCGCATGGCCTTTTCACTGATCTTGTCCCAGCGTGCCATCGGGATCACCACCAGCGGCGGCTCCAGGCCCGTCAGCCGCAGCGGCGTAGGATCGGCAGTCTCGATCTTCACGCGCGAGTAGTGCCGCTTGACCGACATCATCACCGCAATCAGCAGCGGAACCAGGACGACCGTGACCCAGGCGCCGGAAAGAAACTTCGCCGCCAGGATGATCAGCAGTGCAACCCCGGTTGCCAGCGCGCCAAGTCCATTCAGGAAAAGCTTCAAATGCCGGCCCGGCTCATTCGGGCAATGCATCCAGTGCTTCACCATGCCGGCCTGGCTTAACGTGAATGCCAGGAACGCGCCGATGGCGTACAGCGGAATCAACCGGTCGGTCACACCGTTGAAGATGATCAGGATCAGCGCGGTGAACCCGGTAAGCGCGTAGATGCCATGCGAGAACAGCAGGCGGCGGCCCCGCAGGATAAAGACGTGCGGAAGGTAGTCCTTGATCGCAATCGCCCGGGCCATGCGCGGAAAGCCTGCGAACGCGGTGTTCGCGCTGAAACTCAAGGCGGTCAGCACGCTCGCGGTAGTCAGGTAATAAAACCACCCGTGGCCGAATACTGCCTGCACTTCCATGGACAGCACGCTGGGCACGCCGTTTTCCTGCGCCGTAACGCCGTACACCTTGGCCACCCAGGCCAGGCCGGCAAGCAGCACGATCAGCATGAAGATGATGACCGTCAGCGTCTGGTTCGCCTTCTTCGCTCGCGGCTCCTTGAAGGCCGTCACGCCGTTGGAAACGGCTTCCACGCCGGTCATCGCCGCGCATCCGTTGCTGAACGTCTTCAGCAGCAGCCAGACCAGCGCGTAGCTGGCGAAGTGCATCGTCTTGTGGACCGGCGGCAGCGGCGGGGTCAGGGCCACTGGATGGCCGCCAGCCATGTGCCAGCGCCAACATCCCCAGATCACGGTGGCTAGCAACGTGCCGACGAACGCAAACGTAGGCAGCATGAACGCGATTCCCGACTCTTTCACACCGCGCAGGTTCACCGTCACGATCACAATCAGGATCAGCAGGCAAAGCGCAAGCTGGTGCGACTCCAGCCGGGGAAACGCGCTCACCAGCGCCGTAACGCCGGCCGAAATACCCACCGCCGCCGTCAAAATGTAGTCGATCATCAGCGCCGCGGCTGCCAGCAGGCCCGCGCCGTCGCCCAGGTTTTCACTCGCGACGGTATAACTTCCTCCGCCGTTCGGGTAGGCAATAATCGTCTGCCGGTAGCTCAAGTACACGATCACCAGCAGGATCAGGATCGCGCTGAAGATCGGCAGCAGGTACTGCGCCACGCCAAAGAGCCCCAGCGGAATTAGCAGCGACATCGCCGCTTCCGGCCCGTATGCCGCACTGGTCAGGCCGTCCAGGCCAAAGATCGGGATTCCGGCTAGCACGCCAATGTGTTCATCGCTCTCGGCGGAGGTTGCTAATGGC
This sequence comes from Granulicella sp., assembly GCA_965198545.1. Taxonomy (GTDB): domain Bacteria; phylum Acidobacteriota; class Terriglobia; order Terriglobales; family Acidobacteriaceae; genus Granulicella. The sequence goes on along the minus strand of CBDAPS010000001.1, from coordinate 898,402 downwards.
TTTCCAAAAAGAACATCAAAAAAACTCATAAACCTGCGAAGTCCTCGGTGCCGCCCGGCGTCGAACACACCAACGCGCCAGACGCACCGACAATATCCTACGCTTGGTTGTCAACGCTCCCGTGCGGTTTCCGGGTGCGCGCAGGGTTCATGAAAGCGCTCTGCTACTCTGGCCGTGCGTTCAACGGTCTCAGACGTGAGCGCTACTTCGCGCAGGCAGGCTCGCTTTCTTGGCTTCGGCAACGGACATCTCCCGCCGCGTGCGCCTCGCCTACGTCGTCAGCCACGCCATCCAGTACCAGGCGCCGCTGCTCAGACGCTTGGCCGCGGAACCGGACATAGACCTAACCGTCTTCTTCTGCTCGGACTTCTCCGCCCGCGCCTACCGGGATGAGGGCTTCGGCCGGCAGGTGGAGTGGGACGTTCCGCTATTGGAGGGGTACCGCAGCGTCGTGCTGCCGCGCCTCCGCGAGACAAACTCCCCCAGCGCGACTCGGCCAATCTCCTACAGAATGCTTCGCCACTTCCTGCGTGGCCGGTTCGACGCCGTTTGGGTCCATGGCTACGCCTCGATCAACTCACTCCACGCTATCCTCGCTGCTAAGCTTGCCGGCATTCCTGTACTGCTGCGAGCCGAAAGCTGGCTGTCCGACCGGCCGCGCTCGCGCCGCACGCTGCTCGCCAAGAAAGCGTTCCTCGGCGGCCTCTCGAACTTTGTCGATGCCACGCTTTCCATCGGCACCCACAACCGCACTTACTGGCACGCCTACTTCGACAGCCGAGTCCCGGACTTCCAGGTCCCCTATGCAGTCGATAACGCCTGGTTTCGTGAGCGCGCTGAAGCCGCTGCCGTGAACCGCGAAGCTCTCCGAGCCTCACTCGATCTCGAACCCGGCCGCCCGATTATCCTCTTTGCCTCGAAGCTGCAGGAGCGCAAGCACTGCGACCACCTGCTGGAAGCCTACCTTCGCCTGCGTCCCTCCAACGCCTCTGACCCCGAAGCCTGCCTTGTCATCGTCGGCGAAGGTGAACAACGCCCCGCCCTCGAAGCACGCGCAGCTCAATCCGGCTGCCGATCCGTCCGCTTCGCAGGCTTCCGCAACCAGGGCGAGCTTCCCGGCTTCTTCGATCTCTGCAGCGTCTTCGTTCTCCCCTCGCGGCACGAGCCCTGGGGACTGATCGTCAACGAAGCCATGAACGCCGCTCGCCCCGTTATCGTCAGCGGCGACGTAGGCAGCGCCCCGGACCTCGTCATGGCCGGCGAAACCGGCTGGATCTTTCCTGCCGGCAACATAGCCGCCCTGCACGCCGCGCTGGCCGACGCCCTGCGAAATCCTTCCCACACCGCCGCCATGGGGCGGAAAGCTCAACGCCATGTCGAGAACTGGGGCTTCGAGGAAGACATCCGCGGCCTCCGTGCCGCGCTGGCTCATGTCACACGAAAATTCAGGGCCTGAGCGGCAAGTCCGCTCGCGTACACTGCCCAAATGCCGAAGCTTACAAATCTCCCGCTCACGCTCATCGACAACACCGAGACTCACCTCGATGCCTGGAAGGGCAAGGTCCTGCTGATTGTCAACGTAGCCTCCAAGTGCGGCCTCACGCCGCAGTACACCCAACTCGAGCAGCTTTACAAGCAATTTGAGCCGCAGGGATTCGTCATCCTCGGCTTCCCGGCCAACGATTTCGCCGGCCAGGAACCCGGCGACAACGCCGAGATCGCACACTTCTGCTCGACCGAGTACCCTGTCTCGTTCCCCATGTTCTCCAAGATCGGCGTCGTCGGTCCCGAGAAAAACGCGCTCTACAGCGAACTCATCGCCGCCGCTCCGGAACAGACGGTGAACAACGGCGCCAAGTGGCGCGATCAGCTCGCCTCCTTTGCTGCCAAGATCGGCGTACCCGGCCCCAACGAGCTCCCCGAACTCCTCTGGAACTTCGAAAAGTTTCTCGTCGGCCGCGACGGCACTGTCATCACCCGCTTCGCCCCGGATGTCACCCCCGATGACCCACGCTTGGTCCAGGCCGTCAGCGACGCACTGCAAGCCTGAAGTACGCGTTTCCCGAAGGTTAGTACGGGCTCTGGCCCGTCGGCGCCTGCGTCTTCAGCGAGTTGCAGGACGTCTCCACAACACACCTTTCGTCTGAGGACTTACATTTTGACTCTGCGCCAGCCGCTCCTGCTAGCCTCCGCCGTCGTCTCTCTCACGCTGCCGTTTGCTGCACAGCAGCCCGTCAGGATAACCGCTGACCTGACCGAAGCCTCGCGCAAGCTCTACCACGCGGAGATCGATCTGCCCGCGCACGCCGGCGAGAACAGCTACACCACGCCAAAGTGGATCCCCGGTAACCACCGTCCGACCGGCCCGGCCGAAAACATTACCGGGGTAGTCTTCACCGCCAATGGCAAGACGCTGCTCTGGCGCCGCGATGACACTGACCTCTATCAGTTCCACGTGCAGGTTCCCCAGGGTGTCACCACGGTCCACGCGCACCTGGATTGCATCGTCCTGGCGCGCGCCTCGGACAAGATCGCCGTGCTCGAGTGGGAAAAGCTTCTGCTCTACCCCGCCAACAAGCCGGTGAAGACGATTCCCGTGCAGCCCAGCGTGACCGTCCCCGCCGGCTGGGGCATCGGCACCGCGCTTGTTCCGACCACGCCTTACGATCCGAATGCTAAGCTGGGCGGAACCCTGCAATTTCAAGCGACAACTGTGGAGCAGCTTGAGGACTCGCCCGTCATCACCGGCGAATACTTCCACGAGTTCCCCCTTGCCCCGGACGTCACTCCCAGGCACTACATCGATGTCGTCTCCGACGAGCCCGCCGACTCCAACCTGCGCCCGGCGCTGCTCGCCGAGCTAACCAACCTCGTTTACGAAACCGGGGCCGCCTACGCCTCACGCCACTACAACGCCTACCACTTCCTGCTTACGCTCTCTGACATCACCGGCGGCGAAGGCCTCGAGCACGGCCAGTCCTCCGACAACGGCGTCGGCGAGCTTGGCTTTGCGCGCCAGGGCGGCAGCGCCGACCTTCTCGCGCACGAGTTCACTCACTCCTGGAACGGCAAGTATCGCCGCCCCGACAAGCTCTACCAGGACGACTTCGCCAAGGCCCAGGTCGGCGAACTGCTCTGGGTGTACGAGGGAATGACCCAGTACATGGGCAACGTGCTTGCCGCGCGCACTGGCCTGGAGTCGCAGCAGCAGTACCGCGACAAACTCGCCGCCTCCGCCGCCAACCTCGACTACAAATCCGGCCGCGAGTGGCGCTCTACCGACGACACTGCGCTCGCCGCCAGCATCCTGCGCGGCGGCAACCCCGCGTGGTCCAACTGGAGGCGCGGCCAGGACTACTACCAGGAAGGTGAGCTCCTCTGGCTCGATGCGGACACCCTCATCCGCAAGCTCACCAACGGCCAGAAGACCCTGACCGACTTCCAGCACATCTTCCTCGGCAAGGGCGGCAACACCGGCCCGCTCATCGTCCCCTACAACCGCGAAGAGCTCATCGCCGACCTCAACCAGGTCGTAAAGTATGACTGGGCTGGCTTCCTCCATGATCGGGTCGACGCGGTCACTCCTCATGCCGATCTCGCGGGAATCGAGCAGGGCGGCTACAAGCTCGTCTTCCAGGATCACCCTGGGACTGCCGAGCCTGGCGCCATTGGCGGCCGCAATGACGATTGGTACAGTATCGGTCTGCGCATCAGCCCCGACGGCACCATCATCGATGTCAGGGTAGGCGGCCCTGCCGATAAGGCAAAGCTCGCACCGGGGCAGAAAATCCTCGCAATCAACGGCATCCTGGCCACTGTGGAGCCGTTTCACAACGCGATCGCCGCCTCCAAGGGCTCGTCCGAACCCATTCACCTTATCGTGCAGTCGGAGAAGTACGTCAAAGCGTACGACATCGACTACCACGACGGTCTCCGCTATCCCGTCCTTCAGCGCGTGGAAGGCGCCCCGGACATTCTCGACGAGATCACCAAGCCACTCTCGCCGCAAACCGTCATCCCCGCAGATATCAACGCCGGTGCAGGCGGTGGCCAGGGTGGTCCCGGTGGCGCTCGTCGACTCCCTGCCCCACAAAGCTAAGCGCATGCCTCAGGGTGGCGTCGCTTTTGCGGCGTTGTCCTGAACCGCAGGCGAAGGATCTCCGTAGTCTGTCGCAGCCGCACTACTGCCTCGGGGCAAGCCTGGCAGACCTAGAGTAAGCCTGGAAGACCTAGAGCAAGCTTGGAAGACCTAAGAGCAAGCCTGGAAGACCGGAGCCGCCATGAAACTCCTGAGCATCGCCCTCCTACTCACTACCTTCAGTCTGCAAGCCCAGACCATGACCTCCGGTCAGGCGCCCAATGGCCCCGCTGGGCCCGCTTACACAGGCGCGCCCGGCGACTACATCGCGCACAACTTCCGCTTCGGCACCGGCGAAACTCTGCCTGAGCTCAAGCTGCACTACCTCACGCTCGGCACGCCGCATCGCAACGCCGCTGGTCGCGTGGACAACGCCGTGCTGCTGCTCCACGGCACCGGAGGCAACGCCCACAGCCTGCTTGTCCCTGTATTCTCCGGAGTCCTCTTCGGTCCAGGGGAACCGCTCGACATTACGAAGTATTTCCTGATCCTCCCCGATGACGTCGGCCACGGCGATAGCTCCAGGCCTTCTGACGGCCTCCGCGCGAAGTTCCCGCACTACGACTACGACGACATGGTCCGCTCGCAGCACCAGATGCTGATGGAAGGCCTCCACGTCGACCATCTCCGCCTTGTTCTCGGCACCTCCATGGGCTGCATGCAGAGCTTCGTCTGGGGTGAGACCTATCCCGGCTTCGCTGACGCGCTGATGCCGCTCGCCTGCCTGCCGGTGCAGATCGCCGGCCGCAACCGCATGATGCGCTACATGGCCATCGAGAACATCAAGCGCGACCCAGCCTGGCAGAATGGCAACTACACGGCGCAGCCCGTGCAGGGCCTTCGCGCCGCCAATGAAATCCTCTACATCATGGGCTCGTCGCCACTGACATCGCAGAAGGCCGGGCCAACCCGTGATGCCGCCGAGAAGTTCATCGACAGCTATCTCGACCGCGCCACCGCCTCCACCGACGCGAACAACATGATCTATTACTTCGACGCGTCGCGAAACTACGATCCCAGCGCCAGCCTCGAAAAGATCACCGTGCCGGTCATGTGGCTTAACTCCGCCGACGACTTCATCAACCCGCCCGATCTTGGCATCGCCGAAAAGATGGTTGGCCGCATGCCGAAAGCCGAGTTCCACGACATTCCGACTTCAGACGCCACACGCGGCCACGGCACACACACTCAGGCCGCCGTCTGGAAGGACTACCTGGTCAAGCTTCTCGCGGAATCTGAGCCGAAATAAAAGAGGCACCCCATGGCGGATGCCTCTCTGTACTTGGCCACTGCAGACCAAAACGCGGAAATCAGTTGCCGCGCTTCCCCTTCACCACCGCTTCGGCCTGCGCTGCACCGTTCGTCGGAGCAGCCGGAACCTCCACATCGTCTGAGGCCTTGATACCGAGTTTTTTCCGCAGTTCTGCATTTACCCGGGCAAATACATCCTTATTTTCTTTCAGGAAGCCACGCACATTTTCGCGGCCCTGCCCAATGCGCTCGCCCGAGTAGCTGTACCACGCACCCGACTTCTCCACGATGTTGTGCAGCACCGCGAGGTCCAGCACGTCGCCTTCGCGCGAGATGCCTTCGCCGTACAGGATGTCGAACTCGGCATCGCGGAAAGGCGCGGCCACCTTGTTCTTCACGATCTTTACCTTGGTGCGTGAGCCGACGACAACGTCGCCTTCCTTCACCGCGCCAATGCGCCGAATATCGATACGCACTGACGAATAGAACTTCAGCGCGCGTCCGCCTGTGGTCGTTTCCGGGTTTCCAAACATCACGCCAATCTTCTCGCGAATCTGGTTGATGAAGATAAGGCTCGTCCGCGACTTGGACACCGTGCCGGTCAGCTTGCGAAGCGCCTGGCTCATCAGCCGAGCCTGCAGACCCACGTGGCTATCACCCATCTCGCCTTCGAGCTCGGCCTTGGGCACCAGAGCCGCCACGGAATCCACCACCAGCACATCAACCGCGCCCGAGCGCACCAGCGCCTCCGTAATCTCCAGCGCCTGCTCGCCATAATCCGGCTGCGAGATCAGCAGATTATCCGTGTCCACACCCAGCTTCTTCGCATAGATCGGATCGAGCGCATGCTCGGCATCCACAAACGCCGCCAGCCCGCCGGCCTTCTGCGCCTCGGCAATGATCTGCAGCGTGATGGTCGTCTTACCCGACGACTCCGGTCCGAAGATCTCGATCACACGCCCGCGGGGCACGCCACCTACACCAAGTGCCGCATCAAAGCTGATCGATCCAGTCGAAATCACCGAAATTGGCACGACTTCCCGGGATCCGAGCCGCATCACCGAGCCCTTGCCGAACTGCTTTTCTAGCTGAGAAAGTGCGCTTTCAATCGCCTTGCCACGGTCTTCTGCCACGATGTGTTGCTCCTTGCTGTATCCGCGATATAGAGCTCTTGGCGGGGTGCAAGCGCGAGTCTAGCATCGCAATCTGTTGAAGGCAAACAAAAAGCGAACAACGCGCGATACTCTCATCCTATGCGCCCCTTCCGCTACCTCGACGCCCTCACGACCGCGTTCGTCGTCGTCCTTCTGGTGTCCAATCTGCTCGCCCAGAAGCTGATCCGCATTCCCGTGGGCGCTCACGCCTCGCTGACCACCTCCGGCGCGGTCATCCTCTTCCCCATCACCTATATCTTTGGCGACGTCTTCACCGAGGTCTACGGTTATGCCGCCTCCCGCCGAGCCATCTGGCTGGGCTTCTTCGGCACCGCTCTGCTCTATGTCGTCTCCACCATCGTGCTCGCGCTGCCCGCCGACCCCGACTGGCACAACGGCCCAGCCTTCGCTGCTGTCTTCGGTTTCCTGCCACGCATCCTCATCGCCAGCCTCATCGCTTACTGGGCCGGAGAATTCGCCAACTCCTACACCATGGCCCGCCTCAAGCTCGCCACCGGCGGCCGGATGCTCTGGACCCGCACCGTTGGCTCCACCATCGTGGGCCAGGCAGTCGACACGGTCCTCGTCATCGCCCTAACCTTCGGCGGCACAGTGCCGCTCCCCAAGCTGCTGAAGATCATCGCCACCGGCTACGGCCTGAAGGTCGCTTACGAAGTCCTGGCGACGCCACTGACGTACCTTGTCGTCAACTTCCTGAAGCGCACCGAGCACGTCGACACGCTAGACACTCACACGAACTTCAATCCCTTCAGCTTCGGCAGCTCGCCCAGCAAAAAGCCTTGACGCAACGAACGCCAAGTTGCGCCATGGCTGCCGTCGCGTGCCTTAGCGCCCTTCGCGTTCGTTGCGTCGAGGCTCTCGCCCGGCTCAGAAACCATTGACGCGCCGGTAGATACCGTCTCGCAGTCGCTCCACGTTGAAGTTCAGTAGGAATCCAAGCCTACGGTTCGAGAGCTTCAGATATGAAACCAGTTGTGCCAAGTGGACCGGCGCGACCGCTTCTACTGACTTCACCTCGATTACCAGTTCGTTAGCGACCAGGATGTCCATCTTGTATCCAACATCTGCCAGCTTCACGCCTCCGTACACTACGGGCACTGGTACTTCCGTTCTAACCTCTAAACCAGCCTGAACCAGTTCGAAAACCAGACAAGCCGTGTAGGCGCTTTCCAGTAGCCCGGGCCAAAGGCAGAATGAACCTTGAAGGCTGCATCAAGCATTCGCGCACCCAAGGCGTTTAGTTCATCAGCTCGCATCCCTCTTACCTCTGCAGCAGGTCCACCGGCTCTCGCACATCCTGCACCCGGAACAGGCTCTCCAGCGAAGGGTGCCGCACCGCGATCGCTCGGTACATCTCCCAGGCCACCTTGCGGTAGCTATAGTGCCCAGCCACCCCGCTCCTTAGCTCGGCGATATACAACGCCTCCGCGAAATCCATCTTGAACAGCGCCCGGCAGCGCGTCCCCATCGGCAGCAGGTACTGCGAGCTCTGCCGAGCCTCCGGCTCCCCGCTCTCGCACAGCCTCCGGTGCGACGCCAGAGCGGCATCCATGGCCGCGCGGTACATGCCCTCCAGCCCAGCCTCGGCCAGCGTCGGCTGTCCCGGGCACACCGGTTCCTCATAGCCATGGACGTCGCTGAACTCCTGCGCCAGTTGCACGCAGCGCCGGTGCCGGTGCATATCGCGGAAGCCGCCAATGTCCATCAGGATGTCGAACCGGAAGCCATGCCCCGCCTGGAATGCGCGAATCAGCTCGTCGTGCTTCCCACGATGAGCCGCCCCCAGCTTCACAAGTTCCGTGCGCTGCGTCTCGCTCAGCGCCATCACCGCCCCACGCAACTGCCGGTAGCTGTAGTGGCACTGCGGATACAGCAGCGACGTCGCAATCTCCACTTCCAGATCCTCGTCGTCGTCCAGCAGGTCCACCAGCGGCGCCGGATACACCGGTGCCCCCTTCATCAGTTCCTTCGCCGCCTGCGCCAGCTCGCGCTTGGCCGCGCCGTAGTACTCGTTCGGCGTCGCATACTTCACCAGCGTAGGAGCCACGCGCACCGGAGGCATCAGCCGCGTCAGCACCACCTCGGCGACCTCCTGCGGCATCTGCCCTTCGCCCGCCAGCTCTTCCAGCTTGTCGCGCTGCACGTTCCACGCGGGCTCTGCCGCAGCCTTACGCAGGGCCTCACCCAGCCCACGCACCTCGGCAAAGCGGCTGGTCAGCAGCCGCGACACCTGCGTCTCCAGCGTGCGCGCATTCACAATCTGCCCCAGCGACGTATTGGTCGCCATCGGTAATAGGTAGCGCGCCACATCAAATGCCCGAGCCTTCAGCGTCCGCTCATACGCCTCCGGCTTCATCGTCTCCGGCCGGGCCACCACACCCTTCAGCGCTTCCAGCATTCCCGCGCTCAGCGCCTCGTAGCTGTCAAACAACGACGATATGGCTTGCGTGTATGCCGCGCGGTGCTCCTCGCCAAGCTCCGGCGTGTACCAGCCAGACTGCCGGAAGTTCTGGTAGCGGGTCGAGCGCTCCTGCCCATCCCAGCGCGTCTCGTCCACCAGCGTGATCGCCGCCAGCATCGAAAGCCGCTCGATCGCAAATGGGATGTGCGCCAGGTCGGCGATCGACCGGTGCCCATACTGGAAGTAGAAGGTGTTCAGAAACTGCTCAGCCTTCTGTGTGCTGATCTCGGCCAGCGATTCGCGCAGCGTCAGCGCCGAGCGCGAGTACTTGGCCATGGCATAGGCCAGCACCTCGGGCTCAGCCCCGTGGATGGCGTAGACTTCGGTGTCGGCGGACTTGTTCGCAGGAAGATCGGCGGCGGTGGTGGGCGCAGGCGAAGCGCCTTTGTTATCAGGCATCACTACCGAAGTCTACGCAGTGCCTGTGTGGTTTTCGCGTACGTTTTCTGCCATCGGCAAGTGTTTAATTCTGTGTGAGAAGTTTTGATTTCTGTCTTTCGCGGTTCAGGAGAAGATCGTTTTATGTCCATGCAAGGTAAAGTCGCGCTCGTCACCGGAGCATCCCAGGGTATCGGCCGAGCCTGCGCGCTCGCCCTCGCCGCACAGGGAGCGACCATCGCTCTCGCCGCCCGCTCGCTCGATAAGCTTGAAGCCGTCGCCGCCGAGATCACCGCCGCCGGTGGCCAGGCGAGGCCATTCGTCCTAGATCTCTCCGTCGAAGACTCCATCAAGGCCGGAGCTAAGGCCGTTCTCGCCGACCTGGGCCGCGTCGACATCCTCGTCAACAACGCCGGTGTTACACGCGACGGCCTCGCCCTGCGCATGAAGGCCGCCGACTTCAACGACGTTCTCCAGACCAACCTCACCGGCAGCTTCCTGCTCACGCAGGCGGTCATCTCCTCCATGATGAAGGCCCGCGCTGGCCGAATCATCAACATTACCTCGGTGGTCGGCCAGACCGGAGCCGCCGGCCAGGTCAACTACGCCGCTTCAAAGGCCGGTTTGATCGGCATGACCAAGTCTCTGGCCCGCGAGTTCGCCTCCCGCAACATCACCGTCAACGCCGTCGCCCCGGGCTTCATCCAGACCGCCATGACCGATGTCCTCACCGATGACCAAAAGACCGGCATCCTCGCCCAGATTCCCCTTGCCCGCTACGGTGCCGACACAGACATCGCCGCCGCAGTCGCCTTCCTCGCCTCGGATGCTGCCGGATACATCACCGGGCAGACCCTCAACGTCAACGGCGGCATGTACATGGGCTGAAAACAAAACTTCAGCCGGCCCATATCGCTCTCCGATGGAAATCCGCCGGCGAAACCCGTATTTCTGCCTGTTTTGTTGGCAGTACACCACGGAGGCACGGGTGTCTTCGGCAACACGAATCTCCGCAGGTTCTAAAGTTGCACCGATTCACAAAGTTCCCACTTGCTATCATCGCGCCGGGTGGTTACTTTGCTGCTAATGGCACATATGCACACAGCCCTGTCGGAACCCCCGGCAGCCGCGCCGGAACCGGCCGCACCGATCAACATCGGAACCACGATTCGCAGCTTCCGTCTTGAAAAGGGGATGTCGCAAGGGGACATCGAAAAGCGCACCGGGCTGCTCCGCTGCTACCTCTCACGGGTAGAAAACGGCCACACTGTTCCCTCGCTCGAAACCCTGCAGAAGATCGCCGCGGCCCTCAACCTGCCGCTCAGCCAATTCTTCTCCGAAAGCCCGATCAAGGAAGTCCCCGGCCTCAGCCTTAGCCAGGACGAAATCCATTTCCTTACCCAGGTACAGCGTTACTCCGCCAACCTCGGAGAGGCCGACCGCCGGCTTCTCCTCGCCATGGTCCGCAAGTTCGCCGCCACCACTTCTACATCCTTCTCCTAGCCAGTCCAGCGAACGCAAATGAGGCGCTGCCAATAGCAGCGCCTCTCGTCTTTCCTTACAACGTAGAACGTCCAACGTACAACGCCTTAATGCCGCACTTCGCCCCGCGCGAACCCCGCAATCGCATATCCCACCAGGATCAGCACAAACGCCGCCACGGTAAACACCACGGCCTGCCGCGCGCGGTAGGTAGAGCGGCCCGAAGTCATGCGCGGAAACAGCGGCAGCCCCAGCGCCAGGCCTGCCGCAAAGCCTCCCAGGTGAGCAGAGTTGTCCACCTGCAGCAGCGAGCCGCGCTCCAGGTGCATCATTGCGAGCTGCCGATCCGGCAGGGCGGCCAGCCAGCGCGGAGCCAGCCCAAACAGCAGGTTCAGCACGGCGAACAGCGCGACCGATCGCCGCAGCCCGCGCAACTCTTCCCACGGCAGTGAAAGCTTCCGATTCGAGAGCAGCACAATCAGGATTCCGGCCACGCCAAACACGGCCCCGGAAGCCCCTGCCACCAGCCCGAACTCGGCATGGCTCACGCTCCACCCCAGCGACAGCATCATCCCCGCCGCGCCAGTCAGCAGATAGGTCGCTACCAGCCCAGGCTTGCCCAGCAGCGGTTCGCCGAACAGTCCCAGGTTCCACAGGCACCACATATTCACCAGCAGGTGCAGCACGGTCACATGAACAAACGTCGAGGCCAGCAGCCGCCACCACTGGTCATCCAGCAGGATCAGGTCGGTCGCCGAGCCGCCGAACCGGTCCACCACAATCGGATCGAACGGCGCGTTCAGCACCCGCCAGTACGTCGCCAGATCCGTATGCGACGTGTGCCGCCAGATCTCGGGCACCGGGCCTGAAGAAAACATCAGTCCGAAGACAATGAAATTGACAGACAACAGCAGGTACGTCGCCGGATAGGAGAGCAGTGATGGCGGCTTCTCATGCGCCTGTTCCGCTAGACGCACCTGGTCGGCCTGCGTCGGCTCCGTAAGGGAGGGATCAGAGGCAGGCTCGGCGGGTTCGCTCAGGGCGCTCAAGTCACTCAACAAATGGAGGCTATCAGATCAGGCAAAAGGCCTGACCTAAGCTTACGCAGCCTGCTTGTTCAACTCTTCGCCTCGCTCATGCGCATAGCGCTCACGAAACATCGCCGAAAGCAAACTAGGCGCCGGTGTTGCCAGCGCTACCAGCAGCCATAGCAGCATGGACACCACCACACCACACACGGCCAGCGCTTCCAGGCTGATGGCCACGCTGGAAGGGATGCGCGCCAGCGCTCCGGTATCCTCGGCAGAATGCAGGCGCACATGATGGACCATGCTCATGTGATCCACGATTTGCAGCCGGTGAACCACCACCGCCGCCAGTAGAAATGCCGCAAAGGAAAGCGTCGTTACCGCCAGCAGCAGCACGTCTACAGTACGATGAACCCGCTGCCGCTTGCGGCAGAAGGGGCAATCCCCTAGGTGCGCTTCGTAGTCCCCGCGCAGATCCTTTGGCACATTCGAGATGTCGTAACGCCAGCCGGAGAGAATCGCTCCCACCACCTGGTCATTGCAGGTATCCGTCCGGTGGCTGCGCATGCGCGGGATGTAGGGGGTAATCGGCATCGGGTTATTCCTTTGATTTTATCCGATTCGTAACAATCAGGAAAGGTGCAACCAGTCCACAGGCAGGCACCTGTTTCCAATGTTTGCGACGGTTTACAAACAGATGGGAGGCAGCGGCTCTTCCTGCCGCGCCAGCAGGATGCGATTCCCCAGCAGGGTCATCCGGTTTCCAATCGCCTGTTCCGCTGCCAAGAGAGCCAGTTCCGGGAGGTTGTTCTGCTCGCTGATGTGCCCCAGGACGATCGTGTGAGCGCCCCCATCGTAGTCACGCAGCAGGAACTCCGCCGCGGCATCGTTGGAGAGGTGTCCCACCCGCGACAGCACCCGCTGCTTCACCGACCACGGGTATGGTCCATCCTTCAGCATCTCCAGGTCGTGGTTGCTTTCAAGCAGCAGCACGTCCACATCCTTCAGCGCCTGCTTCACGTTCGGGGGAATGTACCCCAGGTCTGTCGCCACGGCCATGCGGATCGACTCCGACCGCGCATGAAACACAAACCCGCAGGGGTCGGCCGCGTCATGCGGAATGGTGAACGGATCGATGTCGATCCCGCCTACCGTGAACCGCTGTCCGGCCCGGAAGTATTCCACCTCGGGCAGAAACGCCGGATCGACCTTTGCCACTGCCTTCGTATCCTCCGGCTCGCAGGGCTCGGGCTCGGTCTCAGCCCCGGCACTCGCCTCCAGCGTAGCAACCGCTTCCGGCTCGTCCGCTGTCTCTTCGGGCAACTCGGCCATCGTGAAGTGTCCTAGGTCCACGTCAGAGTCCTGCGCCGAAGTGCCTGCCAGAAGATGCGACGGCAGGCGGGAGACGCTTGCTTCCCACTGCGCTGCGCGCTCTTCCTTATCGCGTCGAACTTTCTCCAGCCACTGCGCGTAGGTCATCGTTCGTCGCGGCCTGACCATCCGCACCCACGCGCGGTGCGTTGGCTCGGTAAAGAACACCGGCACCCTCAACCGCCGCGCCAGCACGGAAAGCCCGGCCACATGGTCAAGGTGTTCATGCGTAATCAGGATCGCGTCAAGCTGCTCAGGATCTTCCCCGGCAGCGGCCATGCGCTTCAGAATCTCCCGGCAGCTCAGCCCGGCGTCCACCAGCAAACGGGTCGTCCCGGCGGCAATCACCGCCGAGTTACCCTTGGAGCCCGAAGCCAGTACCGTCATCCGCACAGCTTTTCAGTCTACGCGGCCAGGCTGTGGACCAGAGGCTCTGCCGAACCAGCCGAGGCTCAGCTGCAAGGCAACCGAATAGCTGACTTACTAACCCGCTAACCCAAAGCGCTAACTCGCTACCGGCTTCCGCAGCGGTGCCAGGAAGTTCACAATCGACCGCATCACCACTTCATCGCGCTGGTTGAACACCATCGTCCGCGAGCGCACGACGCCATACTGTGGACGGGACTGCGAGTGCCGCACATTCAGGATCTCGGCCTCGGTCCGCAGCACATCGTTGGGACGCACCGGCAGCGTCCACCGAATCTCTTCCACGCCCGCCCCGATCATGCCGCCCGCAATCCGGATCGACTCCACGCGAAGACGCATCACGATCGCCGCCGTTAGCCAGCCCGAAGCCGCCAGCCCCTTGAAGAACGAGCTTTCTCCCGCCGCCTCGTCCAGGTGAAACGGCTGCGGATCGTACTGCTCGGCAAACTGCTTGATCTCGTCTGCCGTCACCTTGTACGTCCTGATCGAAGGAAACTTCATTCCCGGCAGCAAATCCTCGAAGTACAGTTCCGTAGCCACTCGCACGCTCCTCAGGCTATCCATCCTACCTGCCTACTTAGAGGCACCGTTCCATATTCGCCCCGCCCCCAGATCCTTGGTCCTGTTCCCTACTGCTTACTCCCTACTACCTGCTTCCTACTCCCCACTTCCTGCTTCCTGCTTCCTGCTTCCTGCTTCCTATATTTGTAGAACCCCTCGCCCGGACTTCTTCCCCAGCCAGCCGTCATCCACCATTCTCTCCAGCAGCGGGCACGGCCGATACTTCGGATCACCCATCCCATCCTCAAGCACCCTCAGGATATCCAGGCAAACATCCAGGCCGATGAAGTCAGCCGACGCCAGCGGTCTCATGGGGTGCGCCATGCCCAGCCGAAACACCTGGTCCACCGCCCGCGCCGTTGCCACACCCCTCTCGCCGCCAGCTTCCTGATCGAGATCGAGGGTGTGTTCGTCGCCAAGATCGCCTCGCCACCCAGCACGCCCTCCAGTTCGCGAAAGATCGCCTGCTTCACCGGCAGCCCCTCGGTCGCCGCCTCATTCACACAGGCGGCCATTTCAGGTAAGGTGGTCCAAAATAATGACTTCACCTTTGCCGTTCACGACTGCTCTCGCTTTTCTGTGCGCCTGGCCGGTAGCGCTCTTCGGTACAGGCCGCGCCCACGCTCAATCGAAGACCGCTCCAGCGCCCAAAAGCTGTTCGGTTTCTGCGGCAAAACCCACGGACGCTGATACCCTTCTCGCCAAGCACGCCTATAAGGAAGCAGAAGCCGCATACCGCGCCTTGCTTTCGCGGGACGCAGCCTCACAGGACGCGCATCTCGGCCTGGTCCGATCCTTCATTGGGGAAAACAAGGTGAAGGAAGCCCAGACGGAAGCCGCCGCAATGCTGGCGTCCCAACCGAAAAGCGCATTAGCTGAGATCGCGGCTTCCGAAGCAGACTACCGCGCTGCGGACGTGGTGTCTTCCTACAACCACGCCGTCGCCGCGGCAACCGACGATCCCTGTGAAGGCCGCGCCGCATTCGCTCTTGCACGCCTTTTCACCCTCAACGGCAACTACGCGCACGCCGCCAGCTTCTACGCACAGGCTCACAGCCTTCGTCCATTTGATGAATTGATCCGCCGAAACTGGATCAACTCTCTGCCACGCCAGCAGCGTCAGGCAGAGTTGGCTCGCTATCTGGAAGGGGAAAACGCGCTTTCGACCGGCGCAAAGAAGGACTATGATCGCGAGCTTGCGGAGCTGAAGGCGTACAAACCCGGCGAGTGCCGCGTTGTCTCCAAAGCTGACAGTGCAACGGAGAAGATGCAACCAATGTACGGGGACGACAGCCGGCCGGAAGTGTACGGTTTGGACGCCTTCTTCAATGGCAAAAAGCGTCGCGTACAAATCGACACAGGCGCTTCGGGCATTCTCCTGTCGGAGAAAGCCGCCCGCGATCTGGATCTGACGCCGGAGAGCAAGGCAATGGTCGGTGGCATAGGCGACGAAGGCGCTTCAGAGAGTTACCTTACCCACGTTCAAAGCATCCGTATCGGCGATGTAGAAATCTCCGACTGCACGGTTGAGGTAGCCAGGGCGAGCAAACTGGAAGTCGATGGGCTTATCGGTATGGATGTTTTCAGCCGCTGGGCCGTTACGCTCGACTACATTGACGATCAGGTTCGGCTGACGCCGTTGCCGCCTCGACCGGCAACAGGCGCCGCGTCCCAGCCGAATGCTCAACAGGACTCCAGGCCCACGCCCTCTGGCACGGCAGAAGCTGATAGCGACACACAGTACGACCTATACGTTCCTCCGCAGATGAAAGACTGGTTGCCCTTCATCCGCATCGATCACGAAATCCTGCTCCAATCCCGTATCAAAGACGGTCCTGTTCATTACGTCATCATGGATACGGGAGCTGGCCTGAGCAATTTATCGCTAAACTTTGCCCGCGAAGCCGGCAGGCTGCATGACGGAAGCGAAATGACGATTACTGGTCTGTCTGGAGAGGTAAAGAAGGTTTACAACTCAGACCGGATTACCTTGCGTGTCGAGAATATTATTCTCCCGACGCGCTTCTACTACACCTACGACATGACTTCTATCTCCCACGATTCGGGCTTCGAGATCTCCGGTCTCCTCGGACTTCCTACGCTTCAGCGCTTCACCATCACCATCGACTACCGCGACAACCGGCTCAAGGTTGAATACGACCCGAGTAAGGATCGGCAGCGCTTCTAGCCAGGGACCTCCGCGAGACCTCCCAGACGCAGCACGGCGCGACCGAATTTCGGTCGCGCCATAGTCTGCAACTTCGTGCATCTTTCTAGGTGGTGTTGTCCGGTATCAGTCGAGCCACCGTCAGGTCCGCCGCGATGCTGGTGAAGATATCGTTCAGTGACGTCACCGACTGCGAGTTCGAGACGCAGTTGCTGGTCGACCCGCTCTGGTTGTAGTCGGAGTAGAAGTACTGCGGCGCCGAGGCCATGTAGTACATCACGTTGCACGGTGTCACGTTCACGCCGCTGTATGTGCTCGGGTCGGTCGAGCATCCGCTGGTCGGCGAGCCATATGCCACCGTGTAGACGCGGATGCCGGCTCCCGTTGCCGCCACAGCGGCGTTGTATCCCTGCACGCACTCACTCTTGTACGAGGGATAGTTGCCGCTGGCATCCGCAGGCGAGGGCATGCCCGTCACCGTCACGTTGGTCGGCGAAGACTTGCTGCCGTTGTAGAACGACTGCGGCGCATTGGCATCCCCGTCGCTAAGAAGGATCAGCACGTTCTGCGTTCCGGAATTGGCTGCCTGCTGGGCCAGCAGAGCATCGGCTGCCGCATAAATGGCACCGGCGTAGTACGTGCCGTAATCACCCGCGTAGTTCGGCGGAAGCAATCCGGAGCAGTTGGTCGCGCCTCCGGCAGCCTTTACGATAGCCGAGGTGCCGTTCAGCGAGTTCGAGGTATCCGATGTCCTGTAATCGCTCAGGAAGTTCGTGACCTGGTACGTCCCGGTCGAGGAGCCCGTTGGATTGTAAGCAGCGCCCGAAGAGCTCGGGTACGTATAGGCCGTGGCCTGCGCCAGGCCGCTCCATGCCGTCTGGTTGCGCATGGAGTAATAGCCAAGGCTGGAGTCGTAGTAGTACCCGTACGTCTTCGAAGCTGACGAAGTGATTTGGTTCGGGCAGTTTGTGTTGATCGATGCGGACCCGATCGTCACGTTCGGGAAAGTGAACAGCGCCACCTGATCCACTGGATCGGCAGCCACGCCATTGGTGAAAGTGCAGGTCGAGTGGCTTGCCGCGCACGGCGAAAGCGACTGCAGCAGAATCCGGACGCCACTCAAGGCACAGTTCATCTGCGTGTCGCCGCAATTTGTGTCCTGCAGGTTCATCGAAAGAGTAGAGTCCAGCACGATCGCCACGTTGTACGGCGTCGAATTCGCTCCGCGCATGGCGGACATCGCGCTGGCAGTAATCAACACACTCTTCATGCCCACGACGGAAAGGAACATCGTTTTCATCGTGATCTGCTGTTTCACCTGGATGGCATTGCCGTTACCGGGAGCCTCGCAAGCGATGCCCTCGTTTTTCAGCGTATTCAGGCAAAAGATCTTCGGGTAGCCGCTCACCATCGTCGCACCGGACAGGCTTGACCGGGCGTTCAGGCTGCCGGACACTGCGCTGTAGTTCGTGGCTACGGTCACAGCCGAGCTGTCAGGAAGAGCCGAAGCTCCAGCCAGCGCCGCCGAATCCGTCGCCGCCTGCAGTTGCCTGTGCACATAAAAGGCCCGCGCCACATCCACACCGATGCCGCACATGCCCATGATGACCACGATCGCTATGGCGATGAGTGGCATCGCCTGCCCGCGCTCATCGTGACGGAATCGCGCCATTTTACTGAGTATCTTGCTTGTCATTGCACCAACTCCGCTGTCTGGGCGGTCAGGACGCAACTGGAAATCAGCGTCGCGCCGTAAACCTTTAAGCTGCAGGGATAAGTAACTGTCATGCTCGCCGTCGTGCCTTCTACCAGATTTCCGGCCGCGCCCGTGCTCGTGCTGGCACTGCTGCACGAAGTCCCTGAGTACGCATTGCCATTGAAGTTCCATTTGAAGGTCAGGCTGGACGACTTCAGCAGCGGCGCCGCGTCGATCATCGCCGTGGAAGCAGTTGAGCAGGGGTCCGTCGTCTGTCCGCGGCTGATCGCCAACTGCCGCGCTCCAACGTTCGTCGCTTCCGTAAGCTGCATGTAGCTGTTGATCGCGATACCGAACGTGCACAGGCCGGTCAACACCAGCAGCAGGACAGGAAGCGTGACCGCAAACTCCACCAGCGACTGCCCGGCGTCGTCGCGCAACCGAAGCACTCGGCGGCGGATCGTCTGCACACTCGTCCGTCGGTCTTTCCGGCAGGGTGCCGCTATAAGCAACGCAGGCATAGGGTCTCCACGTACAATCCTGCGGACTTACGCACGGAAGCGTAATTCCACTTCCGTCGCAGCGCCTCACACTTGGCGCTGCTGCCCTTCCCCTGTGGTAACGCGTGGGTGCGAACCCCCGTCACACCCGCGCCGGAACCAATACCTCGGCGCTCGTAAGAGCCGGCTGTCACATCGTATGGCTGTAGAAACAGGAACGGCCCGGCGAGAGCCGGACCTTTGCTGTTCTCTACAACCAACTCTGTCTAGTGTTTGCCTTGTGCCGAAGCCAGCTTCTCCTCGGCCACACGCGTCTCCGCATTGGCCTCGTCATACTTGGCCTGATCGTCGCCCGCCTGACTCCACAGTTCCTGCGCGTGCTGCAGCTCCTGCTGAGCGGCGCCGGTGTCGATCTCGTTGGGATGCAGTGCGGTCTCCGCCAGAATGGTCACCCGCTCCGGCAGCACTTCCACGAATCCCCACGCCACGAAGAACACCTGCTCGCCGGCCGATCCTCCGTGCAGGCGAACTTCACCCGCACCCAGCTCCGCCAGCAGCGGCGCCGCGCCATAAAGCGCTTCCATGTAGCCGGACATCGACGGCAACTCCACCGCCGCTGCCGTCGCATCCAGCAGCACGCGGTCCGGCGTTACCAGCCGCACCGTCAACAAACCGTTCTGATTCCCTGTCTCTGCCATTCCAAACTCAGCTTCTAGCTCTTAGCCCTTAGCCTCTAGCTAAGAGCTAAAGGCTAGGAGCTAAGAGCTGTCTCTACGCGCTCTGCTTCATCTTCTCGGCAGCCGCGAGCACATCCTCGATACCGCCCTTGAGATAGAACGCCTGCTCCGGGATGTCATCGTGCTTGCCGTCGATGATCTCCTTGAAGCTGCGAACCGTGTCCTCGACCTTGACGTACGCACCGGGGATACCGGTGAAGATTTCGGCCACATGGAACGGCTGCGAAAGGAAGCGCTGCACTTTGCGGGCACGCGACACCGTCAGCTTGTCCTCTTCCGACAGCTCGTCGATACCGAGGATGGCGATGATGTCCTGCAAGTCCTTGTAGCGCTGCAGAATCCGCTTCACGCCCTGCGCCACGTCGTAGTGTTCCTGGCCCACCACGCGGGCCGAAAGTACACGCGAGGTCGAGGTCAGCGGATCCACGGCCGGATAGATGCCCAGCTCCGACAGCGGACGCGATAGCAACATCGTTGCGTCGAGGTGAGCAAAGGTCGTCGCCGGGGCCGGATCGGTAATATCGTCGGCGGGCACGTACACGGCCTGCACCGAGGTGACCGAACCCTTCTTCGTCGACGTGATGCGCTCCTGCAGCTCACCCATCTCCGTCGCCAGGTTCGGCTGGTAGCCCACTGCGCTCGGCATACGGCCCAGCAGCGTAGATACCTCGGAACCCGCCTGCGTGAAGCGGAAGATGTTGTCGATGAACAGCAGCGTGTCTGCGCCTTCCTCGTCGCGGAAGTGCTCGGCGACGGTGAGTCCGGTGAGAGCGACTCGTAGCCGCGCCCCTGGGGGCTCGGTCATCTGGCCGTAGATCAGCGCCGCTTTGCTCTTCGTATAGTCATGCGGATCGATGACGCCCGACTCCTGGAACTCGTGCCACAGGTCGTTTCCTTCGCGGGTGCGCTCACCCACGCCGGCAAACACCGAAAAGCCGCCGTGCTTGGAAGCCACGTTGTTGATCAACTCCTGGATCACGACCGTCTTGCCTACGCCGGCGCCGCCAAACAGGCCGATCTTGCCGCCCTTCAAGAACGGGAGAATCAGGTCGACGACCTTGATGCCCGTCTCGAACATCTCTTCGCTCGTCGACTGCTCATCGAACGCCGGAGCCTGCCGGTGAATCGGCATGCGGAGCTTCGCATTCACCGGGCCGAGCTCGTCCACCGGCTCGCCCAGAACGTTGAGCACGCGGCCCAGCGTCTCGCGGCCCACCGGC
Source organism: Granulicella sp. (assembly GCA_965198545.1). Lineage (GTDB taxonomy): Bacteria > Acidobacteriota > Terriglobia > Terriglobales > Acidobacteriaceae > Granulicella. The sequence goes on along the minus strand of CBDAPS010000001.1, from coordinate 877,811 downwards.
ACCGTGATGCCCGCGCCCGTGTCGATCGCCTTCATGCCGCGAACCATGCCTTCGGTCGCCACCATGGCGATGCAGCGCACCCGGCCTTCGCCAAGATGCTGCTGCACTTCCACGACTACGTTGACGGGGTTCGGCGTCACAAAGCCGTCGCCCACAATGCGTAGCGCCTGATAGATCGGCGGCATGTGAGCTTCTTCAAACTGCACGTCGACCGCGGGGCCGCTGATGCTGATTACCTTGCCAATGTTCTCTGCCATAGTTCCTTCAACTCCGTGCCGCGCCTAAAGCGCTGCCGCTCCTGAAACAATCTCGATGATTTCCTTCGTAATCGCCGCCTGACGAACCCGGTTCATCGTCAGCGACAGCTTGTCGATCAGCTCGCCTGCGTTCTTTGTTGCCGCATCCGTCGCCGTCATACGCGCCGCATGTTCCGCCGCGATCGACTCCAGCACTGCATGAAAAATCTGCGTCGTGATGTAGCGAGGCATCAGGTGGCGGAACAGCCGCTCAGGATCCTGGTCGAAGATGTAATCGACTTCCGACGTCCCAAACTTCTTCGCTTCCTCGTCGGCGACCTTATCTTCAGACACGTTCAGCGAAATGCCCGCTTCCATCGCGGACTTGCCCGCCGCTTCTTTCTGCTCATCGGTCATCACTTCGGCCGCGGTGATCTCCTGCGTGCCCAGCTTGCGAATCGGCAGCAACTTCTCCACCACCAGCCGTTGCTGGATCACCGACTTGAACTCGTTGTAGACAATGTAAACCGAGTCAATCTCGGCCCACTCATAGCGCTCGATGATCGAGTGAGCCATCGCGGAAATCGAACCGATGTCTGCCTTCGCCAGCAGATCGGCATGCTCGAACGCCACCTCGATCGGCGAGCTGCGATGCCGGATGTCCTCGATATGCTTGGCCAGGTCGTTATCGTACAGCTCTTCCTTGTGCTCGTAGTTCGCCGCCGGAAAGCGCCGCTTGTAAAGCCCGATCGCCTTCTTGCCGATCGGCTCCAGGTCGATGTTCTGCCCCATGCCGCGGCGCTCGTCGATGAACTTCTGCGCCGCCTTGCCAATGTTCGAGTTGAAGCCGCCCGCGAACCCCTTGTCGCCCGCGATCACCAGGACCAGCACGTTCTTCTCTTCGCGCTCGACGAGCAGCGGGTGCATCACATCGCCGGTCGCCTCGTCGAACAGGTCCGTGCGCCGCACCAGCGACTCGAGCACGTTGGTCAGCATCTGCGCATACGGGCGAGCCTGCATCGCGCGTTCCTGCGCACGCCGCAGCTTCGCCGCCGAGACCATCTTCATGGCCTTGGTGATCTGCCGCGTGTTCTTCACACTGCGGATGCGCCGCCTTAGATCGAGTACGTTTGCCATCTACTTCCGTTCACCTTCCACGCGCGACACTCGCACCTCAAGCTCAGTCAGCTTCCCGATCACCATGAGCATATCCGCATGGAACCGAGATTCAAGGGCGTTCATTCGGCTGTCTAGGCGGTTGTCTACCGCGCTCAACCTACTCTCAAGTTTCGAGAAATCGGTTCGATTCAGGAGTATGCCCACAAGGACGGTAAGCGTGGGTATGAAGATTGTCAGAAGCATCTGTGTCTGCGTCATCAATACCCTCCCTGCCAGCTTATCGTTACTTGTTGTCCACCATCGCCGTGGCCGGGGTCGTCTGCGACTGCTTCTGATCGCCCGTCTTGTTTTCCTTCAACCCAGCCAGGAAGTTCCCCTTGTATTCGTTGATCGCGTCCGTCAGCCGCTTCTTAATGTCGTCGTCCAGCGCCTTCTTGGTCGCGATATCCGACAGGATATCCGGGTGCGCTGAATCGAGGAACGGATAGTAGCCGTCTTCGAACGCGCGGATGTCCTTCACCTCGACGTTGTCCAGCAGGCCCTGCGTTCCGGCGAACAGGATAGCCACCTGCTGCGCTGCCGTCAGCGGCTTGAACTGCGGCTGCTTCAGCAGCTCGGTCAGGCGCGCGCCACGGTTTAGCTGGTTCTGCGTCACCTTATCGAGATCGGAACCGAACTGCGCGAACGCTGCCAGCTCCCGATACTGCGCCAGGTCCAGCTTCAGTGTCGATCCAACCTGCTTCGTAGCCTTGATCGCCGCCGCAAATCCTACGCGCGATACCGACAAGCCAACGTTCACGGCCGGGCGAACGCCTGAGTTGAACAGATCGGTTTCGAAGAAGATCTGGCCGTCGGTGATCGAAATCACGTTCGTCGGAATGTACGCCGAAACGTCGCCCGCCTGTGTCTCGATGATCGGCAGAGCCGTCAGCGATCCGCCGCCCAGCTCCTTCGACATCTTGGACGAACGCTCCAGCAGGCGCGAGTGCAGATAGAACACGTCGCCCGGGTACGCCTCACGGCCTGGCGGACGGCGCAGCAGCAGCGAGATTTCGCGATACGACGCCGCGTGCTTGGAAAGATCGTCGTAAATGATCAGCGCGTGCTTGCCGTTGTCGCGGAAGTACTCGCCCATCGCGGTCGCCGCGAACGGGGCGAGGTACTGCATCGGGGCCGGCTCGGAAGCCGTCGCAGCCACCACGATCGTGTACGCCATCGCTCCAAACGACTCAAGCGTCTGCACCACACCCGCAACCGACGACCGCTTCTGCCCAATCGCACAGTAGATGCAGATCAGATCGTTCTTCGCCGAGTTGATGATCGTGTCCAGCGCCACGGCGGTCTTGCCCGTCTGGCGATCGCCGATCAGCAGTTCGCGCTGGCCACGGCCGATCGGGATCATCGCATCAATGGCCTTCACGCCGGTGTACATCGGTTCCGTCACGGACTGGCGAGCGATCACGCCCGGAGCGAGACGCTCCACCGGCAGGCTCTGGTCCGTGTTGATCGGTCCCTTGTCATCAATCGGCTGGCCGAGCGCGTTCACCACGCGGCCGATCAGCGCCTCGCCTACTGGCACGCTCATAATGCGACCGGTCCGCTTGACTTGGTCGCCTTCCTTCAGCTCGGTGTAATCGCCCAGCAGCACCGCGCCCACCTGGTCTTCGTCCAGGTTCATGGCCAGGCCGGAAACGCCATGCGGGAAGTCGATCAGTTCGCCAGCCATTACCTTGTCAAGCCCGTGCACGCGAGCAATACCGTCGCCCAGCGTCACAATCGTGCCGACTTCGTCCACCTGGACGCGCTGCTCGTAGTTCTCAATCTGCTGGCGAAGCAGCTCTGTAATCTCGTTTGCCTGAATCGTTGCCATCTCTTCCCTCTGCTCTTAGCTCTTTACTCAAAGCCCACGCGCTATGCGCGTCTCATGAATCTGTTAAATCTGCGCAGCCATCAAGCGCTGCTTCAACTGTTGCAACTGTGCGCGAACGCTGCCATCGTACACGGTCGAACCCAGCCGCACGATGGCGCCGCCCAGCAGGCTCGCGTCCTGCGTGTAGGTCGCCCGAACCTGCGCCCCGCCGGCAAGCTGGGCAACCTGCTGCTCCAGCATCGCCTTGTCGTCCGCCTGCAGGGGCCGCGCGGTCGTGATCTCCGCCTCGGCAACGTTCGACTCCACATCGGCCTCGGCATGGTACGCCGCGAGCATATCGTTCAGCTCCGGCAGCCGCCCATGGTGCGTGATCACGGCAATAAAGTTCCGCACCGTGCCGCTCATGCCAAGCTTGCCCGCCAGTCCGTCCAGCACCCGCAGCTTCTGCACCTCGGGGATCGACGGATTCTCCAGCACTTCCCGCAGCTCGGGGCTTTCCTTCAGCGTAGCCGCGAAGTCCGCCAACTGACTCTGCACCGCGTTGCGGTCCAGCTTCTGCTCATCCACGACAGCCGCCAGCGCACGGGCATAACGAAGATCGACGATCGCCATTAGTTCTCGTCTCCCTTCCGTCCAAGCCGCTCCGCGAAGCTCTTCACCAGCAGGCGATCGGTCTCCGCCGTCACCACCAGCTTGCGAGCCGCCTGCTCTACTGCCAGTTCCGCCGCGTACTGCCCGATCTGCCGCCGAGCCGCGGCCGTCGCCGCCTGGATCTCCGCATCGGCTGCCGCGCGAATCTTGGCCGTCTCGTCTTCAATGCTGGCGCGAATCCGTTTCTCATCGCGCACCGCATCAGCCTCGGCCTGCCTGCGCATGCCGTCAATCTGCTCGTCCAGCTTGCTCAGCCGCGCTTCCACTGAGTTCAGCCGCGCATTCGCTTCTTCGGTGGCCGTGCGGGCATCCACCAGCTTCTTCTGGATGTCCGACGTCCGCTTGCGGAACGTCTTCGGCAGCGCTTTCGCCAGGAACACGCCCACCACCAGCGCCAGCACCGCGAAGTTGAACACCTCGAACACGGTCGCCGCGCGCTCGGTGCTCATGCCCATCATCTGGCCAAGCTTCTGCACAATCGCCGAGTGACGATACTCGTCGTTCTCGTCCTTGACTTCTTCTTTCTTCTCCGGCGACTGCGCTTCTGGCGCGCTCTGCTCGCCTCCGGTCGGCGCCGTCTGCATCACGGCGGCATTCGCCAGCGGAGTCACAACACAAATCCCGAACGCTCCACCCAGCACCAGCATCAGGGCCAGCAACGGCAGGCCACGCAAAACTCTCTTCATCGTCTGTCCAGACTTCACTGGCGAGCCTCCGCCAGGTTCGTGCCCTTGGGCAGCACAGCCCGCAACACGCTTTCGCTCAGTTGATCGGCGGCAGATTCAATCTGCTGGCGAGCCACCACAGCCGACGCTTCGATCTCAGCCTTGCCCTTGCGGATCCGCGCCTGCGACTCGTCGCGAACTGTCTTCAGCGCACGTTCGCGCTCGGCCTGCAGGGTCTGCATACGCTTCTCGCGCTCAGCCTGAACCTCGGACCGAGCCGCGCGCAGCTTGTCCTCAAACACCGCCGTTTCCGCTTCCGCGGCGGCAATCGCTCCGCGAGCCTGCTCCACCGCGCCAGTGGTGCGCGCGCGCCGCTCTTCCAGCGTCTTTAGCAGCGGCTTCTGCACCAGCACGCTGTAGGCGATCACCAGCAGGACAAACAGCACAATCGTCGGCACAGAGCCGAGCACAAGACCGCCAAGTTGATTCAGAATATCCATGCGATTTCTTCATACCAGGGGAGGGCTTCTCAGCAGCCTCTCGCCCAGCCCGCGAACATCCCGACGCACAGCCAGATGTGTGGCAAAAGGAAGGGTTTGGTACTCGTTAGTTGTAACAAACGGGGCGGAGGACCGTCAAAGCCGCTCGTACGGTTAACGATTCATCAGGCCGTTTACCGCCACTTTCACCTCACGCATTCATCTGGCATTCTCACGAACGTAAAACAACCACACTCCTTGGCGGAGGGGTAAAATCAAATTCACCAGCCAAGACCCGTTCGGGTCGTGCAGGCCGCGTGATTCGGGGACCCCACCTCCGCTCCCCCACATCAGGCGGCCTGTATTGTTTCTCCCGCCGAATTCTCCACTTCCTTCGGCTGTATTTCCCTCTCCACGCTCGCGTCGCGCACCTGGTACCGTTCATACCGATGCAGCAGTGAGGCTGGTCCCACCGCGGTCAAAAACACTAGGTTTCCGTCAAATCGCTGCCCGAAAAGCGTAGCTCCGCGCTCCAGCGCCGAAAGCACTCGGCCTTCGCCCTGAGGAATACGAAACCGCGCTTCCATCAGCGGATCGGCCGTCAACGCCGCGTCGATGCGCGCCAGCAGAGCCTCCAAACCCTGCCCGGTTTTGCCGGACACAGGAATCTCATCCGCGGCAAACATCGCGTCCGCGGGCAGCAGGTCCACCTTGTTCAGCACCTGCAGCGTAGGCTTCGCACCCACGGTCAACTCATTCAGCACCGTTTCCACCTGCACCCGCTGCTCCGCCAGCGTTGGGCTGGCCGCATCGCGAACATGCAGCAAAAGCTCCGCCCGCTCCACCTCTTCCAGCGTCGCGCGAAAGCTTGTCACCAGGCTGTGCGGCAGGTCGCGCAGAAAGCCCACCGTATCGGAAAGCAGAACCTTCCTCCGCGAAGGCAGCGTCAACTGCCGCAGCTTCGGGTCTAGCGTCGCAAACATCCGCGCCGACTCCAGCACATCCGCCCCGGTCAGCGAGTTGAACAGCGTCGACTTCCCGGCATTCGTATACCCCACCAACGCCACCGTCGGCACCGGCACGGCCTCGCGCCGGCCGCGCTGCTGTCGCCGGATCCTCCGCACCGCCTCAAGCTGGTGCCGAATCCGGTCCAGCCGCGAGTTGATCTTCCGGCGATCGGTCTCAAGCTGCGTTTCGCCCGGCCCGCGTGTACCGATGCCGCCGCCTGTCTGCGACATCCCCTTGCCCTTGCCCATCAGCCGGGGCAGTTGATACTCCAGTTGCGCCAGCTCCACCTGCAGCATGCCCTCGCGTGTCCGCGCGTGCCGCGCAAAAATATCCAGGATCAACTGCGTTCGATCGATCACCGTGCAGGGCAGCCGCGCTTCCACGTTGCGAGACTGCGTCGGCGTCAGGTCATGGTCAAACAGCACCAGGCTCGCGCCCGTAGAAGCCACCGTAGCCACGATCTCATCCAGCTTGCCGCCGCCCACCAGCGTTGCCGAGTCCGGCTTCGGCCTCCGCTGCACCAGCACCGCGCTGATCACGGCACCAGCCGACCGAGCCAACTCCTGAAACTCCGCCAGCGACGCATCGAAATCTGGTTCCGCGGCCGGGGTCGCATGCCACTCCGCAGCGCCCTCGGCCCCATCCTCATCGGCGTCCGAATCACCCGCAACCCGCGCCTGTTCGCTGATCTTCGCAGCAGCCTTGGCCTGCATCACCACCGGGCTCAAACGCCGCCTGCCCGCGGTGAACTCCACGGCGACCAGCACCGCCTTCTCACGCGAGCTGCTCTGTCGTGAGCGCAGCAGCGCTTCTTCGCGCAGGTCGGTGCGACGCTCACGGCGTCCTTCGACGCGCGCATCCCCGGATGCCGTCTGCGCCTCGCTAGCCTCGATAGCTTGGCTGGCTTCGTTCTCTTCTCTTGCTTTAATTTGCGACAAAAGTCTTCGCCGTTCCCTGCTGATTCTGCAGCGCCTAGTGGTCTGCCGTAGGGGTGTGCGCCACCGGACGCGAGTCCGCGGCTCCGCTTCGCGCCTCGCCATGCGCCGTCGGCCTCCCGCTCACCACCGTCGAAATCGCATGCTTGAAGATCAGCTGCTCCTGCGCATTGTTCTCCAGCAACACGGAGTATTTATCGAACGAGCGTATCCGCCCTGTCAGCTTCACGCCACTCACCAGATAGATGGTGATGGGGCTCTTGTCCTTGCGGACGGTGTTCAGGAAGGTGTCCTGAATATTCTGTGCCGGCTTGGAATCCATTAGGCCGATCTCCCCAATCTCAACAAATCGAATCGCGCAAGGCGGTTCAAGAACGTAACGGTCCACCCTCAAAGCAGGCGTCCCAATCCAGTGTTCGGCCCAAATCCTGCAGAAACAGCAGGCGTCCACCCTATCAACACCTCGTGTAGCGATGGTATTTCGGCCCTAGGAAAACTCGACGGAACTGAGTCTCCCACCCGCGATACCATGACAAACGATGAGCGATGTGCGGCAGATGTCCCTGCAACCTGTTCCGATGCTGGACTTTAGCCGCGAGTTTGCCGCCATCCGCGAACCTGTTCTCGCCGCCATCGAAGCCGTGTGCGCTTCCCAGCGCTTCATCCTCGGTCCCGAGGTCGCGGAGTTCGAAGCCGAAGCTGCCCACGTGCGCGGCGCGCAACACGCCGTCGGCTGCGCCAGCGGCACAGACGCCCTTTGGCTTTGCCTCGCCGCCCTGCGCCTCGGCGAAGGCTCCGCCGTCCTGACCAGCCCCTTCAGCTTCTTCGCGACGGTCAGCTCTATCCTCCGCGCCGGAGCAACTCCTGTCCTCGCAGACATCGACGCCCGCACATTCAACCTCGCCCCCGCGTCCGTCACCGAAACCCTGGAAACACATCCACGAGAAGCCCCGCCCATTCAGGCCGTCATGCCCGTCCACCTCTACGGCCAGTGCGCCGACATGGACGCCCTCCACGCCCTCGCCGCCCGCCAACCCTTCGCCATTGTCGAAGACGCTGCCCAGGCCTTCGGCGCAAAGTGGAACGGGAAGTCAGCCGGCACCCTCGGCTCAGCAGCCGCCTTCAGCTTCTACCCCACCAAGAATCTCGCTGCCTTTGGCGATGCCGGTCTCGTCACCACCAACGATCCCGAACTGGCCGAGCGCGCCGCCATGCTCCGCGCTCACGGCATGCGCCGCCGCTACTTCCACGACGAAGTTGGCTGGAACTCCCGCCTCGACTCCATCCAGGCCGCCGTGCTGCGCGTCAAGCTTCCCCGCCTCGAAGCCGGCAACGCCCGCCGCCGCGAGCTCGCCTCCCTCTACGACCGCCTCTTCACTGCCGCCGGCCTGGTGGGCACCGATACCGGTTCAGGCATCGTTCTCCCCTGGACCGACCCACGCGCCACTCACGTCTTCCACCAGTACGTCATCCGCGCCCCGCGCCGCGACGCCCTGCGAGCCTTCCTCGCCGAACACCAAATCGGCTCGGAAATCTACTACCCGCTCCCGCTCCACCTGCAGGAAAGCCTCAAACACCTCGGCTACCAGCCCGGCGACTTTCCCGTAGCCGAACGAGCCGCCGAAGAAGTCCTTGCTCTGCCCATCTACCCCGAACTCCGCGAGGACGAAGCTGAAACCGTAGTCGAAGCCATCCGCCGCTTCTACGCGTAGATTTTCGGAAGCCGTTATCAGCCGACCTGAAACGCTTGTCATCTCGACCGGAGCGCGAAGCGCGCAGTGGAGAGACCCCCGCATTGCCGCAGCAAGGCGCGAGCGACGAGCCCGAAAGCCTCTACCGCTTCTTCTTCCCCTTCTTCTCCACCTCAGGATCCGGATGTGCCTCTGCCGGCACCGGCTGATCCGCCGGCCAGATTCGGTAGCAGTTGCTTCCCTCCAGCCGGTACGTCTTCTTGATCGTCTTTCCCGGCTTCACCACTCCCGTCGTCGGGTCAGGAGTCGGTATCGGAGCATCCCCCGAAAGCACCGTGTAGGTAAACGAAGGCAGCGGCACAGTCCCGATCACGCCCTTCTCGTAGGGGTTCGTTTTGGTCGAAATCACCAGCGGCAGGTAGCCCGCGATATTGTGCTGCCGGAACGCCGTCTCGTAGCGGTGCTTCTTTACGTTCCACGAGAACACCCGCACCTGGTTAAAGTCATACGGCAGCCCGGCCTTGAACGGCGACAGCACCGTTACATACTCCGGGATGCTGGTCACCGTCTGCCCATTGCTCACGATGTTCGATTCCGGGTCTTCCGCGTGCGCCAGCACATAAGCCCCCACAATGCGCTGCCCTTCGGCATACCGCGCCAGCGCATCCGGCTCATCCACGTCGATCATCCGAGAGTAGATCCAGCCTGTCTCGCCCTTGGCATCGCGCACCAGCCACCAGTCCTCCATCACCGGTGGAGGTGGTCCCGCCGGCACAGCAGCCGCCGCATCCTTGTCTCCCGCCTTGGTCTTGGGGGGCGTCGCCGGAGCAGCCGCAGGCGCTCCCGAAGCCGCCGGCTTTGCCACCGCCGCCCGGCTCAGCAGGCTCAACTTGTCGCCCTCACTCAGCCGGAAAAACTTCTCTGTCTCGCGCCCCGGAGCAATATGCAGATACACCTCGTCGCGCGTGGCCGCAGAAGCCACCGCCGGGTCCTTCGCGTGCGCGTCCTTCAACTCCTCGAACTGGTTCATCAGCGACTGGTCAGCCGTCTTCGCCTCTTCCAGCCAGCCTTCTTCGCCGCGAGGCGTCCGCACCTTGATCATCCGTCGCGCATGATCCAGCACGCGCAGTTTGTCGCCGTTCTGCACCTCGCCCGTGCGGTTCGAAACCGCCGCCACGCGATCCCGCAAAAATGCAGACTTCGCCGTCACATAGACGTATTTGCCTTCGGGCTCCTTGTGCATCCGCGCGCAGCCCGCAAGCCACACCGCCGAAACGCACAAAGCCACGCCACCCACCAGACCGAAGCGCCATGTCCTATAAAAAGAGCCGGTCACACCGCTCCGCCCAAACTCTCTGCGTGCATTCAAACCCATACCGTTCAGCCGAAACACCCCAGAAAAGTGTACGTTGTCCCGCCGAAACCTGAATGAACGCTCAATGCGTCATCGCCACCAGCACCGGGAACGTCGTATCCGTACCGGTCCCCGCCGAAGCCACCGCCGAGCCCGGCACACCCGAAGTCGGCTTGTACAACTGCACGCCCGTGCTCGCGTCATACCCGGCCGCCAGCAGGTAGCTTCCCGAGTTATCCACGCCCAGCGCCGCCACGTTCGTCGGCCCCGCAAACGAGTTCCCTGAAAGCGCCGAAAGCCCGCCCGCGCCCGTCAGCGTAAAGCCCGAAATCGTTCCCGCACCCTTGTTCGCCGTGTACAGGTAGCTGCCGTTCTTGGAGATCGTCACCGCGCGCGGCGTCACGCCGCCGCCAAACGTGATGTTTCCTGCGTTCACCGGAGCCGTGGTGTTCACACTCCCGTACGACGACAAGGTCAGCGTCCGCGCGATATAGAGATAGTCATTGCTGTCGAACGCCACCGAGAAGTCTCCCGAGGGAGCCACCACCACGCTGTTGCAGCACGCGATGCTCCCGTAGTTCGTGGCCGACGTGATGCCTTGGCTGGTCGTGTAAGGAAACACCACCGTCCCCGAGGTCCCCAGCGCAACAGCAACAAACCCGCTGCCGTTGCTGATCGGCGAAACTTTCACCGAGCAGCTCTGCGAAACCGGGGTCCCACTCGGCGCGCATCCGCTGTTCAGCCCCGGAACGTTAAAGGAATTGGAAAGGGTCAGTGCGCCCGTGGAGGTATTCAGTTGATATTCGCTCAAGGACGTCCCCGTCTGATCCAGTGCAAACAGAAACGCCCCGTCCGGCGAGATGTCCATCGAGGAAATAGACCCTAACAAGGTCGTGACTGATGCCGTGCCGCTCCCGGAAAGCGCCCCCGACGAGGCGATCGTGTACAGAAAGATGCCGCCATTCCCCGATCCCGCATACAGAAACGAGTTGTTCGGAGAAACCACCATCGCCAGCGGCACGTACCCCAATGAAAACGGCGAACCGGAGATCGCCGTCAGCGCCCCGCTCGCCACGTTGTAGGCCGCGATCGACGACGTCGAGCTCGTGGTATTGGACACATACGCGTAATCGCCCGTGTTCGTCGTGGTCGTGCCGGTCGTCGAGGTCGGACAACTTGCCTTCTGGCAGACAAAGAAGCCGTTGCAACCAGTCAACGCAGCGCACCAAAGCAACAGCATGGCGCCAGCCAACCCGAAACGCCCCCACCCTTTTCCAACCAGCCGCATCTGCCTCACTCCACGTTCCCCAGGCACGTCAAAGCCGCATCGCCCGCGCATCTCATTCTCGCAGCACGACCCTTATCGGCGCATCTCCGCCGTCGAACATGCCATTCAAGAGAAAGACTCCTCCGTTGGACGGAGCAGGTCCACTTCCGTCTCGTTTCCGGCCCCGTTCCCAGCCCTACTCCGCACACCGTATGATGGAACCCGAGTATGCCCAGCTTTTCCGACAGCATCTTCCTGTTTCTTTTGGCCCTCTTGCTCTTCGGGCCCAAGAAGCTGCCCGTCCTGGCCCGAGAACTCGGCAAGTGGATCGGCGAGTTCCGCCGCGCCAGCAACGAGTTCAAAATGCAGATGGAGGAAGAGCTGCGCCAGTCCGAGCAGGCTGACCGCCAGAAGCAGATCGCCGCCATGGAAGCCGCCGCTCCGCTGCCCCCTTCGCTCGATTCCGAACCCGAACACCCCCACCTGCGCGACGCAGCCCCGGAAACCTCGGCTGAAACGGCCGCACCCGCCGAAGCAACAGAATCGGCGGAAGCCGAGGCTTTGAACGCGGCAGAACCCCTGGCCGAATCCCGTCCAGCCCCGCTGCCCATCGCCTCCTCCGGCAGTCTCAATATCATGCCGCCCAGCACCGGCCTGCCCACACCTCGCGGCCGTGGCAACCGGCCCTCAGATCCGCTTGGCAGCCTCGTAGACTCCATCCCGGAGGACGGAAACGCCGCACCCGATCGCACCCGCGAACAAGCTCGCGAAGAAATCTCAGAACGGATCCAGGAGACTGCCGCGCATGGCTGATGTTCTCGATCGCGCCCGATCCGCCGTCTCGGACCGCGCCGAACTTCCCGGCATGAGTCTCATGGAGCACCTGGAAGAGCTCCGCAACCGGCTCCTTTGGGCTATCGGCTTCCTCGCGGTCGGCTGCGGCATCGCCTATGCCTTTCACAATCGCCTTATCCAGCTCATCCAGAAGCCGCTCAACGACATTCACCTCCAGATGACCATGACGCATCCCACCGATGCGCTCAATCTCATCATCAAGACCTCGTTCGTCTTCGGCGCCATCTTCGCCAGCCCGTTCATCCTCTACCAGCTCTGGTTGTTTATCTCCCCGGGCATGTACTCGCACGAAAAGAAGTACGTCGTCCCGTTCATGGGCGCGACCGTCTTCCTGTTCCTCGCCGGAGCCTTCTTCGGCTACGCCTACGTCCTGCCCCGAGCCATGGTCGTCCTCATCCAGGACTTCGGCAAGAACTTCACGCACATGATCACCATTGAGGACTACACCGGCTTCTTCCTCGCCGTCATCCTCGGCCTCGGCGTCACCTTTGAGCTTCCCATCCTCATCTTCTTCCTCGCGCTCTTCGGCATCGTTGACGCCAAGTTCCTCATCAAGCACTTCCGCTACGCCATCCTGGCCATCTTCCTCATCGCGGCCTTCATCTGCCCCGATCCCGGCCCCATCGGTATGTGCCTCTTCGCCTCGCCCATGCTGGTCCTCTACTTCATCGGCGTGGCCGTCGCCTACTTCGTTCACCCCAGCCGCCGCCTCAAGAACACGACGGCAGCCACCGGCGCTTGAACCCTCTTTCGTTGTCATCCTTTTGTTGTCATTCCCGCAGGGGATCTGCGTCCCTTCGGCCACCGCAACACTTCATCCTGAGTCAAAAGTTTATGAGGCGTCATCCTCAGCCGAAGGCGACGGATCTCGGTAGTTCGCTCAAAGCAGCAACACCGCAACACGGAAGACTCGATACCGAAAGGCCTGCGGCATGACCAACCCTCTCCGTAATCTGCGCTCGAATCTGCGCAATCTGCGTTCCGCTCTTGCTTTGTTCGCGGCCTTGGCCACGACTTTCCCGCTTAGCCTCCAAGCCCAGGCCCACCCCGTCTCCGGCGCCGAGGTCATGAAGCTCACCCAGCAGTTCCTCGCCGCCGCCCCTAAGCGTTACATAGGCTCGCCCGGCCACGCCGCCGCCGAGCAGTTCATCCGCGACCACTTCAAGCCCGAGGCCGCCAAGGGAAACCTTGTTGCCGATAGCTTCACCGCCCGCACCCCCATCGGCATGCTCGGCATGACCAACTACATCGTCAAGTTCCCCGGCAAGAAGGACGGCATCATCGTCCTGACGTCGCACTACGAGACCAACTACCCGCTCAAGGACATCCCATTCGTCGGAGCCAACGACGGAGCCTGCACCACCGCGCTCCTTATCGCTCTCGGCGACTACTATCGCCAGCACCCGCCCGAGGGCTACTCCGTCTGGCTTCTCTTCAACGACGGCGAAGAAGCCATTGCCAATCCGCCCATGGATCCAAGCCAGTGGACGTCCACCAACTCCCTCTACGGCACCCGCCACGCCGCCGCAAAGTGGAGTCAGGACGGTACCGTCACCCACATCAAGGCCGTTCTCGTCGCTGACATGATCGGCGACAAGGACTTGAACATCATGGAAGAAACGCAGTCCACCCAGTGGCTGCGCGACGACCTCCGTAAGGCCGCCAGGGACACCAACCACACCGCCGCCATCTTCAAAACGCAGGGAGCCGAAGAGGACGACCACCTCCCCTTTCTCCAGCGAGGCATCCCCACCATCGACATCATCGACGTGGACTACGGTCCCCACAACGCCACCACTCCCGACGGCTACCACCACACCGCCCAGGACACCATCGACAAGATCAGCGTGGCAAGCCTCCAAACCTCCGCCGATCTCTTCACCACGATGGTCAAGCTGATCAACCAGCACTAAAGCAAGTCAGCAGGTTAGCAAGTTAGTCACAGCCGCAGATCTACATCGCGAAACATGGCGCAACTTCGCGTACATGGCGTTGAAGACTCTTCTACCCTGGCTCCGCAATCAACGCTGGCGACGATGCCGCTAACTCGCTAACTTGCTAACCTGCTAACTAGCTTCCTTGACCCCACTCTCCCACTGGCTCTGGTTCCACGGCGCACTCCTTGCGTTGTTAGGGGTGGAGTTCGCCCTGGCCCGCCGCTTAGCCACCCCACATCGCAAGGCCGTCTTCGCTACCATCCTCTGGGTCACCGCAGCCCTGGCGCTAGCCGCCGTCCTCATCCGCCCCTACCACCCTGAAGGCTCGCTCCAGTACCTCGCCGGCTACGCCATCGAAGAAGCCCTGTCCGTCGACAACCTCTTCGTCTTCCTCCTGCTCTTCCGCATCTTCCACATCCCGGAAAGCAAGCAGGGCCGAGTCCTCTTCTGGGGAGTCGCCGGCGCCATCGTCCTCCGCGGCCTCTTCATCGCCGGCGGCCTTTCGCTCCTCCAGCACTTCGCCTGGATCGACTACGTCTTCGGGGCCATCCTCCTTATCGCCGCCGTCCGCCTGCTGATCCCCGATAAGGAAAACAGGGAAGCCGGCCACTGCCCCGCGTGGCTCCGCTGGCTCAGACAAGTCCAGCCCATCAGCGAAAGCCAGGAAAGCTTCTTCGTCCTCGAAAACGGCCGCCGCATGGCTACCGTCCTCTTCCTCGCTCTCGTCGCCATCGAGTTCACCGACGTCATCTTCGCCCTAGACTCCATCCCAGCCGTTCTCTCCATCACGCGCGTCCCCTTCCTCGCCTACACCTCGAACATCATGGCGGTCATGGGCCTGCGCTCGCTCTACCTCCTGCTGGCAGCCCTGCTCTCCCGCCTCAAGTACCTCCACTTCGGCCTCGCCGCCGTCCTGGCCTTCGCCGCGGTAAAAATGCTCCTCGCCAAAAAGCTAGATGTAGGTCCACTAACTTCCCTCGCCGTAATAGCAGGCCTCCTAAGCATCACCATCGCCGCTTCATTGCTAACCCGAAAATCTGCCTCTGCGAAATCTGCATAATCTGCGTTCCCGCTTTCCCGTCCCGGGGCACAGATGGTCATCGCGAAACATGGCGCAACTTGGCGTACATGGCGTTGAAGCTTTCCGTCAGCCCCGCCACACCGTCTATCCTGAAGCTCGATGTCCACCAGCACCGTCGCCGTCCGCATCCCCTCCGCCGCCTACGAAGTCCACATCGGCACCGGCCTCCTCGCCACGGTAGGCCCAGAGCTGGACAAGCTCCTTTCCGGCTCCCTCACATCCGGCAAGACAAAAGCCTTCGTAGTCACCTCTCCCGAGATCCTCCGTCTCCACGGCGACGCCCTCCTATCCGGCTTCCAAACAAAGCCAGCCATCCTCACCATCCCGCCCGGCGAATCTCACAAGCGCCTCGCCACCCTTGAAACCCTCTGCGAACAGCTGGCTCAGCACCACGCCGACCGCGACTCCATACTCATCGCCTTCGGCGGAGGCGTCATCGGCGACCTCACCGGCTTCCTCGCCGCCATCTACATGCGCGGCATCCGCTACATCCAAGTCCCCACGACGGCCCTCGCTCAAATCGACAGCTCCGTAGGCGGCAAAACCGGCGCCAACCTCGCCGCCGGCAAAAACCTCATCGGAGCCTTCCACCACCCGCTGGCCGTCTACGCCGACATCGACACCCTGGCCACCCTCCCCCCACGCGAACTCCGCGCCGGCCTCCAGGAGTCCGTCAAAGCCGGCATCATTCGCGACCCCGAACTCTTCACCTACATGGAAGCCAACGTCACCGCGATCCTCTCCGGCGACCCACCGGCCCTCCAGCAGGTCACTACCCGCTCCGTCCAGATGAAGGCCGACGTAGTCGCCGCGGACGAGCGCGAGTCCGGCCTGCGCATGCTCCTCAACTTCGGCCACACCCTCGGCCACGCCATCGAAGCCGCCACCGGCTACAAGCAGCTTCTCCACGGCGAAGCCATCGGCTGGGGCATGCTCGCCGCCCTCCAAATCGCCCGCACCCGAGCCACGGTCACTCCCGCCGAAGCCGATCGCATGGGATCGCTCATCCGAGCCTTCGGCCCACTCCCCGCCTTCCACGCCAGCCCAACCGACCTCGTCGCCCTCACCGCCTCCGACAAGAAGAACCGCAGTGGCACCCGCAACTTCATTCTGCCCACCGCCATCGGCACCGCCGAAGTCTTCCGCGACATCACCGAACCCGAACTCCTTGCCGCCGCGCAGTCCATCACAGCCCAGCTCATCACGGTGCACGCATAATGGCCGCCCTCAACCAACCCGCCCCCGGAGCCCGCGTAGCCGACGAGCCCACCGAAGCCGCCGCCGCGGCCCACGTCCGCGACCTCTTCAACGGCATCGCTCCGTCCTACGACCGCCTCAACCACCTGCTCTCCTTCGGCCTGGACCGCCACTGGTGGCGCAAGACCGCGCGCACCTTTGCGCCGGTCCTCAAACGCCCCGAAGCCCGCATCCTCGACATCTGCTGCGGCACCGGCGACTTAACCGCCGCGCTCCTCAATCGGCGCCCCGTTCAGGCCGAACCCCTCACCGGCCTCGACTTCTCCGCCGAAATGCTCTCTCGCGCCCGCACCAAATACTCCGCCGCCAACATCACCTGGGTAGAGGGCGACGCCATGCGCCTCCCCTACCCCGACGCCACCTTCGACCTCGTCACCGCGGCCTTCGGCTTCCGCAACCTCTCCAACTACGCCGCCGGCCTGCGCGAGCTCCACCGCGTCCTCCGCCCCGGCGGGGAGATCGGCATCCTTGAGTGCAACCAGCCCACCGGCCTCTCCGGCGCGCTCTACAACCTCTACTTCCGCCACATCCTGCCCATAGTCGGCGGCCTCATCTCCGGCAACCGCGCCGCCTACGACTACCTGCCCGCCTCCGTAGCCCGCTTCCCGCGCCCCCCGCGCATGTTCCAGCTCATCACCGAAGCCGGCCTAGCCGACCCCACCTGGGACCGCTACCTCCTCGGAGCCGCCGGCCTCTACCGGGCCGTCAAGCCCGCATAGAAAAACCCTTGTCATCTCCACCAAAGGCCGCAGCCTAAACGTTCGTCATCTCGACCGAAGGCGCAGACGAAAAGCTTGTCATCTCGACCGAAGGCGCGCAGCGCCGCAGTGGAGAGACCCCCGCATTTCGCCGGCGAGTGCCGAAGGCACAAGCAAGTCCACCCTGTTCCCACGCACACCGTATATCCTCCCCACATGGCCGCCGCGACGAAGCCCTTGCCACACCCAGCTCCGTCCGCCGAGGCAGAAGCCCGCAGCGCGGCCAAACGTGCCGCCGCGCTCACCTCGCTCATCGCCGCCTCCGGCATCACCCTCCTCAAGCTCATCACCGCCGCCCTCACCGGCTCGCTGGGCATGTTCTCTGAGGCCGCGCACTCCCTCATCGACCTCCTCGCCTCCGGCATCACCCTGCTCGCCGTCCGCCTCGCAGACCGCCCCGCAGACGCCGAGCACACCTACGGCCACGGCAAGCTCGAAAGCGTCTCCGCCGGCATCGAGATCCTCCTCATGGCGGGCTCCTGCCTCTGGATCGGCTACGCCGCCATCCACCGCATCCTGCACCGCGAGCACCTCGAGCTCAGCTTCAGCATCTGGCCCTTCCTCGTGCTCCTGCTCTCCATCGCCACCGACTTCGCCCGCTCCCGCAACCTCCGCCGCGTTGCCCGGGAGCAGCGCAGCGAGGCCCTCGAAGCCGACGCTCTCCACTTCGGTACCGATCTCTGGTCCTCCGCCGCCGTCCTCCTCGGCCTCTTCGCCGCCTACCTGGGCGAGCGCCTCCACATTCCCCAGCTTGAGTTCGCCGACCCCATCGCCGCCCTCATCGTCGCCGCCATCATCCTGCGCGTCACCTGGACCCTCGCCCACCAGACCCTCGACTCGCTCCTCGACGCCACCCCGCCCGAGCTCCGCGAAGCCATCGACCGCGACCTCCGCCGCGACCTCTACGCCATCCCCGGAGTCCTCGGCGTCGACCGCATCCGCGTCCGCCGCTCCGGCTCCAGCTACTTCGTCGACCTCGCCCTCGGCATCGATCGTAACCTCACCTTCCAGCGCTCCGACCAGGTCAACGCCGAAGCCACCGCCGCCGTCCAGGCCCAGCTTCCCGGCGCCGATGTAATCATCCACACCGTCCCCACCGCGCCTCAGACCGAAAGCATCTTCGACCGCGTCCGCGCCGTCGCCGCCGAGCGCAACCTCTCCATCCACGACGTCAGCGTGCAGCAGTACGACGGTGCGCTCCACGTCGAGCAGCACCTCGAAGTCCCCGAGACCATGCCGCTCCGCCAGGCCCACGACCTCGTCACCGGCCTCGAAGCCGAGATGCGCCGCTCCGTCCCGGCCATCGCCACCATCCTCACGCACATCGAGGCCGAACCCGCCACCATCGCTCACCCCGCGCCCGTTCCACCCAGCGACAACCTCCTCCAGCAGCTTCAGTCTCTCGCCGTAGACTTCCCCGAAATCCTCGACGTCCACGAGGTCACCGTCGTCCGCGGCCACGGCGGCGCCGCCAACGTCGTCCAGATCAACTGCCACTGCACCCTGCCCGACGACCTCCCCATGGCCGAAGTCCATCAGGTCATCACCGAGTTCGAAAGCGCCTTCCGCCTCCGCCACCCCCAGGTAGCCCGAGTCCTCATCCACCCCGAACCCGCCACCGACAACTGCCGCTAAGCAAGTCAGCGCAAGCCGCGAATCGTCATCGCGAAACATGGCGCAACATGGCGCAACATGGCGTACATGGCGTTGAAGCTTTCCCCTAACTCGCCAACTCGCTAACCAGCTAACTCGCTACACTACCCAAAGCATGAAACGCTTCTTCCGCCTGGCCTTCGGCGCTCTCGCCATGATCCTCGTGATGCTCTTCTTCGCGGCCGTCACGCTGCGCATCGCCATCCACGGCGGCGAAGTCACCATCCCCGACTTCTCCGGCATGACCGTCGCCGAAGCCTCCGACGCCGCCCTCCGCGAGAACCTTGATCTCTCCATCGAAAACAAGTTCTACTCCACCACCATCCCCGCCGGCCGCATGCTCTCGCAGGCCCCCGCCGCCGGCTCTCGCGTCCGTAAGCGCTGGAAGGTCCGCGTCACCGAAAGTCTCGGCCCGCAGCAGGTCACCATCCCTGACGTAGCTGGCCAGCCGGAGCGCCAGGCGGCCATGGCCCTCCGCCGCAACTCGCTCGATCTCGGCACCCTCGCCCACATCGACGCCCCCGGCGACCCCGACATGGTCCTCGCCCAGACGCCCCCACCCAACGCCGGCGTCGACCAGCCCCGCGTCAGCCTCCTGCTCAGCTCTCAGGCCGGAGACGCCACCAACGCCGTCGTCCTCCCCTCGTTCGTCGGCCTCAGCTACACCGGGGCCATCCGCGCCGCCGGAGCCCTTGGCATTAAGCTCACCTACCAGGACTTCAATCCGGCCCCGCCGCCGCCCACCCCCTCAGCCGCGACAGGCATCACTCCTCAGCAAACCATCGGCCCAGCAGGCGTCCACATCGACGCCAACGGCCAGGCCATCGCCAACCCGGTAACTCCCTCGGCCCCGGTAGCCCCCGTCTACACTGGCCCGGCAGGCCCGGTCACCGGCCAGAAGCCCGAACCCGGCTACCGCGCCACCCGCGGCGACACCGTAAAGATCCTCTTCGGCCACGCCCCCACCCCACCAGCCACTCCAACACCCACCCCGTAGCTGCCAACATAGCCCGTCATTGACCGGAGCGCTCACAAAGCCCATCATCTCCACCGAAGCGCCCGTCAAGCCCATCATCTCCACCGAAGCGCCCGTCAAGCCCGTCATCTCGACCGGAGGCCGAAGGCCGAAGTGGAGAGATCCCCGCATTTCGCCGCAGCAAGGCCCAAAGCGACGAGCCCGAGTCAGAACCCCTGCGGTTCTCGTAACTTCCCGTCCCACTTGTCAATCGGCTGACCCCACTCCAAGCTCAAATCGTGCCAAGTTGGATTGCTCGCGACAATCAAAGCGATCTTCTTGCCTCGTGACCACCGCTTCAACTGCTTCTCACGAGAAATAGCGTCCCGTATATCGCCATAGCATTCGAAATAAACCAGCCGATCGATCCTGTACCTTTCGGTGAAGCTATCTGCGTAGCTTCCATTCTTGTGCTTGGCGATTCGGATTTCTATTTCTGAAGTGACGCCGATGTAAAGGTGCTTGAACGAACTCGCCAGGATGTAGACGTACCCGCCCTTTTCCACACGCATCTCCTCGCGCTTACCGCCACTCTCAGAATGAGAGACCCTCCAAGACTCTTACCACTTGAAGGAAGCACAAAGAAAGCTCCGTCATCTCCACCGAAGCGCCTCCTAAAGCCCGTCATCTCCACAGGAGCGCCCAAAGAGCCCGTCATCTCGACCGAAGCGCGTAGCGCGCAGCGGAGAGATCCCCGCATTTCGCCGCAGCGAGCCGCGAAGCGACGAGCCCGAGTCAGAACCCCGCAACCCCGAAAAGTCCGTCATCTCGACCGGAGGCTGAAGGCCGCAGCGGAGAGACCCCCCGCATTTCGCCGCTGCAAGGCGCGAAGCGACGAGCCCGAGTCAGAACCCCGCAACCCCGAAAAGTCCGTCATCTCGACCGAAGCGCGTAGCGCGCAGCGGAGAGACCCCCGCATCTCGCCGCAGCGAGCCGCGAAGCGACGAGCCCGAGTTAGAACCCGCAACCCCGAAACGCCCGTCATCTCGACCGAAGCGCGTAGCGCGCAGCGGAGAGACCCCCGCATTTCGCCGCAGCAAGGCGCGAAGCGACGAGCCCGAGTCAGAACCCCGCGGCCCCATAAAGCCCGTCATCTCGACCGAAGCGCGTAGCGCGCAGCGGAGAGAGCCCCGCATTTCGCCGCAGCGAGGCGCAAAGCGACGAGCCCGAGTCAGAACCCCGCGGCCCCATAAAGCCCGTCATCTCGACCGAAGCGCGTAGCGCGCAGCGGAGAGACCCCCGCATTTCGCCGCTGCAAGGCGCGAAGCGACGAGCCCGAGTTAGAACCCGCGGCCCCGAAAAGCCCGTCATCTCGACCGGAGGCCGAAGGCCGCAGCGGAGAGACCCCCCGCATTTCGCCGCAGCAAGGCGCGAAGCGACGAGCCCGAGTCAGAACTCGCAACCCCGAAACGCCCGTCATCTCGACCGAAGCGCGTAGCGCGCAGCGGAGAGATCCCCGCATTTCGCCGCAGCAAGGCGCGAAGCGACGAGCCCGAGTCAGAACTCGCAACCCCGAAACGCCCGTCATCTCGACCGAAGCGCGTAGCGCGCAGCGGAGAGATCCCCGCATTTCGCTGCTGCAAGGCGCGAAGCGACGAGCCCGAGTTAGAACCCGCAACCCCGAAACGCCCGTCATCTCGACCGAAGCGCGTAGCGCGCAGCGGAGAGATCCCCGCATCTCGCCGCAGCAAGGCGCGAAGCGACGAGCCCGAGTCAGAACTCGCAACCCCGAAACGCCCGTCATCTCGACCGAAGCGCGTAGCGCGCAGCGGAGAGATCCCCGCATTTCGCCGCAGCAAGGCGCGAAGCGACGAGCCCGAAAGCCCTACCCGTCCACTAGCTCCCATACTCCATCGTCACCCCAATCGTCCTACCCGCCGCCAGACCAGGCCCACTTACCGTTGTCGGTACCCCACCGCAAAGCTCCGCCAGCGCCAGCATCGTCGCCGGCATGAAATCCGTATTTAGATCGTTCTTCACGATCTTCGCCAGCCCCGCCACAAAGCTCTTCCACGTCTCCGGCGTATACGTCCCGGTCTCGGAAGACAGCGCCCTCAGGTCGTCGCAGAAGTTCATAAACTGCGCCGCCGCCTCAAACGCATAAAAGATCAGTTCCCCTTCTCCGCTCTGCCCGTTCAGCCCCGGAAACGTCTCGCTCAGCATCGATCCCGCCGAAGAGTTCAACCCTGCACTCTCCCGCCGGTTCGGCAAGCTTCCATCCGGCGCGGGCCACTCGTCGTTGCTGGCAATCCACGCACTCCGCCAGAGCGAATAATCCAGCGTTCGCCCGCCCCACGAGAACCCAGCGGGTCCACCGCCAAACGTCGTCGCGCAAGCCTTCTGGAACGCCGCGTAGTTCGCCGCGTCCTTGCTCTCGTCATCCGGCTTGCCATTCGTGATCGTCGCAGCAGTAAGCCGCCCATAAGCCCCAGGCGCAAAAAGAAGCTGCAGCGTCACAACACTATTCGCCAGCTTCGCGGCCGCCGCCATCTGCGCCGCCAGCGCGTTCACGCTGGGCCCGGACGAAAGTTGTCCCGCCAGCTTCGCGATTCCCTGCCCAAACTTCGTATCGTTGGTCGCCTGCAGCATGCAATGGAGCATCGGAGGCCCAATCGCCGAGGCAGCCGTCATCGAAAGGTCAGCCTCCGCCGCGAAGTACATCGTCAGTTCTTTCTTCGTCGCCCCGATCGAGTCGAGAACATCCTTGCCCTCGTCCGTAATCAGGTGAAACACGTTGTCGCCCGCATACACCAGTTGCGAGTTGCTCAACGTGGTGTCTGTCCACGCCGCATGGAACGCGCCGAACAGGTTCAGCTTGATCGAAGAAGCCTGGCTGTATAGCGCCTCCGTCCCGCTGCCCGTATCCAGGCTCACGCCCGAACCCGCCATCTGCATCGCATCCAGAAACCGCCCCGCCAGCATCAGCTTCCACGCGTTCCCATAGCCCGGGTTCGCAAGATCCACTGTGTAGTCACTCAGTAGAAACGTGCTCCCCGTCCTCTGGATCGCAAAACCCAGCGAAGCTAGTGACCCGTTCGTATGTGTCAGCCAGCCCGCAACCTTGTCATTCACCTCGCCCGCAAACTTCGCTACTTCGCCCAGCGCCGCCGGAACTACCTTGCCGCTGAACGTTGCCTGCAAGCCCTGCGGCAGCGCATTCGTCATCGCGCCAACCGCCTGCATGGCGGCTGCCGTCGGAGTAGCTCCCACCTCGGCGCTCGCTTCCGAAAGAAACGAGATCCCCACCATCGCTCCCGCAGTCACCGTCTGCGTCTGCGCGCGGTAAAGATGCATATGGGCCTTGCGGTCCGCATCGCTCCACAGCAGCACCTCGAACGTTCCGCAGTAGTCATACGCAAAACTGAACTTCACCCCGGCCTGCAGTTCCGGCGTTGCCGACGCGGAAATCGTGATCGCCCCCGCCGTCTTCGGAACCGTTGCCGCTGCCGTCCCCGCATACAGCACCTTGTCGAACCCGACGCTCGCCCCCAGCCCAAGCTGCAGGTTCCCGTTGAAGTTGTAATGCAGGTAGTCCCCCGGAGTCAGTTCTTCCAGTGTCTTCGCATGCAGCGGCAGCACAAACCCCTCGAACGCCGCCTTCAGCGCCTCGCCCAGCGAAGTGCTCGGGCTGCAGCGCTTATAGAACGCCACCGAGATCGTCGCCGAGGCCGTATCCGCCGTGGATACCCCGTAGATCCCCTGCTGAAAACTGCCGTTCAGCCCGCCGCTGATCGTGAAGTCCAGTTCCAGCGCCAGGTACGCCACACCCTGCTCAACGTCAACTGTCTTCCCACAATCCTTGTTCGACACAGGCGTGCTCAGGCTCGTGCTCACCGTCTCCGCAAAGCCATCGGTATAGCTCAGCAGGCTCCCGGCTGTCCGCACTGCCACCTTGCCACACACACCTCCCGTCAGCGTGAACGTCAGCGGCGAACTGATCCCCAGGAACGCACTCGGCGGAGGCGTGTTCGTCGGAACCGTCCCGCCACCCGGGGTCCACGTTCCCCCACCCGCACCCCACTGGATCGCCGTGCTGCTCATGTTCGCCGGAATCGCCGAAAGCGGCTGGGTCAGGAACTCGCGAAACTCCGTACCCAGGTTCAGGTTGGTAGCCCGGGCATCGCTCACCAGATCCTTCGCACCGCTGAACGAAAGCGGATCAAGCCCACCGATAGACACAGAAAGAGACACAGGGACGCTCCTTGCTGCACTTACCTTCAGGCATCACCGATAGGTCTGAGGGCGTCATCCTGAGCGAAGTGAAGGATCTCAGTAGTTCGCTCGGATCGCCATGACAGTTGAAGGAAGGCAGTTATTGAATGAACAGCGGAAACAAAAACATGGGCCGGGGAGATGCTTCGCACCTTATCACCCCACCCATCGTCCTGTCGCTAACTATGCGATTGCCGCCGCAAGCACCACGGAAGCCCTCGCGTACGTGGCGCAAACTTGGCGTACATGGCGTTCTCGCTTTTCGTCAGGAGCGCCTAAGACGTCCGCTCCAGCAAAGCCGCAAAGAAGCCATCCCCCGCAAAGTTTGCCCCGGGCAGGGTCCGCAAACACCCATCCACCACCAGCGGCTCGAGATCGACCGGCAAACCCCCACCAACCTCCCGCACATCCACCCGCCGAACTTCCGAGGCACCAGCGAGCACCGCCGCTACCACCGCCTCATTCTCCTGCGGCTCCAGCGAGCAGGTCGAGTACAGCAGCCGCCCGCCCACAGCCAGCCGCTTCAGCGCCCCGCCGAGAATCGCCTTCTGCCGCTCCGCCTGCCGGCTCAACTCCGCCGGCTGCAGCCGATGCCGGATCTCCGGGTTACGGGCCAGCGTCCCCGTCCCGCTGCAAGGCACGTCGCAAAGAATCAGGTCGAAGTCCCCAGCCCCATCCGACATCTCCGCTGCGTCGGCCAGCCCCACCTTGGCGCTCGGCAGCTCCCGCTCCAGCCGAAGCTTCAGCCCCTTCAGCCGCCGCGCACTCCTGTCCGTAGCCAGCAACTCGGCTCCCGTCTCGGCTACTCGAAGCCGCCGCCCGATCACTACCGTCTTGCCACCTGGAGCGGCACAGCAGTCCCAAATTCGCTGAGCGTCCCGTTTCGCGGCAGCCGCTAGCTCAGCCACTAACCGCGAGCCGTCATCCATCCACGGCATGTCCACATTGTGCCCATCGTTTTCGGCCACAAAGAAACGTGGCTCGCCTGGCTCCGCCTGCCCATACTCACAGATCTTTACCGCCGCGGCAGGCCCATAGTTGGCGGCCCAGCGCTCCACCAGCCACGCCGGATGCCCTAGTCTCTCGGCCATAAACCTCGGCGTTTCATACACTTTCCGTTTCGGCTCCGGTTCCTTCGCGAGCTTCCGAAGCACGGCATTCACCATTCCGCTGGCATGCCCATGCCCCGCCACCCGCGCCAGCTCGACGCTCTCATTGATGGCCGCATGTCGCGGAATCCGTTCAAAATGAAGCATTTGCACAGCACCCAACCGCAGCGCCAATCGCACCGCAAAGGCCATCTCAGCATCCGGTCGGCTCAAAAGCGGCGCAATCTGGGCATCTAGCGCAATCTCCCACCGCAGAGTAGCCATCACCAACGCCGTAGTCAGCTTCCGATCCACCTCTGAAAGCCCTGATAACAAAGGCCCATGCAGCAAATCATCACTGTGCGCGTCGGTAGCCGCCACGCGCTCCAGCACCGCGAACGCTGCCCGCCGCGCCGGACTAACCACAGCGTTTGCAGCAGAGTGCGCCTTCTGCATCGGCCTGCGTGGCTCAGGCAAGCCGCTCACCAGCCTTTAACTGGAAGTCTCTGGCAAACGCCGCTCCACCCATCCGTGGTTTGCCCTCCATCTGCACTTCTTCCAGCACAACTGCGCGGCCATCCGCAGTTCCGGCCAGTAACTCTCCATTTGCAAAAATGAGTTCTCCCGGCGCATAGGGCGCACCTGCTTGATGAAGATTTGCACGCATCGTGTTGACAAGAAAACGCTTGTTTCGAAACTGTCCCCACGCTCCAGGCCAAGGTGAAAAGCCGCGCCAGCGGTTGTACACGACCTCCGCACCCCGCTCCGCGAGCATCATTCGGCCATCTTCCCTCGTGAGGATCGGCGCCAGCGTCGCCCGTTCATGGTCCTGAGGCTTCGCCAAAACTGTGCCCGCTTCAAGCCCCGCAAGGGTTTCTACGACAAGCTCAGCCCCAACCCCAGCCAATCCGGCGAACAATTCACCGGCTGTGGTATCAGGACCTATGGGGACCCGGCGCTCCAGCAGCACGTCGCCGGTGTCCAACCCAGAATCGAGCTTCATGGTCGTCACGCCCGTCTCCGTTTCGCCATTCGCTACAGCCCACTGGATCGGCGCGGCTCCCCGATACTTCGGCAGCAGCGAGCCATGCAGGTTGATGTTCCCAAAGCGGGGCAATCCAAGCATCCAGTCGGGAATGATCCGCCCGTAGGCCACCACGAGGATCGCTTCTGGAAGTATCTTTTCCAGACGTGCCCGCAACTCTATGTTGTTCCTGATCTTATCCGGCTGCAGCAACGGCAGCCCAAGCTCTTTGGCCGCCTGAGCCACCGCCGGCGACTGCAGCTCCATCTTGCGTCCAGCTTGCCGGTCCGGCTGTGACAAAACCAGCTCCACGGTGTGCCCAGCGGCAAGCACCGCACGTAGAGAAGGCACAGCAAACTCGGGCGATCCGCAGAAGGCCAGGCGCATCTTCTCTACCACTCACCGTTCTTTTGCAGCTTCTTGATCTTTCTCAGCACGATCTCGCGCTTCAACCGGCTCAGGCGCTCGATGAACAGCACGCCATGCAGGTGATCGATCTCATGCTGAAGAGCGCGCGACAACAGCTCTTCACCCTCTACTTCAAAAAAATCACCTTTCGCGTTCTGCGCTCGCACTTTAACCTTCGCAGCGCGATCCACTTTTTCGCGAATCTCCGGCAGGCTCAGGCAGCCTTCTTCTTCGTACTGCTTTCCACTACGCTCAATGATCTCCGGATTTATCAGAACCAGTTTGTCTTCCGGTCGCTCCTTGAAGCTCACGTCGATGACAGTGATCTGCTTCGAGACTCCGATCTGCGGCGCCGCCAGCCCGATCCCCTGCGCGGCATACATGCTTTCGAACATGTCATCCACCAGCCGCTCAAGCTCCGGCCCGAACTCGGTCACCTGTTCTCCGCGCTTGCTCAGCACAGGGTCCGGAAATTTCACAACCTCGTAAATCTTGTGCGGCTTGACCGCAGCCTCTTTGGTGCTCATTACCAATCCATCCAAACTCTTCAAAATGCCCGAATCTGCGCTGCGTAACCCTCGAAGTTACGCTTCAGTTCCACAAGGCTATCGCCGCCAAACTTCTCAAGAACACACCGGGCCACCGTCAGCGCCACCATGGCCTCGGCAGCCACTCCAGCAGCCGGCACAACGCATACATCCGAGCGTTCATACGATGCTTTCGTGGCTTCCCGCGTCTCGAAAGACACCGAACCGAGCGGTCTCCGCAGCGTGGAAATCGGCTTTAGGTAGCCACGAACCAGCAGATCCTCACCGTTCGACATGCCACCTTCCAGTCCTCCGGCGTTGTTGCCAGCCCGCTCGAACCGCGTAAACTTCCCTCCCGCAGCGGAGGCATCCGCTTCGGTGTACCCGATGGCATCGTGAACCTGCGAACCCACCGCCTGCGCCGCCGTCACACCCCGGCCCAGTTCCACAGCCTTAACCGCCTGTAGGCTCATGACCGCCTGAGCCAGCAGGCCGTCCAGCCGCTCGTCCCAGTTCACATGCGTTCCCACCCCTGGCGGCAGACCGTGAACGACCACCTCAAACACCCCGCCCACCGTATCGCCCGTCCGCAAGGCCTTATCCACTTCGGCCTTCATGCGACCTTCCGCTTCGGGATCGACACAGGCCAGCAACACGTCCTCTCGCTCAGCCAGGGCGGTAATTTCGGCAAAGCTGGCGGCTCGCTCTAACTCCGCGCCACCAACACGTACGACGTGGCTCGCCACTCCCACTCCTAGCTCGAGCAGCAGCAGCTTTGCCAGTGCCCCACAAGCGACCCGAGCTGCCGACTCACGGGCTGACGCTCTTTCAAGCACATATCGCGCATCTTTAAAGTTGTACTTGAGAGTTCCGGCGAGATCCGCATGACCCGGGCGGGGACTCGCCACAGCTTTATGCTTCTCTGCATCGCCTTCATCGACCGGCAAAATCTCTTCCCAGTTCTTCCAGTCACGATTCGCCAGCGTCATGGCGATCGGCGAGCCGATCGTCTTTCCGTGCCGCACGCCGGAGAGCACGTGCGCGGTGTCCTTCTCAATGCGCATCCGTCCGCCACGGCCATAACCCTGTTGGCGCCGCCATAACTCGCGGTTGATAAATTCGTTATCTACTGGAACCCCGGCAGGCATGCCGCTGATCAGTGCCACCAGCGCCTCGCCGTGGCTTTCCCCTGCCGTTGAGAACCGAAGCATAAACTCCCAATTATAGCTGCGTATCTTCCGCGGCCGTCAGCGTGAGCTGCTCTGCCGGCTCGTCCTGCGCCACGCGCTCCGGCTTCCCGGCGGGTTCGCTGGCCAGCCACGCCTTTGAATCAAACAGCGGCCGGTCCATCGAGCGCACCCAGTCTGTCACTTCATCTGCCCGCTTTCCTGTCGCCTTCGCTGCCACGAACTCGTTGCGTAATGCCTGGAACTTGGCCTCCAGGTCATCCAGTGCGCTCAACAGCATCGCTTCCGGCGTCATCGGCAGCTTGGGCGAACCGAACTCGAGCTTGCCATGGTGCGCCAGAATCATGTGCTCCAGCAGTAACCGCAGCCGCGCTGGAAACGGCACTGGCTCGCGGTCCTCGACTCCTGCCTCAGCACGATCCTCTGCATCAAGCAGAGCGATTTTCTCGCCGATCATCCCCAACGCAATCGAAATGTGCCCGACCAACTGCCCTTCTAGCGTGTAGTTGAAGGCCGTCTTCCAACTCAACTCGCGTACCTTGCCGATGTCATGCAGGATCGCTCCAGCCACCAGCAGGTCTGGGTCCACCTCCGGGTAGAACGGGGCGGTTGCGCGACACACCCGCACGAGCATCAACACATGCTCCAGCAGGCCGCCCAGCCAGGCATGGTGCAGCCGCTTCGCCGCCGGAGCCTCTCGAAACTGCCCGCCAATCTCCGGATCATCCAGAAACGCCAGCACCAGCCGGCGTAGCGGCTCGCTCGCAAACGACGCCACATAACCGCGCAGCTCCGCATCCATCTCGGCGATGTCGTACTGCGTTGTCGGCACGAAGTCCGCTGGATCGACCTCAGACGCCGCCGCTGAACGCATCTTGTTAACCGTGATCTGGAACCTGCCCTGATATTTGGAAACCTGCCCCTGTACCTTTACGTAGCAACCTTCCGAGCAGTGGGTCACGACATCGGCGAACTCTTCCCACATGCGCGCGTCGAACTGCCCGGTCTTGTCCGTTAGGGTCAACGCGAGATACTGCCCGCCCGCGCTACCTTTTCGTTCGCGCACCGAGATCGACGCGAGCGAGAAGTAGCTGGTAACGAGTTGCGACTCAAAGCGCGGAGCATCCGCGATAAAGAACTCTTTCATCGTCAGCCCAGAATACGACGCGGACCGGTCAGCAAAACGCGGCCGGTCAGCTCGTTACGGATTACACCGTTGCCGCCTCGAGTCGTGCCGCATGAATCGCTTGCAGTGACTCAACGCGGAACTCGCCGTGTGCCATCGCCTCGATTCCATCCGCGCACGCTTGCGCCGCCGCCAGCGTAGTGATGGTCGGTACGCGGGCCAGCACAGCCGCCCTCCGAATCGCCTGCTCGTCGAAAACACTCTCCGCACCCCGCGGAGTGTTCACGATGAGTTGAATTCGCTCACTCTTGATCAGGTCCACCGCGTTGGGCCGGCCTTCCTTCACCTTGTACACGCGCTCCACCTGCAAGCCCGCGTCCTCCAGAACTTCGGCGGTTCCGTATGTCGCCACCAGGTGAAAGCCCATATCCACAAATCGGCGCCCCAATGCTCCCAGTGCCGGCTTGTCATGGTCATTCACACTGAAGAAGACGGAGCCCTTGCTCGGCAGGAAGACGCCCGCCGCAATCTGCGCCTTGGCATAAGCCTCGCCAAAGGTCTCGGCTACACCCATCACTTCGCCGGTCGAGCGCATCTCCGGACCGAGAATTGGGTCCACGCCCGGGAACTTGCCCCACGGGAACACCGGGCTCTTCACAAAGAAACGATCTCCCGTCGGCAGGTCCTTACCGCTTGCCAGTTGCTCCGGCAGAAGCTCGCGCAGCGTGCGTCCCGTCATCAGCCGCGAGGCTACCTTCGCCAACTGGATGCCCGTCGCTTTCGAAACGTACGGCACTGTCCGCGAGGCACGTGGATTGACTTCGATGACGAACACGTTGCCGCGCTGCACGGCAAACTGCAGGTTCACCAGGCCGACGACATTCAGCGCCAGCGCGAGCTGCCTCGTGTACTTCCGCAGCGTGTTGAGCACCTCTGGTGACAAATCCACCGCGGGCAACACGCAAGACGAATCACCAGAGTGCACCCCGGCCTCTTCAATGTGCTGCATGATGCCCGCGATGATGACGTCCTTACCATCGCACAGCGCATCGACGTCCACTTCCTGTGCGTCTTCCAGGAAGTGGTCGATCAACACCGGCCGCTCCTGCGAGTATTCAATCGCGCTCGACATGTAGCGAACGATGCTTGCATCGTCATACGCAATCACCATGGCCCGCCCACCCAGCACGAACGAAGGCCGTACCAGCACCGGGTACTCCACTTTGCGCGCACCCGCAAGCGCTTCTTCCACGTTCGTCGCGATCGCTCCCGGCGGCTGCGGAATGCCCAGCTCTTCGATCAGCTTCTGGAAGCGCTTGCGGTCCTCCGCCAGTTCGATCGATTCCGGCGATGTCCCGATGATCGGCACGCCCGCGGCCTTCAACGGCAGGGACAGGTTCAGCGGTGTCTGCCCGCCGAACTGCACGATGACACCAATCTCCGCGCCTGAAGCCGCCTCATGCTCATAAATGGCGAGCACATCCTCGAAAGTCAGCGGCTCGAAGTACAGGCGGTCACTGGTGTCGTAGTCGGTTGAAACGGTCTCGGGATTGCAGTTCACCATGATCGTTTCATAGCCGTCGTCCTTCAGCGCAAACGCCGCGTGACAGCAGCAATAGTCGAACTCAATGCCCTGCCCGATGCGGTTCGGCCCCGAACCAAGAATGATGATCTTCTTTTTGTCAGTCGGCGTAGCTTCATCCTCTTCGTCGTAGCAGGAGTAGAAGTACGGCGTGAAGCTCTCGAACTCTGCCGCGCACGTATCCACCAGCTTGTACACGGGCTTGATACCAACGGCCTGACGCATCTGCCGCAGCGCTGTAGTAAAGTCGGGATCTTCCGATCCCATCGCCAGCGCAATCCGCTCGTCTGAAAGGCCCATACGCTTCCACTGTCGAATCTTTGCCGCGGACATCTCCACGCCGCCGGCTGGAGTCTCGATCGTCTTTCCACCTGCGCCCGGCAGGTCGGCGAGCGAGTCCGCGATTTGCTTCATCTGGTTCAGGAACCACGGATCCATCCCCGTCAGCCGCGCAACCTCGCGCACGCTCATGCCTTGGTCAAAGGCATAGCGCAGGTAGGCCAGCCGCTCAGGATGCGGTGTCACCAAACGTTGCGTCAGCCGCCGCGGCTCGATAGAATCCTTGCTGCCCTTCTTGCCCGTCTCCAGAGAACGTACGGCCTTCATCATGGCTTCCTTGAACGTGCGTCCAATGGCCATGACCTCGCCTACAGACTTCATCTGCGGCCCAAGTGTCTCTTCGGCGCCAGGAAACTTCTCGAACTGCCACTTCGGAATTTTCACCACCACGTAGTCGATGGTCGGCTCGAAGCAAGCGGGCGTTGCCTTCGTGATGTCGTTCTGCAGCTCATCCAGCGTGTAGCCGACGGCCAGTCGCGCCGCGATCTTCGCGATCGGGAAGCCCGTCGCTTTGGAAGCCAGCGCGGAGCTGCGGCTTACGCGCGGATTCATCTCGATCACGATCATGCGGCCGTCTTTGGGATCAACCGCGAACTGCACGTTGCTGCCACCAGTCTCCACGCCTATCTCGCGAATGCAGGCAATGGCGGCATCGCGCATGCGCTGGTACTCGCGGTCGGTCAGCGTCTGTGCCGGCGCCACGGTGATCGAATCGCCTGTGTGCACGCCCATCGGGTCGAAATTTTCGATCGAACAGATGATGACGACGTTGTCGTTCAGGTCGCGCACCACCTCCAGCTCATACTCTTTCCAGCCCAGCACGCTTTCTTCCAAGAGGCACTCATGCACTGGCGAAAGATCAAGTCCGCGCGAAAGAATCTCCATCAGCTCTTCGCGGTTGTAAGCGATGCCACCACCCGAACCACCTAGCGTGAAGCTCGGTCGTATGACAACCGGGAAACCCAGTGCGCCCGCAAACTCAAGACCATCACGGATATTGTTCACGAGCTTCGACTTCGGCAGATCGAGCCCGATCTTCTTCATCGCGTCCTTGAAGAGCAAGCGGTCTTCTGCCTTCTTGATGGCATCGAGCTTGGCGCCGATCAGTTCCACGCCATAGCGCTCCAGGACCCCGCGATCTGCGAGATCGACAGCAAGGTTCAATCCCGTCTGCCCACCCACCGTCGGCAGCACGGCAAACTTGCCCTTGCTCGGATCCAGGGACTCCGCCTCAACGCGGACGATCTCTTCCAGATAATCAGGCGTCAGCGGCTCGATGTACGTGCGGTCAGCCACATCCGGGTCGGTCATGATCGACGCCGGGTTGGAGTTCACCAGCACAACCTCATAACCCTCGGCCTTCAGCGCCTTGCAGGCTTGCGTCCCCGAGTAATCGAACTCGGCCGACTGCCCAATCACAATCGGCCCGGAGCCGATCACGAGAATTTTTGCAATGTCATTTCTGCGTGGCACTAGCGGTATACCTCGCGGCGATGCGCCACTTCGACAATTAAAATAAGGAGGATTTCTTCATGAGGGACGCCAATGACGCGATGATCGCCGATGCGAAATCGTATCCGGTTCTCGTAGGGTCCACTCAGCTTTTTGGCGATTTCCTGAAGATGCTGGCGTGGAGCCACACGGTCCGCCATAAAGTTGCGAATTCGGTTTTCGATGTCTTGCGGTAGCTTTTTAAGCTGTCTTTCGGCGCTCTTCGAATACTCGATGGTCCAAGCCAATCGCGTCCACTCCTTCTGGCAGTAGATACTTCAGCCCCTCTTCGGAAAGGACGACATCAGAAACGACGCCGTCTTCAATGTCCTCAACGTAAGTGTAGAGGGCCTCTTGCGCAAACTCTTGAAGCGACTGTCCGCGTTGCTTGGCGCACATCTGCAGTCGATGCTTCAGGTCCTCGCTCATGATGATTTCCAAGCTAGTCTTCGGCATTAGCCCTCCTTCCACTCTTCCATCATTTTACGGAACTGCTTGAACAGGTAGTGTGAATCATGCGGTCCGGGGCTCGCCTCGGGGTGGTACTGCACGCTGAACATCGGGTCCGTCTTGTGCTTCAATCCCGCCAGCGTGTTGTCGTTCAAATTTATATGCGTCGGCGCGACGTCGTCCGGCAGGCTTGCAGGGTCCACGTTGTAGTTATGGTTCTGAGCTGTGATCTCCACCTTGCCGGTGTCGAGGTTCTTGATCGGGTGATTCCCACCGTGGTGCCCAAACTTCAGCTTGTAGGTCTTGCCACCCAGCGCGATCCCGAACAACTGATGCCCCAGGCAGATGCCGAAAAGCGGCTTCTTGCCCTGCAGGTCGCGAATGTTCTGCTGCGCGTAGTCCAGCGGCTCCGGGTCTCCTGGGCCGTTGGAAAAGAACACGCCGTCCGGATTCATAGCCAGCACTTCGCTGGCCGGCGTGCGCGCCGGCACGACCGTCACCTTGCAGTTTTCGCGAGCCAGCATGCGCAGGATGTTCTGCTTGATGCCGAAGTCATACGCCACCACATGGAGCGGCGTGTCCGTCGCAGCCTGCCCCGCAGGAAAGTACACATCGCCCGTCTCATTGCGAGGCTCAGCTGAATCCCACGTATATGCCTGCTTCGTTGAAACCACACTGGCCAAATCGGTGCCGTCCATCTTGCGATGGGCACGCACCTTGGCGACCAGCGCCTCCAGGTCGTCCACCGCGGTCGAGATGATGCCGCGCATCACGCCGTTGGCACGCAGGTGCCGAACCAGCGCGCGGGTGTCGATATCGGCCAGCACCGGGACGCCATTGCGCTCCAGGTACTCATCGGTGACTTCGGTCGACCGCCAGTTAGAGCTCACCGCCGAGAACTCGCGAACCACCAGCCCCTCTATGTAAGGGCGCGCAGCCTCAGCATCGCTCGGCGAGGTGCCGTAGTTCCCGATGTGTGGGTTGGTCAGCACCACGATCTGCCCGGCGTACGACGGATCGGTAAAGATCTCCTGGTAGCCCGTCAGCGAGGTGTTGAACACCACTTCGCCGACGCGCTCCACGGGAGCACCGAACGCTTCTCCCAGAAAAACACGCCCGTCTTCTAGAGCGAGCACTGCCTGCATGATGTCGCCCCTCCGCTTTGGGCGCTGCCCCTCAGAATACCAGCCGATGCATATAAATCCCTACACACGGAACCGCCCGCCGAAGGGGCGGGCGTCCGGTGCAACTCACATCACGACAGGAAACTAGCGGCAAACGCGATGGTGATGGCGATAGTAGCAATGCCGGTGATGATGATACTGAGCGCTTGCGGGAAGCACTGCACCGGCAAACATGGCAAGGGCGAACACTGAGAGC
The DNA here is from genome assembly GCA_965198545.1 of Granulicella sp. Classification (GTDB taxonomy): domain Bacteria; phylum Acidobacteriota; class Terriglobia; order Terriglobales; family Acidobacteriaceae; genus Granulicella. The sequence continues at coordinate 843,166 of CBDAPS010000001.1, read as the reverse complement.
AGAACACGCTTCATGGGTGAAGTCTCCTGTCGAGCAAGGTTTTGGAAAATGTACCCGACTTGAAATAGGAGTTGACCCTGTCAACTTTGGTTTTCTGAAAAACTCTCTTTTCTCGTTATCCGACGTTCACAAACACCGTGCTATCTTCCACTTTCACCGGAAAAAGCGCAACGCGATCATTCTCCGGAGGCAAAGCTTCTCCACTTTCCACGTCGAACGACCAGCAATGCCACGGACACACCACCGCATCGCCCTCCACCCATCCCTGTCCCAGCGGACCGCGCCGATGAGGGCACCAGTTGTCCATCGCGTGCAGCGTCCCATTTACCCTAGCGAGACACACCGCAACTCCCGCCGCCTCGAACTCCGCAACCGCACCCTCATCCGGCGCTTCTGTCTGCGCGCACAGACGTACCCACTCACTCATTCGCTTCTTCTCTGCCTTCCATTCATGAGATGCTGAGCCTGCCCCATTCGTCGACCAATATGCCCGCGCAACGCCCCGCACGCCAGTATTCTGCAGCAAGCCAGCCTGCAAATACACCCCCTGAGCTCGTAGACCCCAGCTGGATCCTCAAGGCAATCGTCGCTGTTTTCGCGGTCGCGATGGCCTGTGCCTATGTCCTCATCTGCGTGCTGTTTTCTCTTCAGCAGTGGCAGCTTGTATTGCACCCCTCACGTACAGTCACCGGCGATCCATCGTCTCTCGGCCTCGCCTATCAGCAAGTCCGCTTCTTCCCCGACGCCGCCGGCCAGCCTCAGCTTGATGGCTGGTGGATTCCCAGCGACGTCCCCTCCGAACCTGTCGCCCTTCTGCTGCACGACGGCGAAGGCTCCATGAGCGACGCCCTGCCGGTTGCCCGCGCTTTGCACGACGCCCGCCTCGGAGTGCTGCTCTTCGACTACCGCGGCTTCGGCCGCAGTTCTGGTCAGCACCCCACCGAAAAGCTCATGGAGCAAGACGCCGAAGCCGCCCTGCGCTGGCTGGCCGAAACGCAACACGCGAAGCCCTCTGAAACCGTCCTCTTCGGTGATCGTCTCGGAGCTGCGCTGGCGGTCCATCTTGCCGTACAGCACTCCGACATCGCAGGCATCATCCTTCAACAGGGCGACGGCGACTTCGCATCACGCGCGCGCGAAGACAAACGAGCCCGCATGGTGCCGTTCCGCCTGCTCTTCCACGAAGACTTTGCGCTCGCCGACCCACTGCACTCCCTCAAGACTCCGAAGCTCCTGATCTCCTTCACCAACGGCGTCTCGCCCGTGGACGCCCAGCGAGCCGCCGACCCGAAGATGACCTACGAGATTGCGAAAGCTTCGGACAAGGCCGCAGTGCACGCTGCTCTCCGCCGTTTCCTCGATACCTACCTGACGCAGCCCGTACCTGCTCTTACTCCTGCGAAGTAGCGCGCAAAAGGCGTGAAGGCCGCCGATGTTCCGGCAGCCTTGGTATGAAGGTGGGGGAGGGTGTTGCAGATAGGGGATGCCGGTTACCGAAGGGACTGCTAGGCCGGCTGTTGCGGGCACTGCGTTGTAGCTGCACTGCATTTACTAAGACGTGTTGTATAGCAAAAAGTTTTCCAAAAGCATCCCCCACTTAGTAATCAAAGGTGGGACTGCATACCACAGAGGTGGGAGCATGCATCATCCACGCGAAGCGGCAGAAAACGCCGAGAAATGCTGCATCGAATGGATGGGAACCACGTCTCACGACCGGCCACACCTGTGTCGCCAATGAGTCATAGCAACGACAAGCAGATTGTCTCCGCAATGAATTCTTTGCGGAGACAATTCTGTTTACAAGGCTGTCACAAGAAATCTAAGCGAAGTTCAGGAAGGTAGAAGGGTTGACACTGACGCCTGGAAACACGCGACTCATATCGTGCGCTCCTAGGCTCTTGTAAGCGGCCTCGCCTAATACATTGCGGAAGTCAGTCGTCACCGCAAGATCACGCCCTTCATTTAGCTGCTCATTAGCCAGGCCAGGCCACTTGCCGTAGACTTTGCCGCCTTTTACAGAGCCGCCCAGCACGAACATCACATTCGCGTGCCCGTGATCTGTGCCGCCAGTACCGTTCTGCCGAGCCGTACGTCCAAACTCTGACATCGTCACGAGTGTGATGTCCTCGGCGTCGTTCCCCATGTCCTTCCAGAAGGCAGCGATGCTTTCGGAAAACTCCTTCAGCCGGTTGGCAAGCTGACCGTTCGCGGCGCCCTGGTTCTGGTGCGTGTCCCATCCGCCAATGTCGGAGAACGCCGCCTCAACGCCCAGGTTCGCCTTCATCAACTGCGCAATCTGCTTCAGGCTGTTGCCGAAGGCGGTGTTTGGATAAGTAACTCCCGCGGCGGGCTTGTACTGCGCCGGATCGGCGGACTTCAGCATCTTCACCGCTTCGAACGTCTCCTGCCCGGTGCCATGCAGCACGGCATCCGTGCTCTCGTCATACATCGCCTGGAATGCGTTCGAGATCGGCGAAGTCTGCGGGCCCTTACCCGCAACAGAGAAGTCAGCCAGGTTCGCCAGCGCCACTGCGGGCACCTTTCCCTGCAGCGTACGCGGCACCTGCGTGCCCAGCGCGACCGCGCGAAACGCCGAAGGCTTTCCATTCAGCCGCTCATCCTGCAGCGCCCGGTTGAGCCATCCGTCCGTCGTCGACTTCAGTCCCGGCGTGCCGGACTCCATGTAGTCCTGCGCATCAAAGTGCGACCGCGTCGTATCCGGCGAACCGGCCGCATGCACGATCGCAAGCTGCCCCTGCTCATAAAGAGGCTTGAACGGTGCCATCGCCGGATGCAACCCAAAGAAGCCATTCAGGTCCAGCACCTCGTTCTGCTTCACCGCGATCGTCGGCCGCATCGCATAGTAGTTCTTCTCCGCGTAGGGCACCACCACGTTCAGCCCGTCACAGGCGCCGCGCTGGAAGATCACCACCAGCTTCTTCTGGTTGGCCGTAGCGGTCTGCATCTCGGCGTAGACGGACCGCATCAGGAAGCTCGGCACCACCGAGGTACCCACCAGCGCCAGTGCGCCGTTGCGCAGAAAGCCGCGGCGAGTCACCCCGTTGCGGCGGGCGAGATCGCGCCCGTGCATATCGCATCCCCAGTCGCTGGCATCGGTGTAGGTCGGCTTCTTGAACATGGTATGTCTCCTGAGCGCGTACATCCCGTGCGCGGTTCCTGCTTACTTAAACTCTAGTCTCGCCGGGAAGTTTCCGCTTGGAAGCCCAACATTTGGGTTATCTCCGCTGGAACTCCGGCGACCCCAGCAGCAGCCCGGCCATCGTGTTCAGCGGAGCCTCCGGCCGATCCGCCTGCAACCCTCCGCCGTTCTGTCCGCCACGTCCCGGCTTGCGCGTCAGTTTGGCAAACTCGGTGGTATCGTCGCCGAGTGCCTCGTCCTGCACTTTAGCCACTGCGAAGCTCTGCTGCGCGGCATGTTGCGCGGTTGGATTCTGCGCTTCCTGCAACACCGTGGCGCGCGTCCGCTCCGCCGCAGGCTGCCCCAGCAGAAGCAACTCCAGCTTGCGCTCAATCTCTGGGGTCGGAGGCCCGGCATTCGCAACGTCATCTCCGGCCCCGCCCGGCTCCCCTAACAACTGCGGCCAATCCGTCCGGGTTCCCGGCAGCAGGCCGCCGCTCAGCACCAGCGCAAAGTTCATCCGCGAGATCAGCGCGTTGCTGCTCACCCAGTTGTCATGCGCCCACGAGTAGCCATTCGGCGTCTGCATCCCATAGATCGGCATGCCCAGCTTGTCCATCGCCTGTACCAGCGGCAGCGCGTTGTTGATCGTCGCGTCTGAAGCCCGCAGTGCCGACGCCACAAACTCGATCGGCGTCTTGATCTTCGCGCGGTACACCTCCGGAGCCCAGAACTCCGGTGAGCGGAACAGAGTCGTCAGAACCGCCTTGATGTCGCCGTCCGTCTTCAGGAACGTCGCGGCCATGCGGTCCACCAACGCGTCCGGAGGATTGTCCGCGACGAACCGTACCGCCAGCTTGTAGCTGATGAAGTGAGCCGTCGCCGGGCTCGTAGCCAGCATGTGCAGCACCTGCATGCCTTCGCGGGATCCGCCATCGGCGATCGTCACGCCCAGCACCGTCTTGCTGCCCGGCTCGTGCCGCTGTTCATCGAACGTCATCTTGCCGCCCTGATACGGCCGCTCAATCGTCCAGCCTGTCAGCACTTTCGCCACGTTCGTCACATCGGCCTGCGTGTAGCCCTTGCCGCACGAGGCATCCAACTGACTCGCCGGATGATCCGCGCTCACCTCGCAGCGAGCGCCCAGCGTATGCAGCTCCATCAGCTCGCGGGCATAGTTTTCGTTGATACCCTTGGGTGTCAACTGCGCCACCAACCCCAGCCCCGGACGGTTCGGATTATTGTCCACAAACTTCTGCACCCGCTTGCCGCGCGCGGCCGCCGGCGAATCCGGCCCAACGCTCTGGAAGTTGTCCAGGTAGGTCAGCATCGCCGGGCTCTCCGCCGTCGCTACCAGCAGGTTCTCGAACTTGCCAAGCGCGTTGGGCAGGATCGTGTCGCGCTCATACGAGTTCAGGTAGTACGGCTCCGTCTCGCTCTTCCGCGCATACACGTTGAAGTGGTTCAGCCAGAAGTCCGTCATGACGGCCTGCAACTGCCGGTCAGAGTCCACATCGCGCAGCAGCCGGGCCTCCAGTGCCTCCGTGCCCACCACGCGATTTGCCTGCCCGGTCAGTGCCGTCGTCACTTCCATCTGGGCCGGTGTCATGCCGCGCAGCAGAAACAGCCGCTGCACCGGCCGCAGACCGTTGCGCAGGCTTAGCATCTCCTGCGGAGACATCGCAATCATCCGGTCATAGCGCTGATCGGGCGGGAGCGCCAATACTACCTGCACATCGGCATCGCTCATAGGCGGAGCAGCCGCTTCCAGCATCTGCTTCCTTCCTTTGCCTTTACCTCCCATCGCCGGAGCCATGGAATCCTTCTCCGACGGGGTTGGAGCCGCCATCCCCGCATCTGCGGCCATGTCGCCGGCCTGTTCCCCATTCATCGCTGGCATCGCTCCGGCTTCGGCAGCCGCTTTCTTCGCCGCCGCGCCCTGCCCCTTCGGCCCCATCTGGTACGCATAGATCGCGTCCGCATACACCGCATGCAACACCGGATCGGTGGGCATCTCCGTGGCCACATACCGGGCAAGCGCCGCGTTCTTGTTCACCCCGGAGGCCGCGCGAATGATTTGCGGCGAAGGAAACCGCCGAATCAGTTCATCCTGCGAAAGCTGCAGCGCCGGAAACTTCGCAAGCTGCGCCGTCAGCGCCGCGTCGTCGATGCCTTCTGGATGAAGCTGCCGCTGGAACCAGGCATCCAGCCCCATCCGGCTCACCGCCGCCTCGTCGCCTGGCCGCGCACCAAACGTAAACCGGTTCAGCGCATGCTGCACCTTTTCCGTCTGAGAAAGCGGCGCCCTGGCCTTCGCTGCAGGAACGTCGCTTGCGGCAGGGCCCAGCGCGTACCCCTGCGGGCTGGCAAGCAGCAGACACAGCGAGGCCACAACGGCCCCTTTCAATGCATGGACAGTAGTAGAAACGCTGCGGAAGGAACGGCTGGTATCGATCGATTTGGACATGGGCGGCTCTCAGGCGTGGGCGTCACAGGCACAAACCCACACTAGGTAGGTCTAGTTGCGCGGGGGCCCCAAACTAGCTCTCTTTTGTTCCACCGTGTTCTATCGCCAGGCCGCTCTCTAGTCAGGCAACGCAGTTCTAGAACGCCACCAGCTCGGCCATCGCCGCGAAAATCCGCTCCGGCTGCGGCAGAATCACGTCTTCCAGCAGCGGCTGGTACGCCACAAACGTATCCATCGCACCTACCCGTCGCACCGGCGCGTCGAGGTCGTGGAACAGTTCGTCGCCAATCCTCGCCGCGATCTCCGCCCCATAGCCCCAGCTCTGCATGTCCTCATGCGCTACCAGCACCTTGCTGGTCTTGCGCACACTCTCCGCAATCGCTTCCCAGTCATACGGGCTCAGGCTGCGCAGGTCGATCACCTCGACGCTGACGCCCTTCTCGCGCTCCAGCTTCTGCGCGGCCTGCAGCGCTCGGGGTACGACAGCCCCATAGGTCACCACCGTCAGGTCCTTGCCCGGCTTTACGATCTTCGCCTTACCAAACGGGATCGTGTACTCCGGTCCGGGGTACGGTGCCCGCCCATAGGTCTCGCGGTACAGCCGTTTGTGCTCCAGGAACAGCACCGGATCGTCGCAGCGAATTGCCGTGCGCAACAATCCGATCGCATCCAGCGCATTCGACGGCATCACCACCCGAACCCCCGGAGTGTGCGTAAAGATGCTCTCGCCCGACTGCGAGTGGTAAATCGACCCACCCGTCAGGTAGCCGCCAATCGGCACCCGCATCACCAGTGGGCACGAGTACTGCCCGTTCGACCGCCAGCGCATCACGCTCAATTCGTTGCGCATCTGGTGAACCGCCGGCCAGATGTAGTCGAAGAACTGAATCTCCACCACCGGCTTGAGCCCGCGAACCGCCATCCCAATCGCCCGGCCAACGATGTTCGCCTCGGCCAGTGGCGAGTTCCACACGCGGTCGTTACCGAACTCCTTCTGTAGCCCGTGAGTCACCTTGAAGACGCCGCCCTTGCCCTTGATCTCGCCCGCGCGCAGAGCCTTGTCGCGCGTGGCATCAGCCACATCTTCGCCAAACACTACGATGCGCTCATCGCGCCGCATCTCGTCCTGCAGGCAGGCGTTGATCAGGTCCAGCAAAGTACGTTCCGGCGTACCGGCTTCCGGCTTCGGCTCCGTAGCGAAGGTCGCATCCGTAGGCTTCAAATCCTCCGAGTACACATGCGTCAGAATCGTGTCCGGAGTCGGCGGCGCGGCGGCCAGCGCGCGGTCCGCCGCACGCTGCACCTCGTCATCCACACCACGCTCCAGATCCCGCAGCCCAGCCTCGTCCAGTATTCCTTTGCTCAGCAGGTAAGCTTGCAGCTTGGCGATTGGGTCGCGCAGCGCGTCCGCCTGCAACTCCTCTTCGCTGCGATACAGCCGTTCATCATCCGACAGCGAGTGCGAATACGGCCGCACCACATGCCCGTGCACCACCGCCGGCCCATGGCCCGCGCGGCAGTAAGCAACGGCCTCCACCATCGCCTCGTAGCTGGCGACCGCGTCCGTGCCATCCACCTCGGCAAAGTGGAAGTTCGGGAAGTTCGCGATCAGCCGCGAGATGTTCCCGCCCGGCGTATTCGCTTCCACTGGCGTCGAGATCGCATAGCCGTTGTCCTCGATCACATACAGCACCGGCAGCTTCAGGTTGCTGGCCGTATTCAGCGACTCCCAGAACTCGCCCTGCGACGTTGATCCTTCCCCGATCGAGACGTACACCACCTCGTCCGGCCCAAACGTCACGTCCTTGAACTGCCGATAATCCCCATCGTGCTTCTTCGCCGCCTCCGGATGCGCGCGAAAGAATCGTCCCGCCTCTGCACAGCCCACCGCATGCAGGCACTGCGTCGCGGTCGAGGATGACGGCGAGACCAGATGCAGCCGCTTGCTGGTCCAGTGCGACGGCATCTGCCGTCCGCCGCTCTGGGGATCGTCCGCCGCACCCACCGCCTGCAGCAACTGGTCTTCTACAGTCTGGCCAACTGCCAGGCAGAGCGCCCGGTCACGATAGTACGGAAAGAACCAGTCGTACTCCGGCTTCAGGGCCAGCCCCGCCGCCACCAGCAGCGCCTCATGTCCCGCACACGAAATCTGAAAGAAAATCTTCTGCTGCCGCTTCAGAAGTATTTCGCGGTCGTCGGTCCGCCGCGAAAGGTACATCAGCCGATAGAACTCAATAAGCTGCTCGGCCCGAAGGCCGCCCTCGCTTGCAGGTGCTTCCACCGTGGTGGCTCCACCGTTCATGCTGCGGGATGTTCTCTGCGCCAAGGGCGTCGCCTCCATCTGTTCTTCCGAGCCTGATTTTACTAGCGGCTGCCCCGTGCGAAAGTCACACCCGCCGGATTTCGATTTGACCGCCGCAAACGCAGGTAACTACGCCTCGGCTTCCTAATTCTTCATCCGCTGCTGCACGTCATGCGCCAGCTTCTCGATCTCCTGCGCCTTACGGATCACATCCAGCGAAAGCTCGTCTTTCGTGCTCTTCTCGATGTCGGCCTTCAACTCGGCGGAAAGCGCCAGCAGCTTGTCTGTATCAGAAAGCATGCGCTTCCGCCGGTCCTCGTTGTGAGCTTTCTCCGCGGTCATCCGCATCCGCTCGCCCATCGGATTCTGCGGCTCTGATCCCAGGGGTTGATCTCCCGACCCCAGCGGCGAGTTCGACTTCGTGGTGGAGGGTGGCATTCCGGTCGGCGTCGTCGATTGAATCTGCGCACGCATCACTGCCGCGCCTGCCAGCGCATTCATCGCCACTAGCTGTACTGCCGCTCGCCTGCTCACTTGCATTCGCCGCTCCTGCTTTCGCCGTCCTGCCCACTACTTTATTCTTTGGAAAGTGACTTTCCAAAGCCTTCGGTCCCTTCAGTTCCCTTCGTCCGTTCCCACTTCCATCCCGCAGCAAGAACACAGCTTTCACGTGGTTGAGCGGGGCTGGCACGACGAGCTTCTCGCCTTCGTCCAGACCGGCCTGCCCAAAATCCTCGCCGCGCTCTTCATCGCGTTCATTCTTCAGCGCATCGTCCTGTTCTTCGTCAGACGCCTGCGCCGCCGTGCAGACTCCCTGGTCGGCAACGGGCAGCGAGCCGCGCAGCTCCGCACCGTCGCGGGCATCGTGCGCGCTACAGCCTACGCCCTTATCGGCTTCTATGTCATCCTCCAGGTTCTCGATGCGCTCGGCGTGTCGCTGGGACCCTTCATCGCCTCCGCCGGAGTCATCGGTCTCGGTATCAGCTTTGGCGCTCAATCCATCTTCAAGGACATGCTCACCGGCATCTTCATCCTCATCGAAGATCAGTACAGCGTCGGCGACGTCGTCAAGATCGCCGGCCTTCAGGGCACCGTCGAAGACTTTACCCTGCGCGTTTCCAAGCTGCGCGACGGCGACGGCACCCTTTACATCGTGCCCAACAGCCAGATCTCCACCGTCTCCAACCTGTCCCGCGACTACTCCGTCGCCACCCTCACCGTCAGCACGGACACCAGCATCAACCCCGACCGCGTCATGGCCCTACTCAACAAGTTGGCCGTTGAACTTCGCAGCGACGAAGCTTTGCAGGATGTCATCATTGCCGACCCGCAGGTGCTGGGCGTGGACAAGATCAGCGGCCACGAAGTCCTCTACCCCATCAACCTGCGAGTCCGAGCCAACCAGCGCGACGGAGTCCTTCGCGAGCTGCGCCGACGCGTCCTCCTCGCCTTTGATAAGGAGCAAATTCCCTTCGGCTACTCCGCCAGCACACTCGTCCTGCAAAAATCCGACCCCACCGCCCCACCGGCGGCATAGACCCGCCTTCGCACAGCGACGTCGTTTCTTCTGCGTAATCTGCGCCTTAAAGCTGCGCAAATTGCGCAAACTGCGTTCCCGCTCTTCGCCGCCCCGCCCCGGACCCACATCGCGAAACATGGCGCAACTTCGCGTACATGGCGTCAGGGCTTTTCGTTCAAACCGGCCAAGGTATCCAGCAGCGCCTCCGCCGAAGTCACCGGAGGCTGACAGCTACTCCCAGAACAAACCACCGCAAAGCTGCCGTCGACTCTCGGCAGGAGAGGTAGCGTCGAAGCCAGAGATTTCGGCAAAGCCTCGGCCGTAAGCTGCTCCCGCCGCAGCCGCATCACACTCTTATTCACCGCAAAGCGCGTGGCAGCCGCCATCTGCAACTCATCCGCTATGGCATCGTCACCGACCACGCAAACCTGCATCGCCGGCTCCAGAAACCTCCGCAGCGCCAGCGCATAGCTAGCCGCATACAGCCCAAGCTGCTCCACCACGCCGGCAAAGCACCGCAGCGTCTTCTCCGCCGCCTCGCGCAACCCCTCGTGTCCAATCAGTTCATGCAGGCGCAGCAGCACCGTTGCCGCCACGGCGTTCCCAGCGGGCGTCGGAGCGTCCTGCAGCGGCTTGCGCCGCGAGCTCAGCACACCCGCCACCGCCACTCCCTTCGCAACTCGCGCCGTATCGAAAAATCCCTCGTTTTCACGGTCATAGAAATCAGTCAATAGCTTCGCTGTCAGATCCTCAGCGGCGCGCACATAAAGCAACTCACCCGTAGCTTCCCATGCATCCAGGCAGGCATTCGCTACGAAGACGTAATCATCGAGCACGGCAGCGATCCGCGCCGTTCCAATCGGCTCCGAACCATCACCGTAAGCCACCACACGCACAAGCCCGAGATCCGGATCCCACGCACTCGCCAGCACACGATCCAGCGACCGCAGCGCGAACTCCCGCGCCTCCGGCAGCCGCAACACACGCGCCGCTTCTAAATAGGCTGAGACACAAAGTCCGTTCCAGCCTGTGTAAACCGTCTTGTCGATGAACGGCGTACGTCGCTTCAAACGCGCTGCGTACATCTTTTCTGCCGCGCTGCGCAGCACTTTGCTTGCCTCGTCTTCATTCAGTTCTAGGGCCTTTGCAACACCTTCGGCGGAAGCCCCAATGTGCAGCACGTTCTTTTGCGGGTTGTGGTGCATGTCGCCTACGTCACGCAGGTTGAAGCGCAGTGTTGCGGCATGGAACTCCTGCTCCGTCAGCACGGCTCGCGCTTCGGCCCGGGTCCATGTGAAGTAATCGCCATCATCGCCCAGTGATTCGTTAGCATCGTCCGCATCCTGCGAAGCATAAAACCCGCCTCGCACAAAATCGGAAAGCCACGTATCCATCCATCGAACAATCCCACGCGCCACATCCGCGAACTCCGGATGAGCCGTGTTCTGGAAAGCATGAACGTAGTTCTTTAACAGTTCCGAGTTGTCATACGACATCTTCTCGAAGTGAGGCACGATCCATCGCTCATCCACCGAGTAGCGATGAAACCCGCCCGCCAGTTGATCGTGTATCCCGCCCGCAGCCATCTTCGTCAGGGTGAACAGAGCCACCTGTGAAGCCTGGGCCGCTGTCTCGCCGCCACGTCCCGCCGCATCCAGCAACAGGTCCAGTGCTCCCGAGTTCGGAAACTTCGGCTGCGCCCCAAACCCGCCGTTGCGAGCATCGAACTGCGCCACGCAATCAGCGATCATCCGGTGGAGCAAAGCTCCACTCAACTCTCCCGTAGCTCCTGCGAAAGTCTCGTTCAGTTCCAGCGCTTCCGTTACGCTCGCAGCTGTCTCTTCCACCTCGCCGCGGTTGTCGCCAAAGGCTCCTGCCATCGTCAGCAAAACGCGCGGAAACCCTGCCCGCCCATAACGATCTTCCGGCGGAAAGTAGGTCCCCCCGAAAAAAGGCTTGCCCTCCGGCGTTAAAAAAACCGTCAGCGGCCACCCACCCTGCCCGCTGATGTTCGCCACCGCGGTCTGGTAGCGCACATCCACATCCGGCCGCTCGTCGCGATCCACCTTGATCGCTACAAAGTGCTGGTTGATGATCTCCGCCGTCTCGGAGTTCTCGTAGCTTTCGTGGTCCATCACGTGGCACCAGTGGCACCACACCGCGCCAATGTCCAGCAGCACCGGCTTGTTCTCGCGTACCGCGCGCGCAAACGCCGCTTCGCCCCACTCCTGCCACTGCACCGGCTGGTGCCGGGCCGAGCGCAGGTACGCCGACGCCGCCTGAGCCAGGCCGTTCTCTTTACGCAACGCTTTGACTACTTCAACTGGACCGTCGTCACTCACTCAGCAAGTATCGCAGCCGCTTACTGCGGAATCGGCGGCGGATTCGCGGTCAGCGGCTTCGGAGGTGCCGGCGCCGTGGGTGCTGTCAGCCCTGGGATTACGGGCTTCTGCGTCACCGTGCCGTTTACAGCGTCCGTCAGGCTGATGCTGTAACGGTCCAGCGTGTTGGAAAGGATTTGCGCCAGCGCCGAGCGGTCACGCGCATAGGCAGCCGTTGCCGAGATGAGAGTATTCTCCGCGGTCGCCAGGCTCCGCTGCTGGGTCAGCACGTTCGCCGTCGTCGAAGCGCCCAGCCGGTACTTCTTCTGCTCCGCATCCAGCGCCTGCGCTGTGTAATCGCGTGAAGACTGCGCCGCAGTCACGGCCGAGCGATCGTTCGTCAGTGCATAAACCCCATTGATGACTTGAATACGAATCTGCGTATAAAGCTGCTGCAACCGCATCTGCGTCTGCCGCAACTCCATCTGCGATCGCACCTGGTCGGCCTGCGCGGTGCGATTGCGCAACGGCACCGAAAGGTTCACGCCCACGCCATAGTTCGGGTAGTCCGCGCCGAACAGATTGCTCAGCAAACCCCCGTATCCCGTAGGCACGTTGGTGCTCACAGTGCCGGTACCAAGGTTGATGGCATTCGGATTCGGATCGCCGGCAACGCCATTGACACCATAGAAGCCGAACGCATCGAGCACGGGCTTCAGGCCATTCTTCTCCGCGCGGATCGTGATCTCGTTGTTCTTCATCGAGATCACCGCCTGCTCGATCTGCGGGTTGTTGACGTAGGCCTCGCGAACCAGCTCTTCGGTCTTCATGTCTTCTTCGGGAAGCCGGTCCATGCCCACGCGATCTGTCGGCACCACCGGCGCATTCGCAAGCTGCGGATCGTTCAGGTTGCGAGCGATTGCCTGCTTCATCAGCAGTTGCTGGTACTCCAGGTTGCTTTGCGACGTGATCAGCGACTGCTTATCCGTTGTGACGGCGGAGTCTGAGTTCACGACATCCAGCGGCGCCAGCGTGCCGATCTGCAGCTGTTTCCGGTTATCCGAAGCCAGCTGCGTAGACTGCTGCAGCGCCCGTTCTTTTGCCTGGTCATCTTCGTAAGCGCTCACCAGCGCCCAGTAGATGCTCTCTACCTGCGTCACCGTGTAGATGACTTGCTGCCGGAAGGCCGAGTCCGTAATCCGCCGGTCGTTCTTTGCCTGGTAAATAAAGCGCTCGTTCACCCAGCGGCAGCATCCCTGCAGCAAATGTTGCGTCACCGTCCCCGTCAAGGCTGAACTCAACGAAGGGCTGTAGCTGGAAAGCCTGCTGTCAGTCCCGACACGCGTGTTGTTGAAGCCTACCTGCAGCTCCGTGCCCGTGCTGAAGCCCTGTTGGTAGGCGAAGTTTCCGGTGAAGGTACTGCTCGTAGCCGATGGTTGCAGCGCGCTGGTGCTCGCCGTCGTCTGGCGCTGATACTCTACCGTGCCGGTAAGGAGAGGATCCATGTTCTCCGGCAGCGGTCCGCCGCCGTTCGTGCTCAAAACCAGACCCGAGCTACCGGACCCCGAGCCGCCCGCCGCGCTGCTCGTTCCGCCCGGCCCGCCGCCGCCCGTGATTGTGGACGTCGTACCGCCCAGCGTATTCGCCACCAGCCCGGTCGAAACGCCGCGCAGCGTGGAACCCGCCTTCGCCCGCAGGATGTCCGTATCGGCGATGTCCAGATTGATGCGCGCGATCGCGATGTCGAAGTTGTTTTCCAGCGCCAGCGTCACCGCGTCCGAAAGGCTCAGAAAAATCTTTCCATCACGCAGCAAATCGTTCAACCGCGGCGTGTTGCTCAACCGTGGTGCCGGGTAATCCAACGCCGTGTAATCCCGCAGCGGGTTCGGCAAAAACGGCTTGGCGACCGAATAGTCCCGCGCCGTAGGCCGCATATACAGCGGCTCCGTCAGCTTCGGTTGGGGAGCCTGCGGCAAACCCGGCTGCCCTGTCGTATCGTTCTCCACCGTCTGCGGAGCGGCAGGAGCCGTGGGGCTCACCGCTCCGGGATTCTGCCCTGTATTGACCTGGTCCTTACCCATTGGAGTTTGGCCCGTGGGGTTCTGCGCTGCCGGCGCGGTGGACGGAGCCGGTGTGGGCGTCTGTGCCCAGCCCTGCGAAACGCTGCTTGCGAGCGTCAGTGCCACGCAAGCCGCTGCCTGCCATTGCTTACCAATCACCGTCTGCTTCTCCACTCTTTCGGGCGTTCTGCCGCCGCTGCTGACTCACTCACGTGTCCCTAGGGGTAACGGACATACGAACGAGGCTCTCCCAAAGTTCCAGAGCCAGCATCGAATGCAGGAATCCGCCTCCAGTATAGAGCGCGGAATAACACGCACACCCAACTCCATGGCAGGGAAACGGTTAAGCCGGAAATCTGAAATGATAGTTTCGGAAGGGTGAGCGAAACCCACTGGAAGCTGACCCTGAGTTACGACGGCTCGCACTTCCATGGCTGGCAGGTCCAGCCCGGCCTCACCACGGTGCAGGGCACGCTCGCTGCGGCCCTCAGGTCCATCACCGGCGAAGACGTCCTCCCTCAAGGCTCCGGTCGCACCGATGCCGGTGTCCACGCCCTCGCCCAGGTCGCCTCCGTCTCCCTTGGCGTAGCTATTCCCGCCCCCAACCTCCAGCGAGCCCTGAATCGCGTCCTACCCGCCGCCGTCCGCGTCGAAAAGCTCGAGACAGCCCCGCCCAGCTTCCACGCCCGCCACAGCGCCGTCCGCAAAACCTACGAGTACCGCCTCTTCGAACGCCGCCCGGCGAAAGCAGGCGACGTAGGGGAAGAGCGCATCTGCTCCCCGTTTCTTGCGCCCTATGTCTGGGACTGCCGCTGGCCCCTCAACCTCGACCGGATGACGGCCGCCGCTGCCCTTTTCTGCGGCACGCACGACTTTACCTCCTTCGCCGCTTCTGATCCTGACCGAAGAGATCGCGACGACCATGACGATTCGGCTGCCAAAGCCGCCGGCAAACCCAACCCCACAAAAACCATCTTCAACTCCACCTGGAGCCAGGAACGGATCCACGAAAACGGACTCCTCATTTACCGGGTCACCGGCAGCGGCTTTCTCCACCACATGGTCCGCAACCTCGTCGGCACGCTGGTAGACGTAGGCCGAGGCAGCTTCGACCTCGAAGACATCCCCCGCATCCTCGCCGCCCGCGACCGCGCCGCCGCCGGGCCCACAGCGCCGGCCCGCGGTCTATACCTGCGCTCCGTGGAGTACCCCGTCAACCTCGAAGTCACAGAAGCGGAGCCCGCCTGATGAGCGTCGCTTCTTCGAGCTACACGCCGGCCGCCGCTAACACACGCATCGCCGCATTCGCCGCAGACCGCACCATCCATCGCGCCTTCTCCTGGCTGCACCTGCAGGAGCCGCAAGTCCGGCGCTGGCAGCTCGAAGCCACCGCCATCCCCGCCCCGCCCTTCGCCGAAGCCGCTCGCGCCGGCTGGTTCCTTCAGCGCTTTACCGAGCTAGGCCTCACTAACCCGCACATCGATTCCGAAGGCAACGCTCTCGCCGAGCTTCCCGGTGCATGTGGCGGCCCGTTAGTCCTGCTCTCTGCCCACCTCGACACCGTCTTCCCCGCAGGTACAGACTGCACCCCCCGCGAGGAAGAAGGTCGCCTGCTCGCCCCCGGCATAACCGACAACGGCGCGGCCCTCGCCGCCATGCTCGCCCTAGCCGCGGGCATGCAATCGGCAGGGATCCAACCAGCCTGCCCAATCCTTTTCGCCGCCAACGTTGGGGAAGAAGGCGAAGGCGACCTGCGCGGCATGAAGCACCTCTTTACCAAAGGCCCGTACCGCGGCCGCATCGCCGCTGCCCTCGCGCTTGAAGGTGCGGGCCTGTCCACAGTCATCTCCAGAGCCCTTGGCAGCCGCCGACTTCGCATCACCATCACTGGCCTGGGAGGCCACTCCTGGGCAGACTTCGGCCGCCCCAACCCCATCCACGCCCTCGCCTCTGCACTCGCCACGCTCTCCGGCCTTCCCTTGCCCACCCAGCCACGCACCACGCTCAACGTTGGAACGATCGGCGGCGGCACTTCAGTCAACTCCATCCCCTCCTTCGCTTCCGCAGACCTTGATCTCCGTTCAGTCTCCGGCCTCCATCTCGATCAGATTGAACTCACCACCCTGCGCACCTTGGAACGCGCCGTCGCCACCGCTAACGAGTTCGCCATCGAGTCCGAATTGCTCACGCTCGCCGTGGAACGTATAGGCGACCGAGCCGCCGGCGAGCTCCCCGAAAACTCTCCTCTCTTAGCCAGCCTCCAGGCGGTCGACCGGCACCTCCAGCTCGCCACCGAAAGCCGCATCGGCTCCACGGACGCCAACCTGCCGCTCTCACTCGGCATCCCAGCCATGGCCCTCGGAGCGGGTGGCACCGGCGGCGGCATGCACACCACCGACGAGTGGTTCGACCCCACCAACCGTACCCTCGCGCTGCGCCGCCTCCTGCTTCTCCTTCTAGACACCTGCCAGCTTGCCGCAGAAGGCGCTCTTTCCTGAGGCAATAGAACGCTTGTCATTTCCGACCGAAGCGAAGCGGAGTGGAGAAACTCCCGCATTTCGTCGGCGAGGCGCGAAGCGACAAGCAAGTCCACGCACCTCGTCTTGCTAGACTGCCCACGTGACCAAGCGCCACTTATTCCTCACTCTGCTGGGCATCGTTGCCGCCTCAGCCCACGCTCAGGCCCCGGATACCCTCTTCGTCCACGGCAACATCCTCACCGGCAAAGGCCTCGCAGCGGTCGGTGCGAGCCCCGATGCTGAACACGTCACAGCCTTGGCCATCCGAGCCGACCGCATCATCGCAACCGGCGACGACGCCAAAATCCTGGCGCTCAAGGACGCCCACACCCAGGTCATTGACCTCCACGGCGCCTTCGCCATGCCCGGCTTCAACGACGCGCACACCCACATCGCCTCCGCCGGCCAGCAGCGCCTCTCCGTCGATCTCGATAACACGGCATCCCTCGCCGAAGCCCAGGCCCGCATCAAGATCTACGTAGCAAAGCTCGCTCCCGGCCAGTGGGTCCTCGGCGGAGGCTGGGACCACACCAAGTGGCCCACCAAAACGCTTCCCACCCGGCAGGATCTCGACGCCGTCACCGCAGGCCATCCTGCTTTTCTCGAGCGCACCGACGGCCACATCGCCATCGCCAACACCGCGGCTCTTGAGGCCGCAGGCATCACCGGCAAGACGGTCGCACCGGCGGGCTCCAAGATCGACCTCGACGAGCACGGCCAGCCCACCGGCATCATCCGCGAAGCCGCCGCTCTCGCGCTTGTCCAGCAACACATCCCAAAGCCCGACGCCACCACGCGCCGCCACGCCCTCGAGCTCTCCTTCACGGATGCCCTCCAGCACGGCGTCACCTCCGTGCAGGACTTCTCTGACTGGGAAGACTTCCTCGTTATGGAGCAGATGGAGACCGAAGGCAAGCTCCCCGTCCGCGTTTCCGAGTGGCTCCCCTTCGATCTCCCCCTCGCCACCCTCAAGCAGGCGCAAGCCCACCATCCGCTGATCGACGGCCAGCCAGACCCCATGCTCCACACCGCCATGCTCAAGGCCTTCATGGACGGCTCGCTCGGCTCCCGCACCGCAGCTCTCGCCCGCCCATATAGCGACGACCCCGCCAACTCGGGCCTGCCGCGCTACGAGCAAACGCGCCTCGACCAGATGTCGCAGGAGCGAGCCGCCGCAGGCTTCCAGCTGGGCTTCCACGCCATCGGCGACCGCGCCAACACCATGGCGCTCGATGCGTTCACCTTCGCCAACAAGCAGCGCTTAGGCCACGCAGCTAAGGCAGATCAAATTGCCTCCCAGCTCCAGCGCTTCCGCATCGAGCACGCCCAAGTCCTGCTTCCTGCCGACTTCGACCGCTTCGCCCGTCTCCACGTCATCGCCTCCATGCAGCCCTCGCACCTGCTCACCGACATGGCCTGGGCGGGCGACCGTCTCGGCCCCGAGCGCGTCAAGTACGCCTACGCCTGGCGCTCCTTCCTCAACCACGGCGTCACGCTAGCCTTCGGCACCGACTACCCCGTCGAATCCATCTCGCCTTTCCGCGGCCTCTACTCCGCCGTAACCCGCCAGAACGAAACTGGCACGCAGACCTTCCAGCCGCAGGAAAAGCTCCTCATCCCCGAAGCCCTCTACGCCTACACCCAGGCCTCCGCCTTCGCGCAGTTTGAAGAACAACGCAAGGGCATCCTCGCCCCCGGCTATTTGGCCGATATCGTCGTCCTCGACCGCGACATCACAAAATCGACCCCGCAGGATCTTCTCCGAACCAAAGTCCTCCGCACGGTAGTCGGCGGCGTCACCCGTTACGAAGCTGCAAAGCCTTAAGCAAAATGCAAAGCCATACTCAACAATGGAGGCGTCATCCTGAGCGCAGCGAAGGATCCCGGTAGTTCGCTTGGAGTGCCACTCCCGCCCGGTGTCGAACCGGAAAATTCCACCGGCCAGAAGCCCCGAATCCTCCTCGCCCAGACCCTCCTGGTCCTCGTAACCCTTGTCTGGGGCAGCACCTTCCCGCTTGTCAAGTCCGCTCTCCTCGACGTCTCCCCACTTTTCTTCAACTTCCTCCGTATGGCGCTGGCCGCTGCCGTCCTCGGGGCCGTCAACGTCCGCAGCCTCCGCAACCTCACCGTGCGCGATCTCCGCGTCACCGCCCTCGCCGGGCTCTTCCTCGGCCTCGGCTACGAGCTCCAGACCGTCGGCCTCACCCGCACCACCCCCACAAAGTCCGCCTTCATCACCGGCCTCGTCGTGGTCCTCGTCCCGTTGCTCAGCGCCATCCCTCGCATCCGTCCGCCAGCCGCCCCCAAACCGGGCGCACTCAGCTTCGCCGGAGCGTTTCTCGCTTTCGCCGGCCTGATCCTCCTCACCACCCCTCCCGGCTCCGGCGCTGCCCTGCTCTCCGGCCTCCATTTTGGCGAGTGGCTCACCCTCGGCTGCGCCATCTCCTACTCGGCCCACCTGCTCACGCTGGCCCGCATCGCTGAAGGCATGGACGCCCGCCGCCTTGGCGCCCTGCAGATCGCGTTCGCCGCCCTGCTCATGCTCCTGCTCCTCCCGCTCGGCGGCCACCCCACCTTCCACCTCAATTCCACGGTGGTAGCCGCCCTGCTGATCACCTCCCTGCTAGCCACGGCAGCCGCCTTCACCATCCAGAGCTGGGCGCAGCAGTTCCTGCCCGCTTCCCACACCGCTCTCATCTTCACCATGGAGCCCGTCTTCGCCTGGCTCACCTCCCTTTTCTTCTTGGGCGAGCGCCTCGGCCCTCGCGCCCTCAGCGGCGCGAGCTGCATCCTTGGTGGCATCGTCCTGGCCGAGCTCGGGCCAACCTTGCTCCGCGGCGCGGGTATCTTACCGTTTGCGCAAGAGTAGCGCAGGGGCGTTCCTGCGACTTCTTCGCCCAGAAAGCGTCTGAATACACCAGTGCCGAATCAAACGTCACCGGGCGCGAACTGCTAACCTGACTGATGGAAGAAGCCCGGGCAACACGCCCACAGCCGAACAAAGCGAATCGAACAGAGCGAATCGAATACAGATAGTCGTTTGAAATTGAGGAACTCCAAAGAATGTCAGCACTGAAGAACTCCACGAGCACACTGCTGGACCGGGTCCGCAGCGGGCGCTTGAACTCCACGTTCGCGGTGCTTGCCGCGCTTTCCGTCGGCATGCTCGGCGGTTCGGTCCTCACCGGCCGCGTCCACGGCGCCGAACAGCAGAAGGTCGACTCCAGCGATGCGCGCCCGCTCAGCATTCCCGCGCCCATCCAGCTTTCCAACACCTTCTCGCAGATCGCCAAGACGGTCGGCCCGGCCGTGGTCAACATCAACACCGAGTCGACGCCCAAGCAGCCGGCCACCCCGAAACGCGGCCGCCGCGGCCAGATACAGCCCCCAGGGGGCGATGACGACGACAACAGCAACAACATGCAGGACTTCTTCAACCGCTTCTTCGGGGGCGGTGGCGGTGGCCAGATGCCCGAGCAGGGTACCCGCCGCGCCCTCGGTTCCGGCTTTATCGTCGACCCGCGCGGCTATATCATCACCAACAACCACGTCGTCGATAAGGCTGACCACATCTACGTGCAGCTTTCCACCGATCCGGAAACCACGGACCACGGACGCCCCGCGACGGTCATCGGCGTCGATCCCGAAACCGATATGGCGGTGATCAAGATCGACGCGCCAGGCCCACTGCCTACGGTCAAGCTCGGCAACTCTGAAGGTGCGCAAGTAGGCGACTGGGTTCTCGCCGTCGGCAGTCCGTTCGGCCTCTCGCAAACCGTCTCCGCCGGCATCGTGTCCGCCAAGAACCGCTCCATTGACGAGCCGGCCGGCCCCGACAACGTCGCCACGGGCCAGTTTCAGCACTTCATCCAGACCGACGCCGCCATCAACCCCGGCAACTCCGGTGGACCCCTCCTCGACATGTCCGGCCAGGTCATCGGCATGAATACCGCGATCTACACCTCGGCGCAAGGTTCGGAGGGCGTCGGTTTCGCGATGCCTTCCAACACGCTGATCAGCACGTACAACATGCTCATCGGGCCAGACCACAAGGTCACTCGTGGCTCCATCGGCATCAGCTTCCAGCAACTCAGCTCTGCAGCTGTCAGCCGGCAGTATGGCTTCGCGAATGGCGGAGTCTTTGTCGGCACGGTCACGCCCAATGGACCCGCGGCTAAAGCCGGCATCCAGCCAAAGGATGTCATCGTTTCGGTCGACGGCATCAACGTCAAGAACGGCGATGCCCTAGTGGACTTGGTTTCAGCCAAAAGGCCCGGCACGAAAGTTGCCATCGTCTACCTACGTGACGGCAAGCGAGAAACAACGGACGTTGTCATCGCTGATCGCGCCAAGCTTTACGCTGCTTCCGGCGCCAGCGAAGACACCACCACGCCGGAAGACTCCGACGCCGGGGAAAGCAAGCTTGGCATTACCGTGAAGGTTGTGCCCCAGGCAACAGCCGCCAAACTTGGCATCAAGGGCGGTGTCAGCATCACGAACGTTCGTGCAGGCTCCTTCGCCGACGAAATCAACCTCCCGCAGGGCTGGATCATCACCGAGATCAACCGCCAGCCAGTCAACGATGAAGCAAGCTATCGTGGCATCGTCTCAGGCCTCAAATCCGGAGGCGACGTCGTGTTCATCACCCGCGATCCGAGCCAGCGTACCGGTGGTATCCAGGTGTTTGGCGGCACGCTACCGTAGTTTGTCCGTCAGAAAGCAACCGGAACGGCGTGGGCAGAGTCCACGCCGTTTCGCCTTTTGTGGGATCGGGCCGCCCACCGGAAACACGCCGGTTAACGAAAGTTCCTTGCATAATTTATGCTGATGTAACTACTCTGACATGCATGGCAGCGCTATGTCGCCACACGACAGCGTCAACCATGCGGAGGTTTCTTTGGAGCGTTCGTCCCTCGCCCTCACTGTATTTGCAGCCGTAGCCTGCTCCTTGCCCAGCGCAGCCGCCAGCCATGCTCATCACGGTGCCGCCAAGGCTCACCCGGTGGCTAGCCACGCAGTTTCGCGACACGCCGCAAGCAGCCGCGCAACGTCCAGCCACTATGTCTCGACGCATGCCCCGCAGGGTCGGTACGCCCAGCGCGTATCCGCGGTCCACCACGAAGCTCCGCCCGCGATGGACCCCGCTCGCGCCACTGCCATCCAGACAGCCCTCATTCGCGCCGGATATCTCTCTGGTGAGCCCTCGGGCGTATGGGATACCGACAGCATCTCCGCCATGCAGAAGCTGCAGGACGCCAATGGCTGGCAAACCAAGTACACGCCGGACTCCCGTGCGCTCGTCAAGTTAGGCCTCGGTGGCGCGTCGCTCTCCGCCACTGCGCCGACTGGTACGCCGGTGGCCCTCGAGGCCGCACCGGCCCCAATCATCGCTCAACCCTAGATCGTTTCCCACGCAGGAAGAGGCCGCCAGCAGGCGGCCTCTTCTTTGCTTCTAGCTACTTGACGGCTTCGGCGTCCCAATGGTCTGCGCCGCCCAGCCACGAGCTCACCGTCAGCTTCACCGCCTCCTGTGCTGTCAACTGCTCAGACGACGCTGCCCGCTGCGACACGTCCGCTCCTGGCCCGGTGTTGTATTCGCCGTAGGTAGCCGTCAGCAGTCTTCCATCCCACTCTCCCCAGCCTTCGGGCGCGATCTGGACCCCATTCACCTTGGTGTTCACGAAGTACACCGTGGCATAGGCCCGCCAAGGCCGGCCCAGGATGATATGCCCAGCACCCGCCTCACCGGTCAGCGTGCAGTCACGGAAAAGATACCCAGAGTCTTCCTCCGGATAAAACTTGCTCTGCGCCGTGAACATGTCGTTCGTGCTCTTCATCGCGTGTAGCTCGCATCGCTGGAACGCTGCCTTCGCATCGCCAAAGATGAAGTCGACGTGGCCTTCGATGTAGCAGTCCTCAAAAAGCTGTCGCGCAGCCTGACAAGGAGGAGCAGTTGTATCTCCTGCTGCAACTCCCGCGTGCGCATTGCCGTTATGGCAAAGCCTGCTGGCCGCGTACAGCGTGTCCTGATAGCCCAGCAGCCTCACATGCCGAAATACCTCGCGGTCGCCGGTGACGTAAAGCGCCACAGCTTGAGCCCCTTCGCCTTCGCGCGTATGCGTCTTCTCCCAATCGTTCTGGATCGTAAGGTTGATCGCAAGGAAGTCATCCCCGGTCACGCTCACGCTGTATGACTTTCCTGTCCCGCCAGCCATCTTCGCTGAGTCACCCCAGACCAACACGACGTCCTCTGGGCGTTTGCCTTCGCCTCGCAGCTGAATGCCGTTCTTTGTGATGTGCAGCTTCTCGCGATACACGCCCGGCTTCACATGCAGCACCGCTCCCGTATCCGGAGCGGCGTCTACCGCCTCCTGCAGCGTCCGGTACTGGCCTGCCCCACTCGGGTCCACCGTAAGCTGCGGCAACATGGCTGCGTGACTACTCACAACCACAGCACCGGTAAAAAGCGACGACAGAAGCCTCGCACGCACGTTCATTCCACCTCTCAATTCGTACCAGCCTCACAGCAAACCTATCCTGTATAACGCAGAGGGCTCTCCTTGGCCAATTTCGCCGGTACGCTCCCTCGCATATTCTCGAAGGATGAAGTTGCTATTCCGACGCATTCTGCTGTCCGCTTGCCTCATTGCACTCTTTTCACATCCGGCCCGCGCCATCGAGATCAAAATCTCCGCCAAAGCGCTGGAACGCACCTTGCAGAAGCAGCTCTTCACCGGCGAAGAGGGCCGCTACTACATCAAAGGCAAGGCCGACGATCCCTGCTTTGTCTACGCCGAAGACCCTAGGGTCAACTTCTCCGCAGAGCGAGTCGTCATCCACGTAAAAACCAAGGCACGCCTCGGCACATCGCTGCACGGCTCCTGCCTCGGCGTAGGTCTCAGCCTTGAAGCGGATGTCTCCGTAGTCCCCGACGCGGAAGGCGAGACGATCGGCTTCCGTGATGCCCGCGTCGAGAATCTCTCCGAATCCCGCGAACTCAATTTCTTCCTGATTCCATTTCTTAGCCGCAAGCTCCCGCAGCAGATGAAGGTCAACGTCGCCGAGCTTCTTCGCCAGCTTCTCACCGCATCGGGCCAAACCACCGGCTACGACCTGAAGCTCGACGAGCTGAAGATTCACTCCATGCAAGTCCAGGGAGACGCTTTGGTCGTCGACTTCGACGGCAAGCTCAACGTGCATTGAAACACGTTGTAAGTTGTACGTTCTAAACGACAGGGCTTACTTGGACCCCACGTACAACGTACAACTTAGAACGTACAACGCACTACCGCCAGCTCACAGCGATGTGCCACCGCAGCCCACGCTCCGCGGTCTTGCGCAGCACGGTCTCGTACTCGCGAAGTTCCTGCAGCACGGCTCCGCCTTCTGTTCCAAGCTGGTGCGGCTCGTTCTCCATCGACTCCCGCAACGCCGTGACCGTCTTCAGCCCGTCCTGCGCGCGATACCACTGCGGAGGCGGCAGGTTTTCCAGCAGAGCCGGATTCCCCGCGCCTTCCTCAATCAGCAGCGCCATCGAGTTGGCATCGGCGGAAAAGAACTCGATCAGCGGTCTTACGCCATGGTCAAGAGCCAGCCGCTCCAGCGCGCCCTCATGCCGAGCCAGAGCACGGCCGTTTACAAAGATGTCGTAGCCCGGGTCTTCCCCTTCCACGACGATGTACATGCAAGCCGCCACATCCGCAGTGTAAACGCCGGACGCATGCTCGCGCGCTCAGGAGAACAAGCCGGTATTCTCCTCATTCCCTGGCTCGCGGGAGCGCAGCAGCAAAACGAACGCCGCCATCAGCATCACGAGACCACCAACCTGCTGCCAGTTCGGTCGAACCTGCACAATCGCCAGCCCTTCGAACAACAGCAACAGCGGCACCAGGACAAACTGCGCGCTAAAACGCCGCGCCCCCAGCCGGTCGAGGCTCAACAGTGCCGTAAGGACCACGGCGAGGTCAAAAGCCACCGCAGGCAACGCCACCCTGGTATGGGTTATCAGCCCAGCCACACCGAACGCAACCGCCGCTCCCGCACACGCCACCGCCGCCCTGCCCATACCGAATGCCTCGCCATCGCTTGTAGCCAGCCATGCCGCGCCCAGACCCGCACAGAGCGGTGTCAGCAGCACCGTGACGTCTTCGCCCACATTCCGAAAGGCAGGCTGCGAGTAAAGAAGCAGCAACCCGGCGGGCGCCAGGATACCCGGCGCGACGTCCAGCCCTTTCAGCCCTGCCTCCCCCTGTCCCCGAGCCACTAAGGCAACGGCCACCACCGCCGGAACCAACGAAAGCGCGATCAGCAGGTCATCGCCCCGAGGGCTGGCGCTTCCCACCAGTACGCCAGAGTTCATACCGGCAAACAGCATCGCTCCAGCCGCCGCTGCGCCCCACAGCCGGGGCGTCTTGCTAAGGAGCGACGATTTGCCCTTAGACCGGGAGAGCGCCAGACACAGCGCCGCTCCCAAAGCCGCAGCCGCTGCTTGCGAGCCGGCAGTCGATTCCGTCTGCGGCCACGCGCCGGCAGACATCCACCGCGATGCAATCAGCAGGCAAAGCATTACAAGCGGCCAGAACTCCAACACCCGGCGAAACCGCATACTCACCTCAGATGCTCCTTCGAAGCAGAGATCGCGGCAAAGCGAAAGGGCCGCACCGTCACCGGCACAGCCCCTTTGCTTGTTCTGGATCTCTGAAGAGTAGATCAGGAAGTGGCTAAAGCTTTAGCGATTTCCGCCGCCGTTGCCACCGGCCGGAGCACCCGGTCCACGGCGTCCGCCGCCACGACGACGCCGGCGGCGTCCCGCGCCGGCGCCAGCAGGCCGCTGTCCGCCCGGTGCAGTGGTGCCGCCTGCCGCGGGAGCCGAACCTGCCGGCGTCTCTTCGCCGTCGGTATCGGTCTCTTCCTCGTCACCGTCGAACTCTTCGTCCGCATCGTCATCATCGAAGTCATCGCCACCCTCGATGGTGATGGTCTGCTCGTGCTGAGGAGCCGCTGCCGGAGCCTCGGTACGCTCGGGACGCGGTCCACGTCCACCACGCTCAGAACGTTCAGACGAGCGCTCGCCACGTTCGGAACGCTCACCACGCTCAGAACGGCCACCACGGCCTTCGCCGCCGCCCGTCTGTTCCGGCTCAGGCAGGCCCAGCTTGGCGCGCTGCTCCTTAAGCACAGCCTTGCGGCTCAGCTTGATGCGGTTGCCTTCGATCGCCAGCACCTTCACCAGCACCTGGTCGCCTTCGCGAAGCTCGTCCTTCACATCGGCCACGCGGTGCTCCGCGATTTCCGACACATGCAGCAGGCCATCGGTTCCGGGGAAGATCTCGACAAACGCGCCGAACTCCGCCAGGCGAACCACCTTGCCCAGGTAGGTCTTGCCAACTTCCGGCACGGCCGTCAGGTCGCTGATCATCTGGATCGCCTTCGCCAGCCCGTCGGCGTCGCTCGAAGCCACGTTCACGCGGCCCGTGTCGTCCACGTCGATCTTCACGCCGGTCGCGTCGATGATTCCGCGAATGACCTTGCCGCCCGGCCCGATCAGGTCGCGGATCTTGTCTGTCGGGATCATGATGGTGTGAATGCGCGGCGCAAACTTCGAGCCTTCGCCCGCCTGCGGCAGCGCTTCTTCCATCTTGTCCAGCAGAAACATGCGGCCTTCACGGGCCTGTGCCAGCGCCTCGCGCATGATCTGCGGCGTGATGCCCATGATCTTGATGTCCATTTGCAGAGCGGTAATGCCCGTGCGCGTTCCGGCCACCTTGAAGTCCATGTCGCCGTAGTGATCTTCCGCGCCTGCGATGTCGGTAAGGATGGCATACTTGTCGCCTTCCTTCACCAGCCCCATCGCCACACCGGCTACCGCGCCCTTCAGCGCGATACCGGCCTGCATCAGCGAGAGCGAAGCACCGCAAACCGTCGCCATCGAGGACGAACCGTTGGACTCCAGAATGTCCGAAACTACGCGGAACGTGTACGGCGATTCTTCTGCCGTCGGCAGCACCGCATCCAGAGCACGCCACGCCAGCGCGCCGTGGCCGATTTCACGACGGCCAACGCCGGTCATGCGGCCCACTTCGCCGACCGAGAACGGTGGGAAGTTGTAATGGAGCATGAAGCGGCGCTTCTGCTCGCCTTCATAGCTTTCCATGCGCTGCTGGTCATCCGTAGTGCCCAGTGTGCAGCTCACCATGGCCTGTGTCTCACCTCGCTGGAACAGTGCCGAGCCATGCACGCGCGGTAGCACGCCGGTCTCGATCGCAATCGCACGAATCTCGTCGAAAGCGCGGTGATCCGGGCGGATGCGGTCGTTCAGCACCTGGTCGCGGAAGATCTTCTCGCGCAGCAGCTCGAAGTACTTGCTCAGCTTCTTGCCGGCAGCGGCATCGCCTTCCGGCAGACCCTTCTTCAACTCGTCCTTGATCTCCTTGACCTTGGCATAGCTGTCGAACTTGGGGTACTTCTTCGTATCGAGCGCGTCGCGCAGCTTGTCGCCAACCTTGCTGTCGAGTTCGCTGGCATACGCCTCATCGAATTCAACAGTAGCAACAGCGCGCTTCGTCTTTCCTGCTCGCGAAACCAGATCCTTGATGCCGGCCACGATCTTCTTGATTTCGCCGTGCGCGAACTCAATCGCATCCACCACGCGAGCCTCGGGAATTTCCTTCGCCCCCGACTCGATCATCGTGATGCCTTCGTCCGTACCGACGACCATGATGTTCAGCGTGCTCACCAGCCGCTCGGCGTAGGTCGGGTTCACCACAAACTCGTCGTTCACGATGCCGATGCGCACCGCACCCACGGGGCCGTGGAATGGGATATCGCTAAGCGCCAGCGCGCAGCTCGCGCCGTTGATGCCCAGCACGTCCGGATCGTTTTCCTTGTCGGCCGAGTACACAAACGCGACCACCTGGGTCTCGTTGCGGAAGGCTTCCGGGAACAGCGGACGAATCGGTCGATCGATCTGCCGCGAGGTCAGGATTTCCTTCTCGCTCGGGCGCCCTTCACGCTTGATGAATCCCCCGGGGATACGGCCGCCGGCGTAGGTGAACTCGCGGTACTCCACCGTGAGCGGAAAAAAGTCGATGCCCTCTTTCGGCTCTGCGGAAGCCACTGCAGTAGCCAAAACCACGTTGTCGCCGCTGGTCGTATAAGCGGCGCCGGATGCCTGCTTGGCGATCCGCCCCGTCTCAAAGGAAATCTGCTTGCCTCCGGCAAGCTCGATCGTTATGTCCTGCTTCATATCTTTGTGTTCCTTTTCTCTTCGTCTCTTCTGTCTTTAAGCTTGTTGTGCCTTGCGACAGTACCGCAAGGCAAAAGCCCCGACCAGCAAGGTGCTGTCGGGGCTTCAGGTTTCTATGCGATATGCATCCGCGAGTCCACGGGCCAGCCTGTGGCCAGCGTCAGGCACGCGCGAAAAGTGACGCCTTCGCGCACACGCATCCGCTTCGCTGCACATCCCTTTGTGAATCCCTGAACCAATGAGGTTGAACTCCTGGCGGTTGCCCGGTTCGTCCCGGCGCTTTGCCGCCTATCGGTGAGGGGTGGTCTACTTGCGAATCCCAAGCTTGCCGATCACTTCGCGGTAGCGGTCCGAATCCGTCTTCTTCAGATAATCCAGAAGGCGGCGGCGCTTGGACACCAGCATCAGCAGGCCACGGCGCGAGCCATGGTCCTTCTTGTGCATTTTGAAGTGCTCGGTCAGCTCACCGATACGTTCGCTGAGGATCGCAATCTGCACTTCCGGACTTCCAGTGTCCGAGTCATGCGTGCGGAATTTCGTAATGAGGTCAGTCTTCTTTGCAGATGCCAGCACGGCAGTTCCTTACTCCCTATCCTTGAATCAAACTCTTTTTCTAGTCCACTTCTCTCAGTGTCTACGGCTTAGAATAGCACGCCGGGGGCCGAAAATCGCGCTTGGCCGCGCCGTTCTCCGTACATGAGATGCACCCGCTCAGGCGCCGTACACGCCTTCAAAAACGCCAGAGTTCGCGTCCAAGCCAGCCCTGCAGCCTCAGGGTTATAGCTTGCGCGCGCATCGCAGCTAAAGCCGTGACCCGCGCCCTCGTAAACAAAGATCTCCACTTCGCCTTTGTGCTTGTCGTGGGCCGCGCGCACAGCGTTGATCTGCTCCTGGCCGATGTGGCTGTCATCGCCGCCGAAATGCAGCAGCACCGGGCAGGAAGGCTCTTCCGTCGCCACGCTGCCGATGCCGCCCGCGTAGTACCCAACGCAGCACGCCGGCGCCATGCCAATCGCCTTGCCGCGTGTCGCGGAAAGCCAGCTCATCAGGCCGCCGTAGCAGTATCCAACCACAGAGGTACTGCCCGTCGCTTTCACGTGCTCGAACGCCGCAGCCAGGTCCAGCAGCGCCGTCTCGGGGCTTAGTTTCCCGTAAAGGCCGTAAGCCTTCTGCTGATCCTCCCCTTCGTAGCGGAGCTCAACAGCTTTCTCATAGCGGTCAAACAGCGCCGGCGCTATCGCCACAAACCCGTCATTCGCGAACTTGTCCACAGTCCGTCGAATGTAGTCGTTCACGCCGAATATCTCCTGCACAACAACAACGGCGCCGACCGCTTCACCGGCGGGCTTAGCCACATAAGCCGATAGCTCATTCCCGTCTTGCGCCGTCAGCTTTACCCAGTCACCCATGCTTCACTCCCTTTGGCTTTTCGACATGTCAAAAATCAAACAGAAACTCGCGGCAAAGTCTCCGCAGTCCCCACCCAGGCAAAGCTGGAACCAGGCGCGAAGATGCATCTCCGCAGCCTGCTACTTAGGATTAGGTGTTGTTGCCGGAGCGCCCGGCGTTGCGGACGTCACCGAAGGAATTGGCTGGCCAGTCGGCAGCGCTCCCGGGGGTGTCGTCGTCGAAGGGATTGTCGTCTGATCCGCGCCAGGTTTCATGGTCTTCGGCTGATCGCTTCCACCCGCGCTCGTGATCGCCGGTGCGCCGACTGCGGTGGGGTTCACCGTCGGTGCCGGAGCCGCCGGTTCAGCAGGCTTGCCCTTCTGCTCCAGCCGCTGCTTGGCCTCGCCCTTCTGACGCTTGGGCTTTACCTTCTTGGTGGTATCACCACTCAAACCAAGCGGAGCCGCCTGCTGCTTTTCGTCCGCGTTTTCTTGGGCGGTCGCCTTCACCGGGCGAATCGAAGCCTTTACCTCGGCCTTGGCCAGCTTCGTTTCTGCATGCTTTTCCTCCGCCTCATTCTGACGCGCGCTGAAGCGAGTCTTGCGGGTCGGAGCCTCCACGGGAGCCAGCGGATTCGCATCCACGTCCGTTCCTGTTCCATTCGTCACGGTGGTTGTCGGCGTCGTGGACGCCATCGCCACACCCGGTGCCTGGCCTTCAATCGGCGCGTTGTTCTCCTGCGCCGTCTCCGTCGCCGCCGTCGGCAGGGAGTTCCGAGGAGCCTGCCCGTAACGAATCTTTTCGCGCTTGATCTTGGGCGCCTTCACCGGCTTGGAAGCGTTCACTACGCCATTCTTTGCGTCCTGCGCGGCCTTCTTCTCCGCGGCTTTTTCGGCAGCCTTCTCGCGAGCAGCTGCCAGTTCAGCCTGCGCCGCGGCGGCACGCTTTTGCTCCGCCTGCTGGTGCTTGACTACTTTCTTCTTCACCGGAGGAGCCGTATAGGTCGTGAACCCGACCTGCTGGATCCCCTTGTTCTGCTGCAAAGCTCCGGTATCTACGAAACCGGCTTTCACGTTGACATACTCTTCCGTGCGCTGCTTGGTCAGGTACTCACGCAGCGCGGGTTGCAGGGCGCTCATGTAGATCGCTTCCTGCACCTGGGGCTCGACATCCTTGAGCGGCCGCACACCCCCCTGCTGGTGGCTGTCTACCTTCAGGATCACGAAGCCCTGCCGGGTCCGGATGGGCTCGGTCACTCCACCCACCGGCAGCGCGAACGTCGCCTTCTCCAGCACATCGCCCAGCACGCCGCGCTTGAAGTCTCCCAGATCGCCGCCCGCCGAGGCCGTTGGCCCTCCTGAGTTCGCCTTTGCGACGTCGGCGAAGCTCGTCCCCGCCTTGATTTTGGCTTCCACCTCGTCGGCCTTGGCTTGCGCCGCATTCAGTTGATCCGTTGTGGCATTCTCCGGCGTCGGTAGCAGGATCTCGCTCAGGTGAACCTGCTCCGGAGCCTGAAAGTCAGCGGTGTGCGCGTTGTAGTAGGCCTGCTCCTGCGTCGGTGACATGTTGATGCGCCGTCCAACTTCTTCGCGCACGACCTGGCTCGTCACCGCCTGGTCTCGAATCTGCTGTTTGAAGTCTTCAAACGAGATGCCCTGCTGCTTGGCAGCCTTCTCCAGCGCGTCTAAATCCGCCATGTGATTCTGCTGCCGGATCGCGTCCAGCTGACGCATCGTCTCAGCGTCGCCAGAGATGTCCAGCTGCTTGCCCTTGGCCAGCAGGATTTGGCGGTCGATCATGTCGCGCAGCAGGTTGTTCTGAGCTTCCTGCAAATCGGTCGCCGTGGTGTTGTGCTGCTGGGCGTCCTGCAGGAGACCCTCCTGCGCGCGGATGTACTCGGTCCGCGTGATGATCCGGTCGTTGACGCGGGCGATGACGTCTTCCACTACCGTGCCATTTACCGTGATCGGTGGTGTTGCCGGAATTTTCGGCAACTGCAATGTGCTCGAGGGGGCAAAGGGCGTTGCGCCCGCATAGCTGTAGCCGGGCCGCTGCGAGCTCGTTGCGCCGGACGTTTGTGCCATGCTTGCCTGCACCGTTGCCATCGCCGCAGCGGTCGCCAGTAGGCCACGAACCCACATCTTCACCTGAATCTCAGTCATTCAAATCCTTCGCCCGGCACGGTCTCTCCGCCACGCAGGCTTTCGCTACACTGCTGTCGAATGCTGCCGCCTAAGGTGCCGTACAGGGTATAGACCGGCTAGCCAGGCGGACGTCATACGCCGCTCCCGCCATTTTACCCGTCTTTGCTCACTTTCCGGGGCAGCTGCGCGACTTGCCTGTGGACCTCCCCACTGCTCTGAACCCTCCGCGGTGGTTGGCAGCCGCTAACCGCCCGATGCTATACTCCGTCCAATCGTGTAGGCTTCAGGCGCTCGGCCTGCACCCCGTGAGGTTTCCCGTTCCCATGCCCCTTCGCACCCGGCGCGCTACATTTACAGCGGTCATCTTTCTGTCTGCCTGCGGACTCGCCGGCTCCTACTACGGCCGCGTTTCCGCCCAGTCTGCCTCCGACCAGTCCACACTCCGCGACGGACTGAAGCAGTTCACCGACGCCTACTCCATCGTGGAGCAGAACTACGCCGACAAGCTGGACACCGACAAGACCGACAAAGCCATCTATGACGGCGCCATTCCGGGCATGCTTCATGTGCTCGACCCTCACTCCAACTTCTACGATCCAAAGGCGTACGCGCAAATGCGCGAGGACACCCATGGCCGCTACTACGGCGTGGGCATGTCCATCCAGCCGCACGGCAGCACCATCGTTGTACTGGCGCCGTTTGAGGGCTCACCGTCCTTCCGCGCGGGGGTAAAGCCCGGCGACGTCATTCTCTCGGTCGACGGCAAGCCCACCGCTACCCTCGATTCAACCGCCGTTGCCAACCTTCTCAAGGGACCGCGCGGTACCCATGTTGTCGTTACAATGGAGCGCGAAGGCGCGGCCAAGCCGCTCACTTTCGACCTCGTCCGCGATGAGATTCCCCGGCCCTCGGTCGATATCGCCTTCCTCATCAAGCCGAACGTGGGCTACGTCCACATCACCCAGTTCATGGAAACCACCTCCCACGAACTAGGTGAGGCTCTCGACAAGTTCGGCCCTAACCTTCAGGGCGTGCTGATCGACCTCCGCGACAACCCCGGCGGTCTGCTCAACGAGGCGGTCAGTGTCTCCGACAAGTTTCTCCAGAAGGGCCAGGTTGTCGTTTCGCAGCGCGGCCGTGCCTTCCCCGAGCAGGTATACCGCGCTCCCACCGGCTCTGACCTGAAGTATCCGGTCGTCGTCCTGGTCAATCGCAACACCGCCTCCGCGGCAGAAATCGTCTCCGGCGCCCTGCAGGATCACGACCGCGCCTTGATCGTCGGTGAAACCACTTTCGGCAAGGGTCTTGTGCAGATCGTCTTCCCGCTGGCCGAAAACACCGGCCTCGCCCTGACGACCTACCACTACTACACGCCGTCCGGCCGCCTCATTCAGCGCAACTATGAGGGCGTTTCGCTCTACGACTACTACTACGGCCGCCAGGGAGCCTCTCCTGCTGATAGCACCAACAAAGAGATCAAGACCACTGACTCAGGCCGCACGGTTTATGGCGGTGGGGGTATCACTCCTGACGAGAAGATCGAAAGCCCCAAGGCCGACCGTCTTGAAGAGAACCTCCTGATCCACTACGCCTTCATGAACTTCGCCAAGCACTATGTCGTCAACCACACCGTCACCAAGGACTTCGCCGTGGACGACGGCGTGATGCAGGACTTCAAGGCCTATCTCAGGTCGCAGAAGGTCGACTTTACCGATGCGGATATGGCCACCGATAACGACTGGGTTCGCTCCAGCATCAAGTCGCAACTGTTTACCTCGCAGTTCGGCCAGGCGCAGGGTTTAGTCGTCGCCGCGCAGTCAAACCCGACCATCCAGAAGGCCCTGAGCTTTATGCCTGAGGCTCAGGCGCTCGAAAACCACGAACTCCCCAGCCAGAAGAAACAGGTTCAGACGGCCAGCGCAAAGTAGAAATCCTGCTCTGAGAGCGAAAGGCCCGGCGAGAGCCGGGCCTTTTCCGTTTCTGAACTGCTTTTGTGCATGACG
Source organism: Granulicella sp. (assembly GCA_965198545.1). Classification (GTDB taxonomy): domain Bacteria; phylum Acidobacteriota; class Terriglobia; order Terriglobales; family Acidobacteriaceae; genus Granulicella. The sequence goes on along the minus strand of CBDAPS010000001.1, from coordinate 810,058 downwards.
CCAATCCATGCAAGCCACAAGTCAGCGCCGTGGCTATCGTAAGAGTCTTCAGAGAATCTGGAGCGGGAGACCGGGATCGAACCGGCGACATTCAGCTTGGGAAGCTGACGTTCTGCCACTGAACTACTCCCGCCCTTTAGAATGAGCAGCTTAGCGGCTCATCGGGCACTTACTATCCACTTTGTTGCCTTTTTTACTATCCATTTGCTAATGTCGACCTGCTGAGACCGACTTTGAGCTGCTGGTCCATACGGGAGAAGCGCACCGTGTGGATAGGAGATGGATAGTAAAGATGGCCACCAAGGTGAACCTGAAGAAGTATCTCGCGATCGACGGCAAATGGCAATTCGTCCCCGTGCTGAAAGTGGATGGTAAGCCGAGGCCCGGCACGGTTGTGATCGCGGGCAAGAACCGCACCGGGACCGAAGGCACCTACTACATCGAGTGGCGGGAGGCCGGGAAGCGCCGTCAGAAACCGGTCGGTACGAGCGCCCGCGAGGCACTCGATCAGTGGGCCGGGAAGGTAGCCGAGCTAACCGGCGAAGCAGTGGCAGCTGATCCTGTCGCCCTACACGAGGCCAGTGTCAACAAGATCCCCACCTCTGCGACGAAGCCTACCTCCCCGACCGTAGCCGAGGCGATGAGCCTGTTCCTCAAGGAGGTCAAGGCGACCAAGAGCGCCGGTACGCTCGATGCTTACGCAGCCGATACCCGCTGGGTGGAGCAGGCGCTGCAAGGCAAGCTTGGCGTCGAGAGGGTGGATCAGGTCACCAGGGCCCACATTATCGAGCTGCTTGGAGAGGGCCGGGACCAGGGCCTGAGTCAGGCAAGCATCAACCGGCGGGTGATGATTGGTCTGAGAGCCTTACGGAACAGCGGAGCAGTCATCGCCATGAAGAAGGGTGACTGGCCGCGTGTGGCGAAGTCTGAGGTCGAGATCTACGAGCCTGATGAGATCACCACGTTTTTGGACGCCTGTGATGCCCGCCAGAGAGTCCTCTTCCAAGTGTTCCTATGCAGCGGATTCCGGATGCGCGAGGTGTCTACTCTCACCTGGGACGACGTGAACTTCAGCCGCCGAGAGCTTTCGGTTCGGCAGCGGCCCGAATACAAGTTCACCCCGAAGAGCTATGAGAAGCGGACGGTTCCCGTACCTGCTGCGCTCATGGCTGTGCTCCGCGAGCGCCGGAAAACGGTCAAAGGCGCACTCGTCTTCCCGACCGCAGCGCATCCGAAGCGGCCCAACTATGGTGGGGATGCCCCTGACGCTCACCACCTGGAGGAATGCAAGGCCATTGCCTTCGCAGCCGGACTGAACTGCGGACACTGCAAGGTGGTCCACAAGCGGAAGGTCAGACGCAAGGGTGCCGTGGTAGAGATCGAGCGCTCTCTAAGCTGCAAGACCTCGCCAGTGTGTGAGCAGTGGTACCTGCACAAGTGGCGGCACACCTTCTGCACCAACATGGTTCAGAGCGGCGTCGACATCAAGACCCTTCAGGTCCTGGCCGGGCACAAGGACCTCGCCACCACGGAAAAGTACCTACAGGCTCTGCGCCTTAGCGACATGCGCAGCAAGATCGAGGACTCCTCCCTCGCCGCGTACCTCTAAGCTGTCCCCGGCGTCTTCCCCGCTGTGAGCGCCGCAGCGGCTGACGCCGGGCTCTTCTTGCGGAAGTGCATACCCAACGCAGCCGGGTCGAACATCCGGCTGCCTCCGATCACCAGCGAAGGAAGTTGCTTCTTTTGCGCCAAGCGGTACACCGTGCATGAGGATTTACGGAGCAGCGCCGCGAGCTCGTCCACGGTCATGAGCCCGACGTGGGACTCTATGGCGTTGATGAAGCTCCAGGGCTGTTGCGCGGTACTCACAGGAAGTAATACCGCGCGGGCGGGGGCTTACCCGAATATGGGGCTGAAAAACATTGAACATAATCATGTGCGAGCGCTACTGTCGACCGAGGCAAGCGCAGAGGAGGTGCAATGACTAAGAGCCGAGAGGAAATGGATGAGCTGTGCTGGGCGTCGCTACACGCCCGGGTGCCACATCCCGGCCCTCCGCCCACCTACGCCGAGCGGGGCGTAGTGAGCAACTTCGAGGATCTAGCGGCTGTGGCAGCGAAGACCGGTGACTTCGAGACGGCTTTTCACGCCTTCGTGCATACGTTTTACTTTTACAAAGTCGCCAGCTTCTTCGCCCTTCCGCCCCCCGAAAGCCTGCCAATCGAGAGGAGAGCCCAGTGTGCGGGCGCTGCCGAATCTCTCTGCGTCCGCTTTGGTTTGCCCGTCCCCGCTTGGACCGAGGAGCCGGATTACTTCCTGCCCGAGCCCTGGGACCCTGCCTATGAGTGGCGGTGCATCTTGCCGGTGGAGAACATCATCACTGAATGCAGCCCGGCGTTCTTGCGCCGCAATGTGCTGTGGGCCGACCGGGACCTGATCGCGATCTGATGGCTCATAGGTGCGGGTCGACTCGACTGAAGGCCACAGTCGACGATATGGTCGACCGCAGGGAGGGGAAGATAAATGCAAGAGCAGAAAATCAATATGGATGGCTTACGCCGTAATTGGCTCCAATCGCGGGAGATGGCGGAGACGGACGACGCCCGCTACGCGAACGCGCTCAGGAACACATTCTGGGTCCAGCCCGGCGACATATTTCGCGGAGCCATCGGCGGAGTCCTCATCATTGGCAAGGTGCACGCCAACACCTGTCACGACGATCCAGCAGACGATGATGCGAAGTTTGTTCGCGTACACTTTCACCGGCAACGCGGCGACCACTGGAGCAACGTCCTAGAGGCGGTAGATGACCCTCAACCACCGGAGTTCGCGATGGTTGAGGCCAACAGCGACATCAAGCGCTTGAAGGCGGTGCCCACGTTGGAAGGCATGATGCGGGAGCTACGGCTCAGTAAGTGAAAGTCGTGCAATCAGTCTGAGCGCCCGGCCAGTTGCCGGGCGCTTCGGACCGAGATGGCTGACGAGCCGCGCGTTCCTGCCGCTTTCGAACGAACAGCGGGGGAGCTAAAAACAACACAACTACGCGACAACTCGAACCGTTTCACCCGGAGTGAAGAGATCTTCGGCCAGCCTCCTACCGAGCGTCACTTCCGATTTCAGCCCCGCCCGAGTTCGCACGGTGACCAGATCTCCGGGTTCGTGGCCTTCGACGCAGACAACCCACTCGCCGTCGAACTTACGCCAAGTGGCAAGACCCTGAGCGATCGCATCTGTTTGGGCATCTCGTTGCTTAGCCGCGAACGCTAGACGCGCAGCCCACTGTTTGTCAGTCTCGATCGCAGCTATTTGCCTTTTGATCTGGCGAAGAAGCCATTGCTCGGTGTGGACCTTGCAGCGTTTTTGCCGTCCGCCATCCCCTGAAATGTGGCCACTGGGTCGCCGCCAGCCAAATTGTCCGTAGCAACACCTTGATGAGTTTTCGACCTCGTTGACGATTCGTTCGCGGAACACATCGGCCAGTGTGATACCGAGGTACACCTGCGCCGATGTGTTCCGAGTGCGGCTCAGTTTTACGACCTCCTCGCCGTCCTCCAGATAGACGTAGACCCACCTGCTGTCCACCTTGATTGTTGTGGCCTCCGCTACCCGCAGACGGCTGAGTCCGCCGCAGGACTGTGACCAGATAACTGTCGCGATGTGATTGCCTTCCGGGACGCGGTTCAGCTCACGATTGCGTGACATGATGCAAACCTCCAAGGAGAATTTTGTGCCGTGCGAGCACGGAGTACCGGAGTGCACGACTTGGCACACCTCCGGCAACACTATTCAATTTTTCTTTGGGTTCGCGCCTAGGCGAACTCAGGCGTAAGCCATCTCGGCCTACAAGATCGGGAATTAAGCGATCATCGTCTTGACTACGAGGCCGTCAAGCAGGCACTGACGTCGACCATAACTCGATGACGAATCATCGTCAAGCGGCGAGTCCTCTCACCCGAAGTACACCGTGTGCGCCCTCTCCCCCACGCCGATCCGCCGGAGGATGGTGCCCGCCTCATCGGAGCCCCACTTGGCTGCGAGCTGGTCCACGCTCTTGTTGCTCGTTGCGACCACCTGACCCTCAGCCTCGTAGACGGCGTCCACAATGGAGATGAGCCGGTTCAGCTTGAACTCCGTAGGCGCGATTTTGTCCACCTCGTCCAGGAAGAGACAGGGGCGCAGACCGCGCGAAGCGACTGCCTGGATCTTGACCTTGGTGACGGAGGGTAAGGCGACCTTGGGGGCGTGCTCACCCTTGTCCCGCGTCTCCCACGCGACGTGCTGGTCCAACAGCTCAGCCGCGCTGATCCGCGAGACCGCCTCCTCGGGGCAGGATCGCTGCCATACCGATCCCGCCCACTGCAACAACGAATGCCCAAAGAGAGCCGTCAGAAAGTGGGTCTTGCCCGTGTTAGGCGGACCGTACAGCAGGTAGCTGTGCTGCGGGTTGTTCTTGAGCTTGTCGATGATCGCGGCTTGGCGCTCCAGGGATAAAGATGAGAGCCGAGCATCCGGGGCCAGCGAGTGCAGGCGTACACCGTCGAATCGCTTGTGAGACCTCATCGCCTGAGTCCAGGCACGCCGGTACAGCTTGGCCGCTCGGCAGATACAGGGGACGGCACGCATGACCTCTAAGCCGGTCACCTCACCGCGATGCAGAACCCATGCCGAGCCTCCGAACGCGGTATGAGAGCCACACACCGGACAGGCCGCCTCCGCACTCGCCACTCGGGCCATCTGCGACGGAGGGATGGTGCCCAGGTCTCCGATCCGAAGCCATCTTGTCTCCCGAGCGAGGACGTGCATGTACTCCGGGGTGTACGTATCTTGTAGCTCCCAAACGCTCAGATCAGGATGGAGCTTCGGAGGCATGGAGCCTGCATAGAGACTCCACGCGTTGGGCGCGTAGATCGTCTCCACGGTCCATGCTTTCGTGGTGGTGGCGTTGGCCGCCGGAGTGTTGTTGGTGATGTCTGCTGCCGCAATGGGCGAAGGTTGGGCGTCTCGGATGACTGTTTGCATGGTGATCCTCCTACTCGATCTTGAACATCTTGCTGATGGTTGAGACAGGCACGGGTGCCGTCTTTGGGGTGGTCCGCTTGGCGACGTTTTCTTGGCTGCGTTGCCAGGCGTAGAACTGAGGCAGGATGGAGTCGATCCTGGCGGCGAGGTACTCCACCGGGTCGCCGGTGCGGCGGAACAGATGCTGCGGCCAGAAGTCGGAGACCTCGAAGGCCCACCTGACGGCTCCGGCTATGTCTGCCTTATCGCGGTCGAGCAGGAGCCGGTCGAATGCCGACGGCCAGGATTGGTCCCGCTGCCGCACCTGGTTCGGGGGTCTGCGCAGAAGTGTCCAGTAGGTCAGAGCTAGCTCCCGACCGTCAGCGCTCCCGGTTGGCTCAGGGGTTGGCTGCGCTGTCATTGCCGTGGGCATCAGGGCAGGCTTCGGTTTTGCCGGACCGCCGAGTGTGACTCTGCGGAGCTTGGCCTGTCCTGACGATCGAACAGGCTCGGAGAGAGGAGCCGACCCTTCCGTCCTAGCGTCCTCCTGGGAGCTAGTTCTGGATCTATTTCTTTGACCTACTTCTTGATCTATTTGTTGACCTACTTCGGGTGACTGTGTGGCACTCGTGAGGTGACTCTCTGACACTGGTGAGGTGTCACGTTGGCACTCGTGAGGTGACTGTGTGGCACTGGTGAGGTGACTCTCTGACACTGGTGACTCTGTGGCACCGGTGTCAGATTGGCACTCGTGAGGTGACTGTGTGGCACTGGTAGCTGGTTGGCACTCGTTGTAGAGCACGCGGTAGAGATTCGTGCGGCCATTCTTCCTGCCGACGATCTCGACGAAGTCGGAGGACGCGAGAGCCTGGACTGCGCGAATCACTGTCCGTCGGCTGCACAACGCTTCGGCGGCGATGGTCTCATAGGCGAGCCAGCATGGCTGCCCATCGTGGCCAAGGTGGCGGGCGATCACCGTAAGCACGAGCAGGTCGTGGGCTCCCAAGCCCAGTCCCTGGAGCGCAGGGGCGAGGTCTAGGGTACGATGGATTGCCAAGTGATTGGCGTAGGTCGTGAGGGCGGTCACAGCATCATCTCCGCCATTACCGCCTTCACCGCTGCGTCGCCGCGCATCTGCTCCTCGGTGGGCTTGTAGCGAGGGCCGGGGCCCCCGGCTACTGCCCAATCGGCGTAGACACGGTGCACACCAAGGCTGCTCTCCTGGGTGCGTGAGCCGATCCAGCCATCATCTTCGGCCTTGATAACGGCGTGGGCGACGATCTCCTCGGCTAGGCCGGTTGCGACGGAGATCTCGGCGATGGAGAGCCATTGCGCATCGTCTCGATCCAGACCATCGCGCCCCAGTTCTTCCGTCATCGCCGGAAAGGCGAACATCTCGACGGCCTGGAAAACGAGTCTGTCCGGACTGATGCGATTGTTGTTGGCACAGTAGCGCCTTTTAAGAGTCGCCCGCACCTTGAGAAGTTGGTGCATCTTGGACGGGTGAATGTCTGCAAGGTGTGCGGTTAGTGTGCAGCCTGAGTCCGGCGTCATGCACGGCAGCGAATACGCTTTGCCGCTCGGCGTTTGAACAGCGACGATGTGGCCGTTGCTCGTGAGGCGGGCCAACACACGCGGCAGGGTTGAGGGTGAGCAGGCGGAGCTGGCAAGCAACTCCGCAGGGCCGACCGGCTTGTCCGCCAAGCGCATCAGCGCTAGGAGCAAGCGGTCCGTGGGTTTCAGTGTCGTTTCCATGTAGAGGTAGTACCCACGGAAGGCCCGCGATCCCAAATATGGCGACGAAAAACATCCGAAAACAATCGACGGAGCGTCCAGCACATCCACCGACCGCAGAACCACGGGCCGAAGGAGTCCTTGCCATTTGACTGTTTTCTAGGTAAGTACCCGAACGAAGGCCGGTTCCCCGAGTATTTGAAGCAGAATCTTGCGTTAGGCGAAGAAGCAACTACGGCATGCCTCTATCGAGGAGTCACCATGCCCGACACACTGCCCCGTTCCGCCGCTCCCCTGTTCCGCCTGCTCTCTGAGCGCACCCGTCGCCTGTGCCTACCTAACCAGGACTCCTCTGCTGACAGGAGCACGATCGCGAACCTCGCCCTGCACTTCGTTGGTGGTTCCCTTACGCGAGACCAGCGGGATGCGCTGCTGGCCCTCTACCGTCACTCACTCGCGGCCTGCCCGCCTGAGGTTTACGCACTCCGAGTCCTCGCTCTAATTGCAGAGGCGACGCCAACAAGCGACAAGTTGACAGTGCGGCTAAGCCTGGACGCCAGTGCATGCCTTACCGGACTGCAAGAGGCTGTCGCCGAGCTAGACCGCGTGCTGGCCAAGGACCAGCCCACCGGCAGCCATGCCCAGTAGTCCGCAGTCGCTCTGCCGGGATTGTTCAGCACGTGCTATCGAGAATGGCTACTGTTCCGATCATCAGCAAGACAACAACGCGGCGATGCACAAGCGCCTGTACGACCGCCAACGCGCAGACGACCCGATCAGAGTGCTGTATCGCAGCAAGCGTTGGCAGCGGACGCGACGCATCGTCATAGCCCGTGACGTGCTGTGCCGCGCGTGCGGCCATAAGGCGGGCACGGACGTGGACCACATCGTGAGCGCCCGCGTCATCGTTGAGCGGTTCGGCGTCGAGGAGTTCTACAACCCGGATCGCTGTCAGCTCCTCTGCCACGGCTGCCATGCCAAGAAGACGGCGACCGAATCAGGCTGGGCGGGCAGTAAGACCGTCACCAGCGCGGCGTCCTCAGAGCCATGAGTTCTTTACCTGATAAGACGTTTCGACTACGCAACCGCTACGTGAGACCCGTACGCGGCGGTGGGCGTACCGGCCCACAGCGGCATACCCCGCCGGGGGTCTGATCTCTGTGCCGGTCGAGTCAGGAGCCCGACGCCGACGGTTTTTTCACGTACAGACCAAATCCAAGTTTGAGATTTCCGGATTTCCAGCCGCTGGATGTGGGACGCACGCGCACACCGACCGCAGTTCTGGACGCGAAGGGCAGCTTCATCGCGAAGCCATCGCGTAGACGAGACACGGAACCGAGCACTGACCGTCCACTAGGCCAGGCACCGAAGTTCCTGAACAAGGATGAGCGGAAGGTCTGGAAGGAACTGGCCGCCCAAGCTCTTCCCGGTGTGCTGTTCGAATCCGACCGCCTCATGTTCGCCGTCCTCGTTCGGCTCGCCACCAAGTTTCAGACCGGCGCTCCGATGATGGCGGCGGAGACCGCGCAGATGATCCAGCTGTCCTCAAAGTTCGCGCTCAACCCTGCCGACAGATCGAAGGTGTCGGTTGATAAGCCCAAGCAATCCGCGCTCGCCGCGTTCATGGCAAAGCGCACGGAAGCAAGCACCACAAGCACATCGGTCAACTGACCGCAGGAGTCAAACATGAACAAGTTCGAGCAAGGCCTCAAGGACGTCGGCCACGTCGCCCTTAACGTCGTCGACGGCAAGTACATTGCCGAAGCCGTCACCTGGACCGAGAAGGCCGAGTCCGTTCTCGCGACGGCGATCAAGGATCAGCCGGAGTTGAAGGCCACCCTCACCACACTCGTTCAAAAGGCGGAAGCCATCGGCACGGACGCAGTGACTGACGTTGCGGGCAAGGGCCTGAACCTGGCCGCCGACGCGAAGACCCTGGCCGATGCGGAGGCGTTCTTTGCCTGGATTATCTCCACGCTGGTGCCGCTGATCGAGTCTGTTTACACCGAAGTCAAGACGGACCTGACCACCGCGCCCGCGACGGCTTAGTCCCCCACCGTAGATCCTTCAAGCGACCGCGCCGCTCTGGTGCGGTCGCTTTGTTGCAGGGTACAAGCCCCGCAATACGCATACGCACACCTTGTTCAGATGGTCAGCGTTCGCGGCTCCTTCGAGTCCACGAGCCAACCCTGTGTCTTATCGCGCTCCATCGAGCGTTCAAAGACAACACCCAACTACACAGGATTCGCCAGATGGACCCCAAGCTTCTGAACACCCGCAAGAAAGAGATTTTGGACGCCCAAGAGGTCATGCTCAAGGCTGCCGTCGAGAACAAGTCGCAGCTATCTGCCGCAGACGAGACGACCTTCACCAACCTGAGCAATGAGCTCGACGCGTTGAACGCGAACCTCGCACGGATCGAAGCCCTTAACAAGGGCAAGCTGGAGATCGCCGCCCCGCGCGAGCAGGCCGCGATCACGAACACTTCGACCACGGCCAAGTTCTTCGCCGTTGGTGGCTATCGCAAGCCGACCAAGCTAAGCATCACCGCTGACTACGTCAAGGACTTCTGGGCCTCCCTTCGAACCAAGGCTGACCACGAACGGTTCGTGATCCAGAACGCGGCACTCGGGGAAGGTGGCTCCGCCGCCGCCGGTGGTGTGCTGGTTCCGGTGTCCACCGATCCTTCCATCACGCCGATGGCGATGGAAGAGACGGTGGTGCGTTCGCTATCGCGTGTCATCACCACGACCAACAACCTCTACTTGAATTCCCAGGCTGCGCTCACCGGCGCGTCGATCAAGCCGGAGTCAAACTCTAGCGGCACAAACGCGTTCGGATCTTCCTCGCCGACGTTCAGCACGACCCTGCTCGGCGCTTACAACGTGGGAAACAGCGTCACGGCCTCGTGGGAGTTGCTGCAGGACTCCAAGGCCGCTGCCGACTTCATCCCGTTCGACTTGCAGCGCGGCGTTGTGTCGAAAGAAGAGAACCTCTTCATCAACGGCACCGGCTCCAACCAGCCCCAGGGCTACCTGGGCAACGCGTCCACCGCCAATGGTGCCTCGATCACCTCCGGCGCTGCCACGCTCGGGATCGACCCGATTCTGGATCTCGTCGCTTCGCTCAAGTCGGCGTACTACCGTGGGGCCAAGTTCCTGGTGAACCGCCAGGAGTTCAACCGTCTGTTGAAGGCCCAGATTGCCGCGAACATGTACCAGACGTTCGTGACTTTCGACCCCGACGGCACCGCCCGCCTGCTCGGCTACCCGGTGGCCTTCAGCGCCGAGATGCCGGTCTATTCCGCGTCGCCCTCCACCACGGGTGCATGGCTCTTCGGCGACTTCTCTGCCTTCGCAGTCATCGGTGATCGTGGGGACTCCAACCTGCGGGTCAAGATCCTCGATCAGCCCGCTGCACTCGACGGTCAGACCATCATCCTGGGTTACCGCCGGACCGACCAGCGGATCGTCCTCGGCGAAGCCGTGTACCAGCTCAACACCAACGGCTAGAGCGTCCCTCCACCTGCAGCCCCGGCCATCGTGCCGGGGCTTTAGTGTTTCCGGCTAATGACACGGATCGGACTACCGCACGCCTGTTTGTGGGAACAGTGCGGATCAACCCGGTGGTGGACGCGTACATCGCGGGAGTCCTTAACGGCTCCATCGTCTCCGGCGGCTGGATCAAGAAAGCCGTTCAGCGGCACCTGCGGGATCTCGATCGCACGGACATCTACTTCGATCCCGCCGCCGCGAACTACGTCATCGACTTCTGCGAGACGTTCTGTATCCCGTCAGCTCAGACCGTGCCCATGCGGCTCATGCCGTGGCAGCAGTTTTGCATCGCCATCGCATACGGTTGGAAGCGGCTCGATGGGTATCGCCGGTTTCGCCGCGTTTACCTTGAAATCGCCAAGAAGAACGGCAAGACCGGCCTCGCTGCTGCCCTTTCCCTTTACCACCTGATCGCAGACGGTGAGATCTCCGCACGTGTCTTCGTCGCGGCGACGGCGCTCAAGCAGGCGCGTGAGTGCTTCCTCGAAGCCGTCGCCATGCGCGACAAGCACCCGGACCTCCAGGCGGACCTGAACAAGTACGGCCAGTCGCCGGTGCTCAGCTTGTATGCGCCTTCGACCAACTCCCGCCTGTCGCCGATGACGCGCGGCTCCGACTCACAGGACGGGGCCGTCGTAAGCGCAGCCATCCTGGACGAGCTTCATCGCTGGAAGACCTCTGACAGTCTCTGGTCGATCCTCCGTTACGGCGGCGACACACGCATGCAGCCAATGCTCATCTGCATCACGACCGCCGGAGCATCCGCCGGTAAGAGCTCCCTCTGCTGGGGTGAGCACGAGTACATCACCCGCATTCTGGACGGCCTCGTCGAAGACGATGAAGTCTGCGGCTTCATCTTCTCGCTTGATCCCAAAGACGACCTCAAGGATGAGCGCAACTGGGTCAAAGCGAACCCCTCGCTGGGCGACATCCTTCCTCTTTCTGCTCTGCAGAACCAGTACAAGGAAGCGCTCGGCAAGCCCACTGCGATGGGCGAGTACAAGCGCTACCGGCTCAACATCTGGACGGACGAGGTTTCCGATCCAGCCATTGAGATAGAGCGCTGGGACGCTTGCTGCACCGAGGACATCGCCACTCACCCAGACCCTAAGCGCCTCCGGCGAGAGCTGATCGCTTCGCTTGCCGGTCGTCCCTGCTTTGGCGGCGTGGACCTTGCGCCAAAGATCGACACCAGTGCCCTGGTGCTTGTCTTCCCACCGGTAAAGGCGACAGACAAGTGGGCGGTCCTCGAATGGTTCTGGTGTCCGGAAGAGAACATCGCAGCCCGCGTCAAGCGTGACCGCGTGCCGTACGACGTTTGGGCTGAGGGCGGCTTCATCGTTCCGACCGAAGGCAATCTCACCGACGTTCGGTACATCGCCGATCAAATCACGGAGATAGCCAAGCAGTTCGACCTCAAAGAGATCGCCTACGACGACGCTTGGTCGTCTGAGCTCATTCGCATGCTCGGGGAGTCCGGCTTCGCGATGAGCAAGCTCCTGAGCTACCCGCAGAGCCACATCCGCATGAACGCTCCCTGCCAAGAGCTGGAGCGCAAGGTGCTCCGGCAGGAGTTCGCACACGGGGGTAACCCGGTGATGCGGTGGCAGATGAGCAATCTCCGATGGAACACACAGCGTGGCACCGGCTTTATCAAGCCGAGCAGAGATAGGAAGCGCGAGAAGGTCGATGGCGGGGCGTCGCTCGTCATGGCGCTCGCCCGCGCTACTGACCCTGAAAACTCAGTTAAGCCCAAAAAAACTTTCTGGACGGTGACATCCCAATGAACAAAGAACACTCCATCAGGGGCCGCAAGCGCTGCGTCGATCATGACGCGGTTGTGGCCTACGCCAAAGCCAATCCCAGCATGTACCAAGCCGACATCGCCGCACACTTCGGCACCTCGCAATCGCGTGTGAGCTGCATCCTGCGAAGCGCCGGTGTAGGCGGAATCCAGCGCGGTCGGCCTCTGAAGCGCAGGCCTGGGCAGGACGACGAGCAGTACCGTTGGGAACAGATCCTGCACGAGCATGGCCTCGGCATGGAACGCGGCGGGCGTTTGAACAATGAGCGCCTGCTGTATGGGTACGATCCACGGCTGGGCCGCTTCGGCGATTCGAGCGCCACCAGCAATGCGGGTACCTAGCCGTTACGCGAGCCCTGATGCCCTTGATCTCCCTCAATCTTGAAAGCCCACGAACGTTCCGCAACGCGGCGACGAGCACCTTGGCGAACCCGTCGTCGGAGCTTATCGAGTCGCTTGTCGGCCTGCCCGCCGCCGCCGGGAAAGTGGTGACGCGTGAGACAGCCGTGCGGGTCGCCGCGTTTCTATCAGGCGTGAAGATGCTCGCGAACGACATCGCAAAGATGCCGTTGATCTTGCGCGGTACGCAATTCGCGAATGGACGCCAGCGCACGCAGCCAGCGGTCAACAACCCGCTTTACATGATTCTCAAGGACTGCCCCAACCAGTGGCAGACCTCGTATCAAATGCGTTGGTTCCTCGCCTCCCAACTCATCATGCGTAGCAACTGCTTTTGCCAGAAGATCACCGACCAGACCGGTGAGATTACGGCGCTCATCCCGCTTAACGCATGGGACATGGTTCCGTACTGGGACACATCCACTCCCCAGCCCACGCTGCGGTACCGCTACACGAATTCGCTGAGCGGTCCACGCGAGTTCAGCCAGGACGATATCTGGCACGTGTCGGTTAACAACCTGGATGGCTTCGGGATTGAAGGCTCGTCCATTCTGCTCTTGGCCAAGGAAGCTCTGTCCGTGCTCATGGCCGCCGAGGAAACCGCAGGCCGCAACTTCGCGAATGGCCTCGGCATGGGCGGCTTCATCTCGTTCCCGCAGGATTCCGGCGTAACGGAGGCTGAAGCCCAGAACGTCGTCGACCGGTTGAAGAAAGACTTCAGCGGCTCCCGCAACGCGGGCAAGTTCACCATCATCCCCGGCGGCGGCAAGTGGGAGAAGATGACCTTCAACGCCCAGGAGTCGCAGCTCCTGGAATCCCGGAAATGGAACGAACAGGAAGTCGTGCGCCTGCTCGGCGGTGCTCCGCTACTCGTCAAGCTCGGTCTCGGCGAGCAGAACAGCACATATGCATCGTCGAGTGCCTTTCTGGACGAATATTTCAACACCTCCTTGCTGCCCTACACGACCGCCATCGAGCAGTCGATCACGCGTGACCTCATCCCGCGTGCGCAGTGGGGCAAGCTGTACGCCACGCACAACGCCGACATCATCCTTCGCGGCTCACCCAAGGAACGGGCGGAGACGAATGCCGCTCTCATCAATTCGTGGCAGTTGACGCCAAACGAAGCGCGGCTCCTCGAAGATCGGGACACGATCGAGGGTGGCGACTTCCTCTCTGGCCCGGCGAATGGCGCGATCTATGACCCGGTTAGCGGCGAGTTCTTCATCCCGGGACAGAAGCCACCCAACGCTGACGATCCCGATGACGCCGACGAGGAAACGACCGGAGCCGATGCTGATGAGCCGGATGAGGCCGGTGATGCTGACGGAGACACTAACCCACCTGCACCGCGCCCACCGGCCAAGCCCGGCAAGGCCACTGCTCGTCTACGCGCGTTAGCCGAAAGCATGGCCGATCGCGTCCTCCGCAAGGAGCTGAAGAGCGCTCCGGATGCGAAGTTCGTCGCCGACGTGCTCAATGTCACCGGCGATGAGGCCGCAGCCTACGTCGCTGTTCGCCAGAACATGACACACGAGCAAGCGCGAGAAGCACTTATTGCGCTCGCCACAGGAGACACCCATGAGTAAGACCAACCGCTTCTTCAATGCCGCCATGAGCAACGGCACCCTGACGCTCGACATGTACGACTACATCGGCGGCGACATGTTCGGCGACGGCATCACCGAAGGCATGGTGTCCGCCGCCCTGAGCGCTTCCGACGCCCGCAGCGTCACGCTTAACATCAACTCCCCCGGAGGCGATGCATTCGCCGGTGTCGCGATCCGGAACGTCCTCGCGCAGTCAAGCAAGACGGTAAAGGTCAACGTCATCGGCCTCGCCGCGTCCGCCGCGTCCATCATCGCCATGGCGGGTGACACGATCACCATGCACTCCGGCTCCGTAATGATGATTCATCCAGCACAGGCGCTTGCCATGGGCAATTCGGCAGAGATGCGCAAGATGGCCGATACTCTCGACACCGTCACTGACAGCATCGCCGATGTGTACACGGCCAAGACCGGCCTCGACAAACAGACCGTACTCGACATGATGAATGCCGAGACCTGGATGACTGCCGACGACGCGGTAGCAAAGGGCTTCGCCACTCAGGTGAGCAAGGAGAAGGCCGCGATCTCGAATGCCTTCGACCTCAAGATCCTGAACTTTCAGCGTGTGCCGGAAGAGCTCATCCCCGCCGTCGAGGAACCGCAGCCGGAGCCGGTGTTCGATCGCGTCGCTCTGCTCGCACGCCAGCTCGAAGTCAACCGCCGAAAGTAGACCATGTACGAGCAGATCCAAACCCCACGCGAGACACCAGTCATCACGCCTGAACAGCTTGCTGCGTTCGGGCGGTTCGACGTGCCGCAGCAGTACGTCGTGGGCTCGTCCCCGCAGGTGCTCACGGACGACTACGCGCTCCTCCAGACCTTCATTGAGGCGGCGACGGACGAAGTCGAAACAACCGCAGCCCAGGCATGCCTTAACGAACAGATCCTCCTGACGTTCGACTCATTTCCCGGCCAGGAGAGTTACCATCATCACCTTCCCTATACCGGTCTCTGGTGGTGGAACGGCTTCCGCAACCACGACAGCATTGAGCTCGTTCGGCGTCCGGTGCTTGTGCCCTCCGGATCGCCGGTCACGTATGCAGTCGCCGTCACCTACAACGATCCGACCGGCGCACGGCAGACGCTGGACCCGTCCACCTACTCCGTGTACGCCGACAAAATCACGCTGAATGTTGGGGCACACTGGCCGCCTACCGACCGGCGTGAGGACTGCGTCCAGGTCAGCTATTGGGCGGGATACGCAGCCAGCGACCCCACTCAGGTACCCGCGCGGTTGAAGCTCGCCATCATGTACCTCGCTAACCACTTCGTCCAGGTTCGGCAGGTGGTGTCTGTGGAGGCCACATCGGAAGTTGGCCTCACCCTATGCCGGATGCTGAGCAGTTTCCGTTCCATGAGAGTGCCCCGATGAAACTTCCCAAGACACCATCCGGCGTCCGCTATGCGGGCTCGACGGACTACAACACGCGAATCACGATCACACAGCCAAATACCGGCAACGCTGCTGACGGTACACCTCTGGGAGAGCAGACGGTCACGTCCGTGTGGGCAAATGTCCTCGAATGGCGCGGCAAGCAAGAGGACAAGGCACAGACCCAGCAGGCGCAGAGCAGCTACAAGATCATCATCCGCTACCCCAAGACATTCGTTCTAGACACGGGCATGAACATCCTCGTTCGTTCGCAGCGGCACAACATCGACAGCTTCTCCGACCCGGACGGTCAACGGGTGGAGCTGCACCTATGGACGTGGGTCGGTGACGACGTGACGGTGGTGGGCTGATGGCGATCGAACAGGGGCTGTTTCAACTCATCACGTCCGACACCGCCGTCAAGACTGCAGTCGGAGCCGACGCAAACGGTACGACTAGGGCGTTCTGGATCTTGGCTCGCCAAGGGTCCGCCGTTCCCTTCCTTGTGCTCAGCCGCGTCGCTACGTCCGACACCTATGCCATGGCAGGCTCCGTGAATTTCCGGGATGGCCTGTTCCAGGTCGTCACCTACGCCTCGGACTACTACACCAGCCGCAGCATCTCCGCAGTGGTCCGTCAGCTGTTGGAGAACTTCACCGGTGCGCTGCCCGACGGCACGGTCGTGTCTTCCGTGATGGTCCAAAAAGATTGGGACATGCCGTTTGAAGAGGGCGCGAAGGGGTTTGTCTACGGTGCCTACCTGCAGTTCCGCGTGTGGTATCGCGATTCGGCTAGCTAAACCCTAACTGCAAGGCGAACACCGCAACACGACCACGGTAAGACCTAGACAGCCATTCCACGTGACCTCTCCTGGTCATGACGAGCGCATCGTCCTGATGCCCTCCATCTGTCCCTTCCCTCGTGCCTGCGGTGTTCGTCCGGGCCGAAAGGGACATGAGCGAAGCCATTCATATCGACGGTCTAGCCGACCTTTCGCAGCTCTTAACGGAGCTCACGCCTACGGCTGCCAAGCGATATCTGTCCCGCTGCGCCGAGCCCGCCGCTCAGGTCGTGCTTGACGCCATGGCGGAGACTGTGCCGGTAGGCGTCGGCATCCTCGAAGAACAGCTTGGATGGCGCAAGAAGTGGGGCAGCGACGGCGATCAGACCACGATGACGATCGACATCGGCCCACTAAAGCCCGCGTTCTGGGGCTCGCTTCAGGAGTTCGGCACGTCCACGCAACCCGCCCAGCACTGGTTTGGCCGTGCCTGGGCGGCTTGCCGCGATGAAGTCCTCAACGTGTTCGTGACCGAATGCACCGGCCTCGTCCTCGATCTTGAAAACCGTAAGTCCTGATTCAACCTAAGGAGACCACATGTCCACACCGATTGTCGGCATTACAAATACATTTGAGTTCGCGACCGTTGCGAGCCCATCCACCTTCACTTCCCTGAACGGCGTCGACTCGTTTGCCGCTTCAGGCGACAAGGTAGAGACCAACAAGACGACCGTCATGGGCGGTAGCGGTGGAACCGGCGTCGACACCTTCATCTCAGGTACCCAGGACCCCGGCAGCTTCGATGTGAAGTGCTTCTTCCTTCCAGGCGACGCCACACAGGTTGCGCTCGAAGCGATCCGTCTCGCGGGCCAGGCGGTACCCATGAAGGCCACCTATGGCACCTCGAACAGCATTGCGTTCTCGGGCATCGTTGAGTCGATGACGCCCTCGTTCCCGCTCGACAAGCCTGCCCGCCTGGACATCAAGATCAAGGTCTCGGGCTTGAAAGTCTACGCCTAATGCCCAACGACATCATCAAGGCGCGGGTGACGCCTCACTTCACCCTGGAGCTGGACGCCGAGGACGGCTCAGCTCCAAAGCAGTGGAAGCTGGCCTACACGTACAAGGCGATCGCAAAGATCGAAGCGGCCATCGGCAAAGACATCAAGCGCATCGAGGGCTGGCAGGATCTGTCTTCAGGCACCGAGTTCCCTGTGATCGTTTGGGGCGGCCTGGACAAGTTCAATCCCGAGGTCACGCTCGAAGAGGTGCGGGAGGTCCTGAACCCTGAGGCGCAGCGCCTACTTTCCGATCGCATCTTCGAGCTCATGTTCCCCGGTGTCCTCGAAGCGATCAAGAGCATGGACCCGAAGGACACGGGTGCAACCGCCGACCCAAACGTGCAGACGGGGACGATCAGCGTCTAGAGCGTCCCCCTGACACATGGCAGGAGCTGTGGGCGTGGGCCCGGTATGACTTCGGGCTGTCGTGGGATGAGTTCGAAGAGCTAACGCCCGGGCTGTTCCAGGAGCTCTGCAAGCGCCGCAACGTGAGTATTCGCTACCAGCGGTTCGCCAGCGCTCTAGGCGCAGCCGCTGTCTACAACGTGAACCGTGCATCCACTGACGACCCCATTGTGACCGCGTTCGACTTTGTGCGGGATGAGAAGTCCGCGCTGCGCCGGGAACGAACGCGTGAAGCCAAGCGGCACATCATGCAGATGATCGGCCAACTCCCGATGACCACGCCGCTTGCTAAGTTCCACGACACCCGGCGCAAGGTCATCGCCGATCTCCTTACCGGCGGTGTCACTAATGCGGAGCAGTTGTTCGACGAGTGCTGGCCCTCGCTAAAGCCCAAGGAAGGAGCTGAGCATGTCTGAAGTAGGAGCCCTGATCGTCCGCCTGCAAGCGGAGACTGCCCAGTTTCGCGAAGACATGGGCAAGGTCAAGAGTGACCTCGACGACCTCAAGGGCGGCGCTGAGGCTGCGGGCGGCGGCGTGGATGTGTCCATGGCCAAGGCTCGCGGCTCCCTCATGCTGGTGGAGGATGCGGTAGGCATCAGGCTACCAAGAGCTCTTAACGGGCTCATCGCATCCATGCCCGGCGTCGGCGCTGCTTTCGAAGCCATGCTGCCCCTCGCAGGTGTCGCGGTGGCGATCGGGATCGTCGCCAAGCTCATCACCGCCCATGCGGAGCTGAAGCAGAAGATCCGCGAGTCCGGCGAGGCGTACACCAAAGCCGGGAACGAGGGCAACGCCGCCCTGCTTGGCATAGAGGACAAACTTCTTCAGTCGGGCATCAAGGTCGACGAGCTGCGCAAGAACCATCTCGACGCACTGAAGAAGGAATTGGAGCTCATTGATAACCAGTCGCTGAACGACCTCATCGAGACGTTCGGCAAATTCGCTGGTATCGCTGATTCCGTGTTCGCGCAGTTGAAGACAAGCTGGTACGAGTTCGGCACAGGCTCAAACGGCGCGAAGAATGCGCTGACCGCGTTCGGGCTGCAGTACAACAAGCTACTGCTGTCCGGTGACAAGAGCGGCGCGTCAAGCCTGCTCGCCGGTACCCTCAAGGACGCTAAAGACGCTCAGGCTGCGCTGCATGACTTCCAGCAGGGCGCTCCCGACTCGAACACCCATGCCGCCGCGATGTACGGCGACGCGAATGCCGCCGAGAAGCTCGCTCATTGGCAGCAGGTGATTAACGTCCTCAAGAAAGACGGTCTGGTGCCCATGGTGGCAACCCAGGAGGCAGTCCGCAAGGAAGTCGAAGCTCAGGACGAGCTCGTCGATACGCTGACTCGCCAGGGACAGGCCGCGCAGATGATTGCCCAGACCACGGCCAACAACAAGACCGGCGCACGCCTGGAAGAAGCGAAGAAGGGCCAGGAAGACGCCAACAAAGTTATGGAGCAGCAGCTTGCCCTCCAGCGCGTGATCCTGGCCGGTGTGGACGCGCACATCGCTGCCGTTCACAAGCTCGCGCAGACCAACGCCGAAGCCGCGCTGGAAGCCCAGAAGACGCCGGAACAGTCCGCCGAGGTGGACACGTCCCAGAAGCTGGCCGCCATCGAGCTGGAGCATAAGGCAGCCGTGCAAGCGGCTAACGATGTACTCGATGCCAAGCGTCGTGCCTACGACGCTGAGGCGAAAGCAGCCGCGTCGAATAAGGCCAAGCTGAAGGAGCTGAACGCCGCGTGGAAGAACGACGAGGTTGCCGCTGCCGATGCCATCGCCCAGGCTGACGCCGAAGCGGCCGCAAAATCTACTGCGGTTACCGTGGCGGCCAAGAACGAAGAAGTACGTGAGCAGATCGCGGCAACCCAGGCCGGTTATGACGCGCAACTGAAGGCATCGGTCGAGGCCGCTCAGAACCAGCAGAAGGTCGCGCTCGAAACTGCCCGAAACCTCCAGTCGATCGGCAAGCTCACCACAGCGCAAGTGCTTCAGGCGGAGGTTGCAGCGAACGCGCAACTCGCCAACGCGGAACGCAGCGCATACGCGATCCGGCTGAGTCAGCTCGACAAGTTCTCCAAGGACTACACCAAGAACGTGGCCAAGCTGAACGCCGAACTGCTGGCCGACACCACCAAAGGCGATCAGCAGGTCAACGCCGAAAAGCAGGCGGCACTCCAAAAGCAGACCCAGGAAGTTGTGTCCGCTCAGAACCGCATGGCGGCAGCGATCGCCACGGACATCGCTCAATCCGATGTCATGAACAAGTCTCTCGCACAGGCGTTTCGCCAGACCGGTGAGGACATGGCCGAAGGCATGATTAAGAACCTGCTTATCGCGGAGATGACCGGCAACAAACAGAAGCTCGTTGACGCCAAGACGGCGGCGGCGAACTCATACCAGTGGGCGTCCGCTTGGGGCGGGCCCGTCGCCGGTGGCATCGCCGCCGCCGGAGCATTCACCGCCGTGATGGCATTCGCGAACGGTGGCCTTGTGCCCGGCTCCGGCTCAGGCGACACGGTTCCCGCCATGCTCTCCCCTGGTGAGACGGTCATCACTCGCGCACTCACCGAGCGTGTGACCGACTCTGAGCGGAACCGTAACGGGTCGAGCGCCGGAGGCGACATGCACATGCACTTCGCTCCGCAGATCCATGCGGTCGATGCCAAGGGTGTTGACGACATGCTGACCAAGCACGGTGCCGTATTCCAGCGCCACATCAGCGCCACGATGCGCCGAATGAACAGGAGCTAGCCATGTACGTCATGCCTCCCATGCCGATGAGCATGGCCGCTGGACTGAAGAAGAGCCCGGTGTTCAACACCGTGAAGCAGAAGGCTGTCGCTGGCCTCACGTCCGCCGTTGCTCTGATGCCATACCCCACCTGGGCGTTCGAGTTCTCGATGGAGCACATCACGGGCAGCGAACGGCTCGGTGCGGTGTCCCAGTTCTTCGGCACCTACATGGCCACTGCCGGTGGTGCCAACCTCTTCCTGTTCACCGATCCGCAGGACTGCACCGTGACCAATGCCCAGTTCGGTGTCGGGGACGGCGCGGCCACCAGCTTCCAGCTCAGCCGCTACATCTTCGGCGCTGTGGACGTGATCCAGAACCCCAAGGGCACACCGCAGGTTTACGTGTCTGGCGTCCGGACCACACCGGCATCCATCTCCGACACCGGCGTCGTGACATTCACCACTGCTCCCGCAGCGAATGCGCCCCTCACGTGGACGGGCGGATTCCAGTACGCCTGTCGCTTCGCCGAGGACTCGATCGACTCGACGCGCACCTTCACGGTCAACAACGGCATTGACCAGTGGGTGATGAGCGGGATCAAGTTCGGGAGCGAGTTCCGCTACACGACCACGTACGGCAAGATCACAGCGAATCAGTAGCTTCCAGCTTTCCAGCCCTTAGTTGTGAAGCGCCTCATGCCGTTCAGCCTCATCTCCTGGCTGCAATCGAACCCGAACTGCGTCCGTGCAGACCTGTTCACCATTGGCTTGCCGAATGGTCGGGCTATCTATGCGACCAGCGGGCAGTTCGACATCACCGTTCCTGCGGGCACGGCGGGCTGGACCGGCGCGACAACCACCTTCAGCGCCAACCTATATGGCGTGTGGGAACGTGGAGCCATCACGTCAGAGGCGGGCTTCGACCTCACCGCGCAGACGATGACGCTTTCGTGCATCCCTCAGCAGAGCACGCCGTACCCTGGGCTCAGCATCGGGCTCCTCTCCGCCGCTCTCAACTCCCTCTTCGACGCGGCTGAAGTCACGGTGCAGACGGTCTACATGCCGATCGGCGACTACGGCAACGTGAGTGCAGGCATCGAGACCAAGTTCGTTGGACAGATCACCACGATTGAGAACATCAGCCGCAACAAGGTGGAGTTCCAATGCGCCGACTACCTGTACCTTCTGAACCTCAAGGTGCCATCGCGCCTGATCCAGAGCAACTGCCCTTGGTCGTTTGCTGACGCTAACTGTTCCCTCTCCGCAGCGAGCTACAGCTCATCGTTCACGGCAACCACCGGCACAACGAAGTGGGCGCTCACTCCATCAACTGCGTTCACCCAGGCGGCAGGCTACTTCACCCAGGGAGTGGTCACGTGTTTAGCAGGTGCCAACGCAGGCCTCAGTCAGACGGTGAAGCTGCATGACTCAACCGGCACGCTGCAACTGATGTACCCGTGGCTGCTCAACCCAGCAGCCGGGGACACGTTCTCGGTCATCGCCGGTTGCGACAAGTCAGCCTCCACCTGCTCCCAGAAGTTCGACAACCTTCTTCACTTCGGCGGCCAGCCCTTCGTTCCTGTGCCGTCCTCGGCGGTATAGTCATGGCACTCACTGAATCACAACGCAAGTCGATCGTCGATGAGGCCGAGTCCTGGGTAGGCACGCCGTACATCGGTTGGAGCCGCATCAAGGGAGTAGGCGTCGATTGCGCACAGCTCATCGCGGGCGTGTTCATCGCGACTGGCCATGTGTCCAATGACATCGACCTGCCCAAGGATTACCCGCTGCACCTCGGTCGTCACCAGGCAAGCACCGAGTACATCGACACCGTTCTTCGGTACTTCGAAGAGATCCCCGAAGCCGAAGCACAGGCCGGTGACATCGTGGTTTGGAAGCTGGTAGGTTCCCTCGCCTACTGCCATGCCGCCATCATCAAGTCCTGGCCCACCTACTTCATTCACGCCATCGGCACCGGCGTTCGTGCGGGTGACGCCCGCTCGCGCCTGCTGTTCCGCAAGAGTGAGAAGAAGTTCTTCACTCTCCGCGAGGAGTACTTGAATGAGTAGCGTCTTCACAAGCGGCAATCAGCCGGACAAGCTCTTCGGCGTCAAGGTCAATAACAGCGAACTCGGTCACCCATGGACTGTGGTGATGGGCTGCGCCAAGGTCAATCAGAATCTGCTCTGGATCGACGGTTTCACCGCGACAGCCCAGTCGTCTAAGAAGGGCGGCGGTGGTGGTGGTGGCGGCAAGGGCGGTGGCAAAGGTGGTGACTACCTCTACTCCGCCGACGTAGTCGCGGGCCTATGCGCAGGCACCATCATCGGCATCGGTGACGTGTGGAGCGGGCAGTCCTGGCTAGGATCGCCCACGGCGTTCGAGAGCTACACTATCGCAGCTCCCTCCTACAGCTATACACCGGCGAACGCTTCGAAGTTGGTCAACAACTATGGCGTGAGCCCCTCGTCGTCCTATACAGGCTCGCAGAGCGACTATGGAGCACCTGCCTCCACGACCTTCGCGAACGCATCCTCTACCCCCTACAAGCTCGTTCCTTACGGCACCACGCTTACGGCTGGGACGTACTCGGTCAACCCGGCGAACGGCGCGTACAGCTTCTCCTCCGCGAATGCTGGGGAGACGATCACGCTCTACTACAGCTACCTACTCACCTACCTCAACCAGCAAGAGAACGACATCGTTCCTGCCGGTCAGACAGTTCAGGTTGGTAGCTCATACACGTTCAACGCGGACCTCGGCGTCACGTACGGTGGCACGGGAGCGAACTTCGGCCAGGCCCTGACCAAAGTGTCGGGTACGCCAACTGCTACCGGCACCTACTCGCAGACCGGCTCCGCTCCGGCAACCTACGCCTTCGCTCCCGGCGACATCGGCGCTGAGGTGACCATCACGTTCCAGATCTACGACTCGGACGCCGTAGGCCAGAACGAAAGCACGATGCTGGACTTCACGACGAATTCCGGCACGATCGGGCAGTCGCCATTCAGCTACTTGTCGTCCAGCTATCCGCAAGCGGCGCTCGGGTACAGCGGCATCGCGACGCTTCTGTACGAGCCCATGGACCTGGGTGAAGGCGGCGAGCCGCAGGAGAATAGCTTTGAGGTCATCACCGCCGACGGCTACGGCGGCGGTATCGTCGACTGCAACCCGGTTACCTGCCTCGGTCGCGTCCTGACCGACACCACATGGGGGCTCGGCGTTGGTGCGGTGCCTTTCCCAGCCTCGTTCATGGACACCGGTGCCGATGGTACGTGGGGCGCAGTCGGAACGCCCGGTGTACAGCAGACCGGCTCTACGGCATGGAACTGGTTCGCGGCCAACAACTTCTTCATCTCTCCCGTGCTCGACTCGCAGGACACCGCTGCGTCCGCCATGTCCAAGTGGCTGGAGGCCGGGATGTGTGCGGCTTTCGTGAGCGAAGGCTTGCTCAAGCTGGTCCCGTACGGCGACACCTCCGCCGCCGCCAACGGCTGCACCTGGACCGCACCGTCCTCCTATGTGGTTGCGCTCGATGACACCTGCTTTCTGGGCAAAGAAGGCGCTGATCCCGTCAGCATCAAGCGCAGCGCGTGGCAGGACGCCTACAACACGACGCAGATCCAGTGGAGCAATCGCAGGAACCAGTATGCCCAGGAGATCACCGAAGAGAGCGACCAGGCGCTCATCAACCGGTTCGGCTCCCGGATCGAAGACCCGCAGGACTGGAACTTCATTACGACCCTTACCGCTGCCACGTTCGCGGCTTCCATGCGGTTGAAGCACAACACCTACATCCGCAACACGTACGAGTTCTCGCTGCCCTTCACCTACTCGTATCTAGAGCCCATGGACCTGGTGACCATCAGCACCACCAGCGTGTGGGCGGCGGGTCTGAACAACCAGAGCCTCGGCATCGCCGACCTTCCCGTGCGGATCACTAAGATTGTGGATGACCCGATCGACGGGCTGAAGATCACCGCTGAAGATTACCCCTTCGGTGCCGGTCAGCCGACCATCTTCAACAAGGGCATCAGCCAGGGTGAGCAGGTTGCGAATCAATATGCCGACCCCGGCACATCGGAGGTCGTTCTATTCGAAGCGTCGGGGCGTGTCACCGGCTACACCGGCAATGAGCTTTGGATTGGTGCATGCGGCTCGGGCGCGAACTACGGTGCGACCGTGGTGTGGGTGTCGCAGGACAACCAGACCTTCGTGAAGGTCGCCACGCTCGACACACCTTCGATTCTGGGCACTCTAGCGTCGGCGCTCCCCACTGGCTCCGATCCCGACACAGCAAACTCTCTGGTGGTGAAGCTGGCGGAGAACTGCCCGGCGCTTGCGTCCGCCACTAAGAGCGCAGCCGACAACCTCACCACCATGTGCTACGTCGACGGTGAGTTCATCGCTTACAGCGCAGCCTCAGCGACCGCCCAGAACACGTACACCTTGAACAGCTACATCCGGCGCGGCTGCATGGGCACGCCCATCGAGTCACACGCGGCTGGTTCCCTGTTCCTGCGTCTCGACAACTCGGTCTTCAGGTACCAATACGACCCCACATGGCAGGGGAAGACCGTCTACTTCAAGTTCCAAGCTGTCAACCAGTTCGGCATGAACCCTCAGCCGCTAAGCAATCTGACGGCGGTGTCGTTCACCATCAGCAACTCAAACACCGGTGTGACTCAGGGATCTTCTTCGGGCTTGAACGCACAGGGCTCGATCATTCCAACACAGAACGTCGTACTTTCAACGGAGTACACGTCGTCATCGGTGTCGATGTCCTGGAACGCTCAGTCGATGCTCCGTTCGGACAACTCAACCTTGGCGATTCCAGCCGGGTCCTACACATGGTCATCTCTATCATCGTCAACGGCCTATTACATCTACCCTTCGATCAACGCAATCACGGGACAGATATGGTTTGCGAACCCTAACCCACCAACCACATCACCCTCCTCTACCTACGCCCTTCAAGCTGGCATGGACGGTGAGATTGCGTTGCCCGTCTACATCATCACCACCTCAAGCACACCAACCGGAGGAACGGGACCCGGCACGGGTGGTGGTAGCACTGGCGGCGGCGACACCTGCCCTGAGGCTGCTGAGCTAGTGGATGTCAGGGATAAGGGCATGGTTCCCGCTGGTGCAGTTCTCGCAGGTGACTACATCCGGGGCAAGAGTTTCGTGACAGGCGGGGACATCTATCGCAAGGTAGTGCATACGCGACACGATCCTTGTGCAGCATGGCGAATCGTTGAAGGCCATCGCGTAAGCCCTTGTGAGTCCATCTATCACAACGACCAGTGGCTACCCGCATACCGCGTTCCGGGTGCGGCGGTAAACGTTGAGACCGGCACCAAGGTCCACCTCACTGTAGACGCTGGTGACCACAACGAGGCGAACTACTACCTCACCGATGGGTGTGAGCTTCTCATCCACAACTTCATGATTGCGGAGTGCTAGCACAATGAAACCACGCTGGATGCTTAGCTCCTTCTTCCGAGACCCTCAGAACAGCCTCGTTCCCGTTGCAGCCGCTTACGGTCACAAGTACCGCGTGCCTTTGCATCCAGACACCGACTCGGGCTCTGCTCTTGTGGAGATATGGTCGGGTGCCCATCAACTCGATGCCGCGAAGCAGGGCAGCCGCGTTGTTCTCTGCCCTCACCTGTTCGATCCGAGCCCTCTGCCTGAGAAGATCATCGACGCCTACTCGGCCCTCGGTGCCAGGCCAGGGATGTCGATGGGCGCATTACTGGCGACCCTTGCTGAGGTTGAGCCGATCTTCGGCCACACCTTCTGATCGGGTAGCTAACCCCTGAGTGACACCACGCTTCAGGGGAACTAATGCCAAGTATCACCATTTCTTCGATCGCGATTCCAAACTGGCAGGGGAACGCGTCAGGCATTTCTCTGTACATCTATGTGAACTCATCGTTCACCGCAGAATCGGGCACCGCATACCCTGCCACTGTACAAAGCCATCTTCCTCACAGTGGTCTCGCCTCTGTCGGTACCTTCTTCCTCTCGTTTCCCTGCACCGTGTCCGGAACGACGTTGACGACCCCGTCTGTCACCCTCGATTCAACGCTGGACTCTCCCGACAACCCAAACGCGACATACTCGGCAGTTCTCTGGGACACCGTTGCCGGTCAGCCCATTCAGACTTTCGGGACAGCCTCAGAGTTTGTTGTTCCCGCATCGCCAACCACCACAACATGGGAAGCCCTGTTCCCGCCCTCCGCATCTACGCCTGTCGGTCTACTCACTGTCGGTTCCGTGACAGAACTCGCACCCGGATCAACACCAACCGCCACGATCACAGGGTCCAAGCCCTATCTTCTGAACCTCGGTGTTCCTCAGGGGCAGCAAGGTATTCAAGGTACACAGGGCGTCCAGGGTGAGCAAGGTCTCCAAGGTATCAAGGGTGACCAGGGCGTCCCCGGTCTCTCCGGCAACAGCCTCTATCCCTACGCAGACACGACGACTGGCCTGGCGCAGACTCCGGCTGGCAACTACTTCATGATTCCCTCGGCGACCGTGAGCGCCGCCTACGACGTGTACCAAAACGTCTCCGGGTCCGCCGTGTTGCAACAGCAGCTTTCCGGGTTGGTTGCTCAGTCGGACGGCGGGCTGTTGACCATCGGCGCTGACTTCCAGATCACGCTCTATGCCGTCGACAACACAGGGAAGCCATACAGCGTGCTCTATGAGAGTCGCGTGGCTGCTGTCGAGCAATCCGTAGCCACTCTTGTGGCTTCTTCTCCAGAGTCGGGCGGAACCGCCCTACTCTCGCTAGAGACGCAGGACTGGAGTTTGCCGCTCTTCGATCTGAACGGTAACGTGGTGCGCCCTTCAACGCAGATCGACCCGAATGCAGCCACCTCGGCAGCTATCACAGCAATCAACGCGGAGTGCCTGGCCTACGGTCGATCGGTGTCCAGCCGCTTTAACCTCCTGGGCACTGGCCTGGAGTACGACTACAACGTCATCATTCTCGACGGACAGAGCCTCATGTCCGGGTTCCAAGCGACGAGCGTCTACAGCACCACGGCGAAGCACGGCAACTGTGGTCTTGGGCAAAACTCGCAATGGCAGAACAGCGCGGGCAATGCGAACCCAGTCGAAGACAACAATTTCGATCCGCTCATTGAGCGAGTACCGGAGTCACCCGCAAGTGGCTGCGCGAACATGCTCAAGAATTACCTCAATAGGGCCACGATCACAACCGAGAACGGCAAGACGCTTGTTGTGACCAACATGGCCGCTCCGGGAACCACGATCGAAGAGCATCTTCCGGGAGCAGCCCCAGCAGATAATTCAGGACAAAATCTGTGGAGCAGAATACAGCGTTTGATGCAGTACCTTCCCGCTGCGGTGCCAGCCGGGAAGACCATCGGCGTAGTCGCCGTGTGGTGGGGCCAGGGCGAGTTCAACGTCGGTAACTCTGCCGCTCAGTACACCGCCAACCTTGTCACGTTGCGTGCCGCGTATGACAGCCTCATTGCCCAGGCTTTCCCGGCTCAGGTCCGACCGGCTGCATGGTTTATTACTCAGATCGGCGGCACTTACCTGAGCGACAACGCACCAGGTGTCATGCATGCGGAGTTGAACTATTCGTTCACGACGCCTCACACCTACTGCGTAGGCAGCTACTACCATATCCCGAACCTCGTGAACGGTCACCGAACCGGCAATGGGTACCGCTGGCTCGGTACACAAGGCGGACGCGTCATGGGTGAGACCTTGGTGCTGCGTCGCGGTTTCGAGCCCGTCCACCCGATCAAAGCCCAGTTTGTAGGCAATACGATCCTGCTGGGCTTCCATGTGCCCGTTGGTCCGCTCATCGCCAAACCCTCGTACTTCAATGCCACCCCGCAAAACTTCGCGGACCTCGGCTTCTCCCTCTTCGATAAGGACGGTTATGTGCCTTGCACCGTGTCGATCGTTGAAAGCACGGTGGTCCAGTTGGTTCCATACCGGCCCGTGGATCAAGCGACCGCTCAGGTGCGGTATGCCGACCAGGGCAACTCTGGTGGCAGCCCTGCTCATAACGGGATGGGCAACCTCTGCGACAGCAACTTCGGAGAGTGTGAGGACGTTTACGCCAAACCCGATCAGGACTCCGTGGCAGCGGGTAACAACAGTGCCGCCAACGGCGCTCCTGCGGGAACCAACTACGACATCCCTGGCCTCACGACGCTGCCATATCCACAGAACAACTTCTGTGTTGCCTTCCAGCTCTATCCCGCGACTTTTACCGGGACTTTCTAAGGAGAACGATCATGAAGTTCAACGAAACAATCCTCGACACCAGCAGTGTGACTGGGGCTGTGTTCAAGCCCGCCGTCCCTTCAGGGCTCACCAGCTTCGGGCTTTTTGGTGGAACACTCACCAGGAGTCTTCAGAACTTTGCCAATCCCAGCGCGGTGTTTACCGTAGGTGGGACACCCACGTTCAACAGCAATAACGTGGACGTCGGCCCCTCCTCCACTATCAACCTTTCCGATGCGCCCTCCACCGGCAGCGAAACGCTGTTCGCGGTATTTTCTATCACTCCGGGAGGCGGCCCGGCGAATGGGCAGAGTTATCGTGCTTATCCCTTTGCTGCCGGTCAGGTTGGCGGAGACGTCTCCTACGGCAATTATTTCACCTTGGACACAGGGACGCCTGCGCTGAACTACCAGGCGCAATTTTCGGATTCCGGCGGGACGAGACACAGTGTGAGTGCCAACGGCGTCTCTGCTGACGGTAACATTCTGGCGCAAAGTGTAGCCAGTCAGACAATTATCGCCACACCTCAGCTATACCGAGTGAAGATCGACATGACAGGGATGACCCTGTCTTTTACCAACATGAGCCAGTCGGCATCACGTTGGTCTTCCTCAGTCAACATCAACGCTGGATATACCCGCGCCACTATCGCGCAAGACTACAGCCTGGCCCCAGGGAACACCCCCGCTACTTGGGCCAACTCAGACGTGAAGGCGTATCTGTGGGCACGGTACAACCGTGCGACAACGCTGACCGAGGACGCTGCGATCTATGCACAGATACAGAGGGTGATGGCGATTCGTGGAGTGGCGCTCTAGGCCATGAAGGTTTGGCAGCAACCAACGTTCAAGTAGTTCCCGGTGCGGCTGTTGGGTTGCTAGTGAACGTGCGTGGGGTGCTCTACGGGTTCCGTAGAGCACCCCACGTGTTGAAGAACAAAGGATCAGAACCACGATGACGTTTACGCAAGTCTTAGCGAGGCAAGAGGGATACGGTGTGCCTAATGGCCGCAGTGCCCGCATAGAAGCGACCCCTCCGCACGTCTCGGACGTCTGCGGGTGGACCGGTCTCAAGCCTGAGACCGTCCTGACGGAAGCTCCGTTGGAGGTCGCATGACCTTCACGACTTTAGGCGTCGCTTCAGCTATCGCTACGGGCATCATTGCGCCTCTGACTGTTTGGCTCGTGCAGGGCACCTTCAAAAGCATCAAGAAAGCCAACGCGCTCAACATCAAGTTCGTGGAGCACAAGAAGGACACCGAAGCAAAGCTGTCCGATGTCCGTAAGGACGTGGACGTACTGAAGGAGTCCTGTAAGACTTCGGACACGCGTCTCGTCCGAGTAGAGGACGCTATCGTTGACATCCGCGCCGCCGTACAGCGTAGCGATGAGCAGTTCACCGCAATCATGGTGGAGCTGAAGCAGCTGCCCCGCGTCATGGCGCTGATGGAATCATTCGGTCAGTCGATCGGGCTCATAGTGCCTCGTGCTGAGGTGGAGAGCCGAATAGGTGCGGCGGAAAAGAGGTTGAGTCTGGTGGAACAGGACATCAGGGGTGCAAAATCGATTGGCAACCTTCATTGATGATCTACGGATCATCAATGTAAGGCGAGGGCTATTGAAGGGCTGTCATGAAAGGTTCGTCGTGCCGACGTGACCGTGCCTCCGCTCAGAAAGTAAAGCCTATTCGCTTCGAAAGCAGATGCGGTGTATGTCGTGTCACGAATTCCGTTGACACTGATGGGCTTTGAAAGTGACCCTTGGGTAACTACTCATCAATCTTTCAGTACCCGCTGGAGAGTTACATGCGCTTCCTCGTGAAACGACATAACGCCTCGTCGTCCA
This sequence comes from Granulicella sp., assembly GCA_965198545.1. Taxonomy (GTDB): domain Bacteria; phylum Acidobacteriota; class Terriglobia; order Terriglobales; family Acidobacteriaceae; genus Granulicella. The sequence continues at coordinate 779,490 of CBDAPS010000001.1, read as the reverse complement.
TACGCGGTATTTTCATTGCTTTGACCATCCTTTTTGGCGGTGCTTCTACTAACGCGCAGTTGCAATCTGTTTCAGAAGGGGTACCAACGCCAAATCTGGCGGCGGGGCACGATTACGTACAGAGTCCGGCTGAATCTGTAAACCCGGCGAGCGGCTCAGTAAGCGTGCGCGTTAACATTCCGTTGCCGCCCAGTCGGGGCGCAGGCATCCCATTTTCAGTCGGCTACGACTCAGATGGTGCTTCTTTCATGTCTGCAGTTAGCAGCCAGGGCGTGACTCTCACTCCTATTTACGCGCCATTCACTGCAGGGGGATGGAACTACTCAGTTCCGACTCTAAGCATAAAGTATGCGCCCTTCCAAGCGTTGGTAGACGACAACCTCGGCATGGGCGAGAAGGTCGTGACATGCGACAGGTTCACAGACTACGTATTCCTTGACCCTTCCGGCGAACGCCGAAACCTCGGTCTGAGTCCTTGGAATACTGCGAATTACAACTGCCAGCTAGGTGACTCCGACGATTCGGTTACTAGCGCATCCGTAGGCTCTTACTTCTCATACACCAATCCGGCCTGGGTAACCGGCAGCTATACGAATCCGGTAGATGTTTTTAATGGGGACGGGACACACTATACATTCGGGAACATTAGACCAGGCTTGACATCCGGCTTACCCGGTCAATTCTTCGCTTGCACCTATCCAGCGTGCGGCGGTCTAGAGAACACCGTTGCAGGCACCATCACTGATCGCAGTGGGAACACCACGAACATAGGATACAACCCCCCTTCGGGGGGTGGTGGTGGTGGTGGTGGTGGTGGTGGTGGTGGTGGTGGTGGTGGTGGTGGTGGTGGTGGTGGTACCCCTTGTGATCCTGGTGGATGCACGCAAGTCTCGAATCCGTCAAGCCGTGATGCGAGCCCATACTTAACCTACACTGATCCGTTGGGCAGAACTTCACTGACCCTAAACACCTTCGGTGGAAACGACTCTTTAACAGTAAGCGGAACATCAACGCCATACCAGGTTAACTGGGGCGCATCTGTCATCAGGAACGCGGTTCACATAGCCGCGTTTGGAACGGACAACGATCCGCAGTACTGCGTAAACACAGGAACTTACCCATTGGTAGGGACAGAAGCATTCTTGTATGCCGTTGCGCAGATCATGCTACCAAATGGTCAGTCCTATAGTTTCAACTATGATCCCACTTATGGAACACTTCAGAAGATAATTTATCCAAGTGGCGGTTATGTAAGGTATGACTGGGATGTCGTGAACTTGAGCGCGTCTTTATATAAGCAACCTTATTACAAAGCCACAATGTATGCAGATCCTGGAGGAGCCCTTCACTATGGACCCACAGTGTTGGGGGGCAATGCATCTACTATGTAGATAAACCTGCGGTCACTCACCGCTATGTCAGCTATGACGGCGTGAACGAAGTGGAGCAACAGGACTTTACGTACTCTACAGTTTGGAGCACGCAGAGCCCGGTCTATTGGGACCATAAGCAGACTACCGTAATAACACGAGATCTCCTCAGGAACACCTCGCACAAGACGGTCTACACCTACGGCGGATTGTGGGGGGATTATCAGCCGAACTCGGATTCATATCTCGGCCAGATCCCCGTGGAATCGTCTATCGACTACTACGGAACCGATGGAACGCTGCTCAAAACCGAGACGAAGGGATGGGCAGGGCCTCGCGTGATGACCAGCGACCAGACGACGCTTTATAACGGGCCTAATCCCGGACCACATTTGGTAGGATGCTGCACTGCCGTATCGGCAAGCCATTGGACCGTTGATCAAAACGAAATGATGACCGAGCGTGATGACTACGACTTTGGCTCAACAGCTCCTGGACCCATCCTGCGGAAAACCAAAATCGCCAACTATCATGGCTTTACAGGAAATGTCACAACTGGGGACGGCAGTATCGTTCCACAACATATGGTAGACAGGCCCGATTCTGTGCAGATCACCGACGCCAATGATAATGTTATCGCGCAAACGTCGTATACCTACGACGCTAACGGTAACGTGATTACCGAGCAAAAGGCCGTTGATCCTGCCGGTACCACTCTCCTTACTACGTCCTATAAATACGATGGCTATGGAAACGTCGTCAGCGCAACCGATCCACGATCGAACAGCACGACTTTTGATTACACCGATTCATTTGTGGATAATTGCTCGTTCGCCAACCCTACTTCGGCATACTTGACCAAAGTTACACGCCCATCTACGAACGGCATTGCTCACATAACAAGCTACAAGCACCGCTGTGCTTCCGGGCTGCTGGATAGTAGTGTGGACGAGAATGAGAAAACCACAACCTACACTTACAACAGCCCAGCGTCCGACTGCAATCACACGGACGGCCTGAATCGGCTCACAGAGATTGATTCGCCTGACGGCGGCAAGACAACTTTTTGCTACGACGATACGCCTGGCACACCATCAATCACACAATCGAGACTAATGGTCGGATCGACCGCAATCACTTCCGCGACAAAGATGAACGGCATGGGACAGGTCGTGAGGACGGCCTCAGCACCGAACACGTTGTTGGAAACTGATGTTGACACAGTCTACGACGGGGAGGGTCGCGTTTATACGGTCACAAATCCATATGTAGGAAGCTCGTCTGGAGAGCTCTCTACTTATACTTATGACGCGCTTGGTCGAGCGATCAGCATGCAGCATCCAGACGCCACCTCGCAGACGACGAATTATGTCGGCAACTTCGTCTACTCGACGGACGAAGCCGGTGCAACGTGGCAGCGAATGTCTGACGGTTTGGGGCGACTGTCGTCAGTGTTGGAAGCCGGCAATCTCGCGACCCGCTACTATTACGATCCGCAAGGTAACTTGACCAAAGTGTTACAGACCGGTCGGCCAGGTACGACGCCTCAGGGTTTCGTATATCCGGAGCAATCTGAGACGCGAACTTTTGGCTACGACGCTTTATCACGACTAATCTGGTCTACTAACTGGGAAACTGGCACCATCTGCTACGGCCAGTGGAGCGGTGGAAACTGCCAGGGTGGCTACGATCCGAACGGCAATCTACTCTACAAAACGGATGCGAACGGTGTCTTGACTTCTTATAGTTACGACGCTCTCAACCGGTTAACAAAGAAGAGTTTCACCGACGGCAGTCCCTGGGAGGTCTTTGGCTACGACGGTAAGGACGAGAGTGGTAATCCAATCACGATCCCGCCGACAACGAACGCAATCGGGCGTCTGTCACACTCATCGAACAGCAGAAACAGCGCGTCCAGTTTTTCCTACGATCCAATGGGGCGACTCACAGCCAAAGCCGACTGCAACGTACACGATTGCTCGTATAGCGACTCGCAAAGCTTCGGCTACGATCTTGCAGGGAACATGACCAGCATCGGCTATGCGGATGGGCGAACAATTCAGCAGACATTCGATGGCGCGGGACGATTATCAACTGTGACCGACGTTACAGGTGGAGGAACTGGTATCACTTACTTCACGGCCCAACAGTACACTCCGGCGGGAGCACTCGCACAAGCGAGCTATGGAAACGGCGTGACGGAAACGAACGTCTTCAATAATCGCCTGCAACCATGCCACAGCTATGCCACCACTTTGATCCTGCCTTCGAAGCCGAACGGCGGAAACATCTACGATCGCCAGAGCTTCTACAACCCTAACCCTTCGGCATCGTCGCCTTGCGGAGCCGAGCTCAATAACAACGGGAACATTTTTCACATCCTCGACAACCTTAATCACGGTTGGAATCAGGACTTCAGTTACGACGGGCTGAACCGGCTCCAAACGGCGGGAAGGGCCGACGGCGGTTATAACCACACCTACAACTACGATTCGTTCGGGAATATGATTCCGCAGGACAATCTGCACAACAACCCGGATCTACGTATAGATCCCTCTACCAATCGGCTGTATCGCTACAACTCGAATGTGTCCATCTTCTCGTATGACAACGCCGGGAACTTAACCTCTACTGGGACGAGTGATATCGGTGGACATACCTTTACCTACAATCCGCTCGGCCAAGTGACAAGTGTGGATGGGGGTTCGACCGCCACCTATGTGTACACGCCCACCGAAGAGCGGGCCTCTAAGATCACGTCGTCGGGGTGGACGGATTACGTTTACCTGAATGGCCAGCCGATGTCCGAGCACGGTTCTGATGGGTCGTGGACAGATTACATCTATGCGAACGGAAAAAGGATCGCCAAGGCATCGCCCCAGAGAAGTGTGATTCACCTGAGTGGCTCCAACGTTCCTAACAGCGGGAGCGTGTCCTCCGGCGTGGGACTAGGCGGGCTAGATGGAGTTACGCTGCAAGCCGGAGATACTCTGCAGCTGTGGCAATTCACTGCCGCAGAAAACGGTGCGGCGGGTGGCGTTTGGCTGGGCTTCACCAATGGTGATTACTCCGCCAGTTGGTCCCATGGCAGGCTCTATGATTCTGACGGTCAAGAGGCCAACCAAGATACCGAGACAGGCAACTGGCACCATCGCAGCATTGACCTTTCAGCGTGGGCAGGACTACAGGTCAATCAGTTTTTTGCGCTGGATGAACGAAACGGCGCAGTCGGGCAATTCGACCTCTACTTTTCTGACGTGGCGCTACGACGTGCGGACGGCACGGTCATCCCGGTGTGGGCGGGAAATCCTGCCGTGGCTTCACTGGGCGCAACGGTGTTCGGCCCCGGCTCGGCAACCGCGCAAGTGGACGGCAACCTGCCTGGCAGCGTGGACAGCACGACGCAAACGACCCACTACTACCTGGATGACCATCTCGGAACCGCGCAGATAGAGTTGAGCGGCGGAGGCTGGCCTTTGTGGCAGGGGCAATTCACTCCGTTTGGGCAGGAGCTGGATAACGGCCTTACGGCCATGCACTACAAGTTCACCGGCAAAGAAAGAGACACAGAATCAGGACTGGACTATTTCGGGGCCAGGTACAACAGCAGTGCGATGGGACGCTTCATGAGTCCTGATCCGATCAATCTCACAGAAGAGCGATTGCTCAATCCGTCGAACACGCTCAACAAGTATGCTTACGCGGCAAACAACCCGCTGAAGTATGTGGATGACGACGGTAAAGACATCACGATCTTCTATGAGAGACCGTCACTGTTTCCCCCGAGTGCTGGACACATCCTCATGACGGCAGAGAATCAGCAAACTGGAGCTGCGGCAGTAATGAGCTTTGGGCCGATCAGAGAAGGTATCGGCGATACTGAACGAACGCTGGCGGGCATGTCCCAGGTCAGCACAAGTGAGTTCGGTCTTGCTGGAGCAACTGCTGATTCACTGAGACAGCAATATGCTTCGCTGACCATCCAAACCAGGCCAGAAGAGGCGCAGCAGGTAATCGACTGGATCGGTCAACATGGGGGCGTGGAGGCTCTCGCGGGCGGCTACATGCTCTATGACCAGAACTGTACAACTGTCTGTCGGGATGCCTTGAAGATGGTCAACAAGATCGCTCAGGGGAATCAGGACTGGTCGCCTAGTGGCTTCTGGAAAACCGCCTTCTCGCAATACGCGCATCCCTACTTCCAGAACACCTTCGGATGGACTGGAAGCCAGCCAGGAGTGAACTACGGGCAGCCACGCGGGGGGTACGATTCCTTCCGGCTCTTGGAGCTTCTCTCAAAGCAATGCACGGATAGCTGGGACGACAAGAGCAACACTCTGACGAGCAGTTGCCACTGAGCGGAAGCCCGAACTGGAGGAGCGAATGCACACGAACACGCTATCGGAAGATATGAGAGAAGCTCGAACGAGACGAGTGCGTTTTTGGACGTACTGGATCACAGCTGTAGCTTCGACACTTCTCTTCCTCCTCTTCGTCGTCTCCATGCTCATGGTGCCGGGTGTCCTGCCATCTGCCAAAATCTGGATGTTGACGGTTGCGGGTATCGGTGTAGGGATCTCCTTGGGGGTGGGAATGTGGCGGTTCGGCAGCACTGAAGCCCCAGCTACGCACTGGCCCCTTGGCCCTGTTGCTGGCGTCGTGTTGCTGCTGGAACTGGCATACTGCGCGATCAATGTCCTCTTGCTGGCTGCCCATCCCTGATGCGTCCGGGAGGCCCGTAGGCGCGTCGGTGGTAGTAGGGCGGGCGATATGCGTTGCGGTGGCGTGGCGGGGCTGCTACGGGCCGGAAATGCAATCTCTGCGCTCCGATGTGCAGTTGGGAGGCGCAATCGGTGGCGAATCGAATGCAGTTCCCGCCGCCGAATATCTCGCCGGTGTGGGGGCCATGCTGCGCATGGGATGAATGTTGACACTCCACCCCTCGGAGGGAGCTGCGGGGTAACCTTGGGTTACTGTGCGGGAACTATAAGAAAACAGGCGACTAAGGGAAAAACTCTCTAAAAGCGGTATCCTTGAGGGCAAGCGCATGTTGCTGACGGGGAACCATATGAGTCTGAACCCCTTAGCCCGCCTCCGGCCCCCTGTTGTCCTTCCGAGCGACACACAGGCATCGTGTGGCCTCTCCCCGAAATCTCTCCCAGGCGGTGTTCTATGAAGCCGCCGCTCCGCACAAAATCAGTTGGGACCAAGGTCAGCGAGGAGGAGTTCGCGTTGCTGGCGACGGAAGCTGCAACCGTTATGGAGTCCACAAGAAGTAGGCCAGCCCGTCAGCGAGTGGAGTTGCTCCTGCGCTTCGTTTCACTCGGCGTTTGCGCTTGTTACCGCAGATGGGCAGTGGCCGACGCGGGCACACCCTGGGCATACTATCCAGATTTACTATCCAAGTCCGCAGCCGCTGCCGAAAAGTGAGAAATCTGCCCAAAGAAGCCCACACGTGAAGCGCGAGCTAACCCGCTGCAAACAGGGCGCTTAAGTGCTATCTGTTCATTTCAGGGAACTTGGCTCGGGAGGACTGGCGGGAAGCTGACGTTCTGCCACTGAACTACTCCCGCTCGTGTGGGCGTACTTCAAAGTATCTCGCGATCGGCGGTGAATGGCAATCTCCACACTACTGCGGCTGGTTTAGACGGTGATCCAAACCCAACTCGCTGATGCGGCATCAATGCCTGCGCCACATTTGAGCAGGTCCCGGTCCACGGGAACTTCGAGCGAACGCAGCATCACAGGAGCCTCTCGCACCTGCCTTGGTAAGGCCCCTTACGCTGAAGTTGCACCCTCGGCCCGTTTTGCTGCATCAGTTGGATTGGCAGAAGGAAGTTTGCTTTCGATGCCACGGAAAGGCGGTAGATATGCAGGCTGCGGCTCAACCCATTCTTCAGGGCCTCCACGACCTCATCGTCGTTCTGTCGATCGTTCTCGGTTTTGTTCTGGCAGGGACTGTCGGCTACTTTATCTATGCGAACAACATGAAGCTTGAACCTTAAGAGACATCAATCTCGCCGTGGTCGCTGTTTTCTCGCCGTTTATGACAAGCTAAACATCCCACGCCTGCCCAACAACACCGCCCCAGCCGACTATATCGCCTGAGTCGAAACCAATCTGCTTGGAACAAAAGCCACCCCTGGGGTGGCTTTCCATTTAGGTTGGTGCCCGAGGGGGGACTTGAACCCCCACACCCATCAAAGGGCTACGGATTTTAAGTCCGCTGTGTCTGCCGATTTCACCACTCGGGCGCCTGCTCATCCTATCGCAGGACACTCCTGGCACACCGAAGAATCGAACGGAAATCCCAGCCGCTCGTAACTCCTGGAGAAGCTGTCAACGTTCGCTGCGCCAAAACGTACAACGTAGAACGCATAACGCTCTACCGGTTCCCATAGATCGCCCGGTACATTTCCCGATTGCGCAGGATCGCCTGCACATAGTCCCGAGTCTCCGTATAAGGGATCGACTCCACCCACTCCGGAATATCCTTGTACTCACCCGCCGCGATCCACTGCCGCACCGGTGTATCGCCGGCGTTGTAGCTTGCCAGCGCGTACTGCACCTCGCCACCATAACGATCAATGGTCTGCTTCAGGTCGCGAGTCCCTAGTTGAATGTTCACCGTCGGGTTCAGCAAGTCTGATGTCTGAAGGTGCTTATTGCCTTCCTTCTTCGCGATCGACTTCGCCGTCGACGGCAGCAACTGCATCAGCCCGTAAGCATTGGCCCGGCTCACAGCACCGGGATTGAACTCCGACTCCTGCCGGATCAACGAAGCAACCAGATAAGGCTCCAGCCCATTCGCCTGCGAGTAGCTTGTGATCGCATCCCAGTAAGGCCGCGGAAAGATCATCTGCCAGTACACCATCGGCACCGTGTTCACCGGCAGCGAGAAGAATGGCAGCTTGCTGCGCTTCATCGACTGGATCGCCCGCGTATTCTCGCCAAAGCTCTGGTAGATCTCCGCTTCGGCGAGCGCGCCCCATGAGCCCGATGTCTCGCTCAGCGCCAGCTCCGGCCGTATGTACTCATTCAGCGCCGCATTGGCCAGCAGCCGTGCCTTGATCAGGTGAGGATCGTTCTCCGGCAGCGCGTCCGTCAGGTGCGGATCGGCCACGGGCCGCACGGCAGCCAGCGCTGGCGCAGGCGCCGCATGGTCCCGAGTGCCAAGCACAGCCATTCGCTGTCGGCCCAGCATGGCGTAGTAGCTGTTGCAGTACGCCGCGTCCAGCGCCTTGTAGTAGTTGATCGCCTGCCCGAAGTCGTGCTCCACATCCTCGTACAACCGTCCGCGCCAGTAGAGAGCCCCCGGCACATCCACGCTTCCCGGGAAGCTCGTGATCTGCTCGTCCATCGCCTTCGCCGCAGCCGGAAACTGCCGCTGACGATAGCTGAGCCAAGCCGCATGCCAGTGCGCCGCCGGCGCGTACACGCTGTTCGGAAAGTGCTGCGCCAGCTCGCTATACTCTTCTACCGCGCGTGGAGCATCGCGCTTGATCAGGTACATATTGCCGCCGGAAAACAGCGCCTCTTCCGTCCAGCGGCTCTGCGGGAAGCGCTGCAACAGCGCCTGCACCATCTGATCGTGTTCGTCGGCCTTGCCTTCGTTGCGCGCCAGTTCGGACTGCAGGTACATCTTCAGCGCCGCGGTGTCGTCGCTGGTCACCGGCAGACGTTCTACATCGCCCCGGCTCAGCCGCTTCAGCTTCAGGTCGCAAACCGCAATGTAAATCTGCAACGCATCCTTGTCCGCCGGCGACAGACTGCCGTCATCCTTCTGCAGCGCGCGATACTCTCCCGAAGCAATCTCGTAGTGCTTCGCATTGAACATCGCATCGGCATGCTGTTTGCGCTCGCCCGCAGTCAGCGGAGCGTTCACAGCCACCAGTTGCGCCTTCGCCGCCACGGCTTCATTGCTGAGCGGATCGCCAAGGTACACCCCGCGATACAGCGCCGAAGCCTTGTCCGTCTGCCCGGAAGCCGCGTAGGCCTTCGCCAGCGTCATCCGGAAGTCCACATGGCTTCCAGCCGGCGTATTCGCCGTCTGGCTGCAGCGTCCGGAGCGCACTCGCCGGATCGTTCGCCGCCAGGTACGCGTTCGCCAGCAGTACCGGGATTTGCGGCACAAACAAACTTCCGGGATGTCGTCCCTCAAACCCGTTCAGCAGAGAAGCCACATCCGCTGGCCGGTTCGCGCTCATCGCCGCCTGCGCACCCAGGAAGTCCGCGTAATCCCCCAGAGCCTGCCCCTGCTGGCTAGCCCGCCGAAACGCATCTTCCGCCTCTGGATACCGATGATCCAGCGAGTACGCATGTCCCAGCGCCAGGTCCGCCGCCGCTCCAGCCTCACCCGGATGCGCCGCCGCATAGGCCATCACGCCACCGTAGGCTGCCCCGCTGCGCATCGCCGCCAGTTGCTGAGCCATGGGCCGGAGCTGCGCTGAAGCTACAAACGCCGCCGAAAGCCGTTGCGTCTCCGCCGAAGCATGGACTGGAGCTTCTGCACGGCTTCGCTTGCCTGCTGCGGCTTTACTTGCCCGGCCGCTCTTCGCCGCCAACGTCCGGCCGCTTCCACGCCCGGCAGCAGCGCTGGCATGCCGCGGACCAGCGGTCCTCGTCGCAGGGTGCGCCGCCTTCTTCACCGGGTGCGTCGCGCCGGCCGCGCACAGCGACGCTGCCATCGACCCGAGGGCAATCACCCCTGATACCCACGCTCTTGCTCTTGGCGACACTCAGAACCCTCCTGCTCTTTTGACTCTACGGCCTGCCTGTCAGAATTCCTTCAACAGGCCGCCCGCACCGCGAACCACACAAGATAACTTGAGTTCATTTCGCAGATTTGCTAACTTGCCGCTCAGATTGCTATCGTGGGCGCTCCGCTATAGCAAAACCTGCCCCTGACCCCTCCTGTACACTTGGCCTTGAGAGCAACATGCCTGCACAGACCACCATGTCCGAGCCCGGAGCGCCGCCGCGTCCCGTTCCGGCACCCTATGTAGAGGACCCGGAAAATCCTGACGTGGCGCTCGTAGCCCGCGTCCGCGCTGGGGATACTTCCGCCTTCGAGGAACTGGTCGCCAAGTATGACCGCCAGATCTTCCGCACCGCCAACCACATCACCCAAAACCGCGAAGACGCCGAAGACATCACCCAGGACGTCTTCTTCAAGGCCTTCCAGAAGCTCGACCAGTTCCAGGGGAACTCCAAGTTCTCCACCTGGCTCGTCCGAATAGCCGTGAATGAGAGCCTCATGCGCCTTCGCAAGCGCAAAACCTCCAAAACCGTCTCCATGGATCAGGAATCTGCAGACGGATGAGGGCTCCATTCCCCGTGACTTCGCCGAGTGGCGTCCCAACCCCGAAGAGATCTTTTCCACATCGGAGCTCGGTGACATCCTCCGCAAAACAATCGCTGGCCTCTCCCCAGGTTTTCGCACCGTTTTCACACTTCGCGACATCGAAAACCTATCGACTGAGGAAACCGCCGAAGCGCTCGGGCTGAGCATTCCGGCGGTCAAATCACGATTGCTGCGCGCGCGATTACAATTGCGCGAACGTCTCAGCCGATACTTCCGGCGGACCAAAGAGGAAGCGAAGTGAACTGCACTGACTTCATGGCCAAGCTCACCGATTTTTTCGATGGGCAAATCGAACCGGAACTGCTCTCCGAAGTGAAAGCCCACCTGTGTTCGTGTCACCACTGTGAAGTCGTCGTCGATACCACGCGCCACACTATCGAGATCTACCAGCAGCACGTCCGCTACGAGCTGCCCGACGAGCTGAGTCAGCGCCTGCGCTCCAAGGTAATGGACCGCTGCCGCGCCCTGGGCAAGATATAGGGCGCCATGGAAATCCTTCGCGCAGGCTCCCGCCCCTCCGGCAAAGGCCCCGCTGACTGGTTCACAGGCAGCGTTCGCATCGACCCCGTCATCCAGGCTCCAGCGCCCGCCACGGTGCAATCCGCCAGCGTCACCTTTGAGCCCGGCGCCCGCACCGCCTGGCACACCCATCCGCTCGGCCAGACGCTCATTGTCCTCTCCGGATCAGGCCTCGCCCAGCGCTGGGACGGCCCTGTCGAAATCATCCGCCCCGGCGACGTAGTCTGGTTCGCTCCCGGTGAAAAGCACTGGCACGGCGCCTCCCCCGCCACGGCGATGAACCACATCGCCATCCAGGAAGCTCTCGAAGGCAAGGTTGTCGACTGGCTGGAGCACGTCACAGACGAGCAATACAGCTACCGGCCCGAGTAAGGCTGTAAACAGGAACCGGGCGGCCCAAGGGCCGCCCGGCTTCGTTCTAAAAAACCCTTACTTCACTACCGTCTGGAACAGCGGTGAACCCATCAGGCTGTCGAACTGGCTGTCCGACCCCGAATACGCCACCGTCAGCGTGCCCGCAGCCGAATCCACCTGCGTGTCATCCATTGCAGATCTCTCGATCGGCGATCCGCCGCTCTTCTTCATCATCATCACACCCTTCATCAGGGTCGCGGCCAGTCCAGCCGTCATGCTGTCGCTCGTCACCACTGCCATGTCGAACTTTACGCCGTTCGAAAAGTCCATGGTGTAGCGCGCGCTCTTCATCTTGTTCTTCACCGTGTCGAAGTCCGAAAGCTGCGAAGCATCGCCCAGAACGCTCTTCATCATCGTCTGGGTGCCCTTCTGGTCCAGCAGGCTCCAAACGTTGCGGTTGTCCACCAGGGCCATGTCGCTCATCATCTCACCGTTCTGCAGGAAGTTCGGCGAAAGCCCATCGCGAGCATCCAGCGCCGACCGTACGGCATCCTTGTCGCCGAAAACCATCGTCGTCTGGTTCAGGAACGCCACGCTCATCCCCGCCGAACCCATAGGCCAAACCTGGTTCTGGCGAACCATCGTCGGCTTGGTCTTCTGCTTGGCAAAGTTCGCCAGGATCGCCGCAGTCTGGAACTGACCCTGCGCCACGCCCAGAATGCGCGTCCCCGCAGAGCCTTTTTCCCCGCCAGTAGCATGGAACGCCGCAAACGCCAGCGTCTCGGCGTCCTGGTCCACCTTCAGGCCGCTGCTCTTCAGCGCTGTTTCCAGCCGCTTCAGCTCAGGCGGCAACACACGGTCCTTCAACTGCATGGCCGCGGTCGAGCCCTGCATGGCCTTGTAATCCACCACGATGATCTGCTGCACATCGCGCGGAATCGACGAGCGCGCATCACCGCTCAACTGCGAGGCAGAAGCCGCCAGCGGGGCCGCCATGGCCAAAGCCAACGCACCGGCTACCGAACGAAACTTGTTTGTCTGAAATAGGTTCACGATCCACTCCTCGAATTGCGAGACTGCTCTAGGATCGGACGCCAGCCTGGATTCCCCAGCTTAGAATCGCGTCCGTTCTCATTCTTTCGTATAACTTCGGTGCCGGGCAAGAAACTCTGCACCACTTTCGCATTCTTACGGCCACGCCATCGGCGCCTTCAGCCGCCGCTCCAACACCTTCCGGTCCGGATCGAAATCAAGTGTTTGACGAACCCACTCCGCATTCGGCTCATACGCCTCCTGCGGAATCAGCCCGATAATCTCTCCTTCAGCCGCGCCCGAACCATGGTGTTCCGCCATTTCGACGACCGCCGCGTGTACCCGGCCTACCGGCGTTCGCTGAAAGTCCGTAATGTTCATGCTCACCTGGGCGCGCCCATTCGCCATCACACCCATTGCTTTCACGCCCAGCAATCCCCCACTGGAAGCACGGATATCGCGGGCAATACTGCGGGCGAGAGAAACATCGTTGTCGCGCAGGTAAATGTTGTAAGCGATCAGGAACTTGCGCGCCCCCACGGCGCTCGCCCCCGCGCTGTGGTGCAGCTCCGGCCCGCCCACATCCGGTCGCCGCGTCGCATCGCGCTGCACATCTTTCGCCAGCCCCTCGAACTGCCCGCGACGCACGTCTTCCAGATTCACGCGGTCCGGCCGCATCGCCGCCGCTTCGTAGAAGTACACCGGCACGCCGAACCGGTGCCAAATCGTCATCCCAGCCTGCCGCGCCAGCACCGCGCACTGCGCTATCGAAATGCCGCTCACCGGCACAAACGGAATCACGTCCGCCGCCCCGATCCGTGGATGCACGCCCGTCTGCCGTCGCAGGTCAATCAACTGCGCCGCCTTGCCCGCGCCGCGCACTGCCGCTTCCACCACGCCCTCAGGCTCACCCGCAATCGTCACCACCGACCGGTTATGGTCTCCATCCAGCGACCAGTCCAGCAGCGACACCCCCTCCACCTGCATGGCGCGCACGATCTCCCGCATCACCTCGGGGTTAGCCCCCTCGGAGAAGTTCGGCACGCACTCGATGATGGGTGTGTCACTCATACTGCTTAGCCTAGTCACAAATCGTTAAAGCGGCGTCATCCTGAGCGGAGCGCAGCGGAGTCGAAGGATCCCCCGCATTGGCTCCCGCCCATGCCCGGCGCAGCCCAGACAGCCCGCGCTAACAATGTCGCTCCGAATCCCTGTTCCCTACTCCCTGCTTCCTGCTTCCTATTCCCTGCTTCCTGTTTCCTGTTTCCTACTTCCACCAGCTATAACCCACCGCAAACTGCAGGCTGTCATTCACCCCAGGGTTCTTATCCCCCAGGCTCGCGCTGGAGATATGCTCAGCATTCACGCTGAAATCCAGCGACCGCCGGGGCCTCACAAAGTAGTGCATCCCCACCCCGCCCTGCGGCGTAAAGTTCCACACGCTCGTATCGGCTGCCGGCCCGGTCTGCGTGGGGTCGCCGACATTCAGGTTCCCGATCCCCGGATACTTCCTGGTCGTGTACAGCACGCCTCCGGCACCCTGGACCCACGGCATGATCCGCTGCCCATGCGTGAAGTTGATCCGCAGAATGATCGGCACGACGCTCACCCCGCGATACGTTCCACCCGTCGTTGTCGGCCCCTTGCACTGGCTCGCAACAGTAGCCCCCGTAGGGCAGTTCAGCCGCTGAAACTGCGGTGTGTACGACTCCCAGAGCGGCAGCACCTCCACGCCATACTCAAAATTCGCCCGCAGCGCACCATGGCCGTAGTTATCCGTCAGCACCTTGCCCGCATGTACCCCGGCATTGAAGAAGCTGAAGTTGCTGCGGTCCTCCAGCCCCACGCCGCCCGAAGCCTGAACGCCGTACTCCCAGTTCGCACCACCGTCCGCGCTAATCGCTCGAACCGGGCTCTCGTGCAGCGTACCGCCCGGCGGTTGCTGGCACACAGCTACGCTTGCCGCCCCACAGAGTACAAGCACCGCCGTCCCAAATGCTTTCACAATTCCCACTCACCCTCACAATCGAAAGCCGCCACAGGGTGGCGGCTTTCTACTCTCTGTTCCCCAATCCCTATTCCTGCTTACGCCGATACCGGAACTTCATCCATATCGAAGTTCGAGTACACATTCTGCGCGTCGTCCAGGTCTTCCAGCGTCTCCAGCAGCCGCATCATGGAGTTCGCCTGTGTGCCTTCAAGCTTCGTGTAGGTCGAGGGAATCATCGTGACCTCGGCCGACTCGGTCTTGATCTTCGCGGCAGCCAGCGCATCCTTCACCGCCGGCAGGTCACCCGGAGCCGTCGTGATCTCCCAGTACTCGCCATCACCGGCCAGGTCTTCCGCACCCGCATCCAGCACGATCTCGGTCAGCTTGTCTTCATCCGCGGCCGACTTCTCTACGATAATCAGGCCCTTCTTCGCGAACATGAACGACACCGAGCCAGTCTCGCCCAGGTTCCCACCGTTTTTCGAGAACGCATGGCGAATCTCGCTCACCGCGCGGTTGCGGTTATCCGTCAGCACGTCCACGATGATCGCCACGCCGCCCGGCCCGTAGCCCTCGTACGTGATGTCTTCGTAGCTCGCGCCTTCGATCTCTCCCGTGCCGCGCTTCACCGCACGAGCGATATTGTCGTTCGGCATGTTCTCGGCCTTGGCCGCCAGGATCGCCGTGCGCAGGCGTGGATTCCCGTCCGGGTCGCCGCCGCCGGCCTTCGCCGCCACCATGATTTCCTTGATCAGCCGCGTGAAAATCTTCCCGCGTTTGGCGTCGAGTGCGCCCTTCTTATGCTTAATCGTTGCCCATTTCGAGTGGCCGGACATGCTTCGGAACCTCTGCCTTCAATCTGTTTTGCCGTGCCGGAACAGGCTTAAACAAGCCGCTCATCGAAGCACCGCACCGCTCAGGATTTTAACACGCAGGGCCTTAACGATCAGCCATTCCGAGTTTGTCAGCCTGCCAAAGAAGCCGTCGCGCACCTCTGCGCCCTCTGCGCTCGTTGCGTCGAAGCTTTCCGCCGCCCCGCGCAGACGTCAGCCCTTCTTCCCGCCGCTCCACTCCAGGTAGCTCTTCCACTCCGTACCGCCCGGAATCTTCATCTGGAACTTCCCCGACATGACCCTACCCTTCAGCACATACACCAGCCGAAACTGCGGCCCGGGTACCGACGCATCCGAGAGAAACACCGCCGTTCCCGCCTCCGGCGTCGCCACGTCATAGTGCAGCGTGTGCCCCTCATTATCGAAGTAGATCGCCTTCAGCCCAGGCCCTTCCGGATACAAATACAACAAGTCGCCATGCTCGCAATCGAAGGTTGACGGCCCCTTGCACGAGTCCTGGCTGGTCGAATGTCGCGCCAGCACATGGCCACCGAGCTCCAGACGGAACGTGTAAGTCCCGCTGGCCGTAGCGCCGCCCTGCCCTGAACTCTTGGCATCCCAGGTCCCCTGCAGAAAATCCAGACTCGCGAACGGATCGGGCTTCGCCGGGGCCTGAGCCCACAGCGGCATCATCATGACCGCGCAAAGCAACCATCGCCATCGCTTCATCGAAACTCCCGTTACTTCGTCAGCGAAGACAGCGCAAACATCGCACCCTGGGGGTCCAGCCCCTGCACGATCCACGTTCCGCCCGGCACCTCGTGCGGCCCCTGCACCACCTTGCCGCCCGCAGCCTTGATCCGCTCAATCGCCGCATCCATGCCATCGACGTTAAAGTAGTACAGCCACATGGGAGGAAACGGAGCCTGCGGCGCCTTGGTCATGATCCCGCCCATCTGCGCCTCCGTCACGGAAAAAAGGTGGTACGTCCCCATCGGTCCCATCGGAACCTCACCCGTCTTCGTCCAGCCGAACATTCCGGTATAGAACGCAAGCGCCTTATCCCCATCCGCAGCATGAAGCTCATGCCAACCAATCCGCCCATTCTCATTCGGCTCCGCTTCAGGACTGCCCTGGTATCCCGGTGCCGGCGTGAAGAGCATGATGCCCGCACCCTGCGGATCGCCCAGCACGGAAAACCGTCCGACGCCCGGGATGTCTTGCGGTTCGCGATGCACCATGCTCCCCGCGGCCTTCATCTTCTCGGTCCAGGCGTCGACGTCGTCCACGCCGATATAGCCCAGCCAGTGCGGGTGAGCCCCCGGCCCATCCGCGGGGATCGGCATCAATCCCCCAACTGTGTTCTCTCCAGAGGAGAGCAGCAGGTAGGTCATCCCTGGCATCCCGGAGTCCTGCGCCGTCCATCCCACAACGCTGCCATAGAACGACGCCGCCGCATTCACGTCCGTCGTCATCAGGTCATACCAAACAAACTTGCCCTTCACGTCAGCCATGTCGAAATTTCCTTCGCCTTTTCTATGCCCAGCTATGCTTTCACTGAAAGCTAAACCCTGCAACAGAAAACTGACGGATTTCGCGCCTACCGCAGCAGCCGTCGCGTCCCCGTTGCGTTCCTCCGCGCCCGTCGCGTCAAAGCTCTTCGCCAGCCGAGCCGCTAATCTTTAAACTGACTCCGACCCCATCAAGTCATCCATCGTCTCGCGCCGCCGAATCAACCGAGCCACCCCGTCCTCCACCAGCACCTCCGCCGGCCGTGCCCGCGTGTTGTAGTGTGAGCTCAGGCTCATCCCATACGCCCCCGCATCCAGCACCGCAAGCAGGTCCCCAGCCTCGGTCGCCTGCATCTCCCGCCCACGAGCAAAGAAGTCAGAGCTCTCGCAGACCGGCCCCACGACGTCCACCGTCTGCGCGTCGCCCTTACGTCGGACCACCGGCCAGATCTCGTGATGAGCCTGATAGAGCGCTGGCCGGATCAAATCATTCATCCCGGCGTCGGTAATCACAAACCGCTTGCTTCCGTTCTGTTTCGTAAACAGCACCCGAGTCACCAACACCCCAGCCTGCGCCACCACAAACCGCCCCGGCTCCAGCAGCAGGTGCGCATTGAAGCCATCCATCACCCCGCGCATTGCCTCCGAGTACGCCGCCACGCTAGCCTCGGCATCGAACTCCCCCGTTCCATACTCGACCCCCAGCCCGCCGCCACCGTCCACATACCGGATGTCCATCCCATCGCCACGCAGCTCTTCCACCAGCGTCCGCACCCGCCGCAGAGCCTCCGCAAACGGCCTCACCTGCCGAATCTGCGACCCGATGTGCACGCTCACCCCGGCCGGCTCAAGTCCCGGCAGCTTGGCCGCCCGCCGGTACACCTCGCGAGCCTCCGCAATCGCAATCCCGAACTTGTGCTCGCTCATCCCGGTCGAAATATACGGGTGCGTCTCCGCAAACACATCCGGATTCACCCGCAGCGCAATCCGAGCCACCTTGCCCAGCGCCCGCGCCCGCTCCGAAAGCACATACAGCTCAGCCTCGCTCTCGACGTTGAACAGCAGAATGCCCGCCGAACCATTACAGGACAAAGCAGCATCCATCTCCCACCGCTGCTTTCCCACGCCGGAGAAAACAATGCTGCCCAGCCGCTCGGGAGCAGCCCGCCGCACCCGCTCCAGCTCCCCGCCGGACACAATATCGAAACCGCAGCCCATCGCGCCCAGCATCTTCAAAATCGCCAGCGACGAGTTCGCCTTCACCGCATAGCAGACCGTGTGCCGCAGCCCCGCAAACGCCCGCTGCACCATCTCCGCACGCCCCTTGATCGAAGCGGCCGAGTAAACATACAACGGCGTCCCAAACTCCTCGGCCAAAGCCGAAAGCGGAACACCGTCCATCACTAGTTCAGATAATTCAGTTGTCTGCGGCGCAGTCTCGGCATACGCCAGGGGCCGCGAAGAAGAGTCAGTTCCGTACGAGAGGCTCACTGCCCCATCGTACCTGCCGTCCCCGTCGGTCCGACAGCCGAGTAAGCAGGATACGCATACGCCGGCAGCAGGAAAGGAGCATTCGGGATCACGATCCACGCCGCCAGGTACGCGATCAACGGAGCGCCCGCGCCCAGCAGAATCGACAGCACCAGAATGATTCGCACCATGCTTACATCCCAGCCATAGTGCTCCGCCAGCCCGGCGCACACACCGGCGATCATCCGGCCTTCACGCGGCCGCTGCAGCCGAGTCGCATAGTTCACCGGCGGCACCGCCGCCGGGTTCACACGCCAGGCCAGCACGCGGCCACAGTTGCTGCAGAAGTTCGCTTCTGCCCGTTCTTCACGCCCACAAGTTGAGCAAGTCATCACAGCACCTCCAAACACAAACAGATACGCAACCTAGCACCGCGCAGTTCCCTAACTCGCTAACCCGCTAACCCGCTAACTTGCTAACTCGCTAACTCGCTCTTTCTAACCACTAGGCACTAGCCACTAATCACTTGCCTGTAAACGGCGTCTTCAAATTCTTCCTGGCTGCATCCGCCTGCGTCTGGTCCCCGCCCGGCGCTGCCGCCATCTGGTAAAGCCTCACTGCCTGCTGCCGGTCATGCAGCAGGTCATACATCTCCCCCGCATTCAACTGCGCCCGCTTCCGCAGCCAGTCGCTGCAATTCGGCTGCTCGGCCGCCTGCAGATACGCATTCGCGGCTTCCTGAATGTTGTTGTATCCGCGGTCTGTATCCGCCAGCCCAAACCACGCCATCTGCAGCCGGGGATCGGTAAAGTACCCCGGCTTCGCCGCCAGCTCCAGCACATGCTTGTAAGCCGCCATCGCCTGCACGCCCTGCCCGGAGTCCTTCAGCAGATTCGCCACTTCCAGCTCAAACAGGTAGTCATGCGGATACTCCTTCGCCAGACCCTGCTCCACACTCAGCGCCTCGTTATATCGCCCATCGTGCCGCAGAAACAGCGACAAGATCGTCCGCGACTCCACGCCCGTGATCGTCCCGTACTGCGCGGCAATCTTCAGCAGCTGGATGCCTTTTTCCTTGTTTCCTCCCACGCCCATCACGCCCACCATCATCCGCACGAATCGAGGCAGGCTGGCCACCGCAAACTGTTGAATGCCCACCGCCATCTGCGCATCCGCATACTGCGGGTCGATCTTCAGCACCGCCTCGCTATCATTCCTCGACTGGTACCCCTGCCGAGCAGCCGCCGCAAACGAGTGGTCCACCAGGGTCACAAACGATGCATGCATCCCCTTCGCAAACCCGCGCGCAAACAGCGCATTTTTGTCCTGCGGATTCGTCTTCAGCCGCGCATCGCTCATCTCGATCACCCGGTTCGTCAGGTTCTCCACCTCCTGCCGGGTCGCCTGCGCCACCGGCACATCGCGCTTACTCGATAAGAAGCTGTCATGCGCGTAGTACGTCGTGTCCAGCAAATCCTGGTGATACAGCTCGCGGAAGATCGTCACCATCAGCACGTAGTCCCAAGCAATGGGCTCGCCGCCATGCTGCTGCGCCACCTCGTTGAACGTCGCCAGCGAATCGTCATACTGCAGGTTGTAAAACTGCTCGTATCCTTTGTGCACCAGCGGATCGAGGTTCAGCGGGTCCGTATGAAGCTCGGTATGCAGCACCGCCTGCGGCCCTTGCGCAACGCCCTCGCTCCCACCACCCCCCAACGCGAAAGCTCCCGCCACCACCAAAGACCCACAGACCGCACCCCAAGCTCGCTTCACCCGTACCATCCCTTCGGCGCGCGTCCAGCACCCGCCAACGCCGTTACACTATATCTTCGACGCTCGCGCTTCTTGCAAGGTGCGGGCACTTCCACTTCTGTAACACTCAGTCACCACGCGCAACCTCGAGATACGTTCACTCATCCAGCTATGACGCCTCAGTCCATCCTTGCCATTCTCGTTCTTCTCGTTGGCGCCATCGCCTACATCTTCTGGCCGCAGCGCAACACGATCGCGGAAGTCGAAAAGACCCGCCTCGACTACCTCCGCGAGCGCCGTGAAGTCATCTACGACAACCTCCGCGACCTTCAGTTCGAGTTCCGCGCCGGCAAGTACCCTGAAGCCGACTTCCTCACCCAGCGCAACTCCCTCGAAAACGAAGCCGCCGCCGTCCTCGCCGAAATGGATACCCTAAGCTAACGCCTTGGTCTGTCATCAGCTAGCGCCTTGGTCTGTCATCGCGTGACCTGGCGCAACATCGCGTACATGGCGTTGAAAGCTCTCCTCTACCCAGCCGCGAACTCTTCAAGCAGCACCCCATGCAGTATCCTTAGGCGTGCCTTTCCGTAACAATCTAAGCCGCTTCCTGCCCGTCTTGCTCTGTGCCGTTTCCATTCCAGCGCTCGCCGCCTCCACGCTGACAGGTACGGTCACCAACCGCACCAACGGCAAGCCCTCCGCCGGAGACGAAGTAGTCCTCATCCGCCTCCAGCAGACCATGCAGGAGACCACCCATGCGAAGACCGATTCAAAAGGCCACTTCTCGCTCGAAGTCCCTGAAGACGGCATGCACCTGGTCCGCGTCACGCACGATAAGGCCAGCTACTTCCAGCCCGTCCAGCCCGGCACCAACAACGTGACGATGGACGTCTACGACGCCGCTCCAAAGATCGACGGCGTCAGCACAGCGGTCGAAGAGCTTCACATCGAAGCCTCCACCGGCGAACTCCACGTCGTCGAGGTCCTCCAGGTCATCAATAACTCGCAGCCCGCGCGCACCCAGTTCGGCCCCGCCGGTTTCGACTTCTACGTCCCGCCCGCCGCCAAGATCGTCCGCGCCGGCGCCCAGCGCGACGGCATGCCCGTCCCCACCTCCGCCACGCCCGTCGGTGATCCCGGCCACTACACCTTCCTCTTCCCCATTCGTCCCGGCGAAACCCAGTTCGGCATCTTCTACACCCTGCCCTACGTGGGCCAGCAGACCTTCGACCTCAAGCTCGCCACCCCGGTCAACACCGCCGCCATCGTCATGCCCAAGAGCATGACCTTCAAGGCTGCCCCCGCAACGCCGTGGCAGGTATCGCGCCCCTCCGCCGGTGAGCAGCAGGACCCCAATACCCAAACCTGGGTCATGCAGAGCGTCAGCCTAGCGCAGCCGCTCCAGTTCACCGTTACCGGCACCGGCTCCATCCCTGACCAACGGGCATCAGCCCAGGAGGGTGCAGCCCAGGGTGGCAGCTCACCCAGTGGCCAGCCTCTGCCAGAGACGCAGAACACCGCCCCCGGCAGAGGCCTCCAGAACCCGCTCGACCCCGAAGGCGAGCGCGACCCTTGGGGCAAGTACAAGTGGTGGATCCTAGGCGGCCTCGGCCTGCTCCTCGCCGCCGCCGCCGGAGTCCTCCTCCGCAAGCCGAAGGACGAAGCCGGCAGGCCCCTGCCACTCCCCGACAGTCCGTACCCCGCGCCAGGTGCCCCAACCATTACACAGTCTCATCGCGCGATGATCGGGACACAAGCACCCTCTAACCCGCTCGACGCCCTCAAGGACGAGCTCTTCGCCCTCGAAACCGACCATCTCCAGCAGCGAATCTCCGAGCCCGAGTACCTCGAGCACAAGGCAGCCCTGGAACTCGTCCTCCGCCGCGCCCTCACCCGCAACAACCCGGCAGCAGCGCCCGCCGCCTCCAAGGAATCCGCCCGGTGACCGCTGCCTTCCGCATTCTGCGCTCTATCGCGCTCAGCGCCTGGACCGGCGCGCTATTCTTCTTCGGCTTCGTCGCGCAGGTCGCCTTTACACATCTTTCCACGCACGACGCCGGAGAGGTTGTCCGCGGCTCACTCTCCGCACTGCATCACATCGGCCTCGTCGCCGGAGCGGTCTATTTCTTCTTCACCCTGCTGCTTCTCGGCACCCAGCGCGACACCCATCCCGCCCGCGCCATCGAACTCGTCCTAGTCGTCGCGATGATGAGCCTGACCGCTTACATCCAGCTCTCGATCATGCCCCGCATGGAGCGCGACCGGCTCGCCCTGCACGGTGACATGAGCCCCGCGACGGCCAGCGATCCAGCCCACCGTCACTTCGACCGCCTGCACAACCTCTCGGTCAAACTCGAGGGAGCCGTCCTGATCGAAGGCGTCCTGCTCCTCTGCCTCGCCCCCATCCACGGTCGCGACGAAGTCTACCGCTTCCAGTAACCAGCGGTTCCACGTTTGTCATCGCGTAACATGGCGCAACTTTGCGTACTTAGCGTTGAAGGCTTTCGCTAGATCAGCCACCACTGCCAGCCCCTACTCCACCGGCAGCTTCGCCTTGTATCCATCCCGAGCCACCACCGAATACTTCAGCGGCTTCCCCTTCTCGTCCGCCATCTTCAGCGGCTTGCCTTCCGCATCCACCAAGTACACCTTCACCTTGCGGAATGTGCCATCGTTCTTGTTATTCGTCGGCCGGTAGGTCAGCACGTACTGGTTGCGGATCGACTCATTGATCTGCCCAAATACGTCCGGTAGCGCCCCTTCAAAGATCGGTGCAAAGTGCATCCCGCCCGTCATCTGCGCGAATGTCTTCATCTCGTTATCCGCCTGTAGGTAATCCATGCGGGTCATCGGCCCCATGCCGCCATAGGCGTCCGCCATCTCCCGAGCCATGCCTCCGGTGCTCACCGTAAAGATCGTTACATCCGGCGTCGCCTTGATCTTCGCCAGCATCTTGTCTAGCGTCAGCTTGCTCATCGTGTCGCGCCCGCTCGAGACCAGGATGATGTACTTGCGGCCCTCGATCCGTGTCAGCCGGTCCAGCGTCTCGTACAGAGCGTCGAACTCGTTCGTCTCGCGGAATCCCGGGATCACCAGACTTTGCAGCGCCTCCGCGATGGTGTCCTTGTTGTTCGTGAAGTCCGTCAGGATATGCGGTCGCATATCGTAGGTTTCCACTGCCACGTAGTCGTCTGGCTGCAGCGTCCGGAAGAACGTCGCCGAGGCGTTCTGCATATCCCGGATAAACGCATACGAATTCGCCGCGAACTCAAGCAGCAGCACTGCCGTGATCGGCGTCTTCGTCACGCGGACGGTCTGCACCTGCTGCTCCACGCCGTCTTCCACCACCAGGAAGTTATCTGCCTTCAGCCCCTTCACAAACTGGTGATCGCGGTCCAGCAGCACGTTCACATCCAGATTTACGATCGGCACATCCACGCGCAGAGAAAATGTCTCTCCATTCGGATTCCTGATCTTCTCCTCGGCAGGAGCAGGCGGAGGAGCCGCTTCTTCTTTCTTCTTCGGCAGCACCACGCCGTTGTCCGTGGTCGCAGGTCCATCGTCCGTGGTTGTAGGCGTGCTCTGCGCGGGCGGCTTCTGCTGCTGCGGAGCGGGCGTCTGGGCGTGACTCAGCCCACCGCTTAGCACTCCGGAACCAAGTGCCAGGGACGCCGCCCCGGTCCACACACACGCAACACTTCGAATCCGCTTCATCCCCGTCATCGAAAAGACCCGCCTTTTCCTGCCTATAAGCTCTACCACCATTTAGACGGTGCCGTCCTGAATCAGCTTCACGCCGCAAACAACGGCGTCAAAAACGAGAACTGGCCGCCACGTAAACCCGCGGCGGCCAGTTTGAAGAGTGCGCCTCTTATCAAGGGAACCGATCGGTGGGGGATCGTCCCGACCAGAGGCGCTTTGTTAGTATGCCATACTTCGGCCACGAGCGGTTAACGAGCGTCAGGCCGACCGCCAACAAAACTGATCACTCACGACCTCTCGACCCACCACTGGAGAGATCCTGCCGTGCAGCCGCCCTCACTTTCGGGCGGCCTCGAGCACGCCCCTCCAGCCAACACCTTTGGGTGAGCAGCAAAAACGAATATCACCGGGTATGCTGACACCAAATGCGCTTTGAGCTTTTTATCGCCGCGCGATATCTGCGCGCACGACGCCGGCAGGCTGTCGTCGGCCTCGTCACGGCCATCTCCGTCATCGGAGTAGCCGCCGGGGTAGCCGCGCTCGTTGTCGCATTGGCCATCACCACAGGCATGCGCCGCGACCTGCAGGGTCGCCTTGTCGGCGCCACTGCCCACGTGGAGCTTCTTCGCACCGCCGGTGACGGCATGCGCAACTGGCGTTCTCTGATGGACCGCCTTCAGCACGTCCCGGGCGTCGAGGCTGTCTCTCCCGGCTTATACGGCCAGGTCCTTCTGTCCCGAGGCCCGCGCAGCGGCGGAGCCCTCATCAAAGGCATCGTCCCGAAGGACGAGCTTAAGGTCGGCAACCTCCTGCAATCCACCACTCAAGGCTCCTTCGAGAGCCTTGCACCAAAGCAGCCGCTCATGCTGGAGAGTTTCCCGGTTGGCGTAAGCGGAAATCCGCCGCCGCCGGCAACATGGACGGCGATTCAGAGTGTTGATTCAATTCCGCCGATCGTCATCGGCAGTGAACTCGCCCTCACCTTGGGCGCACAGGTCGGCGACTCTGTCCTCGTCACCAGTCCGCAGGGCGACCTGACCCCGCTCGGTCTCGCGCCGCGTTATCAGAAGTTCCAGCTCGTCGGCATCTTTGCCTCGGGCTTCTACCAGTACGACGCCGGCTACGCCTTCATGCGGCTCGCCGACGCCCAGCGCCTCTTCTCCGAGCCCGACCTCGTCTCCGTTCTCAGTTTTCGAGTCCACGATCTCTATCAAGCCCCGCAAATCGGAAAGGCGTTAGAAGCCGCCGCCGGCCCTGGCTTCCAGGCCACCAACTGGATGGAGCAGAACCGCGAACTTTTCCGCGCACTCAAGCTTGAACAGGCGGTTACTTTTATTGTCCTCACGTTAATTGTCGTGGTCGCGGCGCTGAATATACTCATTGCTCTAAGCATGATGGTGATAGAGAAAACACGCGATATCGCCGTGCTCATGAGCTTCGGCGTTACCCCCGGGCAAGTCCGCCGCATCTTCGTTCTGCAGGGAGTCCTGATCTCCGCCGTCGGCACGGTTGCAGGCACGCTTGTAGGCCTTGCTGCCAGCTTCGCCGGTCGTCACTACCAGTTCATCCACCTCGACGCCAGCGTGTACGCAGTGTCCACGCTTCCTTTTGCGCCGCGCGTTTCCGACGCCCTTTTGGTTGCCGCCGTCTCGCTCGGCGTTGCCCTGCTGGCCACGCTCTATCCCGCCACATCCGCTGCGCGCATCTTACCGGCAGAAGCGTTGCGCTATGAGTGACCAAGCTGCCTTGACATGGGGGGTCAGTCGACTCACCGATGCGCCGAATGTGATCGTGATGGGCGGCCTGATCGCTTTGCTCATCGCGCTTGACCGGCGTTACAAGCGCATGCACATCCGTCTCTGGATTGTTGCGCTCACACTCATCTTCTTCGACGAACTCATTTGGCTCCTGCCCAGCGCGGCGACCACGCTTCGCACCCTCACCCACACGACCCGCCTCCTCGGCCAAATCCTTGCCGGCACCTGCCTCCTGCTCTATGAAGAGAAGCCGACGGAAGAACTCACCGTCCGTCAGCGCTTCGTCCTCTACAGCACGCCTGCCCTGCTGGCCCTGCAACTGGTCTACGGCCTCAACATCACCACACCGTTCTGGTACGTCTTCTGCGCGGCCTGCGCCATTGTCCTTCAGTTAGGGGCGCATGGCCGCGAGCGTGCGCTCACCTGGTACATGGCATCGCTGCCCGCTCTGTGGGTGCTCATCGCCGTTCTGGCTCTCTACGGCAATCTCCGCTCCGCAACCTACTTCGCCACTGGCTACGTATATCTCTCCGCCACACGGAATGCCTGGCTGCAGCTCAAAAATGCGTACGCCGGCCGATACGTCGTTACCATCAGCCTGCTGATCTGGACAGCGTCATTCTTCGTCCATCCCTACGTCATGATCCACAGGCAATGGAGTGACCTCGCCGAGCAGACATGGGCCATGCAGAAGTTCATCGTCACCTTCGGCCTGGTTGTGGTGCTCTTCGAAGAAGAAACGCGGGAGCACGAGCATCTCTCCCAGCATGACAATCTCACCGGCCTCGCCAACCGCCGCAGGCTCCAGCAGGTTCTGCAGGGCGACCTCGCCTGCGGTCATGCCTCCGTGCTGCTCATCGACCTCAATGGCTTCAAGCAGGTCAACGATGCGCACGGACACGCCGCCGGCGACTGCGTCCTTCGGGAGGTTGCCAACCGTCTCTCCGAACTCTGCCTTCCTGGCGAACTCATTGCCCGCGTCGGCGGCGATGAGTTCATCGTCGCTTCTCGCGACGACCTCACGGCGCGGAAGCAGTCCTTTGCCGATGCCATCGCGGAAGACATTCAGATCCCTGGCAGCATCGCCCGCGTCAGCGGCAGCATCGGCATCGCCAACTACCCGGCCGACGCGTCAGGCAAAACAGGAGCCGAGGCCGTCTCTACCCTGCTCAACACCGCCGACCTCCGCAT
Source organism: Granulicella sp. (assembly GCA_965198545.1). Classification (GTDB taxonomy): domain Bacteria; phylum Acidobacteriota; class Terriglobia; order Terriglobales; family Acidobacteriaceae; genus Granulicella. The sequence continues at coordinate 752,645 of CBDAPS010000001.1, read as the reverse complement.
GTACACTGCGAAGCATCGCCTCCCATTCACTGGCCCGCTCAAGGAGCGCGTCAACGACATGGTCGCCTGATCCCAGTGCCTAATCGCATCCGCTATCCCGAGTTCGCCCCTGAAGGCGTTGCCGCGCTCCGCTCCTTCGAGCACTACCTCAACGTCGGCACCGCGCTGCCTCCTGTCCTGCTCGAACTCGTGCGTCTGCGAGCCTCGCAGCGTAACGGCTGCGAGTTCTGTACCCACCTCCACTCCGCCGAACTGCGCAAGCACAATGAGCCCGTCACACGCATCGAAGCCGTCGCCAACTGGCATACTTCCGATGCTTTCACCCAACGCGAGCGAGCTGCCCTTGCCTGGACTGAGGCCCTCACCACGCTGGAGAACCACGCTTCTGACGAGGAGTACGCCGCCGCCGCTGCCTTCTTCCACGAGAAAGAGCTGGTCGACCTCACCCTCACCATCGGCAGCATCAATCTCTGGAATCGGCTTGGCATAGCCTTCCGCCCCGGCTGGGATCCCGAAAAACACGCCCAGAACCAGGCAGCAGCAGCCAATGCAACCGGCGGCGACTCCACCGAAGGCACCCGTCCCGCAATCAACGACGACGGCGGCAAAGTCACCGAAGAGTAGACGTTGGATCCAATGGCCTCAACCATCCTCCGCGCCACCTCCCTCGGCAAGACCTACCCCGCCTTCTCCCCCGGCGCACCTGCCCTTCAGCTTTTCCATGACCTCAACCTTTCGGTCGCTCCCGGCGAGATCGTCGCCATTGTCGGCGTCTCCGGCTCCGGCAAAAGCTCTCTGCTTCATCTCCTCGCCGCGCTCGACACCCCTAGCGCTGGCGAAATCTGGTGTGCTGAAACCGAAGTTACCCGCCTCACCGGCAGCCGCGCCGCCGACTTCCGCAACCGCACCGTTGGCTATCTCTGGCAGTTCCATTACCTCCTGCCCGAGTTCACCGCGCTCGAAAACGTCGCCCTCCCGCTTCTTGCCCGCGCCGAATCCCGCAAACAGGCCCTCGCCGTCGCCCAAACCTGGCTCGATCGAGTCGGGCTCCTCAGCCGCGCCGGCCACCGTTCCGGCGAACTCTCCGGCGGCGAGCAGCAGCGCGTCGCCCTGGCCCGGGCCCTGATCACCTCGCCCCGGGTCCTTCTCGCCGATGAACCCACCGGCAACCTCGACGACGCTACCGCCGAGCATGTCTTCTCGCTCCTGCTCCAACTCACACGAGAACAGGGGCTCGCCGCGGTGGTCGTCACGCACAATCAGGCCTTCGCTCAACGCTGCGACCGCGCCCTCCGCCTCGCCGCTGGTACATTGACCCCAGACGTGCTCGCCCCCGCATAGCTTTTGTCCGGCAGCGGTTTGCGACCGTTTTCCCACAGCTTCGTCCAATCAGGTGGATACCAAAGTGTTACCCCGGCAGCGCAAACGCCTCGGGACGGATACACTAGGGCCAACTCTCTGTTTGCCGGTCCAAAACTCGGAACCGGCAGGCAGTCCCTCTCCCGCCGTAGTGCCACCGCGGCGGGCGGCCAATCGCAATCGCATACCGCTGCCCCGTGGCACGGGGAGCGGCGGCTCTGAAGGGGGAGCATGTTCGAACGCTACACAGAGAAAGCGCGGCGCGTGATCTTCTTCGCGCGCTACGAAGCCAGCCAGTTTGGCTCACCCTACATTGAAACCGAACACCTCTTGCTTGGTCTTCTCCGTGAAGACAAGGCTTTGACCAATCGTTTTCTTCGCTCCCACGCATCCGTCGAATCCATTCGCAAGCAGATCGAACAGCACACCACGGTTCGCGAGAAGGTCTCCACCTCCGTTGATCTTCCGCTCTCCAACGAGTGCAAGCGGGTCCTCGCCTACGCCGCCGAAGAGGCAGAGCGCCTCAGTCACAAGCACATCGGCACCGAGCATCTGCTGCTCGGCCTCCTGCGTGAAGAAAAATGCTTCGCCGCCGAGATTCTCACCGAGCGCGGTCTGCGTCTTCCTGCCATTCGCGAGGAACTGCAGAGAACCACGCAGGAAAAGCCACAGCAACAGTCAGGCAGCTCCTCTTCCGGTGGCAAGCAGCGCGGTCAGCAGCAGGAGCAATCCATGCTCGCTGAGTTCTCCCGCGATCTTACGCAGGCAGCTACGGACGGCACCCTGGACCCACTCGTAGGCCGCGACTTCGAAGTAGAGCGAGTCATTCAGATCCTTTGCCGCCGGACCAAGAACAACCCCGTCCTCATCGGCGAGCCCGGCGTCGGCAAGACGGCCATCGTCGAAGGCCTGGCGCAAAAAATCGCAGACGGCGAAGTTCCCAGCTTCCTCGCCGAAAAGAAGGTTCTCTCGCTCGACCTCAGCCTGATCGTCGCGGGCACCAAGTATCGCGGCCAGTTTGAGGAACGCCTGAAGACCATCATGAAGGAGTTGATGGAGAACCAGAACTCCATCGTCTTCATCGACGAGCTTCACACCCTCGTCGGCGCAGGTTCAGCCGAAGGTTCCCTCGACGCCGCCAACATCCTCAAGCCCGCCCTCAGCCGAGGAGAAATCCAGTGCATCGGAGCCACCACCCCGGCTGAGTATCGCAAGTCCATCGAAAAGGATCGTTCCCTCGAGCGCCGCTTCCAGGCCGTCAAGGTTCCTCCGCCTAACGAGGAAGACGCGATCAAGATCATCATGGGCATCCGCGAAAAGTACGAGAAGTTCCACGCCGTCAGCTACACCGACGACGCCATCAACTTCTCCGTCACGCACTCCAGCCGTTACATTCCCGACCGTTTCCTGCCCGACAAGGCTATCGACCTCATTGACGAGGCTGGCGCCCGCGTCAAGCTGCGCCAGACGACGCTGCCTGAGGAGCTGACCGAAGTCCAGAAGCGCATCAAGTTCATCGTGCATCGCATGGAAAACGCCATTGCAAACCACGAGTTCGAAAAGGCGCGCTTCTACTCCGACGAGGAACGCAAGGAGCGCGAAAACCTTCGCGCCCTCCGCGACAAGTACCACCTCGACGAGTCCAGCTCCGGCATCGTCACCCGCGAAGACATTGAAGACGTTGTCTCCCGCTGGACCGGTGTTCCCATTACCTCCATCAAGGAAGAAGAGACCCAGAAGCTTCTCCGGGTGGAAGAAGAGCTGCACAAGCGCGTCATCGCGCAGGACAAGGCGATCTCCGCCCTGGCCCGCGCCATCCGCCGTTCGCGTGCAGGCCTTAAGAACCCCGCGCGGCCCATCGGCAGCTTCCTCTTTCTTGGACCCACCGGCGTCGGAAAAACCGAAGTCGCCCGCACCCTCGCGCAATTTCTTTTCGGCTCGGAAAAGCAGCTTGTCCGCTTTGACATGTCGGAGTTCATGGAGAAGCACTCTGTCTCCAAGCTCATCGGCTCGCCTCCGGGCTACGTCGGCTACGAGGAAGGCGGTCAGCTCACCGAGCGTGTCAAGCGTTCGCCCTACTCCGTCGTGCTGCTCGACGAAGTCGAAAAGGCGCACCCGGACGTCTTCAACCTGCTCCTGCAGGTCTTTGAAGACGGTCAGCTCACCGACGGCCTCGGCAACACGGTTGACTTCAAGAACACCATCATCATCATGACCTCCAACATCGGGGCCAAGCACCTCATGAAGCGCGAGGGCCTCGGCTTCCAGTCTTCCAAGGACGAGGTCGTCCTCGAGAAGATGCAGGAAATGGTGATGAGCGAGGTCAAGCGTACCTTCAACCCGGAGTTCCTCAACCGTCTCGACGAGACTATCGTCTTCACCGCACTCGGCGACAACGAGCTCATGCAGATCCTCGAGCTGCTCGTCCAGCAGCTCAACGTCAACCTCGTCCACAAGACCATCACCATCACGGTCAACGACGAGGCCAAGCGTTGGATTCTGGAGAAAACACTTGTCGATCGCAGCTACGGCGCGCGTCCTCTGCGTCGCGCACTGCAGAAGCACATCGAAGATCCCCTCTCCGAAGCCCTGATCGCCGGCCACATCAGCGAGCGCCCAGCCTTCCTTGAGGTCTACCTCGATGTCGACAAGCTCTTCTATCGTCCCATCGCCTCCGAAGGCGACGAGAAGTCTGAAGGCCTTGCCCTCGCCGAAGTCTAACTACCTACAACCCCACACAGAAAAGCCCCGGAATCTCCGGGGCCTTTCCTTTCCTCCGACCACTAACCACTGCCTTCAGACCAGCCGTTCCTGCGCAGACTTCACGCTCTTCTGCGCGACCTTCACGGCGCCGGAGGCGTAGCTCGTAGCTGCATCCACTGCGTCATTGAACTGGTCCTTGCCCGCGCCAACCAGCTTCTGCGCTTCCTTGGCCAGCTTCTCAGCCTGTTCTTTCAGGTAATCGCCCGCGTCCTGCAGCGCATCGCCGGCATCGTCCAGATTGCGCTTTAGCTGTTTACGTGTCTTCTCACCGGACTGCGGGGCATAAAGTAACGCCGCGATGGCTCCGGCGAAGGCTCCCAGACTCAATGCAATCCAAAACTCTTTGTGGCGCATAGTCTTTCCTCCACTTCTGAAACACTTCGATTCCATCAACTTCTCAGGGGTTGGTTACAGCTAAAAACCGCTCAGCCGTCAAGCCCCGCCAGCTCCCGCGCCCGCACAAAGATCCTCGCGAACATGCTGCGATTCAGGCGTCCTGTATTCGTGTTTCGCAACGAGGGATGATAGCTCCCCAGCAGCACCTTTCCATTCGGCAGCTCGTACTCCGCGCCATGTCCGAACACGTATGCGCTCCGTCGTTCGATCACACCCTCCCGAAGCAGGTGCGCCAGGTACCCATCCCACGCAATCTTGCCGAGACATAAGACGACTCGAACTCGCCGAAGTGCCTCCAGTTCGTCCGCTAAATGCGTGGCACAAGTCCTCAGTTCTTCAGGCGTCGGCTTGTCTCCCGGCGGAGCGCAACGCACCACCGATCCAATCCACGTCTTCCGCAGCTTCATCCCGTCGCCACGGTGTGTTCCGTCGGGCTGGCTGGCCAGCCCCACCTCATGCAGTACCGGATACATGAAGAAGCCCGCGCCGTCGCCCGTAAACGGCCTTCCCGTCCGGTTCGCCCCATGCGCGCCGGGCGCCAGTCCGAGAATCAAAATGCGGGCGTTCGGATCGCCAAACCCCGGCACCGGTTTCGCCCAGTACTCCTGGTCGCGATACGCTTTTCGTTTCACCTCGCCGATGTTCCGGCAGTAGCTTCGCAGCCGCTCACACTGCTCACACCCGGCAATCCGCTCGTGCAACACCTGCAGCGGATGCTCCGCTCCCGCCGCTCGCTTTACGCCTCTAGCCAACACACTTCACCCGTATCCATCGTAGAGCTTCAGGTCGCCGACTCGGCAAATCGAGCTAACAGCGAAAAGCCAAGAGCTAAACGCCGGCAGGCACAGCACCCCGCGCTACCATAAAGAGTGCCTATGAACCCGAATGCAAGCCAGAACCGCAAGCTCCTCTTTCAGGACCCCGCCACTTTCACCACCCCGCTCCTCGCCGTCTTCGCGGTAGACATCGCGACCGGCAAGGACGCCCCCACCTCGCCCGCGCTGCTCACCACCTCAGACGTCATCGCCAGGGCCGCCGCCCCGTGGCTTGCCGGCGGCGAATTCAAGGCAGGCCTTGGCGAAACCCTCCTGCTGCACGCTGCCCCGGGCGTCAAGGCTGAGCGCCTGCTCGTCATCGGCCTCGGCAAGGCCACCTCGCTTTCTACGCACGAGTGCCGCAAGGGAGCAGGCGTCGCCGTCCGCTACGCCAAGCCGCGTCGCCTCCGCGAGCTCGCCATCGCCTTCCCGGAAGATCGCGCCCTGTCTGATGAGCATCTCGATTCCCTCCCCTGCGAGCTCACAGCCCGGGCCCTTGCCGAAGGCGCACTCATCGCCGACTTCGATATTGACTTTTACCGCTCCGATCGCAAGGACACCAGCATCCAGACCCTGACGGTCTTGTCGAGCGATCACGAAACGAAGACCCAGACCGAACTTCAGCAGGGCTTCGGCACCGGTCTCATTCTCGCCGAGTCGCAGAATTGGTCGCGCATTCTCGTCAACGAACCCGGCAACATCCTCACCCCCACCGAGTTGGGCAAGCGCGCGCAAGCCATGGCGCAGGAAGTCGGCCTGGAGTGCGAAGTCCACTCCACCGAAAAGCTCAAAGAGCTAAAGATGGGTGCCTTCCTCGCCGTTGCGCAGGGCTCCTACGAGCCGCCCGCGCTCATCGTCCTCCGCTACACACCCGAAACGAAGCCGGCAGAAGGCAGTCCCGTCATGGGTCTCGTCGGCAAGGGCATCACCTTTGACACCGGCGGCATCTCCATCAAGCCCGCCGACAGCATGGAGAAGATGAAGTACGACATGGCCGGCGCCGCCGCCATGCTCGGAGCCATGCGCGCCATCGCGCTGCTCAAGCCCGCCGTGCCAGTCATCTGCGTCTGCTGCTCCGCAGAAAACATGCCCTCGGGCCGCTCCTACAAGCCCGGAGACGTCCTCACCGCCATGTCTGGTAAGACCATCGAAGTCCTCAACACAGATGCCGAAGGGCGCCTCGTCTTAGCCGACGGCCTCCACTACGCGCAGCAACTCGGCGCCACGCACCTCATCAATGCCGCCACCCTCACCGGAGCCATCGGCGTCGCGCTCGGCCTGCTCAACGCCGGCCTCTTCACCAACGACGAAACCACCGCCCGCAAGTTCCTCGATGTCTACGCCACCGCTGGCGAAAAGTTCTGGCAGATGCCCTGCACCGACGACTACCGCGACCAGATCAAGAGCGCCATCGCCGACATCCAGAACACCGGCAACTCCCGCTACGGCGGAGCCATCACCGCCGCCATGTTCCTCAAAGAATTTGTCGGTGACACGCCGTGGATCCATCTCGACATCGCCGGCACCACCTGGGCCGACGCCGACAAACCCTGGCAATCCAAAGGCCCCACCGGCATGGCCGTCCGCAGCATCACAGACTGGGTCCGTAGCTACGCAAGCTAATCAGCGGCCTCTCAGGATTCCGCTTCGCCCCTTCGAGGCGTCATCCTGAGCGAAGCGAAGCGGAGTCGAAGGATCTCCGTATTTCTCCCGAAGCGGCACTCCCGCTCGCAGGACCTAGGAAAGGCATCATGGTCAAAATCGAAATTCAATACGAAGGCGATCTCCGCTGCCGGGCCATCCACGAGCCCTCGCAAACCCTGCTCAACACGGACGCCCCTGTCGACAACCAGGGCCGCGGAGAGAGCTTCTCCCCCACGGATCTCGTCGCCACTGCACTCGGCACCTGCATCCTCACCACTATGGCCATCATGGCGCGCACCCTTGGCATTGAACTCGGGCCCGCCACTTGCTCCGTCACCAAGGAAATGACCCCGCCGCCACGCCGCATAGGCCGCCTCGTCACGAACATCCACATGTCCCAATCCTTCGACGAAGAAACCCGCACAAAGCTGGAACGCGCCGCCCACACATGCCCTGTCCACCGCAGCCTCCACCCGGACGTAGAAGCTCCCGTCGCCATCCACTGGCCCGAGTAAGTCTCTGTTTTGAAGGGGCGGGGCTTCAGCCCCGCCGTTAGCCGCACCTTTTACGCAGCGGCTTTCGCTGCGGAGGGACTGTCGGCTAGCCGCCACTCTTCAGGAATGCCAATGCCCTTCCCATCCCAGACTCGTCTCTTCGTCCTCACCGGAGCCGGCATCTCCGCCGAATCCGGCCTAGCCACCTTTCGCGACTCCGGCGGCCTCTGGTCCGGACATCGCGTCGAAGACGTCGCCACACCCGAAGCCTGGGCCAAAGACCCCGCCCTCGTCTGGCGCTTCTACTCCCAGCGCCGCCGCGATGCCCTCGCCGTAGCGTCCAACGCAGCACACATAGCCCTCGCCGAGTTGGAGCGCCAAATGCCCGGCCGCTTTTTCCTCTGCACGCAAAACGTCGACGACCTCCACGAGCGCGCTGGTTCGCAAAACATCCACCACATGCACGGCTCGCTCTTCCACTCCCGTTGCGAGCAATGCGCAGAGCCCTTCGCCGACCGGTCCCTCTACGAAGCCCCTGCCACCCTCCCAGCCTGCCCTGCCTGCGGTCACGCAATCCGACCGCACATCGTCTGGTTCGGCGAAACTCCTCTCGACCTCGACCGCATCTACGACGAACTCCAGCAAGCAACCACGGTGCTGGTAGTAGGAACCTCCGGCTCCGTCTACCCAGCCGCAGGCTTCGTCCGGATCGCCAACCAGCTACAGAAGCAGACGATCTACATCGGCCCCGAACCCCCGTTGAACGCCAGCAACTTCGACCAGATTCTTCTCGGTCCCGCAACGAAGGTTCTCCCCACACTCCTGTAAGGTGTCTTCAGTCCCGCGCGCTTCGAAGGGCGTCATTCTGAGCATGGCGAAGGACCTAGCACATGACTCTTGTTACCTCGCCCTACATCGTCGCGCATCGCGGCGTTCACTCAACCGCACACGAAAATACCCTGGCTGCCTTTGAAGAAGCGATTCTCCAGGGAGTGGACTTCATTGAGTGTGACATCCGCCGAACCGCCGATGGCATTAGCATTCTTCATCACGACGAAGCAGTCGGCGCAAGCGAAATCGCCACTTCATCGCTCGCAGAGCTCCAGCATGCAGGCTTTACGCTCGGATATCAGATCAACACGCTTGCCGACCTGCTCAGCAGCTTGCACGGACGCGTCCGCGTCGACTTCGAGCTGAAGGAGCAAGGCTACGAGGTGGCTTTCCTCAACCAACTCGCCGCCGCGGGCTGGCAGCAAGATTCCTTTGTGATAACCAGCTTCAACGACGCGTCGATCACTGCGATCAAGTCAGCCTCGCCGACCATCCGGTGCGGCCTTCTGCTAGGCTGCGATCTTCCGGAGCACCCTCTGCGCACTCGCTTTAACGAGCTGTTTCCCGTCCATCGCCTCCGCAGTTGCGGCGCGGACTTCGCCGCTCCCAACTTGAAGCTTCTCAAGCTCGGCTTTCTGCAGCGGGTGACATCAGCAGGTTTTCCCGTCTGGGTATGGACCGTCAACCGCCCGCAGGACCTGGCGAAGCTGACGTGCAACACACGCATCGAAGCTGTCATCACGGATGTGCCGCAACTTGCGATTCAGCAACGCGCGCAATCCCGCGCCTGATACCTACATTGCGCTCGGCACAGTGATCCCCAGCCAGCCCAGCACCCGCGTCAGTTCCCGCTTCGCCACCGCCGCCGTCGCCAGGTACAGCGTCTTCTTCGCCGCATCCGTCTCCCGCAAAATATTGTGCCGGTGGTAGAAGTTGTTGAACCCCTGCGCTAACTGGAACGCATACTTCGCCAGCATGACCGGCTCAGCCGCCGCAGTCCCTTGCTCCAGCACAAGGCTCAAGCGAGAACACAGCAGCCAGAGCTCCCAAACATCCGTCTCTTCAGCCAGCAGCGCACCCGCGTCCACATCGGCAAACGCCGCCAATGCCTCGTCTTCAGCCACGCCAGCCTTGCGAAAGATGTTCGCAGCGCGCACGGCCGCATACTGCGCATACGGTCCCGTCTCTCCCTCGAAGCTCAGCGCATCCTGAAAGTCAAACGCGATCACCGTATTCCGAGTGAACCGCAGCAGGAAAAATCGCAACGCCCCCACGCCGATGGCATTCGCGATCTCCGCGCGCTCTTCCTCATCCAACTCAGGATGTCGCGCATCCACTTCGGCCCGCGCCGCGCCCACCATGCGGTCGATCAGGTCGTCGGCCTTCACGCCAAAGCCCTTGCGCCCGCTCACCTCGATAAAGTTCCGAGCCTTGTCTTCCTCGCTCAGCACATAGCCAAGCTCCTCGGCCGTGCGCACCGTTAAGCCCCACAAACGCATAGTTCAGGTGCGTATACTTCGCGAAGCCTGAGCCTCATAGCCCAGCGCCCGCAGCGCTTCCTTCACCTGCGTCTGCGGATCGTCCTGCCGCGAATCGATCACGTTATAAATCGCCTCGGCATGTCCAAAGCTCGGATGCTCTTCGGTTTCATTCTGCATCGCCGATATCCAGCAAAGCCGGTCGGGATACTCGCGAAACGGAGCATACCCAAAGTCCATCCCCAGCAGCCCAAACTTCCACAGGTGGTAGGCAATGTCCTTGCCCACATACGTCACCGTGCCATTCGAGCGGATGATGATCTTCGCATCCTCATCCACTTCGCCCTCGGCAACATCCACAGCGCCTGCGGCTGAATTTGAAGCCCGCCGCATCACCCAGCAGCCCTTGTTCTTCCCCGCGGTCTCTTCGTACAGCACGCCGCGCTCCACCATCAACGCTCGCGCACGCTCCCAGAAGTGCAGGTGCAGAATCTCGCTCTCGCGCGGCAGAAAGTCGTACTCGATTCCCAGCCGCTCCATCGTCGTCAGGTGGCACCGCAGAATCCCTGTCGCAATCAGCTCCGCGATCTCCGCGCGATCGTTCCCACCATGCTCAATGTCATGCAGTGTGTCCAGCCGCAGCTTCTTCCGTGCCGCAGCCTGCTCAGGGTCAGCGTCGTACCATTGCGACACCTCCGCATACATGTCCCAGCACTGGTAGTCCAGCCGCTCGTTCGACTCCAGCAGCTCTGTCATCCACTCGCGCACGGCATCCAGCGACATGCCCTTCAGCACCGTCGCCGCCACCACGATGTCCGCCACCTGCACGCCCGTATTGTCAATGTAGTTCTGCACGCCGGTCGCATACCCCGGCTTGTACTCATCCGGCTTCAGCATCCGCGCAAAGCTGTCGCCCAGGATCGCATTGCGCAGGTGCCCCACATGCGCGGCCTTGTTCGGGTTGATGCTCGTGTGCTCCACCAGCCGGAACCCATCGCCACCCACCACCGCATGTTCATCCGCGGCGATCCGCTGGGCCATCGCCCCGCGATCGAGTTTCACATTCAGATAGCCCGCACCGGCCACCTCAACACTGGCTACACCGGGCGCGTCCGCCATCGCGGCCTGCAGCTCCTGCGCAATCGCTCGCGGAGCCTTCTTCAGCCGCTTTGCCAGCTCAAACGCTACCGGCAGGGCCATCTCGCCAAACTCGATCTTCGGGGGCAGTTCCACGGCCAGCCCTGGCAGTTGCACCGCATACCGCTCCTGCAGCAACGCCGCAATCCGTTCCTGCAACTCACTCTGCAATTTGCGATACATTTGCAACCTCTCTCACTCAGCGCCGGCGAAGCCGCCGTCGCCTCCAAAGCTTTGCACTTGCTATTCACGATTCACTCATCATGAAACACTGCCTCTAAGGCAATGCCGTCGGCAACGTGTCCAGTTCCTCGCCAAGCGGCCGGCGCACCATTCGGTGAGCCCGGTGCACCAGGAACCAGCCTCCCCCAACAGCCGTCAGCACAACAAACAACCAGGCATGCACCAGCAAACCAGCCAGCCCCGCCGCTGCGGGAGCGACGCCATGCCTCGTCAACGCGTCTTTGCACGCCAGCTCAAACGGCCCAATGCCTCCCGGCGAGCTTGGGATCAGAAACGAAAGGTTCGCTTCCGAAACCATCTGCCAGGGTCCAACTCGGTCCACATGCAGCCCAATGGCCTTGGTGATTGAAAGGTACAGCATGCCTTCCGCGCACCACGCCAGGAAGCTGTACACCACCAGCATCAGCGTGCCTGCCACGCCAATCTGGCGAACGCAATCCAAGGCCAGCAGCAGCCAGTGCTCCACTTTTTTCAGGGACGCATTCGTCGTCCGTGCGAATAGCCGCGTCACGGGAGCCTGCAGGATCCGTGCTCCGAACACCATCACTAGCAGCCCAACCGTGGACACGACCACGCACCCCTCGGAAACCGCGCGAATGTGCTTTGGCACACCGCTGCCGAATTGCGCCGTCACCACAAACAACGCGGCCAGCGTGAACACATCCAGAAACTTCTCCAGCAGCACCGTGCTCAGAATGATGGAGGGCGTCGCGTTCAAATCGTCCGAATAGGTGAAGATGCGCATCACGTCGCCAATACGCAACGGCAGAATGTTATTCGCCGCCAGCGACGTCATGAACACTCGCGCACAGGCGGCAAACGGCGCCTTCACACTCCGCAGCATCGCCCACCAGCGGTAACAGCGCAGCGTATACCCAGCCAGGGTAAACAGCAGCACGCCCACAAGCCACACAGGAGCTTCCAGGCGCAGCCCATGGAAAGCCGCGGGATCGAATCCGCGCTTCTGCGTCGCCGGATTGACCCGGATAAAGGTCCACCACAGGAAAAATGCACTGATCAGCAGGCCCGGCAACGTTTTTACGACATTCAGGCGATGTTCGCGCGTCAAGACAACCTGCTCTGTGGCGAACGCAACACGCGCGGCTTAAACACGCGCTTCGCGGGATAAAAAGGCTTCATCATTGGACCTTATTGTATCGTTCCAGGCCCTTGGCGCTCTCGCGTAAGCTGGCCCAAGCCCGCTGCGATTTCCGCCACGATGCAGAACCCCTCACCGCCTAACTCGCTGTCCCCGTGGTCCCGCCGCACCTGGGCGTTACTATTGCTGCTTCTCGCCCTTAGCACGATCCTCATACACGGCTTCCATCCGTTCGCTGAAGATGGCGGCCTCTACGCCGCGGGTATCGAATACACCCTCAACCCCGCACTCTTCCCGCATTACACCGCGTTCGTCACCGAGCACCTTCGCTTCTCGCTTTTTGCACCCGTCGTAGCCATCCTCATCCGTGTCACAAATCTTTCCCTGCCGGCAGCGCTGCTGCTTCTCGCATTCCTGTCCGCGCTTGCCACCATGGCTGCGGCTCAAGCCCTCCTGCGCCGCTGTTGTCTCAACGACCGGGCTCAGTTCGCTGGCCTCGCCCTCCTCGCCGCAGGCTGGACGCTCCCTATCGCCGGCACCTCGCTCTACCTCATGGACCCCTACGTTACGGCCCGCAGCCTCACCATGCCGCTCTCGCTGCTCGCCGTCGCCTGCGCGCTGGATACATGGCCCACTATCAGCGTCTCCAAAGCCCTCCGCCATCCTGGCCTGCACAGCGCCGCATGCCTCCTCGTTGCTGCGGCCTTCCACCCGCTCATGGCCGCCTATGCGTTGCTCTTTGTCGCCGCCCTTCGAGCCACGCGCTCCTCACGCCCAGTCCTCGCCTGGGCCGCTCTCTCCACAGCCATCGCAATCCTCTGCCTCGCCGCCCACTTCCTGTCGCCCACCGAATCCCCGGCGGAAGCCGCCGCCGTCATCACCCGCTATTACTGGTTCCTGTCGCAGTGGCAGTGGTATGAGTTCCTCGGTCTCCTCGGCCCACCCGTCATGCTGGCGCTGGCAAGCTTCGCCTTTCCCAACCCTGCCGCTCCTTCAGCTTGTCATCCTGAGCGGAGCGCGAAGCGCGAAGTCGAAGGATCCGAAGCATCCCCGCATTTTACCCGGAGCAGCGACTACGGCTCGGCAAAAGCACTGCCGGCCTCTCGCCTCCAAGCCCTCGGCATCACCGCCATTCTCCTCGCCTTCCTTGCCACCTTGATCGCCTTGCTCTTCGCGCACGAGTCCTCCGCAACCCACACCGTTGCCCGCCTCCAGCCCCTCCGCGAATTCCTTCTGCTCTACGCCGTCATGCTCCTGCTTCTCGGCGCAGCCATCTCCGAAGCCTGCCACCGAGCGGCTGTCAAGACCCGCGGCGTGTCACGCCTCGCTTTACAGGCAACGCCAGCCCTCTTCACCGTCGCCATGGCCGCAGGCCTCTTCCTCGCCGCCAGAGCCACCTACCCGGCCTCGCTCCACATCGAGTTCCCCTGGCGAACCACGCAGCAGCAAAACCCATGGGCCCAGGCATTTCTCTGGGCGCGAGACAACACTCCACCCGACGCCCTCTTCGCCCTCGACGCCCGCTACATCAACACCCCCGGCGAAGACGCGCAAGCCTTCCGCGCCATTAGTCTCCGCAGCGCCATGCCGGACTTCTCCAAGGACGGCGGCGAAGCCTCCATCACGCCAGCCATCGCGCCCACCTGGCTCGCCGCCGCGCAAGCGCAAGCCGACATGAGTGCTCTCAGCGACACCGAGCGCGATCACCGCCTCGCACCCTTCGCGCCTTCCTGGATGGTCTTGCACGCAGACGCAGAAACGGCACACCTCTGTCCCTATAGCAACGGGATCGTCAAGGTGTGCCGTTTCTGATTCCTCTTCTTCACCAGAGGCGTCATCCTGAGCCATAGGCGAAAGCTCTCGGCAGTCTGCCGCGAGCGGCAACGTTCATCACTTGCCTACTTCGCTTCTCCCTTTGGTTCCGCCACGCTCGCCGTCTCTGCCGGCGCAGCCTTCAGGACCACGCTCTCCTGGTCCTTCGTCTCCACCTGCGAATAGAAGCCTCGCAGGTTCTTATAGTCGTCGGTCTTCACCAGCACATCGTTAAAAACAAAGCTCCTGCGCGAAACAAAGTAGTTCGGCCCCTGCTCCACCGTCAGGTTATAGAGCCCCTGGTTCGGAAGCGTAGACTTCGAAGCCTCCGGAATCGCCTCGATCGTCAGATTCGGAGCCACCACTATCTTGATCGCATCCTGCACCGTCAGTGGGTAATGAAAGTACACCGGCAGTTCGCGCTTCTCGTGCGGAAACGTCGCCGCAGCATTCGCCTCGAAAAGGTCCACCGGCAACATCACGCGCTTGCCCGTCGGGGTTCCCAGCGTGCCGGAAACTTCGTAGCGCACCATCAGAGGCTTTTCATACTCCTTGAGCCCCTCAATGGAGGCCACCTTCACCTCCATCGACTTCGGCACCATCGCTTCCAGATGCTCCCTCATCTCTTTGCGCGTGCTCTCCTCATCGCCTGTCAGCGCCGCCTGCCGCCAGCGAAGCGCGGAAGCTCCCGTGAACGTCAGGTCGATCTTTCCGCTTACCTCGCCATGCGCGTCCAGCTTCAGGTTCGCCACGCGGTTCGCGCGGTTCATGTCATAGCCGTCTCCCGGCGTCGATAGGAAATCCGTCCCGCTCTCCGTCTGCCTCAGTCCCTTCACCCAAGTGTGCTGCCAGGCCAGGTGTCCGTAGCCACAGTAGCGCTCGCCGGGATCGAAGAACTTCTCCTTGCCGTCCACCGTCACAATGGCGAGCGGCGAATCGAGCTGGTTCATGTTCATCCAGGCATCGGTAAACAGATGATCCTGTCGGTCGGCTACTCGCGCCAGATACGCCTTCATGCCTGCCGCGCGAGCCATCGCCACAAACAATTGCGTCAACTGCCAGGCGTCACCCCGCGCGTGCTGCAGCACGTCCTTTACATTTGCAGTCTTCCCCATGCCGGCCGCTTTGTCTTCGCGGAGTTCGCGCTGCCGCGAATAGTCCGTATTCTCCAGCTTCATCACTGCCGCATAGATTTGTCGAAGCTTCTCGTCCTGTGTCGTCGCGCCCTGAATGATCTGGGCGGTCGCTTCCTGCACCCCGCCGCCGCCGTTCATAAACGACTCCGCGTGCTTCGACCAGCTCTTGCCTTCTGAGGTCCAGAACTCCGGCCGCGTACGGTACGGCGTGAAACTGAACAGCAGGCGATAGCTGTAGCTGTTCACCGGCGGCATGTATTCCTCATGTTGCAGTGGAGGAATGTCCTTCACCGTCAGTTCATATTGGTGCCGCGTCCCTGCACTGGGGTCGGGAATCTCGCGGGCATCCACCTTCGCCGTCGCAGGCAGAATGGGGTACCACGCGATTGAGTTGATCATCTTGCCGTCTTCGTTCTGCAACAGGTGGGTCGTCGGAGTCCACATGTAGTGCGCCGACTTCACATACAAATCGCCTTGCAGGTACCAGCGCGGCGCATCGTAGTAATTTTCTGAGCGATCCGCATAGCGATACTCAATGATGCTCCCCACCTGCACGTCTGGCAGCGTGAACACGCGTTCCCGCAGGCTCACCCCACCGCTCTTCTCCACCGTCTTCAGGTAAGGCTTGCCCGTGAATGGGATGATCGTGCCATCGGCATGAATCGTCCGTCCCATGATGCTTTCCAGCGCCCTCGAATCGCCTCTCCCTTCCGAGTCGTCATAGAAGCTCAGGAAACGCAGTTCCACGTTGGCGTACTTCTTTCCTTCTTCGGTCAGGATCTTCACGCGCTCATAGTGCTGTACGGAGTGGAGATCGTCCTGATCCACTTCCTCGCGATACAGAACCACCGCGGCCGCCCCGGGAAACCCCGGCACGGAAGTCATCGAAAGCTCTTCCGCCGTCGGCTTCATGAACTGGTCTGCCGCATGCGCCGCCTTCGCCATCGCAGCACTCGCCGCCAGCACCACACTGAGCCCGGCGCCCACTCTCCGTTTCGTCCACGCGTCCTTCATCAACCTGACCCCTCGCCTGCTCTGCATCGTCATTTGTCTTACTTCGCCTGCACGGTGCTGCGCTTCAGCACCGCCCGGCTTTCTTCATCGTTCGCAATCGCCGCGGAAAGCTTCTGCAGCTCCGGGTACTTCTCCGCCGGAAGACTTACTTCCTTCTGCATGTAGGTCCGACGGTAGTGCAGCTTGCCGTCTTTCACCTCGGTCGAGCTTTGGTAGCTCGCAAAGCCGACATCCATCTTCACCGGGTCCGGAAGCTCATCCACCACGTACCCCGCCGGCAGCGCGATCTCGTAATCGTCGCTCTCGCTCATAGTTTGTTCCAGATCGATCGGCACCTTCCGCGTCTTGCGATCCACGTGCGGAGCATAGCTGCCCAGCACACGTGGCCTCACCATCAGCAGCGGTCCCGTGCTCGCCGCAAAGTGCGTCGCCTGCAGGTCGTAACTTGTCGTCAGGTCTTTGTTCAAAGCCTGCAGGTTTTCAACTTGCAGCCCCGTCAACGACACTGAGCCGAAGTCATGGGCCACCGTGCGGTCCATATACTCTTGCCGCTTCTTTTCATCTTCCTCACCGAAAACTCGGCGACGCCGCTCCGCCAGATCGCCATACCGCTTTTCCACGACCTTGCCGTTCAGCGTTCCAGCCGCGCTCAGTTCGAACGTAGCCGCCCGGCTCACGCGGCTCAGCTCCGGAGACATTACCGGAAGCGCGATCACCTGGCTATCCCCGCCATCCACCAGCATCCCGTAGCCGCCCTGCAGGTTGTCTTCCAATTGCCCAAACGGCGTGTGCTCCCAGGTTGGATCGAAGATCAGGAATCGCTTCCCCGCCTTCGTCGTCACCACGCTATGCAGCTTGGTGGACTCATATCCCTTCGGTATCTCGATCGCCGCAATCGCATGATTGCCTTCGATGGAAGGATCTTCCGGGTCCATCACGCCGCGACGTGTATCCACCAGCACCAGCGTTCCGTGGATTCCCGCGCTCGAAAGCATCGCGCTCAACAGCGTGGCTTTGTCCTTGCAGTCTCCATAGTGGTTCTTGAAAATGTCGCCCGCAAAATGCGGCTGGTTTCCGCCGATCCCGATCTCCACCCCGAAGTACCGGATGTCCCGTTGAACGAACTCGCCGATCGCATCGGCCTTTTCGTAGAAGTCTATTTTGCCTGCCGTCAACTCCGCGGCCTTCGCGGCAATCTCTGGCGAAGGGGCAACACGGTCGTGCATCAGTCCGTCGTACCACAGTCCAACGCCCTTCCAGGTCCCTTCCTGCGGCTGTGGAAGTCCTGGCCCGGCATAGTGAACCGTCATCCTCGCCGCCAGCGACTCCGTCTCCGGCGCCATTGGGATATCGTCCAGATCGATACCCGCCTGGTTGTTCATCTCCCAGCGGTAATGCAGGTTTTCAAGATCCGCGCCCTCCACCTTGGCGTGGTGAGCCCACGTCGTCGAGTACGTAAAGCTCGGTGGCAGCACCAGCGTGAAGCTCTGCGAAACCCGCGGCAACTCCCCCTGGAACGTCCAGTTCGTCTCCGCCAGGTAGGGACGTTCGCGCATCTCGTACTCCAGCGCCACGACGCCGCCCGGATCGCGGCCCGGCGGCGAAGCCACGCGAGCCTTTACGTCGCTATACAGAATCCCCTCGGACGGCGGGCTGAACTCCGTCATGTCGCTGTCCTTCAGCGCGTACTCATGGCCTGCGGCATCGATGCTCCACACATGCATCGAAAGCAGCTTCGAGTCCTTGTCGAACCACACCATTGGCTCGCCATACTCCCGTCCCTGCGGCCGCAAGATCTTCACGACCCTGCGCACGTGCTCCACCGCACGTCCGTCCGAGCCCACCGTGTACGTTGTATCGCTCAGCAGCACCACGGCTTTCGCGCTTGGCTGCATCGTGGGCGGGGTCTGCGACGCCGCGGCCTTCACCCAGTCCGGCACATGGTCGCTAAAGCCCCATGCCCGCGCGCCCGGCATAGCCAGCAGCAAAACCCCTACAGCGGCGGCGGCCGTTCCACACGAATCGGCCCGCTTCTTACGCTTCTTGCAAGGAAAGGCGCTCTTACATTGCATCGTGGCCCACCGCAAACCGCCGGCTGCCGCTCCGGCCCGGATACTCATCAGTCGAAAACTCCATACAGCATCATCGGCGGAGCAAGACAGCTCCACAGACCGAAGAAATTGCAAAAGAATCTTGCGAGAGTTATATCGGCAGCCAAGGAGACAATCAAGAACAAAAAATGTCGCCACGCGATCCCGGCCTGCAACTTCAGCCTCGCAAAATGGCCTCACACTGCCCTCGGTAACCGCGCATCCACTGCTATCATCGCGTTCACCGCGTTCAGGCATCTGTTTTTGACACGCCATCGTTAAAACGGAAGAGGCGACAGCATAGCCGTCGCCCCCTTCAAGCCAACTGCCGCTGATCTACGGAACCCGCAGAGGCCGAAAGCCTTCCACCGGGAACAAGCCCGTGGGGTAATCCGCCGTCCCATACTGCGGACGGAAGGTGTACCGTGCGAAAAATCCGCCTGTCACCGTGTCGTAGTTGTTCGTGTTGTTGGCGCTCAGGAAGCCGCCAACATACCAATGCTCGTTCACTCGGTAGCTCACTTCGCTGTTAAACGAGAAGTTCAACCCCGTGTTCGAGTTCACCGGCAAACCGCAGCTATGGTTGATCAACTGGGCATTCGTACAGCCGGCCACAGCCAACAGCGCCGGATCCAGCGGGAAGTACGTCTCGTTGTCTTCCTGGAACGACTGCACACCCAGGCTGCCGCTCACCGAGTAGTGGAGGTTCGTCCCGTTGTGCCCCGTGAACGTCACCGGAACCGCTGCCAGGAAGTAGGCTTCGGGGCTGAAATACCCGCCCAGGCCATAGGTCTCGCCGCGCTCGTTATGGCTGAAGTGCATGCCGTAGAACGTGCCGCCGATCGTCAGGCTTCCAGCCTCCGGCCAGCTCTTCACGCCGAAGTACGCACCCGCAGTGCCATCGGCCTTCTGGTTATCGAGCACGTGGTAGCCCGTCAGGTAAGCACCCTCACCCTGCAGGTAGAACCCCGCATGCTCGTCGCCATACTCAAACCGGGCGCCGCCACCGCTAGCCACCACGCCGCCCCAGACGTTGCCGCCGTAAGTCGTCGTCGCAGTTCCGGGATCGCGCAGTCCGGCGTACGAAAGCTGCGTCTCTTCCACCGAATCGCGCCCGCCGTAGATCGTGAAGTGCGAGTTGCCGGGAGTCCACTTTCCACGTCCGATCAGGTTCGTCACCAGGAACTCATACGGGGACGTTCCGAATGCCGCCGAGAACGTGTTCGTCGCAATCTGTACTTCGCCGCCAATGCCGTTGGCAAACTGCTGCGCCGGGTTGTTCGGAGCTGAGCCCAGGTACGTGCCCAGCACCGGTCCGGTTCCCAGCCCGCCGCCAGCCGTGTTCAGCGTTCCCGAGTTCAGGAACACTCCGACCGGGATCAGCGAGATGCGGAACGCATTGTCCACCACGAACGACGCCTCGATCGGCACCTTCAACATGGCGAGGCGATCGATACCCGCTGTGCCGCTGCGGTAGCGCCCGATCGCCGTGCCGCCCAGCCAGCCCGAGTAGCTTCCCTCGACCTGCGCCAGCCCCAACTCCGCATTCTGCCGCTCCGTCATCGGACGGCGCGGGTCCACACGCGGATCATAGTAGCCACGCAGCGGCGGCAGGTTGTGCTGTTGCAGCTGGTAGTCGCTCGGAGCCTGCCCGGGGTTGAGCGCACCAAGATCCGGCGGCCCATAGTTCTCCAGCGGCCGTCCCGGAACCGGGTACTGCAGCGGCGGATAGGTCTCTTGCTCGGACTCAACTACCGCGGGCTCCGCTGCCGGTGTCTCCGTCTTCGTCTCTGCCTTGGCCTTCTTCACAGCGCGGCCACGACGCACCGGTCCGCCCGTGCCCTGCGAACCTGGGGCCGGATACTGCTGGCCCTCGGTCGGCTGTTGCTGTCCGTACTGGCTGCCGTACGGTGGAGCCGGATAAACCTGCCCGTTATAACCGCCCTGCACGCCGGTTTGGTACGCACCCTGCTGCTGCGCGCCCCGAGGCGGAGGAATCTGCCCGGCAGGCGCATACTGCGGTGTCTGATACTCCGCGTTCGACAGCGTAGCCCCTGATCCAATTCGCACAGAAGGCGTCGGAATCACTTCCTGCGGAGGACGGCTCACGCCCTCGTAGGAACTTCCGGCTGCCACCTGGTTCTGATGAATCGCCGCCGCCCGTGCCTTCACAGCCGCACTCGGCTGATGAGTTCCCGTGCCCATCTTGCGGCCCCGGGCGGTCACCGGAAAACTCTGTGCCGTGTACGCCGCAGGCTGCGTGGCTGTGTCCTGCGCGGCGGAAGCTTCCGCCTTGCTCGACGGGATAGCCGCGCCAGCCGAACCCGGACGGGCCGGGAACGTCTGCTGGCTCTGATCGGCCGTCTGCTGAGGCTCCACATAGCTCACCACATGCAGGAAAGCACGCTGCCCGGCAAAGGCATGAGCCATCGCGCTAACCGGCTTCGCCGTCATCGATACACCTGCAGCCACTACCACTCCGTCACCCAACTCCCTGTTTCCGCCGACAAAGTGCGGTACCCCGGCATCCGGGTTATAGCTCACGTAAGGACCGAACTTCGCCGCCTTGCTCCGGTCGGAGTGCAGATGAAGTTCCGGCGCAGCCACGGAGGCTTGCGGCTTGAAGTCACCCAGCGTAGGAGCATGTTTCGTCCCATCGTTGTTGATCGGCGCCGAGTAGTGCCCCGTTGGCACAATCGGCGAGTAGCCACCAAGGTCCGGATCGCCGGTCGCGCCTGGCAGCATCCCCGGCGTGTATCCCGCTCCGGGCGCGTATCCACCCGTCGAAGGCGCCACGTCCTGACCATAGCCCCGCGAAGGGCCGTACGCCGGAGGCGTGGCCATCGTGCCTGACCCGCCGCTGTAGCTTGGCAGGAACGGCTGGTACACCGGCTGCTGCATCGCACCCGTTGGCTGCTGCGAAAGCAGCGCCGCCAGATCCTGCGTGCGCAGCGGCTGTGCCGCCTGGGGAGCGGGCTGCGCCAACTCCGTCGCCAGCTCCAACCCCGGATTGCCCGGAGGAAGCGCCGTCAGCGCCGCGCGGTAATAGTCCGCCGCCCGGTTGGGATCGCCACGCTGCTGCTCGAACTTCGCCGCCAGCACCATCAACTGCGGGTCATGCGGATGCTGATCCAACCCAAACCGCAGCCAGACCTCCGCGTCGTGCAGATCGTTCGCCGCCAGCGCCGCGCCTACTGCACCGCGGTAGTCAGCTACGTCGCCGTTCCCGCCGTTTACGCCAAGGGTCAGGGCGCGATAGATAGCCACCGCTTCTTTCGGCATGCCCGCCGCGGCATATCCACCTGCCAGCGCGCGAATCACGTCACGGTTCGTTGGGAAGGTGTGTGCAGCCGCGTTCAGGATCGCCAGCGCCAGCCGCGAGTTCCCGACCGCGCTAGCCTGGTTCGCACGCCGCACCGCAAAGTTCGCCCACAGCGTTTGCAGCGTCAGCCGCTGCTTGTCCGTCAGATCCTTGCGGTCGCCCAGTTCCAGCAGCAAAGCCAGCAGTTCCTGGTCGCTATGGCTGTTGTAAAGCAGCCATGCCTCCTGCACCTCGAGATCGGTCGGCTGCCGCATCTTCGCCAGCCGGTAGTGCTCCTGCACCCGCGCAAAGAACTCCAGCGCAGTCCGGTTGTCGCCAAGCCCCGCGTAGATCGCGCCCACCGTCTGCAGATAGATCGGGTTCGCTTCCAGCTCCTTGCGCTGCTCCAGTGAAATGGTCCGCAACTGTGCCAGCGCATCCTCATCATGCCCCGTCGCGTGCAGCGATCCCAGCAACCCGACCTGCGCTGCATCGTTGTCGGCGTTGGTCAGGATCAGTTCCTTGTACAGCGCATACGCCTTCACGTTCTCGCCGCGATCTGTGTAAAGGCCCGCAAGCTGGATCTCCGCCGGAACAAACGGCTTCTTGCCTTCCGCGCGTTCGCTCGCCAGCAGCTGCTCCAGAGCCTGCTGCGCAATCTCCACATGGCCGGTCTCTTCGCATACGGCAGCCAGCGTCGTCTGGAATCCCACCTCCTGCATCGCGCCCTTGTAAGCCGCGGCCGGCATCGTCCGGATCGCTTCGTATGCCGCGGCATCCTGGCCCAGTTGGTGCTCGTTCTGCACCAGTCCGATCCAAGCGTTCACGTCGTTCGGGTCACGCGACAGCACCCGCTTGTAAAGCCGCAGAGCTTCTTCCTTGCGCCCGGCTGTGGAAAGCAGCGCCGCATACTGCAGCTCCGCGTCGATCTTCAGCCCTTCGCCATTCACGGGGAACGGCAAGTCCAGCGCCGCCTTCATCAGCCGCTGCGCTTCGGCATCCCGGCCTAGTGCGACATACACCGTAGCGAGCGTTCGCAGGTAATCCGGATCGCGCATCAGCGCGGCCTTCACCTTCGGAGGAATGCGATGCTCGGTCTCCAGAGCAGCTGCGTAGTGCCCGCCACCCGTCTGCGCCATCAGCAGCCCGCGCCACGCCGCCAGGTCGCCCGGGGCCACGCGCACAAACGTCGTAAACACCAGCGCCGCACGATCGTTATCCTGGCCCTTCAGCAGCGTGCCGCCCAAGCCCTGCAGAGCCTCCGGCTCGTCATGCCGCATATCCAGGGCCTGCAAAAACTCCTGCTCAGCCACCTGGAGCTTGTTCTCGCGCAGCGCCGCAGTCGCCGTTTGCATCGTGTGGTAAAAGCGCGAATCCTTCAGCGCTTTCGCCACGTTCGGATCGCGGTCGCCGTTCTGCTCGGCGTCTTCAAAGAACGTGATGGCCGGTCCGAAGTTGGCCTGGTTCATGCGAACGTAGCCCAGCCCGGCCGATGCCTGGTAGTCCTTTGGATTCTTGTCCAGGATTGCCCGGAACAGCCGCTCCGCTTCATCCAGGTGATGAGCGTTCAGTGCCGCATACGCCCGGCGAAGCTCGCCACTCTGCTTGCCCTTGGGCCAGGACGAAGGATTGCCGCCAACCCAGACTGGACGCCGCCCGTACGCACGGCCGTTGCCGCGCCCAGTACCGGACCCAGTACCGTGTCCAGAGGGCATGCCCGGCATCATCGGCGGAGGAGGAACCTCCCCCGGCCCAATGTTCGGCTGCGAGGTGTACTGGATTCCCGGCCGCGCCGGCATGCGGAGAGTCTGCGTCTTACGGTCCTGCGCCAGTGACGGTGGACCATTGGTCGCCGCATCCGCGTTTGGCGCCGTATTGCCGCCGTTGTGGTCCCAGGCAAACGCCTGCTGCAGAGCCGCCTGTGCTTCTGGATCGTTCGGGTGCTTGCTCAACAGCTTGCGACCCTCGGCCCGCGTCCGGGGATTGTAGGTCAGGATCTTGCCCAGCTTGATCTGGTACCGCGCATCCTGCGGGTACTTGTCCATCAGCGCGCGCAGCCCAGCCACGGCATGCGGCACGCCGCCCGGCGCGCCTGCTTCGGTCTCATAGTAGGAAAGGGCCGGATCGCCCGGAGGAGGAGTATTCCCATAAACCTCCCGCTGAAGCGCCATAGCCTGTTCGCCCTGCCCTGCCTGCGCCAGCCGTCCCGACTCCCGCAGCTTGGCGGTCTCGTCCTCTGCGGTACCCGAAGCCTCGATTCTCGAAATGCTCGGGTCGTTCGGGCTCACCGCCTTCAGCCGGTTCAGGTACTCCTGCGCCTGTTGCGGGTGACCCTCCAGCTTGCTCGCGTGCGCCATGCCCGCCAGCGCTTCGGGCTGGTTCGGGTTGCCATTCAGTACCTGTTGCCACACCTGCTTGGCCAGGTCCATGCGTCCGCGAAGTTCCAGCGCGTGCGCCTTGCCCAGCAACTGCGCTTCGCTGCTTTGATCAGTTTGCGCAACGGCGCGCACGGCATTGGGCATGCTTCCGTGGAAGCACAGCAGTAGGCCAACGGCCCATACTCGACTCAACGAACTTCTCGTCATCGTCTCTCTTAGCAGCCTGAAAGTATTGGAACTATCGTCCAGCGGTTTCCCTAGAGGGTAGCTCGTTTTCCTATTCAAGTCCGCACCTTTTCTTTTCTTTTCGTCTGCGTTGTGGATTTCCGTCCACAACGCGTTGTTCCTGGCCCTTGATCCCTGCAGCATTCGCCACGTCCGTCCCATCTACTTCCACTTCACCCGCAGCTTGCCGTCGCTCTCGAACCGGAAACGCTCTTCCGCCCAGCCGGTCGAGAACAGCGCTAGATTCTGGTCGTAATAGCTTCCATCATGCCCATATAGCCCGCTGTTGGAATCCTTCGTCGCTTCCAGCCGTGCTTCTTGCGCCTTTTCCTGAGGCTTCAAGTTCAAAGCATGCAGATACGGAATCACAGCCGCAGAGAATCCAGGGGGCGCGTCCGCGTTCACGACCTTGCCACTAGGATCCACGCTCAGCGGCGGCGTCACATGCCCCGCAAGATAGAGCGCCATGCCCTGCATCTTCTCCATCGCCGCATGCACGCCGCGCGTCCTGCTGTCTGCCAGCCCCATCCACAGGTACACCCGGATCGCGTCATAGCTGCCCAGCGGCTGGGCGTCCTTGCCCGCACCGCTGGTGTCCTGCGCGGCGGCCGGAGTGGCTGAGGGTTTCACCGCCCCATTCTCAGCTTTCAGCCAATCCATCACGAATCCCCCATCGGTTCCCAGCATTGCCGGAAGGCTGCTCAGCGCTTCCCCCCAGGGGGCCGTCGGTTGCTTGCGTGCAAAGTACGCCAGCAGCATGGGCGGCAGGTAGCTCGGGTTCAGGAAGAAAGTTCCAGGCTGCGGATGGAACCCATCTGAACCGGGCAGCAGGGTCGTCCCCACCCCCGGCACCAGCACAAGCTCCTGCTGCGCCACCCGGCTGGCCATGACCTCGCCCAGCTTGCTATAACGGTCCGCGCGCCAAAGCCTCCCCGCCTCGCAAAGCGTGTACGCCATCCACAAGTCGGCGTCCGCTGCCGAATGAGAGTCCAGCACACCCCAGTTCCCCTCCTTCGACTTGCCCCAGCTCCACGCCGGCAGCCGCAGCGTCAGGTCACCGTTGGCCATGTTGGTCTCGGTCCACTCCAGCAGCTTTTGGAACCGGTTGCGGTCGTTTGTCACCAGCGCGAAGAACATCGCATACGCCTGCCCTTCGGTGGTGCTCACGTCGTTTGCGCCATGGTCGATCACCCGCCCCTGGCCGTCCAGAAACTTCGCCGAGTAGCTCTCCCACAGCGGCCAGGGCTCAGCCTTGCAGCCAGCCCCTGCCAGCGAAAACACGAGCAGCATGGACCCCGCCAGCCACCGGCGCACCGAAGCGGGTCCACGCAGCCGGTCCGGAGCAGCTTCCCCGCCCGGTTGCGCTTCGCAAACAAGCGGCGGCCGTCTTCCCGACGGCCGCCCCTCGTGTTTCGGTTCCTGCTTCAAGGCTGCTCCTGCTCCAGTAGTCGACTAGTCGACAGGCTGCAACCGGCGGCGTGCGTGACGACGCAGCAGGGCCCGCAGCAGAGCCGCCATCAGGAAGCAGAACAGTGCCGCCGCGATGACGATCAGCCATGGGAACTCCGAGAAGAACAGGCTCAGGCGAATCAGCCAGCTCAGCGAACCGACGTGGTACACGTTGTCGCCGATCTGGTAGCTCGCAAACCGCGTGCCGTTGAACACGCTCACGGTCTGCGAAACGTCCGAAGACTGCGCCACGTTGGGATCGAAGAACGTCCGCTCGAACGCCGGGAACACATTCTCGTTCTGCAGAGCCACAAGCACCACGGAATGATCCGAGTGGCTGGGCCACTGCACTCCCTCGATCAGCGCATCCGGCAAGCCGTTCGACGCTTCCAGCTTGCCGCTGTCCACGTGATCCGAGCTGCGAACCGTCCACCACTCGTGCTCACGCGACCGGAAGAAGCCCTGCGTGTCCTGGATCTTGATCCCGGTGTCGTTCAACTGAACCGGCAGGTTGTCCTTGATCTTGTCGATCGCCTCCTGCTGGTCGTTCACCGTGCCGATAACCAGGTAGTCCTTCTCACGCGCGTGCATGCCGCTCGCGTTGGTGACCGTCACGTCCAGCACCGGGTAGCCGGTTTGTGCACCGAAGTGCCCCATGTACGTCAGGTAGAGCTCGATCTCTGCATTGGTAGGCGTATTTGGCAGCACCACCGCGCTGTCTGAAAGGTCCGCCCGGCGTGTGAACGGGTACCCGGCATTGGCAAAGATCTCAAGGTCAGGCAGCCGGGCCCAGTGCGGAATTCCGCGGATATCCAGGTAGCTATCCTTGCGGATGGCCCCTTGGAGATTCAGCGGAGCCGTATCCTGGCAGTAGCCCTTCTTCGCGATCTGGAAGATGAACTTCAGCATCATCGAATTCGAGAACGGCCGCATGTCCACAACCGGCACCGGCACGATCGTCGCCAGATCGGCCGACGCGCGATCCGTGTGCGGCATCGGCGTCGAGCTAACGTACGCGCCGTTCATGTACACCTGCAGCGAACTTTCGTTCGCCAGCGGAATGCCGTTGTAGCGGTAGTACATCTGGAACGCCAGGTTCTGCTTTGCTCCGTAGTAAAGGTCCGGCGGAACGCGCGCGTACACACCTACCGGCACCGTGCCGTCGCCCTGCAGGTCGCCCGTGTTGGCAATGTCGCCGATGCGGGTGATGTGCTCCGTACTCAGCCAGCGGGGCGCATCGTCCGGCTCGCGGACCTTAGGCGCCTCGCTGAGATGAACGCTCGCCTGCTCGCCCGAAAGATGCGAGAACTCCAGCGTCAGCACCTTTGCCGCTTCCAGCAGCTCGTCCCCATTACCCCCGGTAACGATCAGCAGCTTACTGTATCTGTCGGACGGATTAGGCCGGATCGCCACCGTCGGACCCGACGCCGTCACCCCAAGTTCGGCGGGCAGTTCCGCCGAATTCTCCGCGATGATCACCGCATTCCCCGGAGGAATCGCTCCACCCAGGCTTACCGGGAAGTGCACCGGGCGGTAGTCCGTCAGGATGCCGAACCACGAGGAGATCACGCCCGCCGCCTGCAACGCCTTCGGCGAAGGCTGCGACGTGAACACCATCGGAATCTGCGGGTGAAGGTTCACCGCCACGTCATAGAACGGCAGCGGCAGCAGCTTCAGGTCGTTCGGCAGCGGAAGGAGGTTTCCCGCCAGCTCGATCGTGCTCGTGTTGTCCACGTGCGCCCACAGCGTCGAGTGCGATGGATCCTCGCACTTGTACGTGTAGTGCCCGATGAACTCGAACGTCAGTTCGTTCGTGTGGACCAGCATCTCCGCCGGCATCTGCAGCGTGGCCGAAAGCAGCGGGCTCTGCTGCGCCGCCGTCATGCCGCCGGACGCATCCTGCGCCAGCTTCTGCTCCGGCGTCAGGTCGCGCTCTTCCGTCACCACCACTGTCGGCGGCTTGGTCACCGGGATCGTCGCGAACAGGTTGCCGTTCAGGCTCACCTTCAGGTGGCTGATCTCCGGAATCAGCCCCGGAGAAAAGTGGAAGTACAGCTTCAGCGTCGCCGTCTTCACGTTCTGCGTCTGCGGCACCGAAAAGTATACCGAGTGGTACGTGTCCACGCCGCGCAACACGATCGTGTCCGGCACGTTCACATCCGAAAGCCGGAAGAAGTTATCGAACGTGCCCGGAGCCACGGGCCGCGCCAGGCGCGCCGAATCCAGCCCGCCGCTTCCCGTGATGACTCCACCGAAGGCCGCAGCGGTCTGCCTCGGCCCGGTCTGCGGACGTTCCTGCTGCCCGCTCGCCAGCGGAACCGCTGTCTGCATCTGCGCCGCGCGCGCCTGCGGAGTCACCGCTGCCATGCCGCTCAGCAACGCCAGCAGCGCGATCATCGGCGCCACGTTCGTTGCCAGTCGGCTCTTGGATTGGTTGTTCCGGTTCGTCAGGCCGCGGAATGTTCGCCGCAATCCAAACCACGAAAGCTGCATAATGCGCCACATGCTGAGCGCCGGCGAGTCCACCTCTCGCGACTCACCCCATCCCAACCATGTATCTGCACGCGAGTAGAGCACCATCGTCAACGCCTCTTCTTCCTGAATCGTCAGGGGATCAAACTGGGCCCGTAACGTATAGCCTTCATTGCCCACAACCGTTGCCGGCAGCGTGGCGTCGCCGTCAAGCACGGGAAATACCATCCGGATCGGTTCCCCGAGCGGAACCGTCACCTGCTCTTCGAGCTGGATCATCGCACCACCCGAGGATAAGTCAGCCGTAACGCCTTGCGCGGCCGTGCCATCCGGAAGCACGACGCCTACCGGCACCGCCATTGCTACGCGGACCGTTGTCCGGCGCTGCTGGCTTTCCCACGCAACCGCCGTCGCTACGCCCAGGATTGTCACGTTGAAGAACGTCCAAAGCAGGTTCATCGCGATCGTTCCCGGATGCGTGTTGTCGTTCATGTTCGCCGGGATGTTCAGAATGTTGTACGGAATGTTCTCAATGAACCCGGTAAGGCCACCTACATCGGTGTGCCAGATGTTAATAAACGGAAACTGGAAGTACCGCGGAATCGCGCAAATGATTCCGAGCATGTTCAGCGCCAGCAACAGCAGGAAGGGCTGCGCAATGCGTGTGTCGAAGAAGCTCCGGTTGACCACGCCACCCTTGGCCGTCACGTTGAACTTGCCAAGTTTCGGATTGATCAGCGCCAGCATCGTCGGCAGGAAGATGTACGGCGCCAGCACCGTCTCATAAATCTCGTTCCAGAAGGAGTGCCGGTGCTGCCCCTGGATGCGTGAGTTCGTGATGTTGGAAAGCACCAGGTGAGGGAACGCGTACGCAAAGATCGCAGCCCAGTAGCCCGGTACGTTCGTGTGTCCCAGGACCAGGTAAATCAGCGGAGCCGTCAGGAAGATCAGCCGCGGCAGCGCATACAGAAAGTGCGTCATCGCGTTGAAGTAGCAGAGCCGCTGCGCCGGGCTCAGGCCGCTGCCGAACAGCGGGTTGTCCGTGCGCAGGATCTGGATCATGCCGCGAGCCCAGCGGATACGCTGTTTCACGTGTCCGCTCAGCCGCTCGGTCGCCAGGCCGGCCGCCTGCGGAATGTTGATGTACGCCGTGTTCCAGCCGCGCATCTGCATGCGCAGGCTGGTATGCGCGTCCTCGGTCACGGTTTCCACCGCAATCCCGTTCACCTCGTCCAGCGCTTCGCGCCGCATCACCGCGCAGGAGCCGCAGAAGAACGTCGCGTTCCAGAAGTCGTTGCCGTCCTGCACAACACCGTAGAACAGCTCGCCCTCGTTCGGAATGATCCGGAACTGCCCAAGATTCCGCTCAAACGGATCGGGAGAGTAGAAGTGGTGTGGCGTCTGCAGCATGCCCAGCCGGCGGTCGCGGTCGAACCAGCCCATTGTCAACTGCAGGAAGCTGCGCGTTGGCACGTGGTCTGAGTCGAAGATTGCCACGAACGGCGCTTCCAGCCGCGCCAGCGCGCTATTGATGTTGCCGGCCTTAGCGTGCGCGTTGCTGTCGCGCGTCATGTAGCCGATGCCCGCTTCCTCGGCGAACGCCCGGAACTCTTCGCGCCGGCCGTCGTCCAGGATGTACACGTTGAGCTTGTCCGCCGGCCAGTCGATGTTCATGGCGGCCAGTGCCGTGTATTTCACCACGCTCAGCGGCTCGTTATACGTCGGGATCAGCAGGTCCACTTCCGGCCAGTAGTCGATGTCATCCGGCAGCGGCACAGGAGTGCGCCGCAGGGGCCAGAGCGTCTGCAGAAATCCGAGGTACAGGATCGAGAACGCATACACCTCGGCGATCACCAGCAGCCAGATAAAAAACGCGTCCAGCTTGGTCCAGTTGCTGCCAGGGTCCGCGAAGAACTTCAGCACCGTCGCGATACGCCAGAACCCGTACCGGAACGTCGAAAAGCAGGACAGCAACATCAGCGCCAGCGTCACCAGGTACGAGGTCGAGCTGCGGTCGATCCAGATGGCGATGAACACCAGCAGCAGCCCCAGCACCGCCTGCTGAGGCCACGTCAGTTCAAGAATTCCGGCAAGAATGAGAAACACCAAACCGCCTCCCAGGATCAGGAAGCGGATCAGCCTCAGAAGAAAGCTTTCGCCGGTTTCAAACTCTCTCCACAGCGGAGACCTCGTCATCGTTCACTCCATCGACTTTTTCGGTAAGCGGACATCGCCGGGGCTGACTGCGTTCGCAGCCACGAAGCGAGATTCAGGTAATCGGTCGCCACCGGAGTCTCCGGTGCGTAATCCATCACGGTCATGCCCTCGGCCAGCGCTTCGGAAACCGAAGGGGATCGCCGGATCACGAATGGCAGCAGCCTGTCGCCCAGCTGCTGCCGCATGACTTCGCGAACATCCAGGTGCAGCGGCAGCGACGAATCAAATCCATTCAGCAGGTAGTACGGCTGCATGGGCCGGCCCTCCCCGTCCATAATCCCGGAAAAGAACTTCTCCACCGCGCCCAGGCTGATCACGGAATTCATGTCCGGCGCTACCGGCACGATCACCAGCGTGTTCATCCGGGCAAGCCGCCGCATCACCCATCCTGACGCCGGCGAAAGGTCCAGCAGCACGCGCTGCATCCCCCGCGTGGCCCGGTTCAACTCCTCGGTCAGCCACTCGCCCGTGGCAACATCGTTGTCCTTGCCTGCGGTCTCATAGCTCACTAGGGAGATCGAAGCATCGGGGCTTCCCGAGGGCGGAGAGAACCGCCGTACGATTCCCGGCTTCAGCTCGCTCGCTCCAAAGTAGAACGGCAGCAGCCCGTGCGATGTCGTGTCCACCAGCAGCACAGACTCCGTGCCGGCCGAAAGGGCTCGGCCCAGCGTCGCCACCAGGCTCGTTTTACCGACGCCACCGGCCAGTGAAAACACCGCCAGCATCGGTGCATGGCTCTCGCCGGCCAGCGGCTGGCTCGCCGGAGCCGCCGGTACCGGCTCAGACTCGTTGTCGAACACTCCCTTCAGCGCATACCACCGCGAAGCCACCCGTTCGCGCGACTCCTGCAGCGTATCCTGCGCGGCGCTATGCTCTGCCGTGGAATGCAGCCACGCTGGCGTGCCCTGGCCGGTGTCCTCGCCAAACGGCACACTGTACACGCCGCTGGCTTCGTCCGGAGCAAATCCCCGGGGCGTGCGAAGCTCCTGCTCCTCGCGCCGTGCCGCTTCCGCTGCAGCCTCTGCGTAACGACTCGGCCGATCTACCGTCGGCAGCGGGGTTGCGGGCTCCGCGTACGGCGCAAACTGCGCGTACTGGTCCACCGCCGCCACCCGCTCCTGCGAGTTTGGCTCGTAGGAGTAGCTCGCCGGCGTCCGCACCCCGATATCGGAATCCAGCAGCGGCTCAACTTCCGGCACGCGTCCCCGATATCCGCGTGGCTCGTCGTAATAGTTCGTCTCAGGCAGAATCGACAACGGGTCGCGTGAAGGCGGTGTCCGCGAAGGCCTCAAATCATCGTCCGAAACGATAGGCCGGTGGAACGTCCGTCCCGGGATCTCCGCCGGGATTTCGTCTTCGTACGGGTCGTTGATCGGCCCTGGTAGAAACGCATCCGGCTGCGGCCCGGTCAGCTTGCGCCGCAGTTGTTCTGATTCCGCATAGCGGGCCGCCTGCCGCTGTGCTGAAGCCCTCGCCTCCGCCAGCTCCCGAGCCTCGCGCCGTGCCGCTGCCTCCGCCGCTGCCACAGCTTCCGCGCGCCGTGCCGCTTCTACGCGCTCCAGGGCTGCCCGCCGGCTCAACTCCGAAGCATGCTGCATCGCCCGGTCGCGGGCGACCTGCTGCATCTCGCCTTCTTGCCGGTGGCGATCTTCATAGGCGCGCCGAGCTTCCGAATCGTGAAAACGTGCGGCTTCTTCCGCTTCACGAGCCGCCCGTTCCGCAGCGGCGGCAGCGGCTTCGGCTTCGCTCTTCGCGGTCAGTTCAGTATGGCGCTGTGCTTCCGCTGCGCGATGACGCATCTGGGCCCGGTACTCGCGACGAGAAGCCGAAAAATCACGGTACTTCGCGCCCTTCATGTTCGCCCAGGAATAAAGAACGGCTACGTCTTCCGGCGCTTCCGCCAGTTGTAACTCATCCAGTGTTTCCGGATCTTTTCCGTCCATCTCCCGCCCTCATGACACAAAACCGGTGGTTCTACGGCAGTAACGCACGCGAAACCCGAAAAACTTGCCTATGTTGTCGCCAGTCGTAGATTGAGGCTAACGGTGCACAACCGGGCAAGTCAATGCTCGATAGTTACACCCCCACAGCAATCAGTACCGGTTCAGTTACCGACTCTACCTTGATTCTTCAAGACTTGTGCGACTTTCTTGCAAATCCGCTCCGCCATCCGTAACCTCATCCGCACTCTGGCGCCTGTTGAAAAGCCGTCACGAAATCATCCTCGCCGTTCACGGGCTCAAGACCCGAATCCCACTCGCACCTGTGCTACCTTAGCCAAGGGCCGAGCGGGTAGCTCAGTTGGTAGAGCATCGCCCTTTTAAGGCGCTGGTCCTGGGTTCGAGCCCCAGCCCGCTCACCACATCCCCAACCTTCATTCCATCTCAACCTCCCCAAAGGGCTGCCATCTCGACGGCACTCACTGCCTGTCATTTCGACTGGCTCTTTCTGTTTGTCATCTCGACCGGAGCAGGACGGCTTTATCATCCTGCGGAGTGGAGAGACCCCACAGTTCGCCAGCGACTGCGAAGCAGGAGCAAGTCTAACCTCATGACGTAGGCCTATCCGGCGCATCCATCCGCGTATAAAAGTCCCTCCCAAACCGCTCCATGTACTCGCCCAACAACGTCTCTACCCGTTCCGGAGTCTCCGACCGCACAATCATGCCCGCATGGTGGTGCTTCCGCAGCCGGTACACGATCTCCGGATCGGTATACCCGGACGTATCCGGCCATTCCTGCCTTGCCAGGCAGATCACGCTGCCCGCATACATCTCCTGCACCGGAGGCAGCGTGTAGCACTCGCCCTTCAGCATCGCCACTTCCATCCGCGCCCACTCCACCCACGGATTCACCCCGTTGCCGGCCTCGGTCACTTCGGCAATATACGCCCCGCCCACGCGCGCCGCCGTCTCTAGAAAAAGGAACCGCCCATCTTCCTTCGCCTTGATGAACTCCGTGTGCGTCACGCCGTTCCGCATCCCAAGCGCTTTCAGCAACCGGGCATGCGCCCTGCGTAGCTCAACCGCCTCCGCGCTGTCCCGTGGCACAGTCCGCGTAGAAAACACTCCCCCCTTGTGCATCGTCTCGAACGGCGGCTGCGCATACTTGTGAACCACTTCGAACAGCAGTTCGCCCTCGTACGTGATGCCCTCCACGTGGTACACCTCGCCGGGCACGAACCGCTCCACCAGGTAGTTCCCCGCGCCGTCTCCCAGCCGTTCCAGCAGAGGCCAGACATCGTTCGGCTGCTCGAACTTGAAGATCCCGATCGCCGAAGCGCTCCACCGCGGCTTCAGCATCCACGGCCCTCGGCCCTTCTCATGCTCGCTGCTCAAAAAGCGCCACAGCTCATCGTGGTTCACCACCCCGCAGAACTCCGGCACGGCCACGCCCCCCGTCGCCGCGCCCAGCCGCATCGCATACTTGTCGCGAAAAAACCGGGTAGCCGTCTGGCCCATCCCCGGCAGCCGTAGCTGCTCACGCAAAAACGCAGCCGTCTCCAGGTCAAACTCGTCCAGCGCCACCACCCGCTCAAAGCGCCAGTGCTTGGCCATGCGCTCCACGTACGGCAGCACCTGGTGCGGCAGCAGTTCCTCGGGCATGGTCTCGAACCCGCCCAGCACATCCTTCGGCCAGTCCGCATTCCCAAGCTTATGAACCGTCAGCAGCTTCACATCGCAGCCCAGCCGGGCCGCCTCACTCAAAAACGCTTGTCCCTTTTCATACGTGCTGATGCACAGCAAACCCGGCTTCGTCTGTCGATCTCCGTCCATGCAGCTCCTTCGCGGCGGTAGTCAGGTCAGGTCATTCAGACATGTCGCATCACGCCCAGCGGTAGACAACGGCAGCCTACCAGCAAACCCCCTGCAAGAATCAAAAACGGACATCGGACAACTGAGAACGGACAAGCATTCACACCGTCGACTCACCTCAGCGCACTTTCTACTTCCTGCGTCTAGGCCCCACCCAGTCTCTGCACAATCCTCGTCGTTGAAAACCCTTCTACCGTCGGCACAATTTCCACCCTGCCGCCGCCCGCGAGCACATCCTCGTACCCCACTACGGACTCCACCGTGTAGTCTCCGCCCTTCACCAGCACATCGGGCTTCACCGCTTGGATCAGCCTCAACGGCGTGTCCTCCGCGAACAACACCACCGCATCCACGGCAGCCAGCGCTGCCATCACTCGCGCCCGCTCCACCTCGCCTACAATGGGCCGCGTCGGCCCCTTCAGCCGCGAGATCGACTCATCCGTGTTCAACGCCAGCACCAGCTTTGACCCGAACCGCTTGCACTGTTCCAGCAGCGTCACATGCCCCACATGCAGCAGGTCGAAGCATCCGTTCGTAAACACGATTCGTTCGCCTCCGGCCCGCCACTCCGCCACTCGTTGCAGC
Source organism: Granulicella sp. (assembly GCA_965198545.1). Lineage (GTDB taxonomy): Bacteria > Acidobacteriota > Terriglobia > Terriglobales > Acidobacteriaceae > Granulicella. The sequence goes on along the minus strand of CBDAPS010000001.1, from coordinate 717,893 downwards.
AGCCGCTCCTCGCCCAGCACTTTATCCATGCTCGCGATCCCGCTCGAAGGCGTCAGCTCCGCCACTAGGTCCGCGCGCCCGATCGCGACCGTCCCGCTCTTGCCCACCACGATCCCCGCCGCCAGGTTCGCCAGCTCCACCGACGCATCCACGCTCAGCCCGCCCGCCAGCCCCGCCGTCAGCGTCGCGATCACCGTATCGCCGGCGCCCGACACATCGAACACCTCGCGAGCCCGTGCCGTAAAGTGGACTGTCCGTCCCGGCTCCAGCACCGTGATGCCCTTTTCACTCCGCGTCACCGTTAGAAACCCGATGTCATGCTCCCGCATCTGCTCACGTGCCGCCGCAAACATCTCTTCGGTCTTGTGCGCCGGCACACCCGTCGCCAGCGCCAGCTCCCCAAGGTTGGGGCAAACCGTCGTCACACCCGAAAACTTGCTCAGGTCGCGAGTCTTCGGATCGGCCAGCACAGGCACGCCCTTGTACTTCGCCGCGCGGATCACTGCCTCGCAAAGCTCGCGCGTCAGAACACCTTTCGCATAGTCGGAAAGCACGACCGCGTGCACCTTGCTCACCAGTTCAACGCAGCGCTCTTCCAGCCTCTGCATGTCCACCACGCTGAACTCATCGCGAGTCTCGATATCCAGCCGCAGCACCTGCTGCGTTCGAGCCAGAATCCGCGTCTTCGAGGTCGTAGGCTGCGAAGTCGTCACCACACCCACCGTGTCGACTCCCGCGGCCTCCACCAGCTTCTTCAGCTCCGCCGCCTCGTTGTCCTCGCCCCAGAACCCCGCCAGCACTGCTCCGCAGCCCAGCCCGCGCAGGTTCATCGCCACGTTGGCGGCGCCGCCCGGCCTTTCATACCGCTGCACGTGCCGAAGCACCGGCACAGGGCTCTCCGGCGAAAGCCTTTCCGCATCGCCATGGATATACCGGTCCAGCATCAGGTCGCCAACCACCAGCACCTTCAGCCGCTCAAAGCCGCTCTCCAGCAACTCAAGAATCGCGTGTGTCTCCGACAACATAGCCATCCCCAATCCGTCACCAAGAGCGTAGCAGTAGTGGCTTTAGCTTCTAGCTACAGCCGCTTGGCTTCTAGGTACGCAGCTTGGCCTCTGGGTACGCAGCTTGGCTTCCGGGTACGCCAGCTTTAGCTTCTGGGTAAGCCGGGGTTTGGCTTCTGGGTACGCCAAGGCTTCAGCCTTGGCTCTCTCAGGATGGCCACAAACAAGGGCTCTAGCCCCTGGGTTGTGGCTTCCTATCCCACCGGGAACGACCGTGGGGATGGCAATCGATCTCACCCCAACACCTCCACCACCGCAGCTTCCACCTCCGCCACCGTAATCCCGGTCAAACACCGCTTCCCCTCGGCCACACAAGTCTCCAACCCACACCCCGCGCAGGAAACATGGTGATACACCACCCGATGCCCCTCCCCATGAGGAAACCAGACGCGCGGAATATTCCGCGCCGCAAACACCGCCACACAGCGAGTCCCAACGGCCGCCGCCAGGTGCATAGGCCCACTGTCATGCCCCACAAACGCTTCTGCCTCGGCAAAACAAGCCGCACTCTCCCTCGGGCTCAGCAACCCACAAACATTCACCACGCAGGCACGCTCCCCTGCACCCTCAAACCATCCGGCTCCGGCCTCCTCGCTGGCCGCAAACTCCTCAGCAACCCCAGCCAGTACCAGCCCATGCTCTGCATACCGCTCTCCAAGCGCCCTAAGCAGAGCCCGCCAGTTCGCCACACCCCAGTCCTTGGCCTGTACCTTCGTCCCCACGCTGACGGCCAACAGAGGCCGGCCAGCCACCGGCGCCAACACCTCCGCTGCCCTGCTCTTCTCATCCGCCGATAACCCAAGCTCCCACGAAGCAGCATCCCCCGTCCGCGCATCCCCAAGCTCCGCCACGTTCCGAGCCAGCCTGTCCGCCTCGAACTCTAAAAACCGCTCTCCGCCCTCGTCCACAATCCGGTTCGCCTGCATCTCCTGGTCCGTAGGCACGCCCACCAGCCGCCTTGCCCCGCAGAGCCGAAAGAACCGCGCATCCCGCTTTGCAGACTCCACTCCTCGCGCCGATCCCAGGTACACCAGCACTTCGGGCTTCCACCGCCACAGCTCCCACCACAGCCGCAGCAGCGCCGGCACACTCCGAGTCCCCGCCACATACCGGAAGTAGGCCGCCACCAGGCCGGTCCCTTCCAGTACCGCCGCCGCCGCCGGTGCCTTCGCATGAACCGGAAAGTTCGTCAACAGGCGCCGTTCCGCGTTCGGGAAAGCCCGTTCCGCCAACCGGTAGCTTGGCAGCGCCACCAGGTGGTCCCCCAGGCTGCCCAGCCGGTACAGCAACACACGCCGCACGTCTTTCCCCTCGCGCTCGCCACCCATCGCGTTCGAGTCTACCCGCCCGCGCTTCCCTCGCCGCACTATCCCAAGTACCATCGGAGAACCCCACCATGCTCGACGCCGCTCACGTCACCGCGCTTCACGACCAGGCCAACGCCCACTGGCACGACGCCGCCAGCCCGGCCCCTGACGCTCGTGATTCTTTTGACAGGCTTGTCCTCGAGCAGCACCGCGCCAACTTCGATCTTTGGCACCGCGAAGACGCCGCCCGCGACCCGCTCGCCGCCGACCAGGCCATCGCCGCCGTCAAACGCAACATCGACAAGCTCAACCAGCGCCGCAATGACCTCACCGAGCGCATCGATCTCACCCTTCTTGACGCCGCGCCGGCCATGTCGCCGGATCTGCCGATCAACTCCGAAACCCCGGGCCTCATCGTCGATCGCTTGTCCATCCTCTCGCTCAAACTCTTCCACACCGAGGAAGAAACCCGCCGTCCCGGCGCCGATGAAGCTCACCACCAGCGCAACCGCGAGCGCCTCGCCATCCTCGTCGAACAGCGCGAAGACCTGGCTGGCTGCCTCGCCGCGCTCTGGTCGGCAGTCCTCGCCGGCCGACGCCGTTTCAAGCTCTACCGTCAGCTCAAGATGTACAACGACCCTTCGCTCAACCCTGTACTCTACGCCCGCACCGGCGCCCTCGACTCCGGTCCTATCAAGGCATCCGGGGGATAGGCGGCGCCGGGCTCAGCGTTGTAGTCTTCTTGCACCAGCCCGCCGTCCCGCGCCGAAGTTGACCACACCCCCATCAGCCCCGTATAAAACCGAAGCAAGTCCCACGGCGTTTACTATCAGAGTTCTACATCCAGCGTTGTGTTCCCGGGTACCTCATGGCCAAAGTTAGTTCCGCTGCCGTCTCAGCCAAAAACTCCTCCGCGCCTGCTTCCAACGCGGCCGCGCGCCGCGCGCCGCGCACCCTCAACGGCGTACAGCCCGCTGCCGATAACGCAGCGCGCATCAAGACACTGGCGCTTTACGAGAGTGCGGTCAAGCTCATGCACACCGGCAAATACGAGAAGGCCCACGCAGCCTTCAACGAAATGCTGGTGAGCGCCTCACCCGAGCTTGCCAACAGCATCCGAATGTACATCTCCAGCTGCGTCAGCCATATCAACAAGGGCGCCACCAGATTCGAATCGCACGAAGAGCAATTCGACTACGCCATCTCCCTGCTCAACGACGGTCACTACGAGGACGCCCGCGAGCACTTCGAGCAGATCCTCTCCGCTCGTGGCGATGCCGACTACGCTTTCTACGGTCTCGCCCTGCTCGCCAGCATGACGGACAACGCCATCGACTGCATCGACAACCTGCGCGAGGCCATCCGCCTCAACTCACAGAACCGCTTTCTCGCTCGCGGCGACTCCGACTTCCAGAACGTAGCCGACGACCCCCGCTTCACCGAGCTCCTCTACCCCGAAGCCTGATTTGCGGCTTGGCCTGCGATTCGCTTGTCCTCTCGACCGTAGCGCCTCCACTTCACCTGTCATCCCGACCGGAGAGCCTCCAATTTCGCTTGTCCTCTCGACCGGAGCGCCTCCAATTCTCCTGTCATCTCGACCGGAGCGCCTCCAATTCTTCTGTCATCTCGACCGGAGCGAAGCGGAGTGGAGAGACCCCTGTATCTCGTAGTAGCGAGGGCCGCAGGCACGAGCCCGAAACCCGGAGTAGCAGCGGGCTTTCGCCTGCGGTATGGCCTTCTTTCATTCAAGGAACGCTTTCGCCCTGCTACTCCTTATGACGCCACGAGACAAGAAGCCCGCCCCATTGGGGCGGGCTTCACACTTCCCGAACTACCGCCCCAGCGTGCTCAACGTAGGCTGTACCGTCACCGTCATCCCGTCCTGTGTCGCCTGAAACGCCACCATGCGCTTTAACGTCTCGTACGGAAGCGAACTCAGCGGCAGCAGATGCCCATTCACTGCCAGCGTAGGTGTGCCGTCCACTCCCAGGCTCGTGCCCAGCTTCATTTCTTCAACGACCGCCTCACGGGTCGCAGGCTCTACAACACACTTGCCCACGGCCGTTACATCGGCCCCGGCCTTCGTCACCGCCGCTCCCAGCGTTGCCGACCCAGTCTGCTCCGTCAGCCCTGCCTGCGTGTCATACACAGCCTGCGCGTAGGTAAAGAACGCGGCATCGCCCTTCATCTTGCGCACGCACACGCCTTCTTCGGCGGCGCGCATTGCAAACGGATGAACTTCGGTTAGCGGAAAGTTCTCAAATACAAACCGCGCCTGTGGAAAGTCCTGCATCAGGCTGTCGATCTTGCTCTGCGCTTCGCGGCACTTCGGGCACTGCAGGTCGCCGAACTCCACGATCAGTAGCTCCTTGCTTGCCGCTCCGCGGGCTGGGCCACTGGCCTGCGTCTGCAAGGCAGCACGGGTCGCTGCAAACGGCTTCGGCCCAAAGTCGATCACGTTGTCCGCGATCGCATGCTGACCGTCCGGAGTCGTAAAGAACACGCTCAGCGCCGTTTTGCCCGGCTGCGACTTGTCGCCCACCAGCACGCTCACCTTCGCCACTCCCGGGGCCTGCGTCTTCTGAACTCCCATCACCTGCCAGATGCGGTTCTGGTCATATCCCCACATCGCTTTCAGGAAGGCATCCACCTCGTTCTTTGTCGGCGTGTCCGCTGTAAAGTTTTTCAGGTTCACCGGAGGAAACGTAGTCGCCGCTTTAGGCGCACTCACGCTCGAAGCCGCGGGCGCACTCTGCTGGGGCACCTGCTCCATCTGCCCAGAGCAAGCCATCGCCGAACCCAAACCAAGCGCAACCACCGCACCCAAACCAAACATCGTCGTCTTCAAATTCATCCCCTTCATCAACCACACAGCCTTCACGAACTCGCTACCAGCTAACCTGCTAACTCGCTAAACTTCTCTTCTCGCCGCGATCGGAAACCTTCTCCCCATCCCGAACGCCTTCTTGCTCACCTTCAGTACCGGAGCGGCCTGCTGCCGCTTGTACTCCGCCAGCTCCACCAGCCGGATCACCTGCTTCACCAGCGGGAGGTCCACACCCTGCTCTCGAGCAATGTCCTCGGCAGACTGGTACTCCTCGATATACGCCCGCAGCATCGGGTCCAGCACTTCGTACGGCGGCAACGAGTCCGTATCCTTCTGTCCCGGCCGTAGCTCCGCGCTCGGAGGCTTCGTCAGCGTATCCTCCGGGATCACCACGCGCTCCCGATTCGCATACCGGCTCAGCGCATAGACCTCGGTCTTATACAGGTCGGCGATCACCGCCAGCGCCCCGGCCATATCGCCATACAGCGTGCAGTAGCCGCAGGCCATCTCGCTCTTGTTGCCGGTCGTCAGCAGCAGCGCTCCCGTCTTGTTGCTCAGCGCCATCAGCAGCGTCGCCCGTATGCGTGGCTGCAGATTCTCCTCCGCCAGCCCAAACCCTGTCGTCGCTCCAGCTTCCGCAAACACCGGCTGCAGAGCCTTGTCGAACTCCGAGTACATTGCCTTCACCGGCACCACGGAAAACGCGATGCCCAGATTCCTCGCCAAAGCCTCAGCATCGCTCACCGATCCACCTGACGAAAACTCGCTCGGCATTCCCACGCCCCGCACGTTCTCCGCCCCCAGCGCCTCCACGGCAATCGCTGCCACCAGCGCCGAGTCGATGCCTCCGCTCAACCCCAGCAGCGCCTTCTTGAATCCGCACTTTCGCAGGTAATCCCGGGTTCCCAGCACCAGCGCATTCCACGTCCTCTCGCACTCCGCCTCTCCATTGGCGTGCGTCGCACTCTCCGCGATCAGCGCTCGCTCCTGCTCACCCGCCAGCGCCTTCGCATCCTCGGTGTCGAAGACGACGAGGTCTTCCGCAAACTCGCGGCACTGCGCCACCACCTCGCCGCGCTCGTTCATCGCAAAGGAGTCGCCGTCGAACACCAGACTGTCATTCGCGCCCACCTGGTTCACCATCACCACCGTCGCGCGATGCCGCTTCGCCAGCGCCCCAATCATCCGCCGCCGCGTCTCCGGCTTCCCATGCCAGTAAGGCGACGCCGATATATTCAGAATCAGCCGCTGCCCGCCCACGGTCTGCGGCAACGCGCCCCACGCCTTCATCAACTCTTCAATCGGATCAACGGGATAGTATCTCCGCGGCCAGAACATCTTGTCGTTCCAGGCGTCTTCGCACACCGTCACGGCGGCAGCCCGGCCCTTCACTACCGTCAACTCCTGCCGGGGCGCCGGCTCAAAGTACCGCTGCTCGTCGAACACGTCATAAAACGGCAGCAGCATCTTGCCCTGCGCCAGCTTGATCTCGCCGTTCTCCAGCAGCGCAGCCACGTTGCACACGCGCTTGCCCGCGCCCTCCGGAGTCCGCATCGGCACGCCACAAAGAATCGCCGGGCGCCCCGCCCCGCGCGTCAGCTCTGCCACCTGCTCCAGGCACTCTTCCGACCGCTGAAGAAAAACATCCTTCTCCAGGAGGTCTGCCGGCCAGTACCCGCAAACCGCCAGCTCCGGAAACATCACCAGTTCCGCGCCAAGTTCAACGGCACGCTCAGTAAACGCTTTGATCCTCTCGAGATTCCCCGAAAAGTCTCCAACCGTCTGATTCACCTGGGCCAAAGCAATCCGCACCACTCAAGTCTATCGCGCAGGCAAGACATAGCATCAACCACGTCCGTCAGCAAACGCGTAGAGAAAAGCGAAAGGCACCTACATGAGGGTGCCTCCACGTACAACCTAGAACGTAGAACGTACAACCGCCTCTACGTCCCCGTCCCCCCAAACACCACGCCAATCGTCCTCGCCAGGATCCTGATATCCAGCATCAGGTCCCAGTTCTCCACGTAGGCCGTGTCCAGCGAGATATAGCTGTCGAACGAAGGATCCTGCCGGGCCTCCACCTGCCACAGTCCAGTCATCCCCGGCAGCACGTCCAGGCGCTTCAGGTGAGCCACATCGTACTGCTCCACCTCCGCCGCGATGGGCGGCCGTGGGCCCACCAGGCTCATATCGCCCTTCAGCACATTCCAAAGCTGCGGCAGTTCATCCAGCGAGTACTTCCTCAGCTTCGCTCCAGTTTGGTGATGCGCGGATCGTTGCTGATCTTGAACAGCACTCCCGCCCGTTCGTTCAGGTGCGCCAGATCCTTCTTGCGGCGGTCTGCGTCTGCCACCATCGTGCGGAACTTGTAGCAGGTAAACAGCCGGCCCTTGCGCCCCACGCGTTGCGCGCGGTACAGCACCGTTCCTCGCGAATCCATGCGGATCAGGATCGCCACCACGATCATCACCGGAGCCAGCATCATCAGCAGCAGGCTTGAAAGCACGATGTCCATCGCCCGCTTCAGCAAAAACGCAGACTTGGGAAAATCCCGGCGATGCAGCGGAATCGTCGGAAACTGGCCCAGATATTCCACCTTTGCGTTCCACGCCAGCCCGTCGTAAAGGTCCGGCACCACGCGCACGCCGATGCCCACCGCGCGGGCTTCTTCTACCACGCTCAGCACGGTTGCCTTATCCGCCGGTGTCGAAAAGTAAATCTCGTCCGCGAACAGCGACCGCGCCACCGCGACGCAGTTCCGCGTATCGCCCACGACGAAGCTCTCCGTCGCTTCAGGCGAGTCACCATCCAGCGGATCCAGCGAAATGAACCCTTTGAACCGGAAGCCCATGTGCCTTAGCGACTCCAGGTGATTGCGCAGCGCATGTCCCACGCGCCCATCGCCCACGATCAGCACATTGCGCGTCTCATGGCCCACCAGGTAGCGGCGCTGCAGAATCTTTCGCCACAGCGCCCGCCGCACCATCAGCATCAGCAGCGTGATCGCCGTCATCAGGCCGACCGCCACTCGGGAAACCGCAAATCCGTGCGTGACATACAGCGTTCCGCAGATCAGCAGGCTGGAGATCAGCACCGCCTGCGCCGTCATGCGCTGCTCATGCAGGCTGCTGTGATCCATCGCGTTTCCGTACAGGCCATACAACCGCGACATGATCACCAGGTAGCAGCCGAACGTCGCCAGAAAAATCAGCGCCGTCATTGGCGGAAGGGACACATAATGCTGCAGCAGGGACAGGTTCGGGCCCGGCCGCTCCACTCCATCACGAATGCGGTATGCCAGAATTCCAGCCACGCACGCCGTCAGGAAGTCGATCACCGCCCACATCACGCTGTTAACTATCGGCTCTGCCTGTCGCTGCGAGTGCGCAAGCGAAACGTTGCGCATTCTCCGGCGGCCGGAGAGTACACAACCTGTTCCAGGTAATCAGGCGTCATCATGCGGGGCACCGGGTATTGGCTTCAACACGATCTCGCCGAAAAGATGCTGCGATGTTGGGTTCAATACGTCTACTCTACCGAGATTACAGGAAGCCTTCCTCGATCGAGGTACCCCTTTTGTCTTGATATGGGTACAGCCGCTATAAAAGGCAGGTTACTCTGCTGGATGTTTTTGTTACCTCCAGTTTTACAGCGGAAGGACCAACTCGTCCAGCGCCAGGAACTCCTTGAGGACCGGATCCGTGCTGGCTTTCATCTCGGTCATGGTCCCAAAGAACCGGGCCTTGCCCTCATGGAGAAATACCACGCGATCCGCCAGCTTTTCTGCAAATCGCATGTCGTGTGTCACCACGATACTCGTCAGATGTAACTGCTGCTTTAATCGTTCGATCAGGTCGCCCAGCAGATGCCCCATCAACGGGTCCACCATCGTCGTCGGCTCGTCGTAAAGCACCGCCTTGGGCTTAGCCGCCAGCGCCCGTGCGATCGCCACACTGCGCTTCATCCCTGTGGAAAGATCGCTTGGCAGCAGGTCTTCCATCCCTGCAACCCCCACCATCTCCAGCAGGCCTTTCACTACCTGCATCATTTCCGCTTCCGGCATGGCGCTGTTCCCCTGCAACGCGCCGCGCTCGCGCAGCGGAAACGCCACATTCTCGCCCACGGTGATCGAATCGAACAGCGCTCCATTCTGGAACACCATCGTCACCTTGCGCCGAACCTCCTGCATCTCGCGGCTCGCTAAATCCCGGCAATGTTCTGCCCCGCCACCAGCACGGTCCCACTGTCCGGCTTTAGAAACCCCATCAGGATCTGCAGGCTCACGCTTTTGCCCACACCGCTTCGCCCCAGGATGCAGAGCGTCTCCCCTGGGTTCACGTAGAAGCTCACATCCTGCAGCACCACAAAGTCGCCAAACGACTTGTACACGCCCTCGAACGCGATATACGGCGGGGTCGAGCCACCCGTGGCAAAGCTGGCGCCTGCCAACCCATGCCCCGCCGCAAACTCTGACTCTTCGGCCACAGCCTCCGCCTCGGCCTCATTGGCCTCGGCAGCAGCATGCATGAACTCACCCACCACTGAAGCGACGTCCGGCGTAAGCTCCGCCTCCAGCGGAGTATCGTCCACGGGGTGAATCGGAACCTTCACCCCACCCGGATTCTTCGGATCGTTCGGCTCAGCCAAGCAAGCTTACGCCCTCACACCACCAAGTATGCCAGTTTCGACCAACATCTTCTGACCCTGCCACAAATCCCGCCGCGTACTTCGCGCACCTTGGCGTACTCCGCGTTAAGGCTGTTGCCTTTGCTTTTGCAGTTGTCGTTGCAGTTCGTTGCAGTTGCCGTTCTTCGCTTGTCATTCCCGCAGGGGACCTGATGTTGGTTGATCAACCGCTACGTCTAACCGGTTCTAGCGACGTTGTTACCGCTACTTCCGCATTCGAGAGCTCATCCGGCGAATTCACGTTCAAGAACCAGTTCGCCACGTGCAAGTACGGGTAGTCCAGACTCAGCAAATCTCCTGCCACTTCCACCGCCTCACAAACCCAAAGCATCCGCTCGCTCTGCTCCAAAGCCCAGAACAGATTCCGCACCCGCCGCTCGCCAGCCTCCACTGCCTCACGAACACCACTGAAGCACTCGGCCCGAAATACACAGAACGTCGGCTGTTCCCGCCCATCGGCCACTAGATAACTCACCCCAACATTGGGCCGCGCGATCGCCGCCTCCGCCCACCGCCTCAGCAACTCCCCCGGCACCAGCGGCACATCCACCGGCACAAACATCGCCCACGGCTGCGTGCACGCCATCAGCCCGGCCTCGATCCCCGCCGCCGGCCCGCACTCCACCCTCGCTTCCGGCGCCACCGGAGCAAACCGGCTTAGGTCCTCGCGATTCGCCGCAATCGACACCGCCGCGCAAAACCCCCGCAGCTTCTCGACCGCGATCTCCACCATCGGCCGCCCCCGGAATGGGAGCAGCGCCTTATCCCGCCCCATGCGCGAGCTCTTACCGCCCGCCAGCACAAATCCATGCACCGGAAGCTTCGTTTCACCACTCATACCAGCAACTCACCAATGACCTCGGACAACGGAGAACCGAGAACGGAGAACTCTTACTTCCCTGCCCCTACCAGCTCCAGAAACCGCACAATCGAAGCAATCCCCCGATGAAAGTTCGCCAAGTGGAACTTCTCATTCGGAGCATGCAGGTTGTCATCCGGCAGCCCAAACCCCATCATCACCGTCGGCACTCCCAGCTCCCGCACAAAGTCCCCCACGATTGGGATCGACCCGCCCCCGCGCACATACACCGTGTCCTTCCCCCACACATCCTTCATCGCCGCTGCCGCCGCGCGCACATAGTCGTTGTCGGTGCTCACCACAATCGGCTCACCCGAGTGGATCATCCTCACCTCGCAAGTCACACCGCGCGGACAAACCTCCTCCACAAACGCCCGGTACTTCGCGAACGTCTCTGCGGGAGTCATATTCGGCACCAGCCGGAAGCTGATCTTCGCCAGCGCCTTCGCCGGGATCACCGTCTTCGCCCCAGCGCCGATGAACCCTCCCGGCATGCCGTGCACATCCATCGTCGGCCGGGCCCACGTCCGCTCCAGGACCGAAAACATCATCTCGCCCGTAAGCTCCGGCGACCCCACCTCATGTCTTCCGATACTCTTCCTCGTCGAAAGGCAGAGACCGCCACGCTTCCAGCTCATCCTTGGTCGGCTCCTCAATCTCGTCATAGAACCCCGGAATCGCAATCCGCCCATCCGTCCGCTTCAACTGCGCAATGATCTGCGCCAGCGCCACAAACGGATTTGGAGCCGCCCCGCCATACATCCCTGAATGCAGGTCCTGTGCAGCGCCCCGCACCTCCAGCTCGGTATAGATCATGCCGCGCAGCCCCACGCACAGCGTAGGCAGTTCCGCCGCAAACATCTCCGTGTCCGAAACCAGCGCAGCATCCGCTTTCAGCACATCGCCATGCTCGCGCACGAACGCCGCAATGCCCTCGCCACCAACCTCTTCCTCGCCCTCGACGATCACCTTCACATTCACCGGCAACGTGCCATCGGCCTGCATCAGGCTCTCCAGGGCCTTCACATGCATCCACATTTGCCCCTTGTCGTCGACCGCCCCGCGCGCATACAGGTTGCCGTCGCGCTCGGTCGGCTCAAATGGCGGAGACTTCCATTCATCCAGCGGCTCCGCTGGCTGCACGTCGTAGTGCCCATACAACAGCACCGTCTTCTTGCCCGCTCCCGCATGCAGCCAATCCGCATACACCAGCGGATGCCCTGTACGCCCTGGCTTGCCGATGCCCTTCTTGTTGTCATTCCCGAAGGGAATCTGCGTTTCTGAAGCGGCGACGGCCTCTGGCTCCGTCGAGGTCTCGATCAGCCGCACATTCTCCATCCCAGCCTTGCGTAGCCCTTCGGCCACAAACTCTGCCGCCCGCCGCACGTCGCCCGCCCGCTCCGGCGTTGTCGAGATCGACGGAATCCGCAGCAGCTCCTTCAACTCCTCAACAAACCGCGCGCCATTCTCCTGTGCAAACTCAATCGCCTTATCCGAACCCATCACTGTCTCTCCTCAACCCCGCGCATCAATCCCAGCGTACACACCACACCCAGCGCGCACGGCACTGCCAGCCATCCAACCGCGCCAGCATAACCCCCGGTGCGGTCGCGCATCCACCCCACCCAGTACGGCCCCACGAATCCACCCGCCACGCCGCCCATCGTAAGCATCGCGATCGCCACCGCTGCGGCCTCGCCGCGCAGCAGCAGGTTCGGTATGCCCATCAGCGGCCCCTGCATCGCGTAATAGCTCGTAATCGCCAGCAGCAGCGCGCCCACTGCAATCCACCCATTCAAATGCAGCCCGGCACTAGCCAGCGCCATCACCATCAGCACATTCGGCACGACAATATGCCAGCGCCGCTCCCCGCGTTTGTCCGAGCTCCGCGCCACTAGCAGCATTCCCAGCGCACCCGCCACGCCAAACAGCGCCACCATCCATCCCGTCCGCCCGGCGCTCCTGTGCGTCAGCAGCCCCAGCACCGCAGGCAGCGAAAACGTCACCGCATAGTAGCTGCCCAGCGTGAAGAACAGCATCAAGCTCACCGCCCAGGCCCGCCCGCTCCGCAGAGCCTCACCCAGCCCGCCACCTGCTTCCGCTCTCGCAACATTCGCGGCCTGCCCAGCTACAGCCCGCGTCAGCGCCGCTCGCTCGTCCTCAGTCAGCCACTTCGCCTCAGCCACACCCGCCGGCAGCAGCGCCCAAACCGCAAAGCTCAACGCAATCGCCGGCAGCGCCTCCACTAGGAACAGCCACTGCCATCCTCGCAGACCAGCGATCCCATTCATCCGCAGCAACACACCCGCCGCCGCACCCATCACCGTGCTGCTCAGCGGAAACGCAATGTAAAACAGGCTGATCGACCGTGCCCGCTCCCTGCTCGGAAACCACTGCGAAAGATAAAAGAGCGCCCCCGGGAAGTACCCAGCCTCCGCCGCGCCCAGCAGCAGCCGAAACCCGTAAAAGCTGGTCGCGGAATGTACAAACACCATGCACGCCGCGATCAGCCCCCACGCCAGCATCAGCCCGCCCAGCCAACGCCGAGCCCCAATTCGCAGCAGCATCCGGTTCGCCGGAATCTCGCAAAGCGCATAGCTGAGAAAGAACAGCCCCGCTCCCAGCCCATACTGCTTTGCTGTAAAGCCAAGATCGCGATTCATCGTCTCCGCGGCAAAGCTGACGTTCGCCCGGTCCATAAACGCCACCAGGTAGCAAACCGCCAGCAGCGGAATCAGCCGCACCCGAGCCTTGCGAAGCGCAGACCGGAGAACCAGCTCCGGTCCCGCCTCCGGCTCAATCGAAGCACCACCACCAGAAGCAACCATGTAAGCGCAGCATACCGAACTCTCGCGGCCCTACTCCGCTAACTCGCTAACTTGCTAACGCGAAGCGCTAACCCGCTGACTCTTACAACGTAGAACGTACAACGTCACTGCCTCCCCGGCTGTCCCCCGGCATTCCACTTCGGCACAAACTCACTCGAAGCCAGCCATCTCACCGGCTCCACCAGACTCTGAATCGCAGCCGTCATAAATCCAAAATCCAGGTGCGCCAGATCGTCGTTTGGCTGGTGATACGTCGGCGGAGTCCCCCATCCAGCCGCCGTGTGCGCCACCACACCCTTCAGCGCCAGCGCATAGTTGTCGCTGCGCTCAAAGAAGTGCTCTTCCGGATACGGATCAGGCCCCAGTAGCGCCCCGTGCGCCTTCAACTCCGGCCCAAGATTCGACCGATCCCACCCCGTCAGCAGCAGCACACCCTTCGGCATCTTCGGATCCTGGTTGCCGATCATCTCGAACTCCAGGTTCGCCACCAGGTCCTTCAGCGGCACCGGAGGATGTGCCCCAAAGTACGTTGACCCCAACTCGCCCGCCTCCTCACTGCCATAGCAAACGAACAACACACTACGCCGCAGCTTCGGCCCACTCGCCAGCGCATGCGCCAGCTCCAACACTGCGGTGGTTCCCGCCGCATCATCGTTGGCGCCGTTATAAAGCCCGTCCCCATTCACCGGCCGCCCCATCCCCAGGTGGTCCAGGTGAGCCGTCAGCAAAATCGTCCCCGCGCCCGCATCCATCCCCGGCAGGTACCCGATCGCGTTGTACGTATGTTCCGGCTCTGCCGCGGGCGCAGCCGTCACCTGCAGTGACACCGTCGTGCCATCCGCCACCTCGCGCATATCCGCAAGCTGCGCCGCGTTGAGGGCCACCACCGTTGCTCCCCCGCGCCCCGCCGGAGCCTCCGCCAGCCGGATCGGCAGCCGCGTCTTGCTGCCCATCATCGTGTACGTCGTCGCCGTGCTCTCATCCCACGGCAGCAGCAACATCGCCGCGCCCGCCCGCCGCAGCCCCTGCGCCAGCTCCATCGAAGCATGCCCTGCTGGCGCATCCGTCACCAGCACCACCGAGCCCTTCGCTATCTTAGCCACCTTCGCCGGCGCCACCTCAGCGCCCCGAACCTTCACCAACGGCCCACTCGCGCTCACACCGGTCGACTGCAGCAACGTAAACCCGGTCCCCTCTTCGGCCTTCACACTGCCCGCCGCGAGCACCGCATGCCCATTCAGCGTCACCGAAGCAATCTCCGCCGACTGCACATACCCCGTCATCCCCGGCGCGGTCTTCAGCCCGTACCCGATGAACTCGCTCGCCACATACGCAGCCGTTACTTCCTCGTCGTGTGTAGCCGAACCCCGACCCCGCATCGCGTCGCTGGCCAAAAACTCCTCATGCGCCCGCACCCACTCAGGCTTCACCGTCCAGTTCGCGCTCTGAGCAAACGCACTCCCACCCACCACCAACAGCAGACAGAGTCCAGCAATTTTCATCCCGCTATTCTACCAATCGACACACCAACGATGCAGTCGCATAACTTGGCGTACTTTGCGTCAATGCTTTCCGCCAGCCTCGCCACAGACCTTAAGGGTGTACCCTGACGCCCATGCGTGCGAGCCTCCTTTTCGCCTTTCTCCTGACGCCACTGCTAGCCCAGCAGCCTGCCCGCAACCCAGCCGCCCCACCCGACGCCGGCGCCCAGACCAACACCCCCCGCGACGCCCCGCTCAACCCCGCGCTCCCCACCGTCTTCATCGTCGGAGACTCCACCGCCCGCAACGGCCTCAACCTCGGCTGGGGAGACCACTTCGCCCCGCTCTTCGACACCTCACGCATCAACGTAGCCAACCGCGCCATCGCCGGCCGCAGCTCCCGCACCTACATCAACGAGGGCCACTGGACCAAAGTCCTCGCCGAAATGAAGCCCGGCGACTATCTCCTCCTGCAAATGGGCCACAACGACGGCGGCGACCTCGGTGGAGCCAAGCCCCGAGGCACCCTCAAGGGCATCGGCCCCGAAACGCAGGACGTCCCCCAGATCACCGGCCCGTTAGCCGGGGAGACCGAAACCGTCCACACCTACGGCTGGTACCTCCGCAAAATGATCGACGAAGCCAAGGCCAAAGGCGTCCATCCCATGCTCCTCACGGTGACCATCCGCAACATCTGGAAACCTGACGCGAGCGACCGGCCGCAGATAGAAAAAGACATGGGCTACACCACCTACATCCAGCAGATAGCCGCGCAGGAGGGCATCCCGGTCATCGACATGGCCTCGCTAGAAGCGGCGCGCCTCCAGGCGCTCGGCCCCGAAAAGACCGCGCCGCTCTTCCCCCTCGATCACACCCACACCAGTCCCTGAAGGCGCCGACCTAAACGCCCACGATGTAGCGCAAGCCCTACGCAACGCGCATGCACCCTTGGCCGCCTTCCTCAAACCGAGCGGGCAGTGACTGCCTAGTGCGGGTAGCTCGCTTCAATGAAGCTGTCCACATCGCTATGCAGCTTGTGGTGTGCGCGTTCGTCGATGTAGAGCATGTGCCCCGCCTCGTAGTAGCTGAACGAGATGTTCTTGCGCAGCGGCGGCTCCAGGTGCATATGCTCCACGGTGTGCTCGATCCCGTTGAACGGCGTGGCGACATCGTAGTACCCGCACACCACCAGCACCTTCAGGTGGGTCTGTGACGTGATGGCCGACCGCAGCACTTCAGCCACCTGCGTGTTGCCGGTCTGGTCCCACGGACGCACATTCGCCGTCACGGTGTAGTACCCCTCCGGCTTCCAGCCCAACTCGCGCTCCATGTAGTCGTGGGCAGTCGCGACAAATGCCCCTTCGTACGACGTTTCGCTGTTGTCATACTCCACGCGCTCGCCCGCCGCATCCACGTCATAGCCTTCGAACCGCGCATCCAGGCGGCCGATCGTGCGGCGCTTGTCGCGCTCTAGTTCCTTGAACCAGCGCTGCGGAGAAATGCGCAGATTTGACTCTTCGATGTACTTGGGCGAAAGCGCGGTAAGGCGGGCCATTTGCTCCACCGTCTTCGCATGATCGGCCGGCGTGGCAAGGTCACCCTTCTCCAGCGTGGACGCGTACAAGCCATGGGCAAACTCGCGCGATTGCTGCACCACCTGCTCGATGCTCTGGCTCTGCAGATCCGCGGCAAGCAGGTGGTGATACCACGCTGTGGCCGTCATCGTCGGCAGGAAGAAGGCGTTGCGGTCATCCCCGCTCACATCGGTAAACGCCACCGAGGAAACGAGCACGATGCCATTCAGGTAAATCTGGTGCTTCTCCTGCAGCACGCCGGCAAGCTCCGCAGAGCGGGTCGTGCCGTAGCTTTCCCCGATCAGAAACTTGGGCGAGCTCCAGCGTTGGTTCCGGTTCAGAAAGACATAGAAAAAGTCCGCGAAGTAGTTCGCGTCCTCGATAATCCCGTAGAACTGCGATGGGGTCTGCCCCGGCGCCGGACGGCTGTACCCGGTAGACACCGCGTCCACAAAGACCAGATCGCTCGCATCCAGGAAGGAGTCTTCGTTATCCACCGTGCGGTAAGGAGCAGGCAGCCCATGGCCGTCCGCGGTGAGGACAGGGCGCTTGGGCCCGAAGCCCATATGCGTGAAGAGCGAGCCGGAGCCCGGACCGCCGTTGTAGACCATCGAGATGGGGCGTGTAGAAGGATCGGTCACACCGTCCTTCGTGTAGGCAACGTAGAAGAAGGTCGCCTTGGGCGTGCCGTCGTCTGCGCGAATGATGTAGGTGCCGGCCGTGGCCGTATACGCCAGAGGGTGGCCGCCGATGCGAGCCGTGTGGTGGGTCACCACCGTCTTCTCCTCCGGCGGAGACTCGCGCCGGGCCGGGGTGTCCCCTGCTGCGCCTTCACGCGCAGCGGCATTTCCCGGTGCGCGGTTCCGCTGGGCCTGTCCGCCCTGCTGCGGCTGCTGGCCGGGCGGTGTCGTGATGCCGGGTTGGGCGGGCGCACCGGGCGCCTGTGCCTCGGCGACCGCCGCCATGCCAGAACCCATACCCGGATCAAAGCTGAGAACTGCGCCAAGGCAAACAACGCTCCATGCAATGCTGCGTAGGTGCTTCATAGGGAAAGCTCTCCTGTGGATCACGTGAGAATGACCTGCATCGACGGGACCGCCAGCGCGGCCGCGTCGTTTATGGCTCTGAAAATGACTCTTTGAACCGATAGTACCGCGTGGCTGGCAACTTCGTGACCGCCGATTGCACGGCTCACGCCCGTTGCCGCATATTTATCTGCCCGGCGGTCAGAGCTACCGCCTTGTCGGCTCTCATCGAATGCGCTCGGGGTTATCACATCTTCGTCTAAAATGGAAAAGATGCGTTTCCGCGCCGTCCATATTGCGTGTGTCATGGTTCTGCTCTCCAGCTTTGGAGCGGCGGAAGCCCATGCCACGCCCGGCGCCAGCTTCGCGGCCCGCGCCCAGTACATCCTCCTGCAGCAGTCCAGCGCGGCCGCCGAAAGCGGTTTCCCGCGCCCCGATCAGGCCACGGAAGATCCCGCGCTCCCCGGCGAGCCCGTAGCGCACATCCGCGCCGCCCGCGTCATGAACCCGCCCGCCGCGCACACTGTCGCGCAGCACGCAGTCAGCGGCTCCGGCCTCTAGTTCATCGCGTTCATCGCGCAGACGAACCGCCTCCGCCGTCCTACAGCCCAGTCTCCGCACCATCAGCCGCCCACTCGCGCGGCCCTCAAGGAAAACCCAAAGTGTTTAACAAAGCTCTTGCCAAAGTCTTCGGCACCGCCAACGAGCGCGCCGTCAAACGCATGCTCCCCGTCCTCGCCCAGATCAACGGCCATGAAGACGCCCTCAAGCAGCTCTCCGACGAGCAGCTCCGCGCCAGGACCGCCGAGTTCCAGCAGCGCATCGCCAAATCCATCGAAGGCCTCACCGACCCCGAGCAGATCGCCGCCACCGAGAAAGCCGCCCTCGACGACATCCTTCCCGAAGCCTTCGCCGTCGTTCGCGAAGCCGGCCGCCGTGTCGTCGGCATGCGCCACTTTGACGTCCAGATGATCGGCGGCATGGTCCTCCACCAGGGCAAAATTGCCGAGATGAAGACTGGCGAAGGCAAAACCCTCGTCGCCACCCTGCCCTGCTATCTCAACGCGCTCGCCGGCCACGGCGTCCACGTCGTCACTGTCAACGACTATCTCGCCAAGCGCGACGCCGAGTGGATGGGCAAGATCTACGGCTTCCTCGGCCTCACCGTCGGCGTCATCGTCCACGATCTCTCCGACGAGCAGCGCCGCGCCGCCTACCACTCCGACATCACCTACGGCACTAACAACGAGTTCGGCTTCGACTACCTCCGCGACAACATGAAGTTCGAGCTCTCCGATCAGGTCCAGCGCCCCCACTACTACTGCATCGTCGACGAAGTCGACTCCATCCTCATCGACGAAGCCCGCACCCCGCTCATCATCTCCGGCCCCACCGACAAGACCACCGACAAGTACGTCTCCGCCAACAAGATCATCCCCAGTTGGAAGAAGGCGAGCTCGTCGAGACGCTGGAAACCAAGACCTGGTCCGGCGATTATGTGGTCGATGAAAAGGCCCGCGCCATCACCATCACCGATGAAGGCTGGGAGAAGATTGAAAAGCTCCTCGGCATCGGCAATATCGCGGACCCCGAAAACTGGGACTGGAAGCATCACGTCGAAGTCGCCACCAAGGCCCACGCCCTCTACAAGCGCGACGTCGAGTACGTCGTCAAGGACGGCGAGATCATCATCGTCGACGAGTTCACCGGCCGCCTCATGCCCGGCCGCCGCTGGTCTGATGGCCTCCACCAGGCCGTCGAAGCCAAGGAAGGCGTGCAGGTCCGCAAGGAAGACCAGACCCTCGCCACCATCACCTTCCAGAACTACTTCCGCCTGTACAAGAAGCTCTCCGGCATGACCGGCACCGCGGAAACCGAAGCCACCGAGTTCGACAAGATCTACAAGCTCGACATCGTCGTCATCCCCACCAACCGCCAGATGCTCCGCATCGAAAACCCCGACGTCGTCTACCGGACCGCCAAGGAAAAGTACTTCGCCGTCGCCGATGAGATCGAACGCCTCCACGCCGCCCGCCAGCCCGTGCTCGTCGGCACCACCAGCATCGAAAAATCCGAAGCCCTCTCTGAGATCCTCAAGCGCAAGGGCGTGCGTCACGTCGTCCTCAACGCCAAGTTCCACGAGAAGGAAGCCGAGATCGTCGCCCAGGCAGGCCGCCTCGGCATGGTCACCATCGCCACCAACATGGCCGGCCGCGGTACAGACATCCTCCTCGGCGGCAACTCTGAGTTCATGGCCCGCCAGGAACTCGTCAAGGGCGGCGAAGGCAAACGCTCCCTCGCCCGCGCCATCTCGGCCGCCGAAGGCGCCATCAACCCCAACGCAGCCCCCGGCTTCACCCGCTTCTACTACCAGGGTCAGGAGTTCGAAACCTCGCAGGCTGACTGGGACGCCGCCATCGCCCGTCACCAGGAATCCACCAGGTCCGAGCACGACGCTGTGATCGAAGTCGGCGGCCTCCACATCCTAGGCACCGAGCGCCACGAGTCCCGCCGCGTCGACAACCAGCTTCGCGGCCGCGCCGGCCGTCAGGGCGATCCCGGCAGCTCGCGCTTCTTCCTCTCGCTCGAAGACGACCTCATGCGCATCTTCGCCCGCGAGTGGGTAGGCGGCCTGCTCCAGCGCCTCGGTATGGAAGAAGGCGTGCCCATCGAGTCCGGCATGATCTCCAAGCGCATCGAGGCCGCGCAGAAGGCCGTGGAAGCCCAGAACTTCGAGTCCCGCAAGCACGTCCTCGAGTACGACGACGTCATGAACAAGCAGCGAGAAGCCGTTTACGGCCTCCGCCGCCAGCTCATGGAGGGGCCTGAAAGCGGTGTAGATCAGAAGGGTCTCGTCACTCAGGACTACGTCTCCACCATCCTGTCGAATCTCCTCGACCAGTTCGTACCCGAAAAAGCCGTTCCCGACCAGTGGAAGCTCGACGAGCTGTTCGTCGGCGTCCAGGAGGTCTTCGGTGCTGACTTCCGTACCGGCCCGGATGCGATCGACGCCAGCAACCTCTCCCGCCGCGAGCTAGGCGACGCCATCTTTGAGCGTCTGGGTGCCCGCTACGACGTCAAGGAGCAGATCCTTTCCGCGCCGCAGCTTCGCTACCACGAGCGCGTCGTCATGCTCTCCGTGCTTGACGGCCTCTGGAAAGAACACCTCCTCAACATGGATCACCTCAAGGAAGGCATCGGCCTCCGCGGCTACGCGCAGCAGGATCCGCTCGTCGCCTACAAGAAGGAATCCTTCGAGATGTTCGAGTCCCTCATGCTGCGCTTCCAGGAAGACACCGCCCGGCATCTCTTCCGCATGCAGATCCTCGGCCCCGACGGCCGTCCGATCGAGACCCTCGAACAGTTCAACTCCATCCAGTCCCAGCTCAGCCAACAGGCGCCTCCACCGCAGCAGCTTCCTCCTGCCCCCCGCCAGCTAGGCCTCGAACCTACGCAGGAAACCCTCGACGATCTGGCCTCCGGCGGCCCTCAATCCGACATCGCGGCCACCAATCCGGTCAAGGAGATGGTCACGCCCAACGGCAACCACGCTCCGCAACCGCCCGTTATCCCCACACGCACCGCCAGCACCACTATTGACGCCCTCGAACGTGAGTTCGAGCGCAACAAGCAGCGCGATTTGGCCGCCGCTCGCCAGGCCGGAGGGTCTGCCACCGCCACATCGCAGGCCCCGGCCCGTACCGGCGAAACGGTAGGCCGCAACGACCTCTGCCCCTGCGGCTCAGGCAAAAAGTACAAGAAGTGCCACGGAGCCTGAGCCAGAGACGCGCCTCATTCAAGCCCAGCCCGTAAGGGCTGGGCTTGTGGTTTCAGCCTGCGGCGCTGCCATCGACCGTCCACCTCTATTCCAATTTCCATCCCGCTAACACTGCTCTCCGCCAACCCCACTGCCCTGATAGCACTCCGCGTAACGAAAGTTGCAACCTTCCCTGCGGCCTCGAAATCCATCTCCCAGCGACTGTAGAATCCGGCTAGCTGCCACCGGGCCCGTCCAAACCTGAAGCCCAACCTCACTCCCTCGAGGTCACGTCCTCCGTGTCGTCCGTCGCACAGTATGAAATCCCCACGGACCATCTCCGCCGCCAGATGGAGCAGTTCTTCGACGCCACCACGGACGCCATCTTCTTCCTCGACCGCGAGTTCCGCTTCACCTTCCTCAACAAGCGCGCACTCCAGATCATCAGCCAGAACGACACTCTCCTTGGCCGCAACATCTTCGAGTCCTTCCCGCGCACCGTCTACCCCAACTCCCCCTACCTCAAGCATTACCGTCGAGCCATGGAAGACAGGCTTCCCGGCGAGTTCGACGCCTGGTACCCCGATCCCCTCAACGTCTGGCTCCAGATCCAGACCTACCCCACCGAAGACGGCATCGCCGTCTTCTTCCGCGACATCACCGAAGGCCGTCGCAAGGCCGAAATCCTTCAGCGCAAAACCGAGGAAGCCGAGCGCCAGCACGCCGAAATCGAAACCATCTACCGCACCGCGCCCATCGGCCTTGCGCTCTTCGATCTCCCCGACTACCGCTACATCCGCCTCAACGACCGCCAGGCTGCCTTCTTCGGCCTTAAGCCCGAAGACATCGTCGGCAAGACCCTCACCGAAATGGCCCCCATCGAAGGCCTCCGCGAGCTCTTCGACCAGGTCGCCCGCGGCGAGCCCGTCGTGAACTACCCGCTCGAAGGCACGCTCGTCACCGACCCCGCCAACTACCGCTACTGGACCGTCAGCTACTTCCCCGTCTACGCCCTTGACGGCGCCATCACCGGCATCACCGCAGCCTCGCTCGAAATCACCCAGCAGAAAAAGGCCGAGCAGGCCCTCATCCAGAGCGAAAAACTGGCCGCCGTCGGCCGCCTCGCCAGCTCCATCGCCCACGAGATCAACAACCCGCTGGAGTCTGTCACCAACCTCCTCTACCTCGCCCGCACATCCCCCACGCTTGCCGAAGTCCGCGACTACCTCGCCTCCGCCGAGATCGAGCTCCGCCGCGTCGCCGCCATCACCAGCCAGACGCTCCGCTTCCACAAGCAGGCCACCAGCCCGCAGGAAATCGACCTCATCGCCCTGGCCGAAGAGGTCCTCGCCATCTACCACGGCCGCATCGCCAACGCCGCCATCACCGTCCAGCCCCGCTGGCGGCTTCATCACCCGCTCCGCTGCTTCGAAGGCGAAATCCGCCAGGTCCTCAGCAATCTCATCGGCAACGCGCTCGACGCCATGCCCGGCGGCGGCCGCCTGCTCCTCCGCCTCCGCCCCGGCACCCACTGGAGCACCGGCGTGCCCGGCATCGTCTTCACCCTCGCGGACACCGGCACCGGCATGGACCCTGTCACCCGCAGCCATCTCTTCAGCCCCTTCTACACCACCAAGGGAATCACTGGCACCGGCCTTGGCCTCTGGGTCAGCCAGGAAATCGTCGAGCGCCATCGCGGAGCCTTCCGCGTCCGAAGCAGCCAGTCTCCCGCCCACCACGGCACTGTCTTCAACCTCTTCCTGCCCTTCGACGCCGCCGTCCGCTGACCCTCCATCCCCCCTGCACCGTTGCGCGACGCTGAGACTTCTTGCTATTCGCTCCTCAGTCTGAAATGCTTCCAGCAACGGCCATGGCGATAACGGTAACCAGCACACTCGAGGCTTCGGCCCTCCCCGCCACAGCGAGCAACGGCCTGGAAGTTCACGACCTGCTCGCCAGCGTCGAGTTTGCCAACCGCCCTCCGCGCCCCCGTGACGCCGCCCTGCAGGTTGAAGGCCTCAGCCGCATCGCCCGCTGCTTCGTCGAATCCCCCGACGCCCTCCTGCAGGAGCTGGTCAACGCCGCCGTCGAGCTTTGCGGCGCGGGCAGCGCGGGCATCAGCATCCAGCGCATCGCCCGGACGGCACCGTCACCTACAACTGGGTCGCGACCGCGGGCGAGTACGCCTCGTTCCTCAACGCCATTCTTCCCGCCAAACCCTCCGCCTGCGGCGTCTGCCTGCATCGCGACCGTCCCCAGCATCTCCGCGTCGGTCAGGCCTTCTTCGATCTCATGCAGGTCGAAGCCGCCATCGCCACCGACGGCATCCTCCTGCCCTGGCACACCGGCGAAACCAGCGGAACCATCTGGATTCTCGCTCACGGCGAAAGCGATGCCTTCGACGCCGGCGACTTCCAGCTTATGAAGATCCTTGCCGACTTCGCCGCCCTCGCCGTCCGCCAGCACAACCAGCAAAAGCTTCTCGTCGAGCAGGCTCGCCACGCCGCCGCGGCCGCCATGGCCAACGAGCTCGCCCACCAGATCAACAACCCGCTTCAGGGCCTCACCAACTTGGTCTACCTCGCCGCCGAAAATGGCAACCCAGACAGTGCCCATCAGTTCGCGAAGCAGATGACGCCCGACCTCCAGCGCCTCTGCACTCTCGTCCAAAAACTCCTGACCCTCCCCACCGATGTCCCCAGGCGTGAGATTTGAGCTGTTGCTTGGAACGGGCTGGGCTTCAGCCCGCGTTGACTGAATACCGCTATCCTGGCGGCTTCAGCCGCTGAGGGGGATGCTCAACTGCTCCTCAATTTTCCGTGTCGACACGACTCCCGTTGCGTCCCGCGGCGCTCTCTGCGCCCTCTGCGTCGAAGCGTCCCCTTTCCCGGCTATAGCTCTACGTCTCAGCCAACAAAGGTAAACTCAACAACGACCATGAACCTCGAAATCACCGTAGACGAACTCAAAGCCGCGCTCGCATCCACCAACCCGCCGCTCCTCCTCGACGTCCGCGAGCCCTGGGAGTACGCCACCGCCAGCATCCCCAACTCCACCCTCATGCCCATGGGCGAAGTCCCCGGCCGAGCCTTCGCCGAGCTCGACGAAGATCAGCCCATCGCCGTCCTCTGCCACCACGGCGCGCGCTCCCTCTCCGTCGCCAACTGGCTCCGCGGCCAGGGCTTCGAGAAAGCCCAATCCGTAGCCGGAGGCATCGACCTCTGGTCCACCGTCATCGACCCCACAATCCCCCGCTATTGACCTTGTCGGAATGCCCAGGCGCGACCCCAAACGCGATCGAATCGAAGCCGACCTCGACGCCCTCTCGGCCGCCGCCGATCTCCCCCGCGACCAGTCTGTCCCCGCCCTCCGCAACGCCCTCACCAGCAGGAACAGTCTCCTCGTCTCAAGAGCCGCCCGCCACGCACTCCGCCTTGACCTCCGCGACCTTACCCCCGACCTCGCCGCAGCCTTCACCCGTCATCTCGACGCCGAAGACCCCGTCGAAGCCGACCCGCAGTGCTGGGCCAAGAACGACCTCGCCAAGGCCCTCGCCCAGTTCGAGCACGACGATTCCGCCATCTACCTCCGCGGCATCCGCTTCCATCAACTCGAACCAGTCTGGGGAGGCGCCATCGACGTAGCTGGCCCGCTCCGAGGCCAGTGTGCCCTCGCCCTTACCCACTGCCGCGAACTCTCCACGCCCACCGTCATCCGCGCGCTCCTGCCGCTTTTCCGCGACGCCGATACACCCGTCCGCGTCAACGCCGCCCGAGCCCTCACCAACCTGGGAGGTGAGTCCGCCGCCCTGCTCCTCCGCTTTCGTGCCGAACTTGCCTCCGACGAACCGGAACTCCTCGGCGCCTGCTTCAGCGGAGTTCTCGCCCTTGAAGGCGAAGCGGCCATGCCATGGCTCGGTGGGTTCCTCAAGGCTGGCGACGATCTCTCCGCCGAAGCCGCCTTCGCCCTTGCCGGGCAACGTTCCCCCGCCGCCCTCGAGCTCCTCCAGCAAGCTCTCGCCACTCCTCACATTCCGCGCGACTTCCGCCAGATCCTCTTCAACGCAATCGGCGCCATGAAGACTCCACAATCCGAAGCCTGGCTCCTCCACCAAATCACCACCAACACCCAACACACCCAACAAGCCGCCGACGCCCTCTACGCCGCCACCCCATCCCCAGAACTCACCACGCAACTCCGCAAGCTGGGCCACTACCCACCCCGCACCTGAGGGTCTTTAGCAAAACTGCCGATGAAACGACCTGAACGAGCACACAAAAGCTTGTCATCTCGACCACAGCGAAGCGGAGTGGCGAAGCTTGTCATCTCGACCGGAGCGAAGCGGAGTGGAGAGACCCCCGCATTTGCTTTTGCAGTTGTCGTTGCCCTTGTCTTTGCTGTTGCCTTTGTCTTTGCTGTTGCCTCTAGGTACCCCAAGCCTTCAGGCTTGGGTCTCACAGGCAGCACCACGAAATGGGCTTTAGCCCCTGGGGTATGCCCTCCTATCCAAGTCAACGGTCTTAACGTAGGGCGCCCTTTCCGGGCGCGGCCTGACAAACCATGAGTGCTTCTTAAACAAAAGCGGCCCGCCAAAGCGAGCCGCCTCCAAGCCAACCGAAGCGTTACTCCGCCGCCGCCAGCACTTCTTCCCGCACTTCCTCATCCTCCACCACTTCATTCACCGTCTTCGGCAGCGCTACATTCAGCACGTCCTCGAACCGGTTCGCATAGTGGATCGTGACTCCCTCGATCTGATCCGCGGTCAGGTCTTCCTCAACGTTCGTCTTCACGTCGATCGGCAGCACCACATCCCGAACTCCTGCCCGCTTCGCGGCCAGGAACTTCTCCTTGATCCCGCCCACCGGCAGCACGTTGCCGCTCAGCGTGATCTCGCCCGTCATCGCCAGCAGCGGACGTACCGGAGTATCGGTCAGCAGGCTCACGATAGCGGTCGCCATCGTCACACCCGCTGAAGGCCCATCCTTCGGGATTGCACCCGCCGGTACGTGGATGTGAAGGTCGATATCCTTCAGCACGTCCTCATCCAGTCCAAGAGAACTGGCATTAGACCGCACCCAGGTCAGCGCCGCCTGCATGCTCTCCTTCATCACGTCGCCAATCTGTCCGGTCATCGTGAAGTTGCCCTTGCCCTTCATCTTGTTGGCTTCGATGAACAGCACATCGCCGCCCGCAGGAGTCCACGCCAGCCCAACCGCCACGCCGGCACGCTTGGTCCGCTCGGCGATCTCCGTATCCACGCGAACCTTGATCCCGCCCAGGAACTCGTGAACCACTTCCGGAGTAATCACCAGCCGCTCGCCCTCCGGCAAGCTACCCTCGGCCACCTTGCGAGCCGTCTTTCGGCAAACCGTGCCGATCAACTGCTCCAGCCGCCGAACGCCGGCCTCCCGCGTGTAGTGCCGCGCAATCAACGCCACAGACTCAGTCGGAAACTCGATATAAGGACTCGAAGCCACGGGAACTTCATCCTCACTGATCGAGGCCGTCAAAGGTTCGGCCGAAGCTGCATCCTCGCCGCTCGCTGCTTTCTGCTCGCTGCTTCCTGTGTCCTCGCCTCTCCCTGCTTCCTGCTTCCTGTTTCCTGCTTCCTGCTTCTCGCCTCCCGCGGCAACATCGATCCCGTTCTCCTTAATCTGCCTCGGAATTAAATACCGCTCCGCAATATTGACCTTCTCCTCCTCGGTATATCCGGTGAGTTCGATGATCTCCATGCGGTCCAGCAGCGGAGCCGGAATCGTATCGAGCTGGTTCGCCGTGCAGATAAACAGCACCTTGCTAAGGTCGAACGGCTGATCCAGATAGTTATCGCGGAACGTGTTGTTTTGCTCTGGATCGAGCGTCTCCAGCAGGGCAGAAGCCGGATCGCCGCGGAAGTCGCGCCCTAGCTTGTCGATCTCGTCCAGCATGAACACCGGGTCGTTCACTTCCACCCGCTTCAGGTGCTGGATGATCTGTCCCGGCAGTGCACCGATGTACGTCCGCCGATGTCCACGAATTTCCGCTTCGTCGTGCATACCGCCCAGCGAGATGCGCGAGAACTTCCGGCCCAGCGACTTCGCAATCGACCGTCCCAGCGAAGTCTTGCCCACGCCGGGAGGCCCAACGAAGCACAGGATCGGTCCCTTCATCGTCGGCTTCAACCGCCGCACGCTCAGGTAGTCCAGGATGCGGTCCTTCACCTTCTTCAAGCCGTAGTGATCGGTGTCCAGCACCTCCTTGGCCTTCTTGATGTCCACCGCACTCGCCGAGCTCTTCGACCACGGCAGCACCGCGAGCCACTCCACATAGTTGCGCGTCAGGCTGTAGTCCGCGGCCATCGCATTCATGCGGCTCAGGCGGCCGAGCTCTTTCAGCGCGTCCTTCTTCACCTCGACGGGCATGCCGGCGGATTCAATTTTCTCTTTCAGCTCGGCCAGGTCCTTCTGCGTCTCGTCCTGGTCTCCAAGCTCCTTCTGGATCGCCTTCATCTGCTCGCGCAGGTAGTAGTCGCGCTGTGACTGCTGCACGGCATCCTGCACTTCGCTCTGGATCTTGTTGCGAAGCTGCTGAACCTCCAGCTCCTTCGCCAGCAGCCCGTTGATCTTGCCCAGCCGCTCCTTCACATCCTCGGTTTCCAGCAGGTCCTGCTTCTCGGCCGTGCTCAAAAACGGCAGGCTGGAGGCGATGAAGTCCGCCAACCGGCTCGGCTCTTCAATGTTGATCGCGATCGTCTGCAGATCGTCGTTAAGAGTGGAAGACGATGTCACGATTTCCTGGAACTGCGCCAGCACATTGCGCTGCAGTGCCTCCAGCTCCGGGCTCTTCTCCGGCTCGAACTCATCCAGCGGCTCGCACTCCGCCGAGAGGAACGGCGACGTCTGTGTAAACCCGGTAAGCTTCACCCGCTCGATGCCTTCCGTGAACACAAAGAGGCTCTGGTTCGGCATCTTCACAACCTTGTGTACGGTCGCGCGTGTGCCGATCTCGTGCAGGTCGCCGCCCTCCGGCTGGTCCTGCCGCGCATCCCGCTGTGCCACCACCAGGATCGTCTTTTCCTCGCCCAGCGACTGGATCAACTGGATAGAGCTTTCTCGCCCTACAGTCAGCGGCAACACCGCATGCGGAAACAGCACGGTCTCCCGAACCGGAAGAACCGGGTAGGAGCGTCCCTTGTCTGAGTCCGTCCGGCCGCTGCCGGGCTTGATCACACTTACAAATTCATTCGGCATCTTGAGTCACCTTCTATCAACAAACATGCATAGGATGCATCAACCCACACGAAAGTAGCAACCCGAAACACACACTCCGCATCCGCGCACGCTTCTCTTCTTGTCAGTCCCGACGGAAAGCTGCGTTTGCCTTCGCGTTTGCCGTTGCTCTTGCTGTTGCCGTGCCGTTCCTCTTGTTCTTGTCGTTGCTCTTGCTTCTAGGTACCCCGAGCCTTCAGGCTCGGGTCTCAAGGCCAAAGAATCAAAGGGCCTTAGCCCCTGGGGTTATGCCTTCCTCTTCCACCTGCAACAGAGCCAGATGCAGACAACACTCTTCACCTTTTCAGATGCCAAGCGCCAGCCCCGAAATCGCATGTCAATACCCAACGCAGGCGAAAGGAACCCTTAACTCTAATACTCACAACAACTTCCCCGGCAAAAATCTCTTGCATAGTCATTCCAGCTGCTTCGCTACAATAGACATACGCTTTCCGCCGCCTCTGGTTCGGCCGCGAGAAGCGAGGTCCACCCCTAACTTCCCTGTTTCGAGGATTTTGCGCAACAAAGTACGGGGAGGGGTGCCTACCGCGGGAGTGGTGAAATGGCAGACACGCAGGTCTTAGAAGCCTGTGCTTCGGCGTGAGGGTTCGAGTCCCTCCTCCCGCACCAAAGACTAACAACGGATAACCTGAGAACTGAGAACCCGACAGGATCAAATGAGCGAGACCTTTACCCAGCCCGACAACACACGAGTCACCCTCACCAAGTCCGAAGCCTACCGCGACAGCTACGCCAACAGTGTCCAGGTCCGGCTCTCCGTCTGGGACTTCCTGCTCGTCTTTGGCAAGCTCGAGCACCAGAGCCAGGAGGAGGTCACCGTGGAGAACTTCCAGGGCATCTACCTCAGTCCGCAGCAGGCCAAGGCTCTCCAGAGCATCCTCAACCACAACGTCGCCCAGTACGAGCAGACCTTCGGCCCCATCAGCCTCTCCGCCCCCGACCCCGCCGGACCCCGCTTCGTAATGCCCCAACCCAAAGGCCCGGTCCACTAGCGTACGTTGTCCGAAATCGCTCAATCAAGCAGCGGCGTCATCCTGAGCGCGACCACCTCTGGAGGCGTCATCCTGAGCGCAACCATCTCTGAACGCGTCATCCTGAGCGAAGCGAAGGATCTCGGTAGTTCGCCCGCAGCGGCACAGTCGCTCGCGGAAGTCCGAAACCGCCTCCGAGCTGCCTGCGCCCGCTTCGCCGCCATGCCGCTCCCGCTGCAATATCTGCTGATCTTCGCCGCCGTAACCCTCGGCCATCTCACCCTGCTTCGTCTCCCCTACTACTGGGACGAGGGAGGCTACTACATCCCGGCAGCGCTCGACTTCTACCACCACGGCGCGCTCATTCCTGAGTTCACCAACGCCCATCCGCCGCTGCCCAGCGTGGTCCTCGGCAGCATCTGGCACGTCACCGGCTACAACATCCTCAGCACCCGCTTGGTAGCCTGCGCCTTCGCCGCCGCCGGCCTGTTGGCCTTGTTCCGGCTCACGCACCGCCTGCTCAACCCCACAGCAGCCGCTGCTGTCACACTCCTCACCGCCATATACCCGATCTGGTACGCCCAGAGCAGCCTGGCGCACGCCGACATCTTCGCCGCAGCCTTCACCTTGGCCGCCCTCGCCCTCTACCTGCCCCCGGGCGCCACGACCTCGAAGCGCATCTGGACAGCGATCCTCTTCTCGCTGGCCGCGCTGTCAAAGGAAACAGCCATAGTCTGGCCCGCGACGCTAGCAGCTCTCGAACTCTTCCGCCTCATCCGCACTAGACAACGCGATCACGCCCGCTGGTTCGCAGCTATGTGTTTACCTGTGGTTCCGCTGCTGGCGTGGTATGCATATCACCGCGCGAAGACAGGCTTCACCTTCGGCAACCCTGAATACCTCCGCTACAACGCCACCGCCAACTTCACCGCACCCCACATCTTCCTCGCCGTCCGCTACCGCTTCCTGCACATCTTCACCCAGCGCAACATCTGGCTCCCGCTGCTGATCGCCGCAGCCTGCCTCTTCTTCACCCGCCGCAAAGCCCCGCTGAGCTCACCGCTGCCACCAACAGTCCTTACCACGATCGCGGTACTCGTCCTCGGGAACTGGCTCTTCTTCTCCATCCTCGGAGGAGCTCTCCTTACCCGCTACCTGCTGCCGGTCTACCCGCTGCTGCTGATCGTTTCCCTAGCCATCTGGCAGCGGAGCACACAAGCCTGGCCATGGTTCACCCTCCTCACCGGAACCGCCTTCGTCAGTGCCTGGTGGATCAGTCCACCCACCTCCTTCGCCCCCGAAGACTGCCTAAGCTACCGTGACATGATCGTGGTCCACCAGCAGGCCATCGCCTGGATCAACCAGCACGCACCCAACGCAAGGGTCCTGACCGCCTGGCCAGCCTCCACCGACCTCTTCAAGCCCGCCCTGGGCTACACCGACCAGCCCATCCAGGTAGTCCAGATAGACGACTTCTCCGCTCCCGAGATCGCCAGGGCCGCCGCCGAGTCCGCTCGTTACGACATCGCCCTGATATTCCCCTTCCATTACACCCAGCCCACCCTGCGCCATTGGCTCTTAAGGCACCCCACCACCCCCCGAGGCCAGGAATACGCAAAAGACCGCGACCTCACCCCGGAAGAGATAGCTGCAAAGCTCGGTGGCGCTATTGTGTTTCAAATGGAACGCAATGGAGAGTACGCCGTGGTTCTCCGCTTCCCTCGCAAGAATTTGAAGCGGGCATCTCAGCTCAACGGCTTGCGATAAACCAGGGCATCTAAGCCGACGCTGTAGAAGTTATTGGCAAGTCGTTCGCGGCAGTAGCCAAGCTTCTCGTACAGTGCAATGGCGCCCGTATTTTCCGTGAACACATGCAGCAACATCGCAGAGCAGCCAACCTGTGCCGCGTTGCATTCCGCCTGAAGAAGCAAATGTCTCGCTAATCCGCGCCTGCGGAATTCATGAGCCACGTCGAGCGTCACGAGATAGCCGACCAGACCGCCTCGGCTCCGCTCAACATGCACGATGCTGAACCCCGCAAGGGTCGTTGCAGACTCAGCAATGAGAACCTGCGCCTTCTTTATCTCGGCAAAACGCCGCATCGCTGACTTCGAGAAGCGGAATGCCTCATCGAAACAGGTCTCATCCAAATGCACCATAGCATCCAGATCGTCCCGCATATAAGCACGCAACACAATCGCATCGTGCGTCGAAGTTGTTAGTGGTTCGCTCAAAAAGTGACGGCAGTAACTACACCGCGACGGTAAAGCTCACTTCATCGCGCGTCACAGGCCGGTACAGCGTGTCACGCTCAAATGGAATGCGGCCAGCCTCGGTGATCAACCGTTCCAGATCTCGCCGGCGCATGCCCTGCGGCGTCTTCGCACCCGCATCGTGGTAGATCTTCTCCTCGATCACCGTACCGTCAATATCGTCCGCGCCGAAGCGCAGAGCGATCTGCGCCATCTTCGGTGTCACCATCTGCCAGTAGCTCTTAATGTGCGCAAAGTTATCCAGCAGCAAGCGGCCCACCGCAATTTGCCTGATATCCGTCATGCCTGTAGACTTCGGCAGGTGGCTCAGCGCCGTGTTGTCCGGATGGAAGCTAAGGGGAATGAACGTCTGGAAGCCACCCGTCTCATCCTGAACTGCACGCAGCTTCAGCAGGTGATCCACGCGGTCCTCATCGCTCTCGATGTGCCCGTAGAGCATGGTGGCATTGGAGCGCAGTCCGGCCTTATGAGTAAGCCGGGCCGTTTCAAGCCACTCCGAGCCGTCGATCTTGTGGTCGCAAATGATATGCCGCACTCGGTCAGTAAAAATTTCAGCGCCGCCACCGGGACAGGAATCGACACCCGCTTCTTTCATGCGCTCCAGCACCTCTTGGATCGACATCTTGCCACGTTTGGCGAGGAAGGCTACCTCTACCATCGTGAAGGCCTTGATGTGAACCTGCGGATAGCGCTCCTTCAAGCCTCGAACGAGATCCATAAAGTACTCGAATGGCAAATCTGGATGTAAGCCGCCGACAATGTGGAACTCAGTGACCGCTTCAGTCAAGCCCTTGCCCGCCGTCTCCCAAGCTTCTTCCAGCGCCATCGTATAGGTGTCAGCGGCGCCTTTCTTGCGGCCAAACGCACAAAGACGGCACGAGGCTACACAGACGTTGGTCGGATTGATGTGGCGATTGACATTGAAGTATGCCAGATCGCCGTGCATGCGTTCGCGTACAAGGTTCGCCATCCAGCCGAGGGCCAGGATGTCACCCGTGCGATACAGCGCAACGCCATCCTCGAAGCTAAGCCGTTCACCTGACTCAACCTTACGGGCGATCGACTCCAACGCCGGATCGTCGGTCTGGAACCCATGTCGCGACCGTCGCACTGTCCCCTGCAAATCCATTCCCTTGATTCTAGACCTTCCGCGACGGCAATGCTTTCACCGCTCAGACTAGCGTTGATCTGCCGTTTTCACGCTGCCACCGCTGCCGCTTACGGAAGCCTTCTCTACCGCCGGCACCAACCGGGGCTGCAAGACCATTCCGTCAAACAGGGTCGCACCGATCAGGTGGTCGCCAACCGGCCGCACAAAGCGCAGCCGCCAGCCAGAATCCCAGAAGCTTACCTTATAGTCCGGAAGATGTGCCGCAAAGACCATCGTCGCGTTCAATGTAGTCACCAGTACACGATGGTTAAGTGCGTCGAAATAGATGGAACCCACTTCGGTCACAAACAAATTGCGGAGCGTCTTCCAGTTCAATCCGTAGTCCGTTGAATAGTAGACACCCTCAGCACCACCAACCCAGAGATTCCCCAACTCATCGACTGCCATAGCGCTCAGTTGCGTAAGGTCCGCCGGAAGAGCCAGCGTATCCCAGGTCATACCACTGTCCATCGAAAGGGAGAGCCGGCGCAGGCCGCCTACCAGCACGATCGTTTTCTGGGCCGAAACGAATCGTGTTTCAGGCATCGTCAAACTTTCCACAGAGGCCCAGCTCTGGCCGTCGTCGCTGGAACGGATAAGGCCGCTTGAGGTCGCCGCGAAGATCGAGTCCGCCAAGGGAGCGATCCCATACACAGTCGCATCCAGACGTCGCGGAGTGGTAAGGGGAGGCGCTTCTGAACGAGGAGGCGTTGCCTGCGGCATCTTTGGCCGTGCGTGCTGTGGCGAAGCGAAGGTTCGTCCGCTTGTGCTTTTCGCACTCACCCTTCGTAGGCTCGGTTTCGAATCACGAGCCGTCGCTCTGCCGCGCACTGCAGAACTCTTTCTCGTGTGAGTTCCGGCGGCCTTGCTTGCTGTTTTCGAAGCAAGCTTTGTTCGACCGTTCGCAACGCTTTGAGATTTTGGCGCCGAAACTGAAGAGCCTCCATGTCCTGCCAAGGCTGGCGAAGATTGACCTGTCGAGATCACATCGACCGCGTGATCCGGCGGCCGGGAGTTTGCGGGTGTCTGCGCGACTGCGTCAACCGCACGAGAGCCACTCATTGCATTTGAGTCGTTCCACATCCCGCTCGCCAGCCGGAAAACTCCATGGCTGGTCCCGGCAAGCAGGGTTCCCGTGGGTGTCGCAATCAAACTGAACACGTCACGACCGCCAAGCCCGTCGCTCTGTTGTGTCCATTGCACGCCGCCATCGCGGCTTTGAAACACACCGCCCGTCTCCTTGTCGTTTACCACGCCAACGTAAAGTGTCCCCGGGTTTTGCGGATCGGCCGCGTAGGCCAATACTTGCCTCGCAGAGAAGCCCCTATTCGATGGTTGAAAGGTGTCGCCACCATCGTCGCTGCTCAGAACACCACCGCGATCCGTGGCGAGCAGAACATGATCCGGTCGGGAAGGATCGACGTACACGTCGTTGATGATGATGTCTGAGCCGGTTGTGCGAGCAAAGCTTTCACCCGCATTTCTGGTACGGTAGAGTCCTTCCGTCGTACCCGCGAACACCGTATCGGGAGCGGTAGGGTCCTGCATCAAGCGACGCGTACGCCGCGCAGTGGAGGGGATGCCCTGAATCTTGCGAAATTGCCCGCCGCCATCAAGGCTTTTGTATATTCCTGAGCAGGCGCTGGCATAGATCGTTCGAGGATGCGAAGGATCAATGATGATCGAAAATACATCAGAATCGTCGATGATTCCCTGTTTGATGTTTGTCCAGGTTGCCCCGCCGTCGGAGGTCTTCCACGGCAGATGCCACGTTCCCGCGTAAATCACGCTCGGGTCCGTTGGATCGATGGCAATTGACTCGACCTCATGCAGTTCGCTGCTTGCCGCCGGACTGATCTGCGACCAGTGCACGCCGTTGTCCTTGCTAAGGAAGACTCCTTGCAACGTGCCAGCGGCAAGCACCCTGGGATCGGAGGCAGATCGTGCCAGCGAACGGACGGACTGCCCGCGCATCTCCGCCTGGGCGTACCAGGTTTTGCCGTGATCCTCGCTGACAAACACGCCACCGTCAGGCCGGTCGAAGCGAAAGGCCGATACGATCAGCCGCTTCGGGTTACCCGGATCGACAAGAATTCGCGAGATTACAAGATCCTCGCTGCGCGTCAACTCGGCAAGACGGTTCCAGCTAGAACCTCCGTCCCCCGAGTCGTAGATCCAGCCCGTCTCAGTACCCAGGTATACGTGTTTTGGGTTCAGGGGGTCGGCCGCGAGAGAACGCACGTTTCCGCCGTAAGGGCCGAGGGCAAACCAGTCCGCCGCGTGGAGAGCCGTTGCACTGCTCAGCAGCAGACCGGCAAGGCCGTAAGTAAGTAGTCTGCTAAGGCGCAACCGCCCGATAACGTTCTGAAGCATGTCTCACCAGTTTACAAGCAGGCGCTTCCAGCCGTCGCGAAAAGCCGTTGCGAAGCAGGCCATTGGTAACTCGCGCAGACAGAAGGGCTGGCCGATGTTCGGCCAGCCCTTTCTGCTGAAGCGGGGTTGGATTTACTTCTTGTGGTGACGGCGGCCCTTGTGAGCGACAGCCGTGCGCGGGATCGGCTTGACCGCGGTCTCATCCACAGGGGTGAGGCCCGTCATGTCCAGAGTCGCGCCCGTCGGGATCAGGGTCGTCGCGGAGGTCTTCGTGCCGGCTGTGCCGGTGTAGACCATGATCCGCGATGCATCCACTCCCTTGTCGCCTACCAGGTACGCCTTCTCGTTCACAGCGCGCTCGGCAGCCTTGTGGTCGCCCATCTTCTCGTCAGGAGCAGCGTTGCCCACGATCGCCAGCTTCGACGTCGGGTCCTGCTGCGCGCTTAGAGTGATGTCGTCAAGGCAGGCCTTGGCTTCGTTGTCCACACGCGTCGGACGCTTCGCATCGCGATCGAACGAGATCGTGCAAAGGCTCTTCGTCGTCACCGCAGGAGGAGGCGTCACAGGAGCGGCAACCGTCACAGACGTCGTCTGCGAAGCCGTCTGGCCCTTGTCGTCCACCACGTTGCAGGTCACCGTGATCACGCCAGGCGCAACGCCGGTCGTCATCAGGGTAGCCGTCGACGTGTTGCCCATCACCGACCCGGCAGTGGCCGAGTAGCTGTAGGTCAACGGACGGTTCTGAGCGCTGACGCCGTTCGCCGTGATCGTAGAAGGATCACCCACGTTCACCGTTGACGGGTTCGCCGAGCAGCCAACCGTCGGTGGCGTGAACGGGGTCACCGTAAACTGGGCCGAGCAGTCTGCCATCTCGCCGGGCTTGTTGCCCTCCGAAACATGGCCCTTCACCGTGTACGTGCCAGGAGTGTTGCTGCTGATCGAAGCCACGTTGCTGGAACCAGACACAGGGCCCGCATCCGAGGTCCAGGTGTACGCCGGGGTCTTCTTCGGGTTCAGGTTCGTCGCTGTTCCCGTCACCGTAACCACGTCGCCCGGGTAGATCGTTCCCGTCGGCGCCGTCACCGCGCAGGCATAGGTCACCGGGGGAGGAGGAATGATGTGCCCGAAGTGCATCAGGATGCCGGCACTCAGCTCCGCCGCGCTCAGGTTCGCGCGCCCGCCAAGAACGCCACCCGTCGGGATACCAACGGTAGGACCGAAATCGGCGTGAATGTAGCGGTAGTCCGCTTCGAACACACGAAGACCGAACTTGTGGTTGAAGAACGGAAGATCATAGTCCATGCCGCCGCCGGCCACCAAGCCTGGGCCCCACTGGTAAGGCTCGTGCTCAAAAGTCGCTGGGTTCTCGCTGTTCGGGCCACCGATGCGAACACCGCCAACAAGGCCATGAGCGAACAGCGTGAAGTTCTGCATCGGAGCGCGGAAGATCGGACCGGCATAGCCACCGTAGAGGCCGTCGTTCTGGCCGTTCGGGTTCGCAAAGCCCAGAACCTCACCGCCAACGTACTTGTTGAAGTAATACGCTCCGCTCAGGGCTGCTCCCTCGTCAACGGACGAGTACGCAATGCCTGCCGGCTTCACCTGGCCATGGGCGCCGAAGTAGGAATACCCCATGAAAATGTCGACGCGAGAGGGATTTGTTCCTCCAGAAGCAGGCATTGCTGCTCCCGTCTGCGCACCCATGCTCGCTACAACAAGGCTGGCTGCACCTGCACCCAGCAAGTACCGGCCGATATTCTGAAACGGACGATAAGACATTCGACAAACCTCCACTAATGACAACTGATCGCTATCCCATGCGCACAAACGCTTTTCGTAACAGGCCCTTGAGTTTTGGGAAATCCTGAAAAGTGTACCGCAGATACTCTTCCTGTCGAGAGAAAAATACTTACCTGCTCCTTTCCAGTCATATCAAACGCTTTATCGCTTCCAAGGCTGCGCTGGTTCCATGCGAGCAAGAGGTGAATGGAGATTCTCCGCGCAGACAGAAGGGCTGGCCGATGTTCGGCCAGCCCTTTCTGCTGAAGCGGGGTTGGATTTACTTCTTGTGGTGACGGCGGCCCTTGTGAGCGACAGCCGTGCGCGGGATCGGCTTGACCGCGGTCTCATCCACAGGGGTGAGGCCCGTCATGTCCAGAGTCGCGCCCGTCGGGATCAGGGTCGTCGCGGAGGTCTTCGTGCCGGCTGTGCCGGTGTAGACCATGATCCGCGATGCATCCACTCCCTTGTCGCCTACCAGGTACGCCTTCTCGTTCACAGCGCGCTCGGCAGCCTTGTGGTCGCCCATCTTCTCGTCAGGAGCAGCGTTGCCCACGATCGCCAGCTTCGACGTCGGGTCCTGCTGCGCGCTTAGAGTGATGTCGTCAAGGCAGGCCTTGGCTTCGTTGTCCACACGCGTCGGACGCTTCGCATCGCGATCGAACGAGATCGTGCAAAGGCTCTTCGTCGTCACCGCAGGAGGAGGCGTCACAGGAGCGGCAACCGTCACAGACGTCGTCTGCGAAGCCGTCTGGCCCTTGTCGTCCACCACGTTGCAGGTCACCGTGATCACGCCAGGCGCAACGCCGGTCGTCATCAGGGTAGCCGTCGACGTGTTGCCCATCACCGACCCGGCAGTGGCCGAGTAGCTGTAGGTCAACGGACGGTTCTGAGCGCTGACGCCGTTCGCCGTGATCGTAGAAGGATCACCCACGTTCACCGTTGACGGGTTCGCCGAGCAGCCAACCGTCGGTGGCGTGAACGGGGTCACCGTAAACTGGGCCGAGCAGTCTGCCATCTCGCCGGGCTTGTTGCCCTCCGAAACATGGCCCTTCACCGTGTACGTGCCAGGAGTGTTGCTGCTGATCGAAGCCACGTTGCTGGAACCAGACACAGGGCCCGCATCCGAGGTCCAGGTGTACGCCGGGGTCTTCTTCGGGTTCAGGTTCGTCGCTGTTCCCGTCACCGTAACCACGTCGCCCGGGTAGATCGTTCCCGTCGGCGCCGTCACCGCGCAGGCATAGGTCACCGGGGGAGGAGGAATGATGTGCCCGAAGTGCATCAGGATGCCGGCACTCAGCTCCGCCGCGCTCAGGTTCGCGCGCCCGCCAAGAACGCCACCCGTCGGGATACCAACGGTAGGACCGAAATCGGCGTGAATGTAGCGGTAGTCCGCTTCGAACACACGAAGACCGAACTTGTGGTTGAAGAACGGAAGATCATAGTCCATGCCGCCGCCGGCCACCAAGCCTGGGCCCCACTGGTAAGGCTCGTGCTCAAAAGTCGCTGGGTTCTCGCTGTTCGGGCCACCGATGCGAACACCGCCAACAAGGCCATGAGCGAACAGCGTGAAGTTCTGCATCGGAGCGCGGAAGATCGGACCGGCATAGCCACCGTAGAGGCCGTCGTTCTGGCCGTTCGGGTTCGCAAAGCCCAGAACCTCACCGCCAACGTACTTGTTGAAGTAATACGCTCCGCTCAGGGCTGCTCCCTCGTCAACGGACGAGTACGCAATGCCTGCCGGCTTCACCTGGCCATGGGCGCCGAAGTAGGAATACCCCATGAAAATGTCGACGCGAGAGGGATTTGTTCCTCCAGAAGCAGGCATTGCTGCTCCCGTCTGCGCACCCATGCTCGCTACAACAAGGCTGGCTGCACCTGCACCCAGCAAGTACCGGCCGATATTCTGAAACGGACGATAAGACATTCGACAAACCTCCACTAAAAACGGCAATGCTTCTTTTTATTTACCGACGGGCATGCCCCCCGGCACAAGTCTCGAACTCTACAACAGAACCTCAATAGTTACTCGCTACAGACACCTCTACTGGTTACTACCGAACCTCAAGCCAGGTTTAGGGTTTGCTTTACAGTTCCCCGGCTGGCCTGAATTTTTTCCTGCAAAAGCGTTATCGCATAGAGCAGCTGCTCCGGCCGTGGCGGGCACCCCGGAACATACACATCGACAGGAATGATTTGGTTCACCCCCTGGAGCAATGCGTAGTTGTTGAACACACCACCAGAAGTCGCACAGGCCCCCATGGATATGACCCACTTCGGCTCCGGCATCTGTTCGTAGAGGCGACGGATGACAGGAGCCATCTTCTGGGAAACACGTCCCGCGATGATCATGAGGTCGCTCTGCCGCGGCGAAGGACGAAAAACCTCGGCGCCAAATCGTGCGATGTCATAGCGCGATCCGCCCATGGACATCATCTCGATAGCGCAGCAGGCCAGGCCAAACGTCATCGGCCAGACAGAGTTCTTGCGAACCCAGTTGATCGCAGCATCGATCGAGGCAAGAACTACGCCCTCCGGCTGCGACTCACCCCAGTTCACTTCATTAACCTTGTCGCGATTCTTCCCAAAACTATCCAGCGTCCCGAAAATGTAGCGGTCGCTGTTCTGCGGCACCGACGTGGGTCGGCCGTTTGTGGACGTTTGCTGGGATGAGTTGCTCATAGACCTAAGTATACGTACCTGCGCGGCGACACACGTCTGAACATGGAATTTAGCGGGAAATTCGCTTGCTAATCGGTTCGGATGCGGAGACAACCCCGACGGTTGGTCGCGGACAGGGGAAGACGGTTATTTTCACGCCTTTAGCCGCCAGGAGGCCGGTCGGAAGATCCAGCGAAACGCGAAACCGTATTTGTTCCAGATGGCCAAGGGGGGATGGCGGGGCGGCGGTGTCCACCGTATGCGGGGTTTGCGTGAAGTGCGCCGACACCGCCGCTGCCATCGGCGTCTGGTTCGCCATACCAGGAGCCAGTCTCACATCCTCGATCTCGAACAAACCCTCCGGTTGAGCCTCTGACAGCGCCGCAGCCTGTCGAGATGCTGCGTCATCCCCCCGAACCACAGCGTCGTAGCCTGCCGCCAGAGTCGCATTCGCGCTCTCGGTCGAGGCGTAGCGAAAGCGCCTCGGCGTCCAACCTGCCGCATCCTGCGCCCGGAACGCCCAATCCGTACTGAGCAGCAATGGGCTGACT
Organism: Granulicella sp.; assembly: GCA_965198545.1. GTDB lineage: Bacteria > Acidobacteriota > Terriglobia > Terriglobales > Acidobacteriaceae > Granulicella. The sequence continues at coordinate 677,459 of CBDAPS010000001.1, read as the reverse complement.
GAGGCGTACGGAAGCGTTGCCAACTCCGCGAGGTCATGAGGACCGCGCGGCTTGTTCGCAGCGACCACACGCAGCGCCCAGCCTGAGGGCAAAGGCTCCAGGCCAAATACAAATCCCTGCGCGAACTCAGCCTGGAAGCCTTGGCCACTATGAATGCTGCTCTCCAGCAGGGCTCGACGGCACTGCGCCGATGCTGGTTTGTCGGCGATGCCGGGGTGCTGAGCTAATGCGCACGGTGCGAAGACGAGCAACAAGGCGGCTTGAATCAGACAAGAACCGCTTCCCCGCCAGGAAAATAGGGACTCACTGCGCATTGGCACCAATCGCCTCCAGCATTGCGCTGCGGAGGCTTGCCTCTTCCGCCGGATTCAACCGCGCGCCTCCGTGCGTCAGGTAGAAGACGTCGATTGCCATCTCCCCTTCCGTGTCGATCAATGCCACCTCCACGTTGTAGCCCGAAGCGCTCAGGGTACTGCTGATGGCCCTCAGCAGCCCCGATACATCCTGTGCGATCACCTGCATCACCGTGCTGTGGTTTGAAGCGCTACGATCAAACTCCACTTGAGTGGTCACACTCACCCGTGGCGCGCGGCGCCGGGAACGCCTCCGGCTGTTGAGCATGCGCTCAGGCGACTCCCTTCCTGCCATCATGTCTCGCAGGCTCCTCACGAATCGCTCACTTTCGCTTTCATTCAACTCCAGCGTACGAAACTCATCTGTGAAACGGAAGGTGTCCACCACCACGCCCGCTGCGTTCGAAAAGGCATCGGCCGTCAACACGTTCATCCCCCATGCGGCCAGCCCGGCCGCCATGTCTGAAAACAGCCGAGGACGATCGCGCGTGACCAGCGTGACTTCGTTGACCGCCGATCCCCCGGAGGCCACATGCAAAGCGATTTGAAAAGGTTCGCTATCCAGCTTTTCCGTCATCGCGAACTGCTGCTGGATGGCCGCCGCTGATCGGGTCTTCAGGTAGCGATCCGGAAAGCCATCCAGAAAGCGTGTGACTTCCGACTCGCGTCCGCGCATCGTCGCCATCACACGTACCACGGCATCGTCAGCGGCCCATGTGGAAGATGATCCGGCCCGTAATTTTTCCTCGTCTACGTTGCGATCCAGCTGGTTGGCAGCGTTCATAGACAAACGCCATAAGTTCTCCGCCTTCCAGGGCGTCAGGGCGTCGGGGTGAACTGCGGCAATATCGGCATAGGTGAAGAGCGTCAGCATTCGCAGCGCTTCATGCGTTTGCACCTTCGTCGCGAACGTCCTCACCGTGCCGGCATCGAAGATGTCTCGACGCAGGGCAGCGGACATCTCCAGGTGATTTTCGATCAGCCGCAGAACCATCGCGGCGTCGTAGGGATCCATCTCCAGACGGCTTAGGACATCCCTTGCCAGCCTGGCGCTTTCCACGGCGTGCCCCGCCCCGGACCGTCCTTTGCCGGTGTCATGCAACAAGGCCGCAAGATAGAGCAAACCTGGCGACTGCAGTTCGCGAATCATCATTCGAAATCGATGCCGCCACTCCGGGGCATCCGGACCTGGGTCATCTGCTAAGCCATGCAACGTGTCGATCAGCACAAACGTGTGCTCATCCACCGTGTAGCGGTGGTACGCATCGCGGATGACCAGCGCGTCGATGCCATGGAACTCCGGAAGAATGAGTTCCAGCAAGCCCAGCGCATGCATCAGCCGCAACGCCTTTCCCGCGAAGGGCTCTACCAGGATCGCATTAAGCCTTCGCCAGAGCGCAGGCCCTTCTTCCAGTGTGGCGGAAAGCGCGGGAAGTGCGAACGCAATTCGTTCTTCGCTCTCCTGCGACAGCGGGGCACCCGTGGCCGCGACGGCGGCGAACGCTCCGAGTACCGCTTCCGCGTCCGCCCCGGCGTCGCTCGCTCCTCCCGAATCGAGCTCTATGCGGCCACGTTCCAGGCGAAAGCCACGCTTGCTATCAAGCTTCACCTTGCGCAGAGCGGATGCCGGGTAGAGCGAAAGGTCTACGGACTCCCACTCGCGACCCAGCTGCCGTTCCACTGTGCGTGCGTGCCTGAAATAAGCCCGCATCCAAGCAGCGGCGCTGGGCTCATCGCCCGCCGCCTTGGCCGCCAGAGTGGCCCAGCCAGCCGGCATCCCAATTCCCTGCTCAGCAGCCGCGTCCTGTGCCTGCCAGTCGAGCGTGTTGTCATCCCGCCCCGCGCGAAAATGGAGAAAACAGCGTAGCGCGATGAGGAATCCGATGGCGTCCCCGAAGTCCGGATCGTTGTCTGGAACAAAGACAGGCCTGAGCATCTGCAGCCAGCCGCAGACGTTTGCGTCGCGCAGACCTCCTGGGCAGTCCTTAATGTTAGGTTCCAGGTGAAAAAGTGTATTGCCATAGCGCGCGTGGCGTTCGCGCGTCAGTTCCAGAAGCTCCTGCCGCAGCGCCTTGGCATCCTTCACCATGAGCTTTGTGCGAATGCGTTCATCCAGCCGCGCAAAAACCTCACTATCCCCGCCCACGAAGCGACGGTCAAGCAGCGAAAGGCCCCGCTCAGCATTCCCTATCTCGAATCGTTCGCAATCAGCAGCCAGGCGGGTCGTCGATGACGCCTGGAGGCCAGCGTCCCACAACGCCTGCGAGACGTGCCGAACAGCATCGGCGACACGTTCGCCATCTTTCCTGCCTGCCAGACAGAACAACAGATCGACGTCGGAACAGGGCAATAGTTGAGCGCGCCCGTAGCCACCCACTGCCACCAGGGCAACACCACGACCGGCATCCGGCAACGGCAACGCCTCGGCCCACAACCTGGCCACGAGCTCATCCACCAGCGCAGACCGCGCCGCGCCGGCCGCGATCCCATCCTGCGAGGCTCCGAAACCCCGCCCGATCTCGCCCATCCGCCGCTCGTACTCTGCCCGTAAGGTCTCGTTCGCCGTGGCTGGTCCTCCTCATCCTCACGCTTTGCTCGGACAGGCGTTAGCCTGACCAGCCGCAACTACAAGGCAATCTCCCCACGCTCGTCGTTTCGAATACGAATGACCTCGTCGATCTTAGAAATAAAGATCTTCCCATCGCCGATACGGCCGGTACGAGCCGCCGTGATGATTGCCTGGATGGCGCGCTCCACCATGTCGTCGGTAACCACCAGTTCCAGCTTCACCTTCGGCAGCAGGTCCACCGCATACTCGCGGCCCCGATAGAACTCCGTATGGCCTTTCTGCCGGCCATGCCCACGCGCCTCAAAGATGGTGATGCCGGACACTCCGACCTCCACCAATGCATCCTTCACTGCATCCAGCTTCGACGGCTGAATCACTGCCTCAATCTTTTGCATACTCTCTGCTCCCAAGCGCATTCCCGTTATCGGGAGATTCTCACCGCGTCAGCGGCGCACTTATCACTATCACTACTCACGAACGACTGTCTCTACGCCGCTTCCCAGTCATAACCTTCTTCGCCATGCTGCGAGATGTCCAGACCGGTGCGCTCATCTTCCTCGCTTACGCGAAGACCCACCAGCTTATCAACCAGGAACAGCAGCACGAGCGTGCCCACGATCGAAAGTCCCCAGGCAATCGCCACGCCGGCAAGCTGGTTGAGCAGCTGCTTGTGGTTTCCTGCGAAGAATCCTTCGATGTTCACGCTGGGATTGATAAACGCTCGCGCAAACAACCCGGTGAGAATGGCGCCCAGGGTGCCGCCCGCACCATGCACGCCAAATGCATCCAGCGAATCGTCGTAGCCAAAGATGTTTTTCACCTTTACGACCATGAAGAAGCAGAAGACGCCGACGATCAGGCCGATCCAGAGCGCACCCATCGGAGTCACAAAGCCGGCTGCCGGGGTAATACCGACCAACCCAGCTACGGCTCCGGAGATTCCACCCAGCGCCGAAGGCTTGCCGTTACGAATCCACTCGGCTGCCAGCCACCCGAGGGCGGCGGCAGCCGCTCCGAAGTGGGTCGCGACGAAGGCCGAGGTCGCCAGCGAACTCGACGCCAGCGCCGAACCCGCATTGAATCCAAACCAACCCACCCACAGTAGACAGGCGCCAACAAAGCTGAGCACCACTGAATGTGGCGGCATCGGCTTCTTGGGATAACCGATGCGCTTGCCCAGGTACAGCGCAGTGACCAGCGCACTCACTCCGGAGGTAACGTGCACCACCGTGCCACCCGCGAAGTCCAGGCACGGGATCTTGCCTCCCGCGACGTTCAACAAACCACCGACGCCCCACACCATGTGCGCCATCGGGCTGTACACCACGATCGCCCACAACGTCAGGAAAATCACCATGGCGGAAAACTTCATACGCTCGGCGAAGGCCCCGGTGATCAGCGCCGGAGTAATGATCGCGAACATGAGCTGGTAGACCATGAAGGTCTGTTCCGGAATCGTCGCGGCGTACGTCGCGTTAGGAGTAAGGCCTACTCCGCGAAGGAAGATGTTGCCAAAGCCGCCGATGAACGGAGCCAGCGCCCCATGCCCCTGCCCAAACGCCAGAGAGTAGGTAAGAAAGGCCCATAGCACGGTCACAATCGCCATCATGGCGAACGTCTGCATCATGGTGCCCAAGATGTTCTTCTTCCGCACCAGGCCACCATAGAAAAGCGCCAGCCCCGGGCCGCTCATCATCAGCACCAGCAACGCGCTGGTCAGCATCCAGGCGTTATCACCGGCACTCTGCGCGGCAGCGATTTTCGTGGCGTTGTCGGCGGCCGATTTTTCCAGCGCCGCCAGGCGATCCGTTGACGCCGATCCCGGCATCTGCGCCCAGGCTGTGCCCAAGCCCAGCACGCAACCCACCAGCAGCATGGCGGCGACATGGCCCCAACGCAAACCGCGCGGCTTTGCTGCCGTTTTCAATCGATCCGATGGAGAAAACCAAGCCAAGGAGCGCATGTGTCAAAGCCCTTTCGCGTGAAACATTCCAGAAACCGCTGGGAGAGATACTCCGGCGTTTGCGCCGGCAAGCCGGCACAGCTATAAATTGCACACCCGGCGCTGCCTCCCATGAGGTCGCGTGAGTGCTGCTTCCATGTCAAACAGTTGGGTTTACTTTACAACAATCCGCAGCAAACTCTGCCCGCTGCGCGGACTCTCTTCCCGCTGCCCTTCCGGCGGCGTACCCTGAAGTTCATGTCCGACTTCACTCATCCCACTGCCCGGCACACGTCCTGGACCGCACTCCCCGTCGAACAGCTCAACGATCTGCTCACTAGGCAATTCGTCCACGGCACCCAATCCATGCTGGCGAGGCTCGAACTGAAGAAGGGCTGCAAGGTGCCGCTGCACTCACACCCAAACGAACAGATATCCTTCATCGTCTCAGGGGCATTGCTCTTCCGTCTGGGCGAAGGCGACACGATTGAAGAGAAGTTGGTCGCGGCGGGGGAAACCCTCGTCATTCCCGGCGGCCTGCCCCACTCCGCTGAGGCCCTGGAAGATTCCGTCGACTTCGATGTCTTTGCTCCACCGCGGGAAGACTGGATCAACCGCGACGACAGCTATCTCCGGTGATTCCGTGTGAAAATCGTGAAAACTTCCAAGATCAGGAAATACCGTGATGAACGATTTCTCCGCGCTTTACGCGTCAAAAGCGGAGATCGAGCGCCCCTCCTTGGACGGTATTAGCTTCTTTCTGTAACAATTCGCTTGTTAGTCCGGCTCGAAGCCGAGTTCATCACTGGCCCTTAACGGGCGCGGAGCATTCATGGATAGCGTCAAGATTGGAAATAAGCAGCTAGGCCCGGGTCATCCCTGCTATGTCATCGCAGAGATCGGCATCAACCACAACGGCGACATCGATCTGGCCAAGCGCCTGATCTCGGTAGCGGTTGCCGCCGGCTGCGATGCCGTCAAGTTTCAGAAGCGTACCGTCGATGTGGTCTACACCGAGAAGGAACTGGCAACGCCACGGCCCAACCCGTTCGGTGAGACCAACGGCGACCTCAAGCGCGGCCTGGAGTTTGAGGACGAGGACTACGCCGAGATCGCCAGCTTCTGCAAGCAGGTCAAGATCGACTGGTTCGTCTCCCCGTGGGACGAAGCCTCCGTCGACTTCATCCAGAAGTTCAACCCGCCTGTCTACAAGGTGGCGTCCGCTTCCCTCACGGACGACAACCTGCTCAAGCATCTTCGCCAGACCGGCAAGCCGATCATCGCGTCCACCGGCATGAGCACCTACGAGGAGATCGACCACGCGGTGGAAGTGCTCGGCAGGCAGGATCTGATCCTGATGCACACCACCTCCACCTACCCGGCCAAGTACGAGCAGCTCAACCTGAAGGCCATTCCCAGCATGATCGAGCGCTACAACCTCCCCGTTGGCTACTCCGGCCACGAAACCGGCATTCCCACTACCGTGGCCGCCGCTGTCCTCGGCGCCTGCTGCGTGGAGCGCCACATCACCATGGACCGCGCCATGTGGGGTTCCGATCAGGCCGCCTCGCTCGAACCCAACGGCATCTCCCGGCTGGTCCGCGACATTCGTCTCTGCGAACAGTCGATGGGAGATGGCATCAAGCGCGTCTACGAGGAAGAGATCCCTGTCATGAAGAAGCTTCGTCGCGTGGGAGCAGCCGCTGTCTAGCCATGCCCTCTGACTTCACCCACCTGAACGATGGCCTGCGCACCCTGCAGGCCATCGCTTTTGACGTCGACGGCGTCCTCACTGACGGCACGCTTACCTGGTCGACCGATTCCAACGCGGAGATCAAGAGCTTCTCGTTCGCGGACATTATGGGTGTCTCGCTGCTGCGCCGCCTCGGCATCAAAATGGCATTGATCTCCGGGGAACCCTCTTCGCTGGTCGACCGCTACGCCGCCAAGATGCACATCCCCTACGTCGTCAAGGGAACACGCGATAAAGCTACAGCGCTACGCGAGTTCACGGCGAAGTTTGCCATCCCACTCACGCACGCCTGCTTCTTCGGCGACGACGTGAACGACCTCCTCGCCATGGAGATAGCCGGGTTGTGCGCCTGCCCGGCAAACGCGGCAGCCGAAGTCCGTGACTACGTCCAGAAAAACGGCTTTCTCTCCACACAGCCCGGAGGTCGCGGCGCCGTCCGCGAGTTCACCGATCTCCTACTGCGCGCCCGCAATCTACAGGGCCGCGATGTCTTCCAACTCCGTCCGCCCGAGTAATGCCACCATCCTCAAGGCACTTCCTCTACCATAGAGACCGATGATTAAGCTTTCCGATTACGTCCTGAAGTTCGTTGCCGACCTGGGCATCAAAGACATTTTCCTCGTCACCGGCGGTGGCGCCATGCACCTCAACGCCTCGTTGGGTGAAGAGTCCCGCATCCACGCCATCTGCAACTCGCACGAGCAGGCCTCCGCAATCTGCGCCGAGGGCTACGCCAAGGCCACCAATGGCCTGGGCGTCTGCATGGTCACCACTGGCCCTGGTGGCACTAACGCGGTCACCGGAGTAGCCGGCGCGTGGCTTGACTCCACGCCGGTGCTGTATCTCTCCGGCCAGGTCAAGCGACCCGACCGCATGTTCGACTCCGTCACCGGCAAGCCGCTCGGCATGCGCCAGCTTGGCGTGCAGGAAGTCGACATCACCTCCATCGTCGCCCCGATCACCAAGTACGCCGTTACTATCCTTGAACCCAATGACATCCGCTATCACCTCGAGAAGGCCGTTTATCTCGCAATGAACGGACGCCCCGGTCCTGTCTGGATCGACATTCCGCTGGACGTGCAGGCCACGCCGATCGACGAAGATCAGCTTCATCGCTTCGACCCCAACGAGTATTCTTCCTCGGACTTCATCCACGGCACCTCGAACATCGAGTCAGAAGTTCAGCGTGCGATCGAAGCCTTCAACAAGTGCGAGCGCCCGCTGCTCTTTGTCGGCAACGGCACCCGCCTCGCCCGCGCCATGGACGAGTTCGAAGAGCTTCGCAACCTGCTCAACATCCCGTCCGTTGCAACTTGGTGCGCTGCCGATATGATCCCGTCAGACGATCCGCTCTACGTCGGACGTCCCGGCAACGTCGCCGCGCGCGGCGCCAACTTCGCCCTGCAGAACTGCGACTTCCTGCTCGTTCTCGGCGCGCGCATGGACATGGCCATCACCGGCTACGCCCCGCAGAACCTCGCCCGCGAAGCCCACAAGATCACCGTCGATATTGACCCCGCAGAACTCGGCAAGCTCCACCCGCACATCCAGCAGCCCGTCTGCGCTGACGCCAAGGCCTTCCTCACCGAGCTCCTCGCCCACAAGGACCAGCTCAAGCCCAAGGACTTCAAGCCCTGGCTCGACCGCTGCGCCGACTGGAAGCACCGCTACCCCATCGTCACCGAAGAGCAGCGCAAGCCCGAGGGCCTAGTCTCCATCTTCAATCTCGCCGACGTCATCGGCACCGAGGTCGACCCCGACACGCGCTTCGTCGTCGGCAACTCCGGCTCCGGCATCGAGATCTTCTTTCTCGCCTTCCCCATTCTTCACTCGCAGCGCCTGTACCACACCGCCGGCCTCGGCTCCATGGGCTATGCCATCCCCATGGCCGTTGCCGTTGCCATCGCCAACCCAGGCAAGGAAGTCGTCGCCATCGACGGCGATGGCGGCTTCATGTTCAACATTCAGGAACTCGAAACCATCCATCGCCTCAAGCTCCCCATCAAGTTTTTCGTCCTCAACAACGACGGCTACTCCTCCATCCGCGCCTCGCAGGCCGCCTACTTCGGCAAGACCAGCCTTGGGGCCGACAAGAACACCGGCCTCACCATACCCAACCTCTCAGCAGTCGCTGAGGCGTTCAAGCTGTCGAGCTACGTCATCAAAGACCAGACCGAACTCCGATCCGAAGTCCGCCAGGTCCTCGACATGAAGGGCCCAGTGGTCTGCGACGTCAACGTGCTTCCCGACGAATCCCGCTCGCCGCGCCTGCAGAGCTACCAGAAGCCGGATGGCAGCTTCGTCTCCAAGCCCCTCGAAGACCTCTTCCCGTTCCTTCCCCGCGAAGAGTTCCTCGCCAACATGATCGTCAAGCCGCTGGAAGAGTAAGACACTCCGCCGAATAGACATTGTCGTCCTGAGCGCAGCGAAGTTTCCCGGAGACCCATGAACACCTACGGCGTCATGCAAGGCCGCCTCTCGCCACCCGAAGACGGCCGCTTCCAATCCTTTCCCCGCCAGGGCTGGCGCGACGAGTTTGCCAAAGCCAAAGCCGTCGGCTTCAGCTACATCGAGTGGATCCACGACGGCTACGACGGCTGGACCGCGGGCGCTGATAAGGGCGCCAACCCCATCTTCACCCCCGAAGGCCTGGCCGAGTTCGACGTCCTCAAGCACGAGCACGGCATCGCCACGCTCGCGCTCTGCGGCGACTGGTTCATGGATTTCCCGCTCATCCGCTGCACGCCCGACGAGCAGAAAGCGCGTGAGGAGCATCTGCACGAGCTCATCCCCATCGCGGCCCGCATCGGCGCGTTCCGCATCGTGCTTCCGTTCGTTGACAACTCCAGGATGATCACCGAAGGTGAGAAAGATCAGGTCATCGAGGTCCTTGAGCGCGCCCTGCCGCTCGCCGACGAGCACGACGTCGAGCTTCACCTCGAAGCGGACTTTAGCCCAATGGACTTCGCCGCTTTTCTTGCTCGCGTCCCGCACCACATGCTCAAAGTCAACTGGGATTCTGGCAATAGTTCCGGCCTCGGCTACGTCGCCACCGAAGAGTTCGCCGCCTACGGCGACCGCATCGGGTCTGTTCACATCAAGGACCGCTACCGCAAGCCCGAAGGCGGCATTGAAACTCGCCCGCTCGGCACGGGCTCGGCAGACTTCGACAACGTCTTCAAAGCGATCCGCTCCATCGGCTACACCGGTGGCCTGACACTGCAGGTAGCCCGCGGCGCGCCCAGCGACGAAGTGAACTTCCTCCGCACCCAACTGGACTTCATCAGACAACGCACTACCGAAGAGTAAGCCGGGTTAGCAATCGCCCGGGGAACCCCATCATCATCACGGCATTGTCATCCTGAGCGTCGCAAAGGATTTGCTTGTCGTCCGCAACGGCACTCCAGCCCAAGGATCACCGCATGCCCATAACAGCCGACCAACTCAAGCTCGCTTCCCTCTTCTCCCTCGAAGGCAAAACCGCCGTCCTCACCGGCGCCTCCGGCTTCCTTGGCCGCACCTTCGCGCTTGCCCTGCTGGCGAACGGTGCGCGCGTCATCGCGCTTGGCCGCAGCGAGCGCTTGAAGACAGAAGCTGCCATCTGGGCAAACGAGTTCGGCGCGGACAAGATCTCGATCGAGCAGATCGACATGTACGACGTCGAAGCTCTGAACACCCTCTGCGACAAGATAGCCGCAGAAGAAAAATCCATTGATGTCCTCATCAACAACGCCCACGAGCTTGGCTCGGCCACCGGCTTCAACGTCCCTGAAGGCTCCCTCGAAAACTCGACCTTCGATCAATGGCAGCGTAATCTGCAAGGCGGCGTCTACTGGGCCGTGCAGACAACCCAACGCCTCGGCGTAAAGATGAAACAGCAGCAACGCGGCTCCATCGTCAACATTGCCACCATGTATGCATCGGTAGCTCCGCGTCCTCAACTATACGAAGGCACCACCTCGCTTAACCCGCCGGGCTACTCTGCCTCCAAGGCCGCGCTAGCCGCCTTCACGCGCTACACCGCCAGCTTTTGGGGCACGAGCGGCGTACGCGCCAACTGCATCTCACCCGGCCCGTTCTCCAATACGGAAGATATTGGCACCGGGCAGAACGCCGTGCAGGAAGACTCGCCTTTTGTCACAAAGCTGAAGGGCTATACCGTGCTTAATCGCATAGGACGACCGCTTGAACTCTGCGGCGCCCTGCTCTTCCTCGCCTCTGACGCCAGCACCTACGTCACCGGCCAGAACCTGAACGTGGACGGCGGCTGGACAGCCGTCTAGCTGGCAAAACGCCCTTCATACGCCCACAGTCCCAAGCCCGGATTCGAAATGTAGAAAATCTCGTCTCCATCGACCGTATTCCATCCATCTGTAAGCTTTTCGGGATCGTACTTCGCCGTGTACTCGGCCAGATCGCCGTACTCGAAGTGGACGCTTTCAATCTCTTCCTGCGTCAGGTGACCTGGGCAATAGCGAATCCGAAACCGTCCCTCGCTTGACCCATGAATAAGGTGAGCCGCCGCCGATAAGTTCCCCGCCAGCTCCGAATCATCCTTCACTGCCTGAAGCGTCGCCGGGGTGCCGCAGTAGCCATAACGCCGGATCAGTTCGTCGATCTTTTTGTCTTCGCCGAACTCGTGTACGCCGGGCGCCAGCACGATTAGCTCTGCATCATCCGCCAGCGCCATGCGCGTCCGGTACACACTCTTGTTCCCCAGCCACGTCGAGTGAAACTCATGCGGGTCCAGAAACACCACGGCCTTCTTGATCTCGCGATCCATCATCAGGAAGTTGCACTTCAGGCTAAGTTCAGCGGCGCGCTCGAATGGCTCCGTGCCCTCCCCGATGTACATTCCGCGCATCACCAGATCACCTGCGGCGTTCTTATTCACCACCGTCTGCACATACACGATCGGCGGCATCTGCCCGGCGAAGTGCTCACTCGCATAATCCAGCACGCGGCGCACGGGAGTATCCGCACGGCCCATCATGCGCTCCATGCCATACACTGCGCCGAGGAAGTGCGAGCGGTGGATCCCCATGACGCCGCCCGTGCCGACGAAAATATTCTTCGACCCGTTCGCCATGCCCACCACTTCATGCGGCACCACCTGTCCTACGCTCAATATCAAGTCGAAGCCGCCATCCCGCAGCAGCTTGTTCACCTGTGCAGGCCATGGATAATCCAGCTTGCCCTCGCTTACCTCCAGCATGAACTCGCCCGGCACTTCGCCAAGCGTCACGATGTCATCGCGCCAGTTGTGTACGCGAAACAGCTCAAGCGGCGTCTTCCCGAACATGGTCGCGATCTGTTCGTCCTTCATCGCTGTGTGAGTGCCCAGAGCCGGCAGCACATCAGTCAGCTTGTCGCCATAGAACTCCCAGGCCATCTCAGTCAGCTCACCGGCCTTGGAGTGGAAGCGAGTGAAGTCCGGCGGCACTGCCAGCACTTTCTTGCGTTCGCCCAGCTTCTTCAACGCCTCAAACAGTCCGGCCTTGATCTCCGCAGCCGACATCTCCGTTTCGGGCGAACCCTTTGCAAACAGCAAGCTCATCGCAAACTCCCTACAGCTTGTATGCCTTCTTCACCAAACCCACCGTTAGATCCTGGGCTAGTTCGAATGCTTCCTCTTCATCAATGCGGTGCTCAGCCACCAGCCGCCCGAGGAACGCGCAATCCACGCGCCGGGCGACATCATGACGTGCGGGTATCGAAAGGAAGGCACGCGTGTCATCGTTGAAACCGACCGTGTTGTAGAAGCCTGCCGTTTCCGTCGCCTGCTCGCGGAAACGCATCATGCCTTCCGGCGAATCGTGGAACCACCAGCTTGGCCCAAGCCTGAGACAAGGATAGTGCCCGGCAAGAGGCGCGAGTTCACGAGAGTAAGTCGACTCATCCAGCGTGAACAGGATGAAGGTGAAGTTCGGCTCATTGCCATACTTGCTTAGCAGAGGTCGCAGGCTGCGCACGTACTCCGTCGGCGAAGGGATGTCTGCACCCTTATCGCGTCCGAATTTCTCGTAGACCTTTTGATTGTGATTGCGGATCGAGCCTGGATGTAGCTGCATCGTCAGGCCATCTTCGACGCTCATGCCGGCCATTTCGGTGAGCATCTGCGCCTGGAAGAGTTCGACATCTTTGGCGTCGGCCTTGCCAGAATAGATCTTTGCGTACAACGCTTCGGCTTCCAGCGGTGAGAGATCGGCGGTGAGTGCCGTTAGGTGGCCGTGATCGGTAGCCGTCGCGCCATTCTCCCTGAAGTACGCTCGACGTTGGCGAAGCGCGTTCAGGTAGCCCTTCCAAGAGGACACGTCTTCACCACTGACCTCACCCAGCTTCTCGAGATTCTCCTGGAAGCCGAGGTACTCCGCGTCGACGACCGCATCGGGACGGAACGTCGGCACTACGCGACCGTTCCAGCCACTCTCGCGGATCTGCTTATGCCACTTGAGGTCGTCCACCGGGGGATCGGTCGTTGCCAGTACCTCGATCTTGAAACTGTCGTAGAGCGCGCGCGGAAGAAACTCGGGAGTTTGCAGTTTCTTGTCGATCGCGTCGTAGTATTCATCGGCGTTTTCGGGCTTCAACCGCTCTTTGAAACCGAACTGCTCCTGGAAGGCGTAGTCCAGCCACAGGCGGGTGGGGGTTCCTCGGAACAGGTAATAGTGTTTGGCGAAGATGCGCCACACCTCACGCGGGTCTGCCTGCTGCCTGCCATCGACTTGTGGCACTCCCAGGCTTTCCAGCGACACGCCCTGCGAGTACAGCATGCGGAAGATGTAGTGATCGGGCTGGATAAAGAGCGCCGCGGGATTTGGGAAGGGCTTATTCTCCGCAAACCAGCTTGGATCGGTGTGTCCGTGCGGGCTGATGATGGGCAAATCTCGGATCGTTTCGTAGAGTTTGGCCGCTACGGAGCGTGCCGCGGCCTCGGCGGGGAACAGGCGGTTTTTATCCAGCATGAAATTCCTTCAATCGGGGAAGCGTTTGCGTCTCTCGCTCGCAAGGCTATCAAATCGCGTGCTCTTCTGCTCCACAACCGGTTTGGCACTCAGTTGGATCACCTGCTCTACTTAACTTTTAGATCTGCGGCTTCTGCCACCTGGGACCCTTACCTTGACTGCTTCACCTCTGCCTGCGACGCCACCCACGGCCACCCTGCTCGACCGCGAGGCCTTCTTCGCCCGCGTCCATGCCCTCCACCCTCGCGTTGCCGTGTTCGACTGCGACGGCACACTGTGGTCGGGGGATGCCGGGTCGTCGTTCATGCGCTGGTCCATGGAGACTGGCCTGCTCTCGCGGGAAGCCACTGACTGGCTGAACGGCCAGTACCAAGGGTATCGGGGGGGCAGCGTGTCGGAACTGGCAATCTGCGGCGAGATGGTGCAGGTGTATGCGGGTCTGCGGGTGGAAGAGCTTCGCCGCGCGGCTGCCGAGTTCTTCCGGCTGCACATTGAGAAGCACATCTTTCCGGAGATGCTGGAGCTTGTCACCGAGCTGCAGCGGGATGGGGTGGAGCTCTGGGCGGTGAGCTCGACCTGCGACTGGGTGATCGAGGAAGGCGTGCGGCGCTTCGATATTCCTGCCGATCGCGTGCTGGCGGCCTGTGTGGCCTGCGAGAATGGCCGGGCGACAGGCAAGCTGATTGCGGTGCCTACCGATGAAGGCAAGGTGGAAGCGCTGCGGCTTGCCGGCATTACGACGCCCGACGCTGTCTTCGGCAACTCGGTGCACGACGTGGCGATGCTCCGCATCGGTCGCGGAGCGTTTCCGGTGAACCCTTCGGCTGAGCTGGTGCGGATCAGCATCGAAAAGGGCTGGCCGGTGTACTATCCGGCGGCGGTTGCTTCGGCTGCTGTGCCGCCGAAGGTGCAGGGCTGATTTGGTCTGTGGACACTTAACGACGTCTGGCGCGTCTACACTGAGCAGGTGAAGGAGCCCATCCGCAAACTCGATAGCGCTCCACCACGCCCGGCCCCTCGTCCGGTTCGGCATGTCGTTGCTGCGTTCCTGCTGCGCGGTGAAGGCACCGCGCGGGAGATCCTGGTGTGCCAGCGGCGGCCTGACCAGCCCATGGGCCTGAAGTGGGAGTTTCCTGGCGGCAAGATCGAGCTGGGCGAGACCGCAGAGCAGGCCCTGGCGCGGGAACTCAACGAGGAGCTTGGAATTACGGCGACCATCGGCAGGCATGTGATCACCGTCCGGCATACTTACCGCAATGGCGGGACGATCGAGATCCAGTTCTTCATTGTCGATGGCTTCTCCGGTGAGCTGGAGAACCGTATCTTCCGCGACATGCGCTGGAGCGCGATAGCCGAGCTGCCGAGCTTCGACTTTCTTGCGGCGGACCTGAGCCTCGTTCGGGACATGGCTGACGGCAAGCTGCTGTAGACCCGCCCCCCCCCCCGGAACTTTGGCTAAGTTCTTTCGTTTCCGGCATTTGGCGCGCATTTTGCGTGCAAAGTATTCGGGCGATTGGACTTATCGCCAAAGTATTCAAAGTAGGAGACTTAGCCTTCCCGCCGGGAGATATGCGCGTCCCCGAGGGAAGCGCTATCTCCATTGTAGAAAGTATGCGAAATGAACGTGCAAGAAGTTTGTGTTGCGGAGGTTGTTGAGCGAGTTGAAGTTAGCACGGATCGTGACGGTGCGAGGGGTTGACAGGTATCTGGCCGGGTTTGTGCGGCATTATGGAAGGCAGTTCAGTCAGTCCGCCTTCGGCTCCCTCCGGCCTTCGACGAGCGGTAGACAGACCTGGACGTGGGCTCGCCTACCGGCGCTTACCGGCTGGGCTGAAATGAGCCGGGCTTTCGGCCCTACTTCCGTGGGCTTCCGGTAAGTTTTGTGGCACTCGCAGCAAACTACCGAGATCCTTCGCTCCGCTCGGGATGACGCCTTCGGAATGGAACGCCTTCGTACGTATCAATCCAGATCCTCGCAAGGAGGACCCGGCACGCAGGAGAGACAGCTTACGAAGGGGGCTCGATTTCGGAGGCTTTTCTTCTGCGGCGGGCGGCCAGGCCGAGACCGCCAAGGCCGAACATGCCGAAGATACCGGCTGCAATGGCAGCAATGATGATGAACAGGATCAAGACGACAGAAAGACCCGCGGCCAGCGCGGTTGCGGCTACCTGGATGACCGCATGGATCGCACCGATGATGACGCGGATGATGATCAAGGGCTTGTCCGGACGTTCTTTACGAGCATAGGCTCTTCTACGTCGTCGACCAGGCGCACACGATATCGAAGACGCTGTAACCAGTCAGACGCGGCCTCAACGGTTGCAGTTGCTGTGAGCCGACCGTGAATCAGGCCGATGTCGTTCCCTGCGAGGTCGCCCTGAACGCCAATGCAGCGCTCGCCCCGGTAGGTGCAGGAGGCGAGGTCGGTCAGGCTGAGGGTGGCGGTGGGGATGCAGAGGATGGTGCGCGGCGGGGCCATGCGGTCCAGCATGGAGACGATCTCCAGCTTGGACTCGAGCTCATCCGGGACAAAGTCGATGACCAGATCGGCGTCGCGCACGGCTTCTTCCACGGTGGACGCCATGCGGAGCAGCCTGGGGTAGTCTGCCTGCTCCGCGGCGATCTCCGCCTCAGCCAGGCGCAGCTTGGATGGCAGCACGTCTTCGAGTACAACTGGAAACCCGGCACGCACGCAACGCAGAGCGAAGCCGCGCCCGGCGCGGCCTGCTCCGATGACGGCGATTTTGGTGATCTGTTCGATAGGCAGAGGTGTGGCCTGAATTACTTGCTGAGGGCCTGTGCTACTTGCTGAGAGCCTGGACGACGGAGTCGTAGCTTGGGTCGGCCTGCTTGATGTGCTCAGCCACGCGCTCGCGTTCCTCCGCCGTCAGGATAGGCAGCACGGAAAGGATGCGCCGCAGCGTCACCGAAATATCGTCAACGTAGTTCATGGTGCGGATGGCTTCGCCGGAAAGGGGCACTGTCAGAAATCTCCTCGTGCCTTCAGTGTAACGGGTTGGGTTGTGGGGAGTGGCGCGAGAGGGTACATCTCGGGGGCTAAAGCCCATTTCGCCGATTGATTTCGGTATCTATCTAGAGAGCTGAAGCCCCAGAAACAACGGCAACGGCGAAAGCAACGGCAACGGCAGACGCGGATCCCCTGCGGGGATGACAAACAAGAGAGCGCAGGAAAATGATCCCAGAATCCCGGGGGCTGAAGCCGGCCCCTTCAAAGCAGAAGCCTGTGCAGTGCTACTTGGTAGCGCCTTCTACTATGCGGAGGTGGGCGGCGTCGGTGGGGCCGCCCGCTGCCTGGCCTTCGATGTGTTTCTGGCGGCCGTCGCGGTCGGTCATCTCGGTGAGATCGCACAGCTTGGCGGCAACCTCGGGCTTCAGGTCCTCCAGGCCGAAGCGCCAGGACCAGTTGCCGTAGGCGGCGGCCGGTTTGTTCATGCGGGCGTCACTGCCGAGGCAGAGAACGTCCTGCATGGGAAAGAGGCAGGTCTGGGCTACCGAGGTGGCGGCGCAGCGCATGAGCGCCCAGGGCACCTGCTCCTCCGCGGTGAAACGGTAGACGTAGATCTGCAGATGCTCGCGCTCCACCGGGGTGGCGTCTTCGCGCCACCAGCCGAGCGTGGTGTTGTTGTCGTGGGTGCCGGTATAGACGACCGTGTTGGGGACGTAGCGGTGCGGCAGGTAGAGGTGATCGCCGCGCTGCGCGAAGCCGAACTGCAGGACGCGCATGCCGGGCATCTTGAAGTACTCGCGGAGTTCGTCAACCTCCGGCGTGATCAGGCCGAGGTCTTCGGCGATGAAGGGGAGATCGCCGAAGATGTCTTTTAGGCGGTTGAAGAGTGCGTGGCCCGGTCCCTTGACCCAATGGCCGTTGAGCGCGGTGGTTTCGTTGGCGTCGACCGACCAGAACGCCTCGAAACCGCGGAAGTGGTCGAGACGAATGCTGTCATGCAAGTTCAGCGCGCGACGGATGCGGGCTACCCACCAGTCAAATCCGTGCTCTTCCAGCAAGCCCCAGCGGTAGAGCGGATTGCCCCAAAGCTGGCCTGTCTCCGAGAAGTAATCCGGAGGCACGCCGCTGACGCGCACCGGCTTGCGCTCGTCGTCCAACTCGAAAATTTCGGGGTGAGTCCAGACGTCCGCGGAGTCATAGCTGACGAAGATGGCGACGTCGCCCATGATCTGGATGTTGCTCCGGTGGCAGTAGTCGCGCAGCGCATTCCATTGCTCGGTAAAGAAGAACTGGACGACCTGCTCGACGGCGAGTTCCCTGCCCGCCTCATTCATGAAGACGCTCATCGCGTCTGACTGACGCCAGGCAAACTCTTTCGGCCACTGCCACCAACCGGCGTAGTTGTGCTTGCGGCGAAGAACACTGAAGAGTGCCCAGTCCGTGAGCCAGGAGCTGTTTTCCTGAGCGAAGCGCTGGAAGCGGTTGCGGTCATCATCCCCGGCGCGGTCAAGGAAGTTGGCGGCGGCTTCTTCGATGAGCGGGAGTTTTAGCTGGAAAGCTCCGTCGAAGTCGCAGGGGCCGTTGTGGCCGGGCAGACCAACGATGCGCTCCGGAGCAAGCCAGCCCGCTTCGACCAGCTTTTCCAAGCTGACGAGGAGCGGGTTGCCGGCGAACGCCGACAGAGACGAGTAGGGGGAGTTGCCATAGCCTACAGGCGTGAGCGGAAGCACCTGCCAAAGGCGCTGCTTGGCCGAGCGCAGGAAGTTTACGAAGGCGTACGCCGCCGGGCCGAAGTCTCCAATGCCGCCGTAGGACGGAAGCGATGTGACGTGGAGCAGAACTCCTGAGACGCGTTCGGTTTGTGCCATCTGCTGCTTCCCCTCCGACTTCAGACCCTTTGGACGTCCCCAATGTAAAGAGGGATGCGTCTTGCGACGCATCCCTCGGAATCAACCGGTGACTACTCTTGCTATTTTCTGCCGAACGGTGTGGCCGGTGTCTGCTTGCTGTAGATGATGGCTCCACTGCGCTGGTAGCGATCCACGAGCGAACCGACGAACACCTGGAAGGCTTCGCTGCGCTTTTGATCGAGCAGCTTGTCCTTGCTGTCAGCCAAACCCTTGGCGAGTTCGTCAGCGGAAGGCTCCTGCTTGTCGACGATCTGGAGCACGCCGCCGTTTGGACCTTCGTTGATGGGACCGGAGATGCCACCCTTGGGCAGATCGAAGGCCACAGCGGCGGGGCCTGCCATGCTGCCGAGATCAGTAACCTGCGCATCACGGCCAACGAGGTCGCTGGACTTGATGGGAAGGTTCAACTCGGCAGCGGCCTTCTTGAGGTCGCCGAGAGCTTTGGCGCGTGCAGCCAGTTTATTGAGCTGCGCGTTGAGCAACTCAGGAGCCTGCTGCTCGCGATAGTCATCGAGAAGGTGGGGCTTGAAGTCCGCGAAGTCCGGCGCGTGAGCGGCCTTGACGTCCAGCACCTGGAAGACCGCGAAGCCATCGCCCGTGGAGGCAACCGCAGGAGCAGCGCCCTTGGCGGCCGTGAACGCCTGGCTGAGCAGCGTGGTGCTGTCCGCGAGGCTGGGAATGGAGCCCTTGGCGTTGACGTAGTCGGTGGTGATGACGTGCAGGTTGTGGGCGGCCGCAGTCTTGTCGAGACCAGTTTTCTGGGCTTCCGCTGCGAGCTGGTTGGCGTACGCCTGTTCCGCCGCGCCGGACTTCTGCTGCTCAAGGATGCCCTGGATGGCGGGCTTCACTTCCGCGAGCGACTTGGTGGTCGCAGGCACCTTTTGCTCGGTCTGGATGATGTGGTAGCCGAACTGCGAGCGAACGAGGTCCGAGGTCTGGCCGGGGTTCAGCGCCATGGCGGCCTTGCCGAACTCGGGGACGAACATGCTGGTGGGCTGAAGGCCGAGTTCGCCGCCCTTATCCTTGCTGCCGGGGTCGTCAGAGTACTTCTTGGCGAGGTCGGCGAAGTTGCCGCCGGCACGGACCTGCTTCAGTACGTCCTCAGCCTTGGCCTTGGCAGCGGAGTCGGCCTTGGCATCCGCGCCCTTGGGCGAGGAGATGAGGATGTGGCGGGTCTGAACCTTCTCTTCCGACTTGTAGTCGTTGAGGTGAGCGGTGTAGTAGGCCTGCATGTCGGCGTCGGTGACCTGCGGCTTGCCGCCGGGCAGGTTGCCGGCGTCGAAGCTGAAGAAAGCGATCTTGCGGGCTTCCGGCACGGCAGTCGCGTAGCGTGCGGCGTTCTGCTTGAAGAAGGCCTGGAGATCGGTGTCGCTGGGGTTGATGGTCTTCTTCAGGTCCGAAGCCGAGACGACGGCGTAGTCGAACTTGACCTTGGCGCCCTGCTTGAGGAACTCCGAACGAACCTCGTTGTCAGACACGGTGACGCCGTTGGTGACGAGGGCCTGGAGGCGCTGCATCTCGAGATCGGACTTGACCTCTTTTTCAAACTCGGTGACCGAGGCGCCGGGCATTGCGCGCTGCACGAGGTTCATGTACGCGTCTTCGCCGATGAACTTGCCATCCGGGAAGATGTACTGCGCGAGGTAGCTGTGCTGGAGGTAGTTGCGTAGATCGGCATCGCTGACCGACAAGCCGAGACGGTCTGCCTCACGAATGGCGATGGCGCGAGCGACCATCTGCTCGCCGATGCGGGGAGCCAGGAGCGAGGCGTAGAAGGCAGGGTAGCCCTGCTGCTGGGCGATCTGCGCGGCCTGACGCTGAACGTCGACGGTGGTGACCTGCGAGGCGTCGCCATCGAACTTGCCGAAGAATCCGGGTGTGCGGATGGTGGCGAACAGGGTAGCGTTAGCCGCGGCGCTGTTGTCGAAAATACCGGGGACCAGCGTGATGACCATGGTAAAGATCGCAGCTCCGATCACAATGGCAAACACAGCTTTGGTGGCACGGTTGTCTTGCTGAAAAATACGGATCATGCGTGGACGACGACCTTCACTTCGAATCGCGGCTCGCCGAAAAGCGAACGCTCGTTGCCCGGGATTTTGCTCAAGGCTCTCGTGCCGGTCGTTCCGCCGCGCGCCCCGAATTGGGACCCTTACGGAATCATCGACAGCGCCGCGCCTGCCTGCAGGGGCTTCGCTCAAAGTATAAATCAGGAGTTTCGAGCGGGCTGTGCAGCGAAAGCGGAAACGGCTGCCAAAACGGCTAAACAGCAAAGAAACGGCACCGCCGAAGCGGTGCCGTCTTGCTCTATGGGTCCAACCGGATTAGCGGTAGTAGCCCGGCCCCGGCCCGTAGTAGCCATAGGGACTGTAGTAGCGCCGCGGGGGCACAGGACGGGGGCCCGGGCCAGCGGCGTAGCTGAGGCGGGCAAGCTCAGCCTGGCCGACGGTGGTGATCGTGGTGGGCTGGGAGAGGCGGAACGTCAGGACGGCTTCTGCCGGGACGATCACGCGACCTCCAGGAGAGGCGGCCGAGCCGGCGACGCCGGCCCCGGCTCCAACTGCGCCACCGATAGCAGCGCCTGCGCCGCCACCGGCTACAGCTCCGATGATGGCACCGACGGCTCCGAGGCCCACAGCGTTACCGACCGTGTTGCCGGTCTTGTCGCGGCCCTCGCGCTGCCATATGTCAGAGGCAAGGGTGTAGTTCTGGCCGCCGAGCGTGAGACCGGTGATGGCGAGGCCAAGCTGCGCTTCGCCCTTCAGGGCACCGGCTTTCTTGGCGTCGACGACGGTTCCCTGCACCGGGGCGCCGCGCGGAATGGCAACAGCGCCATTGGCGACGACGTCCTGCATGACGACGCCGCTGAACGCTGTGCCGGGCTGAACGTGGTTCGCATCGAAACCGCGGTCAAGACGGACCTGGAGGAGCGCTCCCGGAGCGACAGTTACAACCTGGCCCCCAACCTGACCGGCCTGTGGCGATCCCGGAGGGTACTGGGCGTAGCCGTTCGGACCGCCGGGACCGCCGTTAGAGTACAGCGGCTGGCGCTGAGGGTAGTTCGGCGGAGGCGGAGGAGCGCTGCCGTAGGCCTGCTGCTCGTTGGGGTAGGGCTGCTGGTTCGGATACGGCTGTGCCTGGTAGCCGGGCTGCTGGTACGCAGGCTGCTGATTCTGATAGCCGGGTTGGGGTTGTGGCTGGGCGGGCCCGCCATTGCTGTACTCAGGGGCACCTGGGTAACCGGGCGCGGGCGACGGCGCGCTATTGCTGTTGTCTCCCTGGGCGGGGGCGTAGGTGCCATCAGATTGCAGGACTTGGCCGGGCGCAGGCGCGCCCTGCGCGGGATCGCCGGTTTGTGCATATTGGGCGTTTGGATCGCCGTTCTGCTGCGGCGCTGGCGAGTCTCCCAGACTGAGTTGATCGACTACCTTCTTTACGCCCTGAGCACGCGCGGCGAGGTTCTCGGCCTTGGTGCGCATGGCCTCGCTGTGGACGCTACCGGACAGAGTCACGGTGCCGTAAACCGTAGTGGACTGGATGTTCTGAGACGACAACTCCGGCGCGGTAGCCAACTGGCGAAGAACGTTGGCCTCAACCTGTGCGTCCGGCACGCCGCCCTGCGTTTGGGCATTTGCCGAAACGATACCGAGGCCACCTGCCAGCCCACCCAGCAATATCGCCGCCTGTACTCCGCTTCTACGAAAACTATACTCTTGCATCGCCTAAACTCCTCTCACCGCGAGCGCGGGCTTCTCCTGGTAGGGCGCCGGTCGCTTCCCGAACGCCGTTTCCCATACCGAGCACTCACCTTCTGCAAAGACGCTTTTTTTCGGAGAAAGTTCCGGTCATAGGCTTGACTCTTAGAAGGTTCTGCCTCTGTGCGGCCCCTCTAACACCTGGATCCGCCCCGAAGGCTGGCCCGCTGCTGCGGTTGACCCTAGGCAGCAGTCGCGGTATTCTTGTGATGCGGGGTGGAGCAGCCCGGTAGCTCGTTGGGCTCATAACCCAAAGGTCGTAGGTTCAAATCCTACCCCCGCAACCAAAGAATCAATAACTTAGAGCTACCAAAATCCCAAGCAAGACCCCATTATTCCCCAGTCGGAAATGGCTCCTCTGAAACAGTCCTTCTCTACTGAAGGACTGTGGTGTTTAAGACCCCCTTTCTCTCAAATTCTTCTCCGAAGACCAAGCCAACGACTTGGCTGTTGGCCTTGCGCTTGGAGTCCGTCATCGCGCGTCCATAGACATTCATCGTCGTCTGGATCGAGGCGTGACGCATAAGCTCCTGTTGCACCTTCATCGGCGCTCCGGTCTCATCCAGCCAGGAACGATAGGTATGGCGGAACGTGTGCCAACCGATCCCTTCGGGCAAACCGATGAGTTCAGCGACCCTGCGAAGCTGGCGCTTCTTCAGGCTCTTCTGGTGTTACGGCTTTCCGGTCTGCGGATTGGCGAAGACCCAATCCGTATCCTTCGCGTAGGTGCTGAAGCTCCGCCACCGAAGGAGCAGCTCTTCGAGACGAAGATCGAGCGGAACGTAGTCCTTCGAGTACTCCGTCTTTACCTCATCGATCCGTCCGCCGACCGAGCTGCGCTGAACCAGAAAGGTGTGCTTCTCGAGATCGAAGTCACCCCACTGCAGGCCAAACCGTGTCCGAACAAACATGGACTCCTCCTAGCTGCTTACGGGCACGAGTGGTACTTAAAGCGTACCGCTGGGCAGTGTCGGCGTCGAGTGTGGAAGCAAAGCCATCATTGCGGCCTTCGATGTTGGAGGCGTGAAAGCGCCACAGCTTGCCGACACGGTAGCCACTGACTTGGCCGAGTCGCGCCAGGCGCTGCAGAGTTTTCGGGTGGATGCGAAGGATAGCGGCAGCTTGGTCGCTATTCAAGAACGGTTCAGCAGCTAAGGTGAGTTCGGACATGGCTCGTATGCCTCCTGAACTCACAATGAAACGAACGACGCCACATGTCTATAGCTGCTGATTTTGGGTGCTTTGCCTCATCGAACCGGCAGAACTGCATAGAGTTGCACTGGATGACTAGAGTGTCCTGGAGTGTCTTTTAGGAAAACTTTTGGGAACAGCTCGCTTTCGATGGCTTGAAGTGAATTGCTCATCAGCGTTCCGAACTCTCCTTTAGCTCTTGACGTAGCTGCTTGCTGGATACAGTGCCGGGAACCACCGTTCGACGACAGCAATCGGAAATCCAAGCTTTAGGCGGGCTACATGGCTCGGGGAAGTGAGAAGGCCGACATCGAGCAACTTCGAAACGACACTTCTAGCCATGCGTTCTTTGTACGCCGTAAGCGCAGGAGCCTGCCGCGCTCAAACTCTCCGGCAAGGAGAGCTTCGCGCAGAAGTGGAAAGCTGCCCTTGGGAAGACGGCCTGCGCGCGTTTCGTCCTCGACGTAAATTTCCATTCGGCGAAGAAGTTCTGAGGGCTGCAAGATCGAACTCATATAGGTGACTTGGTCGTTCGATACACGCAAAAAGAATCGACTGAAGTTATCGAGCGCGGACTGCGAGAGGTTGCCGCGTCCATCGAGATCACCGCGACGCGGGGCATCCGCAGCCATCAAGAGCGATTTGTAGTCCCCGACGTTACGAGCAAGCCCACGCGCCATAGACCATAGGCTGTTTCCCACGCCTAGGCGGCGCAAAAGCGCATGAGACATCAGACGAGCAACGCGGCCATTCCCGTCGTAGAAAGGATGAATCCAAAGGAAACGATGATGCGCTGCCGCTACCGCGATGACTTGACGTACTTTCGAGAGGTTCTCCGGGCTATAAGCCCGTTCGAAGCGCTGAAGAAAAGCTGGTAGAGCTTCTGCTGGCGGTGGAAGATGACGGCCCACTACAACTTCGCCTTCGCGCAATGCGCCGGGGATAAGCCTGATCTTACGAGACTGCTCTGGATCTTCTACCCACAAGAGTTCATCTGGCAAACGACGGCAGAACTCCCGATGCAGCCAAACAGCATAAGCAGATGAAGCCGGATAATCTGCGGGATCATCACCTTTATCAATCGCCCGTTGAACTTCAATATGAGCGACTGCTTCCAGTTGTAGCGCGCGCCGCTTTGGCTCTGCGGAATAATCTTTATGGAGCGCCCGATCAATATCGCGAGGATGCGTGTCGTGCCCTTCGATGAGATTTGAGTAGTGGCAATTCATCGAGCGGACTAGGTCGCCGACCGCTTCAGTCACGATGGGTGGAGCTGACCGGCAAGAGCGTTCGCGTTGGCGATTAGGTCAAATGCAAGGTCTTCGGACGCTTTATTCCCGTCTGAGGGGAGCAGCGGCTCCATTCAGGAGATGCTAGGAAGATCGCTCTTTTTTGCCGGTTTCATATTCAGCTGAAATCATACTCCTGACTGCATTTTCGTGAAATATGGTGATCCTGATTGCCGGTTATACTGCCGGTTCAGTCTGGCTGCTGGTTTCACAGACTAAGCCCAAAACCGTGTTCTGGGTTCATCTCAAACTTCGGTGCTGACGGCTGCGTACTCGGACTCAAAGCTTGCGCCATGCCTTGTTCGGGCGCTTGAGCAGATTGAGCGATCTGGCTTGCCAACTCCATCGCCGACGGTCGCGCCATGACAACCCAAGAGACTCGCCGAGCCGGTTCGCATCGGAAGTGATGATGGCAATGTCTTCGCGGCCACGCGAGGCTGCGACATAAAACAACTCCTGCTTCATGGCAGCCGCCGAAATGATGCGCGCACCTGAGCATCGAGAGAGAAGTTGATGGAAGTGGGAAAGCTGGCCATGCGCGCCTGGCCTGAAAGATAACAGGAAGGGCTCGGTGCGGGTTCGGGCCGGTGCCAACCACGGGAGACTTCGCGATCAAGATTATTCACGATAATGCAAAGCCAACAGATCGTGGACCCAGAAGAACAAGAATGAATCAAAGGAAAGTCGAGTGATTCGGCAACAAAGCCCGGTCGCGAAGAGACTTCTTAACATCCAGCTCTGCGGCTTTGACGGCGGTTGCATTTACTGGAAAGGCGGACGGTCAGAAGATGGAACAGGCGACACGAAGTTCCAGCGCAACGAAAGCTCCCCTCATGAAGATTGCTGCTTTGGAAGAACATTTCCTGCTCCCTGAAATATCGCGGGAATGGCAGTCGCTAGATACACACTCGTCCGTCGGCGGTGAAGCTGGCAAGCGCCTGCTGGGTTTTGGCGCCGGTCGCATCGCGGATATGGACGAGGCCGCAGTCGACGTACAGGTCTTGTCGCTCACGACGCCGGGCGTCCAGAACCTCGCTGGGGACTTGTCGATCAAGCTGGCACGGTCCTCGAACGACCGGGTGGCTGAGGTTGTGGCCGGCAAACCGGACCGTTTCCAGGGCTTCGCCACTTTGCCTACCCCCGTGCCGTTGGCAGCCGCGCGTGAACTGGAGCGGGCGGTGCGCGAACTCAAGCTGCAGGGAGCCATGGTCTTCGGACGAACGGGAGAACGCAACTTCGACCATCATGATTACTGGCCGATCTTTGAGACAGCATCGGCTCTCAGGGCGCCGCTCTATCTCCACCCGCAGATCCCTCAAAGTGGAGTCGTGGATGCCTATTACAACGGTTTCAACGGAGCTACGGATTATCTATTTGCCCGGGCCGGTATTGGATGGCACTATGAAACTGGCATTCAGATCATCCGAATGGCCCTAGCGGGCGTCTTCGATCGCTTTCCCGATCTGCAAATCGTAACCGGCCACATGGGCGAAGTCGTGTTGTTCTACCTCGAGCGCCTCGACTGGATGGGCCTGTCGCTGAAGTTGCCCCGAACGATGTCAGAGTACTTCCAGGAGCATGTTTACGTCACGCCCAGCGGTCTTTTCAGTCAACGCTATCTGCGGTGGGCGGTCGAGGTACTCGGGGTGGACCGCATTCTCATGTCCACGGATTATCCATTTCTGATGACGCCGCCCGGCGGCGCTCGCAATTTTCTTGCTCAATCAAACTTAAGCGACGAAGACCAGGCAAAGATCGCCTCGGGAAATTGGGATCGCCTTTGCGCCAACATCCGCCGGTGAGCAACTCTCGCGACGCACAAGCTAAGGGAGAGGGACAAACGTTGGATGCAGTGGCGCTCCAGATCGGATATGCGTCCCAGCGCGCTTGTTGTGCTGCGACTAAGAGGTTCTCGGCACATCTCAGGCCATCACCTTATCAGATTCGTACATTGTTGAAGGTCAGTTGCCAGTCCGCTTCGTCGGGCAAGCTCACAGCACGGGACCCATGTGATTTGGTCTGTGCCTGCATCGGGAGAAGCGAAAGAACGGCTTCAAAGTCGTTTGCTCTGACGTGTCGTTTCATCCAGTCTTTCCTCAACGCCCGATGGCGAGTTTGATGGCCAATGCAACAAGCAGGACGGCAAAGCTTCTGCGGAGTACCACGTCGGACAGGTGCTGTGCCCAAAGCCCACCGAGCCATCCTCCAACGGCGAAACCGACCGCGATCACCAGCGCGAGCCGCAGCTCGACATGCCCGCCCTTGTAGTAAGTCCAGAATGCGAAGATGCCGATGGGCAGCAGCAGGGTCGCGAGGGATGTACCCTGCGCGGTCTTCTGGGACATGCCGTAGAAGAAGATCAGGGCGGGAATGAGAAACGCCCCGCCCCCAATTCCGATCATGCCGGAGATGATGCCGATGACTACGCCCAGGCCGAGGCCACCCACGATGGCGAGCGAAGTCATGCGTTCGCTTTCTCTGGAGCGTTCCACGGCATGCGGCCCAGCACGGAGGCCATCATGCAGGTATCGCTTACACCCGCGTAGACGAGGCCCGCACCCACCACAGCCGCGCCAACAAAAAGCTTTTTAGACGTAAGCAGCCCAAGCCCGAAGAAGGTCAGCACCAAAGTACCCGCCGCAACGCGCACCTGGCGCTCCATCGCCCAGGGCTTGTTCTGGGCGACCGTGAGCGGCTTGCCGCTGTTGGCCCACGCTTGCACGCCGCCATCAAGCACTTCGAGCGAAGTGAATCCCTTGCTGTCCAGGGTTTGCCGCGCATCTTCCGCACGCCGTCCGGTTCGGCAGACGAGGGTGAGCGGAGCAGAGCGGTCCCAGCCTTCGCTGGCCTTGTCCAGCATTCCAAGCGGAACGAGTTCCGAACCCTCGATATGCCCCTCGGCAAACTCAGGATATTCCCGTACATCGATCAAGCGAGCTTCCATGTGTACCTCCGCGACCAGTGTAGACTGTATGCTTCCATAGTGATATATTAAGGTCATGGCAAGGCAGGCAATGAGTGACAAGATGCTCGACCTGGTGGCTCGGCGTTTTCGCACTCTGGGAGAGCCGTACCGCCTGCGCATCCTTCAGGAGCTGGAGGTAGGCGAGAAATCAGTCGGCGACTTGGTCGTCGCGCTCGACGGCAACCAGCCCAATGTATCCAAACATTTGCAGATACTGTCCGATGCCGGATTGATTGGACGGAGGCGGGAAGGAACGTCCATCTTCTATGCCATCAGTGACCCCATAGTGTTCAAACTGTGCGCACTGGTGTGCAACAGCGAAGCCGCGAAGAGCCGCCGCGAGTTCGAAGAGCTGGCAGGCAAGCAAGGACAGACGACGCGATGAAGATCAAGCAATTCGAAGTGCCGGGACTTGCGCAGTATTCTTACGTTCTCTCGTCTGAGGGACAGGCATAGTCATCGACCCAATGCGCGACTTCGACCGGTATACGGAGTGGTACCCGGCGCTCTGTTTTGATTCGATACTCTGAAAAGGTTCCAAACAGGTAAGGGACAGTACGATGATTACGTGTCCCTACTACTCAGTCGCGGCTTAGACCGCATGTGGGACACTCCTCGAGATGAACTTCAGGCGGTAAGTTTCAGCAGTTGAACGGCGTTGCCATGCGCTATGTTGGCGAGCGTCTCGGTATCAATAGAGAGCTCTTCGAGGAAGGCCCTGCCCCGCTCCAGAGATCCGAACGGGTAATCCACCGAGTAGAGAATCCGGTCGGCCCCGAAAGCGTCGAGCGTTGCCATGAACGATGGCAGGAAGAAGAAACCGCTGGTGCTCACCCATATGTGCTTGCGCAGGATCTCGCTGGGTATGCCGCCAAACCCGGCGAACTGATGGAACTGCTGATCCAGGCGAGGCATCATGACCTGAAGACCCTCGCCCAGGTGCCCGATGATGATCTTGAGATTGGGATGGCGCTCAAGCGAGCCTGAAAGCAGAAGGCGCGGGACATGCACTGCGGTGTCGCTGTGCCAGCCCCAGCCGAACACGGACATCCAGAAGCCGAGGTCGTCCGGCAAGCCGGCGTACAGGGCGTCGCGGACCGGCTTGGGAGAGGCCGCGGGGTGCAGATAGATAGGTACGTCAAGCTGCTCTGCCCGCGAAAGTAGAGGTTCGAATGATCGGTGATCGAGGTAGCGACCTTCGGTGGCGCCGCTGACGAGCGCACCCCTGAAGCCGAGTTGCGAGACCGCTCGTTCCAACTCGTCTGCGGAAGCATCCGGATCGGTCAAGGGTAAGTGCGCAAACCCCGCATACCTTTGCGGATGAGCCGCGATGCGGCTTGCGATTTGATCATTCACATCCTGAGCTCAGCGCAAACCTTCTCTTGGCGAAAGCAGATCGGCGCCCGCACTCGGAAGTGAGAGCACCTGGAGCCCTAACCTAGACCATCTGCCCGTTTATGAAACCGCCGACAACCTCGAAATACTTCTTGTCCTGCTCCAATTCGATCAACTCGCCACCCTCCTCAAAGACCACCAGCTTCGCTCCTGGAATACCTTTGGCCAGTTCTTCGGAGAGCGTCAGCGGTGTGCAGAAGTTGTGGGTCCCGCATACGACCAGGGTTGGCTGCGTAATCTCGCGGAGCCTGGCGGACGTGTCATGGGCAGCGATCATGTCAATGCGCTTGAGGCCAATCTCTCGATCGCCTGGCTGCTCGGGATGTGCCGACCCTCGATCGATCCATGCCTGTACCTTTTCCGGATGTTGGCTTGTGTAACGGGGCGAGAACAGAACAAGGAGTACGCCGCGAAGAACTCGGATCGGCTCCACTGTTCGGTCATCTTCCGGCGAACCTGGAACTCACGATGGGTATACGCGTCAAAGCGTGCGAAGGTCGAGGACAGTGTGAGGGAGCGAACGGTGTGAGGATAGTCGAGCGCCATATGCTGTGCGATGGCTCCGCCCGTCGAAGCCCCAACCACGTGCATGGGGCCAAGATCCAGGTGCTCCACAAGGGCCGCCATGTCCCGGGCAAGCTGCTGCGTCGTATACCCGTCCAGTGTGTGCGTGCTCTTGCCCGTGCCGCGTTGGTCAGGCAGGATGACGTTGTACTGCTCAGCAAAATACTTGGCCTGCGAACCCCAACTCGCACCGACACCGCCGAGCCCGCTGATCATCAGAACGGGTGGCTTGGAATGGTTGCCCAACTCCTCGTAGTACTGAGAGAATCCATCAAGATCGAGTGTTGCCATACCGTTACCATCTCCTTCGATACTCGTATATTTAGAATACCTAAGTAATAATGGAGCGAGGTGAGAATGAAGTCAAGTGCTCGAATGCGCGCCTATGTTCCCGTTATTCGGAGATTTGTGGGAAGGGTTTTGCTGTTCCATTCCGCTGTGGGAGCTCAGCTGGGACTGAACGCAACAGATGTAAATTGCCTTCGTTTGTTGGCGGATGAGGCCATGTCTGCGGGAGAACTCAGCGATAGGATTGGTCTGACCGGGGCCGCGACCACCGCCTTGATCGACAGGTTGGAAGCAACCGGCTTCGCGCGTCGCGAAAGAAGCAAAGAGGACCGCCGCCGTGTGACCATCCACGCCGATGAAGAAAAGCTTCACGAGGTGGATGCCCTGTATGGCAGCCAAGGCGATCGCATGACAAAACTGCTGGCGAAATACAGTGCTGAAGAGTTCGCCGTGATCCTGGACTTTCTGGAGCAAACGAGTGCAGCGCTTGGCGCAGAGATGCATGCTTTGAACAAGATCGCAAAAGAGACGAATCCTCATGCTTCGTAGATCCGACGGGACGCTATCGTCTCCCGGCCATGCCGAACTGTTTGGCATAGGTCCTCGTAAAAGGACTTATCGTCAGTTAACCGCCTAGGAACAGCTAGGGGCCGTTCGCAGATCGTACTCACGACATGCGACTGTCCCTTACCTGCGTATAAGTCGGGAGGCTAAGGCCGCGAAGAGCAGGCGAGCGAGGGCCATCCAACTTCTAGGTTTGAACGTGTCCATGCCGGCAAAAAGCCGGGCTACGCGAACCAGTTCCGGTTGCGGAAACTCGAGAACGACTTTGCCCATCATTCTTGAGGAACTGTCCCGGCTCTTCGGTGCCTTTGCCCGGTCGGCGCGTTGCAGAAGCAACGGCAGTTCCTTGAGGTTCGGATCGGGGCAGTAGGCCGGTGTTCCCGGCTGGTAGCGCCAGGATTCCGACAAGGAACCCGCATCGAACGCATCGAAGCCCAGCGCCTCCACGAGGTCCATCACGAACCGTTTTGACGGATAATCATCTCCAGCCACCGGGAGCGCGATCCGGTTCTTCGCACCTTTGGAAAGACCCTTGTCCTGCAGGCTGCCCCAGGTAATGTTATTGAACGTCTTGATCACTGGGCGTCGAGATTCCGGGAGGTCCACTCGGACTCCACCATTCCAGCATCGATTTCACCAATGTGACCGTCTCGCGGCGGATAGTAGTTTCCCGTGTCGATGATCGGCGCGGTGGCCGGCAGTTGGGCGAGGAGATCCTTGGGTAGGGATGACACGCCCTTCAGCGGAATGGTGAGCACAAGCAAATCGACGTCCTTTGCTGCTTCCGAAGCAGGAACGGGGATGGCACCTGTCTCACGCGCGATCTGAGAAAGTGTCTCAGGTCCCCGCGAGTTTGCAATGAGCACAGTGTGGCCTAACTGCCGGAAGTGCCGCGCCAAAAACTGATCCGATGTTGCCTGCTCCTATGATTCCGATCTTCATCTCGTCTCCTGCCGTTATTGGGGGATCACGTCGGGACAGCCTTTACTACAACGAACGTTTCCCGTCAGCAGTAGATGTGACAACGATGCAGGAGCGCGAGCCACGCTCCCAGCACCCAGTCGCTCTACGTGCGATGTGCAGTCCAAGGATGCCGAAGAGGACCTGACCGAGCGCACAGGCGGTGTTCAGTCCGTAGTACAGCGTCGTTTCAGGCTTCGGAACACGCTTGTGGCGCAAAGCCTGAGCCAGAACGTCAATCAAAAAGTGCATTGTGCCGGCGAAGGGTCGGGGCCAGAGGAATCCTGAACAT
Source organism: Granulicella sp. (assembly GCA_965198545.1). GTDB lineage: Bacteria > Acidobacteriota > Terriglobia > Terriglobales > Acidobacteriaceae > Granulicella. The sequence continues at coordinate 645,735 of CBDAPS010000001.1, read as the reverse complement.
AAGCGCCCACTCAGTCAACTATGGCATCGCACCTGGTAGGGGTAAGCAGCACGGTCCCGAGCTTCTGCCAAGTACGCAAGCCTCGATTCGTCACGCGAAACGCGATTTCGGCCAGTCAGCGGCTTGGCTGCTCCAGATCAGCCTGCGAGGCGCCTGCTTCGGGTAATGCGACTTAGCGGACCTAGCCTGGCCTACAGGCTTAACAAGGTGCGACGACGCGTTGCCAATGGATTTCCACGCGCACATCTCCACTCAGGAAGAGTTCCAGCATGTGATCGCCGTCAACGAGTTCTTTCAACTGCTCGGCTGTTCGTTGGTCGCCGATCCAGTTCGGGAACGTGCAGCCTTGTACCAGGTTTCCCGTGAAGTTCCCTTCATCGTCCACGGTGTAGGTGCCAAACAGGGCGAGGTTTCCTATCACCGCCGCCTTGTCCTCCTCGGCTGTGCCAGCTTCTCGCGCATCGCTCGCAAAGCGTGGGACGCCTGGGTCGGACATAAGCTCCACGAAATGCAAGCTCTCATGAAAGCAAAGAAGCCCGGCCGGCTTTGGCCCGAAAGGCTCTATCGTCTTGCCCCCTACCGTCGCTGTGATCGTCTCTGGCCGCCACATGCCAAGGACACGGTTTTTCATGAACTCTCCTTCGGGTGTCTTCGAACACCTCGCCGCAAGTATGATTCAGCTGGTATCCCATTGCAATAAGGTACCTTAGCTACGCATAGGTACCTGGAGGTAACAATTGGGAATTGATTGGGCGGAAGCAGATGCGCTATGCGAACAGCTCACTCCGAAGCAGGAGCTCTTCGCACGGCACACGATCAGTCAGCTTGCAGACAAGTGGACTCTTTGGACGATGGCGGTGCTGGATGAGGCAGGTTCTCCCACACGCTTCAGCCGTGTTCTGGAGCAAGTAAAGGGAGTAAGCCAGAAGTCGCTTACCAAGACGCTTCGGTTGCTGGAACAGGATGGCCTGGTGGAGCGGACCATCTTCGCCGAGGTACCGCCGCGCGTCGAGTACGCCCTTACGGACCTTGGCCGCGAGATCTTGGGTGAGATCTACCCGCTATGGTATTGGACTGTGACCAACATAGAGCGTCTCGCAAACGCTAGAAGCCGTAAGAACGAGTGACATCCGATTGTGGATCCAGCGACCATCACTCCCCTCTGTAATGTCGTTCATGAAGAGCGCAGATAAATGAGGATTGGGTCTCCTGCGATTGGCCGGGCTGAAGCAGGAAACCCTTTCCAACCTGCTACTCGCCATGCGGCTTTACTTAGCCTACGAGCGAAAATTTCGGATGCTAGCCTTTGCCAAGTCGTGGCGAGCAGATATTCCTGAGGTCGCGCCTCAGGAATATTTCATATTCTTCAAGTCTTCAATAAGGCCGGGCCCAGTAGGATTCCATCCTAGAGTCTTGCGCGTCCATTCACTTGAAGCCGGCATGTCCAAGGTCGCGAAATGCGCGAATGTTCCGAAGTGCTCCTGAGCCTTCTCCGGAGAGATCGAAACAACCGGTATATTGAGCCCTTCGCCGATTGCCTCCGCGATGTTCCGCAGCGAAACGCCTTCTTCCTGCACCGCATGATAGGTGGACAGCCCTGGTCCGGTTTTTTCGACGGCCAGACGGTAGAGATGCGCCACGTCTTTTACAGGAGCCGCCGCCCATCGAAAAGCGCCATCGCCTACATATGCCGAAACGCCCTTGTCGCGCGCAATCTGAATCAGATAGCTGACAAGCCCTTGCTTTTGCGTGTCATGCACTTGCGACATGCGTAATACCCCAACGTGTACACCATGGTCGGCGACGGTCCGCGCCGATTGTTCCCCCCTGCGCGGAATCTCCGGTGAATCGAGCGCGGGGTCTGTCTCTCTCCGCACGTGGCCCGGGCCGCCGCTTGTAATGGCGACACCGGAGGTCACCAGCAGAACTTTCCCAGGCTCCAAGGCCGCACCTAGCGCCTCGATCGCCTTCATTTCGTTCTCCGAATTTTGGGCGAAGTTGGACATATCGTGGTCGAAAGCCAAGTTGATCACGGCATCCATGCCCGTCGCTCCATTGCGCAGACTCTCCAGATCCTCTATATCGCCGCGATGAATCTCAGCTCCGGCTGCTTTCAACTGTTCTGCGCCGGCGTCGCTGCGCGTAAGACCGCGCACCTTGTGGCCAGCTTCTATGAGTTCCTTTACTAAGGATGTTCCGATAAATCCTGTCGCTCCTGTGACAAAGATGCGCATAGTTGTGGTCCTCCAAGACCGTTGATCTATGATCGCCAAACGCTATATCGTAGTAAAGACGAGGATTTATCCTATGATTACGCCTACTACGATCGATGCCGCTGAGAGGGTCAGCCACCCGCTCGGACGATACCTTCGAGACCGGCGAGCTAAGCTCGATCCTGCATCTCTTGGATTCAAGTCTTCCCGTCGTAGGACACCCGGTTTGCGACGTGAAGAGGTTGCACAACGAGCCAATATCAGCTCGGCATGGTACATGTGTCTGGAACAAGGCCGTGGTGGAGCACCATCGGCTGAAGTACTCGACAACTTGGCGAAGGCGCTGCTGCTAACTGATGCTGAGCGCGAGCATCTGTTTCTGATCGGGCTGGGCAGATCGCCGGAAAGCCATTACAAGCAGCCCGACGGCATCGAACCACAGCTCCAGCGCGTGTTGGATAGGCTCAGCCCCGCCGCGGCATTCATTAAGACCGCGACCTGGGATGTTGTCGCGTGGAACCAGGCAGCAACGATCATCTGGCCCAACATGGGGCAGGAGACGAGCTACGGGCGCAACACACTGCGAATGCTTTTCCTCGACCCGAACGCCCAGACGCTCTATCACGACTGGGAGGCTGTGGCGCGAATGGCTGTTGCGGGTTTCCGTGCAGACGTGGCGCGAGCCGGCGCGATGGCAGAGGTCGCCGCGATGGTGGATGAACTTTCGGTCTCCAGCTCTGCCTTCAAAGCAATGTGGCAAGAAAACGATGTATCGGACAATGCTCAAGCATTGAAGGAGCTGCGCCATCCGTTGCTTGGAACAATCAGCTTTGAAGTCTCCATCTTCGGAGTAGACGGAAGACAGGACCTCACGATGATGGTCTTCCTTCCAGCCAACAGAGACGTGGTGGAACGTATCGCTAATCTGCTCCAACAATAAGATCAATCGCTTCTGTCAGCGCTATCCGAAAACACCTCGCAATAGGCGCACCCGTCAGATTGCCGCGAATGTCCACGGCGTACTTCGCGATCCCATTCACCCAATCGATCAACAGATCCTTTCAACTCTTGTTCCCGTCGAGTGAGCAGAAGATGAAGCCTTCAGTTGACAGGTAGAACACCCCGGCGCCCTTACGCTATCCTCATCGCCGCGGCCCGATGGATGGAAAGTCGTTACATCGATGTTGTATGTCCGCGGCACTGTTCTTCTGCGCTCTCATCTCGACACCAAGCGGGCTGGCGAGCAGATCGTTTGAGCTTTGATCATCAAGAGGGCGAAAGTGAATCTATGCGAGTTCTAAAGGAGATTGAGATGAATATGATTGATGGTCAAGTCGTTGCAATCACCGGCGCGAGCAGCGGTATCGGACGGGCTACCGCATCGCATTTGGCCCAGCGGGGCGCGAAGCTGGTTCTTGGCGCCCGACATGAGCACGGGTTAGCAAGCCTGACTGAAGAGATTACCGCTGCCGGCGGCCGAGCCGTATACCGAATGACGGATGTAAGCAGGAGGGAGGATCTTCAGAGCCTGGTAGCTCTTGCTCAAAAGAGCTTCGGTCGCCTTGATGTTCTCTTCAGCAATGCCGGCGCCATGCCAATCGGACCATTCGACGATCTCGCGGTTGATGACTGGGAAACGATGGTCGACGTAAACATCAAGGGCGTCTTATTCGGTATTGCTGCCGCTCTACCCGTTTTCCGCCGACAAGACTCGGGTCATTTCATCCATACAGCGTCTACTGCAGCCCGCAAGACGGTGCCCAATCAAGTGGTTTACTCAGCGACGAAGGCGGCTGTGCTAGCAATCTCGGACGGCCTAAGACAAGAGCTTGCCGGTCACATTCGTGTGAGTACCATACTGCCCGGCTTCACAGACACCGCGTTCAGTGAGCATGTAAAGAACCCTGAACTGAAAGCGCAGTTGCAGAAGGCTGGAGAGAAGTTCGCTATGTCGCCCGAAGCCGTGGCAGACGCAGTTGCCTACATTCTTCAGCAGCCCGATGAGGTGAACATTGGTGAGGTTACACTTCGTTCAAAAGCGCAGGCCTAGACAATCTCGCTCTCCCTGCGAAGAGGAAGACTTGTTTATCGCGCGCACGTGTTGAATCGTTGCGCTCCGCCCGTAAACAGGCCCCATTTTTGGGCACAGCAAACATTCTTCGTATTGCAGAGACCCTTATGTGTGGGCCGACTGCAAAGCGCTTGCGGATGTCCTAATGCGGCAGGAAACAAGCAGAATTCTCGATGACTACTTGATCGCCGGCTGGGCTCTTTGGGCGCGTTTCAACCTTGAAGCGCGCTTTGGCTTGAAGTCGCTCATAGCGAACGCACGGGCGGATTGCTTTTGAGACGCCAACATCGCAGGACTAATGCGGTGCTTTATCAAAGGCCGATGCTGCTTCCGGCGAGAAGTAGTCGCCGGTCTCCAAGTCCTCAAGAAGAGTGGGGGAAACCGGGTTCCAGTCAAGCAATGCACGCGTGTAAGCGCTGGAGACAGGCGAGTCGACAGCAAAGGCCTTTGCGAAGAATGGATTCTGGAAATGCTCCGCTGCTCGGACTACAGGAACGGAGACCACCGGGATGTTGAGCCTTCGGCCAATCGAATGCGCGATGGTCTGGAAGGTGATGCCGCTCTCGCCTGTACCGTGCAGCGTGCTGCCTGCCGAAGCCTTTTCGACGGCCAGTCGATACAGAGTTGCTGCGTCCTGACGGTGGATTGCGGGCCATCGATTAGCGCCATCGGCGATATAAGCGGAGACGCCGGTTCGTCGCGCGGTGGAGATCAGGAACGGAATGAAGCCATAGTCACCGGGGCCATGCACGGTGGGAGCCAGCCGCAGGACGATGCTGCGAACTCCCCTCTCGGCAAAGCCGAGACACGCCTGCTCTCCCGGTATCCTCAAAGTCCCGAGCGACTGCGGGTCTGGCGCGTCGTGTTCCCTTGCAACCTTGCCGGTCGGCATCACGAGTGTTCCGGAGGTCACGACCAGGGGTTTGCCAGAACCGGCAAGCGCCTCTCCCATCGCTTCGATGGCCCTGCAGTCGCGCCGCGTCATGCTTGCAGGATCTGAGAAGTTCCCTCCAAACGCCATGTGGATGACCCCACCAGCAGCTTTCGCCCCTTTCGCCAGCACTTCCAGATCGTCAAGAGAACCATGAACTGTCTTCGCTCCAAGCTCGGCAAGCCGATTCGATGACTTTTCAGAACGTGCCAAGCCGGTGACAGAGTGGCCGTTCGCAATAAGTTCAGAGACAATTGCCGGACCGGTCTGGCCGGAGCCTCCAGTGACGAAGATGTGCATGTTCAGCCTCCACCAACAGGCTATGGAGCTGACGCTGTACGATCAATGCTGCGCCGTCCAAAGAATCGTCGTATGCGTACAAAGCTATGGACCCTCTCTCTCACATCCTCGCCCTCGTTCAGCCTCGCACTTACTCCACAGGCGGCATTAGCGCTGGTGGCGACTGGGGAGTACGCTTCCCGGCGCACGGGATGATCAAGTGCTATAGCGTCGTGCGTGGGGCGTGCTGGCTTGCCGTAGAGCGTGTTGCGGAACCCATCCTATTGCAGACAGGAAGCTGCCTTCTCCTGCCGCGAGGGTGGCCGTTCAGCCTTTCCAGTAAGCCTTCGCAGCCGCTGAAGCCATGGGAGGCCCTTTCACAGCAGGAGCGATATAACGGCATCCTGCCGTTGACCCCCGGCGACGACTTCCTCATCCTTGGAAGTCACTTCCGACTGGAGGGCGACACGCGCTTTCTATCGGATGCTTTGCCTCCCGTAGTTCTACTGAAAAGCGAAGGCCAGCGCGAATCTCTTCGCTGGGCAGTGGACCGGCTGCTGCGCGAAATGCGTGATCTTCAGCCGGGAAGCACCCTGATTGCGCAGCAAATTGCCTACACGATGCTCGTCGAAGCCCTCCGCCTGCATGCGGCAGAAGACATCCAAAAGGATCCAGGGTGGCTCTCTGCGCTTGCAGATACACGCTTACGTGCGGCGCTGTCTTCCATACATCAAGAACCGGCGCGAGGATGGACCTTGACGGATTTGGCGCATGCCGCAGGCATGTCGCGGACCGCCTTTGCGCAACTCTTCAAGGAAAGGGTTGGCAGACCGCCCATGGTGTACCTGACCCATTGGCGCATGACTTTAGCTGCCAAGCGGCTCAAAGAGCCGAAGGAGTCTGTCTCTTCTGTTGCCCATGCAGTCGGTTACAAATCCGAAAGCGCCTTCAGCGCAGCGTTCAGGCGCACGAGAGGCAGTTCTCCCAGAAAGTACATTCGCGATAAAAGCGTGGATGTGTACTTATAAATGCGTTTCTCGTCATCTGCGATCTCACTGAGTGTATAGTCGCCGATGCGCTTACCGACACGGCAGCGTCTTTTTCCGAGTTCTTGCATCCGCTCCTTCAACTCGCCTAGCCGTGTCATACGTGGGCTGTAGAGCCGCTCGCTGGCTTCTAGCTTGTGTAGTCCAGGAAAAGAACCACAACTCCGCACGTCGCAATCATGGCTGCTGAAAGCGACGCTACTCTGCCACTCCTCCCCGCTTTCGCCGCTACCTCCATCGCCGCGCGCCAGTAGAGAAGCGCGCCCGTGACCACCAGAAATAGCTCGACGCATGCCGCTGCTCGCGGATCGTTCCATAGTCCGAACCCGAGGTAGGGGAGGTTGCCGAGGTTTCCAGGTAGCACAGGCATGTCAGCGCGATGAACTACCAGATCAAGCACCCAGTGAGACGCGCTTACCAGGGCGACGACAAACGCAACTCGTCTACCCAGCCGAGGCAGGAACAGCGCCCCCAAGGCTGCGGATAACGCCAACATACCAATGACGGAGTGAGTGTAGTTCGCATGGATGATAAAGCCAGCGTACCCCGCATGAACTGTCTGAACCGTTTCCAGATGAGCAGCGAACAACGGTATGAAGACGATATCGAGCCACGCCGTCGCCAACATAAGTGCCCACAGCGGTGCAGTTCGCTCACGGGACTTGACGATTGCGGCAAAACCAAAGTGGCCGGCGATCATTTCGAGACCTCCTGCTGTCTCGCCGAAGGCCAAGGGAGGCGGCGGTCCACCAGCCCGACCACGACAACGAACAAAACAACTCCGACCATAAATTGCATCTACTGCTCCTCACTCGCGATGCTGAGAACATTCAGCATGATTTACAGCGTAAGCCTTCGCAGGATGGGTGTCAAGGCTTACAATGTAAGGCATGGCCTATCCGAAGCTCCTTTCGTCAGCCGAGATTCTGAAAACCGCCATCCACTTGGTGGAACAAGGTCATGCCGAAGGCCTCTCGCTGAGGGCCATTGCATCGGCACTTGGCGTCAAGGCCCCCAGTTTGTATCGCTATTTCCCGGACAAGGAGGCGTTGGAAATCGCGATCGCCGAGGAAGTACTAAGCGCCATGCGGGTCGAGTTGCAAGCGGCCTCCGAGAGCCCGGAGCCGGAGACCAGGTTCCGAGGGATTGTGGATGCCTACTTGCGTTTCGCTCGCGAACGCTTTGCCCTCTACTCGCTGATCGTGCAAAACCGCCTTCCGGGGACGTATGGATCGAAGGCGGGCAAGGCAGTCTGGAACCTGCTGCTAGACGTCGCGAGCGGCATCTCCGGACAGCGCGACGACACTGCCGCCGCGGTTGCGACCTGGTCCTTCCTGCATGGCTATGCGACTCTCGAGCACTCCGGGGCGTTTGGAGCATCCGGTCCCCGAGGTGGATTGGAGCGAGGCGTGGAAGCCTTCCTGAGCAACTTCCGCAAGGGTGTTCCACCAATCCATGAACAGGCTTCGTCGCGGGCGAAAGGCGTTCGGCGACCGAGGAAGTCGCAAACCGGAATGAAATCACGCGAAGTCGCATGATGATGACTTGGCCGAGCCAGCGCCGACCGGGACTGGTTCACCCGCGTAGCTTGCTTACCGCGGGAAGCGATATACCTGTCTCATGTCCGATTGGATGCGCATAGGGGAATTGGCGCGAAGGGCCCACGTCACGCTTCCGGACGATCCGCCACTACGAGCGAAATCGGCTCTTCGCCTGATTGATGTGACGGGTAGCGATATGCAGGCGGCCGTCAACGTGCTGACACAAACACTTTTCCATCTCCGATCCACCAAAGCTACGGGAACCGCATCGCTGAGCGGCACGGTTGCATAGGTCTCGGTCACAGTGTTGGTAACCTGCGGGGCGTGCTACAGGAGTCCACGCTGTGCTACTCCGCAGCGCGCACCATCTTTGCCATCTGGCCAAACGGCAGGGACGGCAACAGACGACTCATGAGATAGAGCACGTTGCTCAGGCCGGGGCGAATCTCTGTCTTTCCGGCTTCGATCCCGGCGATGGCCTTTCTCACTAGAACATCCGCTGCCATACCCTTCTGTCCCTTCATCTCGGTGTCGAACTCACCCACGGTCAGGTTCGTCTCTACCAGTGGAGGAGCCAGTTCGACCACCGTGACATGCGATCCCTTCAGCTGCACGCGAAGGCATCGCGTGAAGGCATGAAGTCCGGCCTTGGATGCGCTGTAGACCGGGGAAAGTGGAAACGGAACGTAAGCCAAGCCGGACGAAACATTCACGATCAGCGCGTTTGGCTTGCTTTTCAGGTGCGGCAAAAACTCCTGCACCATCTGCACCGGCCCGTTCAGGTTGATGTCAACCTCTCGTGTGAGGTCGGACAGCGGCCGCGGCTGGTTGACATTGAGATTTCGCATGATGCCAGCGTTGTTGATCAGAGTGTCACACGCCGGGAACTCTGCTTCGACTCTTTGCAGGAGGGCTCGGATCTCGTCGGGCTTGCTTGCGTCGCTTTGCATGGTGTGGATACCAGGCAAGGCAGATTCTGTTTCCTTCAACCTTTGTTGGTCTCGGCCTGTGATGATCACAGTGTTGCGGCGTGCGACAAGCTGCCTGGCCAGTTCAAGGCCGATGCCGCTCGTGCCACCGGTAATAAGAATCGTTCTGCCTGCGAGTTTCATCGGGTCTCCTCTGTGCTGTTGCGAATCAGTAGGCGATTGCAAAATGTAGAACCTCTCCGGTCATCTGCCAGCCATACGCCCGCAAAGCAGCAGGCCGTTAGCTGCACTAAAGAATGAAGAGGTCCATGGTTTCCTCAGAGGTGTTTCGCTCTAGGCGAACTCAACCTCATGTGTCACCATAGCCCAGTTACTCTCTTTCGGGAATAAGGCACGCGAAAGTTCAATACGCACCAAAAAGAGAGTGTTTCAACCTGAGGCAAATATGACATTCGTGAAAAAGCAGGAAGCTCCGCCCGCGGCACCCGATAGCTGTGATCTCAAGGCATTCGATGACCCGCGGGTTGAGAGGTTAGTCCACGAACTGATCGACCATGTTGCCGACAAATGGACGATGATCGTTCTTGAGGTGCTTGCCGAGCATGGTGAGCTTCGCTTCACACGGCTGAGCGAACAGGTGCCGGGGATCAGCTACAAGATGCTCACGCAGACCCTGCGCTTGATGGAACGGGAAGGGTTTGTCGCACGCACGGTCCATCCGGTCGTGCCTCCCAGAGTCGAGTACAAGCTGACGGAGTTGGGGGTCAGTCTGGCTGCGGCGTTTTGCACTGTTTGGCTGTGGGCGGAGGGACACTTGGAGCAGGTGGAGCGGGCACGCTCCGCGTTCGACCAAAAGAGCGCACTCTCCCGAGTGGATCGTAAATCCTGAAGAACGCTGTTCTCTCAAGTAAAAGATCGTCGACGAGAAGCCAACATCCCACTACTTACGAGGAGCCGGCTCACTGCAACGGAACCACTCAGACGCCTGTGTTCAATCCATCCTAATTCCGTCGGCCTGCTTCGACTTGAATTACCACATGCTCGTCGCCAACAACGACATGCGCGCGCAGCTCCAGCCCATGCTCGCCGGCGGCATGCAGTGGCTTCGCGCCCGCACCCGTCCCGACGGCGCCACTGGCGAGTCCGGCAACACTCGCACCGGCACTCAGCTCGGCGCCAAAGAGGAACGCGGCCCTCAGGGAAACCTCAAGACCATGAGCTAGGGCTCTGCCTATTAGGTCTCCTTGCCTACGCCATGATCACCGGCGACCCCGCCTGGGCGAGCGAAGCGGCTCTTCTCTACCAGGGCCAGGACATCGTAAACTGCCAGCGCAAGGCCTCCGCTCGAGGGGGCGTTCGGTGACGTTAACCGTGGGCAAAGGATCCGGTTCTATCGCATTGGATACACGCGTTTTCGGCGCGGAGTCGCCGACCTCATCGTCTCCCGACTTCTATAAAAGATTGGAAAGTGGTATGTTGAACCGAGTCAAGGGTCAATGGTTTCAGCCGATTTTCACCCGGAAGACTAAATCGCTCAACGTACTTTCAACTACTTAGGACTCTTTACAAGTACCGGTCACGACGCCTAGCTCGTTGCTAATACGTTACTTGGTAAACTTATAAGCCACAGGTCGTAGGTTCAAATCCTACCCCTGCCACCAATGCTGCGACGATGCCAACCGTGCCCCGACGCAGCGACTATGTTTGCTGCGACGGAATCTGGGACCACGTTGGCGTTTTCCTTGTAAGCGAGAGGGGAAGCCGCGCTTGCCGACCTATGTTGCGAGGCACCCCAGAAACCTTTACGGGAGCACTTCATCGATATCGTCCGCAAATGGTTTAGAGAAGATCCGCGATTTGCGCGCGTGCTCTACGGCGGGATGACCGGCATCGCCGGACGTATGGCGGCTGTCCTAGTTGGCTTAATCACACTGCCACTGACAGTTCGTTATCTGGGGGCGCTGGAGTACGGTATCTGGGTCACGATCAGTTCTTCGGTCGTGATGCTCGCCGTGCTGGATCTGGGCATTGCGAGCAGCCTGACAAACTCGATCTCTCGGGCTTTTGCAGAAAGCGATCCAGAATCCGCGCAGCGTGATTACTCCACCGCCTTCTGGGTTGCGTGCGGTGTTGCCGCTCTCCTTGGCATTGCGGGCCTGCTGATTTTTCCCTGGATCAACTGGGCCTCCGTCTTTCATCTTTCAGATCCCTCAGTAGCCCGGCAAGCAGGCCGATGCGCCGCGGTCTCATTTGCGTTCTTCGTCCTGTCGATGCCCCTCGGGCTAATAAATAAGGTACTGGGCGGCTACCAGCGCGTTCCTGTCGCGAATGCCTTCAGCGCCCTGAGCAGCGTTCTCAGCCTGGCCGCGATCCTGCTGGTGATCAACCTGCACGGCGGCATCGTCCTGCTGGCCCTGGCTTTCTGCATGTCCATGCTGTTGGGGAACGTGCTGGCCAACCTTTGGGTCGCGTTCCGGCATGAACCAAGGATTCGAGCCCATCCGCGAGCATTCCGAAAGGATGCCGCGAAGAGCATGCTCCAACAGGGGCTTCCCTTTTTCGTTCTTCAACTCGCGGGTATCGTCGTATTCAGTTCCGATAACTTCGTTATTGCACACTATCTCGGAGCAAGCGAAGTGACCCCATACAGCGTGGCGTGGCGGCTTACGAGTTACGCTGGCATGCTGCAGAACCTGTTTGTACCTTCGCTGTGGCCAGCCTTCACCGAGGCCTACCTGCGGGGGGACATGGGCTGGCTCCGCACCACCTACCGCCGCATCATGAAGGGGACGATGCTTAGCGTGGGATTGGGATCACTCATGGCGGCACTCTTTGGCCGCTGGGCTATCAGGCACTGGGCGGGGCCCACCGCGGTACCAGATTCCACGCTGCTGTGGTGCATGTGTCTTTGGGCGGTGATCGTTGCTTACACCATCAATCAAGCGGCGCTTATGGCTGCAACGCAACAGTTGCGCCTACAGGCGATTTCTTCATCGTTGGCGGCGGTCCTAAACCTCACACTTTCGATCATCCTCGTCCAGCACATCGGCGCGCTCGGTGTCCTGCTGGCTACGCTCCTGTCGTACGTTCTGCTCGTTCTCGCTCCTCAGATGTGGGAGGTCCATCAAATTCTGGCTGGCGTTTACCTGAGGAACGACGCGCGATCTGGGCATGCTCCGCCGCCAGGTCCACTTTGGAAGAGACTTCTACGGCCGATACGCGAAACGGCCGGTCGCTTACTCGTGCATGGCCGTATTTATCGCCTGTATGCCCCACAGGCGGCTCCTGAGCAGGCGGGAGAGCCTAGAAAAGTGGCCTTAAGCAACCTGATCGGTAATCTGGGCGACCAGGTAATGATGCTGCCGGTGCTGGACGCTCTCCATGCCGAGAATCCAGATCTCCACATCACCTATTTCTCCGATCCGATCGCGAGTTTTCTTGCCCTGCACCCGGCCGTGAGCGAATTGTGCCTGATACCACGCGCTGCTTCCAAGCCACACCCTGTCATAAGAATCCTCAGGAACATCGGGATTTGGAAGCAGCAGTTCCGGGCCAAGCACTTTCATACAGTGGTGGTACCGCGCGGCGGCGTCGATCCGTTTGGCTCTCACCATTTTGCCTGGATGCTTGGAGGACACAGCCGCTTTTCCTATGCGACCGCCCTTGAGCCGGAGCGGCCAGCTTTCCAATTTCACGTCTCCTCACTCTTTACGGCAGAGGTCACCGAAAAAAGAAGGGTTCACGAAGTGGAACGTGTCAGTGAGGTGCTGCAACTCGCGGGCCTTCTTTCCCAACCAATCAATATTTACAAAACGTCCAATAGTCTCGTCAGCATTGCCGGATCCGTGGAGGGTGAAGCCTTTGTGAGGAAGCATGGCTTGCCACTCCGAGAGTATGCGATTCTTGCCCCAGGATCCTCGATGGCTCGTAGGGCCTGGCCTGCTGCTTCTTTTACTGAAGTAGCGCGACGTGCGTTCTTGTGTCGTGGCTGGCTTCCTGTGATTGTGGGCGGTCCAGAGATCGCTGCTCTTGCCGAAGACATGCTAGCGGAACTCGGAGACGGCCTCAATCTGGCCGGAGAGACGAACTTCGTCCAATTGGCTGCGGTATGCGCGGGCGCGAAATGCTTTGTCGGCAACGACTCCGGCACCGGCCACGTGGCTGGTGCCGCCGGAGTTCCCACGGTTATTGTCACGGCATACGCCCGAAGCAGTCCGCCCGCAGATCACGCCTCGCCGCTCCGTTCACATCCTGTAGGTCCGTCCGTCGCGTTCGTGCAGCCCGAGGTTCCCCGATTTCCTTGCGTTTACGAGTGCGTTGCTGATGACGCTCACTGTATCGCGACTGTGACGGTTGAAGAAGTAGAAGCAAGCCTGCAGAGGCTGCTCGGGCATTCCGATACTCCCTCACGTTAGTGCCGACGGGAGTACGACATCGCTTCGTTCGTTTCTCGCCGAACAAAGTACTTCGCATCACTTCAGCGACCCTATAGCTTCGGAAACCAGGTGAGTTGAACGTTCGTGGTAACGTCAGTGTGCTGCCCCGGCTTGTATAGCGGCGCATTCCATCGCTCCACCTGCAACATGCCGCGAAGCTCCAACTGATCATGGAAACGCTTGATCGTAGAAAGCTGAAAGAAGTTTTGCGTGGTTCCGCCGAGGATAAAATCCTGATCAGCCTTCACGTTGCGGTAGGAGAGCTGAACCTGCTCACGGGGAGAGAGGTGATAAGTGAGCCAAGCCTGACCTCCCTTATCTTCGCGACCGATCGCGTCCCCCAGCAAGAAGCCTTTGTTGGTATAGCCCTGATGCTGGATGTACTCCGTATAAATGTAGGCCCCACCCTGACTGCGGCCGGTAGAAGGATCCGTATCTGCCGCCTCTACACGCAGATCCAACTGAGGAATGCACGGGAAGCGCGCAAGGTACAGGCCAGGCCGTATGGCTGCATGGCGGGGCGCGGAAAGCGGGCTCACGTCATCGTGAACCAGCGAATCGCTGTAGAGCGTCAGCCACTTGCGAAGGTACGGAAGCCGATAGGAAAAATCGAAGTCACCGAAGCGCGCCCCGGGATCGTCACGGGAGTTTTTCTCATCAAGCGAGACGTTCTGCACGCTGAACAAGCTATGGAAAAAGCTGCCGATGGTAATCGGCGCGTGGTCCTTTCCTCCCCAGATCGTGGCGCGATCAAAGCCGAACTCCAGATTCTCTGTAGGTTTAAGGCTGATTTTTTCAAGGTGGATCCAAGGATCATTCGGGTAGGTGTGACCTTTCAGGCTGCCAACGAAGAAAAGATAGCGGATAGGACCGAGGAGCCTGGAGAAGAGCGGGATCTTCAAGTATTCCGTACGATCAACCTGGAAGGAATAGATATTTTCCGCGTTGTTGCTGTAGGAAAGGCTACCGCCCTGCGCCGGCCCCAACCAGCGATCGTTTTTGCCGAATGAAATCTGGTGATTGAGTATCCGATAGGACGCGTTCGCCTCAACGATGCGGAAGACGTTTGTTGTGGGGATCGGCCCCTGCGGAATGGTGGGCTGGACGGGATTGGTGGCGATGGGTATGCCGTCATTGTTGGAAAGAAAGGTCGCCAGGGCGGGGCTATATCCGGCGGCAGAGGGCGCGCGCTGGTATTCGCCGCGAAAGTAAAGCGAGAAGCGTCCGGCTACACCCCGGGCGCTGGCACCGGCGATTGCATTAAACCCCTGCTGGTAAGGCCGCTCGTAGTCGTTGGCAAGCGTTTGGCCTATGTAGTAGCTATCACGCAGCGGCAGGCCGCTGACTCCCTGCGCACGAAAGTACTGGCTTTCGGGCACGACCTCGGGCCTACGAAAGCTGGCAGGGTAGCTTGCCAGCGGCCTCAGATCTTTTTCAAGAGCCAGGTATATCTTCAATGCTTCAGTATCTTCGGGGGCGTCAGCGAGCTTTGGGGCGGTTTCTGCCAGGATGTTCAGCATGGTGGTCCGAGTCCACGGCCGCTGCCCAAGAAAGGCTGTGTCCACGTAGCCCAACGCCTGCAGCCGCGTGAAGGCCGTATATTCCCACTGATCGAGCGGAACATACGTGGAGCCAGTCACACCGTTGGCTCCGTCACTGTAGACGGGAAGATCCTGCTGGGCCACCAAAGGAGCAGCGAGCAGCGCGCAGCCAACCGTGCCGATGACCTTACACCGCGTAGTGTCTGCGTGCTTTTTCCAGGAAAACTTCTGCAAACTGAAGCGCCTCCGCTTGTCCCTGCGTGAACTTCTACTCGAGCCGCTTTTACCGGTGCTCATAGTTTATCTCTAGGCTAACCGCCTCCTACCCAGGCTAGCTTGGCAGTTGGGAGGAATAGGGTTGCACGATCTTCGTGGTGGAACGGTAGAACGTGCCACCAAGGCAAAGCAGGAAGAGCACGTACAGCAAGGCGGTTCGCCTCCGTAAGTAGGAGAGGATCATGATCGCGGAGGCGACGTCGAACATGCCGAACAGTTCTCCGCTGCGAGTAGCCAAAGCATCGTTGCTTGAGAGCGCGATCTCCAGCATGATGCCAAAGGCGGAGCATATAAGGATCAGGCGTGATCGCACGGGGAGCTTGTTCCAGAGAACAACAGCAGCGAAACCAACCATGATGACGCGGCTTAAAAGATACATTGAAAGCAACTTGCCCCCTGTAGTTTCGTAGGCACCGGTGACATAATCGGAGGTTCGAGCAAAGAGTGCGAGCAGTATGGCCACACGAGAGAAAGCGGTGTAGCCCAGTCCAGCGACTACGACAAAGCCCAACAACCATCCACGCGAACGGAATGCAGCTCCGCAAGCGAGCGCTATACAAAGAGGCAGCGCAATGACCGTAGAGAAGTGAATGGATAACGCGAGGAGCAACAGCAGGGCACCACGGAGGGGTTGCTTTGACTGAAACTGCAGTATGGCCACTGACATGATGGGAATCGCGACCGCAGCCCGTATTTGCGTCATTTCATGTGGAATAAGAAACCGGCAGAGAACCAGGAAGACGGCGAGCGGAAGCCAGCGAAGGTCCACTGCCTGACGAATGAACCAAAGCTGGGCCGCAAGGCATGCAGCGGAATAGATCGCAATGAGGGTAGCGATGCCCAAGCCGAAAGCATGGACGCCAAAGCCAATGACGGCGAAGGACGGATCTTTGAGGAAAGGGTTCTGTCCCAATGTACCGGTCGTCATGGCGTGAAACCAATCGGCGTAGAGGTTGTAGTCGGCGTCTACGTCGGGCGATCTGAGACCGGCAAAGAGGAACAGGACAGGGACCGCAAAGCACAGATATACGGTGTATGCTCCGCGGCGGGCACGCTCATTCTCAATCAACGAAATGCCGCCTCCGATCAGCAGCAAGACGAGTACGAGCCAGTATGGAGTCATCGCAACTCCCTATGCGGCATCGTCAGGCCCTCGAAGTTCTGAGAGCCTGCTTCAGGTTGAGCCACCGCTGCCGTGTCAACGTATCACCTGCCAGCCCGGCCTGGAGGACGACCATCAAGCAACTGCCCAAAGCGCCGGCGAGCAAACCTACGATAAGGAAGATCGCGTGCGAAGGAAACGACTTACGATCCGGAACCGATGCCGGGTCGACAACCTGAATGGGAGCTCCTTCCTTGGCTTCATCCAGCTTAGCGACTTCATATTGCTTTGCGAGGATTTCGAAAAGCGTTTCGTTGTACTTGACCTCGCGTAGCTTGCGGAGATACTCCAGCCCAGCCTGGGGCAGTCTTCCCTTGGAAACGATGAGGTTGTCGCCAGAATCATTGCCTCCCAGTTTCTCCAATTGCGCGCGCAAGCCGCTCAACTGCTGCTCGGCCTGCATAAGATCCACGTTGCCTTCGCTGGCGTAAGAGCGCATGGAGGCTATCTGGACTTCCGTGGCAGCTATCTGGCCGCGCAGGGTGCCGGCGGACTGGATTAAGGCACGAGCCTGGCTGTCCATCTCGACAAGCCCAGTGGTCTGTTCGGTCTGCTTGAGGTCTTCTTCCGCGCGGGCGAGCTTTTCCTTCTCCCCTTCCAACTGGATTTCAAAAAACAACCGGCGCTGTTGCGCCTCAGTGATGGCCAACTGGGAAGAAAGCTTGCGGTACTCCTGCACGTAGCCGTTGGCGAGATCGGCTGCTTTGCGCGCGCTACGATCGGTGGCAGATATCTGGATCAGCCCGTCTTTGGCTCCCGCCTCGATCTTGATCCGCTGCTCAAGCATCTTGCGCAGGACGGAGGGGTGAGTGTCGCGATATTCCATTGCCAGGTTGAAGCGTGCGATCACCGCGTTCTCTACGGTCTGGCTCTTCATCAGCGACACGTACATGTCAGTAGGGTTCTTCACGCCCAGTGAACCAAGGGAACCCGCGCTGAGCGTACCCAAAGCACCCCCGGCGCTTCCGAGCTGCGACAGGAGAGCGGAACCCGGACTGGAGCTCTGAGGAGGCAGCAAGGTTGTTGTTGCCGTGAACTCAGGGCGGAACAGATAGCTCAACGCGACCGCCATGATGCCGAGGCCGAGCGTGCAACGCACGATCAGGCGCTTGCCGCGAGCGAGAATCGTGAGAACTTCCAGGAAAGAGAACGAAGTTTCGTCCAGCTTCCTATCCACCGCTTCGCTGTCGAGTTCTGGGGGCAATGTAGGCATGTGTTTGGCGAAGCAGTCCCGGCGCGCGATCTAGCGCACAACGTTGATGGCAGCGGCTCCCAAGGCAAACTGCGAGAAGATCTGCGAGTAATCGATGACCTGCCGCAGTGCGGATGGGCGAATAAGCTTTTCGGGGACCACGATCGTGTCGCCTGGGTTGACTTGGGCTCGGGGAAAGAGATTTGTCCAGACACCCTGCGCACGTTCGCGGCTGTAGATCGAGCCATCAGCGCGGATGATAAAGGCATGCTTCCAGTCTGCGATCCGGTTAGGCTTGCCGGCCAGCGTTATGTAATCTTCGACCCGGCGATGCGAGTCGTAGAGGTATATGTTCTGGCCGTACACGGCTCCGATCACGCTTACGATTGCCGGCCGGGAGGGGATGCGAAAGACGTCACCGTCTTCCAGCGGAAGCTTGGGAATCGCGCCAGTGCCGATGCTGTCGGGGCGGAACTCCAGCACGACGCGGCCGGTGGCGCGAAGCTGCTTTAGTTGGGCAATCAGACTTCGTTCCTGAACGAGCGCGTTTGGATCGGTAATGCCGGTTGTTGAAGAAGCTGTGCGAACGGCTGCTGACCGCTCCATATCAATGGAAAGCGACGAAACATACTCATCCAGCCGCTGCTGCTGCAGGAACCTTGCTGTTTCGCGCGTGAAGCTGGCACCGAACAGGTAGGCTTTCGAGGTCAGACCGCCTGCGCGCTTCACCACATCTTCCAGTGTCTCTTCGGGTCCTACGCTGTAGGTGCCGGCGCCCACCACTTCGCCTTCCAGACGGACATACTTGGTCTGCTCGTCGATCGGCACGTGAACGTCCGTCTGCGACAGGATGGTGACTACATCACCGGGCTGCAATTCTAGATTCTGTGTGAGATCGTGATCCTGTGCCAGCCGTCCCAAATTGAAGGGAACGAGAGAGCTCTTCAGTGTATTCGGGTTTAGCCGCTCGATGACGGCGTAAGCCCAATCGATCTCCGGGGCCGGAATCTTGATCCGATTGGGTGTTCCGCGCGTCGCGAGGCTTGGACTAACGGCAGCTTCCTGCTGCTCTGCGAGTGAGCCCCGAGTAAGCGTGGGCTCACTGGTACTGCCGCGCTCGTTGAGAGTGCGGTCACTTCCCTGCTGCTGACCGCTGCCGACGGCCTGGGGGTCCATCGGGGTGGACGCATCCTGCTGGCTCAAGGAGGAGAGCTGACTGAAGGCACCAATCTGCCCGCTCTGCGCCGCCTGCGCGGGGGTCCCAAGCAGTTCTGCCGTGGTCGGCTCGGCGGACTCCGACTGCCCATTGCCGCCGTTCGCATAGGAGCGCTGCTGGCCGGGACGAAGGGCGCCGTTGATGTCGCTGTACTCGTTGCTTCCAGGACGATAGGCATACCCAGCGGTTTGTCCGTATGTCTCACGGGGTTCGAATAGCGGTGATGGAACGCCAAGCCGGTTACGCTCCCGCCAATAACCGTTCGTCAGCAGGGACTGTTTGTCTGGGATGATTTCGCTGAGGCGCATACCCTGATGCCAGGGAAAGCGTCCAGGGTTCGCAAGATTGCCACGGATGGTGACCGTCTGCTCGAAGCCGCGGGTGATGTGGTTGACATAGAGCACATCACCATCCTGCAAGGACATGGCGAGCGCGGCCTGATCAAGCCCGACGCTAAGCGTGCGACGGGCCTGCCCGGCTTCGATCCTCTCCAGCGAAATTTCTGTCTTCGAGGCGGTGGCCGCATAGCCCCCAGCAAGCGCGATGAGCTCCTGAACGCTGACATGGTCGCGAAGCTCATAGATGGCTGGATGTTTGACGCTGCCCGCTAGCGCTACCTGTGGGCCTGCAGGCGGAATGAAGATCGTATCCCCAGGCTGAAGCTGAACGTCGTGAGACTTGTCGCCACGCAAGATGAGGTCGTACAAATCGAACTCTACTGGCGGCTGGGCTTCCCTGCGAACCTGGATGCGACGGAGTGAGCCCTGTACATCCGGACCGCCGGACGCGAGGAGGGCATTGAGGACGGTGCTGAGGGAACTGACTGTGTAGGCGCCCGGACGCCGGGCTTCGCCCACTACGTAAACCTGTATGGATCGCAGTTGGCCGAGATTCACTGAAAGATTGAAGTTTCGATACGTGCGGCTTAGCTCTGACCTGATCTGCGATTGCAGTTGATCGAAACGGAGACCAGCGACGTGAATGGCTCCGACCTGTGGGACATAGATGGAGCCGGATTTGTCTACCGTCAGTTGGCTGTTCAGCGAGTCGTGGCCCCACAATCGAAGCAGGATCTGATCACCAGGACCCACGACGTAGTCCGGCAGGGGCGCAACCTGATCGGCGGGCGCAAAAGTGGAAGGCGCCTTCTGAAAGAGGTCTCGTCCAAATACCGGTAAGAGCTCGTCTGTTGACGTTCTGGCGAGGCGCTGGAGATCGATGATCGGGTCTGGGGGAAAGTAGTTCTTTTCACGCAGCGTCGTGTCGTTCTGCCGCCGGTTGTCGCTCCCGCCATTGTCTACATATAACTGTGTACCACGGTCACTGCTACGCTGTCCGAGCGTAGTATCCATGCCGGGCATCTTGCTGGTGTCAGAACTCGCCGAGCCGGTTTGGCTAGCGGCCAACTGAGACTGGCAAAACGAGGTGGTGCTCCAGAAAGGATCCTTGCAGTCGACCTGATCGCTGGAAGAAGCCTGTCCCGAGGCGTGTGCGCCGTTGAGAACCGCGGTAAACAGAACGGCCGAAAACCAGAACTTCCACCTGACACAGACCAATCTACTGTTCCTTACTATTCTTTTAGACCCGACACGTTCGGTGCAGTTGCGCGGTGGAGATATCGTTTCACTCAGGCCCGCCGCGCACGTGAACGATGTCAAACGGAGCATAGCAGAAGCCTCCCGCCAAAAGATCGCCTTTCGGGTTTTGATCCGGAAGCTGCTTTCCACCCGCGAGCGAGCCAAATGTCATCTGCGAGACACAGGAATGCCTATAGTTTAACCGGTCCCATGCGCCCTCGCACACCATTAAAAACAGCTTTGGCAAACAACCGGGCCCGCCGCCAGCGTCCTTTTGAGATCCAGGTATGGACCAGCAGGAATTTTGCCATGTGTGGCAGCACTCCCGAACGCCAGCGTGCTCCCATGGATCGAAGGCGAAGCAGATACATCCAGTTTCTGGCGATGTAGTAATTGCGGACTTCGCTGTGAACGATTACGCTTCTTCCTAAGAATCTTACAAACGAGTCTCCGATACTGTGAGCGATGGGCGCTGTGGGGATGACGAAGCTTTTCAGCCCCATACTAAGTGCCCTCATGCCCCATTCCATATCGACAGCGTCAATGAAGAGTTCTTCGCGCATAAGGCCGACCTTCGCAAAGACCGAAGACCGCGTCAGCGATCCTGAAGCGATCAGCCAGTCTGTCTGCACAGGTGCTTGGGAATCGAGATCCACAAACGGTTTATGCAGCCGAAACCAGGTGTGGTGATGAGCTTTGCCAGGCAGTCGCGTCTTTTCATCGACAAACACCGGCCCTACTGCGGCCACGTCCATGCCTTGTGCCAGCAGAGCAGATTCCGCAGCGAGTAGGGTTTCGACCGTGCGCGCAGGCAGCAGACTGTCCTGATCGAGCAGTAGTACATGACTGCTCCCTTGCGCAAGGGCTTCGCGGATGCCTACGTTCTGTGCCCGAGCGATTCCCTGGTTCTCGCCAAGTCCTCGGTAACGAACATCCCAGCCTGGGTATTTCTCAGCGGTCGACGGAGAACCACCGACAGAGCTGGGAGTATTGTCGATGAACCAGACCGCTTCTACCTGCGGGTGAATGCCCTTATAGAGTTCCTCCAGGCGCTCAACCTCGGGATGAAACAGGACGACTACCGCCGCCACGGCTGGCTTGTGCATAGCTTTCACGATCCTTGCTTATGCCTTCGTATGACCGGCGGCAGCTTCGCTAAGGATAAACGGGACCATCAAAGAACCCCATGGCGAGACCGGCTCGTTGAAGGAGACCGGCTCCCCTGGGCGCTTAAGTGTTGTGGGGGGCTACGCTGTGAAAGCCATAGGTTTCATAGCGCGTGGAGAGCTTGCCGCCGCGGAGGGAGGCGACTGTAAAGCCTTCCGGCGTGCCGAGGCGGGTTCCCTGCCACCAGTTGCCGCAGACGGCTCCGCTGGTGATGTACGGGATGCCGTGCCACTCCACGCGCTCGTTGATGTGCGTATGCCCTTGGAGGACAGCAAGAACATTGTGGCCTGCGAAGAGCGGGGTGACTTCATCCGAGTTTGCGACGGTCATGCCGTGATGCGGGTATGGCGTTGGAGGGACCGGCAGATAGTTGTCGATCGCGCTGACCAGCGGGATGTGGACGCTGACGATGATGGGCGTCTGGGCGGGCAAGGAATGGAGATCGGCTGCCAGCCAGGTAATCTGGGCTGCGTCGATTCGACCTTCATAGGATCGATCCGGGGTGAAACCGATGCTGTCGAGCACGACGAAGTGCACGCCCTTGTGGTCGAAGCTGTAGTACGTTTTGCCGTACCGCTCATGAAAGAGCGCCTTGCCGTACAGCGGATCGGAAGGAGCCATGCCGCTCTGCGGAGAAAGGCCGACGCAATCGTGGTTGCCGATCGTATGGTAGACCTTGAGCCCGAGATCCTGCTGCGATTTGTCGTAGAGGTCGAAGAGACTGAGGGAGCGCTGCTTCTGGACGGCGAGGGCGTCGAAGACGTGGTCGCCGCCGTGCAGGGCAAAGTCGGCGTGAAAGTCGCGCATTTTGCGGAATGCCATGCTGCAACCCTTGCTGGCGTCCAGTTCGAGCTCGAAATGGGTATCGGTCACGAAGATGAAGTCGAAGTCTGCTGTTGAGACGGTGGAGGCTGGTGGGACGGCGAGAGCGGATGCGAGTGGCGGGAGGGACGCGTACGCGCCAGCCAGGCCGGCGGAGGCAAGGAAGCGGCGGCGGTTCATGGAGGGCATCGCGTAGTTATACACGGGCGCGATGACGGCTCCGTTTCGCGTTTTCGGAAAGTCGCGGCGCAAAACAGAACGACCCACCCGGCCTGGGTGGGGCGTATCTGAATTCCTGGAGCTGGCTGCTTAGAACTGGTAACGGCCTGCAAACTGCACCGTGAGGGGATCGTGCGCTGAGCGAATCAGGCCGAACTCCGGGTTAATGTGTACGCCGTCGTTGGAGAGTTCGCTGATGGGGTTGTAGTAGTTGGCCCGGTTGAAGACGTTGAAGCCTTCGGCGCGGAGGATGATCGTCTGTCGATCACCCAGCTTGTGCGTCCACTGCAGGGCGAGATCCTGACTGATGTAGATGGGGCCACTCCAACCGTTGCGAGGGCTGTTGCCCACGCAGGCTGCCGGGCTGGAGGTACGGGAGTAAAGCGTTGGCTGCGCGTACAGGCTGGGGCAGCTCGCTCCAGAGGACACCGAAGCCAGGTTGGCCCGGCCAACGCCAGTGAAGTAGCCATTGGGATTGCCGGTCGTCTTGATGGTGGCAGGCGTGGCGTTGATGCGCTGTGTTACCTGTCCGTAAGCCGGGCCGGAGAAGATGGAGAACGGCTGCCCGCTCTGCGCGGTGAAGATTCCGGAGAGCAGGAAGCTCTTCGCCCAGTGGAACGGCGGGATGTAGACGAAGTCGGCGACACCGCGGCTACGCACATCGAAGTCAGACCGGCCATAATCGCCGCCGTTCTGGTTGCTGGAGAATGCCAGGGGATTCTGAGGGATGTTGTACTGGCTGGTTTCCACCGCGCGGGAACCGGTCGTAGTGAGTGCAGACGTCACAGGGTTGAAAGTTGGGATGTTGGCGCTCTGGATGATCTGCAGAGCGAGTGGCGACTGGCCACTACCGGTGGGAGCCAGCGCGTTGAAGCGGGCGGCCTGGACGTTCGGATTGGAAAGAGAGTTTGCGCCGAGCGCGAAGGCGAGCGGGTTGCCTTCGCCGAAGAGCTGGCGGCCGAAGAGCTGCGAGAAGAGCGAGTCGGTGGAGCGTGGGAAGGTGCTGCCCGCCACATCGTCCAGAGACTTGGAGAGCGTGAAGGCCGCGTGGAGCGAGAGGCCGTGGTACTGCTCACTGCGGATGCGAAGCACGATCGAGTGGTAGCTCGACGAGCCGATGTTGGACTCGGTGAACACCGGGAAGAACGTTGTGTTGTTGCAGACTCCGTTGGGAGCACTGGTGGAACCGCCCTGGGTGCAATAGAACTCGTTGGCGTAGTTGCTGTCGTAGATGAGCGGCAGCTGGCGATTGAACGAACCGACATAGGCGATTTCACCGGCCCACGAAGGCCCGAACGTCTGCTGCATGCTGGCGGTCACCTGCATGCTGTAGGGCGTGGAGAGATGGTTCACATCCCGCTCATACAGAATGTTTCCGCCGCTGGCCGCCTGGAAGTTCTGGAAGGTAGCGGAGTCGGTCGGGTTCAGGCCTGTGAAGTTCAGCGTATGCAGGCCGAAACCGCACTGCGTCTCCGTTTGCCCGCAGGCTGCGGAGTAGAAGTTCTGACCGTAGATCGCGCTCGGATTATTGACGTCGAACGGGTTGGGCCGGTTGTGCAACAGCTGCTCGTTGTAGGCGGCAGGTAGATGATCGTCGTACAGGCCGGCCGCAAGGCGAAACACCTGGTGGAACTTGCTGTCGGGAGCGTAGGAAAGGCCGAAGTGGCCCATCACATCCTTGTTGTTGCTGGGCAGGCTGAAGGCGCCGTTCGGGGTGCAGTTCCAGCCGCCGTTGAAGGTGATGCGGCGGTTGCCGTAGAGCGAGTCCAGCGAGGTGGCCGTTTCGCCGCCGCACTGGTAGTCAAAGCCGTCGTAGGTACCGAGACTTCCCTGCCGAACCAGGCCCTGGACAGTATTGTTGTAGTTCCAGAGGCGGTTCTGCGTATCCAGCGGCTCGCCAAAGAACTGGTAGCGGGCCCCGATGCTGATCGTCATCTGCGGCGTCGGCTGGAACTTGTGTTCGAGGAAGATTCCGAAGTTGTTGCTACGGAGGTCGCCGGTATAGCCGATCGGCTGGCGAAGCTCGTAATCGAAGGAAGGATGCTGGAAGGCGACACCGGCTCCGCAGGAGACGCA
Organism: Granulicella sp.; assembly: GCA_965198545.1. Lineage (GTDB taxonomy): Bacteria > Acidobacteriota > Terriglobia > Terriglobales > Acidobacteriaceae > Granulicella. The sequence goes on along the minus strand of CBDAPS010000001.1, from coordinate 621,041 downwards.
GGTTTCGCTGTCGCTGCTGAACTCGCCGATATTGTTGGAGACGACCAGGCCGCGAGCGAGGCCGCCGTCGTAGCTGTAGTTCTGCTGGTAGCGGTAGTCTCCGCCAACCATCAGCGTGTTCCGGCCGCCCAGGTGGAGGCTCAGCAGGTCGGAGAAGAACGCTTCCGTATCGCGATGCTTGGACGGAGCTTCCAGCGGCGCGCCAATGCGGGCCAGCGGAAACTGGCCGTCGAGCGAAGGAGTGATCGGCGAGGGGGAAACCGTCTGCGCCGCGCAGCTGCTGGCCGAGCCGTTGCGGCAGGCGTTCCAGAAAGAGTCATACCAGCCACCCATCACGCCGGCGATGCCGGGTGACGAGCCGGTGGTGCGGGTGTCGACGCCGCTGATGGCGTAGGTGGCGAGACTACCGGCGGGAAGGCCTAGCGTGCTGCCGTTGAAGCCGCGGTCCTGCGCTTCCTCATCCAGGCGGAACTGCGTGAAGCCGATGTTCATCGTATTCACGCTCTGGCCGAAGGGGAAGTTGTGGGTGATGGCCGCGCTCTGGTTCTGCGCCTTGCGGTTCGCGCCGTTACCCGGATAGGCCCCGCCCGCGGGAAGCGTGTCGTCGTGCAACTGGTCGATCAACTGGCCGGTGTAGCGGAATGCCACGGTGCCGAGGTGGCCGAGCGAAACTTCCGGACGGAAGTTCAGGTTGTTGACGTGCGTGTAGTTCGGCGCAAAACCGCGGTAGAAGCCGAAGATGCCGGCTCCCGTGCCCGTCTGCACCGCGCCGCCGGTCTGCCCGACGTTGGCTGCCGGGAACAACCCGAGAACGCCACGAGCGATCGCGCCGTCGGCGTTGTTGACGCCCGGAGCGTCCAGGCCGGTGGGGACACGCTCGAAGATCGGCGTGGGATTGTTGATGTAGGTGCCTTCATAGCTGACAAAAAGAAACAGCTTGTTGCGAGCGAGAAGCGGACCACCAGCGCTGAAGCCGAATTGATTCGAGGTGATGGGAAAGGTGTTGCTGTCGCGCGTGGCGAAGATGCCGGCCGGATTGAAGCTACCGGCCTGGCAGAGAGCGGTCGTGCAACCGTTGATGGCGTTCATCACGCCCACGCTGACGGCCGAATTGCTCGCGACCTGCGAGCCGGGGGTCAGCAGGTTGTAAAGCTGGTTGTAGCGCTGCGGGGCATAGCCGGTGTACACACCGGGGACCGAGATGATGTTGTTATTGGCGGTGCTGGTGACGTCTCCCGCGCCGTCAGAAGCGGCAGCGGCAGCCTTGGCGAACGTGCTGGTGGAGTACACGGAGAGCGGAGAGCCAGCGTTCAGGGCGTCGTTGTTGATGTAGTCGAACGCGCTGCCGTGCCATGCCCTGCCGCCGTTGGCCGCGTTACCGCGGCTGGTCACGACGTCCACCACGCCACCGGACCCCTGGCCGTAACGCATGTCGGGAGCCGCATAGATGACGCGGAACTCCTGAACGGCTTCATTGACCTGGAACGGGATCGCCTGGTTGTTGCTGGAGGCGACGTTGTCTACGCCGTCGAGGAGGAAGTTGGTGGAGGTCGGCGTGGAACCGGCAATGCTGAAGCCCGCGCCCTGAAGAGGCGAACCCTGCGGCACATCATGCACGCCAGGCTGGATCAGCCCGAGGGCAAGGAAGGTCCTGTTATAGAGGGGCAGCACGCGAAGCTGCTCGTTCGAAATGTTGGCACCGGCCGACACGCTGACGTCGTTCTGGATAAGACCGCCGGCCTTGACCGCACGGTCGGCGAGCACGCCCTTGGAGATATCAAGGTCAGGCAGCGCCACGTGGTCGCCATCCGGCAACACGGTGAAGGAGGCATCTGTTCCCACCAGCTTGCCGGTCGCGTCGTACACGGCAACGGCGTAACCCGGCCCTGGGGTGACATCGTCGAAGGTGTAGTGGCCGTCGCTTCCCGTCTTGATGATGCGGTCGATTGGCGGCTTCTGCGACTTGTTCACCAAGTGGACGTTGACGTCCGGCACGGGCTTAAATCGATTGCCGAAGATGACGGTCCCCTCAACCAGAGATTGGCCAAACGCCGCGGAAGAGGCGCAGAGGAGAAGGGCAAACACGGCAGACTTGAGCAGGAGCTTCATTGAGACATCCTTCGAACGGTGAATCTCGGCGGAACTGGTATAGAACATACGCACGCAACGCAAGCGCGCATTCGTGGGCACAACAAGCCGTGACGCCGAAGCGGCACGGATACAACATTTTGCGGAAAGCTGGTTTCGTCCAGCTTACTTGCAACGGGAGCTCTTTGAAAGTGCAGAGACCGGGCCCATGCCGAATGATTCAAATGTTCACGGGCGGTTCGGCGGCAGCCCGTGGGTTGTGGAGGCTATAGGCCGCTCTGCTGCCATGCCTCGAGAATGCGTTCGGACACATACTTCTGGACTGGTTGATACCCCGCGGCGCGGGCCTGCTTGAAATTGTCCTTCGCCTGCGTCTGGTGGGAAGCTCGCTTGCTTTCCGGCGCCAACAAGGCCTGCGCCTCTTCCGTCGCTCCCAGATAAAAATAGGCGGCACCCTTCTTTTTGCCGCCCTGCGCCCCGAGATACCGGTTCAGGTTTTGCTGCGCCGCGTCGAAGTCCGAAGCATAGAACGCCTTAAGGGCGTCGCGCAGAGTGTTCTCCAGCAAAGCAGGGTCATGACTCAATTGTGCGGTGATGGCGGCAGTCGTATCACTAATTCCGCGCTTGGCATCCGCATTTTGCGGATCCAGTACGAGCGCCTGGCGGAACTTGCTTTCGGCGGCATTGAAATCCTTACGGCCAAATGCCATATCGGCTTCTGTCACGAGCCCTGCGGCCATGCGCTGCTTATCCTGAATCGAAGGGGCGGAAGCTGCCGGCTTGGGCGGCGGCGGGACGTTGGGTTTGGTGTTGGCCGCGACCGCCGGACCCGGCGGGGGTGCTGCGGGAGTGGGAGGCGGCGGCTGCGAGGCGGCGCTGGCCATCTGGCGCATCCTGGCGATCCTGCCATTCAAATCGTCCGAGCCCACGTGAGAGTTCAGGCTCAACGCGGCCTGATAGGAACCGGCAGCCTGCCCGTACTCCTTGGCTTCTTCGTGGCGGCGGCCTTCGCTGACGGCGTTGGAGTAGTTCTCGATTTCCGCCAGCAGATGGGCGGCGCTGGGCTTGAGGGCAGCGTCCGTTACCTGCTGTGCGGCCGCGCGGGCGCCGGAAAGGTTTCCGTTGTCGAAGTCAGTCGTCGCCTGTGCGAGTTGGGTCGCGCTTTGATTCGTCGCAGGCTGAGCCGCAGGCGCGGCAGGCTGAACGGCCGGCGCGGCGGGGGTGCTGAGCTTCGTGATCAGCGCCTGGGCCTGCTCGTGGAGCTGCGGACTCAGGGTGGTCACATGGCGAGCATAGTTTTTGGCGCTTTCTATCTTGCCGGAGTCCGCGGCATCGATAGCGCGCTGCATGTTGCGCTGATCGGCGTCAACCATGGCTCGCTTAGCGCCGTTGCATTCGTTAGCATAGTCGGAGTTCTTGGGCACCATGGCCGCGGCCTTGCAGAGCATCTCCGCAGCCTTCCCCGAATCCGGTTCCTGTGCCGCAGCGGCATGGAGCTTATCCGCTGCTTCCCTGGTCGCCTTATCCTGTGAAAGCGCTGCGCCGGCAGAGAGCACCAGCAGGGCAGCCGTCAGAAGCTGGAGACGAGTGTTCATTTTTGACCGTCCAGGATCTGGTTGATCTGATCGTCACTGAGGGCCGGACTCGGCGCGGGAGCCAGGCAGATCTGATCGCCAATCTGGCTGCAAACCTGTTTCTGCTCACTGCCGTCGGCTGCCTTAAACGTCACGGTGTAGGAGCCCTCCGGGACGCCTTCCAGCCGCATGGGGGTCATATGCGAGCCTGCGGGAAGCGGGAACGCTGTTCCATGGCTGTCCACGATGCTTTCCACCTCGGCGTAGGGTGCGGCATTGAGTTGCAGGAAGCTCGTGGAGGGACCCCCGCCGCTGCCATTGCCGCGTCCGTGCAGAGTAAAGAACAACACCGCGCCCACGATGACCAGCACGGCCGCTGCAATGCCGGCGATCATGCCCGTGCTCGGCCCCTTAGACTGCACGATGATGGGAATGTTGCCTGTCCCCGTCTTTACCTTGGCAAGCTGAGCGGCCTCCTGTGCGAGGCGATTCCAGTCAGCCTGGCAGTTCGTGTCGGCGATCTCAAGGACCTCGGCCGAGCGCTGCAGCTCTTCTAGAGCCAGTTGGCCCTTCTTGGCGAGCAGGGCCTGCCGGGCCTTGGAGACGGACTCGCCGACCATGTCATTGGCGATGGGCGTCTGGCGCTGCTTGTAGTCGGCTATGGCTGCCGTGATGGCGGGTGAGTCCCCGTATGCCCGGCGCACGGTTTCCAGCGTTTCCAAGCCGCCGCGCAGGTCACGCTTGTTGCGCTGATCGAGAGACTGCGCAATCGCCTGCTGCGTGGCCTTTTGCTGCTCGGCGGCAATGTCAAGCTTCGCTTTGATCGCGCGCAGCTGGGAGTGCTGCTGGACACCCGCAGGCTGCGATGTCAACAACTGCAAGGCCTGGACGGGATCGGTATCCGCCAGCGCGGTGACGCGCGAGATGACCGCCTCCAGGCGGCGGCTTATCTCGTCCAGCCGTTCCTGCGTCTGGCGCAGGAGCAGATCGATGGGAGCGCCGCCAACCTGCTTCGCGCCGGCCTTCAGGATGTCGAGCGCACCTTCCAGATCTTCCTGGGCAAGCCGCTTGTTGGCCTTTTCAAGGATGGCGGCTGAGGCCTGGCTATGTTCTTCTTCCTTCTTTTGCCTGCGAGCGTTTTCAAGCAGGTAGGAAATCTCAGCGGAGTCGCCGCAGTCCAGTTTTGCCGTCTCGAGCGTAGAGATTGCCTGGTCGTATTGTTTCGCGGCGAGCGATTCCTGCGCGTGCTTCAGGTACTGCGCACGCAGGCCCTCCATATTGGCTTTCTTCAACTGCTCGACAACCCGCTCCTGCAGCGCCAGCAGATGCTCTTCGGCGGGCATCTCGGTCAGGGCATGTTGCACGACCGAGAGCGCTTCCTGCGGGTTGGAGAAAAAGAGCTCCTGCACCTTCAGCGAGGTCGCCTGCACCAGTTTCTGGGCCCGCTCCTCCTGAAGCTTTTGTTCCGTTTCGCCCTTCAGCCGCAGCAGCGCTGCTTCAGCAGGCAAGCGTTCCAGCGCCCGGTTGATGAGCTGCAGGGCACGTTCTGTCTCATTGCGGAACAGCGAATCCTGAATCTCGCCGACGATCTGCTCGATGACCTTGCGGCGGCGCTCCTCTTCCTGGCGCGAGGTCGCTTCCTGGAAGATCTTCTGGGTTTCGACGTCAGTGGGGTCGATGTCCAGCGCTTCGCGGAGGTCCTTGATGGCGGCGGTGTAGGAGCGCGACGCGAGGTGCTCACGACCGGAGTCCTTGAGGCGGCGGCGGGTGCTGTCCTTGGCCTGCCGCTCGATTTCGCGGATGATCCCGGCGCGCTCATTGCGCAGGTCAGTGTTGCGTTCGTCGAGCTTCAGCGCCTCATCGATCAGTTGCGAAGCCGCTGTGAGGTCGCGCCGCTCGCGTGCGTCCCGCACCTGATTTTGCAGCGACACGATCCGATCAGCTTTTTCCTTCAAGCTCTGGACGTGCTGGATCTTTTCGGTCAGGCCCGGGGTGTTGGGATCGACGCGGCCGGCTTGCTTGTAAAGCTCCAGCGCTTCGTTGTAGCGCTGCGAGAGCACGGCTTCTTCTGCCATGCTCAGCGTTTGACGAATCTGCTCATGCTTCTGCTGACGGGAGAGCCGCTCCTGCGTCTCGCGCAGCAGCTTCCGGACTTCAGTGTTCTGCGGGTCGAGACGCTGAAGGTCCAGCAGCATGGGACGGGCGCTGGTCAGCCGGTCGTCGTCCATCATCTGCCGAACCTGAACCAGAACCTCGCCGACGCGGGCGCGCTTGAGCACCTCGATGATTCCCTCGAGGTCGCTGGCCATCTCGTCCGCGGAGGAGTAGCGCTGCTCGGGATCCTTCGCCAGGGCGTAGTCCAGCACCTGGTCAAGCCCCTGAGGGTAGTTCGGCAAGTAGGTGGAGAGCGGTGGGTACGGCTCGTTGACAACCTTGTGCAGCGCGGAGATATCTTCGCCGGGGAACGGCAGCACCCCGGTGATCATCTGGTAGAGCATGATGCCGGCGGCCCAGATGTCCGCGCGGCCGTCCGAGGGATGGCCCTTGAGGCGCTCGGGCGAGATGTAGTGGAAGGTGCCGATGACCGCGCCGGTCTGGGTCTGACCGGTGGAGTTTTCCAAGCGCGCGATGCCGAAGTCCACGATCTTGATGTGGCCGTCAGGCTGCACCATGATGTTGGCCGGCTTGATGTCGCGGTGGACGACGCCCTTCTGGTGCGCGTAGGCCAGGCCGCTGCAAACCTGGCGCACGAACTCCAGCTTGTCCACGAGCGTCAGCGTGGGGCTGCGCAGGGCTTTTTCCAGCGATTCGCCATGGAGGTACTCCATGACGATGTAGGGATTGCCGTCCTGCTCGCCGAAGTCATAGACCGTGACGATGTTCTGGTGGTTCAGGACACCCGACCGGGCCTCCACCAGAAAGCGCTGCCGGAGCTCCGGGGTGGCGTCTGTCAGGGTCTTGATGGCGACTTCGCGGCCGATGTTCTTGTCTTCGGCGCGATAAACCACGCCCATGCCGCCTCGGCCGAGTTCAGCAACAATCTCATACTTGCCGATATGCGTCAGGGAAGCCGGTGTTTCCATACGCTGATGCGCTCGCCGCGGTGGTTAAAGGCCTGGTTTCGCAAGGGAGTAGCGCCGCTGGAATCGTGTTGCGCTACTCGAATGCAGTAAAGAAACAATAACAGGAAGTTCTCCGCTTGCTACGGCGGCTAGCTTCCGGACACTACCTTCACGGAGAAGGCTGTGCTGTAGGTTGCCGCTCCGCCGGCTGTCGGCGTTGCACTAAGTCGGAACCAGTAGGTACCGGCCGGGAGCGACGTCGTCGAGATGCCGGATGTGCTGTTGTTGCCCGAACCGCAGCCAGAGAGCCCAGCGGCGCCCAGCAGCATCAGCAATGCCATGAGCACGATCTGCCTGGGATAGCTGAGCCGACGCCGGAACAACAGGAACGGAAGAAGCATACCTGCGAAGACCGTGCCCCCCAGGGCTTTCCAACCGAACGAGTTCGAGCCGTAGAGGCTGCCTCCCTGCGTCACGATGTAGACCGGAACATCGGTCGGGAGCGTGACAGAGGCCGGCACCTGGCAGGTCAACCCAGTCGGGAAAGCCATGACGGTGGTCTGCGTCGCGGCGTCCACCATGTTGCAGGTCAGGTTGTAAGTACCGGTCGTCGTACCGGTATCCAAGCGCAGCCGCCAGAGGAAGCCAACCGTCTGTCCGGCGTTCACCGTGGCTGTCGCCTGGGCAGCGCCGCCCAGAACTCCGGTGGAGTTCGAGCTGGGATTCTGCCCCTGCGGAATGATGATCAGCGCGCTGCTGCCGCCGTTGACGCTGGGCGTCAGCAAGGCAATGTCACCGCTGCCGAAGAGAGTAATCTGCTGCAGGTTGGTGGTGAGAGCCGCTGCCGTGGTTGGGCATGGATTCGACGAGGGGTTCCCCGTCGGGTCGCAGCTGTTGGTGGCGAGGTATTTCACTTCCGCCAACTGGTCCGTCACGAAGTCGTACAAGTTCTGTCCGGCCTGCACTTCGAAGGTGGTGGCGACGAAACTCGTGGTCGCATCCGGAGTCATTGGCCCGATCTCGTACGGCTGACTGGGCACCAGCGAGGTTCCGCCGTAAATACGAGTGGTCAGCACCTTATTGTCATCGCAGGTGTTCCGAGTGGCGGCCCCGCCGCTGGTGGTCGCGACGTAGCAGGGGTCGTTGTTGTTGAAGTCAAAGGCCGTCGGGAACAGGAAGGTTACTTCCGACACGCCCTTGCCCGGCGTCTGGGTCGGCGAGCTCGGATTTGCGGTGATTACGGGAGTGAAGTTGACCGGCTCCAGCACGGCAAGCGTCGCCGGCGCAAAGCCATTCAGGTTCCCGCAGACCCTCAGCGGCTGCGGCTGCTTCGCCGGCAGGGTCTTATGAGTGGAATCGTACGGGCTGAGGGGTCCACCCGGCTGCACGTAGCTCACGTTGCCAAACGCCAGCACACTGCTGGTGATGTCGCCAGAAGGGGTGCTGGTGACATTCGGCACGGTACCTGTCCTTGTTCCGGAAGGAACAGCGACAAGATCCCAGAGCAACACGCGCTCGGGTTTGGCAAACGTGTCAGACAACGCCTGGCCATTCATGGCGTTCGCCACGCAGACGCCCGTGTTGCCGGTGATGGTGGCGGCGGTGGACGCCAGCGAGTAGTACTGGGGGCTCGTCCCGGCCTGGTACAGGTTGATGGCTGTGGACGAGGCATTCGGTAGCGGAGACTGGCCCTTGGGCAGGCTCGCCGTGGTGGTGGCAGCAATGGCCAGGCTGGTGATGCCGGGAGTGCCGACGGAGCCGAACGTGAGAGCTACCGGCTGGGTAGCGGTGGTGGAGAACGGCGCCAGCGAGAAGTTGCTGCCGTATGGCGTGTTGACCACGGTGAGAACTGTTCCCTTGGTCGCAGTGAAGGCGGTGCCGCCGCTGTCCATGCTGGAAGGCGCGGCCGTTGTGCCGTCACTCAGCGCGGAGTAGGTAAGAGCGACGTTGCTGAGAGAGTTCACATTGGTCAGCGTGTTGACGTCGAAGTAGCCGTCCAGGTCTACCACCAGCGAGTTGCCAGCCGACTCGCTTGTCGGCACAAGAGCAGAGCCGATGACCGAGGAGGAGGCGCCGCCGCCATAGGAGCAAGTATCGCCTTGGGGCGCGTCGGAGTTTGGCGTGGTGGTGGTGGCCACCGGCGTGCCTACTAGCTTCATGCCGCCGGGAAGCGTGGCCGAGAGCATCGGCGACCGCGCTACGTTCGGCCCCACGTTCTGGATGTACATCTTGTAGCGGACGCAGTTCACCACCGGGTTGGAGCCAGCGATGGTGCTGGGCTCACCCTGCGCTGCGATCGAGGTGCCATCCGCCGCCTTGGTCAGCGTGTTGCCGCTTAGGTCAGTCAGAGGAGCGGTTGGCGTTACGAGCAGGAGGTGAGCCGCGCGCTGGATCTTGTAGGCCGCAAGCGCCGTGCTGGAGCGGTCGGCAGCGGTGCCGTTGTCGACATCCAGCGTTGCGGTAACGAATGCGTCGTTGGCGTTGAAGGTGACGGAGTAGGTGCTGGCTCCCGCAGGGATGTTATCCACGCCGGGGGCGTTGTCCTGGAACTTGCCCTGGTAGACGAGTTCAATGGATGCCGCGTTGTGGAAGGTACCCACCGAGGCCGCGCCCGTGTTCAGGGCGAGCGGTGCGGCCGTGGTGCCGTAGGTGCAGGTGATCACCTGCCCAGCGGCGCCCGTTGAGAACGGCGTGGTCAGAGGAGTTCCGGAGGTTGTGCTGCCCAGGTAGCAAGCGAGCGCGCCGGTTAGCAGGCCGGTGGGGGGCTGGTTCGGCCCCGTGTCCGGGTTGGTGGTCTTGCCCGGCTGAATAAGGTACGTGTTCACCAGGGTGAAGTACGGCGGGAGCGTATCGCTGAACTGCACGCCCAGCGCCTTGTTGGCGCCACCGTTGGCGACGGCCACGTCGTACTCGATCTCGTCGTTCGCGCCGAACGCCGTCTTTTTCTCGTCCAGATTCGGATCCGTCGTATCAGCGAAACCTGCAGGAGCTGCAGCTACCGAGGTGTTGCGGGTCTTCGCCAGATACATGTGGACCAGGCGCTGAACGGCGATGCTCGGCGCGCTGGAGGAGTCCGTGGTACCTGGATAAGGATCGATGGCGAATTGGACCGTCGCGGTCGCCGTGCCAAGGGCTGCGGTGAGGCTGGCTACCTTGGTGGCCGAGCCCGACGGAACGTTGGTGATGTCCACGCCCGTTCCGTTATCAAGGAACTTACCGGAGTAGGTCACCTTGATTTGCGGCGCAGGGTTGGTGGCGGCGGTGGCGCCACTGCTCGGCGTAGCGGTGCCCGGAGCGATCACCGTGATGGGGCAGGTGAAGCTGGGTGGCGTCGCGGTGGTGGTGGAGTTGAGGGCGTAGCCCGCCGGCAGGGTACAGGCAGCCACCGTCGTACCGGCTGTTGTGCTGACAACGGTGGGAAGCGCAGTAATGCGGAAGTACTGCGGGAGGCTCGCGGTGAGCGCTCCGCTGGTAGAGTTCAGCGCGGTGTTGCCCACGTTGATCGTGACCGTGACGGTGTCGTCGACACCCGTGGTGGCAGTGGCGGTCTCGTCGAGATCGATGGGTGTCGTGGGTGTCGTGCCGGTGGCGGCTGATGCCGTCGTCGTCACCAGGTGAGCGACGCGGTCGATCTCGATGGGTGTCAAACCCTGGGCACCGGGCAACGAGTTGATGGTCGCATTCTGCGTTGCGGCCATGGAGCCTAGCGTGGCGGCGGAGGTGTTCACCGAGGCAACTGTCAGTGGAACGGTATTGCCGTCAGCAGACAGTGAACCCATCACGGTGAGCGTGCCGGAGGGCAGGTTGCCCGTGCAGGTGAGCGTGTTGGAAGCAGGCGCAGTGTTGGAAGCGGTATTGTTTCGCACGCAGGAGATTGCCGTGCCAAAAGGCGCCGCCCCGCTGATGGAAGAGGTGGGAGCAGTAGAAACCAGCGCGTGGTAGGTACCGGCCGGGTTGACCGGGGCCGAAGGCAGCGTAATCGTGAACACCGTGTTGACGGAGACGTTCGGACCGCCGTTGTTCAGGGTAAAGGTGTAGGTCGCGCTGTCCTTCACGCCGGAGTTCTGCATGTAGAGGCAGGAACCGCCCCCCGCGCACGCCGTTGCAGGCAGGACGATGAGCGGGCTCGAGATGGTGAGCGGGGCGCTGCGCTCGATCTTGGCGGTGTTGGACAGGGTCAGGGTACCTACGCCGGGATTCGAATCGACGTCGTAGGTGGTGTCGAGCGCAACCGCAGGGGAAAAGGTCACGGTCGTCCCGGCGCCGATGCCGGCGTTGGTCGAGCTGTCCAGGAAGCTGCCCGTGATGGTGACAGTTGTCGTGCCGCTCGCGCCGATGGACGAAACCGTGGGCGAGCAGGGACTCGCAGTGCAGTTCGAGGAGCTCGGCGTGAAGCCGGTGGGCAACGTGAACTTCACCGTTTCAGTGCCATGGGAGATGCTGGGACCGGCGTTGGTGACGGTTACGGTATAAGTGATCGTGTCGCCGAGGTAGTAGTTACCGTCTGTCCGCTGGCCAGTGAAGGTGCCGTTGCTCAGCGTGAGGTGAACGCCACGCGCCAGCGTGATTCCGGGCGTAAGGGAGTAGGCCGGACTGGTGGTGATCGCATCCGTACCGGAGCCTGAGGTCGCGCTTGCGCTCACCGGGAAGTTCGGTGCAGACACCGTCGCGGACGAGCCCAGAGTGGAGTCGAGATAAACACCCGTCACCGTGACCACCACGGTATCGCCGTTGTTCAGGGTCAAGCTGGAGCAGCCGTTCGCGGCAAGTGTGCAGGTGCTCATGCCGGATGCGGTCCCTGTGCCGGTAGCGCTGACAGTGCCGATGACGAATCCACCGGAAGCGGAAGTGCTGGGCAGGGTAAACGTAGCTCCCGCTGCGGAGCCGCCACCAGTATTGGTGATGGTGAAGGAGTAGCTGAGCTGCGTGCTCGCGGGCGCGGTCGTTGGGGAGATATTGGTGGTGAAGACCTGACTGCCCGCAGCCGGGCTGACCAGCGTGCCGGTGATCGCGAGCACGGGAGCGATGTTGCTGTTCTCCGACGCTGTGAGCGTTGTGTTGGCAGAACCGACGGCGGGGGTGGACGCCACGCTCGCCTGGATCGCGATCGTCGCAACAGTCGGCTCGCTCAGCAGGGTTCCCAATACGGTTACCGTAAGCGTGTGAAGTGTGAGGGATAGATCTGTGTTGAGGGTGGATGGGTACGGTGTGACTGTGACCGAGGTGCTGCCCGTGGCGGTGGCGCAGGTGGCTCCCGTCACCGTGGTCCCGTTGGTATTGTCCGTAACCGTGCAGTTGCTGAACGACATCGATGCGGTCGCAGGCGCGGTGAAGGTAGTCGTGACATTGGTCGGAAGACCGGTGGCGGGAATCGAGGTCGAATCAGGCGTCAGCGTGAAGGTGTACGTGGTGCTCGGCTTGTTCGAGAAATCGATCGGATCGGGACAACCGACCGGCTGGTTGGGCTGGCTGGAGTCCGCCGCGCAGGTATTAGCCATAAGGGTGAAGCCAGGATCGCCAGCGCCAGCTGGATTGATCTGCGCGAAGTAGGCGGAGCTGCCCGTGGTGGCGGTGCGGGCGGTCTTGAACGCCCCGCTGGTCGTGAACGCCGAGGTGGAGTTGACGTTGCCGCCGAAGAACACATGGTTCGAGTTGTCGAGCGCGACAGCGACGCCGAAGTCAGGGCCGGCGACCCCTCCGAAGTTCGCAACGATGTTGACCTTGGAGAGGTCGTTCTGGAGCTGAACCAGGAACCCGCGTTGGCTGCTTCCCGAGGTTAGGTCCTCGGAGGGCGAGAGGGTCACGGCAGTACCGTACCCCATGCCGGCCACAGAACTGGACGAGCCAGCCGCATAGACCATTCCCGTGGTGCTGACGATACCGGCCGCGATCGCGTCATTACCGTCCGCGCCGAGGAACGTGCCGACCTGCGGCTGACCGGTGGGGTCCAGCTTCACGACAAACCCGGAAGGCGACCCCGCTGCGGTCTTGGCGGGAAATGTTTTCGTGACCGGATTGCCGGCCTGGCCGGGGGTAGGCGTGGTGATCGGCGTGGTACCGCCGGCGTACGTGTAGCTGTACGTCGGCGTATAGGTTGCGGAGGTGGCTGGAGCGGGGCTTGGACCGGTGAACAGGTCGCTAGACGCCGTTTGACCGAATGCGTACAGGTTGCCGGTCGAGTCCAGCGCGATCGAGGTCAGTTCGTCGTCGAGCAAACCCGAAAGCCACGTGCTATAGAGGAGGGTTGACGCCGTGGAGGTTGGAACGATCTCCGCTACGAACGAATCATTGCCCGTGGTGTCCGTCGGGTTATGCACGTTCATTGCAGCGTCGCTGTACGTCCCGGCCTGCGGGAAGTTGCCCAGTGTGGAGCCGCCGACGAAAATGTCGCCGCTGCCATCCACTGCGACTCCGGTAAGGCTGGTATTCGCGGCTGTGTTGCCGTTTACGTAGGAGATGTACGCGCCATCGCCCAGCGTGAGCAGGCCGGGAGTGAGTTCGTAGACGAATCCCTTGTTGGCCGTACCGGACACGACTGCGCTATCGACGGGAAGTGCGTTCGTTGTCGCCGGCAGTCCGGGCCCGTTCGCCGTACCAACCGCATAGATGTTCGGCGTGCTGGAGGAGTCGATCGCCAAGGCGTTGACGGTCGTCGTGGCAGAGGTCTGGCCAGTCATGTTGCTGTCGATGTAGGCAGCCTGCCCGAGCAAGCCCGTTGCTTCAGAGAATGTAGCTACGAAGCCGCGCTGGGAAACGCCTGTGACAGCATTCAACGGGGTGCCGGGAAGATCGGTCGCGGTGGTATAGCCACCGATGGCTACGGTACCCAGCGTCGTGCCGGGCTGAAGTGCCGCGGTGGTGGCCAGAGTGTCCGTCGTACCGGAGTAATAGTCCAGCCAGGCAACCACCGGTGTGGAGGCGACAGAGCTGAAGCGAGCCAGGAACGCCGCTGGGCCCGTCTTGGTGGCCAAGCCCAGCCCAATCGCGGGCGGCTCGTTGGTGAGCGTAACCGGGACGCCGAAGCCTGACGCGGCCGAGTTGGTGGAACCGGCGAGATAGATGTTGCCTGAGGTGTCAGAAACAAGCGAAGCCGCCGTGGAGCCGGCAGCGGCATCGAAGAACGACGCGTACTGGATGACAGGGTCAATCACCAGCTGGCGGGAGTGGTCGTAGTCGCCGAGCCTGAAACTCAATTCCCTTTCGCCATCGTTTGAGGCAAGGACAAACGCTGCCGAAACCGTGTGGCGCTTCCCGTTTGCGTCAAGCTGATAGGCGACTGGCTTTTCGAGGCGGAGCTCTCCCTCATCGCCCTTCACTACCAGGTCACCGGCGGCGTTCAGTGTGGCAGCTCTGCCATCGGCCGCGATGGACATGGCGATCTGCGAGGCATCGGCGCCGGGAGCCACCAGGAAGTCATGCTCGATAGTGTTGCCGGTTGCGTAGAACTGCACGTCGATGCCCGGATACACGGCACTCAAACCGACGCGGTTGTAGTTGCGGACTCCGAGGCGGTAGTCCGACGGCTTGGATCCGATGTAGTAGTTGGTGCGGAAGGGCGCCTCGGCCAGACCTTCGGGCTTCGCCACGTCACTGCCGCGCAACGAAAGCACAATCCGAGACGAGTTGTGCTTCCCAGGCAGCGAGAACTGCACATCCTGCGACCCGATCGCGACGGCGTAGCGCTCCGTGCGGCCAACGAACGCCAGATCTTCCGGAAACTGCCCCTGGTTTTTCTCGAAGACGAGCGGAAGCGTCTGCGTAGCAGGCTTGCGCGCCGCGTGGGCCTTAGCCGCGGGGATCGGTGACGCGGGCGTCTGAGCGGCAAGCAGCGCCGACCCACACAGGCCTAGCAGAAAAGAAGAGGAAGCCACAACGCGGGATACTCGGCAAAGCGCAGCCATACCAACACCTGTCTCTGTGCCGCGCCTTCCATGCATGGAAAGCTGTCCGCGTTGAGCGGAGCCGGCACCTGAGTTCTTCGGAATTCAACTTGATGATACGCAACCCCTCGGAAGGGGGTCAACAGCAACGCATGAATCTGCGTCTAAGGAATTTCCCGTTGGTCTTCGTTACCCAGGTTGAGCTGGAATCTCCGTGATTCGCAGCCCTTTCTGGAAAGCTTCATAGTCTGGCCGTACCGCGTGAAGCTGCCGTTCGTCCGTCGTAAGCGTGACGATTCCAACCCATCGGTCGAGGCGGACATAGGTCTGCACGTGCAGCATGCTTACGCCCGACTGGCTGGTGTGGCGAACGAAAAAGAGCCATGCCTCCTCCGCGCCCGCGAAGGTGGTCGGCTGCGGACCGGCGATGGCCGGGTTCGCGAGGTGGTGGCGAATCATTTGCGTCTGATTAGCCACGTAGGCGCCAAGGCCATCCGGCTCTGCCAGTTCGTCCTGGCCCAACGCGACATTGGCGACGACCGCCGTCGGGTCTACCGTCATGCGCCGGATTCCAAAGTTGGCGACATAGATCCACCCCGGCGGCAGAGCAGTCACCAGCCATCTCCCCACGTTGGGGAAGTTCCGCTCTACGCTGCTCTGCTCCTGCGAGGACATCGCTTGCTCCATCTCCATTTGTCACGTTGGGCGCATCGGGGCACGCATCCGCACGAGCGCGGATGCGCCGGTCTACATCTTCGTGCCCTTGGTACCGTCGTCGGCCTTGTCCGGGTCCTTGGGTGCCTGGGGGGCGGCCGGAGCGTCTGGATCTTCGATGGATGGCGCGGTTCCCGAACCGGCTGCGCCGCCGCTGTTGATCAGCACCATGGTTCCGCTGATGGCGATACCCGAGGGTCCGATTGTGATGAAGCCACCGGCCCCCTTGAGAGTCAGCTCCATGCCGGCCTCGATAATGACGTTCATGCCGCCCTTGATGTAGGCCTCCATGCCCGCATCCACGGCATAGTTCATGCCCACCTTTTCGCCGAGGTTCTGGCTAACGTTCATGGAAACGCTGTCGCCGTACTTGAGAGCGACCGCTTTATCGACCTTCACGCCCAGCTTGCCGGAGATCTCCTGTGCAGAATCACCGCCAACGGTAAGGCCGTGGTTGGATGCAAACTTTTCAGCAGCTGCCCCGGTCACCGAGCGATCGAGCGTACCGCCGACGGTTTCCTTCCGGGCGCCGGTCAACTGGTAATGGTGGTCCGCATTGAATTTCTCGAGGTGATCCTTATCGACAATATGCGAGTTTTGGGCCATCACATACGTTCGGCTGTCGTTTTCAACGCGGAGGTCCAGATCCTTCTCCGCATTGACGAAGATCTGCTCGGCCCCCATCTTGTCTTCAAAGCGAAGCTCGTTGGCATTGGCCGCGCCGCCGCCCTTGCTGCTACGAGTGAGGATGCCTGAGCGGGTCTGCATGCCAGGGACCGGGTATTTTGGCACATTGACGCCGTTGTAGACCGAGCCCACCACGATGGGATTGTCAGGATCGCCGTTCAGGAACTGGACGATGACTTCGTCGTTCACGCGCGGCCAGAAGTAGGTTCCCCAGCCGCTGCCGGCCCAGTGCTGTGCCACGCGGACCCAGGTGTTATCCACCGTGTTGGCCGGGCGAAGGCGATCCCAGAAGAACTGGACACAGACCCGGCCCATCGTATCCAGGGCGAAGTCTTCGCCCGCGGGGGTCACCACCAGGGCGGTCTGCGGCCCCGGGATCGTCGGCTTGGGAGTGACCGTGGGAGGACGGAAGACGATGTCGCTGGAAACGGCGGTGAAGCGGTTGGTGTAGCTCCCGTCGCTGGCGTTGTTGCTGCGGTAGCTCGGCACCTGGTCCGCATGGTGAACCACCTCGGTCAGCAGGTACTTGCGGTTCCACGCGTCCTTCGGGTGGTCGGTCATCGTGAAGGTATAGCCGCTGACGAACGTCCGGGCGTTCGAAGTGCCGTGCAGCACTTCCGCGCCAAGATCGCTGGCACCGCCGCGGTTCGTGATGAAGCCGCCACCGTGGTTGGGCGTGGAAAGCGCCTTATCGGTGGTCTTGACGTAGCCTTCTTCTCCCGCGGGGTAGCGGTAGTTGTCGTAGGCGTTGTTCGCGAAGGGGCTCGCCGTCGAAACAGGATCGACCTTGTGCACCTGGTAGGAGCGGAAGTCGTAGTCCTGCGAGCTGTGCTTGCCGGTCACCATCGTAGCCGTGGATCGTATTTCTTCGATAGAGGACACGTAGCGGTGCTCGCCATCGGCTGAGTTGGGCGAGTAGGTGATGGAGTCCACGGCCGGGCAGTCACCATAGGCGCTGCGCGCGTTGCTGAAGACCACCTTGTTATCGCTTTCAGAGTGCTCGAACCAATAGAAGATGCCGTGCTGCTCGGCCAGCCGCGAGATGAAGTTGAAATCGGACTCGGAATATTGCGTGCAGTAATCCAACGGCTGCAGCGAACCCTCCGTCTTGTCGGAAACGCTGAGACCATACGGGCTGATGACCGCCTTGATGATGTCCATCACGGTCTGGTTCTGGAACACGCGGCAGTTCGAACTGAGGGTAAGCTGCCACAGCGACGGCACGATCTGCGCGCGGTAGACATCCCACTCCGTGTCACCCGCAGCCTGCGCGAAGCCGATTACGAGGCCGTTGATATAGCGCGAGTCATCCGCATCCACCAGAGAAGTTTCGACGGTGACCTTTTGCCCGATAATGTCGGACGGATCGATGTCGCTTCCGGATTCGGATAACAGCTCCACCTCGAAGTCGAACAGACGCGAAATCCCTTCGGACCCTTCCAGCGATTCAATCAGCAGTGCATCCGGCCCCAGGGGGCTGGTGAACTTCATCAAGCGCGAGTCTTGCAAACCCATAAGTGCCCCGTCGTGAAAGTTGCCCGTGCGGTGCTACGGGCAACGGAGTGGCCGGTGGCCTGAAGAAATCTCAGGCCGCCAACGCTGGTTGTTGCCACGTGTAGGTAATTTTGCCGTCTGCCACCGAGATCGCGACATCCTCGATGGCTTCCCCAGACGCAATCCGGCCGAGGATTTGCCGAGAAATTTCGGGCAGCATCGTGTTGGAAAGAATGTTGTCCACGTTGCGCGCTCCACTCTCGACTTCCGTGCAACGCGACGCGATCTCATTCAGCAGAGCCTCGTCATAGGTCAGGTCCACCTTGTGAGTTTCCTTGAGGCGGCGAACGATCTTGCCCAGCTTGAGCCGGATGATCTGCTTCAGGTTTTCGTCGCGGATCGGGAAGTAGGGCACGATCATCATGCGGCCCAGGAAGGCGGGCTTGAAGATCTTGTCCAGCTCCGGCTTCATCGCGGCAAGCAGACCCTCAGAGAACGGCATCGTCTCCGGATCGGCGCAAAGCTTCATCAGCGTCTCCGTTGCCGCATTGCTGGTCAGCAGGATGATGCAGTTGCGGAAGTCGATCTCGCGGCCTTCGCCATCTTCCATGCGGCCCTTGTCGAAGACCTGGAAGAAGAGCTCCAGCACGTCGGGATGCGCCTTCTCGACTTCGTCGAGAAGGACCACGGAGTATGGCCTGCGGCGCACGGCTTCGGTGAGCACGCCGCCTTCGCCGTAGCCCACGTAGCCCGGAGGCGAACCCTTGAGCGTGGAGACCGTATGCGCTTCCTGGAACTCCGACATGTTGATGGTGATCATGTTCTTCTCACCACCGTAGAGCAGGTCGGCCAGCGCGATGGCGGTTTCCGTCTTGCCTACGCCCGACGGCCCCACGAGCATGAAAACGCCCACCGGCTTGACGGGGTCGTCCATGTTGGCGCGCGAGGTGATGATTCGCTGAGCAATGGCCGCCTGTGCATGATCCTGACCAATGACGCGCTTCTTCAGGTGCTCATCCAGCGTGAGGACGGTCGAGATCTCGTCCTTCATCATCTTGCCCAGCGGAATGCCCGTCCAGGCCGAGATAACAGCGCCTACGATCTGCGCATCCACGGCAACGCTCATCAGGCCTTGCTCGCCCTGCAGGTCGGAGAGTTCCTTTTCGAGCTTCGACAATTCGGCGCGTGCTTCCGCGGTGTCGCCGCCCTTCGCAGCCGCTTCTTCCAGCTTGACGTGGGTGGCGCGGATACCGGCGACCAGCTCCTTTTCCTTCTCCCAGCGAGCCTTCAGCTCTTCGTGCTCCGCCTGGGCGTCGGTGATCTTCTGATCGATCTCCTTGACCCGCTCCTCGTGTCCGCCGCCGAGTACGTTTTCACGCTCCAGGACTCGCTTCTGCACGTTCAGACTGTCGATGCGCCGAAGGGTGTCCTCAAGTGCCGCAGGCATGGAGTTCTGTCCCAGCGCGAGCCGAGCGCACGCCGTATCGAGCACGCTGACGGCCTTGTCCGGAAGCTGGCGGCCCGCGATGTAGCGGTGCGACAGCTTGACCGTCTGGGTAATGGCCTCATCCAGGATGCGCAGGCCGTGATGCTTTTCCAGCGAGCCGACGATGCCGCGCAGCATGGTTGCGCAGACTTCTTCGCTTGGCTCCTCTACCTTGACTACCTGGAAACGGCGAGCGAGAGCGGGATCCTTCTCAAAGTACTTCTTGTACTCCGACCACGTGGTGGCCGCGATGGTGCGCAGTTCGCCGCGAGCCAGCGCCGGCTTGAGCAGGTTGGCGGCATCGTTCTGCCCCGCGGTGCCACCCGCGCCGATCATGGTGTGGGCTTCGTCGATAAAGAGGATGATCTTTTCCGTGGAAGAACCGATCTCGGAGATAAGCCCCTTCAGGCGGTTCTCGAACTCGCCCTTGACGCTGGCTCCGGCCTGCATCAGCGCCATGTCCAGGCTGTGCAGATGCACGCCTTGCAGAGCCGGGGGAACTTCGTTGGCCACGATGCGATTGGCGAGGCCTTCGACGACGGCTGTCTTGCCGACGCCGGCTTCTCCGGTGAGGATGGGGTTGTTCTGGCGGCGGCGCATCAGGATGTCAATCATCTGGCGCACTTCGGCGTCACGGCCCAGTACGGGGTCGATCTTGCCGGCCTTGGCGTTGGCCGTCAGGTTCACGGTGAACTGGTCGAGGTTCGGCGTCTTGCCGGAACCCGCCGCGGGTCCGGCGCTCTCCGTCGCATCGCCCTTGCCACCCGATTGATTCAGGGCCGCCTGCACTTCACGCGAGGTCGCCACAATGGCGTAGAAGTTGCGGGTCAGATCTTCCGCGTTGATCTTCGAGAGCTCCTTGCTGGTCTCGCGGATGAGGCGCAGCAGCTTCTCATCGGTCAACAAGGCAAGCAGCGTGAAGCCGGTGCGCACGCTGCCGGCCTCAAACTCGATGGTCGCGACCGACCAGGCCTTGATGAGCATGTTGATCAGCGCGTCGCTGAACGAGGGAGACTTGCCATTGCCGCGCTTGAACGAGTCAAGGCTGATTTGCAGTTCCTTTTGCACGCGCGACTTGTTGATCTCGTAGTGCTTCAGGATGGACGCGATGTCGTTGTCGCTGCTTTCCAGCGCCGCCAGCAGGAAGTGCTCGACCTCGGCGTCATAGTGCGTGTTGCGCATCGCCAGGTTCAGCGAGTCGTTCAGCGTGCGCTGCGTCGTATCGTTCAGCTTGCCGATCAGGGACTTGAGATTGAGACTCACGGAGGTACCTTTCTTGCCTAATGGTTGTGCTTCTAGATCACAAAACGTTTCAAAACACTTTAGCCCGGAAGCAGGAACGTCGCTTCATCAGCATCCCGCGCACGCGGTTTGGTTTTCAGCCAGCTTACGAGGCCCAGCTTCGGCGAGACGTTGCCGTGCGACCCAAGCTCGCAGACCGGCACATCCTCCCGCCGAAGAATCAACTGCACCAACGTCTCATACGCGCCGTCGGAGTAAAACTTCATGAAGGAACTCAGCTCCCGGTGCGCCTGCTTTCCGGGAAGAAACTCCTGGTACTGCTCAAACTTCAGGGGTCCAAAGGTGATGCGGATGCGGCCGTGGTGGTCCCAGACTTCCTCGCCGGCCACCACGCCGAATCCCAGTTGCTCGTTGACACCGCCGAAACCGGACAGAAACGTCTGGTTCTCGCGCGGCAGCGGCCGCCATGTTCCGGCGAATTGGTGTACTTCTACCGACACCCCGAAGAAGTCCTCCAGAATCTGGCGAAGGCCGGATGCCGTGCGCACGCTGCGTCCGAGCAATCCAGCGTAAAACACGCAGGTTTCATCCAGGATGACGGAGCGCCCGCGCAGCCCCTCCGTCCCCAGTCCAATCATGTCCAGCAGCCGAAGCGTCAGCTTGTCTTCGGTCCCGGCCTCGTACCCGACGAAGTAGTGGTGCTTTTCCCAGGCACGGTAAAACAGTGAAAGAAGGCGATGGTCGAAGATATCGAAAAACTCGGCCATTGCGCGATCCTTTTCTCGGATCCGCGATAAAACCATCTCCACGTACATGGTGGGCAGCGCCGACAGCGCGGCGCACAGCCCCATGAACTGCACCGTCATCTTGATCTGACCGGACGCGGTCGTCTGCAAGTCGTACAGGTCGCTGGGAGGAAACGACAGCGATGGCAGTGATGAAAACCTGAGGACCTCATCCTCAGGTTTGGAGAAGTACCCTACGGGCTCGCGATCCGGAGTGATGCGCTGGAGCAGACGGACAGCCTGGAAGAAGCGGAAGCGAAACGGCTCGTCCTCCAGCATCTTGCGGAGCTGAGGCATGGTGGCCGCGGCTTCGCGCATGACGGCCTCGACATCGACCATCACAAATTCGACTGGATCGACGGCAACAATCTGCGCTACAGCAGGACTTTCGTCCCCGATCTCGGCGGCCATGTATGCATTACCTCCTTTCTCAGGTTGGTACGCACGGAAAGGCGGGAAAAGCTGTTGATGGAAGCGTAGCCGGCCAGGAAGCGATCCAGCACGGCGGCGAACAGGAACACGCCGGCGCCGGCGAACTGCTGCTCGTCGAACTCCAGAGACACCTTGGTGCCGCGGGCCGGCACCAGGCCGTAGTCCGACTGCACCAGCGCGAAATGCGGCTCCGAACTCATCTCCTGCAGGCTGCCGATGTGGTTTTCCAGGTGCGCCGAATCCGTGAAGTTGTGCAGCCGCAGTATTTCCTGGAAGGCCGTTTTCCCATCCTCGGTGAGCGAGAGGTAGTTCAACGACAGCAGCGAGATCAGCCGCCAGACCTGTCCCCGGCTTATCGGTGGGTCGGAACTGGGGGTCGGCCGCCGGAGAACGGTGATCGTCTTGGCAGCGGCCTGCCCAACGACCTCCAGGTCATTATCATGCCCGACCAGGTTGAAGTTGAACCGGGAGGGAAGATCGAAGTTCGAGCAGGTGCAGCGAACTGTCAGCACGTCGGCGTCCGGACTCCGCACATGCCCATCGATGTCCACGACGGAGATCGTCAGCACGGACGGCTCACGCTCGCCGAGCTGGTTGGTGTTACGCGAGGCGGCCCAGAAAACCATGTCCTTGCGGTCACGCGTCTGATGGCGGTGCGCGTGGACTGGTTCCAGCTCAATCGACTGCCGGAGTTTGGGATTGGCCGCGATCACCTCGTCGATGCTGAAGACCTCCATCATCGCCACGTGGCGGCCGTCCGGGATGATGGTGTACTCGTGCTTGGTCTGTGTCAGCAGGATCGGCTCGGCTGTCTGCGCAAACAGGTTGATCACCGGCGTGCAGCCAAGGCGAAATGTTTGCGAGCCCACGCCCAGTTCCATCGTCTGCTGGCGGTCGGCGCGCTCAAAGCGTGAGAACAGGAAGATGATTTCGGCCTCGTCCCCGAAGCCGCCTTCGCTCAACGCCTCCAGGCCACTGAGGTCGAAGAACAGGAACTTCTCCGGGAAGGCGAAGTACTCCTGCAGCAGCCGGTGGCCCTCCGCCGAGCGGCGCTCATGCGGGATGATCGCCTCGTCCTTGGTAAAGCCCGCCATCGAGATCTGATCGCGATCCAGGACGATCAGCCGGTTACGATCCTTAGGATCGCGGAGCTGGATCTCGATGCAGTTGTTGGAGAGGAATTCATATAGGTTGTAGACGACGCTGGCGTCGCCCGCCAGGTGGAAGCGGAGCTTCGAGAGCGGCAGGCCTTCGAGAGCCACATCCGGGAAGCACTTCAACCGGAGCCGCGCCGCTGCGACTGCCTGCACATTGTTGGACGACCGGGCCGGGTGCTGCAGCCGCTCCGGCTGGCGCCACTCGGCTTCTGTGACGGAGAACGGCCAAAGCTCCACGTCATACGCGGTCTGGAAGCGGCACGGCATGCCGTCTACCGTAGCCTTGGTCACCATCGGCGTTCCGCGCTTCAAGACAGCTCCCGCGGTCTTCTTGCCCTGCGATGGATCGGACTGGCACTCCACGATCGTCATCGACGGCAGAGGCCGCAGATAGGCCGGGTAGATCATGTTCAGCAGCGCTTCACTGATCTCCGGAAAGTCATCATCGATACGCCGGTGGACGCGCGCCGCCATCAGCGCAAAGCCTTCCAGCAGACGCTCGACGTGCGGGTCTTCGCAGGAGTCTGCTCCGAGCAGCAGCCGGCCCGCCACGCGCGGGTAGCGGCGCGCAAAATCGCCCCCCATCTGCCGCAGGTAGGTCAGTTCGCGCTCGTAGTACTGAAGCAGCTCTTCCGGCATGGCCCTCTTACTTCACCTCGTACTCACCGCGCGTCAGTTCCAGCACGGTGTCAAACTCGATGTTCTCCACGGTTGTATCGAACTGAATGCGGCCCTCGATGTGGAAGCGAAGGCTGCGAGTGAGATTTTCCGCGCGGGCCACAGCTACACGGACATTCTGAATGCGCGGCTCAAAGCGCCGCAAGGTCTGCACCATGGCCGCCAGCAGGGCGTTCTGGTCCATGGACGAGGCGGAGTACGTGCTGATATCCGGCAGACCGAAGTTCATCACTGACCCCGCCGCCTTCGGGTAGAGCGAGATGTTCGGGATGGGAGGGCAGCGTGTGTTGAGCAGAAACTCCACGTCGCGCTTCACCGCTTCCCGGTAAAGGCGCATCGACTGCTGGCGGGTGTTCGGCCAGTCGTCGATATCGCACAACCGGTCCAGCAGCGATTGCGTGACGAGATTCTCCGCGCGTCTGGTGGCCATCAAATACCCATTTCTGCAACGAGCTTCAGAGGTTCATTTCGAAGGCGGCTTCTGGATCCAGGCGGCACAGCCGCTCGAACAACGCTTCTTTGTCTTCCGCCGAGCCGCCGCGTTTGTCCAGGCACTTCAACAACAGCGCCAAAGGCTGCGCAAGCATCTTGCCGGTCTCCCATGTGTCCAGATTTCGCCGCTCGGCTTCGCGCGAAAGCTCCTGAAGGATGGGATAGGCGATCGTCTGTTGCCCGGCCGTGACGCAAAGCTGCGCGACCTGAACTCGGCGCTGGAACTTGGCTCGCCCGCTGGGCTGCAGCTCCACATCGCGCACCAGCATCTGGATGGCTTCACCGGGCTTTCGCGCTTTCAGCAGGGCGACCGCCTGCTCATAGATATCGGGCCGGGAGGGGCCATCGCCGTCCTCAGAAGAACTGGGCGGCGGGGGAGGCGGCGGCACGTAAACCGGTTCTGCCTCCGCAGGAGCTTCTTGCATTACCGGCTCGGGAGCAGGAGGGACTACCTCGTTGTCCAGCCACTGCTGTGTTTCCGCGTTCGCCACGGGAGTGTCGTCATCCATGGACCACGTACGCATCTCGGGAAGGTCCTGCAACAGCCCACGAACGGTTGAGAGGACAGCAACCGCCAAAGCTTCGTAGCCATTGGAAGAAGCAGCCCGCCAGAGGTAGCGATGCAGGTCGAGCCAGGTCCGCGCGCAGGGTTCCGCCAGCGTCTTCAACCCCGTGGTCAGCAGTTCGTCCCAGCTCCCATCATTGGCCAGCTTTCGCAGCGCCTGCCTGGTCTCCGTGGGGGGCGCTACCCCGAAATCCGACGAGGGATACGCTCCGGCCAGCCGAGTCTCTCCAAAACGCAATCCGGCACACACCAGGTATGGGACAGGAGACGACATCGTGTCCGTCTGCAAAAACAACGCGCCGGCAAGCACCGCAGCCTGCGCCTGCTCCACCGTGGTCGGCACGCCGCCGAAACCCGTGCTTTTTGCAGCGGCCTTTTTGGGAGCCGCCGCCACAGGGCGCTCTTCCGGTTCTTCTACAGCAGAGGGCTCGTCGAAGATAGACGGCGCTTCTTCTTCTTCTTCTGGCTCCGCTTCCTGCTCAACGGGATCGGGATCGGTCTTGCGTTTCTCGTAGAGCAACGCAGCCACGGTCTGCTTCACTTCCTCAATTGCCGAGCTCAGCTTGTTCAGCCCGGGATAGTCGTCGCCGTACTTCTCTTCATGGAAGACGCCCATTCCATCGAGCACTTCAGCACTCTGCGTCAGCGCCGTCTCGATGGCGACCAGCGCGGCTTTGGGCGTGGAGTTCAGTCCGGCGTCAAAGTCTTCCGGGGCGATCTGCCCCTGGTCGATCGCGTCCTGCCGCGCCGCGCGCTTGTCGGAGTTGTCCGCGGCCTCTTCATAGCCGACTCGCCGTGACTCCGTGTACTGCGCCGCGCTGTGTCCTGCTTTGGTGATGGGCAGCGTCCTCAGCAGCCCGGCGATGCGGTTGATCGGGGCTTCCACCGCCGTCACGCGCAGGCCCAGATCGCCGTCGTCATCCTTTTCCGGATAGAACGTATCCCAGAAGGCGTCCTGCATCTTCCAAAGCAGCTCAAGCGCGGCGGGCAGGATCGTCATGCCCTCGCGCTTGATATGCGATTCGATCAGCCAGCCCACCAGCCGCAGGTCTTTGGTCCGCTTGGAGAGGGTTTCCGACGCAAGCTTGATGACCAGTGCGTGATCGGCTTTTTTGAGCGTGCGCTCCCAGGCGCCCGCCGAACCTAACTCGGTGTCTTCGGTTCGGGCTTCCTTGATCTGATCGAAGATCTTCTCGTAGTAGAGATTCGCTCCGGATGGATTGTCGCCGGCTATCGGCTCCAGCAGGCCATCACTGAGAGGCATCGGCTGCGTCCTCCGCCGACTTCTGCCACTCGAGGCTCCGTATCTCCAGGATGGGCACTTCTTCACCGTCGATCCACAGCATGCGCTGTCCGAACGGAATCTCTTCCTTCTCGCCTTCGGGAGTCTCCCATACGGTCATGCGGCCGAGTTGGACGTTCTCATCCTCATGCTGGAAGGAGAACGGCGCCAGCACGGGAATCAACACTTCGCCGAGATCCTGCAGGCGAAACGCCGAGCTGGTTTCTACGCGGGCCCGCGCCCAGATCAGGTCGCGCAGGCTTTCAGGCTTTTCGATTTCCAGGCGCTCCATGTACTGCATGGGAATCCAGGTGTAGCCGCCGGCGATAAACACTTCAAGGTTCGCGCCGATGCGAGGATCGGCATCGCGGATCTCGGTGAAGGGCTGTTCGTTCCAGGTTCCCGGCCTCGGCTCCGCGGTGGTGTGGCCTTCCGGGTACTCACGCTTGGCGAACAGCTCTCGCCGCGTGCGCTCAGCATGCAGGGCGCTGCGATACAGCAGCGCACCGGCGGCCGTCTGCCCGCCGTTGCCCGCTAGAATGTCCAACTGCTTTTCTGCACGGTCGAAGTTGCCGGCAAAGCAAAGCAGTTCGAACAAAAAAGTGCGGCGCTTGGTGTCGAGAGGAGAAGACCTCACCTCGTCACCAAGCACCTTGATTGCTTCTTGCAGCTTGCCGCTGCGGTACAGCTCTAATGCAGTCATCGTTCCCAACTACTAGGTGACCTTGTTGGCCTTCAGGTTGTAAGTGACGGCGGCCTTCACATTCTGCTTGCCGGTCTCGTCCTGCTGGGCGTATTGGGTTTTGATCTGGTTGTAGCTGAAGGAAACGCTCTCCATCGGCACTTCGCTCGAACCACTGATCTGGATGCTGGTGACGAAGAGCTCGGTCAGCGTGATCGTCATGAACGGGTCGCCATTGCCACCTGATTTGACAGCATAAAGCGTGCCAGTCGGGATGTGCGTGCCCAGAATCAGCGACTTGTACAGCGGAGTGCTGGCCACGTCGTAGTTCTTCATGATGCTCAGGTCAGCAAGGCTTGCCTTGCCGGCCCCCGAACCACCCGAACCCGAAACCGAGGTGGTCTGGCTGGCACCCCAGCTGAAGGACATGACCGTAATCTGATCCTTGTGCTTTTCGTCTACGGATTCGCCTTTGATGTCGCCTAAATCGAGAAAAAAGTCCACCGCCATGGTGATCTCCTTTGGAGCAAGTACGGTGGAAGATCAAGTCGTCGCTGGGGACGGCGCGAGCTTGTTCGCGCCGTCTCCAAGAGATTGCCGCTAGCTTACTTTGTTGGCCTTCAGGTCGTAGGTCACGGCGGCCTTGACGTTCAGCTTGCCGGTCTCGTCCTGCTGTGCGTACTGCGTCTTGATCGTGTTGTAGCTGAACGAGACGCTCTCCATCGGAACTTCCGAGGAGCCGCTGATCTGGATGCTGGTCACAAACAATTCGGTCAGCGAGATCGTCATGAACGGGCTGCCGTCGCCGCCCGACTTTACCGCGGTCAGCACGCCGGTCTTGATGTGCGTGCCGAGAACCAGCGACTTGTACAGGGGGGTGCTGGCCACGTCATAGTTCTTCATGATGCTCAGGTCGGCGAGGCTGGCTTTGCCCGCGCCCGATCCGCCCGAACCGGACACCGAGGTGGTCTGGCTTGCGCCCCAGCTGAACGACATCACCGTGATCTCGTTTTTGTGCTTGTCATCGGCGGACTCGCCGTCGATTCCGTCCAACTTCAGAAAAAAGTCTACTGCCATGGTTCTCTCCTTTGTGATTTACTGCGGTTCCAAATAGTAGTGATCTTTCGTGCCGAAACGTTACTTGGCAGCCGCGGGCAATTCTGCGACGAGCCTGAGCGACACTGTCAGCTCATCGAGCTGAAAATGAGGCCGCATGAAGGCGACCGCACGGAGTGCGCCCGCATTTCCTGGAACCGACATGACTTCGATCCGGGCTTCGCGCAACGGCCGTTCCGCCTTGGCCGCCGCCGAACCCGTATCGTCCGCGAGTACATACTGATTGACCCACTGGTTCAGGAACTTTTCCGCCTCGGCACGGCTCATAGCGCTGCCGATCTTGTCGCGCATCATCGCCTTCAGGTAGTGCGCGAAACGCGACATTGCCATGATGTACGGAAGCTGAGCGGACAGACGCGCATTCGCGTTGGCCTCGGGCTTGTCGTACAGCTTGGGTTTATTGACGGTCTGGACGCTGAAGAACGCGGCCTTGTCGGTCCCCTTGCAGTGCACCAGCGGCACGAAGCCCTGGTCGGCCAGCTCCTTTTCGCGGCGATCGGTGATCGTCACTTCGGTCGGGCACTTCAGCGCCACGTCGCCCTCTTCCGTGAGGAAGTTGTGCGCCGTGAGGCCTTCGACGAGGCCGCCGCCTTCTACGCCGCGGATCGCAGCGCACCAGCCGGACTTGGAGAACGAGTTCGTCATGCGGGCAGCAAGGCCAAAAGCAGCATTGCCCCACAGGTACTTGGAGTGATCCTTGCCATCGACTGCTTCCTCGTACGCGAACGCCTCGATCTGCTTGGTTTCCTGGCCATAGGGTTGGCGCATCAGGATGTGCGGCAGGGTCAGCGCGACGTAGCGGGAGTCATCTGACTGACGGAACGACTTCCACTTGGCATACTCCGTGCTATCGAAGATCTTCGACATGTCACGCGGAGCACCGAGCTGGGTGTAGTCCGAGAGGTTCATCAACTGCGGCGAAGCAGCCGAAAGGAATGGAGCATGGGCGGCCGAGGCCACCTGTCCGATCTTCTCCAGCAACTCCATGTCTTCCGGTCCGCGGCCAAACTCATAGTCGCCAACCATCGCCGCAAACGGAGCGCCGCCGAACACACCGAACTCTTCTTCGTAGACCTTCTTGAAGAGAGCGCTCTGGTCGAACTCAGGAGCACGCTGCAGGTCGCGCAGCAGGTCCTTCTTCGAGGCATTGAGCACCTTGATCTTGAGCATGTCGTTCGTTTCGCTTTGATCCATCAGGTACTTGATGCCGCGCCACGTCGACTCTAGCTTCTGGAACGACGGGTGGTGGATGACTTCATTCAACTGGATGGAGATCAGGCGATCGATCTGCGCGATGCGCGCGCTGATCGTGGCTTCAGCGTCCTTGCTGAGAGCCATCTGGCCGTTCAGCACCTGGCTGACGAACTCCTTGACGAGATCCTTGCCACGCTCCAGGTCGCCGGTTTCCCGGCTGAAGCGGCCCTGAGAAACGATCTGGTCGAGAAGAGACGGTTGGCCGGCTTCTACTGCCTCGGCTTCCGCCGCGGTGGGGTTTGCTGCTGCGGCTGTGCTCATTTGCCCTCCTCGGGTGCGCCGACTTCGGCACGCAGCCGGTCGCGCTCCTGCGTGTTCGAGACCGCCTCAAACAGCATCTCGTCCAGTTTGTCGTTGCCCTGCAGCGTTCCGCGAAGATCGGAAAGCCGCGTACGCAGATCCAGAAGCTTCTTCAGCGGATCCACCTGCTTGGCCACGTTCTCGGGCGAAAAGTCGTCCAGGCTTTCGAAGTGAAGGTTCACCTTCACCTGTCCGGCGTTCGGATCGTCGCTCAGCTTGTTCTCCACCGAGTAGGCGAGATGCGGCTGCATCCCCTTCAGTACGGTGTCGAAGTTATCCGGGTTGATCTCCACGAACTTGCGGTCTTTCAGCGCAGCCAGCGGCGTCTCCGGCTGACCGGTCAGATCTCCGAGAACTCCCATGACAAAGGGAAGCTCCTTCATTTCGATCGCGTTGCCCACTTCCACGTCATACGTGATGTGAACGCGCGGCGAGCGAACTCTATCGAGTTTGTGCTGTGTGCTTTCGGCCATATGCCCTCTATTTTGCGCAACGTTTATTGATTACTGGCGGTGCCACCTACATGACCACAACAGGCGGTGAATGTCCAGTGAAAAGATGATTTCCTTCGCCGCACGCGCGGCTCTGCTTCGACGGCTGGGCGTGCGTTTTCGAAATCGATTTGCTTCTGGATGGTGCAGACGGGGGCCCAAACGTTTCATGTGTCTCCCCAGGTACGATAAGCTACACCCACCAACACCCTTCTGTCGCGGAGTACCCTCTTCCCATGCGGCAACTGCAGCCCGTCATCTGGTCCAAGGGGACCTTCCTTTCTCCGCAACACCTGCAATCGCAGGAGCGATTTGTGGAAGACACCCTGCGTTTCTATCTCGACTCGCTCGTGTCGAAGTCGTGGGGATTTCAGCAGGTGCAGATCGACGCGAAGGCGCTAAAAGAAGGCACTTTCACCCTTGCAGTGGCTACCGGGATATTTCCGGACGCGCTGCCGCTCGACATCCCCGCCTCCGATGTTCCGCCGCCATCGCGTGTCCTCGAAGAGTGTTTCCGCGACGGTCGCACAAGCTGTATGTTCTACCTCGCCATCCCGCAGTACCTGCAGGGAGGCATGAACGTTTCTCTGCAGCGCGGCCGCGTCAGCACACGCTATTTCGCGCAACTCCAGATGCTTCGCGATGAGAACAGCGGCGGCAGTGAAAAACCTGTTCAGGTTGCAAAAAAAAATGTTCAGCTGCTATGCGAAGGCGAGAACCTCGAGGGCTCGGTCCTGCTGCCGTGCGCTCGCGTGCTCAAAACCGAGACCGGCATGTACCAGCTGGACGCAACGTACATTCCGCCGCTGCTCGATGCTCATGCCAACGAAGTGCTGATGGGTACGGTGCGCGGATTGCTGGAGCTGCTGGTCACCCGCAGCAGCCAGCTTTCCGGCAGCCGCCGCCAGAAGAACCAGACGCTCGCCGACTTCACCGCTTCCGACGTCGCGAACTTCTGGCTGCTCTACACGATTAACACCCACATGCCCGGCCTGCGGCATACGCTGGAATCCAGCAGCGTACCACCGCGCTCACTGTTCAGCACGCTGTCTGAACTGGCAGGCGCGCTTACCGCCTTCTCCACCACCATCGATCCGCGCGATCTCCCGCACTACGACCACGAGAACCTGGGTCCCTGCTTCTTTGAGCTGGAGCGGCTGTTGCGGCTCATGCTGGAAACCGTGGTTCCCAGCAACTTCGTTTCCATACCGCTGAACCTGCTGCGCGAGACGATCTACGCCGCGGCGATCGATAAGGACGAGTGGTTCAACAACTCCCGCTTCTACCTAGCCGTCGCGGCGGATATGCGCGATGCCGACATCATCGACCGCATCCCGAAGCTGACCAAGGCGTGCTCGGCGACGCACATTGAAACCCTTATCCGCCAGGCGCTTCCCGGCATCAAGATGACGCACGTGGAAACGCCGCCTCGCGCCATCCCGGTCAAGCTGCGCTACCAGTACTTCAGCCTGGAGCGCAGCGGAGCCGCATGGGAAGCGGTGGAGCGCGCGCGCAACTTCGCGGTGTACTCGCCGTCGGAGCTGCGCAATCCGCAGATGGAACTGATCATCCTGCTTCCCAAGGCTAGCTGACGCCTTCGTTTGTAGTGACTGACAAAGACAAATCGGTAAACGAGACAGTCTCGCTTACCGATTGTCTTGAGGTCACTTCTTCATCAGGAAGAACATCACGATCAGCGCCACGATCAGCAGAAAGATGACCACTCCCAAGATCAGCAGCAGTTTGTTCGGCTGAGCGGACGCTGCGGGGGCTGGAGCAGGCGCGGAAGGCTGCGGCATGGAGGGTATCGACACCGACGGCATCGAGATCGAAGGCGTTGAGATGGAGGACATGCCCGGGACCGATGGTGTGGAGTGCGATGCCACGGACGGCATCGAGGGCATGGACGGCATGGACGGCGCAGACCATGAGACGGAAGGCATCGGCATGCCCGGCGCGCCACCGCCTGCAGCCGGGGTGGGGAGCACCGGCGTGGCAGGTGCTCCGCCACCCCGTAGAGCCGCCTCCCGCAGCGCTGATGCGCTGAGGATGCGCGTGAACTCGCTGGGGCCCGACGAAACGACAGGCGCGGGCATGCTCGGCGTAGCGGGCTGTGCGGGCAGCGGGAAGCTGGTCGCTGCGGGTGGTTGCGGCGCGGGCGGCGAGCCGGCTGTGTTTAGGCCCTGGTAGGTCTGCGTGAAGAGACCTCCGGAGCCCGCCGGAGCCACGGGTTCCGGCATGCGCGCGGACTGCGCACCCGCGGGCTGCGTGGGTGCCTGCAACGTTTGCAGGAGCTGGGTAAGGCCAGACCCTCCCTGCGGGTAGGGCGCCTGCGGAGTTGCCGGCGGCGGGGCTTTCGGCTGCGGGGCGTACCCGAAGTCCATAGCGCCTGGAGCCGCGGTGGGCGGGGCTTGGGACTGCGGAGGCGCATAGCTGGAGAACATCTGCGAAGCCCCAAGTCCGCCCGGCGAAGACACCGGTTCATAGGCCTTGCCCATGCCCGGCGCTGAAAAGTCGTTCGACCTTGGCGTGGAGACTGGCGGCACCGGACCGGCTGGTGGCGTGTTTGGCGGCGGTGCCTGCTGCGAGCCTTGTGGTGAATCCAGGCTGCGGAACATCTGCGTGAAACCACCCATCGCAGGGGTAGCCGACGTTGGCGTTCCCGCGGCTTGTGGCGGCGGGGCGGGAGTGTCTAATGCCTTGAAGAGTTGTGTAAAGCTTCCGGAGCCAGGAGCCGACGGCGCGGGCGAAGGAGCCGACGGCGCAAAGGGCGACGCAGCGGGCATCCCCTGCGAAGAAGCGGGCGGAGTCTGGAAATTTTCCGCGCTGAAGAGCTGCGTAAAGGAACCCGGACCGGCCTGTGGAGCCGCCTGTGGCGTTGGATTGAGGACCGCGGGCCGAGCGGGGGGAGGAGTGAATGCGACTGGCGCTGCCGAAACTGGAGGCGCAGCCTGCGGCTGTGCTGAGCGCAGCTTCGACAGATCTGTAGCATTCAGCATCTGCGTAAACGCGCCGGGCTCCGGAGCTGAGACAGGAGAGGGCGCGACAGGAACGGGCGCTGAAGCCACGGGCTCAGGCTCAGGCGAGACAGGCGGCACCGTCTCCCACGCGGGCTCCGCGACCGTAGCCCCGAGATCGTTCAGGACAGTTTCAGGGACGGGCTCCGGCACGGCAGAGAGGAGTTGCGTCACGCTACCGGGTGCCGCGGCTGCGGCCGGTGCGGAGGTTAGCTCAGCGGTCGGCGCGGCGGCTGCCCGGGCGGGCGGCTGCGGAGTCATGGACTGAAACATCTGCGTGAAAGAGCCCGCATCCTGAGCGACAGGCGCTGGCGCTGCTATCGGTTCCGGCGCCTTCGCGGCCGGAACCTGCGCAAACGTCTCGGTTCTCTGAGGTGCGGCCGCCGTAGCTAAGGGCGCAGACGCTTCCACCGGCTTCAGGGGCACCAGCGAAGGGCTGTCGAGCGCCTGAAAGAGCTGCGTAAATGAGCCGGTGCCTTGCGTTGCGGGAGCCACAGAAGCGGCTTCATGACGAAACGCTCCGCCCACAACAGGCTGCGATGGAGATGCAGCCTGAGGCGAAGAAACGGGCGCGGGCGGGGTCGGAGGAGCGGGCGCAACTGGAGTTGGAGGAACGGGCGCAGCTTGGGCCGGAGGAACGGGCGCAGCTGGGGTTGGCGGAATGGGCGCAGCCGCGGCGCCGACAGCCTCAAACAACTGGGTAAATGAAACCGGCTCGCTCGAGATGGGGGCGGACTTTGCGGACGCATCAGGGAGAGAAGCCGACGCAGACGCTGTGACAGCAGCAGGCTCGGGCCGGGCGAATGACGTCGTGACCGCAGGCGCTTTTTCGGCAGCAGGCGGTTCGCCTGCCCTCTCCATCCGCGCAGGCGCGGGCGCGTTCTCGTGCATTGCAGCGGGCTTAGGAGTCGTGGGTGTCACCGCCTCCAGACTCACCGGCTCGTCGAGCGTACGAAGCAACTGCGTCAAGGATGTGTCGGAGCGGGCCGGTGGGCGCGCGGGAACTGGTGGAGGTGCCGGGGTCACCGGCTCCGCTCGTACCGGAGCGGGTGCGGCTGGCGGCGGTGCGGCAAGCTGGTCCGCGCTCAGCGCGCGGAGCAACTGGGTAAAGCCGGCGCTTGAACTGGTGGTCGCGGGGACCGTTGGCGGCTGAGCAAACGAAGTCTGCGGCGCCACAGACGATGGTTGCGACACCGCGGGCGGTCGCGGCGGGGCCGGAACCTGTTGCGGCGCTGCGGCAGACGGTTGCGGCGGAGCGGCAGGCGGTGAAGATCGCAGCAGATCCAGCAGCGGATCGGACGCTTCGTTGGCCGGCTGCGCTCCCTTCGCGCCATCGCCCGCGCTGCTCAGGGTCGCGAACATCGCCGTTACCCCCGCATCGCCGGGGGCTGTATTCTGCGCATGGGCCTTGTTGTCCTGCCCGCTGTTTTCGCTGTCGAAGCTCGGTTCCGGCTGCACTGATCCCACTCCATCTGGCTTGCTGCTGCGCTGGTAAATTAGCCGGGTGTTTGCTTGACACCCTCTCGGAAGGTACTTAGTATACGGCTACAGTTTCAGCCCAAAACTTTTGCACTCTGCTCGATCCGAAAGTTCCGAAACTGTTCGGGCCATCGCAACCTTTTGACCTCCTCTTAACCGCGGCTCCGATTGAAGCACTTCTATGAAATTTCTGTCCCGGGTGGTCTGGTCGGAGGGGATGCATCTTGGCCCTCACCACTTCCAGACGCAGAGCCGTTACTTTGAAGATTCTCTCTGGTTCCTGTCCTCCACCCTGCGTCATCATCCCTGGGGACTGACCAGTCTTTCGCTGGACACCGATGCCATCCGCAACGGCACGGCGGTCGTGCGCCACGCCTCCGGCATCTTTCCGGACGGCCTCGTTTTCGACTGCCCCGACAGCGATCTCGTGCCCCCGCCTGTCAGCCTGAAAGATCTCTTCGCGCCCACCGACAGCGAGATTCTGCTCTTCCTCGCCGTGCCTCGCCGCAGCCCTCGCGGGCTCGACTGCGATCTCGATGGCACGCGCCGCATGTCAGTCCGCTACCGCTCCGCCGAGCGCTCCATCACCGACGACACCAGCGGTCAGGACGAGTACACCGTCGCCTTCGGCGAAAAGAACTTCTACCTTTGCAGCGAGTCCCAGCTCACGGAGAACACCATCTCGTTCCCGCTGGCGCGCATCACTCGCGACGGCCGAGGCGGCTTTGCCGTCGATCCCGAGTTCATCCCGCCGTGCCTGCGTATCAGCGCCACGGACGGCCTGCTCAAACAGCTCAAGCGTCTGGTGGAACTCCTGCAGGAACGAGCCGCCGTCGTCAGGCGAGGCAAACGCCGCGTCGGCCAGTTTGAAGTCGGCACCTCCTCGCTGGATGTTGCCAACTACTGGTTTCTCCACTCGCTCTGTTCAGCACTGCCTTCGCTGCAACAGCACCTGGACTTCAAGCACAGCCACCCGGAAGAGCTCTACATCGACCTGCTTCGCCTCTCCGGTGCGCTGTGCACCTTCGCGCTTGAGTCAGACCCTACGCAGTTGCCCACCTACTCGCACCTGCAGCTTTCCTCGGTCTTCCGCGCGCTGGACGACCATATTCGCCGTCATCTCGAGATTGTCGTCCCGTCAAATTTCGTCACCCTGGACTTCTCCCCGGCCGAGCCCTACGTCCATGTGGCCGACGTCGTCGACGAGCGCTGCTTCCGGCGTTCGCGCTGGATCTTCGGCATCCGCTCCAGCAGCCTGGGCGAGGCCGAACTCCTGCGCTATACCCCGGAACGCATCAAGATCTGCTCCGCCGAAGGCGTCAGCAAGCTCGTCCAGCGCGCACTTTCCGGCCTTGAGCTCCTGCATCTTCCCGTTCCCCCTTCGGCCATCTCCGCCGAGGCAGACATGCACTACTTCAGCATCAACACCTCCGGCGCCTGCTGGCAGCACATCCTGCAAACCAAGCGGGTCGGCGTCTACGTTCCTGGAGAGATTCGCGACGCTGCTTTTGAAGTAACGGTCATACTGGAAAACACCCAATGAGCACAGCTCCTACGCCAGATCTCGCCCCCATGCGGACCAACAGTCTCGCCCTGGCCTTCCAGGACGTCATCACCGTCGTCCTGCGCATGCGCTACGGAGCGCAACGCGTTCCGGACGCAGCGGCCTTCCGCGCCAATATCCGCAACATGATCGTCTCCGCGGTCACCAACGTGCGCGCGCTCGGGTATACCGATAACGCCAGCAAAATGGCGCTCTATGCCATCGTCGCGTTTCTGGATGAAAGCGTGCTGAACTCCGGCGACCCTGCCTTTGCCGACTGGGCGCGCCGGCCCCTGCAGGAGGAAATGTTCGGCGGCCACATCGCCGGCGAAGCCTTCTTCAACAATCTCACCGGGCTGCTCAACGGCCCGGACAGCATGGAAGTCGCCGACGCGCTGGAGCTTCACGCCATCCTGCTACATCTTGGCTACAGGGGTCGCTACGCGCTGGGGAATGCCGGCAATCTGCAGGGCGAACTCGTCCGCATCCAGGCCAAGATCGCGCGCATCCGCGGACCATTCGTGATGGCGCGCCTGAATGAGATCCCCGAGGTCCGGTTCGAAGCCAGGCGCGACCGCTGGCTTACCTCTCTGTGGATCGCCGCCGGTTGCCTTGCCGCCCTGGTGGTGGTTCTCTTCATCGTCTACACCCTTACGCTGGGCTCGGGTCTTTCGGCAATCCACACAGCCAGTCTCGGTCTTTCTGTAAACGCCGCAAGGGGGCTTTCACTGTGAAGCGCGTCTGGATCGTCATTATCAGCCTGCTGGTCTACATCGCCCTCGTCGTCGGCGCCAGCTACCTGCTGCACATGGAGGGCAAGCGCTTCCTGCTCTTCAACCTGCTTCTCATTCTGCTGGGCATGGCCGCGGCCGCGGTCGCCATCTGGTACTTTAAGAAGGTCCTCCCCGCTCCCGCGGAGGCCGCCGGCAGCGCGGAAACCGGCATGCTCGATTCGCTGATCCGCGACGCCGACAGCAAGCTGAAGCAGGCCAACCGGCCCGGCGTGAAGTCGCTTGCTTCCCTTCCGCTGGTCTATGTCATCGGCGACGAGAACTCCGCCAAGACCCAGACGATCCTCCAAGCCGGGCTCGATCCCGAACTTCTCGCCGGTCAGGTCTATCGCGACTCAGCCGTCGTGCCCACGCCGGTGGCCAACATCTGGCTCTCCGGCACGTCCGCGATCGTGGAAGCGGGCGGTGCTCTGCTGCGCCAGCCTGCGCTGTGGCAACGGCTGGTGCGCCTCACCGCCCCCGGCAAACTCAGCACTGCGCTTTCCAAGAACGCCCTGCAGCCCACCCGCGCCGTCATGCTGTGCGTCAGCATGGAGCGCATCATGGCTCCCAGCACTACGGAGCAGATCCGCGCACTCGGACAAATGATGAACGAGCGCCTGCGCCAACTTTCGCAGACGCTCGGCATCTCGTTGCCAGTCTACGTCCTGTTCACCAAGCTCGATACTGTTACCGCTTTCGCCGAATACGCCGCCAACCTGACCGAGAACGAAGTCACCACGCCGGTCGGCGCCATGCTCTCGAACTACTCTGCCGGCGCAGGGCTCTACGCAGACCGCGCCGCAACGCAGATCGGCACCCGCTTCGATGAGGTCGCCTACCTGCTCTCCGAGTTCCGTCTGGAAGTACTTGCCCGCGGCGGCCAGGAAGGCGCGCTCGCACGCTCCTACGAGTTTCCCCGCGACCTCCGCAAGCTGCGCTCCGGCATCGTCGAGTTCCTCGTCGAGGTCGGCCGACCCAGCCAGCTTGGCGTTAATCCGTTCCTGCGGGGCTTTTTCTTCTCCGGCATGCGCGCGCATCTCGTCGAGAATGTGCTGTCAGTCTCGGCCCAGCCTTCGGCTCCCATCATGCCGGCCGCCAACGCGGGAGCGACGCAGGTCTTCACCTTCTCGCAGATTGCTGCCCAGCAGCAGGCGCCGGTCCCGTCCGGCGGAGCCATGCGCAAGGTTGCGCAGTGGGTCTTTCTGCCCTATCTCTTCTCGCGCCTCGTCCTCACGGACAAAACGGCGCTGGAAAGCAGCCGGGTCAGCACGCGAGTCTCTTCCACCAAGCGCGTCCTTGTCGCCTGCCTGTGCGGTCTGCTGCTCGCTTATCTTTCGCTGCTCACCATCTCGTTCTTCCGCAACAATGATCTCGAAAAGCGCGCCGCAACAGCCGCCAAGGACGTTCGTCCGGTAGGCCGAACGGAGGTCGCTTCCGTCTCCGATCTCCAGTCGCTCGACGCGCTCCGCGCCGTGCTGGTGGAGCTTGACGGCTACCACAAGGACGGCCCGCCGCTGATGGATCGCTGGGGCATCTACCGCGGCGAAGAGATCCGCCAGCAGGCCTGCATCGCTTACGGCCAGCGCTTCAACAAGCTGCTGCTCGCTCAGACTCAAGGCAACATCACTGCCAAGCTCACCGCCCTGCCCGTCAAAGCCGCGCCCACCGACGAGTACCAGGCCACCTATAAGCCGCTGAAGGCCTGGCTCATCACCACCTCCAACCCGGAAAAGAGCTCGACCGACTTCCTCCCCGGCGTGCTGGATACCGAGTGGGTCGCCAATCGCCCCGTCTCCGACGAAGCCAAGCAGCTCGCCCACAACCAGTTCGACTACTACGCCTCCGTGCTGCCCGAGCCGCAGTCATGCCTCGCCAAGGCAACGACTTCACGGCCTGACTCCGGCCTCGTTGCAAGCACGCGCGGCTACCTCAATAGCTTCTCCGGCTTCGATCATGTCTACCTGAGCATGAAGGCCGCCGCCGATCGCAGGTTCCCGCCGATCGACTTCAAGAAGCTCTATCCGGCCTCGGTCAAGTACGTCTCCGCCCCGGTCATCGTAGATGGCTCCTTCTCCAAAGAGGGCTTCACCTTCATGGAAGACGCCATCAATCACCCCGACGCTTACCTATCCGGTGAAGAGTGGGTCACCGGCCCCTCCACAGCGACCATCGACAAGAGCACGCTCCACCAGCAGCTTCAGACCCGCTACAACACGGACTTTACGGGCGCGTGGCGCAACTTCATCAAGGCAGCGCACGTTCTGCCCTTCGGCAGCCAAGCGGACTCTGTGGCACGGCTGCATGAGCTTGATGGTCCCGGCTCGCCGCTGCTGGCCATCTTCGGCGTCATCTCGCGCAACACCGCCGTTGCCGATCAGACCTTCAGCGCTCCGTTCCAGTCTGCGCAATCGGTCGTCGCGCCTGGCAATGGGCCCTACGTGAACCCCGGCTACACCGGCAAGCTCAGCGGCATTGAAGACGCGACCAACCAGATGATCAACTCCAAGAGCGATGATCCCTCTGGAGTGAACTCGGCCGTCGCCGCGGCCTACGGCCAGGTCAGCACCATGCGAGCGGCCTTCCAGCCTCCCGATCCTGCCGGAATCGTCGATGCCAGCGCCGAACGCCTGCTCCGAGAGCCCATCAAGGGGCCTGAAGACCTCGCCGGCAAGGCGCAGGGCAAGGCTGCCGGTGGGGCCGCGGGCGATATGTGCAAGGCTGCCAACAACGTTCTCGGCAAGTTCCCCTTCAACCCGGATGCCAAGCAGGATGCCTCGCCTGAGGAAGCAGCCACACTCTTCGGATCCAGTGGAGCCATCGCGCAGTTCGCTTCCAGCCAGACGAAGTTCGTTTCGTTCAACGGCAGCGTCTACAGCTCCACCGGCGCGGCGCCGGTCAACCCGGCACTGCTTGCATTCCTCAACGCTACCCACACCCTGGACGTCATGCTGTTCCCCAACAACAGCACGCAGCCTCAGTTCAGCTTCACGATCGCCCAGCTCGCCACGCCGAACCTTGGCGCGGCCACGGTGGATATCGACGGCACATCGTCCTCCGCTATCGGCTCGCCGCTGCGTGTGAACTGGAAGTACAGCACGCAGGGCGCGATCAAGCTCGCCGGCTCCGGCCAGACCAAGAGCACCTTCGGTCCGTGGTCCATCTTCCACTTTGCCTACCAGGCCAAACACCCCGGGCCCAACCAACTGGAGTACATCTTCCAAAACAATGGCGTCACCGAGAAATCCCAAAGCGGCGTCGACATCATCTACCGTTTCGACGTGGAGGACAGTGGAGCTCGCCTGCTGAATCCGGACTTCATGCGTCACAACCTCCGCTGCGTCGCCTCCGTACTCAAGTAGTGGGCTCGCAGGTACTGTAGTCTTCCACCCGGGCCCTTTTCCGCCAGATACTCCGGCGCGGAACCGTCGGTCCGTTCAGAATCGCCCTTGGAGAGCAAGCTGTGGCTCACAAAATCCTCGTCGCCGCCGTCAGCGACATCGGCCGCGTCCGTAGCAACAACGAAGACTCGTACGGATACGACCCGGCGCGCCAGATATACGTCGTGTGCGACGGCATGGGAGGCATGGCCAGCGGTGAAGTCGCCAGCCAGATGGCCGTGGCCGCCGTACTGGAAACCTTCGCCACAAGCGACCCTGCGCTTCCCTGCGAAAGCGTTCTCGATCAGGCCATTCGCTCAGCCAACGCCGGCGTGTTCCGGGCCGGGCAGCAGCCTGCCCACAAGGGCATGGGAACCACGCTGGTGGCCGCCTGCCTTCGCGACCTGAAGCTCACGATTGGCAACGTAGGCGATAGCCGCGCCTACCTGATCAAGGGCCATCAGCCCACCCAGGTCACCATTGATCACTCCTACCTGAACGAGTTGATTCGCTCCGGCATCGTGGATGTGAAGGATGCCGCCACGGTCGACCTGCAGGGTATGCAGACGGTCATTACCCGCGCCGTCGGCGTGGAAGCCGCCGTCAACCCCGACTACTTCTCGCTCGATCTCACCCCCGGCGACGTCATCCTGATCGCTACCGACGGCCTGACGCGCTACCTCGAGGCCAAGGAGCTCGGCGTCATGATCGGCTCCTGCGACCTCCAGTCCTCTGCCCAGAACATGATCAACGTGGCGAAAGAGCGCGGCGGCGTCGATAACATCACCGTCCTGCTGCTGCAGGTCGTCGAAGAATCCGAGACGCAGACTGAACCCGCTGTAACCGAGGCGCCGCTGCCCGCGGAAGCCCTCTTGTTGACGGAAACACCGATGGCGGAACCGCCGGCGGCGGAAACGTCCGAAGCGGAGACATTGCCGGTGCAAATACCAGCCCAGACAAATGCCGACGAAGAAGAAGTCGTCGGCACTTCGTAGCGACCGAAGACTAGACGAAAATACGGTCATGCTCTTACCTACCCTGCGAGAACAGGTCCTCGAAGCCAATCTGGAGCTGGTCCGCCGCGGTCTCGTGCTTTATACCTTCGGCAACGCTTCCGCCGTCGATCGCGAGCAGGGTCTCGTCGTCATCAAGCCCTCTGGCGTGGATTACGATAAGCTCCGGCCCGAACACATGGTCGTCACCGACCTTCACGGCACGATCGTCGAAGGCAGTCTGCGCCCATCCTCCGATCTCGACACACATACGCTGCTCTACCGCGAATTTCCTGCCATCGGCGGCGTAGTTCACACTCACTCTGAGTACGCCACCAGCTTCGCGCAGGCTGGCCTGCCGATTCCCCCGCTAGGCACCACACACGCCGACTACTTCTACGGCGCTGTTCCGGTGACCGCTCCTCTCAGCGACGAAGCCTGTCAGGGCGAGTACGTTCACGAAACCGGACTCGCGATCGTGGCCCGCTTCCGTGCCGAGCGGGATCTAGACCCAATGGCCGTTCCCGCATGCCTGGTCGCCGGCCACGCGCCGTTCACATGGGGGAAGGACGTCCATGACGCCGCGCACAACGCCGTCGTCCTTGAAGCAGTAGCGCGCATGGCGCACCATACGCTTGCTCTGCGCGCCAGCGCAGATGAGGTCTCGCAGGCCCTGCTCGACCGCCACTACTTCCGCAAGCACGGCAGCAAAGCCACCTACGGCCAGGGCGAGACTGCGGGCGGCTGCTAACTACGCCGCCGCCTCGTTTTCGAAGTACAGATACTTCCTCCAGTTCGCGTCCGCCGAGCCGATCATTCGCATGATGTGCCGCGACGTGTGGAGCGAGAACGGCCGCGGTTCGCGCAGCAGCCTCATGTCGGTCAGTTCGTGCAGCATCGCGCTGCCCTTGCGCCGGTTGCATCCCCGGCAGCAGGCCACCAGATTTTCCCACGTGCTCAGCCCGCCGCGTGAACGCGGAATCACGTGGTCCAGCGTCAGGTCCGCAGCCGTCAGCACCTCTTCGCAGTACTGGCAGGTGTTGCGGTCTCGCAGCAGGATGTTCTTGCGGCTGAGCGCGCGCGTCTGGTGCGGAATGCGGCGATACTCCAGCAGGCGAATCACGCTGGGCATTTGAATGACCGCGCGATGCGAACGCAACGCGGTACCCTGCTCTTCTTCGGTCCGTGCTACGCCCTTCAGCACCAGTACCAGCGCCCGGCGCGCTCCACAGATGTTGATGGGCTCATAGCTGGCGTTCAGAACCAGCACAGGAGTCTGCATCGCCGGCTGCCGAAACACTCCTGCGCGGATGTCGATCGCCTCTGCGCGCGCGGTGCCGGCGACCGGCTGCGTGGTGTGATGGCGGTGTCCGCCGCCGTTGCGCTTGTGACCGTGTGCCTTGCCCTTCTTGCTTGCTCCCGCCTGCATCCCTGGCTCCTTGAGGTTTGAGGTTGAACGGTGTTGCCTGCCTTCGTGCGGCACTGCTCCTGTGATTTGCTGATCTAGTTCATAGGCGAAGCCCTCGCCGGATTCGACCACATCGCAACGCTGGCCGGTCCAGCATCTTCTGAAAACGTGCGGGCGTACGTCGCCACCCAGACCCTGGTCGCTCCTGCACGCCGCAGCACACGCGCACACTCCCGCGCGGTCGCCCCGGTCGTCAGAATGTCATCGATCAGCAGGACTTCTCGGCCTTTTAGAGCGTCCGCATTCGTCACGCGAAACGCGCCGCGCAGGTTGGCGCGTCGATCGTGGGGCGCCATTGCAAAGGAGGATCGCGTGTCGCGAACACGTGCCAACACGTCTCGGCGAAGTTCTGAAGTCCACTCCGGATGTGCCTTCCGCAGGTGAGCCAACCCGGCTTCGGCCAGAAGCTGCGCCTGATTGAAGCCGCGGCTGCGAGCGCGCGCTCCGAACAACGGCACGGGGATCACCAGCGTGTCTCCCGTCATCTCCGGCAGCAGCTTGGCGATGGCCTCGCCCATCCCCGCGCCAAGCAGGCTCGAAGCCACGGCGGACACTCCCTGGAATTTCAAGAGGTGAAGAAGCTCGCGGGCAGCATCGTCATAGGCTGCAAAGGCCACGGCACGCGTGAACTCGGGCGGAGCCAACCGGCACATCACGCACTCGGTGATACCAAGCGAGGCCGCAAAACGAAGCGACTCAGGCGGCAGGGCATCGCCGCAACAACTGCAAAGCGGACCAACGCTGATCCCCGCGATGCGGCCGCAGCAAGCCCGGCAGACCGGCACCCGGCTCAGGTGGAGAAGAGGATCTCCGCACAGCCGGCAATCGGAGGGAAACAGGACATTCGCGAGATCGTGAGCAGGCGTGGCAGCCCACCGGCCTACGCAAGGCCAACCCGGCCAACTTCGCAGAACACGGGTGACCGCGCGCCATCCCGCCGATCCGCGTTCCGGCAATGCGCCGCCCCTGTCCCCAGGCGGACCGCCATTTCCGAGCCGAACATCCCTCGCGCTAACGCTGAAGATGAGCCTCTCTCGGCAACCGAGCAAGAAGAAACACCAGCTGTGCCGATGTTCGCAGTATAGGCGCACCCGTGCCTTTCTCGTCAACAGCGGCTCCGCGGACAAGGTCTCTTGCCGGGTACCTATCCGGCTGTACCGCGATGCCAAGATTGGCAGATCTACGAAGGCACCAGCTTTATGCAGCTAGCCACGATCGCCAAGCTGACTATCTCAGACGCCTGGGCTCACCAGGAAACCGAAACGTCATACCGCTGGAATTTGCCGTCTTTACTAATCAGCGTTGCTCCCAAACGGCGCGCTTGCGCGATCAGCGCCGAGAATGCGCTTACCGAGAGGCGCGGAGATGTACGCACCCTCAGGCTCACTGCGTAAAACAACGGTCGGCTTGTCAACTCGTTCGACGGAAACCGCTTCCCCGGCTTCCATGACATCGAGCAACTCTCCAGATGCCCTTTGGCGTACTCCACGCTGACCGTCATGCGCCAAGACCAGCCCTACGCCCGTTTTTGCGCCAACCGAGACGGTATCCTAGTAGAGAGTGCCTGCCACCGCCACATCCGCCGTCGTTCCGCGTTCGCCTCATCATGCTCGCAGCGGCGCACAGTCGCGTCCGGCCACCCTGCTGAGCGACTACCTCGCCCTGGTCAAGCCGCGCGTCTCGCTCATGGTGATCATCACCGCCGGGGCCGGCTTCTATCTCGGCTCGCTCCGTAGCGGCATCAGCCCGTTCCACACCGGTCTGGCAGAAGCACTCATAGGTATAGCGCTGGTCACCTTCGGTTCCAGCGCGCTCAATCAGGCGCTCGAGCGCTCCACAGACCGCCGCATGCCCCGCACGGCCTCGCGCCCCATGGCCCAGCACCGGATCAGCCTGGCGCACGGCCTCATCCTCGGTTTCGCGCTGGTGTTCGGCGGTTCCATTTACCTAGCCAACGTCACCAATCTCCTCACCGGCACGCTTACCTTGCTCACCGCAGTCGGCTACGTGGCCGTCTACACGCCGCTCAAGCGCTTCACCACGCTCAACACCTTCCTCGGAGCCTTCCCCGGCGCGCTGCCACCGCTGATCGGCTGGACCGCCGCGCGTGGCCTCATCGAGTGGCCTGCGGTAGCGCTCTTCCTCATCCTGTTCGTCTGGCAGTTCCCGCACTTCATGGCCATTGGCTGGATGTACCGCGCCGACTACGCCCTGGCTGGCATCCGCGTGACCGCGACCCAGCAGCCCACTCGCGATGCCGCCCGCTCA
Organism: Granulicella sp.; assembly: GCA_965198545.1. Lineage (GTDB taxonomy): Bacteria > Acidobacteriota > Terriglobia > Terriglobales > Acidobacteriaceae > Granulicella. The sequence goes on along the minus strand of CBDAPS010000001.1, from coordinate 576,663 downwards.
ACCGTTGTGCAATCGCTCTTCTACGCCGTGCTGATGATCCCAGCCAGCCTCTGGCCCACGGCGCTCGGCATCACCGGTTTGCCTTACGCCATCGTGGCCGTCCTGCTCGGTGTCTGGTATCTCGCAGCGACGGTCCGCTTCGCCCGCATCCTGCGCTCGCCGGACGACCCGGAGAACCGTGCCGTCGCTCGCCATCTGCTGAAGGTGTCGGTGATGTACCTGCCGCTCCTGCTCCTCGCCATGATCCTCAACGCACAGGGACGCCTCCTGTTCTAACCCGCCCGCTCGCGGGTCAACATCCGCCCACGCAGAAGAGAGTCCATGCAAGCTACCGCCGCTCCAGGAACCCAGTACAGCCGCACACCGGCTTCCGTGATCTGGGCCATCATCGCTATCAGCGCCGTGGCGTCGCTCTTCCTCGGCTGGCTGGTCTACTACCATCAGCCCGTCGATGTGGCCGGCACGCACTGCTCTTCCTGCCCGCCCTCAACGCGCTGTTGAACGCTGTCTGTACGGTGTTCCTGCTCGCCGGCTATCGCTACATCATGAGGCGAGAGATCACCGCGCACCGCAACAGCATGTTCGGAGCGTTCATTGTCAGCGCGGTCTTCCTGGTCAGCTACATCGTCAACTTCGCCATGCACGGCGACGTGCTGTTCCCCAAGGCGTACCCTATTGCACGCTTCATCTACCTCTGGGTTCTGCTCGCTCCACACATCCTGATGGCGACGGTCTGCCTGCCGCTCATCCTCATCACGTTCTTCTTCTCGCTCACCGGCCGCTTCCCTGCCCATCGCCGCATTGCACGATGGACTTACCCAATCTGGCTCTATGTCTCCATCAGCGGAGTCGCCGTGTACGCCATGCTCGCGGTATACCGCTAATGCCAAACCGCACTCACACCAGCGAGCCCCTCAGTTGACCGTCCGTCCAGACACCCGCAAGCTCCTCACCACCGGCTCAGCGATCTTCGGCGTTGGCTGCGTAGCCGTGCTGCTGATGTTCACGGTCTTCGGAGGTGTCACGCATGAAGGACCACATACCAACCTCGGCTGGCTCTCCCTGATGGTCGCCATGGGCTGCCTGCCTACCGGCCTGCTCACGCTCGCGCTCGGCATTTGGAAGCTCTTCGGCGATCGGGCACGTCTCTAAAGAAAGTCCGTCTCGTCCGCTCAGCTAAGCTGACGAGCAGGAGATTCCTCCACGATGCGTCCGATCCGTAGTGCCGTACTCGCCTGCCTTCCACTTCTGACCGCGTCGATCTGTGCCCAGACTGCACCCGCGCCTCAGCCGCAGCAGGCCTCGCCCGTGGCTGCCACGGCCCCGGCGACTCCCGCGATGCTCTCCTCCCACGCGGCGTATGAAGAAGCCATGCGCCCCCTCGACCTCACCCGGCGAGATATCGGCAACTGGTCTGACGCAGAAGTTGCGGCCCTCAACCTCGCCATCCAGCAGGCAGCCTCCGCCTGCAATCTGCGCGACCCCCTCCATGTCCCGGTCGACGATCTGGTCGATCTGGCTCGCCTCTGCGGCGTAGGCCAGAGGTGGGAGATCACCATGATGGCGGCCCACCGCTACATCTCCGACCCGCAGCCCAGCAAGCCGCAGCTTACCCAGGCCTACGCAGACGCCATAGAGGCAGAGTTGCACCTGCAGATGGGCAGCGCAGGCCAGCAAACAGCTCTGGCCATGCTGAAAGCTGTGCCCTATGACGGCACTGCCAGCGGCGCCTACAACATGGCGCTCGACTACCTCCAGTTCGTCGATACGTCGGGAGCCATCACCCTGGCAGAGGCCGCGCAGCCCATCCTGCTCGACAGGCTGAAGGCCGGCTCCGGCGCGGCGGCGCCCGCCATGGCTATGCCAGTCGCCTACGCCGCTGCCTCGGCTGACACCTCGCTCACCGCCGTGCAGGTGTACCGAGACGCTCTCCGTCTCCCCGCACTGGAAGTTCTTCGCAATCATCTCCAGCAGGCAGACACGCTCGCGGCCACAGTAGACGCCGCTGTACCAGCGCAACTGGGAGGCGACGATGCCCTGCTCATCGCCGCTGAACGCCGCCGCTTCGGCCTGCTCGGACACCGCCTGCCGCTTGTCGATGTCGCGCTCTCGCTGGACCAGCAGCGCGCTCCCGCGCAGGAGCTTCCGCTGCCCGGCCTCACCACTGCCCTGCTGATCTTCCCGGACTGGTGCGCGCAGTGCCTGCGTATGGGGCCGCAGTTTCCTGAGGGCAAGTTCACCGTCGGAGGCCGAGCCGCCGGCTTCTACGCACTGCTGGCCACCACCAAGCCGACCTCCCCCGCCACCACCGTCAGGACACCAGCCGCAACGGACGCTGCGGCAGCAAAGAACGACCCGCTCGGGCAGCTTCGCGGAACGCCCACCCTGATCGTTCCCGCCGCCACACTGCTGCAGATGGAAGCCACCGCCTACCCGCTGCTCGTCCTTGTCGACGAGAAAGGCATTGTGCGCCTCCACCAGGCCGTCGGCGAAGATGCCCTTCAGTCGGGCAACACGATGGACTCCGCCATTGCCAGCCTTGGCGCGACCGCCCCACCTGCACCGGCTCCTACACCGCACCTTGGGACTCCGGGCGCAACAGGGGGAACATCCTCCACGCGTCGCTAACAGCAAGCCCCCTGCCTTCAATGCTCACCGCGTTCTCTGCTATCCTTCCCCCTGAACAATCAGCAGGAGCAGGCAAGGCATGGCAAAGGGCGTCAACAAGGTTCTTCTTCTCGGCAATGTGGGCAAAGACCCGGAAATCCGCTCCTCGCAGGGCGGCATGACCATCGCCAGCTTCTCGCTTGCGACAGCCGACCGCCAGAAGGACCAGACGGGGCAGTGGGTCGACAAAACCGAGTGGCATAACCTCGTTGCCTTCGGCCGCACGGCTGAAATCATTCGCGACTACGTAAAAAAGGGCAGCCAGATCTTCGTCGAAGGCAAGATCACAAATCGCTCCTGGGATGACAAGGAGTCCGGCCAGAAGAAGTACCGGACCGAAATCATCGTCAACGACATGAGCCTTCTCGGCGGCCGTGGCGGTGGCGAAGGCGGTTCAGGCGGCGGCAACTACGAGCGCTCCTCAAGTTCCTCCGGATCGTCCAGCTACGCGCGTTCGAACTCCGCTCCCTACGGAGGCGGTGGTGGAAGCTCGCAGCCCGACTACGCCGACCAGGGCATCACCGACGAAGACATCCCTTTCTAACGCCTTGCTTCGGAGACCGCTTCGCCACCCATCTATGGCCCGCAGTTTCCTCATCACGACACTCGTGCTGGCGGCCTCGCTCTGCGGGCTGCCCATGCGTGGCCAGCGGCACAACTTCGGCTCGGCGCCTCCCACGGCGCCGCCGCAGCATCCTGCCCAGCCGGCGGCGCCCGCCGCGCCCGTCAGCTCCGGCCTCGGAGCTCTTCAGTTTGTCGCCGTCAACTATGGCGTCCCCGCGCCACAGGCTCTTTCCCGCCAGCTTCGCTCTGACGATGAGCGCACCCGCGCCGCGGCGCTCTCGGCCGTCGGCGCGCCTGGGCAGTATCTCCAGCGCGGCCATATCGGCCTGCCCCGCTCCATCACCATCGACCTCGTCAACCTGAGCAACACGGACGAGCTGGACGCCGTGCTCACCGTCGAGCTCGACCAGCACATCCTCAGCGCCATTCTCATCCCGGACGACAGCAACTGGCGGCGCATCGCCACGGTCATCTTCCCCACCTCGTTCGACGACCCGCGCACCACGCCCGACACCTTCTCACACCTGGCGCGTTCGCTCCTTGCTTCGGATCGCTACCGCGTCATCTTCCGCGCCGACACCGCCACCGGAAACGGCGACTACACCGAGAACGAAGCGCACCTGCGCGTCATCAACGGCCGCGCCATCATCATCATGAGCTTCGCCTCTGCCTCGCGAGAGTGCGCTTCCGTGTCGGGTGCGCCGAACGCCAATCCACATCGCGTGGAGCCGCCGTCGGGCACCTGCAATGTTATGCGCCGCTGGCTTACCCAGGACAGCAGCGACCCCACCCACCGTTTCATCCTCGTAACGGGCACCGGCAGACTCGGCCAGCGGGACATCGCGGAAAACATCAGCATGTCCTACACCTTTGAAGCGGCTCACCTGCGCACCTTCACCTGCCAGCCCTTCGGCTTCTCGGATACGACACTCCGCTTCGAACCCACGGGTCCCAACGTCCCCTGCCCCGCCGGCGCCATTCACAAGTAACGGGTAGCGCAGCAGTAACGAAGAGGGCAGCGACGGCGTCCAATCGCCTGCATGCTTTCTTTCTTCCGTCGTGCGCTCTGCCTGGTCTTCTTCTGTGCCGTCGCCTGCTGCGGCCAGACCTCCGCGCACACCCTGCCCTACGCGCCAGGCAAGTCAATCTCGCTTACACTTCCCTCCACCTTCGACATCACCATCGCCGTCTCGGGCCTGCGCCGCGTCCGGTTCCTCGCGCAGTCGCCCGATGGCCGCATCTTCGCCACCGGCATGTACAACCTCGCCGACAATACGCGAGGCTCGGTCTTCATCCTCGAAGGCTGGGACGAGAAGGCGCACAAGTTCACCAGCGTGACGAGCTACCTCGACCACCTCCGTAACCCAAACAATCTCGTCTTCTGGACCGATCCCGTCACGAAACAGGCTTGGCTCTACCTGCCGCTCACCGACAAGCTTCTGCGCTATCGCTATTCGCCCGGCGACGAGCACCCTGCCTCGGCGCCGGAAGTCTTGATGCGCTTCCCGGACTACGGCCTGAACTACAAGTACGGCGGCTGGCACCTCACCCGCACCGTGGCCATCGGCAGCCTTCACGGTGAAACCCGCGTCTACTTGACCGCAGGAAGCTCCTGCAACTACTGCCAGGAGCGCGAGGTGCTGCGTGCCGCCATGGTCAGCATGAAGCCTGACGGCACTGACCAGCGCCTCGAGGCCCAAGGCTTGCGCAACGCCGTCGACCTAAAGTGGGTGCCCAATCTCGATGGCGGCGCGCTCTTCGCCAGTAACATGGGCGACGACCATCTCGGCGACAAGCTGCCTGAAGATTCGTTCTTCGAACTTGCCTCAAACAGCGGTCCGGCGCACGCGCAGCCGGTCCCAAACTACGGCTGGCCCACCTGCTACTTCGCCAACGGCAAGCCCGTGCACGACTCCACACCGCTGCCCACCATGCCGCCGCCTGGCAGCCTGGACACCGAGTCCGAGCGCCCCACCGACGCCGGCAAGTCAAGCTACCAGACCGGCTCACTCGCCAGATCCAACAACACCAAGGACTCCGTCTACGGCGCGCAAAGCGGAGTTGCGCAGGCCGGCGTAAACCTGCCCGCAGGCGGCGGTACCTCTGTCCCCGATCCCAATGCCGCGCTGGGCTCTGCCCCCGCGCCACTGGCGGATTGCTCCCATGTCCCGGCCGCCTACACCACCTTCGCAGCACACTCTTCCCCACTCGGCCTCTGGTACTTCGGCATGGAAAGTCCCTTGCTTCGCCAGAGCTTCCTTGTCGCACTTCACGGCGCGGGCCATCCACGCATCGGCACGGGCTACCGCGTCGTTCGCTTCACACCATCGGATCGCAAGCCTCGCGACTTCCTCACTGGCTTCCTGACCACGGTTGCCGGCAAACCCGTCGTCCACGGCCGCCCATGCGGTCTGCTACAGCTCAACTCGGACACCTTCCTCCTTACCGACGACTACCTGGGCCTCGTTTACTACATTTCACCCAGCGGCCTGCGTTATCCCGTCGCTCAAGGCACGGCAACACCCTGAACCCAGTCGAGCAGCGAGGCTCAGGTACACTTCAGGCTACGACCATGGATGAAGCAACGTTCCGCCGTGAATCCGACCGCGCTCTCGAATCGCTGAAGCAGGCGCTGATCCGCGCTGAAGAAATCTCCGGCGAGTTCGAAGCCGAAGAAAAGAACGGCGTGCTCAACATCCTGTTTGAAGATGGCCGGGCAAAGTTCGTCTTCTCACCCAATACACCGGTTCGCCAGGTCTGGATCTCGGCTCAGTCCACGAGCTTCAAGCTGGAGTGGGACGAAGCGAACCGCGCCTTTACCCTGCCGCGCACCGGCGAAGACCTTCGCACGCTGACCGAACGCCTTCTTCGCGAAGAGTTGGACGACAGCAGCCTCACACTGAGCTAGGCTCCTGCACGAACGCCTATGCCACTGCTTTCCGTCGCCATCATCACGCTTAACGAAGAAGTAAACCTGCCGCGCACGCTCCGCAGCGTGCAGTGGGCGGATGAGATCGTCGTGGTCGACTCCGGTTCCACGGACCGCACCGTGGAAATCGCCCACAGCCTCGGCGCAACCGTCATCCAGCGGCCGTGGGAGGGCTTCGCGGCGCAGAAGAACTTCGCTATCGCACAGTGCAGCGGCGACTGGGTTCTCTCCCTCGACGCTGACGAAGAACTCTCCTCCGAACTTCAAGCGCAGATCCGCACCCTGCTACCCAGCAATCCGCCGGTGGACGCCTACTACCTGCGCCGCCGCAATCTCTTTCTCGACCGCTGGATCAAGCGTGGCGGCTTCTACCCCGACCCCAAGCTTCGCCTCTTCCGTCGCGCCGCCGCCAACTTCGTCAAGGCTCCGGCATTTGAAGAGCGGCCCGTACACGAAACGATGGTCTTTGCCGGCGAAGCCAGCACGCTCGACTTCGACCTGATCCACCACGCCTACCCCACGCTTTCGACGTACATCGAGCACATGGACCGCTACTCCAGCCTGGGGTCGGACATCCTCATCGATAAGGGCCGCGTCAGCGCCTCGCGGCTGGCGTTCATCTACAACATCTTCCTGATCCCGCAGCTCACCTTCCACTGGAACTACTGGTTTCGCCTAGGCTTTCTCGATGGCCGCGAGGGCCTCCTGCTGCATCTGTACCACGCCACTTACACAAGCTGGAAGTATGCCAAGGCCTGGGACGCGTCGCGCCGCAGAGATCGCCTGGCAGCCGCCAAACCAGTTATTGCCCGAGAGGGCGAACCATCCCAAACACTCCCGTAGCATGCGGCTCCTAGGAAGGAATCGCCGTCACAAGCGAACTCGCCGGGTGCATTAACTCCGCGAAGCGTTGCGCGTACTTCTCAGGCATGTCGCGCTTCTTCATATCGCGGCCCACCACGATGTGTACAGTCTCGCCTTCGCACAGCAGCAGGTCGTCTTCCGCCCGCACAATCGCATAGCGAAAGCGCACGATCGGTCCCCGTACACCGGCCAGGCTCGTACGAATGAACAGCTCATCGTCATAACGCGCCGGAGCCTTATACCGCGCCGTTGCTTCCACCACCGCGATCAGCGCGCCTTCTTCCTGCTCCATGCGCCGGTAGTCCATCCCGCTCTGCCGTATGTACTCCACCCGCCCTACCTCGAACCAAACCAGGTAGTTTGCGTGGTAGACCACGCCCATCTGGTCGGTCTCGGCGTAGCGCACACGAACGCGCGCCTCAACTACATGGTGCGCAGGAGCTTTTGATTCGATTGCCATGAACACAGTGTAAAAGCCCGCAGAATTGTGGGCTTTACTGTAAAGTCGCGCTGTACCGCTTTGCAATCTCCGCGGAAGCGCTCTGCAGCCCATCCAGCGGCCTCAGGTCCGGCAGCTCCGCCCCTAACTCCCGAAGCGTCTGCAGCAAAACTTCCGTCGGCAGGTTCCCGAACTGCTCGCCCTCCAGCACCGGCGATCCGCCCAGCCCGCCGATCACGCCATCGAACCGCCGACAGCCGGCCTCGTAGGCTGCCCTCACCTTGGCCGCCGCATCCTCACGCCGGGTATGCAGATGCAGACCGATCTCCACGCCGCTATGCACGTCCAGCACGCAGCGCAGCACATCGGCAATATGGTTTGCTGAAGCCACGCCCGCCGTATCCGCCAGCGACACCTGCTCCACCCCGGCATCTACCAGCAGGTCGACGGCACTCACCACTTCGTCGATATCCCACGCATCGCCATAAGGGTTCCCAAACGCCATTGACACATACGCCGCCACATCCAAGCCGGCCTTGTATGCCTGCTCGCCGATCATCTCCAACTGCTCCAGAGCTTCCTCCGGGGTCTGCCCCTGGTTGCGATCAAGAAACGTAGGCGAGATCGAGTACGGAAACCCCAGCGTAGCCACCGCGCCGGTCTTCACTGCCCGCTCCGCGCCCCTGGCATTCACCACAAGGCCGATGATCTCCACATCGTCCGGCGGGTCAAGATAGTCCAGCACCAGTTCGGAATCCACCATCTGCGGCACCGCTCGCTCGCTCACAAAGCTCACCGCGTCGATATGCATGAATCCCGTGTCCACCAGCGCGCGCAGGTACTGTGCCTTTGCCTCCGCGGGCATCACCTTCGGCAGCCTCTGCCACCCATCCCGCGGACATTCAACAAGTTTCACCAAGCTGTTTGAACTACCTTCCTCTTACTCGCGGCGCATGGTGCTGGCTGGCAAATAGCCGCCTGCGTAACATCATCCCTCTCGCAAAGATACTGCTCTTTTAAGGAGGCCCGTCGTATTTCTCGGGGTCGGGCAGATGCCGGGCGGACCGCAGGTCCGTATAACTCCTTCGTGTATAGTCGACCCAGTCAACCACGTCAATGCGTACAGAAAACGTCAACCACACGGTGCGTCCGAAATCCCGTTTGCTTGTGAGCCTCCTGCTCTTTGTTACCTGCCTTCCTGCTATCGCCCCGCGCCTGGTTCATCCAGTGACGCATATGTTTCTGGAAGACTTCAACGTGTATTACACGGCCGCTCTTATGGCACGCGGGCATCAGGGAGTTCTTCTGTATGAAGGAGCTGACACTGGCGTGGACCCACAAATGCGGGAGGCCCCGGAGAATGGGGTCGTAATGAAGACCGCCCGCAGCGCTGGAATTCCTCACCTTCAGCTGTACGTCTATCCTCCCACCCTCGCCGACCTTCTCATTCCGATTAGCCTTTTCTCAAGGCCGGTAGCCGGCCGCCTCTGGGACGGGGTCAATTTCATCGCAATCACTCTCGCGGTGCTCTGCATAGCAGACCTCGCGGGACTTGTGCTGCTGAGTTGGCAAACCGCGGTTCTCTGGCTTGCCGTGTACATCCTGGCGCCGGTACAAGCCTCACTCGCCTGGGGACAGGTGACTCTTCTGCTCTTTGTTCTGTGGACCGGAGGGGCGTGGCTGTTCCGCCGGGGCTTCGTCAATGTATCGTCGGTGGCGTTTGCCCTCGCAGCCGCCTTGAAGCTCAGTCCCGTGCTGATCGTCTTGCCTTTTTTGTTTTGGAAGGACTGGCGCTGGTTGAGAGCATTTCTCGTCAGCATCGTTTTCATCGTGGCCGCGATATGTGTGATCAACACACCTGCCTCCTTGGAGGATTACTTCCTGCACGTCATGCCAGCAATGAGCAAGGGCTTCCCAGCCATTGGAAATATGTCGTTCACGTCGCTTACCGAGCTCATCTGGGCAGTACTGCATGGTGTGTTCGATAGCAGCAAGCCTTTGCAGCATGCGCAACCAGGCGCTCAGCCCGTAGCCAAACTGGTCAACCTGCTTGCGTCGATGCTGGCGCTCGCGCTCCTGTTTGTTCTCCGAAAAACATCCCGGCAGGAATCGCGAGTGATGACCTTGCTTCTGCTGGCGCCGATCTCCATCATCACATCGCCTGTGTCCTGGGGTTTCGCCTTCACTGTGGTGCTTCCTCTCCTCGCTCTCCTGTGGGTGTCTGTCCTCAGGCTCCAGAAGAGTTGGGTCTACAGTGTCGTTCTTGCCCTATGCACCAGCATCCTGATGACCACCTTTCTGCCGAAGGTGCTGGATCTGCTCTCCCACATCCCCCATGCGCCCCAGGCGCTTCCGATCCTGATCCCTCTAAGCGTTTTGATCTCGTCTATAGCGCTCGTGTGTATGGGCTACCGAAGCGCACAGCGTGGAGCCCCCGAGATACCGGCGCTGCCGACAGACACGCCCCGGTCTTTCGACTCCTCGGCCATCGGTTGAGCATGCCCCGCGGCCTGTCGCGAACGCACATCGGCAGTGTGTCAAGGCGTATGTTCCTGGCGAGTCGTTCCTTCTTTCCGGCGCATCTGACTCTGTAGACGAACCCTCCGCAGGAGACCCGAAATCATGATTTCCACCCACGGCTATGCCGCTCACTCTGCTACAGACTCCCCCAAGCCTTTCGACTTCACCCAACGCGACCCGGGGCCCAAAGACGTACACATCGCCATCGACTTCTGCGGCATCTGCCACTCCGACATCCACCAGGCCCGCGACGAGTGGGGCAACGCCATGTACCCCATGGTTCCCGGCCACGAAATCGTCGGCACCGTCAAGGCCGTCGGTGCCGAGGTGACCAAGTTCAAGGTCGGTGACCTCGCCGGCATCGGCTGCATGGTCGACTCCTGCGGCACCTGTCCAAGCTGCAAGGAAGGCGAAGAGCAGTACTGCGAAAACCACGCCACCGTCTTCACCTATAACTCCAAGGACAAGCAGGGCAACCTGACCTTCGGCGGCTACGCCGACAACATCGTCGCCACCGAAGACTTCATCCTGAAGGTTCCCACCAACCTCGACCCTGCTGCCGCCGCCCCGCTGCTTTGCGCCGGCATCACCACCTACTCCCCGCTCAAGCACTTCGGCGCGGGCCCCGGCAAGAAGGTTGGCGTCGTCGGCCTCGGCGGCCTCGGCCACATGGCGCTCAAGTTCTCGCACGCCTTCGGCGCGCAGACCGTCCAGTTCACCACCTCGGCCAGCAAAATCGAAGACGCCAAGAAACTCGGCGCCGATGAGGTCATCCTCACCAAGGAACCGAAGTGGCACGCGGCGCACGCCGGCAGCTTCGATCTCATCATCGACTGCGTCTCCGCTGACCACGACGTGAACCCGTACCTCGCGCTGCTCAAGCGGAACGGCGTCCTCTGCACCGTCGGCGTCCCCGAGGACCCGGTCAAGATCCAGGCTTTCTCCATCCTCGGCCGCAAGACCTTCACCGGCTCCATGATCGGCGGCATCAAGGAAACCCAGGAGATGCTCGACTTCTGCGGTGAGCACAACATCGTCTCGGACATCATTGAGATGACCACCTACGACAAGCTCGACGAAGCCTGGGATCGCGTCGTAAAAGCTGACGTCAAGTACCGCTTCGTGCTCGATGCGAAGTCGCTGAAGAGCTAAGTATTTCTTTGAACTGAGATAAAGGCGGCCTTCGGGTCGCCTTTACTCGTGGGCGCCAAGTGCCTCACACGTGAGCAGTTCCTCTCCATGCGCGTAGCAGGCCTTAAGTTCACCATTAACGACGGTCTCGTAAACAAGGTGCTGGCTACCATCAAAGTCTGTGCTGACACATAGAAGCCGTGCGAGCACCTCTTCACCATCGCTGAAACTCAATCGGACACTATGATCCTCGAATCTGCGTAGTGACGTTAACTCGGCTGTGGTCACTTCGAACTTACCCCTTCACGCTCTGCACAATCCCCTTAGCCCGGAGCCCGGCCTCAATCTCCGCAAAGTAATCCGTCACCGTCCCCTGCGTCTTCACCCAAGCCAGATACCGCGAGATCCCCTGCTCGATCGTCGTCTGCGGCTCATACCCAATCGACCGGATCCGCGACGTATCCGAGATCAGCGATCGAATCTCGCCCGGCCGGAACTCCCCACGCGCCAGCGGCTCGATCTTCTCGCCCAGCGCATCGGCGATCAGCAGCGCCAGGTCACGCACAGAAGTCGCCCGCCCCGAGCCCACATTCACCGGCAGCCCATCCAGCTTGTCCGTCTCGGCCACCATCAGGTTCGCGCGCGCGATGTCTTCCACAAAACACAGGTCGCGAGTCTGCCCACCGTCTTCGTACATCACCGGCTGCTTGCCATTCATCAGCCGCGTAAAGAAGATCGCGATCACACCCGTATAAGGGTTATAAAGCGACTGCCGCGGCCCGTACGTGCAGCTATACCGCAGCGCCACCGTCGGGATGCCGGTCTGCTTGCCCCACAGCAGCACCAGCTTTTCCTGGTCCACCTTCGTCAGCGCATACACCGTCTCGCCACCGCCCGGGTGTGTTCTCCGGCGTCGGAATGCTCCGCGTCACCTTGCCGCAAGCCTTGCCGTCCACCAGCACCGGGCAATGCACGGCGAAATCCCCTGCCCGCAACTGGTCCACAGGCCGAATCAGCGGCACCACGTGCCCATGCTCCGGGCAAAGCGCCGCGCCCTCGCTGTACACCGCCTGCGAGCTCGCTACGATCACCTTCCGCACCGGCAGCTTTTTGTCGCGGATGATCTCCAGCAACTGCGCCGTGCCGAAGCTGTTCACCAGCACATACTTCGCCATCTCCGGCATGTAGCCGCCATATGCGGCCTCATGCCACACCACGTCGATGTCCTGCAGCGCGGCTTCCATCGTTGCGTAGTCCTGCACCTCGCCCTGCACAAACTCCGCCTGCGGATTCACCCACGCCGGCTTGCCATGCTTGTGCGTGTTCGGCTCCAGGTTGTCGAGAATGCGAACCTTCCATCCTTCCCGAATCAGCAGATCCACAATGTGCGACCCAATCAGCCCCGCCCCGCCCGTAACCAAAGCACGCTTACCGTGTCCCGCCGCCATCCGCTCTCCTCAAACTCTTTGTTAACTTTCCTCCAGTGTAGATGCGGTTCACTCGTGACCTCAGCCCCTGGGGTGCGGTAGACTTTCGCCGTTATGCCAAAGCCCACACCGTTCCTCTGGTTCGACAATGACGCCGAGCAGGCCGCCAACTTCTACCTCGAGCTTTTCCCCAGAGCGAAGAAGACGCAAGAGCTGCGCTCCAAAGGCGTAGGCCCCTGGCCTGCGGGCGACCTCGCTACCATCGAGATTGAAATCGAAGGCCAGGCGATGACCTTCATGAACGGCGGCCCTGGCCATCCACAGACCGACGCCTTCAGCTTCAGCGTCAAGTGCGAGTCCCAGGCCGAACTCGACGGCTACTGGGACAGGATCCTCGCCGCCGGCGGCAAGGAGATCGCCTGCGGCTGGATCAAGGACCACTTCGGCCTCCACTGGCAGTTCATGCCGGAGAACATGTTCGAGATCGTCGCCGACCCCAGAGGCATGGCCGCCATGATGACCATGGTCCGCCTCGACATCGCGAAGCTCGAAGCCGCCATCCGCGAGTAGCCCCCTGCGCTCGGTCCTCTGCGGCCAAGCGTAATCTTGATCCATGGCTCTTGAACTGCGCCCCACCGACGCCCTGCTCGTCATCGACATGCAGGTAGACTTTATGCCCGGCGGGGCTCTAGCCGTAACCGAAGGCGACCAGATCCTCCCCGGCATCAATGTGCTGGCCGCGAAGTTTCAGCACGTCATCCTCACCCAGGACTGGCATCCCGAAGGTCACATCAGCTTCGCCGCGTCGCACCCCGGCAAGCAGCCCTTCTTAGACACCGTCGAAGCCGCCTACGGCACCCAGGCCCTATGGCCCGTCCACTGCATCCAGGGCTCGCGCGGAGCCGAAATCCACCCGGACCTCGCCATCCCGCACGCCGAGCTCATCCTTCGCAAGGGCTTCCGCAAAGACATTGACAGCTATTCGGCCTTCTTCGAAAACGATGGTGTCACGCCCACCGGCCTCAACGGCTACCTCCGCGAACGAGGCATCGAGCGTCTCTTCTTCGCCGGCCTCGCCTATGACTTCTGCGTAGGCTTCAGCGCGCTCGCCGCCGCAAAGCTCGGCTTCGAGTCCCTCGTCATCGAAGAGCTGACCAGAGCCGTCGGCCTGCCCGCGTCCTCCGGCAAGCCCGGCACAGTCGAGCACACCAATACCTGCTTCGGCACCAACAACGTTCAGCGCATCGCCTCTTCGGCGCTACCCTCATGAGTTCGCAGCCACCCGAACACTGGCAGGAGGCGTTAGCCGCCGTCACTGCCTGCAAGTACCAGTTCGGAGCCGGCCGGGCGCTCGCCTTCGGCATGCCTTCCAGCAGGCACTTCCTCATTAGCTTCAACTATGAGGTGCAGGGGAAAATGCACACCGGCCAGTTGCTCTCCGCGAAAGCGATGCCGCAGGGCCATCTCTTCCCAATCCGCTTCAACCCCGACCAGCCAGGGGAACACAGCCACGACGGCGCCGTTCCTGTCGGTAGAAGCCAACTGATTGCCTTTGGCCTCGCCGGTTCCGTGGTACTGTCACTGCTCTGGTGGTTCTTCCTGCGAGGCTGCGCCTGAGGGGACCGTGCCCTTCCGTTGCCGACGAGGAGCGTACACACTTCGAGGTACGGCTGACGCTGTCTGGGCGTTCTCTAGAGGAGAGCGATCCGGTAAAACTAACCCATAATTCCGAGCCTTCCCAGGATGGAATGCCACGGAGTCTGGTTCCGAGCCAGTTGCTCGCCTTCAGGATTGCTCAGAGTATGCGCACGTCATCTGGCTGCCTGGAGGTTCTGCCCCTCTGAAGCCATATAGATCAAGGAGAGAACCATTGATGCCGTCATCCACCTGTTCCGCCTGCCGCGACGGCGTGCAGCAGCCCATGCCGTTCAGCATGGCCTTTCAGCCCATCGTTGACGTGATCACCGGGAAGGCATTCGCCTATGAGGCGCTCGTGCGCGGACCGGCCGGACAAGGCGCGGGCACAGTCCTGTCGCAGGTAACACCGGAAAACATGTACGCCTTCGATCAGAACTGCAGACGGCACGCCATCACCCTGGCATCGAAGCTCAATCTGCAGCAAACAGGCGCCAAGCTTTCCATCAACTTTCTGCCCGGCGCCGTCTACAGCCCGGCAGCCTGCATCCGTCTTACGCTGGCAACGGCGAATGCGGTGGATTTCCCACTCGATCGCCTCATCTTCGAACTCACCGAGATGGAGGAAGTCAAAGACCCACGACACGTTCAATCCATCGCTGACGAGTATCAGAAGCATGGCTTTGAAATCGCGCTGGACGACTTCGGCGCGGGCTTCTGCAACTTGAACCTGTTCGCCAACTTGCAGGCTGGCATTCTCAAGCTGGATATGGACCTGACCCGCAATCTCCATGAGCGCTCAAAAGCTCAGCAGGTGGTTGCGAGCATGGTGCAGCTCTGCGCGGCGCTCGGCGTGAGGCTTATCGCGGAAGGCATCGAAACCGAGGAAGAGTTCTGGTGCCTGCGCGATCTCGGCGTGACGCTCATGCAGGGCTACCTGTTTGCCAAGCCCGCGTTTGAGCAGCTTCCCGCATTTCGCATTCCCTCCGTGCGTTCTGAGGTTTCAGCACGCGAGCGCCCGGCTCCGCACGCCTCTACTGCATTTCCGATCTTCTCCGAAAAGACCGCGGAACCAGCCTTGGCAGAGACCTAGCGCGGGCGCCCGCTACAGCCCCAACTCCGCCGCGTGCGCCTGCATCGCTGTGATGCAGTTCCCGATGTGCTCTTCCACCGGCAGACCCAGCAGCTCAGCCCCGTGCGTGATGTCCTCGCGCTTCACCGCCCGCGCGAAACCCTTGTCCTTCATCTTCTTCTTCACACCGGCCGCTTCCACGTCCGCAATCGACTTGCTCGGCTTCACCAGCGCACACGCCGTCAGAAACCCCGCCAACTCGTCGCAGGCCAGCAGCGCACAATCCAGGTGCGACTCCGGCAGCACGCCCGAGTAGTCCGCGTGCGCCAGGATCGCGTGCAGAATCTCCTCCGGCCATCCCTGCTCGCGCAGAAACTTCACCCCTACAAACGGGTGCTCGTCCAGTGAAGGGTGCCGCTCATAGTCCAGATCGTGCAGCAGCCCAGCCGCGCGATACTGGTCTGCCATCACCTTCGCCTCATCGCCGGTAAGCCCCAGCCGTTCCGCCTCGCCGCCGGCCATAGCTCTCCGTGCAGGCAGCCACAGCCAGCCCATGCTTCACCAGTGAATCTTCCCTTGGTCCACTCCCGCAACAAGACCTCTGCCCGCGCAGCACCAAATATCACGCGTCATTCCTCGCCTCACTAACCACTATTCACTACCCACTAATCACTACTGCCCTGTTAACTATCTTGGTTCTACTTTGGTTTTCACCTGCATTCTCCCACAGACTTTGGCATTTGGCCCTTGACGTCCTCGGTACACGGTGTCAATCTAGGCACATCGCGCTGCTTCCGTTATCGGACGTGACGTGCTGCGGCGCCTTGCTCTGGCAGCCGCCCGCACCACACAAACTATGGCAACCACAATGGCGCCCGTCGCCGTTTTGACGCCCCACCTTGCGCCCGTCACCGTCGCACAGGACGCTGCACCATTCGCCGAGACAGCACGCGAAGTCCTTCGCTGCGACAGTTGCAAGCTCGTGCAGTTCCGCACTGCTTCCGACTCTTGCCGCCGCTGCAAAAAGTCCCTCATCCCAGAGATGCCCAAGCCCCAGGCGGTACTCGCCGTGACCAGCGCACCCGTGCCCGGCGCCAAGGGTGGAGAGCTTCAGGTAGCGACTGCCGTGCGTGATCTGCGCCGCGTCCGCAACCTGTCGCAGCGGCAGCTTGCCGCGCGCATGAACGTGCCGCGCACCTACATCTCCAAGATCGAGAACGGCAAGGCCATGCCGACGCTGAACTCGCTGGACCGGCTCGCCCGCGCCCTGCAGGTGGACTTATCCGCCCTGCTTCGTGACGCGCCCACGCGCCACAAGGACGAGACAGCCATGCTGATGGCCGACCCGTTCCTGGCCGAAATCGCCAAGTTCGCGCCGCATCTCAACGCCACGCAGAAGTCGATCTTCCTCAACCACGTCCGCGAACTCGCCCAGGGCCGCTCACGCCGCACGGCGTAGGTAAAACCCGCAAGCGCAGCAAACCTCCGGCGCCGCAGCCCGTCTCTTAGAGACGGTACCCTGCGGCGCCTCTCCGCTTTCAGGCATGCCCCTTCCGGTAACCTTCTCGTTACTTCCTGTTTCCTACTTCCTGTTTCCTGCCTTCATCAGCTATCGTCTATGGGAGCGAGCCGACCGTGCGCCAATCAGATTCCAGCCACGTCTACCAGCGCTCCCACCGGGCCAATGAACTATCCCCCGAAGAGCGCGCCATCTACAACACGCTTGACCATGAGCGCATGCCGCAGCACGTCGCCATCATCATGGACGGCAATGGCCGCTGGGCTGGCAAGCGCGCGCTCAAGCGCTTCCTCGGCCACCAGCAGGGAGCCGAGTCTGTCCAGTTCGTCGTTGAAACCGCTTCGCGCATCGACCTTCCCTGGCTGACGCTCTACGCCTTCTCGCTGGAAAACAACTTGCGCCGCCCCAAGAGCGAAGTCAGCTTCCTGATGAAGTTGCTCAAGAGCTATCTCGTCTCCAACATCAAGCGGATGATGGACAACAACATCCGCATGGCCTACATCGGCCGCACGCATGAGTTGCCCAGCGAGGTGCAGGAAACCATGCGCTGGGCCGAGGAGCAGACCGCCAAAAACACCGGCACCACACTAACTCTCGCGCTCAACTACGGTTCGCGCTCGGAGATCGTAGACTCCACACGGCGCATCGTCCACGGCATGATCGCCGAAGCAGCCCAGCGCGGCATTTCGCTGGAAGACATGCTCGCCGCCGAGGGCGTCGACGACGCGATCAACTCCCGGATCGACGAACCGCAGATCAGCTCCCACCTCTACACCGCGGGCATGCCCGATCCCGACCTCGTGGTCCGCACCTCCGGCGAGCAGCGCATCTCAAACTTCCTGCTCTGGCAGCTTGCATACTCAGAGATATTTGTCACCGACCGCCTCTGGCCCGACTTCCGCGGACCTCATCTGCTCGAAGCCGTCCAAGCCTACCAGCAGCGCGAGCGCCGCTTCGGTGGCCTGGGTGAGGGATCTGACGAGAACCTTGCCGAAGCGCTGCCCGCCTCCGTGGAAGCCGAACTCGCCCGCCGCTAGACATCCCGCAGCCTCCCGCCAAAGCTGGCCCTCGCATGTATCCTCAACGGGAGCCAGACCGCACGCATGAAGCGAATTCTCACAGCAATTGTCCTGATCGTTATCGTTGTCTCCATCGTCCTCTGGGGCACGCCGTGGATGATCCCCACGTTGGGCGCCGTCGTCGCCATCCTCGCAGTGCTGGAGTTCCGTGACCTCGCGGCCGCCGGCGATAGCCCCATCCCTCTCTGGTGATCCCGGCCATCGCGGCCACGCTGCTGGTCTTCCTCGCCGCCTCGTTCAGCTGGCAGGACAACCTGGCGATGCTCTCCTTCGTCACCCTGCTGCTCTTCGGCTGGAACACCTTCCGTACACCCCTGCCGCGCGTGCTCGGGGAAAGCTCCGCTGGCCTCTTCCTGCTGATCTACATCGTCTTTCCGCTCACGCTGCTGAGCGAAATGTGGAAGCGAGAAGACGGTCCCGCCATCCTGCTTTTCCTCTTCATCTGCGTCTGGATGGGCGACATCGCCGCCCTTTACATCGGCAAGAACTTCGGTAAGCGAAAGCTCGCGCCGAAACTTTCTCCGAATAAGACCTGGGAAGGCGCCATCGCTTCGGTTGTCGCCAGCGCTGGGTTCGGAATGGGCCTCATCGCCCTTGGCGATTCCCTCTCGCGCACCGGCTCCAGCTTCACTCGCCTGCACACCTCTGAGCCATGGTGGCAATCCCTCATCCTCGCCATCATCCTCAACGTGGCTGCGCAGCTTGGCGACCTGCTCGAATCCGCTCTCAAACGCGGTGTAGGCGTGAAGGACTCCGGCAAGCTCCTCCCCGGCCACGGCGGCATTCTTGACCGCATCGACGCCCTGCTCTTAGCCGCGCCCGTCTTCTGGTTCGCGCTGGAAATCAAGGATTACTTCTCGCTTGGCAACTTCTAACTAGGTTAGGTACATTGAGTTTATGGCGCTGGCAGAACTCAAAGCGAAGAACGCTGTTGAATCACTCCGGGACGTCGTGCAGGATCTTCTCGTTCCCGAACTGAAGGCCATCAAATCTGAGCTGGAGTCGATACGGCGAGAAAACCGATCTGAATTGGATTCGCTTCACACCGAAGTTCGCTCCGGTGACGAAGCTACGCGCAACGAGCTACGCGCGGGCTACGAGGCCCTTCGTAACGAGCTCCGCGCCGGCGATGAGGCCATCAGGACGGAGCTGCGTCTCCGTGACGAGAAACAGGCCCAGGCAATAGAGGCTCTTTCCGACAAGGTGGGCTACATGCTGCATGTCCGTGAACGCCTCGCCGTCCTCGAAGACCGCGCCAAGCGTGAGTAGTCCTAGTCCTGCGAAAATAGATCCCGTGAAGAAGATCGCGATTCTGGGCTCCACCGGTTCCATCGGCGAGTCCACCCTAAGCCTCTGTGAGTCTCACCCCGAACGGTTCCAGCCGATAGCTCTTGCTGCCGGTTCCAACCTCGAAAAAGCCTTCGCCCAGTGCCAGCGCTGGCGCCCGCGCCTCATCTCCATCGCGACAGAAGAGCTTGCCGCGCAGCTCACCCAGCGTCTTCAGTCCGCCGGGATCTCCGGCACAGAAGTCGTCTACGGCACCGCGGGCACAGTTCTCGTAGCCACGCTGCCTGATGCCGACTTCGTCGTCTCCGCCATTGTTGGCGTCGCGGGTCTTGAAGCCACCTACGCCGCAGTCCTCGCCGGCAAGCAGGTCGGCCTCGCCAACAAGGAGTGCCTCGTCGCCGCCGGTGATCTCCTCCTCGCCGCCGCTCGCGAGCACTCCGTAGATCTCCTGCCTATCGACTCCGAGCACAACGCCGTTCACCAGTGCCTGCGCGGCGGCGCAGCTAATGAAGTCAAGCAAATCTGGCTAACAGCCTCCGGCGGTCCATTCCGCAACACGCCTCTTCGCCGACTTCGCCGGCATCACGCCAGCGCAGGCTCTCAAGCACCCCACCTGGGTCATGGGCCAGCGCATCACGGTTGACTCCGCCACCATGCTCAACAAGGGCCTGGAGATCATCGAAGCCTGCCGCCTCTTCAGCCTCCCTCCCGCGCAGGTCAAGGTCACCGTCCATCCGCAGTCCACCATCCACTCGCTGGTCGAGTACGTAGACGGCAGCATCCTCGCGCAAATCTCCGTCACTGACATGCGCCTGCCCATCCTTTACGCCCTCGCCTACCCCGAGCGTATCCCCAGCGACCTCACCTTCGACATGACGGCGCTCCACCAACTCGACTTCCAGCAGCCCGACTTCGAGCGCTTCCCCTGCCTCCGCCTCGCCTACGAGGCCGCCGCCGCCACCCAGAACCATTGCATTGCGCTCAACGCCGCCGATGAGATCGCCGTCGCTGCCTTCCTGGCTGGCAAACTCCCCTTCATGGGCATCCCGCGTACAATCGAGAAGGTTCTCGCGCTCACGCCGGGAGGCTCGCCCGCGTCCATCCAAGAGGTGCTTGCGACCGACCAAGCCGCCCGGGAAGCCGCAAAAGCAGCCCTCATCAACTCCTGACGGCCGCTTCCCCATCCCACAACCAAGTCAGCTTTCGCTAACTTGCTAACTCGCTAACTTGCTACCCCGCTGACTCGCTACCCTATGCACATCGCCCTTATCATCGTCGTCTTCGCTCTCGTGCTTGGCATCATGGTCCTCATCCATGAGTTCGGCCACTTCATCGTCGCGAAGGCCTTTGGCGTGCGCGTGGAAGCCTTCGCCATCGGCTTCGGCAAGCGGCTCTTCGGCTATGTGCACAACGGCACCGACTATCGCGTCAACCTGCTGCCGCTCGGCGGCTACGTCAAGATGGCGGGCGAGTACACCGGCACCAGCTCCAAATCTGTCGGCGAAACCGAAATGGTCTGGAGCCCGGAAGCGGACCGCAGCGACTTCGGCGGAGCTCCCGACGAGTTCCCCTCCAAGCCTCGCTGGCAGCGCGTCCTGATCGCGCTCGCCGGCCCCATGGCGAACTTCATCCTCGCGCTTTTGCTGCTCGGCTTTGTCTACACCCAGCATCATGAAGTAGCGCAATATCTTGACGGCTCGGCGGTCATCGACTACGTTCCCGCCAGCTCGCCCGCCGCTCGGCTCGGCATGCACTCGGGCGACACGATCACGCAGTTCGCGGATCAGCAGAACCCCACGTGGTCAGAGGTGATGGAAGACATTGGCCTCCACCAGAACGCCGTGCTGCCCATCAGCTTCACGCACAACGGCCGGACTGCCAGCGGCCAGATCAGCACCCGCCTCGCCAACGGCCCCACCGACTTTGCCCAGGACGCTCTCGTCGAAATCGGCCTCGTCCCGCGTATGCAGGACGCCGGCATCACGGTTGTCGATCTGCAAAACGGCATGCCCGCCGAGCGCGCCGGCCTCAAGGTCGGTGACGAGATCGTCCGCATCGACGGCCTCCAGCTTCACTCCGTCGAAGCACTGCTCCCCTACCTGCAGGACCACAACGGCGCTCCCGACACCATCGACGTGATGCGCCACGGCCAGCCCGTCACCATCCAGGTCACACCCGAACGCGCCGCTGGCAGCAACGGCCAAACCGGCTACCGCCTCGGCTTCCAGCCTGACCGCGTTCCCACCACGGTCGAGAAGCTTCCTTTCGGTCGCGCTCTTTCCGAGTCCTGGAAGGACAACAAGCATGACTCCACGCTGATCCTTCGCGTGCTCAAGGGCATGTTCACCCGCCAGGTCTCGGTGCGTTCCCTCAGCGGCCCGGTGGGCATGGCGCAGCAGATCGGCTTCGCGCTCTCGGTCGGGGTCTGGATGGTCCTGCAGTTGATGTGCACGATCTCCATCAACCTCGGCATCTTCAACCTGCTTCCCATTCCGATTCTCGACGGCGGCCTGATCCTCTTCCTGGTCATTGAAGGAGCGATCCGCCGCGATCTCTCGCTCGAGATCAAGGAACGCGTCTACCAGGTAGCCTTTGTTTGCCTGATTCTGTTCGCCGCCTTCGTGATGTTCAACGACCTCACCAAGCTCCACCACAGCTAAAGCCGCAGTTTGGCAGCGTCTCAACTGCAATCCTGATCAATGATCAGGATTTGCAGTTTTGGGGAGATGTGTGTCGAACGTCGCCCTGCCATGGATGCGATTAAGGATAAGGTCCAGTGCGGCCTTGATCTGCTCTCCCCAGCTTGCTGCTCTCAGCTCGCGCCAAGCCTGCTCGTTCAATCCGCCAACGGTCGAATAGTCCACCCGCAGTCTGTCAAACGATTCTTCGGGACGCTTCTGTGCGGCCCGGGCAAGATTGAGGAATAACTCGGCCACAAAGGTGCGTGACGCTTCGGCCGGAAACCCGCGGTCGATCATCCATTGATCCACCGCCCCGGTCAGCCCGAAGTACGTTCCCATAAGAGAGGTCGCGGCGCTGATCAGTTCGAGTTGCGCCTCCTCATCAACTCGAATCACCCGGCCCAAACCATCAAGCAGTCGCATAACTTCTGCCGCATGCGTGTAGAGCCCAAGCGGCCCCTTCCGCTCCGCAACAGGCGGCAGCGGAATGGCGCGGGAAAGATCTTTCGCAGGTGCGACCAGCGAAGACAGGCGATCCACGCTGAAGGTCGCGATGACACTCAGTATCTGTTGATCCGGCCGGAAATGCAGAGCCTGCAACACTTCCTCAGCCACCTGCGGCCGAACCGCAAGAATCACAATGTCCGAGCCGTCCACGACAGCCTGGTTATCGCTGGCGACTTTCACGCCGGAGAACCGCGCCGCAAGCCGTTGCGAAACTACCTTATTGCGAGGCGACAGGAGAACATCCGCGCGTCGATCGTCAAACCCGCACAGCCCAATGGTCAGAGCTTCCGCGATCTTGCCGACTCCGACAAAGCCTACCGTCATCTGGCTCTCCTTAGCGGCGATCGCGCCGGGCAGCGCTACTGCCGCAACTCCGCAACAATCTCCGCCACCGCCTTGCGCGCCTCATCTTCCCGCTGCACCGGAAAGCTGATCGCCCCCACACGCGCGTGCCCACCACCGCCATAGCGCTCGCAGATCGCCGCCAGGTTAATCAACTCGGACGCCGGCTTCTTGGTCCACGGATTCGTCCCCACCGAGACCTTCGTTCGGAAGCTCGACTTCGACAAGCCCACGTTGTACGTCGCGTCCGGGTTCAGGTAGTACGGGATGAACTTGTTGTAGCCCTCGGTCGGCTGGTCCGTGATGTCGAACGTGATCACGCCGCCTTCCACCTTCGCGCGTGACTTGATGAGCTCCAGTCCTGCCCAGTGCTTCTCCATCAATGGCCCAAGCAATTCCTGCACGAACGGCTGGTCCAGCACTTCCTGCAGCGGCATCGCGGTCAGCAGTGGAATGATCCGCTGCACCAGCGAGCTATCTGGCGCGCTCTCGATCACCATGGTCAGCTTCATCGCCGGCTCGCGCATCTCTACGGCAGCCTGCGCGCTTTCATACTTCGCGCCGTCCACGATGTTTGCCCAGTAGATCAGTTCCCTGTACGGTGAAACATCCATGCCGAACTTGTCGCGTGCAATATCCGCAATCCAGCCTGTGCAACTCGTGTAGGTGGGATCGAAAAACTGCCGCATTGCCCGTGGCCCCGGCGAGCCGTCAGGATTCTGCTGCCCGGCTCGAAAGTCCGCCTCATCTCCAGGCGTCAGGAACGCCGACAGATGGTGATCGAACCACCAGGTCACCTGGGTCGAAGGATCGTACTTGAAGTCGACAATCGCATTCTCACCCTCCGACTCGAACCAGCTTTCTTCGAACAGCGCTCCCGCCTTGTGTTTCAGCCCAAAGTAGTCAAAGCTGTCAGCCGTGCCGACGCACTCGCGGT
Source organism: Granulicella sp. (assembly GCA_965198545.1). Taxonomy (GTDB): domain Bacteria; phylum Acidobacteriota; class Terriglobia; order Terriglobales; family Acidobacteriaceae; genus Granulicella. Next base: position 553,063 of record CBDAPS010000001.1, on the reverse strand, counting down.
GAAACCGTGTGAACAGCGAAGCTGAGCACGCTCCATCGAAGCAGTTGTCGTGGTAAAAGACGCGGCAGTTCAAGCGGGCTCCTGGGGCTGCTCAGAAGAAAGCAGCAAACGCTTTTCAGCATATCGCGCCAGCTCCCACGAAAAACGCGGAACACGCGGAGTCACCTGCACGTATCCTGTAGCAACCCACCCGAGGAGCGTGTTGCGCATGGAGAACGTGCCGGACCAGAATGTCGAAGTGCCGCCTGCTTTTCAGGCAGAGACTGATGCCAACGGCGCCCTCGGGTTGAGCCAAGAAAGAATGGTCCCTGGACAGCCGGAACTCTTCACTCCGCCTTCTCCCAAACCCAACCGGTTCTTCTTCGGCCGCTTCGGCCTCCGCGCCGGGTACGGCATTCTCATTGTGATCCTGGTTTGCGCGGTCCTGCAGATGATCGCCGGTGTCGTCGCCATCGCAGCTTCCGGCCAGATGCATGAAATCATGCAGGCGCGTATGGCCGCTAAGGCCCATCCCAATGCGCCCCGGCCGCACGTTCAGATCCCGTTCGTTCCAACTCTCCCCATCGTGGAAGATGCTGTCGTTTTCCTCGGCCTGCTGGGCGTTTGCTGGTTGTTCTCCCGTGGCGAACGCCGGCCCCTGAGAGCCTACGGCATCGGCAGCTATCGGATCGCAGACATCCTCCCCGGCGCGTTCTGGGGCGTGCTCATGCTCTCGGCAGTCGTCGCCACCCTGCACGCTCTTCATCTGCTCGTCTTCGATGGCCGCGCGCTCTCCGGCGCGTCGATAGCGGTCTACGGTATCAAGTGGCTCTTCGCCTTCCTCTGTGTCGGCTTCGCCGAGGAGTACATGTTCCGCGGCTACATCCAGTACGCCTTCCTTCGCGGCTTCTGGGGCCTGGCCGAGCGCATCTCCGCCGCGAATCCCCGGCCTGTTGCGTTTGCCCTCGCCGCCTTCACCACGTCGCTCATCTTCGCTTGCGCGCACCTTGGCAACGGCGGCGAAAACTTCTTCGGCCTTGTCCAGGTCTTCCTCGCTGGCGTCACCTTCGCCTACGCTCTCTGGCGCACCGGCTCCCTCTGGTGGGGCATCGGCTTCCACATGACGTGGGACTGGGCGCAAAGCTTCCTCTTCGGCGTCGCCGACTCCGGCAACATCTCCGTAGGCCGCCTCTTCGTCACGCACCCGCAGGGCCGCCCCCTGCTGTCCGGCGGTGCCGACGGACCCGAAGGCAGCATCTTCGCCACCATCGCGCTCCTGATCACCGTCGCCATCATCCACTTCACCACCCGTCCGGGAGCGCAACCTGCGCTGGAGCAGGGGACTCGGCCGATCCACGAATTGAACCCCGCTCCAGAGCCTGCCTGATTGCAAGCCGGGTAAGCCGCAAAGCGCCTCCACAAAGCGCTCGCCTAGAATCAAAGCTGCTGATGTCGTCTCTCCCTCCCGAGCATTCTGAGTATCCCGCGCGCCAAGCCACCTCCGAGCCGCGCCTGCTGACTCGCCGCAATACAGACGCGACGGATGCGGACACAACCCGCGAAACCCCTGAATCCAGCGGGGCCATTGCCCGTCCTGCAAGGCATTCCTTCCATCCACTCCAGTCTCTCGACCGCCTCCGCGGCCGCCTGCGCCGCCAGCCTGCGCCCAACGACGACCTGTCCACCGAACCATGGCCGCCAAAACCGCGGCGGCGCAGCACCGCTGTGCGAGTTCTGCGCTACCTCACACTAGCGGTACTCTGGCTCGTAATTCTGGGCTGCCTCGCTCTCCTCACCTTCTCGCTCTATCTCCGCAGCGACATGCGCGCTGCGCTCCCGCAACTTGACGGCGACCTTCACGTCGCTGGCCTTGCCGCTCCAGTCACCGTCTCACGCGACCAGCAGGGCGTGCCCACCATCCAGGCCGCCACTACAGAAGACCTCCTTTTCGCCCAGGGCTTCGTCGCCGCGCAGGATCGCCTTTGGCAGATGGACGCTCTCCGCCGCCACGCCGCCGGGGAGCTCGCCGAAATCATGGGCTCGTCGCTCATCGAGCACGATCGCCAGCAGCGCTACCTTCAACTCCGAGCCGCCGCCGACCGCGCCATCGCCGTCCTCCCGCCCGACCAGCTCTCGCAGCTCCAGGCCTACGCGCGCGGTGTCAACGCCTTCCTCGAAAGCAACGCCGATCACCTGCCGGTCGAGTTCCATCTTCTTCACTACAAACCCGCCTCCTGGGTCCCGCGCGACTCCCTTCTCGTCGGCCTCGCCATGTTTCAGGACCTCGGCACCAGCTACCCGGTCAAGCTGCACCGCGAAGCCTTCTCCCAGCACCTGCCGCCCGAACTCCTCGCCGATCTCTACCCCACGAAGTCTTTCCGCGACCAGCCACCCACTGCCACCCCGCGCGACCTTACCGCCATCCAGCCAGAAGTCCTCCAGATCCCCCTCGACGACTCCCAGGTGAAACTCCACATTCCGGCCATCGCCTTCCCGTCGCAGAATCCAGAACCCCGCTGCCCCGAGTGCATCTCCGGCTCCAACAACTGGGCCGTCAGCGGCAAGCACACCGCCTCCGGCAAGCCGATGGTCTCCAACGATATGCACCTCGGTCTCAGCGTTCCCGGCGTCTGGTACGAGGCCACATTGCGCACTAGCGGCTCCGCAGGGGAGCCCGCCTTCGACGCCACCGGCTTCTCGCTCCCCGGCACGCCGTTCCTCATCGTTGGTCGCAACGCCCACGTCGCCTGGAGCTTCACCAACCTCGGCGCCGATGTTCAGGACCTCCACATCGAACACCTGCGCGGCTCCGCCGATAGCACCGAGTTCCAACAGACCGACGGCTCCTGGGCTGCCGTAAATCACCACCTGGAAGTCATTCGCGTGCGCGGCGGCCACGACCAGACACTGGACGTCCTCACCACCTACACCCACATCGGCGGTTCTGAAACGCAGGCGGTCGAAACCCCCATCATCAGCCCGCTCTTCCCCCAAGATCCAGAAGCCCGGCGCGCCCTCTCGCTCCTCTGGACGCCCTACGTCCCCCAGAACCTCAGCTCGCCCTTCTACGCCGTCAATACCGCCGCTTCCGGCTCAGCACTCGTCGCCTCGCTTGCCAGCTTCGGTGGCCCATCGCTCAACCTCGTCTACGCCGACGACTCCGGCCACATCGGCTACCACGCCATCGGCCGCATCCCCATCCGCGGAGCCGCCGATCATCACCTCCGCGCTCCCGAACAGCAACTCCCGCCCGAAAACGACAACCCACTCCCCGACGAAACTCCTGAAGGCGAGCCCGCGCCCGGCGGCGGCACCCCCGAAGCCCAGCCAGCAGCATGGCTCCAGCGCTCCCCTGCCTTCGCCGCATCCCAGCTGCTTGAGGCAGGCTTTATCGTCCGCAGAGGCCGCCGTATCCGCGCGCCTCGCCGCGAAGAACCCGCACCGGGAACCCGCGGCCGCCGCATTCCGCTGAAGCCTGAGCCCGTCAAGATCCTCCCCGAAGCTCCTATCGCACCCGTCCCCAGCGTGCGCGACTACACCATTGGCCTGCCCATCCCGAACGTTCCGGTCGATGCTCTTGACCCCGCCGCCCACTGGTCCGGCTACATCCCCTTCGAAGAGCTTCCCGCCGTCACCGACCCCACCGACGGCATCCTCGCCACCGCGAACGCCCGCGTCACCCCCGACGACTACCCCTACTTCATCACCGACAACTGGGCGCCGCCCTACCGCACCGAGCGCATCCGCCGCCTGCTCACCAACCGCACCCGCCTCATCCCGGCGGACATGCTCGCCATTGAAACCGATACCACCTCGGCCTTCGATCTCCTGCTGGCCCAGCGCCTCGCCTACGCCGTTGACCATGCCTCGGACAAGGTTCTCAGCAAGGACCGCAAGCGCCTCCACCAGGCCGCCGACCTGCTCCGCTCCTGGCAGGGGAACATGGCGCTCGACGCCGCAAACTCCCCAGCCGCCGCCATCGTAGCCGCCGCTCGCCCAGCCGTTCTGTCCGCCCTTCTTGCCCCGCAAATCGCCCGTCACGACAAGCTCTCCCCCACGAGTTCCTCCCTGCAGCGCATCGCTGCCTCCTACCAGTGGACCGGCGAAACCGTCGCGCTCGAAAACATCCTCACCTTCCAGCCCGACCGCTGGCTGCCGACCACCTTCGGCAACTGGAATGACTTCCTCGCCTCTGCCCTCGCTCGCGGCCTCAGCGACCACTCCGCTCCCCACGACCTCAGCCGCTGGTCCTACGGCAGCATGCACACCGTTGATATCGAGCACCCCGTCTTCGGCCTCTCTCCGCTGCTCTCCCGCCTCATCGGCGCCCGCACCGGCACCAGCGCGCAGCCCGTCGCCGGTGACGGCACCACCATCCAGGCTACCGGGCACGCCTTCGGCCCAAGCGAGCGCTTCACCGCCGATCTGGCCGATGGCGCAGCGACCACCGGCAACATCCCCACCGGCCAATCCGGTAACCCGGCCAGTCCATACTTCCTTAGCCAGTTTCCCGCGTGGCTGCACGGCAGCACCTTTGCGTTGCCGCTCGGCGGCTCACCAGCCCAACACACGCTGCGCCTGCTCCCATGAGCTTCCCAATGACGCCGCGCATCGAAGCCGTTTCCCTAAGCCCGCGCCACGGCTTCTCCAAGCAGCCGCAGCCCGCCATCCGCCTCGTCGCGGGAGAGGGCGTAGAAGGCGACGCCCACCGTGGCCGCACCACGCAGCACCTTTACCGCATGCGTCAAGATCCCACCCAGCTCAACCTCTGCCAGGTCCACCTGCTCGCCAGCGAGTTCCTCGAAGAGCTAGCCGCCAAGGGCCACACTGTCCCACCCGGTGAGTTCGGAGAAAACATCCTCACTACTGGCCTCGATCTCCTTGCCCTGCCGCTCGCCACCATCCTCCGGCTCGGCCCAGAGGCCGTTGTCGAAGTCACCGGCCTGCGCACTCCGTGCAGTCAGATCGATGGCTATCAGCCCGGCCTGCAGCAGCACTGCTGGGGTTCGCGAGACAGCAAAAACAAGCGCCCCCGCCGAGCCGGCATCATGGGCATCATCGTCACCGGCGGCACCGTTCACCCCGGCGACACAGTCACCGTCGAGCTCCCACCTGAACCCCACCGCCCCTTGCCTCCGGTCTAAGTTCCACGAAGCATCCAAGTACCCTGTAACCAGATGCGCCGTCCCTACCCTGTCATCCTGCTCGCGGCTCTAATCGCCGTCTCCCCCGTGCTGCTCTTCGGCACGTCCTGCGGGCACGACATCGGCTTCCACATGCAGAGCTGGATGGACGCCGCCGTGCAACTCCGCCACGGCACGCTCTTCCCGCGCTGGGCCTTCTCGCCCGCGTGGCAGGCAGGCGAGCCACGCTTCATCTTCTACCCACCTCTCTCGTGGATGTTCGGAGCCCTGCTCACGCTCGTGCTCCCCATGCCAGCCACGCCTAACACCTTTCTCTTCGTGGCAATCCTCGCTGCAGGCGTCAGCATGTACGTCACGGCCCGGCGCTTCACGTCGCCCAACGGCTCGCTGGTTGCCGCCTGCGTCTATCTCGCCAACCCGTACATGCTCTTCAACGCCTTTGAGCGTTCCGCCTACGCGGAACTCCTTGCGGCTACATGGATTCCGCTGCTCTTTCTCGCCGTCCTGCAGGATGAAACGTCCATCCTCACCGCGGCGCTCGGGATAGCCCTCGCCTGGCTGACCAACGTGCCCTCAGGCATCATGGCGACCTACACCTTCGTCGTCCTCGCCGTAGTGCGCCTCCTCGTGGACCGCCACTCCGATCGAACCACACTCCGGCTCAGCGCATTCCGCATGGCAGCAGAATTGGTAATCGGCGTCGCTCTCATCGGCTTCTACTTGCTCCCCGCCGCCGTTGAGCGCCGCTACGTCCAGTCCTCGATGCTGATGATCGAGAACCTCCGCTATCAGGACAACTATCTCTTCCACAACACAGCCTGGGAGCCCCACAACGTCGTCACCCACACCGTCAGCCTACTGGCCGTCGTCATGCTCATCGCCGCCGCCTGCATCCTCGCATGGCTCTTTTTCGGGTCCAGCAGCAAGGTTCACGATCCAAAGCTTCGCCGCACTCGCATAGGGCTCGCGTCGCTTTTCGCGCTCATCCTGTTCCTGCTACTTCCCATCTCCGGGCTCGTCTGGCACATCGCACCAGAGCTTCCATTCCTCCAGTTCCCATGGCGGCTCCTAACGATCCTCTCCGCCGTCCTCGCGCTCGGCCTCGCGTTAGCTCTTCACAACTGGCAAAGCCGCCTATCGCTCACACCCGTCATCGCGCTGCTCTACGTCGCAACGGTCACGGGCATCTGTTCGCACCTCTACCGCCAGGCCTGCGAAATCCCGCACATGGCGCAGACCATGCAGGACACCTTCCGCGCAGGTCACGGCGTCTCCGCCACCGACGAGTACACCCCCGGCGACGCTGACAACGACGTCCTCCGCACCGACAATCCTGGCTACTGGCTCGCTCCCATCGCAGACCCCAGCGCTTACGCCCCCGGCACCGTTGCCAACCCCAACGAGTATGACCCCAACTTTGACGGCCCGATCCCCTACCAGTTCACGAAAGCCGAACACGCCCCCACCCACCTGGACCTCAACCTCCGGCAACCCGCTGTCCTCGTGCTTAACCTGCGCAACTTCCCCGACTGGCGCATCAGCCGCAACGGCCAGACAGACTCCGATCGCCTCCGCCGCGACGACGGCCTCATGGCCATTCCACTGCCCGCAGGCCCCTCGCACATCGACGTCGCCTGGCATCGCGGCTGGGATAACTATGCAGGCGACGCGCTCTCGCTGGCTGCGCTGGTGACACTCATCTTCCTTCGACGCCGCGACTCGGAGCGCCTTCAGCACGTCCATTAGAATGAACCCTGACCCTCTGCATGACTCCTGACGTTCTCGAAATCCTGAAAACCGGTGCCGCCCTTACCGACGCAAGCCTTGAGCGCCTGCTTCCCGCGCCCACCGTGGAGCCTCACTCCATCCACCGCGCCATGCGCCACTCCACCTTCGCCGGCGGCAAGCGCCTCCGCCCCATTCTCTGCATGGAAGCCGCGAAAATGGTGGCTCCCTTGGATTTCCACCCGCCGGAAACTGAGGCTCGTCCGCTGGATATGAACGGCGCGGCACAACTTGGCGCAGCCATAGAAATGCTGCACACCTATTCGTTAATCCACGACGATCTTCCCGCACTGGATAACGATGACTTGCGTCGTGGCGTGCCGACTTGCCACATCGCTTTTGGTGAATCGACTGCAATTCTCGCGGGAGATGCATTACAAACTCTGGCGTTTCAAACGATAGCCGAACTTTCAGCGCCTTCAGATGTCGTCGTAGCAATTTTGAAAAATGTTGCCATCGCTGTAGGCACCGGAATTGGCCGGTTGGGCCAGCAGGAAACCGGTTTGCCACCGGGAATGATCGGTGGTCAGGTAGTCGATATGGAATCGGGCGGTAAAAAGCCCACCGCTGATCTCGTCGAAGCGATTCACCGCTCAAAGACCGGCGCACTTATTACTGTTTCGATCGTCGCCGGTGCCATCTTCGGCAGCATGAACCATGGCATGCCGAGGAGCACGATGGCTCGAATTCGTTCCTTCGGCGAAAAGGCCGGCCTCGCCTTTCAGATCGTCGATGACGTGCTCGACATGACCCAGACCTCCGAGCAGCTGGGCAAAACCGCCGGTAAGGACACCGCCAGCGATAAGGCCACCTGGCCCGCGGTCTTCGGTATCGAGCAGTCCCGCCACGACGCAGCCGAACTGATAGCCGACGCCTTCGCCGCCCTCGAACCCTTCGGCGCAGCCGCCACGCCCCTTAAGTCTCTTGCGCAATACCTCGTCGATCGCCAGAACTAACAGCGCCTGCACGAATGCCGTCGCGTTCCGTTGCGCACCACCGCGTCCGTGGCGTCGAAGCTTTCTCTTCGTGCGTCCGGATGCCCGGGAACTTCCCCACCCTCTTCGGCGTCCAATGCAAAGACTCTCATGCGCCTTCGTCCCCGCCACTACGTCCTGATCGCCCTCATCCTCGGCCTCGGTATCTTCAACTTCTACCGCTCCCGCCACCCGCACGCAACTCAGGCTCCGCAGACTCCTTCGCCCGCACGCGAAAGCTCGCCAACGCCTCCGCAGGCCGCCGCCGCCTGGACCGCCTTCGACAAAGCTGCCGGTCTTCGCGATGCTCCCGCCGACCAGTTCACACCGGCTGCCCAGGATCTCCAGCACCAGATCGACATGGCCCAGCCCCAGTCCGTTGTCATCGACGTCAAAGGCTGCCAGACCTGGCTCCAGTTCTACCGTCAGTCCATCCTCCACCCCTCGGCTGACAAGACTTGGCACGACCGCAGCGTGCAGCACCTGAGCACCTGCACTGCCCAGCACGCCGACGCTGGATAGGCAGCCGTGACCGAAGTCGACCTCCTCAACGCCCTTCGCGACTGCTACCACCCACGCCTGCATCGCAACATCGTCGAACTCAACCTGATCCGCAGCGCCACACTTCAGCGTGACGACACAGCGCCCGGCGCAAACATCCCCGGCGTACCGCCCCGCTACATCGCGCACGTGAGCCTGACCGCGGCCCCCAACGATCCCGACGCCGAAACCTTGCTCAGAGCGCAGATCGAAAACCGTCTGGCCGGTCTGCCCGCCATCTCCCGCACTGAGGTTGAACTCCTCCCACCCCTCTTCGCTATCCTCTAACCGCAGTGCGAGTCTCCAACCGCAAAGTGAGTCTTCAAGCAAACTGGCTTCACTAACCTGCTAACTCACTAACCAGCTAACTCGCTACGCCAAGTACACTCGCCAAAGCATGCCAGCCGCCCCGACGCGATCAAAGCCTAAGCCCGCCATCCACCCGTTCGATGTGGCCCATGGCACCGACACCTCCGGCATCGTTCCCGGACGCGTCCTCATCCGCGGCACCGCGGCCCAGCTTGACGACGTCACCGCCTACTACGGCATCGCGCCCAGCATTCTCCACGGCCTGCTCGATATCTGGCTGCAGCGCTGCCACCCGCAGGCCGCGATCGAAAATACTGTCCTCGTCGACGTCGGAGCGGGCAAAGGACGTGCCGCCTTTCTGGCCTCGGAGTACCCGTTTCTCCGCGTCGAAGGCATCGAACTGAACCCCACGCTCGCCCGTGTCGCTCAGGCCAATCTCGCACTCTGGCAGAAGGACCGCACCGCCGAATCGCTTGCGCCGATAGAGTTCCACCACGCCGACGCCACCACCCACCCCCTGCCCGCCAGCGCCACGTTGGCCTTCCTGTTTCACCCATTCGAGGCTTCCGTCCTGCGTCGCTACCTGAAGCACGTGGAAGCCTCCCTGGCTAGGGACCCGCATCCCTTCGATCTCCTCTACGCCAACGCCGAGCACGGTTCTCTTCTGGACCTTCACCCGGCCTTTCAACGCCTCTGGATGGGCAGCGTCGCCATGACGACCGAGGACCACTTAGCCGACCTCGCCGCCATCGCCGAGCAAAAGGAATACGGCTCTACCGGCGACGAGCTTTGCGCAGTTTACCGCTACACTGGTCGCGCTCGAACCTGAGAAACCCTTCGCAGACTTACTCATGGATGAAGCTGGAAAAATAAACATGTTCGAATATCGGAGTATCGCTTCGATATTCGATTTTATGGTCTTTGAATCCAGGGCACTTTTGAGACATCCTATTCGCAGCAGCAAACGTGCAGGTGGCGACCAGAAGCGCCCAACAGACCGAGGCAGCATCCCGCCAGCACAGGAACAAACGCATCCTCAGAGACAGAAGCGCCCGATAAACCGAGGCCGCATCCTGAAGACGCGAATGGCCACTAAGCCAGCAACCGTGACGGCTGAGTCAAGATCTCATTCCCGCCCGAGCTGATGAAACTCACCTAGAACCCCCAAGGATTTGGGGTGCGCGCCACGCCTGCAACACTACAGGCTCTCCGCGCTTATAGGAGCATGTATGTATTACGCACTCATTTCGACCTTCTCTGCCCTTACCGTTTTTGTTCCGACCTTCATCGGCATGCGCGCCCGTACCAACGCAAACTGGCGCTCCATCAACGGCTAATCGCAAAAGAAGTCGTAAGAACTCAAAGAGGCCGCGCAAAAGTGCGGTCTCTCTTTTTCTACTGACACTGACCACTCGCCCTACCGCCAGTGAATCAAGAACAGCCGCTCGGTCTCCGCTTCGCCCTGCTCCATCAGGATCTCTGCATCCGCCCGCTCCATCACGCTGGGAAACTTGTCTCCCCACTCCACCAGTATCAGAGCATCGCCGGCATCGGCCAGTTCCCAGAGCCCGACGCTCTCCAACTCACGCTCCGTCTCCAACCGATAGAGATCGAGGTGAATCAGCCGAGTCTTCCGCCCCTTGTACTCATGCACCAGCGTGAACGTTGGGCTGGCCACATCTTCCTCGCTAGCGCCTAACGCCGCAGCCATCCCGCGAACCAGCGTCGTCTTTCCCGCGCCCAGTTCGCCGCGCAGCACGATCAGCTTCGGAGCCGGCAGCATCTCGGCAATCGTCTCGCCCAAGGCCAGAGTCCCATTCACGCTGCGCGAGCGCAGCCGCTTCTCCCGTGTCCAGTTCAAACTCACTCCTTGGTGCCGCACAGTATCAGCTTGTCATCTCGACCGGGGGCCATAGGCCGCAGTGGAGAGAGACTCCGGTATTTGGAGATGTACAAGAAGGAAGAACTCTACTGGGCAGCAGCCATTCCTGCAATCCACGTAAACCCATCCGCATCCGTCACCCGAGCGCGAAATGCCCGCCACAGGTGCTTCACAGTGTCGATAGCCAGCACGGTGTGCTCATCCTGTTCCACGCAGGCGAAGTCTCCCGCCAGCCCATGCAGAAACACGGCCGCCTCAACAGCCTGTGCCACATCCTCAGGATATTGCGCCAGCATGGCCGACACGATGCCCGTCAGGATATCCCCACTGCCTCCCTTCGCCATGGAAGGATTTCCGGTCGTGTTTACCGCCATGCTTCCATCAGGATGCGCGATCAGCGTTCGCCATCCCTTCAGCACCAGCGTCACGCCATGCTCAGTGGCGAACCTTCTCGCGATGTTCACGCGATCCGCCTCCACATCCTTCACGGTTACACCCAGCAGCCGAGCCATCTCGCCCGGATGCGGCGTCAACACGATTACCCGTTCCTTACCCGCGATCTTCGCCTGCCGCACGAACCCACCCAGCAGATGAGCCTTTCCCGCAAAGGCATTCAACGCGTCGGCATCAATCACCATAGGCAGCGGGCAGCTATCAACAAACTGCCGCACAAACTCCGGCGTAGATCCCTCCTGCCCCAGCCCAGGCCCAATCCCCACCACGGAAATCCCTTTCAGCAAGGTCTCCAATTTCCTCGGCTCAAGCTGCTTCAGCGAAAGCCCCGCTAACTGGCTAACTGGCTGACTCCCTAACTCGCTACTCGCTGCTTCTAGCGGCACGCACATCAACTCCGGAGCCACCGCCGCGACCAACGGCAGCAACTCTCTCGGCACCGCCGCAGTCGTCAGCCCCGCACCCGTCCTCATGCATGCCAGGCTCGCCATCGAAGGCGCGCCCGCCTTGCCAAAGCTCCCACCAATCACCAGCACATGTCCAAACTTGCCCTTGTTGCCGTTCACGCCGCGTGGCTTCTCGGCAACTTGCTTAGCCGCCCCCGCCCAGCGAAGCGAAGTCGTCGCGGGCATCGCGCCCGCGGGCGTTCCGATCTCCGCCACCACCACCGGCCCAAGCGTTTTCCCCGGAGTCAGGTGCCCAAATACGTGCGCTTTCTTCGGAGCCACGAACGTCACCACGGCATCCGCGCGAAACGCCGCGGCATCGTCCTCGCCGCTCTTCTGCTCAACCGAATCCGCGTCCCAGCCGCTCGGCAGATCAACCGCCACGACGGGCATCTTGCTTTCAGCCAGGACGGCGCGAGCCTCAGCCGCCAGCCCATGCAGGGGAGGCTTGAACCCCGTCCCCACCACCGCGTCCAGCACGAGTGCGGCATCCTCCAGAGCCTCGCGTAGACCCGCCACACCAGCGATCTCCACAATCTCCAACCCCGCTGCCTTCGCTGCTTCGAGAGCCGCCGCAGCCGCGCCCTTCATCTCATCCGCTTTGCCGAGCAGCGCCACACGCACAGCTCGGCCGGACTTCGCCAGCTCACGAGCCGCCACCAGACCATCACCGCCGTTATTGCCTTTGCCACACAGCGCGACGATGACCCCGTCCCCGCCATAGTGCCGCTGCACAAAACGCGCGACCGCCGCGCCCGCATTCTCCATCAGCGCGCCCACAGGCACACCCAACTCAACGGACCGCTTGTCCGTCTCGCTCATCTCGGTTGCTGTAAGAATCTGCATCCGTTTCGGCTACCCAGCACGTAGGATGCATCCGCCTGCCTCGCTGGCTCGCAGCCGCAGCGAAGAACACTTACTTGTCGTCGCTGGTCGTCACAGCAGTCCCGGACTTCGGCTCCGGAACACCCGCGGGAAGCTGCGAGGGAGCCGTGCCCTTCGGCGCAAAGAAGTTCCGTTCATACATTGCGCGGTAGAACTCGCCGGTCAACTCCGCAGCCTTCGGTCCGAACACCTCGCGGCCGCCTTCCAGGAACACCACCGTCACAATGCGTCCGGTCGGCGCATCGCCGTAGCTGGCAAACCAGCCAAAGCGCGTGCCGTTGTTGGAACAGGTGCCGGTCTTCCCAAACACCGGAAACTGGATGAAATTCTGCCGCAGCGAGCGGGCCGTGCCGTTCGAAAAATCAACCGCTCCCTGCATGCCCGGCAGGATCTCCGGGATCGCGTTCTTGATGTCCAGCAGCCGCTTTACCTTCGGCTCGAACGCGGTCACCTGCTCCGGGCTCGTCGGGTGCTGTAGGTAGTACAGCGTGCCGCCATTGGCAATTGCCCCCACCAGGGCGCCAAGCTGCAGCGGGGTCATGGAAATGCTCTCGCCAAACGAGCACATCCGGCCCACGCCGCCCATCGACAGCGGAAGCTCCATCTGCGGATACGTCCCAAGCTGCTCGCCCGGAATGTTGTAGCCCGCCAGCTCGCCCAGCCCGAACTCGTTCGCATAGTGCTTCACGCGCTCAAAGCCCATCGAGCGGCCCAGCACCTCGAAGTACAGGTTCACACTCTTGGCCAGCGCATGGGTAAGGTCCAGCGAGTAGTGGCCGCCCAGATTCACCGGCGTATCCGCCTTAATAATTCCCTCGCTCAGCGCAGCCAGCGCCACCGAAACCTTGATCGTCGAGCACGGCTCCGCGCCGGAGCTGAGCGCCAGCTTCTGGTTCACCATCGCCAGGATGCGACCGCTGGAAGGATCGATCGCCAGCACCGTCCCGTTCAGGTTGCCCAGCGCCTGCACCGCCGCCGCGCGCACCGTTGGATCTTCACCGCCGGTCACATCGCCCGCGGTCAGATCCGCGGAGGCGAAGCTGCTCGCCGAAAAGCGCTCCACAAAGTGGTGCGCCACAATCGCACCATGCGCGTGCCGTCCTGCGCGCCCATGCAGCGCCACGGTGCGTACGGAAGCGTGCACTCGGCCGCCGCGACCCTTGCCCGCACGCCCTGCCACAACATGCCCCACAACGGCATGGTGCCCGCGCGCTCCCACGCTGGCGTGAGACGCCCGATTATGCGCGGCGTACGCCACGGTTTCCGTTGCGGTGGTGGCGAGAACAGCGAGTGCTGCTCCCACGAAGGCTCGGCCCAGTTTCATTCGCCTCGGTGTCTCCACGTTTCTTGTGTCAAAGCGTCTCGCGTTCGTGCTTACTGCACCAACGTTCTTCGGTAATGTCACCCGCCTGCGCTCCAGCCTACAACTTGGAGCGTCCCAACGGCCTGCACCTTAATGGTTACGCCTTAAGAAGGCCGGAATGTCCAACTCGTCGGAGTCGTGGTGGGTATCGGCTGCCTGCCCTGTCACCTTCGCCTCCGTCCAGCGCGGCTCTTCCTCTCGTACTTGGACGGCTGCCGACGCCTGTTGGTCTCGCGCAGGCGCGCTCGCCCACCCCGCCCGCGGGGCAGCAACCGCTGCCGGATTCGCCCGTAGCTCTTCGTTCGGCTTGCGGAAGAAATCGTCGTCAAACACCGAAGCCGGTACCGGAACCAGTTCCGGGCGGCTGTCCACGGCGGTCGCGGGGGACCCGGGCTGCTCGTTAGCCTCTACCCGCTCTTCAACTGCCGCGTCCGCCTCAGCGGGATTGACCTGTGCTCCAAACTCCTGTGATCCACGTGCCTGGGGTACCACCACCGGCACGTTCGCGACCACTGTTGGCGTTGTCGACGCGTTGCTCTGGGCTACCGAGCTGGCAGAGCTAATCGTGGGCATCACCGTCGGCCGCGGTGCTGTATTTAGCCCTGTAGTGAGACCGGTGTTCACCTCGCTCGCGAACCGCACTCCCGAAGGCATCTCGATCCGCGGCACAAACGTGTCCATGCGCTGCGTCGTCAGCGCGGGCTCTGAAAGCATGCGCTCCCGCCGCTGCGGTGCCGCATCGCGAAAGCCCGTGGCGATCACCGTGATCTTCACGTTGTCGCCCATGCTCTCGTCCTGCACCGCGCCGAAGATGATGTTGGCATCCTCGTGCGCCGCATTCTGGATAATCGTCGAAGCCTCGTTCACCTCGGTCAGCTTCAGCGTGCTCGAACCCGTAATGTTGATCAGGATTCCGCGCGCTCCGTCAATCGCTCCGGCCTCCAGCAGCGGGCTGGCCATCGCCGCCATTGCCGCTTCCTTGGCGCGATCTTCGCCCGCCCGCACAGCCGTGCCCATCACCGAGTAGCCCATGCCCGCCATCGTCGTCTTTACGTCGGCAAAGTCACGGTTGATCACGCCTGGAATCGTAATGATGTCCGAGATTCCCTGCACACCCTGCCGCAGCACATCGTCCGCGATGCGGAAACTCTCAAAGAAGCCCGCATCCTTGGCTACCGCCAGCAGCTTCTCGTTCGGGATCACGATCAGCGTGTCCACAGAGTCCAGCAACTCCTGCATACCACGCTCGGCCTGCATCGTGCGCCGCTTGCCTTCAAAGGCGAACGGTCGCGTCACCACCGCGACGGTCAGCGCGCCCATCTCGCTCGCCAGCGAGGCGATCACCGGCGCCGCGCCCGTACCGGTACCGCCGCCCAGTCCTGCGGTCACGAATACCATGTCGGCGCCTTCCAGCGCTTCGATGATCTTGTCGGAATCCTCCAGCGCCGCGCGCCGGCCGATGTCCGGGTTCGCCCCAGCGCCAAGCCCGCTGGTCAGTTTCACACCAAGCTGCAGCTTCACCGGGGCCTGCGAGCTTTCCAGCGCCTGTGCGTCCGTGTTGGCAGCGATAAACTCCACGCCCTCCACACCGGCCTGGATCATACGGTTCACGGCATTGTTGCCGCCGCCGCCAACGCCGATCACCTTGATGCGGGCGTTGCGTTGAGTCTCGTCATGATAGTGAATCCGCAGCGCGTCATCAGGCTGGTAGGGCATCTGAAATTTCTCCTCGAGGCGCAATCGGCGTAGCGCCTCTTCTAGATTCTGCACCGCAAAAGCATGCAAATCTCTGAGGAATACACGCGCGGGGAACCGATAAGGGTACACAACTGGATACGCCGCCCCATTTGGAGACGCTCAACTCACAGTTCCGCTTATCTAGCGTCCGAAGTGGAACAGAACGCCGGCGCTGATCGTTGCCACGTTGTGCGTGCTCGATCCGAACATCTCACCTTCGGTGAACTCAATCGCGCGCAAATCGATAAACGAAAATAGCGGTACTTCCAGCCCAGCTACACCCTGCACCTGCCCATAGTTCTTGTAGTCCAGCGCTGGATTCAACTGGTTCAGGCCAGCCGACACCGTATGCAACTGTCCCACCGCGTTCGTCCGAGCCATTCCGCCGTCTACCTGTGCATACGGCCGAATGTACTTCCAGGGCGTGTTGAAGCTCGCGCGCAAACCACCCAGCGCCGTGTAGTGACGAATGCTGTCGGTGCTCGCGGAGTACACATCGGCGGGCTTGTTCGAGTTCATCACCGATCCGCGCAAATCGATGGCCAGGCGCGCTGGCCCGAGGCTGCGAAACTCATAGAATCCGCCGAACGTTGTGCCATACGGCCGAACCGCGCCATCGTTGCTGGCGCAGACATTTTGCGGATCCAGGCAGGTAATTCCGCCAATCCTTCCACCGGAGACGGTGGCATACAGGCCAATCTGGGCTTGGCTGGAACCGGCGCAGCAGAGGGCGATCAGCGCTGCGCTGAAAAGAGCAATCTTGCGAAACAACATGTCCTTCATTCTACCTGTGAGACTCAGGAAAGGGCCGTTTCGGGATCAAAACCGCCCCGTCAGTCAGCTACGCTACGTTCCGCAGCGTCGATCACAACCGCTGATCACTAACCACGAATCACTCGCCTTTACAGACTTCCCGCAAACATGCTTTTCAGCTTCTGTTTTAGCCCTTGCTCCTCGCTGGCCCGGCGAACCTGCGTCCTGTGCGCGTAAAGCAGCATGCCGATCGCCGCCGAGAACTCCGGCCGCGCCAGGTCTGCCGGCATGCGGCTTAGCGGCACAGGGTAACCGATTCTCGCCGGCACTCGCAGCAGGCTTTCCGCATTGTCCAGGATCCCCGGCAGCAGCGCCCCACCACCGGTAAACACGCAGCCCGCGCCCATCGCTTCCAGCACGCCGCCGGCGCGCAGGTTGTCGCGCAGCATGGTCAACATCTCTCGCGCGCGCGGCTCCAGGATCTCCGCAAGAAACCGCTGCCGCACCAGCCGAGGCCCCTGCCCGCCGCTCGCCAGGTCGCCGCCAATCTCGATCTCATTCAGCGACGGCACGCTCGTGACCACGCAATTGCCGTAAGTCTTCTTCAACTGCTCGGCTTCTTCCACGCCCACATGCAGGCCAACCGCCAGGTCATTCGTGAAGTGATCGCCGCCGATCGGCAGCACCGCCGTGTGCGCCACCGAACCTTCGAAAAAAACGACCAACTCTGTTGAGGTCGCCCCTATATCCGCCAGGCAGACACCCAACTCGCGCTCATCGGCCGAAAGAACGGCCTCCGCCGACGCGATCCCCTCAAAAACCGTGTCCGTCACTTCCAGCCCGGCCCTGTTCGCGCAGGTCACCACGCTCTGCGCCGCGCTGCCGGAACAGGTGGAAAGGTGCAGCGCCACTTCCAGCCGGTTGCCGACCATCCCCACCGGATCGTGAATTCCCGGCTGTTCATCCAGGATGAACTGCTGCGGCAGCAGGTGGAGCACTTCGCGATCGGGCGCGAGTCCAATCGCCCGCGCGCGGTCGATCGCCGAGCGAACATCTTCGCGCG
Organism: Granulicella sp.; assembly: GCA_965198545.1. Taxonomy (GTDB): domain Bacteria; phylum Acidobacteriota; class Terriglobia; order Terriglobales; family Acidobacteriaceae; genus Granulicella. The sequence continues at coordinate 535,750 of CBDAPS010000001.1, read as the reverse complement.
TGATCTCCTTCATGCGGCTGCCCATGCTGATGCCGCCCTGCGAATTCATCCCGCGAATATGCGGCCCGCCGATGCCCACAACCGCCGACTCGATCGGCGCCTTGGTCACCTTCTCCGCCGTCAATGCCGCCGCGTTGATCGCCTCGGCCGCTGGGCCAAGTTCAGCAATCAGGCTTCGCCGCATGCCCTTCGAGGGCTCAATCCCGTGCCCCCGGTAGCGCAGCACGCCATCGGTGATCTCGGCTACAAGCACACAACTCTTCTGACTGCCCGCGTCGAGCACCGTCAGCAAGCTCTCATTACGTCCATTCATCGCGTCACCTGCCCACTGTCACCCGGCTTCCAGGCATGTACCAGAATCGGCTTCTTCCCTGCCGCCACGGGCCTGGCCTTCACCTTCACCGCCACTGCCGGATGCTTCACCACGGGCGCAGTCGGCTTCTTCGCCACGGCAGAAGGCTTCTTCGCAGTCCTCGGCACCGCCGGAATATCGATCGCCGCTTTCGCCGCGGCATCTCCCGCCAGCGGAACCTCAGCGCCGCGCTGCATCTCCAGCACGAACTCGCTATCGTAGCGGGCGTCCACCGCCGCCAGCTTCGGATACTGGCTCTTCCATTGCGCCAGATTCTGGCTGAACGTTTTGAACCGCTGCAGAAACTTCTCGTCGCCAAAATGCACCAGCACGTCCGAACCGCTCTCGGTCACCACCGCCTTCACATCTTCGGGGTTCGAAACGTCCACCTCGCTCAGCGAGTCGGTATTCTTCGCTCCACCGCTATCCAGGTCCTGCATAAACCGGTGGTAAACCTCCATGCGGGCCTCACGCACCGTCAACGGATCGCTTTCCGACAGCCCCGTCAGCACTGGGAACGAGTAATGGGGATCGCCAGCCACATCCTCCGGCATATCCAGCAGAACGCCGCTGGCATCCACCAGCCCAATGTGCGATCCCTGCCGCACATACGCCACCGGCGTCCGCTCCGTGATCGCGATGCGCAGAGCGTTCGGCAGCAGCCGCATTACCTCGGCATGCTGCACCCAGGGCAGCCGCTCCAGGTCGTCACGCCGCTGCGCCATCGGAATCCGGAAGATGTTCCGCTCCAGGTCAGCCCCAAAGACGCTTAGTACCTGCGCCCGCGTAAGGTGCTTATTGCCTGTTATCTCGATATCGGAAGAACTGGCGATCGCAAACCGGGGATCGTGCAACAGGCTCCGCCGAGCCGCAATCGCTCCCAGTCCAACAGCTCCAAGCACCGCCGCGACGCAGCATCCACCCACAATCCGCCCAGCCACCGTCCGGAAGACAGCCGTTCGCACAAGATGCGCCGTGCTCGCACGCCGCGGACGATACGCACCTTCCTCATCGCTGGCAGAGCCGAAAGCAGACTCATCCCCACCCTGAGCGCGACGCCGCTGTAACGTTCCGGCAGGTGCCGGCTCCGGGATCGGCCACGTTGTTTCCGGCGCAAGACCCGGCTCCGGCGCATCCAGCACCGCTGCTGAGCCTCCAGACCCGCGCTTTCCATACATAGCCATAGAACGCAGCCCGAGCAAGGCCGCGAAGAACCGCCTGCCAACCATCATAAGGGCGCAAACCGTCCCTCACACACGCAGATTGCTGTGGGTATCCGCCAGGGAACTCAGGCAGGCAACACGGCAAGACCAAGGGCCGCCGCGGCCGTGCGCATGTCATTATCGAAACTCGCTAAGACATCGATCTTGTAGCGCACCGCAGTTGCCAGATGAAGGATGTCCAGTGATTTGAGTCTGAAGGCCTTCGCTTGTCGTTGCGCGATGCCCACGGCAAATTCAAAGACTTCATCGTCCAGGTCGAGTTCTGCGAACAAGCCGCTCGTCCGGTTTCCAAGATATGTCTGTGAAGCTAGCAGCCCGTCCGCAACTGATAGCCGGCGACGAACTGAGGAGATGACCTCAACATCCGTCAGTTTCGTTACAAAGATACGGCCTCTCGTATTTCGAAGCGCTTCATCTACGACGGGGCTCTCAACTTCACGTAGATACAGCTTCAGAAGAAAGCTCGAATCCACGTAGATATCACCCACGGGCATCGCGATCTTCGCGAATCCACTGAGTGGTATTTACATCAAACACGCGATCTCCCCACATTCGACGACGTTGCGCTTCCCAGTCGAAGTTTGCTGCAGTAACGGCAGACTGAGGCGCTTCCGGTCGTTCTGCCGGGGCTTGCATCTCGCCGACTACTTTATTTCCGCGCACAAACTCTACCCGCCGTCCCTCTGCTAAGTCCTTTTCGAACTCCGCAGGTAGGCCAGATAGCGTCTCAATCTGGATGCGGATCGCCGGAGCCACGTAAGCTTGTGCGTTCGTCGCCATACCGAAAATCCTACACCCGCCCCAGCCGCTCCAGCAGCATCGGCCCGGCCTGCGACACGCTTCCTGCCCCCAGCGTCATCACCAAATCTCCAGGCCGAGCATCCGCCGCCAGCCGCTCCACCGCTTCCTCCATTGAAGGCGCATACAGCACGCGACCGCCACCCACCGCACGAACCCTCTCCGCCAGAGCTTCGCCACTCACCCCCGCAATGGGAGCCTCGCTCGCCGCATAGATATCCAGCACGTGCAAAGCATCCGCATCGCCGAACGCCTCGCCGAAATCCTCCATCAGGTCGCGAGTCCGCGTATACCGGTGCGGCTGAAACAGCACCAGCACCCGCGCATATCCGCACTCCCTTGCTGCCTGCAGCGTCGCCCTGATCTCCGTCGGATGGTGTCCGTAGTCGTCCACTACCGTCACACCGTTGGCCTTACCGCGAACCTGGAACCGTCGGTCCACTCCCCGAAACGTAGCCAGCCCCGCCGCGATCTTGTCCGGTGGCACTCCAAGCTGCACCCCGATCGCCACCGCCGCCGTCGCGTTCAGCACGTTGTGCCTCCCCGGCACATGCAGCGGGAACGGCCCCAGCACCAGCCCGCGCGTATTTACCTCGAATAACGCATGGCATTCGCCCTCCGCCCGCAGCATCCGCAGCCGAAAGTCCGCATCTGCCGACTCGCCGTACGTATAGACCTTCGGCGTCACCCGCGGCAGCACCGCCCGCAGCAGCGGATTGTCCACGCAAGCCGTGATCGCGCCATAGAACGGCACCGAGTCCATGAACTCTACAAATGACCGCTCCACATCGGCCATGTCCGCGTAGGTATCCATGTGCTCGCGGTCCAGGTTCGTCACCACCGCCAGAATCGGCGACAGCTTCAGGAAGCTGCGATCACTCTCATCCGCCTCCGCCACAAGGTACCGGGATCGCCCCAGCCGCGCATTCGACCCCATCGCATCCACGCGCCCGCCCACCACCACCGTCGGGTCGAGCTCCCCACCCGCCAGCACCGCCGCCACCATGCTGGTCGTCGTCGTCTTGCCATGCATACCGGCTATCGCGATTCCGTACTTCAGCCGCATCAACTCGGCCAGCATCTCCGCCCGCTGGATCACCGGAATCTTCCGCGCCCGCGCCTCCACTATCTCGGGGTTATCGCGAGCCACCGCCGAGCTAGTCACCACCACATCGCTGGCCGCGGCATTCTCCGCCTTGTGCCCCAGATGCACGGTCGCACCCAGCCGCTCCAACCGCTCCGTCGTACTTGAAGCCCGCAGGTCCGACCCCGACACCGGATACCCCATCGTCAGCAGGATCTCCGCGATCCCACTCATCCCAATGCCGCCGATCCCAATAAAGTGGACCCGCTGCGAAGGCGCAAACATCCCGTGTTCTGGAAAACTCATATGACTTGATTCTCGCCTACAGCCAAGGCTCATCTGTATTGGACTATGCGGTTAGCTCAGGGCAAGCTGTGCCAAGCTTCTCGATAGGGATCAAGCCAGCCGTCGACGTATTTACCCACACCCGCTCCAGAAGTTTTTGAGAAGTCCGGCAGGAACCGGCGGAAGTCAGAGTCATTTCTTTGCTGTCCTCGTGCTCCAGGTTGGTTAAGCCACGCTTGGTGCATCTGAGCCAGTGCCGTTGCCACTATTTGGCTCGGAACGATGTAAGTCACCGGAGGCGGCTTTGTCAGACTGACGAAATCGACAAACGCATAGAAGAGCCTGGGCGAAACCATGTGCTCATGCTTCGCTCGCATGTGCCAGCCGCGATCCGAACCCTTTCCCTGTCGAGCCTTCACTTGGATAGCACAAAGGCGGTCTCCGTCCACCGATGTAACCACGGTGTCCGCGTTCGGTACGGACCTAGGAGCTTGCGCCGCTATCTTGCCGCAAAGCGCCAGTCGCGCAAGAACGTAATATTCGCCCGCCGCTGCAACGAGGGTGGACTCTTTCACACTTAGAGTTTGGTTGCTGTCTTCTGACATAGGCGACATAATAGCCGCTCGAATCCGTTCTTCGCATTGCAGCACTTGCAAGCCCAACCTCCCCTTCAAGGGGCGGTGCCGAAGCCGGCATGCTACGCTCCACCCATGCGCCCCAGCCGATTGCTCCTCCCGCTCCTTGCCTCGACTGCCGTCTTCGCATTCTCAGCCCCCGCCCAGCAGACCCACACCCTGCTCGCCACGCCCACCACCGTCGCCTGGGGCTTCTACTCGCCCACCGCCAAGCCCGCGCTCACCGTCCACTCTGGCGACACGGTCATTATGCAGACGGCTTCCACCTGCGGCAACCCGCAGCGCCTCACCTCGCAGGGCGTCAAGCCTGAACAGATCCCCACCTGGCTCAACGACGTCTACACCAAGGTCCCGGCAACCGAGAAAGGCCCCGGCGGCCACATCCTCACCGGCCCTGTCGCCATCTCCGAAGCCCAGCCCGGCGACGTTCTCGAAGTCCGCGTCCTCAAGATCTCGCTCGACACCGACTTCGCCTGCAACGGCTTCGGCAAGGGCCGCGGCTTCCTTCCCGACGACTTCCCCTACTCCCGCTCCAAGATCATCCCGCTCGACCGCGCCAGGATGCTCGCCCACTTCGGCCCCGGCATTGACATCCCCCTCCACCCCTTCTTCGGCTCCATGGGCATCGCCCCGCCTGAGTCCGTCATCTCCGCCGGCGGCTCCAACGTGAAAGACGGCAAGTGGAACTCCGCCCCGCCCTCCGTCCACGGCGGCAACATGGATAACAAGGAGCTCGTCGCCGGCTCCACGATCTTCTACCCCGTCTTCGCGCCCGGCGCCCTCTTTGAAGCCGGTGACGGCCACGCAGGCCAGGGCAACGGTGAAGTCGATATCACTGCACTCGAAACCTTCCTCACCGGAACCTTCCAGTTCATCGTCCACAAGGGCATGGCCACGGAAGAAAAGCTGGAGTGGCCCCGCGCCGAGCTTCCCGGCTACTACATCAGCATGGGCTTCGACGCCGACCTCAAGCACGCCACCGAGATCGCTGTCCGCAACATGATCAGCTTCCTTTCTACTCAGTCGCCGGACTTCCCGCACCTCTCCCGCGACGACGCCTACGCACTCATCTCCACCGCCTGCGATGTAGACATCTCGGAGCTGGTCGACACCAACGACGGCGTGCACGTCATGTGCCCGAAGTCACTCTTCAACAAGAAAGCCATGGTCGCGGCGCCGGTTCCCCCAACCGATCCCGCCGGCACTCCCAAGCTGTAAAGACTGAAACTGAAGACCCCGGCGCAACAAACGGGCCCTCGCTTGTGTCTAACCGAGGGAGACCCCTTCACGGCCATACTCGCCGGCTCGGGACTTTCTCCCTTCGCTCCACCGTCTTAGGCGGTTGAAAGCGCAAGGAGAGGAGGAGCACCATGAAGACGAACTCTTTCTCCCGCACCCTTCGCAACACGATTGCAGCCCTTGCACTCGCCGGCGCCGCTGTCTTATTCATCCCCGGCGCACACGCGCAAGTCGGCGTAGGCGTTGAGGTAGGCGTCGCGCCGCCGGAGATCCCGCAGTACGACCAGCCGCCCATTCCTGGCGACGGCTACATCTGGACGCCCGGCTACTGGGCCTGGGGTGATGGCGGCTACTACTGGGTCGATGGCGCCTGGGTGTACCCGCCCTACGTCGGCGCGCTCTGGACGCCGGGCTATTGGGGCTGGGGCGGTGGCGGCTACTTCTGGCACGCCGGCTTGTGGGGCCGCAGCGTCGGCTACTACGGCGGCATCAACTACGGCTTCGGCTACTTCGGCACGGGCTTTTACGGCGGCTACTGGGGCGGCGGGCGCTTCTTCTATAACCGCGCCTACGGCAACTTCGGTCCCGGCTTCCGCGGCCAGTTCTATAACCGTCCCGTGGCTGGCTTCAACGGCCGTCCCGGTGGAGCAGCCTTCGCCCGCGGTGGTCCCGCCGGTGGCAGCTTCAGCAACGGCGCTCGCGGTTCTACCATCGGCGGCCAAGGCTTCCGTGGCGCTCAGGGCGGAGTTCAAGCCGGCGGTGCCCAGGGATTCCGCGGTGGGCAGCAAGGCTTCCAGGGCGGCGCTCAACAGGGATTCCGCGGCGGTCAGCCAGGCTTCCAGGGTGGACAGCTAAGCGGCGGGCAGCAGGGCTTCCGTGGCGGACAACCAGCCGGTGGCGGTAACTTCGGCGGTGGCGCACACGCTCCTTCCGGCAGCTTCGGCGGCGGCGGTGGCCACGCTCCCGCGGGTGGAGGCGGCGGTGGCTTCCACGGCGGTGGCGGCGGTGCTCACGGCGGCGGTGGTGGCGGTCGCCGTTAAAGCGACCAAACGAACAAAAGGGCTGAGGATCATTCCTCAGCCCTTCTCTTTTGTTCTTCGATTCCAACTTCCTTCGCAGGCACAGTCCCAGAAATTCGGGTGCCCCACTCATGATGCAGTTCATCGCGGCATGCCCGGGCTCCGCCGGACGGCAGCCGGCGAACGGAGGAAGCAACTCCAATCCTCTACGTTCCAGCCAGCCGCAACACCATCGCGCTAATCCGCTCCAGCGCCCCCGCCTTGGCCAACGCTTTCGCCCGCGCCCCCATCTCCATCCGCCGGGCGCGATCCGTCAGCAAGCCATACAGCGTCTCACCGAGCGAGTTCGGGGTCACATCCTTCTGCAACAGCATCACCGTAGCGCCGGCATGCTCAAACACCTCGGCATTCTTGCGCTGATGGTCGTCAGCCGCAGTCGGAAGCGGCACAAGCACAGAAGCTTTCCCTGCGGCCGCCAGCTCCGCCACCGTGCTGCCTGCCCGGGCCAGCACGACGTCCGCCGCGCCATACTGCGCGGGCATGTCCTCCAGAAACGCCTCAACTCGCCACCGTGCTGGGTCAGCCCCACTCGCCAGATAAGCCGCGTGCGTGGTTTCCAGCGCCCGAGGCCCCGCCTGGTGCACAATCGTCAGCCCAGCCACGCTCTCCAACAAGCCCGGAGCAATCACCGGCATCGTCTCGTTGAAGACCTTCGCGCCTTGGCTCCCAGCGGTCACCAGCAATCGCGGCGCGGCATCAGCAGCTCGCTCCGGCAGCTCAAAAATCTCCGGCCGAACCGGGACGCCCGTGACCGAGGCCCCGCGAAAGAACTCCGCCGTCTGCGCGAAGTTCACGGCGGCCGCGCTTACCCGCTTGCCTATCAGCCGATTCGTCATTCCCGGCACCGCGTTCGGCTCGTACACCATCGTCGGCAGCCGCAGCATCAGCGCAGCCAGCATCGCCGGCCCGCTGGCATACCCGCCGACCCCCAGCACCACCTGCGGCTTGAACCGCCGCAGCAGTCCAATGCAGTGCAGCACGCCGCGCGGTACATCGAGCGCCGTCTTCGCCCGCACCGCCAGGCTCACATTCTTCAACTGCCCGGACCGCACCAGCTCCAACCGAAAACCATTCTCCGGCACCAGCCGGGTCTCCAGCCCGCGAGCGGTGCCGACGTACATCACCTCGGCCCCATGCTGATCGCGAAGCTCCCGCCCAATCGCCAGCGCAGGCATCACATGCCCGCCAGTCCCCCCACCGGCGATAACAACCCGCAGTTGTTCTTGCCTTTGGCTGACTTGCTGACTTGCTGACTCGCTGACTCGCTGCACTTAATCGATCTCGCGCGTCACATTCAGCAGCACGCCCATACTCGCCAGCGTCACAAACACGCTCGTTCCGCCCGACGAGATAAACGGCAGCGGAATGCCCTTGGTCGGCAGCAGCGCCAGCACCACGCTCATGTTGAAGAACGACTGCACCAGAATCGCTACCGTGAGCCCAAACGCCAGGAACCGCGCAAACGGATCGTTCGACAGGAACGCCGTCCGCAATCCGCGATACCCCAGAATGCAGAACGCCGCCAGCACGCAAAGCGCGCCAATCAGCCCCAGCTCCTCGCAGATGTTTGCGAAGATGAAGTCCGTATGAGGCTCCGGCAGAAAAAACAGCTTCTGCACGCCTTCCATCAAGCCCTTGCCGTGGATCCCGCCCGTGCTCACCGCAATCAGCGACTGCAGGATGTGAAAGCCGGCGCCTTTCGGATCGGCTTCCGGATTGAAGAACACCATCATGCGAGCCCGGCGGAACGGCACCCGGAACAGCATCCAGTACATCAGCGGGGCGCTCGCCAGCAGCGCCAGCCAGATCCACTTCATCTGCATGCCTGCCAGATAGAGCATCAGCATCAGCACGGCCGCGCACACCAGCGCTGTGCCCAGGTCAGGCTCCTTCAAGATCAGCGCGATAAATACCAGCGGAGGCAGCGCCGCCGGAATGATCGTGTCCTTCAGCGAATCGATAGCATGCATCCGCGTCTGCAGAAACCACGCCAGGAACATCACGATCACCGGCTTAGCCAACTCGCTCGGCTGCAGCGTTCCGCCGGGCAACGCGATCCACCGGTGCGCGCCATTCACCTTGCCGCCCATGACGAACACCGCCAGCAGCAGCAGCGCCACCACGCCCATCACCGGGAAGAGAATTTTCGGGTTGTTATAGCGCCGGTAGTCCACGCGCATCAGCAGAAACAGCGCCACGATCCCCAGCGCCGCCCAAACCGCCTGCTTCGCTACAAACGAGTACGGATTCCCCACCGTCGACTTGGCCATCACCGCGGACGCGGAAAACACCATCACCAGCCCAAACAGGACCAGCAGTATCACCGTTCCGAACAGCCATTTATCGACGCCGACCCGCTTTGCCATACACCCTACCGCTCTTGCGAACTTACGAAGTTGCTAACTCGCGAACTGGCTAGCCAGCTATCTCGCGGACCAGCCCCTTAAACACGCGTCCCCGCTGCTCATAGTTCTCAAACTGATCGAAGCTCGCACAAGCCGGTGCCAGCAGCACCGTATCGCCCGCCTTCGCCAGCCTGTGAGCCAGCGCAACCGCCCTGTCCATCGTGTCCGCTCGTTCTATGGTGAAGCCACGGGGCTCTGAGGAAACGAGCGCAGCTTCAATCTTTTCCGCGGCGGAACCAATCGTGATAACCGTCCGCACCCGTTCCTGCAGCCAAGGCAGCAGCGTGCTGTAGTCCGAATCCTTGTCTTTTCCACCCAGAATCACATGCACCCCGCCTGCAAACGCCTGTAGCGCTTTCACCGTCGCATCCACATTCGTCGCCTTGGAGTCGTTGTAGTACCGCACCTCACCCAGTTCCCGCACAAACTCCAGCCGATGCTCCACTGCCTGAAATGCCGCGACCGCACCGCGAATCACCTCGCTCGGCACCTCGGCGAGCCGAGCCGCGCAAACCGCTGCCAACACATTCTCCACGTTGTGCTCCCCAGCGAGCGGAATCTCCCGCACCGGCATCACCGGCTCTGCCACGCCACCGTCTTGAGCACGAAAGAAGATCGACTCGCCATGCACGAACGCGCCCTGCTTCACCTGCCGCCGCGGGCTGAACCAGTACACCTGCGCCCGGCTCCGATGCCCATCCGGAAATAAAAAACCCGCTACTTTCTGCGTCTCGACATCCTCGGCGTTCAGCACCAGGAAGTCCTCAGCCGTCTGGTTCTCCGTAATTCGCGCCTTCGCCGCCGCATAGTTCGCAAACGTCCCATGCCGGTCCAGGTGGTCCGGCGTGATGTTCAGCACCAGCGCCACGCGCGGCCGGAACGTCTCGATCGTCTCCAACTGAAAGCTCGAAACCTCCAGCACCGACCAGCTCTCCGGTCCGGACTCCGCCACCATCTCTACCACAGGCCGCCCGATATTCCCGCCCACCAGCGTAGGTCGCCCACTCGCCCTCAGTATCTCTCCTAGCAGAGTCGTCGTGGTCGTCTTCCCATTCGACCCGGTGATGGCCATCACCTCACCCTGCAAATACTGGGACCCCAGCTCCAGCTCGCCAATCACCGGCAATCCCAGCGCCCGAACCTGCTTCAACTCCGGCACATCCGCGGGCACACCCGGCGACACCACAATCAGATCCTGCCGCCGAAACGTCAGAATCCCGTGCCCTCCTGTCTCGACAACAATCCCCTGCTCCAACAAGCCGGGCAGCTCAGAAATCACGGTAGCCGGCCGCGAATCGCTGACCGTGACGCGAGCCCCGCGCTCTTTCAAAAAGCGAGCCGCCGCCAGCCCGCTCTTCCCTAATCCCACCACCAGCACCCGCTTGTTCTTCAGTTCCATGCAGTCTCCGCGAAAGCAACCATAGCAGGCTGATCGTTTCTCCGAGCAATAGAAACACACGCTCAACGCATCAGAAGATGTCGGTTTCCAGACTGGCAACAAGCGGAAGACCTGGCATTCTGACCTTATGTAATCTGCGATCGTTGGTGAGGAACACGTCCACCTGAGCACCTGCTGCAAGCGAAAGATGAAAGGCGTCGATCGGTTTCACGCGATGTATGCCACGCAGCTCTGCAAACAGCCGCGGTGCACCTGGAGAGAACTCGAGCAGCATGACAGCCGACGAATAAAAAAACGATTCAAGCTGTTTTTCTCGCGCCAGGTCCCCTGCTGCGACGGGGTGCACTAACAGCTCTGCAAGCGCAAATAGACTTGAACACAGAATGTCGCCGCGCAGAGACATGCTTTCGTGAATGCGCTCGACGCGCGCAGCGAACTGACGGTTGTTCTCCAGCCAATACGCAAATAGCATGGTGTCCCAGTACACACGCCTCAACGGGACCATTCCTCACGTTCTTTTTGAATCGCCGCCTCTGCTCCACCAAACTTCGCGTAAACCTCCTTAAATAAACCGCGAAGAGACGCAAAGGATGTACCCGTCTCGTCGCCGTCGTGCGGGCCACGCGTAGGAGCCTGCTTCGCACCAGCATCTATCGCATAAACAAATGTCACGTCCGAACTTAGTCCGGAGGCCGCCCTTGTCTCCTCCCGAAGAAGCTTCAGGCCATTCTCGTTCAAGAAGCGCCGCGATCGGAGAGCATTGCAAACGATCGGAAAGCGGTTCTCGCCCAACAAGCCATCCTTCACTAACGCCCTCGCGAAGCTTCCACTGTGTATCTCGAAAGTTCGCTGTCTCTTTTGCCGCGCGGGAGCAACAAACCTCTCCGCTGCCGAAGTCCGTACACGATCGGTAGAACCGTAGTCCGCCATGCCATCACCTTTAGAAATGATGACATATTTAGACATTTTTGCAAGTCTATCTCAGCTTCAGCGTCGTCAGCGCCAGCAGCGAAAACACCAGCGCCAGAATCCAGAACCGCGCAATCACCTTACTCTCCGACCAGCCACCCAGCTCGAAGTGGTGATGAATCGGCGCCATTCGGAAGATTCTCTTACCGCCCCGCAGCTTGTAGCTCCCCACCTGCAGGATCACGCTCATCGCCTCCATGATGAACACGCCACCGATGAACGGCAGCAGCAGCTCCTGCTTGATCACCACGGCCACCGTGGCAATCGCCCCGCCAATCATCAGCGATCCCACATCGCCCATAAAAATCTCCGCCGGATGAGCGTTGTACCAGAGAAACCCGATACTGGCCCCCACCAGCGACCCACAGAAGATCGTCAGCTCCGTCACTGCGGGCATGCGCTGAATCTCCAGGTAGTCCGCGAACACAACGTGCCCGCTCACGTACGTCAGCACCGTCAACGCCCCCGCTGCGATGATCGTGCAGCCGATCGCCAGCCCGTCTAATCCATCCGTAAGGTTCACTGCGTTGCTCGAGCCGGTGATCACCAGCATCACGAAGACGACAAACGGCAGGTACGCCAGCGGCCAGAACGGCGTATGCAGCAGGTGATCGAAGATGAGGTTCGGGCGGTAGTGCTTCAGGAACGGCACCACCAGCCGCGTCGAGTAGTACCCCTGCCACTGCAAGAAGATCAGCCAAACCGCCACCATCGTACTCACCAGAAACTGCAGCAGCAGCTTCTGCCGGGACGTCAGCCCAAGGTTTCGCTTCTTCACCGTCTTGATATAGTCGTCCGCAAAGCCAATCCCCGCAAACGCCAGCGTCGACGCCATCACCAGCCATACAAATGGGTTCGAAAGATCGCTCCACAGCAGCGTCGGCACCAGCACCGCGATGCAGATCAGCACGCCTCCCATGGTCGGTGTACCGCCCTTTTTCTGGTGGCTCTGCGGCCCTTCTTCGCGAATGTACTGACCGATCTGGAACTGTCGCAGCCGGTCGATTACGAACGGCCCAATGAGCAACCCGATCAGTAGCGCCGTCACGCTGGCAAAGACGCAGCGAAACGTGACGTATCGGAATACGCGAAAGAACCGGAAGTACGGAAACAGCTTTTGGTACAGCAGCCAGAAAAGCAACGGTGGAGCCTCACACGGAACGCCGCGCATGGAGACGAACGCACGCAGCCAAGCTCATCTTACCGTCGCTTCCGGCACCAGCCCCGTAACTACCGCGACGCTCCCACCATGAATTGCACGCAAAAAGGGGAAGCAGCCGAAGCCGCTCCCCGCAATCTGCCTTGTCTGCCCTGCCAGGCTGCCAAGTTTAGCGCCAATCTTGTCTGGCGATTACTGGTTGGCCTTCGATACCACGAAGTACTTCGCAACTGTGTGTACAAAGTTCACGGCGTTCGGCATGGTCTTCTGGCCGCCCATGAGAACGGTCTTGAAGGGGACGTCCGCGCCATATTCGGTGCGGGTATCGTCAGTGTTCTGACCGAGGTAAGTCCCCGTCAGATCGATGCCGGCAAACAGACCGCGCGAACGCGAGTACGTCAGGAACTCGGCATGCAGGGTGGCGTCCGTGGATGCCTGAGCGTTACGGCCGACCGGACCTGCCGCCACAGCAGCATCGCCACCCAGCTTGAACTTGCTGCCCAGCATGTGCTGCAGGCCACCCTGGTTCATCGCTACTAGGACCAGGTCCGTCGACTGTCCGCCGATCTGGAATCCGAAGCTGCCGCCCGTCGCCTGCACAAATACCGGTGCGCTCCATCCATGGCCTGTGCGGCATGTTGCTACGCCTTGGCCGTAGTCGCCACCAACGATGAACGCAGCCTTCTTGTAAGCTGGGATCACAACCACGCACGAAGCGCCGGCGAGGATCGACTGCGGAATACCCTTATCAGGGGTTCCCATAATCTCCTGCAACACCGCCGTCGACTTAGCCAGGCGATCGTCAATCTTCTCGTGATCATCCGCGCGGGCAGAAAGCGCGCTCGCCGTCATCGCGAGAGCACAAAGAACTCCAGTAAACTTATTCATCACTTGCCTTCCATCTTTCTAGGTTTGGCGCGGCCAAATTGTCGCGCCCGTACATTGGCTACAAGCGTTTAAGATGGATTTCTGTCAAACAGGGTTGTTATCTCACCAAAAAAAATGGGGGCTACGGCGCCAGCCGCAACCCCACTTCTCCCAGGTCTGTGTTACTCCCTTACTCTGTGGTCTATCCTCTGCCGTCACAAGAGTACGAAAGACTGTATACCTTACCGGAATGTCGTTCTGACATCTGCCCGCACTACCCTTGTTGAAGTTGCCCTTAGGCCTAGACGACGGTCTTACCCTCTTCGCCCCACTTCGGTCAGCTCCCGCTTTGCCGCCTTGCGCTCTTCCAGGGCTCGTAGTGTCAGTTCCACGCGGTTCTTTGATCGAGTTTTCCGCAGCATTCGCCCCAGGTGAGCCTTCACCGTTACCTCGTCGATCCCCAGTGAATTCCCGATCTCGCGGTTCGAGCTGCCGTTGATCAGCAACTCCAGCACCTGCTTCTCCCGCGCCGTCATCATCTTCTGCACACTCACCGGTTCAGTGGCGCCGTTCTCCGATGGCACCCTTCCCGCATCAATCAGCCGTGCCAGCACCTTGCGCGGAGCCCAGACCGAGCCATCCAGCACCACGTTCATCGCCATGCGGATCTCTGCTTCCGTTGTCGTCTCCAGCAGATAGCCCCGCGCTCCAGCGCCCACCACCGCCTGGATGTACTCAAAGTCAGGAGCCTCGCCCAACACGATCAGCTTCATGTCCGGCCGTTCGCGTCGCAGCCGGGTCACCGTCTGGATCACGTCTTCACCCTCGAACCGGTCATCCAGCAGCAACGCCGCCAGCGTGCGATCTTCCATGGCGGCGTGCAGACCGCAGATCACCGGGCGCAGGGCTCTGTTTTCCACCAGAATGGTTTCCAGCCCCAGCGCCCGCAATGGGTCGGCGGCGACGATCCCTATCCGAACCTGTTTTTCCCCGCTCATTCGGAACTCCATGCTACTGTTCGGCGTGTCTCCCTGCGATGGGTACTTGCGGGAGACACGCGGTAAAAGCCTGCTCTGGTTTCGTCCGCTTTGTCTCGGTTGCCGCCTTACAGCTTCGGCAGAACGATGCCCTGCTGTTTCTGATACTTCCCGTTCCTGTCACCGTAGCTTACTTCGCAAGCCTCGTCGCTCTGGAAGAAAAGAATCTGGCACAGTCCCTCATTGGCATAAACCCGCGCCGGCAGTGGTGTCGTGTTGGAAATCTCCAGCGTCACAAAACCCTCCCACTCGGGCTCGAACGGCGTCACGTTCACGATAATTCCGCACCGGGCGTACGTGCTCTTGCCCACACAGATCGTCAGCACATCTCGCGGAATCTTGAAGTACTCAATCGATTTGGCTAGCGCAAAGCTGTTCGGCGGCACAATCACACTGGGTGCAGTCACAGAGACGAACGACCGCTCGTCAAAGTTCTTCGGGTCGATGATCGCGCTGTTTACATTCGTGAAAATCTTGAACTCGTCGGAAACGCGAAGATCGTAGCCGTACGACGAAAGCCCGTAGGACACCACCCCTTCACGCACCTGTTTCTCACTGAAGGGCGTAATCATTCCATTTTCCTGGGCCTGCTGCCGTATCCAGCGGTCGCTCTTGATCGCCATCGTTTCCCTTCTCTTTCAACACACTGCGGTCATCCCGCTCGCTTCTGCGGCCACCGCTTGTCTGGGAGTATGCCATCTAGCCTACCCGGAAACCTCGCCCCACGAATCCATTTCTTCAAACGGCTTCAAATGGTGAATCTAATTGACAAGCCAAAAGACCCCCGCCTACCATCCACCTAGGCATTGAACACACCACAGCTGCGCCCCGCGCCCGTCCAGGAAAGGTCTCCGGTTTGATCAAGCAAGACCTGATTCAACGTGTAGTGGACCGCACTGGCCTGCCTCGCACCAAGGCGGAAGCCGCTGTAGACGCCATCTTCGACGCCATGAAGAACGCTCTGGCGGGCAACGACCGCATCGAACTTCGTGGTTTCGGCGTTTTCAACGTCAAGCCCCGCAAGACCGGCGTAGGCCGCAACCCCCGCACCGGTGCCGAAGTCACCATCACCCCCGGCCGCGCCGTCCGCTTCAAACCCGGTAAAGACCTCCAAACGCTCGACTAGTCGGTGCCCTTGCTTGGCGTGTCCTTTTCAGCGCCTCCGCCTTCGCTATTGTCGTTGCCTTCGCTCCTGTCGTTGCCTTTGCTTTTGTCGCTGCCTTCGCTTCTGTCGTTGCTTTGCTTCTAGGTACCCCAAGCCTTCAGGCTTGGGTTTCTCACGTCAACCGCGAAAAGGGGCTTTAGCCCCTGGGGTATGCCTTCCTCTCCCCGCCAATCTGGGTGCCTCATCCATGACAGCTTCATCGTGACGGGTAGGCTGTGCCGGACGGCAGCCGCCAACGCTAATCCGCTACATCAGGTGCAGCGCATCCACATCCACCACCAGCGCCCGCCGAGGAATCTCCAGCCGCTCTGCCTCCGCCAGCAGTCCGCGTAGAGCCGCCCGCAACACATCCCGCCGTTCCGCCTTCAACAAAAAGTGGTACCGGTAAATCCGCTTCAAGCGTGCTAGCGGAGCCACCGCCGGCCCCAGCACCCGCACACCCTCCGGCTTGCGCCCGGCCATCCACTGTCCCAGCCTGGACGACCAAAGGAGAGCCTCCTCCAGCCGCTCGCTCTGCACCACCACATTTGCCAGCACCGCAAACGGTGGGTACCGAGCCCCGCGCCGAAAGTACATCTCCCGGGCCGCGAAGCCGGTAAAGTCGTGCTCCCGCGCAAACTTGTTCACATAATGGTCCGGCTGGTAGCTCTGCACCAGCACCCGTCCCGGCTTGTCGCCGCGCCCGGCGCGCCCGCTCACCTGCGTCAGCAGTTGAAAGACCCGCTCAGCTGCCCGAAAGTCTGGCAGCCCCAGCGCAAAGTCCGCCCCCACCACGCCCACCAGTGTCACGCCATGGATGTCATGCCCTTTGGCGATCATCTGCGTGCCCACCAGCAGGTTGATCTCGCCCGAATGCAGCCGCTGTAGCAGCCGCTCCATGTCGCCCCGCGTCCGCACCGTGTCGCGATCCATCCTCCCAATCCGCGCTCCCGGGAACAGCTCCGCCAGCTTCTCTTCACCCTGCTGCGACCCGGCGCCCATGTAGTACAGGTGCTCCTTGCCACACTTCGGGCAGGCTTTCGGCACACCTCGCCGAAACCCGCAGTAGTGGCACTCCAGCCGCTGCCCCACCCGAGCCTCTCCGGAGAGATCGCGTTCATCGCCCGGCTTGTGATACGTCAGCGAAATCGCGCAGTTTTCGCATTCGATCTTCTCGCCGCAGCTTCGGCACATCACCACGAAGCTATACCCGCGACGGTTCAGCAGGATCACCACCTGCTCGCCGCGATCGAGCGTCGCCTGCGTCTCCTCTATCAGCTGCCGCGCGAAAATCTGCTCCTTGCCCGTCTGCCGAAACTCCTCGCGCATGTCGATCATCTCGACCACAGGCAGCGGCCGGTTCCCGACGCGATCGCGCATGGTCAGCAGTTCATACCGCCCACGTTCCGCATTGTTCCAGCTCTCCAGGCTCGGCGTGGCAGACCCCATCACCACCACGCACCCCGCCAGCTTCGCCCGCATCACCGCCACGTCGCGGCCATGGTATCGGGGAGTCTCTTCCTGCTTGTAGCTCGAATCGTGCTCCTCATCCACAAGAACCAGCCCCAGCTCCGGCATCGGAGCAAACACCGCACTGCGAGTGCCAACCACCACCCGCGCCTCGCCCTTGCGAATGCGATGCCACTGCTCCGCGCGCTCATCCGGCGTCAGCTGCGAGTGCAGCAGCGCCACCTCGCCGCCAAACGCCGCCACCATCTGCGCCGCCGTCCCCGGCGTCAGCCCAATCTCCGGAACCAGCAGCAGCGCGCTTTTGCCCGCAGCCAACGCCCGCTGCACAGCAGCCACATAAACCGCTGTCTTCCCTGACCCCGTCACGCCATAAAGCAGCATCGGCCGAAAGGCGACCTTATCCATCGCAGCAGCAACAGTTGCCAGCGCTTCGGTCTGCCTCTCATTCAATAGGTGCTCATGAGCAAACTTTTTCCCCGCCACCCCGGCTAAGCCGCTGACAGAGAACTCTTGCGCCTGCTCCTCCAACCGAATCAGCCCGCGCTTCACCAGCGTGCCCACGCTCGACTCCGGCGCCCCAGCCCGCCTCACTCGCTCCCGCAGCTCCCGAAGCCGCAGCCGCCCACCAGCCCCAGCAAGCTCCGCCATCACCGCAAGCTGGTTCTCATTCAGCTTCGGAAGTCGTGGCAGCCGCCGCTCTCGCGTCTCGCCTTCTAAACCCTCGGCCCTGGGCCCTGAGCCCTCGCTCGCCAGCACTGCCACCATCTCCAGCCGCCGCGCATCCCTCACCTCGGCCAGCGGCTCACGAAGCAGCCACTTCTTCCGCGCCATCCCGTCCAGCAAAGCCTTCTTGGCCCCGGTCCCTGCGCGAATCGTGGCAGGCTTGACCGCATCGCCCGCCTCCAGATAATTCAGCACCGCGTACTCAAGGTTCTGCTCCTCCGCACTCAGCTTCGATCTTCTGGATGACCCTTTCGCCGCGCCCTCATACAACACCCGCCGCCCAGCCTCGGCGATCCTGTACTGCCACTGCCGCCGTATCTCTGCCGTCAGCGGGATCATTCCGCGCAGCACCTCGCCCAGCGGGGCGCAATAGTACTCTGCGATCCACCGCCCAAGCTCCATCAATTGCTCGGAAAGTAGCGGCTCCTCATCCAGCACGCGCTCAACAGCCTTCAACTCCACATCCGGCGAAGGCCGAACATCATGTGCGGCAACCACCACTCCCAGCAACCGCTGCCCAGCGAATGGAACCAGTACACGCCCGCCCACGACCGCAGCCCGCCCACGCAACTCATAGGTAAAACTCCGGTCCAAAGGCACCGGCAGGGCGACATCGCAGTACAAGCTCACTTCTCTAGGGTATCTGCCTTGGGCGACGACAGGCGTACCATCCTGCCATGCAGCGACTCAGGCGCACCGTTTCGCTGGCCGTTCGTGCTTCGTGGCAAACCGCGGTTCGGCCTTGTGCTTTCTGACCATAGCCGTGGCGCCACACGATCAGAACAGGACACCGTCTACTCTGACCACCTGAGAGCCTAACTGCGGACGAACCGGAAGAAGACGCCCTCAGTACCGTTGCGGTCGTATCTGCTGACGCGCACTGCCCCGCACTGATCCCCACAGAAAGCGGCAAGGGCAGCTGAACGCTCCACAACGCCGGTGTACCGTCGCACTCAAACATCCGCTTATACCCCATCACATCTTTGACTTGGACTCTGCATCCAGCCCGACCTGAAGCTGGAGGCAGGGGACAAGCCAATGAACGAAACCTCAACGCAGCAGGACGATCCAACCGACTGTTGTCCGCCGGCGCTCACCACGCATACGGTCAGGAAAGTTGCCCAGTCCAGCAGCTTGCTCGACCCGCAAAACCTTTTCTTCCTTGGCTTCCTGCTCTCAGCCACCGGCATCATTTCACCCCCTGTCGCGCTCGTCGGCGGCCTCGTTTACGGCATGTCGGTCGAGCATCCCTTCAGCCGCGAAGCCGGCTCACTCGCCAAACTGCTGCTGCAACTCTCCGTCATCCTGCTTGGCTTCGGCATGAACCTTACTGAGGTTCTCCACGCGGGGAAAACGGGCTTCCTCTACACCGCCATCAGCATCGCCTGCGCCGTCGCTCTCGGTCTTCTGTTCGGCAAGCTCTTCCACGTCCACGGCAAATCCTCTCTCCTCATCACCATGGGCACGGCCATCTGCGGAGGCTCCGCCATCGCCGCACTTGCCCCCATCATCGACGCCCGCGAAGAAGAGATCTCCATTTCCATGGGCACGGTCTTCCTCCTCAACTCGGTTGCTCTCCTGCTCTTCCCGGCCGTCGGCTGGTCGTTGCACCTCAGCCAGAATCAGTTCGGCCTGTGGGCGGCCCTCGCCATCCACGACACCAGCTCCGTCGTCGGAGCCTCTGCCCGGTACGGTGCGCAGGCCCTCGCCATCGGCACCACCGTCAAACTCGCCAGAGCCCTTTGGATCGTCCCCATCTCCCTCGCCACCGCCGCCATCATCGGCCGCATTGCGCAGCGCCACGGCCAGACTCATCAGGCAAAAGTGAAGATCCCCTGGTTCATCTTCCTCTTCGTCCTGGCCTCGGTTCTCAGCACATACGTCGTGCGCTTCACCCCGGCCTACGCCACGCTGAACCACCTGGGTCGCCTCGGCCTCACCGCCACGCTCTTCCTCATCGGCACAGGCCTTTCGCGCAGGAGCCTCAGGCAGGTCGGCGTCCGCCCTCTGCTGCAGGGCGTCCTCCTTTGGATCGTCGTAGGCTGCGGTTCCCTGGCCGCCATCTACTTCCACCTCATCTCCATCTAGAAGCGTTCGCCGATCTACAACGCTTGTCATCTCGACCCGAAGCGTGCAACGCGTAACGGAGAGATCCCCTGTATGGAGAGATCCCCTTTGTTTCGTGCAGGCGATAACTCTTCTGGAGCTTCCGCGCTACGATGGCCTCAGCGCCATCCATGCTCGAAAACTTCCGTATCCGCGTCTTCCGCACCGTCGCCCGGCACCTCAACTTCAGCCGCGCCGCTGAAGAACTCCTCATGACGCAGCCCGCCGTCACCCAGCAGATCAAAGCGCTCGAAGACGAGCTAGGGGTTCCGCTCTTCGACCGCGCCAGGGGCCACATCCTGCTCACGCAGAGCGGACATGCACTCCTTCCTTACGCCGAAAAACTGAAAGCTCTCTCCGACGAAGCGCAGGCCGCCGTTTCCGCCGCGCACGGCCAGCAAAGCGGCTGCCTCAACCTTGGCGCTTCTCAGACCATCGGACAGTACCTGCTGCCCAACCTCATCGCCGCTTTCCGCCAGCTCCATCCCAAAGTGCAGGTCACAGCCCAGAGCGGCAACACTGACGAGGTTCTCGAATCCCTCGCCGCCGGCCGCATCCAGCTCGCGCTGATCGAAGGCCCCGCCCGCCGCAACGATCTCCATATCGAGCCCTTCATGGAAGACCACATGGTCCTCGTCGTCCCCGCAGGCCATCCCTGGGCCGGGGAGGAGATCGCCCCTGCCATGCTCAAGGGCGAACCCATCCTCATGCGAGAGTTCGGCTCCGGCTCTCGCCGCGTCGTGGAGCAGGCACTCGCAGCCACCGGCCTCAAGCCCAAAGACATCGCGGTCAGCATGGAGTTCGACTCCACCGAAGGCCAGCTAAGCGCCGTCGAAGCGGGCCTTGGCATGACCTTCGTCTCGCGCTGGGCAGTGCGCAATCAACTGGCGCTCGGCACCCTCAAGCTCGCTCATGTCAAAGGCCTCAAACTATCCCGCTGGTTCTCACTCGCCCGCCTCGCCGGTCCCCAGCCAACCGGCAACGTCGAGGCCTTCCGTACCCTGCTGCTGTCTCATCCGCTCGACCTGGCGCCTCGCCCAACCGGCCGCCGGCCTGCGACGAAGAAGTCCGAACGGTAACTCACGCCTCTCAGCAGACGCATTTTGAAACAAACCTAACTGGCTCTTCAGCGGATTTCGCTTCTTGCATTTCCGTACTTTCTGTTTATACTGAAATGACAGTTCTGAGAGGAAGCTAACAATGCTGACCAAAACACAGCAGGAATTCATCCTCCACTGGGGAGAAATGGGCAGCCGTTGGGGCGTCAATCGCACCGTCGCCCAGGTCCACGCGCTGCTCTACCTCTCCCCCGAGCCCCTCACTGCGGAAGCCATCGCCGAAGCCCTCTCCGTCGCTCGATCCAACGTCAGCACCAGCCTTCGCGAGCTCCAGAACTGGCAGCTCGTCCAGACCACTCACCAGATGGGCGATCGCCGCGACTTCTTCACCACCTCCCACGACGTCTGGCATCTCTTCCTCACCGTCGTCCAGCAGCGCGTGGAGCGCGAAATCGAGCCCACCATCGCCGCGCTCGGCCGCCTCGCAGCCGAGGCCCGCGACGAAAAGCAGCCCGAAGTGACTGCCCGCATCGTCGGCATGCACGCATTCTTGCGCGAGTTACACGGCTGGTACGGCCAGATGTCGCAACTGCCTCCCAGCACCCTCCGCAGCCTCATTAACCTCGGCGCGGGCATCACGAAATGGCTGCCCGGGCAGCGCAAAGCGCAAACACAGAAAGCGGAGAAGTAGCCATGACCAACATCGAGACTTTCTGCGATCCGCACCCACAAGCCGCCCAGCCTGCCGAGCGCATCGGCCTGGAGCAGTACTACAGCGAAGCCGGCCCGGACTACGCCGCCTGGAGCCCGGAGTTCAACATGCACTTCGGCTACTTCCATCCAGGCGCTAACCCCTTCCGTCGCGAAGCCATGCTCGAGCAGATGAACGTCGAAGTACTCGCCCGGCTGCAAGTCAGCCATCTCGAGCGCCCCAAGCTCATCGACCTCGGCTGCGGCCTTGGAGCCACCCTCCGCAGCTTCGCCCGCCGCATGCCGCAGGCACGACTCTTCGGCCTCACTCGCGTCCCCTGGCAGGTCGAGCAAGCCACCGTTCTCAACCAAGCCGCCGGCTGCAGCGAGCAGGTCCACATCCTTGAGGGCACCTACGAGGACACCATCCTGCCGCGCGGCAATTACGACGGAGCCTACGCCGTCGAAAGCAGTTGCCATGCCGCGGGTGACGACAAGGCCGCACTGCTCACCGAGATGCATCGTCTCCTGCGCCCCGGTGGCCGCCTCGTCGTCGCGGACGGCTTCCTCGCCAACGGCCGCTTCCCCACCGCACTCCAGGAGCGCCTATACCGCCGTCTCTGCGAGTGCTGGGTTATTGAAGAGCTGGCTCGCCTCGACAAGTTCACCGCACGCCTCGAGCAACTTGGCTTCACCAACATCAAGGTCGAAAACCTGCAGTTCCGGGTTGCCCCATCCGTAGCCCACATCCCCTGGGTCACGATCAAGTTCCTGCTCACAGATGTCGCTGGCGGCAAGCGGCGCATGACCCGAGCCCGCTGGAACAACATCCTCGCGCCTGTCCTGCTCCCATTCGTCAGCGCCCCACTCGGCCCTATGAACTACTACATGATCTCCGCCAGCAAACCCTGACGCTCTCCAACCTAAGCTTCCTTCAGTATCTCCGTCTTGTACTTCGGCGCCAGTTCCTGCACCTTCTTCAGAAACGCCGCCTGCTCTTCCTCGCTAAGCTTCGGCGGCGCGGTCGTCCTCGTCGCCACCGGCACACCCACCTGCAGGAAGAACTCGTCCTGCCCTGCCGGTGAGCAGATGCAAAGCATCCGCACCGGCTTGTCCGAAACGTTCTTGAACTGGTGCGGAGCATTCGCCGGGATCGTCGCCGAGTCCCCTAGCTTCACCGTCTTCTTCTCTCCGCGAAACGTCGCTTCCATCTCGCCTTCCAGCAGGATGAACGTCTCCTCAAAATCATGCCGGTGCGGCGGCGGCCCACCGCCCGGCGGCACATGCATGTCGATCACCGTGTATTGCCCCGCCGTATCGCTCCCACGGACAGTGATCGTGTAGGTATCACCGACCAGCCCGACATGCGGCAGGCTCGCATCTTCGCCAACATCCGCAATGGCCAGCGTCCGGCTCAAATCGTCAGCAGGCAACTTCGCTTCTGTGTTTGCAGTGTCACTCATATCCACCTCGCAGGTTTACGCGGCAGCGGCTGAAGTCGCCGCTTGCAATGCAGCCAGCGTCGAGTCCTTCTCCGCCGGCACGTTCAGGTGAGATGCCAGATACCGGTGAATGTCCGAAACCACCACCGAGCCCTCGCCAACGGCCGAAGCCACCCGCTTCACGCTGTCGCACCGCACATCACCTACCGCATAGATCCCCGGCACGCTCGTCGCATAGCGTGTGTTCTCAAACGCCTGCTCCTTGCCCGTGATGATGAAGCCCTTCTTGTCCAGCGCCAGCGTCCCGTACAGCCAGCCCGTGTTCGGCTCCGCGCCGATCATTACAAACAGGCTGCCCAGCTCACAGCACCTGCTTTGCCCCGTCTTGCGGTTCAACCAAGTCGCTGACTCCAGGTGAGATTCGCCATGCAGCTCCGCGATCTCGGTATTCGTGTGCAGCGTAATGTGCGTGGAGTTCTCAATCCGTGCAATCAGGTAGTGCGACATCGTCGCCGCCAGCGAATCTCCGCGAATGATCAGGTGAACATGTT
Organism: Granulicella sp.; assembly: GCA_965198545.1. Classification (GTDB taxonomy): domain Bacteria; phylum Acidobacteriota; class Terriglobia; order Terriglobales; family Acidobacteriaceae; genus Granulicella. The sequence goes on along the minus strand of CBDAPS010000001.1, from coordinate 512,035 downwards.
TCGCCACGCCGGAAAGAAACACCGCCGCCTGCCCCGCTGAGTTCCCGCCGCCGATCACCGCCACTTCCTGCTGCTTGCAAAGCTGCGCTTCCATCGCCGTTGCCGCGTACTGGATGCCCTGCCCTTCGAACCTCTCGTAGTTCGGCACGGAAAGCTTGCGGTAGGCCGCTCCCGTGGCAATCACGACCGAGCGCGAGCATACCATCGCTCCACCTGCCAGCTTCAGCTTGTGCACGCCGTCCACCTGGTCGATCGCCGCCACGTCGCGCGAAATCGCCAGCGTCGCCCCAAACTTTTGCGCCTGTACCTGCGCCCGGTTCGCCAGCTCCTGCCCGGAAACACCCGTCGGAAACCCTAGATAGTTCTCGATCTTGGAGCTGGTCCCCGCCTGCCCGCCCGGAGCGATGCCTTCGACCACCAGTGTACTTAGTCCCTCCGAAGCCGCATACACCGCCGTCGCCAGCCCGGAAGGCCCTGCGCCCACCACCGTGACGTCATAGATCGTGTGAGGATCAAGCGGCTCGCTCAGTCCCAGCGCATCGGCCAGCTCAAACGTCTGCGGCCGGTGCAGCACACGCCCATCCGCAAAGATCACCGCCGGCAGAAACCGCTCCGCGTTCTGCGACGACGCTGTCCACGTGCAGCCCGCGAATCGCTCCTGCGAGGGCTCAACCAGCCGATGCGGGTACCCATTGCGCGTCAGGAAGCGCCGCAGCACGATCGTGTCCGCCGCCGCGCTGTCGCCCAGCAAAGTGATGCCCGCCGTCCCGTTCTCCAGGATGTCCAGCCGCCGCCAGATCGTCGCCTGCATAATCAGGTTCGCGATGTCGCCTTCAGACCGCATCAGCCGCTGCAGCTCCGCGCGAGGCACGCGCAGCAGCTCACAATCGGTCATCGTGCAGCCATCCACCAGCGTTTGCCGGGAGCTCAGCAGGTCCAGCTCGCCGGAAAACTGCCCTGCATGCAGCGTCGCCATCGCCCTGCGCTCGCCCTTCTCCATCAGCGCAAAGACGGTTACCGTGCCTTCCAGCACAACGAACATGTCCACGTCCCGCTGCCCGCGCGTCCACAGCGCTGTATCGGCGGGGCACCGCTCACGGTGCCCATAGCCTTCCAGCCGCTCCAACATGTCTTCCGTCAGATTTGGAAACGCCATCTCCGGCCGAAACGTGGGTGTCGGGGAAGGAAGGGTCGGATCTTTCAGCTCTTCGCTCATCGCAATTCTTTCCATGCTCCGACAAAGCGGCAGCACACTGCCCACATCCTACGACGACGTGCAAACAACCCGTGAAGGTGGAAGCCCTTTAGCCCTCAGAGCCTGTCAGCCAACGCTGCCACAAGCTCCGCCACCTGCTCGCCCCGGCAGACGCCTTGCGCCATCTCCGCGGCCCCGCCACCCCGAGCCCCAACAGCACTCAGCGCCTCCCGCAGCACCTGCCCAACATTCACACCCGCCCTAGCAGGGCGTCCAGCGGCAATAACCCCATCTGCTCCGTTCACGCTGCCGACCACACCCGCGAACCCGCCAGCCGCCACACGCGAAACCACCCGCTTGCAGAAATCCACATCTCGGCCGACAAACACAGCCTGTACCACAGCAGCGCCGCTTTCTGGACCCTGGACCCCAGGCCCTGGACCCTGGACTCTGAGCCCTGGACCCTGCTGCTGCATAATCCTCTCCGCCTCCGCAGAAGCCAACTCCTCCAGCAGCGCCTTCCGTTCCTTGCCCGATCCCTTGATCTCTTCCAGAAGAGCCCGCACCCGGCCCGGCACATCCGCCATACCGACGCTCAGTAAGGCAGCCGTTTCGCCCAGCACGCCGTAGTCCTTGCGCGCCGCCCGCACCGCCCGCAGCCCACAGCAAAACTCCACCCGCCAGCCCTGCCGAACCTTCTCCACGCGTCGAACCGTAATCGCCCCAATCGCGCCCGTGTTCGCCACATGCGTCCCACCGCACGCGTTGAACTCGATCCCTTGCATCTGCACAATGCGCATCTTCCCTGGCCGCTCCGGAAGCTTGCGCAGGTCGCCACGAGCCAGCATGATCTCCGCAAACTCACGCTCCACGAAGTGCGTCATCAGCGGCCGCCCCTCAAACACCACGCGATTCGCAGCCTCCTCCACGCGCACCAGATCTTCAACACTCAGCCGCTCCACGCCATCCGCAAGCGCCAGATCGATCGTTGAAGTCTCTTCACCCAGATGGAACGACACCGTCCGAGCCCCAAGCTCGCGCAAAAACATCGCACTCAACAAGTGCTGCCCGGAGTGCTGCTGCTCGTGGTCCGTCCGCCGCGCGAAGTCCACCTTGCCGGTGACCTCTGTCCCCTCCACCAGCGGCTTGCGCACGTAGTGCCAAACCTCGCCCGTGGCCTCGTCTTCCTCCACGCGCTCCACCGGCACTTCCAGCACTGCGCCGCTTTTAGCCGTCGCGATCAGCATGCCCGTATCCCACGGCTGGCCACCGCTCTCCGGATAAAAGGCTGTTCGGTCCAGCGCTACCTGCCAGACCTGCTCTTTGCCGCCGCCCTCCCGAGCCTCGGTTGCCACCAGCCGGATATCCGTTACCACAGCCGAAAACTCCAGCTCGGCTGAGCTGTAATACAGCCGCTCCGCCACTTGGCCTAACGCTGCCACTACTTCGCCTCCGCGACAGCCTTCAGTAGCGCCTCAACTTCGCGCTTACTGCCCACGATCAGCGGCGTGCGCCCATGAATCTCGGTCGGTACGATGTCCAGAATGCGCTGCACACCATCCACCGCCGCGCCGTTCGCCGCCTCGGCAATCAGCGCCAGAGGATTTCCCTCATACTGCAGCCGCAGCTTGCCCTTCGGCGCCTTATCTGTCGGCGGATACAGAAACACGCCGCCCTTCAGAATCGTTCGATGGAAATCCGCCACCAGGCTGCCGATATATCGCGCGCTGTAAGCCTTCCCGCCCAGCTCACCCCCTAGCAGGCTCGCCAAATACGAGCGATACGCCGCAGGCCAGCTAGCCGCATTCGCCTCATTGGTCGAGTAATACGGCCCCTGCTCCGGCATCCACAGCTTCTCGCTCGAAAGCACAAACTCACCCGAGTCATCCAGCGTGAACGCCGCCACGCCGCTGCCGCCGGCCACCAGCACCAGCACCACGCTGGGGCCATACACCACATAACCAGCCGCCACCTGCTTCGACCCCGGCTGCAGTACCGTCTTCAGCAGGTCCTCACCACCCACCGCTCCCGTACGCCAAAGATCGTCCCGACATTCACATTCACGTCAATGTTCGAAGAGCCATCCAACGGATCGAACGCCAGCACATACTTCGCGTCCGGCCGGTCGAACTCCACCGGCTCATCATCCTCTTCGCTCACCAGCCCGGCCACCGGCTCGCAAGCCTTCAATCCGGCGATCATCACGTCGTTGGCATACACATCCAGCTTCTGCTGCTGCTCGCCCTGCACGTTGGTCGCGCCAGCCGCGCCATACACATCCGCCAAACCCGCCAGCCGAATCTTTGCCGCGATCTTCGCCGAAGCTTCCGCCACCACCTGCAATACCCGCGCCAGGTCCTCATCCACCACCCGCAGCGCCCACGCTTCCACACTTACCCGTTCAGCCATCGCCCAATCTCCAGTCACCACCGAAGCTAGCACCGAGCCCCCACCCTAGCCAACCGCCGCCGTGCGATCACCGTGCCTCGCGAGCCCGCTAACCTGCTCACTAGCGAACCCGCTAAAATCCACCCATGCTTTGGAAGCCCACTCGCCGCCGCTTTCTCTACTCTGCCGCGGCCTCCGCGCCAGCCCTCGCCCTAAGCGCCCAGGCAAAGTCAGAAGGCAGGTCAGAAGACAAGCCAAAAACCGCGCCAGCCCCAGAGCACACCGACGAACCTAACAAACTCCCCGACCCCATCCTCGCCCTCAAGGATCGCCACAGCGAGATCGTCCCCATCACGCTCGATGAGCGGAACACGCGCTGCGACCTCGCCCGCGAGCTCATGAAACAATACGGGATCGACGCCATCCTCATCACCACCGGCGCCTCGCTCTACTACTTCACCGGCGCGCACTGGGGCCAGTCCGAGCGTCTCTTCGCCTGGGTGCTCCCGCAAGCTGCTGCGCCCTTCGTCATCTGTCCCTCGCTGGAGCGGGACCGCCTCAACGAAATCCTACCCAGCTTCCCTGAGCGCGAAACTACCATCACCTATCTCTGGAACGAGAACGACGATCCCTTCCAGATCGTCCGGCGCGCTCTGGGCGAAGTCTCCATCGCCACCGGCACGCTCGGCATGGAAGAGCACACCCAGTTCTTCTTCGCAAACTCCATCGCGCAGGCCTGCCCGGCGATGAAGGTTGTCTCCGCCACGCCCGTCACCGCCGGTTGCCGTTCCATCAAGACACCCGCGGAGATCTCGCTCCTCAAGCTGGCCAACCAGATCACGCTCGACGTCTACAAGGCTGTCTTTCTCTCCTGCGGCCCCGGCGATACCAACCGCAAGTTCGAAGGCCTGGTCGAGAAGGCATACGCCCGCTGCGGTGTGCGCGGCAACGCCACCTGCAACGTCGGCGCCAACACCGCCGTGCCCCACGGATCCATGCGCCCGCAAACCATCCATGAGCACGAAATGGTCATGATCGACGATGGCTGCACCGTCGACGGCTACACCTCTGACATCTCCCGCTCCTTCGTCTACGGCAGCGCCACCGATGAGCAGCGCTCCATCTTCGAGGTCGTCTACAACGCCCAGTCCGCCGCCCTCGCCGCCGCCCGCCCGGGGGTCGAAATGCAGGCCATCGACGCCGCCGCGCGCAAGGTCATCCTCGAAGCCGGCTACGGCCCCGGCTATGCGATCTTCTACCACCGCCTCGGTCACGGCATCGGGCTTGACATGCATGAGTGGCCCTACCTGGTGCAGGGGAACGCACAGAAACTCATGCCCGGCATGTGCTTCTCCGACGAGCCCGGCATCTACCTCCGCGGCAAGTTCGGCATTCGCCTCGAAGACGACATGCACATCACCGAAAACGGAGCTGAACTCTTCACCCCCCAAAGCCCCAGCCTCCAGGATCCCTTCGGCATAGCCGCCCAGATGGACAAAGACAAAAAGCCTGCCGCGCCATCACCCACCGCACCTGATTCCACGGCAAAGCCTGGACAGAAGCCCTGAACATCCGCAAACGCCTCGCCGCCAAAGCACTTACGAAAAGAATCCTTTGATAAGGATACTTCATCTACTCCACCGTAGCCCGGAAACGGACGGAATAGATGACAGCCTCCACCCAACGCGAATCAGGCCAGCCCGCAGCCAATCATCTTTGGATCGCCCTCGCCCGCGCCTACCGCTCCATGAGCCAACTGGTCGAGCAAAGCGTGGCGAAGTCCGGCCTGGGCCTCACCGACTTCATGCTGCTCGAGGCCTTGCTGCACAAGGGCCCGCTCACCATCACCGAAGTCCAGGCCAGCATCCTGCTCGCCACCGGCTCCATGACCGCCGCGGTAGACCGCGTCGAAGCCAGGGGTCTCATCGTCCGTAAGGCCATCAAGGAAGACCGCCGGGCCCGCCGCCTCGAACTAACCCCCGCTGGCCGCAAGCTCATCGAGTCCGCCTACCGCGACCACAGCTCCGAACTCGAGGGATGGCTCTCCGTCCTCACCAGCACAGAGCAGGCCGGCACCTTCAAAGCACTGCGCAAACTAGGCCAACACGCCGCTCGCTGGCCGAGCAGCACACACCCGGCTAAGCCATCATTCCAGCCAGAATCTCAACCGTCTCCGACAGTGAAACGGCTAGCCCGCCCACGCCCAGAAACAAGCAAGGAGTCATCATGAGAACCCCCATCGTCGGCCTGCACCACGTCACCGCCATCGCCTCCGACCCGCAGCGCAACCTCGACTTCTACACCGAGGTCCTTGGCCTCCGCTTCGTCAAGCGCACCGTCAACTTCGACGATCCAGGCACCTATCACTTCTACTTCGGTGACGACACCGGCACGCCCGGCACTATCCTCACCTTCTTTCCCTGGCCCGGCTCGAAGCCCGGCCGTCCCGGCGCAGGAGAAACAATCGCCACCGCCTTCTCCATTCCCAAGGGCTCGCTTCCCTACTGGCGCGAGCGTCTTGCGAAGCATGGCATCCACACCACTGAGGAAGTCCACTTTGGCAACACGCACCTCGCCTTCACCGACCCGGACACGATGGCGCTCGAGTTGGTCGAGCACACCGAGGCTCACCCCGCCCACGCCCCGCGCTACGCCGACGTCCCTGCGGAGCACGCCATCCAGGGTTTCTTCGGCACAACCCTGCTCGAGCTAAGCCTCATGCGCACTCAGTCCCTCCTCGGCATCATGGGCTACCGCAAGCTTTCGGAAGAAGGCGATCGCTCCCGCTACGCCCCAGAAGGTGACGCCCGCGGCCGCTATCTTGACATCGTCGTGGACAAGGATGCCCAGCCCGGTCGCGTCGGCGCAGGCACCGTTCATCACATCGCCTTCCGCGCCAGCGATGACCCGGCCCAAGGCCGACTGGCAGCAGGAACTCTCCCGCTACGTCGGCGTCACGCCCGTGCAGGACCGCACCTACTTCCATTCCATCTACTTCCGCGAGCCCGGCGGCGTCCTCTTCGAAATCGCCACTGACAACCCTGGCTTCCTCATCGACGAGCCCATCGAGTCCCTCGGCGAAACGCTCTGCATCCCCGAGTGGTTCGAGCCTCAGCGCAAACAAATCGAAGCCCGGGTTCTCCCACTTACGCTCCACCAGTCGTCAGCCACACAGAAGGAGATTCAGCAGTGAACACGAACCCGCACGCCAGCACGCCTGTCCTCTATGCCGGAGTTCCCTTGGCCGAAGCAGCGGGAGCCATGATCCTGCTGCACGGCCGCGGAGCCTCCGCCGAAGACATCCTCAACCTCGGCCAGGCTGTCGCCCCGTCTAACTGGGCACTGCTCGCCCCGCAGGCCTTCGCCCATAGCTGGTATCCAAACTCCTTCCTCGCCCCGCGCGCCCAGAACGAGCCATACCTATCCTCTGCCCTCGCTAGGGTCAAAGCCACCGTAGACAGCGCTCTGCAAGCCGGCATTCCCGCCAACAAGCTGGTCATTGCCGGCTTCTCGCAGGGAGCCTGCCTCTCCACTGAGTTCGTAGCCCGCAACCCGCAGCGCTACGCCGCGCTCCTCGCCTTCACCGGAGGCCTCATCGGCCCGCTGGACGAGCCCATCGATCTCAGCGGCAACCTCGCAGGAACGCCGGTCCTGCTAAGCTCCGGCGATCCCGATCCCCACGTCCCATGGTCCCGGGTTCAACAATCGGCCGACCTGCTGACCAGCATCGGCGCACAAGTCACACTTCGCCGTTACCCCGGGCGCCCGCATACCATCACCGCTGAAGAAGTCGCAACCGCTCGTGAACTCCTCCGCGCTGCAAACTGACAACTGATCAACTTCAAGACTCAAGACTGGAAAAATCCTCCAGACGCCAGGCGAGGCACCTCAACCCGAGGTGCCTCGCTCATTGGCTGACCAGCTAAGCTCTTAGCGCCGCGACACGATCCCAAAGCGCCAGGGTGTCTGTTGCGTCAGTGCACGTCAAATCGGTCAAGTTCCCCAAAGATGTCGCGAACCGGAATACGCACATCAGTGCCGTACACCGTCAACACCTCGCCAGAAGGCTGCATTGTCACGGATCGATCAGCGATCATCACTGTTCTTTTGCGCGGATCCACGACCCAAACCACCGGGACGCCCATTCCGATGAAGTCGTCCACCTTTTCCTGCGTGCGCGACATTCGATCCTTCGGAGAAAGCACTTCGATGCACAACAACGGCGGTGTCCGCACGATGCCTTCCCAAGGAGCATCGCCACGCACCACGCAAATATCTACTACGCGATAGTGCGTCTCGGACGTCTGCACCCGCTGCTCCGGATACACGCGAACTCGCAGATCCTTCTCTGCGGAGCCGAAGTACATCAGAAAAAACTTCTGCACGCTCGCGTGCGGCATCTCGCCCACGTTTCTCTTTTGCACCTCTCCGTCCACGTAATCGCGGTCGGGGCTGTACGACCTGTTCAGATAAACCTCAACAGGCACCTTTACCGGAACTGCCAAGGTTCCCATCGCATCCTCCGTGTAATCAGCCTAACGCGGCATCACTAGCAGCTCAATCCCGCTGGCCGCATCCGCCTGGTGGAACACAGTCTCCGTCGCCTTGTGAAAGTCCTCGGGCTTTGCCTTGAAGATATCCATAAATACCTGCGGATTCCGATCTGTCAGCGGGAACCACGAGCTCTGGATCTGCACCATGATCCGATGCCCTTTGCGGAATGTGTGGTTGATGTCCTGCATCGTGAAGCCCACATCCGTCACCTTGTCCGGAGTCAGCGCCTCCGGCTTCTCCCATGAGTTCCGGAACTTTGCGCGGAAAGGCTCGCCCCGCACCATCATCTCGTAACCCTGCATCACCACCGGCGGAGTCTGCGAGCGCTTCCCCTGCCCCTGCCCGGCATCCGCGTCCTTGTAGTCCTCCGGATACACGTCGATCAGCTTTACATCGAAGTCCGAATCCGTCCCCGTCGATGCCACCTTCAGCCGAGGCTTCACTGGCCCTACCACCGTCACGTCTTCGGTCAGCGGCTCGGTCTGGTACACCAGCACATCGCCGCGAGTCGTCACAAACCTCTGGTCGTCATCCATGTAGCGTTGCGGCACATCCGGCCCGGTCACATAAGGCGTGTACGGCACGGGGTGCGCCGGGTCGCTCACATACTCATCCTTGCTCGCCTTCGCACTCGGAGCCGTCCATCCCAGCCCTCCGCCCGGCTGCAGGTACAGCGTCTTCGCCACCGCCATTTTCGGAGGCCACGCTTCGTACTTCTTCCAAACATTCGTTCCGGTCTCAAACGTGTACGCCTTCGGCAGTGGAGTCCACTCCGCGCCCTTCAGCCAGTGCGCAAAGAAGGGCGCCTCGATGTTCTTCCGATAGAACTCGCTAGGATTGCCATCCGCATTCGTGAACTTAATATCCCCAAGCTGCGCGCCCGTCCCGCGCGACCAGCCGCCATGCACCCACGGCCCTTCCACCAGCGTATCTTCCGGAGCATCCGGGCTCAGCTTGTCGACGGAGTGAAACACCTTCACCGGTCCGCTTAAATCCTCCGCGTCGAACCATCCGCCCACCGCCAGCACCGCAGCCTTTACGCCGTGCAGATGAGGCTCCAGGTTCCTCGCCTGCCAGTAAGCGTTATAGCTCGTATTCGCCACCTGGTCATGAAACAGAGGATTCGTTCCGCCCTTCGGCGTATCCAGCGCCGCCTGCGTGCCCATGCCCAGGTAGTACTGGTACATGTCCTGCGTCGGAAACTCGAAGCCGCTGCGGTCGCGCTCCATCGTCGGGTTATGCTGCGGCGCAAACCCTTCGGCATAAAAGGAGTGGTTCGCGCTCAGCATGAACGCGCCACCATGGTACGCATCGTCACCCATAAACAGGTCAACGATTGGAGCCTGCGGGCTCGCCGCCTTGATCGCCGGGTGTCCGTCCACGATGCTCGCCGCCGTGTAGAACCCCGGATAGCTGATCCCCAGGATGCCCACTTTGCCGTTGTTCGCCGGCACGTTCTTCAGAAGCCAGTCGACGGTGTCATACGTGTCGGTCGATTCATCGATCCCCTTACCATCGAGGCTAGGCGTCATCTCCAGCCAGGTTCCCTTCGCTCGCCCAGCGCCCGCGAACGTCTTCGCAAACCAGGATGTAGCCACCTTGCAGCATGTCCTGGTTGCCGGTCACACGCGGCGAAACCTTGTCCTCCCCATACGGCGCGCAGCCATAAGGCGTCCGAGTCATCAGGAACGGATACGGCCCTTTGTCCGCAAACTGCGCAGCAATCGGCACAAAGATAGAAGCAAACAGCTTCACCCCATCGCGCATGGGGATGTGGACCTCGCGCTTCGTGTAGTGCGTCTGGAAGAACTCCGCCTGCTGCTGCGGACTCTGCGCCGGCGCGCCACCTACGCCAGCCACCATCATCCCAAACGCGACTACCCCGGCAAAACGCTTCCCCATCAACCCAGTCCTCCAGAACATCACGCACAGAACATCACGCCCCGAAAATCACGCACAGCGTTCTCAAAGTCTAGCCCGTCCGCCACACCTCTGTTCGCTCACCTGCCATTAAGCTGGAGATCATGCGCCGATACTGGCTGCTGCCTTTGGCAGCGTTTCTCGCCGTGCTGCCGTTCTACCTCAGCGGCTACTCCTGCGGCCTGGACTTCGCCTTTCACCTGCAATCCTGGCTCGGTGCCGCCGACCAGCTCCGCCACGGCGTCCTCTATCCACGCTGGAACTTCTTCGCCGCGTGGAATGCCGGTGAGCCCCGCTTCATCTTCTATCCGCCGCTCTCATGGGAACTCGGCGCCCTGCTCACGCTGCTGCTCCCTTTCAGCATCGTTCCCGCCGTCCTTACCTGGATCGTCCTCACCATCGCCGGCTTCAGCATGTACCGCCTCACCCGGCCCTACGCGCGCGAGTCCGTCGCTCTGCTTGTCTCCTGCCTCTTCCTCGCCAACCCCTTCATGCTCTGGACGATCACCGGCCGCGACGCCTTCGCCGAGCTGCTCTGCGCCGCCTTCTGCCCACTCTTGATCGCCGCCATGCTCGAGCATCGCCCCAGCCCCTGGCGCATCGGTCTCCCGCTCGCGCTCATGTGGCTCTCGAACGTCCCCGGTGGAGTCCTCGCCACCTACCTCCTACTCGTCCTCGGCCTCATCCGCCTTGCGCAGCTAGCCGTCCAGGCTCCCGCATCTCTTCCCTTCCTCCACCGCCTGCGCCTTCTACTTCCGCAAGCCGCAACCTACACAGGAGGCTTCCTCTACGGCCTGGCCCTCGCCGCCTTCTTCCTTGTCCCCGCCAACGTGGAGCGCCGCTTCATCCGCATGGGCAACGCCTTCCAGCCCGGTTACCGCCCCACCGACAACCTCTTCTTCCACCGCATCCTCACCCACAACCTTGACTGGTTCTTCATCCGCACCGAGAAGATCTTCATCACGCTCGCCATCGCCACAGTTCTGGCCCTCGCAGCAGCCTGGGTCGAGCACGCGCCACCATGCCGCAGAGCGCACAATTTGGCAGCAGGCCGGAACTCCCGTCGCCTCTCTCGCTGCCATCCTCATCGTCGGCATGACATTCCTCGCCAGGCCAATCTGGGCGACGCTCCCAACGCTCTGGGTAGTCCAGTTCCCCTGGCGCTCGCTTTTCATTCTCACGGCCTGCCTCGGCCTGGCGCTGGCATTAGCCTTGCGCCGAATCCCCATCCGCACCATCCCAGCCGCCCTGGGTCTGCTCTTCACCGCGGCCCTGTCCTTCAGCATCGTCCACGTCACCCACCTGGCCTGCGTCGCCGATCAGGGCCCCCACGAGTTCCTCACCCGCTTCCAAACCCACCGCACGCCCGAGCCCACCGATGAGTACGTCGTCGCCACCGGCAGCGGAGACTTCCTCCGCCCCGACAACCCACCCTTCTGGCTAGCTGCCGCTCCCACGGACTACGCGCCCCACACCACGCCCAATCCGGCCGCCGCCGACCCCCGCGCCGAGTGGCCCGCCATGCCGGACAACGCCAGACTCTCCCCCACGCCATTGCGTTTCAGCGTCAGCAACCCGCAGCCGCAGTTCCTCGTCATCAATCTGCAGGACTACCCCAACTGGCGCATCACCGCCAACGGCGGCCAGCCACTCCCCCACCTCCGCCGTCCCGACGGCCTGCTCACGATTGCCCTTCCCGCAGGCCCAGCCTCTATCTCGATCGTCTGGCACAGCCGTTGGGATGAATATCTCGGTGCCGCAATATCAACCTTCGCCGTCCTTGCCTTTCTGCTCACCCGAACCCGTCTCGCCGCCCTGTTCTCGCCTACAACTGGCAAAGCGAGTCCTCCGATAGCGCTGGCGGTTTGAGATACTGCGACGGTGCCGTTCACACCACCGCAGCGCGCTTCTTCCGCGATACTCACTTCGGTGATGTACGCGTCTCTTGTCGCGCTCCTCATGTTCAGCCCTTCAACAGCTTCAGCGCAATCCACCGCCACGCCCGGCACACCACCACCCGCTCCTTATGTCCTGCACGCCTATACCGACCTGCTGCAGGTTCCCACACTGGTGCTGAACGGGTACGGATCGCCACTCGGAAGGCTCGCTAGGGAAAGCTTCCAGCTTCAGATTGACTCCGGCCCAACGTTTCATCCCTCGGCTGTCCATACCGAAGGCGCCGAGGCCCTGAGTCTCGCCATCGTCCTGGATGCCAGTGGAGCACAGAAGGAGCTCATTAAGGCGCTCAGCCAGGCTCCAGGCCACGGCATTCCCGTCACACTCCTGCCGGACGACACTCTCTCCATCTATGCCTTCGACTGCCGCATCTTCCGCTCCGCCGGTGATGCTTCCGCCTCCGATCCATCTCTGGCCGAGAGTATAGACACGGTGCTCGCCGCTCCTCGCCTGCACAACCCGGGCGGGAAAACTTGCCCTGAAGGCAAACACCTTTGGGAAGCGCTGGGTGTAGCCACTCGCGACCTCGCTACTCAGCCAGGTCGGCGCGCCATCATCGCCATCTCCGATGGACAGGATTACGGCAGCCCAACCAAGTGGGAGAACCTGCGGCAGTTAGCCGCGGATCACAGCATTGCCATCTTCGGCCTGCGCGACCCCTCGAACCTCCGCAACCTTTCCTACTCGATACCGCTTGCTCAAAGAGCTCGTTACCTTTCCGAAGACCTCTTCGTAGAGCTCGCCGGACGAACCGGCGGCCTCGTTTTCAACTCGGACAGGAAAACACTCGCCGGACAGCTTGAGCACGTCATCGCGCTTCTGCGCAGCCGCTACATCCTGCAGTTTTCCCGCCCGCAGATGCCGGCTGGCGAACATCGTCTGGAGGTTCATATCGCCGATAGCAACGCCAGCGTCCACATTGCCGGCATTGGTGTGCCCGTCAGAGACGCTGCGCTATGGGACGACCCCACCACCGTCCCCACAGACACCAGCAAGCTGCCCGTAGCGGGCAAACGCAAGCCTCTAAAACCCTGAACTTTGTTGTCTTCGGCTACGCGCCCGTCGACATCTCTTCCTCGCGCCCTTTGCCGCAAAGCCGCATCACCAGCCGCTCCATCACCAGGCGCTTGCTCGCCGGGCTCGATCGCAGTTCCAGGTCGGCTTTGGCGATCCATCGCAGTCCACGGGTCAGCTCGCCGCGGTCTTTGTAACGTCGCGCCTGAGCGATCAACTGGTCCGCCGCGAACGGAGCCACCCGAAAACCCGGCCAAAGCACCGCCCACATTCCGCGCTGGTCCCGCACCTGCTTCTCGTTCAGCACCAGCATCTGCCGAAATGTCTTGGCCAGCGTGAAGATGTGCCCAATCGCCGCGTCTTCACCGTCGCTGGCATTCAGCAGCCCACCCAGCAGCGCCAGCGCCCGAGGAGCGTCCTTCGCGCTGATGGCATCCGTCAGCTCATACACATTGCGCTGCTTGGCCGCAGCCACCATCTGCTCTACATCGGCAACGCTGATCACGGGCGCGTCACCAGACGCGGCTAACTCCCTAACCCGCGAACCCGCTGACTCGCTAACCTGCTGGCCCGCTAACCCGCTAGTCGCAAACAACATCAGCTTCTCCGTCTCGCTCGCCACTGCCAGCATGTCCACGCCCAGCGCATCTACCAGCTCCCGAGCGGCGTTCTCCTCCAGCCGCACTCCGCCGGCCTCCGCCATCCGCACCGCCCACCTCGCCGCGTCTTCTTCGGCCACCCGCTGCAGCTCCACCACGCCGCACCAGTCGCCCAGCGTCTCGCGAATCTTCTCCGCGCGCTCCTTGTCGGTCATATCCATCGTGCGAAGATCCTGCGGCAGCTTGACATGGTCGGCCACAAACAACAGCAGAGCGCCGGGATTTGGCCGCCGCGCATATGCATCCAGCGCCGCAAACTCGTCCTTCTTCGCCCCACGCCCATACAGCGTCTTCACGTTACGGATAAAGAACACTTGGAAAGGAGCCATCAGCGAAGGAGTCTGAGCCCGGTCCAGCACGTCGAAGATCGGCATCTCCGCCAGGTCCATCTCGTACAGGCAGAAGTCCCGCAGATCAGTAGGCACAAGTGCGTCGATCACGCCTCGCCGGCACATATCCTGCAGGAATGCTTCATCCCCCAACAGCACATATCCCGGCTTGCGCGCATCCCCGCTCACCTCGGCAAGAAACCGATCCGCAGCCGCGAAGCTCCGCAGCCCCTTCAGACTGGTCATTTCGCGGCCTCACGGACAACGTAGAACGAACAACGCACAACGCGCCTCACCGCATTCCCTCCAGCAGCTCACTCACTAGCGCCTGCCCAAAGTCCTTTGCCATCCGCCGCACTGCCGCCGAGTCTTCCTGCACAAAGCTGCTCAAGTCCTGCGTCGACTGGTACTGCTCCCGCCAAGCAAACGCGTCGTTCTGGTACAGCACCGTGCCATCATGCGATGTCATTACCACCTTCGCGGTCACTGTGATTACATAGCTCGAAGTCTGCCCGCTAGCCGAGTCATACGTCAGCGGAGCCACCGTCTCCGTCAGGATCGTCCCCCGCAGCGTCGCATCGGCATCCGTTCCCGCACCGGCAAACGATCCATCGCCGCTCGTCGTCATCACCCGGTACTTCGTGCGCGTATTCAGCTCATTCACCACCGCTCCGGTAAACACCGTCTCGGTCTTGTACGCCTGCACCTTGCTCTGGAAGATCGGCACCGCCAGCGTTCTCACGCCGGGTGCCATCGGCGACACCGACCCCACCTGGTGATACCCGCATCCAACCGTCCCCAGCAGCAAAGCCAAACCCAACCAACGCATCCTTCAATCCTACCGAAGCTCATACGGTGGACATCGCGAAACATAGCGAAACTTGGCGTACTTGGCGTACATGGCGTTGGAGCCTTTCGCCGGCACCGCCACAATCCTACGCCACCGGCTTCGCAGCCCTCTCCCGCTTCACATCGACGTAATACAAGTCCACCGGCACCGAAAACTCCTCCGGCTTCCCCGCCCACGGCATCGTCTTCCAGTCCACAGCCGACGGAGTGATCACCTGAAGATCACCAACAGCACCTACCCGAATCGGCATGGCAAACGCAGTCTCATCAGCCACCCACCGGTACTGCACCGTCTTCTGCGAAGGGTCGAACATCAGCTCCAGCACCGGAATCTTCGCATGCCGCAGATACTCCTCGAAGAACGGCTTCAACTCCATGCCTGTCCTCTTCGACCACCAGGCCTCCACATCCTCCGTCATGATGTTCCGGTACTTGAACTCCTGGTAGAAGTCATGCAGATCCGCAAACCACTTCGCATCGTCGTTGATCACGCTGCGCAGCGTAGCGATCATCAGCGCGCCCTTGAAGTACTGGTCCTGCGGAGGCTCCGCATTCGTTTCATGCGGAGGAATGATCGCGATCTGGTTATGCACCTTCGGCTTCATCCCGTTCACGTACCTGATCGCATCGGCCTTTCCCCACCGGTACTCCACGTACAGCGTCTCCAGGTACGTGTCCCATCCCTCATGGATCCACATATCGCTCTTGTCGGCCGCGCTCACGCTATTGCCAAACCACTCGTGCCCGCTCTCGTGGATGATGATGAAGTCGAACCGCGGACTGATCCCCACTCCCGTCCAGTCACGTCCGTAGTAGCCGTTCTCGTAGCGATTCCCATACGTCACCGCGCTCTGATGCTCCATGCCCGTGTACGGCACGTCGATCAGCTTGTACCCATCCTTTACCCACGGATACTCGCCGAAGTAGTGCTCAAACGCCCGCAGCATCTCCGGAGCCTGCTGAAACTGCGCCTTCGCCTTCTCGAGATTCTCCGGCAACGCATAAAAGTCCAGCGTCGTCGCGCCCACATTTGGCAGCGTGAAGTGCTGGTAGTTCCCAATGTTCAGCGACACATCGTAGTTGTTGATCGGGTAGTGAACCCGCCAGTCCCATTCCGTGTAGCCGTCGCCCAAATCCTTGCTGCCTTCGAACCGTCCGTTCGAAACATCCATCAGCCCATTCGGCGCCTGGGCCTGGATCGTCATGCCCTCCTGCGGCTCATCGCGCCACTGGTCCTTGTTCGGCCACCAGATGCTCGCGCCTTCTTCTTCGCAGGCCGTCGTGATCCACGGCTTGCCTTCCTTGTCCTTCGCAAAGCTGAAGCATCCGAAGCGGCCTTGCGTTACCGGCTGCCCAGAGTACGCAAACGCAATCGCATATGTCTGCCCCTTGCGCAGCACCTCCGGAAAATCGATGAACACGCTGCGCTCCTCGCGTGTATACGTCAGCGGCTTCCCTGCAAGCGTGATCCCATCGATTGCCAGCGCCGGCGTCAACTCCAGCTGAATCCGCTTCCCGTCCTGGAGCATGGCAAACCGGATCGTATTCTCGCCCTTGATCGTTTTCGCGTCCGGGTCCACGCGAACTTTCAACGCATAGCTAAGCAGATCGTTGTTCGCGCGATACGGCCCATACTGCCCCATCAGCAGGTCTGCCTTCGTCGGCACCTTCACCTTGTCCAGTGCCGCCACTCGCTGCTGGTTAGCCGCCGTCGCTCCCGGCGTTGTCACCGAACCTTGTGCTGAACTGACGGTCCCCTGCCCCCACACCGCAGACGAGCCACAAATCAGCGCCAGCACTGCGAAACCCTGCAAACCCCTCAACGTCATCTCACCAGCTTACCTCTGGCGATCACGCAAGAAACGTCATCTCCTGCAACATCGCCGGGATCAGCTCGGACCCGAGCTAAATCAAAACAGCCTGGCTGGTCAGGTGGAAGGGCTTCTTGGCGAACATGCAGGTCAGCAGACGATGGATCGCCTCATCACCGCCCACGCCGAAGATGGAAGCACCCAGAATCATCCGAGTCGGCTTTCACAAGCGCTTTCATGAACCCAATAGTTTCGCCCTTCTCCACGGCACGCCCAACCATGGAGACAAAGCGCCGCGTAACTCTTGCAATCGTTGACACGTCGCAGTCCGCCTACTACCATCGGTGCTCGGTCCCCTTACAGCTACATATCTCTTCGCGCCGTCAGGTGCGCAAAGGCTCATCCATGCTCGGATCGCCCATTCTTGACCTTGCCCTCGGCATGGCATTTGTTTATCTCCTGCTCAGCCTCATCGCGACCGTTGTTCAGGAAATCCTCGCGACCATCACGCAGGCTCGCTCGGCCAATCTCCGTCGCGGTCTGCACAGCCTCTTCTCCGGTGACCCGCTCGAGTTCATGGCCGATGGCACACCCGGCAAGCTTTTCGTCGATGCCCTCTACCAGCACGGCCTCGTCCGCGGTCTTTACCAGGATCCCGAACAAGATTCCAAGGGCGCCGTCAGGCAGGTAAAGTCGTTTCAGAACCGGCTCGCCCTGAGGTTGCGCCGCTGGCTGAACATCGTCCCACCGGGGTCCGCCGAACAGCCCGCCGATCTGCTGCTGCCTGCGTATATCCCCGCCCGTACCTTCTCGCTGGCGTTGATGGATCTACTCGACGACCCGTCCTACGGCCACGACACTCTCGGCAACATCGAGTCTCACCTTCGCGCCATTCAAAGCCGGAACCAGGCGGCCATCGCGGCTGAGGTGGCCAACCCCACTCCCCAGGGCATCGTCAAAAACGCCGCCGCCTATGAAAATAAGGCCGCTGAAGCCCTTCTCTCGCTTCTGATCAACTCAGAGGGCAAGGTCGACAGGTTCCAGAGCAATCTTGCCGACTGGTACAACGACTCCATGGATCGCGCCTCCGGCTGGTACAAGCGTTACGTCCAGCGAATCCTCCTCTGCATCGGCCTGCTCATCGCCGTTTTCTTCAACGTCGACTCCGTCCGCGTGACCCGCACGCTCTGGTTTGATCACGACGCTCGCCAGAGCCTCGCCAGCGCCGCCGACGCCTACATGAAGGATCACCCTAACCCACCGCCACCGACTCCGGGGTCGCTCGTCCCGCCTCATGCGCCCGTCACGTTGACTGACGATACTGCGTCCGCCTCCAATTCAGTGCCGGCCAGGTCCTTCAGTGCGAAGGATCTGCAAAGCAGGCTCCAGGACACCGTAACCACCTTGGACAAGGTGGACCAGAACAACATGCTGCCCGTCGGCTGGCGTCACCCCTTTTCTGAGTACCACGCCGCATTCTCCGCAAACCCTTGGCCATCGCTCGGGACGCTCCTCGTAGCGCTTGTCGGCTGGATGATCACTGCTGCCGCACTTTCGCTCGGAGCCCCATTCTGGTTTGATATGTTGAACAAGATCATGGTCGTCCGTGGCACGGTAAAACCCTCGGAAAAGAGTCCCAACGAAGCCTCGAAGTCCTGAGGTTCACAATCGCGCGTGCGCCCGAAAGGCGCCAGGCTACCATCAGCCCAGTCCATCAAGGCTGGGCTGATGCTTGCCGGGCTCTGCGACAGAGCAGACTCTCGCATCGCCACCTGCCGCTCTTGACAAATTCGGCTTCCCAAAAGCCACGTCTTCGCGGTCACCGGGCCCGGGTCCAGGGGAACGATCACTTAAGGTCCAACCCTAACTCATGCGCCGTCAATACTTTGCGCAGGTGATAATTTCCTTGACTAACCCAAGCGAGAAATTTCTACTAGAGTTCCGTGACAGGGCGGCGTTTGGGACGAATCGGGGTACGCTATGATTACCCGTGTAGCGATTGCGCTTCGCGGGATTGACCGACCGTCGTCGGCCACTGTATCTATTGATATTCCACAGCGAGGAACACCGCCATGCCGCCCCTAAAGGTTCCCGAGCGTTACCGTTCAGGAATCCTCCGCACCGCCGCTCTTGAGCAGGACCAGTTCGATCAGTTTTTGTCCGCTCTCAAAAGCGCCCCGACCTGCGAGACGGTTCGCGAACTCCAAACATGGATATCGACCGAAACGCCGACATTGACCGATGCCGAACGCAGAGATATGGTTCTGGCTTTAGCTTCGATGCTGAGGGTTCAGCGTAGCGCCGAAGTGTCTCCGAGGATGTTTGGGGGAGACGTTTGGGCGTCTCTGCAAGCTGAAGTTCCGCAGAGCATTACCTCATTCGATCAGGAAGAGTTTGTTTCTCGAATCGCCTCTCTGATGGAACTTTCCTCCCTTGATATCACCAGCCTGCGCGTTTTTGACGTTAAGCAAGAGGTGGAGAGGAATTTCTGCAAAGTCAAAATTCTTACTGATATCCGCCCAGTTTTCAAGAAAGACCCGCAAGAAACTCCTGTTGATATGGCAATCATCCATCATTTTCAGATCGGGTATCACGACGGGATGGGGCAGCATAAGGAATTCTACGTTTCCCTTGATGGCCGTGATTTGGAGATGCTAAAAAAGGCGGTTGCCGATGCCGAATCCAGATCTGAAACACTAGAAAGAACGCTTAAAGACGGCGGCGTAAAGCTTCATAGGTGATACCGTGGCACACGAAATCGAATACCTAAACTACCGAGAAACCCCCTGCCCCCCGTCCGAGGTTGAAACGCACGACTTGGATGATCGGCTGTTGCTAGAAGAATGGGGTCTAGACGCACTTTTGCGCGCGGAAATGGAGACTTGGTATGTACGTGCTCATCGAGCGACTGCTGTAATCACAGTCAGAACGCAGCCGCACGTATCAGGTGATGAGTTGCGTTTCTTGAGGCTCCGCAAGGAATGGATTCGGGGTACTGAAAAGCTTTCCGTGCTTACCCAAATCGTTCTGCACCCCGCTTATCAGCAGATTATCGCTATGGGTCCAGTAGCGATTCCGATGATCTTACAAAGTCTGGAGCGAAAGCTAGACCACTGGTTTTGGGCGTTAAAGATTCTCAATCAAAATGAAGATGTGGCTGAGGGAAGAGACACGCTGCAGGGGGCAGCGGAGGCCTGGCTGAAGTGGGGAAGGGAGCAAGGCCATCTGGATTGAGGAGGAAAATGAACCTGATCAGGTCGCTATCGCGCGCAATTTCCCGCTCCTAAAAGAGGGCGAGGATTACAGCATCACCAGTCCTCAAACCAAAAGATACAACTGTTTATCGTGGGCGATAGGAGTAGATGGGGCGTGGTACTCGAACGAGCCCAAAGTCGGAGGGTACGCATGGTATCCCGGCGTACCGCGCGAATGGACTCTATCCGCGATAAGGCAAATTTTCAAATATCTCGGCTACACGTTTGATACCGGCGATTCTTCCTACGACCCCTACTGGCAGAAAGTAGCGATCTATGTTGATCAAAATTGCATCCCTACACATTTTGCTCGGCAACTAACCTCGGGTCATTGGACCAGCAAATTAGGAGGGCTTAATGATGTCACTCATTACAACCTCCAATGCTTAGAAGGGGAAGAGAACTACGGAACCGTTGGGTTAATTCTTATGAGAAAGAGACAATATGGAGACCCGGATACCCCAAAGCAGTGAAAACGAGCATCAGAAGTTCACCTCCGCTTTGAAGCAGGTACTTTCGGCCAAACCTGCCACCGTCCGCGATTCAAACGTGGCGGCCAAAGCAGAGCCATTTTCTTCTCATACTCGATTCGTCCCACGCCCCGCAAAGGCAACCTAGCTCTAGGCCGCCTCCTTCCCGGTCAGTTCATTCCAAGTGAGCCGCTTGCCGCCAACCTGCGAAAGAGCCTTGATGAAGCGGTCGCCATCGTTCATACCGATGCGATTGTTGAAGCGGAAGCACTGCTCCGCAAGGTACTTATCCATGTGGTACGCCTCTACCGCGATGTAGGTGCCGGTAAGGGTCCGCTTTAGGCAGGACCAGAAGTTCTCGATAGCCTGTGTCGAAATCTCACCGCGAACGTACTCATTCGCGTGATTGACCTGCTCATGCACGTACCGCGTGTCCATGCGGTCATACCCTGCCCAGCTATCTGTGTGAAGCGTGGCGCCAAAGCCTACGCGATCTAGGATGGCTTTCTGCAACGTCTCACGCTTTGCGTTGGGGATAACGTGAGCGCGAACCTGACGGGTGTTGGTTTCGATCATGCCCATGATGGCCGTCTTATGGTCATTCTGTCCGATCTTCTGGCGACGTTCAACGTGCATGTTCTTAGGCTTGCCGCCAACGTAGCACTCGTCAATCTGCACGGTGCCCTGAATTTTCTCGTTGTGCGTTTCGTTCATTGTGTGCCGGAGACGCTGTAGAACGAACCATGCGGCCTTCTGACCCATGCCAGTAGCGCGGCTGAGTTCGTAGCTGCTCACGCCGTTCTTGCAGTTGACCAGCATCCACAAGGCGACCATCCACTTATCCAGCGCGAGAGCCGAGTCCTCGAAGATGCTGCCAACCTTAACGCTGAACTGCTTGCGGCAGGAGTAGCACTTCCAACGCTTCTGAGCAGCCAGCCAGTAGTGCTTGCGGTCGCCTTCTGCGGTATTGCACTTCGGGCAGGTAGGCTTGCCATTCTCCCAACGCATTGCCGCTACAGCGTTGATGCAGGTCTGTTCGTCGCTGTAATACCGGATGGCTGCGGTGAGTGTTATGGGGTAGCTCATGGCGTTTCCTTTGCTCTGACTAACCCAGAATACGGAATTAAAGTGGGTTAGTCAAGGAAATTATCACCTTTGCGCAACTCCATGCGGAGGGGGGACACAGCACGCGGAATGTAGAAGAGCGGCCACAAAGGGCCGCTCTTCTACTTCCTGTTTCGTGCCTGCTGCTTCCTGCCTTGCTGCTTACTGCCTCTAGGCCTGAGCATGCCCTTCGCCAAAGCCGGTCTTGCGGCCGGCTTCCGGCTTCAGCACCTTCTGCGTCTCGTCCGGACCGGGGTCAGCATGAGCCAGCGCCGACTTCATAGGCGGCAGCGGCTGACCGGCGATGATCAATGCGATCTCACTGGCATCCAGCGTCTCACGCTCCAGCAGGGCTTCCGCCATGCGGTGCATGATGTCGTGGTTCTGGTCCAGCAGCGCATAGGCTGAGGAGTACGCAACATCGACGAAGCTGCGAACCTCTGCGTCGATCTGCTTGGCCGTGTCGTCCGAGAAGTCACGCGACTGTCCGATTTCCCGGCCCAGGAACACTTCCTGCTCCTTTTTGCCAAACGTCATCGGTCCCAGCTTGCTCATGCCGAACTCGCACACCATGCGGCGAGCCAGTTCCGTGGCACGCTCAATGTCGTTGCCCGCCCCGGTGGTCATCTTCTTCAGGAAGATCTCCTCCGCGCAACGGCCGCCGAGCATCATCGCCAGCTTTGTTTCCAGATAGTCCTTCGTGACGGTGTGCTGATCCTCTTCCGGCAGGTACACGGTCACGCCCAGCGCCATGCCGCGAGGAATGATCGTCACCTTATGTAGCGGATCCGAGTGGTCGCGCAGCGCTGAAACCAGCGTGTGCCCGGCCTCGTGGTACGCCGTGATCTTCAGTTCATCCGGCGAGCGCATCATGCTCTTGCGCTCGGCGCCCATCAGAACCTTGTCCTTGGCGATCTCGAAGTCATACATGTGCACAGCCTTGCGATTGAACCGTGCCGCTGTCAGGGCAGCCTCGTTCACCATGTTCGCCAGGTCCGCACCACTGAAACCTGGTGTTCCACGCGCAAGGATGTTCAGGTTCACATCTTCCGCCATAGGAACTTTCTTGGAGTGAACCTTCAGGACCTCTTCACGCCCACGGATGTCAGGACGATCCACGACAACGCGACGATCAAAGCGGCCCGGACGCAGCAGCGCCGGATCCAGCACATCTGGACGGTTTGTTGCGGCGATCAGGATTACGCCGTCATTGCTCTCGAAGCCGTCCATCTCCACCAGGAGCTGGTTCAGCGTCTGCTCTCGCTCATCATGTCCGCCACCCAGGCCGGCACCGCGGTGCCGCCCCACGGCGTCAATTTCGTCGATAAAGATGATGCACGGAGCATTCTTCTTGCCCTGCTCGAACAGGTCGCGCACGCGGCTCGCGCCCACGCCTACGAACATCTCCACGAAGTCCGAACCGGAGATCGAGAAGAACGGCACGTTCGCTTCACCGGCCACAGCACGCGCCAGCAGAGTCTTGCCGGTGCCCGGAGGCCCGACCATCAGCACGCCCTTGGGAATGCGTCCGCCCAGCCGCTGGAACTTCTGCGCCTCGCGCAGGAACTCAATGATCTCCTTGAGCTCTTCCTTGGCTTCGTCAACTCCGGCCACGTCCTTGAACGTGATCTTCTTCTGCTGCATGCTCAGCAGGCGGGCGCGATTCTTACCAAAGCTCAGCGCCTTGTTTCCGCCCGACTGCATCTGCCGCATCATGAAAAGGAAGAGCGCCAGGATGATCGCGATAGGAGCCAGTTGCAGCAGCCAGCCCAGCCACTGGTTGCCGTTCGGATCTTTCTGCGAAACCTTCACACCGTGGCTGATCAGATCCTTGTAGAGATCCGGATACATCGGCGGAACCGTCGTGTTGAAGTGCGATCCATCCTTGGCAATGCCGTTCGCGGCTGTGCCGTTGATCGTCACTTCAGAAATCTTGCCGGCCTCGGCATCGGTCTGGAGCTGCGAGACAGGGATAGTCGTCTCGCGAGTGGTGTTCATGTTCTTGGACACGAACTGCCAACTCACCAGCAGAAACGCTACCGCTAACACCCAGATCAGGACCTGCTTGACTGTTGAATTCAACTTGCTTCCTCGTTTCCCCTACGGCGCCGTGCAAACCGTCTGCATCACCACGCGAGCCACCGTCCATCGTTAGACGAGAGCGGCGAAGATTCGGTGCAACGTCCCACCCCGTCGACAGACAGCGGGGGACAGTTACTACTGATTCTAACTCCCGATTCGCGCTTCGTCTGTACCATTTCCCTGCAACTTTACGGCTCTCTCCGGCGGAGCCGTCCGAGAAAGCCGAAGCTCCCGCGCTGACCTCTCCACCCGCACCCCTCCGCCCAGCTCCAGCCGGCTGCCGATCTTTCCCGTCAACCGGCTCGCCGCGCCCGTTCCGCTTCCAAATCCGCCCAGCGCCAGTACTTTAGCCGTTTCTTCCCCGCTCAGCCGTCCACCCAAGGTCCGAACCGCCGCGCGCACCACCCGCCGCCGCAGGCCGGGATCGAATCCGCGCAGCCGGTCCAGCTCCAGCGCGCATGAGGCCTCTCCCACAGCCGTGCTCACCGACCGGCCACCTCCTCGAACCGGTTTTCCCGGCAAAAGTACCCCTGGCAGCACCCGGCCAACCTCCGCGGCCCAGTGCATCTCCTCATCCCGGGCGATCGCGGCCACGTTCGCTAGCGACTCATCAATACCGGGATTGAACCCTCGCAGCACCGGCATCAGTTCATGCCGCACGCGGTTCCGAGTCAGGCTCACATCGCGGTTGCTCGAATCCTCCCGCCATGCCTGCCCGCGCTCGCGTAAGAACGCCTCGATATCTGCCCGCCTCACTCCCAGCAATGGCCTCACAAGCCGCCCTGCTTCCCGTCCCTGTTCCCTGTTCCCTGTTCCCTGCTCCCTGATTTCCGGAGAGATTCCGCCCAACCCCTCTGTCCACGCTCCGCGAAGCAGCTTCATCACCACGGTCTCCGCCTGATCATCCAGCGTGTGAGCTGTAGCGATCACATCTGCCTTGCCTTCGGCCACCAGCCCCCGCAGCGCCGCATACCGAAGTTCGCGAGCCGCTTCCTCCAGCCCCTCGCCCTCACTTGCCTGCCGAGCCGCCGTATCCACGCGAAACACGGTCAGAGGCACGCCGAGCCGCGAACAAAGCTCGCGAACAAACGCCTCGTCACCATCAGCCTCCTCGCCGCGCAGGCCATGATGAACGTGCGCGGCCCTGAGAACCACCCCCAGCGACTCCTTCGCCGCATTCGCCTCCAGAAGCGCCAGCAGCAGCGCCACCGAATCCGCCCCACCGGACAAGGCCACGCAAACTCGCTCCCCTGCCCGTAACAACGTTCTGTCGATCCCCAACTGCCTTGCCACGCCCTCTGATCTCCGCTTTCTGAACCCTAAGCCCTACACCCTAAACCTTCGCACCTTGCTATACTCCACTTCCCATGTCTGTCTTCGTGATTCTTCCCGCCGCCGGGATCGGCACCCGAATGGCATCCGCCGGCAATGCTCCCAAACAGTTCCTCTCGCTCAAGGGCCTTCCCATCCTCATTCACTCGCTTCGGGCGTTCCTTGCCGTCCCTCTCGTAACCGGCATTTACGTCTCCGTGCGTGCCTCGGAGCAAGCCCGCATGAACGAGCTCCTCGCCGAACATGGCCTGCTTGACCAGGTCAAAGTCGTCGCCGGCGGTGATGCCCGCCAGGATTCGGTCGCCAACGCGCTCGCTGCCCTGCCATCACACGCTGATGAGGACATCGTCCTCGTTCACGACGCCGTCCGTCCGCTCATTGACCCTGCCACCATCGAGCGCACCATTGACGCTATCGCGAAGCATGGCGCTGCTATCGTCGGCATGCCCGCCATCGACACCATCAAGCAGGTAGAGCGCACCGCCGACGGCGCCATCATCACCGCCACCATCCCGCGCGAACTCATCGTCCATGCCCAAACCCCACAGGGCGCCCTTGTGCACCTGATGCGCAAAGCCTTCGACGACGCCGCAGCAGACGAATTTATCGGCACCGACGAGTCCAGCCTGCTCGAACGAGCCGGCATCCCCGTTCACGTCGTCCCCGGCTCCAGCCGCAACTTCAAGGTCACGCAGCCGGGTGACCTGGAAATCGCCGAGTTCTACCTCGCCGGTTAAACCAGGTAGGCAGACTCGAAAGCACACCATGACTCGCGCCCGCCTGACCGACTACCTGCTCTACACACTCAGCGCACTCGCGCTGTTCTCCTTCAGCGCGGCGCTGCTGCTCGCCCATCGCAGCTTTGGCGGAGGCCACGGGCATTATGATCTGCTCGTCACACTCCTGGGCCTGCCCGCCTCCATCCTCTTGCCTTTCATCCCGGACATCCTGCTCGCACGCCACTCCGACCTCTTCAACGTGGTCGCCCTTCCGTGGCTCCTGAACTCCGCACTGGCCCTGACGCTCTATATGGCCGCCCGCCCGGCCGTAACCAAATCCTGACATCGCCAGACTTAGCGCAACATGGCCTACTTGGCCTTGAAGCGTTTCTTCCAGCCAGCCGCAAAACCTCCACACCCGCGCACCCGCTAAAATCCCAGCATGTCCATGCGCATCGGCCTCGGCTTTGACTCGCACGCCTTCAAGCCCGGTGTTCCTCTCGTCATCGGCGGCCTTCCGATCGACCACCCCGAAGGCCTCGCCGGCCACTCCGACGGCGACCTGCTGCTCCACGCCATCACCGACGCCCTGCTCGGCGCCGTCTCTGCCGGCGACATCGGAACTTTCTTCCCACCCACCGACCCCAAATGGAAGAACGCGGACTCAACCATCTTCCTCAAGACTGCGCTCGAGGAAGTTGCACTCGCCGGCTACAAGATCCTCAACGTGGACTGTGTGCTGATCATGCACCGCCCCAAGATCGTTCCCATTGCGGCCGACATGCGCGAGCGAGTGGCCGATCTCCTCGGCCTCGACATCAAGTGCGTCAGCATCAAGGGCAAAACCCCCGAAGGCCTTGCCCAGGACGGCACTGCTGTTGCCCACGTCGTCTGCCTGCTGGAAGCCATCCACCTGCCCAACGAGCACAAGAAGCTCTTCGCCCTCGCCGACGAACCCAGCGAAGCCGACATCGACGGCGTGGTCAGCACCCTCGTGGGTGACGCGCACGACATCAGCGCCCTGGGCCGCAAACGTCCAGCCTTCGACCCCGAAGACCTGACTTAAACAGCGCAGTAGACTGGACCTGATGTCCATCCTGACCTGCTCGCTAGCTGCCCTTCTTTTCGCGTCAACGCTGCACGCCCAAACCTCCCAGAGCGGCCCATCTACTGAGGATCTCCGTTATGTGCTGCCGCACGGCGTGGGCGACATTGCCGTCCAGCTCGAAGGTTTGAAGCCGCAGCAGATGAGCCTTCTTGATGACGGCACTCGGCTTGTTGTGCAGTTCGGCAAGCAAGACACCGACCTGGTTGTCTCCTATCTTCTCTTCCCAAACCCCACGGGCAACGCCACATCGGAAGGGTGTCGATCCGCCATCATGACGGCAGTGCTTGCCGACATCACGGGGAATGGCACGGTAGCAGACCAGCAGCAGTCCACACGGAAAACCAGGGCCGGCATCGATCTAGCCGTCGCTGCATACCGAATCACTAAGGCAGGCGACCGGCAACTCGACCAGGAGAATGTCTTCGGTTTCTACGGAAACACGCAAACCTGTTTCGAAATCCATATCTCCAAGCCTCGATATAAGGCAGTGGACAAGCCGCTGTTCGACGCTGCGCTGGACTCCTTCAAATTTCATCCCGACTATCTGCCCACCGCCGCCGACTACGGGTTGGTTGCCACACTCTTCTTTAACTACCTTCAGGATTTCAAGTCTGCGGCCATCTACTACCAGCGCGCGCTAGAAACGCTGCCCAAAACGGAAGTGACCGCGCCGGACGCTACCGTGCTGGGCCGTGTCACGGTTGTACAACTCGCCATGTCCTATGGCATGTCCGGGGACCTCGCCAGCAGCCGAGCGGTCAGCGAAGCGGCAATCGAGCGCGATCCCTCGTACCCGCTTTACTACTACAATCTCGCCAATGCCGACGCCGAAGCCGGCGAAGCCGACTTGGCCAGAAAGCACTTGCAACAGGCCTTCGATCGCCGCAAGAACATACTTCCCGGCATGTCCATGCCCGATCCCACCAAGGACGACTCATTCCTGAAGCTGAAATCAGACCGGTCCTTCTGGACCTTCGTGCAGTCGCTGCCGAAGGATTAAGCCATACCGGCCCAGGGGTCGTGCAGGTACCCGCTCACCCGCACGTCCTCGTCAGCACGATGCGGAAACGCCACACGCTCCACACCAGAGAGCCGCTCCTGTAACGCGTACGGAGAACCGGCACCCTTGGCAAACGGCAACGCCTCTGTGCCTAGTCTACCGGGCGCGTAATAGAGCACGGCTCTGTCGGCCAGATCACACCGCAGAAGTTCGCCGTTAAGTGTTGAGCCACCCTCCGCCAATACGCTCCGAACACCGTGCTCGAACAACACACCCAGCAGCGCTGCCAGATCGACCCGTCCGTCGCGCGCAGGCAAGCGCACCACCTCCGCGCCGCGCGAGCGAAGCGCCGCTTCACGCGACGCATCCGCGTTGTCACCGCACACCAGCAGCAGATCGTCAGAGGCACTGCTCACCAGTTGCGAGTCCAGCGGCGTCCGCAACGCCGTATCTATCACCACGCGCAGCAGCGGCCTTCGCCGAGGCATCCCCGTTCTGTCCGTCAGCCCCGGATCATCTGCCAGCACTGTCCCGATACCCGCAAGAATCGCATCGTTAGCATGCCGCAGCCGTTGCACATCCTCGCGAGCCGCCTCGCCCGTCAGCCAATGCGGCTTCACTCCAGAACGAGCGCTCGATGGAGGGGCCAGCATGCCATCCGACGAAACCGCTGCCTTCAACGTTAAGAACGGCCGCCTCTTCTGAATCGCGAACGCAAAGGCATCGTTCAGCCTCCGAGCCTCTTGAGCCAGCCGCCATTCGCCGTCGCGAACCACGGCGTCCTCCACTCTCGCCGCATCGAAGCTTTCCGCCCGTCCCACCGCAAAAACCTCCACCTGCACACCCGCAGTACGCAGCTTCTCCAATCCACTCCCACGCACCATGGGATTTGGGTCAACGGTCGCGACCAAGCACCGAGCCACACCAGCAGCTACCAATGCATCGGCACACGGCCCGGTGCGCCCATGATGTGAACACGGCTCAAGCGTCACATACGCGGTCGCACCCTGTACATCCCGTCCTAGCGAAGCCGCCTGGTTCAGTGCCACAATCTCCGCATGGTCGCGAGCCTCATAAAAGTGCGAGCCCTCGCCCAGCGCCGCACCATCGCGCACCAGCACACAACCCACGGTTGGATTCGGCGACGCAAACGCAGCCGCATCCCAAGCCAGCGCGAGCGCCCGCCGCATCCATCCCACGTCAGCTTCGGTGATCAATCCAGCAGCGACTCCACGAAGCTGCGTGGATCGAACGGCAGAATGTCGTCGATCTTTTCGCCGACGCCCGCATACAGCACCGGCAAACCCAATTCGCGCGCAATCGCCACCACGATTCCACCCTTTGCCGTGCCGTCCAGCTTCGTCAGCACGATGCCCGTGACGCGCGCCGCCTCAGTGAACAGCCTAGCCTGCTGCAGCCCATTCTGCCCCGTCGTCGCGTCCATCACCAGCAGCGTCTGGTGCGGAGCGTCCGGCACCAGCTTTTCCGCGGTGCGCCGCATCTTGTCGAGCTCCTTCATCAGGTCGCTCTTCGTGTGCAGCCGTCCCGCCGTATCCACGATCACGATCTGCGCGCCGCGTGCCTTGCCAGCCGTCAGAGCATCGAACAGCGCCGCCGAAGGGTCGCCCCCCTGCTTCGTCTTGATCAACTGCACATCAGACCGTTGCGACCATACTTCAAGCTGCTCGATCGCCGCCGCGCGAAAGGTATCCGCCGCACACAACAGCACGCTCTTGCCTTCACGCCGATACAACGCCGCGAGTTTGCCCGTCGTCGTGGTTTTACCGGTGCCGTTCACTCCCACCATCATCACCACTTCAGGCGGAGCAGCAGGATGCTTGATCGGCCGCTGCACGGACTCGAGGATGCGCAGGATTTCGTCCTGCAGCAGCCGCTTCAACTCCGCGCCATCGCTGATGCCGTCACGCAGCGCCCGCTCGCGCAGCCGCGTCACGATCTCGTCTGTCGTCACCGCGCCAATGTCCGAAGCCAGCAGCGCGAACTCCAGCTCATCCAGCGAAGCCTCGTCCACCTCGCGCGTCAGCGCAACGATCGACGAGATCGAATCCGATAGCGACGTGCGTGTGCGCGTCACCGCCTGCTTCATTCGCTCGAAGAATCCAACACGTTCTGTCACAGGCAACGGAGCTTCCGTCACAGGATCAGCAGGAGCCTCGTGCGCAATCTCCACATCACGATCTTTATCGCGCCGAAAAAAAGAGAATGCCATCGCTCATCAGTCTATCGCTGCTCGCCTCGCGCTATCGAAAGCACGGGCAAGGACGCCCGGCGGTGAGATCGGTTTCATCTCTCTCACTCGTTGAGCGAAAAGAAGGGCTCGCGGTTGTTCTTCCTTGCTTTGAGTGCATCAGCCCTGTCTCGAAGATCAAGCCTCTGCAACTCTTGTTGCACTGGATGGCTCAGCCAACTCGCTTGCCTTTCAGTTGCGAAGCACAGCACATCACGCTCTAACTGCAGATGCAATACGTACCGGTTCTCCACCGGTATGTTCACTTTCACGTCGACTAGACAAACTTTTTTCTTGACTCTGTCTCGCAGGAAATCTATATCTTCCGTAGTCGCTTCACATCGTGAACGCGATCGACGATGAAGCGCGACACACGTTCATCGCAGCAAGATGGGAGCGCAGGCAAACGCAACCAAGGCAAAGCAGCAAACAAAGGCAACACACTCGGGCGACGCGACAAGCGTCGCCCGAGGTGTTTTACGTTTGCTCAGCGTCACGCAGAACACTGTCATCCTGAGCGACGCGCAGGATCTGCTTCTTGCTCGCGACGCACAACATCCATCTCACCCGCGCTATCCTGAGCAGGCATGACGCGCCGCCGCTGGATCGCCGACACCTGGACCGACAACACCGCCTCTCTGCTTGGCCCACAAGCGCTGCATCTCGCGCGAGTGCTTCGCGCCGTACCCGGCCAATCGTTCGATGTCCTCTCGAACGGCTTCCTTCACCGCGCCACTGTGACCAGCGTCTCGGATGGCGAAGTCGTCTTCGCCCTGCACGAAGAACTCGAAGTCGACGCCGCGCTTCCCGTACACCTTCTGCTTGCCGTCATCAAGTTCGACCATTACGAGTGGGGCCTGGAGAAAGCCACCGAGCTCGGTGCCGCGCGCATCACGCCTGTGCTCGCGCAACGCACGGACAAGCACCTAGCCACCTCGGCAGCGAAGAGAGTCGAACGCTGGCGCCGCATCGCACGCGAAGCTTCGCAGCAATCCCGCCGCAGCGACATTCCTGCCATCGACGAACCGCAGCCGCTCCGCGCTGCGGTTCAGCTAGCCACCGCTCCCACAAAGCTTCTGCTCGCAGAAACCGAGCAGAGCGACACGCTCGCCGCGGCCCTCACCAAGGCGAATCAGTTGGTCAGCGAGCCAGCGAGTCAGCCAGAGGAGATAGCCGCTCCAGAACACGAACTAGCCTTCGCTGTTGGCCCGGAAGGTGGCTGGACCGCAGACGAGATGCAACTCTTCACCGCCAGCGGCTTCCATCACGTCACGCTGGGCCCACGCATCCTCCGCGCAGAAACCGCCGCCATCTGCGCCCTCAGTATCTGCTCCGCCTTCCTTTAATGGCTTCGCCGCCTCTGTGTCCTCACTCCTCAAGCCTTGTCATCCTGAGCGAAGCGAAGGATCTATTGCTCGATGGGCGCGACACCAATGCCAAAGCGAAAAGCAAAGCGGCCCGGCATCTCGCCGGACCGCTGCTTCCTACTTCCTGTTTCCTACTTCCTGTTTCCTACTTCCTGCCTTTAGCTGAACATCTCTTTCACTTTCCCAAAGATTCCCCGCGACTCCGGCGTGTTCTCGATCTGCAGAGTCTCCTGAAGCTGCTTCAGCAGCTCCTTCTGCTGCTTGCTCAGCTTGCCCGGCGTCTGCACGCGAACCTCCACCAGCAGATCGCCCTTGCCATGCTGGTTCAGGTGAGGCACTCCCTTGCCGCGGAGCCGGAACTCCTTGCCGCTCTGCGTTCCTTCCGGCACCTTCAGCGTCTCGGGGCCATGG
This sequence comes from Granulicella sp., assembly GCA_965198545.1. Taxonomy (GTDB): domain Bacteria; phylum Acidobacteriota; class Terriglobia; order Terriglobales; family Acidobacteriaceae; genus Granulicella. The sequence goes on along the minus strand of CBDAPS010000001.1, from coordinate 480,265 downwards.
ATCGTCTCGATCTGGAGTTCGGTTCCCATCGCCGCCTGTGGGAAGCTGATCGGCATCACGCAATGGAGGTCATCGCCATCGCGCTCGAAGAACTTGTGAGCCTTCACCTCCAGGTTTACGTAGAGATCGCCGTTCGGCCCGCCCCATTTGCCGGCATCGCCTTCGCCGCTGTAGCGAATGCGCGTTTCGTTCTCCACCCCGGCCGGCACCTTCACCTGCACCGTATGCTCACGGGGCACGCGCCCATCGCCGCGGCAGGTTTTGCATGCATTGCGAATCACAGAGCCGGTACCGGAGCACACCGGGCACGTACGCGCGACGGAGAAGAACCCCTGCTGCGAGCGCAGCTGCCCACGCCCGCCGCACTGCTGACACGTCTCCGGCTGCTTGCCGCCTTCGGATCCCGTGCCCGAGCAGTCAGTGCACGCTTCCGCGCGTCGTATCGTCACCTCGCGCTCCACGCCGAACACCGCTTCCTCGAACTCCAGCTTCAGCGAAGTCTGGATGTCGCGCCCACGTTGCGCGCGAGAGCCGCGTTGTCCACGGCCGCCCATGTTGAACATCTCGCCAAACAGGTCGCCGAAGATGTCTCCCAGGTCGCCCTGCTGGAACCCCTGCCCAAATGGACTGCCGCCGCCAAACGGGCTTCCCGCGCCGCTTACGGCTGCGTGGCCGTAGCGGTCATAGGCCGCGCGCTTCTCCGCATCGCTCAATACGGCATAGGCCTCGCTGCACTCCTTGAACTTAGCCTCTGCCTCCGGGTTATTGGGGTTGCGGTCCGGATGGTACTGCATCGCCAGCTTGCGGTAGGCGGTCTTGATCTCTCCATCGCTCGCCGTCCGGCTCACACTCAGTACTTCGTAGTAATCCATCTTCATTGTCGCTGTCGCCATCTACGTGTTCGCCTTATTCACTACTTAATAGCACTATTCACTGCGTTGCTGCGGATTGACCGCGATCTTAACCAGCGCCGGCCGCAGCAGCTTCTCGCGCAGCTTGTACCCCCGCCGGATCTCTTCCATCACATGGTGATCCGGAAACTCCGAAGTCTCCACGCTGCCCAGAGCCTCATGGACGCGAGGATCGAACTCCGCGCCAACTGCTTCCACCGGCTGCACATTCAAACCCCGCAGAGCCTCTTCCATCTGCTTCACAATCAGCCCAACACCCTGGCGAAGCTGCTCTACGCTTCCGTCTGCTTTTAGCGCGAGCGCAAAGTTGTCCAGCACACTCAGGAACGGTTCCACGGCGGCCTGCGTCGCGTAGTCCCGCGCATCCTGCTTTTCTTTCGCCTCGCGCTTTCGTGCGTTGTCGAACTCCGCCTGCAGACGCGCCAGTCTGTCTTTCAACGCATCGCGCTCGTTACGGGCCTGCTCCAACTCCGGGCTTACCGCGCCCGCTTCCGCATCGATCGGGGTTGCGTCCTGTTCCGTTCCGCCAACTTCCTGCTGCAATGTGTCCTGTTCCGTCATTTCCTTTTCCTTCTCGTCACCGGCTTTCCGCCAGTTCGTAAACGCATCTCCAACGCGGCTCATCGCGCTCCCTTCTTTACTGCCCGGCTAACGGGGCAAGCCTTCAAAGCCCGTCCCGCTGCCACTGATCCGTTCTACCGCCTGCGCAATATAACGCACGGCGTTCATTGCGCTTTCATAATGCATGCGCTTCGGGCCGATCACGCCCACCATCCCAGACGCACCCTGATCCTGCACGACCCTTGCTGGCGCCGCGATCAACACCAAACCAGACATCTCCGGCGCCTGCTCTTCCAGATCGAAAACGACCCTTACGCTCTCCTGCCGCGCGTCGATATAAGCGTTCAGCAACTCCACCACGCGCTGCTTGGCCTGCAGCGCCATCAACATTTCTCGCAGCCGTGCACGATCGCTCGGCGTGTCTCCCTCTGAGAAACCAACGAGGTTCGCCATGCCGTCCACGAACACCACCGGTTCTACATAATCCTGCTCAGGAACTGTTCCTGCCCAGAGCGCCTGCGCCGCCTCCAGCCGTTCCAACTCGTGGCGCTCTCTCTCCAGAAGCCGCTCAAGCTCGGCGCGAACCCGCTCCAAGGCCCAGCCTCGGAAGTGCTCATTCAAAAAGTTCGCTGCCGTCTCCAACTCTCCAGACGACAAATCGCGCCCCAGCCCGAGAACCCGGTCACGAACCGTACCGCCACGAGTCACAAGCACAGCCAGCACCCGCTTCTCTGCCAGGCGGCTGAAATGGACATGCTCCAGCAGGTCCGCAATCGCCGCTGCGCCCACTGCAAGGCCAACCCCGCTTGAAAGTGTCGCCAGCACATGTGAGGTCCGCGCCAGCAGCGCCTGTGATCCTGCCACACCGGCCAACCCTTCATCGATCTGCGACTGAACTTCGGCACGCGACGGTCCCGGCAGTCTCGCCGCCGTCCCGCCGCTCAGCGCGGCAACATACATCCGAAACGCCTCCGCCGAAGGCACGCGCCCCGCCGAAGTATGCGGCTGCTCCAGCAATCCAGCGTCGGCAAGTTCAGCCATCTCGTTCCGAATCGTCGCGGAACTCATCCCCGCGCCGCCAAACGATAGCCGAGCCACTGACCCCGAGCTGACCGGCTCTCCCGTGGCGATGTAGCTCTCCACAATCGCAGTCAGAATCTCCCGCTGCCGGTTTGTCACAGAACGCATCGCCGTCATAGCTCTAGTCTATTAGACCGCGCAACCCACCTTGAGGGTGCAAGACTCAGATTTTGTCGTCGCCGGGGCAAGATGCACTCCTCTCAACGATTACGTTAGCTGATCTCCAACACGTCCTGGTCAGCTCTCGCCACATCCTCTGCCCTCGCCGCGATCTTCGCCGCCAGCGCCCGAAACTCCCGCGCCCGCACGCTCTCCTCGGTTCCCAGCGCCGTTGGCAGACCCCGGTCGCCACCTTCACGCACCGCCGGGTCCAGGTCGATCGAACCCAGAAACGTGAGTCCGTACTGCCGAGCCGTGGCCTCGGTCGCTCCCGCGCCGAAAACGTCCAGCACCGTGCCATCCGGCAGCGTCATCTGGCTCATGTTTTCCACAAGGCCCAGCACTTCCACGTTCACCTGGTGGAACATCTCAAGCGCCTTGCGCGCGTCCTGCAACGCCACACTGGACCCGGTGGAAACCACAACCGCGCCGGTCAACGGAACTGTCTGCACCAGCGAGATCACCACGTCGCCCGTGCCCGGAGGCAGATCGATCAGCAAATAATCCAGTTCGCCCCACGCAACCTGCTTCAGAAACTGGTTGATGATGCCGTGCAGCATCGGCCCACGCATCATCATGGGCTTGTCGCCCGGCGAAATCAGCCCAACCGACATGAACTTAACACCATGCGCCGTGATCGGTTCGATCATGTTGCCCGGCCCAACGTTCGGCTGCCGCGTAATTCCCAGCATCGTCGGCACATTCGGCCCGTAGATATCAGCGTCTATCAGCCCAACGCGTTTGCCCAGCTTCACCAGGCTCACCGCCAGATTCACGGCAACAGTGGTTTTCCCCACGCCGCCCTTGCCTGATCCCACGGCCACTACATACTTCACGCCCGGCAATGGCATCGGCGCCGGCATTCCCTGTCCACTATGTCCCATCGATTGCCGCTCTTCCTTAACTCGCTAACCTGCTAACTCGCCCTACAGATACCACTCCGGACTCAGAGCGGCCCGCAGTTCCTTGCGCCGGAGCATCTCACCCGACCGCATCTCGCGCCGCTTCAAGGCGTCTTCATAGCGCCGCTTCTGATGCTCGGTTTCCGGCACTACCGGCGCTACATCGATCTTCTTGCCCATCATGTCCACGGCCACATACGTCAGGTACGCCGAAGCAACGTGCCGCAGCGCTCCAGAACCGAGCAGATCCTCAACCATTGCTTTTACGCCGACTTCCATGCTCGTCTTGAACGCCCGGTTGACGCTCGCTTTCAGAATCAGCAACTCGCCAACTCGCACCGGAGCCACAAAGTCCAGGTGATCCATGCTGGCCGTCACCGTAACTGCCCGCGCATGCTTGCAGGCTGCGACCGCCCCCACAAGGTCGATGAACTGCATCAGGCGCCCGCCAAACAGGTTACCGATTGGATTGGCGTCGTTCGGAAAAACAATTTCGCTGCGCTCAGCCTGCGATGCCCTCACCGACCGTGGCTCCAAAGTCAAACTCATCCCACCATTCTATTCTGCGTAAGCTGCGAACCCAATCCGCGTAATGTGCGTTGCGCTGTTGCCCTTGCTCTCGCTGCTCCTGTTTCCTGCTTCCTGCCTTTCCCACCGCTACACTAAGCAAATGGACAAGATCGCCATGCTCACCGAGATCCTCGCCGCCAATCCCGCAGACAGCTTCGCCCGCTACGGCCTCGCCATGGCCTACGCCGCTGAAGGCCGCAGCGATGAGGCTCTCGCCGAATACGCCAACGCTACAGACAAGAATCCCGACTACGTGCCCGCCTACCAGATGTCCGCGCAGCTTCTTCTCAAACTCGGCCGCACCGAAGACGCCAAAGCCCGCCTCCATTCCGGCCTCACCGCCGCCGCCCGCACGGGCAACGTCCATGCCACCAGCGAAATGCAGGCCATGCTCGACGACTTGGGTTAAGTGGTTAACCAGCGGCGGTTGAGATCGTCGAATACAGGAAAGCCTGATCAAGCGTGCAGAGTTGCGTAGAGTTACTGGGACACTGAGCGTCCCGGCAATCTGCTCCCCGACACCTTCCTGCACGGTCAGCCATGAATCAGCGGTGAAGGTGTCCTGAACTTCATCGCATGAATCTAGCCACTTCACGCGAATCTAGCCAATCCACGGCACATCTATACTTTCACCATGCCGACTAACGCTCTTCCGCGCACCCTGGGCCAACTCCGCTCTTCCGAATTCACACCCGAGCGCGTCGGCCGTTCCGTCAAGGACGAGCTCCGCGATAACCTCATTGCCCGCCTCCGCAGGATAGCCGGCAGCGATGAGTCGCTCTTCCCCGGCATCGTCGGCTACGACGACACCGTGGTCCCGCAGGTTGTCAACGCTCTGCTCTCGCGCCACAACTTCATCCTGCTGGGCCTGCGCGGCCAGGCCAAGTCGCGCATCCTGAGGAGCTTGACAACACTTCTAGATCCGCAGGTCCCGTACGTCGCTGGCTCCGAGCTCCGCGACAACCCATACGCCCCGCTCTCGAAATTCTCGCGCGACCTCATCGCCTCGCTGGGTGACGACACGCCCATCGCCTGGATGGGCCCGCAGGAGCGCTTCGTCGAAAAGCTTGCCACGCCCGACGTCACCGTAGCCGATCTCATCGGTGACGTCGATCCCATCAAGGCCGCGCGCTCCGGGCATGAACTCGGTAGTGAGCTCACCATGCATTACGGCCTGCTGCCGCGCGCCAACCGCGGCATCTTCGCCATCAACGAGGTCCCCGACCTCGCCGGCAAGATCCAGGTAGCGCTCTTCAACATCATGCAGGAAGGCGACGTGCAGATTAAGGGCTACCCCGTTCGCCTCGAGTTAGACGTCGCCATCGTCTTCTCGGCCAACCCCGAGGACTACACCGCCCGCGGCAAAATCGTCACGCCGCTCAAGGACCGCATCGGCTCCGAAATCCGCACACACTATCCGGAGTCCCTCGACGAAGCCATCGCCATCACGGAGCAGGAAGCCTGGACCGCCCGCACCTACCAAGATTCGGAAGCCGGCAACGGCGCCATCCGCCGCATCTATATCCCACACTACATCCGCCAGATCGTCGAAGGCGTCGCCTTCGCCGCGCGCGACGACAAGAAGGTCGACAAGCGCTCCGGTGTCTCACAGCGCCTGCCCATCTCCACCATGGAACTCGTCGTCAGCAACGCCGAGCGCCGAGCGTTACTCCACGGAGAGAGCCTCGTGGTTCCAAGAGTCGGCGACATTTTCGCCGCGCTCCCCGGCATCACCGGCAAAATCGAGCTCGAGTATGAGGGCGAGATGCGCGGCTCGGAGATCGTCATCCGCGAAATCATCCGCCAGTCCGTCGCCTCCGTCTACGACAGCTACTTCGCCGACACCAACACTCAGCAGATCGAGCAGTGGTTCAACCTCGGCGGCCAGATCGAGCTCAACGACAAGCAGCCCACCGCCGCCGTCCTCAAGACGATGAAGGAGATCCAGGGCCTCTTCGAAAAGCTTGGCCCCCTCAAGCTCCCCAAGAACTCCGAGTCCGAAATCGCCGTCGCCGCCGCCGAGTTCCTCCTCGAAGGCATGACCGCCCACAAACGCATCTCGCGCAGCGAAGAACGCAAGTTCTCCGCCGGCGAAAAGAAGAAGCGTACCGACGACGCCGCCCAGTATGCCGAGCGCATGCGTGAACGCGAAAATGAGGGCGCCATGAACCGCACACGTCGCGGCTTCAACTAGGCTTTATCGGAAAAAAAGACACGCTGGTTACCATCCTGAGCAGCCATCAGGCTGACCTTGAGGTGCTCGACGAGTGCGGTCAACCCAGGCACGCTGCCCTGCAACTGAAAGGCACGCCCATCTGCGGTCCGCGACGGCTTTATCCCCGCGGCCTCTGCATAAAGCAAATCCTCACGAACAACGAGGCGGCCGGGACTCCCGGTCGCCTTCTTCTTGCTCAGAGGTAGGCTTCTCACGTACAACGTCGAACGTATAACTTACAACGTAATGCCAGAGCTCCCCGACATAACGGCCTACCTCACCGCACTCGCGCCACGAGTCGTAGGCCAGCCGCTCGAACACATCCGCATCAACGGCCCACTACTTCTCCGCACCGCCCGCCCACCCATCCAATCGATCGAAGGCCGCACGGTCGTCGCTCTCCGCCGCATCGGCAAGCGCATCGTGTTCGTCTTCGGCGCAGCGGACAGCGGAGAACAGGCAACGGAGAACATTCCCGCAGGGCCTTTGTTCCTCGTCCTGCACCTCATGATCGCCGGCCGCCTCCACTGGCGTGAGCCGAAAGCAGGTCAACGCCCCAGCCTCAATGGCCGCAACAACCTCGCCGCCTTCGACTTCCCCGCTGGCTCGCTCGTCCTCACCGAAGCCGGCACCAAGCGCCGAGCTTCGCTGCATCTCGTCCAGAGCGAACAGGCCCTCGCCGATCTCGATCCCGGCGGCCTCGATCCCTTCGCTCTCAACCTCTTTGCCTTCAAGGCCGCGCTCACGCAGCCGCTCCCCGGCTCCAGCGGCAACCGCACGCTCAAGCGGGCACTCACCGACCCTCGCCTGCTATCCGGCATCGGTAACGCCTACTCAGACGAGATTCTCCACGCCGCCCTTCTCTCGCCCATCGCGCAAACCGGCAAGCTCACGCCGGACGAGTGGCAGCGCCTCTACGACAACACCCTTGTGACGCTGCAAGCATGGATCGACCGCTTCGACGCCGAGGCTCGCGCGAAGTTCCCCGAGAAGGTCACCGCCTTCCGCCCGGAGATGGCCGTGCATGGCCGCTTCGAGCAGCCCTGCCCGCGCTGCGGCTCCCCCGTGCAGCGCATTCGCTTCGCCGACAACGAAACCAACTACTGCCCCACCTGCCAAACCGGCGGCAAACTCCTCGCCGACCGCAGCCTCTCGCGCCTCCTCGGCGCCGACTGGCCCCGCACCCTCGACGAACTCGAAGCTCTCAAGCGCAAATAGCCTCAGAAGGCCGGCCCCTGAAAAGAAGCACGTACCTCAGATGAGGGGTGCCCCCTCCGCACGCGGCCTCCTATAGTCGAACTCGTCTCCCAACTTCGTTCTCAGGATGAACATGCGCACCCAAGCCCTCACGCTTCTCTTTGCTCTCGCCATTCTCGCCACCCGCGCTGACGCCCAGTGGGTGGAAGCCTACGGTACTGCCTCCTTCAACCATCTTTCCAGCGTCGAGCTACTGCCGTACTCGTCCTCGCAGTTCAGTACCTACAATCCCGCGGGCATAACCGTCGGTGGAACCGTAAATTTCATCAACTTTCACGTGGTGACCGTCGGCATCGATGCACGCGACACCGCCGCTGGCGGCGCCAACTTCTGGCTCGGCGGTCTTCAGATCAAAGCCAAACCGCCCGTGCTTCCCATCAAACCCTACTTCCGCCTTTCAGTCGGAGAAGCCCATCTCCATGTTCCGCAAACCACTTCCTCCAGCATCCCTAACCCAGTCTCCGTGGACTACTACCTCTACAACGCCGCCCTTGGCGTCGACTATCGCCTCAATCGCTTCCTCGACATCCGCGCGATCGAAATCGGCGACGGGCGCACTCTCGGCGGAGGTGCCTCCAACCCAACCTCGTTCCTCACCATCAACACCGGCATCGTCCTGCACACGTTCTGATCGATTTCGCTCAGCCCGTCTCCAACCATCGATAAAATGTCGCCATGTGGGATGAGCAGGATCACTTCAGCCGCTGGGTCCAGGGAATCTGCGGTCTGCTTTTACTCGGTCTCGCTATAACAATGGGATCGCTTTCATGGCCTTGGTCTCGTCCTGCCGGATACTCAACCGCGGAAGATAGTCTCGCGTTCGGCGCGCTCTACTTGGCCTACCGCTGCTTCCGCTACGCACTCAGCGGGCGAGACAATATAAATCGTGATGACTTCTGAACGCACCGAACAGGTCTTCTCGGCCACCGCCGCCACCTACGACACCGCCCGCGCCCGCCTCATCCCTGGTTTCAGCGAGTTCTACACAGCAGCAGTAGAACTGCTTCCGGCAGACACTGACCATGTCCTCGACCTCGGTGCGGGTACGGGACTGTTTTCTGCATTCGTGCGTGAGCGCCTTCCGGACGCCTGCCTGCATATGATCGACAACTCCGAGCCGATGCTTGCGCAGGCTCGCCAGCGCTTTAGCCATGACCAGGAAACAGTACTTCAGTTGGGTGATTACACCCACTGCAAGTGGGGCAGCAACTACGACGCCATCGTCTCCGCGCTCTCCATCCACCACCTCACCGACGAAGCCAAGCGCAGCCTCTTCGTCCGCATCCTCCCCGCCCTAAAGGCCGGCGGCCTCTTCATCAACGCTGAGCAGATCCTCCAGCCCACTCTTGAACTGGAAGCCGCCGCCCGTGAGCAGTGGCTCGCCGACATCCGCGCTCTTGGAGCTACCGAGCAACAGATTGCCGACTCCCTCCTCCGTCAGACTGAAGACCGCTGCGCCACCGTCGACGATCAGCTCCGCTGGCTCCGCGAAGCCGGCTTCACACGCCCGCGCTGTATCTATGCCCAGGGCCGCTTCGCCGTCCTTACCGCCTCGCGCTAAGAGCCGTTCGGCCGAGCCCGTTGCACGGCGTCATTCTGAACCGAAGGCGAAGAATCTCGGTAGTTTGCGAGTGCGGCGAGGATCTTCTGGCGTGCAACTACGCTTCACGTTTCCCGAAACTTTCTCTGGCGTTCCAGCGAAATCGGAGTACGGTATCCACTACCGGCCCCGTCGCAAACACATCATCCGCCAGAGGTCTGCCGTGATCGATCCACTCCTCGCCATCCGGGCCAAGCGCGCCTGGAATGCCCTCAAGCCAGCCGACAAAACCCTCATCCAGCCCAGCCTCGACGCCGCCCACGCCGAGCTGCAAACCATCCTCGACACCGGGCAGGCCGCCCCAACCTCCTCCAAGCGCGAACTGCTCTTCGTCAACTCCACCCTGCTCAACGACACCGCCACCATGGTCAAAGCAGCAACGGCCGCCGTCGCTCAGTCGGCTCACCTCGGCTGCGACGTGCCGATCGACATCAACGGAGAGCTCCTCGGCTTCGGCAAATACCAGATACTCGACCCCGGCTGGATCGAGGCTGCTGTCGTCTGGCTGGAAAACTTCTATGCCACGCCGCCGCCCTTCGGCGACACCGACCCCATACCTCTCGGTTTGCCCGACAACGTCACTCTCGCGCTCTCCGGGGACTGGGGCACCGGCACCTTCGACAACCCGTCCAACCCAAGCCTCAAGATCGCTAATCTCATCGCCGCGCTCCAGCCGGATGTCACCGTGCATCTCGGTGATGTTTACTACGCCGGCAGCGCCTCGCAGGAAACCAACAACCTTGTCACCCCGTGGCCCTCCGGCGTCGCCGCCACGCTGACCCTCAACTCCAATCACGAGATGTACCCCGTCGCACAGCACTACTTCGGCACAGCCCTTGCCTCGCCCAAGTTCGCCATGCAGGGCGGCCGCAGCATCTTCCTGCTTGAAAACAGCAACTGGATCGTCGTCGGTCTGGACACCGCTTACTTCTCCGATAAGGTTTCGCTCTACATGCACGGCACCATTGACCCCACCCAGACCGCTATGCTTGCGCGTGTCGCTGCGAAGGGCAAGAAGGTCATCCTCCTCAGCCACCATAACGCACTCTGCGAAGACGGCTCGCAGGACCAGTACACCAGCGCCCTCTTCAACTCCGTTATCAATGCCATGGGAGGCGTCAAACCCGCCTTCTGGTACTGGGGACACGTCCACTGCGCCGCCGTCTACAAGACCTCCGCCGCGCAGGGCGTTGCCTGCCGCTGCATCGGCCACGGCGCTCTGCCGTGGGGTAAGGCGTCCGCACTCGCAAGCCCCAACGTCGAGTGGTACGAGTACCGCCTAGCCGGCGATCACAACGACCCCGTCCGCGTCTACAACGGCTTCGCCACCCTCACCCTCGACGGCTCCTCCGCAACAGAAACCTTCTACGACGAAACCGGCGGAAAGGCCTGGACAAGTACCGCCTCCTGATCCCGGGCAGAACCTCTGCGTCCGGCGTGGGCATACACTCGTCTCTTAAGACATCCCACGCTTTACCCAGAGGTTCCGTGCGCTTTCTGCTCGCCGCTGCCCTTCTGTCCGCGACCCCGCTGACCGTCTCCATCCTCGCCCAAAGCCGTCCCGCGCCGCTCCCTTCGCTCGCCCAACCCGCGCTCTCGCCCGACGGCAAGGAGATCGCCTTCGTCTCCGGCGGCGACCTCTGGACGGTCCCTGCATCCGGCGGCGACGCCCACCTTCTCGTCTCCGATCCTGCCGACGAGTCCCGCCCGCTCTACTCGCCCGATGGTTCGAAGCTTGCCTTCATGTCCACTCGCACCGGTGGCGCCGACATCTATGTGCTCACCTTCGCCACCGGCCAGCTCCAACGCATCACTTTCTCTGACGGCGCTTCCAACCTCGACTCCTGGTCCCGCGACGGCCAATGGCTCTACTTCACTTCCTCGGTCAACGACGTCTCCGGCCAGGGGGACATCTTCCGCGTCCGCGCCACCGGCGGCACCCCGCTTGAAGTCTCCGCCCAGCGCTACTTGAACGAGTTCGAATCCGCCCCATCCCCCGACGGCAAGCAGGTCGCGCTCATCGCCAAGGGAATCTCCTCCTCGCAGTGGTGGCGGAACGGCCACGCCCACATCGACGAAACCGAGATCTGGCTCAAGCCCCTCACCTCGCCCAGCCCCACCGACGGCGGCTACCGCAAGCTCCTCGCCGCAGACTCGAAACACGCCTGGCCCATGTGGTCACCCGATGGCAAGTCGCTCTTCTTCATGTGTGACAAATCAGGCGATGGCAATCGTGGCGGAGAAAACATTTGGGAAGCCGACGCCGCCACCGGTTCGCCGAAGCAGCTCACTCACTTCACCAGCGGCCGTGTCCTCTGGCCCACCATCTCTTACGACGGCCACACCGTCATGTTTGAGCGCCACTTCGAAATCTGGAAGCTCGACACGCGCTCCGGCAAGGCCGAGCCCGTCCACATAGCTCTGCGCGGCCTGCCCTCTGGCCCGCATGTCGAGCACACCGCCGTCACCGGGTGGGGAGGCCTCGCCCTCTCACCCGACGGCAAGAAGATTGCCGTCACTGGCCACGGCGAAATCTTCGCCGCATCCGCAGCTAATGGAGGCGAAGCCCAGCGTGTCACCCACACCGAGGCCGAAGAAAGTTCGCCCAGGTGGAACGGCGACTCCACCGAAGTCACCTACGTCTCCGAGCGCGACGGCGGAGCCTCGCTCTACACCTACAACTTCAACACGGAAACCGAGCATGTCCTCGTTAAGGCCCCGCACCCTGCCTCAGACTTGGACCTTGCCCCTACTTACTCGCCAGACGGCAAGCTCCTAGCCTTCATCCGCAACCGCAAGGAAGTCCACGTCGTCACCCTCGCCGGTATGAAGGACAAGATCGTCGCCACCGGTGAGATCAACAGGGAGTCGCTTACTTGGTCGCCGGACTCAAAATGGCTCGTCTACCTGCCCACTGGCACCAACAGCTTCACCAACCTCTGGGCAGTGCCTGCTGATGCCTCCGCCGCCGCCCGCCAGATCACCTTCCTCGCCAACGGCAACGGCGGAAACATCGCCTGGTCGCCTGACGGCAAATACATCCTCTTCGCCACCGCGCAGCGTTCGGAAACCTCGCAGCTCGCCCGCGTTGATCTCGTGCCTCACGTCCCGGTCTTCCGCGAAGACCAGTTCCGCGAGCTCTTCCGGCGTCAATCCACACCTGGAGCGCCGGACACTCCTGCCGAACCTCGCCAGCGCCCAGCCACCGAACCCCAGCCCGGCACAACTCCCGATGGTGAAGCGGCCCTGACCGACCCCATCGACGACCCGGCTATCTCGCTCACGCAGGAGCCGGCCACGCCTCCTCAGTCCCCACAGGACACCCCAGCTCCCGCGAACCGCGGCGGCCGCGGAGGGCCAGGCGTCACTCCACCCAAAAAGCCCGTTGAGCCTGTAAAGATCGTCTTCGAAGGCCTTCGCCAGCGCCTCACCCTGCTTCCGCTCGAAGACCTTGGCGTCCGCTCGCCGGTCATCTCGCCCGACGGCAAAACTCTCGCCTTCCTTGCCGAAGCCGCCGGTCAGCAGAACATCTACACCTACTCGCTCGACGAAACCAGCCGAGAGCCCGCCACTCCCAAGCAGCTAACCACCACGCCCGGCTTCAAGTCCGAGATCACCTTCTCGCCCGACTCCACGCAGATCTACTACATGGAAGGCGGCGGTGGCCGTGGCGGCCCAGCCGCAGGCGGCGGAGAAGGTGGCGGCGGTCTCCGCGTCATCAACATCGCCTCCCGCATGGCGAAGCCCATCACGCTGACTGCCTCCATCGACGTCGACTTCGACGCCGAAAAGCAGGTTGTCTTCGACGAAGCCTGGTCCACCCTCGATCACGAGTTCTTCCGCGGCGACTTCAACGGCGTCGACTGGACCGCCCTCAAATCTGAGTGGGAACCCTACATCGAAGGCGCCCACACCGGCCCCGAGCTGCGCCGCGATATCAACCTCCTCATCGGCGAACTCAACACATCGCACTCCGGCATCTCGCGCCCGGCCATGCCTTCGGTCCGCACCGGCCGTCTCGGTCTCCGCTTTGAGCGCGAGCCCTTCGAAACCTCCGGCGCCTTGATCGTCCGTGAAATCGTTCCGCTTGGTCCTGCGGCTCTTGCGGGGGCCAACAACCCGGCCAACACTATCGGTATCGGTGATCACATCCTCAGCGTGGACGGCACTGCCATCACCTCCGCCACCAGTCTCGATCAGCTTCTAGAAGACCGTTCCGGCCACCGTGTTGTCCTTTCCGTAGCACCTGAAGGCAACGTGGCTAAAAAGCATGACGTCCCCGTCCGTCCCATCACCACCCAGGTCGAATCCGGCCTACTCTACCGCGCTTGGGTCGAATCCCGTCGCGGCTACGTCGAGAAGGTTTCCGGTGGCAAACTCGGCTATGTCCACATCGCCGCCATGGGGGATGCTGACCTCGCCCAGCTCTACGTCGATCTCGACGCTCAGAATCAAGCAAAGGAGGGCGTCGTCGTGGACGTCCGCAACAATAACGGCGGCTACGTCAACGGCCGCGTCATCGACGTCTTCGCCCGCAAGAATTACCTCATCGGCACGCCGCGCGATGGCTCCCCCGCTCCCATGCGGCAGTCCCTTGGCCAGCGAGCCCTCGGCCTGCCCACGGTGTTGGTTACCAACGAGTCCACTCTCTCCGACGGCGAAGACTTCACCGAAGGCTATCGTGCCCTCGGGCTCGGCAAGGTCGTCGGCACTCCCACCGCCGGCTGGATCATCTTCACCGGGGCCCAGCGCCTCATCGACGGCTCCTCGGTCCGCGTTCCCGGCGACCGGATCAAAACTCTCGAAGGCAAGGACATGGAATTCCATCCGCGTCCCGTGGACGTCGAGGTTCTCCGCACGCTCGGTGAGACCGAGGCAGGCAAGGATCTTCAGCTCGATTCAGCCGTACAGGCTCTATTGACTCAGATCAAAGAAAAGTAGAGGCTGGATGCGCTACTCTCGGCACGAGTCTTACTGCGACAGTGTAGTTCAAGGGGTTTCCATGTTGGGTGTACTTCCACGTCACACACGCTTTGCCTTGGCGGGCATGACAGGTCTGGGTCTTTCTCTGCTTGCTGGATGCGGTGTGTCACTGTCCAGTCTGTCTGGTTCCGGCCCTGTTAGCGAAGGTGCATCCATCATCGGAAACATCCACGGCGGTCAGAGTCCCGTGTATAACGCGACCCTGACGCTCTACGAAGCCGGATACACCGGATACGGCACAGGTTCCGTCGCCCTGGCGCAGACCACCAGTGACACCGGTGGGGGCTTTCAGTTCAACAAGAATGCCGGCACGGCCACCCCCACGACCACCCTCACTAACACCTACGCCTGCGACACCGCCAAACCCACCGCGCAGATTTATATCCTTGCCACGGGCGGCAACACGCAGGGCACCGGCACCACGTCAACCAACAACACAGCCGCCAGTTTCATCACGGCCATCGGCCCGTGCAACGCCATCTCCTCTGCCACTCGCGTCAACATCAACGAGCTCAGTACGGCGGCGACCGTGTACGCGTTGGCACAGTACATCAGCCCGGGATCTGTCGCAGGCGGGACTCGAATCGGAACCAGCGCCTCCACGCAGGGCACAACAGGTCTCAACAACGCGGTCGCCCAGATCGCCAACCTGACCAACATTGGCAATAGTTCTTTGACCAGCATTCAGGCACCGCAATACACCGGCACCAACTCCAGTGTGAGCGGCATCACTGTCACCGCCGCCGCGGACTATCCCAAGCTCGTCGACGTTGCCAATATCCTGGCTTCCTGCGTGAATCAGTCCACGGCGACCTCCGCAACCAACTGCGCTGATCTCTTCAACAACGCCACCGCGCCTACACCCGTCAATACCAGCCAGCCTTCGGCCACCTTTACAACTGCCACGGACGCCGTACAGGCCGCCTACTTTCTCGCCACCAACCCCGGTTTGGTCGGCACCGTCCCCACCTGCAATAACTCGTCATCTTCCACCACCAAGGCGTCCTGCCTCTTCGGCCTCATCTCCTCGACGGCGCCCTTCCAGACCGGAACAAGCACGGCGCCTACGGACTACACCATTGGCGTCAACTACACCGCTACCGGCACCTGTGCGGGAGGCTCGTTTATCTCCGGCCCGTACCACGCCAACGTGGATGCGTCCGGCAATCTCTGGTTCATCAATGGCGCGGCCAACAACGCCACCATAGCGGAAAATTAGCCCGGTCGGTATTCCCCTTTTCTGCGGCTCGGCAGCCTTTGCGGGCGGGGCTGGCGGCAGTGGCCGTGGTCTCACCATCGATATCGCCGGCAATGTCTGGGGTTCCTACAACGCGACCGGCCTTGCCGGTATCGTGGAAATTCCCGCTGGGTCTAGCACGGTCAACGCTATCGTTCAGCCTACAAATCCACCTTACGAGATGACGTCGGACGGCTTCGGCAACGTCTTCTACAACACCAACGCAAGCGGCGGCTCTATTCAGGAACTGGTCGACGCTGCTACCGCGACGACCGCGACGCCGGTCACGGTCGCCAGCGGCTTCAACGGCACGTCCTCGACGACCACGCAGGGGTACTTCCAGGTCGACTCCAGGGGCCGGCTCTGGGATGCGACCTCCACGGTGAGCTTCATCTATGGTCTGTACCCCACATCTACGGCCAGCATCACCAACGTGGCGACGGACGGCTCGACGGCAACCTTCACCACCAGCGCCATGCCATCCGCCGGATTTGTCACCGGAGCTACCGTCCAGATCAACGGTCTGACCACCACGCTGGGCGCCAACTTTAACAACGGCAGCTACACCATCAAGGGTGTGGGTGCTTCCAGCTTTTCAGTTGCCTCTAGCCGTGTCGCCGGAACCAGCGGAACGGAATCCGGCACCGCCTACATCCCTGGAACCTATAGCGTTACAGCGAACGCAACGCCTTCATCCTCTTACGGCGTGGCCATCGATTCCACAAACAATATCTACCAGGGCACGGCCTGCTGTACCGGATCGACGTTCAAGGAACTCATCCGCCAGACGCCTGCTTCCGCCACCAGCACGACCCTAACCTACGTCGCCAGCACAAACTACCTCGGCGGCCAGAACGGTGTTCGCTCCACGGTCGTTGATGGAGCTTCGAACGTCTTCACCGGCAGCGAGTTCCCGAATAGCGCCGGCTCCGGCCAGACCACAGGGAGCTTCAGCATCGCGGAGATCAACTACAACACTGCGGGAAGCTTCGTGGCCCTTTCCCCCACTGGCACGACTCCAGGCACCTGCTCGACGACCGCTGGATGCCCAACTACCGGCGGCTTCTTTGACACCACCGCGGCCGAGGCACTGCCGTACGACATGCAGATTGATCCCTCTGGGAACCTTTGGGTGCTGGACACAGGCAACTACAGCACCTCCACCGCCGGGGCGGCCATCACGGAGCTTGTAGGCGCTGCGGTTCCTGTCGTCACCCCACTTTCCGTCGCCGTCAAGAACGGTCAACTCGGCACCAAGCCCTGATAAAACGGTAGCTTCTAAAGCAGGAGCCCCGCCAAACGGCGGGGCTCCTGCTTTTGCCTACACCAACACGCCCGCATCCGCGCACCCGCGAAACCGTCTAATCTACACACGAGGCCACACAAGGAACCCAGATGAAGCTCACTCGCTACACAAAGTTCACCGGCGATCTTTCTACGAGCTTCGATCTCGAAGACCTGATGAACGCCCTCTCAGACTTCTTCCTCGACTCCGGCTACCAGGATCCCTTCTCGCCTTTCCAGAACGACGACGACTCCATGGACTCCCTCAAGGACGCCGTCCGCCAGGCCCTCGACTCCGGCGAGCTCCTCGACGAGGACGCTCAGGAGAAGTATGAAGAGCTTCCCGAAGAAGCCAAGGACGAGCTTGTCGAGAAGATCGTCCAGCGCATGAAGGACGAAGCCTTCCTGAACGCGGAAGAGCCTGGTGAAGGCCAGGGCGAGCAGGGCGAAGGCGAGACAGACGCCCGCTTCGAAGTCACCGACAAGGGCATGGACTTCCTCGGCTACAAGGCTCTGCGCGATCTCCTCGGCCCGCTCGGCAAGTCCTCCCTCGGCCGTCACGATACCCGCTACGAAGCCGCCGGCGTCGAAACCAACGGCTCCTCCAAGCCCTACGAGTTCGGCGATTCTCTCAACCTCAATATCACCTCCACGCTATCCAGCGTCTTCGCGCGCGAAGGCGCCCCAAACGGCTCTGGCATCCTCAATCTCGAGTACTCGGATCTACACGTCCAGCAGGCCGACTTCCAGTCCTCCTGCGCCACCGTCGTCCTGCTTGACTGTTCGCACAGCATGATCCTCTACGGCGAAGACCGCTTCACCCCCGCCAAGCGCGTCGCCATGGCGCTCTCGCACCTCATCCGTACCCAGTTCCCAGGCGACCAGCTCAATCTCGTGCTCTTCCACGACCACGCGGAAGAAATTCCTATCTCCCAGCTCCCGCGCGTCAAAGTCGGCCCGCACTACACCAACACCCGCGAGGGCCTCCGCGTCGCCCAGCGTATTCTGCGCGGTTCCGGCAAGGACATGAAGCAGATTGTCATGATCACCGACGGCAAACCTTCCGCCCTCACCCTCGACGACGGCCGCATCTACAAAAACGCCTTCGGCCTGGACCCCATCGTCATCCAGGAAACACTCGAAGAAGTCGGCCGCTGCAAGCGAGCCAACATCATGATCAACACCTTCATGCTCGCCGAGGACTTCGCCCTCGTGCAGTTCGTGCAGAAGATGTCGGCCATGTGTCGCGGCAAGGCCTACTTCACGACCCCGCAGACGCTCGGCAATTACCTCCTCATGGACTACATGAGCCGCCGCTCCAAACACGTCAACTAGACGTCCCAGATGCAGAAAAGTCCGGCCATAAGCCGGACTTTTCAATCTGTTGCCAAACGTTAGAAGTGGTAAGCGATGCCAATCGCGGGCATGGTGAGCACTTCATATCGGTTCGTCTTGTACCCGTTTCCGGCTTCGCCAAAGTCAGGGGTCTTCAGCAGGAATCCGCGATACTGCGCGCGAATGTCAAAGCTCGGGCTGATTTCGTACGCCACACCGCCCCCGAACAGCGCACCCACATTGGTGTTCTGCTTGGTATCCAGTTGCGAAGTGCCATAGTCGTGGATTGGCGAGAAGATGAAGCCGCCGACACCCACTTCTACAAACGGGTTCCAGTTGTGGTAGTTACGCGAGTACACATAGGCGCCGCTGATCTCCTGCGCGCGTGTGTGTACATACACAAACGCGTCCTGCGCGTGTGCAGCCGGCACATAGCGCAGCGAAGTCTGCAGGTAGCTGTAGTTCAGCTCAAGGCCGCTGCGCGGCGTCACCTGGTAGCGATAGCTGCCCAGAAACCCCAGCGCCGAGATGGTGTCTTCGCGCGCGCCTTCGCCGTAAACGGTCGGTCCAAAAATCCCATACCCGCTGGCGCTGATGTCCTGGCGGCTTTCCTGGGCATTCGCCCAGCCGGAGGCGCACAACAGCAGCGCGCCAAGCAACAAAATCTTCTTCATGCTTCGAGCATTTCCCTTCAAAAGCGCACGTCTCCCCTAAAAATTCTCAGCGGGCAACCTGCGCCGTGCAGCATCAACTTCCATTGTACCCGTTAGACGCGGCCCAAACCGATTCGCTAGGTGGAAACAGCCGCAAAGAAGGGCAGAGTTCCCGGAAAACCTCCGGAACCCTGCCCCTCTCGCCTGGCAAATGCTTCCCACTTTACAGTTGAGGCGGTCCACCGGGTCCCCCGCCCGGACCTCCCGGCCCACGCCGCATCCGCTGCTGCATCGCGTCGAACTTCGTTTGCTGGTCTGCCGTGAGCACAGCCCGGATTTTCCCGTTCTGCTCCTGGTTCAGCGCCATCATCTTGGCGCGCATGTCTTCCTGCGAAAGGCTGCTGTCCGCGCGAACGCCTTCCATCTTGCCGCGGCCTTCGTCCATGATCGCCTTGATCTTCGCGGTCTGTTCATCGCTCAGGCTCAGTTGATCCTTCATCATCTGCAGCCGGCGAGCCGGATCCATACGGCCGCCCGGTCCACCAGGAGGCGGTCCCTGCATCTGCCCGGAAGGCGGTGGCGGCGGAGCAGTGTCCTGCGCCAGAAGCGGAAGTGCCGAAAGGGCCGTACACACCGTCAGCAGTGCGAGACCCCGTGTGAGTGTTCGCGCAATCTTGTTCATTGTTTGCTTCTCCATTCGCAACATTCGCAACTTTTTAGCCCTGTGGGGCTGCTTCCGCATCCGCAGCCGGGCGCAACGTCGCGCAGGGCTGCATACAGCGGGTGTAGTGGTTGACGAGACAACGCGCCACGAGTTTCGAGCGCGAGCCATTTTAGGCCTGCAATCGCCTCTTTGGTTCGTCCCTCTATCCCGCCGCCCTCTCACCGGCCCGGTCCGCGACGAAACAGAATGGCTCCCCGTGCGCCGCCGCATGCTCCTCCACCACCTTCAGGAACGCCTGCGCCGCATGGCTCAACGCCGCTTTCCTCCGCAGCACCAGCCTTAACTTGCGCTCCATTTGCAACTGTGGAACCGCAATGCCCATCAGCGTTCCCATCGCTAGTTCGCTTTCCACCGTCAGCCGCGGCACCAGCGCCACTCCGTTCCCGCGCTGCACAAACCGCTTGATCGCCTCCAGCGACGGCAATTCCACATCCATTTGCAGCGGCGTCCGATGCCGCCGAAACGCGTCGATCACCTTCTGTCGCACCGGTGAGGGCACATTGTGCGCCACAAACGTCTCCCGCCCCAGCCGCTGGATGCTCGCCTGCTCCTCGCCCGCCAGCGGATGCCCCGGCCCCACGATGCACACCAGTTGGTCGCGGTACACCACCATCGACCGCACCTGCGGGTCATCGGGCCGGAACGTGACAACGCCCAGTTCCACCGTGTGTTGCAACACCTCATCCGGTATTCGGCTCGCTAGCGAACGATGCACCGACACCTTGATCCGGGGATGCTTTCGCCGAAACGCGTCCAGCAGCGGCAACAGGTAGAGGCACGTGTACTCATTGGCCGCCAGCAGCAACCGCCCCGTGTGCAGCGCCCGAAGCTCCACCAGCGCCGCGCCTGCTTCCGTGCGCAGGTTCAGCATCTTCTGCGCGTAATCGCGCAGAACCAGCCCGGCATCGGTCAGCATGCCATCGCGAAACGCCCTTTCGAGCAGCGGCTCTCCCAACTCCGCCTCCAGCTTCGCGATCGCCTGGCTCACCGCTGGCTGCGTGCGGTGCAGCCTTGCGGCTGCCCGCGAAAAGCTGCGCTCCTCCGCCACGGCCAGAAACGTCTCCAACTGCATCAGGTCCATTGAACCTCCGTAACTCACGGTGCCGTCGCAGGTACTCGATGCGCGATGCACCCATTAGAAACCGTGATACATCTTTCTTAGAGCATAAGGAGCAGTTATGCTCGTGTCCATGGCAGCTCAGCTCCGCAAACGCACTTTGTAGACACCGGAACGTGCATCGCTTTCCATCCAACGAAGCAGGTTCAGCGGATGCTGAATGGCGACATCTTTACCGAGGAACAAGCATGAAGCTCCAGATCGCAGTGCTCGCCGGAGACGGCATCGGCCCCGAAGTCACCCGCGAAGCCGTCAGCATTCTCCGCAAAATTGCCGAGTTCGGCGATCACGAGTTCCGCTTCACCGAGGCCCGCATCGGCGGAGTCGCCATCACCGCAGATGGCACGCCACTCCCACAGGCCACCATTGACACCTGCCTCGCCTCGGACGCCGTCTTCCTTGGCGCGGTCGGCGATAACAAGTTCAACAGCCTCACCCCGGACAAGCGCCCCGAAGCCGGCCTGCTCGCTATCCGCAAGCACCTCGGCGGCTTCGCCAACCTCCGCCCTTGCCTCGCCTTCAGCGCCCTCGCCGACAACTCACCGCTCCGCCCCGAAGTCACCAAGGACGTCGACATCATGTTCGTCCGCGAACTCCTCGGCGGCCTGTACTTCGGCCAGCCCCGCGCCTGGAACAAGGAAACCGGCGAAGCGCACAACACCATGGTCTACACAAAGGACGAAGTGGTGCGCGTCGCCAGGGTCGGCTTCGAGATCGCGCAGAAGCGCCGCAAGAAGCTCACTCAGGTCGACAAAGCCAATGTCCTCGAGTGCTCCCAGCTATGGCGCGCCACCGTCGACGAGCTCGCCGCCAGCTACCCAGACGTCACCGTTGAGCACCAGCTCGTCGACTCCATGGCCATCCACCTCATGAACCGCCCGCGCGACTTCGATGTCGTGCTCACCGAAAATCTCTTCGGCGACATCCTCTCCGACGAGTCCGGCGTCATCTCCGGATCTCTCGGCATGCTGCCCTCGGCCACCATCGGCGGCAAGGTCAACCTGTACGAGCCCGTCCACGGCTCCGCCCCAGACATCGCCGGTCAGGGCAAGGCCAACCCGCTGGGTGCCATCCTCACAGCGGCCATGGTACTTCGCTTCTCTGGCGGCCTTGAAACAGAAGCAGTGGCCATCGAAGCCGCCGTAGCCCGTGTCCTCGCCGCAGGCCACCGCACGGTTGACATCGCCCGCGGCAACACCGCAGCCACCGTCACCACCGAACAGATGGGCAAGCTCGTCTGCGACACCCTCAGCGAATCCCTAGACCGCAACCAGTCCCGCCACGCCGTTTAGTTTCTGCTTTTGCTTTTCTTCGCTTGTCATCCCCGCAGGGAACCTGATTCCGTCAATGCGCGCATACCTCCAACTCGCAGCCACAGCACTCGTAGCAGCGTTAGCCGCAAGCGCGCACGCCCAGATCTCCAACCCAGACTCCCTCGTCGCCCCCCCACCCCACGCCCACAACACCCCCACCCACCCCAACTCCGCCACCAACCCCCAATGGCTCTGGGAGTACACCCGCCCGCTCCCCAACGGCCGCGCCGACCAGCTCCGCTTTGATGAGCGTTTCGCTACCCTGCTCGACGACAACTTCAAGCAGGCCCAGGCCATGTGGGCCTCTACTCCTGACAAGCAAGTCCCGCTTGCCGAAATCATCCCCCGCTTCGTGTCGCGCTACAGCGTCGTCACCGCCGAGAAGAACCGCTACATCACGCTCGATGGCTGCGTCCCCAGCTTCTGCGCCGCCAGCGGCATGCTCTGGTTCGATCTTGGCCTGCCTAAGCCGCTGATGGTCTTCGCCGCCACCAATTGGTCCACGCAGGGCCACACTACCGACGAACAAGCCGCCGACTTCTACCTCTGGCTCTTCCCCAGCCGCTACGTCTCCTCTGACGCCCTGCCCTTCGCACTCACGCAGAGCATTGCCCACTGGGACGCCCGCCTCGCCGCCGCGCATCGGCTCGTCCCGCACATCTCGCACGCCATCCTCGTCGAACCCGACGGCACACCGGTCGAGTTGCAACCCGCGATGACCGGGGCCAACACTATCGCCCCGCAGCCCGACACCATCACTCCCAAAGACCCCGACGACAAGTAACCAGTTTTCACGTACAACGTAGAACGTAAAACGTACAACACCATGACGACACCAGACATCGCCCGCACCGACACTCCCCAAACCTTCAAGCCCCGAACCATGTTCGAAAAGGTTTGGGAGCAGCACATCGTCGCCGAACCCGCCGGCGAGCCCACCCTGCTCTACATCGATCTCCAGCTTGTCCACGAAGTCACCAGCCCGCAGGCGTTTGACGGCCTGCGTCTCGCTGGTCGCCCGCTTCGCCGCCCCGACCGGCACATCGCCACGGTCGACCACAACGTGCCCACCACCAGCGCCGCCGACCGCCTCGTCATCGCCGACCAGGTATCCGCCGCGCAGGTGAATGCGCTGCGCAAGAACTGCGCCGAGTTCGGCATCGAGTTCTTCGACGTCCAGGACGCCTCGCAGGGCATCGTCCACATGATCGGCCCCGAGCTGGGCGCCACCAAGCCCGGCATGACCATCGTCTGCGGCGACTCACACACCAGCACCCATGGCGCTTTTGGAGCCTTGGCCTTCGGCATCGGCACCAGCGAAGTCGAGCACGTCATGGCCACACAAACCCTCCCGCAGGCGCGGCCCAAGACCTTTCGCATCAACATCGAGGGCGACCTCCCCTACGGCGTTACCGCCAAGGACATCATCCTCGAAATCATCGGCCAGATCGGCACCGACGGCGCTACCGGCTACGTGGTTGAGTACGCCGGCTCGGCCATCCGCGCCCTCTCCATGGAAGGCCGTATGACCATCTGCAACATGAGCATCGAAGCCGGTGCGCGTGCCGGTATGATCGCCCCCGACGACACGACCTTCGCCTACCTCAAGGGCCGTCGCTTCGCTCCCGGAACACCGCAAGGCACGACGGTCTCGGGCCACGAAGACGCCTCCAGCAAGGAGCCCGGTCAGGGCGTGACCCCAGCGGAGGCCCAGCGCCAGTGGCGCGGCCCTGCGGAATCCGGCAGCCAGACCGCCGGCGTCGATGAAGCTGCCTGGAACCTCGCCGTCAACCAGTGGCGCGCCCTCGTCACCGACCAAGGCGCCGTGTTCGACCGCGAGCTCCACATTGACGCCACGAAGCTAGCTCCGCGCGTCACCTGGGGCACGTCGCCCGGTATGGTCACCTCCATCGAAGGCAAAGTCCCCACCGTCGACGACGCGCTCTCCGACGCCGATCGCAAATCATTCGAGCGAGCCTTCGAGTACATGGACCTCAAGCCCGGCACCCCCATGGAACAGGTCAAAGTCGACGCCGTTTTCCTCGGCTCCTGCACCAACGGCCGCATCGAGGACCTCCGCGCCGCTGCCCGCGTCGTGCGCGGCCACCACATCGCTACCACCGTGCGCGCGATGGTCGTCCCCGGCTCGCAGGTCGTTAAGCGCCAGGCCGAAGCCGAAGGCCTCGACGAAGTCTTCAAGTCCGCCGGCTTTGAGTGGCGCGAGCCCGGCTGCAGCATGTGCCTCGGCATGAACCCCGACATCCTCCAGCCCGGCGAACGCTGCGCCTCGACCAGCAACCGCAACTTCGAAGGTCGCCAAGGCCGCGGCGGCCGCACGCATCTGCTCTCCCCGAAATGGCCGCCGCCGCCGCCATTACCGGCCACCTCACCGACGTCCGCAAGTGGCAGTTCGAATCCTCTGACGCATCAACCGCACCGGAGCCTGCCTTCCATCTAGACCTGGCCAGCGGAGGCTCAGCCTAGCAACCAGGCCGCCGCGTACTTCGCGCACCTTGGCGTACTTTGCGTTCCGCTCTTGCCTTTGCCTTTGCTAACCACTAATCACTAATCACTAACCACTGGACGCGCCCATGACTCCCATCAACATCCTCACCAGCACCGCCGTCCCGCTCCCACTCCCCAACATCGACACCGATCAGATCATCCCAAAGCAGTTCCTCAAGCGCATCGAGCGCACCGGCTACGGCGACTTCCTCTTCTACGACTGGCGCTACGACCTCAACACGCCCGACCATGTCAGCGCCAAGCCCGACTTCGTGCTCAACAAGCCCGAATACAAGGGCTCGCAGATCCTCATCGCCGAAAAGAACTTCGGCTGCGGCAGCTCCCGCGAGCACGCCGCCTGGGCCATCAACCAGTACGGCTTCCTCGCCGTGATCGCGCCCAGCTTCGCCGACATCTTCTTCTCCAACGCCGGCAAGAACGGCATCATCCTCGTCCGCCTCTCCGACGCCGACGTGGAGAACCTGATGCAGCGCTGCACCGCGAACCCAAAGCACCTAATTACCATCAACCTCGAAGCCCAAACAGTCACCGACGACCAGGGCTTCCAAGCCACCTTCGAGATCGACCACTTCCGCAAGGAGTGCCTCCTCAACGGCTGGGACGACATCGGCCTCACTCTCCGCCACGAAGCCGACCTCAACCGCTTCGAAGCCAAACACAACGAAGAGTTCTGGCTAGCCCCTAAAGGCAAAGCCGCTTAGCCCTCTTGGTTGTCATTCCCGAAGGGACCTGATGTCCGTAACACCCGCACAAATCCCATGAGCACACCGACGCAACTCGCGAAACTCTTCACCACCATGGCCCTGCTCCTCGGCCCTACCCTCCACGCCCAAACCCCCGAACCACCCGCGGCCCCACTCCCAACCGCCCTCACCACTGCCCGCAAGGTATTCCTCGGCAACGCGGGCGACCAGGAAAACGCCGACTGCCTTCGCACCTACAACGTCTTCTATGCGGGCGTGCAGAACCTTCACCGCTTCGACCTCGTAGGCGATCCCAAAGACGCCGACCTCGTTCTCGAACTCCACTACGAGTTCGGTCTCGGTGCAGGCGTCAACGGCGGCACCAACACCCCGCGCCAGTTCCGAGTCATCGTCGAAGACCCTAAGACCCGCATCATCCTCTGGTCCCTCACCGAACGCTCCAACTATGCCGTGTTCCAGAAGAATCGCGACAAGAACCTCGACGAAACCATCAACGTCCTCGTGAAAGACTTCGACACCCTTACCTCAGCCACGCCGCCCAGGAATCATTCGGTAGCGCACCACTAGCTTTGTCTCACCATCCACCTGTCTGCTGAAGCAAAGGAAGAACATGAGCACCAACCCCACATCCAGACAAAGTCAATCACGATCACTCACAGCGGTTGCCCTGCTCGCCGCCGCGATGACCGCCGTCGCGCAGAAGGGCAAAGCGCCTGCGGCATCTCCTTCAGCTCCACTGCCCTCGCAAATCCAAACGGGCACCAGGGTATTCCTCTCCAACCTCTGCAGCGCCGGCCAGTCCACCTGCACTGACATCTACAACGACCTGTATGCCGGGCTTGTGAAGCAGGGTAAATACACGCTCGTAGCCAGCCCGTCTCTTGCCGATCTCGTCTTCGAGATCCACTACAACACTCGTCTTACTGACGTGACCGGCACTGGGAGCAGCGGGCCCAACAGTTTACAAACGACGGCCCTTCAACTTGTCTTTCTGGATCGTATAACGCGCATCGCACTCTGGTCCTTTACCGAGCCCGAATCTCGCAAGGTGCGTGCCACCGACAAAGTTCTCGCGGACCTGCAGCAACTTCTCACGGCATTCCAAACAGCCGGCACGTCAGCGACCAGATCCCCTGCAGTAGGAAACAACGCATCCGGAGCACAGCAAGCACAATGAGCAACATCCCCGCAGGCAAAACCAACTCGATCGTCCTCACCGAGGGCCCATCCCGCGCGGCCGCCCGCGCCATGCTGCGCGGCGTCGGCTTCACCAGGGACGACCTGCACAAGCCCATCATCGGCATCGCCAACACCTGGACCGAGATCGGCCCCTGCAACTACCACCTGCGCGACATCGCCGAAGCCGTCAAGGAAGGCGTTCGCGCCGCCGGCGGCACACCCATGGAGTTCAACACCGTCACCATCTCCGACGGCATCACCATGGGCACAGAGGGCATGAAGGCCTCGCTCGTCTCGCGCGACATGATCGCCGACAGCATCGAACTTGTCGCCCGTGGCAACAGCTTCGACGGCCTCGTCTGCATCGCCGGCTGCGACAAGAACATGCCCGGTGCCGTCATGGCCCTCGCCCGCCTCGACATCCCCGGCCTCATGCTCTACGGCGGCTCCATTGCGCCCGGCCGCATGCACGTCGGTGCCGACGGTAAGACGCCCGAGCCCAGCAGCAACAAGCAGATCGACATCACAATCCAGCAGGTCTTCGAAGCCATCGGCGCTCACGCTGCCGGCCGTATCGACGACGCCCAGCTTGAAGAAGCCGAAGCCACCGCATGCCCCGGTCCGGGAGCCTGCGGCGGCCAGTTCACCGCCAACACCATGGCCATGGCCGGCGAGTTCCTCGGCATCTCCCCCATGGAAATCACCGGCGTCCCCGCCATGAGCGCCGACAAGCACGCCGCCTCCCGCGAAGCCGGCAAGCTCGTCATGGACTTGGCCCGCGCCGGCCTCAAGCCCTCGCAGATCATCACCCGCGAGTCCCTCGAAGACGCCATCAGCGCTGTCTGCGCGTCAGGCGGCAGCACCAATGCAGTTCTCCACCTGATCGCCATCGCGCATGAGCTCGCCATCCCGCTCACGGTCGACGACTTCGACATCATCAGCGAGAAGACGCCCTTCATCTGCGACCTCCAGCCCGGCGGCAAGATGGTTGCCAAGGACTACCAGGCCGCTGGCGGCTCCCGCGTCCTCGCCCAGCGCCTCGCCGAAAAAGGCCTGCTCCACGGCAACACACCCACCGTCAGCGGCAAGTCCGTTCGCGAAGAAGCCAAAGCAGCACAAGAGACTCCCGGCCAGCAGGTCATCCTGCCGTGGTCGGCTCCGCTCAAGCCCACTGGAGGACTCGTCATCCTGCGTGGCAACCTCGCGCCGGAAGGCTGCGTCGTCAAGGTAGCCGGCCACGAGCGCATTCACCACACCGGCCCCGCCCGCGTCTTCGACAGCGAAGACGCCTGCTTCCACGCCGTCGAGGCCGGCCAGATCAACCCTGACGACGTCCTCGTCATCCGCTACGAAGGCCCCCGTGGCGGACCCGGCATGCGCGAGATGCTCGCCGTCACCGCCGCCATTAAAGGAATCCCGGAACTGTCGGAGACAGTTGCGTTGTTAACAGATGGCCGCTTCAGCGGAGCCACCCGCGGCCTCATGGCCGGCCACGTCGCCCCCGAAGCCCAGCTCGGCGGCCCCATCGCCGCCGTCCGCGAAGGCGACACCATCACCTTCGACATCCCCAACCGCGAACTCAACCTCAACGTCTCCGCCGAAGAAATCGCCGCCCGCCTCAGTGCCTGGAAGGCCCCCGCACCCCGCTACAAACGAGGCGTCTTTGCGAAGTACGCAAGCACCGTAAGCGGCGCCAGCCAGGGAGCCGTGACCACATAGTCTTTCGTCGAGCACTACCTAAGCGGCAACCCATTGCTGTCACCACCGCAGGAGTCCCATTGCATCCGCCCGAACTGAGACAGCCCAAGGCCCCCGAGCAGCATCGGTATCATTTCCTCGATGCCATGCGCGGCCTCGCGGCTGTCTTCGTCGTGCCGCAGCACTCGCCGGCACAGCTCGGCTGGGGCCGCGCTGCCAGCAGCAGCTATCTTGCGGTCGACTTCTTCTTCTGCCTCAGCGGTTTCGTCGTGGCGCTTTCCTACGGCGAGCGGCTCGCCACCACGCTTAGCTTCCGAGACTTCGCACTAACGCGCGCCATCCGTCTCTATCCCACGGCCTTCCTGGGAACCGTGCTTGGCGCTCTTTTCCTGCTGCGTGACCACTCCCAACTGCTATGGCGAAGCCTTCCTCTACCCGCCGCCATAAGCTACGCCATCATTTCCGGTCTTCTCATCCTGCCCTTGCCGAGAGGCATCCTCTTTCCACTCGATCTGCCAATGTGGACGCTGTTTCTCGAGCTCGTCGCCAACTTCGTCTACGGCCTGCTGGCGAGACTCCGTCTCGCAAGCACTGCCCTGTTGACGGTCATTGCCGCCTTGTCTTTCGTGGCGCTTTCCTTGGATCGCATTCGCAACGGTGACATCGGTGCCGGCTTCACGTCCTACAGTGCGCTCCTTGGCATTCACCGAGTCTGCTTCTCGTTCTTCGTTGGCATCCTGCTTTACCGGCTATACCAGCGCCGGCGGCCGGCCCGCCTGCACGGTCCGCAAGCCTTCGCCGTGGCCGGGCTCGGGGCCGCGTTCCTTGTCGCTCTCTTCGTGACTCCACGTCCCCTCCTCCACTCCACCGGAGCGGACCTGCTGTCCGTCGGCATCGGCTTCCCTCTTCTTGTCTACTGGGGAGCCCGCGTTCAGCTACCGTCCTTCACCACCAAGGCCTTCGCCGCCCTCGGAGCGCTCTCTTATCCGCTCTACATCCTGCATGTGCCCCTGTTGGAGCCGTTGTCGTGGATCCACCTCTCTTCCGTCCCCTTGATGCAGGGCGTTGGCCTCGCCTATGTTCTGGCCATCATCCTCATCACCTGGTTCATCGCGCAGTACTACGACGTTCCGGTCCGTCGAGCCATTGTCCGGAAGCTTCGCGCCTAGGCGTCGCACCACCCGAAACCGAGCAACTCAGCAGGAGATCACACCATGGCCACTGAACTCACAACAACCAGTGAACCCAAACCGCAACTCACTGGCGCCGAAATCCTCTGGGCAACGCTCGCTGGCGAAGGCACCACCACCGTCTTCGGCTACCCCGGCGGCGCCATCCTCCCGATCTACGACGCCCTGCGCAAGTTCCCCACCATCCACCACGTGCTCGTCCGCCACGAGCAGGGAGCATCCCACATGGCCGATGGCTACGCCCGCGCCTCGGGCCGAGTGGGCGTTTGCATGGCCACCTCCGGCCCCGGCGCCACCAACCTCGTCACCGGCCTCGCCACGGCCATGCTCGACTCCATCCCGATGATCGCCATCACCGGCCAGGTCTCCTCCAAGGTCCTCGGCTCGGACGCCTTCCAGGAAATCGACATCACTGGCATCACGCTCCCCATCACCAAGCACAACTTCCTCGTCACCCGCGCCGAAGACATCGCGGCGACAGTGCGTCTGGCATTTCAGATCGCGCAACAGGGCCGCCCCGGCCCTGTCCTCGTCGACATCACCAAGGACGCTCAGCAGGCCACCGCTCCCTTCAGCTTCGAGGCCGCCGCCCCCGCGCCGCACCGCCCGCACCCCATGCTCGCGACCGCCCTCTCGGCGACCAGCCCCAGCATGGGCGAAGCCGTCCGGCTCATCAACGCCGCCAAGAAACCCGTCATCCTCGCCGGCCACGGCATCGTCGAGTCGCACGCCGAACAGGAAGTCATCGCCTTTGCCGAAGCCCGAGGCATCCCTATCGCCAGCACGCTCCTCGGCCTCGGAGCCATCCCCGCCGCGCACCCCTTGCAGCTCGGCATGATGGGCATGCACGGCGAATCGTGGGTCAACAACGCCATCCAGCAGGCCGATCTCCTGCTCGCCTTCGGTATGCGCTTCGACGACCGAGTCACCGGCAACCTCGCCAGCTACGCTCCCAACGCAAAGAAGATCCACATCGAGATCGACCCCAGCGAAATCAACAAAAACGTCCGAACCGACGTAGCCCTCATAGGCGACCTCAAAGCCGTCCTCCAAACCCTGCTTCCGCTTCTTGCAGACAACGGACAACAGACAACGGACAACTCTACGTCCCCCTGGCTCCGCGAAATCAACTCCAGCAAAGGCACCGCCGCCGTCCGCGACATCATCAACCTCCCCGACAACGGCCATCTCTACGCCGCGCACGTCATCCACGACATATGGCGCGAAGCCCAGGCCGCGGGCCGCCTCGAGCAAACAATCATCGTCACGGACGTGGGCCAGCACCAGATGTGGGAAGCGCAGTACTTCAAGCACGAGTCCCCCCGCTCGCTCGTCACCAGCGGAGGCCTCGGCACCATGGGCTTTGCTCTCCCCGCAGCCATCGGAGCCAAGTTCGCCTGCCCTGAAAAAGACGTGTGGGTCATCGCTGGCGACGGCGGCTTCCAGATGACCGCCGCCGAGCTCTCCACCGTCCAGCAGGAAGGCCTCGCCATCAACATCGCCGTCATCAACAATGGCTTCCTCGGCATGGTCCGCCAGTGGCAGGAAACCTTCTACGACAAGAACTACTCGGCCTCGCCCATCCTCTCGCCCGACTTCGTCATGCTCGCCGCCGCCCACGGCATCGCCGCGCAGCACGTAGCCAAACGCCCCGAAGTCATCCCAACAGTCCAGCGCGCTCGCGCCAGCGGCAAACCCTTCCTGATCAACTTTCAGGTAGAAAAGGAAGACGGCGTCTACCCGATGATCGCCCCCGGCGCCGCCCTCCACGAAATGGTCCGCCGCCCCACCCACGACCCCCTCCTGG
Source organism: Granulicella sp. (assembly GCA_965198545.1). Classification (GTDB taxonomy): domain Bacteria; phylum Acidobacteriota; class Terriglobia; order Terriglobales; family Acidobacteriaceae; genus Granulicella. Next base: position 449,260 of record CBDAPS010000001.1, on the reverse strand, counting down.
AAACCGCGGGGGACGCATAATGGCGCACATTCGCCCCGCTCTACTCTGCCTCGCGACGGCTGCGCTTACCGGGGGTTGTCACTCCACCTCACCCACACCCGTCGCGACATCAACGAAATCCGTCACCGTCTCGCCCTACCCACCGCGCCCCACCACGCCCGCACCCGCGGTCAAACTCTTCCACAAGACCGCCGACTCCCTAACCCTCGTCACCGACACCAACGCCACTGACGACCAGATCGAATCCCTCGTTTGGCAATTCCGCGACGCCGCCCACACCCACACGCTCGCCAAGCTCGGCATCCCACAACCCCTCGTCGACGCCAACAAGACCACATGGTTCCACATCTACCGGGGCTCCAAATGCGCGGCGGAGAAATACGCCTCCGGCAACCCACCCTGCGGAGGCAGTTACCACGCTGCCGCCGACTACACCTTCGGCACCCCCGGCAACCCGGCGTGGGACCAGGGCACCCTTCTCCACAACGAAAAAGAAACCCTCCTCTGGGATCCCGACGCTCCGTACGCCGCCACCCACTAACTTGCTAACTCGCTAACCAGCTAACTCGCTCCTAACCGGACCCTCGACACTCATGCTGCACACCTTCATCGCTCTCGTTCAAGACAAGCCCGGCGTGCTCACGCGCGTCGCTTCCCTCTTCCGCCGCCTCAACATCAACATCGTTTCGCTCACGGTCGGCGAATCCGAACGAGCCGACACCTCGCGCATGACCATCGTCTGCGAAGCCCCCGAAGACCGCGCCGACCGCATCCGCGCCTCGCTCTACAAGCTCGAAACCACCGTGGACGTCGACGAGGTCAACCGCTCCGAGGCCGTCGTCCGCGAGCTTTGCCTCATCAAGGTCGCCGCCGGCCCCAACTCACCGCACGGCGTCCACTCGCGCTCGCAGATCTTCGAGCTCGCCAACGTCTTCCGCGCCCGCGTCGTCGACCTCGCCCCCGAGTCCATCATGATGGAAATGACCGGCTCCGCCTCCAAGATTGAAGGCCTCCTGCAGGTCCTCCGCGAGTCCGGCTACGAAGTCCTCGAAGTCTCCCGCACCGGCCGCATGGCCATGCGCCGCGGCCACCACACCAGCCGGGTGCTCAAAGCCCTCGGCACCAAACCCGACCAGCCCCAGCCACCCTTCGACCCCGACGCTCTCCCCGAAGAAGAAACCCTCCCCAACCAGTTCGACGACCACGAAGCATAGACTGGCAGTCAACATCTGAACCGATGATTTCGCTGAACCTGACCTCTAAGCCCAAGCCGGATGTCGTTCTCGCGCATAAGCATTGCACGCGGAACCGAAATGAACTTTCGGCAAGCTCGTTGTGCGGATGTTTCTACTGTCAGGCTATTTACTCACCGCAGGAAATCAACGAATGGACCGATGACGGCCAGACTGCGATTTGTGTAAAGTGTCCCGTCGACTCTGTCATTGGCTCAGCTTCAGGTCTTCCAATAACACCAGAGTTTTTGCAGCGCATGTATGACCACTGGTTCTAACTGACTGCGTTGTTCCTATTCCAATCACCAACGAAAGAAGAAGACACATGGCAAAGACTTACCACGATCAAGACGCAGACCTCTCCCTCATCCAATCCAAGAAGGTAGCCATCATCGGCTACGGCTCGCAGGGCCACGCCCACGCCCTCAACCTCAAGGACTCCGGCGTCGAAGTCAAGGTCGGCCTCCGCCCCAGCTCACCCGGCGTCAAGAAGGCCCAGAACGTCGGCCTCGAAGTCGTCTCCGTCGCCGAAGCCGCCGCCTGGGCCGACACCATCATGGTCCTCGTCCCCGACCAGACCGCCGCCAGAGTCTACGCCGAGATCGAGCCCGGCCTCACCGCCAACGGCGGCAAAGGCAGCGACGGCCAGCCCAAGACCCTGATGTTCGCGCACGGCTTCAACATCCGCTTCCGCACCATCACCCCGCCCGCAACCATCGACGTTTCCCTCGTCGCCCCCAAATCCCCCGGCCACCGTGTCCGTGAGGTCTTCACCGAAGGTGGCGGCGTCCCCGGCCTCGTCGCCGTCGAACAGGACGCCAGCGGCAAGGCCCTCCAGAACGCTCTCAGCTACGCCAAGGGCATCGGCTGCACCCGCGCCGGCGTGCTCCAAACCACCTTCACCGAAGAAACCGAAACCGACCTCTTCGGCGAGCAGGCCGTGCTCTGCGGCGGCACCGCTGCCCTCGTCAAGGCTGGCTTCGAAGTCCTCACCGAGGCCGGCTACCAGCCCGAGCTCGCCTACTTCGAAGTCCTCCACGAGCTCAAGCTCATCGTCGACCTCATGTACCGCGGCGGCCTCGAGTACATGCGCCACTCCATCTCCGACACCGCCGAGTGGGGCGACTACGTTGCCGGCCCGCGCATCGTCACCCCAGCCGTCAAGGAAGCCATGAAGGGCCTGCTCGCCGACATCCAGTCCGGCTCGTTCGCCAAGCGCTTCATCGAGGACCAGAACAGCGGCCGCAAGGAGTTCGAAAAGTTCCGTGCCCAGGATCGCGAACACCCCATCGAAAAAGTCGGTGCCGAGCTCCGCGCTGCCATGCCCTTCCTCGACCCCGTCAAGGTAGAGAACGGCACAGTCGTCAAGGCCTGATCACTTCTAGAAATCGCTGAAAAGCGGGCGGGGCTTCGGCCCCGCCCTTCTTTTACCCGATCCACGTGTCGGCGGTGGGCACACCATCGCTTGTAGGCGTCCATCAGAGCCGGTTGCCGTTCCTGGGTGTTCTCTCAGTTGTAGCTCTCGTTCTGAGCGCCAAAGGCGCGGCTCATTTCAGCCCAGCCCGACAGGGCTGGGTTCGCAGCCACAAAGGAAGCGAAGGGCTGAAGGCCCGGCTCATGGTGCAGCCGCACGTTACAGGCCAAACCGCTTCAGCTCGCCAAAACTCCCGGGCTCGCTGAACTCCGCACTCCGTCCTCCGGCCTGCGCCGCAGAATGCCCGCGGTCACCAGCGCCATCACAATCCCGACAGGCAGGGGCTCCAGCAGCGTCATGGACATGCGGTACAGCGGGTTCGAATACATGACTTCGAACTGGTGGGCCTCCGCGGTCTTGGCGTCGAGAGCAGCGCCCTGCAGGCCGGAGTTCTGTGCCCGCTTCACCATGCCCGCGGCATAGTCGTGCGCGAAGTTTTTCTCCACCGTAGCCGTCAGGGCTTCCCACATTGCCACATAGCAGACGCAGGAGATCAGCATCATCAGCACCCCTGCCGCAAACGCCCGGCCAAACGTCAGGTAGCCACCGCACTCAGTATCGCGGTAATGCTTCACGCCGACAAACACGATCAGGAAGCTCAACACCATGAGCGTGTAGCCGACCGCCATGCCGTAGGTCGCTTTGATGTGGTGCTCGAACGGCACCGTTAAGCCCATTGTGATCGCCAGAGCGAGACCGCTCAGCAGCCCATACTTCCAGACATCCTTCCTCATCACCACTCTCCTGTGTGCGGCACGCCTGGCCCTCATCGAGCTCAAAAGCTCCGCAGATGTCCTCACCCTGCACGATCTCCCCGCCTCCGCGCGTCATCCTTTCGCATGATTTTCCCGGAAATCGCGAAATTCATGCGAAAAGATGACGCAGGTTCGCTCTCATCTAGCTGAACCCTGAGCCATAAACCCTAGCCCTCGCTCCTGAACCCTCGCCCCTGGACCCTCGCCCCTGGACCCTCTGCCCTACAGGAGCAGCCCAAGTTCCTTGCCCCGCTGCACAGCCTCGGTGCGTCGGCGCGCGCCAAGCTTGTCGAACGCGCGGCTGCAGTGGGTCTTCACGGTGTTCTCGCTTACACAAAGGGTTTCGCCAATCTCGCGATTGCTTAGGCCGCGCGCTACAAGCCCGAGGATCTCCAGCTCGCGGCGGGTAATCCCCACACGCTCGCGGGCGGTATCCGAGTGCTTGAGAGCATTCTCGTCGGCGACGAAGCTGGATGCCGGAATGGCTGGGGCGGCTGGAACAGCGACTTGCACTTCCACGATCCGCTCCCGCGGAGCCAGCAATCGGGTGCCGAGCCAGATGCCCGCACCGGCAAACAGGATGGCGATCAGCACGCCGTAGATCGCAACGGAGTGCTCCAGCACAACGAAGTGAAATTCAGTCCACTGGAGCAGCGTAACGAGCACACCACCCACCAGCCCGAAGATCAGCACCTGTTTGCGCATCCCGCCCGTCTTCAGTGGAACCTGCCCCATGAGAGTTGCTGTCCATCGTATCGCGTGGCATTCTCGAAGTGCTAGCAAGGAGGTTGCTGCATCGGGCCACCCTCTTGCCTGAGGGAGGCACACATGCCGCTCACCATCGACGTCACGGACCTCCTCCGCTGGAGCGACGCAACCGCCGCGCACTGGCGCGACCTGCTGCGCGCCCACCCCGCCGTGCTCAACTTACCCTGCGACATCCGCAACTCCGGCGACGTGGCCCACTTCCTCCAGCACATCGTCGCCGTGGAACTCCGCTACGCCCAGCGCCTCGCTTCCGAACCCGAAAGCCCCTACGAAGCCGTTCCCTTCAGCACCCCGGATGAAATCTTCGCCACGCATGATCAGGCCTTCGCCAAGCTGAACGCCGTCCTTGCCGATGAAGGCTACAACTGGTCGCAGGAGTTCGACTTCCAGACCATCACCATGGGCCGCCTGCGAGCCACGCGCCGCGACATCCTCCTGCATCTGCTGCTGCACAGCATGCGCCACTACGCTCAGTTGGCCACGCTCGTGCGTGCCGCGGGCATCAAGCCCGGCTGGCCCATGGACTTCCTCTTCCTCAACGCCGTTCCTACCGTTTGAGCAGATGATTCGATGCTGATCCTCATCGAATCCAACACGAGACGGATACATCTCTCGTCCGCTCTCATGCGAACCACCACTTTCTTGCCACAAGCCGTACTAAGCCTGGCTACAATGTCCTCACTTGCTTAGGACTTGCTATGCCTTGTTTGCCCCACATGTTTCTCGCCGCTGCATGCATCTTCACCGCTCCGTCTGCCCTAGTGCAGGGCGCCACTGCCAGCAAGCCGCTCGATCTTGACGATACGCATCAACGTCCGCAACTCGTGTCGCAGATGGAGGCGATACACGCCGCCGACGATCCGCTCCCGGCAAATTTGACCCCTATCCAGCGGGCTATGCACTCGCGGGACCAGATCTACAACGGGATGGTGCAGGTCGCACTCACAGTCGTTATCAACCTCAACGGACGGGTGGATTCCGCCAAACCCATCAGCGGTCCGGAACGGTTCTATGAGCAGGCTACGGCGATCGAAATGCACCGGGCCTTCAAGCCGATCCAAGCCGCAAACGGCAACATAACCGCCGCCACCTTCACTGACTACGTCAGCGTTTACCCTCCTGAAGAATGGCTTGACCACGCACCGGCGTTTCCCGAGCAAGTAGACCTGAAGACCTTTCGTCTTCAGTTACAGCGCACCGGATGCTTCGGATCATGTTCTCAGCACAGCGTTACGCTGTACGGTTCAGGCGCGATTACGTATGTGGGTGATTCGTTCGTGCTGATTCCAGGAACACACCAAGCGGTCATCGCGAGCGACGCGGTGCTGCAGTTCGTGGATGCTGTCCGCGCATCACGCATCCTTTCCGCAAAAGATAGATACGAAGCTGGCTGGACAGATAATCCCTCCTACACGCTCACTTTGGACGTCAATGGCCTACACAAGCAAGTTTTCGACTACATCGGACTAGTTGTTGGAATGCCTCTCTCAATCCAAGAGCTGGAGGATGAGGTCGACCGCGTGACGGATTCGGCGCGTTGGGTTAAAGGCGACGGCGGCACAATGTCGGCGCTGCACGAGGAACACTGGAACTTCGCCACGGCTTCAGCCGACAACCTGCGACTCTACAACAGTGCATTGGAAAAAGATCAAATTGATCTTATTCGGGCCTTCAATGAAGCGCGCGCTCCAGCGATTTCATACCTACCGAGGATCTCCTCACCCCTATACGTCGCGTCTCTGAAGGGCAATGGTGACGCCGTAGACGCCATGCTGGCACGGCAGCCTCATCCATTGCGAATCCCTCAGCGCCTCCGGGATCGCTGCTTCGCCGCGTCCACCAGAGCCGGTAACGTGTCGCTAATGCGTCGCTGGCTCGCGCTTGGCGCGCATGTAAAGCCGACACCTTTCTCAGAAGAGGAAGACGACCCCGGAACGGTAGTCTACCCCCTCTTAGAAGCAGCAAATAGTCACGACCCTGGTGCCGTCGACCTCTTGCTGCGCGCACACGCCGGGGTTGACGTCGCAGCCAACAACAACCGTTCGCTGTTGTCTTTCGCACTCGGGGATCCTCCAGACGAGGACGCTGCTGTTGAATCTCGTCAACGCTTCGATGCCGTCGTTGATCTTCTGCTCAGGGCACACGCGTCCGTCAGCGTGGAGACAGAACACGACCGACCCGTGCTTTTCGATGTTTCTGAAGTACCCTACCTGATCCCCAAGCTCATCGCGGCTGGCGCGAACGTGAACCAGCGTGACAGCGATGGCAACACTCCGCTGATGTTTGCCAGCTCAGAAGAAGCCGTGAAAGCACTGCTATTCGCTGGCGCGGATCCTGGCGCGAAAGACAAGGCTGGCAAGTCTGTCATTGAAATGGAGGCTCAGTGGGCCTGCAAATCGTGCATCGCGCTTGTGCAAAATCAATTGCGTATCGACGCCGGAGAACCATTAAAGTCGCAAGTGCCTAAGTGACTGCTCCCACTCATATCGGATGGCCACAACAAACGCATTACCAAGGGGAATTCCATGCCTGCTCTCGTGTGCGCTTCTCTCGTCGCTGCATCGCTACTCGTCGCGTGCTCTTCCCCCGCGCAGACACCCGCGCCCGACCTCATCCTGCATCACGGCCACATCTTCACCGCGGACTCAGCCTCGCCGTGGGTCGAAGCGATCGCCATCCGCGGGGATCGCATCGTCGCTGTCGGTGCGAATGACGCAGTCCTCCCTCGCTCAGACAAGCACACCCAGGTAATCGATCTTCACGGCCGCATGGCCATGCCTGGCATCAACGACTCGCATGACCACGTGGGCGGCGCACCTTTTGGGGTCGAGCTGCACTTCCCTCCGGTACAAAGCAGATGGGGCCTCGCTCCCGATCCATCCATCGAAGAACTCGCAACCGCGGTCCGCACCGCTGCGGCAACAGCTCACACGGGCGTCTGGATTCAAGCCGAAGTCGGCCCAGCCATCATTCGCCACCCTGCCGAAGCCCGCGCCGTCCTGGATAAAGCCGCAGCCGGCCACCCCGTCGCCGTCGAGGCCTGGTGGGGCCACGGCGTCCTTCTCAACACCGCCGGTCTAGCCAAACTCGGCATATCAGACGCGGCAAAAGACATGGAAGGCGGCCACTACGATCGCGATGCCGCAGGTCATCTCACCGGCCTGCTCGAAGAAGAAGCAGGCAACGAAGTTCGCCGTCGCCTCACCGATATGGCAGGTGTCGAACCATCTATCGGTCTCTTCAAAAAGTACGCCGCACAGAGACTCGCACAGGGCGTCACGTCCGTGCAGGTCATGGCGACCAACCAGCGCCTCAGCTATCTTGAAAACACCTTCGTAGACGCAAAAACTCCGCTGCGGGTCCGCATCATGCGCTTTCCCATGGCTGCTGAAGATGCTCGCGCCGGAGAAACCCTCAAGTCTGGCGAGGAAGTGCTGAGTTCGCGCGTTCGTGTCGCGGGCATCAAGTACGTGCTCGATGGAACCCCCATCGAAGAGCTCGCCTATCAAACAAAGGACTACCCGGACAAACCCGGCTGGCGCGGCCGCTCTGACTACTCCGCAGGTTTCATTGACCGGCAGCTCAAGGTCGCCCTCAACGGCAAGGACCAGTTGATGATGCACATCGTCGGCGACGCCATGACCGATCAGGTGATGGACCAGATGGAGAAGCTCGCTCCCGCCGAAACCTGGCGTCCTCTCCGCGTTCGTTTTGAGCACGGCGATGGCTTCAACACATCCGAACGCATCGCCCGCGCTCAAAAGCTCGGCATTGTTGTCGCGCAACCGCGTCCGGGGCGTCTCTGGAGGTCTCTCGTAGACGGAGGCATCCCTCTAGCCTACGGTTCAGATGGCGGCATGGCGCCCTGGTTCATGTTCTCCATCATGACGGACGCCAAGAATCCGCAGCACATCCCCACCGCAGACGCCCTGCGCATCCTCACCAGCGGCCCTGCCTTCGCCGAATTTCAGGAAACCCGCAAAGGCAGCCTGCGCGCCGGCATGCTGGCCGATGTCATCGTGCTCTCGCAGGACGTCACCGCAGCACCGCCCGCGCCGCTGCCTGCAACGCACAGCGTCATGACGATCGTCGGCGGCCAGGTAGCCCTTCGCTCACCCGAGTTCGACGCCCCAGTTCGCAACGAGTCGCCATCGTCGGCCCCTTCTCCTGAATCCAATCATCCATGAGCACAGCAAGCGTCCTCCGCCTCCAAGCCTTCGGTCTAGACAACCTCCACCTTGAGCAGGCTCCGCTCCCCGAACTCGGCCCCAACGAAGTCCACGTCCGCTTCCACGCCGCCTCGCTTAACTACCGCGACCTCATGACCGTCCGCGGCCAGTACAACCCGAAGATGGCGCTGCCGCGCATACTCGGCTCCGACGCCGCCGGAGAAGTCATCGCGGTCGGCCCGCAGGTCACCCAGTTCAAGCCCGGCGACCGCGTAGCCTCACTCTTCTTCCAGGCGTGGCACGACGGTCCCTCCCAGCCCACCACCGGCAAGTCCGCCCTTGGCGGTGCCATTGACGGCGTCTTCGCCACCGAGCGCATCCTCCCCGAAGCCGGCCTGATCCGCGTCCCCGGATACATGAGTGATGAGGAGGCGGCCACCCTCCCCTGTGCCGCGCTTACCGCCTGGAACGGCCTCGTCGAAAAGGGTCATGTCCGAGCCGGCCAGACCGTCCTGATCCTCGGCACAGGGGGCGTTTCGCTCTTCGCCCTCCAGATCGCCAAAATGCACGGCGCCACGGTCATCCTCACCAGTTCCTCCGACGAGAAGCTTGCTCGCGGCAAAGCACTCGGTGCCGATCACCTCGTCAACTACAAGACCAAGCCCGACTGGGAAACCGAAGTCCTCGCCCTCACCGGCAACCGAGGCGTGGACCACATCGTGGAGGTTGGAGGCTCCGGCACGCTTCCTCGCTCTTTCAAGGCCGCGGCCCCGGAAGCTCACATCTACCTTATCGGTGTCCTCTCCGAGCCCGGCAAGGGTGTCGACGTGATGCCCGTCCTTCAGAAGTCCCTTCATCTTGACGGCGTCTACGTCGGCAGCCGGGCCATGTTTGAACGCATGAACACCGCCTTCGCCGCCAACCGGCTCAAGCCCGTCATCGACCAGGTCTTCCCACTCGCCGACTTCCGCTCCGCCTTCGACCAAATGGATCGCGGCAGCCACTTCGGCAAACTCGTGCTTTCGCTTACCTAAGAGTTCTCGCTCACTTGAAAAAGCCCGGGTGCCCCGCACGCGGCGGTTTTACCGCCACATGTGGGCTCCGCCGGACGGCAGCCGAGGCATCCAATGATCCATGAAGAAAGCTGCCCTGTTCGCGCTCTTCGCCTTGCCCCCGATGCTCCACGCTCAGACTCCCAGAACCGGCCAAGTCACCCTGCAAGACCTCCGCGAGACCTCGCGCCCGCTCCTGATCTTCGCCCCGAGGCCTGACGACCCGCAGCTCGAGATTCAGCTCCGCACCCTCGCCGAGCACGCTCCGGGAGTCACGGAGCGCGACATCACCGTCCTCGCCCTGCCTTACAACAACCCATCGCCGACCGCGGCGACACTCTCCAGCACGGAAGCCGACGCGGCCCGTCGCAGGTACCACGTTAGTCCAGCAGATTTCACCATTATTCTCGTGGGCAAGGATGGTGGCGAGAAGCTCCGCTCCCTCAAACCCATCAGTTTTGACAAGCTCCAGAGCACGGTTGACGCCATGCCCATGCGCCAGGAAGAGATGCGCAACCCGCAGAAAACAAAGCCATAAAGCAGAATCGCTCCCAAAGGGAGCGATTCGCAACAACGCCAGTCCGGCGAGTTAATTCACGACTTCCACACCACGCCAAAACGCCACATGGTGGCGAACCGTCTTAGCAGCAGGCCGCGGATTCGGATAGTACCAGGCTGCATCGGGATTTTCCTGGCCATCCACCAGCACCGTGTAATAACGAGCCATGCCCTTCCAGGGGCAGGTGGAGCTGGTAGAGCTGGGGCGCAAAAATGCCCGGTTTACAGTTTCCTCGGGAAAATAAATGTTTCCTTCTACGGTTTCGACATGATCGCTCTCCGCGATGGTCTGACCGTTCCAGATTGCCTTAGCCATATACGCCTTCCTGTGTTTTCAATCGTTTGCGAGAACGTAACGCGTACGTCCCGAAGAGCGTGCATTCCTCGCGCTCCGCGACGGATCCACTGGGTACCCATAGGTGTTATAGCACACTTCTACCAGATTCGGGAAGTATCGCCACACGTTCTCCAGAACCGCATAGAAACGATATCGAACTCAAGGACCGACTAGGCCACAGCCTCCATCACCGGCCGAGTCTTCTCGGGGTCCGGCTTCTCCAACGGCTTCGCGTCTTCCTTCACCTTGGGCGGCCCGATCTTCTCCGCGAAGCTGCAAGGTTTATCAGCCGCCGGAGCTTCCTCCTCGGCACCCTTTTTTGCCCGTTTCTTCGGCATCATCTCCGCGTTGTTCGGGCATATCAGGAACGTTCCCTCGGCGTTAGCCACTTCAACAAGGTATGGCGACTGGCATCTCGGGCAAGGTCCCGGAACCAGCTTCTGGTTGCTCGTGAAGTCGCACTTCGGATACCGCGTGCAGCCATAGAACGTATCGCCGCGCCGGTTCTTCCGCGCCGCCACCTCCGCACCGCACTTCGGGCACGGAACTTCCAGCAGTTCTTGCTTCACATACTTGCACTTCGGATACCCCGAGCAGGCAATGAACTCTCCATACTGCCCTTCGCGTTGCAGCAGCGGCTTGCCACACTTCGGGCAGGGCTCCTCAAGCTGCACCGGCGGCTTGGACTGGACCTTTTGATTGAGCTTTCGGATCGTCTTGCAAGGCGGGTCTTCGTTATAGCCCGGGCAAGCCATAAACGGCCCCCATGGCCCATTTCGCAGCACCATCGTCCGACCGCAGTTATCGCAAGCTTCATCTTCCTGCTCGGCATCCTGCGCCTCCGGCGACGAAAGATCCGGCTTAGCGGCAAAGTTTTCGCGAGTAAAGTCGCAGCTGACCGGGTCCACCGTGACGCGCTTCCACTCCTTCACCGCCGTCTTCAGCACGTCGTTTAGTTTGTTGTACTCCGGTACGGGGACGGTCTGTTCTTCGCCGTTTTCATCCACGCCGCGCACCAGCAAATCGATGTGGCCCAGCTTCTCGTGCACCTTCTTAAGGATCGCCTTCGGATCTTTTTTCCAGCCCGCCGCGCTCACCACAACCGGCTTTTCTTTGGTGAAGTTCGAACACGAGTAGAAGCTCCCGAACTTGCCCCACTTCAGGTACAGCGGCGCTCCGCACTTCTCACAGACTTCGTCGGTCTTTTCTTCCTTCGCCTTGATGTCTTCCATCTGCACTTCGGCGACTTTCAGCTCTTCTTCAAAGTGTCCGTAGAAGCCCTTCAGCAGGTCGGTCCACTTCTCCGTACCGTCTTCCACGTTGTCCAACTCACTCTCGAGCTGCGCCGTGTAGCCCGGCTCAAAAATGTACGGGAAGTTCTTTACCAGCAGTTCGGTTGTCACCATGCCGATCTCAGTCGGCACCAGCTTCTGCGCGATCTTCTTCACATAATCACGCTCCTGGATTGTGTTGATGATCGAGGCATACGTTGACGGCCTCCCAATACCACGCTCTTCCAAAGCCTTCACCAGCGAAGCCTCATTGAACCGCGGTGGAGCCTGCGTGAACTTCTGCTGAGGTTCCAGCTTCTTCTTAGTCAACGCCGCGCCCTCCGTCAGTTCCGGCAACCGCCGGTCCGCAGAGCCCTCTTCGCTCGTCGCATCCTTGGCATTCTCCGCAGCCTCATCGCCATCCGCGCTAGCAGCAGCAGCCTTCTTCTCTTCCGCAGCCGCTGCTTCTGCCGTCCGAGCCGTGCGCACCTTCTTGTTCTGCTCGTCGAAGTGGAGGAAGCCATCGAACTTCAGCACACTTCCCGTCGTCCGGAAGTCGTAGCTCATGCTGCCAGCTTTCGCCTCGATATCCACCGTCGTCTGGTCAAACACCGCCGGCACCATCTGGCTGGAAACCGCGCGCTCCCAGATCAGCTTGTACAGCCGATACTGCTCATCGCTAAGATAGCGGCGGATGCTGTCCGGCGTATAGCTGAAGCTCGTCGGCCGGATTGCTTCATGCGCGTCTTGCGCATCGCCCTTGCTCTTGTATGCATTTGGCTGGGGGGGCAGGTACTTCGCCCCAATCTTCTTGCCTACAAACTCACGAATCTCGGCAATCGCATCCGGGCTCATTCGGGTTGAATCCGTTCGCATGTAGGTGATCAGGCCCACCGTGCCATCAGACCCCAGTTCCAATCCTTCATACAGCCGCTGCGCGACGCCCATCGTGCGACGCACATTGAAGCCCAGGCGCCCGGCCGCATCCTGCTGCAGCTTGCTCGTTGTGTAGGGAGCTAACGGCCGCCGCTGCCGCTCCTTCTTATCGACACCACGCACGCGCCAAGTGGCCTTCTCCAGCTGTGCCATTACTTCATTGACAGCAGCTTTATCCGGCAGAGCGTTCGCCAGGAACTGCTCCTTGCCATTAGCATCCACGCCGTTTGAGACGCGGATGGCATTCCCTTGCACGCCCACCATGCGCGCGGTGAACTCGCCACCCTTGCCCTGCGGAGAAAGCACCGCATCTATATTCCAATACTCCACCGGTTTGAAGGCGTTGATCTCGCGTTCGCGCTCCACGATCAGGCGCAGCGCCACGGTCTGCACGCGCCCCGCACTCAGCCCGCGCTTCACCTTGTCCCATAACAGCGGAGAAATTTGGTAACCCACCAGCCGGTCCAGCACGCGCCTGGTCTGCTGCGCATCCACGCGATTCTCGTCCACGTCGCGAGTATGCTCAAAAGCCGCCTTCACGGCCTTCTTCGTGATCTCGTTAAAGGTCACCCGTACGATTTTGCTCTTGTCCTTCATCGCGGGCAGCAGTTGCATCTTCAGGTGCGCGGCAATCGCCTCGCCTTCGCGGTCCGGGTCAGGCGCTAGAAACACGGCATCGCTCTTGGCCGCCAGCTTCTTCAGGCGGTCCACCACCTTCTCTTTGCCCGGAGACACGATCAGCGTCGGCGCAAAGGTGCGGTGCTTCAACTCCACACCAATGTCGTTCTTGGGCAGATCCATAATGTGGCCGATAGAGGCCTCCACGATGTAATCGCTGCCGAGATATTTATTGATCGTCTTGGCCTTTGCAGGCGACTCCACGATCACGAGATTCTTTGCCATTTTGCTTACTACCCCATCGGCGGTCGAAAAGTTCCGCCGCCACCACTGACGTCAATGCACCCTAACACGCTTTGCCGAGGCCAAGTCAAATACCGTCGCTCCTCGTAATCTCAACCCGACGCCCTGATTGGACGTTACAACTTCGCATCCGGTTCAGCTCCCCCGCACGTCCAGCCCTGCCCCCTTTGCAGCATCACCTTCGATCAGCCGAGTCGTTACCAACAGCCGAAGTGCCATTCCTTTGTGCGCTTTATGTCTCTAGATTCAAAGCAGCACTCATGCAAGCCTTCGCCTCACAGAACGCCGCGCTTCATCCCCGTTCGCTCTCGGAATCTTCTGTTCCGGAAGCTCCAGCGGCCTCGCGTTGGTGCCCCACCAGATTCCACATCTTCGTTGCATTGCTCGCCGCGGGTCTGTTCTTCAGCGGAGCCGTACTGGCGACGTTCAACCATCTCACCGGTCTGAATCAGTTTGCGGAAAGTTTGCCTGCCGCAACTCTTCTGCTGGGCATGTGCTGGTACTGCCACGCTCGCCCGCTTGCCCGCCTGCAGGAAGCATCAGAACTCACACTTCTCGGTGTTCTGCTGACCAACGTTCTGTGTTTTTTCCCGCTGCTTGCCGCCCGTTCAGACGCGCCACTGGTTGATCGACAGCTTGCCGCTGTTGACACCCACCTTCACATCAATACCGCTTCGATAGTACATCTGGCCGCGCGTCATCCCTTCCTCAACGGCGTGCTTGATATCGCCTACGCGTCCTTTCCTCTGCTCGTCGTAGCCTGCATACTTGTCCTGCCCATCTGCGGCAAAGCTTTGCAAACACGCCGCTTTCTGTTGAGCGTCATCTTCGCGCTGCTCATTACGTCAGCTCTGTTCACCCTGTGGCCCGCCGCAGGCCCTTGGCTCTCCGAAGGCTTCCGCCCCACTGCGGAACAAGCCGCCGTGAGTGCTTACCTCGTGCAACTCAAGTCAGCCTCTACCGTCGCAATCGACTTCCTCCACGCCGGCATCATCTCTTTTCCGTCGTTTCACGTGGTCATAGCCTGCCTCGCGGCTATCGCACTGAGTTCGCTCCGTCCGCTGCGCGTTCCAGTTTGGATCCTAGCCGCTCTGGTATGCGTTTCCACCCTCACCACCGGCTGGCACTACGCCATCGACATCATCGGCGGTATCGCGGTCACAGCGATCTCTGCCACGCTGGGTGCATGGTGTGAAGCCGCTCTCCGACGTCACGATGCACAGCCTCTTCCTCAGCCTGAGTTAGTCATCGAGTACATGCCCGAACTCTGCGAAAGCCACCTTCTGACGCTTTAACCGTCTTCGGACCGAGCGCTTCGGACGCACTGTTCCCAACGGGGACGCCTTCAGAAGCACCGAACATAGTTCTTGCCCGGCATTTGCCTCACTCGTCCGGCAAGCTCCAGCTCAAACAGTGCCGTGAAGATTTCTCCCGAGCCCAGCTTCGCCTCCAGCCGCTCCATCAGATCGTCCAGTTGCAGCGCCTCATCCTCACGCAACTCGCTGTAGACCATGCGCTCATGCTCGCTCAGTGGCTGTCCGCCTGAGCCGCTATCGGCAAATAAAGATGCAGCTTCCCCCGCCGACGATTCATTCCCGCCCCGTAGCCCTGCCGCAAAGCGGTCCTCCAACTCGATGCGCACCTGCGACGGCAGGTCCTCCCAAATGTCTTCCCAGGTCGCCGTCAGCTTCGCTCCCTGCTTGATCAGCGTGTTCGGCCCCCAGGCATTCTTGTTCGTCGCATTCCCCGGCACCGCGTATACATCGCGGCTCTGCTCCAGCGCACACCGTGCGGTAATTCGCGTCCCCGAGTGCTCTGCTGCCTCTACAACTAGTACCCCAATACTTATCCCACTAAGCGTCCGGTTGCGGATCGGGAAGTTCTGCGGAGCGGGAAATGTCCCCAGCGGAAACTCGCTAACGATAGCCCCGCCCCGAGCGACAATATCCTCCGCCAGCCGTTTGTTCTCTTTGGGATAGACCACGTCAATTCCCGTCCCCCAAACCGCAACGGTCGTCCCGCCGCCATCCAGCGCACCCTTGTGCGCGCTGGTGTCGATGCCCCGAGCCATCCCACTCAGGATCACCATCCCACGCCGCGCCAGGTCCCGGCTAAGCATCTCCGCCATGCCTGAACCATAGGGACTCGGACGCCGCGTTCCCACCACCGCAAGCCCCGCCCGGTTCAACACGCGTGTGTCACCGCGAACCCACAGTACTGCAGGCGGATCATAGATCTCCAGCAGCCGCGCCGGATAGTCTTCATCATCTGGCGTGAGAAACGAAGCCCTGGTCTCGGCTAGCGACTGTAACTCCGCATAAGCCGCCGAAAGGGCCCGGCCATCCGCGCAAAACTGCGCCGCTTCCGCCGGCATCCCCGCCGCTTCCAGCTCCGTTAACGAAGCGGAGAACACATACTCAGCCCGCTCCAGCCGCCGCACCACCCGCGCACACCGGGTGGGACCCATACGCGGAGTCAACGCCAGCGCTAGCCAAGCAAGACTCCCCTGACTCGTTTCAGTCGATTGGTTCAAGTTCCAAAGCCACCTTGAAAGAATTGGTGACCGTCATCCTACCGCATTGCCGCTCAAGAAATGCCAGGTCGATGTTTCGCAGCATTTCAATCCAGCATGCCCGGCAGAAACTTCAGGATATTTCCATGAAATCGAGGAGCTCGAGCGAACTCGTCAGGAGCTCATCTCCAGGCACAGCAGGTGACCGGCCCACCTAAGCCATCGTCGCCGCAGAAAATCGTTGGAGCACGAAAGACTCAGGCGCTTCGTGAACGATTGAAGTTGTCTCGTGAGGGTACTCGTGGGATGTTTTCATCGCGGCAGGAGAGGATAGGTCGAAGCCGAGGGACGGCAATTCGGCCTCAATTGCTTCAGCTGAAAGAGGTTTGCAGATAAAGTATCCCTGAACGTTCTCGCAACCCATCTGCGAGAGATTAAGAAGATCCTTTTCTGTCTCGACACCCTCCGCCACAACCCGTTTTCCGAGGGTGCGACCGAGATGAATAACGGTACGCACCAGTTCTTTCCGGTTTGCGTCGCGGTCACTGTGAGAGACGAAACTGCGATCAACCTTTATCTCGTCCACCGGCAGGCTGAGCAAAAAGCTAAGCGAAGAGTAGCCGGTACCGAAATCGTCGAGAGAGATGCGAATTCCGTGCGCGCGCGTCTGCTCCATAACTTCTCGCACAACGGGTTCGTTGGCCAGTAAGGCTGTCTCTGTGATCTCCAACTGAAGCAGCGAGGGTGGTAGCCCGGTCCTTCTCAGGATGTCGAGCAGAAACGGAACTAGAGCAGCATCTGTGAACTGGATTGGTGAGACATTAACGCTAACGGATAGCGCTGTTCCCCACGCCTGGTTCCATAACGCGACCTGGCCGCAGGCTTTTTCCATGATTTGCGCGCCCAACGGCAAAATCAATCCGCTGCTCTCTGCCAGAGCAATGAAGTCTACTGGAGGTACAGAACCCAGAATGGGGTCCGCCCAGCGGGCCAAGGCTTCGAAACCGCAAATGCCGTTTTGCGCTGTAGAGTAAATGGGTTGGAAGGCGACCTGAATCGCTTTTTCAGCAATGCAGGCACGAAGGCGCGCTTCCATCTGCCACCGGCCGCTAAGCTTGGCTTCCAGAGAAGCGTCAAAGATCTGAACACGATCTCTACCGATCTGTTTGGCTCGGTACATGGCGTGATCGGCAGTGCGCAAGAGGTCGTCAGCTGTTTCTTTTCCCGTTGACAGCACCACGCCGATGCTCGCGGTGCAGCGTACTTCCTGTTCTCCGAAGTGAAACGGCGCGTGTAGAGATTCCAGCAGACGCTCTCCCGCTGCATGGGCTTGCCCCGGGGTCTTGGCGGAGCTAAGGACTACAAACTCGTCCCCACCCAGGCGGCAAACAACCGAGTCACTCGAAGTTGCGGAGCAAAGCCTCCTGCCCACTTCAATCAATACGCGGTCACCCAGCGCGTGCCCAAGACCATCGTTAATGCGCTTAAAGCGGTCTAGATCAGCAAAAAGCAAAACGACCTCATTGCTGCCGGCTCGCTGCAAGCTCTCTTCCAGCGCTTTCCGCAGTTGAAGCCGATTACCGAGACCTGTGAGCGCGTCTTTGAGGACAGCGTTTTCTAACCGATCATGCGCTTCACTCCACAGTCTCTCCCGGAGATTGGTGCGGATCGCGAACAGGCTGAAGGTGCCCGCCACGAAGAAGCCACCAAAGAAGGGGTGGAATCGGCTGAGCACAGCCGCGAGCGCCATGGACAGAACCGTCAGGACAGCAACGCTCACGCCCTGCATAGTTTGGAACGCTTTGGAGAGACTTTTGGTACTTGCCTCGATCTCTTTAAGGTTTAGAGCATCATGCAGAACCAGGAGTATATACAAGGTGAAGGGCAAGGTCCATGCGAGATCGACTACGCTGCCCGCGCGCCAACCGCGGGTGGAACACCAGTCGTTGAAACACTCAAGACTGGTGTAGGCAATAAGGAACGTTGCCAAACGGACGAAAAATCGGCGTTCTCCCGCCAGGGTGCAGGCTGGAAATCGAAGGAAGCAACACAGAACGAGCGCAAGGTTCTGGATCAGATAAGCCTGATTGACGCTTAATCGCCCACCGGCCGAGAAAACGAGCAAATAAACGGCCGCGATGAAGAGTGTGGCCTGCATACGATCGAACCATGCCACCTCATCGATTTCGTTGTGCGTAACCGTTACGCCAAGGAGCAGAGGCAGGCCGAAGAGGAGCCAAAGCATGTCGTCGGGGCGCACCGGCCAGTGGACCTTGCATGGAACCCGCAGGTAGTAGATATAAAGCCCCTGTGCAAGCGCCCAGATCGAAAACGCGGAGGCCGAAAAGTACCAGCAGCGTTTGCCTACCGAGCTGGATGATGAAAGAGATTGATGCAGGCTGATGGCCACTGCTACGAGCGGCAGCGCAAGCTGAAACAGGTTCGAAAGGAAGACTGGTTTTGACAGGAAAAGAAGGATAAGGAAGTGGAGACATTGCAAACCGATAACGAATGCCATAAGGGAACGAACGAATGCCGTTGGCTCCTTCCAGCGTTGCCATTGTCCAATGCGCATCAACCAATATCCTGGATAGTCAAATCCAGTTTGGCCTACGGCGTAATTTTCAGGTACTAAACCTTACGCGCAAGGTAGAGAACAAAATAGTCAGATGCTCTGAAGCAAAAGTGTTACGATTCCCGGCGATCGTCTTGGTTGCTTTTCCGTTTCGCGTACGTCACAGCGCTGTTCCTCCGCTTCCAGAGTGACCAAACAGTTGTGGATCTTCATTGGCGTGCGCGTTCCGCGATCACGCAAAGAAAATCCCGCCTTAGAGAGATCACGTCAACATGATTACGTCAAACAGAAAGCCTCTCGGGGTGAGAGGCTTTGGTCTTTGTAACCTATTCATTTCGTAAAACTTATCTTGGTGCCGGGAGGGGGGGTCGAACCCCCACGAGGTTGCCCTCGGCGGATTTTGAGTCCGCTGCGTCTGCCAGTTCCGCCATCCCGGCCAATGCTCCTGGCCAGTCCTTTCAGTGTAGCTCACTCGCCCATGTTTTCAGCCTATCTAGCCCATAGCCGAGCTCAATCTCATTGCACACGCCTACCCGGCCGCATCGTCATTAACTCGCCGGCGCATGCCGCCGCGTTACGAGCCTGCAAGCGAAGATTATCCGCCACAAGCCAGAGCCAGAAGCCCCGACCCTCAGCCATCGCATCCGCCTGCACTCTGGCTTGCATCGTCTCCTGCTCGTTCGCCGTGGCGTTGTTCGGCAAGGCATCTTCTTCATCGGTCGTCGTCAGCAAGGTGGGATGAGCGAGAGCCACCTCGACAGCAGCCAAATCTACGCCAGCATCGAACTTCACGAACGCTGAGATCGCGCAGCCATGAAAAACCGGAGCCTGCAGGCACTGAAAGCTTGTCCTTGTCGCGGCCTCTTGAGAGAGAAGCGCCTTCACCTCGCCGGCTATCCGAGCCGTCGTCGCATCCAATCCAAGCCGCGCCGCGGCCCCAAGCCCAGCATTCAGGTTGAACGTCACCTGCGTGTCATAAACGTCCTGCGGCAACGACTGAAACGAGAGCAGGGCAACCGTCTGCGCATGTAGCTCGTCCATGCCTTCTTTACCTTGTTCGGACGCAGGTAGCAATACTGTTGCCGACATAGAGGCTCGTCCCGCCCACGCATCCTGAAGCCGCAAGCTCACATACGTCAGCATCAGCGTCGCAGGATGAGCAGCACTCACAGCCTCAACCGTCAGGTCCAGACGCTGCTCCTGGAGCCCCGCCTGAGCCAGCAGCGGGGCCCGTGTGCTCACACCAGCTTCTCCGCGTAGCGCCCCCGTCAAATCGACCACACCCGCTCCAGCAGCTGTCGCTCGACGCCAATAATTACGCGTGGTGGCGGCGTCCGCCGCGAAGAATACAATGTCGGCGCCATCGAAGGAGTCAGCTGTAAGCGTTTGGATGACAAGCGGCTCTTCACCCGCGGCTGTCACTTGCCCCGCCGCATCGTCCACATCTACCAGTGTTAAATCCCACACGCTTGACGAAGCACGAATCAACTCGTCCGCCACTTCCTTCGCCAGAAGCGAAGACGCGCCTACAATAACAACTCGATACACGGTTTGTGACAACGTGGCTCCTTCCCGTCCTTTACGCTGTGCCCTGAGCCTCGGCACCGCGCCGAGTCCAAGAGTAAGCAACCCGCGCCAGCACTCCGGACACGAGATAGATCATGGCGATGATCAGCAGGGCATACTGCGAAAGCCAGATCGTCAACGTCAGGAGCGTCAGCAGGATCAACACGCTGCGCACCGGCTGTTGCTCGGATAGAT
This sequence comes from Granulicella sp., assembly GCA_965198545.1. GTDB lineage: Bacteria > Acidobacteriota > Terriglobia > Terriglobales > Acidobacteriaceae > Granulicella. The sequence goes on along the minus strand of CBDAPS010000001.1, from coordinate 428,939 downwards.
TGAGCTCTTTCGCGCTCCAGAAGCGCCAGCTGCTCACCATCAGGAAGCTGGTGAAAGCGACCAGCCCGAGCCATACCGCGGAAAGCCAGAGGCTATGCACCGGCGAGCCATTTTCGAAGTGAACTACGGCCGCGATGACTCCGGCGCCCGCCGGAATCGGCATACCCACGAAGTACTTCTTTCCCGGCGCGCCTGGGTTGCGAGGTTGCGGATTCACGCTGATGTTGAACCGCGCCAGCCGGCACGCTCCGCACACCAGGAACAGGAAACAGATGCCCGCGCCCAGATCGTGGAGCTTCGCCTGAAGCAGCGGATAAGCCGATGGCTCCACAAGGTTCACGCCCCAGAAGAACGCCAGAATACTCGGCGCAACACCGAAGGCGATCACGTCCGCCAGCGAGTCGAATTCACGTCCGAAATCGCTGGAAGTCCGCGTCATGCGGGCGACGCGTCCGTCAATGCCATCGAACATCGCCGCGAAGGCAATCGCCAGCGCAGCCCGGTTAAACGCCTTCGGATCGCCAAGATAACCGCGAAAGCTCTCGGTTATTGCATAATATCCTGCCGCGATATTAGCCGCCGTGAATACCGAGGGCAGTACATACATGCCGCGTCGCGGACGCCGGTCTGTAGACATCCCTTGCAACGACTTCTCAGCAGCCATTAAGCGATCCCGCCTGTACCTGCCAGCCCGGTAGTTACCGGCATAGCGGCAAGCACGGAGCTGCCACCCTTCACGTGATCCCCAACCTTCACATGCAGCTTCGCCTCGGCGGGCAACAGCACATCCACACGCGAGCCAAACTTGATCAGGCCCATGCGCTGTCCGCGAGCTACTTGGTCCCCTGCCTTGAGGTTGCAAACAATGCGGCGGGCCAGCAGACCGGCGATCTGCTTGAAACTCACGCTATAAGCGCCGTTGTTGATCGTGATCAGCGTCTGCTCATTGTGGACGGCGGATTCAGGCCGCATCGCGTTCAGGTACTGGCCTTCGCGATACTCCACCAGTTCCACCGTTCCTGCCACGGGAGTGCGGTTCACGTGCACGTTGAAAACATTCAGAAAGATAGTAATGCGCAGACGCCCACCGGACGTCGTCTCAATCCACTCGGCCTCTTCCACCTTGCCGTCAGCGGGAGAAACCACCAGCCCCGGCTCGCCGGGAATCTTCCGTGAAGGATCGCGGAAGAACCACAAAAAGAAGGCCGCCAGGAGCAGGGGGATTGCCGCAATGCTGGCAAAATGCGTGAAGTGCCATACGATAGCGGCCACAATCGCTAAAGCAAGGCCATAAAGAATCCCATCGCGAACCATGCCGTCTATTATAGGTCCCAGTCAACCCATCAGACAGGTTGACTCGCCGCAAGCTCCAGCAACATGAGAACGCCATCGTCGTCGGGATCCCGGTAGTAGCCGCGCCGCAAGCCCGCTGGCTGAAATCCTTTGCGTTTGTAGAAGGTGCGTGCCGTGACATTGGCCAGGCGCACCTCCAGCCGCAAAGTCTCCGCACCTTCTGCCGCGGCCCAACGCGTTACCGTCTCCAGCAGCGAGCCTCCCAGCCCCGACTGTCGTGAGGCCACAGCCACCGCAATGCTCTCCAGTTCAGCCTCAGGCCCAAGCACCGTAGCCGCGGCAAAGCCGCATAAACGCTCGCCATCATCTGCTACGAACAGAGCCTTCCGCTGAATGGCTTCCGCAGACGGCTCAACAAACTCGCGGTACATAGTCTGGCTCCAGCTCGGGGCTTCAGGCACGGACTGTTGTAGCGCAAACACCTGCGGCAAATCGGCAAAGATTGCCAGGCGTATCCCTGAAGAACGGCTCATCCAGCCACCGGCGCATACAAACCGCGAGCCTGCCGCACATAGTTCGCATCCGCCAAATCCACGGGACGGCCACCACTCTGCAACCCTCGCTCTATGAGGGGCAGAGCTTCAGCGGCAGAAAGCTCAATCAGCGCCACGTGACGCCTTTCGAATGAAGCCTCCAGCTTGCTTTCCGCGATCAGCACACGACCACCGGCAGCTTGTGCCAGCAACTCGTCACGGCCAACTAATAGCTCTTCACCATCCATCGCCGATCGAACATAAAACTCACCACGCCCGGCATCCAGCACAGCGTGATCCCCAGCCATTGCCTTTCCGGCGATCAGCAGAAGCTCCAGCCGTGAGATCGTCACCAGTGGAACCCCAGCTACCTCACAAAGTCCCTTGGCAGCCGCCAATCCTACCCGAACTCCCGTAAAGGACCCCGGCCCGCTGACAACGCCAATCCCACCAAGGCTCTGCAAGCTCCAACCGAGAACCCCCATCTCAGTTCTCAAATCAGCAACAAGCAGCGCCGAGGCTGTGCGTGGAGGCAGCTTTCTTTCTCGCAGCGGCGTCCCGTTCTCTGCAAACGCAAGGCTCCCAACGTCTCCACAAGTGTCGATCAAAAGCAGTCGCATCGCTGCGTCTCAGAATACAGCGCCGCTCGGGCTCTCCTGGCGTCGTCCTTCCCCTCGGCATACGTGTACTCGTCGATCGCTTCATTCCACGCATCCGCCGCCTCGCGTAGAAAGTCACTCTCCGCATGCTTCCCTAACCCCTCAGCGACTTCAGCGACCGCAAGTAGCGCAGTCACTTCCACAGCCATCGTGAAGACCGAGTACCCCGCCAGCCCCTCCCAGCGTTCCTCTTCAGTACACGGCCCGTTCTGCAGCAGGTATTGGGCGCCCTTCTCTAGCATCGGCCACACATCAAACTCATCCAAATCTCCTTGCCGATGCAGCCTGCAAGCCAACATCAGAGGCAGAGCCGTGCCGTCCATCTGCACCGCGTCGAGATATGGCGTCCCATCCAGCCACATATTCTGGCTCCAGTGCCCATCGGCTTCCTGCGTGCAAGCCAGATAGAAGAGCGTCTGCTTGGCAGCTTCCACATCACCGCAGGCCAGCTTGCCCATCGCGGTTTCGGCGAGATCCCTCGGCCAAAGCACGTGATACCCACTCACCTCGCTGTCACCGCGCGCAAAGCCCCACGGAATCGATAGGCTGGCCACGAAGCCGCCCGGATAGCGTTTACTCTGGTGCGCCTCCAGCACCGCTGCGCTTAGGCGATACAGGTCGCGCCCACTCTCGCTAAGGTCATCCATGGCTGAGTAGCTGGCCTGCTCCTCGCGCCATTCCTGCAAGTAGGCCTGCAGCGGCTGCTCAAAATCTTGTAGCAGGCAAGCGCGAGCGTGCTGACCCGCCTCCGCGAAGCTGCCGCCCAGGCCCATCACCAGCATGAAGTGCCCGCCACCCGCTTTGAAATCGATTTCAGCGCAGAACGCGACATTGCCTTCAGGAGCGCTGTTGTAGCAGCTCTTTAATGCCCTATACTTCTTCAGGTCGGCGATCCCATCGCTCTTGCCCACGTACCCGCACGTGCAGTCCAAGAAAGGCACGGATGCAGCCGCTGCCAGCGACAAACCGTCTCTGCCGGCAAACAGCATCGGCACGCCCTTGTACTGCCCAATGTGCGCCGAGTTGCCGCCACCTTCATCCTGAATTTGCGGATCGAGAATCAGGAACAATCTCAGCCCCGGCTCCGCTGCCTCAAAGCGAACTCGCAGCAGAAGCGCATCTCGTGCCGGGTCGGTGATGACTTCCTTCTTCAGCACAAACCGCTTGGCCTTGCACGTGTTCACCACGCGATACGCCGGGATCCCATCCTCTACCGGCTCGACCTTGTGTTCCGTGTCGAACTCTTCGTCTGCAAAGAACCCATCTAGGCCGGTGACGGCAAACCGTAGGGAGCGTGTATTCGCCGTGTCCACATCGGGGAAGTAAACCTCGTTCACCACCCCGTTTGCAATCGAGAACCATACCCGACTCTGGCTGTTTACCGCCGTACCCGTCGCATCCTTGGCTCCGGTACTCCAATGCGGATGCTTACCCGGCTTACCAGGTGCCCGTCGCACCTCTTGGGGCAACGTGAACCCTTTCCGTTCCACTCCCTTTGGCATATCGCTCCTGCCCGTGAGATGCGTTCACATCGGCGAACGCTTGGCGCGGTGGTTCCTGCATTCATCCGGCTAATTTCCCGCTCGCATCTGCTCAAGGCATCCCCTGCTACCGGATACCGACTCCAACGCCATGAACGCGCTCGAATGAAAGGACTACCCGACCTGTGGCCAAACCGCCAGAGCATCCCATCGTCGTAATCACTGGCGCCTCCGCCGGTCTCGGCCGAGCCGTTGCCCACGCTTATGCCCGCAAGGGTGCAAAGCTCGCCCTGCTGGCCCGCAATCCCGAAGCTCTCGAAGCCGCTGTAGCGGAGTGTGTGCTCCTTGGCTCGCCTTCGGCCATCGCCATTCCCACGGACGTCTCGGACGCCGAAGCCGTAGAAGCCGCCGCCGCACAGGCCGAACGAGACCTTGGCCCTATCGACATATGGATCAACAACGCCATGGTCAGCGTCTTCTCACCGGTTAAGGAGATGGAACCCGCCGACTACAAGCGTGTAACAGACGTTCTCTATCTTGGCTTTGTGCACGGAACGCTGGCCGCTCTCAAACGCATGTTGCCGCGTGACCACGGCACCATCGTTCAGGTCGGCTCCGCGCTCGCTTACCGTTCCATTCCACTGCAATCCGCCTACTGCGCCTGCAAGCACGCCATCAACGGCTTCACGGATTCACTCCGCTGCGAACTGCATCATGACGACAGCAACGTGAATGTCACGGCCGTTCACATGCCCGCCATGAATACCTGGCAGTTCAACTGGGTTAAAAACCGCCTGCCTCACAACACGCAGCCGGTTCCTCCCATCTACGACCCCGAACTGACCGCCCGTGTCGTACTCGCTGCAGGGCTCGCCGGCAATCCTCGTCGTGAATACTGGGTCGGGACCCCCACGATCGCCGCCATCGTCGGCCAGAAGTTCATCCCCGGTCTTCTCGACCGCTACCTCGGCAAAACCGGCTACGACTCCCAGCAGATCGAATCCGAGCGTAGCAATCCTGACGCCCCCAATAATCTTTACAATTACGTCCCCGGCCCGCACTCTGCGCGAGGCAAGTTCGAAGACCGCTCCACAAACACCTCGCTCGAGATCATCGCCACCATCCATCGACCATGGTTCATCGCCGGAGCCGCCGCCCTGCTCGGTGTGGGTGCAGCGCTTCTTGCCACTGGCAGTTTGAGCAATGTCAAAAAGAGACGCACATGGCTGTAGTCCAAACTTCTAATCAGCAGCATGCCGGCAACGTCGCGCTCGCTGCGACCGGTGTAGCCATCCTCACCCTGCTTCCCGTCGCCGCACACCAGCTTGGCTTTCTCCATCACCTGCCCGACCCGCCCAGCCAACACTTCGCCTCCGACGAAATTACGGAATCAAAAGCCGCTCATCCGCTCGGCATCCCGGACAGCCTCCTCGGTTTGGTCAGCTACTCTGCCACTTTCACCCTCTTGCTGGCTGCCCGCCGCTTTCGTATCGCGCGCCCGTTGCTCAAAGTTAAACTCTCCGCAGACGCCGCTGCCGCCACCGGCAACTCCATCCGTCAGGTCGTTTCTTTCGGCAAGCTCTGCTCTTGGTGTACCGGTACCGCCATCGCCACGGCTGCTGTAGTTCACTTCGGCCGCAAGAGTCTTGAGGAAAGCTGACAGCCAAAATCTGCGTCGCGCTGCAAGAAACCCCGCCCGCTCCGATTCGCGTCCTAGCCTTTGTGTGTCTCCTGCGCTTCCGAACGACGAGCGCTCCCTCCCCACCAAATGCACCAAGGAGTTTTCATGACTGCCTCGGATGTCCTCGTAGAACGCCTGCTCGCGTGGGGAGTTGACACAATCTTTGGCCTGCCCGGCGACGGCATAAACGGCTTTATGGAATCGCTTCGTAAGGCCCAAGACGAGATCCGCTTCATCCACGTCCGCCACGAGGAATCCGCCGCATTCATGGCCTGCGCCTACGCCAAGTTCACCGGCAAGCTCGGCGTTTGCATGGCAACTTCCGGCCCCGGGGGTATTCACCTGCTCAACGGGCTATACGACGCCAAGATGGATCAGGCTCCCGTCCTCGCTATCACCGGAATGCAGTTCCGAGACCTCACCGGAACCTTCGGTCAGCAGGATGTCGAGCTCGACAAGCTCTTCGTCGACGTCGCCTGTTACAACCAGCGCGTGATGAGCGCTCCGCACATGGGTCCGATTGCCGACCTGGCCATACGTACGGCGCTCGAAAAGCGTCAGGTCGCCCACCTCACTATTCCCATCGACGTGCAGATGGAAGAACTTAGCGGCAAGGACCGCTCCGAGCGCAACATCAAAGGCCACTCCTCGAAGACACCCGCCTACACCGGCAATCTCCCCAGCGAAAGCGATCTCCAAGCCGCCGCCAAGCTCATCAACGACGGCAAGCGAATTGCCATCATGGCCGGTCAGGGTGCCCTCGATGCCGGCGACGAACTCATTCAGCTTGCCGAACTCCTCGGCGCGCCAATCATAAAGCCGCTGCTCGGCAAAGGCTGCGTCCCGGACGACTCACCCTACACCACCGGTGGCATCGGCCTCCTCGGCACAGAACCCTCGGAAGACGCGCTCTCCGAGTGCGACACCCTCATCATGATCGGCACCTCCTATCCCTACATGGAGTACATGCCGAAACCCGGTGACGCCCGTGTCGTCCAGATCGACTCCAACGCCCAGCGCATCGGCCTCCGAGCTCCGGTCGAAGTTGGCCTCGTCGGAGACTCAAAGAAGTCCATCAAGGCCCTCCTCCCGCTGCTGAAGCGCAACGGCCACCGCCGCTTCCTTGAAAACGCCCAGAAGGCTATGAAGAAATGGCGTGAACGCCTTGAGACCGAAGGCACGGTAGACACCATGCCCATGAAGCCGCAGGTCGTCGGCTGGGAGCTCTCGAAGTTCACCAAGGAAGATGCCATCATCGTCTCCGACTCTGGTACCAACACCACCGTCTGGGCGCGCTACATGCAAGCCAAAAAGGGGCAGATGCATTCCTGCTCGGGCAACCTCGCCACGATGGCCGGAGGCATGCCCTATGCCATTGCCGCACAGGTCGCATTTCCAAATCGTCAGGTGATCGCGGTAGTGGGTGACGGCGGTTTCAGCATGCTGATGGGCGAGTTCATCACCGCCGTGGCCTACAAGCTGCCCATCAAGTTCGTCATCATCAAGAACAATACGCTTGGCCAGATCAAGTGGGAGCAGATGGTCTTCGAGGGCAATCCCGAATACCAGTGCGATCTCTTCCCCGTTGACTTCGTAGCCTTCGCCAAGTCTATGGGAGCCGAAGGCATCAAAGTCGAAGATCCCAAGCAAGCCAACGCGCAGTTCGCCGAAGCCATGGCGATCACCAATGGCCCGGTCATTATCGAAGCCGTCGTCGATCCCTTCACCGCCATGCTGCCCGCCAAGATCACTGCGAAGCAAGCCTTGAAGTTCTCCGAATCGCTCATCAAGGGCGAGCCTAACCGTACGCGGATTGCTGTCACAGCCGCTGGCGACATGGTCCGCCAAATCATCTAGCTAACGTAAGTCACGGGTGTCAGCCACTACTGCACCCGTGGCGCAACTTGGATCACCATTCCGCCTTTGCGTCAAAGGTTTTCGCCCGCACAGCCACCAATGCCAATCGTGACCGGCCAAGCCCGCGCCTACACCATCCCCACCGACGCTCCCGAGGCGGATGGCACCATCTCGTGGGACTCGACAACCCTCGTAGTCGTCCACCTCACCGCAGACAAGGCCGAAGGCATCGGCTATACCTACGCCCACAAGACAGCCGCCACCATCGCGCAGGAACTCATTGACAAGCACTGCCTCAACGCCGATCCCTTCGCCACCAACAAGCTCTACGCAGACATGCGCATCTCCCAGCGCAACTACGGCCGCGAAGGCATAGCCGCAGCCGCTCTTTCCGCCGTCGACATGGCTCTGTGGGACCTCAAAGCAAAACTCCTTCACCAGCCGCTGGCAAACCTTCTGGGTCGCATGCGCGACCGCGCCCCGGTCTACGGTTCTGGCGGCTTCACCACCTACACGGACAAGCAGCTGAGTAAGCAGTTCGAAGGCTGGGTCGACCAGGGCATCCGCGCAGTCAAGATGAAGATCGGAAGCGTCCCCGATCAGGACTCGCATCGCGTGGCGGTCGCTCGCAAGGCCATCGGCGACCAGACAGAGCTCTTCATCGACGCCAACGGAGCCTACTCCCGCAAGCAGGCTCTCATGTTTGCCCATAAGTTTCGTGCAGAGCAGAACGTCGTCTGGTTCGAAGAGCCGGTCACCTCCGATGACCTCGCCGGCTTGAACCTGATCCGCACGCAAGGCCCGCCCGGCATGGACATCGCCGCAGGCGAGTACGGCTGGAACCCGCAGTATCTGCGCACCATGATCGAAGCCGAAGCCGTCGATGTCATCCAGGCCGACGCCACCCGCTGTGGCGGCGTCACCGGCTTTATGGACGCAGTTGCTCTGGCTGACGCACACCCCATTCCGCTTTCCGCCCACTGCGGCCCAACCATCCACATGCACCTCGCCTGTGCCGCCCGTCCGCTTCGCCACGTCGAGTACTTCCACGACCACGTCCGCATCGAGTCCATGCTCTTCGACGGCTTTCGCGCCGCGTCAAAGGACGGCTGTATGCACCCCGACTTCACCCGTCCCGGTCTCGGCATCACATTCAAGCAAAACGACGCGGAGAGCTACGCCGTATGAACCTTCCCGACACCTCTCCGGTCGCAACCGTAGAAATCCTCCCACCGCCATTCCGGAAACCTGCCAAGATCGCCGTGGATCACATCCAGCACGGTACATTTCAGCGTTCCATGGCTTTGATGGTCGCTGGTACCAGCGTGGTTAGCGGCCTCGAAATCGCTTACGAACACTATCGCGGCAGCTACTCCAACCCGGTCATGTACACGCCGGTCATTCTCTCCGGCGTGCTCTCCGCAGCCGGTCTCACAGCTTTTTTCAGCCGCGGCCTCGCCACAACATTCCTGCGCTACACCAGCTTTTTAACACTGCTCGACGGCGTAGTCGGCTTCGGCTTTCATATCCGAGGCATCGCCCGCAAGCCCGGCGGCTGGCGCATGCCTGTCACCAACCTCGTGATGGGTCCGCCGCTTTTCGCACCACTGCTTTTTGGCACCAGCGCCTATCTCGGCATCATCGCCAGCTACCTGCAGCGTGAAGAAGATCACGGCCCGCGCGCAGAGGCCGTTGAAGCCGGTGTGGAAGCGAAGCAGAAACTCAACTTCGGCGACGACATCAGAATGGGCCGCTTTCAGAAACATCTGTGTGTCGTCTGTGCCATCGGCACCGTCTGCTCCGGAGCCGAGGCCTGGTACTCGCATTACAAGGACAACTTCAAGTACCGCATCCAGTGGTCTCCCGTGATGCTCACACCCATCATGGTCTTCACCGCGCTGGGAGCCATCAAGAGCAAGCGGGTCGCCAACACGCTGCTGCCTGTCGTCTCTGCCATCCTCATGCTCAACGGAGTCGTTGGCACCTACTACCATGTGCGAGGTATAGGCCGCCGCTCCGGCGGGTGGAAGAAGCCGCTCTATAACACCATCTACGGACCACCCATCTTTGCGCCCATGTTGATGGCGGCTTGCGGCATGCTTGGCTTTCTCGCCTATCTCATGCGAAGGGAGCGCGATTAGCCATGCTCTGGAGCAAGAGAAAACCCGTACCAGCCAACGAGTACAAGCGCGAGCCGCTCACCGATGCGTCTACGAAGAAGCCGCTGCCACCCAAAGATCAACCCGGTTACTACGCGGGCTTCAACACACTAGCGCAGAGAAAATATTGGGACGCCGCCACTCGCGATCTCATTGGAAAGCGCGTCGCAGAAGAGACACCTTTCCAGTTCTTTACTTTCGACGAGATTCAAACCCTGCGCGCCGTCGTCGCTCGCGTCATCCCGCAGGAAGACCGCACCGAATCCCACCGCATAGACATCCTCCCCGGTATCGACAAACGCTTGCACTCGGGACGTATCGAGGGCTACCAGTACGAAGATATGCCTGGCGACGCCGAAGCCTATCGCATAGCGGCAAGGGCCTTCGAGCAAATGGCGCAGGACGCTTACGGCATTGCTTTCCATCACCTTCCCACCCTTGACCAGGAAAAGCTCATCCAGTCCATCCACGATGCCCAGCCGACCGGAGGCAAGCACCTTTGGAAGCAGATGAACATAGAGCGTTTCTGGACGATGCTCGTAAGCGACTGTTGCTCGGTTTACTACGCCCATCCTTTCGCTTGGGATGAGATCGGCTTCGGCGGCCCGGCCTACCCTCGCGGCTACATGCGCCTGGAGGAAGGCGAGGCCGAGCCATGGGAAGTTGACGAGCGGCGGTACGAGTGGTCTGCTCCCGCCGACACACTTAGCGACAAGGAAGAGAGCCACGGCAGCGGCAAAGAACATCAGTCCCACCAAGGACAGGCAGGTACCCATTGAGCCTCTTCGACTCTCACTCGCCCCTCGGCGGGCAGTTCGAAACCCCGCACGACGAGCCCGACATCAAACGCGTCGGCCCGTTACAGACCATCAAGATCCCTCGCAAACGCTTCAAGGACACTGATCTCATAGACTTCGCCATCGTCGGCGTCGGTTCCGCAGGAGGCGTGCTCCTTCAACGTCTCGCACGCGCCGGCTACAAGGTTGTTGGCTTTGAGGCCGGTCCTTTCTGGGATACCGAGAAGCAGTGGGTTTCTGACGAGTCCGGCTCGCACAATCTCTACTGGAATGATCTCCGCATCACCGGCGGCAAGCACCCGCTCGCCCTGGGCTCCAACAACTCCGGTAAGGGTGTAGGCGGCGGCTCCGTCCACTGGGCATCGTTCGTGCCACGCTTCCATCCATCGGACTTCGAGGTCCACACACAGGACGGTGTCGGCGCAGATTGGCCGCTGAGCTACGAGCAGATCGAGCCTTACTACGAGCTCCTCGAAATGGAAATGCCCGTGGCCGGCCCGGCCTACTACCCGTGGGGAAAGCCGCACGGACATCCTTACGGGCCGCATCCGATGGGGGGCGTGGGGAATACGCTCATCAAGGGATGTACGGCTCTAGGGATACCGGTATCGGCGGGAGGGCCCGTTGCCATCCTCTCGGCATCGCATGGAGACCGGCCGCACTGCATCTACCGGGGATTCTGTATCCAGGGGTGCAAGGTGGGAGCGAAGGCCTCCACGCTGGTCACTCATGTGCCGGATGCACTTGAGCATGGTGCGGAGATACGTGACGAATGCATGGTCTCGCGTCTGTCAATGGGGAAGGACGGGAAGACTGATGGGATCGTGTACTTCGACGCGCAGGGCAATGAGCACTTCCAGCTGGCGCGGGCCGTCATCGTATGTGGCTATGCTCTGGAGACGCCGCGCCTGCTGCTGAACTCGGCTACCAACGGCCATGCGGATGGGCTGGCGAACTCGTCGGGAACATTGGGCAAGTACCTGATGGCTCAGGCCGGCAACGTCATCCTTGGGCGGTTCGACGAGTTGGTGAGGATGTACAAGGCTCCGCCAGCGCATGCTCTCACGGAGGAGTTCTACGAGACCGATCCGAAGCGTGGGTTTGCTCGTGGGTTCGCGGTGCAAACCGTCGGGCCTCTTCCAATTGCTTTTGCGAAGCAGATGATGGCAGCCAAGGGGCTGTGGGGGTGGGGGTTGCGGCGAGCGATGATGGACTACAACCACTGGTCGGCGCTGGGGCTGCTGGGGGAGATCCTGCCGTGGGAGGATAACCGTATCGAGCTGGCCGACGGCAAGGGTGGGCGCAAGGATGCGCGGGACCGCTTCGGGCTGCCTGTCGCGCAGGTGACCTACAACCTTCACGACAACGACGAGAAGCTAATCGAGTTCGGGAAGAACAAAACGATGGACATTATGCGCGCGGCCGGGGCTACCGAGGTGGTGCAGGAGGCTCGCTTCGCTCACCTGGTCGGGGCTTGTCGGATGTCAGCCAAGCCTGCCGATGGCGTGGTGGACAAGTTTGGGCGCACCTGGGATGTGCCGAACCTGTACGTGATGGATGGATCGGTGATGCCGACGCAGGGCTCTGCCAACCCTGGGCTCACCATTCAGGCGCTTGCCGCTCGCACGGCGGACTACCTGATCTCTCAGGGAGAGAAGGCCTTCGCTGGCAGTGAGACGCCTACGAAGCGGGATCTCAGCGAGCCTCCCTGCCGGCACTCGCTTTCGCCTCCGGGGACGTTCAGCAAAGGTGTGCCGCACCTGCGCTAGGCAGCCCTTACCCCCCGGCAATTTTTGTTAAGTCTTTAGGATGAACAAGTTACGCAGCCGATTTCCTGCAAAGTATTGCAAACAGGAAACTTGCACGCAAAGTCTTCATTCCACGAGACCTACGGCATGGCTCGCACCGGACCGGTCCGCACGCCGAGTTGTTGTCTGCCAACTACCAGTCTAGCTAAACGCCAAAATGATCGTGCAACTCTATTCCTTTTGCATTGTGCAACTTAGCAAGCCTGAGGCTTGACAGGTTTTCGCGGGAGCCTCGTGACGTCATGCTACCCTCAGTCCCCATGGGGCTATGCCACATCCCACGGCGGCACATCACGCGACGCCGCTTTGCCGCGCTTCTTGCCGGCAGCGCGGCTGCTGCCCATGCACAGGGCAAGGGTCCTGACCTTGCTCATACCGATGTCGCCAAGCTGGATGGGCCGCGCATCCTCAGCGAGGCGAAACGGGTGCTTGAGGCACCGCTGCCTGCCGCACCCGTAACGACGCAGTTTGCGCTTCAAAAAGCGTGTGGCATCGTGGCGACGCTTACCGCAGCGTTTCTTGTCGGGCACGATGATGCCTACGCCGGTCGCGCGGGAAAACACCTTGGCGCACTGTTCACGGCGGGGTCTGCGCGGCTGAAGCCGCAATTCGAAATTGCCGATCCCACGCCGTCCGCTCCGGCACCCGCGCCCGGGGTGCTGACCATCGCCGATGTCGCACCGCTGGCTGAAGTGGCGCGCGCGCTGGCGTTTCTTGGCGACACCGAGGCGATCAGCAAAGAAATGGATGCGGCTCATGCGTGGTTTGCGGAATTCCTTGATTGGCTGACGACGGCACGCAACCCGGTGCTTGCGCGCGATACAAAGGACCACAATGCTTCGGCGTGGCTGCTGCTGGCTTCGGCGGTTTCGCGGGCTCAGCGGAATGACAAGGTGCTGGAGGATTGCCGGCACCGGTTTCGCAAGCCGACGCTGCGCAATCAGATTGACCTGAGTGGTGTGTTTCCGCACGAGGTCGCGAGCGAGACGCCATTTCGGAGCACACTGCTGAACTTCGATCTGCTAGCCGGGTGTGCGCAACTGCTCTCCACGCCGTTCGACGATGAGTGGGGATTTTCGCTGGACGATGGGACCAGCCTGCGCTCGGTGGCGGCTTACCTGTATCCCTCGATGCAGGAGCGGCACAATTGGAAGTACCTGGCCGATCCGCAGTTTTTTCGTGATTTGCCGGGTCGGCGGCCGGCGCTGTTGTTTGCGGGGCGAGCCTATAACCGGCCGGAGTATGTGGCGACGTGGCAGGCGACGGCACCTCCAGATTTCGGTGCGTTGCCTGCGCCGTTAGCGGCGAGCTTTCCAATTCGGGAGCCGTTGTTGTTTACAGCGCGGGCGCCGCATGGCCTCTAGAAGCTACGGCGCGACGGTGCGCTTGGCCTGGTGGCCGCGGACGATTTCCATGTACTTGCGGGCGGTTTCGGTGACTTTTTCAGGGGTGCCGGCGGCGTAGGCTTTGGTGTCGACGAGGTCCGCGCCTACGCCGAGGGCGAAGGCTTCGGCTTCGAGAAACTCATGGGCGGTGGCCAGCGAGACGCCGCCGGTGGGGATCATGTCTACCTGCGGGAGCGGGGCCTTGAGACTCTTGAGGTACTTCGCTCCGCCCATGGCGCTGGCGGGGAAGATCTTGATGACGTCGGCGCCGGCCTGCCAGGCGGTGACGACCTCGGTAGGCGTGAGCGCGCCTGGCAGCACGGCGACTGAGTAGCGGCGGCAGAGTTCGACCGTTTTCACGTTCAGCGCCGGGGACACGACGAATTGGGCGCCTTCCAGGATGCACGCGCGCGCGGTTTCGGGGTCGAGCACCGTGCCCGCGCCGATCAGGATGTCCGGACGCTCCTTGACGAGGCGGCGGATCACGTTGATCGCTCCCGGCACGGTCATCGTCACTTCGAGCACGGTCACGCCGCCATCGGCGATGGCGTTCGCCAGCCCCAGCGCCTGCTCTTCGGAGTCCGCGCGCAGCACAGGCACGAGACCGATCTCGCGCATCTTCGCCAACACTTCATGCTTTGCTAGCTGCATAGTTCACCTGAGAGAAGTGTAGCGGTTCCCGGAGCAAGGATTGCGTCGAGCAGCCTAAAGAACTCGATACACTGGGTAAGTCAGTCTTGCCAACCACAACATTCCCGATGGATATCACTTACCACTACCCGCCAGAACTGTTTAACTTGCTTGTAGACGCTATCCCTGTCCTCAACAAAAGCAAGGGTGATGTTATTGAGTTCTTCCGAGGTGCTGGCATCACAAGCCGCAGACTGCAGGAAGTGGCAGAGATGCTAGCTCGTGATCGGAACAGCGTCAGCAAATACAAAATTGCGCGGGAGATGCTGCAGGACCTCAACCAGCGCGGAGAAGGCGGTCTCCGCGAGCGGCGCGAACTGCTCCGTCGCGTCGTTGAGTTTTCCAATTTCGATGCTTGCTGGCCCGCGGATCAGATGAAAGCCAAGGGGTTCATCGCAAGTATTCGAGAGATCGTCGGTCAGAAAGACGCCTTTACCCGTATGAATCAGGAGCGGGAGCGGGAACGACGTGAGCGCGTCGCGGAAGCAGAAGCTGCAACGAAGGCGCAGCAACAGCGACTTGAACGGATTCGAGAAGCCCGATCCACATTTTATGGACTGTTTGCGCCGTCCTTATCTCCCCAGATACGCGGTAAAAAGCTGGAGGAAGCACTAAACTCAATCTTTTCAGCTTACGGAATCGCCGTGGTCGGATCGTTCCACGTCTCGGGCACACAGGGCGAAGGAATTGTGGAGCAAATAGACGGTGTGATTCGGCTCGACGGTTCACTGATCTTGGTCGAAATGAAGTGGTACAGCAAGCCTGTAGGCAAGCCAGAGATTTCCGAACACCTTGTGCGCCTGATAGGACGCGCGGAAGCTCGTGGGTTGTTTATCTCTGCAAGCGACTACACAGAGCCAGCGGTCACTGTAGCCCGCGAGTTCCTTCAACACAAGCTGATCGCATTGGCTCATCTTGAAGAGTTCGTGCGCCTGCTCGATCAGGAGGGTGATCTGAAAGACTTTCTCACTAAAAAGATTGAAGCGGCACACCTACACAAGAACCCCTATTTCCGCCCACTTGACCAATAAACGAGGGGCAATCATGAGCGAAGAAATTTTCGATGTCATCATCCAAGCAACAGGCCATTTCCACGCCGATGTTCAAACCTTTCAACAAAACCGTCCGCCTGAGGACTTTAGACTGAACGAAGAGTTTTGGATAGGCCGTCTACCATACGATTTGAATTCGAAATATGTACTAGACGCTTGTGAACCAGCTGGATTTAATTTCAGACCCGTTCGCATACGGCATGCGTTACGCATTCTGCCGACGAGTACGTCCCGACACGGCAGACTACTACGAATGGGACAACGACCTGACCATTGGAATTACGCTCTTCCTATCTCGGCTTATACATCCAACAACAATCGCAAACTGCTACTCTGCTCGGCTATTCTTCGAAGATCGCGAGTTGAAGACGATTGTCGCCGGTCCAACTCAAGGCCTAGGTGCCCATGCATGGGTTGTCGCAAAGGACGACTGGCGTGACTGGCTCACTGTGCCAGAGTGTATCCAGCTTCGGGATTTTGGAACCAACTATGAAGTTGATGCGCCTGCTCGCGTTCGCCGCGCTCGCAAACACATTGATAACGCATTCCATTCCTTTTATTTAGATCAGCGATTTGCCTCTTTAGTTACGGCGTTCAAAAGTTTGATGAAAGTGTCCGACTTTAAATCCACCAAACAGTTCGCAACAAGAGCACCAAGATTGGCTAAGTTGCTTGGATACGAACTGACTAGTGCCGAAGCGGAGACCATGTATGCGGATCGCTCTGCTTTTGTTCATGGATCGGCAGCAAGCTTCGAGGAATTTAGCGATGCTTTGATCGAACAGTACAACCGCTTCGAGCGCGTCATAAGACTTGCACTACTTCGCGCCAGTACTGACGCAGATTTCGCGAATATCTTTGCGTCTGCAGAGTCTGTGTTGCAGGTGTTCGGGCAATGACTCGTGCTGGCTAGGTCACCCACTGTCGGTGATGCGGATTCGGGAAATTTGCGGATCTACCGCACAGTACCAGCCCCGCCGCCGCTCATCAGGCGCTCGACTTCGGCGAGCGTTGCCATGCTGGAGTCACCGCCGGTGGTCACGGCGAGCGCGCCGTGGGCGACGCCGCAGTTGAGGGACCAGCCGATTCCCTTGCCTGCGAGCAGGCCGTAGATGAGGCCAGAGGCGAAGGAGTCGCCGCCGCCTACGCGGTCGAAGATTTCGAGGTCGTCGAAGCTGAGGCCTTCGTAGGCTTCGCCCTGGGCGAAGGCGAAGGCTCCCCAGCCGTTGCGGTTGGCGGTGTGCGGGCGGCGGACCGTGCTAGCGATGACCTTGAGGTTGGGAAACTCCTGCGTGACGCGCTCGGCCATGGGGGCGAAGCTCGCGAGCGTGTGCCAGACGGGGCCGTGGGCAGCGGGACCGAGCGTGGCGGCGATGTCGCCCTCGTGGCCGAAGAGGACATCGACGAAGGGCATGAGGCTGCGGTTGACGTCGACGCTGCCCTGGCGGCCGCCGCGGCTCTTCCAGAGCGAGGGGCGGTAGTTGCAGTCGAAGCTGACAACGGTGCCGTGGCGCTGCGCGGCTTCCATGGCCTCGCGGACGACGGCCGTGGTGGATTCGCTGAGCGCGGCCATGACGCCGCCGGTGTGGAACCAGCGGGCTCCTTCGCGGCTGAAGAGTGAATCCCAGTCGATGTCGCCCGGCTTTAGCTGCGAGATGGCGGTGTTGCCGCGGTCCATCATGCCGAGGCCGCCGCGTACGCCGAAGCCTCGCTCGAGGAAGTAGACGCCGTTGCGGGACTCGCGGCCGATGCCGTCGAAGGGCCGCCAGACGACGTGGTTCTGGCCGACGCCGCCCTGGAGCATGAGGTCTTCGACGAGGCGGCCGACAGGATTATCGACGAGCGCGGTGACGACCGAGCTGCGCAGGCCGAAGCAGCGGCGCAGGCCGCGGGCGACGTTGTATTCGCCGCCGCCTTCCCAGACGCGGAAGCTGCGCGTGCCGACGATGCGGCCTTCGCCGGGGTCGAAGCGCAGCATGACCTCGCCTAGGGAGACGAGGTCCCAGGCGCAGGCGTCGGCGGGGCGGAGGTGCAGGCCTGCTGACTCGCTCACTTGAGGTCCGTCACCGCGAGGCCGTCCATGTCGGTGTAGTCCTGGTTTTCGCCGCCCATGCCCCAGCAGAAGCCGTAGCGCCTGGTGCCGACGCCGGCGTGGATGCTCCAGCCGGGCGAGACCACAACTTCGCGATCAGCCATGAGGATGTGGCGCGTTTCCTCGGGCGGGCCCATGAGGTGGACGACGCGGTGCGCGGGGTCGACGTCGAAGTACATGTAGACCTCGCTGCGGCGCATGTGGGTGTGCGGCGGCATCGTGTTCCAGATGGAGCCATCTTCCAGCAGCGTGAAGCCCATGACGAGCTGGCAGCTGCGCACGCCCTGAAGGTGTATCGCCTTGTAGATGGTGCGCTTGTTGCAGGTTTCGACCGCGCCGAGTTTCAGGCCTTCGAGGTCTTTGAACTTCACCAGGGAGGTGGGGTAGTCGGCGTGCGCGGGATAGCTGAGCAGGTAGAAGGCGGCGGGCTCTTCGGAGTTTGTGCTCTCGAACTGCACGGCTTTTGAGCCGCGCGAGATGTAGAGCACATCGAGCTTCTCGAGCTTGAACTCCTTGCCGTCGACGGTAACGGTTCCCTCGCCGCCGACGTTCATCACGCCGAGCTCGCGGCGCTCGCAGAAGAACTCCGCGCGAAGCTCGGGCTCGGTTTCGAGTGCCAGTGGTGCGATGGTCGGTACGGCCCCGCCGATCACGGCCCGGTCGGCGTCCACGTAGGCCAGAAGAAGCGCGCCGGGGGTAAACAGACCTTCCAGGAGAAACGTCTCGCGAACTTCAGCGGTCGTCATCCGCGGGTAGCGCACCGCGTCGGCCATCTGTAGCAACTTCATCGTCAAAACCCTCGTTTCGGCTCCCAGTATAGCTAGCGTGGAAAATGCGGGCCGGGTGTGGTGTACTTCCGGCATGCTCAAAGCGTCTACACGCCGCCAATTTCTAAGCAGCGCACCACTTGCTGCCGCTGCCGTTGCCCTTCCTCTCACCGATGCGACCGCCGACGCGCAGGCCGGGACGCCGGAGAAGTTCAGGCTGATTGCCTCCAGCGACGTCGACGCCGCACTGAAGGGGCTGCACGCCAAGCCGGGCAACTTCAACATCTTCGACGCGCCAAAGCTGCCGCTGACCGCCGTGCTGACCGTGGAAGAGAAGAAGGCCGCCAAGGAGTTCGAGTGGCATGAGGGCCGCGACCACCTGCTGCAGATTCTGGAGGGAAGCACGGTGTACGAGCTGGGAGGTACTCCGCAGGGCGGGCATAACACCAAGCCAGGGGAGTGGCTGGCGCCGGCCTCAGAAGGAGCGACGAAGATGGCACTGCACAAGGGGGACTGGCTGCTGATCCCGCGCGGCACTCCTCACAAGCGGACGACGGAGACGAGCGTGACGTTTGTGCTGATCTCCACGACGGGCAACACGCCGTAGGTGTCGCGGGGCGCTGAAGGTTGCCGTGAGTGAGCCCAGCCGTTAGGCTGGCAGTTGACCATGGCCGATGCAACGAACTCTACGAATATCCTCGATCTCTTCCGTCTCGACAACAAAGTGGCTCTCGTCACCGGCGCTGCCACTGGCCTGGGAGCGGCGATCGCTGTTGCACTGGCGCAGGCTGGCGCGCAAGTGGCCGTGCACGGCAATCGGCGAGCCGCGGAAGAAACCGCCGATCAGATCACGTCGTTCGGTGGCACGTCGGTCGCGTTCCAGGCGGATCTCGGGCACACGGCCGGGGCGGAGTCGCTGTTTGGCCGGGTAAAGGAGCGTTTTGGCCGGGTCGACATCCTGATCAATAACGCGGGCACCATCATTCGCCATGCCGCCGAGGAGTTCCCGCTGGCCGACTGGCAGACGGTGTTGCAGGTGAACCTGACCAGCGTGTTCGAGCTTTGCCAGCTCGCCGGGCGAGACATGATCGGGCGAGGAGAAGGCGGCAAGATTGTGAACATCGCCTCGCTGCTCAGCTTCCAGGGAGGCATCCGCGTCCCGGCGTATGCGGCCAGCAAGGGCGGCGTTGCGCAGCTGACAAAGGCGCTGGCAAATGAGTGGGCTCCAAGGGGGATTCAGGTCAACGCGATCGCCCCGGGGTACTTCGCTACGACGAACACAGAAGCCCTGCAGGCCGACGAGACTCGCAACCGGCAGATTCTGGAGCGCATCCCCGCAGGAAAGTGGGGGCAGCCACAGGACCTCGCCGGAGCCGCGCTGTATCTGGCTTCAGCGGCCAGCAACTATGTGACCGGAACGGTGATCACCGTGGATGGCGGCTGGATGGGGCGGTAAACGCTCCCTAGTCGATCGAGATCTTTCGCAGCAGCCGGAAGTCGCTCAGCATCTTGCCTGTGCCGAGCACCACGCTGGCGAGAGGGTCATCGGCTACCGAAACAGGCAGGCCCGTTTCTTCGCGGATGCGCTTGTCGAGGTTCTTGATCAGTGCGCCGCCGCCGGTCAGCACGATGCCACGGTCGTAGATGTCGGCGGAAAGCTCCGGCGGAGTACGCTCGAGGGCCACGCGAATCGCGTTCATGATGGTCGAGATGCACTCGCCCAATGCTTCACGAATTTCGGAGTCCTCGATGGTGATCGTCTTGGGCACGCCTTCGATGAGGTTGCGGCCCTTGATCTCCATGGTGATGGGCTTGTCCAGCGGATAGGCCGAGCCGATCTCGATCTTGATCTGCTCCGCAGTGCGCTCGCCCACCAGCAGGTTGTACTTGCGCTTGAGGTAGGTCTGCACGGCATCGTCCATCTGGTTGCCGGCCATGCGCACAGAGCGCGAGTAGACGATGCCAGCCAACGAGATGACGGCGATATCTGTGGTGCCGCCGCCGATATCGACGACCATGTTGCCGCCGGGTTCGGTGATCGGCAAACCGGCGCCAATGGCAGCAACCATCGCCTGTTCCACCAGATGCACTTCCGAAGCCTTGGCGCGGTAGGCCGAATCCATGACCGCGCGTTTTTCGACCTGCGTGATCTCACTGGGCACGCCGATGACGATGCGGGGGTGCACCATCATCTTGCGGTTGTGGGCCTTCTGAATGAAGTAGTTCAGCATCTTTTCGGTGTGCTTGAAGTCAGCGATGACACCGTCCTTCATCGGCTTGATGGCCATGATGTTGCCGGGCGTGCGGCCGAGCATTTCCTTGGCTTCCTTGCCGACGGCCTCTACTTCATTGGTGACGCGGTTCACCGCGATGATAGAGGGCTCATTGACGATGATTCCCTTGCCTGCCGCATAGACCAGCGTGTTCGCCGTCCCGAGATCGATGGCGAGGTCGCTCGAGAAGAGCGAGAAAATGGAGCGCATATTGCTGACGCGCGATGTGCGGCTTTGAAAGTTCTTTGAAGACATGAAAGCGTGCGATTCCTGCGAAAGGGGTGGCCGGAAGCCTCACCCACCATTGTACGGCCTGATCGCGTGGCCCTGTCGTACACTGGCGCTGGAGGTACCTATGTCTCCATCGTATGAGCTGTTAAGGGAGGCCGCTCTCGCACTCCCGCTGAAGGAGCGCCTGGAGCTCGCTGACACGTTGTCAAGCAGTCTGCGCGAAGCAATCCAGAAAAGCGATCTGAGTTCAGGGTTTGTGGCTGAGTTGGAGCGTCGGTCCGCTGAGATGGACGCCGATCCGTCTTCCTGCGTCGACTGGGAGGAAGTTCGCTCTGAAATGGAGAAACCAGTCGCCGCATGAAAGTGGTCATGCACCGCGAGGCACGCGCCGAACTGCGCGCAGCCTCCATCTGGTACAAGAACGTCAGCGACGAATTGCAGTCGCGCTTCGATGCCCATATCATCGCCACGATTGACCGGCTGTCTCTGAATCCCCAACAGTTTCCCGCTGTATCGGCAGACCGTTTCCGCCGCGCACTCGTGGACGTCTTTCCCTACGAAATATTCTTCGAGGTTCTCCCGGGACGAATCAAGATTCTCGCGATTGCTCACGGCAGCCGCGAACCCTTTTATTGGTCAAGTCGAACATAACCAGCCGCTGCGCATACGCATCGAAGCCAAGGGAAAAGGAGCAAGCATGATCATCGGCGTACCCAAGGAAGTGAAAGACCACGAGAGCCGCGTAGGCATAACCCCGGCAGGCGTGAAAGCCCTGACCGAAGCCGGCCACAAGGTGCTGATCGAACACAACGCCGGTTCGCTGTCATCCTTTCCAGACGACGACTACCAGGCCGTCGGCGCCGAGATCGTCGGCGGCGCGCCCGATGTCTGGGGGCTGGCTGAAATGGTCGTCAAGGTGAAAGAGCCGGTGGAGAAGGAGTATCGCTACTTCCGCGAGGGCCTGGTTCTTTTTACCTATCTCCACCTCGCTCCGCTGAAGGAACTGACCAAAGCCCTGCTGGAGAAGAAAGTTCTCGGCATCGCCTACGAGACGGTGAAGGACCGCGCAGGCACCCTGCCGCTGCTGACCCCAATGTCGGAGGTCGCAGGGCGTCTGTCGGTTCAGGTAGGCGCCGCGTATCTGGAGAAGGAGCATGGTGGCCGTGGGGTGCTGCTTGGCGGTGTCCCCGGTGTGCCTCCCGGCAACGTCTGCATCATCGGCGGGGGCATTGTGGGCACGAACGCGGCCAAGATGGCGCTAGGACTTGGCGCCAAGGTCACGCTGGTGGACCTAAACCTGAACCGCCTGCGCGAGCTGGACGACATCTTCTCCGGCCGCCTCTACACGCTCGCGTCCAACAGCTACAACGTGGAGCGCGCCACCGCCGAAGCCGATCTCGTCATCGGTGGAGTCCTGATCCCCGGCGCTGCCGCCCCCAAGATCGTTACCAAGACCATGGTGGGCAGGATGAAGAAAGGCGCGGTGATCGTCGACGTCGCCATCGACCAGGGTGGCTGCATCGAGACCGCGCACCCAACCACGCACTCTGATCCAAGCTATGAGGTGGATGGCGTGGTTCACTACTGCGTGACCAACATGCCTGCCGCCGTGCCCAACACCAGCACGCTGGCGCTGACCAATGCCACCTTTCCCTACGTGCTGAAGCTGGCAAAGCTTGGCGCGAAAGCCGCGCTGCAGGCCGATGCCGGCTTCGCCGAGGGTGTCAACACGTGGGATGGCAAGCTCACCTACAAGGCAGTCGCGGAGTACCAGGATCTCCATTACACGCCCGTCACCGAGCTTCTGGGCGCCTGGAACCTACAGGGGTAGGCCGCGAAAACGGGTACACTGACCCGCATGGAAACTTCGGCAAGCCGACGCCGCGCGCTCGTCATCGGGCTCGGCATCGCCTTGCTGATTCTGTTCCTTTCGCTTGCGGCGCTTAACGCGTTCAATCTCAAGTTTCTGAATCCAGATTCACCCCGGCAGGCGCTGGTCTTTATCGCGCTATCCACCCTCGCCTTTCTGCTGTTCCTGGGCGTACTGGTGCTGCTGGTCCGCAATGTCCTTAAGCTCTACGCCGACCATCGCAGCCGCGTGCTTGGCACGCGCCTGCGAACCCGCATGCTCTGGGGAGCTGTTCTTGTCTCTCTGGTCCCGCTGGTCTTTATGTTTGCCTTCAGTTACCTGCTGATGAACCGCGCCATGGAGCGCTGGTTCTCGCAGCCTGTGAAGGAGATGCGCCAGAACTCCGATAGCATGGTCGCCGAGCTTTACCACTACATCGCGGCCAACGCCCGCTCCGAGGCCGACTCCATCGCCGCGGATCTGGACGCCTTCGCAAGCCCGCGTCCGCTGGAGTTTTCCCGGGACCTGGGCCGCCATGCTGCTACGCTTCAGGGCGGCTTCGCCATCGTCTACAGCAATAAAGAGCCCGTGGCTCAACTGCACGTTCCCCAACTCAACAGCTCCGGCAGACTCAAGTCTCCAAACCCCGCGGACAACACGCTGGATGAAAATCCGATCGGCAACGAGGCCACGCAGATTGTTCCGCTTTCCGGTCCCATGCAGACCGCCATCCTGCAGGCTGCCGGGCGCAACGACGGCTCGATCTACAACCTGGCTAACACCGATTACGTGCTCGCCACGGCCGCCCTGCGGCGTGACGGCCTCGTGGTCGTTGGGCTTCCGGTGCCTGTCGACATTGCCAAAACCACCTCCGATATACAGGCAGAGGACACCCAGTACCAGACTCTCTTCCGCGAGCGCCGCCAGGTCCGCAATCTCTACATGGGACTACTGCTGCTGATGACCAGCCTGGCGCTCTTCGCGTGCTGCTGGCTGGCGCTTAATCTTTCCAAGCAGGTAACTCGTCCGGTGGAGTCGCTGGCCGACGCCATGGAAGCGATTGCCGGCGGCGACTACGCCCACCGCGTCAGCGCGTCCGCCACCGAAGAACTCGGCGAACTGGTAGACACCTTCAACGCGATGGCCGCCGATCTGGAATCCGCCCGAACGATGGCGGAGCGGTCCACGACACAGCTTTCCGAGCTGAACACGGCGCTGCTGGCTCGCCGCACTGAGCTGGAAACCATCATCGAGACCATTCCCAGCGGCGTGGTCACGCTTTCAGCCGACCGCCGCCTGCTGCTCGCCAACCGCGCGTTTCTTGAAATGCTGGACCCCGGCGGCCAGTTGCAGTTCAACGGTGTGGCGCTGGAAAGCATTTTCCCGCCGGAAGCGCTGGAACCGATCGACCGGCTGCTGCGCCGCAGCCACCGCATGGGCTCAGCGTCCGCGGAACTCAGTTTCAACAACGGGGCGAGCCTGCTGCAGCTCTCCGCGACCGGCGCCCTGCTGGAAAGCGGCCCAGACCGCGACCATCTTGGATACGTCCTTGTTCTGGAAGATATGACCGAGGCTCTCCATGCGCAGAAGCAGAGCGCGTGGAAGGAGGTTGCCCGGCGCGTCGCCCACGAGATCAAGAACCCGCTCACGCCTATTTCACTTAACGCCGAACTCATACAGCGCCACGTCGACCGGCTGGCCGCGCAGCTCAGCGAGTCGCACGTCGAATCGCGCTCCCCAGCCGTGATCCAGCGCTCTGCGGAGATCATCAACGCCTCCGTGCAAACCATGCGCTCGCTGGTCGACCAGTTCTCTGCCCTGGCCGAGTTTCCCAGCGCGCGCCCGCTGCCCGCCGATCTGAATGCCATCGTGGAAAATACGATGGCGCTCTTTGCGGGCCGTCTCGGCAAGATCCGCACGGTGTGCTCGTTCGCCCCTGGGTTGCCGCTGGTGTTTGCCGACCCGGAGGGTATCAAGCGCGCGCTCTCCAACCTGATCGACAATGCCGCCGAGGCGATGACAGAGTCGCTGGTACGCGAGCTGCACATCAGTACCTGCGCGCTCCCCTCCGGCAACGTCGAGCTCACCGTGGCCGACTCCGGGCCTGGCGTCACGGACGAGATGCGCGAGCGGCTGTTTCTGCCCTACTTCTCCACCAAGCAGCGTGGCACGGGACTCGGCCTTTCGATCGCCGCCAAGATCGTGCAGGAGCATCAAGGTTCCATCCGCGTGGAGAAGAACACCCCGACGGGCGCGCGCTTTATCATCGAGCTCCGCCAGGCCGCTTCCAACGAACTGGAATCCACAGCTTCCACGCGCATCGAACCAGACGTGCATGATGAAGTTGAGAGCTCAGCTGAGGGAGTGCTCGCGTGAACCACGTCCTCATCGTCGATGACGAGGCAGACATTCGCGACTCGCTCGAAGCCATCCTCCGCGAAGAAGACTACGTCGTGACCACCGCCGGGTCCGCAACGGAAGCCCTGACGCTGCTTCGCGACGCGGACTTCCAGGCCGTGCTGCTGGATATCTGGCTGCCCGATGGCGACGGCCTCAACGTGCTTGCGGAGATTCGCGGCTCTTCTGAGACTCCACGCCCCGGTGCGCCGGAAGTCGTCATGATCTCCGGTCACGGCACCATCGAGGCCGCTGTGCGGGCCACCAAGCTGGGCGCCTACGACTTCCTCGAGAAGCCGCTCTCGCTCGATCGCACCCTGCTTGTTTTGCGCAACGCCGTGCAGGCGCATCGTCTGCGCGAAGTCAACCAGGAGTTCGCTCGCCAACTCACCTCACGGAGCACGGTTACCGGGCAGTCGGTGCCCATCAAGGCGCTGCGCCAGCAGATCGGACTGATGGCTCCGACCAACGGCCGCGTGCTGATCTTTGGTGAATCCGGCACCGGAAAAGAGCTCATCGCCCGTGCGATCCATGCCGAATCGCTGAGGAAAGAACGGCCCTTTGTCGAGCTCAACTGCGCCGCGATCCCCGAGGACTTTATCGAGAGCGAGCTGTTTGGATATCGCCACGGCGCCGGCCCCGGAGGGCCCAACCAGCCCAGCGAGAAGCGCGGCACCTTTGAGCGAGCCGACAGCGGGACCTTGTTTCTGGACGAGGTTGGCGACATGAGCCTGAAGACACAGGCGAAAGTTCTCCGGGCGTTGGATGAGCAGCGATTCTACCCCGTCGGCGCGTCCACCGCCGTGCACGTCGACGCTCGCGTGATCGCCGCCACCAACAAGGATCTGGAAGAAGAGATCGCCCGCGGCAACTTCCGCGAAGACCTCTTCTATCGCCTCAACGTCATCCCGTTTTTCGTTCCTCCGCTGCGCGAACGCAAGGAAGACATCCCGCTGCTCGCGCGCGAGTTCCTCACTGAGTTTGGCCAGCAGTATGGTCGTCCGCGCGTGGAAATTTCAGATAGTGCCATCACCCAGCTCAAGGGATATAACTGGCCCGGCAACGTCCGCGAACTCCGCAACCTCGTGGAGCGCGTGCTCATCCTGAACCCGAAGGCCGCGCGGATAGAGGCGAAACATCTGCCCATGCTGGTGCAGCGGACGGATGGAGCGAGCCGCGCGGGCAATGCTCCGCGTGAGGAGTTCTCCACGCTACTGCAGGCTCGCGAGGCGTACGAGCGCGACTACATCCTGAAAGAGCTGGACCGCTCCAACGGCAACATCTCACGAGCATCTGAGGCGTTGGGATTGGAGCGCTCGCATCTCTATCGCAAGATGAAAGCGCTCGGCATCCAATATGGGGAGTAGCTAACGGATCACCCGCAGAACGTGCGCGGGCAGCGTCGGGTTCAGCGACGCATAACTCCACTCCTTCCACGTATACCGCGCGCCTGTAAGCAGGTCCTCTACTTCGAACTCCTGGTCCCAGGGCAGGTCCAGCTTGTCCAGCCGAAGCTGCATCCAGGCCGTCTGCGTGGCTTGCGGATCGAGGTTCACCACCACCAGGACCGTGTCCGCTTCCGGGTCTGCGGCGGTGACTACGGCACCATCGCGCGGCCACTTCGCCGTGGTCTTCGAGAACACCATCACCTGATCGTTTTGCGCGGTATGGAACCAGAGGTTCTCGTTGCGCTGCAACGCGGGATGCTCATGACGGATGGCGTTCAACTGCGACAGGATTGGCGCGATCGAAAGCGGGTCGTCGAGGTTCCAGTGACGGATCTGGTACTTCTCGCTGTCCAGGTACTCCTCGGAGCCCTTCTTGCCCGCGGCGGGCTTGGCTGGCCGGCCCTCGCAGAGTTCGTAGGCGGGACCGTAGATGCCCCAACTCGCAGACAGCGTGGCGGCCAATACGGCGCGCTGAATGAACACCGAGCGCCGCTCGACGGGGTCGACGACCTGAAGCTGCTCATGCAGAATGTCGGGCGTGTTGGGCCAGACATTGGGGCGGTAGAAGTCGCGCACCGGCACGTTGCAGACTTCTTCGAAGTACGCCTGCAGATCGGCCTTGGTGTTGCGCCAGGTGAAGTAGGTGTAGCCCTGCGTGTAGCCGCCCTTGGCCAACGAGTACATGACGTGCGGGCGAGTGAAGGCTTCAGCCAGGAACAGCACCTCGGGCGTGTCCTTCTGGATGGCCGCGATGCACCACTCCCAGAACGGCAGCGCCTTGGTGTGGGGGTTGTCGACGCGGAACACGCGGACGCCGCGATCCACCCAGAACTTGAACACGCCGTAGAGGCCATCCCACAACCCCCGCCAGTCGGCGGACTCGAAGTTCAGCGGATAGATGTCCTGGTACTTCTTCGGTGGGTTCTCCGCGTACTGGATGGTGCCGTCGGGCCGGATGATGAACCAGTCCGGATGTTCCTTCACCCATGGGTGATCGGGTGAGCACTGAAACGCAATGTCGAGCGCGAGTTCAAGGTTATGCCCCCTGGCGGCCGTGACCAGCGCCTCAAAGTCCTTCATGGTTCCGAGCTGTGGGTGCAGGCTGGTGTGCCCGCCTTCCGCGCCACCAATGGCCCACGGGCTGCCGAGGTCGCCGGGCTCCGCGGTGACGGAGTTGTTCGGCCCCTTGCGGTACTGCACGCCGATGGGATGGATGGGCGGCATGTACACGATGTCGAAGCCCATCTTCGCGATATACGGCAGACGGCCGATCACGTCGCGCAATGTGCCATGCTCGTTCACCGAAGCTCCACATGAGCGCGGAAACAGCTCATACCAGGCCGAGAAACGGGCGCGTTCGCGATCCACCCAGATGGGTAGTTCGCTTGCATAGCGAGTGATCAGATCCGGGTCAGGATAGCGGCTGGCAATCTCCAGCAGATCGTCGGCGATCGGGTTTTCAGCGTAGTGCGGATGATCCGCATCCGCGAGAGCGCGCAGCACCGAAGCAGCGGTGGTCAACGTTTTTACATCGTCTCCTTCCGCCCGTGCTGCCACTCCCTCCAGCAGATTCGCCCCGATGCGCAACGCCAGCGGGATATCCTGCGACCCAACCTGCTGCGTGGGCTCCTTTGGGTCAGGCTGCGCGGCCAGCCGCTTGCCCAGGTCGGAAACCCAGGTATCGAAGTGGTCCACCCAGCCTTCCACGGTGAAGTACCACGTCCCCAAGGTGTCCACCGGAAACTCGGCCTCAAAGAGATCGTTGACCAGCGCCTTCAACGGTGCGCTCTGCCACTTCTTCTGCGAGCTGTGGCGATACAGCACTCGCCCGGCGACGTGGTCATGCCCGTCGCCGAAGACGGCAGCCGTCACGCGCACGTTATCTCCAACGCAGCGTTTGGCCGGATAGCGGCCCCCATCAACCTGCGGCTGAATCTCTTCGACAACAACACGGCGGCGGCCCTCTTGCGGTTTCATCCCGATTTTCTCCTCAACTTCATGCCCGGTGGCACTCCCCGGCGCGAACGCATCTAACCCTAACAACATCGTCCTGCCACTGCCAGCGCCCTATTGCAGATCTGGTGTGGCCGGAGTCGCTAGGGAACACGGATGCCGAGCCCGTCACCGCTGGTTGGTCGGGTCTGCACAGTACAAGCACGGAAGAAGGCACGAATGAACGAGGAAACCGCCCAGAGCAAGCCATCAGCCGAGCAGGAGAAGCTCAAAGGCATGCGGATCGAAGACTACGCCGTCATCGGCGACTGCGAGACCGCAGCGCTGGTTAGCCGCGAAGGGTCAATCGACTGGCTCTGCTGGCCCTCGTTCGCTTCGCCGGCCTGCTTCGCCGCCCTGCTGGGCAGCGGCGAGAACGGGTACTGGAGCGTTCGTCCCAAGGACGAAGTCACCTCAATTTCCCGCCGCTACCGGCCCGGCACCATGATTCTGGAGACCACCTTCAGCACGGCGGCGGGTGAAGTCTGCCTCATCGACTTCATGCCTCCGCGCGGCAAGCACTCCGACATTATCCGCATGGTGAAGGGCGTTCGCGGCGATGTGCCCATGCGCATGGAACTCGCCTTGCGCTTCGACTACGGCCTGACCATACCCTGGGTCACCTCCTACGAGAACGAGCTGCGGGCGATCGCCGGGCCGAACATGGCAGTGCTGCGCACGGTTTGCGCCGAGGGCTCGCCGCTGGAGCTGCACGGCGAAGGTCACTACAGCATCAGCGAGTTCACGGTGCAGGAAGGGCAGATGCAATGCTTCGTGCTGACCTACGCGGGCTCAGTGGAAGACGTGCCCGAACCCGTGAACCCTGACGGCGAATTGGCCGAAACCGAGCAGTACTGGTGCGAGTGGAGCAACCGATCCGCATACAAGGGCGACTACGCCGACGCGGTGCAGCGCAGCCTGATGACGCTGAAGGCGCTTACCTACCGGCCCACCGGCGGCATGGTGGCGGCGGTCACGATGGGGCTGCCCGAAGAGATTGGCGGCGAGCGCAACTGGGACTACCGCTACTGCTGGCTACGCGACACCGCCTTTACGCTGCTGGTGCTGGTGCGCGCGGGCTTCACCGAGGAAGCCGTCGCATGGCGGCTGTGGCTGCTGCGCGCCGTGGCCGGCACGCCGGACCAGGTGCAGGTGCTGTACGGCCTGGGCGGCGAGCGGCAGTTGCAGGAGTGGGAAGCCACCTGGCTGCGCGGCTATGAAGATTCCAAGCCGGTACGCATTGGCAATGCGGCCGCCACGCAGTTCCAACTGGATGTCTTCGGCGAAGTCGCCCTGGCGCTGAATCGCATGCCGAACGCCGAGGACGACCTCCGCGTGCCCGCCGTCGGCCTGCAGGCTGCGTTGATCGACCATCTTTGCAAGGTGTGGGACCAGCCCGACGACGGCATCTGGGAAACCCGCGGCGGCCGCAAACACTTCGTCCACAGCAAGGTGATGGCCTGGGTGGCGCTGGACCGCGCCATCAAGGCGTATGACGTCGCCGTGAACGAGAACAAAATCGACGAGGACGATAGGCGCGGGGACGTCGACCGCTGGCGCGAGAATCGCCAGAGGCTGCATGACGAGATCTGCGAAAAAGGCTTCAATAAGGAGTTGAACTCGTTTACGCAGAGCTATGGATCGCAGACGCTCGATGCCTCCTGCCTGCGCATCGGCATTGTCGGCTTCCTCCCGATGGACGATCCACGCATCGTCGGCACGATTGGGGCGGTGCAGAAACATCTCATCCGCGACGGCTTCGTGGACCGCTACCGTTCAGCGGACAGCCCTGACGGGCTGAAGGGCACGGAGGGAGCCTTCCTGGCCTGCAGCTTCTGGCTGGTGGTCTGCCTGCACCTCATCGGTCGAACGGATGAGGCGAAGGAACTGTTCGAACGGCTGCTGGCCATTCGCAACGACGTGGGCCTGCTCAGTGAAGAGTACGACCCCACAGGCAAGCGGATGCTCGGAAACTTTCCACAGGCGCTTTCGCATATCGCGCTTGTTCATGCCGCATTCACACTTGCGGGAATGTGGAAACCGGAGCCGTTTACCGTCGGCCACTAGCTCGGCAGGCCGGCCCGTCATGCAACCTCACCCGCCGCCCGGCGACTCTATTGCTGCTAGGCTTCCTCCGATCCGGATTTGCCCGCTCGCCCGCCATCATCCGTGCGCCCCGCGCCAAATCGCAGACAGAAACACCAACCGACGAGAGGAAACGGCACCGGCACGATGGTCAAGGTCCCCACATCTACCTACCGGCTTCAACTCCACGGCAAGACGGAGAACGATCCCGGCTTCACGTTCGACGATGCATCCGCCATCGCCGACTATCTTTATGCCCTCGGCATCAGCCACGTGTACAGCTCGCCGTATCTGCAGGCGGCGCCGGGCAGCATGCATGGCTATGACGTGGTCGATCACCGCAGCGTGAATGAAGAACTGGGCGGCGCGGAGGCCCACGCGCGGTTCTGCCAGCGGCTCGGCGAGAATGGGCTCGGCCAGGTGCTGGATATCGTGCCCAACCACATGAGCCTGGGAGAGCAGAACCGCTACTGGTGGGATGTGCTGGAAAACGGCAACGGCAGCCGCTACGCCAGCTTCTTCGATATCGACTGGAACTCGGCGGAAGAGCGCCTGCGCGACAAGGTGCTGGTGCCGGTCCTCGGCGATCAGTACGGCCGCGTGCTGAACGACGGCGGCATCAAGATCGTGCGCCACGGCAGCACGTTCATGGTGGAAGCCGCGAGCCAGTCATTGCCGGTCGCCCCGGAAACGCTCTGCATTCTTCTGACCAAAGCCTCGGAGTACGCCGCCAGCGACACGCTAAGCTTCATCGCTGCCAGCTACGCGCGGCTGCCTACGAAGAACTTCGCCGAGCGCAGCACGGTGCTCGCGCGCCATCGCGACAAGGTGGTGCTCCACGGCCTGATGGACCGGTTGTGCGCGGAGTATGGAAGTGTCTGCGAAGCGATCGACCGGGCGGTGGTTGAGCTGAACGCCAACCCGGACGCGCTGGATAACTTTCTGCAGCAACAGCATTACCGCCTTGCCTATTGGCGCACGGCGGATCAGCAGCTCGGGTACCGGCGCTTCTTCGATGTCAACACGCTGATCGGCCTGCGCGTGGAGCGGGGTTATGTCTTCGACGAGACGCATGAACTCATCTCCAAGTGGTTGCGCGAAGGCGTGCTGGACGGTGTGCGCGTGGATCATCCCGACGGCCTGCGTGATCCTCTCCAGTACTTCCAGCGCCTGCGCCGGACTGCGCCTGAGGCCTGGATCATCGGCGAAAAGATCCTCGAGCCAGGAGAGTTTCTCCGCGAAGAGTGGCCCATTGAAGGCACCAGCGGCTATGACTTCCTGAACGTCGCGATGAATGTGCTCGTCAAACCTGAAGGGTTGCGCGAACTGGGCAAGATCTACGGCGAGTTCACTGGGGAGCCCACCGACTATCCCCTGCTCGCCCACGACAAGAAGCTCGCAGTGACGCAGGAGGCGCTGGGCAGCGACGTCAACCGGCTTACCAACCTCTTCGTCAACATTTGCGAAAGCCATCGCGAGCAACGTGACTTCACCCGCGCCGAGATTCGACGCGCCATGCGCGAGACTGCCTCGTGCTTTGCCATTTATAGAACCTACGTCGTTCCCGACCGCACCGAGATCACCGACGAAGACCGCCGCTACATCGAGAAAGCCACAGAGTGCGCCAAGAGTCGGCGCCCGGACATCGATCCAGCGCTCTTCGACTTCCTCCGCGATGTGTTGCAGTGGAAGGTCCAGGGCTCGATCGAGAGTGAGTTTGTCTACCGTTTCCAGCAGTTCACCAGCCCAGTGATGGCCAAAGGCGTGGAGGATACGGCGTTCTATTGCTACAACCGCCTCACCGCGCTGAACGAGGTGGGCGGCGACCCCAGCCGTGATGGCCTCACGCTGGAGCAGTTTCACGAGTACAACGCCACGATGCAGCGCACGCACCCGCTGACCATGACCACGCTGGGCACCCACGACACCAAGCGCAGCGACGATGTGCGTGCCCGCCTGCTGGCGCTGAGTGAGATCCCCGAGCGCTTCGGCAGCATCGTCGAAGAATGGTCTGCGCTGAACGCGAAGCACCTCACCGGCAATCTCCCCGATCGCGGCACTGAGTGGTTCCTGTACCAGACGCTCATTGGCGCCTGGCCGATCACTGGCGAACGGCTCATCGCGTACATGCAGAAGGCCATGCGCGAAGCCAAGGTCCACACGAGCTGGGTCGCGAATAACGAAGAGTACGAGAAGGCCGTCAATGCCTTCATCGAAGGCATCCTTGGCGACGAGGAGTTCACCGCCAAATGCGAGGCGTTCGTCAACGAGATCCTCCTGGCGGGTCGCATCAACTCACTGGCGCAAACGCTGCTAAAGCAGGTGGCGCCGGGAGTTCCCGATCTCTACCAGGGCGGCGAGCTATGGGACCTCTCGCTGGTTGACCCCGACAACCGCCGGCCGGTGGACTATGCCCAGCGCCGCAGGTTGCTGGCGCAGATGGAAGTGCAGGAAGTGCCGGCGATCCTGGAGCGCATGGACGATGGACTGCCCAAGTTATGGCTGGTCCAGCGCGTTCTGCACCTGCGCCGCGAACGGCGTGAGCTCTTTGGGCCAGAGGCGGACTACAAGCCGCTTGCGGCAACGGGCAGCAAGGCAGATCATGTCATCGCCTTCACACGCGGCGAAGATGTCATTGCGATTGCGCAGAGGCATACCCTCACCCTGGGCGGCGACTGGCAGGACACGTCGATCTCCCTGCCCGAAGGCGCCTGGCAAAACATCCTCGCGAAGAAGCAACTCTCAGGAGGCTCGCAGAAAATGGCGGATTTGTTGCAGGACTTCCCTGTCGCTCTGCTGGTGCGGGAACAACAGGCCTGAGCCGAAACAGAATCCAAGCATAAATTCAAACGAGGCGAAACGAGGAGCACGCGATGCATCAGTTCGGTGTGTGGGCGCCGAAGGCGCAGAAGATGACCCTGAAGCTGGGTGCTGGTGGGGATTCCGCCAGCGAGCTTCCCATGACGGGCCCCGACAGCCGTGGCTGGTGGCGGGTGATGGTACCGGAAGCAGAGTGCGGCGCCGACTACGCGTTCCTGTTTGATGACGACCCGACCCCCTACCCCGATCCGCGCAGCCTGCATCAACCCAACGGCGTGCATGGTATGTCACGCCTGGTCGATCACAGCAAGTTTCCCTGGACCGATCAAGGCTGGCACTCGCCTCGCCTGAGCGGAGGCATTCTTTACGAGCTGCACATCGGCACCTTCAGCCAGGAAGGCACGTACGATGGGGCGATCCAGCACCTCGATCACCTTGCCGATCTCGGCGTTACGCACATCGAGATCATGCCGGTCTCGGAGTTCGCCGGGAGCCGTGGCTGGGGTTACGACGGCGTCGCGCTGTTCGCGGTCTTCGAACCTTACGGTGGTCCAGACGGCCTGAAGCGCCTGGTGGATGCATGCCATGCCAAGGGCCTCGGCGTCATCATGGATGTGGTTTACAACCACTTTGGACCGGTAGGGAATTACACCACCAAGTTTGGCCCCTATCTCACTGACAAGTACCACACGCCCTGGGGAGCCGCCGTCAACTTCAACGAGGCCGGCAGCGATGAAGTGCGCCGCTTCTTCCTCGATAACGCCACCATGTGGCTGAAGGACTACCACTGCGACGGCCTGCGCCTGGACGCCGTGCATGAGTACATCGACCGCTCCGCCGTGAACTTCATGGAGCAGCTCTCCGCCGACGTCGAGCGCCTGGGCGACACGCTTGGCCGAAACTTCTTTCTGATCGCAGAAAGCGACCTGAACAATCCCCTCTTTGTCCGTCCGCGCGAAGCGCGCGGCTTCGGCATGGATGCGCAGTGGAGCGATGACTTCCACCATGCCCTCTTCACGCTGATCTACAACAAGGAGCCCGGCCGCGGCTACTACGATGATTTCGGCAGCATGGAGCACCTGGAGAAAGCCCTCAAGCAGAACTTCGTCTACGACGGCAACTTCTCCGGCTACCGCGGCCATTCGCACGGCCGGCCCATCGACAATCTTTCCGCTCACCACTTCATTAACTACTCACAGAATCACGACCAAATCGGCAACCGCGCGCAGGGCGAGCGTCTCGAACATCTGACCGACCTCGACACAGCCAAAGTCGCGCTCGGACTCACACTCCTCGCTCCTTATGTACCCATGATCTTCATGGGGGAAGAGTGGGCCGCGTCGGCGCCGTTTCTCTACTTCGCCGACCATGAAGAAGAAGAGATGCGCCGCATGGTCTCCGAAGGCCGCAAGAAGGACTTCGCGCACTTCGGTTTCGACCAGTTCGAGATTCCCGATCCTGAAGCGGTGGAGACGTTCGAGAAGAGCAAGCTGGACTGGACGGAGGTCCACCAGGGCAAGCATGAAGAGATGTACCAGTGGACAAAGGAACTCATTCGCTTGCGGCGCAGTTGCGACGACTTCAACGACGGCGACCTGGGCCACCTCCGCGTGCAGACCGACAACAAGCACAAGACGCTCATCATGCAGCGCGGCGAGCACCGCGTGCTCGTCAATCTTGGCGGGCAGGAAGCCAGCTTCGAGATCCTGAACGGTGAGACGCTCAAAGCCTCATCGCGCAAGCTGGCTCTGCCTGGGACAGAGTTCCTGAAACTGCCCCCGATGACGCTGGCGGTTCTTGCTGCGGAAGAACTGTGTTGAGAGTTCCAGGCGGCTACCATCGACAATATGCCTGAAAAAACCAGAGCGGAAAGCGCCGGACCGCCCATCCGCACCATCAGCAGCCGGGAGGTCTATCGCAATCGCTGGACCAGCGTTCGCGAAGACATCATCGAGCGTTCCAGCGGCCAGCGCGGCATCTACGGAGTCGTCGACAAGGATCCCGCCTGCATCGTCATCCCGTTGGAGCAGGACGGGGACGGCGCTGAATGGATCTGGCTGGTCCGGCAGTTCCGCTACACGGTTGGCGCAACCTTCTTCGAAATGCCGCAGGGCGGCTGGGAAGATCCTGAGGCGGATATCGAAGCGATGGCGCACGGCGAGCTGCGCGAAGAGACCGGCCTGCGCGCCGGCCGCATGACTTTGCTGGCAAAGCTCTGGATCGCCTATGGCGCCATGCGGCAACTGCACCATGTCTTCCTTGCCGAAGACCTTACCCAAGGCGAACACGACCGTGAGCCCGAGGAGCATGACATGACCGTGCATCGTCTGCCCGTCAGCGAGTTCGAAGCCATGCTGCTCGACGGCCGCGTGATGGACAACTGCACCGCAGCAGCCTGGGGAGTCTATCGCGTGTGGCGCGAGCGGCAAGCGAACGCTTGAAACACTAGCATCGGATCACGGAAACATAATTTGGTTCCCCTTTGGCGAACGCAAGGATGCGGACATCGCGCGTAATGAGCGCGGCATTCAATAGATGCGCCGTCGCCAACAAAACACAATCACCAGGGTCGTGTGAACCATATCGCACACCAACACGCGCCGATTCATAGGCAATTTCCAAGGAGACATCCACCATCGTGGGTTGCAGAGAGGCCACAGCAGCCTCAAACCACTCTTCTGGCGACAAACCGCCCAGTGAAGGACGTCTCAGCGGATTCAGCTTCGTGTCCGCAACCCCGATCTCCCAAGCAGAGATGACGCTCACCAGGAGATTTCGTTCAGAGCGGACTTTGAGAACAGCGACGCCGGCAGCGAAAGAGAAGGCAGCTTGCTCGCGCCACCAAAGCAGGGCATGTGTATCAAGCAGGACAAGCACTCAAGCGGCCTCGCCGGTCCCCGTTCCTTCTCGCCGAGTGTGTTCCATCATCAAACGCTCAGCTTGTTCGTAAATAGGCGAGCAAAGGTCGATACGCGGGTCCAGCTCGATATGCGGCCCCCCTCCGTACCCGACCATCTCCAACATCTCTCCGTCAGGCGCCTTCAAAAACAGGCGGTCTCCCTGTCGCACAATGTGACTTTTCACATCATCGAATGGTTCCAACATACCAAGCTCCCTGATCGCGAGAATATCACCGCAGCAGACTGATTCCCGCCGCCCTCATCGCCATCACACGATCCGTGGCGTCGCTTCTGGATCGGCTCGAAGCCCATCAGCGCTCCGAACCGGCAGGCCGCGTGATGACGCTGAGCAAACCGAGCCAAAACAAGCGGCGCGGTGGGAGCGCCTAGTCTTTCAGGGCCGCTGCAAGCGCCGCCTGAACATGGATAGCGGTGGTATCGAACAGCGGCACGGGGCTATCTTCCTGGCCCACCAGCAGCATGATCTCCGTGCAGCCGAGAATGATTCCCTGTGCACCGCGGTCTACCAACCGCTGAATGATCTCGCGATACATCTGCCGGCTCGCGTCCAGCGTTTTGCCCAGGCAAAGCTCCGAGAAGATGACCTGGTGCACGGACTGCCGGTCTGCTTCTTCGGGGATCAGGACGTCCAGCCCGTAGTCTCGCGCCAGCCGCTCGCGGTAGAACTCCTGCTCCATCGTGTAAAGGGTTCCCAGCAATCCCACACGCGTCAGCCCAGCCTTGTTTACGCGCGCCGCGGTCGCATCGGCGATATGCACCAGTGGAATCCCCACAGCGGCCTGCACTTCTCCTGCCATCTTGTGCATGGTGTTGGTGCAGATCAGCAGCAACTCGGCCCCACCCTGCTCCAGCCGCCGCGCGCACTCGATCATCTTGGCCGTCAGCGCTTCCCAGTCTCCTGCGCGCTGCAGCGTGGCGATCTCGTCGAAATCCACGGAAAGCAGCAGGCAGGGAGCGGATCGCAGCCCGCCAAATCGTGCGCGGACGGTTTCGTTCAGCAAGCGGTAGTACTCGGCCGAGCTTTCCCAGCTCATGCCGCCGATCAGGCCAATGGTTTTACATCCCATGCTTCTGAGGATACTCCGGCTGTCAGAGCATCCTTCTCTGCCATCGCCTTGCGCATGCCTTCGCGGGCGATCTTTCCGGCGGCGTTCATTCGCTCGATGGACGCGACCTTCTCCTCCCAGCTCAGCGATGCAAGATACTTTCGCATCTGCGCTTTCGCATGCAGATTGAACGCCATCTTTTCTTCGTAGGTCATTCTGCACCTCCAAGTAGTGCGTTTGTGCCGAATCGGTCGAGAAATCGTGCGAGCAGGCCGTGCCGACTTAGAACGTCATACAGCTTCTGCTTATCGACTACGCCTTGCTCAAGGAGCATCTCCACCCGGAGATAGTCTTTCGTCCGGCCTGTTTGCAATGCAATGGCTAGCAGATGTTCCGCCTGAAACACTCTCGTCTGCACGTCACGAAAGGGTGCTGTCGACGCCTCGCGGATCGCCTCTCCTATAAGTGCATTCGCATCCGTAAGAACCTGCAACGGCCAGGCACCGAAGCGGACGTGAGCCCCTTCGATGATGCCGCCCTTCGCAACGAGCGCATCGTAGACAGATCCCAGCAAGGTAAGCAGGGAGTCTGATTCCGGCAGGTACACAAATGCATCCACATCTTCCGTTTGAAGCGCCGCCACGTAGAACGATGCACCTACGGCCCCGCCGATGGCATAGGCCCGAATGACTCCATCTTTCAGCAAACCGTTCAGGGCTCGTAAAGCTTCTTCCATGGCGCCTCCGGCTCAGAGCAGTATAGGTCCGGGTTCTTCCTCTCTTCTCCGACCACCCCTCGCCCGCCCCTCGCATCCAAAGCCGAAGAATGCCGTACGGAAAGGCCGCCCAGCACGTGAAGAAGCCCTCCAGCGTCTCCGACCCACTCTGGTACAAGGACGCCATCATCTATGAGATTCACGTCCGTGCCTTCGCCGACTCCAACGGCGACGGCATTGGCGATTTCCAGGGCCTCATCTCCAAGCTCGACTACCTCCAGGATCTCGGCGTCACCTGCCTCTGGATCCTCCCCTTTTTTCCCTCGCCCCTCAGGGACGACGGCTACGACATCGCCGACTACACCAGCGTCAACCCCAGTTACGGCACCATCGCAGACTTTCAGGAGTTTCTCGACGCCGCCCACTCCCGCAACATCCAGGTCATGATCGAGCTGGTCATCAACCACACCAGCGACCAACACCCGTGGTTCCAGGCCGCGCGCCACGCTCCCAAGGGCTCGCCAGAGCGCGACATGTACGTCTGGAGCGATACCGACAAGCTTTACGACGGCGTCCGCATCATCTTCACCGACACCGAAAAGTCGAACTGGACCTGGGACGAAGTCGCCGGGCAGTACTACTGGCACCGCTTCTTCTCGCACCAGCCCGACCTCAACTTCGACAACCCCCGCGTGATGGAAGAAGTGCTCAAGGCAATGCGCTTCTGGCTCGATATGGGCGCGGACGCCCTTCGCCTCGATGCGATCCCCTACCTGGTGGAGCGTGACGGCACGAGCTGCGAGAACGTTCCCGAGACCCACGTCAAGATCAAGGAAATCCGCAAGGTCATCGATGCGGAGTACGAGAACCGCTTGATCCTCGCCGAGGCCAACATGTGGCCTGCCGACGTCCGGCCCTACTTCGGCGACTCCGACGAGTGCCACATGGCGTTCCACTTTCCGCTGATGCCGCGCATCTACATGGCCGTGCGCCAGGAAGACCGCCTGCCCATCACGGATATCATGGCGCAGACGCCGGAGATCCCTCCCGACTGCCAGTGGGGCCTGTTCCTGCGCAACCACGACGAGCTCACGCTGGAGATGGTGACCGACGAAGAGCGCGACTACATGAACATGGCCTACGCCGCCGACCCGCGCATGCGCGTCAACGTTGGTATTCGCCGCCGCCTGGCACCGCTGGTGGATAACAACCGCCGCCGCATTGAGCTGCTCAACTCCCTGCTGCTCAGCTTCCCCGGCACGCCGATCATGTACTACGGCGACGAGATCGGCATGGGCGACAACATCTATCTGGGCGACCGCAACGGCGTGCGCACGCCCATGCAGTGGAACTCCGACCGCAACGCCGGCTTCAGCAAGGCCGTGCCCGCCAAGCTTTACTTCCCGGTCATCATGGACCCCATCTGGGGCTACCAGGCAATCAACGTAGAAGCGCAGGAATCCGATCCTTCCAGCCTGCTGCACTGGACGCGAAACATGATCGCGCTCCGCAAGCTGTTCCAGGTGTTCGGGCGTGGCACGCTGGAGTTCCTCCACCCGGAAAATCGCAAGGTGCTCGCCTACATTCGCGACTACCAAAGCGAAGACGGTCTTCATTCCGAAACTGTCCTCTGCGTAGCGAATCTTTCCCGCTTCGCCCAGCCGGTGACGCTGGATCTTGCTCAATACGCTGGCCGCCAGCCCGTGGAGATGCTTGGCTATGTGCCGTTTCCCGGTATAGACCACACTCCTTACGCCCTGTCCCTTGCCCCGTACGGTTTCATCTGGCTGGAACTTCAGGCCACCGCTCCAGTCGCACAAGCTCCCGCTCTCCACACCGAGGCGCCGCCGCCGCTGAAGAACACAACAGCCGGCCCGGATCAGGCAGGCGACATCGGCCACCTGTTGCGCGGCCCCGGGCTCAACCTGTTGCATGATCTTCTGCCTGCATACCTCACTCAGCAGCGTTGGTTTGGCGGCAAGTCCCGCACACTGGCATCAGCCAACATCAGCGGAACTATCCTGCTCGCCGATGGCGCCTTCGCACTCACCACGCTGGACGTCCTGTACTCGGGTGGCAGCAAGGATGTCTACCAGCTTCCTCTCGCTGTTGCCTTCGGCGAGGCTGCCGAGGCCATCCGAACCGCCTCGCCCAAGGCTGTTCTTGCCAACCTCAGCGACGGCGGCTCGGACTCCATCGTGTATGACGCCAGCGCGAGCGAAGCCTTCCGCCAGCTCCTGCTCAGCCTGATCAGGCCGAATACCGGCAATGCGGAGCTCGCGGCCACGGTTTCCCCAGCCGCTGACCTGAGCGCGGTTGCCCAGCAGAAATCCCGCGTAGGCTCCGCCGAGCAATCCAACACCAGCATCCTCTTCGACCAGACGGCAATCCTCAAGCTCTTCCGCCGACTCGAACCCGGTGAAAATCCCGACGTCGAAATCTGCCGCTTCCTTACGGACGTCGCGCACTTCAAAAACATCCCGGCCTACCTTGGCGAGCTTCACCGCGAAGCAGATGGCGCCACTCTCGCCTTTCTGCAGGAGTTCGCGCATAACGAGGGCGATGGCTGGGCGTGGTTCCAGGAAGAGCTCGGCCAGTTCTACGAGTCCGTATCCCGCTGCCCCGCCCCGAACTCTATGGGCACTTCGGGCGTCTTCGGTGTCCGGCCCATCTTCCCGAACGAAGCCGGCGAGCGTGCAGGCTTCGCCATGGAAGCAGCGGCGCTGCTGGGCCGCCGTACCGCGGAAATGCATCTCGCGCTCGCCACGCAGACTGCCGATCCTGCTTTCGCGGCAATCACCGCATCTGCCGACGACTTCAGCGCCGACACCGAGCGGCTCCAGCGGCAGACCGAGACCGCGCTTGCCGCACTGGAGCGCGTGCTGCCTA
The DNA here is from genome assembly GCA_965198545.1 of Granulicella sp. Taxonomy (GTDB): domain Bacteria; phylum Acidobacteriota; class Terriglobia; order Terriglobales; family Acidobacteriaceae; genus Granulicella. Next base: position 388,019 of record CBDAPS010000001.1, on the reverse strand, counting down.
CTCTCCCGCAGGATGTATTGCCCGATGCGCGCAGGTTGCTCGCCAGCAGCGGGGAGATCGGCCGCCTGACCTCACTCACCCAGGGCCAAACCAGCCTGGGTCAGCGCATTCGCATCCACGGCGACTACCATCTGGGCCAGACGCTGCGCTCACGCAACGACTTCGTCATCGTTGACTTCGAAGGCGAGCCGGCGAAGCCGCTTTCCGAGCGCCGCACCAAGCAGTCGCCCCTGCGCGACGTCGCGGGCATGCTGCGCAGCTTCAGCTACGCGGCCCGCTCGGCCCTCACGCGCTACACGCAACGCCACCCGGATCTCCCAGCGACGCTGCTCCCGTGGGCCAAGCTCTGGGAAAACGCCGTCTCGGGCCGCTTTCTTGAGGAATACGCCGCTGTCATCCGCCAGAACGCCGAATTGCTCCCTGGCGATGCGGACGCGCAGGCACTGCTCAGCCGCTACCTGCTTGAGAAGGCCCTCTACGAGCTTCTCTACGAACTGAACAACCGCCCGGACTGGGTTTCTATCCCGCTTAGTGGTCTACTGGCGCTCATCGGCCCGGAAACCCCAAACTCCGCTCCATCGGCCTAGTTTTTTATTAGCTGAGGTTTGAACGCGAATGTCCTCATCACCCACCATGTTTGAGTCAGCACCGCCGCAGACAACGGGCAGCGCCCAGGCAATGACCGGTACGCTGCTCGTCTGCCTGCCGGCCTCCACGCCGGAAGGCCTGCACCGCGTGCGCGGCAGCCTCTCCGCATTGCACCCCGGCGTCAAGCTCCTGTTCGCCGTTCCTGAGCAGGAAGCCTCCAGCGAAGGCGAAACGGAGCTGATCCCGCTGCCCGTTCCGCCGCGCAACCGCGTCGGCTGGGTGCTCATCGCCAGCGACTACGCCGCTGCAGCCCAGCTCGCCCAAGAGCAGGGCGCGACCGCTACGCTGATCATCGGCTCGGACACCGAGGCCCTCTCGGATCTCGCCCTCAGCGCCTTGAGTACTGCCGCTCTCACAGCTACGGCGGATGTCATCTTTCCCCGCTTCAACGTCGACCCCCACGAAGGCCTGGTAAGCGCGGCGCTGCTTTATCCGCTTTCACACACGCTGTTCGCCTCGCCGGTCCACCTGCCGCTGCCGCTGGACTGCGCCTTCACAGCGCGCGCGGCCAGCCAGCTCGGCGCCGCGGCACGCCGCCAGACCGCAGGAGGTGCCGGCAACGCTCTCCTCTGGCCCGCGTCGGAAGCCTTCATGGCTAACCTCCGCGTGACCGAGGTTCCTGCCGGTCCGCACACCCTCAGCGCACCCAGCGAAGTCGATCTCAACACCCTGCTTACCGAAGTCCTTGGCTCTGCGTTCACTGACATTGAAGCGAAAGCTGTCTTCTGGCAACGCGCCCGCCTGCCCAGTGCCGCCGCAACGGCAGCCGGCACTCAGCCGGCGACTCCCCCTGCGGAAAACGTCAACCTCGACGACATCGGCCCCATGGTGGACTCCTTCCGCAACGCCTACAACAACCTGCAGCAGATCTGGGCGCTCGTGCTGCCGCCTCATTCCCTGCTGGCGTTGAAGAAGCTGTCGCTTACCCCGGCTGAGTCGTTCCGAATGCCGCCCGGCCTGTGGGCGCGCTCGGTCTATGAGTTCATTCTGGCCTTCCACCTTCGCACGCTCAACCGCGGCCACCTGCTCGGCGCGCTGACCCCGCTGTATCTTGCCTGGGTCGCATCCTATCTGGGCCAGGTTGGAGAGGATCCGAAGGCAGCCGCCGCGTTCATCGAGCAGACGGCCGCCACGTTCGAGGCGGAGAAGCCGTACCTTGTTTCCCGCTGGCGCTGGCCGGATCGCTTCAATCCATAAGCCTGCACAGCTGCCAAAGCGCACCGCAGAATTTGGGCTACTTTCGAGAGATCGACTTTCAGGAGTCATCAGTATGGGTCAACAGGTTGAATTCGCACTTCGAAACTCCATGGGACGCGTGATCGACGTCCTCGTGAGCTTCCTGCCCGGGCTGCTGGCCTTCCTGGTCGCAGTGCTGGCACTCACGGCTGTCGGCTGGGTTCTGGCCGCGCTGCTGGGCCGCATCCTCACCGCCGCCCGCTTTGACGAGCGTCTTGCGGCCCGCGAGCGGGTTGGCAGCTCCGCTTCGCTCTCTGAGTTCGCGCCCGGCAACTCGCCTACCCTGCTGCTGACCCGTGGTGTCTTCTGGATTTGCGTCCTGGCGGGACTCGGGGTCGGAATCACTGCGCTCAACGCGGTCTACGGCGCCAGCGCGCAGATGTCCCTGTTCCTGCTCCCCTATGTCACGCACACCGTGGGCGCGATCCTCATCTTCCTGGTCGGCAGCCTGCTGGCGCGCTTTCTTTCGCGCTCCGTGCTGATCAGCGCCGTCAACGCGCAACTGCAGTACGCCCGCTTTCTCTCGCTCGGCGTCAAGTGGCTCGTCCTCGTGCTCACCGCCGCCATGGCGCTCGATCACCTCAACGTTGGCGGTGTCGTCGTCGAACTCGCCTTCGGCATCCTCTTCGGTGGCATCGTCTTCACGCTCTCGCTGGCCATCGGCCTCGGCTCACGAGATCTCGTCAGCCGCTCGATCGGCACGCTGGAAAAGAACATTGAGAAACCCACGCCACTGCGCCCGGTCGATCCCACTGCCGCCGCGTCGGGCGAAGCGCCCCGCTCACGCCTGCGCCACTTCTAAGCGCGAAGAACAATCCTTGCCGCGAAGAACATCACTGCCATGTGTGAGGCAGCGCCCCTGCAGGCTTTCCGGCGGTCAGCTCCGAATAAACAATCTGCACATGCTGGCTCATGTCAGGACGCACCCAGTTGGCGTCGGCCGCAGGCAGCGTAAGCGTCTTCTCGATCGTCTCCAGCGGCACACCCGCATCGCGCTGCTTCTTCACCTCCGCAAGCAGATCGCGCAAAAAGCGCGCCTGCCCGGCAAGGATCTCCACCCCACCCGCGGCGCCATGCCCGGGCAGCACGATCACCGGTCCAAGCGCCGTCGCCTTGTCGATCACCTTCGGCCAGTTCGCCACGTCGGCATCCCAAAGCTTGTTGCGTGGCCCATTCACCGCCGCATCTCCCGTGCACAGGATGCGCTCCTTCGGCAGCCACACCCATCCATCGCCGCGAGTGTGCCCCCAGCCGAGATACAGCAGGTCCACCTCGCGGCCGCCATCGCGCAGCACCATTCGCTTACCGTGGAACACCAGCGTCGGCGGCTCAGCCGTCGCTAATCCAAGCTCCCGCACATCGGCGCGCTTTGCGCTGGCCACCTGCCATCGCTCCGGCTCATAGCGGCTCATCTCCTCGCGCACTCCCGCATACGCCAGGGTCGTCGCACCGGCCTTCGTCCACAGCGCGTTGCCGTAAGAGTGGTCGCCATGCGCATGCGTGTCGAACACATACCGCACCGGCTTCTTTGAAAGTTGCGGGATCAATGCCATCAACGTCCGCGTGCGTCCCGGGTAGCTCGGATCGACCAGCACAAGGTAGTGCTGCATCTCGATCAGAATCGAGTTGCAATCACCCGCGTGGGCATCGCCTTCCAGAAACCACACGCCAGGAGCCACCAGTTTCGGCGCCGGCGCCTGCCCTGAACACAAAGCGGCTACGCCCCCAAGCACTCCAACGCCCAGCAACAGTAGCGAGAGCCAACGTTTCCTGCCCGGGTTCCTCGCCATGACGCCGCCTTCCATTTCGTACTATCCTCTTCGAATACCCTCAACCGCAAGGCTCCCGTCCTGATGTCGTCTCCGCCCCCGATCCTCGGCACCTCACCCATACGCAAAGAGGGCCGCGCCAAGGTGCTGGGAGCCGCGCAGTACATCGACGATCTCGAGCTGCCCGGCATGTGGCACGGCGCGACCGTCCGCTCCCCCATTGCCCGCGGACGCATCCGCGCCATCCACTTCGATCCCGCCGTGAACTGGGACGAGTTTGCCATCGTCCGGGCCTCCGACATTCCAGGCGAGAACACTATCGTTCACCTGACGAAAGACCATCTCTGCCTCGCCCACGATCTGGTCAATCATTCCGAAGAGCCCATCCTGCTGCTCGCGCACCCGAGCAAACCCGCGCTGCTCGCCGCCGAAGCCGCCATCCACATTGACTACGACGAACTCCCCGGCGTCTTTACCATCGAGGACTCGGAAGCCGCCGTCGCCAACAACGACTTGGACCGCATCATCTGGTCCGGCTCGGACGCAGGGGGCATCGCTAACTGCTTCAAGCAGTACACGATGTATAGCGGGGATGGCGGCCACACCGAAGCCGGCATCGCCGCCGCCTTCGAGACCGCCGACCACATCGTGGAAGGCGAGTACACCACCGGAGCGCAGGAGCAGCTCTATATCGAGCCCAACGGCGTCATCGCCGAAGTCAACAAGGACGCCTTCGGGCACGTCACCGACGTCTGCGTGCGCGGCTCCATGCAGTGCCCCTACTACCTCGTCCACGCACTCACGCTCGTCTTCAATCTTCCGGAAAACAGGTGCCGCGTCATTCAGGTGGAAACTGGCGGTGCCTTCGGTGGCAAGGAAGACTTCCCCTCCGTTATCGGCTCGCACGCGGCACTGCTCGCGATGAAGTGCGGCCACCCGGTCAAGATCGTCTACGACCGCGCCGAAGACATGGTCGCCACCACCAAGCGCCACCCTTCGCGCACACGCCACCGCACGGCCGTCAGTAAGGACGGCAGACTCCTCGCCGGCACCATCGACTTCGCCATTGACGGAGGCGCCTATGCCACACTCTCGCCCGTCGTCCTCTCGCGCGGCACCATCCACGCGCCCGGCCCGTACAAGTGGCCTTTTCTGCGAGTCAAAGCCAAGGCGATGGCCACCAACGTTCCGCCGCACGGAGCCTTCCGCGGCTTTGGCGCGCCGCAATCCCTGTTCGCGCTCGAACGCCACATGGACAAGATCGCGAAGACGGTCGGCCTCACTCCCGAAGAACTTCGCCGCCGCAACTTCCTTGGCACCGGAGACTGCACGGCCACAGGCCAGCCGTTGACCGAGCCCGTCGACATGCAGCATCTGCTTACCCGCGCGCTCGACGAACACGGCTACCACGAGAAGCTCGCGCGCTTTGCCGAGGAGAACAAGCACTCGGCCATTAAGCGTGGCATCGGCTTCGCGACGTTCATGCACGGCGCGGGCTTCACCGGCTCCGGCGAGCGCCGCCTCAACTCGCTCGTCCACATTGACGTCCTGCCTGACGGCCGCCCGCAACTCCTCGTTTCTTCCACCGAGTTCGGACAAGGCACCAACACCATCCTTTGCCAGGCCGCCGCCGACGGCCTCCAGCTCCCCTACGAGCAAATCTCCATCGCCGCGGTAGACACACAGGTGGTCCCCAACTCCGGTCCTACCGTAGCCAGCCGCACCGCCATGATCGTCGGCAAGCTCGTCGAGCGCGCCAGCCACCAGCTCCTCGACACGCTCCGCGACCATGCCGCGCTTCCCACGCCGCACACGCCCGACGACTTCCAGCAGTCAGCCCTGCGCTACCTCGCCGAACAAAGCACGCTGCGAAGCTCGGTTCGCTACGAGCCCATGAAGCCCATCTTCTGGGACGACGAGCTCTACCGCGGCGACGCCTATCCCGCCTACGCCTGGGCCGTCTACGTCGCCGAGGTCGCCGTCGATCTCAACACGTACAGCGCGACGGTCACCCGCTTCGACGCCCTGCAGGAAGTCGGCAAGGTGATGCACCCCGTGCTCGCCAGGGGACAGGTGGAAGGCGGCGTCGCGCAGGGCATCGGCTACGCACTGTACGAGAAGTGCGTCTACAAGGACGGCCGCATGATGAACAACCAGATGACCAACTACATCATGCCTACCAGCGCTGATCTGCCCGCCATCCACATCCACTTCGAAGAGGTCCCCAGCGTACACGGCCCCGGCGGGGCCAAGGGCATCGGCGAGCTGCCCATGGACGGCCCCGCGCCCGCCATCCTCAACGCCATCGAAAATGCCACCGGCGTCAGCTTCACGGCCATCCCGCTCCTGCCGGAAGACATCTTCGAGCGCTTCACCGCGTTCACCACGCCGGAGCACGGCGGCACGAAAGACCTCGACCCCACCGTCGACTGCGACACCCGCGTGGAAGTTGAGGTGACTGCATGAGCGCGATCACCTGCACGGTCAACGGTCAGCGCCGTACGCTCGAAGCCCCGCCGATGAAGCGACTCCTCGATGTCCTCCGCGAAGACCTTCATCTCACCGGCACCAAGGAAGGCTGCGGCGAAGGCGAGTGCGGCGCCTGCGCCGTGCTGCTGAATGGCGAACTCGTCAACTCCTGCCTCGTCCCCGCTCTCCATGCGAACGGCGCGTCACTATGCACGATCGAAGGCGTCAGCACCGAAGGTCATCTCCATCCCATCCAGCAGTGCTTCCTGGAGCGTGGCGGAGCTCAGTGCGGCATCTGCACCCCCGGGATGATCCTCGCCACGCACCACCTGCTCGACAAGTATCCGCAGCCTACGCTCGAGCAGATCCAGGAAGGCCTCGCCGGCAATCTGTGCCGCTGCACCGGCTACATGCGCATCTTTGAATCGGTCAGGGAGTCCGCCCAGCAAGCCGCCCCCTCCAATGCGGAGCCGGTTCGCTGATGCGCTCAGACGCAACCCAGTTCGACCTGATCGTGCCGCGCACTCTCGAAGACGCCCTGAAGCTTCTCGCCGCCGAGCCCGGCCGCCACACGCCCTTTGCCGGTGGCACCGAGCTTATGGTCGCCCTCAACACCGGCCGCCTGCAGCAGCGCTCATTCCTCTCCGTCCAGCACCTGCGCGAACTCCGCTTCATCCACGAAGACGCGGATACCATCCACATTGGCGCGGGCACTACCTTCACGGACATCCGCCGCAACGAACTCGTTGCGGACGAGCTTCCGCTGCTCGCACAGTCGGCCTCCTGGACCGGCAGCGTCGCCAATCAAAACCGGGGCACGATTGGCGGCAATCTCTGCAACGCATCGCCCGCCGCCGACACACCGCCCGCGCTGCTCGCTTACGGTGCGTCGGTCACGCTCATCAGCGCCGCCGGCACGCGCACGCTGCCCTACGAGCAGTTCCACCTCGGCTACAAGCGCACCGCGCTCCGCCCCGACGAACTCCTGCACACAGTCCACGTCCCCCGAGCCTTCGCTCCATACCGCCAGTACATCCGCAAGGTAGGCACGCGTAACGCGCAGGCCATCTCCAAAACCGCGGTGGCAGCCGTAGCGCATATCCAGGACCAAACCCTCGCAGACATTCGAGTCGGCGCCGCGTCCCTCGCGGACCGGCCGCTGCGCTGCACAGCCACTGAAGCCGCTCTTAAAGGCCGCAGCCTCGCACCAGAGCGCATCGAGCAAACAGTCCGCGCCGCCCGGGCCGCGCTGGCAGCCGAAGCTAAACCCATCGACGACATCCGCTCCACAGCACGCTACCGCTCCGCCGTAGCCGCGAACCTGCTGGAAGAATTCCTGCGCGGACTCGAATAGCTGCCGCTTGTTGCTTCGCAGGCGCGGATTCGTTAGTTTGAAGCCATCACCACGATTTTGAAACGGTTTCCTGCACCGGCCCTTTAGGCCGAAGGCGTAGCTCTATCCATTTTGAAAGCGAGACTCTGCATGCATCTTCACCGCTTTAGGCAAGCTGCCGGCTTCATCACGGCTGCCCTGCTTCTTTCGTTCTCCGCCCCTTCTTTACCCGCGCAAGAGCAGGCAGGCGACAAGGTCGATCTGCAGGTGCTGGAGCAGATCAAAGACCAGGCGTACCAACACTCGCAGGTGATGGAGAACCTCTATTACATCTCCGAGGTGTACGGTCCGCGCGTCAACAACAGCCGCAACCATCGCGCCGCCGCCGAGTGGGCCATGAAGCAGATGAAGGCCTGGGGTATGCAGAACGTGCACCTCGAGCCATGGCCGTTCGGCACCGGCTGGCAGATCAAGAAGTTCTACGGCGCGCTGGAAAGCCCGGCCTACGCCGCCCTCATTGGCTTTCCGCTGGCCTGGACTCCCGGCACCAACGGCCCGGTAACAGCGGACGCTGTGTTTGCTCCTATTCACTCCAAGGAAGACTTCGCGAAGTACAAAGGCAAGCTGCGCGGTAAGGTCGTCCTGATGTTCGATCCTCCAACGCTGAGGCTGCACACGACAGCGGAAGCCGCCAAGTCGCCGACCGACGAAGAAATCCTCGAGCGCGCCGCTTCCGGCCGGGGCCGCGGCGGTGAAGGCGGCGGACGCCCCGCGCCCGTTCCCGGATCACCCGAAGCCAACCGCGACCCCAGCGGGCGAGGCCGTCCCGGCGAGGGAACATGGGAGTTCACCCCGACCTCGCAGGCGCTCTCCGGCAATACCGCCCTGCGCAACGAGCTCAACGCCTTCCTGCACGATGAAGGCCCCGCCGTGGTGCTCACTCCCGGCTACAACGGCGATGCCGGTACGATCTTTGGCAGCTATGGCGGATCGCAGAACCCGAACGACCCGCTGCCACCGCCGATGGTGGCTGTCACGCCGGAGCAGTACAACCGCGTCGTCCGCCTGTTGCAGCACGGCACCGTGCCCAGGCTCACCTTCGACATCCAGGTGGAGTACCAGAAGGACGACCTCAACGCCTTCAACGTGGTCGGCGAGATTCCCGGGGCGACCAAGCCCGAGGAAGTCGTGATGCTCGGCGGCCACTTCGATAGCTGGCAGGGAGGCACCGGGGCCACCGATAACGGCACCGGCTCGGCAGTGGCGATGGAAGCCGCGCGCATCCTGACGACGCTGCACAAGCCGATGGCCCGCACGGTGCGCATCGCGCTCTGGGGCGGCGAAGAAGAAGGTGTCTACGGCTCGCAGGCCTACGTGCAGCAGCACTTCGCGCCGCGCGACACCATGAAGAAGACACCCGAATACGACAAGCTCGACGTCTACTTCAACGACGATGGCGGCTCGGGCCGCTTCCGCGGCGTGTCTGCTGGTGGCAGCCCGCAGATGGCCGCGATCTTCAAGTCGTGGATCGAGCCCATCAAGGACCAGCACATCGTCGCCGTCTCGGGCGCGGAGTTCCGGCCCACGCTGGCGCCGGGTGGAACGGACTCCACCAGCTTCTCGTGGATCGGCCTGAACGGCATCGGCTTCCAGCAGGACACGCTGGAGTACGGCACCCGCACCCACCACTCCAACGCGGACCTCTACGATCGCGTGCAGAAGGACGACGTGGAGCAGGGGTCGATGATCGAAGCGTGGTTCGCGTATAACTCGGCGACACGTGCGGACATGCTGCCCCGCATTCCTACGCCGGAACCGCTGAAGAAGTAGACAGCGAAAGCAGCAAAGCAACGGGGGAGGCCGAGCGCCTCACCCGTTTGCCGTGTGTATTAGCCGCCATGCTCTCGCAGCCATTGCTCCGCGCGGGCCAGTTCTTCTTCCGTGTCTACATCCAGCGCCAAAGCCTCCGTGGCCACACAGCGAGCCCTGGCCAGCAGATCGCGGGCACCCTGGTCCCCGCGCAGTGTCAGCAGCTTCGTGAACATGGCGCTCGGGAAATAAGCCGGCACACCGACCTTGCCCGCATACCCCGACCCGGTAGCGTCTTCCAACTCCGCGCACAACGCGCGCAGGTGCTCCGGCGTTACAGCCACCTGATCGCAGGTCATTACTACAGCGCCGGCGACCTGTGAGCTTTCCAGCGCTTTCACGCCACAGCGAACCGATGAGGCCATGCCCTCAGCAGCCTCTGCATTCACCACCACATTGCAGTTCGGCAAATCCACCGCGGAGACATCCGCGTTGATGACAACCACCAACGGGTTTAGCCCGGCCTCGTGAGCTGTCCGCACAGCCCGCTGCAGCAGCGTCTCTCCCAGCAGTTCCACCAACTGCTTCGGTCGCCCCAGCCGGCGGGAAAATCCCGCCGCCAGCACGATGCCCGCTATCTGCCCGCTCATCGCCTAGAGCTTGATCAGTGAGCCAAGCTGCTCCAGCTCATACTCGATCGACTCCAGCGCCGCCACCAGCGCGCTCCGCCGGTGAGGGTTGGAGGTCCGCTCGGAAAGCACCTGCTCGCGCTGCAGCTCCAGTGCCTGAATGCGCCGCTGCCGCTCGGCAGCAGTGGCCCGAGCGGCAGCGTTGGTCTCTGGTGGCAATGCCTTGGAAGATGCTGCCTCGGCCTGCTGTTCCTCTACGTTCTTCGACTCCCAGCCCTTGGACATAGCTCTATGCTACGACGGAGCCGATTCCGAAGAAACGAGAAATTCCTACTTGGTACGCCCGAACCGGTAAATGACCCCGGCATTGAAGCCCAGGTTGCTCTGGAACGAGCCGCCCGCCGGGCTGGTGAACGTGGTCGCCGTGTAGGTCGGAGCCAACCGCACCGCCAGGTTCGGATACACGTTGTAATCGGCGTTCAGAGACACCGTGAACGCCGGCTTGAAGCCGTCGTTCCAAAGACCTACAGTCGTTCCCGTCAGGCCCTTCGCGCCGCCAGAGAAAATGCCCCAGGCCACGCCGCCCGTGCCCTGGATGCCCAGCGTGTACTTTTCCTTGCGCAAAAAGCGATAGTTCGCTCCGCCGGTAAAGAAGTATTCGTTGATCTGGGGGTGCGCCGCCTGGACGTTGCTGTTGTCTACGCCGCGCAACGGCTTGGCATTGCCAAACGAGCCCTGCGTGTCGGCCACGATTCCCAGCCGCGGGTTCAGGTAGTAGTACCCCTGCGCGTTCCAACTCACTTCGTCGTTGCGCTGCGTGTAGGGTCCGCTGCGCCAACGCAGAAATCCGCCGCCACCCATCACTTCCAGCTGGTGCGCGTAGGTCGCTTCAATCGTGCGTGCGATACGCGCCTGGCGGCTTGCGTTGCTTTCACGCCGGGCGCGTCGCTGCGCCGGGCGATTCTGCGAACTCTGCGCCGCTGCCGTCGTCGTCGCGCCAGCCAGCATCGCCGCGCCCATCATCGTGCCAATTCCGAGGGCTACCCAGCGGGCAACCGGCTTCCGTACTTCACACATCCCGAACCAAACTCCTCAAGCGCCGAAGGCGCAACGCAGCCAAACCTGCCGGAAAGCCGCACTCTTCCATTAGAACATCGCAGGGCTCTCAACTCAGGCTGGCGTCAAAGATTGGACGCCGCAAACCCCGCTCCGGCACCCTACTCCCACTCAATCGTTCCCGGCGGCTTCGACGTGATGTCGTAGACCACCCGGTTGATCCCCCGCACCTCGCTCACGATCCGGCTGGAGATCGCCCGCAGCACCTCGACCGGCAGCGCCGCCCAGTCCGCCGTCATGCCATCCTCGCTTTCCACCGCCCGGATCGCGCAGGTGTAGGCGTACGTCCGTTGGTCGCCCATCACTCCCACCGTTTTTACCGGCAGCAGAACCGCAAAACTTTGCCACAACTTCGTGGTCAGCCCCGCCCGCTTGATCTCCTCGGCGCAGATCGCGTCCGCCTCCTGCAGGATCGCGACGCGGTCCGGCGTGACCTCGCCCAGGATGCGAACCGCTAAACCCGGCCCCGGAAACGGCTGCCGCTCCAGGATTTCCGCCGGCATAAGGAGGTCCTTGCCGATCCGGCGCACCTCGTCCTTGAACAGGTCGCGCAGCGGCTCGATCAGCTTCAGCTTCATGTCCGCCGGCAGTCCGCCCACATTGTGGTGGCTCTTAATCACGTGGCTCGGCCCATGCACGCTTGCCGACTCGATCACGTCCGGGTACAGCGTTCCCTGCACCAGCCAGGCGATCTCCTCGCCCGCGGACTTCTCGGCCTCAAAAATCTTCTTGGCCTCGTCGTCGAACACCGCGATGAACTCGCCGCCGATGATCTTCCGCTTGCGTTCCGGGTCCGTCACCCCGGCCAGCTTGCCCAGGAACCGCTCACCCGCGTCCACCGCGACGACGTTCAGCCCGAGGTCCTCCCGCATCGTCCGCTGCACCTGCTCGAACTCGCCCTTGCGCAGCACGCCGTTGTTCACGAAGATGCATGTCAGCCGGTCGCCGATCGCGCGCGCCACCAGCACCGCCGCCACGCTGGAATCCACCCCACCGGAAAGCCCGCAGATCGCGTGCCCGGTCTCGCCTACCTGTTCGCGAATCTTCGTTACCGTCGTTGCGATGAACTGCTCCGGGGTCCAATCCTGCTTTGCCCCGCACAGACCCAGCACAAAGTTCTTCAGCAGCTCCATCCCCTGCCTTGTGTGAGCGACCTCCGGATGAAACTGCACGGCCCACATCCGGCGCTCGCCGTTCTCCACGGCTGCCACCGCATTGCTCGTCCGGGCCACCACCTCGAACCCCGGCGCCAGCGCCTCCGCATGGTCCCCATGCGACATCCACACATCCAGCGTGGCGGGCAAGCCACGGAACAGCGGCGTTTCTGCCAGCACCTGTACCTCGGCATGGCCGTACTCATGCGCCATGCCCGGCACCACCCGGCCCCCCAGGTGATGCATCATGAACTGCAGACCGTAGCAGATACCCAGCAGCGGTAGCCCGGTTTCCAGCACAGCCGCATCGGCCTTTGGCGCGTTCGGGTCATAGACGCTCGAAGGCCCGCCGGAAAGAATGATCCCGCAGGGCTTCAGCGCCAGCACCTCGGCCAGCGGCGCCGTGCAGGGCAACACCACGGAAAATACGTTGAACTCGCGGATACGCCGCGCAATCAGCTGCGTGTATTGAGAGCCGAAATCGAGAATGACAATCGTTGAAGAGCCGTGCGAATCAGCAGTAATCACGCTTCCAGTCTAAAGCGCCGCTTCAGGGGCGCACCGACCCGGCACGCTCGTACCAATCACTAATCACTGACCACTAAGCACTAACCACTAAACGCTAACCACTGCATCTAGTTTGGATCCTTGCCGCGAGTCGACCTGACAGCGCCCATCACGCCTGCTCCCAAAGCGATGACAGCAATGGCGATCACCCATTGCTGCGGCACGTGAGCGATGTGGCAAAGGTACACAATGCCGACGATGAGCACGATCGTTCCAACCATATACAAACCGAATGACATTGCGGTCCTCTTTCCTGTCGCGTCTTTGCCGCGTATTGGGGCGTGATTCCTACGATGCGCTCTCGCCGCCCTGCGCTGCCGCCGCTTCCGGTAACACACCGAAAACTTCGGTCATCCGCAGGAACGCCACCAGCCGCACCACATGGAAGTAATCCGAAGCGACAAAGTACAGCAGCAGTACGCCGGCGGTCCACGTCACCAGGAATCCCTGCGTTTCCACCGTCTCAAAGGGAAGCGGACAGGCGGAAAACACCATCGCCAGCACAAGGAGCGCGATCTTCACGATCCCCACCACCAGGTTGATCTCGGCCACCTTGCCCCGCAGTGTTCCGTTAGCTCCACTGCCCCATGCCGCCAGCAGGCTCGCCGCGGCACCGGTTCCGAAGTGCCCCGCGAACAGGCTCGCCAGCGAGAAAACCCAGCTCAGCCCCAGCCAGAGAACGTACACCAGCAGCGTGCCGGCAATGGCGATGCCGCAGAACGGAATCCATTCCGCCTCAACTCCCGCAGCCTGTGGCGTGAAGACGAAGTGCCTCAGCGCGCCCATCAGGCCGCCACACCAAAGACCCAGGCAAAGCGCCCAGGCAATCCATCGCAGAACGGTCAGCAGGACCAATGTCACCGGCGAAGCAGACAGCGACGAATCAACACGTCGCAGCAAAAGCTGACGCCCAAACGTGTTCATCCCGATCCAGAACACGAGCGCCAGCAGGAGCCAGAAAACATGCGAAGCAACAAAAGCCTGAAGCTGCTGACCCAGCGAAACCAGCACCGCGCCAAATGCCGCAAACCCTCCCGCCTGGAAGGCATTCACCGCCTGCATGATATCGGCGTAGACAGTCGGCACTTGTTTCCCCAGCACGAGCGTCCAGAAGACCCAGCGCCAAAGCACTTCCAGCCCGGTAAGCGATCGCCGCTTGAACACCTCGACCATCACGCCAACGAACGACTGCGTCCCCCGCACCGGAGCGACGCTGACGACTCGTGCTGTTTCGATTTCCTTAATCCCTAACCCGCTGACTCGCTAACTCGCTAACTCGCTAACTCGCTAACTCGCTATTTGACGACCAAATTCACCAGCTTGCCCTTGACCACGATCGTCTTCACCAGGGACTTGCCTTCCAGCCGGGCAATGACCTTCTCGTCCGCCAGGGCAGCCGCCTTCAAAGACTCTTCATCAGCCCCAGCGGCGACTTTGACAACCACAACCAGCTTGCCGTTCGCCTGCACCGGCACCTCGATCTCGTCTTCGCGAGCCAGTTCCGCATCGGCCACCGGCCATGCCTGCCGCAGCAGCACGCCCTCGCCGCCGATCTCCTCCCACATTTCCGCCGAAACGAAAGGCGCAAACGGAGCCAGCATCAGCACCAGCGAGCGGAACACCTCGGCAACTGTCCTCGCCGAAACCTCGCCCGCGTCCATCTTCTTCTCGGCGGCGATCAGCTCGTTCACCAGGATCATGATGGCCGAGATGCACGTATTGAAGTGCCAGCGTCCGCTGAAATCTTCCGTCAGCTTCGCAATCGTCTGGTGCAGCGTCCGCAGCACGGCAGCATCGCGCGCAGCCTGCGTCTTCGTATCACCGGCCTGCGTGCCACGAATCATCGGCGCGTACTTCGTCGTCAGCCGGTAGACCTTGCTGAGAAAGCGCACGATGCCCGCCACGCCATCTTCCTGCCAGTCTAGGTCGCGATCCGGAGGCGCGGCAAACAGCGCATACATCCGCGTCGCATCGGCGCCGTATTTGCCGATCATCTCGTCGGGCGAAACCACGTTGCCCTTGGACTTCGACATCTTCGCGCCGTCCTTGATCACCATGCCCTGCGTGAACAGCCGCGCCGCCGGTTCTGAGTTCTCAATCAAGCCCAGATCGCGCATCACCTTCGTCCAGAAGCGCGAGTAGATCAGGTGCAGAATGGCGTGCTCCACGCCGCCGATGTACTGGTCGATCGGGAACCAGTAATTTGCCTTCGCGGAGTCGAACGGTGCGTTCGCGTTATGGGCATCGGTATAGCGGTAGAAGTACCAGCTCGAGTCCACGAACGTGTCCATCGTGTCCGTCTCGCGCCGCGCCGGGCCGCCGCACCTGGGACAGGTCGCGTTCACAAACTCCGGAACCTTGCCCAGCGGCGAGCCGCCTTCCTGCGTGATCGTCACGTTGTCCGGCAGCAGCACCGGCAGTTGCTCATCCGGCACCGGAACCATGCCGTCTTTTTCGCAATACAGCACGGGGATCGGCGTACCCCAGTACCGCTGGCGGCTCACGCCCCAGTCCTTCAGCCGGAACGTCGTTGTCCGCTTGCCGAATCCTTCGGCCTCGGCATACAGCCCCATCTTCTCCTGCGCTTCCAGGCACGCCTCGCCAGTCCACTCGCCGGAGTCCACCAGCACGGCATCGTCCTCGCCCGTGTACGGCAGGTCGAGGTCGCCGGTGTCATCGCCACTGCCGCCCGAGTTCGCCGGAGCCACCACCCGCTTGATGGGCAGGCCGTACTTCCGCGCAAACTCGAAGTCGCGCTCATCATGGCCCGGCACGCTCATGATCGCGCCCGTGCCGTAGTCCGCCAGGATGTAGTTGGCCACCCAGATCGGAATCTGCTCGCCCGTAAACGGATTCACTGCCGTGCGCCCAGTGCTCACACCATGCTTCTCAATGCCGCCGATGTCACCGGCTTCCTTTGCTGCCTTCTGCTGCGCGATCATCGCTTCCACAGCAGACGCCAGCTCTTCATCCTGCCTCTCCGTATTCAAGCTCGCCCAGTGCTTCACAATCGGGTGCTCCGGAGCCAGTTGGATCGAGGTCGCCCCAAAGATCGTGTCCACGCGTGTCGTGAACACCGTGATTGTCATGCCGTCCGTGCACTTGTAGACCGGGAACGTGACCTCCGTGCCTTCGCTCTTGCCGATCCAGTTGCGCTGCATCGTGCGCACCTTCTCCGGCCAGCCCGGCATCTCGTCCAGCCCCTGCAGCAGCTCATCGCCGTACTTCGTAATGCGGAAGAACCACTGCTCCATCTCGCGCTGTTCCACCAGCGTGTCTTCGTGCCGCCAGCAGCACCCACCCACCACCTGCTCGTTTGCGAGCACTGTGGCGCACTGCGGACACCAGTTCAGTTTGCTGGTCTTCTTGTAGGCCAGTCCTTTTTCCAGCATGCGCAGAAAGAACCACTGGTTCCAGCGGTAGTACTCCGGCAGGCAGCTCGCGATCTCGGTCCCGGCCCAGTCATAGCTGAAGCCCAGCCGCTTCATCTGCACCTTCATGGCGGCGATGTTGGCCAGCGTCCACTCCCGCGGCGGCGTGTTGTTTTTCATCGCCGCGTTCTCGGCCGGCAGCCCGAACGCATCCCACCCCATGGGGTGCAGCACGTTATAGCCGCTCATCCGCATGTAGCGAGCCAGCGTGTCGCCCAGCGCATAGTTGCGCACATGGCCGATATGGAGCGCGCCGCTCGGGTACGGCAGCATCTCCACGCAATAAAACTTCGGCTTGCCAGCCGTGTGATCCTCAGCCGCATAGAACGCAGGATCGGCATCCCACCGCGCCTGCCACTTGGGTTCAATCTCCGCCGGGTTGTAACGCACGTCGCGCCCAGAGCTTACATCTTGATCAGCCATACTGCTCTGATTGTAAAGAACGCGACATTGAGACCGGAGTTATGGCCTGCTCTGCACGGTGTAATCGGGCGGAACCTGAAACAACTCAGGAGCTGGATCAACGCGTTTCAGGTCGGAGACCACTGTGGTCAGTTTGCCCGAGCGAGGGTCATCCGTCTCACTGCCTAGCGTGATTTTAAGGTCTGGCGAGTACCAGGTTTCCGACACCACGCGAATCTCGCGGTCATTCCCCTCACGTCCCACCGGGATTATCAGCGTGCGCCGCGTTCCTTCCGCATACAATCCGTCCACGGACTTCGGAGGCAACGGCTCACTTCCCGCCGGTCCGCTAGTCGGGTGCTCCTTGCGGTAGGCTTCGGCCCTGGCACGCGACGCGGCGATGCGCTCCTCTTCTTCTGGCGTTACCGGCTTCGGCTGCGGCATATGCGTCACCATCGCCTTCCTGGTGACTGGAAACAGGGTAGCTATGATACAAGCCACGGGGTCGGACAGCGAGATGAGCGTCACCTTGTACACGCCGTCCTTCATCTCGCCTCGCTCTGTCCGCTCTCGGCCCTCCGCATCCCGCATCCGATGCTGCACGCGCACGTTGGTCATCGTGGTTCCGTCCTGCAGGGTGCGGAAAGACGTCGTTGTCTCCACAAGGCTGTAGGGCTGGCCCTTGAGGGCTCGCAAGGGGAGAGACGTGCCCAGCGCCACGCCTCCCATGATTCCGGATGGCAATCGCGGCGAAGGCGGTGGAGCAACCAGCCCGGGCATCTCCTGGCTTCGCCCAGCCGTGGCGGCCACCAACATCACGAAACCCGTCACAACGCGGGAACCACCCTTCAAGCCCATCGACATCTCCCCTGGAAGTATCTCTCGCTGAAACTGCCCGAAGTATTTCTGCGCGAGCAACGTGTGTCAATAGGTTTCCACTCTGGGCTGAGAGAGCCTCAGCCAGCGCTCAGCGCCCGCAGCTTTAGCACGTTCCGCATCTCGTCCCCGGGCTCATCCACCGGAGTCTCCGCGATGAAGGCGCAATGGGCAAACCGCTCATCGCGCAGCAGCCGCCGAAATGCCTCGGGCCCAATCGTTCCCTCGCCGATATGCTCATGGCGGTCCAGCTTCGAGCCACGCTCCGCCTTGGCATCGTTGCAGTGCCATACCTTCACCGTTGCCGTCCCAAACATCGCCTCCGCCTGCCGCATCGTCTCCTCGTACCCCTCAGCGGTCACGATGTCATATCCCGCCACATGCACATGGCAGGTATCGAGGCATACCGCCACGGGCGCGCAGGGCTTCAGCTTTTCCACCAGTTCAGCAAGCTGGTCAAAGCTTCCGCCCAGCGAAAACTCCGCCCCCGGCATGCTCTCCATCAAAATCTCGAAGTTCTTTCCCCGCCAGTCGACGCCATCCAGCGCCCGCTCCACGCCATGCTCCGTCAGCCGCAGGCCCTCTTCGCGACTCAGCCCCTTCCAGCTTCCCGGATGCACCACCAGGTACTCCGCTCCCAGCGCCAACGCCTGCAATACCTCGGCCCGCAGCGCGTCGATCGAGCTCTGCCGGATGCTCTCCGTCTGCGAGCTCAGGTTCAGCAGAAAGCTCGCATGGATCGCCAAAGGCCCCACGTCGAACTCCGCCCGGAGCGCCGCCATCTTTTCCGCATCCTTCTCCCGCACAGTGCCGGACTTCCAGGTCCGCGGGCTCGAGCTGAAAATCTGCAGCGTGTTCGCCGCCGCCTCCACCGCGCGGTTCACCGCCGTCCACGCTCCGCCGGCCGTGCTGAAATGCGCGCCTATCCGCTTCTTTGCCATACCTCTTCACCCTATCGCAAGCCATACGGGGGTATGCTCAGCCTTGACCCTTGCTCGAAGAGCCTAAGCACCCACGAGGAGCCTATCCATGCCTGCCCCGCAAAGCTACAAGAACCATACCCGCCTCGATCCCAAGTTTCACTTCAGCCTCACGCCGTTCCTGCTGCTCAATCTTGCTTTCAGCATCGCGTGGACCGTTCGGCATCACGCCCAGCACCCGCATCTCGGCTTCTGGGTCATTGGCATGGCCCTCATTCTGATCTGGATGGGCAATCTTATTCGCGTCTACGCCCTGCAGAACCAGAACCGCATCATCCGCTTGGAAGAACGCCTTCGCCTGGCCGCCTTACTTCCGGCCCATGAGGTTGGCCTGGCGCAAAAGCTCACCAGCCGCCAGCTTATCGCCCTGCGCTTCGCTTCCGACATGGAGCTTCCCGTGCTCGCCCGCCGTTGCACCGCCGAAGACCTGACTCCGAAGCAGATCAAGGAAAAGATCGAGACCTGGCGTCCCGACTACGAGCGCATTTAGCCGCTCGCCCTGCTCTGACCCAAAGCAAAACACCCGGCCGAAGCCGGGCGTTCCTGCATTCCAAGCCTAGTAAACGTCCCGCTGATACCGCTTGGCCTTCTTCATCCCGGCCAGGTACTCGGCCGCGTGCTCCAGCGTGCCGTTTGAGCCCTTCGCGATTACGTCCAGCAGCGCCATCTCTACGTCCTTCGCCATGCGGGTGGCATCGCCACACACATAAAAGTACGCTCCACGCTCCAGCCAGTCGTACAGATCCGTCGCCTGCTCCTGCATGCGGTCCTGCACATACACCTTCTTGCCCTGGTCGCGAGAAAACGCCGTATCCAGGCGCGTCAGCGTTCCATCCTTCAGCATCGCCTCGAACTGGTCCTTATACAGAAAGTCCGACACCTTCCTCTGCTCGCCGAAGAACAGCCACATCGGCCCCTTACGGCCCCGCGCCTGCTTCTCTTCCAGGAACGCCCGGAAGGGCGCAATCCCTGTGCCCGGCCCAATCATGATCACCGGAGCGTCCGTATCCTGCGGCAGCCGGAACGCGTTGTTCTCATGCAGAAAGATCGGCAGCGTCGCTTCCACCGGCGCGCGCTCGCCTAGGTGGCCCGAACACACACCCTGGCGGTCGGCTCCATGCGCGTTGTAGCGAACCACGCGCACCGTCGTATGCACCTCGTTCGGGTGCGCCGCCTGGCTGGACGCAATCGAGTACATCCGAGGCGTCAGCCGCTGCAGCACGTTGAAGAGCTCCTGCGGCTCCTTCACCACGCCTGGAAACTCCATTGCGAGGTCCACAAACTCGCGGCCCCACACATACTCCTCGGCCAGCGCCTTGTTCTCCTGCCCCTGCAGCTTCTTCAGGCCCTCAGGAACGTTTTCGCCGCACAACTTGGCGTACTGGTTCACCGAGCCGCGCGCCAGCTTGCCGATTCCCAGCCGAGTCGTCAGCGCCTCATGCAGGTCGATCTCCACCTTGTAGTGGTCCAGCACGCGCTCCGTGCCCTTAAAGCCCAGTGCGGCCAGCACTTCCTGCACCTGCGGCTCGCGGTTGGTCGGAATGATCCCGACCGCGTCGCCCGGCGTGTAGGTCATGCCCTCTTCCAGGTCCAGCTCGATGTGGATGGTCTCTTTTTCGCTCTCCGGCCCGGTAAGCCGGTCATTGGTCAGGACCCTGGAAAGGTACGGCTGATTGCGGGTGTATTTGGTAGCGTGCGGCTTGGCGGCGGCTGTAGTCCCTGCCGGTGTCTGTTCACTCATCTCTCTTCCATTGTACCGAGCCATGCAGGCAAGCGGCCACCAGCTACGGCTGACTACCCACCGGCGGCCCATTCACCCAAACTCCGTTCGCCTTGTGCTTGCCCAGCGCTTCCATAGCGCGATGCCGAGCGTTGTCCACCAGCGTCACGCAATTCCCTGCGTCCCCATTTTTCGCGCGAATGTGGCAACTGGCCACGGCAAAGATCAGGTCGTTCGCAGCCTCCGCGGCGTCGTGCTCGCGGTCATCTTCCGCCATGCGCAGCAGGTTCTCCTTGGACGACTTCAGGTCATTCATCTGCGCGGCAAAATGCGCGTCGTCGCCCTTCAGGTCCACGGCGCTGGCGTTGTCGATCACCGTCTCCGCCGCCACCACAAACGTGTTCCGCAGCGGCGACATGCTCGGCGGCAACGTGCGCGGCGCGTCCTGCACCGCAAACACTAGAAGTACGAAGGAAACGACCCCGGTAATCATCATGCGCATATCCTCGTGACCGGCTAGGCCAACATTCTCAACATAACTCTTGCCGATGCATAATGAACCGATCTTCTTTCCAGGTTGCCGCCCGCAGGGCTAAACCCGGAGTGCGTTCACAAGTTCGCCCCTGGGCGAATAGAGAACGCCCCGGAGTTCAGAGCTCCGGGGCGTTTCCGTAAAGAAAGGAGACTAGAGCCATGGTCAAGCTAGGACACGCCAAGGCTCAGGGCTCTGTGACGATCACGGGCAGCTTACTGCTCGCCATTGTCACGGCAGTTCTGGTTGCTACGGTCATCGTAGTGAAACTGGTGTTCTAACAACAGCCTCCGGGTCGGGTGCAACCGCCTGGGGGCTCTTTACCAGTTGATGCAGAATCAGCGTCGCTGTCAACAAGAAGTCGCGAAGAAGCCGATCAAGCCCGTGCCACATTTTCGTGGCTTCGGTTCCGGCAAAGCGCAGCGGACAGCTTGCCTCGCCCTTGACACCACCCGCCCCCGCGCAGACACTGAAACCACCGCATTAGAGACACCGTTTCACCAAACGCAGGATCACCCCGAACTCTCCGGGCGCTTTGTCCTACTCGGGCCTCGGCACATCTGCCGAGATCCGCGAATTCGTAGCTCCGTTGTCCCATGCAGCACGCCCCTTCGCGCTGCACCGCACAGAGCCTCGCCCCTGCGGGCGCGAACGTGAAAGGTCGCACAAGCACATGCAGCAATTGCCGCGAATTCAATGGATGCGCCGTACCGCCGCCGTTCTTGGGGTCATCGCCCTCAGCCTCCATGCCGCCGAAACGACCCCTGCCCGGCTGGTCGGCTACACCGCCGAGGATTCGGCCGCTGAAGTGAAGTGGGAGAACACCTTCCGCGCAATCCCCGACCAGGCTCGCCTGCGCGAGAACATGCGCCGCCTCACCGCGCGTCCCCACCACGTCGGCTCGCCGTATGACAAGGACAACGCCGAATGGATGGTCACGCAGCTCAAGAGCTTCGGCCTTGACGCCAAGATCGAGACCATGGAAGCGCTCTTTCCCACCCCCAAGCACCGCGAGCTGGAACTCATTCGCCCAGACGGCACCAAATTCATCGCCAAGCTGAAAGAACCTGCCCTCAAGGTTGACCCCACCAGCGACCAGGAGAAGGAGCAGCTCCCCACCTACAACGCCTACTCCAAGGATGGCGACGTCACCGGCGAGCTGGTCTACGTCAACTACGGCGCCCCCGCCGACTACGACGAGCTCGATAAGATGGGCATCTCCGTCAAAGGCAAGATCGTGCTCGCCCGCTATGGCCAGACCTGGCGCGGTATCAAGCCCAAGGTCGCCGCGCAACACGGAGCCATCGGCTGCCTTATCTTCTCTGACCCCAAGGACGACGGCTACTACCGGGGTGGCACCTATCCCGAGGGCCCCATGCGTCCGCCTGACGGCGCACAGCGCGGCAGCGTGATGGATATGCCCGTCTACCCGGGCGATCCGCAGTCGCCCGGCGTCGGCGCGACTCCAGGTCAAACTGGGCTAATCCCCTTGGACAAAGTCGAGACCATCACCAAGATCCCGGTCATGCCCATCTCCTACGCCGACGCGACTCCATTGCTGCAGTCGCTCGACGGCGAGATCGTTCCCGAAGCTTGGCGTGGCGGCCTGCCCTTCCCCTACAAGTTCGGCCCCAGCAAGGCCAAGGCTCACCTCTCGCTGCAGTTCAACTGGGACCGCAAGCCGCTCTACGACGTCATCATGACCATCCCCGGCGCCAAGCTGCCTGACGAGTGGGTCATCCGCGGCAACCACCACGATGCCTGGGTCAACGGTGCCGGCGATCCCATCTCCGGAGCCAGCCCCGAGCTTGAAGAAGCACGCGCACTCGGCGAGCTGCTCAAGCAGGGCTGGAAGCCCGCCCGCACCATCATCTACGCTTGGTGGGACGGCGAAGAGCCCGCGCTCCTCGGCTCGACAGAATGGGCTGAGAAGCACGCCGACGAGCTCAAGCAGCACGCCGTCGCCTACTTCAACTCCGACGGCAACTCCCGCGGCTTCTTCCGCGCGGAAGGCACGCACTCACTGGAAGCCTTCATGAACGGCGTCCTCCGCGACATCAAGGACCCCGAAACCGGCATGAGCGTGTGGAAGCGCGCTTCGCTGGCCGAAGGCAGCCGTGGTGGTGGTGGCCGCAACGCCGCGGCTCCCGCTGCTCCCACGCCCCGCTCCGCCAGCCTCAAGCTCGGCGCGCTGGGCTCCGGCTCTGACTACACGGTCTTCATCGACCACCTTGGCATCGCCAGCATGAACATCGGCTACGGCGGCGAAGACCAGGGCGGCGGCCAGTACCACTCCATCTACGACGACTTCTACTGGTACACCCACTTCGAAGACACCGACTTCAGCTACGGCAAGGCGCTCGCCCAGACGGGCGGCACCATGGTCCTGCGCATGGCTGATGCCGATGTGCTGCCTTACCAGTACGGCGAATTGGCCTCCACCGTCACCGGCTATGTGCATGACATCGAGCACCTCGCCTCCACCATGCGCTCCGACCAGAAGGCCGAGAACGAGAAGATCGAAAGCGGCGTCTACAAGGCGCTCGCCGATCCCAAGCTGCCCATGATCGTGCCTCCTACGGTCAAGCCGCTTCCGCCGTATCTCAACTTCGCCGCTCTCGACCAGGCAGCCGACGACCTCACCACCGCCGCCGCTGCCTACGATAAGGCCCTTGCTGCCGCGAAGCTCAGCGGCCCCGACGGCTCGCTCGACATGACGCTGATGGGAGCCGACCGCGCCCAGCTCGACACGAAGGGGCTGCCCAACCGCCCGTGGTTCCAGAACATGTACTACGCGCCCGGCTTCTACACCGGCTACGGCGTCAAGACCCTGCCCGCCGCCCGCGAAGCGATCGAGCAGAAGGAATGGGACACCGCAACCGACGGCATCGCCCGCACCGCTGCCGCCATTGAGAAGGAAGCCGACGCCCTAAAGAAAGCCACCGCCATGCTCCCTCAGGGGGGCGGTTCAGGCGCATCGACCATGGGTGGCGGCAACTAACCTAGAACCAGCAGCAGCATCGGGGCCAGCGAGAAGACAGTCTCTCGCTGGCCCGCTCTCTTTCAGAGGCGTCATGCTGAGCGCAGCGAAGGATCTCTGGATCTTTGTAGTTTGATCGGCGCACCGAGGCCTCAAAGGGAAGGTCCACAAAATCCCCTTGCCTTTTGCCCACCGCCCCGATACGCTTCCGCGCAGCATCACCTTATGACAAGCATTTGCGGCTGACCTCAGCGCTGGAGCGCACCCACTCCAGCGCGCCTGAGGCCGGCGAAACGCACGCGGGCCTCGCGTCACTATCACTGCAATCTTTCATCACTGCAATCTTCGGGCCCTTCAGCCGCGCACGGACGCCGCGATCAAGACGCACCATCCCGAGGAGCCTCATGAGCACCCGACACAGCAGCAGAACCTGCCTCCGAGCCACCCTCCTCGCCGCGACGCTCCTGCCCCTGCTCGGCTGCACGCAGCTCAAGCAGCTCTTCGCGCACCGCTCCAGCCAGGACATGCCGGACTTCAAGCCCGTAGACGTCAGCTACATCGATCAGAACTGGCAGCCGGACAGGCGCGAGTGGTTCTACCACGCCGGCCAGGGCAGCATGATCATGCCCGCCAAGTGGTTCCAGGCGCTCGAGCAGCCCAAAGTCTCCCTCACCGCGGCGCCGCTCTTCAGCGACACCGCTTACCTTTCCCGCTTCGGCTTCCTCCCCGACGCCACCAGCCAGACCAACCCCACCGGCCTTCCCGATGGCCTCGCCGTGGACACCGTCAACGATCCCAGCAACGGCGAAAAGACGGACCAGATCGGCCTCACCTGCGCCGCCTGCCACACCGGCCAACTGGAGCACAACGGCAAAGCCATCCGCATCGATGGCGGCAGCCCGGTGGTGCAGATCGAAGCCTTCCAGACCGAGCTCGGCTACGCCGTCGCCTTCACGGACAAGCTGCCCTTCCGCTTCAATCGCTTCGCCGAACGCGTCCTCGGCCCCAACGCCTCCAGCGACGACAAGAAGAAGCTCCGCGCTCAGTTCCGCGCCCTCCTCAACTCCGGCGAAGAAGAAGCCGATGCCGCCGAGAAGGGCAGCCTCTACAGCACCGAAGGAGGCTTCGGCCGCATCGATGCCCTCGGCCGCATCGGCAACTACCTCTTCGGCACCGAGTACGACCCTAAGAACCTCCGTCTCGCCGACGCACCCGTGAAGTACCCGCCGCTGTGGGACACAAGCTGGTTCAGCATGGTGCAGTACAACAACTCCATCCAGCAGCCCATCATGCGCAACATCGGGGAAGCGCTGGGCGTGCGCGCCCGCGTCAACCTGACCGATCCTAGCCGCCTCTTCCAGTCCAGCGTCGACGTCCCCAACCTCTGGAAGATCGAGAACCAGCTCGCCGGCCCCGCCGCGTTTACGGGCCTCGCCGCGCCCAGGTGGCCTGCCGAAGTCCTCGGCCCGCTCGACGCAGCCAAGGTCCAGCAGGGAGCCGCGCTCTACGCGCAGTACTGCCAGAAGTGCCATCTGCCGGCAATGAGCTCGCCCGAGATTCAACAAGCCCAGTACTGGCAAACAGAACTCGAAGGCCGCCGCACGCTGAAGCTCCGCGCCATCCCGCTGGAGCACATCGGAACCGATCCCCGCGAAGCCAAGGACTTCAACGTACGAACAGCTGACCTCAGCAAGCTCGGCCTGGGCACTCAGCCTGCCGCCGCGGGCCTGCGCATTGCCATCCAGCGCATTCGTGACATGCAGTACGACGCCCTCAAGCTCACTCCGGCAGAACGCGTCGCATGGAACGGCTATCGCGACGACGCCGTACTGGCCCCGCTGTCCTATCGCGCCCGTCCGCTGGATGGCATCTGGGCCACGCCGCCCTTCCTGCACAACGGCTCCGTGCCCAGCCTTTACGAACTGCTGCTCCCCGCCGACCAGCGCTCCAAGACCTTCTACACCGGCACCCGCGAGTTCGACACCGTCCACGTCGGTTACAGGAGCGGCAGCGCCTTCAAGGGAGCCTTCGTCTTCAACACCGCCACCGACGGCAACTCCAACGACGGCCACCAGTTCACCAACAAAACCGGCAACGGGGTCATCGGCCCGGAGCTGACCGACGCCCAGCGCTATGCCCTGATCGAGTACCTGAAATCTATCTAGGTTCCATCTAGCTTCCATCTGAAATCCATCTGGCCCGACCGCACGAGTGCTGTGAGCTGTGGATTACAGAAGCCATTTTTGTGCCTTCCGAGGTTCCCGGCCAGATTCGCGGATATCCACAACAGATTTGTCCTTGCCGTCACCAGGCCGCAAGATATAGTGGTCCTTATTCCGAAGGTTCTTCCGCCCAAACGGAAGATGAAAAGGGAATCCGGTGCAATCCCGGAGCTGCCCCGCAGCGGTAAACAGGGTTTTGAAAGCCGGCAACGACACTGGGCGTAGAGCCTGGGAAGTCAAGGCAAGTAGGCACGACCTGTGAGTCCGAAGACCTGCCCCGGAAACATTCGCTGACGCCTCCGAGGGGAGGCGAGGTGGCAGTGCATCCGTTCTCCGGCCCACCGGGACCATGCCCTGTTTCTTCGCAACTCTGTCTGAGGCCAAGGAGGCTTTCCATGGCCACTCACGCTTTCGCTCCGTCCTCGCCCAACTTCCTGCCGCCCACCGCGACGGACACCGCCGTGAACCTCCAGGTCGTTCGCCGCGATGGTTCGCTTTCCGCCTTTGACCCCGGCAAGATCTCCGTCGCTCTCAGTAAAGCGTTTATCGCCGTGGAAGGCACCGGCGCCGAAGCCTCGCAGCGCATCCGCGCCACCGTCGATCTGCTCACCACCCAGATCGTGTCCGCGTTGCTGCGCCGCAACACCGGCGCGCAGTCCATCTTCATTGAGGACGTGCAGGACCAGGTGGAGCTTGCGCTCATGCGCTCCGGCGAACACAAGGTGGCCCGCGCCTATGTCATCTACCGTGAGGAGCGCTCGCAGCAGCGCCGCTCGGAGCAGGTGGCCGCGCCTCAGGCGCCGAAGCTGCAACTCACCGTCAAGCTCCCTACCGGCGCCACCGAGCCCCTCGACGAACCCAAGATTCGCGAGGCGATCGCCGAAGCCTGCCGCGGTCTTGACGGCACCGCCGTCGAAGACGTCATGGCTGAAGTCCGCCGCAACCTCTACGACGGCATCCAGCTTCACGAGCTCGGCCTCGCCCAGACCATGGCCGCGCGCACGCTCGTAGAGAAGGAACCCAACTACGCGTTCGTCAGCGCCCGCCTGCTGCTCAACAACCTGCGCGCCGAAGCCATCGCCTTCGTCATGCCCGCCAACGCCGTCACCGCGCAGGCCCAGGTCGCCGTCACCTACGCCGAGTATTTTCCTGAGTACATCCGCAAGGCCATCGACGTCCAGTTCCTCGAGAAGGAACTCGGCAACTTCGACATCCCGCGCCTCGCCGCGGCGCTCAAGCCCGAGCGTGACGGCCTATTCCAGTTCCTCGGCCTGCAGACGCTCTATGACCGCTACTTCCTGCAGAAGGACGGCACCCGCTTCGAGCTTCCGCAGGCCTTCTTCATGCGCGTCGCCATGGGCCTTGCCGTGCGCGAGATCGACCGTGACAACCGCGCCATCGAGTTCTACGAGCTGCTCTCGTCCTTCGACTTCATGTGCTCCACGCCGACGCTCTTCAACGCCGGCACGCTCCGCCCGCAGCTTTCCTCCTGCTTCCTCACCACGGTCGACGACCACCTCGACGGCATCTTCAAGGCCATCAAGGACAACGCCCTGCTCGCCAAGTACTCCGGCGGCCTCGGCAATGACTGGACCGCCGTCCGCGGCCTCGGCGCGCACATCGGTGGAACCAACGGCCAGTCGCAGGGCATCGTTCCCTTCCTCAAGGTCGCCAATGACACCGCCATCGCCGTCAACCAGGGTGGCAAGCGCAAGGGAGCCGTCTGCGCCTACCTCGAGACATGGCACATCGACGTCGAAGAGTTCCTTGACCTGCGCAAGAACACCGGTGACGATCGCCGCCGCACACACGACATGAACACCGCCAACTGGGTTCCCGATCTCTTCTTCGAGCGCGTCGAAGCCGACGGCCCCTGGACCCTCTTCTCGCCCGACGAGGCGACCGACCTCCACGACCTCTTTGGTCGCGCCTTCGCCGAGCGCTACGCCTTCTACGAAGCCAAGGCTGCACGCGGTGAGATGAAGGTCACCAAGACCGTTCGCGCGCTCGACCTGTGGCGCAAGATGCTCTCGATGCTTTTCGAAACGGGCCACCCGTGGATCACCTTCAAGGACCCCTGCAACCTGCGCTCGCCGCAGCAGCACGTGGGCGTGGTGCACTCCTCCAACCTCTGCACGGAGATCACGCTCAACACCAACCTGCGCGAAGTCGCCGTGTGCAATCTCGGCTCGGTCAATCTCGCCAACCACGTCACGCCCAAGGGCCTCGACACGTCCCGCCTGCAGCGCACCGTCAAGACCGCCATGCGCATGCTCGATAACGTGATCGACATCAACTACTACACCATTCCCGAGGCTCGGAACTCCAACCTGAAGCACCGCCCCGTCGGTCTCGGCATGATGGGCTACCAGGACGCGCTCTACACGCTCAACATCCCCTTCGCGTCGGATGCGGCCGTCAAGTTCGCCGACACCAGCATGGAGCACCTCAGCTACTACACGATCTCCTCCTCGGTCGATCTCGCCGCCGAGCGTGGCCGTTATGCCAGCTTCGAGGGCTCGTTGTGGAGCAAGGGCGTCCTCCCCATCGACTCCGTCGAACTGCTGCAGCAGAACCGCACCCACACGCTTGAACTCGACCGCTCCTCCACGCTCGATTGGGACAGCCTGCGCCAGCGCGTAGTCACCACCGGCATGCGCAACTCCAACACCATGGCCATCGCGCCTACGGCCACCATCTCCAACATCTGTGGCGTCACGCAGTCCATCGAGCCCACCTACCAGAACCTCTTCGTCAAATCCAACATGAGCGGCGACTTCACCGTGGTCAACGCCTCACTGGTCCGCGACCTCAAAGTCCGCGGCCTCTGGGACGAAGTCATGGTCTCCGATCTCAAGTACTTCGACGGTTCCCTTGGCGCCATCGACCGCGTTCCCGCCGATCTCAAAGAGCTCTACGCCACCAGCTTTGAGATCGAACCCACTTGGCTCATTCAGTCCGCCGCTCGCCGCCAGAAGTGGATCGACCAGGCGCAGTCGCTCAACCTCTACATCGCACAGCCCAGCGGCAAGAAGCTCGACGCGCTCTATCGCGAAGCCTGGCACGCCGGCCTCAAGACCACCTACTACCTGCGCTCTCGCTCGGCCACGCACGTAGAAAAGTCCACCGTGAAACGCACCGACGGCAAGCTGAACGCTGTCGCAGTGACCGCTGCCACACCCAAGCAGCAGTGCGCCATCGATGACCCCACCTGCGAAGCCTGCCAGTAGCTCACCAAGTTTCAGGAGACTCTCATGTCCACAGCAGTTCTTGACGTTCTCGATTGGAGCGAGCCGGCACCCCCACCGGCTCGTCTCGTCCTCACGCAGCCTTCAGCCGCCGACATCGCCGGCCCTGATCCCACCGGCCTCGGAGCCATCGAGCGCGGCGCGGCCCGCGTCCGCGTCGACGATAAGGCGATGATCAACTGCCGAGCCGACGTTAACCAGCTTCTCCCGCTCAAGTACAAGTGGGCGTGGGAGAAGTACCTCTCCGGCTGCAACAACCACTGGATGCCGACCGAAATTTCCATGCAGGCCGACATCGCCCTCTGGAAGTCTCCTAACGGCCTCACCGACGACGAGCGCCGCGCCATCAAGCGCAATCTCGGCTTCTTCGCTGCATCCGAGTCGCTGGTCGCCAACAACATCGTGCTCGCGATCTACCGCCACCTCACCAACCCCGAGTGCCGCCAGTACCTGCTGCGCCAGGCCTTCGAAGAAGCCGTTCACACCCACACCTTCCAGTACATCGTCGAGTCGCTCGGCCTCGACGAAGGCGAGCTCTTCAACATGTACCGCGAAGTGCCCTCCATCACCGAGAAGGCAGCGTGGGCCATCAAGTACACGCAGAGCCTCAGTGACTCCACCTTCGAGACCGGCACCTCGGACACCGATCAGGCCTTCCTGCGCGACCTCATCGCCTTCTACGTGGTCTTCGAAGGCATGTGGTTCTACACCGGCTTCGCACAGATCCTGTCACTCGGCCGCCGCAACAAGATGGTCGGCATCGCCGAGCAGTACCAGTACATCCTGCGTGACGAGTCGATCCACCTCAACTTCGGCATCGACGTCATCAACCAGATCAAGGCCGAAAACCCGCACCTCTGGAGCGAAGCCTTCCAGGACGAAGTTCGCGGCATGCTGCGCTCCGCCGCCGAGCTCGAAGCCAGCTATGGCCGCGACACCATGCCCAACGGCTTCCTCGGCCTCAGCGCCGCGCTTTGCGAAGAGTACATGCACTTCATCGCCAACCGCCGCTGCGGCCAGCTAGGCCTCCAGCCGGTCTTCCCGCCTGCGGAAAACCCATTCCCCTGGATGTCCGAAGCCATGGACCTCAAGAAGGAAAAGAACTTCTTCGAAACCCGCGTCATCGAGTATCAAAACGGCGGCTCCCTGGCCTGGGATTAGCTGCTTCACTCCGCAAGAGCAAAGGCGACTCCAAAACGGAGCCGCCTTTGCTCTTGCTTCTGGGTACCTCAAGCCTTCAGGCTTGGGATCTCAAATGCCCGTGCTGCGAATGGGCTGGTAGCCAAGGCTTTAGCCTTAGGTCTCCCTGGGGTATGCCTTCCTGTCCTGGCCCAACAACGTTTATTACGACTCCTCAATCAACTTGACTCGGATGCCCCACGAATCTGTGCAGGAAAAAGAACCATCGTTATCTACAGAGACCTCGAATCCGCCAGCCCGCAAGCTCTTAGCGGCCTTCTCAGCGTCCGGCAAGCGAAGTTCCCAGTACAGCAGTCGGGCATCCGTCTCCGAAGCCACCGGCGACCCTGCCGCCCACACATTCAGCCCCACGTGGTGGTGATACCCACCCGCCGAGGTAAACAGCGCACCGGGATATCGCCACGTCATGATCGTCAGCCCCAGCGCCTCATGGTAGAACCGCGCCGCCTCTTGGAGATCGCCGACATACAAGTGAATGTGCCCAACAGTAGTGCCCTCAGGCGCTCCAGCCCACGTCCCCGTGGCCGCCGCAGACAAGCTCGCAAAGTCCACAGCGTTCGTTGCACTCACCAGCTCCTGTCCCTCTGCGGTCCATGTGCTGCGAGGCCGATCGGCATACACCTCAACACTTAGCCCATCGGGATCAACCAGGTACAGCGCTTCGCTATAAAGGTGGTCGCCAGCCCCGAACGCAACGCCGGCCTCGCGGAGATGATTCACGAAGCCGCCCAGCGCACTACGGCTCGGCAGCAGAAAGGCCGTATGGTACAGCCCCAGCCGAGTGCGCCGGCCAATCGGCTGCACGCCCGGCAACGCCTCCAGTTCCAGCAACACATTGCCTGCGACGCCAAGCAGAGCCAGTTCGCCATCCTGCGCCAGCACTCGCAGCCCAATCACATCGCGATAGAACGCGACGGAGCGGGCAAGCTCAGACACAGCCAACCTGACGCGGCCAACGTGCGCCGCATTCGGCAGCCGGTATCCCGGCGCCTGCATACCGACTACGGAAGAATCCACAACAGAAGCTATCGAACCCATACCGTCTCCAGCGACTACTGCTGCCAACCGCCGCCAAGCGCCTGGTAAAGCTGCACCAGGCTCAACGCCTCACTCTGCTGCGCATTGATCAGGTTCAACTGCGCCGAAAACAGGTTCGTATCCGTGGTCAGCACCTCGAGGTACGCCGTAGCGCCGCCCTGGTACCGGATCCGCGCCAGCCTCGTGGCATCCTGCGCTGCGTCCACAAGCTTCTTCTGCTCCTCACGCGCGGCACGCTGCTTGTTCACCGCAATCAGCGCGTTTGAAACATCGCGGAAGGCCGTGATGATGGTCCTCTGATAGCTCAGCACCAACTCTTCCTTCTGCTGCTTCGAAAGCTCATACTGCCCGCGGATCTTTCCGCCGGCAAAGATCGGCTGAGCCAGCTGCCCAAGCCCATAGATTGTTTTGCCCGAGGGATCGAACAGGTTCCCGAACGTATCGCCGCCCAGACCCGCCGACGCGCTGATCGAAAGCGATGGGAAGAACTGCGCTCGCGCCACACCAATCTGCGCGTTCGCCGCCTTCAACTGCTCTTCCGCCTGCCGGATATCCGGCCTGCGCTCCAGCAACTGCGAAGGAATGCCCACCGGCAGGTTCTCCGGCACAGGCGCCAGCGCGTTCGCATCGGTATGCTTCACCGGACCCGGAAACTGACCGAGCAGCAGCCGCATCGCGTTTTCGTTCTGCTGGATCTGTTGCTCCAGCATCGGCACCTGCGCCGTCGCGGTATAGAGCAGCTGCTCAGCCTGCCGCACGTCGGAAAGCGGTGCCCTTCCGCCCGTTTCCAGGGTGTTCGTCAGGTTCACCGAGTCCTGTCGCGACTTCACCGTCTGCTTCGCGACCTCCAGTTGCTGGTCCAGCGACCGCAGCGTGAAGTACGTCGTGGCAACTTGCCCCACCAGCGTCATCCGCACCGCGCGCCTGGCCCACTCCTGCGCCATCATCTGTTCGCGAGCCGCTTCGGTTGCCTTGCGGTACTGTCCCCAGAAATCAGGGGTCCACGCCGCCGACAAGTTGAAGCTGCCAATCACCAGCGGATTCGCGATGGAAGTGCCGATAGTGTTCGGCAAATCCGCGCCCGCGCCCGTTCCGCCCGCGTTGATCGTCGGAAACTCATTGGCCCGCGTGATCTGTATCTGCGACTGCGCTTCCAGCACGCGCTGCGCCGCCACGCGCAGATCGTAGTTGTTCTCGAGCGCCTGCTTGATCAGGTCCTGCAGCTCCGGCTCGTGATACACCGCGCTCCACTGCTGATCGCCCAGCGACCCGTTCGGATCGCTCGATACATCCGCATTATCGGCTCCGCGAAACGCCGGGGGAGCCGGCGCCTGCGGCCGCGAGTACTTCGGCCCCACATTGCAGCCCGCCAGCACCAGCGCCGCTGCGCCGCTCAAAGCAATACCCATTCTTATGATCGGAGTTTTCATGCGTGCTCCTCCTTCGCTAGCGGCTGAGCCGGGGCATGATCCGGTTGCCCCAGGCCAGCCTGCTTGCCCAGCGCCACAGGGTCGATGTCGTGCTTCGAATCCATCGTCGTTCCCTTGCCGCCCCTGCTATAGCGGTGGGAAACATACTCCACGAACGCGAACGTCACAGGGATGAAGATGATGCCGAGCGCCGTGGACAGGATCATGCCGCCCACCACCACCGTGCCCAGAATCTGCCGCGACACGCCGCCCGCGCCGGAGGCAAACCATAGCGGCAAGCACCCGAAGATGAACGCCAGGGCGGTCATCACGATCGGCCGCAAGCGAAGCCTCGCCGCATTCAGCGCGGCATCGGCAATGCTCTGCCCTTCTTCGTAGTTCTTCTTCGCGAACTCCACGATCAGGATGGCGTTCTTCGCCGACAGTCCGATCAACATGACCAGGCCGATCGTCGCAAAGACATCGTTCTCCAGCGAACGGATGTTCAGCGCGATGTACGCTCCCAGGATCGCCACCGGCGTGCTCAGCAGCACGCTGAAGGGCAGGCTCCAGCTCTCATACAGCGCCGCGAGAATCAGGAAGACGAACAGCAGAGACAGCGCGAACACAACCCATGAGGGAAGTCCTTGAGCCGCTTTGTTTTCCTGGTACGACATGCCCGAGTAATCGAAGCCCATGTCCTCCGGCATTGTCTGGTGGAACGTGTCTTCCAGAGCCTTCATGATCTGCCCGGAGCTGAATCCAGGCGCACCGACAATCGTGATCTGCACCGCGTTGTACTCGTTGAATCGGAGGATGAACTCCGGTCCGTTGATCTTCTTGATATTCACCAGCGACGCCAGTGGAACCTGGCCGCCATTGGCGCTGCGCACATAGAACTGGTTGATATTGTCGATCTTGCTTCGAGTGTTCGACTCCGCTTCCACGTAGGTCTGCCACTGCCGGCCGAACCGGTTGAAGTAGTTCGCGAGATAGCCGCCCATGAACGTTTGCATGGTCGCGTACACATCGCTAAGCTGCACCTGCTGCTGCACCACCTTGTCCTTGTCCACTGCCGCATAAATCTGCGGAACGGCGGGCAGGTAAGCCGGCACGGCGGCCAGGATTTCCTTCCGGTTCTTGACGCCTCCAAGAAACGCACCCAGAT
This sequence comes from Granulicella sp., assembly GCA_965198545.1. Lineage (GTDB taxonomy): Bacteria > Acidobacteriota > Terriglobia > Terriglobales > Acidobacteriaceae > Granulicella. Next base: position 354,083 of record CBDAPS010000001.1, on the reverse strand, counting down.
TCTTCGTCAGGTAGCTTGCATCGTCGTTACCCGAGCGGTCCTCCAGCACGAACGTGACGCCGCCCGAGGTGCCGACACCCGGAATGGATGGCGGCGGAAAGCTGAAGGCGATACCGTCCGGGTTGCCGGCCAGCTGCTGCGCAATGCTCGCCTGAATCGCGCCAAACTGTTCCTGCTTCGATTTGCGAACATCCCAGTCCTTCAGCGAAACGAAGAAGAATGCGGTGTTTGTGCTCTGCGTCTGCGTCAACAGGCTGAAGCCGTTGACTTGAATCACGCCACCGACGCCGGGAGTCTTCATCAGCGCGTCGCTCACCCTCATCGCCGCTTGATCCGTTCGTTGCAGTGACGAAGCATCCGGCAACTGCAGTGCCACGAAGGCATACCCCTGGTCTTCCGTTGGGATAAATCCCGTCGGCAGCCGCGCTCCCAGCAGGACGGCGATAATGCCTACTCCCACCAGTGCCAGCATGGAAAAGCCTGCCTTGTGCAGCAGCACGCTGGAGGTACCGACATAGTTGTCGGTGGCGCGGCCGAAGAACCTGTTGAACCATCCGAAGAAGCGTCCCAGCAGGCCCGGCTTCTTTTCCTTGTCCTTCGGCTTCAGCAGCAGCGACGAGAGCGCGGGGCTCAGCGTCAGCGCGTTGAACGCCGAGATCAGTACCGAGATGGCGATCGTGATCGCGAACTGCTGATACAGCCTTCCCGTGATGCCCGGAATCGCCGCCGTCGGAATGAACACCGCCGCCAGGATCAGCGCGATGGCCACCACCGGGCCGCCTACATCCTCCATCGCCTGGATGGTCGCGTCCTGCGGGTTCATGCCCTCGTCGATGTGGTGCTCAACGGCTTCCACCACGATGATGGCATCATCGACGACGAGACCGATCGCCAGCACCAATCCGAACAGGGACAAGGTGTTGATCGAAAAGCCCAGCAGCGGAAAGATGATGAACGTACCGATCAGCGACACCGGCACGGCCAGCAGCGGAATCAGCGTCGCGCGCCAGCCCTGCAGGAAGATGTACACGACGATCACGACGAGGACAAGGGCCTCGATCAGCGTCAGTACAATTTCATGCAGACCGGCCGTAACGGCCTTGGTCGTATCCAGCGGAATGTCGTAATGCAGCCCGGAGGGGAAGCTCTGCGAAAGCTGCTTCATCCTGGCGTTCACCAGCTTCGCCACTTCCACCGCGTTCGAGCCCGGCAACTGGTACACGCCGAAGACACCGGCAGGAGCCTTGTTGTAGCGGCCGTTCAGCGTGTAGAACTGCTCGCCCAGCTCGACCCGTGCCACGTCCCCTAGGTGCAGCACGGACCCATCGGGGTTCGCGCGAACCACGATCTTCTCGAACTCCTCAGGAGTTACGAGTCGGCCTTCGGTGCGCACCGTGTACGTAAACTGTTGGCCCTGCGGCGCGGGATCGCCGCCTACCTGTCCGGCGGGATTCACGTTGTTCTGTGTCTGCACCGCCGCGATGATCTCCGGCGCGGTCACACCCAGCTTTGCAAGCTTGTCCGGCTGCACCCAGATGCGCAGCGCATATTGCCCGCCGAACACCTGCACACGCGCCACACCGGGCACGCGGGTGATTTCGTCCTGCAGCTTGATGATCGCGTAGTTCGTCAGGAACGTTGCGTCGTACTGATTGTTCGGTGACGACAGCGCCACGATCATCAGCGGAGACGTCAGCGACTTCTGCACCGTGATGCCGCCCACCGTCGCCTGCAAGGGTAACTGGGCCTGCGCCTGCGACACGCGAAGCTGCGTCAGGATCTGGTCCGTATCCGGGTTCGTCTTCACGTCGAAGTCGACGAAGATCTGCGACTGTCCGTTGTTGGCGTTCACCGAGTACATGTACAGCATGTTGTCCACGCCGGTGATCTGCTGCTCCAGCGGCGTCGATACGGATTGCAGTAGCGTCTTCGCATCGGCGCCCGCATAGTTCGCCTGCACCTGGATCTCAGGCGGAGCGATATCCGGAAACTGTGCGGTCGGCAGCGTCAGCATCGCGACCACGCCAATAATGGTCGTCAGGATCGCGATGACGATGGCCACGATGGGCCGGCGTATGAAAAATTTCGACATGACTTACCTCCCGGCCGCGCTCTCACTGGTTGCGGGAGCGGGCGGTGCCGGGTGCGGAGCCACCGGCGCTCCCTCGCGCAGCTTCTGCAGGTTGTCCACGATCACGCGTGAGCCGGAAGGCAAGCCTCCCGTCACCACCCAGTTCGTTCCCACCTGGGGGCCAAGCTGCACGTTCGCCACCTTCACCTTGTTGTCAGGTCCAACCACAAACGCCTGCTGAATCCCCTGCAGCTCCTGAATCGCCGCCTGCGGCACAAGGATCACGTTGTGCTGCATATACACGTCCGCCGAAACTCGCCCGAACTGTCCCGGACGCAGGACGCGGCCCGGATTCGGAAACGCCGCCGCAATGCGGATCGCGCCCGTCTGCGCGTTCAACTGCCGGTCCACAAACACGATGTGGCCCTTGCTCGGGTATTTGGTGCCGTCGCTAAGTGTCAGCGTCAGCGCGGGGCTCGCCTTGGAGTTCAACAAGTCGCTGGTCTTGCCGGCCTTCGCCACCAGCGATAGGTACTCGCTGTCACTGATTGAGAAGTACACCTTGATCGGGTCCACCTGCGACACCGAGGTCAGGACGGACTGCTGGCTCACCAGGTTGCCCACCTGCGTTGTCGCCTGGCCGGCCACGCCGGAGATCAGCGACCGAACCTGCGTGAACCCAAGGTTCAGCTTCGCGGTAGCGACTCCTGCCTGCGCGGTTGCCACCTGCGCCTGGGCCGCGGCCACGTTGGCCTTCTGCTGCTCGGCGGTCTGCTTGTCGTTATCCAGTTGGCTCTGCGCAATCGCCCGCTGTTCAGCAAGCGGCGTATCGCGGTTCACGTTGATCTGCGCCAGGCCAAGTTGCGCCTGCGCCTGCCCCACTGCGCCGTTTGCCTGCCCAACCTGCCCCTTGGCTTGGTCCAGAGCCGCCTGGAACGGACGCGGGTCGATCTCGAACAGCACCTGGCCCTTCTTTACTTCTGAGCCTTCGCGGTAGTCCTGCTTGATCAGGTATCCGCTCACCTGCGGCTGAATCTGGGCATTCACATACCCATCCAGGGTGCCCACCCACTCATTGCGCAGCGGCACGTCGGTGGCCTGCACGGTTACCACGCCCACAGGCATCGGGCCCTGTGCCGGGGGCGGCGCTGCTTTCTTCTCACAACCTGCCAGAAAAAGCGCGCATGCCGCGCTGAGCAGACCGATTCCAGTTTTTGCCATCTCTTGGCGATTCCTCTTGAAAGTCATGTGGCTCCTTGGCACGTCTCTCCGACAAGGCCGCTGCGTTGTACGCTATTCATACACGCGTGTATCTTTCATGCGATGCGAGGTGCTGACCCTTGGATGCAACAAAGAATGCCGTAAGCGGACGGCGCCGCGGAAAAACTCCCCCTACGCTGCTGGTGCGCGGCCCCGCGAAGGCTCCGATGCAGGTGCCCTTGCCGCCTCCCTTGCAACAGAGGGCCGTGCAGACCCGGCAGGATCTGTTAAAGGCCGCGCGGCTCATCTTTGCCCGCGACGGCTTTGAAGTCGCCCGCCTCCATGACATAGCCGAAGCCGCCGGCAAAACTCGCGGTGCTCTTTACGCCCATTTCAAGGACAAGGAAGATCTTTTCTTCGCCCTCGTCGAGCAGGACATGATCCGCGACACCGAAGTCTACAACCGCAGGCTGCGGCCCGATTCATCCTTTGAAGAAAAGGTCGAGGTGCTCACCTCGCAGTTGATGTCCCTCATCCGCGACCGCGCACGCATGCTGCTCTATCTCGAGTTCAAGATGTACGCGATCCGCCATCCACATCGCCAAAAGCGCCTCGCGGATCTTCACGTGGCCATCTGCGTGGAAGGTTCCTCGCGCAAGGTCCAGCTCATCCCCGAGCTCCACATTGAAGACGAGAAAACGCGCCGCCGCGTAGTCGCCTCCTTCGGCGTCGCGCTCGATGGCCTTGCCCTCTACCGCTACTTCGACCCAGTCGGTCTTCCCGACGAAACCATCCAACGCAAGATCGAGCAGTTGGTCCGCGACCGCCTCCTCGGACTCGATCTCGACTAACCCTTCCCTGCCCGGCGTTGCTCCTGCGGTTATCTCTGCTGTTGCTGCTCTTCGCTTGTCATCCCCGACGGGGATCTGCGTTCTGCATTTCTTTTCTTCGCTGTCACCCCCGCAGTAGAACCTGATGCTGCTTGCGTTTGTCATTGCTCTAGCCGTTGTTCTTGCCTTTATTCTTGCTCTTGCCTCGATTCTTCTTCTTGCCGTTGTTCTTGCTCTTGCTTCTAGGTACCCCAAGCCTTCAGGCTTGGGTCTCAAAGGCCGACCCTGCAGGCCGGGCTTTAGCCCTGGGGTATGCCCTCTTTTCCGCCACGGATTTCCCTCTATGGAACGACGGAACTCGCGATCAAAACACGCCGTGAGCCCTGAACCGAAGCTCACTTTTCCTATCCCATCAAACCGCGAATGGCATCCTTACAAGCAGGCATGTCATCTCCCGTTCCCCTGCTTCGCTTCGAAAACGTCGTCAAGGCCTACGCCACAGAGGGCGCTCAGGTCCACGCACTGAACGGCCTCACGCTCGATGTCGATAAGGGCGGCTTCCTTGCCCTCATGGGCCGCAGCGGCTGCGGCAAATCCACGCTCCTCAACCTCGCCGGAGCCATGGACTTCGCCACCACCGGCCGGGTCGTGCTCGACGGCACCTCCACCACAGGCCTTAGCGACGCCGAGTTAACCAAACTCCGCCGCGAAAAAGTCGGCTTCATCTTCCAATCCTTTCAACTGCTCCAAACCCTCAGCGTCGTTGAGAACGTAGAGCTCCCGCTACTTCTCTCAGGTGGCCCCAACGCCCGCCCACGAGCCCTCGAACAACTCGAATCCGTGGGCCTTGCCGAGCAGTCGCATCGCCTCCCTCATCAGCTCTCCGGCGGTCAGATGCAGCGCGTGGCCATCGCCCGCGCTCTCGTTCACAACCCGCTCCTCATCCTCGCCGACGAGCCCACCGGCAACCTCGACACCACCACCGGCAACACCATCCTCGAGCTGCTGAAAACCACCTGCCGCGACCGCCACACCACCATCCTCATGGCCACGCACAGCGAAGAAGCAGCCGCATACGCTGACACCATCGTTCGCCTGCGCGACGGCCAGATCGAAAACCAGACAGCACAGACAAGCGGGCGCTAACAATGGGACCCGCCGCGCTCCTCTACCGCCTCATACTTCGCCCCATGCTCCGCGAGCGAGGCCGCACCGCCCTCATCCTCGCGGCAGTGGCGTTAGGTGTCGCTGTAGTTCTCGCGATCGACCTCGCCAGCGATGCCGCGGCAGGCTCTTTCCAGTCGTCCATGCAAACCCTCTCCGGCGACAGCGACCTCGAAGTCACCGCCACCGGAGGCATCCCCGAAGATCTCGTCGGCAAGCTCAGCACACTGCCCTACAACATACGCATCAGCCCGCGAATCGAAGACCACGCCGGCGTAGGCCCGGCAGGCTCCACGCCCGGCACCTCTGAAGTGCCGGGAATGAACGACCGCCGCGAGACGGTCCCGCTCATCGGCATGGACCTCGTCGCCGAAGCCAACAATCCTCAAGCCACACACATCACCGATCAGCAGGACTGGAACGGCCTCGAGCACATCAACGATCCCGACGCCATCTGGGTCACCAAGGGTCTCGGTGCAAAAGTCGGCGACTCCCTTGCCCTCCTCATCAACGACACCACCAGGCCATACACCGTCCGCGGCCTCATCCCGGATTCAACGCAACTAGGCTCCGACGCCATCCTCATGGACATCGGTGCAGCCCAGCTCGCCACCGGCAGAAGCGGTCACGTGGACCGCATCCTCATCAAGCTTCCCCCTCAATCCAATCTCGACGAATGGCAGCGCAAACTGAGCCCCGAGCTCCCACCCGGCACGCTGCTGCAACCCCAGGGCAGCCAGACCGAAGCCAACCGCAAGATGCTCTCGGCCTTCCGCTGGAACCTCCGCATCCTCAGCTACATCGCGGTACTCGTCGGCGCGTTCCTCATCTACAACACCATCTCCGTCTCCGTCGTGCGCCGCCGCGCGCAGATCGGCACCGTCCGAGCCCTCGGAGCCAGCCGTAATGCCGTCCTCTTCGCCTTCCTCGCGGAAGCCGCAACGTTCGGCTTCATAGGCTCGCTCATCGCCATCCCGCTAGGCCGCGTGCTCGCCATCGGCGCGGTGCGTCTGCTCTCCCTCACCGTCGACGCGCTCTACATCTCCAGCCGCCCCGGCCCCATGGCACTGTCTGTGGCCTCACTCGCGCTGGCATTCGCGGTCGGCGTCGGCGTCACGCTCGCCTCCGCGCTGGCGCCTGCACTCGAAGCCTCACGAGTCCCACCCACCGAAGCCATGGCGCGAGGCGCCCGCGAATACGCTGTCCGGGTCCACCGCACCCGCGATCTCCTCTTCGCGCTCCTCCTCGCGATCGCTGGCACAGCCGCGGCACAGGCCCCCGCCATCGCCGGTAAGCCCCTCTTCGGCTATCTCGCCACCATGCTTCTCATCGCGGCCACATCGCTCGCCATTCCCTCGCTGGTAGAAACCGTCATGAGCACCAGTTCCAACCTCCTCAAGCGCACGCTGGGAGTCGAAGCTCTTCTCGCTTCCCGCAGCCTCACCGGCTCGCTTCGCAGAACCTCCGTGCTCGTCTGCGCCCTGGCCACGGCCATCGCCATGATGACGTCGGTCGCCATCATGGTCGGCAGCTTCCGCCAGACAGTCATCCGTTGGATGGACACGCAGCTTCCCGCCGACCTCTACCTGCGCCCAGCCGGCCGCCCAGCCGCAGACCGCCACCCAACCATCGACCCAGAACTAGCCCAGCAGCTCGCCGCCCTGCCAAGCGTAGAAAACGTCAGCCGCTTCCGCGCCTACGAGGTCGCCTACCAGGGCCTGCCCGTTACCGTAGCCGCCGTCGACACCGAAATCCCGCGCTACGACCAGACCTCCGGCTTCGTCTCCCGCCGCTCCCCCGAAACCGTCCTCCACGAGCTCTCGCAACCTGATACCGCCATGGTCAGCGAGCCCTTCGCCAACAAGCATCACGTCAAGGCCGGCGACATCCTCACGCTCCCCCTAGGCTCGCAAACCCCGCACCTCCGCATCATCGACGTCTTCTTCGACTACGCCAACGAGCGCGGCTACATCATCGTCGCCCGCAAAAATATGGTCACCTACACCGGCGACGTCGCACCCTCCAACCTCGCCATCTACATCAAGCCCGACGCCGATCTTGAAACCGTCCGCCGCGAGGTCGAGCGAGCCACATCCCACCGCGAAATCCTCGTCTTCAGCAACCGCGAGCTCCGCCGCCTCGCCGTCCGCATCTTTGACCAGACCTTCGCCATCACCTACGCGCTTGAGGCCATCTCCATCCTCGTCGCGGTCATGGGCATCGCCGGGGCCCTCATGTCCATCGTCTTCGACCGCCGCCGCGAGTTCGGCCTGCTCCACTACCTCGGCGCCAACGCCGCGCAAATCCGCCGCCTCATCCTCACCGAAGCCGGCCTCATCGGCATTCTCTCCAACATCGCCGGCCTCGCGCTCGGCATCGCGCTTTCGCTCATCCTCATCTTCGTCATCAACAAACAGTCCTTCGGCTGGACCATCCAGTTCCACTGGCCCGTCGGCGTCCTCATCGGAGCCCTTACCTTTGTTTACGCCGCCACCATCCTCGCCGGCATCTACCCCGCGCGAGTAGCCCAACGCCTCAATCCCATCGAGGTCGTCCATGAAGACTAGCCTCGTCGTTCTCCTGCTCCTGGTCCTGTGCGGTCCAACGCAGGCCCAGCAATACACCCAGGCCCTACCCGGCTACCGCTACGACTTCCCCCGTGACCACTTCAACCACCCCGCCTACCAGACCGAGTGGTGGTACTACACTGGCAACCTCCGCGCCAAGATGGCCACCGCTTCGGCTTCGAGCTCACCTTCTTCCGCCAGGCCACCTCTCAAAAGCCGAGCACGTCACCATGGGACATTCACGACATCTACATGGCCCACCTCGCCCTCTCCGACATCACCGGCAAGCACTACTACGCCACCGAGCGCCTCAACCGCGCTGGCCCCGGCATCGCTGGCGCCGACGAAGCCACCAACACCATCTGGAACGGCAACTGGCAAACCGTCATCACGCCCACGGCCCACACGCTCCGCGGCATCGCCGACAACTTCTCTTTCACCCTGCAATCCACACCCACCAAGCCGCCCACCATCCAGGGTGAAAACGGCGTAAGCCAGAAGTCCGAAGGAGCCGGCCACGCCTCGCATTACATCTCCTTCACCCGCATGAACACCGCCGGAACCATCGATCTCGCGGGTAAAACTTACACCGTCGAAGGCGACACCTGGATGGACCACGAGTTCTTCAGCGACTCCCTTGGCGGCGACGAAGTCGGCTGGGACTGGCTCAGCATCCAGCTAGCCGACAACACCGAGCTCATGCTCTACCGCCTCCGCCACAAGGACGGCAGCGTCGATCCCTACTCCTCCGGCACCTACATCGATTCGGCAGGCAAAGCCATTCATCTCGCCCGCGCTGACTTCACCATGGCCCCCACCGGCACCACCTGGAAGAGCGACCGCACAGCCGCCACCTATCCCATCGCTTGGTCGCTCGCAATCCCCAAACTCAATCTCCAACTCAGCATCGCAACTCCGCTCACCTCGCAGGAGTTCGTAAGCCGCTACGGTCCCAGCTACTGGGAAGGAGCCATCGACATCACCGGCCGGCACAATCAGCAGCCAATCCAGGGCACCGGCTACCTTGAGATGACCGGCTACTCCAACCAGGGCAAACCTCTCTTCTCGAAGTAGCCGCCGAAGGGCTCCGGTGCTTGCTGTTCCCTGTTGCGTTTGCATCTGGGCCATTGCTTTTGCTTCCAGGCTTTCGCTCTTGCTTCCAGCCTTCGCCCTAGCTTCCAGGCCCTTGTCTTTGCATTTAGCCGTTGTCTTTGCTTCTAGCCGTCGTCTTTGCATCAGGCCATTGTCTTTGTATCTAGCCGTTGCCTTTGCTTCTAGGTACGCCAAGGCTTCAGCGTTGGCTCTCTCAAGCCACAAGAAGAAAAGGGCTTCAGCCCTTGGGGTATGCCTTCCTATCCGCAGCGTCGATCTCCGCAGTCACGTCATGGACACACAAGGCACCGCAACCGAATGGATCAAAGCCTCTGCCTAATAGACACAAAAAGCGGAGCCGGCCAGCTAGCGTTCTGGTCGGCTTAGGGCTTTATAGAAGGAGCAGCTTCAGGCCAACCGCTCAAGCCGCGCCCGCTCCTGAGCCTGCAGCCTGTCGAGTTCGCGAAAGATCTCGCTTACCGGCACGGCTATTTCTGTCCCGTGAACCGTCAGAAGTTCTCCTGCAGGCTGGAGTGTTACCGATCTGTCAGCGCACACAATACGCCGCGTATAGGGATCGATGATCCAGACGCTGCGAACGCCCATGCTGATAAAGTCGTCCACCTTGTCCTGCATGCGGGACATGCGATCTTCCGGAGAAAGAACTTCCACGCACAACAACGGCGCAGTCTGCGTAATCCCCCCAAAGGGAGCATCCCCCGCGACAACGCAGACGTCGGGAATGCGATAACGGGAGCGGGAGGCCTGCACGCGATTCTCCTGCATGACGCGAATGCGCCATGCCTGCTCCCGAACAAGAAAATAGCCGATGAAGAACTTCTGTATCGTCGCGTGCTCTTCCTCGCCCACGTTCCGCTCCTGCAGTTCGCCGTCCACGTAGTCCACGTCCGGCGAGTAGTCAGTCGTCAGGTACTCCTCAACAGGCACCAGAACCGCGTTGGTTCCCATCGCGCCTCCCATCCCACAAGCGATGTCGCTAGCATACTCCGCAACCTCCACCCCAATCCGGTACTCTAACGAGGCATGTTTACAGGCCTCATCCAGACCACTGGTACCGTCATGTCGATCAACCCCGGCGGGGCCACCACTCGCATCGTCGTCGCCGCCGCCGAGCTCGCCGGCTATTGGAAAGTGGGCGACAGCATCGCCGTTAACGGCGTTTGCCTCACCGCTGTCGATCTCCAGGCTGAAGAAGACCAGCACCCCGGCCGCTTCGCCGCCGAGCTCGCCGAAGAAACCATCCAGCGCACCACCCTCTCGCGCCTCCAGCCTGGCGATGCCGTCAATCTTGAGCTTCCTACCGTCGTAGGCTCACGCCTCGGCGGCCACGTCGTGCAGGGCCACGTCGATGGCACCGGCAAGCTCATCTCCCTCGTCCCGCTCCGCCCCGATCTCGATAAGACCGACTGGCGCATGACCATTGAGCTGCCTGAAACCCTCGCCGCTCACGTCATCCCGCAGGGCTCCATCACCATTGACGGCATCAGCCTCACCGTCGCCGCGCTCAACGGCCAGCGCGTCGAAATCGCCGTCATCCCCCACACCTATCGCAGCACCAACCTGCGCACCCTGCTCTCGGGCGCCGAGGTCAACATCGAAACCGATGTCCTCTCCAAGTACGCCGCCCGCCGCGCTTCCTTCAGCGCAGCCGCAGCAGACTCCGTTCTGGACGACATCATGCCCCCGGCCCCGCAACACGAGCTAGCCCGCCCCACCCTCGTATCCACCAGCAGCAACCCGTATCCTCACATCACGCCCGCCCCACTCGGCGAAAAAGAGTGGCTAAGTCCCGAATACCTGCTGGCCAACGGCTACTAAGCCCGACTAGGAAGAATCACATAAGCGGTTGGAACCCACTTCTCAGGTGCGATCTCTAAGCGGCATCGCGCGCGTAGTTAAAGAAACGGGCTAAGCACCCGGATGCCGTTGATGTCCATGCCGTGTTGAAGGTCTTGCGAAAAGAACACCTGAGCGCCACCAGTTCGTGCTACCTCAACGAGCAAGGCGTCCCAAAAGCTGATCCGATAGCGGTAGTGAGTCCGAACCGCGGCATTGATTGCCTCGTCTGATACAGCGATTGTCTTGAACCCTTTTAGAACTTCAAGGTGCTGCAGAAGCAACACTTCAGAACTAAACGCACGCAGACGTTTGGTGCTTACGTTTGAAAACTCGCCAAGCAACTGCAGGCTGATGACACCGTCTCCAGTGATTCGCAGTTCTTCGAGAAGCGTTCTTGCGACTGTTGTCTTGGATGGTTCGCGGGTGTCCACAAATGCATACAGCGCAATGTTTGTGTCGAATGACTTAAGCATTTACCGCTCGTTGCGCTCGTCCGCTGTAGGCATGCCACCTTCCAGATAAAAGCCTCGTTCGTCTGCCAGCGTAAAGAGGCGTCTCATCTGCTGAAGCGGATCCTCATGAACAACGTCATCGCCGAGTTCATGTACCCGTGCGAGCAGAACGGTTTCGAGGCTTCCCTGTCGCATTCTTGAGACAGCGGCATTGGCCCGTGTTAGAACCTCATCGTCCACCTGTAGAGTCAAGGTCGCCATCCTTCACCTCGTGCCGTAAGTCTACTCTGGAGAGATCGTAGATAAAAGACGCGGCAAAAGCCGCGTCTTTCGTTAAGTCTTGCCTTCTGGACCCTAAACCCTTGGGCCCTGCTCTTACAGCGAACTCATATTGTGCAGGAACTCCTGGTTATTCCGTGTCTTCCCAAGCTTGTCGCTGAGCAGTTCCATGGCTTCCACAGGAGACAGCGGGTTGAGTACCTTGCGCAGGACCCACGTCCGCTGCAGGTCGTCCTTCGGAATCAGCAGCTCTTCCTTGCGAGTACCCGACCGCTGAATATCGATCGCCGGGAACACGCGCTTGTCGACCAGCTTGCGCTCCAGGATCACTTCCATGTTGCCGGTGCCCTTGAACTCTTCAAAGATCACTTCGTCCATGCGCGATCCCGTTTCGATCAGCGCCGAGGCAATGATCGTCAGGCTGCCGCCCTCTTCGATGTTGCGAGCCGCGCCAAAGAAACGCTTCGGCCTTTGCAGCGCGTTCGAATCCACACCGCCAGAGAGCACCTTGCCGCTTGGCGGCACGATGGTGTTGTAAGCCCGCGCCAGTCGCGTGATGCTGTCAAGAAGTATCACCACGTCGCGCTTGTGCTCCACCAGCCGCTTGGCCTTTTCGATGACCATCTCGGCAACCTGCACGTGCCGCGCCGCTGGCTCGTCGAACGTCGAAGAGATCACTTCGCCCTTCACCGACCGCTGCATGTCCGTCACTTCTTCCGGCCGCTCGTCGATCAGCAGAACGATCAGCACCACCTCCGGGTGGTTCGCCGTCACCGAGTTCGCAATCGCCTGCATCAGCACCGTCTTGCCGGTCCGCGGCGGGGCCACGATCAGCCCGCGCTGTCCCTTGCCGATCGGGCAAAGCAGGTCCATCACGCGGCCTGAAATCCCCTCGCGCACCGTCTCCATCTTGATCCGCTCCTGCGGATACAGCGGCGTAAGGTTGTCGAACAAAATCTTGTTGCGCGTCTCTTCGGGCGACTCAAAGTTGATCGCCTCGATCTTCACCAGCGCGAAGTACTTTTCGCCCTCATGCGGGCTGCGGACGTTGCCGCTGATCGTGTCGCCGGTCTTCAGATCGAACTTGCGGATCTGGCTCGGGCTCACATAAATGTCATCCGGTCCCGGCAGGTAGTTGTAATCTGGCGAGCGCAGAAAGCCATAGCCGTCGGGCAGGATTTCCAGCACGCCCTCGGCAAAAATGTGGCCTTCTTTTTCGCTCTGCGCCTGCAGAATCTTGAAGATCAGGTCCTGCTTCCGCAGGGCGCTGGTGCCGGCGATATCGAGACCCCGGGCAAGCTTGCCAAGCTCGGCAATGCTTTTTTCTTTCAACTCAGAAATGGTCATGGTTCGTATTCACTTTTCAGGGGATTTGTAGGTACTTGTCAGGGGAGAGGTGTCTTGCAGGAAGGAAGGGATGTTGCAGAGGCCGAACAAACCCGCGTGATGCGCGATCAAAAGCGAGTCGGTAACGCAGAGGTGCGGGGGGGGCGGTGCGGGAACTGCAGAGGAGGAGTAGTTGCTGGTTAGCCTACCAGAGGCTTCGACTGGCGGCTGCGGAAAATCCTGCAGCCGCCGAAGCTGGAGCGGGAGGCCGCCTAGGCCGCGACGCGCTCCGTCATGGAGTTCGTGAACTCTCCATCCGGTCCGAGGTTCATCGGGACCGTGTCCTTGAAGCGGTCCAGGACCTCGTTCGTGGTGTCCTGCAGCCGGGTGTTCGGCTTGTGAAGCTTACGGGTCGCCTTGCTGGCGAGCTGGCAAAGCTTGTAACGATTGTTGACGTGAGTCAAGGCTCCGAAAATCAGGTCTGAGCGCATATGTTCTGTGTTTCTCCCTTCCAAATGGGGGCAAACTGCCGGGCAGCGTACGTCTTCATCCCGTCGCCCCGTAGTCTTGTAGTCCCTTAGTCCAAGGTGCTGAGGAAACCCGCATCCTTCGCTTCAAAACACAAAGTGAGGCTGATCTCGTCTGTTAGACGCGCTTTTGTCGCTCGCGGTCGCAATCTGGCTGTCAAACCGCCGTAATTTCCACTGGGATTTGAGCAATTTAAGCAGGATGGACGCAAACCGGCGATTGCACGGATTGCATTTGCACCACACGAAAGCGCTAACGGCTCCCAACGCGGTACTCTCCTACCATAATTCGTAGATCCCGTCAGGTCAATACCTTTTCCACCGAAGCGGTTACCTGCCCTGCCGCTTTAGTTCCAGGAGCGCATCAGCTCCAGTAGCTCCGGTCCAGCGTCCGGTACTGGATCGCCTCGGCGATATGCTTTACCGCAATCTGCGCCGCCCCCTCCAGGTCCGCAACCGTCCTCGCCACCTTAAGAATCCGGTCATGCGCCCTGGCGCTCAGTCCCTGCTGCTGCATCGCCCGCTCCAGAATCCGTTCCGCATCGCTGCCCAGCTCGCAGTACATCCGGATCTGCTGCGTCGTCATCTGCGAGTTCGCAAACACCGCCCGGCTCCCCTGCTTCCCTGCCGCCGTCCTCACCCCATCGGCAAGAAACCGCGCATGCTGTCGCTCCCGAGCCTGGAGAACCCGGTCCCGTATCTGCGCCGAGCCCTCCGCCGCCGACCCGCCCCTCAGCTCCTTGTATTGCACCGCCGGCACTTCGATATGGATGTCGATCCGGTCAAGCAGCGGCCCGCTCACCTTGCTTACATACCGCTGAATCATCGCCGGAGTGCACTGGCAATCTCGGCTCTTGTCGTTGAAGTACCCGCAGGGGCACGGATTCATCGCCGCGGCCAGCATGAACCTCGCCGGAAAGCTCAAACTCATCGCTGCCCTTGAGATCGTCACCGTGCCATCCTCCAGCGGCTGCCGCAGTACCTCCAGCACGTTACGCGGAAACTCAGGCAGCTCATCCAGAAACAGCAGGCCGTTATGCGCCAGCGAAACCTCGCCCGGCCGCGGCACCATGCCTCCGCCAATCAGCCCAGCATCGGAAATCGTATGGTGCGGCGACCGGAACGGCCTGTGCGTCACCAGCCCCTCATCACGGTTCAGCACCCCAGCCACACTGTGGATCTTCGTCGTCTCCAGCGCCTCTTCGAACCGCAGCGGAGCCAGGATGCTCGGCAGCCGCTTCGCCAGCATCGTCTTTCCCGAGCCCGGCGGCCCGATCATCAGGATGTTGTGCCCGCCCGCCGCCGCCACTTCCAGCGCGCGCTTGGCTACCGTCTGCCCACGCACGTCCCGGAAGTCCGCTGCATACTCAAGCTGGCTGTCCAGCAGCGCCGTCGTATCCACCTTCAGCGCCGGCGTCGGAGTCATCCCCAGCGCCGCCCCGTTCAGCAGCTCGCGAACCTCCAGCAGACTTCCCACCGGAAATACACTCACGCCCTGCACCACCGCAGCCTCGCGAGCGTTCGCCGCCGGAATCACCAGATTTCGAATCCCCGCCGCCCGAGCCGCAATTGCGATCGGCAGCATGCCCTGCACAGCCCTCAGGCTCCCATCCAGCCCCAGCTCGCCCACCAGCACATAGTCGCTCACGTCCTGGATTGCCAGCGCGCCATAAGCGCCAAGGATTCCAACGGCAATCGGCAGGTCGAACCCCGATCCTTCCTTCTTCAGATCCGCCGGGGCCAGGTTGATCGTGATATGCGTCGGTGGCACATCGAACCCGGAGTTCTTGATCGCCGACTTTACCCGGTCCCGGCTCTCGCGAACCGCCGCATCCGGCAGCCCCACCGTGGCAAACACTTCCTTCTCCGTCTTGATTCCGGAAAAGTCCACTTCCACATCGATGATGTGCGCGTCGATCCCATAAACCGCCGCGCTCTTCGCCTTGAAAAGCATCCCACCTGCCGCTCAGCCCAGAAAGTCCCGCCAGTCTAGCATCCCTTCAGCGCCTTCTAAGCTCCCGCGTCTTACAATGCACCTTTAGCGCTCTCGGGCCCGGATCAAAACACACTTAGAAACCAAAAGAGACCAAGCATGCGCTCTCCTGCACGTCTTCCTTTCTGCCCTCGCCTTCCCCAGATCTCAGCGTCGACCTGTTCTCTCGCCCTGCTCCTCTCCTTGCAGGCACCCCTCTCGCTTCGCGCCCAGCAAACGCCCGCCCCGCAGACGCCCGCCCCGCAAACAAAGGACCAGTCTGCGGACAGTCAACAATCCCAATCCGACGAGGAGCCGGTAGCCGACGCCACCGCTCCCACCCCAGCCTCCGCCTGGACCCTGCTCGAAGACGCGGCCAACAACGCCAAGCGCCCGCAGATTCGCATCCAGGCCATCGCCGCTCTCGGCACCATGGGCTCCAACCCGCGATCGGTGGAACTCATCCGCAAGGCCATGAAGGATCCTGACCTCGACGTCCGCACCGCCGCCATCCTTGCCGCGGCCAGCACCAAGGATAGGCAGCTCCTCGCCGACATCCACCCCCTGCTCAACGACCCCGAAGCGCAGGTCGTCTTCACCGCCGCCAGCACACTCTGGAAGGAGCACGACCACGCAGGTGAGTCCATCCTGATCGCGGTGGCCGACGGCAACCGCAAGGCCAACCCCACCCTTATGCATGGCGCGAAAAACGACATGTACCGCAAGCTGCACGATCCTTCCTCTGCGGCCTTAACGGCGGGTACCGCCGGCGCGGGCATGCTCCTCGGCCCCTTCGGCTTCGGCATCGCTGCCGTCGAGTACATGCGCAAGAACGGCGGCGACTCTGCCCGAACCACCGCCATCACCGAGATCGCTGAAGACAAGTCGCCCGCCATCCGCAAGGAACTGATCGACGCCCTCGGTGACAAGGATCCCGGCGTCCGCGCGGCCGCCGCCAAGGCCCTCGGCCAGTTCCACCAATCATCGCTCGCCGACCCCATCGGCAAACTCTTCGCCGACTCCAAACTCCCTGTCCGCCTCACCGCCGCAGCCGCCTACCTCAACAGCACCGCCGGCCCAGCTGCATCCGGCAAGCCAAAGAAGTAGGTTGCGCCACGAACACCGTGGCGTAACTTGGCGCCCCTTTGCGTCCTTTGCGTCAAGGCTTTCCGTCTGTGCTGCCACAAATGCCACGCGGCCTACAATCGTCCTGACGCCATGAACACCAGCCTCTTCGAACTCTTCAAAGTCGGCATCGGCCCAAGCTCCTCGCACACCGTGGGCCCCATGCGCGCTGCCCGCCGCTTCGTCCGCGACCTATTTGAGCTTCCAAACTCCAACGCCGTCTCCCGCGTAGCCGTCGATCTTTACGGCTCGCTAGCCCTCACCGGGACCGGCCACGCCACCGACCGCGCCGTTCTCCTCGGCCTCATGGGTGAAGCCCCCGACACCGTGAACATTGCCTCGGTCGACTCCCTAATCTCCGCCGTACGCTCTTCCCGCACGCTGGAACTCGATGGCAGCCTCAGCATTCCATTCGTGGAAGCAACCGATCTCCTCTTCCACCGCGACCGGATGTACCCGGACCCCGCGCAAGCCACCCACCCCAACGGCCTCCGCTGCACCGCCTTTGACGCGGAAGGCAAAACCCTGCTCTCGGAAGTCTTCTACTCCGTAGGCGGCGGCTTCATCCTCTCCGCAGAGGAGTTCGCCAACGCCGGCTCCGCCCGCAATCGAGACGTCCCCTACCCGTTCTCCAGCGCAGCCCAGCTTTTAGCAATGGCCGATGCCGCCGGGCTTTCCATCGCCGAAGTCGTCCTCGCCAACGAAGCCGCCCTCATCCACGACCCCGACATCCACTACCGCATAGACCGCATCCTCGCCCTTTCGAGTTCGGCTCGAGAAAGGAAATTGGGTGCCCCACTCGTGACGACGGTCTCATCGTCGTCACGAGTCGGCTCCGCCGGACGGCAGTCAGAGACGCTCGCCCAGCCACTTGTTCCGGGTGCCTCGAGTCCTGAGGGAACACACGCTTCTAGGTACCCCAAGCCTTCAGGCTTGGGTCTCTCTGGCCGCGCCAAAGAAGAGGAGCTTCAGCCCCTGGGGTATGCCTCTTCCGTCGCAGGCGATGAAGCCACGATCGAGGCCGCCATCCTCGTCCTCTGGCAGGTCATGTCCGACAGCATCGACCGCGGCATTCGCACCGAAGGCACGCTCCCTGGCGGCCTCAACGTCCGCCGCCGAGCCCCCGGTCTCGCCGCCCGCCTAAAGCGCCTCGACGCCGAAGGCAAGACCGGAATTCAGAGAGACCCGTTAGCCCCGCTCGACTCCGTCACCCTCGTCGCCATGGCCGTCAACGAAGAAAACGCGGCGGGTGGGCGTGTAGTGACTGCCCCCACCAACGGCGCCGCGGGTGTAGTCCCAGCCCTCGCCTACTACTTCCTCCACCACGCCAGCGCCCATCTCAGCGAAGACGAAAGGCAGGCAGGCCTTCTCCGCTACTTCCTCACCGCCGCCGCCATCGGCATTCTCTACAAGGAAAACGCCAGCATCTCCGGCGCCGAGGTCGGCTGCCAGGGAGAAGTCGGCGTAGCCTGCTCCATGGCTGCCGGCGGCCTCGTAGCCGCGCTTACCCCACCTCCCGACTCTTCGCTCTCAGCCGAAGCCCGCGCCCAGGCGATCACCGCCGCCAACGCCGCCGTCGAGCACGCCGCCGAGATCGCCATGGAACACAACCTCGGCATGACCTGCGACCCCATCGGCGGCCTCGTCCAGATCCCCTGCATCGAAAGAAACGGCATGGGAGCGGTCAAAGCCGTCAACGCCGCCCGCTTGGCAGCCGCCGATCCCGGCGTCCACAAGGTCTCCCTCGATCAGGTCATCGACACCATGTACCGCACCGGCATGGACATGCAATCCCGCTACAAGGAAACCTCCCTCGCCGGCCTCGCCCTCAACATCATCGAGTGCTGAACCGTCTTGACGCAGGACACACGCGGTCCTACGCTTGCAACATGAGCGTTCAACTCACAGCCGATCAGGAAACCGAGCTCGCGGAACTCGCTCGCGTCACTGAGCGCACCAGCGACGATGTGGCTCAGGAAGCCGTAGCTCGCTTTCTTACGGACCATGAGGAACATCGCGTAAAGATCGAACGTGCCAGAGAGCAGATCGCACGTGGCGAGACGATGCCTCACGAAGAAGTCTTTGCTCGCCTCAAGCACCGCATGGGCTGGTAATGCACGTTCGCTGGACAAATGAGGCGTTTGCCGACCTAGAAGAAATCGTCCGATACATCGCCAACGCGAGCCCCTCCGCAGCTCAAAGTGTGGCTCAGGACATCGTCGACGCCGCCGAGGAACTCAGCGCGTTCCCTCACAGAGGGCGGCTCGGTCCAGTGCCTGGCACGCGCGAGATTGTGCTCGCAGCGATCGGTTACATCATCACCTATGAAGTCGTCGGAGAAGCCGCGTTCATCCAAAGGATTCAACACGGTGCGCAGGATCGTCCCCGCCGCTGATCGTCAGATTCGATGTCTTCACTGGTAATCTTCGTGCCAAAATGCCGCACTCTCGCGTAAAGTTCTCCTATCCTCTCCGGGAGAACATCTATGGATCCTCAACAGCAGCAGGCATTCAACCACCTTGCCGGCATGGGCGCGGGCATCTTCGCCTTCTTCATGCTCTTCGCCCTGGCATGCGTCGTCTTCGGCATCTTCCTGTTCTGGCGAATCTTCACCAAGGCCGGCCTCGCTGGCCCGCTCGCGCTGCTCGTGCTCGTACCCGGCATCGGCTGGATCATCGTCCTCTGCATCCTCGCCTTCGCCCAGTGGAGAGTCGTTCCCGCCCCGTACAGCTACAACGCCATGACACCGCCGCAGTATCCGCCAACCTACCCGCCCGCCAACTACCCACCCCAGGGCCCGACGGCCTAGCTCTGAACCCAAAACTTTTTGCACGTTAATTCTTCGAACTCGCTATCATGGAAGTAGAGATCAGAAACGGCTCCCTAGGGAGCCGTTTTCCATTTCCACATGACACTCGGAGGTCCACGCTTAAGTCTCTTCGAATGAGGATTTTGCGCAACAAGGTACGGGGGAGGGATACCCGCCCCACAACCGCACTCCTGTACCATCAGGTCTGTACATCTGATGAGTATCCTGACCACTGACACGACCCGCCCCACCCGAGTTCGCATCGCTCCGTCGCCCACCGGCGACCCCCACGTGGGCACCGCCTACATCGGCTTGCTGAACTACCTTTTCGCCGCCCAGCGCGGCGGCCAGTTCGTCCTCCGCATCGAGGACACCGACCGTACCCGCTTCGTCCCCACCAGCGAGCAGATGATCTTCGACTCGCTCCGCTGGCTAGGCCTGAGCTGGAACGAAGGACCCGACGTCGGCGGCCCATACGGCCCCTACCGCCAGTCCGAAAGAACCGAAATCTACCGCGAATACTGTGACCTGCTCCTCAAGAGCGGCCACGCGTACCGCGCCTTCGAAACGCCCGAAGAGCTGGAAGACGAGCGCAGGGCGCAGATGGCAGCCAAGCAGCCCCCCAAGTACAACGGCCGCTCGCGCAACCTCAGCCCCACCGAAGTAGAGGCCGAGATCGCCGCCGGTAAGCCGTTCACCATCCGCCTCAAGGTACCCACGGAGGGCGCCACCATCTTCCGCGATGAACTTCGCGGCGACATCACTTTCGATCACTTCAACGTAGACGATCAGGTCCTCATGAAGTCCGACGGCTTCCCGACCTATCACCTTGCCAACGTGGTCGACGACCACCTGATGCACATTACCGACGTCATCCGCGCCGAGGAGTGGATCAGCTCGACGCCGAAGCACGTCCTGCTATACCAGGCCTTCGGCTGGGACCTCCCGAAGTTCTGGCACATGCCGCTGCTGCGCAACGCCGACAAGAGCAAGATCTCGAAGCGCAAGAACCCCGTCTCGCTGAACTTCTACCGCGACTCAGGCTTCCTGCCGCAGGCTATGCTCAACTTTCTCGGCCTGCTCGGCGGAGGCATGGCCCAGCCCACCGAAGCCGAGATCGTCTCCAGCGGCATGAGCACCAAGGAGAGCGACATCTTCTCGCTCGACGACATGCTTACCAAGTACGACTTCGCCCGTATCTCCCTCGGCGGCCCGGTCTTCGACCTGGTCAAGCTCCGCTGGATGAACGGCGAGTACCTCCGCAAGCTCGACGCGGAAGCCTTCTTTGCCGCCATGCGCGAGACGGTCTTCTCCGACAGCTATCTCCGCGCCATCGCCCCGCTCATCCAGAGCCGCATCGACATCCTCGGCGGATTCGGCGACATGGCAGGCTTCTTCTTCTCGGACAACGTTCTGCCACCCGAGTCCGTCTGGGTCCCCAAGAAGCGCACGCCAGAGGAGACACTGGCCTTCGCCGCCGAGCTGCTCGCCACACTGGAAGCCGCCCCATGGGAGCCTACCGCCATCGAAGCCGCCATGAAGCAGCTAGGAGAAGCGAAGCAGTGGAGCGTGAAGGAAAACTTCATGCTCCTGCGCGCCATCATCACCGGCAGCACGCAGTCGCCGCCGCTGATGGAGTCAATCATCGTCTTCGGCAAGGCCCGCTCGCTCGACCGCATGCGCCGCTTCCTCGACACGCAGAAGAAGCTCTCCGTGCAGCGCCGCTAGCCGCCATTGAACGTCTGGACAATAGACATCTGGACAACTACCGCGCTGCATCCGTGTTCCAACCAACGACGGCAGACATCCTCCCGTTTGCCCGAAAGGAACCCGCATGAAGCGCACCGTACTCGCCCTGGCACTACTCGCAGCATCCAGCCTCGCCCGCGCCCAGCAGTACTATCAAGGCCCGCCACCGCCGCCCCAAGGAGGCTATGCCCAAGGTGGCTGGGATGCCCCGCCACCCGAGTTCGCCGCAGCCCAGCAGCGCGGCTTCCGCGACGGCATTGAAGGCGCTCGCAGAGACTTCCAGAACCACCGCCCACCCAACGTCAACAATCGCGACGAGTTCAGAAACCCCAGGTTCATTGCCCCACCCGACCGTCGCGACTACCGCCTCGGCTTCCGCCGCGGTTATGACACAGCCGTCCGCCACATGTATGGCCCCGGGCCGCGCTAGCTCTTAGCGAGGACGCGGAGTGGCGCCATAGGTCCGTGACGCCACTCCGCGCCTCAACCCGTGCTATCGTGGCGTGCATGCCCCTCACCGAGCACGCTCCCATCGCGTTCATCCCGACGAACAACGCCGAAGCCGCCCGCACCTTCTACGAGAACACCCTGGGCCTTCGCTTCGTCAGCGATGATCAGTTCGCCATGGTCTTTCGCGTCGGCCCTGGCGATGGGGCCATGCTGCGCGTCGTCCGCGCCGGCGAGTTCACCCCGGCATCCTTCACTATCTTCGGCTGGGAAACCGCCAATATCGAAGCCACTGTGGCTGAGCTTGAAGCAAAAGGCATCGAATTTCTGCGCTTCGGTTTTCTCGAACAGGATGGCCACGGAATATGGCGCGCGCCGAATGGCAACGCCGTTGCATGGTTCAAGGACCCCGACGGCAACACGCTTTCGCTTTCACAACACGACTAGCGGCGGCGGCCCACAGCCGCGCTAGTTGATTGTTCCCGCCTGCACCCTGGCCACCACATCCCGCATGGCGTTTTCAAAGTGCGTACGGTCGAACTGAAATGCGTGCTGCTGGATCTCAACAGGATCGAAGCAGCCCTCTGCTTCCTCGAAACGAAGAATGGCGTCGCGGAGGCTCGCGGCCGTCTGCTCCGGATAGAAAACTCCTGTCGGCAGTGGCTGCTGGGGGCACTGATCCAGCCCGACAACAGTTTCGAGCGAGCCACCATGGCCGAACGCAATCACTGGCTTTCCGTACGACTGCGCCTCAACAGGAACGATGCCGAAGTCCTCGTTGGAACTGAAAAGAAGCGCCCGGCAGCTTCGATAAAGCTTGTCCAGAGTCTCGCCACTTGCCCTTCCAGTGAACTGGATCGTCGGACCCGCCACTTTCTTCAGCGTCGCTTCGTGTCGACCCGTCCCGACTATGATCAGCCGCCGCTTTAGTTGGTTACAAGCCTGTATCAGCAGATCAACCCGCTTGGTCTCCGTCAGCCGCCCTACAGAAAGGTAGTAGTCATCGTGATTCGAAGAAACAGGACCGGTCTGCATGTCCACGGGCGGGTAGATGATCTGGCTACCGCGCCGATAATAACGTTCGATCCGTTCGGCCACGTACTTCGAGTTCGCTACAAAGTAATCCACTCTTTGCGCAGCCTGAAAATCCCACTGGCGCATGGAATGCGTAAACCACGAATAGACCGGACGTGCCACAACGGGCAGCATGTCACGAAACTCATACCGCGCGTCCCACAGGCCTCGCATCGGGCTATGGCAGTAGCAAATTTGTCGCGCTCCCTGGTCGATGAGCACGCCTTTTGCGACACATGAGTCGCTGGTGATCACCAGATCGTATCCGCGCAGATCGATCGCCTCGAAAGCTCGGGCGTAAAACGGCATGAGGTACCGGTAAAGCCGGTACTTCCAGGGAAGCACATTCGCACCGGAGGCTTTGATGGTACGCCCGCGAACAGCGCTGGGAAGGTCGCGATCGTTGTAAAGAAGAGTAAAAAAGTCTGCCTGCGGATACATCTCGGCGAGCACGTTAACCGTGTGTTCGGCTCCCCCTTGCGCCAGAAACCAGGGGTGCACAATCGCGATCTTCATTCAGTGTTCGCTGCCGTCGTCAAATTTCAAGCACCCCGGAGAGATAAGCGTAGGGGGTCCTTAGCCCTGGCTTCCGGACCGCGCCCACTCCTCAGCATAGCGCATCGAACGTTTTCCGAGCCGCTTACGCAGGCCGAGGCAGTTCTGCTCTGGGTGCCAGCAGGACGATAGTTCGCCATGCGATTCAACCAACACTGATTCCGTTGTTTCAGTAACCCCACTTTCCCGCTCATCGTTCAGATTGGACCTTGGAAGAAATGAGTAGGTCGAGTTCTACACCTGCCCGCTGGAGACTCTCTAACTCGACTGGATACGCTATGCCTGTGCAGTGATGACGAGCCGGGGACGCGCATAGAACTTACGACGGCATGTCATGCATCGGTGCGGACGAAGCTGTGGCAGCAGTCTTTCCAGCAAGAATCGCTGGCACCGAACTACATAGTCGGACCTGCAACTCGGGCAGCGTATATCGGATTGACAGACAGAATAAAACCGCGACGGATCGCTCATGACTGCACCACCAGAATGACTTGAAATCGACAACAACCTGCGGACACGAAGCCGCCCACCCTGCTGGCTCAAGTGCCAAACAAGGCCGACCGTACGCAACTTTTTGGCCGATCCCTCAAGGAAGCTCGAAAAGGTGAGGTAAGAATACTGCTGGCGACATCACTCTTTAGTGGTATTCTGACGAAAAGACGCTTCACGCTTCCCAAAGAGGTCCAAGAGGTATCTCGTGAACCAAAATGGCACTCAGGTCCGAAAACCGAAAATGTGTCGCAATGATGAGATAGCAACGCATCAAGATCACAACGGCAATGTCGAATCCACTAAGGGATCACCCGGATACGCCCCTGCCAGAAAGTGGCCCGATGCCCCGCGCCGTCAAGAACGCTAACCTGGCACTGATATTCACCGGGCTTTAGAGTTCCAGGTTCGATACGGAACCGTAATGGCGTAATCCCCAGTCTCGTTCCCGGCTGAGGCTTTACCGCGACCGCCTGCGTCTCGTACGCTGTTCCCTGCTGCCCATAGAAGCTGACAAAGGCCATCAGCGGAGGGTCGGAAATCGGCGAGAAGGCTCCCACAGTGGCTGTAGAAACCGCCCCGGCACTGGGCGTCCCTGTAGCAGAACTCAACGGGCCGGCGCTCGGCCCAGTATCTGCCGTCACCGTTACCGGCAGCGTTCCACCTTTGGCATATGCCTGCAAATAGACATCCAGTGCACGATCGGCGCTGAAGACACGCGTGACGCTGGGGATTAGCTTCTTCCCATCCTGTACAAGCGGGTTCGCAGCATCGTTCTTCGCAGAGTCCTTACCTGAAGATGCGTTGAAAAGCGCATCCCTTACGCTCACGCTCTGGCTGCTCAGCACCACGGAGCTGAGCGGAACCCGGCGCGTCTCCTTGTTCAGGTTAGGAATCACGAAGCTCGTCTGATACGTGCCGATGCGCCCCGTCTCATCGTCACGAGCCAGGAACTTCATCGTGTAGTGACCGGGCGAAAGTGTAAAGCCGGCGTCGTACTCGATAGGTCGCTTTGCCAAATCCGCGGCAGTCGCATCGGTGAGCTTGATGTTGACGTTGTCGCGGATGTTACTTACCGTGATGCCACCTACATCGTCCTTGATCTCGCAGACAAAGTCGATGAGCGTATGTTCCGCCCCAAACTTCTTCGCCAGCGCCAGTTCACGTCCGGGAATCTTGACCATGATCGGCACGTAGTACTCGGCACGATTTAACTGGAAATAGTTGATCTCCACGGCGATGGTCAGGTCGGTGATCGGATCGCCCAGCATCAGCGCATCTTCCAGTTGGCGTTCCTTGTCTGCCGAATTGAACTGCGCGAACTCTTTGCGCGCGTAGTAGCCCTGCCGATACTCCAGGTTCGCATCCTGTCCGTTCAGCGTAATCTTGATCTTGCGGAACTTGCCGTTCGGCGCGGCGTTGGTCGTGTAGTAGCCCACGATGTAGTAGTCCGAGATTGCTTTCTGGGCATCCGTGATACCGCGTGTCAGGTCGTTATTATCCAGAAGCGCCTTGCCCCCGGTGTCGGCGGCCAGCGAGTACATTGTGTCCTGCGATTGCTCGCGGCGGCTGGTCTGCGCCAGCGCGGCTTGCCCGTTGTACATGCCCGCGTTACCGGGTGAACCCTGTGTGGCGTCGCCGAGCGGCGCCTGCGCCACAAGTCCGCGCGCATCAACCGGCCAGAAGGACACGCCCATGCGCACAGCCGCGTCTACCGTGGCATGCAACTGCGCCTGATTGTCCACGCCGTTCAAGCGCATGCCGCTGGCGAAGTAGATCATCGCCTTCTTTTCGTTCATCTGGCCCAGCATGTTGGCTGCGGTCTGCAGCGCGGCAAGCTGGCGATCCGTATTGAAGACGTTGAACTCGCTATCGTCCTGCCCAAACGCCGCCCCCGTATCGGCGCTGGCGGAGTCGTCGATCGAATCGGCAGAGCCCTGGCCTTCGCCTACGATCATCGTCTCCAGGATGCTCAGCAGCCGGTTGCGATCTGCCGTGAAATCCTGGAGCACGTCCACCGAACCGCCGCCAAAGCGAAGGATGGATACCAGATCGGCCGCCGTCATCTGTGTACGAACGAACTTTTCCGCCGCCGTCAGCGCGCGCTGCTGATCTACGGGAGGCATCGCGGTCATATCGAAGTACATCGCCAGCAGCCGGTGATCCTTGTAGCGCGAAGCCGAACTGTCGGCTGACGAGCCCGAACTCTCCGGAGCGATGGATGTCCGCGTCAGCCGTTTGTAGATCGTGATCTGCTCGTCTTCCGGTTTCGGCGCGGGCAGTGGGGTCCCGGTGGTCGGTAGCGTCTGGTGCTCGGCGAAGCGAACCGTTTGCGGCGAACCATCCTCCGTGATCGTGAAATCCTTCGATGTGAGTCCAGGGATGAAGTTGCCCTTCTTGTCCTTCACCACCACGGTTTCCACGACGAGTTGCGACTTCACGCTCAGGGTATACGTCTTGTCCTGGCCTTCTATTTTGTTGGAGCCGATCTGCTGTGCAGCCAGCGGGAATGCCGTCGCGCACAAAGCGATGTTTGCCCATACGGCTAGGCGAGGTATCGTCAACTTCACTCGCTGTCTCATCAGAACCGAAGCCTCCCGGTCAGTTGCAGGCTTCGCATCCCATTGACGCTGGTGGGCAGGCCAAAAGTCGTGCTATTCACTGTCGAGTTCCAAGTGGTAAAGACCACGTGGTTCAGCAGGTTCGTCGCATCCAGCCGCACATCGAAGTTCATGGGATCGCGCAACTTGAACGTCCGCGAAAGTGAGCCGTCCAGGCTGAACTGGTTCGGACCGATGATCGAATTACGCCGGGCCGACCCATACTGCCCATTCGCGGGAGCGCTGTAAGCCGATGCGTTCAGGAAGTAGCCCAAAGGCGTTGCGCCGGTGCGATAGATCGGCGCACCCGTCAGGTTCGGACGTATGGTGCCTGTTACGCCAGTATTGGGTACAGCCTCGTAGTAGACCGGGGTTTCCGGCAAGCCGCTTCCTGTCGAGATCGTCGTCGTGGCGGTCCACTGTTTCAGCACACGTCCGCGCCAGCCGTTCATCAGCGTGCCGCCATGCATGCCCATACCGCTGGTGTACTGCAGGCTGGCCTTCACAAGATGGCGCTGGTCGAAGCTCGAAAGTCCACGCTCGCCATTGCGAAGATCCAGCCAGTTTTGTGCGATGGTCGGTGCTCCGCTCGATGTTCCCGAACCACTGGCGGAACCTTCCGTTGTCGCGGCCGCAGTGGTGATGTGGCCCTGCGCGCCGACCAGCGAATCGTTATCCAGCGACTTGGAGTACGTGTACTGCACGCTGGCGGTGAAACCACTGCGTAGACGCCTTCGCAACTGCACCTGGCCGGACTCGCGCGTCGAGTCTCCTGTAGAAGATCGGTACACGAAGCCCTTCGGGCAGCCTGGGCATGGGTCCGTGCCGCCGGGCGCGTAGGTATTCGGCAGAAACTCCTGCATGCCGCGCGTTCCCTTGATGCCGAGATAGGTGGCGGAGAAGACAAGCGCTCCAGGCAGGTCGCGCTGAACGGCCAGTTGCCATGTCTGCGCATAGCCCACGCGATAGTTCGGGTCGATACCGAACGTCTGCGCCGTAGTTCCTGCACAGTCGCGAAATCCGTTGGCCAGCGTGAGAGCGCAGGTCGCGCTGTTCGACACACTGACGCTGGTGGAGAGCGGCGCCTGCTGCGCCATCAGTTCAGCGGAGGACAGATAGACGGACGTGTCGTCATAGATGCCGTAGCCCGCGCGCACCACCAGCGTGGAAGCTGGAAGCGGACGCCACGAGATGCCGACTCGCGGCTGGAAACCTAGCCGGTCTGGCCTCACCAGCGAACTCGGGTAGGCCTGGCCGCTCGAGGTTCCATGTGGGTTTGAACCCAGCACAGGTGTTTCTGCCGTGAGCCCAGAACTCAGATCGACGTTGACCAGCCGACCGTACAGCTCCGTCGTCGGCGCTCCATAATCCCAGCGCAGCCCTGCGTTGATGGTCAATTCCGGGCGCAGCCGCCAGTCATCAGCGATGTACAGGTCGGAAACGGACTGCCGGAAGTATTTGTCCGGATTGCCATAGGCAACCGCGCTCGCGTCCGGCACGCCGATCAGGAAGTCCGCGAGATCGGAGCCTGTTGTCGTGTTCGCCGCCGTTGTATTTGTACCGGTTCCCTGTGTGGCGACGCCGGTAAAGGTGAATGTACCGCGTGGGTTCGACTGCGTGAACTCGTTAGATTCCTGCCGCCGGAAGTCCCCGCCAAACGTCACATTGTGCTTGCGATGAAGCCACTGCGCCGATGCCGCAAGCGCGTTCGTTTCGTTGCGGTTATGTGCACTGATTCCGTCGGCAAGACCGGATATGCCGCTGGAAAACACGAGATTCGGCGGACCCCAGTTAGCGGCGTCCTGCGCATTGCCGCCGATCCCGGCTTCACCGGAGATGTTCTCGCTGTTCTCGAAGTTCGGCAGCACCTGGGTGCGCAGGCGGCTGAACGTGTAGGCCAGATACGTTGTTACACCATGGGGCAGCCGATGCGACCAGTGGACGTTCCCATTGATACCGAGCGTGTTCGTTGTATCGCGAAAATTGAAGAGGTTGACCGCGTCCGCTCGTGTATTGATGAAAGCAAAGCCGCCGTAGAACGAATCACGTCGTCCGATGCTCTTGTCGAGCCTTGACTGCATGGCGTCGGAGTGCGTGTTGTTCAGCACCTGTGACTCGTAGTTGTAGCGCGAGTTTCCCGCTAGATTCGGCAGCGGATACAGCCGCAGCAACGACGCCGCCTGCGTGCTGACAGGGATGGCCCCGGAGAACGGCTGACCAGTGGCCGGGTTGTAAATCGTGATCGGCTGCCCCAGCGAATTTATCAGCCCTGAAAGATCACCAATACGCTCTGCGGTGGTGGGCACCAGCCCTGTTTCGGTGGTCGCGTTGCTGTCCCGCGTCCACTGGTAGGCAACGAAGAAGTTCGGCCCGCGCGGCAGCAGGTGCGGAATGCGGATCGGACCACCCACCGTAGCCACACCGGTCACGCGGCTGTAGCTGGCCTTCGGGATCACCAGTCCGGTCAGGGAGTACGGCTTGGCGTCGAAGATGGAGTTGTCTACGATCACGCCGAGGCTGCCGTTGTAGAGCGCCTTCACACCGGGCCGCTGATTTCCAAATGCCGGCGCAATGGAGTACTTCGAAGTGTTGGCGTTGTTCTCACTGCCGTTCACCAGCAGCCCGTCCGCCGCTTCGTCGTGCGGCTCCGAAGCAGGTGGCGGCGATGCGGAATCCCCCGAGTTCTTCTTCGGCGGCTTCGGTGAATTGGATACACCGCCGGCAGACGCCGTGGGCGTAGCCGGTAGCGGGGTCCTGGTTTCCGTCGTAACCGCCTGCGCCTGCGCTAGGAGCGCTTCCAGCGGCAGCAGGTCGAGCTCCCACATTCCTTGCGGCGTGCTCGCGGAAATCATTGCATCGCCGTCGCGTGGGGCAAAACCTCGCATTTCGACGTGGACCTTCCATGCGCCGTCTGCGAGATAGGGAAACTGATAGAGGCCTTGGGTGTCGGTAACCGTGGAAAGATGTTTCTCGCCAGAAGTGACCGTCACTGTCGCGCCCGGCACGGGGAGGCCGCCGAACACGACCTGCCCGTGATACTCCGAGGCGAAGGCGATGGACGCGGCGCAGGCCAGCGCGAGAGCGAGGGAAACGTGCCGGGCAGCCGACCTCCACCTTCCGTAGGTCATCGTGCCTGTTCTCCGAGCATGAATAGCCTCCCCTTCACCTGATCCGGTGCTCCACAAAAGACTAAAAAGTGATCTGTTGAGAGCATACGAAATTTCGCGGCTCTTGGTTCTCGTCTAGTTCTCATCGGCCGAGGGTATATCTGCCCGATCGATCACCAGTGTCTTCACCGGGCCCCTGGTCGGTACCAGCTTTAGTCCAAGTTGCTCTTCCAGCGCCGTAAAGAGAGGCGGTGCAGCAGCATCGTCCACCGCAGGAACGTCGTCGCGAGTCCAGGTCAGTTGGAAGTTGTAATTACCGGCCATACCCGTTTTGTCCAGCACCGGGCGGTGCACCTGCCCGGACATCGTCTCGGCGAAGCTCGCCATGGAAACGAAATGCGCGTTCAGGTTGCCGTTATGAATGCTTGTGCTACCCGAAGAGATGCCGTTGAAGGCGTCGTTCTGGTGTTCGGGCGCGATCTCCGGCAGCTTGGCGCCGCCCCTGGCGACGACGAGTTCATAAACCGGCAGCGTCTTGATTTCGGTATGTACCTGCAGGTGAAAGCGATCGGCAAGCAGCTCACGAATCATGCGACGATGATCGTCACGCCTCAAGCCCTTCAGCTCATCCGGTGGCGTCTCTACGATCTTGGCGCGGATATCGAACCGTGCGGAGTCAACCCACTTCGGGCCGCCGCTAATCTCGTCCGGCTGCAGGTTGTAGCCTTCCTGCAGCAGATTCTGCAGGGACATGTTCGTACCCTTGAAGTAGTTGATATCGGAGTCGATGCTGACACTTCCCGGACCCTGGTTGTTGGGACGAATCGTCACCACATCGTAGTGAGGTAGCTTTCCGCTCGCAACGCCGGCCTGGGCCGTGGCAGGCTGCCCGGCGCCGCCAGCCTGCTGTCCCCTGACGCTCGGCGCGCCGAAAATCAGGACTACCAACCCGTACAGCAGCACGTACCGGCGTAAGCTCTCTTTTTGCGACGTCTTCAGCAAGCTCTCTCCCCTCGGCTCATGCTTCCACTAATTGTCCGCTGCCACAGGCAGGTCCACACGATCAATCACCAGCGTTGTCACCGGACCCTTACCCGGAACAAGCTTCAGCCCTAGCTGTTCTTCCAGAGCCGTAAAGAGTGGAGGCGCGGTAGCGTTCTCCGGCACCGGCCCATCCTCGCGTGTCCAGCTCAGTTCAAAGTTGTAATGACCCGGCAACCCGGTTTTATCGATCACCGTGCGGTGAACCTGCCCCGAAAGCGTGTCCGCCAAGTTCACCATCGTTCGATAAACCGAAATCATCTGGCCGTTCGAAACACTTGTGCTTCCTGGTGACACACCGTGGAACGAGTCATCCTCATGCCCGGGAGCGATCTCGCTCAGCTTCGATCCGCCTTTGGCAACCAGCAGTTCGTAGACCGGCAGCGTCTTCACTTCCGTGTGGACCTGCAGATGAAAGCGTTCTGCCAGCAGAACCTGAAGCATGCGGCGTCTGTCATCTCGCGACTGGTTCTTGAGTTCCGCCGCATCCGCATCCACGACCTTCGCTCGCACGTCGAAGCGCGAAGACTCCACCCACTTCGGCCCGCCCGAGATGAGGTCCGCCTGGATGTTGTAGGCGTCGTGAATCAGATTGGCAAGGGAAACATTGGTTCCCGCATAGGTGTTCAGATCGCGGTCGATATCAACGCCAGACGTGCCCCCGTTGTTCGGGCGGATAGTCACCACGTCATACACCGGCACGTGGGCAGCGGCAGGGCTGGTGCCCGCCTGCGCCAGGGTGACCCGGCTGCCCGCGGCAGCCACGCCACCCGCCATCGCGCAAACAGCCAGTATGCGCCCAAACCTCTGTCTGCCCAGGTGCATAGGACCAACGGCTCCAGAAAAAGCTCGATGACACCTCGGACGAGTCAGCGGGCATAAAGTCATCAAACTGCGGCTGCCTTGCGGAGCGGAGATCTCCACGGTGGAGAGGAACATACCCACCCATACGCTCGGCACCTGAACCCCGGATGCAAAATTCCATCCCCGGCTTGCTCCATCTCACCCGCCACAAACGCCGCAAGCTGCTCTACCATGGGTGCAAGATCAATCCCATGACAACTCCCGCTCGCAAGCACAGCCCACTCCTCGCTCCGGCTCTCTTTATGGCACTCACTCTGGGCGCATCTATTGCGCCTTGGTGGATCGCCTCCTCAGCCGTGCTGGCACAAGCGCAAGCTCCCGCGGCGACCGGCATCGAAGGCACCTGGCAAGGCACATTGCACGTGCCCGACGGGCCGCAGCTTCGCACCGTCATCAAGATCGCCAAGGGCGATGACGGCAAGTTGAAGTCCACGTTCTACGCCATTGATCAGGGTGGCGGCAGCATCACGGCCAACAGCACGACCTTCACGGGCGGCGATCTCCTCATCAAAGTCGACCGGTTGAACCTTACCTACACCGGCAAGTTGTCGGCGGACGGCAAATCCATCAATGGGCAAGCCGACCAGGGCACGCCGCTCCCGCTGATCCTGGAGCGCTCCACGCCCGCCACCGAGTGGACGATCCCCGAGCCGCCCAGGCCCATCCCGGCAATGGACCCGAAAGCCGATCCGACCCTGGAGGTCGCCACCATCAAGCCCAGCAAGCCGGACGCTCCCGGCAAGGGCTTTGGCGTGCGGGCGGGAAAGTTCATGACGGTGAACTTCACGCTGGGAGAGATGATCAGCACGGCTTACGGCGTGCAGGCGAAACAGGTGATCGGCGCGCCGGACTGGATTTGGACGGAGAAGTTCGACATTCAAGGGACAGCCGACATCCCCGGCATGCCCAGCCGCACCCAGCTCATGGGTGAAGTGCAGAAGCTCATGGCCGACCGCTTCCAACTGAAGTTCCACCGCGAGCAAAAAGAGCTTTCCGCGCTGGTTCTTTCGGTTGCCAAGGGTGGGTTCAAGTTCAAGCCCAACCCACCCGATCCCAATGCTCACCCTGGCCTGTTCTTTACCGGCTTCGGCGCGCTTACACTGAGCAACGTCAACATGGCCGACTTCTCCAGCTTCCTGCAATCTGCCATCGTGGATCGCCCAGTCGTGGACCAGACAGGTCTTCAGGGCGAGTACAACTTCACCCTGAAGTGGACGCCCGACGAAGCACAGGCCGCGCAGATGGGCATGAAAGCTCCGGCGACCGAACCTGCCGACGCGCCTCCAAATCTGTTCACCGCCTTGCAGGAGCAGGACGGCCTCAAGCTGGAAGCCGGCAAAGCCATGGTTCCGGTGTTGATCATCGATAAGGTCGAGCATCCGTCGGAGAACTAGGCAGCCTCCTCTACAATCGTTTCAACTCCATGCCTTCGTCTCACTCTTGCAGGGTCATCGACTCCCACACAGAAGGGGAACCGACTCGCGTCGTCGTCTCCGGCGGGCCTGAGCTGGGCAGCGGCACAATTGCTGAGCGCCTGACGCGCCTTCGCGCAAATTTCGACAACTTCCGCTCCGGCGTGATCTGCGAGCCGCGCGGTTCCGAGGTAGTGGTTGGAGCACTGCTGCTGGAGCCCGTTCAGCCCGCTTCAGCCGCGGCCGTCATCTTCTTCAACGACGTCGGCTACCTCGGCATGTGCGGCCACGGCACCATTGGCTTGATCACCACGCTGGCTCACCTGGGCCGCATTCAACCCGGCCGTCATAAGATTGAAACGCCCGTCGGCGATGTCTTTGCTCATCTGCACGAAGACGGCCGAGTGACCGTAGCCAACGTGCGAAGCTACCGCTATCGTGCGAATGTACCAATCGACGTCCCAGGAATGGGCAGCTTTACGGGCGACATTGCCTGGGGCGGCAACTGGTTCTTCCTTATCGGCGAACACCCCTTCGATCTCACGCTGATCAATCGCGCGGAGTTGGTCCGCGCTTCCACGGCGATTCGCGGGTCGCTCGCCGCAGCACGCATCAGTGGCGAAGGCGGCGCAGCCATCGACCACATTGAGCTCTTCTCCGCGCCGCATGATCCGCAAAACTCATCGCGCAACTTCGTTTTGTGCCCAGGCGCTTCGTTTGACCGCTCCCCATGCGGCACGGGAACCAGCGCGAAGATGGCCTGCCTCTTCGCCGACGGCAAACTGTTTCCCGGCGATGCATGGCTGCAAGAGGGCATTCTCGGCACCGTTTTCGAAGGCTCCATCGAAGCCGTAGAAGACGATGGTGTGCTGCCAAGCATCACAGGCCGGGTCTGGATTACCGCTGACTCTACCCTGCATTTTGCCGCGGATGATCCCTTCGCTCACGGCATCCCATTCTGACTCTGCTCCAGCTTCCATGAACTCTTTCGACATCACGATCATCGGGGCAGGCATCGTCGGCAGCGCGATCGCACGGCAATGTGCGCAAGCCGGCATGAGCGTGGCCGTGGTCGAAGGCGGAGTGCCGGGCGCGGCAACGACTGCCGCGGGCATGGGACACATCGTTGTGATGGACGACTCCCCTGCCCAGCTTGCGCTCACAAACTACTCGCGCAAGCTCTGGCTGGAAGAGCGTGACCACCTTCCCAGGTGTGTGGAGTACGAATGTACCGGCACCCTTTGGATCGCAGCAGACGACGAGGAGATGGCGGAGGTCTACTCAAAGCAGCAAAGCTATCGCAGGCTGGACATCGCTACGGAGGTACTAGACGCGCAGCAACTCGCACAAGCCGAACCAAACCTGCGTCCGGGCCTCGCCGGAGCGCTTCGCGTGCCGGAGGACGGTGTCCTCTACCCACCCACGGCAGCGCGTTACTTCCTCGACGAAGCGGTACGCCTCGGCGCGCAGCTTTTTCTGTCCCGCGCGCTCTCGGCAGCCCAAGGCAAGGTGAAGCTCGCCAACGGGATCGAGCTCGCCGCCGCCCACATCGTGCTGGCCGTCGGCACGGAGAACGATCTTCTCGCGTCGCTGCCGATCCAGAAGCGCAAGGGCTACCTTGCCATCACGGACCGCTACCCCGGCCTGATCCACCACCAGCTCGTCGAGCTCGGCTACCTGAAGAGCGCCCACAAGCTCGTGACGGATTCGGTAGCCTTTAACATTCAGCCACGGCAGACGGGTCAACTCCTCATCGGCTCTTCCCGGCAGTACGGCAATGGGAGTTCTCAGGTGGACACAGCGATCCTTCGTCGCATGCTCGACCGCGCGACAAGCTACATGCCGTGTCTGGCAGATTTGAGTATTGTGCGCATCTGGACAGGACTTCGTGCGGCGCTGCCGGACAAGCTGCCTCTCATCGGCCCCGCCGCAGGCCTTTCGGACGACCCAACGCTTTGGCTGGCTGTCGGCTTTGAAGGGCTTGGCATCACCAACGCTCCCGGCGCAGCCCGGCTCCTTACCGATTCCTTGCTGGGCCGGACGCCGGCCATCGACGCAGCGTCGTTTCTCCCCGTCCGTTTAGCGCAGTCGGAGCCCGCTCATGCCTGAACGCCTTTCGATCTCGATCAACGGCAGGCTCGTCACCGTGGAAGCGGGCTCCACGGTTGCTGCTGCCATGCTCACTGCCGGAGAACCCTGTCGCATCTCCACAACAGGCGAACCGCGTGCCGCGCTATGCGGCATGGGCGTCTGCTTCGAGTGCCGCGCGACGGTCGACGGCATCGCCCACCGTCGCACCTGCCAGCTTCTTTGCAGCGAAGACATGCGCGTGGAGACTATGCGATGACCGCCTGCGTTTCAGCCGATGTTCTGGTAGTTGGCGCAGGCCCCGGCGGCCTCACGGCCGCAAGTGTCGCGGCCGAGTGTGGCTTGAGCACGATCGTGCTTGACGACAACCTAAACGCCGGTGGTCAGATCTGGCGAAAAGCCCTCGCATCGCCCAGGCAGTCCCAGAACCGCGCCGAGAACCGGGCAAAGCTACTGGCGCTCGAACGCTTCGAAGCCTCCGGCGCAACACTGCTGACCTCACACCGAGTCTTCGATGGCGATACGCAAAACTCGATCCTGTACGCAGTTCACGAAGAGACGACGGGTTCGACCATCGTGCCGTTCGTCTACAAGAACCTGATCCTCGCCACCGGAGCGCGCGAGCGCTTCCTGCCGTTTCCCGGCTGGACTCTCCCCGGAGTCTTCGGCGCTGGCGGCCTGCAGGCACTTGCTCAAGGTGGGTACAGCGTTAGGGGCCAGCGAGTCGTCGTCGCAGGGACAGGCCCACTGCTGCTCGCCGTTGCCGCACACCTCAAGTGCCTTGGAGCCGAGATCGTCTGCATCGCGGAGCAGGCCTCCGGCAGAAGTCTCATGCGGCTGGCTCCCGCAATGCTCACTCATCCCGGCAAGCTGCTTCAGGGCATGCAGTACCGCGGCGCGCTCTTCCGCACACGGTACCGCACGCACACATGGCCGGTGGAAGCCATTGCCGGAAACCATAACACCTTGAGCAGCGTGCGGCTGACGAACGGCAACCGCACCTGGGAAGAGTCCTGCGACCTGCTCGCCTGCGGCTTCCATCTCGTACCCAACAACGAACTGGCAATGCTGCTCGGCTGCGAAATGACGAACGGCTTCGTGAAGGTGGACACACAGCAGCAAACCACGATTCCGAGTGTTTTCTCCGTCGGCGAAACCACAGGGATCGGTGGAATCGACGCGGCCATCGTGCAGGGTAAGATCGCAGCCTTGGCGTGCGCCGGTCAGGAAACCGCCAATCATCACCGGCGCGCTGCCAGACAGCGAAGCTTCGGTTGCAGTCTCGACCGCGCTTTCGCCCTGCGCCCGGAAGTTCTCTCCATCGCCACGCCGGAAACCATCGTTTGCCGCTGCGAAGATGTGCCGCTCGGTCGCATCCGAGCCTTCTCCGGCTGGACGGAAGCCAAGCTGCAAACCCGCTGTGGCATGGGCCCATGCCAGGGCCGCATCTGCGGACCCGCTATCGAAGCTCTGCTGGGATGGAAGCCTTCCTCGGTGCGGCCGCCGATCTTTCCTGTGCCGCTGGCGGCATTCTGCTCCAGCCCAAATCCAATCGAAACAACCAAGGAGACCGCGTGAACTGGTCCGGTGTACTACCCGCTATGACGACCCCCTTCGACAGCAATATGAAGGTCGACCATACCTTCCTCGCCCAGCATGCCGCTTGGCAACTCGGCAACGGCTGCAAGGGCCTGGTGATGCTTGGCTCGCTCGGCGAAGGCGCCACGCTGGATCATCCCGAAAAGCTCGAGATCCTGAAGACAGCCGTGCGTGCAGCCAACGGCAAAGCTCCCGTCGTAGCAGCCATTTCCGCGTTGTCCACTGAGGTTGCGGTTCACCTCGCAAAGGAAGCTGAGCAGGTCGGCTGCTCCGGCCTGATGGTCCTTCCGCCTTACGTCTACACCTCAGACTGGCGCGAGATGAAGGCGCATGTCGCGGCGGTTGTGTCCGCGACCAAGCTGAGTTGTATTCTCTACAACAACCCCGTCGCGTACAAGACAGATTTCGTCCCGGAACAGATCGCCGAACTCTGCGACGAATTCTCGAATCTGGAAGCCGTCAAGGAATCGAGTGCTGACGTCCGGCGCGTCTCGGCGATTCGTGCCGTGTTGGGCGACCGCATCCGCATCTGCATGGGAGTCGACGACGCCCTTGTCGAAGGTGCGGCCCTCGGCGCGGTCGGCTGGGTCGCAGGGCTGGTCAATGCCTTCCCTGCTGAGTCCGTAAAGTTGCTTGAGCTTGCGCGCGCCGGCAAGCTCGACGAAGCCTTTCCGCTCTACGCGTGGTTCCTTCCCTTGCTGCGAATGGATACCGTGCCCAAGTTCGTGCAGCTCATCAAGTGGGTGCAGGAGCAGATGGGCGTTGGCTCCGCGCGTGTACGTGCACCGCGTCTGGAGATGGTCGGCTCGGAACTCGAAGTGGCTAAGGCTATATTCGCCAAAGCAAAAGCCGAACGTCCCGTTGTGTTCGAAGTGCCTTTCGCCTCCTTCGTGTAATCGGGCAATTCCAAATCAGAACGGCCCGCTTGCGCGGGCCGTTCTGATTTCCTGCATCGTGCTGTTAGAAGATGAACCGACCGAGCAGTTGCAGCTGGCGCGGACCGTAGATGATGTTCGAGGTGCTGGACGGGGACATGAAGGGTGCCGTGGAAGTGGACAGTGGAACGAGGCAACCGTTGGAGCCAGTAGCCAACGCCGGGCAAGCCGTCGCTGTGGTCTGACCCGGCAGGGTATAGGAGCCACCCGCTGCCGTGTATGCCACGATGGCCGTGTTGACTGCCAGGATGTTGCGATGGTTGGCCAGGTTAAAGGCTTCGGCTGCGAACTCAAAGCTGTAGCGGTCCTTGAAGATTGGAAACGTACGCGAGAGGCGCGCATCCAGGTTATGTACGCCGGGACCCTTGAAGGCATTACGGCGAGCAATGAAATCCGGAACACGAGCGCCAGGACCGGAGGTGAACGAGGCGTTGGATGGACCTGCATCCGTCGTGATGGCGAGACCCGGCGTACCGAGTGCACCACCAGAGATGGAGGTATAACTGCCGCTCGTGGTCGCGGTAACCGGCTCACCTGACTGGGCGGTGTAGGTGCCGCCAAGCAGCCACCCGTTAGTGGCGTACTTCGTGTACTTGTTTCCGATGTTGAAGGCGGACTTGCCGACAAGGGTGACAATCACGCGGCTGCGGATGTCGAGATCAGAGCGAGCGTACTCGTCTCCTACGCCGGTGCGTCCGCCAGTAAAGAACGGGATCAGAGGTGCGTCGGTTCCGTTGAAGGTGCCGTTGCCGCCATACGTCTGGCCGTCGTCAAGTGCCTTCGCCCAGGTGTAGTTGGCCAGCAGTTCCACATTGTGCGCCATCGGCTTACGCACGGTGACGACCATGGAGTGATATGTGGAGTTGATCGCCGAAAAGCCCGTGGCTACCGAACCCACCGCAGCATTAAGCTTGTTCACGTAGGTCGGCTGGAGGAAGGTGCCTGCGGTGCCCGTTGTAGGACTGACGACGGTATAGAAGCGGTTGTTCAGCACGGACGCAGGATCAACGTTGGTGTCGATGAAGACCGGCAGGTGGTTCGCGCGATTGCCCACATAGCCAATGGTCAGCGTGGACTGCAGCGGAAGCTGCTGTTCCACCGTGAGGTCAACTGAGTAAGAGACCGGATTCGTGAAGCTCGGATCGTTGCCGCGGATCGTGATTCCCTGCGACAGTGCCGGGTTGATGCTCGTGGGGATCGTTATGGCAGCACCGGTGACGGCGTTGACCGGTGCCGGTCCCGGCGGCGTATAAATCGGCACGCCACCTTGAGGAGCGTACGTGGGGTAAGTCCCATTGGTGGGAGCAGCAGCGGTGGGCCCGTTCTGGTAACAGACCGTCGCCGGAGCATTTGTCGTGCACGCCACGTACGGGACGTTGGCGGAAGAAGCGCTCACACCATACTGCTTCTGGTACACACCATTTTCACGGCGAGTTGTGTAATAAGACGAGTTGCTTATTTGGCCATAGAACATGCCAACACCACCGCGAATCACCGTTCCCGGCTGCGGGTTGTAGTTGAAGCCGAAGCGAGGCTGGATCATATGCAGGTCAGGATTGATCTGAGACGTCGCGTTATACGCAATCGGACTCGGATTAAGCGGTAGCGCACCGGCGGGGTAGCCGGAGGCTTGCGCCGCCGTGCCGGGATACGGCAGATTTGGGCCGGGCACAAGCTGGATGTCGTACCGCAGGCCAAGCGAGAGAAGCAGCTTTGGCGTCGCTTTCCACTGGTCTTCTACAAAGAAGTCTGCGTTCTGATTCCAGAAGTCGTCCGCTCCGACTCCTGTGAGTTGGTCAACAGTCTGCGAGAATGCGGCATAGTGGCGGGCCGTGCCAGACCCTGCAGCACCGCCGGTTACTGCGGTCGGATTGACACCGAGCTGGTCTTGGATCCAGTTGGTGAAGTTGTATTCGGCATTCGAGTTTGTGTAAGTGAAGGATCCATCGCCACCAAACAGATTGGCGATCTGTTCATGCACGAAGAAGAGATCGAAGCCGGCCTTCAAGTTGTGATGTCCAAGTGAGTAGGAGTACACATCCGAAGCCTGCCACTTGTGCTCGTCGGGAAACTTGCCGCGGGGCAACGCCGAGGTTTCACCATAGGACAGGATGTTCGTCAGGCTGATGGCCGGGCCGCCAGTGTTGGTCGAGTCGGTCTCAAGATCGCGGCCCCACTGAAAGTGGACGACATTGGCTGCGTGGCTGGAGAGCGCGGTCTCAGCATTCGCAATGAGGATGCGCTCGTGAAAGTCGGCGGTACCGTTCTGCGAAACGCCGCCGTTCGAAACTGTGGTGGACGTGTTGTAGCCATCCGGCTGGTGGAAGTTCTGGAACAGGAACTCGGCCGAAAGGTGAGTCTTGCCCATTTGATAATCCAGGCGCGGAAAGTAAACATCCTGCTTGACGTTGCGCTGGAACGCGCCTTCATTAGCCTGTAGAGCCGCCACCGCCGCCGAGCACATTGCCCCGCTCACATTCGGAATCGTGGTGGGATACACCGTCGTTCCGTCCTTGAGGTTGACCGTTCCCCCGTCACAGAGGTGTACGAGGTTCGAAATGGAGTTCGTCGCCGAGTTAAACGTCGAAAGATAAGTGATCGGATTCACCTTGCGGAATCCGTCATACGTGAAATGGAAGAAGAGCTTTTCCTTGAGAATGGGACCGCCCACCGAAACGCCGAACTCATGCTGCACCTTCACTGGCTGGGTCAGCAGGAATTGATTTGGCGGGTTCGCAATGCGG
Source organism: Granulicella sp. (assembly GCA_965198545.1). Classification (GTDB taxonomy): domain Bacteria; phylum Acidobacteriota; class Terriglobia; order Terriglobales; family Acidobacteriaceae; genus Granulicella. The sequence continues at coordinate 314,105 of CBDAPS010000001.1, read as the reverse complement.
CCGTTGTATTTGCTCAGCGGGTCTAGTGCGTTGAAACCAGGTGTTCGGTAATACTCATACGCATCGCCGTGAAACTGATTGCCGCCGGACTTGGTGATGGCATTAATGATGCCGCCCGCCGCACCGCCGAGTTCAGCCGAGTACCCTGTGGCAGACGATTCGAACTCACGGATCGCGTCGACCGGGAAGACATACGGCGCGCCGATGGAACGGCCGCGAGCTTCGGAGAAGAACTGCTGGTTATTGTTCGCGCCGTCGACGATGTTCTGGTTGTAGGTGCCGTTGAGGCCGCGATAGCCGATCAGGCCTGTATTGCCATCCGGTACAACGTTGGGAGTGAGGAGAACGAAGCTCTCAAATCGGCGGCTGTTCACTGGAATGTTCGAGACAAGCGCCTGATCCACGACCTGCGACTGCTCTACACGCTCCGTGTCCACGAGGGGAACATCGCTGGTCACCGTCACTTCGGTCGAAACAGACGCAGCCGTCAGGGTGGCATCCACATTCGTCGGGGCGCCCACCGTGACCGGGATATTTTTCCTGTCCAGCGTTCCGAAACCGGCATTTCCGCCAAGCTTTACCTCGTACTGACCGGGCTGGAGGAACTGCGCTTCATAGTGCCCCTCGGAATCCGTAACGAGAGTGCGGCTCGCACCTGTTTCCGTGTCTGTGATGATCACCGTTACGCCCGCGACGATCGATCCTGAGCTGTCCCGCACCACGCCTGCAATGGAACCAAGCGCCGCGCTCTGAGAAAACGCTGATAGTTGAGCGCCTAGGGCGAGGGCTGAAGCGGCAAAAAGCACCCGAAGGCGGGTGGCAGAACGAGCGGTCATGTGAGGCATGCTCCGTGCGGGATGTGGCAGACGTGCTGCGGGGCGTTCTGGAGAGCCGACGTAGGTCAGGAAACTGCCGGTTCAGGGTCACGTATGCGAAAAATCGAAATCTGGTGTTGTATTTCAGATTCCGCCATCGCCAGTGATCCTGTCAAGAAAGCGGCGGCAGGATTTTTCGAGAATTTACCTATGGCCCGGTGCCACGAGTCAGTGCAGCGTCTCCGGAATCACCGCGTACTGCAGCAGGATTTCGAACGGAACCACGTTCAGTGTCGCCTCGTGCGTGGCTTCCAGCACCACCGGGCAGGCTGCACCTGCACGTTGCACTTGCAACCATCGTGCAGCACAAACGCACCAGCGGTCACCAGGCTTCAATCCCTGAAATCCATACTGCGGCATGGGAGTCGAGAGATCGTTGCCCAGCCGCGCCGACGCCGCCAGAAATGCTTCCGTCACGATGCAGCACACCGTGTGCAGCCCTAGATCATCGGGTCCGGTGTTGCAGCAGCCATCACGATAAAAGCCCGTCAGCGGGTCGCCGCCGCACACCTCGAGGGGTTGGCCAAGCACGTTCTTTTGCGGGACGCGATCATCGAAAGCGGGCATGCGCTCATTGTATGCGCCGCGTGTTTCAACGGTCTGAACTTAATCCGCAGCTTCCGCCGCACCGCTCTCTTTGGAAACCGGCAGGGTCACGCGAATGCACGTCCCATGCTTCCGGCTGGCCGTTGCTGTCCTCAGCCGCAGCGTGCCGCCCTGCTCTTCGACGATTCCGCGGGTAACCCATAGGCCAAGACCCGTTCCGCGTTCGCCCTTGGTCGTAAAAAATGGTTCGAAGATCGACCTCAAGTGGGCAGCTTCAATCCCGTGACCGCTATCCGCCACCATCACCACTGCCCGGTCTCCCTGCCGGTGCGCTCGCACTCGCAGCACGCCGCCCTCCGCTTCCATGGACTCCAGCGCATTTCCCACCAGGTTCGCAAAAACCTGCCGTAGCGCTGGGTCATAGCGCACCTCGCGCAAATCTTCGCTGATGCGGGTCTGCATCTCCACATTGTGCTGCGCCGCCCGCGAATGGAAGAGCTGGATCACCTCACCCAAGAGCGTATGCAGGTCGATCGTGCGGCCGGGCGTTTTGCGGTAAAAGCTCAACGTGGACCGCGTGATATGCCCCACACGTTCAATCTCGCGCGACGCGATCGCAATCAGCTCCTGCGACTGCGGCAGCAAGCCCTCGTGTGTACCCAGCAGGTAAAAGATGTTGGTAAGGGCTTCCAGCGGATTGTTTATCTCGTGCGCCAGCGTGTTCGCCATGCGCCCTGCCGCGGCCAATCGTTCGGAGTTGATCAGCCGTGTCATCAGATCAGCCGTTTCTCGCTCCGCGGCCTTGCGCGCCGAGATGTCCTCCACAACCCACAGCACTGACGGCTGATCACCGTCATGACGCAGCAAAGAGGCCGTCAGTTGCGCGGGAAACGTGCTGCCGCTATGGCTCATCAGGGTACGTTCCACGCGATACCCGCTCCGCTTGCCCGCCAGCAACTCTGAAAGAAGGCCGGCGTCCAGCTCCCGCTCGGAGGGCAGCAAAAAGTCGTCCAGCTTCAGAGCCAGCAGCTTCTCCACAGTGGCTTGCAGCATGTCCGCAAGGCGCTGGTTGACGAGCAGAAAGCGGTTGTCCGGGGCGGTGTGCGCCATGCCCACGGCAGCTTGGTTGAACGTAGCGGAAAACCGCAGCTGCGCCAGGCGGAGTTCCGCTTCGGTCCGCAGGCGCTCCCGGCGGCGGGTAGCATCCGCCAGCTCACGCTCAATGGCCGGCAGCAACCGGTCCAGATGACCCTTCAGCACATAGTCATGCGCTCCGGCGCGCATCGCGTTCACCGCGGACACTTCATCAATCGTTCCTGAAACGATAATGAACGGAATATCGATGCCGCTGTCCTGAATCATCTTCAGTGCATCGCGCGCGCCAAAACTCGGCAGCGTGTAATCCGCAATCACCAGATCCCAGGCAACTGACTCTGCCAGCGCATCCAGCAGCTCAGCAGCCGTCTGCACTCTCCGCGCATGCAGGTCATAGCCGGCGCGCGCCAGATGGCGCTGCAGCAGCAGGGCATCCTCTTCGTAGTCCTCAATGATGAGAACACGCAGCGGAATCTTGGTCGGATTTACGCTGCCGGTGGGCATTGGTTCAGCAACAACCAGTACATGCCGAGCTGCTTGGTCGCTTCGGCGAAATCGGTAAAGTTGACGGGCTTGCGGATGTAGCTGTTTACGCCAAGACGATAGCTGGAAACAATATCTCGCTCCTCGTCCGACGAGGTCAGCACGACCACGGGAAGCAACGCGGTTTTGTCAGAGGCGCGGATTGCCTTCAGCACATCCAGTCCCTCCACCTTGGGTAGCTTCAGGTCCAGCAGCACCAGTTGCGGAACCCTGTTGGTGCCATCCAGGATGCCGTTCATGTAGTCGATCGCTTCCGCGCCGTCGCGCGCTACCTTGATCTCGTTGGCCACATTAGCCTTGCGCAGCGCGCGGATCGCGAGTGCTTCGTGGTCTGGATCATCTTCAACAAGCAGGATCATACCTTCGCTCATGGGACCTTTCCCGATCTCGTGTTCTTATGCTTCTTCAGCTGCGCGGATCGGCTTCCAGGGTAAAGAAGAACGTCGCGCCTTTTCCAACTTCGCCTTCGGCCCAGATGGCGCCGTGATGCCGGCGAATGATTCTCGATACCGTGGCCAGGCCGATACCTGACCCCTTGAACTCGCGGTCTCCGTGCAGCCGCTGGAATGCGGTGAAAAGACGGTCGACATACTGCATGTCGAACCCCACACCGTTGTCTCGGATGAAGTATACGGTGCGGCCGTCGCGCACGTCACTTCCGAACTCCACCAGCGCGTGTTCCGTGCGGGAGCTGTACTTGAAAGCGTTTCCCACCAGGTTTTCAAACGCGATGCGCACCAGCCGCGAGTCCGCCATCGCCAATACCCCAGGTTGCACCCGCAGTTCAACGTCCGCATCCGGTGCGGCGGCTTTCAACTCGTCGAACACCAGCCGCACGGCAGAGCTCATATCCACCCGTTCGCGTTGCACCTCGGACCGAGTTACCCGGGAAAGCTGCAGCAGTGCGTCAATCAGCGTCCCCATGCGCTGCACGCCGTTGCGCACGCGGTTGATGTAGTCCTGCCCTTCTTCGTTCAGGCAATCGGAGAAGTCTTCCTTCAGAGCCAGCGAAAAGCCGTCGATGGTGCGAAGCGGTGCGCGCAGATCGTGTGAAACGGAATAGCTGAAAGCCTCCAACTCCTGGTTGCTCACAGCCAGTTCCAGCGTCCGCTGCTCCACCCGCTTTTCCAGCTCTTCATTGATCGTGGTCAGTTCGGCGTTCAAGCCGGCGATCTGCTCTGAACGCTCCTCAAGCTGCTGGCGGCCCTCCGCCACTCGCTCCAGCAGCCGGAACGCCATCACTAGAAGGACCAGATCAAGAACGGATGCCGCCACAAAGGCAAAAATTACCTTGTGCCGCATCCACTTCGTCTCATTCTGCCGATCGGCCAGGAGCCGCTGCTCTTCCCCTTTGATCTGGAGGATGGCATACTTCGGACTGATCCCGCCATCGGGACTATCCGCCAGGGCGGGAGCCAGCACGTACGAATCGCTGGGATCCGCCTTGTGGCTTCGCCGAATCCCCATGGCAACATCGATCGCGCCCAGCTTCACGGCAATGCGCTGCCGCAGGGTTGCAATGCGCAACTGCTGAAAAGTGTTGTCCGCGGTCAATTTCTGAAGGGTATCCACGGCGTTGCGAACATCGGTCACGGCATCAACATAGTTCTTGTCGAACTCCGGTCTGCCGGTCAGCAGGAATCCGCGAGCCGCGCTGTTGGCCGTCGACATGGAAACGTAGATCGTATCCACCTGATCCAGCGTTTCGACCGTATGCGCAACCCACCGCTCCGCCGAAAACAGTCCGCCCAGCGCACGGAACGCAATCCACGCATTCAGCAGCACCACGATGATGGCGCCATACATCAGGAGTCGCAGATTGCCGCGTTTCATCGTTTTTCCACCGTATCAGGAACTTGGATGCACAGCGCCGGAGCGACGCCCAGCCTACCTCGCGGCAATCGCCAGTTGTTGCTGGTACTCCTCGTACGGGCCCTTGTGGTCCGTAATGTGGAACTCCGTCGGACCGCCTTCGAAGTGCCAGATGCGCGTGCCGGCCTCTTCGATCAGGTCCTGATCGTGCGTCACCAGGAACACCGTGCCCTCGTACTTCTGGATCGCCTGATTCAGCGCGTTAATGCTCTCCAGATCCAGATGGTTTGTCGGTTCGTCCAGCACCAGCACGTTCGGCTTCTGCAGCATGATCTTGCAGAAAAGCAGCCGCGCCGCCTCGCCACCGGAGAGAGCATCAGTCTTCTTCATGCCCTCTTCTCCCCGGAAAAGCATCTGCCCCAGAATGCCGCGAATGTCTTCCTTGGTCGCCTTTGGGTCGTACTGGTGCAGCCAATCAGCGGCGGTCATGCCGAGTTGGATCGATCCCTTGTGATCCTGCGCGAAATACCCGATCTGCACCTCGTGACCCCACTTCACCTCGCCGGAGTCGATCGACACATCCTTCTCTTCCACGCCCGGTCCGTTGGCCAGCAGTGCCTTTAGCAGCGTCGTCTTCCCCTGTCCATTTCGGCCAATCAGCACCACCTTGTCGCCCCGAGTGACCGAAGCTGAAAAGTTGTTGATGACGTGCTCGGTTTTGCCATCCGGCTGCGTATAGCTCTTGTTCACGCCTTCAAACTCCAGCACATTCTTGCCGGAAGGACGCTCCATCTTGAAAGCAATGTACGGGCGCGCAATGTTTGAACGCGCCAGTTCACTCGTCGCCAGGCGTTCCACTTCCTTCTTACGCGAATTCACCTGCGAAGAGCGCGTGCCGGCCGAGAAGCGAGCGATGAACTCGTTCAACTGCGCGATCTTCTTTTCGCGCTGCTCGTTCTGGCTCTCGATGCGGCTGCGAACCTGCGTCTTTTGCAGCACCATGTCGTCATAGCCGCCGGTGTACGTGATGATCGTCTCGTAGTCGATATCGGCGGTGTGCGTGCATACGTTGTTCAGGAAGTGGCGATCGTGGGAAATTGTGATCACCGTGCCGTTGTAGCGGTTCAGGAAGTCTTCCAGCCAATGGATCGACTCCAGATCCAGGTAGTTCGTCGGTTCGTCCAGGAACAGTGCTTCAGGATTGCCGAACAGTGCCTGCGCCAACAGCACACGAACCTTCTGACCGCCCTGCAGCTCGCTCATCTTGCGTTCATGCAGTTCATCCGGAATGTCCAGACCCTGTAGCAGGATGGCGGCATTGGATTCGGCCTCATAGCCGTCTTCCTCACCCACGATGCCTTCCAGCTCGCCCAGCCGAATACCGTCATCGTCCGTCATCTCGGGCTTGTTGTAGATCACTTCGCGCTCTTCCAGCGCCGCCCATAGGCCTTTGTTGCCCATGATCACGGTGTCGATCACGCGGTACGCGTCAAACTCATACTGGTTCTGCTTCAATACGCCGAACTTGCGCGGACGCACGACAGTGCCCTTCTGGGCATCCAGTTCACCGGTCAACACCTTCATAAACGTGGACTTGCCGGCTCCGTTCGGTCCGGTTAGTCCGTAACGGCGTCCATCCGTAAAGGTAACGGATACGTCCTCGAAAAGCAGCTTTGCGCCATAGCGCATGGTCACATTGGAAACAGAAATCATCACTCCCATTTTCTCATGCGGCTTCGCTGCCTTTCGTGAAAAGCCCGCGCACTTCCTGCTAGGCTCGGCGTATGGCCCCTCTGCCGAGCCAAGCCGCCAGCCCAGCCCCACGCCTGCAATTCGACCGCGCCGCCTACACTGAGGCGCCCTCGTCGCTGCTGCACTGTGGGTACTGCGGTCGTGGCATCGACGAACTTCGCTACGAAATCTTCGGGCAACCGGCCTGCGACATCTGCACCCGGCAGGCGCAAACGCAGATTCCCGCAGACTGCGCTCGTGTCTTCGCACGCGCCTGCGGCTACGGGGTTATCGCCGCCCTGGGTAGCGGCCTCATGTTGCTGGGACTCATGGCAGCCATACCCGGTATGCTGCACGTGGGTGGTGAGTTCTTCGCCGCCTGGGGCGTCGGCTGGAGCATTGCGCGAGCCATCCGCGTTGGGGGACGCGGAGCGCTTGGTCGCAAGTATCAAGCGGTCGGAACGGTGCTTGCCTACGCCGCGATGGTGATACCCATGCAGGCGTTTCTATCGGGCTTCGCGGGACCGTGGTGGCTGTATCCCGTTATGTTGCTGCGGCCCGTCGCGTTCCTCTTCACAGACCTGAAGTCCATGGGGGCGGTGATGGTCTTTGCCGCGTCGATCGCGATGACATGGGCCTGGCGCGGCCTTAAGGGCAGCCCCAGTCCCATCCACCAGCTTTAGCCGATTAGTAGCAGCGTCTCTGTGCCTGCATCCTCACCGGCACACGCTCCGGAGTCTCGCGCAGGTCAGAGATCAGGTAGTTGGCCAGGACGATAACGGCGGGCAGGAAAAGAAAGAAGATGTCCACGGTATGCTCCAAGTGCGGTTGAGATGGGTTGAGGGTGGAGGGGCGTCCGCGGCTGTCTTCCAGACGTGGACACCCATGACTTGTTGGCTCGTTAGCGGCTGCCGCCCGCGCCTTCCAGAATGGTCCCGTTTACCCAACGCGCATCTTCTGAAGCGAGAAACACCGCGATGTCTGCGATGTCATCCGGCTGGCCCACACGGCCAAGCGGCGTGGTAGCTGCTACTTGCTTTTCGAACTCGCTTTCTTTACCGAAAGCGGTCTGCACGCCTTCCGTCACAATCAGGCCTGGGCTCAGGGAGTTCACACGGATCTTCTTCGGCCCGAGTTCAGCGGCAAGCACGCGAGTAATGGTGTCCACCGCACCCTTGGTGGAGGCATAAATGCTGGAGCCTGGGAACGCCCGCGTCGCAACGACGGAGCTGATGTTGATGACGCTTCCGCCCTCCGGCCCAAACAGGGGCAGCGCGGCTTTGGTGGTAAACAGAAGTCCCTTTACATTTGTGTTGTACTGCCGGTCAAACTCCGCTTCCTCGTTCGCTTCTAAAGGGAACATGCCGTACACGCCGGCGTTGTTCACCAGGATGTCCACCTTGCCAAACTGCTTCTTCACTTCCGAGAACAGCCCGTCGCGTCCAGCCGTCTCCGCCACGCTGCCGCCCACGACCACGGCCTTGCCGCCCGCGTCCGTAATCGCCTTCGCCGTTTTCTCCGCGCCGGCCTTGTCGCTCGCGTAGTTCACGACCACGGTCGCGCCCTCACGGCCCAGTGCCTTTGCGATCCCCGCGCCGATGCCTTTTGACGCGCCTGTCACTACCGCGATCTTGCCTGTCAGCTTGCCCATATCTGTCTCCGTTCGTTTTCGGTCGAACACTTCGACCACAATCGAATAGATGGGAGAAGAACAGCAAGGTTTCACAAAGTTTGATGAAGATCGAATTATTTCTAAGCCGCTAAAGCTCGGCCAGCTGCGCCAGGTACGTGTCCCAAACCTCGCGCTGGAAGCGGAGATCGGCCGTACGTCCCTCACGCTGCACGTCGATCAAGCCCGCTTCGCTCAGTTCTTTCATGTGGTGAGAGATCGTCGCGGGGCTGATGCAGCAGTGAGCCTTCAGGGAGCTGCAGGGCGTGCTGTTCGATCGGGCAATCTGTTGCAGGATGTCGAAGCGGCGCGGATCCGCGACGGCGCGTGCAATCGCCTGCATCTGTTCCGCGCTCAGCTTGGCCCGCTTCCTACACATAACAGATTGGATGATACCGGACACCACAACGACGCGTGAGTTCCCCATTCAAGCAATGCAGCTTCAGTGGGTGATCTCGTTCAGCACGTCAGCAGCAGCATCCAGCACCGCCTCCACCTCCGCAGGCCCATGCGCCGCCGAAACGAAAGCCGCCTCAAACTGGCTCGGCGGCAGCCACACACCGCGGTCCAGCATGCCGCGATGAAACCGTGCAAACATCCCTGTGTCGGAGGCACTTGCTCCCGCAAAGTCACTTACCGGCGAAGGCGTAAAGAACCAGGTAAACATGCTGCCGACAAGGTTCGTCGTCATCCCGATCCCGCGCTCCGCAGCCAGCCGCGCCACGCCATTGGCCATCGCCGCAGTCGTCTCCAGCAGCTTCGGGTAAATCTCCTGTCGGTGGTGCAGCAGGTGCGACACCGTCGCGATTCCAGAAGCCATTGCCAGCGGGTTCCCGCTTAGTGTGCCGGCTTGGTACACGGGCCCCAGCGGCGCCAGAAAATCCATAATCTTCGCCCGGCCGCCGAACGCTCCCACCGGCAGCCCGCCACCCAGGATCTTGCCCAGCGTCGTCAGGTCAGGGGCATCCTCGCCGCGCGAAAACCCGTACATCTCCTGCGCACCGCCCGGCGCCAGCCGGAAGCCGGTCATCACCTCGTCGAAGATCAGCAGCGCGCCATGTTCGCGAGTCAGGGAACGCAATCCCGATAGAAAGCCAACCGCCGGGGCGATTGTGCCGGCATTCCCCACCACCGGCTCAAGGATGACGCACGCCACCTGCCCTTCGTGCGACTCGAGCGCGGCCTCCACCGCGGTCAGGTCGTTATACGGTAGCGCCAGCGTGTGCATGGCCGTCTCTGGAGGCACGCCCGCCGATCCCGGAATGCCAAACGTCGCTACTCCGCTGCCCGCCTTTACCAGCAGGGCGTCGGCATGCCCGTGATAACAGCCCTCAAACTTGATCACGAACGGCCTTCCCGTAAATCCCCGGGCCAACCGGATCGCCGACATGCAGGCTTCCGTCCCAGAAGACACGAACCGCAGCTTCTCAACCGAAGGGAAGCACCGCTGCACCAGTTCGGCAAGATCGCCTTCCGCCGCTGTGCTTGCCCCAAAAGACGCGCTTCGCCCCGCCGCCTCGCGGATCGCCTCGACCGCAGGCGGAAAGGCATGCCCCAGCAACATAGGCCCCCACGATCCGAATAGATCGACGTAGCGATTCCCATCTGCATCTATCAAATAAGCGCCGTTCGCGCTCTCCACAAACGGCGGGTGGCCACCCACCGCGCGAAACGCGCGAACGGGGGAGTCCACTCCGCCCGGGAGCAGCAATTCTGCCCGCCGCTGTAATGCTTCAGATTGTTGGGTCGGACGCGCAGACGAAGAGGCCATACCCCAGTATAGGGAGCCACGCACGAGTAGCATCGCAACAAACTCGCCACACCTCTAGACTAGGAACAAATCACTCTCTTTCGCAGCGTAACGGGGTGACTTTCCTTTGCTGAACGGCAAACCAAATGAGCAGCAGCCCATCAAGCCCACCAGGCTGGGCATCCTCATGAGCGATAGCTGCGAGCACTGCATGGCCATTGCCACAGCAGCTCGCTCCGGCTCGCTGCCTGACTGTGAAGTTGCAGTGGTTGTCTCCAACGTGACCGGCGCCGCCGGCATAGAAACGGCCCGAACCGCTGGTCTCCCGGTCGTCGTCATGGAAGGCTGCGGTCGAGAACAGCGCGATCACGAAAGCGCCATTTCTACTTTGCTGCGGACCTATCGCGTCGACCTGGTCTGCATTGCCAGCTACCTGCGCATGCTGTCGCCTGGCTTTATCCGCGAATGGCGAGGGCGCATCCTTGCCATCCACCCCTACGCGGAGGAAGCCCTGGCTTATCCCGAAGCGATCCAATTCATGCTCAGCGGCGAGTACCAGGTGCAGGGGCGTCGCCTCCTGCCACGCCCCACGCCGGAGAAGCCTGACGAAAACACAAGTCCAGACAGCGGGCATAAACTCGACGACAGCAAAGCCCGCCACGCCGAGCAGCAGCCTCCGCTACATGCCGCCGAGTTCAGCGAACCGGTGGCTTCGGCATAAGCGCGATCAGCGCGCCCGTCCGGTACATTAGCATCCCCAGCGACAGCACCAAGCTCAGAAAGTACGCAAACACCTTCGAGTCCTGCTTCTCCGGTGTATCGCGACCGGCAGCCCGCCATGCCATCATCAGGCCCACAGCCAGCAGAATCCACTGCGGGTTGCCATTGCTGTACGTTAGCGCGAAAAACACCACGCACGTCGCCGCGATCAGCCCGCGCTGCAACCCGGAAAGCGCGTAGGTCGCCTGCGCCCCATCCAGTCCTAGGAACGTCAGCGGCATCAGGTTGAACATGTTGATCCACGCGCCCACGTTCGCCAGCACGAGAAACAAGCCGCTGTGCGTCCACAGCGAGATTCCGAAACAGGCCAGCGCGGCCACCAGGCCGAACAGAGGCCCTGCCAGGGCGATACCGGCAAGCTGATCGCGGCTGATTCCCTGTCCATACCAGCGCACGTAGGCGCCCATGCCCGGGAAAAACATCGGCAGGTCCGCCCGCAGCCCGCGCCGCTTCACCGCGACATAGTGCCCCATCTCGTGGATAAAGATGCAAGCCGTGAAGCCCACGGCAAACTGCCAGCCAAACATCAGCCAATACAGTCCAAAAAACGTGAACAGCCCCAGCAGGAACTTCAGCTTGAACAGGAGAAAGAACGCTGACTTGGCCTTCAAAAGAAAGAAAGCAACGGGGGCAAACGGACCCAGCCGCTTGGTCCAGCGGTCGCGCTGTGCCTGTGTACGGCCCAGACGCCCATCGATCCCGGCAATGTGCTGCTGAATGCTGGCAGCCTGCTGCGTCTCCTGAGGAAGCCATTGAAGGGTCGCGTTCCAGCGGTCTCGCGCTTCCTGCCACTTGCCCTGCTGCTCCAACTCCTGCGCGGAACCAGCTAACTCGCTAAGGTACGGCCCATACGTCAGTGTCTGGCAATCCGGGCACGCCAGGGTGCCGTCCGGCAGCCAGTGGCTGCAGTTCGGACAGTTATGAATCTCCTGCGGCGGTGCGGGTGAGGCTTCGAGAATAGTAGGTGTGGCAGACATCGGGAGAACTTCCTGAACTTCTATTTTATGGGATGTTGGCCCTTCCTGCGGGCTGAGCAGAGGGCCGACACCCCGAATCGCCATCCTGCGCCCACTCAGCGCCAGAAGGAACCGCGCTCCGGGCCTCCCGGTTCTACACTGAGCACACCGCCCCGTCCGGGCCATGCTGTAGCAGGAGACCCGCCGTTGAACTCGACAGTGACGGACGTGCTGCAGGGTCTCGCCGGAATCATCGGCATGGGCCTGATGTTCCTGGCCCCCGGTTACTGCGCCGCATCCCTCACAGACATCGCCTCCTTCCGGCGCCGCTCCTCCGCAGAAAAACTCCTCTGGTCCGTAGCGCTCAGCATCCCCCTGGCCGTCGCCATCTGTGCGCTTGCCGGACGCCTGACATCCACCGCTGGCCTGAACGTCCTCTTCGCCGTTACGAACGCTTCCGCCCTTGCACTTCTCGCACGCTCCCGTCGCAAGGTTTCGACGACATCCCCGCGTTTTTTCGAGCCATCCACCTGCAAGATGCTGGCGCTCATGGCGCTCTTCGGCGTCTACTGCATCCTCGCCACCACCGACTTCCAGCTCGGCCACGGCCTCTACGTCAGCACCATCACACCCGACTGGTCCGTACGCGTCCAGATGGTTCGCGCCGCCATGCGCTCCGCCGCCGTCGGCCACGCCGTCCCGCCCATCAACGGCCTCACCACGCTCACCGGCGGTGTCTTCGGGCACGCGCCGCACATGCGCTACTACTACTTCTGGTACATCGCCGTGGCGCAAGCCGCGCGAACGCTCGGCATCGACGCTCATGCCGCCCTCGTGGCAAGCTGCGCCTGGGCTGGCTGGGCGCTGATCGCCGCTGCCTTCCTCGCCCTCAAGTACATGCTCCGCCCAGGCCCGAAACTGCGACGCTACTGCTTCCTTTTGCTGCTGGTAGGAGCCGTGCTCGGCCTGGACATCCTTCCCACCGCCCTCACATGGGTTTCCCCGCACCTACATCCCTACTCCGAAATGGAGTGGTGGCACCAGGACCGCACGCCGTCATTCCTCGGGTCCGTTCTTTACGCCCCGCACCATATGGCCGGGTTCAGCAGCCTGCTTATCGGCTTTCTCCTGCTTCTTGTCTCCGTGCGGCGCGATGACGACGGCACAGAGAAACCCTCACACCCCGTCGCGGCTTCCGTCCTCGCAGGCATCACGTTCGCTGCCGCCGCTGGTACGGCACTCTTTCCTACCTTTCTCTACGTCTTCGTCCTCGGCTTCTGGGCCTTCGATCTCCTTCGTCGCCGCCAGTTCGCCGTGGCCGGAGCCTTGGCTGGGGCAGGCGTTCTGGCCGTCCTGTTGGCGCATCCCTACCTGCGCGAACTCAGCACGGGCTCCAGCGCCGCCTCGGGCTTTGCCAGCCTTCGCTGGCGTAACGACAGCTTCGTCGCCGGCTATCAGGCGCGCATCCACGCGCTTTCCAACCTCTCCAATACCGTTTCGATCCTTATCCGGCAGCCGCTCGTCCTCGTGCTGGACTTCTTCGACCTCGGCTTCTACACCCTTGTCCTGGGCCACGGCTTCCGCCGCTGGCGGCAAAGCGCTCGGTGGACCGCCGGACAATGCGCGCTCGCCTCGCTCATCGCAGGCGCGGCCATCCCGGCCCTGTTCCTAAGCTCCACCGCGACCAGCGGTCCCAACGACCTCGGCGTGGACGCGGGCTTCCTGCTTCGCTTCGGCCTGCAAATAGCCGCCGTACCGTGGGTCTGGGGCTGGTATCAGCGTTGGCAGGCCAACCGCTTGCGCGATCTCGGCACATGGCAGCGTGCGTCTGTCGCCTTTGGCGCTCTCCTCTTCGCTCTCGGCTTGGCTGCCCAGCTTTACCAAATCCCGGACGAGCGCTTTTACTATGCGCTTCTAGGCGATAGTCGCCTCCACAAGCAGATCGACACCTTCACCAAGGACCGCCTCGCTGAGCGTCTCTACAACGTGCGATCCGCCTACGCGGCGATGAACAAGCTGATCCCGCCCACCGCGCTCGACGACAACGCCGTGCAGTTCAACCCCATCGGCACCATGCGCCCTGCGGAAACGCTCTACACGAACCATCAGATCGCCAGTTGGGACATGGGCTGCGGCACCAGCTACGGCGGCGACTATGCCTCCTGCGCTCCCGCAATAGCCAATCTGCTGTTTCTCTACGGCAACACGCGGGCCGGGGTCGACAAGGGCCGTGCCGACAATGACCGGCAGGACGGCGCTGCCCCCCGCGCCGCCACGCTCGCCGACTTCGAGCAAACCTGCCACACCCTCCACCTCCGCGCCATCGTTGCGGAGTCTACCGACCCCATCTGGCGCAAGCTGGAAAGCTGGGTCTGGTCCGCCCCGCTCCTCACAGGGAATGGCACCGTGCGCATCCTCGCCTGCCCTGCGAACTAACCTCGCCCTAACTCTTCCTTCTACTTCGCTCCGCTACAATCCACCCAATGGAACCTTCCGAGATCGCCGAGTTCAGCAACGAGATGAAAGAAGCCGGCGAGCACAGCCTGACGCACGTGTCGCTCATCATCAGCGTGCTTGCCGTCCTCGTCGCCATGGTCACCGTGCTCGGCCACCGCGAGCACACCGAAGCCGTGCTTCAGCAGGCGAGGGCCTCAGACAGCTGGAACGAGTACCAGGCGCACAGAATCCGCGCCGAGCAGCTCACGCTCGCCTCCGACCTGCTCTTGCTGCAGCCCTCGAGCGATGGCGTCGCCGTTCAGGCCAAGTTAGAAAGCTACAAATCTCAACTGGAGCACCTCACCGGCAACACCGAGAAGGAATCGGAAGCCGCCAAGGGCTTTGAAGAAAAGGTCGAGATCGCCGAGCACAAGGCGGCCAGGTTCGACCTTGGCGAAGCCATGCTGCAGATCGCCGTGGTCCTCGCCTCCATCACGCTGCTCACCCGGCGGGCCCGCTACGTCATCACGGCGCTCGTGCTGGGAGCGGCAGGTCTGGTTACCGCCGCTCTCGGATTCTTTCTCAAATAACTTCATCATGGCCGGGCTTTTTCCCTGCATGCAACACGCCAAGGACTCAATGGAAACCACCAAGCCCTACCTCCGCTACTCCCCCGACGTCGAAAAGCCCGAACCCGACGAAGCCGAGACCTTTGCCGAGCTCGCGGAGGTAATGGGTCACATCACCCGCACCATGGCAGAGCGCTACCGGCACGCCTACCGCCCGGTTCACGCCAAGAGCCACGGCATCCTCAAGGCGAAGCTCGACGTGCTGCCCGGCCTCCCACCCGAACTCGCACAGGGCCTCTTCGCCACACCCCGCACCTACGACGCCTTGATGCGCTTCTCCACCAACCCTGGAGACATGCTCGCCGATAACGTCAGTTCGCCGCGCGGCCTCGCCATCAAGATTCTCAGCGCTCTAGGCGACGTCGTCTCCGAAAGCTCCGCACCCGCCACCCAGGACTTCGTCTGCGTCGATTCCTTCGTGTTCCCGGTGCCCGACGCAAAAAGCTTTCTCAAGCAACTCAAGGCCATCGACAAGACCCTTGAGTTCCCCGAAGGCGTGAAACATGCCGTCAGCCTCGTCGCCCGCGAAGCCAATCAGGCCTTGCGCGCCGTGAACATTCATAGCGCCACGCTCGATGGCTTCGGCTTCCCCGCCATCCACCCGCTGGGCGAAAGCTTCAGCACCGTAGCCCCGGTGCGGTACGGTGACTACATCGCCAAGGTTGCCTTCATCCCCGCTTCGTCATCTCTCACTGAGTTGACCGGCAAGCACGTTGATCTGGGCGAAGGCTACAACCCGCTCCGCGACGTAATCCGCGCCTTCTTCACCGGCGAAACTGCGGTCTGGAACGTGCAGGTTCAGCTCGCCCTCACCGACCAGGAGCACTTTCCCATCGAAAAAGCTGACGTCGAGTGGTCCGCGGAGCAATCTCCCTGGATCACCGTCGCCACGCTCACGGCAGAGCCGCAGGCAAGCTACTCCGACGCCCGCCAGACGTTCGTCGACGAGCAGATCACCTTCAGCCCATGGCACGCCTTGGTTGCACACCGTCCACTCGGCAACATCATGCGGTCCCGCCTCGGAGCCTACAAGCAGATGCAGGCCTACCGCGCCCAGCGCAACGCCCGCGAAATCGTTCATCCAAAGTCAGCCAGCGAAATCCCGGACTAGTCACTCGGAAACGGAGAACTGACTGCGGAGAACGCCCTTACGGCTTCCCAATCACGCCCAAATCCTGCAGTCCATTCACGAAGTACTGCACTGCCAGCGCCACCAGCAGCAGCCCCATGATGCGCACCAGGATACGGATTCCCGTGTCGCCTAGCAGCTTGGCGACGCGAGTCGCGCTGCCCAGCACTACGAAGCAGATCATCGCCGTGATCGCAATGGAGCCGATCACCGCAGCCAGCTGCCATGCCGCCTGTACCTGACCTACCAGCACCATCACGCTCGTGATCGCGCCCGGCCCCGCCAGCATCGGAATCCCCATCGGCACGATGCCGACATCTTCCTTCTGCGCAGCCGCCTGCGTTTCACCCGGCGACTCCTGCGTCTGCGAGCGCTTCGCCTCCAGCATGTCCAACCCGATCAGCAGCAGCACAATGCCGCCGCAGATCTCAAAGGCCGGAATCGTAATCCCGAACAGCTTGAAGATGTACTGACCCACCAGCGCGAAGATCGTCAACACAATGAACGCTGTCAGCGAGGCCTTGCGGGCCGTGCGCACTCGCTTCGCCGCGTCCTGATCCGCCGTCACAGCCAGAAACGTTGGTAGTGCCGCGAATGGGTCCACCAGAAAAAAGATCGAGCTCAGCGCCAGCAGCGAAAAGCGCACGTAGGCCGAGCCTTCCAACCTCGTTAGCGCGACTGCGTGCGGATCCCACATACATCTCAAATTGTTTCACGCAGGTACAAAGCCGGATCTGCTCCGATATCAAGACCCGGTGAACACTGTGCATGAAAGCCTCACAGACAGGCGCTAACGCCCGAATATTCGCACGCCCCGTACAATAAACGAGACGAAGAGTCCGCTTCCAGCGCCGCCGTGCAGCGCCACAAAGCAACAAGGAGAGATCGAATGCCGCTCGAGACCGCAGCCAATATCTGGCACAACGGCCAGTTGATTCCCTGGGAAAACGCCCAGATCCATGTCATGAGCCACGTCGTCCACTACGGCTCCAGTGTGTTCGAGGGCATCCGCTGCTACCAGCAGGAAACCGAGGGCGGGGCCGCCATCTTCCGCCTCCCCGAGCACATGCAGCGCTTCATCAACTCCGCCAAGATCTACCGCATGCCTATCCCCTACTCGCTCCAGCAGTTGAATGAGGCGGTGGTGGAGACGGTGGAAGCGAACGGTGTCTCTCCCTGTTACATCCGCCCGATAGCCTTCCGCGGTTACGGCGAAATCGGCGTCAATCCGCTGAACTCGCCGGTCGAGGTCTACGTCGCCAACTTCCCTTGGGGCAACTTCCTCCACGGCACTACCGGCGCAGACGTTTGCGTCTCAAGCTGGAACCGTCTCGCACCCAACACCATGCCTTCGCTCGCCAAGGCCGGGGCCAACTACATGAACTCCCAGCTCATCCGCATGGAAGCCGCGGTCAACGGTTACGCCGAAGGCATCGCGCTCGACCGCAACGGCTATCTCAGCGAAGGCTCCGGCGAAAACCTTTTCATCATCCGCGAAGGCACGCTCTACACCGCGCCGCTCTCCAACTCCGTGCTCAACGGCATCACGCGCGACTCCGTACTCGTCCTGGCCCGCCAGATGGGTATCCCGGTCGTGGAGCAGTCGCTGCCCCGCGAGCTCCTCTACATTTGCGACGAGGCCTTCTTCACCGGCACCGCCGCCGAAGTCACCCACCTTCGCTCCGTGGATCGCATCATGATCGGCGACGGCACCATGGGTCCCATCACCGAAGCCCTGCACAAGGCCTTCTTCGACATCGTCCATGGTCTCGCTCCGGACCGCTACAACTGGCTCACACCCGTCAAGGTTCGCGAAGCCGTTACCGCCTAGACGCCTACTGAATGACGATGGCCTCGCATATGCGAGGCCATCGTTGTTTCCAACTCTCTGAACTTTATTCTTCCTCTTCAACAGCGATATCCTGGCTTGCGGCAGACTTCTTCGAAGGAGCAGCGCTCCTCTGCTTCATGTCGCCTGCCGCCTTCTTCTCGTCTTCTTTGCTCTTCTTCTCAGAGGTTTTATCGCTGGCCTTCTTCTTCGAAGCCGGCTCGGAGTCTTTGTCTTCCTCTTCCTCCTGCGTCGCCTCGCTGAAGATCTGCTTGGACGCCGCCTGGATCTGCTTGGCCGCATTCACTTCTTCCGCCAGGTTCTGCTTCAGCAGTTCAACCGCATCGCGCATGCCCAGTGTTTTGGCCATGCCGATTGCCGCATGGTACCCCGCGATCTCATAGTGTTCCGTGCGCAGCGCAGCGCCGATCAGCCCGCTGTCGAACGATGCGTCGTCCATGTCCTCTTCCAGGGCCTCGCTGCCTTCCTTGATCACGCCTTCCATGCCTTCGCAGTGCTTGCCGGTCGGCTTCTTGCCAAGGATCTCGAACACCTGCCGCAGCCGGAGCACCTGCCCCTTGGTCTCCTCCACGTGCTGCTTGAAACCAGCCTTCAGTTCCGCGCTCTTGGCGCCACGGGCCAATTTTGGAAGAGACTTCACCAACTGGTTTTCCGCGCTGTACAAGTCGCGAAGCTCATCGATCAGAACGTCTTGCAATGCCATGTTGCCTCCAGAAGTCGTTCGTCCGTGCATCTGCACGTGCCTTTGATGAGAGTGCATGAACTCGCAACAAGTTGGCCTCTTCACCAACCTCATCGCTGTCACCAGTCGCAAGCTCTCGCCTAAAGAGGGAGGACGACGTTCTCTTTCTTCGGAAGACGCGTCACGAAGCTCTCGCCCGTGTGAAGATGTGCATTCACCAGCCGCGCCGGCGTGTGCGCGAGCCACTCCGCTGCGGAAATGTCCTGGTACGTGCCTGTTGGGAACACCTCCAGGAACACGAGATCCTCGTCCCCGGTGTTCTCGATGTAATGAGGACGCGAAACCTCGATGTAGCCCACGTCCCCGGTCTGAAAATCCATCGTCCGTGCCTTGCTCCCGGCGTCGAAGATCGTCATGCGTCCCTTGCCGGAGACGTAGTACTGCCACTCGTCAGACAGCGGGTGCCAGTGCAGCTCCCGCAGTCCTCCGGGCTTTAGCCGCACGATTGCCGCCGCGATGTTCGTCACCGGGAACACCTTGCTGTCGATGATCCGCACCTCACCCCCGCCGCGGCTCACGCTGAGCGGCAGCGTAGCCGGCCGGAACACGAACTTCTCCTCGATGCCACCAGTCCCCGCAGCTGCGGCCGCACGCTCTTCCTCCAGTGGCCGCGGAAGCTCGCTCTGAAAGATGTACAGCTTCTCCTTCGGCAGGTCGGCGAAGGTCGCCTCGGTCGTGGCAAAGTTCTTGGCCAGCACATCCTTCGGCGTATGCCGGAACCAGTCGCTCAGCAGAAACGTGCTGAACTCATCGAAATCGCCCTGATTGAACACCAGCAGAAACTTGCATCCATCAGGTCCAAGCCCCTGGATGGAGTGCGGCACGCCGCCCGGAAACAGCCAGAGCTCGCCCGCCTTTACGTCGTTCACAAAGCTCCTCCCCTCGGGGTCCACCGCCGTAATGCGCGCGGAGCCGTAGATCATGTACGCCCACTCCGCTGACACATGCCAGTGCAGCTCACGCACGCCACCTGCCGTCAGCCGCATCTCCACGCCCGCCATCGACTTCGACACAGCCAGTTCGCGCACGGTTACCTGCCGCGTCCACCCGCCGGTATCAATCTCCTTATGCGCCTCGTCGAACGAGTACTTGAACGGCTTTACCGTGCCGTTGTCAGTCTCCGGAGCCCACACCGAGTCAGGATTCAGTGCATCGTTTCCCCGGTTATTCGGTCCCACCTGCTGCTCGTTCGTCAGATGGTGGTCCGGCGACCGCGGCACGTTGCTCTGTTGCTGGCCCGCGCTCACCAGCGGACCCACAGCCGCCCCGGCCGCTACAGCCGCCGCGCTGCTGCGCAAAAAGTGGCGTCGTGAAAGTGCCGCCTTGCTCTCGTGATCGATCATGAAGGTACCCCGCTTCAACGAATGACAGTGGGATGCTCCCGTACCTCGAAAGTAGGTTTCAAGCCGAGTGTGTGAGCTTGCGCGATATTGAAAGTCGCGAAAACGCTCTACGCAGGCAGCGCAAACGTCTGCTCCGCCGGGAAGCGCATCAGCACCGCCCGCGCTGCCGACGACAACCCGCGAAACAGCTCCGCAGTCTCCCGCGACACCGGCACCCGCGTAAACAGCACCGTCACGAACAACTCTCCGGCCGGGGACAGACCGCCCAGCCCCAGCACACTGCGTATACCGTACTTATGAACGAACGAGGCCTGCGCCGGAATGTACTGGCTGCCACGCGCCCGCGCCACATGGAAGATGTTCAGTGAATCTCCCGGGCGATCGATCAGGAACTCTCCGCCCTCGGGAGGCGCGACGACGTGCTCATAACGAACACCCATCTGCAACAGCAGCCGCGCAATCATCGGCGTTTTCAGAATTACCTCAACGCTCGGCAGCGGTATGGCCTGGTGCCCGGTCGAGCCTGCGACGCCGTCCCACTGCGGCTCAATGCCTCGCGTCGCCAGCAGGGCCAGGCAGCGGACGTTCTCGCGCCTCGTCATCGAGCCCAGTTGGCGGATCGCAAATTCTCGCCGTCCCGCTGGCAGTTCCTCCAGCCGGCAAGTCTGGAAGCACCGAACCAGCGCGCAGGCCGGTTCCAGTCCCTCGCCCGTCCGCAGGCGATCGTAGAAATACCCGACGAGTCGCCCTGCGGCATCCTCGCGGCTCGCCGCGGTCACAGCTAGCGCCTCGATCTCACCCGCGCAGGTGGCAACGTCCAACGCGGTCAGGGTCTGCAAATCCAGCGTAGCGGTGGCCTTTGCCTGTTTGCCGGAGCCGCGCTCTCGCCAATTCCTCAGTTGCTCGCTAAACGGCATCGATGCGCCTCAGGCCAAGCATACATGGCAGGCCCTGGGGCCATGTCTCAAGCAGCCGTCTCAACAACCTGCTTCACCGGCTCCGGCGAATCCGCCAGCGTCGTCCAACCCGGCAAGTCTTGTGACCCCACAATCAGCCGTACACCGTCCTGCAGCCGGATATACGTAAACACCCAGCTACGAAACACGCTGACGCGGTTGCGCAGACCGTTCAGGAAGAAGATGTGGACCGTCAGCCAGGTCAGCCAGGCCATGAACCCGCTCCAGTTCGCCTTGAACGGCCATACGATCCGCGCGACGGCTGCTTTCCGTCCGATCGTCGCCATGTCGCCTTTGTCGAAGTAGCGGAACGGCTTCAGCGAACCCGCGGTGCCCTCGATCATCCGCCCGATGCGCTTTGCCGCATAGGTCCCCATCTGCATGGCCGGCTGCGCCACCCCCGGAACCTGCTTGCCATCCTGCTCGAAGTGAGCCAGGTCGCCGCAAATGAAGATCTCCGGATGCCCTTCCGGATTCAGGTTTCCGTCAACCAGCACGCTTCCACGCTTATCCAGCGCTACGCCCAGCATCTTTCCCACGGGAGACGACTGGACACCCGCGGCCCAAAGCGTGCAAACGCTCTCAATCCGCTCATCGTCCACCAGCACATAGCCCGGCTGAATGTCCGTAACGTGCTTGCCTGTACGCGTCTCCACGCCGAGCGCGTTCAGCTGTTCCACCGCTTTTGCCTGCAACTCAGGAGGATACGCCCCGAGGATGTTCGGCGAGCCTTCCAGGATCATCACGTGAGCAGAACCCGGATTAATGTGCCGGAAGTCCTTCATCATGTACAGCCGAGCGATGTCCGAGATCGCCCCGGCAAGCTCCACACCGGTAGGCCCACCACCCACCACCACGAAGTTCAGCGGCGGATGCGACCCTGTTTCCAGCTTCTGCCGCTCCGCCAGCTCAAACGCCAGCAGCACGCGCCGCCTGATCTCCGTGGCGTCCTCAATCGTCTTCAAGCCCGGAGCCAGCTTCGCCCACTCATCCTTACCAAAGTAGCTGTGCGTCGAGCCCGTCGCCACAATGAGGTAGTCGTACAACAGCTCCGCCCCGCTCTTCAAAGCAACATGCCGGGCGCCTGTATCCACGCCCATCACCTCATCCATCATCACTTCGGTATTGCGATTGTCCCGAAGGATGCCCCGAATCGGCTGCGCGATGTCACCCGGTGACAGCACCGCAAGCGCCACCTGGTACAGCAGCGGCTGAAACGTGTGATGGTTCTTGCGGTCCACCACCGTCACATCCACCGGTAGTTTCGCCAGCGCCTGCGCTGCATTCAGCCCACCGAACCCTCCACCCAGCACCACCACGCGCGGCCTGCGGCCACCGATCTCTGTTGTCGCCATGCTGACGAACCCCCTGAAATCAATCGTTCAAAGGTTCGATGCAGCGGAGCGGGAGCCGGTTCGTCCAGGGGTCCCGCGATTTCTAAGGCTTGGGATTTAACTCCCGCCCAGAACAGGTTCCAGCCCCAAACAACGCCGCAATCCCGCACGGCGAATTGAACATCTTGTCGCCGTCATGCTCAACGCCCTGCACGAACCAGAGCTGTTGCGAAGCCGTATCCTGCTTCAACTCAGGATGACGGCTCTCCATGTACGCGAAATAAGCTTTGCCTCGGAAGAAGCGATAGGCTCCTTCATCTTCCGCCGAGCAGGTCTTATCCAGCGCTGGGTGATTCGGATCGGTATCGTTCGTTCCCAGCAGATAGATCACGTTGCGCCGGACATAAGCCTTCTCATAGGGCGAAGGCGTGCCGGGTTGATCCGCGGAAGTTCCCGGCACCTCCAGCAGGCTGCCTGCATCCACGTACGGCGGCGGCGCGAAAGGTCCAAACTTCCAGTTCTGGTAATGACCGTTACAGCTTTTCCTCGGCTCGGCAAATAGGAAGCTATCCTTTGCATCCAGCACCGGCCGCAGCGGGGAGAAGTAGACATACGAGGAAGGGTTTGCCACGACGTAGCGAACATGAATGCCATATCGCGTGATCGCTCCTTCGCCCTTGCCCACCACCGCGTAGCGCTGCACCACCTGCCCGCCGCCGGAGTGTCCTGCGATCACGACATCCTTCAGGTTCGGGAAGAGCGTCCGGTTTGCCAGCCTCTGCAGGATGGCATCCACCCCATCGAACGAACTGAGCGGCGCATTCAGGGCATTCTCCCCTCCCATCCACTTTTCCGGCGCCCAGCGCAGCACGCTCGGCGGCAGCTTGAACGCATCCACGTCCACCTGCTCCAGGAACTGCGGTGTGATCAGCAGAGTCCCCTTGCCTGCATCCCCCGCGTTCTTGATTGCCGCCAGTCCCGAAGCGTTGTACTCATCGGCATTGCGAAGCTTGCCATGGAACACGATCAAAGCTCGCGTTACGCCGGGCATCGGCTTCGTCCAGTCAGCCGAAACATAAACCGGCAGCACGCCTGCACTCTGTTCCGTCTTCACAGGCAAAAGAACGGGAGCGATCACCTTCACCGGCTTGTTGCTGCTGATCATATCGTCGGCCCACAAACCACGTGCAGCACAAGCCATCAGGCAAAGCAACAGCAGCATCCTCGCCAAGCGAGCCTTCATACGTTCTCCTTCATGTCGCAGCATCACTGGAAACTACGGAACGGTTATGGTCAATGGGATGCTCTGCAGCGTGGCCGATCCCGAGGTGATGCTGACATTGAAGTTGTAAGTCCCCGAGTTCTGCTGCACGGCAGTCGGCGACGATCCGCAGCCGCTGACGCCCAACACAGCGCCGAGGCTCAGCAGCACCGCAAGCATCCGCATCGGCCACCCGCGCCGGCGGCGAAATCCAAGCAGCAGGAGCCCGCCGAGCGGGAGTGACGCCAGTGAGAAGCCACGGCCCGCGCCGCGCAGCAGACCGGGTTCGTCGCGCAGGCTCGCCGACGCACCCGAGTTCGACACCAGCATCTGCACCATCTGTTGCGCCGTCACACCGCTCAGGGACAGCGTGGGAGGCGTAAACGCGCAGCTCAGCTTGCTGGGCAATCCCGAGCACGAGAAGCTGATCGTGTCTGTCCGCCCTCCCGGATTGATCGTCAGGAACGTCTGTGCTTCCTGGTAGTTTGCCGGAAAGCTCAACGAAGTCGAGGAAGCCGTCGCGCCGAAGCCTGCGGCAATGGTGACCGAGGCGGCCGTGCTGGTCACCGTGGTGAAGTTCGTATCGCCGGAGTACATCGCCGTGATGCTGTCCACTCCAGCGGGAAGCGTCGTCAACTGTAAGGCCGCCACACCATTGCTCAGTGTCGCCATTCCTATCGAACCGCCAGCCAGTATGAACGTTACCGTGCCCGTGGGCGTCCCGAAGTTCGCGGTCATGGTGGCCGTCAGAGTGATCGTTGTGCTGCCGTTATAGCCGGTGGCAGGCGAGCCCACCAGCGTGATACCCGGCTTCACTTGCGTAACCGTCAGCGTCCCATTCGTCGCGTTCACGGTGTAGTTCCCTGCGTTCGTCCCGGTCACAGCGGGAACGATCGCGTAAGTACCGGCGTTGCTGCTCCCCGTCGCTGCTGTCGAGAAGGTTTCGGTTAGCGCATCATTGTTCACCGTGCCGCTGATGGTCCCGGTGAACGTGGGGTTCGCCGCTCCATAAGCGCGCATCGCGCTGTTGGCCGTAAGGGTCAGCGCAGCGGGAGTGACAGTTAGCGTTCCGTTCGCAAAACCGAACGTGTAGTTCGGAGCCGCCAAGGTTCCGGAGGTAATCGTGATGGGGTAGCCACCCACCGCGGAGCTTGCCGTGGCTATCGTCGTTTCCGCCGGCGCGCCCGTCGTAGCGGTAGCCTGAGTGTCCGAGTTTACAAAGCCCGCCAACGTATACGTCAGGGTTGGGTTTGTTGCCCCGTACAAACGGCTGACGCTGGTAGCCGTTGCCGTCAGCATCGCCTTCGCGACGGTAAAGCTTTGTGTCACGCTCGTCGCGGCAGCATAGGTGTTGTTGCCGGTTTGGTTCACCGTCACGCTTACCATGCCCGCTCCGGTCACCGTAAGCGTCGAACCCGACACCGTCGCCGGTCCAGTCACCGTATAGCTAACCGCCAGGCCTGAGCTCGCGGTCGCGGTCAGCGTAATCGGCGCAACACCGTAGGTCACGTTAGGCAGCGCACTAAACGTGATCGTCTGCGCTGTGCTTCCCGAAACGGTCAGCGTGCCGTTCACAAACGTAAAGTTGTAGTTGGCCGCGGCCAGCGAGCCCTGGGTGATCGTGATCGGATAGGCGCCCACCGCGGAGGTTGTGGTCGCGGTGGTTGCCTCCATCGGCGTGCCCGTCACCGCGCTCGACTGCGAATCATTGTTCACAAAGCCGGTGATCGAATAGGTAAGCGCCGGGTTAGCCGTGCCAGAAACTTTCGACGCGTTATTTGCAGTGACGGTCAGCGTTGCAGGAGTCACGCTGAAGCTGCTCGCGGAAGCCGTCGCGCTCGGCGCATATGTCAGCCCATTCGGCACATAAGCCGCGGTCACGGAGTAACTTCCGACCGCCGGCACGAAGCTGTAGACCGCCTGTCCATTAACGACATTCGCTGAAGCAAACGCCATCAGTGACCCGTTGTTGTAGAAGTTCACCGTGCCGTTGGAAGGCGCCTGCAGCGAGCCGCTCACGGTCGCGGTCAGCGTCTCAACATTGCCGTATACCAGCATCGCGGGCATGGCGGAAAGCGTTGTCGTCGTGTTCTGTGCCGAGGTGGTGCCCGTCAGCGTAATCGTGATCGGGCTTGCATTCGCCGCATTGCTGCTCACCGCTACGCTGTCGGTCAGGGTGCCCGACACTGTGGGCGAGTATGTTGCACTCAACCCGCACTCCGTACCCAGCGCGATCGCTCCGCTACATCCATTGGTTGTCGCGCCTGCCAGTGAGAAGTCCGTTGAATCGCTCTGCGTATAAACCGGCGCGGTCAATGCAATGTTGCCGCTGGCGGTCAGGATCAGGGTCGTGCTCGAAGGGCTCGAGGTGAACTTGTAAGAGCCCGCCGTCCGTTGCAGTTCCGTGTAGCCGGCCGCTCCACTGTCCGCGAGAAAGGCGTTCCCGCTACCATCCAGCGCCAGCGACTTCACCGCGCTGAACCCGCTGCTCAACGTCACAGCCGTGCTTCCGCTCGCCGGATACTCCAGCACATCGGTGGCCGTCGATGCCAGCACGTTGCCACCCGCATCCACCGCCAGGCCCGTGTAGCTGTTGCCGCTGCCCACGATGCTCTGCACACCAGCGCTGGTCAGCTTCAGGATCTGCGTGCTGTCCGCCGCATACACCGAACCGTTGGCGTCCACAGCCACTGCCTGCGGCGCGTTCAGGCTGCTGAAGCCCAGCACCATTGGCACGCTCGCCCCCGGGCCATACATCAGCACGCGGTTGTTTCCGGTGTCCGCCACGAATACATCGCCCAGCCCATCCGCAGCCAGTCCGTTGGGCTTGTTTAGTGCAGAAGCCACTGTGAACTTCGTCCCGCCGACCACCGGAATCTCGCTCACCGTGTTTGCCGAAGAGTCCGCAACGAAAACATTGCCCGCACCATCCACCGCGACACCCGCAGGGGAGGTAAAGCCGCTGGCCACTGTCGTTGCAACGCTGCCCGTATAGCGCAGTACGCTCTTGCTCGTCGCATCAGCCACCAGCACGCGGCCCGCACCATCGACGGCAACACCGTTCGGCTTCAAGCCCGCGCCCATGGTCGTCTGCGTACCCGGATCGATCGTCAGTCCTGCGCCATTGCCCATCCCGCCGAACAACGTCTCGCCCAAAACTGCGGTGGCGCTATTCAGCAGCAGCGCGCCGGCACGCAGTCCCGGCTTCGCAGGTGTAAACGTCGCGTAAAACACGCACGTCCTTCCCGCGACACCTGGCGTCACAGCCGTGCCCGAAGCGCAGGTATCGCCACCGGCATCCGCGAACTCCGACGAAGCCGCCCCGCCTGATGGGAAGCTCGGCACGGCAAGCGTCTGCGCGGAAAGGAACGTGAAGGCGTAGCTCTGCAACGGACTGGTGGTGCCTACAGCCGTTGCAGGGAACGTCGGGCTATAGCTGAAGCGGCGAATGAATGAGCCCACAGAATCGCCAAAGTAGAGCGTTCCGCTCGCATCAGCGACAATCGGCCCGCGTGGATTGCTGAGTTTCACCTGCGTGCCAGGGCAGCCGTTGTACACCGCGTCGAACGACGTCGGGCCTGTGTTCCCGCCGTTGCAGTATCCGCCCTTAGCAAGGGTCGCCTGCGCAGCGCCGCCCACGATGATTGCGGCTATTCCGGTCTGTGCATACGTCTCGTAGACCAGCCCGTTGCCGTAATCCATCATGAAGACATTGCCATTGGCATCAGTCCCCACGCCCTCCGCGCCTGTCGCCGCGGTGAAAGCGAGTTGGCTCGGCGGAACACCGTTGACCGTACCGGCAGCCGCTGAACCTTGTCCCGCAAAGCTATACGTGTAACCGGCATTCAGCGTCTTGCCTGCAAAAGTTAACGGCGCCGCAATACCCCCATAGAGCACCTTCACGCGAGCATTCGTTTCATCCGTGTAGTACACATTCCCGCTCGGGTCTACCGCCACGGCCCACACCGGCCCGGTTCCCACGCCGCCCGTGGCAGCGGTCGCCGAACTTCCCGGCGTGGTGCCCAGCGCAGCGGTATCCGACCCTGCCGTCGTCAGGCAGGAGTTCGCGCTCGCAGAGTTGCCTTGCTTGCCCACCGCCGCGGAGACGCATCCCGCTCCGGCAATGGTGTACACGCTGCCAACGACGGGCGTGTACCCTTCGGCCGTCAGGATATTCTTTGCAGCCGTGCCACCGTTGAACAGCACACGTAGAGCGTTGTTCAGGTTGTCCGCGATAAATACATCATCGTTCGCCGAAAGCGCCGACGTCGTCGGGCTGCGCAGCAGCGCACTGGACACGGACGTAGCCGAAGCCAGCACTACCGAGCCCGGATTACCCGCCGCATAGCCCGGAGCCTGGTCGCGGTAGCCGATCGTGAAACCAACCACCGTGTAGATATCGCCGTTCACCGGCGTTACACCATCCAGGCTGGAGATCATCGTCGCGGCCATCGTCCCCGCGGCGCAGTTCACGCACAGCACACGCACGCGGCTGTTCGTGTAGTCCGTAATGAACAGGTTTCCATCGCTGTCCGGCACCACCGCACGAGGCCCTACCGTCGCCCCCGCGCCGGGGCATCCATCACCCAGCGAGTTGAAGCCGGCTGTCGCGCTCGCGCTGTTGTTCGCGCACGAATACGTCCCACTGCTGTTCACAGTCAGCGCCAAAGTCGTCGCGCCCGTACCCGCGATCGAATACACATTCCCAACCGTCGGCGTAAAGCTTGTCAGCGCATGCGACGACGGCGTGAAGTTGCTGTTCGCCGCAACGATCGCGGCCGCCAGCTGCGTACCGCCTTCGTACAGCACGCGCACCAGCTTGTGCGAGTAATCCGCGAAGTACACATTGCCGTACTTATCCACCGACGCACCCTGCGGAGAGTTCAACGGCACTGTGTCATAGCGGCAGCCATCGCCCACGCTGGTACCGTCCGTGTCCAAGATAGCGGTGGTGCAGGCGCTGCTCACCGTCGTGTTGAAGCCGTTGCCCATCGCCGCGGACGCGAACGGCACAGGGATAGCCGATGGAGTTGTCTGCGCCTTTGCCGTCAGAGCGGCCATGCAGGCCATGCCGGCCACACTGATGCCAAACGATGCTTTCTTTGTGAACCCGAAACCCATACTGCCCTTCCTTTGCTACAGCCGTCACACTTCGTAAGCGGCCCTGACTCTTCTAGAACGTTGCCTTCAACACAAACTGCAGAATGCGAGGATTGCCGGTGGTCGCCGAGATAACGCCGAACGTGCTCGTCGTGCCCACGTCGCTTCCGGGATTCGCGAAGTTCGGCGTGTTCGTTACGTTGAACGCCTGCGCGCGAAACTCGGCATCCACCCTTTCTGTCACCTTCGTCAGCTTGGTCAGCGAAAGATCGAGGTTGCGCTGAATCGGCCCCACCAGCGAGTTGCGAGCGACATTCCCGTAGAAATTTCCCGCTGTCACGAAGTCTGCCGTGTTGAAGTAGGTCTGCAGCCCGAGTGTTCCCAGCCGGCTCTCCGTGCTGCCTCCGCGAACCGCCGCCCCTGAGTTGCTGATCCCCGGCGCATAGCTCCCGCGAGACGTATCCGTGCCGTAATAAGCAGCGCCGCCAGAGTTATCGATCTCGTACGGCGAGCCGCTCTGTATCACGCCGATCGCTGAAAACTCGTAGCCGCCGAAGATGCGCCGTCCCGCTGCGGTCCCGGCAAAGTGGAACCGCGGCGACGGAATTGGCTGCACCAGCCGGATCGTCGCGCGATTCGTGCGGTTGAAGTCGGAAGGCCCGTACGCCTGTGCCTGGTTGGTCTGGTCACCGGAGTTCGTGTTGAACACCGAACCGTCCGTCGTGCCCGATCCCGTATCCAGGCTCTTGGAGTACATATAGGTCGCCGTGATCTGCGCCTTGCCCAGGCGTTCCAGAAGCGTAGCTTGCAGCGAATTGAAGTTCGACGACTCGATCGTCTGGTTGTAGAAA
Source organism: Granulicella sp. (assembly GCA_965198545.1). GTDB lineage: Bacteria > Acidobacteriota > Terriglobia > Terriglobales > Acidobacteriaceae > Granulicella. The sequence continues at coordinate 284,718 of CBDAPS010000001.1, read as the reverse complement.
AGGCCGTTGTTCGTGAATCCGAGATACGGTGCCCGATCCGCCGCCGTGTCGAGCACGCCGGCGACTCCGCTGTTGTTGGTCGTCACCCCGTTCACCGGGTTCGTCGGGCTTGCTATCTGCGCCTGGTCGAGCTCGGTTTGCTGCGGCAGGTGCTTTCCGCTTCCTCCCACGTAGCCAAGCTCAAACGCGAGTCCGCTCGAAATCTGCGTTTGCAGTTGCAGACTCCACTGCTCGTAGTACGGCGTGCGGAGCTTGGGATCGACAGCAAACAGCGAGATCGGCGGGGGTGCCACGGCATTCGAAGGCGAGTAGAGAAGCGGCTGAACCGGAAACTGGCTCTGGAGCGGAAGCACGGTGAACGGGTTTGCCAGCGAAGCCGTCAGGTTGTACTGCGTGCCCTTCGTCGTGTTGATCTGCGTGGACCGCTCGTAATCCGGGAATGCCAGCGACTCCTGCAGTCCAAGCTGGTTCGACAGCCGGTCGTAGAACAGGCCATACCCTCCCCGCAGCACCTGGCGACTGTCGATCTGCACGGAGACACCGATGCGTGGCGCAAAGTTCAGGTGGTTCACGTTGTCCGTCAGCGTGTTGCTCACCTTCGCTATGCCCGGGAACGGGTTGCGCGCGTTGCCTTCCTGCACAAATCCTAGCGACGTCGTCTGTCCGGCCGGCGGCGCAACATAGCGGCGCGGATCGAAGGAGCCATTGCGCCCGTCGAGATCCACCGGCAGGCCAAGGTAGTCATAGCGGAGCCCGGCGATGATCGTCACCCGCGGCGCCGGCTTCCAGTTGTCCGAAACAAACAGCGCCACATCGCGAATCCGGTCGTCACGCTGCACAATGCCGGAAGCAACGCTGGTCGTGTACAGATCGCTGTGACCCGTTCCATTGCCGCCTTGGGCGATTGGAGCGCCCGAAGCGCCCAGCAGAAAGTTCTGAAAGCTCAGGATGTCCATCTGGCCGCGAAACTCGTTGTTGCTGTAGTAGTTGTCCTGGTAGCGGCGCATCTCCGCGCCGAAGATCATGTTGTGCTTGCCCTTCAGCCACGTCAGGTTGTCGAAGTATTGCCACGTGTTCTCCGTGTCAGCCTGGTCAGCGTTGCCGCTATAGCCGATCTCGAACGAGCCTGAAAGCTCGATCAGTGGAATGTCCGGAAACTGCGCGGAGTTGAAGCGTGACATCCCGATACTCGAAAGCGGAATCGCCGTCTGCTGGCCGGTCTGCCCGATCGTGCGGTTCAGGCCAAAGTGAAAGTCGTTGACCAGGTTCGAGGAAAAGATGTGCGTCTCCTCGGTGGAGTACAAACGGCTCTTGAAGTGCTGGTTCACGCCGAACCCGGGAAGGTAGCGCGTTGAAGCTGTTGCGTAATACTGCGGCTGCTCCGCGATGATGGTGTTGAAAGCCAGCCGGTCCTTCTTCGATACGTCATAATTTGCTCCGCCGATGTACTCGTCCTCGTTGAACGTAGACACGTTCGAAGCGGCGTAGGAAGCGTTGTTCGAATAGGTGCCATTCGTCGCGGTCGGGATCACGTACTGGCCATTCGGAAACTTCAGGTTCAGCAGCGACAGCGCGACTGGGCTGATGTTGGAACCGTTCGGAGTGATGCAGGGTCCGTTGTAGGAACTGGCGCAGGTACCTGTCTGGAAGTTCGACGGATTCGAGTAATATGCTCCAAAAGAAGCTGCCGAGCGGTCTGCCGGGATGTAGGGCATGGGGACCGTGGTCCGTCCCGCATAGCCATTGCGCTGCCGCGTTCCCTGGTAGCCGAAGAAGGCGAACAGCTTGTCCTTGATGATCGGGCCGCTCACCGTGCCACCGAACTGGTTCTGAAGCAGCTCAGGTCGTGCAACTCCATTCCGCTTCAGGAAAAACGAGTTGGAATTGAAGATCGTGTTGCGGAAGTACTCGTAGATCGATCCATGGATTTGGTTCGCGCCTGACTTCGTCAGCACAAACGTGTTCGACCCGCCGGAGCGTCCCGTCGAGGCATCGAACAGCGCCGTCTGGATCTTGATCTCTTGGATGTCGTCAATCGGGGGAATCACCACTCCATTCGACCCAAAAGTGTTCGCGGAAAGTCCGCTCACGTGCACGTTCACCGCGTCCACGCCATCGATGTATACCGAGTTCGAGTTGGTGCGCGCGCCATTCACGTTCAGGTTCTGCGTGCCGCGTCCAAGCCCGGTCGAGTCATTGATGGACCCAACCACGCCCGGCGACAACGCCAGCAACTGCGTAAAGTTATTCGTCGCCAGCGGCAACTGCTCCACGCTCGTACCGCTGATCGTATCGCCCAGCGTCATGGAGTCCGTGTTCAGCATCGGCTGCTGCGAACTCACGTTCACCGTCAATGAAACATCGCCCACCTGTAGCGTCGAGTTCACCGCAATGGAGTCCGTCACGTTCAGCGTGGCCGTTTCCACCTGCGCGTTGAAGCCGGTAGCTTCGAACTTGATCTGATAGTCGCCGGGGCGTAGCGCCGGAAAGCTGTACTCGCCGGCCTTGTTCGTCACCGCCGTGCGCAACTCACCGGTCGCCGTGTTCTTCGCGCTTACCTGCACGTTCGGCACCAGCGCGCCGCCTGCGTCAGTCACCGTGCCGCTGATGGTGCCTGTGGTCTGCCCATGTGCCTTGAACCCGCCTCCCAGCGCCACCGCCAGCATCAATACCCACGCCATCAGCCCGGAGCGGACCGCCAAATGATTCTTTCCTGCTCTCATTGCCACACGCCTCATCCTGAAACCCACTGCGCCCTGCTTCTGTACTGCACTGATTGGTGACTGAATCCTATCGCTACCCGAGGCAATTGCGCTCAATCCATGACTAGGCTTCGGCCAACTCCACCGGATCTGCCGTGGCGTTCGAACTCATGTCGGCCGACCGCTGTTCGCGCCCGGCAAACGTCATACCGATCGCCAGGCAGAACACCACCGCCGCGGTCATCGCCATGGCCACCGCATAACGAGTACCGCTGCGGGCAATCATCGCTTGCACAAACGCCACGCTTCCGCTCAGCACCACGCCCACCTGGTTGCCGATGCCAGGCAGCGTACCGCGCACGCTCGCCGGGCTCACCTCCGCCACGTGCGCCGGAACCACTCCCCACGCGCCCTGCACGCAGAACTGCATCAGCACCGCACCGGCGATCAGCATCGGCAGCGTGTGCGAAAACGCCCACAGTGGGATTGCAACCACCGCTCCTGCCAGCGCCAGCCTCATCGCCAGCCGCCGCCCGATGCGGTCGCTGATCCAGCCGATTGACAAGCCCCCCAGGATCGCTCCCAGGCTCCCGATCGCCGTCAGCGCGGCCTTGCTCTTGCCCACGATCTGCCAGTCCTTCTCCAGAAAGGTCGGGTACATGTCCTGCGTGCCGTGCGAACTCATGTGCATCGCCATCATGAACACCACGAAATACACGAACAGCTTCCAGTGCGAAAGCAGTGTCCGCCCCAGCGCCCCAAAGCTCTCCGCCTTGTTTTCTTTCCACGTCTCCGGCTCACTCACACGGAACGCCACAAACACCGCCGCGCACAGTGCAGGCAGGCTGCCCACGTAAAACAATGGCCGCCAGCCATACTTGTCGAACATCGTGAAGTAGGCTGCCGCTGCAAACAGGAACCCAAACGCGTAGCCCTGTTGAAACAGCCCGCTCAGCACTCCCCGCAGCCGCACCGGCACCTTCTCCATCGCCAGCACCGCGCCCAATCCCCACTGGCCGCCCATCACGATCCCGAACAGCGCGCGGACGATGATGAATTGCGTGTAGCTGTGAGTGAACGCCGTCATCAGCTCCACACAGGAGAAGATGATCAAATTCACCACCAGCGGCCGTCGTCTTCCAAACCGGTCGGAGATGAAGCCGAATAGGAACGCCCCCACCGGCCTCAGCGCCAGCGTCGCCCAGGAAGCTGCGATCATCTGCGGCACAGTGCGATGGAACTCTTTCCCGATGGCAGTCAGCGCCAGCACCACAAGGAAGAAGTCGAACGCATCCAGCGTCCACCCGGTCAGCCCGGCCAGGAACGCGCCCAGCCACGGCTCGGCCGGCCGGCCGACGGAACCCGTTGTGGTTCTGATCGTTCCCGCCGCGTTTACAGAACCAGCAGCAGCCGGTGTTACCGCAGATGTCGACAAAGTTCGCTCCTCAGGGCACCGTTTCGGAAACGAATCCGGAACCGCCCGCAGCCTCTTTGGAGAGGCTCGCGAATCCTAGCGGCTCGAACAGTACGACTGTCCTGAGGAACTTCTAAATAAAAGCTAAACGTATGCAGCTAAGACGCTTAGGTCTCTCGGCTTAGCGCCCGAGGCTTTCAGTCAGTCGCCGGAAGTCGGGCGACTGCCGCAACCCGTCCAGCGCTGGATCGACTCGCGCATACACCATCGAGGTGGAGTGATCGTCCACCGCCTTCGCCAGCGCAACCTCCGCCTCGGCATTTCGCCCGAGCCCCAGCAGCACCAACCCGCTACTGATCGGTGGCACATACTGCTTCTCCGCCCGCGATCTAAGCGCGGCCAGTTCCCGCTCAGCAGCGGCCTTGTCTCCGGCCCGTGCCTCGGCATCGCCCAGCAGACCCTGCACCCACGGGTCTTCATCGCCTGAAAGCTCCAGCGCCGCGCGAAAATCCGCCATCGCCGCCGGGTAATCAACCGTCGCCATCTCCACCATGCCCAGCCTGGTCCGCGCCCTCGCAAAGTTCGGAGACATCTCCAGCACCCGCCGCAGGTCCGCCGTCGCCGCTGGGTAGTCCCGCGCCAGGTACTCGATCCAACCCACATTTGTCCCGATGATCAGCGACACCGGGTCCAGCTTCTGCGCCTCCCGAATCTCGTACATCGCCTGCGGAAACCGTCCCATCGCCGCCAGGTCCAGCGCATACCAGTGGTGCGCCGTGGCGTAGTTCGGGTTCAGTTGGATCGCCCGGACAAACTCCCGCTCTGCTCCGCGCAGGTTCCAGTCCGTAAAGAACAGGATCATCCCCAGGGACGCGTGTGGTTCCGCCAGCGTCGGGTCCAGTTGAATCGCCGAGAGTGCCGCCGACCGCGCATCCGCATTGGCAGACCGCCCCGGCTCCACGGAGAAGGAAGCCAGCAGTGCATACGAGTCGGCCAGTCCCGCATACGCCGGAGCAAAGTTCGGGTCGGCGTCAATGGATTGCTTGAAGTAGGTCGCGCTCTTGTGCAGACCGTCTTCGGTCCGCAGATTCCAGAAATACCGGCCCCGCAGGTAAAGCTGGTACGCCGGCGCGTCAATTCGCGGCGCTGGCTCCAGCTTCGGAGGAGCCGCAATCGCATGCAGCGTATGCAGCCTTCCAGCCACCGCGCTGGCCATCGCTTGCAGCCCAGCCGGGTCTTCCGGAGCAGGGAGCGTATCCCGCCAGAGCACCGCACCATCCCGAACCCGCACCAGTCGCAGATCCACGGCTTCCTGCGCGCCAGACCCGCGGATGTGGCCTGCCAGCACAACATCCACGCCGAGCTCGCGCCCCGCGGCGGCCGCGTCCGGCTCATTGCCTTCCGAAAAATGCAGCACAGCGCTCGTCGGCCTCACGGCAAGCTGTCCCCCCAGCCTGTCTACCAGCCCATCCGTCATGCCCAGCAGGCGATACTCGCCTCCCTGGCTCGAAGCATACCCTGCGTCCGCCCGAAACGGCAGCACAGCCATCGACCGGATCAGCTCCCCCGGCTTCAACAGCCACCACACAATCGCCCCCAGCAGCAGCAACAGCGCTCCATATAGGGCAGGCAGCACCGTCCCGTGAACCAGGCGAGACTCCTCCGCGGAGTGCGGCGTCTGGGCGCGGAGAGAAGCCTCCTCAGCGCCTGGAAACTCCAGGGCGACAGCAGGGCGAGCAGCTTCCGGCTCAGCCACGATCGGCGTTGGCCCTGGAGCGACCTTAGTCGGTCGAGCCGCCGTGAGCTGCACCTCGCGAACCTCGGCGACAAAGCGATATCCCCGCCGCGCCACCGTTTGGATGAACCGCCGATCCTGGGGATCTTCGTTCAGCGCTCGCCGCAGCGTGGAGATCGCCACCGTGAGGTTCGACTCCTCCACAAAGGAGTCGCGCCAAACCTGCGCCAGCAGCTCTTCCTTGGTCAGGAGAGCACCCGGATGCTGCACCAGCATCAGCAGCACGTCGAAAGCGCGCCCCGGCAGGGGCACTTCCTTGTTTTCGCTGCGCAGCATCCGATTTTGGGGATCGAGCCTGTACTGCTCGAACTCATAGCCGACGTTGGCCGCACCGGGAGGAGGAGATGGCACAGAGAGGGGCTCCGGCACCGGCGCAGCCGTGGCGCCGCGCAGTTCCGGATCTCCAGTTGACGCCTGCATCGTTCGGGTAACCAGCCTAGCACGCACCGCTTTCACCGCGCCCAGAACTGCGCGGAACCCTTGAAATATCCGGTAATCGACCCTTTTAGACCTTCTTTGGAGCTTCTTCAGTCTTTCGGCATGACATCGGTGGGCGCGGTCGTCTACTGTTTTCCAATAGGAAAAGAGGGACTTCGTATGGCAGCTTCTTCAGCCCCGGCGTTAACCAAGAATCCAACCGTTTCGACCCGCGTTCTGACCACAAATAAACACCTGATTCGCTGGGTAGAAAAGATGGCGGATCTCTGTCAGCCTGCGGCGATCCATTGGGTGGACGGTTCGGATGCTGAGAATGCCTTTCTTTGCCAGCAACTTGTAGATGGCGGCACTTTCGTCCGTCTGGACGAAAAGCTCTGGCCCGGCTGCTACTACGCTCGCTCAAGCCCCAACGACGTCGCCCGCGTCGAAGACCGCACCTTCATCTGCTCGCTTTCCAAGGACGGTGCCGGCCCCACCAACAACTGGGAAGACCCATTCGTCATGCGCAAGAAGCTCAAGGGCCTGTTCAAGGGCTGCATGCGCGGACGCACGATGTACGTTCTGCCTTTCAGCATGGGCCCCATCGGCTCGCCCATGTCGCAGATCGGTGTGCAGCTTACCGACTCTGCCTACGCCGTGGTGAACATGCGCATCATGGCCCGCATCGGCGCTCCAGTCTTCGCCGAGATCGACAAGGACATCAAGCGCGTCGTGCCCTGCATGCACACCGTGGGCGCGCCGCTCGCGCCGGGGCAGCAGGACGTCTCCTGGCCGCAGAATGACACCAAGTACATCGTCCACTTCCCCGAAACCCGCGAGATCTGGAGCTACGGCTCGGGGTACGGCGGCAATGCCCTGCTGGGCAAGAAGTGCTTCGCGCTCCGGATTGCCAGCAACATAGCCCGCGATGAAGGCTGGATGGCCGAGCACATGCTCATCGTCGGCGTCGAATCGCCCACCGGCGAGAAGACCTACGTCGCCGGCGCCTTTCCCTCGGCTTGCGGCAAGACCAACTTCGCCATGATGATCCCGCCTGAGGGCTTCGACGGCTGGAAGGTCTGGACCGTCGGCGACGACATCGCCTGGATCAAGCCTGACGCCACAGGTCAGCTTCGCGCCATCAACCCGGAAGCCGGCTTCTTCGGCGTTGCCCCCGGCACCAGCGCCAAGACCAATCCCAACGCCATGGCCACACTCAGCCGCAACACCATCTTCACCAACGTGGCGCTCACCCTGCGCGACGGCAAGCCCGAGGGAGTCTGGTGGGAAGGCATGACCGACGAGCCTCCCACGGACGTCGAGATCCAAGACTGGCGCGGCAATGCCTGGACGCCCGAGGTGAAAACCCCGGCCGCGCATCCCAACGGCCGCTTCACCGCACCGGCGTCGCAGTGCCCCAGCATCGATCTCGCAGCCTGGGAATCTCCCGACGGCGTGCCCATCGCCGCCTTCCTCTTTGGAGGCCGCCGCCCCACGACCATCCCGCTCGTCTTCCAGGCCTTCAACTGGTCTTCGGGTGTCTACTTAGGCGCCACCATGGGAAGCGAGATGACCGCGGCAGCGGCCGGCACCATCGGGCAGGTGCGCCGCGACCCCTTCGCCATGCTGCCCTTCTGCGGCTACCACATGGGAGACTACTTCCGGCACTGGCTGCGCATGCAGCGCGAGCTCACTTCCACCCCGCGCATCTTCCACGTCAACTGGTTCCGCAAGGATGAGAGCGGCAAGTTCCTCTGGCCCGGCTTCTCCGAGAACATGCGCGTGCTGAAGTGGGTGGTGGACCGCGTTCGCGGCCGAGCTCAGGGCAAGGAAACCCCCATCGGCTGGACCCCGCACTTCGAAGACATGAACTGGGAAGGCCTCGACATGCCCCGCGAGAAGTTCGATGTGCTCCAGAAGGTAGACCGCAGTGCGTGGCGTGGCGAAGTCATGGGCCATGAAGAACTCTTCCTCGCTCTGCACGACCACCTGCCGCCAGAGATGGTCTATGAGCGCGAGCTCCTCATCTGCCGGCTCTAGTCAACAAGCAAGCAAGGTGAAGCGGACTGCCCACGCAGCCCGCTTCACTTTTTGTCTACCGGCACATCCGCCGAACCCATTCTGCCCGACGCCGCATCTCTCACCACGAACCGCAGCGTGACCGCCTTTGCCGATGGACTCGTCATCATCACGAACGTCGCGGTCTTGCTCGCGTCATTCAGGTTCACCCCTGCCTTCGCATCGGCAGACTCCGCGCTCACCTTGTGGGCGATCGCATGACCGTTCCGGTCCAGCGAAACGGCCATCACCTGCACGCTCGCCTTCGAGCTTCCGTCGCCCTGCGGCGTCCATGTCAGCCCCGGCAGGCTCACGTTCACGGAGAAGCGCTCGTCCTGCTCGGCCGTCGCGCTTTCCTGCCCGACCGTCACATGCAGCGCGTAGAGCGGCATGGAGGTCTCCGCCGCGGCAGCGAGGTCGTTCGCGATCGTCGTCTTCGTAGCTGCCTCGCCCGCAGCCGCCGGGAAGTAGCCTTGCCGCGTGCTGGCCGTACATCCCGGCTTCAGGCACTCCACGCGAATCTTCCGATAAGCCGCCGAAACATCGTTCGCGGAACTCGGGGAGTAACTCAGCGTGTAGTAGTGCGTGCCCGCGTTAACAGCGGCGGAGATCAGCTCGGAGATGTCGTTCCTCCCGCGCACCACGCTGCCGCCGGACACCAGCCCCAGTTTGTCAAAATCATCATTCACCCCAAACGTGTCCAGTGATCCCGACGCGCCTGAATCCCCGCCCGCCATGACAAACTGCTGTTGCGTCGCGTCAATGATCTCCGACATCCCCGGCAGGGTGCTGCTTGGGTCTACCGCATACAGCGTCACCCGGTTCGTCAGCAACACATCGGTAACGTGCTTCAGCGTATCTCTCACTTCGCCATAATCTTGCCCGGCCATGTTTGCCGAGTCGACGCTCGGGAAGCCGCTTCCCACCCACAGCAGGTTTTTGCGCCCGCGTATACCGCCATAGCTTTGTGCGATCTCCTGCAGGGCATTCAAGGGAAAGCTCCAGCCGCTCAATGGGCCCGTGGTCGGCCTTGCCGCTGCCCTCCAGCGTCCACGCATACTCCACCGGGGCGCCAGCCATAGCCTTCAGCAAGGAATCGCGGTCGCGTGTAAACCCGGCCAACTGTTTGAAATGGTTCTGGTACAGAGTAAGCAGCGTGGCCGGCTGCCGGAGCACGGCCGGCTGCTTCTGCAGGTAGTCGTGCAGTTGCCGCCGCGCGAACGAGCTATCGGCGAAGTGAGTATTCAACTGATCCAGCACCAGCACCGTCACCGGCGAGGCGCCAAACGTCGCCGGCATCGCCGGATCGAACACCCCTGCCGCACCTTCCGCTTCCACCGCGGCGGGCAGGGCATGGTTCGACTCCGCCTCGAATGTCCGGATCTGCTGTGGCGCCTTGTCCTCATAAACCTTGAAGTCGGCAGCGGTGAGCCCCGTGATCGGCTTGCCGGATGCATCCACCGCCGAAACATCCAGTACCACCAGCCGCGCGCTCACGCGCAGCGTTGTTGTCTGCGCCGCCGGAGCTTCGTCCTGCGCGAACATGTCGCCCGGCCCGCTTAGAAATAGAGCGCCCAACCTGAACACACATGCCGCGGTCAGAATCCAATTAGCGCTACTCCTGCATCGGTTACCCAAAGCCCGCGAACTCCTATGGGCACCTGAGTGCCCCAGTGCAATACGATGACACATTCGCGAAGGACGCCGGCGAATCCTCTCCGCGTTGCGCCCTGACAGATGTCACGCCAGTCCGTACTATCGGAAGGACGACTATGCGCTTCTGCTCGCTTCGCACATCTTCCCGCTCGTTCTCTGCAAAAATTACCGCCGCAGCCCTGCTTGTGCTGGCGGCACAGCCCACCTGGGGCTGGGGCCGCGAAGGCCACCGCCTCACCGCGCTGGTAGCCGAGCACTACCTGACACCCGCCGCGCAGGCTCAGGTAAAAGAACTGCTCGGCACCGATACGCTGGACGGTGTCGCGCCATGGGCTGATGATTACCGCAGCACCCATCCCGAGACCGGCAAGTGGCATTACGTCGACATTCCCAAGGAGCAGGAGAAGTACGACCGCACCCGAGACTGTCCAGCTTCCGAAGCCGACCCGAAATCACCTTGGCGCGACTGCGTCACCGATCGCACCCTCTACTTTGAAGGCCAGCTGGGCGACGAATCTCTCCCCAAGGATCAGCGCGCCATGGCGCTGAAGTTCCTCGTCCACCTCATCGGCGACATCCATCAGCCCTTCCATGCTCTTGGCGATGATCGTGGCGGCAATAACATCAACGTCCACTTCCTCGGCTCCGACCAGTGCGGCTCCTACAAGTGCAATCTGCACGGTGTTTGGGATGATGCAATCATCGAGCATCGCGGCCTGAGCGAAGAAAAGTACACCGCGCTTCTGCTTCAGGAAATTCAGGACAACCACTGGGAGAACATGGGCGGCGGCACACCCAGCAAGTGGGCGGAAATCTCGCACCACTACGCCGTGGAAGCCTACGCGCCCAACGGAGCGATGCTCACCCATGACTACGTGGACGCCGAGAACCGCGTCGTGGATGCCGAATTGGCGCTCGGCGGCCTCCGTCTGGCCCACGTCCTCAACCGCATCTTCGCCACCACGGAGCAGGACACAGCCCGCAGTCCAACGCCCAGCGGAAAGTAACAAGACAAACCCGGAACCAACACAGAAGACCGGTGAGCAAACTTCGCTCACCGCTTCTTTTCCTGATTCACTACTCACTAACCACTACTCACTAACCGCTGCCCTTAAAAATGCAGCCGAGCCGCAATCTGCAACTGTCGTGGCGTATAGATGGTGTTACTGTTCGAGTTCTTATAGGTCCCGAAGTTGTTGTTGAACACCAGGTAGCCAGTGGTCCCGCCATTGACCGCCGCCGGCTGGTTGCCCAGCCCTGAGGGGCAGGCTTCCGCCTGCGACGTCGACGTAGCGCCGCTCGCGTTGCAAGTGAGATATGCGCCCGTATTTACCGAGGTGATGTTCTGGTGGTTCAGCGCGTTGAACAACTCCGCAAACACCTCAAAGCGGAAGTGCTTGCCCATTGCATCGAGCGGGAAGCTTTTGCCCAGCCGGAAGTCCAGCGTGGCCGTCTTCGGCATGTTGTAGATGTTGCGCTCGGAGGTTAGCACGCCGAACGAATCGTACTTCGGCAGCCGCAGGACGCCTGTGCCCAAGGGACCGCTCAGAGCGGCGCCAGTTACCTTGCTGCCACCACCGGTGGTCGCTGAGTAAGGCAGGCCGGTCTGCGCTTGCACAATGGGTGACAGTCCCCAGCCGTCCAGGATGTACTTCTTGTAACCACTGCCCGTATAACGGGGGTTATAGTGTCCCGCGAAAATGAAGCGCTGTCCTACATTCAGGTTGCTGTTCCCGTAATCCTGCCGAATGTTGTTGGGGTCGAGCGGCAGGTAGCTGGAGGAGCCGTAGCCAGTACCGAGGTATGGGTTGTAGTCCAGTGCGTGCGCCCAGGTGAAGTTGGACAGCAGCGACAACGAATTCGAAAAGCGTTTGTTCAACGAGAACGCGAGAGCGTTGTAACTCGAGTTGATCCGGCTCTCTACGTCATAAATGTTGTAATAAGCCGAGGTGAGTCTGCGTCCGCCGAAGGACCCCGGTGCGTTGGCCGTGTAGAGCGGGAAGGTGTGAATGCTCTGGTCAAGCAGCGGAGCCTTGCGGCCACCATGCGGCAAAGCGGTAGGAGCGCCGTTTCCGTTGAAGACGTTCAGACTGTCCAGCACTTTGAAGGTGACGTTGCTGGTCGCTGCAAGGGGCGAATTCTGATCGAACACGCCCGGCAGTTCGCGGCCCAGCGATCCCATGTAGGTGATCGAAAGAACGCTGCCCCACCCGAGGTTCTGCTCGAGCGCGAGGTCCATTTCGTGAACCTGCGGGTTTTGCAGATGCCCATCCAGGTAAGCGATCGTCGAAGTGCCGGCGCCGCATCCCACAGCCGTGGCCGCTCCGGTCCAATCCGAAGAGAAAATCGAAGGAAACTGAGCGCAGGTATTGCCCATGTAGGTGCTCTTGCCGCTGCTCGGATAGCTGCCCGGATAGGTCGTGACAGTGATCTGTCCCAGCGGCGAGCCGGAGTTCTGGTAGGCGAGCGAGATATTCGCGTTGATCACACGCCCGTAGTACATGCCGTAGCCGCCGCGGAGAGTTGTCTTGCCGTCGCCGAAGACGTTATACGCAAAGCCCCACCCGTGGCCCAAAGTTGTTGCGATCGTCCGGACGCTTGATGTTCAGCCCCGTGAAGGACGATAGCGCCGGGCCGTTCAGGTACGAATTCCCGTTGTTCGGATAGGGGTTCGGCGGAATGTACTCGTACTCATAGCGCAGCCCGGCATTGATCGTCAAGCGTGGCGTCACGCGCCAATCGTCGCTGACATAAGCATTCCAGTCTGTCGTCGAGATGCTGATCTTCGGATTGCCAAATCCCTGTTCCAGGCTGTAGACCGCCGAAGTGTAGTTCGTGCCACCCAGTCCCGTCGTGGTGTGCAGGTAGTCTGCAATGAAGTCTTCGTTGTAGTCATAGCTGTAGCTGCCGTTGCCGATGTAAAGATTGTTGGTGGCATCGTAGACGCGGTTGATGTCCACACCGAACTTGGTGGTATGCCGTCCGTGCGACCACGTAATGCCGTCGGTGCCCTGGATGCGCCGCTCGTCTGGATAAGCGCTCTGGTCCAGCAGGTACGGCTTGCCGATGTCGAAGCCGGTGAGATCGAAGTAATAGCCGATCTGGATATCAGGCGGCCGATTGAACTGGTTGTTGGAAAGCGGCACCTCATTGGGCAGCGGAGGCTGCGAGGTGTTGTACTCAAAGTCACGCCCGTACTGCGCGCGGAACTCATTGACGATCGAGTTGGTCAATACCGAAGTGAAGCGGAAAAGGCCGAAATCCGTCTTCACGAAACTGTTGCCAAAGCTGGCGCGGCCATAGAAGTTTGACGCTTGCGTCTGCAGGCCGGCTGGCGCGGAGTAGCGCAGACGGTTGTACTGGAGTGTTGCCCGGTTGCGGTCGTTCACCTGCCACTCCAGCTTGGGAAAGTTCAGCACCTGGTCGTTGAAGCGAGGCACATAGCCAAGCTCATTCGCAAGAACGCTGAGCCCCTGCGTGTAGTACGCCGTGGCCGCCTGGTAGCTGATGCCCAGGTTGTTAGAAAGGCGGCAAGCCTCGGCATCGCCGCTGAACTGGTTGGTTGGAGTCGGCGTGATGCTGGCGCCACTGCACGTCGTGCCGGCCGGCAGCGTATTGTCCAGCACCGGTGCGAAGGTGTCGTATGGATCGGATGCACGAGCCGTGCCCGGAAAGTTCCGCCGTGACTGGTCGTACGAGTAGAACCAGAACAGCTTGTCCTTGATGATCGGTCCGCCGACGCCAAAGCCCCACTGCTTGCGCCAGTCCTTGGGCTTGTAGTTCTGCGTGCCGTAGAAACCCGTGTTTGGGTCCTGCACCTCAAGCTGCGTATACGGATTGCTCGCGCCCCACTGGTTATCGCGATCATAGAAGAACAGCTCGCCATGGAACTGGTTGCCGCCGCTCTTCGTCACCGTGTTGATCACGCCGCCGGCAGCGCGCCCATACTCGGCCGAGTAGTTCGAGGTATTCACCTGGAACTCCTGCACCGCAGCCTGCGAGATCGTATACGACGCGCGCGTGCGCCCGCGCTCTTCCGAGAAGTACGCCTGGTTATTGTCCGCGCCGTCCACCGTGCTGTTGTTCAGCAGGTAGCTGATGCCGCGAAAGCTCAGCAGGCCGAAGCCGTCACTGTTGGACACCACGCCCGGGGTCAGCAGCGCGAAGCTAGACCAACGCCTGCCATTGATCGGCAGGTTGTCGATGCGGTCCTGGTCGATGGTCGTGGACACATCGTTTGACTCCGTGTGCAGCAGCGGACTCTCGTCCTTGACCTCGATCTTGGAGGTCACCGAACCAACGGTCATCTTCGGGGAAACGTTCGACAGGCTGCCGATCGTCACGACGACGTTGTCCTGCTGCGCCAGGTCGAATCCATCGGCCGTGTAGGTCACCGTATAGGTACCCGGAGGCAATTCGGCGAGGCGGTACTCACCCTGTGAATTTGCCTTGGCTGTGCGCACCACGCCGGAGTCCTTCGAGGTAGCCTTCACGATGGTGCCGGGAAGCAGGGCGCCGCCTGCATCCGTAACCGTGCCGCCGATGGCGCCGGCCGTGGCGCTTTGGGCGAAGGCAGGCAGCACGCCCGGAACAAGCAATTCCGGCGAGGCGAGGAATCCAGCAAGCAAGGCCATGCGGCCGGGCTTCATCAATCTGCGATACATCAAGTGCATTCGAACATCTCTCCTAAGGGGCTTGGCCTTTACAAGCCTTGGAAACGATCAGGTGAATCCTGCAATCCAAACGATCCGCAGGGACTCCAGGCCATCTCTGACCCGCCGCCTTCTGCTATTTGTAGGGATCCTGATACGCCGTAATGATGAGCGTCGCGCCAACAGTGGTGGAAGTTCCATCGGAGCCTGTCGCCTTCACCACCAGTGGGTAGCTTCCGGTCGGTGTGCTCACACCCGTCTGCGCAGCCTTGCCGCAGGCGATCAGGCTGCTGCTCGCCACCAGTAGCGCCAGCACCATCGTCAGGCGAGGCCAGTTGCCGCGGAGCGAGCGGCGGCGCACGGCCAGCACGCCGGCTAAGAAAAGGCTGACGAACATCACACCCATCCGCCACGGTCCGGAACCGCCCGCAAAGCCGGACTGCTTTACCTGGGCCAGCGAGGTCTGAATGGTCAGGCCCACCACGGACGATGTGGTGCAGCCCGTTGCGCTGATGCTGCTGGGGCTGAACGTCGCCGTGGAGTTGGCGGGAAGGCCGGACACGCTGAACGTCACGGTTCCGCTGTACACGCTCTGCGCCAGGTTGAAGCTGTAGGTCGCCGTCTGACCCTGCACGATCGAGTTGTTGATCGGCGTTTCTACCGTCGTCGAACTGAGGCTTGGGGTTGTCAGGGTGATCGTCGTTCCTGAGGTTCCCGTCGAGCTGGCGAAGTACGAGTCGCCGCTGTAGGTAGCGGAGATGGTGTACGTTCCCGTCATGGTAAACGTGTAGTTCAACTGGGCAGTCCCACCGCTCACGGCTATTGGCGTGCTGATAGGCGCGTTGTTGGCATAGAACTGAACCGTGCCGCCCGGCGTACCGGTGCTGATGATGGACGCGGTCAGCGTCACCGCCGTTCCTGCGGCAAACGTCGTCGTGTTGGTGCAGGAACTAACCGGCGACACCCCCACTGTCGTCCGCGTAACCGGCGTCTGCACGTGCGTGCCGGTCAGCGTAAAGGTGTTGGTCCCACCCATCGTTGAATTCACAGCAAGCACTGCCGAGAAGGCGCCAAGGTTTGCGCTGGTGGCCACCACAGCGGTCACCGGCAGCAGGCAATCCGTCGTCGCGTCGGAGTTGGACGTGCAGGTTGCCGATCCCAGCGTGAAGTTCGGCGTCGTCTGCGTCAACGTGTACGCATTAGCGGCCGGCGTATCACCCGCGCCGAAGTGAATCTCCAGCGTTTGCGTCACCGCGCTGCCGACCTGTCCAAACTGCGTTCCCGACGCGATTTCCCGGATCAGGTTCGTGGAAGTGTCCCCCAGAAAGAGGTCGGAGTGTGAATCCACGGAGACCCCGAAAACGCCGGTCGCGTTTACGGGCGTTGAGGCGCCAGGAGTCGAACCCAGAGTCGCCTGCGTCGCCGGGCAGCCGTCACCATACTTGTCGGTAGCTCCGTTGCACACCGAGGTCGCCCCGCCAGCCACCACATACATGGGGTGATTGCCCGCACCGTCCACGCGCCACACCACGCCGTTCACCGGATCCGTCAGGTACACATCCGCGCTCGTGTCCGATGCCACGGAGTAAACAGTCCCAATGGCAAAGCTCCCCGCCGAGCCTCGCATCAGCGTGGTTCCCTTGGTGTTCAGCGTGCCTGCGAAGTTCGTAAGCGTTCCCGACGCGCTGATAGCACCCACCGTGCGTGTGTACGTGTTGGCGACGTAGGTGTTGCCGCTCGGGCCCGCCGCAACCGCGTACGGTGAGTCCGTCTCCTGCGTGTTCGCGGCCGAACCCGGCGTGTAGGTGCCGTAGGCGCACTTGTCCGCGCTCACTGAGCCGTTCGGGCACGTCGACCCGGTGGAAGTCGCACCCATGATCTTCGCCACAGTGCCCGCTGGTATCGAGATGCCGTTCACCGTGTCCGTTCCGGTTGTGTTGGTGTTCACCACCAGCACCGCGTTTCGGTACTCCTCCGTCACGAACAGATGGCCGCTGCTGTCGAAGCTCAACCCGTACGGTGTGTCCAGAAAGCTCTGCGTTGCAGCGTTAATAGTTGTCGTCGCGTTGTCTGAGGCATAGCCAGAGGTCTTGAGCGCAGGGCTCCCATCCACTAGCGTGATCACACCGGTGTACACGGTCACGCCGCCCACCGTGCTCGCCGGTATCAGCCCGGCGGTGGCGGCAATTTTGCGCACATCCGAATTGCCGGCTTCCGAAAAGTAGAGGTCGCCCGCCGGTGAAAACACTAGCCCGACCGGTTCATAGACGTTCACCTGCACGCCCAGACAGCCATCGCCCTTTGCGTCGGTCGATGTTGTCGTGTACCCGGTTCCGCAGGACGCTCCTGCGACCGGAGACGTGTAGACGCTTCCAGCCACAAGGTTCACCACACCGGTCACCGCATCGATGCGGCGAATTAAATTGTTCCCGTAATCACTGAAGAAGACGTTCCCCGCCGCATCCGCAACGGCATACCGCGGACCGGTCAACGCGAGTTCCGTCGCGAGACAGCCGTCGCCGTACGTGTCGCTCGCCATCAGGCCTGACGAAGGACACAGACCTGGGAACGTCACTTTCGACGCGGTACCGCCACCCGCGATCAGTTTCGCGGTATACGGCAGCAGCGTAGGCGCGGTCTGCGCGTGGCCAAGGCCGCACCCGGCCAATACGACCACCACAGCCAAAGTCTTGAAACGGAAGCCGATTGTACGAAAACTAGCCAGCACGAGCACGAGCTCCTTCATGTGCAACTTGACCAACACCCCTGAGTGCGTCGCCTGAGTACCGAAGGGCGCCGGCCCGCTTAAAATGCGCGTGGGTGAAAATCTCGCCTAACGACACTTATCAGCTTGGCTTGCCGAGACCGCAAACAGGAGGATGAACGTAATGAGTCTTAAGCTCAAGATAACATTCATCGGTCGTTCCAGAGAGAAGGATGATCTTCAGCCTCAGTGGAGAACCCGGCCTAAATTCTGCCGGGCCCAGTCCGCTCGGATGTAAGTCTTTGAAGACAAGCAGCGCCACGCTTTCCTCACCCATCAGCGGAGGAAAACTCTTCAAGAGGGCTGTTACGAAAGATTCACGGGACTAGGCTCTAGCCTGCTTAGCGGGTCAGGATCAATGGGCCATCTTTGGTGATGGCGACCGTGTGCTCAAAATGAGCGCTCATGCTGCCGTCCACGGTGATGGCCGTCCAGCCATCTTCAAGCACCTTCACCTCGGCGCCTCCGGCATTGATCATCGGCTCGATGGCCAACACCATGCCCGCCTTCAGGCGAGGCCCCTTGCCGGCAGCCCCGTAGTTCGGTACCTGCGGGTCTTCATGCATGTTGCGGCCGATGCCATGCCCCACAAACTCACGCACGACGCCATAGCCTTCGGCCTCGCACATGGTTTGCACCGCATTGGAGATGTCGAACAGCCGCCCGCCGGGAACGGCCTTTTCAATCGCCGCATACAGCGAAGCTTCCGTCACCTTCAGCAGCTTCGCGGTTGCGGGGCTTAGCTGCCCCACAGGGTACGTCACGGCGCAATCGGAGTAGAAACCGTTAATCACGACACCACAGTCCACCGAAACGATGTCGCCATCGCGCAACGCGCCGCGTTCGCTCGGGATACCGTGAATCACTTCATGGTTCACGGAAGTGCACAGCGCCGCCGGGTATCCGTGATAGCCCTCGAATGCGGCCTTTGCACCTAGCTCTTTGATCTTGGATTGAGCGGCGCGCTCCAGGTCCATCGTGGTCGCGCCCACGCGCACGGCCTTGCTGACGGCCTCATGCACCTGCCGCAGTGCCTTGCCGGAGATCCGCATCTTTTCGATCTCGGCCGGCGATTTGATCATGATTGCCATAAGTGCTCAGTCGTACTAGGTAAGCGATTTCGTTAGAGGGAGAGGTACTTGTAAGAGTCAGTGGTGTTCGCTAACCACTAATCACTAGCCACTAACCACTAATCACTCCCTGCCAATCTCCGGCTGGGCGCTCGCTTCAGGATGATGCCGCATCTTGAGCAAGGTTGATCGGATACTCGCCGTAACTTCTTCCACCGGACGATCCCCGTCCACTTCCGAAAAGCGCCCGCCATGCTCGCGGTAGTACTCAATTACGGCATTGGTTTTCGCGTGGAAACTCTTCATGCGTTCTTCGAAAACTTCCTCTGTATCGTCGGGGCGTTGCTCCAACGGGCTTCCATCCACGTCGCAAATGCCCGGCTCTTTGGGCGGGTTCGTGTAGATGTTGTAGATGCATCCAGCGCGCGAAATGCGGCGGCCAGTGATGCGCTCCAGCAATACCTTCTCATCCACCGAAATCGCCACAGCCACCACCGGCAGCATGTACGCTACAAGCTGACGGTCCAGCCATTCGGCCTGCGGCAGCGTGCGTGGAAAGCCATCCAGAATGTAGCCGTGCTCGCAGTCAGGTTCAGTCAGCCGCGCCGCGACCATCTGGTTCACCAGGTCGTCAGGAACCAGCTTCCCGTTGTCCATCAGTTCGCTGGCAATCTTGCCCAGCTCCGTCTGGCGCTCGCGATGGTCACGCAGCAGGTCGCCGGTAGAGATCTGGGGAATCCCAAACTCTTCTACCAGGCGCTTGGCCTGCGTTCCTTTGCCCACGCCCGGCGCTCCTAACAGGAGCACCGGACCGGGAAGGAAATCACTCGCATTCGGCAGTGGCTTTGACATCGTCCGCGCTTACCAGCTCCGCCGGCCCTTGATGCGGCCGGACTTCGGCGCGAAGCCCTCATAGTGACGCATGATCAGCTGCGACTCGATCTGCTGCACCGTATCCATGGCGACACCGACCACGATCAGCAGGCTCGTGCCGCCGAAGTAGAAGTTCACGCCAAGGCCGTTCGTCGTCCACGCGGGCAGCGTGTCGAAAAACCGCCCCACCAGCCAGAGGTGGTTGAAGTGGATGCCCGAGATCAACAGCTGCGGAATGATCGAGATGATGATCAGGTAGATCGCGCCCACCAGCGTAATCCGCGTCAGCACATCGTTGATAAAGTCTGAGGTCCGCTTGCCCGGACGAACACCCGGGATGAACGTGCCGAACTTGCGCATGTTGTCTGCGATGTCATCGGGACGGAAGATGATCGAAATGTAGAAGTACGCGAAGAAGATGATCGCCGCGATGTACAGAACCTCGTACCAGGGCTCAGCCGGAGCCAGGTTGCGGAACACCGGTCCAAGCCACCGGCTGTCCCGCAAGGGACCGGAGCCGAATAGGCTGATGTTCTGCAGCAGCAGCGGCGCAGAAAGAATCGAGCTCGCAAAGATCACTGGCATAACGCCGCCGGAGTTCACCTTCAGCGGCAGGAACGACGTGCTCGATTGCGTCATGTGACGACCCACAATCCGCTTGGCCGACTGGATTGGGATGCGGCGCTCGGAGCGCTCCACATAAATGATGAAGGCAACCACGCCCAACATGCCCACAACCAGCAGCAGCAGCGCGATGGGAGTAAAAGCTCCCCACGCGTTCGTCTTGAACTTCTGGTAAAGATCCGCGATGCCTCGCGGCAGGCCGACCACGATGCCCGTGAAGATCAGCAGGCTCATGCCGTTGCCGATGCCGCGATCCGTGATCTGCTCACCCAGCCACATGATGAACGCCGTGCCGCAGGTCAGCGTGATGATGCACAGCGGAACAAATGAGGTCTTCGAGATCGTCACCATCGACGCACCGGTGGAAGATCCGGCTAGCGACAGAGCGATCACAAAGCTCTGCACCACCGCCAGCAGCACGGTCACATAGCGAGTCCACTGCGTGATCTTGCGGCGGCCGGCTTCGCCTTCCTTCTGCAGCTTCGCCAACGGCTCATAGATCACCGTCAGCAGCTGGAAGATGATCGACGCCGTGATGTAAGGCATGATGCCCAGCGCAAAGATCGTCAGCTTGCGAAGGTTGCCGCCATTGAAAAGGTCGAGCAAGCCCAGCGCGGAGCCGGCGTTGCTGTTGAAGAAACTCGCAAGCGCGTCCGCGTTGATGCCCGGCGTGGGGATGTGCGCGCCCAGGCGGTACACCGCCAGCAGGCCAAGCGTGAATCCGATCCGCTTGCGCAGCTCGGGAATGCGGAAGATATTCTGGAAGCGTTCAAGCATCGTTGCTGAGAGCCTTCTGTCGTAAAACCCAGCGTGAGTTCCAGCAAGACGGCTACGCAACGCGGCCCGGCGGCTCTCGTGTCTGGGAAGTTGCTTCTAATTCTACAAGGGGAAGCAGCACACTGCCGTGCATTCCCTGCCATAAAGTAAAAGGCCGAAGCATTTCGCTTCGGCCTTTTCTCTGTCTTGTTAGGCCGCGTTGTCGGCTGCTGCGCCGATCACGATGGCCTTGCCGCCGGCCGCCTCGATCGCCTTCGCCGCCGCTGCGGAAAACTTGTGAGCATGCACCGTCACCGCGGACGTCAGCTCGCCGTTTGCCAGCACCTTCACCAGCCCGTTGCGCTTCTTCAGGATGCCGCGAGCCTGCAGCGTCTCGAGCGTCAACTCCGTCTCGCCCAGTTCAGCGATGCGGTCCAGGCCAAGCACCGTGTACTCGACGCGGAAGATGTTCGTGAAGCCACGCTTCGGCAGGCGGCGGTGCAACGGCATCTGGCCGCCTTCAAAGCCACGCATCAGGCTGGAGCCGGAACGCGATCCCTGGCCCTTGTGGCCGCGGGTTGAAGTCTTGCCCATGCCGGAGCCCATACCGCGGCCCACGCGCTTCTTGTTTTCGTTCGCCTTCTTCGGCGCCCGCAAATTGCTGAGATTCAGTGCCATGTTTTCCTCGCTAACGCCGGGTTTGAGCCCGACTCGCATGTGCGGAGTTGTCAGCTCTCCTTGATCCGTTCTCCGCTGCTTACACTCTCCCCTGACAACGGAGAACAGACGACGGAGAACCTCGAACTACTCGACGACGCGAACCAGGTGAGGAACCTTCTTCACCATGCCACGAATCGAGGGAGTATCTTCGCGCTCCACGATCTGGTTCAGCCGCGTAAAGCCCAGGCCCTTAATAACGAGCTTGTGCTTGACCGGCGTGCAGATCATCGAGCGGAAGTACTGAAGCTTGATCTTGTTTTCGCTTGCCATTGTTCTTCTCCGAGGCTGCTGCCCCTTGCCTTCTGGACTCTGAACCCTGAGCCCGAAACCCCTAAACCTAGAGCTCGTCGACCGACTTGCCGCGCAGAGCAGCCACTTCGGCCTTGTCACGCAGCTGGCTCAGCGCATCGAACGTCGCCTTGATCACGTTGTGCGGATTCGCCGTACCGATGTTCTTGGTCAGCACGTTCTGCACGCCGACGGCCGTCATCACTGCGCGAACAGTCTTGCCCGCGATCACGCCGGTACCTTCAGGAGCCGGCTTCAGCAGCACTTCGCCGGCGCCAAAGTGACCCAGCACCTGGTGAGGAATCGAGGTCTGCGTCAGGTGAACACGGATAAGGTTCTTCTTCGCCGCTTCAATGCCCTTGCGGATCGCCTGCGGAACTTCCTTCGCCTTGCCCGAACCGTAGCCAACCACGCCTTCGGCGGGGTCGCCTACGATCACCAGAGCCGCAAAGCTCATGTTCTTGCCGCCCTTAACCACCTTGGTCACGCGATTGATGGACACAACCTCATCCTTGAGGTTCATCCGGTTTCCGTCGAGTCTCTTGCGAGTCGCCATGTTTGCTTCTTCCTTTGTATATAGCTCCGGCACGCCGGTCCGGAGATGCTGCCTCGGTGGGCAGCGGTTGAGCAGTCTAGCGCTGCTTCGGAAACGTTATCAGTCTTACGATCTAAGCCCCGCTCTTACGTACAACGTAGAAACGTGCAACTTAGAACACCTTAGAACTCGAGGCCGGCTTCGCGTGCCGCATCGGCCAGGGCCTTGATGCGACCGTGATACAGATAACCGCCGCGGTCGAACACGACCTTCTTTACGCCGGCAGCCTGCGCGCGTTCAGCGATCAGCTTGCCGATGGCCTTCGCCGCTTCCACGTTTCCGCCGACAGTCGCTTCCGTGCCCTTCTTGGCAACGGTCGAAGCCGAAGCAATCGTCTTGCCGGAGGCATCGTCGATCACCTGTGTGTAGATGTGGTTCAGCGAACGGTACACGTTCAGGCGAGGACGCTCTGCCGTGCCCGACATCTTCCCGCGAATACGCGAGTGAACCCGCTGACGAATCGCATTGCGCTTGGGTGCGTTGATCATGATCTTTCTTCCTTCCTAAAGACGTCGCCAGCCTCTGACGACGTTCGGTGATAAGAGCGAGGATTCAGGATTTAGGACTAGAGGATCTCGTCTTCTAAGCCCTAAACCCTGAGCCCTATACCCTGTTACTTGGCTCCGGTCTTTCCGACCTTCTTCTTCAGCTTCTCGTCGCTGTACCGCACGCCCTTGTTCTTGTACGGGTCGGGCTTGCGCAGCGAGCGCATGTCGGCGGCCACTTGGCCAACCTTCTGCCGGTCGATCCCGCTGACCGTCACGTGCGTCTGCTTCGGGTCGATCGCAACTTCAATGCCGGTAGGCAGCGGGAACTCGATCGGGTGCGAGTAGCCGAGCGTGAACACCACGGTGTTCTTGCCCTTCAACTCCACACGGTAGCCAATGCCGACAACATCGAGCTCCTTCTTCCAGCCGTTGCTCACGCCTTCAACAGCGTTGAACACCAACGCGCGAGCCAGGCCGTGCAGCGCCTTCTGCTTGTCATTCTGGCGCTCGACAGAAAGCACGCCGTCCTTCTCGCTCAGCGAGATGCCTTCGGGCACCAGCGCCGCTACCTTGCCCTTGGGGCCTTCCACCAGCACCTGGCCGGGTGTCTGCGAGTACTTCACGCCTTTCGGCAGCGTGATCGGCTTCAATCCAATACGTGACATCGTTTCAATCCTTATGGCTTGCGAGTCGCGGCTGATCCCTCACCCGTTCCACTGCAGCCAGGCAGCCGTTACCGGTGCCTTCTGGACCCTAAATCTGGGCCCTGATCTTTCGTCTTACCAGACTTCGCAAAGAATCTCGCCGCCAACATTCTCGCGACGAGCCTGCCGGCCGGTCATCACGCCCTTTGGCGTCGTCATGATGCTGATGCCGAGACCGCCCTGGACACGGCGAATCTCTTCCTTGCCCACGTACACACGGCAGCCGGGCTTGGAGATGCGCTTCAGGTCGCGGATGGCCGGGACATTGTCCACGCCGTACTTCAGGTACACGCGGAGCAGGGCCTGGTTGTTCTCTTCCACGGGCTTGTAGTTGGCGATGTAGCCTTCATCCTTCAGGATGCGGGCGATCTCCGTCTTGAGCTTGCTCACCGGAACGTCCAGCTTCTGGTGGCGCGCGCCGTGTGCGTTGCGAATGCGGGTAAGGAAGTCTGCTACTGGATCCGTCAGATTCATCGTTGTCCTTTCATTCCCCGTTCGCTCCGGGCGGCTCTGCTTTCGCGGGCGGCCGGGAGAACCAGCGGGAATGTCTGTGGTGTTCTTCGCCTGGACGGCTCACACCGGTGTTCATCATGCAGGGCGGCCATGGTTCAACCGCCGGGCAGGTCTTGCAAGCTTCTAAGGCCTTTCCAGCTTTACCAGCTGGACTTGACGACGCCCGGGATCTCGCCTTTGAGCGCCAGTCCGCGGAAGCACAGACGGCAAACGCCGAACTTGCGCAGGTACGCCCGTGGGCGGCCGCACAGCTGGCAGCGGTTGTGCTGACGGCTCTTGAACTTCGGCTTGCGTGCGTCTTTGACGCGCTTTGCAGTAGTAGCCATTCTTCTCTCTATCCTTCGGCTTTCGCCTTCTGGACCCTGAACCCTGGGCCCTGAACCCTAGTCTTACGCACCCTGCCGGAAGGGCATGCCGAACGCCTTCAGCAGCGTGCGAGCGCCGTTGTCATCCTTGGCCGTCGTGACGATGGTCACGTTCATGCCCTTGGTCTTGTCCACCTTCGCGTAGTCGATCTCCGGAAAGATCAGCTGGTCGCGCAGGCCCAGCGTGTAGTTGCCGCGCCCATCGAAGCTCTTGCTCGAAACGCCGCGAAAGTCGCGCACACGGGGCAGTGCCACCGCGATCAGGCGATCGAGGAACTCGTACATCGTCTCGCCGCGCAGGGTGACCATCGCGCCGATCGGCATGCCTTCACGCAGCTTGAACGCCGCGATGCTCTTCTTCGCCTTGGTGATCACCGGCTTCTGGCCGGCAATCGCACCCAGGTCTGCAAGCAGCGGATCCATGATCTTGACGTTCTGGGTCGCTTCGCCCAGGCCCATGTTGATGACGATCTTTTCCAGCTTCGGAACCGCCATCACGTTCTCAAGACCCAGTTCCTTCTGGATAGCGGCCTTGATCTCGCTGTCGTACTTCTCTCTCAGTCGTGATGCCATGTCACTTCTTCTTTCTCCACGGTTCCGGAGTGGCTCGCGCCGTCTACCGATTCGTGGGGTGCTCCGTACTTCGCTTACAAACTCCGCTTACTTGGCCTTCTGATCCGCAAAGGTGGCGCCGGTTGAACGCGCAATGCGCGTCTTCGCCTTGCCATCACCCTGGTAGCCCACGCGGGTCGCCTTGCCGTCCGCATCCACCAGAGCCACATTCGAGATATGCACCGTGGGAGAAAGCTCCTGGATGCCGCCCTGTGCGCCCGTCTGCGGGTTCGGCTTTACGTGCTTCTTGATGCGGTGAAGCTTGTCACCCTGCGAATCCTCGAGCATCACGCGGTTCTTCGCGGTAATGATCCGAACCACACGGGCATGCTTGCCCTTATCGCGTCCCGCGATGACGATCACTTCGTCGTTGCGCTTAATCTTTGCCATAATCCTGTGCTCTTTCCTTCAAGCCTCGGCAATCCGTCAGGGCCGGTACCCGCTTTTCTCTTCTCTGTTTCCTGATCCCTGCTCTTAGATCACTTCCGGAGCCAGCGAAACGATCTTCAGGAATTTCTTGTCGCGAAGTTCGCGAGCCACCGGCCCGAAAACGCGCGTCCCAACCGGCTCCATCGAGTCGTTGATCACCACAGCCGCGTTCTGGTCGAAGCGGATATAGGTACCGTCCCTGCGGCGATATTCCTTGCGAGTCCGCACGATCACGGCCTTCACAACCTTGCCCTTCTTCACGGTGCCGTCCGGCGAAGCTTCCTTCACCGCAGCGGTCACCACATCCCCCAGCCCGGCCTTCTTGCCGAGTCCGCCGCCCAGCGGCAGGATAACCTGGAGCTTGCGCGCGCCCGAGTTATCGGCCACGTCCAGCATCGTGCGCATTTGTACTGACATCGCGAATCTCCCTCAATGCAGCGAGCCGAAGCCCGCGCGGAACTGCAAAACTTACTTGGCGGCCGACTCTGCCGCGACAGGCTTCTCTTCTGCCAGGCTCGAAAGCGACGAGCGGCGAATGATCTCTTCCAGATTCCAGCGCTTCAGCTTGCTCAGAGGACGGGTTTCGCGAATGCGAACCACATCGCCTACCCGCGCAGAATTCTGCTCGTCATGTGCGTAGAACTTCTTATTCGACTTCATCACCCGCTTGTACTTCGGATGAGCCTTGCGCATCTCGATCTCGACCACGATCGTCTTCTGCATCTTGGTCGAAACTACGTTGCCGACCTTTTCGTTGCGGCGATTTTCCTGAGTTTCCGGAGTCGCCACGGCTGCCGTGCTGCTTGTCGTATCGGCCATCGTTATGCCTTTCCTGCCTTCGCGGCTTCCAGCTGACGCTGGCGCGCGATCGTCTTGAAGCGAGCAATGTCCAGCTTCAGCCCGCGAATGTTCTTGATGCCGTCCTGCTTGCCGAGGCTCTTAGCGAAGCGAATACGGAAAAGCTGCTCACCAGCCTTGGCTTCTTCCGCCTTCAACTCTTCGTCGCTCAACCCGCGAATCTTGTCCAGTTCCATGACTGCTCTCTCTTGTCATCCCCGAAGGGAATCTGCATTTGCTCCCGCCAGCGCGGCGCGAGCCGAATCGTTTTACTTCGCCGCGACTTCCACGGCCATGTTCGGCCGCACAATGAAGGTCGTCTTCAGACCCAGCTTGTGGCTGGCCAGGCGCATCGCTTCTTTCGCGATCTCGACCGGAACGCCTTCCATCTCGAACAGGATTTTGCCCGGGCGAACCACGGCAACCCAGTGATCCGGAGCGCCTTTGCCCTTACCCATACGGGTTTCGGCCGGCTTCTTCGTGATCGGCTTGTCCGGGAACAGGCGCAGCCAGACCTTGCCGCCGCGCTTGATGAAACGAGTCATCGCGATACGTGACGCCTCGATCTGGCGGTCGGTGATGTAGCCGCACTCCATCACCTTCAGACCGAAATCGCCAAACGCGAGATCCGAGCCGCGCCACGCCTTGCCGCACATGCGGCCGCGCTGTTGCTTGCGGTACTTAACCTTCTTGGGCAGAAGCATAGGAATTCCTTTACAAACTCGTGTGCTGCGGGGGCTATGAGGGCGAACAAAACCCGCTCAATCAAAAGAAGTCCGAGCGGACTGGAACGCTGACCGGGGTCTCTGTCACAGGGCTCTTGAAAGAGCAAAGGGCAGACTCAGGGCCAAACCAAGTTAGTGTAACAAAGTTTGGCCAATTCGCCAAACAGAAACACAAAGAGGATCGAGTCCAGGGCGAGTCTTCTCGACCCTATACCCTGGACCCAGAACCCTAGCTCTGGAATGCGCCGGCAGTTACCGGAGCAACCTGCTCGCGACGCTTCTTCTGCTCGTAGATATCGCCACGGTAGATCCATGTTTTCACGCCGATCACGCCGTACGTGGTCTTCGCTTCGGCAAAGCCGTAGTCGATGTCCGCACGCAGCGTGTGCAGTGGCAGGCGACCCTGCAGGTACCACTCGGAGCGGGCGATTTCATTGCCGTTCAGACGACCGGAAACGCGAACCTTGATGCCTTTGCAGCCAAAGCGCAGCGCCGAATCCACGCTCTTACGCATCGCGCGGCGGAAGCTGACACGCTTCTCCAGCTGCAGCGCGATGTTCTCGGCCACCAGCTGAGCATCCAGCTCAGGCTTGTTCACTTCCAGGATGTCGATGAAGACTTCCCGGTTCGTGCGCTTCTGGATGTCAGCCTTGAGCTTGTCGATCTCAGCGCCCTTGCGGCCGATGATGATGCCCGGACGCGCGGTGCGGATGATCAGGCGAAGCTTGTTGCCCGGGCGCTCGACTTCCACGCTCGAAACACCAGCCTGCTTCAGCTTCTCGCGGAGTTCAGCCTTCAGCTTTACGTCCTCGACCAGCAACTTGTCATAGCCGCGCTCCACAAACCAGCGCGACTTCCACGGCTTGTTGATGCCGAGGCGGAAGCCATACGGATGGACTTTCTGTCCCATACATTCCTTCTTTTCTCGCTCGTATACCGGTTGAGCCGGAGAGCGTGACTACACGGATTTTGTGAGCCGGCAGGATTGCTCCCGTCACGGCTCACTCACCAAAAACTTCCTGCTTACGCTGCTACGGTCGCCTTCTTGGCCGACTTTGCTGCACTCTTCTTCGCTGCCGACTTCTTCGCAGCGGGCTTGCGGCCCTTTGCCTGCGCCGGAGCTTCGCTTGAAGCCGATCCGGTTTCGGCAGCCTTCTTCTCCGCCACCGTGATGATGATGTGCGAAATGCGGCGCTGGTAGCGGAACGCACGGCCCATCGGGGCAGGGCGAATACGCTTCATGCGCGGGCCTTCGTTGGCAACCGCCGTCTTCACGATCAGGTTGTCGACATCGACGTCCAGGCCGCGTTCGTCGGAAAGGTTCTGCGCATTGGCCACGGCCGAGCGCAACACCTTCTCCACCACCGGCGCAATGCGCTTGTTGGTGAACATCACCGTGTTGATGGCCGCTTCCACGCGCAGGCCCTTGATTAGGTCAAGCACCAGCTTCGCCTTCTGGGCGCTGCAGCGCTGGAATCGCGCTTCGGCGCGAAACTCAGGTTCGATATTTTTAGTCTTTGCCATGTCGTGTCCTTACTTGGCCTTCGAGGTGTCGGCTTTGGCCGAGTGGCCCTTGAACGTACGCGTCGCCGAGAACTCGCCGAGCTTGTGGCCCACCATGTTCTCCGTGCAGTACACCGGGATGAACTTGCGACCGTTGTGAACCGCGATGGTGTGACCCACCATGTCCGGGTGAATCGTCGAGCGGCGTGACCACGTGCGGATCACCTTCTTGTCGTTAGCCGCGTTCATGGCATCGATCTTCACCATCAGGTGCGTGTCGATGAACGGGCCCTTCTTCGCTGAGCGTGCCATTTGTACTCCGTTTCCTCTTGTGCTCGAAACAACGAATCTCGTGAAGGTGAAGCCGAGACTTGGTTATGCCCTTGCTCCGGTTAGCCTCAACCGTTCCTTCGGGGCGACGCTGTTGCTTTCTAAACCCTGGGCCCTGAACCCTGGGCCCTCTTACTTACCCTTGTTCCGACGGCTGACGATAAACACATCCGTCCGCTTGTTGTTACGCGTCTTGTAGCCGCGTGTCGGCTGGCCCCACGGCGTCACAGGGTGACGTCCGCCCGAGGTCTTGCCCTCACCACCGCCGTGCGGGTGATCGACCGGGTTCATCGACACACCACGGTTGGCCGGGCGAATGCCCTTCCACCGGTTGCGGCCGGCCTTGCCGATCGTAACGTTTTCGTGATCGGTGTTGCCCACCTGGCCGATGGTCGCCATGCACTCCACCAGCACCCGGCGAGTCTCGCCGGAAGGCAGCTTCAGCAGGGCGTAATCGCCTTCCTTGGCGATCAGGTTGACCTGAGCGCCGGCCGAGCGGGCCATCTGTGCGCCCTTCCCAGGACGCAGCTCGATGTTGTGAACCGTCGTGCCCACGGGAATGTTCTTTAGCGGCAGAGCGTTGCCCACCAGGATGTCGGCCTCGGGGCCGCTCATGATGGACTGACCCATCTTCAGCCCGATCGGCTGAATGATGTAGCGCTTCTCGCCGTCAGCGTAGCTGATAAGCGCGATACGAGCAGACCGGTTCGGATCGTACTCGATCGTCGCCACCTTGCCCGGAATGCCGTACTTCTCGCGCTTGAAGTCGATGATGCGCAGCTTCTGCTTGTGCCCGCCGCCCTGGTGCCGGATCCTCAACTGTCCAGTGTTGTTACGGCCGCCGGTGCGTGGCTTTACTGCCAGCAATGGCTTGTACGGCTCGTTGGTCGTGATGTCGTCGTTCACCAGCTTCGTAGCAAAACGAAGCGTAGGTGTAGTCGGTCGGAATGATTTGATCGGCATTGCTTATCCTTTGCCGTGCTCGCCAGGCGAGTCACGATACTTGGAGCGGAAGAGCAGGAAGCGCCTCAAATCCGGCTACTTCCTGCCTCCTGCTTCCTGTTTGCTGCTCTTAAATTTCTGCTGCGAAGTCCGGAACCTTCTCGCCGGCCTTCAACTTCACGTACGCCTTCTTCCAGTCGGGCAGGTAGCCGGAAAACTTGCCACGCCGGCGCTCCTTGCCTTCCACGTTGGCCGTACGAACTGCAGCTACTTTCACATTGAACAGCGTCTCGACCGCGGTCTTCACTTCGGTCTTCGTCGCAGTGGCGGCCACTTCAAACACAAGCGAACCTTCCACCTCGCGGGTGGTCAAGGCCTTCTCGGTGATCAGCGGACGGCGAATCACGTTATACAGGGTAGGCATTTATGCAGCCTCCTTCTCAGCATGCGCGCGAGCGCCTGCGGCTGATCTCTTGCTGACAGACTTCTTCAACGTCTCCTGCAGGGCCTCAAGCGCGGCCCTCGAGAAGATCGCGTGCTCATAGC
Organism: Granulicella sp.; assembly: GCA_965198545.1. GTDB lineage: Bacteria > Acidobacteriota > Terriglobia > Terriglobales > Acidobacteriaceae > Granulicella. The sequence continues at coordinate 254,340 of CBDAPS010000001.1, read as the reverse complement.
GGAGCAGGTCATACGGATGAACCTCGGAGCTAAGCACCAGCTCCACGCCATCCAGGTTGCGCGAGCTCAGATAGAGCTTCTCGCTCAGTTGCTGCGAGCTCTCGACGATCAGCGCCGTCTTCTTCGCGTCCAGCGCGATGAGGGCGTTCTTCATCTGCTTGGTCTTGGTCTCGGCTGTCTCGAAGTTCTCAACCACGGTCAGCTTGCCGTCGTTCATCTTCGAAGCCAGCGCCGAGCGCAGCGCGCCAAACAGCTTCTTCTTCGGGAACTGGTAGTCGTAGCTGCGCGGCTGGGGTCCGTGAACCGTGCCGCCGCCACGCCAGAGCGGGGTGCGGATGCTGCCGACGCGGGCGCGGCCCGTGCCCTTCTGCTTCCAAAGCTTCTTGCCGGCGCCGCTGACGGCCTTGCGGTTCTTGGTGGCGTGGGTGCCCTGGCGCAGCGAAGCGCGATAGTGCTTCACAGCCTCCCAAAGCAGCGCCTCGTTCACTTCTACGCCGAATACCTCATCGAGCAGCTCGAAGTAACCGACTTCGCCACCCTGGAGGTTTTTAACTTTGATATTTGCCATGTCTGGCTTCTCTTTCCGTGTCCGCCAACGATGCGGCGGACCCTGCGTTTGTTAGGCTGCGTAACCCGGTCCGTTCCCCGCGCAGCGTTGTAGAACAAGCCGCTAACTCCAAACTCCCAGTCTTTAGCTAGAAGCTAGGAGCTAGCAGCTAAGAGCTACTTCTTCTTACCGCCCGAAGCCTTCTTCGAAGCCTTCAGAGCATCCTTCGTAGCCGCACCGGCAAATCCACGACGTTCCCGCGGAGGAGCCTTCGCCTTCGAGATCTGCACATAGCCGTCACGGGGTCCAGGGACCGCGCCCTCGACCAGCAGCAGGTTCTCATCGGCATCGATGCCGCGAATCCGGAGGTTGCGAACCGTCACCTGGTCCACACCGAAGTGACCCGGCATACGCTGGCCTGGGAACACGCGGGACGGGAACGAAGACGCACCGATCGAGCCCTGGATCTGGAACATGTGGCCGTGCGACTTGGGGCCGCCGCCGAACCCGTGGCGGCGAACTACACCCGCGAAACCACGGCCCTTGCTGGTGCCGATCACGTCGACAAATGTCACGTCGTTGAACAGCTCGACCGTGAGGCGATCACCGGCCTTGGCCTGCTGATCGTCTTCCGACCCGGTGGTCGACTCGAGCTGGAACTCCTTGACGAACTTCACCGGGGGCACGTTCGACTTCGCGAAGTGGCCCGTCATCGGCTTGTTCACCTTGCTCGCCTTCACAAACTCGACAAGGCCGACCTGGGCAGCATCATAGCCATCCTTCGCCAGCGTCTTGAGCTGTGTGATCACGCACGGTCCAACCTGCAGCACCGTGATCGGGTGAACATCACCCTTTTCGTCGAAGACCTGCGTCATGCCGATCTTCTTGCCAAGCAAACCTGTTACTGACATCGTTCTCTCTCCTCATCATGCCGGCGTTGAGCGCTGGGCACTGTAGGTCTTGCCTTCACTAACTCGCTAACGAAGCGCGTAGCGCCCGCTAACTCGCTTACTTCGTCACCGTCTTGATCTCGACGTCCACACCAGCCGGCAGGTCGAGCTTCATCAGCGCGTCCACGGTCTGCTGTGTCGGCTCGAGAATGTCGATCAGGCGCTTATGAGTGCGAATCTCGAACGCCTCGCGGGACTTCTTGTCCACGTGCGGGCTGCGGAGAACGCAATACTTGTTCTTCATGGTGGGCAGGGGAATCGGCCCTGCAACCTGGGCTCCGGTACGCTTCGCCGTCTCGACGATCTCTCCAGTGGAGGTGTCGAGAACGCGATAGTCATAGGCCTTCAGGCGGATACGGATGCGCTGCTGTGCCATTTACAACTTCTTTCTACGTTCACGCGGTGAGTCCGAACGATGCCGGACGCGGAGGAACGTGGTGATCAAAGATCGGCTGGGAGTGATTGCACCGGCGATCAGCTTCTGGACCGACCGGGAACCCTTCATTATGTCTTGTTTCCTGCTGGTGCTGGCTCTACCGCCAGCCGAGGCCACACATGCAAACGGACGCACGGAGCCCAACCAAACAAGAATACGGTATCGCAAGGGAAAAGACAACCCCGCCGGGCGCAAACTTGAACCCGGCCTTGGCTAACCGTTCACGCCCGGACGTGAAAATCACGCGGGCGTCGGGTCAAGTTCTCCTCGCCGGCTGCTAGCTAGGTTGCAGGATGTTCTCCAGGCCCTGCGCCAGGTGCAGAGCGCCCAGCGAATTAGGGTGCACAAGGTCGTATTGAAACTCGGAGGCATCGCCCACTAGGTAGCTGTGTGTTGAGCCGAAGCGGACATCCAGGCCGTACCCCTGCATGAGGGTGGCAATCGATTGAGCGTCCGCACTGTAGGCGGCGGCCGTGGAAGCATTGACCGGGCCACCCGGGCCGTCATTCGGGACATCCGCGATGCCGAGAACAGGTTGCCCAAAAAAGGACGTCATGGGTGGCGTGCCCACCCCGATCACCTGCGTGACACCGGAAACGTTGGTGATTGCGATCGTGTGCACGCCGTCAGCCATGACGCTGGTTAAGCGTGGGCTTGTGAGAGCCAGCGCGACAGAAACGGATCCTCCATTTTGGGTGGACATGGCCGGGCTGGGCTGCGTACTCAGCAGCGTCGGAGCGCCCCCATCAATGGAGTAGGAAAGTTCACCCGCGGAAGCGTCCTGTACGACATACCACAGCATGATAGGGCCGCCATAAGTAGGTAGCGAGAACGTGGCGACGGATCCGGGTGTGGAACTCGTAGCGTACGGCCCTAGTTGCCGGCTGGAAGCTTGCGTCCAGCCGGTCCCCAGGGATGCTGCCGCAGCCAGTGTCTTCGTCTCGAGCGGGATCGCCAACCAGGCAACGGCTGCGGAGTCGCAAAGCTTGAATGTGCTCTCATATGCCCCTGCGCCTTTTATGTCCACGTCATTGGTGCCGATCATCAGCGTGTACAACTCCGGTCCGTTGGCCAGTGACGGAGAAAGCGCATATGGGCCGATCTGTACGGGCCACAGATCGCACGCCTGATCGCCGGAGTATGCGGGATTCGTGAGCGAAAGGTTGTAATCGGAAGCAAGCGTGGAAGGATACGCGAAGGAAGTGCTGCAGTCGGTGAGCGCTTGTCCCCCTACGTAGCCACAGGTGATGGAATCGCCCAGCGAAGAATAGCTCTTGGCAGACAAGGATTGAGTGATGGAAAAGTTCGCAGGCTGCGCGCTAAGGACGGGTTGAAAAGGAGCCGTTGAGCCGAGCAGGCCAAAGAGCGCTGACATCTGCTGTTGGCCGGGGCTGGAATTCTGCGCCAGATAAATGGCCGCGGTCGCGGTATCCATCGCAGCGGCGCGGCTGCTTGAGCCTGCATTCGAAAAGAGCGTACCGCAAGTCCCTGAGTTCCCTGCCGAGTTGACGCACGCGGCCAGCACATCTGCAAGCGTATTGATCGTCGCCAGGGCAACCGCGTCTCTTGTACCTGACGTAGGGGCCACCGGAGTTCCGTCAGAAATGCGGGCAAGATTGGCTGCATGGGCGAAAGCACTAGCGAGCCCCGCTTTGGCTAGCGGCGTACTTGAGGCGGAAACATGCGTGGCGTCCGTGGCGAATCCAGCCATGGCGTACGCGGCGGCGATGGTGGTCACCTCATTCACTGAGATGAACGGAACGGAACCGGCAAAGTTGCCATCCTGAGGACACTGCCCAAGGATCGCAAGCAGACTGGCCGCTCCATTCGAGCCCGCCCCGGGATTGCCGCCGAGGGCGTAAAGGTAGACCTGCTGGCCGGGCGTACACGCGTACATACCGTTTAGCGAAAAGGCGCCCTGCCCGTCACTGAGGACATACGCACCGATACCATCCGCCCCTCCCGTTCGCGCGGGATCCAGCAACGAGATAGAAGCAATGGACGGAGAGGCGACAACGCCAGGGCCTCCATTGCCGCCATGATTGGCCGCCAGAAGATAAACATGCGCCCCGGCGATAGGTTGCTGCCCTCCGCGAAGGTGACCTGCAAGCGCAGCTTGTGACGCTGGGGAAACCGGCGCCTCGATCGCAGAACGGATCGTGGAGCAACCCAGGACAAAAAGAGAGCAAGTGAGAATGCAACCGTAAACGTAGCGCATGGCGTTCGACCCTGAGCTATGTTCGTGGTTACGATAGTTTCTTTTGAATCGCGCTGAAGTTGCACGTTACGCGCTTTCTGGGGCAGCGCTTCCTCAGACCCGGTTATTTACTTCTTTGATCGATCCGAAGGCTGGTTCAATCCTTCCATACACATCATGGAACGCGCCTCGCGGCGCACGTTTCTGTGTGCAGGAGTGAAGCGCCAGGGACGTAAGCGCTCGCCGCGCCCGTTCTCAGGCTGCGATTTTGGTCAGGATTGGAGTGTCTGACGCCATAGCCGGTGATGCGCTCGTTCCCGTCACTGGCGCTTCCCTCGCAGGTGCCCAACGATCCTTCAGCCTGAGGAAAGGCTGTTCAAGCAGGCGGAAGCTGATGGCACTCAGACTCCAAGTACCGACGAAGAGGACGAGACCAATGGAGAGACGCGGAAAGCTGCCGGGCTGAACTGTCTGAGGAAACAGCCCAATGAGCACCAGATGAAGCACATAGAAGCCGTAACTCACCTTCCCTAGGGCAAGCAGCGGCTTCCACATCAAAACCTCTTGCACGGAGACGAGCCGTATTGCCGCGACGAGAACGGAAACGCCAATAATTCCCGGCAGGCTGAAGCCGTACGTACTCAACCAATGCGGCGCGAACCGGTCCGCTGGAGTCGTATGGAAATACATCGGCGAGGCTACCAGCAACAGCAACGCGCTCGCACCGGCCAAGTAAGCAATCGCCGCATGACGGGCTGGCATGGGGCTTCCACGCCGCAGATACAGCGCCAGCCAGGCGCCCATCAGGAGAGTATCCGCTCGCGTGAAAGTAAGTTTGTAAATAAGATCCGTGTTTAGGGCAGAAGCGGGAAGCAGCACATTGAGCGCGATCCGCAGAAGCAGGGTTCCGGCTACCCCTGCGCCACACAACCACATGAGAGCGCGGCGCGACCGGCAGAACCACACCAGCACCGGCCATACAAGGTAAAACTGCTCCTCAACGCAGAGCGACCAAAAATGTCCTATCACGATCGTCGCGTGGTTACCAGCTGATTGGATATTGTGTAGCCAGAGATTTGTATAAAAATCTCCGTCAATGCCTCGATGAATAGCGACCAGGGGCAGGAAATTTCCCAGGTATCCGAGCCATGCCAGGTCGATAAACGGCCACTTCAATCTCAGAGCCAGCTTGACCAGCAGCACTACCCCCCAGAAGCAAAAGTAAAGGGGGAAAATCCGCAGGGATCGCCGCTTATAAAAAGTCGAAAAGTAACCGTGAATACGCGGCGCGTCGAAAAGAATGCCCGTGATAAGGAACCCGGAAAGGACAAAGAAGAGGTCGACGCCAGTCCACCCCCACCAGGTACCTTTGAAAGTCTGTCCATAGTGACACCAGAACACCATAGACACCGCGACTCCGCGAAGTCCGTCCAGAGGACGGAAATGCTGGGTGCCTTGCCACGTCTGTTTTAGCCCGACTGCCATCCGCCGAAACACCATTGAAGGCCCGCCCGGCAATAGGTAGCAGCGGGTCAAGCACCTGAAATGTGTATGACTTAACTTACTACATATTTCTGGCTGCGTCTCCTTACGCAAGGTGGACTCAGGGTGCCAGGAGTAACTGCCCAGCGCACCGGAGTTTCTTCCTCTACGCCCCCTACGTAACGCTTACTTCACGACCTCGGAGATCGAGCCACCCGACAATACGGGGGTGTTCTCCGTTCCTGGAGTCTGTTGATCTCTCGGCAGCCAGGCATTCATCGCCTGCGAGACCACCTCCAGCAACTCACTTCGGCTCGCCCCATCCCGCGCCAGCGCCGACAAGCCCTGGAGCACCGCGACCGTCATCGCTGCTAATGCATGCGCCTGTGTGCTCTCCGGCAGAACACCGGCTGCAACATCCGCCTTAATTCGCTGCTCAAGCGCCGCTGCGGTATCTACTCGTACTTGCCGCAAGGCCATCCTCACGCGCTTGGCGTCTTCCGAACCCGTAGCGGCAGCACTCGCCACTAAGCAGCCTGCTGGCATGCCACTTTGAGTAAAGAACATCGCCGACGCTTCCAGCAACTGCCGTGCCGCGGCTTCCGCAGTCGGCGCCTCGCGGATCGACTCGGCCGCGGGCTTCGGCCCCGGCGTCGTGTAGCGAGCGAGCGCCTCCAGAAACAACTTCTCCTTGTCCCCAAATGCCGCGTAAAGACTGGGAGGAGTGATTCCCATCGCGCGCGTGAGGTCCGCCACGCTGGTCGTCTCGTACCCCGTCTCCCAGAACTGCCGCATGGCCTTCTCCAAAGCGGCATCGCGATCGAACGAAAGCGGACGGCCGACCTGTCTCGGTGACGCTCCGGATAATTTCATAGCACCCAGTATGAAATGTCTTGACTCTGGGCACAAGCCGGTGCATATTTCATAGTGACTACTACGGAAGGCGGTTCACAGATGGATCTACAACTCAGAGGCAAGCGGGCTCTCGTGACTGGCAGCACCAGCGGCATCGGCGAGCAGATCGCAAAAACATTAGCAGGAGAAGGTGTGCAGGTGATCGTCCACGGACGCCGCCCTGCGGAGGCTGACCGCGTCGTCAAGGAAATCGTTGAAACCGGAGGCGAGGCATTTGCCGCCGTTGGCGAGCTTGCCAGCGATACCGAAACAGCCGGCGTGATTGAGGCCGCGGCAGCGGCCTTCGGCGGAATAGACATCCTCATCAACAACGCAGGAGCCTTCCCCATGAAGATGTGGCTGCAATCCACGCCCGCGGAGTGGCTGGAGCTTTACAACGCGAACGTCGTTTCCGTTGTCCGGCTCGTGAACGCGCTTGTTCCTCCGATGGTGGAACGCAAGTGGGGCCGCGTCATCATGCTCGGCAGTTTCCTCGGCCCTATGCCGCAGCCCATCGTGGCCAGCTACGGCATCACCAAAGCAGCCAACATCGCGCAGGCAGTCGCCCTGGCCAAGGAACTTGGCGGCACCGGCGTCACCGCCAACACGGTAAGCCCCGGTCCGATTCGGACTCCGGGCATGGAAGCCGGTGCTCGAGCCATGTTCGAGTCCATGGGCCAGCCCTATGACTTCGAGGCATTCGAGCAAGGCTACGTAAAGCAGACAAACCTGCCTGCCGGACACATCGGCAGTCCTGTGGACATCGCCAATGCGGTAGCGTTCCTGGTGAGCCCGCTGGCAAACTTCATTACTGGCGCGAACCTCCGCGTGGATGGCGGCATGATGCCCACAGTGAACTAGCTAATCTTCGTTTGCAGAAGAACCGGAAGCAAGAAGAAGCGAAAGCAAAAGAAGCGGCGAGCCCGAAGGCTCGCCGCTCTTGTCTTTCGCTGACTCGCTAACTTGCTAACGCGAAGCGCTAACTCGCCAGCGTGCTTCGCACGCTTACTTCACGATCTCGGAGATCGCGCCGGCGCCCACCGTACGTCCACCCTCACGGATGGCGAAGCGGAGGCCCTTTTCCATGGCCACGGGCGTGTGCAGCGTGACTTCCAGGGCGATGTTGTCGCCCGGCATCACCATCTCGGTGCCTTCCGGCAGCTTCGCCGATCCGGTCACGTCCGTGGTGCGGAAGTAGAACTGGGGACGGTAGCCGTTGAAGAACGGGGTGTGACGGCCGCCCTCTTCCTTCGACAGTACGTAGACCTCACCCTTGAACACGGTGTGCGGGGTGATGGAACCGGGCTTGGCGAGAACCATGCCGCGCTCCACATCTTCCTTAGCCGTGCCGCGGAGCAGAAGACCTGCGTTGTCTCCAGCAAGACCTTCGTCCAGCTGCTTCTTGAACATCTCAACACCGGTGACGGTGGTGCTTTGCGTATCGCGGAAGCCCACGATCTGGGCCGGCTCGCCGACCTTGATCTTGCCACGCTCGATACGGCCAGTCACTACGGTGCCACGGCCTGAGATCGAGAAGATGTCTTCGATCGGCATCAGGAAGGGCAGGTCGACCAGGCGGTCAGGCTGCGGAACGTTCTTGTCCACCGCATCCATCAGCGTGTCGATCGTTGCTTCCCACTGCGCTTCACCATTCAGGGCGCCCAGAGCCGAACCACGAATCACCGGCACGTCGTCGCCCGGGAAGTCGTACTTCGAAAGCAGCTCGCGAACTTCCATCTCGACCAGGTCGATCAGCTCTTCGTCTTCGACCGCATCGCACTTGTTCAGGAACACGACGATGTACGGCACGCCGACCTGACGGGCGAGCAGAACGTGCTCCTTCGTCTGGGGCATCGGGCCGTCGGTGGCCGCAACCACGAGGATCGCGCCGTCCATCTGCGCAGCTCCCGTGATCATGTTCTTGATGTAATCGGCGTGGCCCGGGCAGTCGACGTGAGCATAGTGACGGTTCGCCGTCTCGTACTCAACGTGCGAGGTCGAGATCGTGATGCCGCGCTCGCGCTCTTCCGGTGCGTTGTCGATTGTGTCGAACGAGCGGAAGCTGTTTTTCGGGTTGTGCTTCGAGAGAACCTTGGTAATCGCCGCCGTCAGCGTGGTCTTGCCGTGATCGATGTGCCCGATCGTGCCGACGTTTACGTGCGGTTTGGACCGGTCAAATTTTTCCTTCGCCATTGTCTTGCTCCTGTAAGTAAGCCGGTTGCCAGTCGGCTCAGGGTTATCGATCGTGGGCTGCCGCGCGGCGCGGCTCCAAGCCCAGGAAAACTCTCTACGGAATCTTGAGACAGGAGCAGGGTCTATCTATTCCCTGCTCCCTAACCTCAATTCCCTGTCTTACTTATCTTTGCCCTGCACCTTGGCGATGATCTCTTCCGAAACCGACCGCGGCGCTTCCTCGTACTGCTTGAACTGCATCGAGTAGTTCGCGCGGCCCTGGGTCGCGCCGCGCATGTGCGTCGCATAGCCGAACATGGTTGACAGCGGCACCGTGGCGCGAATCGCCTGGGTGTTGCCCACCATCTCCATGCCCTCGATGCGTCCGCGCCGCGAGTTCAGGTCGCCGATGATCGTGCCCATGTAGTCCTCGGGTACGGTCACTTCGACAGCCATCACAGGCTCCAGCAAAACCGGCTTCGCCTTGCGCGCCGCTTCCTTGAACGCCATTGAACCAGCGATCTTGAACGCCATTTCGTTCGAGTCGACATCGTGGTAGCTGCCGTCGTACAGGCTCACCTTGATGTCTACCATCTCGTACCCGGCGAGTACCCCACCGGCCATGGCTTCCTGAATGCCCTGGTCGATCGGCTTGATGTACTCCTTGGGAATCGTGCCGCCCTTGGTGTCGTTCGAGAACTCGTAACCCTTGCCGGGCTCGTTCGGCTCAATGCGGATCTTGGCATGCCCGTAGTTACCCGAGCCGCCCGTCTGGCGAATGTACTTGCCTTCCGCTTCGGCGTTGCCACGAATCGTCTCGCGGTAGTTCACCTGCGGCTTGCCGACGTTCGCCTCGACCTTGTACTCGCGCATCATGCGGTCGACGATGATCTCCAGGTGGAGCTCGCCCATTCCGGCGATGATCGTCTGGCCATTCGTCACGTCGGTCCGCACGTTGAAGGTAGGATCTTCCTGCGCCAGCTTGGCGAGGGCGATGCCCATCTTCTCCTGGTCGGCCTTGGTCTTCGGCTCTACCGCAACCTCGATCACCGGCTTCGGGAAGTCGATCGATTCCAGAACCACGGGGTCCTTGGTCGAGCAGATCGTGTCGCCCGTCACCAGGTTCTTCAGGCCCACAGCCGCGCAGATATCACCGGCCATGATCTCCGTGATCTCTTCGCGCTTGTTGGCGTGCATCTTCAACAGACGGCCGATACGCTCCGTCTTGCCGGTACGCGGGTTCAGCGTCGTGTCGCCCGTCTTCAGCACGCCCGAGTAGATGCGGATGAAGATCAGCTGGCCCACGAACGGGTCCGTCATGATCTTGAAGCCCAGCGCGGAAAGCGGCTCGCTGTCGTCAGCCTTGCGGATGATCTCCTCCTCCATGTTGTCGGGGTTGTGCCCGATCATGGGAGGAATGTCCAGCGGGCTCGGCAGGTAGTCCACCACCGCGTCCAGCAGCGTCTGCACGCCCTTGTTCTTGAACGACGAGCCGCACAGCACCGGGAAGATGTTCATCGCGATGGTCGCCTTGCGGATCGCAGCCTTCAGCTCCTCCTCGGTCGGCTCGGAGCCTTCCAGGAAGTGGTTCATCACCACGTCGTCGGAGTCGGCAACCGCTTCGATCAGGAAGTTGCGGGCCGTCTTGGCCGTCTCGAGCAGGTTCGCGGGAATGTCTTCGGTCGAGTACTCCGCGCCCATCGTCTCGTCGTGCCAGAAGATCGCCTTCATCTTCACCAGGTCGACCACGCCGGCAAACTTCGCCTCCGCGCCAATCTGGATGTTGATCGGCACAGCACGCGCGCCCAGGCGATCCACGATCGTCGAGGTCGCGTACACGGCATCCGCGCCGGCCTTGTCCATCTTGTTGATGAAGCAGACCCGGGGAACCTTGTACTTGTCAGCCTGCCGCCAAACCGTCTCCGACTGCGGCTGCACACCGGCCACCGCATCGAAGCATGCTACCGCGCCATCCAGAACGCGCAACGACCGCTCCACCTCGGCCGTGAAGTCCACGTGGCCCGGGGTGTCGATGATGTTGATGCGGATACCGTTCCAGGTGCAGGTCGTCGCCGCGGACGTGATCGTAATGCCGCGCTCCTGCTCCTGCTCCATCCAATCCATCGTGGCGGTGCCTTCGTGCACTTCGCCGATACGGTGGTTCACACCCGTATAGAAAAGGATGCGCTCGGTGGTCGTCGTCTTGCCCGCGTCGATGTGCGCCATGATGCCGATATTGCGACATTTGGCGAGAGGTACTGTGCGTGCCACGGTAAGTCTTTCTGCGAGCTTAGCTCGCGGTACTTCAAAATCTATTCGGTTCAGCTTTTAGCCGTTAGCTCCTGGCTTTTAGCGAAAGGCTAGGAGCTAACAGCTAAGAGCTTGCTTACCAGCGGTAGTGGGCAAACGCCTTGTTCGCTTCCGCCATGCGATGAACATCTTCCTTCTTCTTCATCGCGGCGCCGCGGCCGTTCACTGCGTCCAGCAGTTCGGCGGTCAACTTGTCGACCATGCCCTTCTCACCGCGCGAGCGGCCGTAGCTCACCAGCCAGCGGATCGCCAGCGACGTGCGGCGCTCGGGGTTCACTTCGATCGGCACCTGGTAGTTGGCGCCGCCAACGCGGCGGCTCTTCACTTCCAGCATGGGCTTCACGTTCTCCACGGCCTTCTTGAAGAGCTTCAGCGCGTCATCTCCGCCGCCCTTGGCTTCCAGGTTGGTCATGGCCTCGTAGAAAATCTTCTGCGCGGTCGACTTCTTGCCGCCCCACATCATGCTGTTGACGAACTTCGTGACCAGCGTCGATCCATAGATCGGATCCGCTGCCACTTCCCGCTTGGCGATATAACCTTTTCTCGGCATTCTCTCTTCTTTCTTCTTCCCCCGGCGCGGTGACTTCTCACGAACCGGGCTTGGTTATTCCTAACTCGCTAACTTGCCAACCAGCTAACTCGCTGGCTTACTTGCCCGCTGCAGCCTTCGGCCGCTTCGCGCCGTACTTCGACCGGCTCTGCATCCGCTTGGCCACGCCAACCGAATCCAGCGTGCCGCGAACCACGTGGTACCGAACGCCCGGCAAATCCTTCACACGGCCGCCGCGGATCAGCACGATCGAGTGCTCCTGCAGGTTGTGGCCGATGCCCGGGATGTATGTCGTCACTTCAATGCCATTGGTCAGGCGAACACGTGCGACTTTGCGCAGTGCCGAGTTCGGCTTCTTCGGGGTTTGCGTGTACACGCGGGTGCAAACGCCGCGGCGCTGGGGCGAACCCTGCAGCGCAGGCGATGCTGTCTTATAGCGGGTGGGCGTACGGCCCTGCTTTACGAGCTGATGAAATGTAGGCACTTCTTAAACCTTTCCTGTTGCAACACCGGCTCCATCCTTGTGGACGATCCGGGCTTCCGATTTCTCCCTCGGACACGCTGCAGGGCAGCTCCTTGGCTCTGACCTCGCCCGCCATCTACCGCACAAGCGAAACCCGGAGCAAACATCCGCGCCCCGGCCAAGTCCTGAATCCTGCACGCAGCCGTACTGCTAACTACGCGTACTGCAATCGTTTCTGCTCGTTGATGAGACAGGGGACGGTGGCTGAGGTCGGTTGCCCGCGATTCCGGACGCCGCCCAACTCCGTTTCCCGCTGTTCCGCCTCCGCGCGACCCATCCCCTCAGGACTTGCAGATAAACAAGGGAGGAGGGCGTCACAGAGCGCCAGACAGGAACCTCGCCCCGTATTTGCTTCCTACGCCTTCACTTCGGCGCTTCGGGACAGGCACGTTCCCGAAACTCGCGGAACCCTTTCACTCTACCAAGCTACCTATAGGGAGTCAAGAATCAGCGCCGGCGTGCCTTTGGTCTACCGCCTTCCGGACCCCTTCCATCCGCTTTTTGCGGCCAGACTCCGTTCCGATACCGCCCGCGATGCCGAATCGGCGCCCGGTAACGTGACGCCTCAATTTCTATTCTTCTTTCGCTGTACACCCTCTTCACGAAAGGCGTACGCTTCGTCCATTGAAAGTTCGCAAATTCGAGAGCTCAAAAGCTCGTTGTCCGATGCAGTCTCCGGGCAGAAAAACTTAACTCAGCAACCCCACCTATCCACTGGAGCAAGCCCAATGAGCACGATGCAAGTCCTGTTGACCATCTGGGGAGTCGCCATCGCCGCCTTCACCGCGGTCATGGTCTACCGCGCCACCCTTACCCAGCATGAAACCGACGAACTCTTCCTTTCCGAGAACGCCGATCACGCTCGCGAAGACGAACACGACGATATCGTCCGCCGCGTCAACAATCTTCGGCCCCTGGTCACGGGCTTCGGCGGAGCGGCTGCCCTCATGACCGCCGCCATCATCGCCATGGTTCTTGTCCAGTCCCTGCCCTACGTAAAGTTCTAAGCCAACGTTTCAGGCGAAAGAGATTCACTTTCCAGTCCCCGCTGCGGGAGCGAGCCTACGGCAAGCTCCTGGGACAGGGAGCGACCCACACGTCCTCATGATGTGTGGGCCGCTCCTTTTTTGCCTCCCCAGTTTTGCTTCGCGCCTCATCGCACCGTCATCTGCCACCAAGGCGGACTGCCCATCGCCCGTGATACCAAAATGTCTGCCGCATCCCCACTTCGTGCACCACTCTTCCCCGTCTGGGGGAAGTTTTGTTACCGGCAGAAGCCTCAGAATCGCGCCTATGTCCGGCCTCCTCCGCGCCTCCCTAACCCATCCCGCGTGCGCTTTTGCCCTCGCGCTCGCCAGCCTCTCCTGCTCACCGTCCCTTACTGCTCAGACCCGGCTCGCTCTGAACACGCCCACTTCCAGCTTCACTGCTACCCCATCGGCACCCGCTTACAGCTCCAGCCTCGCGGCCAGCTCAGACACCTCGCCTGAAGCCTCGCCGCTCCGCGCCTCGATGCCTTCCGCCGTCATCTCCTCGCAGATCCCCCAGCGCGGAGTTGGTCCGTTCTCCGCCGTCGCCTTCACCGTCAAGTTCGGCATCGCCGGCGCCGGCCTCGACATCACCACACCCATCGCCCAGCGCGCCAACCTCCGCGTCGGTGGCAGCTTCTTCTCCTACAGCCCCACGGAGAACTACCAGAACATCAACATCAACGGCGACATCCGGCTGCGCTCGGTCAACACCAGCGTCGATCTCTACCCGTTCAACAACCGCTTCCGCATCAGCCCCGGCGTCACCCTCTATAACGGCAACGCCATCAGCGCTACCGCCCTGGTCCCCGGCGGCCAGACCTTCACCTTGGACGACAACGACTTCACCTCGTCCACCACGGACCCCATCCACGGCAGCGCTTCCATGACCTTCGGCAACAAGGTCGCCCCCAGCCTCACCATCGGCATGGGCAACGTGATCTCCCGCCACAACGAAGGCAAGCACTTCAGCATCCCCTTTGAAATCGGCGTGCAGTACATCAGCACCCCGCACATCAACCTGGCGCTTTCGGGCACGGCCTGCACCCAGGGCTACTGCCAGCCCACCAGCCAGAATGCCGAGTTCACCGCTGACCTCGCGCAGGAAAACGTCGACCTCAACAACGACATCAGCCCCCTGCGCTTCTACCCCATCGCCTCCATCGGCTTCGCCTATAAGTTCGGCCGGTAACCACTCCTTCTCACTGCAACAGCAGCATCGCGGTAGAATCGTCTTCATTCCACGATGCCCCTGTTCCAGCGAGCTAAACTGAGCGCCCGCAGCCTGCGCCTATGCGTCGGTGCTGCGGGCCTTTGTACGTTGATCGCCGCGCTTCCAGCCCAGAAGGGCAAGCCCAGACCTGAAGTCCCTCCCGAGGTCCTCAAGACCCCCTTCGGTACCACCGAGGTCGGCGTCCTCGAAGGCACCCAGTACCGCATCGACATCCCCGAGGACTGGAACCACTCGCTCGTGGTCTTCTACCACGGCTACGCGGAGCATGGCGTCACCTATCACGCCGCGGAAAAGCTCGGCGGTCAGGAATCGCCCATCCTCGAGCGTCATTTCGCCGTCATCCAGAGCGCCTACTCGGAAGGCGGCTGGGCCTTGCCCCAGGCCTTCCCGGAAACCCAGGCGTTGCGTCACTACTTCGACCGCACCTACGGCCACCCGCTGGAGACCTACGTCGCCGGAGCTTCCATGGGAGGCGCGCTCACCATGATCACCCTGGAGCTCGATCCCAAGCCCTATATAGGCGGCCTTGATCTCTGCGGTGCCGTGCCCCCCACCTTTGAATCGTTCGACCGCCGCTTCGCCCAGCGCGCCGCCTTCGACTACTACTTTCCCAACCTGCTCGGCCCGCTCGTTCCCGTCCCCCTCACCTACGACGACACTGCCGCCATCCGCGAAAAGATCGCCACCGCGCTCAAAGCGAACCCTGAGGCCGCAACGGAACTCCGCTCCCTCATGGGCCTCCACACCGACGCCAACGTCGCCAGCGACATCTCTTACTTCACCTTCGTCGTTCAGGACATGCAGAAGCGTGCCGGTGGCAACCCATTCGACAATCGCAATACCATCTACACCGGCACCAACCCCACGGCCACCACCAGCGACTACGCCCTCAACGACGGCGTTCGCCGCTACGCCGCCGACCCGAAGTCCCGCGTCTACCTCTTCAGCCACTACACGCCCAGCGGTCGCCTCACCAAACCCATGCTCGCGGTCCACACCATCTACGACCCCACCATCCCAGCCGGCACTCTCGGTCTCTACGATCACATGGTGCAGGCCGCCGGCTTCGGCGAGAACCTCGTCCAGCAGTACGTCCATCGCGAAGGCCACTGCAACATCACGTCGGAACAGGTCGGCGACGCCTTCGACGAACTCGTCCGCTGGACCCACAAAGGCCCCCGCCCCACCCCTGGCCTCCTCAAATAGTCAGCTCCGGGCCGCCAGCGAAAAACTTACTGGCATTCGGTTCCTCTAAGAAGCAAAGGCCGGGTATCAGCCTCTCACCCAAGGCGCGGTGAGTACGCTCCGGTGATAATGGCCAAATACCATGCTTCAGGAAAGGACTCGTCCCATGCCCGCCACTGTGCAACGCAGCAACGCCCTGTCCGTAAGGAACCTGCCTGCAAAGAACCTGCCCGTAAGGAACCTGCCTTCCCGCGTTGTTCGTATCGCTGGTGTATGCACCCTGGCTGCCATGTTCGGTCCCTTGGGCCGTGCGCAGGTCGTTGCCGGAGAAACTCAGACTCCGGCCGCCGCGGTGCCGGCAAAAACGCAGGCCCCGGCTCCCGCAGCCAAGGCCAAAGAGCCGTTTGCCGGCCTCGACTTCCGCCAGATCGGACCGTTTCGCGGTGGACGTGTCGGCGCCGTGACTGGCGTTCAGTCCCAGCCCATGACGTTTTACTTCGGCGCCACGGGCGGCGGCATCTTCAAGACCACGGACGGCGGCATCCGTTGGGTCCCTGTCGCGGACGGTCAGCTCAAGCTCGGCTCGGTGGGAGCCATTGCCGTTGCGGACTCCGATCCGAACATCGTCTACGCGGGCATGGGAGAATCGGACCTGCGCGGCAATGCCTCGCATGGTGACGGCGTCTACAAGTCAACCGATGCCGGCAAGACCTGGAAGAACGTCGGACTGAAGGACACGCAGCAGATTGGCGCTGTGAAGATCGATCCGAAGAACCCGGATATCGTGTACGTCGCCGCCATCGGGCACATGAGCGGGCCCAATCCCGAGCGCGGCGTATACCGTACCCGCGACGGCGGCAAGACCTGGCAGAAGGTGCTCTTCAAGTCCGACCGCGCCGGAGCCACCGATCTCTCGATCGACCCGACCAACTCCCAGGTAATCTACGCTTCCATCTATCAGTTTCTGCGCCAGCCGTGGACGTTCGAATCCGGAGGCCCGGACTCCGGCCTGTGGAAGTCAACCGACGGCGGCGATACCTGGACCGACATCAGCCGCAACCCGGGGATGCCGAAAGGGGTTCTCGGCCGCATCGGCATCGCCGCGTCGCCGGCGCGTGCGGGCTCGCTCTGGGTGCTCGTGGAAGCCGAAGAGGGTGGTGTCTTCCACTCCGACGATGGCGGAGCCACCTGGACCAAGGTCAACGACCAGCGTGATGTGAAGCAGCGTGCCTGGTATTACTCGCGCGTCTTCGCCGACCCCAAAAGCCCTGACACCATGTACGCCCTCAACACCAGCTTCTACAGGTCCATCGACGGCGGCCACACCTTCAAGCCAATAGCCACAGGCCACGGCGACAACCACGATCTCTGGATCGCCAACGACGATCCCAACCGCATGATCGAGTCCAACGACGGTGGAGCGAACATCTCCTTTGATGGCGGACGCAGCTTCTCCACCATCATGAACCAGCCCACGGGCCAGTTCTACCGTGTCATTACGGATAACGACTTCCCGTACCACATCTACGGAGCGCAGCAGGACAACACCACGGTCGAAACCTCCTCGCGTGGCAACTCCGGCGGGATCACAGAATCCGATTGGTTCGACGTCGGAGGCGGCGAAAGCGGCTGGATCGCTCCCGATCCCACCGACTCGCGCTTCGTCTACGCCGGTTCCTACGACGGCCTGCTCACACGCTACGACCACAGCACCGGCGGCCTGCGCAACATCAATCCCTGGCCCGACAACCCCATGGGCTCTGGCGTCGAGGCGATGAAGTACCGCATGCAGTGGGACTTCCCTCTGCTGTTCTCGCCCAATGATCCCAAACTGCTCTACGCGGGCAGCCAGTTCCTGCTGGGCACCCGCGATGAGGGCCGCTCCTGGTCCGTGATGAGCCCCGACCTCACCCGCAACGACCGCTCCAAGCAAGGTCCCGTCGGCGGTCCCATCACCAAGGACAACACCGCGGTCGAGTACTACGACACCATCTTCACCGTCGATGAATCGACCCTGCAGAAGGGGCTCATCTGGGTGGGCTCCGACGATGGTCTGGTGCATCTCACGCGCGACGGCGGCAAGTCCTGGCAGAACGTCACGCCCAAGGGCATCCCTGACTGGATTCGCATCAACTGCATCGCGGCCTCTCCCTTCGATCCCGGGACGGCATACTTCGCAGCCACCATGTATCTGTCCGACGACTACCGTCCCTTCCTGTACCGCACCACCGACTACGGAAAGACATGGAAGCTGATCGTAGGCGGCATTCCTACCGATGACTTCACCCGGACCATTCGCCCGGACTTGCGGCAGAAGGGCCTGCTCTTCGCCGGTACCGAGGCTCACCTCTACATCTCCTACAACGACGGCGACTCCTGGATGCCGTTCCAGCTCAATCTGCCGAACGTGCCCATTACCGACATCACCTTCCAAAAGCGGGAGGATGATCTGGTGATCGCGACGCAGGGCCGTGGCTTCTACGTGCTCGACGAGATGCCGCTGGTGCGGGCGCTCGCTCCCGGCAAAGTGGCCGACGCGCCTCTTCACCTGTACGCTCCCAAAGAAACCTACCGCTACATCGGCGGAGGCTTCGGCGGTGGTCGCGGCATTCCAAACGCAGGCATGAACCCGCCGGGCGGCGTCGTCCTCTACTACGACCTGAAAGGCAAGCCGGCTTCGGACGTCGTTCTTCGCATCAAGGACAGCTCCGGCAAGCTGGTCAACGAGCTTTCCTCGAAGCCTGAGCCAAAGGAGCCCGAAGCACTCGAGGAAGACGAGAGCCGCCGCGGGCTTCCCAAGCCGACCACCAAGCCCGGCCTGAATCGCTTCGTCTGGGATCTGCGCTATCCGGACACCGTGAAGTTCCCCGGCATGATCTACTGGGCAGCCAGCACGCGCGGCCCGCTCGTCGTTCCCGGAACCTACACCATCGAACTCTCTGCGGACAGCCACACTGACACGCAGACCGTTCTCATCAAGCCCGACCCGCGCGTGAACTCGACTCCCGACGACTACCGCAAGCAGCTTGACCTGTCACTCGAGATCGCCGGACGCGTCGATGCGGCCAACAACGCCGTCATCACCATCCGCGCCCAACGCAAGCAGCTCGATAGCTATTCAGCCACAGCCGCCCCAAAACTCGCCACCGAGGCGAAGCGCATTTCGGCCGAGTTGGGCACCGTCGAAGAAGCCCTCTACCAGACGAAGCTTCGCGCCAACGAAGACGCGTTGAACTTCCCCATCCGCATCAACAACAAGCTAGCCGCACTCATGGGCGTTGCGACCCAGAGTGACACTGCGCCGACCGAGCAGACCTACGCGGTCTTCAAGGACCTTAACGCGCAGCTTCAGGTTCAGCTCGACAAACTCGCCGCTATCGATTCAAAGGACGTCACCGCGTTCAACTCTCTCGTGCGCGAGCAGAACATCCCAGCCATTCTTCTAGGGATCCGTTGATCGGGCAGTGGGCCGGGGCATAGCCTCGGCCCCTCCGGCGTCGCAACACACCGCAGACCCGTCGCGTGGTCGGACTTCATGCTGCCAAAGTGATCTCGCGTCCGAACCGAAGTTCTGCTACCTTTCCCTACATCGTGTTCCGCATATCGTTTGTTGCCCTCCTCGGGCTAAGCGCCCTGCTACCCGCGGCTGGGCAATCGAAGAGTCCTTACTCGGCGGAACCTTTCGTGATCCACCTCGCCAAAACGGTCTTCGACATGAAGGCCGACGGCACCGGCGAACAAACCGAAACCATGTCCGTCTCCGTACAGTCGGAGGCCGCCGCCAAGCAGTTCAGCGTGGTTAGCACGTTCTACGCCAGGCAATCGCAGCATGCTGAATTCACCTACGTGCGTGTTCGCCATCCCGACGGTACAACGGTCGAAACGCCGCTCGGCGATGTGCAGGATCAGGCCGCTCCGGTCACGCAGCAGGCTCCGTTCTACAGCGATCTCATGATCAAGCAGATCCCTGTCAAGGGGCTGCGCGTCGGAGACACGCTGGAGTGGCAGACCCGCAGCGTTCGTACAGTTGCCGAGGCTCCGGGTCAGATCTGGGGAAATCAAAGCTTCCCGCGCGACGGAGTCGTCGAAGATCAGCAAGTAGAGCTACGCGTACCGTCAGGGCTCAAGCTCACCGTGCGGACCGAACCGGACCCAAAGCTGCAGTTCACCGAGAGCGAATCCGATGGCCGGCACATCTATCGCTGGAACTGGAAACAGTTGGACCCTACCGTCGGTCCCGAAGCTGCGGCCTTGAAAAAGGCAAAGGACTCCAAACCGCTCTCTCCCGCGGAAGAAAAAGACGCCACCGACGGCGCGCTTCCCGACATCGCCTGGACTACCTTCCCCAGTTGGGAAGCCGTCGGCGCCTGGTACCGCGGTCTGGAGGGCGACCGCTTCAAGCCCGACGAAGCGATTCGCTCCAGGGTCGCGGAGATCACCACCGGCAAGACGACTCAGGAAGAAAAGGCCCGCGCAGTCTACACATGGGTCTCCGGGCAGATTCGTTACATCGGCGTCGCGCTCGGCGTCGGCCGCTACCAGCCGCACACGGCTTCGGCAGTGCTGGAAAACCAATACGACGACTGCAAGGACAAGCACACGCTCCTTGCCGCGATGCTGACTACGCTGGGTCTCCAACCGGACGCCGTGCTCGCCGGACCGGGCATTCGTTTCGATCGAGAGGTTCCCTCGCCGGCCAGCTTCAATCACCTCATCACGCATGTCTCGGTGGACGGCAAGGACGTCTGGCTTGACTCCACAAGTGAGGTTGCCGACTACCGCGTGTTGCTCGCGGCAGTGCGCGACAAGGACGTGCTGGTCGTTCCAAACAGCGGTCCTGCGTCGGTCGCCCATACACCCGCAGACCTGCCCTTCAAGTCGGTCTCGACTTTCGTGGTAAATGGCTCGCTCAACGGTGCGCTCGCCAGCGATTCCACCATCACCATCACCCACCACGACGACGTCGAAGTGTTTCTGCGCGCCGCCCTGCGTCAGATCTCGCCGTCGCAGTACGAAGAAGGCGTGCAGGGCCTTATGGGAAGCTATGGGTTCGGTGGAAAGGTAAGTCAGGTGGAGATCGAAAACGTCAACGATCCGTCCCTCCCACTAATCATCCGCTTTCATTACCACCGCGACCGGAGTGAAGACTGGGGCGAAAACCGGGTAACGGCTATCTTTGGAACACTCCTGCTGCCTGCGGTAGACAAGAAGGAGTTGCCGCACACCCCTCTCGACCTCGGTGCGCCGCGCACCGAGTCTTCCACGCTGGAAATGAAGCTGCCCGCTGGCTGGAACATGGAGCTGCCGGAGGCGGTTCATCAGCATGCTTCCTACGCTAACTGCGACGTGACCTATCGCCTGGCTGACGGATCACTCATCGCAGAACGGCAGTTGACGGTGCTGCAAGCCAGGGTTCCGGCAGCGGACGTGAAGGCCTATGCAGACTGGTACGAGGCCTGCGGAGCGAGCAGTGTTCCGTTCCTGCAACTCATCAAGGTATCGGCAAATGGCAGCGCCGGCGGGCTCTCCGGCACAGCCCAGGTGGAAGCGAGGCGTCTCGTCAACCAGGCCAACAACGACCTCCGCGTTGGCCGGTTTAGCGAGGCTGAGACCGGCTTGAAGCAGGCACAGACTCTTGACCCGAGCGCGCAGGATCTTTGGGGAGATTTGGGAGCCATCGCCATGCACCACGGCGACCACAAGGAAGCCATGCGTTTCTACGCGAAAGAGATCGAGCTGCATCCGGATTCCGAATTCGCCTATCGCAACCTGGTTGCTCTGCGAGGCCTCAGCGGCGATGAATCCGGTGCGGTGGAGATGTTGAAGCGCTGGCAGAAGCAGGCGCCGGCCAACACCGCTCCGGCGATCCAGGCCGTGCAGATTGCGCTCAGCCGGCAGGACAACGCGGAAGCTCTCAAACGAGCAAACGCATTTGCAGCGTTATTGACCGAGGAGGCCCGCAAGGAAGAGAGTTTCCAGCTCATCCTGGGCGAGGCCCGGATGCGTGGTGGCGAAGCGGACGCCGGTGAGCCTCTGATCGTGGCTATCGCGAAGGAGTCAACCGACCTGACCCGGCGCAACGATGCCAGCTATGAACTCGCCATGGCTGCCCGCGATCTTCCTTTGGCCGAAACAACAGAACGTGCGGTGCTCCAGCAGCTTGCAACCGAGTCACGTTCGTGGACCGGCGGAGAAGCCCAAACCCTGCTCCGCCAGAAGAGTTCACTCATCACTGCAGCATGGGACACCATGGGCTGGATCCTCTACAAGGAGGGCGAGGCCGCGGAGGCGGAAGCGTGGGTTCGGTCGGCGATGACCTTGCGAGAGCACGCCGAGGTCGGAGAGCATCTCGGCGATATCCTCATGGCTGAGAAAAAGCCCGCAGAGGCCACCATGGCCTATGCCGAAGCGCTGGCGACAGTGCCGCTAGTCGATGGGATGGGAGTCCGGCTCAAGGCTGATCCTCCGCGGGCAAGGGAGCTGAAGACAAAGCTGGAGGCGGCAAGGTCAGCCGCAAAGGTCCCGCAGATGCCGGACGGCCACCCAGCCCTCCAGGCGCTGCGTACATGGAAGATCGGCGCTGCCGGCGGCCTGGAAGGAACAGCGGAGTTCCAGGTTCTCTTGTCGTCCACCGGAGTCGCCGTCGCAACACCCATCGGAACGGTGCCGCACCCGATGCAGGAGAAGATCGAAGCGGCAAAGTGGACGAATCGCTTCCCGCCCGGCCAGGACACACGGCTGGCAGAAAGAGTCATGCTCAACTGCCACGCGGAGGTCTGTGAACTGGTATTGGAGCCGTAAGGTCGACGCTCTTGCGCAAACAAGGGAGACACGTTTCTACAAGGCTGCGAGAAGCCGCGTGCACCATCATCCCAACTGCCGCTCCATCCCTGCCTCAATCCGCGTGATGACTATGGGAGTCGTGTGAAACGAGAGCACCAGGCATTGCCTCGGATAGCGCATGTACGTCGCGGCGCGGTGGGCGGCCAAACATCCGCGCGTACTCGCGGCTGAACTGCGACGCGCTCTCGTAGCCCACCTGGACCGCGGCGTTTTCCACGTTCGATTCGCTCGTGAGCAACAGCCGCCTGGCCTCCAGCAGCCGCAACTGCTTTTGGTACTGCAGTGGACTCATCGCGGTGGTCGCTTTGAAGTGCCGATGAAACGTAGCAGCGCTCATCCCGGCAATCGCCGCCAGCTCATCCACGCGCACAGCCTCGGCGAATCGCGTTTTGAGCGTGTGGATTGCGGAAATCAGCCTGTCCTCGTGGCTGCTCGCGCTTGCTGTGCGCAACACCTGCTCGCCCCCAGGCCCCGCGAGCAGCCAGTAACACAGCTCGCGATGAACTCCGGGGTAAAGCAGCGGGATGGCCTCAGGTGTATCAAGCAGGCGCATGGCGCGCCGCAGGCATTCCACTGACTCTAGGCAAAGGTCAACGACGCACACGCCGGCGGCTCCGCTCGTTGGTGCAGGTCCAGAGTCTCGAGCGGGCATGAGCTCGGCCAGTTCGTGCAGCACGGCCAGATCCAGCGCAAGAATGAAACCCAGAAACGGCTCGCCAGGACTGGCCTCGGAAACCCCGCCGCGGGACGGCATCTCCACCGTAACCACCATGGCCTGCCCCGCGCGGTACTCGTAGCGCTGATCGCCGAACGTCGCCCACTTGGCGCCTTGCACGGTAATGCATAGCGCAGGACGGAACAGCCGGAAGCTCGGCAGCCGCGGCCGGTCCGCCCGCAGGATCACGAATCCGTCGATCGCCGTGGGGTACGGGTTCGTCTCGGCGCGCGAGTCCGTATAGCGCCTCAATTCTTGCGCCAGATCGTCAAGTGAGCCCGCCCGGGCGTTGCGCTCGCTGTTCATACTTCACCCAGTGTACGTGCGAGGAATAGGCAGGAAGTTGCGCAGCCCGGCCATTCCGGCTGGAGGCCCAGCCGCCTAAGCTGAAAGTCGAGAGCTCAGAAGCTCAGAGAGCTCGGAAGGAAAACAGCATGTCCCATCAGGAAACACAGCAAAAGTCCCACACCGGCAAGATCGCCATCGTGACTGGAGGCAGCCGGGGAATCGGCCGCAGCACCGTGGAGAGCCTCGCGCGCCAGGGCGTCCACGTCCTCTTCACCTACCACTCGCACCGTGAAGACGCCGACGCCGTGGCCGCTGCCGCCAGGGCGCTGGGCTCGGAAGCTCACGCATTGCAGCTCGACACCGGCAACGTTGCGCAGTTCGACGCCTTCGTCGAAAGCGTTCGCGGCGCGCTCGCGCAGCTTGGTGCGGAGCGCTTCGACTATCTGGTAAATAATGCCGGCAACAACCATCGCAACATGTCGTTCGCTGACGTAACCCTGGAAGAGTTGGACAGCATCTACAACGTCCACTTCAAAGGCGTGCTGTTTCTCACGCAGAAGCTGCTGCCGCTGATCAACGACGGCGGACGCATCGTCAACGTCTCCACCACGCGCACTCGCCTCTCCATGCCCGGCGGCTCGGCCTATGCCTCGATGAAGGGCGCGCTGGAGGTCCTCTCGCGTCACATGGCCACCGAGTTGGGTCCGCGCCGGATCACCGTGAATGTGGTCGCCCCGGGCGCGGTCGCGACCGACTTCAGCGGCGGCATCGTGCGTGACAACCCGGAGGTCAACAAGCGGGTCGCCGAGCACACAGCCCTTGGCCGCGTAGCCGGACCCGAAGACATCGGACCGGCCATCGCCTCGCTGCTTTCCGACGACAGCGGCTGGGTCAACGGTCAACGCATCGAGGTCAATGGTGGCGTCACGATGTAGCGCCCCATGTATCGAACGGCGCCTGTCACCCCAGTTGCCGTTCGATACCAGCCTCAATCCGTCGCAACTCCGCCAGCGTCGCCTCGGAAACCAGCCGAAACGGCACGGCCCGCACCCGCGACGGGAGCCTCGGAGCTGTCGCCGCGTCACAAACCACCGCCGCCGTCGTCAGCAATCCTTCCGCCCACCCAGCCTCGCCGCGAACCCGCTCCACCATCGCATCCGGGTTGAATCCCGTGGAAATCAGCATGGTCCGCGCGATCTTGATGAACTCCGGCCAGCGCGAGCAGATCCCCACCAGCGCCGATGGCGGCACCGGCAGCCATTCCCGCATCTCCGCCGGCACGCTCGTCACCTGCAGCGTGATCAGTTCGATGGCCGGCGGCAGCGAAGCTCTCGCCTGCACCGCTTTGCTCGGCAACGCCACCGCGATTGTACTCACCGCATCCACGCACTCCTCAAACCCGCAGCCACGCACCGGGAAGCGCAGCGCGCTGCGCAGCTCTGCCAGCACGATCTCCCGCCGCTCCGCCTCCGGCTCCACCACCAGAAAGTGGTCAGGTGGCTTCACCTCCATCCACCGCTTCACCCGCTCCACCACCGCATCGCGATGGAACCCCTGCACTCGAGTCGCGGTCAAAAAATCTGCGATCATGCGGTCCAGCAGCCGCGGACTCCCCGGCCCTCCCGCATCGAACGCCGGGGTACCCGCCACGTACACGCCCGAGCCATGCCGCCGCTCCAGTTGCCCTTCCTGTTGAAGCTGGCTGTAGGCCGCACTCACCGTGTTTGGGTGCAGCCCAAACCGCCGAGCCAGCTCCCGCGTGCTCGGCAGCCGCTCGCCCGGCCTCAGTTCGCCGCTGGCAATTCCCAGCGTTACCTGCGTGCAGATCTGCTCCCGCAGGCTCACTTCATCCGAATGCACAAACCAGAAACGCATCGGCAACAGACTACGCGATCATTCCCCTCAACACCGCGCCCAACATCCCGCTGGCCGGTGAAAGGTTCATACCGCGCCGCTATAATGAACTATGGCGAGTGTGCGGCCTGAAGTCCAGGGGCCTCCAGTACAGCCCGTGCCCCTGCTCTCTCCGACCGACACAGGGATGGAGCTCGAAGCCGCGCTCCCCAGCCTCGCCCAGTCGCCTGACGATCGCCCTACAGCTTCGCCCCTCGCGCTCGCAGACCCGGCGTCCACGCCCTCTATCGACGAGCCCTCCGGAGCCTTCGCAGCCCCCGCCGCGCCAGCCACACAGCCCACCCCCAATCCCGAGTCCGGCGACCCCGAACTCGACCTCCGCTTCGAGCACATGCTCGCCGAAGTTCGCGCTAACCGTCCCTCCGACGACCTCAACCTCATCCGCCGAAGCTGGGCCTTCTGCCTCGAGCAGCACCGCAACCAGAAGCGCGCTTCCGGTGAGCCCTACGTCATCCACCCGCTCGAAGTCGCGCAGGTCCTCGCCGAACTCCGCATGGACGCCACCGCCATCGCCGCCGGTCTCCTGCATGACGCCGTTGAAGACACCGACGTCAGCACCGACGAGATCGCCCGCCGCTTCGGCCAGCAGGTTGCCCATATCGTCGATGGCGTCACCAAGCTCGACAAGATCAAGTTCGCCAACCGTGAAGACCACCAGGCCGAAAACATCCGCAAGATGCTCCTCGCCATGGTCACCGACGTCCGCGTCGTCATCATCAAGCTCGCCGACCGCCTCCACAACATGCGCACCCTCGAGCACCTCAAGCGCGAAAAGCAGGAGCGCATCGCCCGCGAAACCCTCGACGTCTACGCCCCGCTCGCCCACCGCCTCGGCATGGGCAAGCTCCGCGGCGAGCTCGAAGACCTTGCCTTCCGCTACACCGATCCCCTCACCTACGGCAAGCTCACCGACGAGGTCGACTCCCTTCGCACCGAAGGCGAAGCCTTCCTGAAGCGCATTGTCAGCACGCTCGAAGACAAGCTCCGTGCCGCCAACATCAACGCCCGCGTGCAGTCGCGCATCAAGCGCCTCTACTCCATCCAGCAAAAGCTCAACGCCCACAATGTTCCCGTGGACCAGGTCTACGACCTCTTCGCCATCCGCGTCATCACCCAGACCGAGATCGAGTGCTACGCCGCGCTCGGCCTGCTCCACGCCACCTGGCGCCCTGTCCCCGGCCGCTTCAAAGACTTCATCGCGATGCCGCGGCCCAATCGCTACCAGTCGCTCCACACCACACTCATCGCCGAAGGCGCGCACCAGTTCGAAGTCCAGATCCGCACCGAGGCCATGCACGAGATCGCCGAAGAAGGCATCGCCGCGCACTGGAAGTACAAGGCCACTGACTCCGTCTCCTCCGCCGAAGAGCAGCGCCTCGCCTGGGTCCGCCAGATGCTCGAGTGGCAGCGCGAAATGTCGGACCCCAACGAGTTCATGTCCACGCTCCGCATGGACCTGTACCCGCAGGAGGTCTACACCTTCACCCCCAAGGGCAAGGTCATCGTCCTGCCCAAGGAAGCGACCCCCGTCGACTTTGCCTACGCCATCCACACCGACGTCGGCCACAGCACCATCGGCGCCAAGGTCAACGGCCGCATCGTTCCGCTCCGCCACAAGCTCCGCAACGGCGACATCGTAGAGATCAACACCCAGGCCGGCCACTCGCCCTCGCGCGACTGGCTCAGCTTCACCAAGAGCTCCCGCGCCCGCAACAAGATCAAGCATTGGCTCAACGAAAACCAGCGAGCGCGCGCCGTCGAAATCGGTAAGAAGCTCCTCGAGCGCGAAGCCCGCAAGTACAAGCTAGCCCTCTCGAAGTTCGGCACCGTAGACTTCGACCGCATCGCCGTCGAGTACGGCCTGGGCAGCGAAGAAGACCTCCTCGCCGGCATCGGCTTCGGCAAGTACTCCACGCGCCAGGTGCTCAACAAGCTCGAACCCGGCACCACCACTCAGCACGAGAACGAAACCGAGCCCACAGCCGTCGGCAACGCCATCTCGCACATGTCGGACGCGGTCAAGCGCGTCTTCTTCGGCCGCGGTTCCGACTCCCTTCAGGTCGAAGGCCAGGACGACCTCCTCGTCTACCGCGCCCGCTGTTGCAACCCGATCCGCGGCGAAGAGATCATCGGCTACGTCACGCGTGGCAAAGGAGTCGCCGTCCACGCCCGCTCCTGCTCCAACGTCCAGAACCTCCTCTACGAGGCCGACCGCCGCATCGAAGTCGAGTGGTCAGAAGCCGCCAAGCCCGACGTCACCAAATCCGGCCAACTCGGCCAGTCCGGCCCCAAGCCCACCACCTACCCCGTCAAACTCACCATCGTCTGCGACGACCGCTCCGGCCTCCTCAAAGAGTTCACCGCGATCATCTCCGACGACGGCACCAACATTAAGTCCGTCGAAACCCACCCCAGCGACGACGGCGTGATCAACGTAGACTTCGTCGTCGAAACCGCCGACATCCGCCACCTCACCAAGCTCCAGCTAAACCTCCGCAAGGTCCCCGGCGTCCGCGACGTCCACCGCGTCCAGAAGATCTAAGCGATTCTTCTCTCGTTTAGCCCCAAGTCTAGAGGGCAGTCCCCCCTGAGCGTAGCGAAGGATCTCTGTAGTGTTGCCAGCACTGCCGCTATCGTCCGGCGCATACCAACACTCGTCAGACCACTGATCCCTGGTTGCCATCCCGAAGCGAATCGGCGCTGACGGCGATGCCCCTTCGGCTTTCAATTTCAACGGGAACGGCCCCCGCTATCACGCCACGACAACAGGGCCAAAGGCCCGGCTCGTGACAGCCAAGGCCGCAAGGCTTGGGTGAGCGCCCGCCCTAACCATGTTTTTGCTTTTGCCTGTCTTCCGCTCTGCCGAAGGAAGGAAGCCGAAGGCGGACTGACTGAATTGCCTTCCGTGCCGCCGCGAAACCCCACTCGGACGGTCAAGTCTGCAATACGACTTCCCTCAAATGAGAGGCCACCACAGCCCACGCGAACACCGGAATCTGGTTCTTTTGTCTGCTTAAGTTTCGATGGGCAGGAAAAGCGCGACAGTCTCTTAAGATTGCTTCCGAAAACCGTGTTTGTCGTTACCTACTTTTCCTGGCGGCTTGCGGAGACAAGCCTTATAAGGGGCTATGCGCTTTTTCAGGAATCTTCAGCAGTCTATGGTCGTTCTGGTCGGGCTCCTCTACACGTGTGCGCCCTCAAAAATGTCCGGCCAATCGAAAGATCTTGATTGCGGTCTACGAGCGACTGCTCTTCAGGCTCTCTATGAGCAGTTGCGCAGTGATGAACATGCTGATCTCAAAGGCATTGTTGTTCTCTGTAATGGACAGCGCGTGAGCGAAAGCTACTTCAACGGTGACAGCGCTGAGAGCCTGCATGACATACGCTCAGCGACAAAGAGCATCACTGCAACGCTCATGGGGATTGCGATTCAGCAGGGGCTTGTACACAGTGTGAACGATTCCATAGTGCGCTACCTGCCGGGTCTGCCACACGACGGAAAGCAGAAGATCACCATTCGTGACCTCCTTACGATGCGGTCCGGCTTGGCTGCCAACGACGACGATCCGCTGTCGCCGGGAAACGAAGACAATCTTGATAGGTCCGCTGACTGGCTTCAAGCTGCCTATGCCGTTCCTGTGAAAGAGGAGCCCGGGCACACCTACGTCTACTGCTCACTGAATGCATTCCTCACCGGCGTTATCGTCGCGAACGCAGCCAGGATGCCGCTTGACGCTTTCGCTCAGAAATACCTTTTCGACCCGCTTAGAATCGAGCGGTTCACATGGGCGAAGGCTGCGGGCGGCCTGACGAAAGGCCAGGGCAACCTCTCGATTCGGACGCGGGACCTCGCCGCTATCGGACAGATGTATTTGGATGGGGGAGTTGTTCAGCAGAAGAGGGTGCTTGCAAGCAGCTGGATCGAGCAGAGTTGGGAAGAGCGGGTGTCCATCTCCAGCAGCGATCCGTATGCAGACTTCTACGGGTTCATGTGGTACTACAAAGCCGAACCGAGTAGCACGGGCACCACACCCGTTCACTTCGCATCAGGCAATGGCGGAAACAAGACCTATGTGGTGCCTTCCCGGCACCTTGTTGTTGCGATTACCTCCAGCGCGTACGGCCACGGCTACGGGCAACGCCGCTCACAGAGCATTCTCCTGAGCATCCTTGCAGAACCGAAGGCACAATGAGGGCGTCACTGGATCGGTCTTGCGAAGTCGGCTTATCGGAAGCAGTTACCGTTAGTCTCCGCTTTCATTTCATCGACCCTAAGCAAACAACAACTGCTGAGTCGCCACGACCGCATATTTCACGGTCGCATCGTCAGCGCCCCTCATATCGCTCGGCATGGCAGGTACCGCAGCCGCATCGAACAGGCTTGGTTGTTTAGGCCTGCCTCCGAGCCAATCGCTTTCGATTTGCTCTTTATTTCTTCCTCCCCTTAAGACACTGTTCGGCCACCTTTCCAAAGCGTCCTCATAGGCGGGGTTCTCAGCAGATAGATCGGAGACTTTCAAAAGATTCCATGTAGCGGGTCTGGTCCTCGTCGCAGCGCTCCTCCTTGTCAATGTGTAGCACCCATGCACTCTTTCACCGTGCAGGCTGAACTCCAAATAGCCCCTCTTGAGGCTGATCAATGCGGCGCTTTCGTCGCGATGAGGTTTCCAGCTTCCACGATCCCAAATCATCACCGTGCCGGTCGGCTGGATGCCCTCGAACAAAATATCCTTCGCGCGATGATCTCCCATCTCAAAGGCTTCAAAAGCTTGCCCCACACGGCAGCTCAGACCGTAAGGCATCGCCCAGTCGAGCAAGACTCGTTTCCATTGCAGTCGCAAATCATAGTGAAAGCGAGTTGCCCAATGCTTCCTGATCTCGAACTGCAGTTCGCCGAAACTAGGTCTGTGAACCTCATTCATGGCCGTTGTCCGTCCATCAGCCCACATCTCCCTACGCAAACAGCAACTGCTGAGCAGCCATCGGTCTCACACTCCGCGGCCGCATGCGAGGCACATTCATATCGCTTGGTCCTCGCTGATAGCGCTCCTGCGAGGAGTACCGCTCCGCCATTCCTGGAACCGCGCCCAGCCCCTCGCCCGCATCCCGCGTCAGCAACGCATCATTAGCTCGCTCCGTCAACTCGAACTCCTCGCAAATCTTCTTCACCCGCGCCGCCAGCATCCGCCGGTACTCCGGCTCCACGAAGTCCGCTCGCGCAAACCGCGACTCATAGCTCTTCAGCAACTGCGGAAAGTGCTCGCGGATGAAGTTCAGATAGGTTGGCCGTGAGCACGACTTCAGAAACAGCGGATGCGCCCCCAGGAAGCTCGCATCCACCGCTTTGGCCCGCCGTGCCACCGTCCGAATCCATCCCTCGCTGTCGTTGATCCACGGCAGCAGCGGCGACTGCAGCACCCCGGTCACGATTCCAGCTTGGCGCAACTTCTGCACCGCCCCGAATCTTAGGTCCGGTCTTGGCGCGCGAGGCTCCAGCTTCCGCGCTAGCACCTCATCGGTCGTCGTGATGGTGATGTGGACCACCAGCCGGTTCCGCTCACTGATCCGCTGCAGCAGGTCGATGTCACGCGTGACCAGCGTGCTCTTCGTCACGATTCCGATCCGCAGCCCCTCCTGCTTTGCCAGCACCTCGAGCAGACTCCGCGTTACCCCCAGCCGCCGCTCAATCGGCTGGTAAGGATCGGTCGCCGTCCCGATCGCGATCTCTCGGCTCCGGTCGATCTTCCATAGCTCCTGCTCCATCAGCCAGGCGGCATTTTCCTTCGCGTAAATCACGTGCTCAAATGCCCGCGCCCACGGCTGCTCAGCCCCCTCATAGCTGCCCTTCGGCACCTCGGCCACCGGCCCCGGCTCCAGAAACTGGTGCGTGTAGCGGGCGTAGCAGTACTTGCACCCGAACTCGCACCCACGGTAAGGATTCACGCTATACGCCGACCAACCCATCCGCTTCGAGGTCGTGCTGTTCAGAATCGACTTCGCCTGCATCGACTTGAACTGGATCAAATGCCCTTCCTCGGCGTGACTGGAATCTGCAGCGAGTCGCGCCATCCCTACCGGCGCACTCGGAAGAATCTGGAAGAGTTGAGCTGATATTGCTCCATTCGCCTTGTTCGCCATATCTTCGCCTCCGCTAAACCGAGACTAGGCCCGGCAGGGTCGCCTGTCAATAGAAATATTCGTCTTCTCTTCGCCTTCTCCGTTACTGCAAACCCAGGCGCCACATCGCCATCTAACCGGGTCAGTGCTCGCTTTCTTCCGACGAACCCTCTACGACCCGCTGCTCCAACTGCTGAATCAAGGAGCAACCCCTGAAAAACTGGCATGGTCGATCGCGGCCGGCCTGGTCGTCGGCGTGAATCCGCTGCTGGGCTCCACCACGCTACTGGCCTTGGCCGTCGCCTCGGTGCTCCGCCTCAACCTCGTCGCCTCGCAAATCGGCAACCATCTGGTCTATCCGCTTGAGCTTCTTCTCTTTCCCGTCTTCATCCGGCTCGGCGACCGGCTCTTCCACACACCCGGCCTTCCGCTATCCCTGAAGGCCATAGCAGAAGGCGTCAGGCACCACCCGTGGGACACAACCCGCCAACTCTGGTGCTGGGAGTGGCACGCCCTCGTCGTCTGGGCCGCCTTCTCTGCTGTCGCCGCCCCGCTGCTCTACTCGCTTCTCTGCCCAATGCTGAGACAAATGTTCGTCCGCCTCAACAGCAAGCCGCTGTCTGTCGCCTGAGCGCTGTTGCGTGAACGACCATCTCCCCCTGCCAATGCGGCGAACGCCATGCGCTCGGCTCTTCATGGCTCTGTCAAGACCCAGCGCAGCCGTCTGCGATCACAAACCGAACATTCCAGACCGTTTAACTAACTTGAAAATCTTGCACAGTTATTCCGCTCGTTTCTTACAATGAAGAAGGAACTCGAGCGCTTGTAGACGATTCAAAGACGGCGCCGAAACGTACAAACCCTATCTTTTCAATACTTTGCGGATAAACGCTTTGTTTTGAATATTTTGCGCCACGCTTAGGTGCAACTGCAAGAAAGAAGAGAACTTAGCGGCAAAATACCGGGGGGGGGGGGGCGCGAGTCTACTGAGGCCCCTTGTACTCTTCCACCGGATCGGCCGAGTGCACCCACGCCGAGTAGATGAGATCCCGCAGTTCGATCGCACCAGCAGCCAGCCGCTCCTGCGTAAACGACTGCGCTTCCGGAGTCCCGGCACCGGTGAAACCACCAGCCTTCTCCAACTCGTAGACCTTCTCCACCAGCGAGTTCGAGTGGTGAATGTAGTCCAGGTACTGCGTCCACTCATCGTCGATCTGCTTCGGCTTCGACGCCATCACCAGCGCCGCCACATCCTCACGCTTGATGTTAGCCGTCACGTACGTCGACTCAAACTGCGCATGAATCTTGTGCTCCGTCGTAAACCCCCTAGGATTCGGAGTCCCCGCCTGCCAGCCGTTGTACTGGATCGTGACATGCAGCGGCTGCGACCCATCCGCCACATAGTGCCCCAGCCACCCGGCATCGAACAGGATCGCCACCTGAACCGGCGCCGTATCCTGCTTCGCAAGCATAGCCTTGCGATACTCCCGCATGTCCGTCTTGAGCCGCTGCCAGACTTCTTCTACCTGCCACGGCTGCATGCCCACCTTGTCCGGCTCAAGCTGCGCAGCCAGCTCAGGATGCTTCGCCTTCGCCGCCGCCAAGGCACGAACGAAGTCATAGCGCCGTTTGGGCAGCATGGTTCCCGTCGCGCTGCATCCTGAAGTCTCAGCAGTGCACGGCGTCCCAGCGAGATCAGCCCACTCCTCATCCATGAAATGATCCGGAGACTGCGTGGCGTTTAACTCCGCCTCTTCCTTGCCCTTCCACCGGTCCGGTTCCGGGCCCATCCACTCCATCACATCGCGCCCATTCGGATTGCGCAGAAACGACGGCACATCATCCGGCAAAGCCCGTGCCGCCAGTTCGTTGATCATCAAGTGCCCATCGCGGCCCCAGCCCCATACCGGCTCCACGGCAAGCGTGCTGATCAAGGTGGCAATAACAGAAGCGCGAATGGCTAGGCGAGCTAGAGACAAAGAACGCATGGCCGCAGTATACGTTCACCGCATAAATGCTTGGCAGTCCAGCCGAGTAAGATGGACTTGGTGCGCTCTTTCAGCGCTCCGCATCTGCTGAACGAAGTCGAGTGCCCTGATGTCTCTGCCGAAAACGATGCATGCCTTGCTCAAAGCTTCCCCCGCGCCGGGCATGGAGATGCGTGAAGTTCCCGTCCCCACCCTGGGTCCCACCGACGTGCTGGTAGCAGTGGAGACGGCTTCCGTCTGCGGCACTGATCTTCACATTTTCCGGTGGGACGAGTGGGCACAGAAGCGCATCAAGCCGCCGTACATCCCCGGCCACGAGTTTTGCGGAGTGGTCGCAGCCATTGGCGACGCTGTCAGAGACGTGAAGGTCGGCGACTTCGTCTCGGCGGAAATGCATGTCGCTTGCGGCCACTGCCTGCAATGCCGCAGCGGCCAGGCGCATGTTTGCCAGTTCGTCAAAATCCTTGGCGTGGACGCCGATGGAGCCTTCGCGGATTACGTTCGCATCCCTGCCAGCAACATCTGGCGGCTTGATCCCTCTATCCCGCGCGACTTCGGCTCGCTCTATGATCCCTTCGGCAACGCCGTTCACACGGCGCTCTCCGGGCCCATTGCCGCGCAAACTGTCGCGGTCACTGGCTGTGGTCCTATCGGCCTGTTTTCTATCGCGGTAGCAAAAGCCTGCGGCGCCGCCAAGGTCTTCGCGGTCGAACCGAATGCCGGCCGCCGCGAACTCGGCCGCCGCATGGGAGCCGATATTCTTCTCGATCCTCTGAACGAGGACGTTGAAGCCCGCATCAAGGAACACACGGGTAACAACGGCGTCGATGTGCTTCTGGAAATGTCCGGACACCCATCTGCCATCCAGCAAGGCTTCCGCATTTTGCGCATGGGTGGCCGGGCGTCACTGCTCGGCATCCCCTCTCACGCAGTCGAGCTCGACCTGGCCGACGCAGTGATCTTCAAGGGGGCTACGGTCCACGGTATTAACGGCCGAAAGATGTATGAGACCTGGGTGCAGTCCGAATCGCTCCTCCGTGACCGCAAGCTGGACCTTTCTCCAGTCATCACTCACCGGCTCCCGCTGGCTGACTTCGACAAAGCCATGCATCTACTTGAATCCGGCGAGGCCAGCAAGATTCTCCTCCAGGTCAAGCGCTAATTGAAGCCGCATCCCTTCAAAGCAGAAGGCCCGCCATTGGCGGGCCTTCTGCTCTTATTCACTCTTCACTGCTTCTAAGGATCCTGCACAACCAGCTGGTCCGCCAAACGGAAATGCACCACCGACTCCGCAGGGATCACGATGTCCCGGTTCCCCGTAGCTCCTGCGAGCAGAGTTCCTGTGCCCGCACCGGCAGCTGCGCCAATCGCCAACCCGACACCACCGGTAGCGATGCCTCCGATCAGCATTCCCGCGCCGGTCATGCCACCGATAAAGCCCGCAGAACGCCGACCTTTACCGCGCTTTGTGCGCACAGAATCGTGGGTATCCAGCGCATATTCATTGCCGTTAAGCGTCATCGCCGTCAGCCTTAACTCAAGTACCGAAGCCCCTTTAAAGTGCCCACGCCGATGAGCCTCGTCAATGCGGCCTGAGACCGGCGTACCACGAGGAATCACGGCAATCCCATCACGAATCACTGGCTCAGCCACGACACCACTGAAATGCTCGCCAGCGACCGCGTGCTTCACGTTAATGGTCTGGTTCATGCGAATCGCGAGTTCCGTCCCAGCAGCAACCGTCAGGCTCATCGAAGGAGGTGGCCCCGCTGGCTGCCCTGCCGGAGGAGGCGTGTTCGCACTCGTGGCAGCGTTGCCGCTGTTATCTGGGGGCAAAGGCCCGCTCGAGGCCTGAGCCAGGGTCGCTGAGGACTGCACCGGCCCGGCTGCGGCGACTCCGTAAGGGCTTACTACCGGTTTGGTCTTGTGCGGCGGAGGTCCTGGAGGCGGAGGTGCTGTCGTCGTGCTGATCTGCTGCGGCTGCCCCGCCATGGGCGGCTGCACCACCGTGGTCACGGTGTCACCGTTGCCGTCCACATACTGCACCTGCTGCGCTGCGTTTGAAGAAGCAGCCTGCGCCTTTGCCTGGTCAAGAGCCTTTTCTTCATCGCTCTTGCATCCGCTAAGCAGCGCCACACTCAGTAACGCAGAAGCCGCCATCGATTTTACAAACAGCTTCCACGCAGCGCTTCGTTCTATTTCAACTTGTCGTGTCATCGGTTCTCCTCGCCACGCAAAAATGCGCCGCGCGATCAGGAAGTAAGGGCCTAACAGCATCGGTTACAAAGCGTGTGATGCGGCCATTGGCACGCATCGCTGCCCTGACGTGACCAAAGATTTACCATCGGGAGTACATGAGCACTGTCGCATCAGCAACCGCCCGGCCACAACTCGCCCACCTGACCGCCCAGCTTGACGACCTGAGAGCCCGCGGCACATACTTTCGCCTGCGCGAGCTTGAAAGCGAGCAGGGTCCAGTTTGTCGCTACGACGGCCGTGAAGTCATCAACCTCGCTTCCAACAACTATCTCGGCCTCTGCAATCATCCACGCCTTCGTGAAGCCGCTATCGAAGCCACGAAGACCTATGGCGTCGGCTCAGGCGCCGTGCGCACCATCGCCGGCACCATGCGCATTCACATGGAGCTCGAGGAAAAGATCGCCGCATTTAAAGGAGTGGAAGCCTGCGTCGTCTTCCAGTCCGGCTTCACCGCCAACGCCGGCACAGTATCCAGCATCCTCGGCAAGGAAGACTTCATTCTCTCCGACGAGCTCAACCATGCCAGCATCATCGATGGCGCCCGTCTTAGCCGCGCGAAGATCAAGGTCTTCCGCCATAAGGATGTCGCTCACGCCGAAGAACTGCTGAGGGAGGTGGAGAATGAGCCTGGCCGCAAGCTCGTCATCACCGACGGTGTCTTTTCCATGGATGGTGATATCGGCCCCGTTGCTGAACTATGCGATCTCTGCGAGAAGTACGGGGCCATCATGATGGTCGATGACGCGCACGCCTCTGGCGTTCTCGGCCGTAACGGCCGGGGGTCCGTCGATCACTTCCACTGCACAGACCGTGTCGACGTTCAGGTTGGCACGCTCAGCAAAGCAATCGGCGCGCTCGGCGGTTATGTCTGCGGCTCGCGTGATCTCATTGACTACCTCTACCACCGCGCAAGGCCATTCCTTTTCTCCACTTCGCATCCGCCGTCCGTCACCGCAAGCTGCATCGCTGCCTTCGACCTCCTGCAGGAAGAGCCCGAGCGCATCGAACGCCTCTGGTCCAACACACGCTACTTCCAGCAGCAGCTCGCGGATGCCGGCTTCAACATCGGCGGCCAGAACACGCCGAAAAGCGAGACGCCGATCACCCCCATTATCCTCGGCGACGGCCGCAAAACGATGGACTTCAGCCGCGCTCTATTCGACCAGGGCATCATGGCCACCGGCATCGCCTTTCCTACTGTTCCTGAAGGCAAAGCCCGCATCCGCTGCATCATGACGAGCGAACACACCCGCGAGATGATCGACCGCGCACTGGACGTGCTGGTCACCACTGCCCGTAAGCTGCAGGTTCTTGGCTAACGTGCCCGGCTTCGGCATATACGTCGAAACAAGCATCGCCGCGCCACTCGAGCGCGTGTGGGAGTTGACGCAGCAGCCGGACCTCCACGAACAGTGGGATCTGCGTTTTTCCACCATCACGTACCTGCCTCGCGCCGAGGGCGAGCCGCAACAGTTCCTCTACACCACCCATTTCGGCTTCGGCCTGGCCATCGCCGGCAAAGGTGAATCTTCCGGTAGCGCCGAAAGCGCTACCGAACGCACCTCCGCCCTGCGCTTCTGGTCAGACTCGCCCCTTTCCGTGATTCAGGAAGGTCGAGGCTATTGGAAGTATCACAACCTTACCGGCGCGGCCAGCTCGAAGGTTCGCTTCTTCACCTGGTACGACTACGAAGTGCGCTGGGGTGCTCTCGGCCGCTTTCTGGACATCGCCTTTCGTCCGGCGATTGGCTGGGCCACCGCCTGGAGCTTTGATCGTCTGCGCCTCTGGGCCGAGCGGGGCACACCTCCAACTACCACTCTCCGCGCTACGCTCGTCTACAGCGTCTCGCGCCTTGGGATCATAGCCATTTGGGCCTATCACGGCGCTGTCCCCAAACTGCTTTTCTATGACCACGACGAACTCGCCCTCCTCGCCGCCCAGCATCTCTCCGCCGCTTGGCTGCCGCTCGCCGGCGCAGCCGAAATCTCCCTGGCGCTTTTAGGCCTCGCCCTCTGGCGTTGGCGAGGATACTTTATTCTTACCGCCGTACTGATGGTCCTGGCCCTCGCCGCTGTTTCTCTTAGCGCGCCTGTGTACCTGACCCACGCGTTCAATCCGTTAACGCTCAATCTCAGCGTTGCCCTACTCTGCGCCACTGGCTACTGGTCGCAGCCCGACACCGCTTTCGCCGCTCGTTGCTTGCGCCGGCGGCCCGCACGTTCTGCCGCGAAGGAGACACTCTGATGGAGCCTACCCAGTCGATCTATCAACGCGCGCTCGGCTCCGAGTTCCGCAAGCTGCATCCGCAGATTCAGCGACGCTTCTCGCTCACCAGCGCATCCCCGCGAGCCTTCCTCGGTCGCGGCACCATGCATAGGCTGTGGCACGGTGCAGCGTACACGCTGCCTTTCCTGCACATCGGCACCTGGCGCGCCATCATGTTCCCGGAGCAAGGCAACGACGTGCCCTTCACCATCGAGAACTACGCTTATAAGGACCCGCACGGCCGCGAAACAGTCACTTGGGTACGCACCTTCAGAACACAACGAGAGCGCCGCTTCGATGCCTACATGATTTGGAGCGAGCAGCGTGGCTGCATCGTCGATTACCTCGGCAACCATCAGCATCTTGCGGTGGACATAGAAGTTTCGGCGGCTGAAAACGGCGGTCTGCGCCTGCGCTCTACTGGGCAGCGTTTCTATGAAGGTCCTATCGCCTTCCGCTTTCCCATGCTCTTTTCTGGCGTGGCCGATGTTTGCGAAGCATTCGATGACACCACGGGACTCTTCACCATCGACGTGAACGTGACGAACCGCCGCTGGGGTCCGCTCTTTGGCTATTCCGGCAGCTTCGCCGTGGAGGAAGTTCCACCGGCACTGCCCGAACGTCTCCTACCCAAGCGCATCGAACTCCGCGAGTAGGAGGAACGCGAAACGGAGCGCCCGAAGACGCTCCGTTCGAAATGCACTTGCGGCGGGCTTAAGCGACGACTTCGATACCCATCGAGCGAGCCGTGCCGCGGATGGTCTTCGCCGCCGACTCGATCGACGCTGCGTTCATGTCCGGCATCTTCATCTTGGCGATGTCCATGATCTGCTTCTCGGTCACCTTGCCAACCTTGTCCTTGTTTGGAGTGCCAGAGCCCTTTTGCACGCCGGCCGCCTTCATCAGAAGATCCGGAGCAGGAGGGGTCTTGGTGATGAAGGAGAACGTGCGGTCCGCGAACACGGTGATAACCACCGGAATCGTATAGCCGGCCATGTCCGGGCCCTTGGTGCGGTCGTTGAACTGCTTGCAGAACTCCATGATGTTGACCTGCGCCTGACCAAGCGCGGGGCCGATCGGCGGCGCGGGAGTTGCCTTGCCGGCCGGAATCTGGAGTTTCACGTACCCATTGATTTTCTTCGGTGCCATTGTTCTAACCCTTCAATACGGCGGACCTGTGTCCGCGAAATTTGTACTGCTCTACTACATTGCAAGGGCTAGAAGGTCCGGTGAAGCGCCCGGGCTGTTCCCTCGCGAAAACATGGTGCTGCCTGCACAAGCGCAGATGGTTACTCCTCGGACTTCTCCACGCTGCCGAAGCTCACTTCGGTCGGCGTTGGCCGGCCGAAGATCGACACCATCACCTTCAGTGTCTGCTTGTCTTCGTTCACGTCGTCCACGGCGCCGTTGAAGTTGGCAAACGGCCCTTCGGTGATGCGAACCTGCTCGCCCTTGGCGAATTTCAGCTTGAGCTTGGGCTTTTCCTTGGTAACGTCGCTGCGGTTGAGCATGGCGTTCACTTCCTGCTCGCTCAGTGCGTTCGGCTGATCGCCGGTCTGCAGAAAGCCCGTAACGCGCGGGGTGTTCTTCACCACGTGCCACAGGTCATTGTCGAGCGCCATCTCGACGAATACGTAGCCAGGGAGGAACACCCGGTCGATCGTGTACTTCTTGCCGTTGCGCAGCTCAGTTGTCGGCTCGGTCGGAATCTCGATACGACCGACCTTGTCTTCAAGATGGTAGGCCGAGACGCGCGACTGCAGCGACTCCTTCACCTTGCGCTCAAAGCCTGAGTACGCGTGAATGATGTACCACTTGAAGTTGTTGTGCGGAGCCTCGGCCTCAGGCGGAGCAGCTTCCGCGTCCACCGTTCCGGCGTCAAACGCCTCGGTCTCGTTCACCGCATCGGCGGTATCCAGCGTCGCTTCGTCCTGCATGATCTCGTCAGCCATATGTGCTCTGTGCTTTCCGTCGTTCCGGTGCGATTAGTGCTTGGTCAGATGTACAAAAAACTTGTCCAGCGTGCTGCCAAGAAAAAGGTCGATCAGCGCGAAGTACGCGGCAAACACGAATACCGTAACAACCACCACGATCGTGTTGGTCTGCACCTCGGTGCGCGTCGGCGTCACCACTTTGCGCATTTCCTGACGGACATCCTTCAGGAACAGCATCAGGCGCTCAGGCCCTGCGGTCGTCCGCTGGATTCCGGTGCCGTGTTCGTTCGTTTCCACTACTGCTGTATCTGCCATGGCAAGCCTTTTTCACACCAACCGAAGTTCTGGACGGTTTTCGTCAGCCTTCGGCGTTCGCACTCTTTCAAGATTTGGCAGGGGAGCTCGGATTCGAACCGAGAAGTTCGGTTTTGGAGACCGACAGTTTAACCGTTGAGCTTACTCCCCTGTGGGAGGGCGGTTGTTCACCGCCACCAGCGTCCCGGGCAAGCGCGCGAAGCGACTCCGCCTGGACGGCTAGTCCTTACTTCGTTTCCTTGTGATCCGTGTGCTTGCGGCACGTGTTGCAGAACTTGGAGAACTCAAGGCGGCCAGTGGTCGTCTTCTTGTTCTTGGTGGTCGAGTAGTTCCGGTTCTTGCAAACCGGGCACTGCAGGGTGATGATTTCGCGCATGATGTTCTCCTCGTATGGCCAGCCACCTCGGCTGGCAAGCAGCTTGCAGGATTGCTCCCGACACGCCGCGACGCAGGGCTTAATGGCCCCTGCTGCCAAATCCTGAGTTGTGTAGCGAAAGCGACAGCGGTCAGGCCACGCCGTGCCTACATCATTATCTCTGAAAGCGGGAAAAAACGGAAGTCCGTCCCGTCAGGACGCCTGCCGACTCAGTAATAAGCGTAGATCTTGAAGTACTTGTCGCGAAGCTCCGTGGGAACCTTCTCCAGGCACGCAAGATAGTGCTCGCGGATCATACCCTGGTCGCCGTCGCCCAGCTTGCCGTAGCCCTGCGCGGCTCCCTGTCCCATCTTGCCCGCCGCCAGCACATCTTCGAAATCCCGGATGCGCAACTTGCTCTTCTCCAGCGAACGCAGAAACTCGGAAACCTTTCCTGAGGAAAAGGACTGGTCAATCGCACCCTGCACGGTGGAAAACGTCTGTGGATCGGCGACTGGGATCGTGGCCTGTTCGTACATCGTCTGGTGCAACTCCTTGGGCGCTTGCTCCGCGCCGGACGCCTACACGGCAAAGAATCTGGAGCGGGAGACGGGAATCGAACCCGCGACCAACAGCTTGGAAGGCTGTGACTCTACCACTGAGTTACTCCCGCATCACACGCTGCCGCCAACTGGGCATACGCAATGAAAACTGGAGCTGATGATGGGGCTTGAACCCATGACCTCTCCCTTACCAAGGGAGTGCTCTACCACTGAGCTACATCAGCCTTCAAACTTCACAACCGGCTTTCGCCATCCGGCGAAGTCCTGCTGTTTATTCTACGCGAGCGCATCCACCCCAGCAGTACCCGGAAAGCGAAAAAACCAAGCAGTAACCAGGTCAGTTGCTGGTACTTGCCAGGCTCCATTGTTCGCCACGCCAGCAGCGCCATTCCCGCCAGCACTGCCATTGCCACAAGCATCCGCCCTGTACCTGCCGGAGTCATGCGAGCGCCTCCAACGGACGGTTGAAAACTGGTGCACAGGGGAGGATTCGAACCTCCGTAGCGCAAAGCGCGGCAGATTTACAGTCTGCTGCCATTAACCACTCGGCCACCTGTGCCCATTGTCTGCCGGCTTCTCCTCAACGCAACCTGCTCCGCTGCACACGCGCCGGTTTCAACGGCTGTCGCACAACAGATTGTCAGGAGTTGACGCTGCGGAAGAACAAGCAGATACAACCAACATCTTCTGCGCGTCGGAACTGGAGCTGGCGAAGGGATTCGAACCCCCGACCGCCTGATTACAAATCAGGTGCTCTACCAGCTGAGCTACGCCAGCCCAAACGGCACAAACCACCACCCAGAACGCGGCGGCAATGCCCTAACTTTATCACAGCGGCCGTTACGCTCCCAGCGCCCCCGCGCAGGCCCTTGCCATCGCCGTCATTCGCCGCGGTTGAACCCGTATCTGCCGCCCACACGTCTGTCTTCGCATGAGCTTCGGTGATAGCATCACCCGCATGAGAACACGCTCGTCCTGTCTATCTTCATGGCGAGTTTTTCTTTTCCTGCTGCTGAGCGTTTTCAGCGCCTCCGCGATTCACCCCCAGGCGGCTCCCACGCAGGATGGGCCCAACCCCATAGGCGGCCCGGACGTCGCCCGCGTCCACCTCATCGGCAATGACGACATCATCCGGATGCATGGCGCCGGTCTCTCCGACGATGTTCTCGTGCAAACGGTAGAACTCCAGCCCGGGCGCTACACCACCTCCCCTGACGATCTCATCTCGCTGAAGCAAGCCGGTCTCTCCGACCGCGTCATCGCCGCCATGCAGGCTCATGGCACCGGCCTCACCACCCACACCGGCAAAGCCCTGCGCGACTCCGTCAGCCCCACCCCGCTGGCAGCCGGCATCGACGAGATCGGCGT
Source organism: Granulicella sp. (assembly GCA_965198545.1). Taxonomy (GTDB): domain Bacteria; phylum Acidobacteriota; class Terriglobia; order Terriglobales; family Acidobacteriaceae; genus Granulicella. The sequence goes on along the minus strand of CBDAPS010000001.1, from coordinate 211,908 downwards.
CTACTACAAGGACAAGAACGGCGAGTGGCAAATGCTGCGAATCGAACGGGTCGAGTTCCGCGGCTCCAACCGTCTCAAATCGGCCCTCACCGATGGCATCCTTCGCGAAGACACCAACGGCTGGGTCTACCAGGGTAAGTCTTCCCTCGTGCTTCCGACCGGCGTCGAGATCCTCATCTACGCCCCGGTCGGCACCCAGGCAGAGGAGTACGACCTCCTCCGCTTTAACGAGCACAAGAACGACCGCGACTTCCGCGTGAAGACCGGTGGTGTCTTCCACTCGCAAACCGGGGCTCAGCGCAACGAAATCGTCTTCACTCCGAAAAAAATCGGCCCGCAGATGTATACCTTCACCATTCCCAAGGACATCGAGAAGGGCGAATACGGCGTCCTGCCTCCGGGCTCTTCCAATCAACAGGGCATAGCCAGTGCCGGCAAAATCTTCACCTTCTCCATTCGCGAATGAACCCTCCTCGAAAACCTATAGATCCCTCTCAGCATCGCGGCGTCCGCCATGCGTAAACTCCTCCGTCGCCGCTACACCTCGTTGCTCGTTGTTGCGGCGATCATCGCCGCCATCGCCGTCGCTGTCTTCCTACGCGCCAAGTCGCCACCGGAAGCCGCGCGTCTGCTCCCTGAAGCCGACGCCATCATTTTTGCTCATCTCAAGACCTTCCGCACCTTCACTCATTTCGATGCCGCACCTGTCCACCGAACACCCGACTTTCAGCGTTTCATCGAAGCCACCGGCATCAACCCCGAACACGACATCGACTCCTTCGCCGTTGCGCTCCACCGCATGCCGAATGCCTCTGGTCCCAACGGCGCCGTCGGATACTCCGAGGTCTTCATCGGCCGCTTTGACGATGCGCGTCTCGACCACTACCTTAACGGCCTCGCAAAGTCCCGCGAGAGCTACGCTGGCCGCACCATCTACAGTGTTCCTGTGGAGGGCCGAACCCTTCGCATTGCCCAACTCGGTTACGACACGGTAGCGGCTTCCAACATGCCAACCGCCGAGCAGATTCACTCCATGCTCGACCGCTCCCGCGCCTCTGCCCTCGGGGCCTCGGGCTCGTCCCTGCTGGCCACCCGGTACCATGAAGTTCCTCTTCTCTCCGTCATGTGGGGCATCGGCCACATCGGTCTACCGTTCTCCCAGAACGGCCACATCAGTGTGCTCGGACTCGAACTTCCCCTGCCGGAAGATGCCGATCTCGTCGCCAGCATCCGCTATCACGGCACGGTTCAGCTCCGCATCGAGGAGTTCACCCACGACTCCCTCAGCGCCCAACACACCGTCGACGCCTTACAGCCGCTTCTCGGTATCCTTCGCGGCATCGCCGATTCCCAGACCGCGAACAACTCCCCTGACGCCGCTATGCGCGAGGCCTTGGCCTCGGCCACTGTAGAAGCTAAAGACAGCCACGTCCTGCTCACGTCGTCCGTAGGACTTGATCCTCTCAAGCAATGGCTTACCGCTACCCCATTAGCGGAAGCTGCACCACCTGCTGTTCACGAAGCGACTCCGGCTACAACACCAGCGTCCAAACAGAAGTAAGCTTCGCCCACGCCTTTCACGGACCTTTGCAGCCACGGAGTTCGCATGACACACCGCACAATCCTGCCGGTAATTTTCACCGGTCTATTTGCCGCCGCGATCTTTGCCCAGCAGGGCCCGCTCCTTACCGGCAGCAACGCGTTTACGGACTACTCCAAAGAAACTCCCGGCGCTCGCCACAAGCTCACCCTCTCTGATCTCCCTGGCCCCATGGAAGACACTTCGGCCACCAACCGTCCGGAGGTCGTCCCTCGTCCCGACGGCGTTATACCTCAGGCTCCCGCAGGCTTCAAGGTCACGCTTTATGCCGAGAAGGTGGCCTCGCCGCGCCTCATTCGCACGGCGCCGAACGGCGATCTCTTCGTAGCAGCCTCCTATCCTGGCGAGATCGACATTTACCGTGGCGTTTCCGCTGACGGCACGGCAGCCCAGCGCTCGATCTTCGCCTCTGGTCTCGACCATCCCTTCGGCATCGCCTTCTACCCTGCGGCAAATCCGCAGTGGGTTTACGTTGCCAACACCACCAGTCTCGTTCGCTTTCCATACCACACGGGCGACATGAAAGCCTCGGCTCCTCCACAAACCATCGTTCCCACGCTGCCCGGGTTTGCCCAGCTGACAGGAGGAGGCCACTGGACCCGCGATGTTGTCTTCTCAAGGGATGGCAGCAAGATGTTCATCTCCGTCGGCTCTGGCTCAAACGTAGACGATCCGGATATCCACCCCAACGAGTTCCACCGCGCCGACATCCTCGAATACACACCTGAAGGCAAGTTCCTCAAGGTTTACGCTTCCGGCATACGCAACTGCGTCGGCGAAGCTGTCAACCCGGTCACTGGCGCGCTGTGGTGCTCCACTAATGAGCGTGACGGCCTCGGCGACAACCTCGTTCCCGACTACATCACCAGCGTCCCGGAAGACAGCTTCTTCGGCTGGCCCTGGTGGTACATGGGAGGCAAGCAGGACCCTCGCCTGCCCGGCAAACATCCTGAACTGAAGTCCAAGGTCCGTACGCCGGACATCCTCGTAAACCCACACTTCGCCTCACTGCAGATGCTTTTCTATCCCGACGCCGGCACACGAATCGTGCACGCAGCAGCAGCAACCGGTCCTTCGAACTCTTTCCCGATTGCCTATAGCGGCGCCATCTTTGCCGCCGAGCACGGCTCATGGAACCGCGCCATGCGCTCCGGCTATGAGGTCATCATGGCGCCCATGAAGAACGGCGTCGCTACCGGAGAATACGACGACTTCCTGACCGGCTTCGTGACCAAAGATGGTCAAGTCTGGGGACGTCCCGTCGGCGTCACCGTAGCCGATGATGGCAGCCTCTACATCACCGACGACGGCTCCAACTCGATCTGGCACGTCGCCTATGTTGGTGCGGCCAACCCCTCGCCGATGGTCGCTTCGGTTCAATAACATGAACCTGCGACCCACCTTGCCGTAAGGAGCGGCCTTGCCGACACTAAACGACATGGGATCAATGACCCGCGCCTACATCATCCAGATTGCTTTTCTCTGCTTCGCTTTCTGCTTGTTCTCCACCTCTCCCCTGAGCGCCGCCAGCATCCCCGCCACGCAAGCCACCGCCCTTGACGGCCACACCGTCGCGCTGCCGCGCGACCTTTCCGCCGCCACCATTCTCATTGTTGGCTTTGGCCGCCACTCGTCTGACGCCACCACGGCCTGGGAAAAGCCTACCCGCGCCCAGTTTGCCCATGCACCCGGCATCGCCTTCTACGACATGGCCATGCTCGCCGAGGTTCCCCACTTCGCTCGAGGTTTTGCTCTGAGCCGCATCCGCAAAGCCGTGCCCGACGTCCTCAAACCCAACTTCCTTCCACTCTTCGACCGCGAAGACGAATGGAAGCAGGCCGCAGCGTTCGACACTCACCAGGAAGACGCCGCGTATGTCCTGCTCGTGGATCGAGAAGGCAGGATCAGTTGGTCCACTCATCAACCTTTCACACAAGCCCTTTTCGCTCAGCTCACGCAAGCAGCTCAGGCCCTCGCTTCCACCAACGGTTCCCATTGAGGCCCGCATCTAAACTCCCGTAAGCCGCTGGAGGAGAGTGCACGGAATCTCCTGTCATCAACATCATCACTCCACAGGAGAATACCCATGGGACTCAAGGAAGCACTCGGCCTCGCCTCAAACGACAACAAGGTTCGCTATGCCATCGTCGGCCTCGGCGACATCGCGCAGGAAGACCTGATGCCTGGCGTTGATCACACCGGCAACTCCGTCATCACCGCGCTCGTTACCAGCGACCCGCAGAAGGCGAAGGAGCTCGGCGAGAAGTACGACGTAGAAGCCACCTATACCTACGAGCAGTTCTCCGATGCCCTCGCCTCCGGTACCTTCGACGCCATCTATCTCGCAACGCCCAACTGGCGTCACGCGGAGTTCATCGTTCCCGCTCTGCAGGCTGGCATCCACGTCCTCACCGAGAAGCCTCTCGAGGTCAGCACCGCAAAATGCCAGGAGATTCTCGCCGCTGAGCGCGTTTCCGCGGCCAAGCTTATGGTCGCCTACCGTCTTCACTTCGAGCCAGCCACCCTCGACACCATTGAGCAGGTCCGCTCCGGCAAGATCGGTGAAGTCCACCTCTTCGCCTCCAGCTTCGCGCAACCGCTGGACCCCGGCAATCATCGCGCCCACTCCGGCGAACTCGCCGGCCCCGTCTTTGACATGGGCCCCTACCCCGTCAATGCCGCGCGGTACATCTTCAGCGACGAGCCCACCGAAGTCGTCTCCGCCGCCGGTACCAAGCACCCGGACACCGGCTTCGATCAGGACTTCTACGACACCGTCGCCGTCACCCTGCGCTTTCCTGGCGACAAGCTCGCGCAGTTCAACTGCTCCTACAACGGCGGCCCGTACAACATGTTCGTCGCCATCGGGACAAAGGGCAGCCTCACGCTCGATCCCAGCTACATGTTCGGCAAGCCGCTGGAGCAGACCCTCGCTGTAGGCGAAAAGAAGGACAAGGGCAGCTTCAAAAACACGGATCACTTCGGTGGCGAGCTCAAGTACTTTTCCGACTGCATCCTCAACGACACAGAAGTTGAACCCGACGGAGAAGAAGGCTTCGCCGATGTTCGTGTTCTCGAGGGCATCCTCGAAGCCCTCAAGACCGGCAAGTCCGTCACGCTTCCACCCTTCACGCGCAGCAAGCGCATCGACACTGAATCGCAGAAGGTCGAACTTCGCGCTGCCTCCACGCCGGACTTGGTCAACGCCAGCAATCCCGGCAAAGGCGTAGACAAGCAGCCAAAGAATTAGCGCCCAGCGGACAGAGCGCCTCTCACTGCCAACTCGAACTCATCACTGTAACCTGAAGAGTCATCCGGACTCGAAGCGCGCTACGAACTACGTAGCGCGTTTCTTCTTTCCCCTACGCCCTCTGCGTCCTCTGCGTTTTTTGCTTCCACAGTGGGGGAACTGCTGCTCAATGCTGAACACAGGCCAGATCTCAACATTGACGCAAACACTGCAAGCCTCGCGTTCTCAGCAGCTCGCTTGGCTTGAGTGAGTCTAGGATCTCGCGTTGAACCCCTGATGATTGCTCCAACTTGGTTCCTAAACAACTGTAGACAAGGGGTTTACATTTTCTTAAGCCTTCCTTTAGGACAGTCGTGCGAACGGCTGACATAGGATTCTTAGCGCTCAGCAAACCACCCTTCCGCGGTCGCGGACGCTTCATGGTTGGCTGGGGCCGAGGTGTCCTGCTTGACCAGGTTGCAAACTTCGACGAAAGCAAGCCATAGAAGCCTGCCCCCGGCGCTCAGACTTTACAGTCTCCTGTGCGCCTTGGCCCTGGCAGCGGCGGTGACCACGGCGGCTCAGAAGCCTGTCGCCGAAGTCACCGTTCCAGTGCCGGCCGACAAGTACGCGCTCGACCAAAACTCGAAAGCGATTGACGATGTCGCATGGCGACAGGAGTTCGATCCAATTGCCGAGGTCCAGAAGGTTGTCTTCACGGGCCTGCCGGATGTGCACGCCAAGGTGGATGAGGCACTGGGCCCGCAGCCCATGCTTCTTTACGCCTACACCTTTATCCCCCGTTCGCTCGATCGCTCGAAGAAACATCCGCTGATCGTCTTCCTGCACGGCGGTGTGCACGGCAGCACCCTGACTGGCGGCCCGGACAACAACGGCAGCGCGATCCGCGAACTGGTGGACCAGGGCTACGCGGTCATCTCGCCTGAGTACCGGGGCTCCAGCGGCTACGGCCGCGCCTACGAGCGCGCCATGGACTACGGCGCTCGCGAGAACGATGACGCCCTCGGTGCCCGCGAGTGGATGCTCCAACGCTACAGCTTTCTTGACCCGCAGCGGGTCGGCCTCGTCGGCTGGAGCCACGGCGGCATGATCGCGCTCATGAACGTCTTCCAGCATCCTGAAGCCTACGCCTGCGCCTTCGCCGGGGTGCCGGTCAGCGATCTGACCGAGCGCATGCGATATACAAGCCCCAGTTACCGTGCGGAGATGGCAGCCAGCATCGGCAAGGACGTCGACCAGGATCTCGACGCCCGCAACGTCTACCTTAAGCGCTCGCCCATCACCTACGCCGCCCAGCTTTCCCGCCCCCTGCTGGTGCAGGGAAATTCCACCGACGAGACCGTTCACATCGTCGAGATCGAGCACCTGATCGCGGCGCTCGATGCCGCCCACAAGACCTACCGCAAGAAGATCTATACCGCCGCCCCAGGCGGACACTTCTTCAACCGCATCGACACGCCGCTAGCCGTCGAGTCACGCAAAGAGATCTACGCCTTTCTCCGGGAGTACCTGAAGCCATGACGCCCATCCGTTTCGTCTTTCGCATTTTGCTTTCTCTCTGCTTCATGCCCGCCCTACTACACGCCCAGACCACCGGCACCATCACCGGCACGGTGAAGGATGTCAGCGGCGCGGTCGTTCCCGGCACGCAGGTCGTCATCCGCGAAACCTCTACGGGCACTCAGCGCACCGCCACCACCAACAGCGCGGGCGAGTACGCGTTTCCGTCGCTCGCTCCCGGTGACTACGACCTCAAGTTCACTAGCGCGGGCTTCGCTCTCACCGATCTTCACGCGACTCTGAATGTGACCGAGCGCATCGCCGTCGACGCGACGATGCAAGTCTCCGGTTCGCAGACATCCGTCGATGTCTCAGCCGAAGCTCCTGCTTTGCAAACAGCCGATCAGACGCTGGGCCGTACTATCAACGGCCAGGCGATTAAGCAGCTTCCGCTTGCGACTCGGAACTTCACTCAGATCCTGGCGCTTTCGCCCGGAACCAGCGCTCCTCTGAACGACGCCACGGCGCTGGGGCGCGGCACCACCAACATCTCCGCCGACGGTGGCCGCACCGGCTCCAACGCCTTCTATATCGATGGCGTCGACGCTGTAAACATCCACGTCAACAGCGCCTCGAACAACGCGTTCGCTTCCAACAGCGTCGTCATCCCCTCGCCCGAAGCCATCCAGGAGTTCAAGGTCCAGACCGGCCTTTACGACGTGACCAGCGGCCGCAGCGGTGGAGCCAACGTCGCTCTCGTCACCCGCAGCGGTTCCGACAAGTTCCACGGCTCGGTGTTCGAGTTCATTCGCAACGACGATCTGAACGCCAACCTCTACTTCTTCAAGACGGTTGGCAGTCCGCGCCCGGAGCTGAAACAGAATCAGTTCGGCGGCACCATTGAGGGGCCAATCAAGAAGGACAAGCTGTTCTTCTTCTTCTCCTATCAAGGGACACGTCAGGTCAACGGCGTGGCGGGTTCCGTGTCGCTCACGTTACCGCAGATCCCCGCGACCCGCACGGCAGCCGCTTTAGGCGCTGCCTTCGCTCCCGCCCCGGGCACGACCAACACCTACATCAAGACCAGCACACAGGTCGCCGCCAACGGCAGCAACATCAATCCGGTCGCCCTGGCTCTGCTGAATCTCAAGAACCCAAATGGCACCTACGTCATTCCCTCGCCGCAAACCTCCGGCACCACCGGCGTGAACTACGCGATTTCCGTCCCCTCTACGTTCAATGAAAATCAGTACGTGGACGCCCTCGATTACCAGGTAAGCCGCTCCAACCACCTCACCTTCAAATCCATCTACGCGATCCAGCCGCAGTTCAACGCCTTCCCATCCGCCAACCTGCCGGGCTTTGGCACTACGCAGCTATTCAAGGCGCAACTGTACAGCGTCACAGACACCGCAGTGATCACGCCGAACCTTGTCAATGAAGCCCGCTTCGGCGTCAACCGCGACTCTGGAGCCACCGGCTTCCAGAACCAGATTCCGCTCAGTTCCATCGGCATGAATCGCTTCAACTCGGCGCAGTTCGGCGATATTCCCAGCATTGTGCTCTCCGGCAGCTTCACCATCGGCTACAGCGTCAACGCCGACCAGGCAGACGCCGATACCACCTACGAGTACTTCGACACGCTTTCTTACGTTAAGGGCAAGCACCAGATGAGCTTTGGCGGCGAAGCTCGCCGCTATCAGGACAACTATTACTCCAACAACCGCACGCGCGGCACCACCACCATCCGTACCTTCCCTGACTTCCTGCTCGGCCTCGCCGGCACTTCCGTCGCCAGCGGAGGCAACGGCAGCGGAACCTCCAATCTCTACAGCGGCTCGGTCGCCAGCGGCATCGCCACCCGCAACGACATCCTGCGCGACTATGCCATCTTCGCTCAGGACTCCTGGCGCTTCCTGCCGAACCTCACGCTGAACTTCGGCCTGCGCTGGGAGTACGTCGGCCTGCCCGTCGACAAGGGAGGCCGTGACGGAGCCTTCTATCTTCGCAACTATGTAGCCCCAGCGGCCGGCCAGTATACCTCCGCGGGCTTCGTACAGACGTCCAACACCCGCACCCCTCTCGCGGGCATTCCCCAGGTATCGAACACACTTACCGACAACGTTGGGAAGCTGAACTTCGGTCCGCGCCTCGGCGTGGCATGGCAGGCCAGGCCCTGGCTCAATGTCCGCGCGGGCTACGCGCTCTCTGTCGATCGCCCTTCGAATCAGCTCGGTCTGCTCGAGTCCCTCTCTCTGCCCAACTACGTCCGCACCGACCTCAGCTCCACCGGCAACATCGCCGCCACCCTGCAGAACCCTTTTCCGACGCTGCCGGTGGGCAGCCAGTTTCCGATCCTTCCCCAAATCTACGGCGGTCCCTATACCAACGCGAACCCTGCCCTCTCCATCAACGATGTCGATCCGAAGTTCCGCACGCCCTACGTGCAGCAGTTCGGCCTGAACCTCCAGATGCAGGCCGCCCGCGACACTGTGGTGGAGATCGGCTATGTCGGCTCACACGGCGTGGCGCTTCCCGTAGAAACACTCGTCAACCAGGCGCTCATTGCTACGCCCGCATCACCCGTCAACGGCGTCACAACCTCCACCACGGCCAACGTCCAGAGCCGGGTGCCCTACGTCGGCTTCTCGCCATCCGGTCTTATCTACCTCCAGACGAAGGCGAGCTCGGTCTACAACAGCCTGCAGACCAGCGTCACGCAGCGGCTGAGCCACGGCCTGCAGCTTCTTGGCTCCTATACCTACTCCAAGTCCATGGACACCGCCTCCGCCTCCAGCGACGGTGTGACCTTTAACACTTTCAACGGCGACCAGACCAACATCGCTCAGAACTGGGGCCCATCCGACTACGACCGCACCAATCGCGTCGTCATCAGCGGCGTTTACAGCATCCCGGCGTTCGGCGGCCCGCTCGATCGCAACGCTTTCGGCAAACGGGCCTTCGGTGGCTGGCAGATCTCCGGCGTAGGCACCGCGCAGTCCGGTCTGCCGTTCACCATTGCGGACGCCAGCGGCGGCGCACTGTATGGAGCAACCACCAGCAACGCGAGTTTCGCAGCCGGAGGCAGCGTGGCAACCGCGCATCTCACCGGTTCCACCGAAAGTCGTCTTACGCGTTACTTCAACACCAGCGCCTTCACTTCGGCCGGCAACCTCTTCGGCAACACAGGCCGCAACATTCTGCGTGGCCCTTTTCAGCGCAACATCGATATGTCGCTGATCAAGATCACCCCGATCCACGACTCCATGAACTTTGAGTTTCGCGCAGAGTTCTTCAACATCCTCAACTACGCCAACTTCGCCAACCCGGCTAGTGCCGTGTCGACTGCTTCTTCCTTCGGTGTCATCAGCAGCACGGTCGGCAACCCGCGCATCGTCCAGTTCGCGGGCAAGATCAACTTCTAACCCGCTCCTTTCCCTGGCCGCGCGCATTGCAAGCCTTTGCAGCGCGCGGCTCCACGCGCTGCAGGCTTCGCTATGGGGGAGCCTGCACTACCGCATCAAGGGGCGAGTAGTCGACGGCTCGCTGCAAACCGAGGGCGGCTGGCAAACTGATCGCGGACATCCTCCGCACGGAGTACCAATTCGCGGAGGGCGTCTTCGAGGAACTAGACGCTCCCGGCGAATGGTTCTTGAACGAAGAAACATCCACCGTCTACTTCTTCCCTCCAGAGGGGCTTGAACTCGCGGCGGTGACAGTGAAGATCGTGCGTCTGGTACGCCTGATCACGCTGTCCGGAACAGCGCGCCATCAAACTCGCATTGCGGATTCCCTGCTCGCAATGCGGATTTCCATGGATGCTTCGGGCTAAGGCCGAGGCTGCGCGAGCGCTTTGCGGATGGCCGCTTCCGCCATCGGCTGCATGATGGCATACCCGGCGTCGTTGGGATGGACGGCCTTATCGTGGGCCAGTTCCTCGCGCATGCCGCCGACACGGTTGACCATCGCCGGGTAGTAATCGAGATAGACGAGATGTTGCTGCGCGGCAAAGTTTTTGAGCCACTTGTTCAGCTCCACCACTTCGTCCTTCGGGTCTACGCCCATGTGCCAGGGGAAGTACGACGCGGGAAGAACGGAACTGAGGACGACGCGAATATGCGCAGCTTTCGCCAGGGTGACCATGGCGCGGAAGTTGTCTTCGATCACCGGGAGAGTTTCGGCCCCGGTGTTGCCGGCAATGTCGTTAATCCCGGCCAGGATCACCACTGCAGCCGGCTGCAGTGCGACAACATCCTGCTGAAAGCGGGCGAGCATTTGCGGCGTGGTCTGGCCGCTGATTCCACGATCGAGGTATGGTTTACCGGGGAAGAAAAGCGGCCTGTGCTGGTGGCCCCAGCCATCCGTGATGGAGTCGCCATAGAACACAACGCGTTGTTCACCGGGTGCAGGCGGTGCAAGCCTTGCGTTTTCGTCCCGATATCGCCCGAGCTGCGGCCAGTCAGCAAGCTTCTTCTGCATGCGCTCGACCTGTAGCGGTGTAAGTTGCGTCGCCGGGCTTGCGAGATCAGGCGCAACGGCAGGTGTCTGTATGGTGGAAACCGCGGGCGCAGTTGGAGCTGCCGGTGAGGCCTGCTGAGCGATCGCAGAAGCTGACAGCATAGCAGCGGAGAGGAGTGCGCCATCCTTCAGAGCGCCGCCGCAGATAAGCCGGCCTTCATGCTTTGAAGCATCACGCTTCCACGACATGAGCTTCATGCTCAAGCTCCTTCCAGACCTCTCCCGAGGGAAAGCTGTACTGCGCCAGCGTCCCACACGGCATTGAGCAGGGCGCCGCAAGCTAGGTGGATCACCCCTTTCTCAGGGCCCAGCCAGCGAAACTGCGTATCGCCCGCCAACTCAAGATAGAGATTGTTCAGATTTTCAGCAAGTGACGCCAGCGTACGTCCCACTAAGGCGCGGCCCAGGTACTCAAGCGCCAGGACGCACAACTCCGTACCGCGTCCCAGCGTGACGGTAAGGCCGTGGCCCTCCAGCTTCGTGTCAGTCTCCAAAATGCAGTAAGCGGCCGAATAGTCGGGATCCCTATTGACGGCTTTGGAACCAATTTGTTCGCGGGAGGTCGGAAATCGAAGTCGACAACGCGCACTGCTGTGATGGTGGCCTGATTTCAAGGCTTCCTCTGGAAGTGCGTGGAGGGTTCGGCTTAATAATGCGGCACCAGACCGTATCTTGAACTTCAGATCTTAGACATGCATGTTGATTCGTCAATGAAAGTATACGTTCATTTGTGGCAACTCTCGATCGATGTGAGTGCGACCCGATAGGAGTTGGAAGAGGACGATGGCGAGCGGCTATGCAGAATTCACGAGTGATGTACGGAAAGCATCGGCTGGAGCGCCAACATCGAAGGGGCGATCCAACCGTCAGCCCTTCTACGTGGGAGTGAGCCGCGGCCTGGCCGGGTTGGTTCTCGTGCTATGCATCCCTGCGGTGCCCGCGCAGAAGCGCTGGGTCAGCTTCGGTCCCGACGGCAAACTCCACTACGATAAAACCGCGACCGGGCATCGCATCGCCGACTTCTCTTCAGCGGGGTATCGGGGGCGGAGGCGTGGCGCTCCGCAAGTTTTGGCTCAGCGCACGGTGAGACCTACAGGAGCAGACGATACGGCAGCCATTCAAAAGGCGCTTGATGAAGTTGGCGGTCTGCCGCTGGTGGATGGCAGGCGTGGAGCGGTGGTTCTGGCGGCTGGCGTCTTTCATTGCGCTGGAGAGCTGTTGCTCAACGCCTCCGGTGTCGTGTTGCGCGTGCGGGAGCGGGCGACAAGGGAACGAACATCGTGATGACCGGTGACCCGCACGTCGGGATTCGCGTGGCAGGCCATCTCCAGGTGCAGCCGCTCGGCGACCCGGCAAGAATCATGGATGCTTATGTCCCTTCAGGCAGCTTCACATTTCATGTCAGCGACCCAAGCGCAATCCACGCCGGAGACACCCTCCTCATCAGCAAACCGGTCACCCAGCCTGGGTTCACTTTATGGACATGGACACGCTGGACACACGGAACGGCAAGCCGGAAAAGTGGATCAGCGGCACGCTCTCGGTTCGCCGCTGTGTCGCCGCCGTGCGAGGGAACGCAGTCACACTCGAAGTTCCGCTCATGGATTCCTACGACAGCAAATATCTGGGGGATGGAGCCGTGGCGGTGTCGCGGATCGCGGTAACAGGTCAGCCTACAGAAGTCGGCGTGGAAGACCTTCGAGTGAGCGCTCCCCCGCGCACCGCTATCTCGCCCACGGTGGGCAGCTCATCCGACGGTATGGTGACAGCCTCCAGCCAGGCTCCTTGCCCAACTCACTGCAAGGAGGCGCTGGCCTGAAGTGGGGGCCGCGCGTCGGGTTCGCCTATGACGTCCACGGCAACGGCACGCTGGACATTCGCGGAGGCTTCGGCCTGTTTCAAAACCGCTTCCAGGAAAAACTACTTTGACAACTTCGTAGCGCTTCCCGTTGGCACAGACCCCGCAGATCTTTTACGGCAACCTCTCCGCGTTCCTGAACAGCGCCGGTCTGCTCTTCCCGAACACTGTCTATGGCCCGGACACTGTAGCGCACATTGCTCGCGTGGCCAACTACAGCCTGTCCATTCAGCAGCAGTTCGGCCACAGCATCATTTTTGACCTCGCCTTTGTCGGTACGCAAGGACGGCACCTGCAACGTCTGCTGGATATCAACGCCATCCCTCTGAATACCGACTTCACCGCATCGAGCCGCGACACCACGCAGGCAGCATCGGCTTCCTACGCCGCGTATCCCTACTGCACAGGGGCGGTTTGCTCCTCTCCGCCACTGCCTTCGGCGTTCCTGCGGCCCCGCCTTGGATACAACGCCATCGATCTCGTCAACAACGAAGGCGCATCCGGCTACAACGCATTGCAGGCCAGCCTCCAACGCAGGTTCGTAAAGCACATCCAGTTTGGTGCGGCCTACACCTGGTCCAAGGCCATCGACGATAACGACACGGCCTCCGACGTGTTAGAACCCATCGTTCCGCTGCGGCAGTACTACCGCAGCCTGGCGACCTTCGACCGCCCAGAAAATCTGTCCTGAACTACATCGTCGATCTGCCAGGCCTTCATCAGCGTCTACTCGGAACGATTGTCAACAACTGGCAGGTTTCCGGCATTAGCACCTTTCAGGCGGGTGCGCTCCTGGTATTCGGGGTTTCGTCTTCCACCGGCGTAGACATCACAGGCACGGCTTCGCTGTCGCCCAGAGCCCAACTCATCGGCAGCCCGCAGATCGCTCGCGACACCCGCATTTTCACCCACTACTTCAATACCGCTGCGGTCTCGCTGCCGATGAGCGGAACCTACGGCAACGCCCCGCGGCTCTACTTGCGTGGCCCTGGGATCAACAGCACCGATCTCGCCCTCATGAAGAACATCATCTTTGAGCACCGATTCGATGTACAGTTGCGCTTTGAAGCCTATAACGTGGCAAACCATACGCAGGGTTCCACTGTGAATACAACCGCCGTCTTCACCACGGCAGGAGCGCAAACGCAGGGGCAGTTCGGGCAAATCACTGCCGCGCGCGATCCGCGGCAGTTGCAATTGTCCGCACGCATCAGCTTTTAAGCTTTCGGAATTTAGCGGTCGTACACCGCCGCTGAAATGATCCACGTTTCTTGATCAAGGAGAGATTGCATGAAGTTTCGGAACCATAAAGCTTTCGCCGCAACGCTTGCCATCGCGGCCACAATTCTCTGCATGGCGCAGTTGGAGGGCAGCAAGGCAGACCCACGCCCCGTGGCCCATCCGGTGCCCGCGATCCAGGATACGGAAACCACGGCACAGCGCGATGCCCGCATGGCGTGGTGGCGCGAAGCCCGCTTCGGCATGTTCATTCATTGGGGACTTTACTCCATTCCTGCCGGCACCTGGGATGGAAAGCAGACTACCCACATCGGCGAATGGATCATGAACGACATGTCCATCCCCGTGGCTTCGTATGAGGCCCTTGCCCGGCAATTCAACCCGACGGGTTTCAACGCGCACGACATCGTTGCGCTGGCAAAGAGCGCTGGCATGAAGTACATCGTCATCACTTCCAAGCACCACGACGGCTTCGCCATGTTCGACTCCAGGGCGAACAGCTTCAACATTGTCGCGGCCACACCCTACCACCACGACCCGATCAGGAACTTGGCCGAGGAGTGCCGCAAGCAGGGAGTCAAGCTGGGCTTCTACTACTCGCAGGACCAGGACTGGACCGCCCCCGGCGGCGACGCCATTCTTCGCGGCAATCATGACCCCGTGACACATCACTGGGACAGGGCCCAGGACGGAAGCTTCGACAAATATCTGGACGAGAAAGCGATCCCCCAGATCGAGGAGTTGCTGAACAACTACGGTGAATTTCCGGCGGTGGTGTGGTTCGATACACCCACTGCCAACATGACGCCGGAGCGCGCGGCGAAGATCGTGACGCTGCTGAACAAGTACCCAAAATTGATCTGGAACAATCGCCTTGGAGGCACATACCCGGGCGATACCAGGACGCCCGAGCAGTACATTCCCCCGCAGGGCTATCCCGGAGAAGACTGGGAAAGCTGCATGACCATCAACGGCACGTGGGGCTACAAATCGTTCGACGTCGACTTCAAGTCCAGCGAAACCCTGCTGCGCAACCTGATCGATATCGCCAGCAAGGGCGGCAATTACTTGCTAAACATCGGCCCGGATTCGCACGGCATCGTGCCGCAGCCGGAAGTAGACAGGCTGCACGATGTTGGCAAGTGGATGGCCGCTAACGGTGAAGCGGTTTACGGCACGACCTCCACGCTCTTCGGACCGGAAGCCGGCTCCTTCAGTGCAACGGAGAAAGACAAGCAGGGCAAGCCAAAGTTCGTGCCAAGCTGGGAATGGCGCTCAACGACCAAGGCCGACCGAATCTACATAGAACTCTTCAAGTGGCCTGATGAAAAGTTCCATCTCGATCACAGCCCACGCAACGTGACGAAAGCTTACCTTCTGGCCGATCCGAAACATGCGTTGAGGGTAACTCATGCTGGCGAAGCGCTCGACGTGGAGTTGCCGAAGGCCGCGCCAGACCCGGTGGCATCAGTGCTGGTGCTCATGACCCGGTGAGGGCTTCGCTTAGCAGGCCGACGCCCCTGAACGGCTCTCTTCAGGCCGTCTCAGGGGCTGCGGCATTGACCTTGATCTCAACGGTCTGCGTTCCCAACCGCGGATGCTTTGCGGTAAGCCGGATGATTCCCGGCTGTTCGCCGGCCCGAATCCAGACAGCTCCCGTGCCTCCGATAAGAGCGAATGGGTTATCGCCAACAAGCTTTCCTGGGCCCGCCAGCGTGAAGGCTACAGCGTCATTGGCGTAGGTGCGGATGGCGTCGAACTCATCGGTCACGCGCAGCACAACGCGCGTGCTGTCGGCACCGTCGGCAAAGAGTTCCAGATCGTCAGGCTTGACCGCAAACTTCCGATCGACCCCGCTGCCCGAAAGCGACTTCGAAACCACAACGTTGCCGCCAATCAAGCCGTCGATGCGGAGATCGCCCCAGTGAAGCTTCATCTGCTTCATGTCGAGCCTGTCCTTCTCAATGGCAAACAGCGGATACTTCAGATGCTCGAACTCTTTACGGTCCGGGTCTACTGTTGCGACCAGCGTCCACGGATTGCTGTCCAGGCTAGCCTCGCGGATGTAGAGCTTGAGCTGCTCGCAATTGGAGCAGATGATCATCCGGGAGAAGCCGACGGATTCGTCGCTGTTGGCCCAATGAAAAGCAGGTTCCAGAACAACCTCTTCGGCGGGATCGCACTGTGACTTGTAGAAGCCGGCAGCCGGCTTTAGCTCGCGGAAGATATCCGTCACGCCGTGGTAACAGATGCGGTCACCTGCGCCGAAGTTGGCATGAGTGTTGTAGTCGAAGGCGCACCACCCGATGCCTCCGGCGTATTGCGGATCGGACGCGAGTTGATTATGAATTCGTGCATGGCGCAGTGTGTGTTCCCGCTGGCGCTCGTCGTCGTCCGTGGTCTTGGTGGGAAAAGTGTGCCCGACGAACTCCGTGTTCAGGTATCGCGGATGATTTGGCTTGCGCAGTGGAAACCCGAAGTCGTTCATGGTCATGACGTCTTCCAGCAACTCGGTTTCATACAGATACCGTATGCCGCCGGTCTGCCGAGTATTGTCCAGTGCGTGCGCAAGCGCATTCGTACGCATGTAGAAGCTGTGGTCGTCCCTCGACTCATTGATGCGCACGCCCCACAGGATGATCGAAGGATGATTCCAGTCGCGGCGAACCATGCGGCCGACGTTATCGATAGCAATTTGCTTCCAGGGCTCCGGCCCGATGTGCTGCCAGCCGGGAATCTCTTCCAGCACCAGCAGCCCGATCTCGTCGCAACGATCCAGAAAGTGACGCGACTGCGGGTAGTGTGAAGTCCGCACGATATTGCAGTGCATGGTGGTTCGGAGGATGTCGGCATCTCTGCGCTGGACGCGCGCAGGCATCGCCTGCCCCACAAAGGGAAATGTCTGGTGCCGGTCCAGCCCGCGCAGCTTCACGATCTTTCCGTTCAGCGAGAACCCATGGTCCGTAAACGTGGCTTCCCGGAAGCCGATGCGGCGCTTGTCTTCATCAAGGAGCGTCCCGTGCGAAGAAAGGCGGACGTGCACGTCGTAAAGATGTGGAGCGTGAAGATCCCAAAGCTGAATGCCGGTAAGACCTGCAAGGGTAAGCGTGGTCTTCGCTGGGTCTGTCGATGTCTCGGTGCTCGCATAGACCGGCGCGGACGTCTCAGGGTTCATGGACGCATTGGGGTCGGCGGCGGCGGTAAGTTTACCAGTGGCGCTCGCATGGCCAAGGATCCGATCGCCATCACGCAGTTCCACTTCCACGGTGAGAGAATCGCTGGGCGCGCCTGCAAGAAAGACGTCGACGTCGAGCGCAGGCGCACTCAGAACGTCTTTCGGTCGCGCAAAAATGTTGTCTATGTAGGTCGGATCAACGATGCGTAGGGACACCTCGCGATACAAGCCGCCAAAGGTAAGATAGTCAATCTCATACCCGAACGGCGGAATGTCGGGCCTCTCCGTGGAATCGACATAGACGACGAGGACGTTTTCGGAGCCGAAGTGGACATGTGGCGTGAGATCGAAGCTGAAAGGCGTAAAACCGCCCTTGTACTCTCCCAGCGAAACACCGTTGATATACACGGTGGAAGCGGTCATGGCTCCTTCGAAGTCTACGAAGACGCGCTTGCCTCTGGAGGAAGCCGGCAGCCGGAAGTGGCGGCGGTAGGTGGAAATGAACTCATAATCTTTCTCGTCAAAACTATGCCAGGGCAGCATGACATTGGTATGCGGGATCACCACGGGCTCAAAAGCAGAGTCGTTGAACGCAGGAAGGTGTGAACCCTCGACCTTCGAGGGATGAAAGCGCCAGCGGCGGTTGATCGGTAGCACTGATCGCCCAGTTCGTGGCGCTTCAATAGTCAGGGCTGAAGCGCGAACGGCGGATGCAGCAAGGGCAGTGCCCGTGAACTTGAGAAAACTGCGGCGATGCATGCGTGAGGTCTCCGATATTGGGCGTGGGAGTGAAAGCCGAGCTTTGACAGCCTAAAACAATCTTCATTCGTTTCGTCGAACCGCATACGTGTGCATGCACAACCTCGACAAAAGTCTCCGGCCTCGTCGCCTTGCGAGCCGCAGGACAAGAGCAGACTCTGACCCGGATCGACGGCCTTGCAAAGTTCCCCGCTGACACCAGACCGCCCAGGGTAGACCGCCCAGGATAGACAGTCCAGGATAGATCCGTTCCAAAATCGACGCGGCTAAACTGTGTACATGGCTGGTTGCAATCGATCCGGCCCTCGCACCGAAGACATCAAGGGTTATCTTTATGCCACAACCGCTTGCTCCCGAGGGCCATGCACGGGGAATCCCACGGTTCTATGTCACGCCCACTCAGCGGTTCAACCCTGTTCCCGTCTTTTTGGCATTCGTCATCGCGTTGGGTTGCCTCTTCGCCGTTCTGTACGCCCTCAATCACTCTGGTCATGCACACCCGTCCGCAAGCGAGGCGCGCGGCTCACAGCCTGGCAAAGAAGGCTCCGCTGACAATTCAGCTGAGGACGAAGAAGACGATCCTTCCCGTGTGGACACTTTCTATCTCGGCGATCCGTCTGAAGCTCCCGTAGCAACTCGCCCGCCTGGGCGCGCCAACGCCGTTCACCCTTTCGTGGTTGTCCACTTACCCAGTTCCGGAAGCCAAGTGGGGCAAATCCCAGACACCACTGCCGGCCGCTTGCTCTTTGATTGGCTTGCGGCGTTTAACGGCAAGGATCGCTCCGCGTTTGGTAGGGCTCTGCCCACTCCAGAGGTCGGCCTGACGGAGGCCGCCCAGGTGGAACTCCGAAGGCAGACCGGAGGCTTCACCCTTGTATCCGCCAGCGAAGTGCAGCCGGGTGTGCTTGTCTTCCGTCTGCACGACCAGACCACGTCGGCCAATGAGATATTAGGCACTCTTCAAGTAAGTCCGGACTCAAATCCAGCCAGCATCGCGAGCTTCAGCCTCGGTGCGTTTCCGCACACGCAGACCCCACACTCACAGACCAAGGCTCGTTGATCTTCAATCCAAAGATGGCGCCCCTGGCCTTCTTGCTTTATTCACGATCAACGTGGTTGTTGCTGTCGCATTCGTGTAGGTAGTGCTTGCCGACGGGTGGAAATGCCACCTGGAGTGCCTGCGTTCCTGCCGCCGGGAGTATCCCTGCTGCTGGGCTGCAGATAAAGGACCCGGGCCAATATAAGCGGCGTGAGCTACAAGCTGTCTGAAAAGCGTTGCACATTCGTGGAATGGCTGAGGGCAACGCGGAGGACTATCATCAGAGCGTAGAAAGTACGGCTATAGGCTGCAGAGGAACATTCCATGCCGTTCGTTGCGCAGGAGATACTCCGAGGTTTGGAGCAGGGCGAGTTTGTGCCTTACTTCCAGCCGATTGTGGACCTTCGTAGCCAAAAGGTACACGGATTTGAACTGCTGGCACGCTGGGCCCATCCGCTTTGCGGCCTGATCTCTCCCTACAAGTTCATTCCGGCGGTCGAACGACATGGGTTGATGAACGCGCTTTCCGAGGCCTTGCTAAGCAAGGCCTTCCACGCCGCAAAGCCTTTCTCCGGGAAGGTTCGTCTTTCCGTAAACCTCTCCCCCGCCCAATTACATGATCGGGATCTTCCAGACTTCCTGCGGAAGATTGCCGATGAGCACGAGTTTGATCTGCAACGATTGACCGTGGAGCTGACCGAAAGTGCGTTGGTTGACGACCTCAATCTTGCCGGCGCAATCGCAGCCGACCTGAAGTCCCTGGGTCTTCGCTTATCACTGGACGATTTCGGCACGGGATACTCCAGCCTGCTGCATCTACAGTCCTTGCCGTTTGATGAACTGAAGCTTGACAGGAGCTTCGTCAAGTCGATGGTAGAGTCACGGCAAAGCAGAAAGATCACAGCAACAGTCATTGGGTTGGGCGTAAGCCTGGGATTACAGACAGTATGCGAAGGTATTGAGTACCAGGAGCAAGCTGACCTCCTGCTTTGGCAAGGTGGCGGCCTGGGACAGGGCTGGCTCTTTGGCAAGCCCATGCCCTCTGAGCAGCTCGCCGACTTCTGTTCACGACCTGAAACAGGGACGATGGAAGACCGGCAGTCGGCGGTCAGCAGTCTTTCTGTAAACCTGGAAGCCAGTCCTGCACAGCAACTCTGCGAACTTCGCGCTATATACCATGGAGTTCCGGTTGGTCTTGCATTTGTTGGTTCTGACCTTCGCTATGTGAGCCTCAACCAGAGGTTAGCTGACCTGAATGGGATTCCGCGACACCGTCATCTAGGCCGCAGAGTCTGCGACGTAGTTCCGGCTATTTACGCGCAATTTGAGCCTTATCTGCTAAAGGCGCTTGGTGGACAGCCAGTGCATGGAATAGAGGTATCAGTTCCAGCCGGCGATCTGACGACGCCGTCCAAGACACTCATGATTTCGTATGAACCCACACGCGATGAAGCTGGTGAGGTCATTGGTGTTTGCATCTCTGTCTCGGACATCTCCCAGATCAAGCAGAAGGAAGAGGCGCTGAGGGAAAGCGAAGATCACCATCGTCACGTCGTGGAGTTGAACCCGCAAACGCCGTGGGTGATGGATGCAGTAGGGCAAAATATCTCGGTAAGCTCACGATGGCAGACGCTTACGAATCTGACACCGGATCAAGCCAAAGGAACCGGCTGGATGGATGCGGTACATCCTGAAGATCGAAAGCGAATTGTGCCCATCATTGAGCGTTGCCTGCGCACCGGCGAACTGATAGACGTCGAGTACCGCATCAGCCGTGACGGTCTTCACTGGCAGTGGATGCGCTCACGAGGAGCGCCACGGCGGGATGGTGCCGGCAAGATCATTCGTTGGTATGGCAGCGTCGAATCCATTCACGAGCATAAGCAGGCTCTTGAGGAGCTACGTCAGAGTGCGGCAAGGTTGCGAGCCATCCTGGATACCGCTCCGGCAGGCATCGTGTTCGCGGAATCGGTTAGCGACCGCGTGATTGATGCGAACCCCCGTGCTGCGGAGATCTTCGGCTTTGACATACGGCCAGAGATCGTCTGGACCGATCCGCCATGGAGACTGACCGACGAAAACGACCACGCGCTCGATCCGAAGACTCTCCCTCTGGCTCGTGCGATGCATAGAGGTGAAATCACGACCGCACAACGAGTTCACATACACAGAGTGGACGGCAGCGATGTCTGGGTCAGTCTGACTGCGGCGCCGATTCGTTCTGAGGACGGCTCATTGGTTGGCGGTGTCCTCGTGGTCCAGGAGCTGAAAGCCGGGGAGGCAGTTGAGAATGCCCCTTTAGCCGTCAGATATGTCCAGTAAGTGCCACACTCCACCCTTACGAGGTAGGCTGGTCGCGTTTGAATCTGCTCCACTCCGATCCAGTAGGTGTGCCGTGCATCGGGTCGTCGCTATTTCAAGACTCGCCTGGCGCGCCGCTCCTCTAATCCAGTCATGTGCACATGCAGTGCGGGACTATCTGACCCGTCCGCCCGCGGCGGATATAGGGTAAGGTCCTCCTCCGCCAAGCCGGGCGTCACCGGACATGAAAGTAGACTGCGACCTTGCCATGCGGCATCGGCTTATCTTGGCAAGACTCCATCACCCTAGGGCGCTGCCCGGCTGCTGCTTGACTACGAAACTCGGCTTTCGGCTGGGCGGATCGTAGTTCACCAACAAAGGCTACGGGGCCGAGTACTTGCCTACTCTGGGCCGGGGGAAGTTGAATGCGCCGGCACTCACCTTGAGCGGCCCCGGATCATCTCGGGAGTGTCGCTACAGAAGGTGCGGATGTTCACGGGCGATCTTACCGATCAGTTCACCAAAGAGAGTATTGGCCCAGGCGAACCAGCTTCGCGTGAACTGTGTCGCATCATCCTTATAGAAAGACTCATGCATGAATCCTGTACCAGCAGTGGAGGACTTCAGCACTTCGAGCGCACGGGCAATCTCTGTTTGGGAGTCGCTTGTGAGCGCGTAGATCATCAGTGACATCGGCCAGATGCTGCCGGGACCGATATGAGGACCGCCGATACCCTCCCCAGCGCTTCCCTTAAAAAACCAGGGATTCTGCTGACTCCAGACGAAATGCCTTGTCCGGGCATAAAGCTGAGCATCCGGTGAACTATCCAGGTAGGGCAGGCTCAGCAGGCTGGGCACATTGGCGTCATCCATGAGCACCCGGCCGCCGAAACCATCGACCTCATAGGCCCAGATGGTGCCCTCCTGCGTGGTGAAGAGGGCGTGGCGACCGAGAGCCGCGCTCACCTCATTCGCCAACGCGCTGGCCTCCGCTGCGAGGGTGGTTCTGTGCAGGACTTTGCTGGCGAGTTCGGCGAGCTTTCGGAGCGAAGAGACTGCAAAGAGGTTCGCAGGAACCAGGAATGGAAAGATGCAGGCGTCATCCGATGGGCGAAAGCAGGACGCAATCAGTCCCACAGGATTGGCCGTATTCCCGAGGCCATTCACCAGCGAGTCAGTCGGATTTTCCGCACGCCGTTGGAAGCGATATGGTCCAGGGCCTCCTATGCGTTGCTGGATTCGCATAGTGGCGACTATGTTCTGCATAGCCTGAGCCCAGGCCGCATCAAACGGTCGCGTGTCGCCGGTGCATTTCCAGTAGCCGTGTGCCAGCCGGATCGGGTAACAAAGGGAGTCCAGTTCGTATTTGCGCTCACCGACCCCGGGTCTCATCTCCGTCTTATCGTTAACGCTCCATTCCAGCGGAGGAGCGTCAAGATCGGCCATGAAAGCGTTGGCGTACGTGTCGATAAGCAGACAGCGGGTCTGGCGCCGAATGACGCCTTCCAGAAGCTCGCGGAGACGTTCATCCTGCGTAGCGAGTGGAAGATAAGGCCAAACCTGTGCCGAGGAATCCCGCAACCACATGGCCGCGATGTCTCCCGTAAGGACCACAGTATCGGGTTTTCCTTCGAAACGGGAGAACCGGACCGTTGTGTCGAGCGTGTTGGGAAAGCAGTTGGTGAACAGAGCAGCCAGCTCTGGGTCCTTAATGCGGGTGCAGGTGGACACGATGTAGCGTTCCACCGCTGGACTGCTGAAGTGGCGCTTCTCGAGCGGCGGCCGTCGCGAAGCAGCCGATGGAGCCTGCGGTGCGCAAGCCAACGCTGCCAGCCAGCGCGGTGCTCCACAGGCGCCTGCCACAGCCATTGACTGTCCCAGGAACGATCGCCGTGGAAAGTGTCGGTTGGGTATCGAACGGCTTTCCTTCGTTGTCCCGCTGGGTGCGTTCGAAGCAGCGATGGATTCGCTTTTGCAGTCCGTCTTCGTTTCCAACTCGCGAGGCTCGATCATGTCTCCCGTACCCTTGCGTGTGTCATGAAGTGCGCCCTCGATAGGTCTTCCGCGTGCTGGTGTACGCGCAACCACGTTCCTACTTGGCTCCCTCGTCAACCTTCACGACAAAATAAGTGATGTTGCCGTTTGCAGCGATCTTCACCTGGTGGGGGACGTTGGCAGGAATATGAACGATGTCTCCTCGCTTGAGCGGGGAGGTCGTGCCACCCTCGATTCCCGTGCCGCGTTGTTCGCCGGGTTCTGTAGGCTTCGCACCTTGCATCGTGCCGCCGACGACGAGCTGCCCCTGGCCCTCCAGAATGATGATCACGTCTGCGAAGCGCTCATGCAGCTCCGACTGACCGTCCGCATGGCGGCTAACGAGCATGGTGTAGTGGTTCGGGTAACGGGCAAGAACCTCAGTAGATAGCGGCTTGCCTCCATTCGCTTGCCGGGCGCGTGCAAGCAAGGCTTCGGTGCTGTAGGAGTCAGCGGGGCTGGGGGTTTGCGCTTTGAAGCGTGGGCTCCCAAGAAGCGGGACGACGAGCAATACGAATAGAGCGTTTCGCTTCATAAATCCTCCAGGAAAGAAAAGTCCAGCTTGCTTTACTTCGCAACCGTCGCCGGTGGCGAAGTATGGTTCAAGGTGTCGAAGAACGGCTGGGCCGGAGTGTTTGCCGGGCCGTCTTGTGCTACCGAAACCGCAAAGATACGCACGTTGCTGTTACGCGGAAGGGTCAGCGTCCTCGCTCCCGCAGGCAAATCGAAGGCGTACGCAAAAATGTAGGAGTACTGGTAGGGCTCGTTCAAGCCATCCCGTGTGTGATGATGCGAGGCGTACCAGGCGACATTCGCAGGCTTGATGTACCCCTCACGCAGGCCTACATAATCATCGGGGTATCTTGGAGACGGCGCGGCCGCTTCACGCTTCGCGAAGTCCGACGGTGGCCACGGCTCCGGATGCGACGGCGTGGCCCGATCGCGATAGCTCGTCTTCCATAGGCGGGTATCCCACTGACCGAGAAAGCCGCCCCAATCCTGCACCGTCACAGAGGCAGCCGTCTTGCCCAGCCCGAACTCAACCTTCTGATCCCCTTTGGCCGCCGCCAGCACATACACCCGGTTATACGAGCCGTCAGGCAGGTCAATGGTCTGACCATTGGCTACAAGCGCGTTTGGAGTTCCGGTGGATGCGTGGGGTGCGAGTGAGAAGTCCAACCCCGCGTATGCCAGTCGATCGGAAAGCATCTCGGAGGGGTACGTGTTCCCCTCCCCATCAAATCCGCCGCCTGGCGTCTTGGTCCCATCGTTGGAAGCCGTAGCCAGATCGTAGGGCAAGGTCACAGACTGGGATTTGCCTGCCGGCACGGTTACGCTGGACGCAGCCAGGCGTAGCGCGAAGGTCTTCGGCTGGAAGCCCGCCAGCGACATCGTGACGCCACCGTCCTGCACCACCGCTGGGCCGACAGGCTGTTCCTGAGCCGTCACTTCGCGTGCAGCAATCACTGCAGAAGCAAAACTTACTCGAACATTACTGGCTGGTTTTCCATCCAGCTCCACCACCCGGAGGATCAGTTCATCACTGTCCTCGGCCTTCTTCAAAGCGAGAACACGCACCCGCGGATTGTTGAGGCGAACGAAGGAGAACTGCTTGCCCAGCGCACCCGTGTGACTCACAGTGACGAAGGCTCGCACAGGATCGCTCAGGCGCTGGGCCTGCCAGTCTGTTTGCGCCGAACGCCAGTCACCGGCATGTCCGGCGATCGCGAACGTGAACTCGTGGTGACCCCAATCCTGGTTTGCCTGGTCGCTGTAAGCGGTTCCGCCCGGGCTGATGCCAGGAGACCGGAGCAGCGTTAGCCTGAGCGTGTTGTCCGCCGGCTTGTCAGAGCCATTCTTACCATCGGTCAGAAGCGTCACCCCGAACTGTCCGTCCTTGTTCGTCAGATCGATCCACCGATGCGACATCACCTCGAACTGGCGATCGTTCGCGTTGGGCCGCTGCACAACACCGACGTCTTCGTTGTATGTAGCATTCGGACTGCTCGCCGCGAGCACAAAGCTAGCCTTGAGATTCTCCGCCTTTCCGCGCCAGTCAATAGAATTCGCGAACTCGATGCTGTTACCGGCATTACCGGCAGCAAGGCTGATGGTCTGCTTGTAGGTCGATCCGTCTGTGGTCCGTTCCACCTCAAGCGCCACCCGCACAGGACCGCTTTCCGTGATGCGCACCTTAGCCGGCCCACTCACGAAGGCTCGTGGCGCTGCTTGCTCCTGATCGAAGTCCATATTCCAGGCAGGCCACATCTTCGGCGTGTCGCTGGAAAGTGCGAGCCGCACGGGAGCCGAAAGCAGTTCCCTGTGCAAGGCTTTGTCGAAGATGCTGGAAACGTCACCATCCGCATTTACTTGCACCCGATAGCGTGCGTTCTCCAGCGAGGTAGGCGTGACATGCAGCGCCTGGCTCTTGTCCGCCGCGGCGCCTTGGACGACATGGTAGACGGAGTACCCCACAGATGGCACGGAGGCAGTGAAAGCCAGCCTGTCGCCGTTCCACTGCGCCGGCCCTTCTTCTCCGTTCGGCGCGATCACGTGCACGGGCTTTCCATTTGCATTGGGCATGCTGATCTCTACCGTCTCTTCACGGGCCACGTTCAGCCCATTGAACAGAACGACGGGGACTCCGGCTCCTGTTGTATCGAGCACGGACGCGACCGACTGCGACGCCCGCGTGAACACGCCGGCAAACTGATTGGCCGTGAGCACATCGTCGTTCCAGGCGAACTCATAAGCGCGAGGTGTCGCAGTGCCGGCGGCGGTGTCATGGAAGTGGCCGCCCAGAGCCAGCGTCCAGGCATCATTGAGGCGCTTCTGTGGATACGTCGGGCCACCGAGCCACGCCGCCATGAAGGAACTCTTCTCAGCCGCGTCGGCCAGCAGTTCATTCTTCATGACCCAACGCTTGTGATACGCCTCCGACGTAAGCGAGCCGGCCGAGTGATTGATGAGTTCGAGATCACCCTGGTACGTCGGCATGCGGGCGGTCATCGCCGGCTGGATGTCATTGAACATCTGATCGGCCGTAGCCTCGATCACATGCACGGGCCCCTCACCGACGCTCACAGGGCGGCCCGCATCCGCTGGCGGCAGGAAGTCGGGCTGCGGAAGGACCGTCGGTTGCTTCGTGACGATCGCTTCCAGAAGTTTGACCGTGGACTCATGCGTTGCACCGCCAATGTCGCCGGTTCCCACGTAGTGGTAATCCGCGAACACGCCCGTCACCTTCCCATCCAGTCCAATCCTGCTCACCCAGTCTGGTTCTTTCAGGCTGACGTAGCGGCGCAAAGCTCTTTGTTGTTGGGGCGTCAGAGCTTCTTGCTCGGAAGGCATCAGCGCTGGCGCTGGGCTCGGCGGGTTGACGCGGCTCAGATCGGTATAGGTGTCGCCGTTGTACGTTCCCGGGTTGAGAGCCGCGACAATCCTGCTTCCATCAGGCCCAATCCACACACCCACATTGAAGGGAATGCCTTCCGGCGTCTGCTCGGGTGAGTTCGGGCCGCCGATCCGGGGCGCCGGCTGCCACTCCGCATTCAATTTCTGGGTGGAAAAGCCTTTCACGCCACCCTGCGCCAGAATGGTCGGCAGAGAAGCCGGAAAGCCAAAACAGTCAGGGAGCATGTATTCATTGCTTGCCTTCCCAAACTCGTGGCGGTAGTAGGCGTTGCCGTACAGCAGTTGCCTGAAGATGCCTTCGGCGCTGGGCAGGTTGACGTCCCCTTCTTCCACGGAAGATCCGGCTGGGAACCAGCGTCCAGCGGCAATGTACCTCAACATCCGCGCGTAGTCTTCCGGAAAGTACTCCTTCATTAGGCGATAGCGGTTTGACCCTGTCCAGTTGAAGACGTAGTGCGGGTAGCGGTCGATGTACTCAAAGTTGACCCGCATGGTCTTCAACATGTATTCACTGATGCTCTGCGGCATCTCCCATCGCCACTGGGTGTCGAGGTGGGCGTAGGGAACGACATACAGAGTCGGCTCTTTCGTGATGTCAGGTGCCTGCATTGTTTGCGCGCCCACGCTGGACGTCATGAGGGCAATCCCGAATACTGCGCGGGCGACGGCTGAGGCGTTGTAACGGCGTGTCTCCATGGCAACATCCTGACAAATTGGGATTATGGCTACAGCGAATGAATGTACGAACCTTTTTAGGCATGCGTAAGTCCGCACACCCGTTAATTCGACCCTCTCGGCTGCGTTGCATCGTAACGCTTGATGGCTGCGGTCAAATGGACCTGCATTGCTTTCCGTGCGGCCTCCGACTTGCGTCGACGCAGTGCCTTCGCGATGCCTTCGTGTTCCTGAAGCGAAAGCGGCCTGGCGTCGGGAAGCTTCAACACGGTACTGACCACACGCGCCAACTGTCCACGAATCATCGTCAGCATATCCAGCAGCGCCTCATTGCGGGAGGCACGGGCGAGCGCGAGATGGAACTCAAGGTCCAGCGCGCTGAATCGTTTCGCATCGTCAAGCGCATCGCGCATCCGGGGGATCATACCTTCGATCTCGGCCAACTCTGTCTCGGTGGCGCGCTCTGCGGCACTCGCAACCGCCAGACCCTCTAGCGCTAGTCGAAGCTCCATCAGGTTGCGAAGGTCGTAATGCTCCGTGATCACGCGCCATTCCATGACCCTGCCGAGAAATTTGCTTCCACTCGTGGCCACGGACGTCCCTTCACCGACCCGCGCGGTGAGAACTCCCATGATCGACAGACACCTAAGCGCTTCACGCAAGGAAGAACGCCCGGTGTTGAACTGCTTGCAGAGGTCTCGCTCGGAGGGCAGCCGCTGACCGGGACGCAGGTTGCCACTCGAGATCTGCTTCATCACCTGCTTGACGATTTCGTCGCTGATGGAATTCTTCTGTACTGGCTTTGTTTTCAAAGCTCCCCGCTTGCGGGGAGGCACGCGCTCGGTATTGGTAGGTTGACTCAGCACCCCGCTACCATACCACACCCGCCGGGGTGCGAACCCGGTTCCCGGCTTGCTCTTCATTGGTCGGACCATCTGGCCGCTCGAACGCCCCAAGACCGCGAAGTTTCCGCCATGCGGCACCTTTCTTCTCGGAGCAATCATGCGGAAGCAACACCCATACACTTTTTGCGAAATTGGGACTTGACACGAATGGTCTGACCAACCTACCATCCTCGCGTTTTAGAAACACTCCTTTTAGTAGTTCCGTAAGGGTTCCGGGTTGTTCTTCTTCGGAGCAGGAATCCATGGAGCTATGACGTCGAGGCAAGCCGCATGCACTGGCAACAGACATACGTTCTTTTCGGGCAGGGCGCGGGTATTTCTGCGGCGATCGCCGCGCTCCCGATCCTGACAGTGCTGGTGATGCTCGGCGTTCTGCGCAAGCCTGCGTGGTTCGCCGGCCTATGTGGTCTGGCGGCCAGCGTTCTGGTTGCCTTGTTCTGCTATCGCATGCCGGCGCTTCTGGCGCTGGGCGCGATGACCTATGGGGCTGCTTTCGGCCTCTTTCCGATCTGCTGGATTGTCTTCTGGGCCATCGTTCTCTATCGCGTCACAACCGTCACCGGAAAGTTCACGATTATCCGCGAATCCATTGGTCAGCTCACCAAAGATGCGCCATCGCAGGCCTTGCTGATTGCCTTTGCCTTCGGCGCCTTTATCGAAGGCGCGGCGGGATTTGGAACGCCCGTGGCGATAGCGGCTGCGATGCTCACGGGACTCGGCTTTTCTCCCTTCCGCGCCTCCGCGATCTGCCTGTTGGCCAACACGGCGCCCGTGGCGTTCGGCTCCATCGGCACCCCCCTTCTTACCCTGGCCGCGACAACGGGCTTGCCGCTGTTGAAGCTGAGTGCCGCCGTTGCCGCCATCTGCGCCCCTGTGGCCCTGATCATTCCGGCGTACATGGTGTTCGCGATGGCGGGGCTGAAAACGTTGAAGGCCGCGTTTCTTCCGTGTGCGGCCACAGGCGTGATCTTCGGTGGTACGCAGTACGTCATCGGAACGTATGTCGGGCCGCAGCTCACAGACATCCTCGCCTCCATCTTCGCAATGCTGACGCTGTTCCTGATTTGCCGTCTTCGTAAGACCACACCGATGTCACTGGAAATGGAAGCAGCCTTTCGTGGCCAACGCGAAGCCGTCGCTCCCGCAGCGGACGGAACCGACCTGCATGTACCATCTCCTCGCGAGGTTCTCGTCGCCTGGACACCCTATGGCTTTCTGGTGATCTTCGTCTTGTTGTGGAGCATCAAGCCAGTTCAGCATGTCCTTGCCATCGGCACGTTCAGTGTGACCTGGCCCGGGCTGCACGATCACGTCACCCGTATGGCTCCGGTGGTTGCATCGGAGCAGCCGTACCATGCACCCTTCCTGTTGAACTTCTTTGCGGCATCCGGCACGTCATGCCTGGGAGCGACGCTCTGCACTCTTCTGTTTCTTCGCGTTTCCCTGCGCACCTTTGGAGAGGTCCTTCGATCTACCTGTAAGCAGTTGGCGCTTCCTATTACGACCGTCGTTTCCGTCCTCGCGATGGCGTTCGTCATGAACTATTCAGGAGCAACGGCGACGCTGGGGTTGGCGTTTTCTTCAAGCGGCGCGGCATTTCCTTTCTTCAGCGCGCTTCTCGGCTGGCTCGGTGTTTTTCTTACGGGTTCCGACACGTCAGCCAATGCGCTTTTTGGCAGCTTGCAGGTGGTTACGGCTGAACGGCTGGGCTTGAGCTCTGTGCTGATGTCGGCCGCCAATTCTTCCGGCGGCGTCGTGGGAAAGATGATCAGCCTGCAAACGATCGTGGTTGCCTCCGCGGCGACCGGCATGGACAACCACGATCAGTCCAAACTCTTCCGATTGATGCTCAGGCACAGCGTCCTCCTGGTTGCGCTGGTCGGCTGCATCGCGCTTCTCTACACGCATTACCGGCTTTTCTAAGCGAAGGAAACAACGATGGCACGGTTAGGATTTCTCGGGTTAGGAATTATGGGCATGCCGATGGCCCGGCATCTCCTGGAGGCCGGCCACGAGGTTGCTCTCTGGTCGCACTCCGCGGAGAAGGCCAAGACGCTCACACACTTCGAGAAGGCAATCCTCGCGCAAACGCCGGCGGATGTGGCCAGCCAGAGTGATTGCATCTTCCTCTGCGTTGGCGATACCGAGATGTCGCGTGAGGTGATCTTTGGAGAGAATGGGCTCGCGGACGCGGCCAGCAAGGGATCTGTGATCGTCGATTGCAGCAGCATCTCACCGCGCGAAAGCAAACGTTTTGCGGAGACGCTCCGATCGCGTGGAATCGAGTTTCTCGATGCACCTGTGACGGGATCAAAGAATGGCGCTGAGTCAGGCAATCTCACGTTCATGGTCGGTGGCGACCGGGCGGTGTTCGAGAAGATAAAGCCCTATTGCCTGGCCATGGGGCCGACCCTTTACTACTGCGGCGCCAACGGCATGGGACTCCATGCCAAGCTCTCTCAGAACCTCATCATCGGCAACTTGATGAACGCCTTTAACGAGTCTTTCGTTCTGAGCACGAAGGCAGGCATCGCGCCGGAGTTGATGCTGGACATTCTGAACAACAGTGCGGCGCGCTCCGGGCTGGTCTCCGCCAAGGCGCCACTTGTGTTTGCGCGCAACTTCGGCACGCACTTCTCGGTGAAGTGGCTGGAAAAAGATATGCAGTTGATGTTGGATTCCGCCGGCGAACTCAACGTGCCGACGCCGCTCACCGCGTTATCGACACAGCTCCTTCGTACCGCCATCGCTGCAGGTTATGGCGAACAGGACATCTGCGCATCCATTCAGGTCTTGGAAGGTTTGGCTCAGGTTGAGGTAACGGCCGACCCGGCGCACCGTATGCGGGCGGGATAGAAGAACTGGCAGGGAAGGCGTTCGTCACGTAGCGCGCCAACGAAATTGCACCTTCAGCATCGCCACTTCGGCCCTTTCCGGGGCCCCAGGAGACACGTATGTCGATTTTTCGCAAATTGCCGAGCCTGATGCTTGGGATTCTTCTCTTCACGGGGGCTCTTCTCGCGCAGTCTTCCAACGCAACCCTGTCGGGGTTTGTCCGTGATAACAGTGGTGCCTTCATCCCGAAGGCGACAATTACCGTCGAAGCGTTGGGCACGCACGAGCGGTACCATGCCACGACGAGCGATACGGGAGCTTACACCGTCGTCGATCTTCCAGTCGGCGACTACAAGATCACCACCACCGCAGTTGGCTTTAAGGCGGCGCTTGTGCCCAAAGTGACGCTGCAGACTGCACAGGCGGCTGAGCTGGATATCACGTTGCCTGTCGGCGCCGTAAGTGAAGAGGTTGTCGTAACCACAACCTTGCCGCAGATCAACCTGGAGGATAGCTCTGTCGGACAGGTGGTGGAAGGCCGCTCCATCGAAGCCGTTGCGCTGAACGGGCGGCAGTTCTGGCAGCTCGTAGCGCTGACTCCCGGCGCTACCTACACCCCTGGTGGTGAGGGCACACGCACCGGTGGCAGCTCCCTTCGGTCCTCCTCCGTGAACGTTCAGATCAATGGCACCGGATTCATCTTCAATGGCTGGTCACTCGACGGCGTCGACATCACGGAGTACGAGCAGGGTGGCACAAATGTGCAGCCGAACGTTGACTCTCTCGCCGAGTTCAAGGTGCTGAGCGCGAACATGCCGGCTTCCTACGGACATACGCCCAACGTGGTCTCCGCAAGCATGAAGAGCGGCACCAACAGCTTTCATGGTGTGGTCTTCGAGTTCTTGCGCAACGACGCTGCCGATGCGCACAACTACTTTGCCCGAACCAACAAGAACATCCTGAAGCGCAACCAGTTCGGTGGCGTCATTGGGGGGCCGATCCGCAAAGATCGAGTCTTCTTCTTTTCGGATTTCGAGGAGACTCGTCAGAGCTCCGGCATCACGTACCAGGACATCGTTCCTACAGATGCGGAGAGAACCGGCAACTTCGGTGCGCTCACCAAGAAGCTGATCAACCCGCTTACAGGAATGGCTTTCCCCGGCAACCAGGTCGGACCCATCTCGCCGCAATCGCGATACTTCCTGCAGTTTCTGCCGACCACGGCGCAGGCCAACTTCAGCGCTCCACAACATCAAACAATCCTCAAGGGAGATGGCAAGGTGGATGTTGTGCTCACCCATCTTGATCACCTCATGGGCCGGTACTCCATCCAGGACAGCGATGAGCTGGATCCCAACCAGTTTCCAGCGTTGGCTGTCCAGGCTTTGCATAGTCGGGCCCAGAATATTGCCTTGACGGAGACCCATACGTTTGGAAGCAAGTGGCTCAACGACGCCAAATTTAGTTTGTATAAAGACATCTTTCTGTTCGGGGCTGTTCTGCCCGGCACAAATTTTCTTGCGAACGCCGGCATCACTGGCTTTGAACAGACTCAACTGCAGCCCAGCTTTCCTTACATCACGTTGTCCGGCTACTCCGCATTCAACGGCTCCGGCCAGAACAACCTGCCGAAGTCGAATCGTATTCGCACCTGGCAGTATGACGACACAGTCACCTACAGCTCCGGCCGTCACTCTGTGCAGGCGGGTCTGCAGTTCTACCACCAACGCCACACCTTCTTTAACGGCCAGGGCCAGGAAGGTGAGTTCATGTTCACGACCAAGTACACCGGCGACGCCTTTGCCGACTACCTGCTCGGCTATCCGGCGTCCGTGGTTCGGGCCTACCCTCTTCAGCTCTACGGCAGCACCGGCAACTGGTTTGACATGTTCGTCCAGGACGACTGGCATCCGCGTTCTGATCTGACGCTAAACGTGGGCCTTCGCTATGAGCACCAGCCGTTCTACAACGGGTTGAACGGACAGGCAAATGCGTTTGATTACACCAACGGGAAGCTGATCATCCCTACGCAAAATGGCGGCCAACTGATTAATACACTCGCCCAGCCGGAGGAGCCTTTGCTTTACCCGTTGTTCTCGGATCGTCTTGAGAGCACGGAATCTCAGGGTCTCCCGCAATCGATCCATCGCACCGGACCTGGCGTTCTTGCGCCACGTCTCGGGCTGGACTACCGGGTCAACGGCAGCGACAAAACCGTGGTCCGGGCGGCCTATGGCTTGTTCCCGATCTATTTCGACTCCAACATGTCGCTGCAGTGGGTAAAGGCGCCCCCGTTTGAAATCATCCAAACCGTCAACAACACCACCACGCCCTCCTTCAACTTCCAGAATCCGTTCAATGGGCAGCCCTTGGTCGCCGCAAACCCCACTCCCGGCGCGGTGTGTGCCGGCACCACAGCGGTGTACAACTCATGCGTGATGCCGTCCATCTGGACATCACCCGTCAACCTGAAGCACACCTACATGCATCAGTACAACTTGGCCGTGCAACAGCAGCTGATGTCGAACCTGTCGCTGGAATTGGCCTACGTTGGCAACAACACGCTGCATAACCAGCTGATCTCCACCCCGGACAACGTGCCTGCACCGGGCCCCGGTGCCATTCAGGCGCGTCGTCCCTTCCCGCAGTGGGGCGTCTTCAATCTGGGCAACACATATGGCGTTGCAAACTACAACGCATTGCAGGCCAAGGTTGAGAAGCGCTACAGCAATGGTTTCCAGGTGCTTGGCTCCTACGCATACAGCCGCTGCATGGACAACGGTTCAAGCGAGGCGGGACCACAGGCGATCGGCCAGCTTCGGCAGTTCTATGCGCCGTGCGACTACAACCTGAAGCACGTGCTCACGATCAGTTCCGTGTACACGCTGCCCTTCGGGCACGGACACTACCTGCTCGGTCACTCCAATGCCGTCGTCAACGGAGCTCTTGGGGGCTGGGAAGTTGCGGGCATCTACACGGCCCGCAGCGGTCTGCCGTACTGGCCCATTCTCAGCAGTGATGTGGCTAACAACGGCGAAGGCAGTGAGTTCCCCAACCGCATCGCCAACGGTACGCTGCCCAATCCCACGCCAACGCAGTGGTTCAACGTGAGCGCGTTCACCGCACCCGCGGCCTACACCCTCGGGAACTCAAGCCGCAACATCCTCCTGTCCGACCCGCTCGTCACGCTGGACGCTACGGTGAAGAAGGTGTTTCCGATCCACGACGCCCTCAACGCTGAGTTCCGCCTCGAGGCCTTCAATGTGGCCAATCGGCCCACATTTAGCGCCCCGAACGCGACGATTGGCTCCACCTCGGCTGGTACGGTAACGTCCACGTTGAACGCCAATCGTACGCTGCAAGCGGCTCTCAAGATCAACTTCTAACCGAAAGCAGGATGCTCACCATGAATCGTCGATCATTTGTCGCTGGGGCTGGTGCAGCCCTGGCTGCAGCCAATACAGGAGTCGCGAGCCGAGTACTCGCGGGCTCCACGGCTCCTCCTGCTTCATCGGGCAAAGTACCCGTCATTGGTATTCAGATAGGTGCTATTTCCTTTCAGGATGAGGGAACCGGCAAGGTGCTCGACATTCTGCAAGAAAAGGGCGCGTGCAATGCGCTCTTCATCGCGTGCTTTACCTATGGAGATGGCATCGCCGGCAGGCAGCTGCCAGGGCATCCCTTTCCCGACCACGGCGTGCAGAAGGAAGACAACTTCTTCGGAGGCTTCTACACCACACCCCATTCTCAGTACTACAAGAATACGAAGATGGTGCCGCAACGAGCTCCGGACGCTGGTGGCTACGACGTCCTCGCGGATGTCATACCGCAGGCGAAGAAGCGCGGCATGAAGACCTACACATGGAGCGAAGATGTGTGGAACACAAAGGTCCCGAACTTCGAGTTGATCGCGGAGCGGGACCTATACGGCCGGCCGGCCAAGACAGCATGCTTTCGCAACCCCGACCACCACAACTTCCTCATGGGTCAGATGGAGGACTTCACCCGCTCCTACGAGATAGATGGCGTGATGTGGGGTTCGGAGCGGTACGGGCCCTTCGGCAACATGATCGAATCGGTGCACCAGCGCAACGGCAACGACCCCTCGCGCGTGACGTGCTTCTGTCAGTTTTGCCAGAAAGCCGCTGCGGCACGCGGAATCAACGTACCCCGTGCCATCGAGGGATACAAGGCGCTGGAAAAGTGGGTGACGTTCTGTCGCGGCGGCGGCAATCCGCCGGATGGACACTACACCACATTCTGGCGAGTCCTCTTTCAATATCCCGAGATTCTTGCTTGGGAGACGATGTGGAATGACGGCGTACACGAGACCTACCAGGCCATTTACAACGTAGTCAAAAGTGTGAACCCGCGCCTGGAAGTCGGCTGGCACGTCTGGCATGCGCATAGCTTCAGTCCCTTTTTCCGCGCACAAACCGATCTGAACAAGATAAGTTCGTACTCCGACTTCTTGAAGATGACGGTGTACGACAATCTTGGTGGAACGCGAATGGAAACCTACATCACCAGCGCAAGCAAGACCATCTACGGCGACATGCCCGTAGAAGAAGCGCTCGAATTTGAATACCGCATCATGGGATACCGTGGCCGCAGTTACACCGAGCTGCCGTTTGTTGGTCTCGATGCCAGCTACGTCTTCAATGAAACCAAGCGTTCCGTTGCCGACGTGGAAGGCACCAAAACAGAGATCTGGCCCGGTCTGGACGTGGATATCTCGAACATGAACGTGGAATACAGCCACACGGCGCCGCCGGGCATCGCGGCCTGCACCAAAGCGTGCTTCGATGCCGGCGGGAAGGGTCTTGTGATCTCCAGGAAGTACTCCGAAATGAAGCTGGCGAACTTGGCGGCCGTGGGCGACACGTTGCGCCAGATGAAGGTGGTGTAGATGCGTCGCCTGCTGCCACTTTTTTCAGCACTCGTTCTTTGCTGCGGCTCACTGTTCGCACAGGAAAAGCCGCTTGCCGGGGCAATCGATATTCACATGCATTGTGGTCCTGATGTCCTTCCACGCTCCGTGGATGCGATTGATGTGGCACGCTTGGCCAAAGCGGAAGGCATGCGCGCGATCGTGCTCAAGAACCACTACGTTCCAACCGCTAATGACGCCTATCTCGTCCGCAAGATCGTGCCTGGAATTGAAGTGTTTGGAGGTATCGATCTCAATCGGTCGGTGGGCGGCATCAACCCCGCCGCCGTGGAGAACATGGCGCACATTCAAGGTGGCTATGGGCGCATGGTTTGGATGACCAGTTTCGACTCGCGTGCTCAGGTCGAAAGCGAAAAGGGTACGCGACCCTACGTTGCCGTGACCAGAAGCGGCGAGCTTCTACCCGAGGTAAAGCAGGTGATTGCCATCATTGCCAAATACAACCTGGTGCTCGAGACCGGCCACAATCATCCCGATGAAATCCTGGCCATGATCCGCGAGGCCAATCGCGATGGAGTGAAGCACATCGTGGTCACCCATGCCATGATCAATCCCATCCACATGAACATCGCGCAGATGAAGGAAGCGGCTAGCATGGGTGCGTATATCGAGTTCGTCTACAACGGCCTGATCGGCTCGTACAAGGAGTTCTCTTTCGAGGACTACGCCAAAGCCATCCATGCCGTCGGCGCCGAGCATTGCATTCTCGCCAGCGATATGGGACAGGTAGCAAATCCCGTACATACAGAAGCGTTGAAACAGTACTATGCCGGCCTGCTGAAGGTCGGTGTTACGCAGTCGGAAATCGACACCATGGCACGCGTGAACCCGGCCAAAGTTCTCGATCTCAACTAGCCCGCAAGACGAAAGGAACCCCAACAATGGATCGCAGAACATTCCTCCAAACGGCCGCTGGCGCGGCAATGACAGCCGCCGTCTCCGGCAACGATGCGTTCGCAGCACCCCCGGCCAAGCCCAGCAAAATGGTGGGCATCCAGATCGGAGCTGTGTCCTTTGTGGACGAAGGCACAGACAAGGTACTCGAAGAGTGTCAGCGCGACGCATTTGTGGACACACTCTTCGTCGCGACGTTTACGTACGGCCGCGGAATCGGTGGCCGCCAGGTTCCCGGGCAGCCCTTGCCGGACCACGGCAAGCAGCAGTATGACACCGATTCTTTCGTCGGTGGCTGCTACACGAAGTACGATCCAAAGTACTTCCAGAACACCACGCTGAAGAGTTTTCGCGCGCCCGATCTTGGGAGCTATGACGTCCTCGAAGATGTCATTCCAAAAGCCAAAAAACATGGAATGAACACGGTGGCATGGTTTGAAGACGTTGTGGCGAAGAACCTGCCCGGGATTGAGCCACTGCAGGATGTCAACCTGCAGGGAGAGCGCATCGCCACCATGAACTTCAACAGCCCGGAGCACCGCGCGTGGATACTCGGCATGGTAGAAAACTGGACGCGCAACTATGATCTTGACGGCATCATGTGGGGCTCGGAGCGGCAGGGTCCGTTCTGCAATGCCCTGGGAGCCAGTCATTCGCATCCGCCGTTGAGCAGCGTATGTGACTTCTCCGAGTCCACCATCGCGAAAGCGCGCTCGCAAGGCATCAATCCCGAACGCGCCAGGCAGGGTTTCCTGGAGCTCGAGAAGTTCGTAACCGCGAGCCGTAAAGGTACGCGTCCGGTCGACGGCTATTACGTTACGCTGTGGCGGCTCATGCTGCGCTACCCGGAGCTGCTTGCCTGGGAGGCGCTGTGGACGCGCAGCCTCCGCGAAACCCAGAAGGCGATCTACGACAAGATCAAGTCCATCAAGCCCAACATGGGCGTCGGCTGGCATATATGGCACAATAACTCCTTCAATCCTATTTATCGCGCGGAGCAGGATTATGCCGAGATGGCGCCGTACAGCGACTTTATGAAAGTGGTCATCTACCAAAACTGCGCCGGCGAGCGCATGGTCGATTACATCAACTCCGTGGGAGCTACGTACTTCGGCGATGTGCCCAGGCAGGAGCTGCTGGACTTTCACTACCGCGTCCTGGACTACGGTCCGGAAGCAGACATGAAGCACCTCGCAGCGACTGGCTTCTCCGCTGACTACGTTCTGCGGGAAACCAAACGCGCCAAGGCAGGTCTGGAGGGTACGCAGACCAAGCTGTGGCCGGGCATCGACCTCGATATTCCGACTGCGGAGGGAAGCGCGAAGTGCACGCCGGAAGGCACGAAGGCGGTTGTGGAAGCCGCTTTCAACGGCGGAGCCGACGGTGTCATTCTGTCCCGTAAATACTCCGAGATGAAGCTCGCCAATCTTCGCGCGGCCGGGGCGGCTGTGCGGCAGCTCAAGCTCGTCTAAGGACCACAAGTGTCCTTATCTTCCAATCCCGAATCCGCAAACGCGGCGCTGACCGAACAGAAGCGCTTTGCTCGGTCGCTGTTTACCGCGGTGATGGCGGGTGTGGATGTGCCGCGGCGAATGCGCGAGTGTTTTTCCATGGAAGGTGACCGTCTGCGGGTGGGGGACGAGCTTATTCAGCTCGACGGCTTCTCCCACGTGCTGATGGCTGCTATTGGGAAAGCCGCGGTGCCGATGGCGGAGCATGCCATCGAGACGTTACGCCCTCACATTGCGTTGAGCGGAGTAGTTGTCGGCGTGGGAGCCTGGGATTGTCCTGACGCGATCCGCTATTTCAAGGGAGGACATCCGCTGCCGGATGAAAACTCCCTTGAAGCGGCGCAGGCGCTGCTGGAGCTCATGCGTCTGGGCGGTCGGGAAACGCTGGTTCTGTTCCTGATTAGCGGCGGCGCTTCTGCCATGGCGGAGGCGCCACTCGATTCTTCCATTCCATATAGAGATCTCGTCGCGTTTTACCAGCATCTCCTGCATTCCGGTCTTCCCATCACCAAGACCAACGCGCTGCGGAAGCATCTCTCCGCGATCAAAGGAGGTCGACTTGCTTTGGCGAGCGGAGAAGCGACCCGCTGCACATTGTTGATTTCGGATGTCCCCCCGGGCATGCTCGATGTCGTGGGCTCCGGCCCTTCCATTCCGGATAGCAGCACGATCGCCGATTGCCGAAAGCTTCTTTTGGGCACGCCGTTGTTTGCTCAGGTCTCGCCAGCTTTGCAAATGTTCTTCCATTCCATGCCGGAGACGCCCAAGATTCTCCCGAGGGGACGCCTTCCCTCAACGTGCTTCTCCGCCTTGTCCAGTGACTCTCTGGTGCAAGCGGCTGAAGACATCGCTTCGCGGGCTGGCTATCGCACCGTCATTGATAACGACTGCGATGACTGGGATTATCGCGACGCCGCCATGCATTTGTTCTCTCGCGCTCAACGGGAGATAGAGGCCGGGCTGCCGCTCTGCATTTTGTCTGCCGGCGAGGTAACGGTGTCCATTGCCGGGCAAGTCGGACAAGGGGGGCGGAATCAGCAGTGGGCGCTCGAAATGGCTAGGCTCATCTCCGGGCAGCCAGGCTTCGTCGCCCTGAGCGCCGGATCTGACGGCATCGATGGGAATAGTCCCGCGGCTGGAGCGGTTGTCGACTCCACCACCTGGACGCGAGCAACGGAAATGGGCTTCGACCCTGAAGTTGCTCTCCAGAGCTTCAATACGTATCCGCTCTTTGCGCATCTCGGTGACGCCGTAGTTCCCGGACCCTCCGGGAATAACCTTCGTGACTTGCGTGTCGTGCTCGTGCATGGGACATCGTAGGTCGATCAGCTTCATCAACGGACGGGCTTGAGGCAACACCCCTGAAAGAAAAAGGACAGCATGACCATCAAAGACAATCCCATCTTCAGCGAGCCTCTCTCCGGACGCTATGAGGAAATCCTGACTCCGCAGGCTGTGGAGTTTCTGGTCGGCCTGCATCGCGAATTTGGCGCGCGTCGCAAGGAGCTCCTGAAAGCCCGTGCCGCTCGCATGCAGAGACTCAATGCGGGCGAACGTCCTGACTTTCTGCCGGAGACGCGTGAGATCCGCGAATCCGATTGGACGGTAACACCACTCCCCGCGGACCTGCTCGATCGGCGAGTCGAGATCACCGGCCCGGTAGATCGCAAGATGATCATCAACGCATTAAACAGCGGCGCCAAAGTCTTCATGGCGGATTTCGAAGACTCCACGACTCCCACATGGGAAAACCTGCTCGAAGGACAGATCAACCTTCGCGATGCCGTTCGACGAACCATCTCGTTTACGGATCCCGTGACCGCCAGGTCCTACAAGCTGAACGAACATCCCGCCGTGCTGTTCATACGGCCGCGGGGCTGGCATCTTGAAGAACGCCACGTGCTCATCGATGGAGAACCTCTCTCCGGATCGCTTTTCGATTTCGGCTTGTACGCCTTTCACAATGCACAGGAACTGCTGGCTCGCGGCTCAGGGCCCTACTTCTATCTCCCGAAGCTGGAAAGCCATTTGGAAGCGCGCCTCTGGAACGATGTTTTCACCTATACAGAACGCGTGCTGGCACTGCCTGAGAGCTCTATCCGAGGAACCGTGTTGATTGAAACGATCCTCGCAACCTTCGAGATGGACGAAATTCTCTGGGAGCTTCGAGAGCACTCCGCAGGTTTGAATTGCGGCCGTTGGGACTACATCTTCAGTTACATCAAGAAATTTGCCGGCAACCGATCCATGCTTTTACCCGACCGTGCGCAAGTGAACATGACCACGCACTTCATGCGCAGCTATTCGAAACTGGCCATCAAGACATGCCATCGCCGCGGCATCAGCGCCATGGGTGGCATGAGCGCATTGATCCCCATCAAGAACGACCCTGTAGCGAACGAGCAGGCGCTTGCGCAGGTCCGCGCCGACAAGGAGCGCGAAGCCACGGACGGCCATGATGGAACATGGGTCGCGCATCCTGCGTTAGTGCCTGTAGCGATGGAAGTCTTCGACCGGCTGATGCCGCAGCCCAATCAGATCTCGAAGCAGTTACCCGACTTCAACCCCACCGCGGACGACCTGCTCGAACCCCCCTCCGGTTCGATCACGTACGCGGGGGTGAAACAAAACGTAGCAGTGGGCCTCGGCTACCTTGAAGCTTGGCTCCGCGGAATCGGCTGCGTTCCACTCTTCAACCTCATGGAGGATGCGGCGACGGCCGAGATTAGCCGCGCGCAACTCTGGCAGTGGGTCCACCATGGTGCAGTGTTGGAAGACGGCACGCCGGTCTCGGCTGAACTGGTGGAGTCCGTGTCGCGCGAACAGCTGGAGAAGTTGGAAGATACATTGCCGCCTGATCGCATCGCTGCCTACCAGGAGGCAGCAAGACTCCTGCGCGATTTGGTGAGTACACCTGAGTTCACAGAGTTCCTGACCGTACCGGCGTACAGTTTCCTGGTCGAGCACGGAACGATCTCTTGACCAGGCGCATGCTCCTCCGTCCTGCACTCTCCTCCGATCTAAGTCTCGCAATGCCGCGCCTTCGCTGCAGTAAAGTCCTCGTCGGCTAGGCCAAGCTTAGCGGATGAACGTAGGCCGCTACCTCGCAATGCGCTATCTCCCCGAGGGCGCTGGCCGACTGCCGCTTGGCGCACAGGAGGGAGGAACAGCTTCGTTGATCCGTGCTGGTACTCAGGGTCACGGTACGCCGGTGCACGCCGACGTAATGACACGAGACCGCCATTCCTCGAAGTGTCTGGGAGAGCTAGCTTGTTCGAAGTACCCGCACATCGATGAAGCGCTGAACGCTGCCGCCTTCATTCGCGAGCTGGCGCTTCAGGAGTGTAGAAATCCCATGATGAAACCATCAACTAGAACGATAATTTGGTTGCCTCCTTCTAAGGCTTCCGCGTCCCGCACCTTGGGAATGAAGGCGGCGCTTGCTGCTGCCTGTGTGTTCGGCTTGTCAATGGCGGCTTATGCGCAGGGGTGCAGAAGCAATAAGTGCTCTCATGAGCTTGGAAGCGCCCAGGAGAAGGCGACTCCAGTCATCATTCAGTACATCGCGGACACCAACGACTCGGATGCCGCGAAGATCGCTTCGTATGCAGGCACCTTTAAGGCCCATCTGCACGGCATTCACGCCATCTCTGCGACGATGACACCATCGCAGCTTGAGCGGCTTGCGGCGGACACCAGGATTGCACGTATATCGATTGACCACCCAGTCGGCTCTCGCTTCGCGCCCCCCGGGCCGGTCGCGGTCGAGTCCGTCTCTACCAGCCCGGAGTACACCGCCGAGCCGATCAACGCGCCTGCCGTCTGGGCCCAGGGCTACGCTGGCACCGGCATCGGCGTGGCTATCATCGATAGCGGCATCAATCCCGTCCCGGACCTCGCCTGGATAGGACCCGCGCCCAAGGGCGCTACTCCGAACCGCATTGTGTACAGCAAGAGCTTCGTCCTGAAGCAGGACGGAACAGTCGACAACGCCACCAATGATCCCTACGGACACGGTACCC
Organism: Granulicella sp.; assembly: GCA_965198545.1. GTDB lineage: Bacteria > Acidobacteriota > Terriglobia > Terriglobales > Acidobacteriaceae > Granulicella. The sequence goes on along the minus strand of CBDAPS010000001.1, from coordinate 169,428 downwards.
ATGTGGCCGGTCTCGTGGGTGGAAATGGCGCTCAGTCGGACGCAAAGAACAATACTCACACCTTCGTCGGCATCGCGCCCAACGTCAATCTGGTCAACCTGCGCGTGTTGGACAGCACCGGCGCAGGCAGCGATTCGCAAGTGATCGCCGCGATCCAGCAGGCCATCGCGCTGAAGACCACCTACAACATCCGTGTTATCAATCTCTCCCTCGGCCGCCCCATCACGGAGAGCTATGCCCAGGACCCGCTCTGTCAGGCAGTGGAACAGGCCTGGAAAGCCGGCATCTTCGTCGTTGTCTCCGCCGGGAACCAGGGACGCAATCTCTCACTGAGCCTGGAAGGCTACGGAACGGTAGAAGCCCCTGGCAACGACCCCTATGTGCTCACGGTAGGCGCGGTCCGCACCATGGGCACAGCCACCAACACGGACGACGCCATGGCGAGCTACAGCTCCAAGGGACCGTCGTTCATGGACCAGATTTCCAAACCGGATGTCGTCGCGCCGGGCAATCTGGTGACGAGCACCATTCAGGGCAAGCCTGCACTGCAGGTCAGTAATCCCACGTTCTACACACCCCTCGGACTGTACCAATCGGGTGCCAGTCTCACGGCTCTTTCCCCCGCCTACATGCCGCTCAGTGGCACCAGCATGGCCGCGGGTGTGGTCAGCGGTGCGGCTGCCCTCCTCGCCCAGGCCAATCCAGCTCTTACGCCGGATCAGATGAAGGCAATCCTGATGCAGACAGCCAATAAGAGTGTTCTGCCTCAGACCAGCACTGTGGTCGACGGAGCCACCACCTACACCGCTCACAACGATGTCTTCACCGTGGGCGCTGGTTACCTGGATATCGGTGCTGCGGTCTCGCTTGCTACCAGCGGCACGGTCATTCCCGCCGGCACAGCCATGTCTCCCGTTGCGGTTTACAACCCTATTGTCGGGGCCGCTACTCTCGTGAAGGATCAGACGGCCTTGTGGGGAGCAACGGCTCTCTGGGGAGCAGGCGGAGTTTACGGTCAAAGCGCATTCGTTGGCGGCAACACCGCTCTCTGGGGAGCAACGGCTCTTTGGGGAGCGGGAACACCGCAAGCTTCTACCGCGCTTTGGGGTGCCGGTACCGTTCAGAGTCAGACGGCACTTTGGGGCGCCACGGCGTTGTGGGGGGCCGCTGACCCGCAGGCCTTCACGGCTCTGTGGGGAGCGACTGCACTCTGGGGTGCGGGAACACCCCAGGCGGCAACCGCTCTCTGGGGTGCGGACACCGTCAACGGCTCCACGGCACTTTGGGGCGCTTCAACCGGCACCGGCGTAACGCCGATCTGGGCAAACTCCATCACCGTAGAGCACTAGACGAACTGCGAGATCAGCTTGGCCGCTCACGCGAGCGGCCAAGCTACAGCAGGCGGATGGGGACTCCATCTCTTCGGCGCCATATACGGCAACGGCTCTGTTGCCGAAGCTAAAGGGTCCTTTTTCCCACCACGGATGGCTTTGGAAGCTACGGATCGAAGCTGACTCTAGGCGAGCCGCCGGTTGTGCTCCCGACGGCACCGGTATTGCAGAACATCATGCAGGATTGGCGGTTTTGAATGCTGGCTGAGCAAGCTGTTTTAGTGCTTGGAACGTTTCTCTTGCTTGGCTGCGGAGGGAGTCTTCTCCTGATTTATTCAAGGGAGCCGCGTCTGCACGGAGTCAATTGGATGGGCTTTGCCCTCCTTTGTGGAGGCATGACGACGGCCCTGGCGCTCATACCCCAAAACCAAACGGTTTCTACGCCTATCGCCGAGTTTTGCGTGGTCGGTGCCACTCTCCTCTATTACCGTGCAAATCGAAGCCTGAGCGGACGGGAAGTAAATGCATCGATCTCAGGGATCGTTGCCATCACGTTAGGGGGCGCTACGGCATCTCTCCTGCTGCTGCATCTGCTTAGCTCCTGCTTCCCGGCTCTGATGTTGGCCTCGCTGGTGACCGTGCCGCTCCTCCTCGCTTCTCACTTATCTGTGCGTGGTGCCTCAAGAAAGATGCCGCTGCAGGTACCCATCGGTACGTGTCTCATTGGCATTCTTCTCGCAGACATTCTGGTTCGGGTGTTTCTTTCCTACGAAACTCGCGCCGTGACGATGAAGTGGCCAACTTCACTGGATACGGTTGCGTACAGCATCTTCATCGCAAGCCCAATCGCTCTCGCTTTCGCTTTCCTCTGGAGAAGCACGGCCCGGCTGACCGACGATATCACCAGGATCGCCGAGACGGATCCGCTCACTCGGGTATTCAACCGTCGCGCTTTCCTGCAATGGTGTGAAAAAGAGGAACGCAGGAGCAGAGAACTTCAGCGGCCTTTCTCGGTGCTGCTATTGGACTTCGACAAGTTCAAGGCGGTCAACGATCGCTTCGGGCATCACGTAGGGGACGAGGTTCTCTGTGCTGCGGTTGAACGCATACAAGATGCTGTCCGAGGCATTGACGTGCTGTGTCGTTGGGGAGGCGAGGAGTTTGCAGTGTTGCTCCCAAACGCTAATGAGGACGCAGCTGTCCTGGTGGGAGAACGGATCCGAAAAGGCGTCAGTTCGAGCCGCTTTTCCAACATCTATGGGGACAAAGAACCGTTCCCTTTGCGCCTAACTGTAAGCATTGGAGCGGCAAGTTTCGACCACGGCTTTGATAGCTTTGAAGCGATGCTGCGTCGCGCCGACACCAGTCTGTATGCAGCCAAGCACGCCGGCAGAGACCGTGTAATTTTGGCATTGCCGCGGGAGGCAGTCAGCAGCTACGACACAGTCTCCGGAGCTCTTCATTCCGCTGCACAATGACGGTGGGGGCGCTTTCTCGCCACGATGCTCAAAGTACAGTGGAGCTCGGGGTTACGCGGATTTTCTTTAACGACGAGTTCAGCCCCAGCCTGCGAAGCCTCTTCGCCCAGTATGTAGCGTTCTTTGACTCCAGGGAGCCGACGCCGCCATGTCCAATCAAATGGAGCGTCTCGTCCGCTCGCAAATTTGAAAGGTTCGCCAGGCTTATATCAGGCTTATATGCTGAATTGTCTGATCCTTCTTGTTGGTCAGCAGCGCAGCCGCGGCGAAGAAGTTCCCCGGATCGAGTTGTTCCTGCACGATCAGAATCATGATGGGCCTCGGTGGCATGGTCATATCACAAGCCCATCCGGGAGATATTGGCTTAGGCTATGCCTGAGACGCCGCGTTTTCATTGGGCTTTACGTGCATTCGCCTGGTCTTGAGCTGGCGGAGATCGCTCGCTGAGGATCGTCGGACAGAACTCTTTGCATTTAGAACTTCCAAGCAAAAAGCCCGCTTTCGCGGGCTTTTCTTATTCGCGCGCCCAGAAACTGGCGGTCAAATCAAACTGGCGGAGAGTGAGGGATTCTCCTTAGCCGCTTTTGCGAAGTGCTGCGTTTTCATCAACTTGTCGCGATCGACGCGCTCAGCACATGCTGAAACGACCTCAAACCACTGATGGAATCATATCGCCTCGTATCGTCTCGTATCAACGCTTGCACGGGAAAAGTGTCACGTGAGTGTTACAGGTTGCGCAATTACGGACGCCCACGCAGTTAGCAGGCCGCGTGCGAGAAAGAGGTGTCGCCTCGCGATGGAAGCTGACGCGGACTCTACTTTGGCATCGCGGTCCGCTTAACGATAGGACGGACAGCCGCGTACCCTGCGAGCACGCCTAAAGCCGCCAATGCGACGGCAACGCTACCACTCGAAAGATGCATGCCAAGAAACGACAACTCCGTATGGCCATCAAGTTTAAGCTTCAAGGCGTACAGTGCCGCTGCAATACACACTAGAGCGATCACGAATGAGCCAATGAGAGCCACCATCAAAAGGGGCTTGGCCTCACGCAAGTGGTTGGTGTGGCTGTTTGTTGTCACTTGGTCCTCGACTGCGGCATCTGAGATAGATTTGGCTAGCAAAACGTAGTCAGCAATGAGCGTCTGACCAGCGGCGACTTTCTCTGCGTAAAAATGCTTGATGACCTGCCCCCGCCGTCCCGGGCAGGCTAGAACACGGCTCGTCAGCTCTTGAAGAGCTTGCTTTGCCTCAGGAGACTCGTCCATGCGTTCCGGTGTCATCTCTGAAGACGGAACACCGGGACGATATCGGATTCGGCAGTTTCGAACTTGTTATGAAAACGATCTTCGACTCGATCTGGCACTCGTGTCGGATCAGCGTAATCACCTTCCGCGAACACTCCGGAGGGGGTGACAACCTTGTAGACGCGCACCAGAAAGCCTGCTGCTGCGAGGATCAGAAGCGAGCGGGCGAGATCCCCGGACGAAACACCTTGAATCTGCCGAGCAAGAGTGCGAGGGTCCACCATGTTGGTGCCCGTGTGTTCGTCGAGCCAAGCACCAATCCGCGACAGTGCACTCCGCAGTTCGGGGTGCTCTCTAGCTAAATCGGCGAAGCTGGTCTGTGGCATGGTCGAGGTCTCTTGCCGAACAATGGCTGGCTACCAAGGTCTCGTTACTGTTTCGTGTCACTAGCAGGACCCGAAGGTTTGACTCGAATGCCGTCTTCCCCTTCAACCAAGTGACCGCGAGGTCCCTGAGTGTACCACCCGCCGCTACTTTCTTCTGTAGCTCTTGGAGTACGTCTTTGTGGTCAAAAAGCGAGGCCTCGTCGTCGATCGGCTCGTACGTCGTCTGGAGCCTCTCACTCTTATCAAGAAGCTTCACGTCTCGAAAGTCATACAGTTCACGGTGCTTATCTGCTTCCGTGACCAACTTCGCTAACACTGGCTCCAAAGCCCACGGCGTGAATTGTTCGCGGAGAAACGCAGGTTTGAGGTGAGCCCAAGCTTCTTCATACCACGCGAGAGTCCGCCGCCTTGAGTCATCGCGCTGCACACGGATTTCGAGAAGATCAGGACTGTTCCACCTAATCAGTATGACTGAGCGAAGCGGTTGGTGCTGGTACTCCAACCAGAATCTTCCCTCATCCCGTTCATCACGACCGCCCGTCGCTCGTTGAACTATAGCGTGCCCGTAAATTTTCAGATACCAGTCCTTCGGCTTCCTTGCGGAACTACGGAAATCGCTGATCGTGAAAGAGTTAGGCTTCAGATAGAGCGACGGGTATTGGGCAACATTCTCTTGCCACTTGGGGCCGAAAAGCCTCTCCGCAACGGATGCATACTCGAACAGAGGTGCAAGCCCTCTCTTGGGCCGGAAGAACCAAACGTGCTGGTTTCCGTTCTCCTCATTCTCTCTAATCAGATCGTAGATGTCCTCTTTGGACACTTCACCGCTGCGGACTGCTTCACGGAGGTTCTTCTTGATCAGCTCTTCTTTGTTCGGTGCTGTGACCTTGACGCGACCCTTTTCTTTATAGCGACGGAGCACGGCAGTGATCTGCTCGGTAGTGCACTTTTCGATCAGAGTCAGAGCTTCGTCGAGTTCCGCGTCAAGCACTATTCGTATCCTCTAACGGCCAAATACCGGTGGGCTGCCGCGCACCATCGTAACCTAAAAATCATGCGGTGAAGGGGCAGGGGTTGCTAAGTCATTCTAAATGAATGGACGAGAGATGCTCGGATTCGCCTCGAAGCAGTGGCTGGTTCAAGCTTTGAACGCAAGGATCGAGAACTTGTTGATTGAGATGACGGAGATTGTCGATGCACCGTTCGCCTCTAATGAATGCAGCCAAGGTACATGGAACCGAAACGGTCTTGCGCTGCTGCTCGTACATCGTCCGGCAGTCGGTCATCCAGCACGAGACCAAACTGCTCGGTGTAGACGGTGCGAAGTGGTGCGTAGTCTGCTGTCCTCCAGTCGAGGCCTGGTTCCGGAACAGCAAGGAAGTTGTAACGAATGCTCGCCCACATCGCGAAACCAAGTTCCATTGGGCTATCCGGGTCGTAGCCGCTGTTCTCGCCTGAACGAATCACTTTCGGCAAAAGCTCGAGCGAGTCTTTCATCATCAGACCGCAGGTGGACGCGACAAGATCAGCCAACTGGATGCCTAGACAGCGTCTAGAGTCCACTTCAAAGCTGAAAGTACATCTGCTTGCGCCGGGTATGCTGCGCACCTCTTCCTGTTCCCGCAGCCGATGGTAGATGCCTCTGTCAGTGAACACCCGGCAATCACCCCCTAGACCTTCGTGCCTAAGCATCTTCTCCAGCAGGGCAGTGCAGCACCCAGGCAAACGGGTTTCGGATTTCGCAACGGCGACACCGATTCGGGAAGAAGATACGATGCGGCGCAGCGCTTCCCTCACACTCTGAAGATGTGGCGAATCCGCCATTCTGTCGCACGATTTGAACTCGTCGACATACGGAAGCAGACCGTGTGCAAGCAGCGCCTGCTCGACAGCAAGCGTTGGATCATCTTCAAGTGCCACGAATGCACCAAGAACAAAGCGAATTTGCGGGTGCTTGCTGTCGTCCAGGTAAAGGAATGGCATGATCATCGAAGCCCGTTGGTGTTCGTAGAACTCTTGACCGGGTACTTCACATCCCGCCCGCCAAGACGTTCAAGCAATACTGCGCTGCGCACGCCATTCAATACGGCAGACCGACAGCGTTTTGCCGGACAGAGTTCAGGGCTGCAAGCAGTGCCAACGTGGCGCTTTCGGGAAACAGACCCTCCAGTCCGAAGGGATGAACGTCGGTGAACGGGCTTTCATAGAGCCGCGCTAGCTCGATAACGCCTCGCATTGCGAGGTGATTCACAATCAGATTGGTGAACTCGATCTGGTTGGCAGTCATCTTTTCCGACTGCATGAATCCAGACAGGGCCCGCTTGGCGGCCTCCCGATCCAGGCCTACGAGAGATCGAACGAACAGCCCAAGACTCTGTTCCTCCTTCTTAACCAAATCCAGTTCATCCTGGGTGCTACCCTCTTCGGTGAAGATCCGCTCCAGGTCATCCAAGTCTTCCTGCGACAAGGGCTCGTTGAATCGCAGCTTGTGAAGGACAGGATCGCTTTCATGTCTACGAAGAAACACGAAGGCTTTATCTCTTACCTTGTCCACGTCCACTCCCACAGTGGTTCCCGGCAGAGAGACGGTCTCTCCTTCGTTGATCTTATCTTCGAAGTCAGTGATGACCGTAGCTCGCCGCCGCCTTTCGATGAACTGCACGAGATCGCGAAGCCCCTTGCGTACCGTCTCCAAAGCGACAACGTTGACATCTTCCCAGAAAGGAGCTGACTGAATCTCCTGAATCAACGGAAGCTTGGCCGCCACCGAGGGAATTGCTGCTTGTGCTTCGAGAAGACGAGCGATCGTCTGGATGTTCTCCCGCAACCGATCGAAACCTGGCTCAGCCCTCAGAAGCGTCAACTGCGTCCTCAGCATCAGCAAGTCGAATTGCTTTGCTTCTGGGCTCTCAGCGAACAGTGTAGATGGCAGACCAGCGACTTCGCGGGCAAGAGAGGCTTGGTCCTCCTCGGACAGAAAACTCCAGGCTTCGGGCTTGGCGAAGAGTTCGACCAGTCTTCGGTGAGGGCGCACTATGAAGCTGTCGACCGTCATACCGGCCACCTCGCGTTGCAACCGTGACGCGATTTCGGATCGCAGATCGCGCTCGGCCTCAGCAACGTCCAGAATGCTGCCTGTCAAAGTCTTGTCGATCATCGTCAAGAGCTCCAACCGGCTTGCGAACAGTTTCTTGCTTAGCGAGTCAGCCGTGGACCCGACCGTGGGTTCCGGATCTTGGCTAAAGAATTCCAGGTTTTGGCAGAAGTCGAAGATGTAGAAAAACTGCTTGTCTCTGCCAAGCGCGAAGAGATCTTTCGCTAGACGAGTGCCGCGACCAACCATCTGCCAGAACTTCGTCTTCGAGCGAACCAGCTTGAAGAAGACAAGGTTTACAACCTCCGCCACGTCGATGCCCGTGTCGAGCATATCCACCGAAATCGCTATGTGGGGCGTCTTTTCAGGCTGGGAGAAGTTGTCGATCAGGCTCTGCGCATACGTCACCTTGAAGTCAATAACCCGTGCGAAATGACCTGCGTACTGCGGATAGCTCTCGTCAAAGCGCTTCGCGATGAACTCGGCGTGTTCATGGTTCTTCGCAAAGATGATGGTCTTGCCTAGACGGTCGCCACCGGCAACCCTCTGCCCACGCTCCATCAGGTGCTGGAGAACCTTATCCACCGTGTCCTTGTTGAAGAGCCAGTTGTTCACGTCGGCAGCGTTGACTTGGTCAGGGACCTCGCCCTCTTCATCCCACTCTAGCGCGTCCCACTGGTCCTTTTCCTCTTCGCTCAGCTCGCTGTACTTGATCCCCTCACGCTGAAACTTGAGCGGAACTGAAACCGCTCTTGGAGGGACCAAAAACTTGTCTTTGATTGCGTCGTCCAGTGAATACTCGTCGGTCGGCACCCCGTCTTCAAGCGCGAAGAGACGGTAGGTGTTCCGATCCACCTCGTCCTTCGGTGTTGCAGTGAGGCCTAAAAGGTACGAATCGAAGTAGTCGAAGATTGCTCCGTACTTCTGGTAAATCGAGCGATGTGCCTCATCCACCACGATCAGGTCGAAGTAACCCGTTCCGAACCGACGGGTACCGTCATCACGCTTATCGTCGATGAGGTTCATCATCGTTGGATACGTGGAGATGTAGACGCGCCCGGTTTCGCTTTTCTCGGTAACAAGATTGACTGGCGAGGATGCAGGCAGATGCTCCTTGAAAGCATTCTCCGCCTGTTTCACAAGTGCGACTCGATCGGCGAGAAACAGTACGCGCTTTACCCATCCTGTCTTCATCAGGAGGTCGCACAGAGCGATGACGGTACGCGTCTTTCCCGAGCCGGTGGCCATGACCAGCAATGACTTGCGTTGCTTGTCGGCTTCAAACCGCTCCGTAATCCTGCGAATGGCACGGGTTTGGTAGTACCGCTCTACGATACGGACATCGATCTCTTCTCCGGCAGGAGATCTCCGCGTCTTTCGCCGCTGAACCAGAAGATCCAACTCGTCCTGCGTGTAGAAACCGCTTATCTCGCGGGGTGCATATTGCAGATCGTCCCACATCCAATGCTCGTAGCCATTGGTGTAGAAGATCACTGGACGCTGGCCAAATTTCGCATCTAGGCAATCAGCGTAGAGCTTTGCCTGCTGCTGGCCTACGAGCGGGCTCCTGCGTGTCCGCTTAGCCTCCACTAGACCCAACGGCTTGCCGTCTTTGCCCCATAGAACGTAGTCCACGAAGCCGACGCCGGAGTCGGAGGGCATGCCGCTCACCTCATACTCACGGTCCTGCGGCTGCTTCAGTGGCCAACCGGCCTCGGCGAGCAGCAGGTCGATGAAGGCATCGCGAGTCTCGGCTTCGTTGTAGTCGTGGGTGTCGGCGGCGGCTTCGTTGCGCTTGCGGGCCTCAGCCACCTCGGCGCGAAGCTGCTGCAGTTCCGCGTCCATCGCGGCTTGCCCAGTGATCAGTTTGGCGAGCTTCGCGTCCTTCTCGGCCAGAGAGGATTCCAACTCCTGCAGCTTGGCCTTTGTCGCCGGGGGTACTGGCGAGGTCGCTGGCAGCAAGCCAGGGAGGAACTGCAGCGTATCGGCTGGCCTTGCGCCACGGGCGTAGGTGCGTGCCATCCAGAAGGTGAGGTGGAAGAGCTCGCGCACGGCGTTGAGCGAGTCGTCATTGCCGGTGACGCGGCGGTCGGCATGTACGGCGCGGTTGCCAATGCTCTTGATGAGCTGCGCCTTGGTATGGATGCGCGAACCGGCCACGTTGACGAAGGTTGGTTCGTGGATCAGGGCGTCGAGATTGTCCTGGTACGGCAGGCGCAGGCGACTGTCACTCTTATAGAGCCAGTGCATCACCAACTCCAGCGTGCGCCGCGCGTGGAAGCACGCCGTTCCGGGGTCAGGAATGGCAAACGATTCGGCCTTCACCGCAGATTCGTAGATCTGTGGCCATTCGTTTTGCAGAAAGCCGAAATTACTCATCGGAACGGTAAGTCCCATCTACAGCTTGATTTTGGGCCAGTCCAGTTTATCCAATGTTGCGTTGCTGATCCGACCATGTGCATCGAAACGTTGTTCCAAATGGGCATTCAGCCACGCAATGGCCTGTGGCGTTAGCTCCATCGCGGCTTTTTGCATAAGGGATGCCCGAGGGTCGGTGTTCCCATGCTTTGCTGCGGCGTGACGCTGCGTCGGGGCGAACGAGTCTGAACCCAATTCATCCATCATTTCGTTGAGAGAAACACCGTCCGAAAGGGTGCCGTTGATGAATTCTCCGCTGTGAACGCGAACATAACGGGGCCACTTGGCCTTCCAATCTCGTCGCCTTATATCCGCCTCCGTAGCGTCATCCCTGCCCGCCACGTACTTCAGACCTATGGCGCGACCGAAAATGAGCGTGTCTTTTGGCTGATCCACGAGCCGTCCCAGGAACATGACGGCACCATCTTTCACCTGCCTGGGAATCTTTGTTGGCGGATAGGAACAAGCCCAATGGCAACCGGCAGAATCGATTTCCTTAATGATAGGTAAGGACGGATTTTCCCGATTATTACCTTCGCCAAAGAACTTCACAAATCCTTGTTCCGCAATGAAGGCTTGCTTTGGCGGAATCTCCGAGTCAGCCACAAGACCAGCATTCTCTCCTTCATCCCCAAGTTTGGCGGATTTTCGAGTTCCGACTCCTGAAGCCCAAGCGCCAGTGACTTTGCGATCCCAGTCACCCAGCTTGCTCATGGTGAGGTTGGTCCGGCCACGCTTCCACAGACGTTCAAAGTACGCATGACAGCTAGTCGCAATAGCCGCATCATTCGATGAGAAACCAAACTCGTGATTTCTGAGCAGGCCTTGCTCTGTCAGATTTGCCGAAGTCACAATCGAGCGAGTCTTGCCAATCAGGTATGCCTTCGCATGTAGATTCTTGATCCCGCGGATTCTTGCTCCAGCTTCCAGAAGACACCGTAGGGCTGAGATGTCGCTCACACCATCGCAGAAGCCATCCAGGTCGTACCGAGTAATCACTTCCAAGTGCTGAGGGCGACCATGCTCAAGAAGTCTCGTAGCAGCTTTCTCTTTGATGAAGGGAGAGATCACGCGAACACTGCTGCGGTCTGCGGCAAGAGCGTCGGTCAACTCCTTGCCCCATCCTGTGTCCATTATCCGGAAGCTCATGAGGTCATCCCCCGTTCATTCGTCACACCTTTGAGGCGGCTGAGTCGTCCTGCGAACGCCGCAATTACTGTTTTCCAGTGTTCTTTGTCTAGAACTTGACGGCACCGAATGTCATTGAGAACCGTGTAGCCTGCCGTATGCAGTGCATCGCGCAGCGCCTTCTCCATTGCCGCGACAAGACGCCAGCTCGCTTTGTGCTCCTCGTCCGAAGAGGCATGCGGAAAGATTGGCCCGTAGGCGATCATCTCGAAGGATTTGCACGACTCTGGCTCGATTTCGTTCGCCACGAGTTGGCGGCGTAGCGCGTTCGCATTAGGGTTTCGCCCTAGATGCTGACTCAGGCGGTTGAAGGGCGATTGGGCGTTCGCCGAGGAGCTATCGCCTGTCATTCCGACATAAAGGACGGCGTTACCGTTTGCAGGAATGATCTCCCAGACATAAAGCCAGAACCCCCGCTCCAGGAGCCCGCCGTTGAAAGACAGAGTATGGAGCGACGTGCTCACCGTCCACTCCTCAGTCTCAGAAGCGCCACATTAGCGGTAAAGGGCCTATTGCATTGGATGTCCGGATTAGGGATGACACACGATTCAGCCTCCACCGCAGACTCGTCGCTCTTCGGACACTCGGAATGCAGCAAGCCGAAGTTGATGGACATGGCTAGAGTTCACCTCGGAAGGCGCGATGTTGCAGAGACTCACACATCTGCTCGAGCTTGTCAGCGGACGCCTTTGCAGCTTTTCGCTTATCTTCAAGCTGACGCACCCCGCAAGAGAACTCTTTTTGAATCGATAGAGGGGCGAGAGGAAGTGGCAATCGTCGTAGGCCCGGCCCGCTAAAGTTCTGTTGCGCCGCTTGACGAGATTGCTTTGCAATAATTTCCTGCACTGAGGGGCTCCCGAGGACAGCATAAGCGTAGTCAGGCGTAATTTTCTCTGGTGCAAAGCGAAGGCGGATGAAATAGGCACCTGCAATACATTCGGGAGAGTAATCCCGAATACAACTCACTTTGCCGACAGTTGCCCCCGTGCGTGCAAAAATTATGTCTCCGGGTTTGAGGATGAAATGTTGCTTATCCGCTTCGCTGACATCCAGCCTAGGCATTTGCGAGTAATCTAACTCACCCGATGAACTCAGATCGGTGATGCGTACAATTCTCACGCCTGATTCCACATATGACTCGTTATAAAAACGCGGGCCATATTGAAGCATCTGGACTGAATCGCCTAGGGTTGCAGATGGCCATCTCGCAGACGGTTGATTAGGATCGCCGAACATTTCAAGAAAGAGGGATTGGGTGAGCGTGTCGAATTTGGCGAGAGCCTGGCGGCGCTTGGCCCGCAACGCCTCCGCCTGATCCAGAATCGCCGCAATCCTCCGCTGCTCTTCCATCGGAGGAAGAATAACGGTCATGCGCTTTAAGAACTTGTAGTGCCTGCTGTATCCAGCCTCGGGTATTTGCACCGAGCTTAGGTAGTGAAAGAGAAACTTGGTATCAGCTTCAATTTTCGGTCGCAGGACCTTGACGCCATCGGCTCCAAGGCAAAATGGAAAGTCGACAAATTTAAATATGCGAGTGTGGTCGCCGAAGATTATGTTTGGAGACTTTGCTTTGCACATGAACGCGGAGTCATCCACATAGCCAGCAATCAAGTCCTGCCCCTGATCCACGACCGCAATTTTCCCCGAAACCTGATAAGAGCTCTGGAGAACTTTCGGATTTCCTCCGGAGCAATCCTCTAAGACCTCTTCGAACGGAAGTTGCTGCCAATCAGATTTCACCGAAGCATTCCCTCCAATTCCTGCAACCCGGCCTCAATCTCCTTCTCCAGTTCCATCAGCTCGCGCAGAATCACTTGCGGCCGCACGTGCTCAACCTCTTCGTAAAGCACCTGCTTGTAGCGGTTCAGGCTGAGGTCGTAGCCGTTCTCGGTAATCTCGCTCTTGGGTATGCAGAAGCTCTGCGCCGTGCGTGGGCGTTCAGTTTCGGAGCCGTCGCGCTGCTGCCAGCGGGCCAGCGCATCGGGCAGGTTATTCTTCGTGTGCTCGGCTTCGGTCAGCGGTTCGGAAGGCGTGGAGCCTAGCTTTTCGAAAGGCAGCAGCTCCTGACGCTTGTCATCGAGCGACCAGCCGTCGGCCTGCATGTCGTAGAACCAGACGTTCTCCGTGCCGCCCGAGTTGGTCTTGGTAAAGCAAAGGATTGCCGTCGAGACACCCGCGTAGGGGCGGAAGACGCCCGAGGGCAGCGAGACCACCGCATCCAACTTCTGTTCTTCGACGAGCAGACGGCGCAGCTCCTTGTGTGCCTTGCTGGAGCCGAAAAGCACGCCGTCCGGTATGATGACCGCCGCACGTCCGCCAGGCTTCAGCAGCCGCAGAAAGAGCGCAAGGAAGAGCAGCTCGGTCTTCTTGGTTTTGACGACACGCTGCAGGTCCTTCGCGACGTTCTCGTAGTCAAGCGAACCGGCAAAAGGCGGATTAGCCAATACCAGCGTGTACTTTTCATCTTCGCCGGAGTGGTCCTGTGCGAGCGAGTCGCGGCGCTGGATGTCGGCGTTCTCCACGCCGTGCAGCAGCATGTTCATGCTGCCGATGCGGAGCATGGCTCCGTCGTTCTCAAAGCCGTGGAAGAGGCCTTCGTGGAAGTGTTTGTTCAGCTTGGGATCAGCGAAAAGCGAGGAGTGGTTGTCGCGAAGGTACTCACCCGTGACCATGAGGAAGCCGCAGGTTCCAGCAGCGGGGTCGACCATCACATCTTTCGGCGTTGGAGCCATCATCTCGACCATAAGGCGGATGATGTGGCGGGGTGTGCGGAACTGGCCGTTCGTTCCGGAGGTCGCCAGCTTGCCCAGCATGTACTCATATACGTCGCCCTTGGTGTCACGGTCTTGCATAGGAACGCTGTCAATGAGGTCGACGGCGCGGGCGATCAGAGATTCCGGGATCGTGAAGCGGGCGTCGCGCATGTAGTGTGCATAGGTCGTGCCGTCTCCCATGCTGCGAAGCCAAGGAAAGATGTGATCTGCGAAGCGCGTGTACATCTCCCGAGGGGAGGCGTTCTTGAGGCGCTTCCAGCGGAAGTCCTCATAGGCTAGCCCCCTGCCGTCATCGCCGTTGGGGAAAATTCGCCGGGCAGCGATCTTGCCCAAGCGCGTGGCCTTGCGCTCTTCGAGTTCCTGGATCTCGTCCAGACGCTTCAAGAAGAGAAGGTAGGTGATCTGCTCAATGACATCGACGGGGTTGGCGATTCCGCCGGACCAGAAGGCATCCCAGATCCGGTCGATTTGATTGCGAATGTCGCCGGTTAGCATGTCCTAACGTAACAAAACTTGTCCCCGGGTTGTCATAACGTTTTGAGCACCTCATTCATCCCCGTGCAGCCATCCGCAGAACTATGGGCCGGGCGTCAATATCCCCGTCAAGACCCAACAGCGAAGCGTTGACGAAGGTGGTGTCTGGTGTGTTCAGCACACCATGGGCTCCATGGACGTGCCCGAAGACGTGGAGCTTTGGCTTCACACGGGCGCTGGCCGCGAGCACCTCTTGACAGCCTTGGTGGTCTCCCGATCCCGGGCTACGATCCAGAATGCCGTATGGCGGAAAGTGTGTCACCAGGATGTCGGTGTCCATCGGGATAGAAGAATAGAGCTTCCGGCGAGCTGAAGGTGAGGGCATCGCGAATCCACTGGAGGCGAGCGGCGTCACAGGAGAACCCCAGATCTTCAGGCCTTTGACCTCGATCGACTCATTGATCAAAACATGCGCGTTGTTCATCAGCGAGCGCCCATGGAGGCCGCTTTCCAGGAAAGTATCGTGGTTGCCGGGCACCAGAACCGTGGGGTACGGTAGTTCCGCGACCCAGTTGTTAAAGTCCAAGATCGCAGCGGCACTCTTCGAGAAGAAGCTAAGATCGCCTGCGAAGATCATGAGATCGGCTTCGGGCATGTCCAGACTCTCGTGAAGTTCGTGAGTGTCGCTGACGAGCACTAACCTCAGTTGACGCGTTCCTTTCATCGATCTCTCCTCGAGTGAGACAGGAAAGCTCTATAGTTCGTTGAGTCCACCTGGCCGTGTATGTCAAACGGAATGGAAGCGTCCTCGACAGGCGACCAGAGATATCCCGTGATTTGACCGTCCGAACCGCGTTCCCCCTTCACATCCCTGAAATGGCGTCGAACTCTCCAACTGACCCATCCACGCTGTGCCTCCCAATTCCTCGCTGATACGACTGGCGGTATATGAATCCGCTTCCAAAACATGCCATTGAACGCGTCGACCTCGATAGAGGTAGGAGTGTCCATGGCAGTCAGGATGTGAATCTTCGGAACGAATGCGGGGGGCACAATTTGACCACCCCCACGGCAGCGGTGGCAGCGGAGCGAGCCTTCGCACCAGTTGCAGAGAGGCGCAGAGGATGGCGGAGCATTTAGGAAAGCGCCCGAGCGCCCTGTCCCTCGGCAAGCATGACACCTGCCCGTACCGTTGCACGTAGCGCACATACGCGGCTCTTTGTACCAGTTTGGCCCGAGGTCAATGAACATCCACGTTCTCCGTTTTCCGTGTTCGACCCGTTCTTTCACATGAACAACCTACGGTTCTCGATGAAATGATGAGTGATTCGGCTCAACTTTCTATGGCAAACGCCGACATTTCTCGCAATGCCAATCAATTATCCCAACAAGAGCGGTTCCGTCACCGCATCGTGGGTCTGCGAATCCGACCTGTTCTCGTCCTCATGTCGGAAGTTACTGAGTCCGACACCTACAAGCCGGTAAAGTTGATCCGATGGCAAACCGGCGCGGTCTCGTAAAGCAAGTGCGATCCTCGCCAGAGCTTCACAGGAAGTGATTGGCTCTTGTGGTGAGAGGCTTCGCGTGAGCGAAGCAAATTGCTTGGTCCTGAGTTTCAGCACCACGGTTTTGGCTTGTCTTGCATTAGCCTTCGATGCACTCCAGACCTTCTCTGCCAGCCGTCTGATGTGCTCTTCACAAGCACTCAGGGGAATGTCCTCCGGGAACGTGTCTTCAGCCGAAACCTGTTTTCGTACACGGTTGGAGATAACGGGGCTGTGATCTATCCCCCTGGCAAGCTCGTAGAGCCTTTGACCATAGCCGCCGAAGTGCAGCTCCAAGGTTGCAAGCTCCATCGTGTAAATGTCACCTACCGTCTTGATGCCCACCTGGCCCATCCTGGCTTCGGTCACCTTGCCTACCCCCGGTATACGGCCAACGGGGAGGGTCTGCAGGAATGCTTGTGCTTCGTGAGGCTGGATCACAAACAAGCCGTTCGGTTTGCGCCAGTCGGACGCAATCTTGGCGAGGAACTTGTTAGGAGCGACACCGGCGGATGCCTTGAGGTTGAGTTCATCCCAGATCTGCCTTTGGATGGTCTTCGCAACCGAGGTAGCTGTTGGCAGGCCGGTCTTGTTGCTGGTGACGTCAAGGTATGCCTCATCGAGAGATAGCGGCTCGATGGAATCGGTATGACGCTGGAAGACTTCGCGGACTGCCTGCGAGACCGCCTTATATCGCGTGAAGTCCGGCGGCAGGAAAATGGCGTTTGGACAGAGACGCTCTGCTGTCATCGCAGGCATCGCGGAGCGAATGCCGAACTGCCTCGCCTCGTAAGAGGCTGCGCATACCACGGATCGTTTGCCTTTCCAGGCCACAACAACCGGTCGGCCTCTAAGCGCCGAATCGTCCCGCTGCTCTACCGAGGCATAGAACGCGTCCATGTCCACGTGGACTATCTTCCGTTGCCCAATAGCAGACACATCCAGGTCATTGGTTGGTGCAAGCAGGTTAGCCATGGCACTTCCCACAGGTCGAGTAACGAGCCGTGAAGGCTTCCCACTCCGGGATGCCTCCGAAACCTAGACTCTCTGGCCCCCGGAGATCGCCCGGCTCAAGGAAGGCGAAGTCCGTGGGCCGCACAGCTGCGAACGCCTGAAGGAGTTCTCTCCCGTCCGGACACGGGAGCTCATCGGCGGCGAACAGCTCTTGGAATCTAGTGTCTGTAGACGAATGCGACATTTGGCTCCCGGAACTGCACCACCCCTTGGGCAGGATAGATTTCCTGCGCCCCCTGGATTACATTATGCATCTCAAGGGCGAATAGGAGGCGAAGAAAATGCCAACGAAGGCAGCGGCGCTTAGGCGGGAAATCGAAGCCAAATTGGCCGCCCGTATTCCGGCTGCACTATCCCCGATGACCCAGCCATCGGTCAGATTGCAGCCAACCGGGAATCCTGCACTGAATGCGCTCCTCGGCGGAGGATTTCCCATCGGCTCCCTCTGCGAGGTAACCGGCCCTGAGAGTTCGGGAAGAAGTGCGATCGCGCTCTCGCTGCTGGCGGCGGCGTCCCAGGATGGAGCTTGTGCATACATTGACGTGAGCGATGCCTGTTCGCCTCATAGCGCTGCGGCGGCTGGAGTTCTACTTCGAAACTTACTCTGGGTGCGCTTTCCAGCCACTGTGGAACGCCGGGAGGAACAGATCAATTTGCCGACTCGGGAGATCGACAACCGCCAAGAGGTCCGGCAGAACAGTCAGCAACATTGTGGCGGACACCATCCTCGTGGGGAAGTGAAAGGCCTCGCTCCTGCGCTGGAGCAAATGCTCCACGAGAAGAACCAACGCCGACACCAGAAGATGGAGGGCACGCCGGGCTACCCAAACCAGACATTGCACATGCTGGAAGCCTCACCCGATCAGGTGGAGTGGGAGCAGTTCAACACACGGAAACCTGATGAACGCGACCCGCTGCACCAGCTTGACCAGGCTGCCGCAGAAGCCGCACGGCAACGATCTTCAAGTACCCCGGCTATCTCTGGCTATCGTGCGGAGCGCAAGGCACCCTGGGACGCTGCTCGATCGCGCATTACGGGCCACAGATCAAATACTTCAGGCTGGTGGATTTAGGGTCGTTGTTCTGGACCTCGCATCCGTCGCACCACAACAGTCCCAACGCATCCAGTCGAGCTCGTGGTGGAGGTACCAGAAGGCTGCCAAGCATAGCGATTCCATCTTCCTGGTCCTCAGCCAAGCGCCGTGCGCCAGATCAAGTGCAGACTGCATTTTGGAGTGCTCTCCAGGGCATCCTCCAACGATCAACGGCGTACTCACCTCATCGCGGCATGCTGCGCAGATCACGCGTCAACGCACCGGCAGCGCTCCGGGCAAGAAGGCGCCTGGCCGCGTGACTCGCTGGGAAACCGCTCCGTCATGGATGCGGGCGGTCGGGGGTTGAACGTGTCTTTCGCCGCCGTCCACATCCCGGAGTTCCCGATGGCCGCGTGGCTTCATGCCACGCCCACGCTCAGAGCTCGTCCGCTTGTGCTGTTGAATGGAGCTCCCGCCGCAGGAGAGCGTCGCTTCCCTGAATGCAATTGCGAAGGCCTCTGGAATCGCTCATGGGATGAGCAAAGTCCAGGCAGAGACCGCCTGCGCTGCACACTTCCGAAGCAGAGAGATGAAGGAAGAGCATGACGCCTTTGGCATCGTCATGAAACATGCGGAACACTTCTCCCCACGCGTCCAGGCTGTCTCATCGCCAGACAACGGCTATGCCAATCAAGACACGCTCTCGGCCCTGCTTCTGATCGACCGTTCTGGAACCGGCATCCTGTTCGGCACGGCGCAAGCGTACGCGGATCGTCTGGCTCACGAACTAAGGGGGATCGGGTTCCCTTGCAGCGTCGCCACGGCACCTAACGCTGAAGCTGCCTTGATGCTGTCCCGAAGTAACAGCGGCGTCGTCAGCGTGGGCCAGGAGAACCTGCGAGAACGGCTTGCTACGCTTCCGACGTCGCTCTTGCCTTGCGAACCAAAGACTCAGGCGCTCTTACGCCGGTGGGGCATAAGAACACTTGGCCAGCTTGCTGCTCTACCGGAGGAAGGGCTCATCAGCCGGTTAGGGCAATCAGGGCAGCGGCTGCAACAGCTAGCCCGTGGCGAGACTCGTCATCTGCTCACGCCCGAGGAACCGGAGTTCACGCTAGCCGAGTCTTTGGAACTTGAAACGCCGCTCGCAGACCTTGAGATGCTCCTCTTTGCGCTTTCACGGCTACTGGGAGATATCGTTCGTAAAGCCGTCGACCACGCCTATGCCGTCCGTGCACTCACGGCTACGTTGGCGCTCCACAAAGCGCAAAGCCACGTCGTCCTAGTCATACCTGCGACACCCACACAGAACCGGGACGCGCTCCTGAAGCTGCTCAATCTTCAGCTACAGGCCCATCCTCCAGAGTCCGAGGTCTTCGCTGTTCGACTGGAGGCTGAACCAGCGCAGCCACAGATCGCACAGCGCGGTCTCTTTCAAGCTCAGTTCCCGGACCTCGATCGGCTAGACCTCCTGATGGCGCGTCTACGCTCCATCGTCGGTGAACAGAATGTTGGATCGCCGGAACTGGCCAATAGCCACCGCGCCGACGCTTTTACCATCAGTTCATTCCTGCCTGAGTCGTCTGTATCCGGCGGCGATCACCGTCAGTCTCCGCGTCCAGCATTGCGCGTACTGCGCCCTCCGCAAAGCGTCCGGGTGTGGCTAGTGAACGAGCGGCCGAGCTTCTTCTTTTGGCGTGGATACAGGTTGAAGGTGTCCGATGCCGCAGGGCCTTGGCATGCCAGCGGCTCGTGGTGGGATCGCACCAGCTTCGAGTGCGACTACTGGGATGTGGTGACAGCAGAGCCACCCTACATGTTGCGGCTGGAGCAGGAGCACAAATCCCACTCCTGGAACGTGGTCGGCCTCTATGACTGAGCGCTACGTAGAGCTACACGCCCGGTCGGCTTTTTCATTCCTTGAAGGCGCTTCACTGCCCGAGGCCATGGTCCAGCAGGCTGCCAACCTGAATCTTCCCGGCCTAGCCATCTTGGATCGAGACGGGCTGTATGGTTCGCCGCGCATGTACACCACCGCCAAGAAACTAGGCCTCCGATCGCATATTGGAGCCGAAGTCTCCGTTGATGCCTTCGGCTGCCAGATCCAGCCGCCTGCATGGCAGCCCCATGTTGTTCCCGAACGCCCAGTACGCCTTTCACTTCTGTGCGAATCCCAACGCGGGTACCAGAACCTCTCCTTGCTGATCTCTTACTACAAGCTTGCCCAGAGTGCCAAGGGTGACGGCATCGCCCCGTTCCGCAAGCTGCAGGAGCATACCGAAGGACTTGTCTGCATGACTGGAGGCGATGAGGGCCCTCTTGCAGCCGCGCTGGAACGTGGAGGAATGGACGAAGGCCGAAAGACCTTGTCGCGTCTAGTCGAGACGTTCGGACCGAACAATGTGTATGTCGAGCTTCAGCGGCACGGTCTCTGCGAGCAGGAAGCCCGCAACCAGGCGGCGATCTCGCTCGCCCGCGAGTTTTGTCTTCCGTTGTTGGCGACCAACGGTGTGAACGCCGCCACCGAGTATGAACGCGAGGTCTTGGATGTCATGACGAGCATCCGGCACGGCTGCTCACTGGATGAAGCAGGCCTCCTATTGCAGAAGAACGGCAAACGTCACCTCCGGACCGCACAAGAGATGAATCGCCTGTTCCAGGACGCTCGCACGGCCGTCACGAACACGGGTGCGCTTTCCGACCGGCTGACGTTCGTAATGAAGGACATGGGATACGAGTTTCCGCGCTATCCGATCCCTGACGGGGAGACGATGGACTCCTTCTTGCAGAAGCGCACGATGGAGGGCGTGGCGCGACGCTACGGGTGTAAGGCGAGTGCCAAGCTTCGCTCTCGGGCCAACAAGCAGGTGGAGAAGGAACTTGCGCTCATAGCCAAGCTCGGCTTGGCAGGCTACTTCCTTATCGTCTGGGACATCGTGGAGTTCTGTCGGGCTCGGAACATCCTCGTACAGGGGCGTGGGTCCGCTGCGAACTCCGCCGTCTGCTACTCGCTGGGAATCACTGCGGTCGATCCCGTCGGCATGGAGCTATTATTCGAACGATTCCTCTCTGAGGTACGTGGTGAGTGGCCTGACATCGACTTGGACCTGCCATCGGAAACCGACCGCGAGAAGGCGATCCAGTACGTCTACGAGCGCTACGGTCAGCTTGGCGCGGCCATGTGCGCTAACGTGATTACCTACCGTGGCCGGTCAGCAGCCCGCGAGGTCGGGAAGGCGCTTGGCTTCGACGTCGAAACTCAAAATCGCCTTACTCGTTTGGTCGGTTCCTGGGAGTGGAAAGGACCGAGCGACACGATGGAGCACCAGTTCAGAAACGCCGGTTTCGATCTCGACCACCCACGCATCGCGAAGTATCTGGAGCTTTCGATTCGCTTGCTCAACCTGCCGAGACATCTGGGCCAGCACTCAGGCGGCATGATCATCGCCCAAGGGCAGCTTGCCTCGGTGGTGCCGATCGAGCCCGCGAGCATGGTTGGCCGGACCGTCGTGCAGTGGGACAAAGAGGACTGTGCCGACATGGGCCTCATTAAGGTGGACCTGCTCGGACTAGGCATGATGGCGGTTCTGAAGGATTGCGTCGAGATGATCCCTCGCTACTACGGCGAGAAGGTGGACATCGCCCAGATTCCCCCACGATGACGCCGAGGTCTACAAGAGCTTGCAGGAGGCTGACACCGTCGGTCTGTTTCAGGTGGAATCCCGAGCGCAGATGGCATCGCTCCCAAAGAACAAGCCCGACAAGTTCTACGACCTCGTCGTGCAGGTCGCAATCATTCGTCCCGGCCCTATTGTCGGAAAGATGATGAATCCCTACATGGAAAGGCGCATGGGACGGCAGGAGGTCCGCTATGCTCATCCGCTCCTTGAGCCGGTTCTTCGGCGAACGCTGGGTGTTCCGCTCTTCCAAGAGCAGCTCTTGCGCATCGCCATGGTTATCGCAAACTTCACTGGCGGCGAGGCTGAGGAGTTGCGCCGTGCATTGGGAAGCCGCCGATCGGCGGACAAAATGAGAGCGTTGGAGACTAAGCTGCGGTCTGGGATGGAAGCAAACGGTGTGGGTCTTGAAGCGCAGGAAGAGATCATCCAGGCGATAAGCTCCTTCGCGCTGTACGGCTTTCCGGAGAGTCACAGCGCCAGCTTCGCCCTGATTGCCTATGCGAGCGCATGGCTGAAGTTCCACTACTTGCCTGTCTTTACCGCCGCCATTCTGAACAACCAGCCCATGGGCTTCTACAGTGCCGCCGTCCTGATCAAGGACGCCCAGCGTCACGGGCTTCGCATTAAGCCCGTGGACGTAACGCGCTCGACATGGAACTGCACCTTGGAGATGGAAGAGTCCGGCAGCTACTCGCTTCGCCTTGGCTTGCGCTACGTCCACGGGTTGCGCGGGACCGTCGCCGGCGCTCTGGAAGCAGCCCGGGAAATCGCTCCCTTTCGAGGCATCGAAGACCTTGCACACCGGGTTCCTTCGCTGTCGCAGGCAGAACTCACCACCTTGGCCGAGGTCGGTGCCCTCAATGCACTAAGCCCTAGCCTCCACCGCCGAGAGGCTTTATGGCAGGTAGAACGTGCCGTCCGTCAGGCTGGTCCTCTATTCGCTAGCCTGCGCCAAGACGAAGCATCGGACTCTCCGTTGGAGCAGATGAGTGCGACCGAACGTATGGTGGCCGATTACTCCGGCACTGGAGTTACGGTGGGTCGCCATCCCATGGCGCACTGTCGAGAGCAGCTTCGGCGCCTGAACGTATTCCAAGCGAGCCATCTCCGCCACATACGCAACGGAGCGAACGCACGCATTGCAGGCTGCGTCATCGCCCGGCAACGGCCTGGTACGGCACATGGTTTTATCTTCCTTTCTCTGGAAGACGAGACCGGCATCTGTAACGCCATCATCGACCCAGATCTCTACGAACAGAATCGCTCGCTCGTCACGTACGGGAAGATCCTCATGATTGAGGGAACACTCCAGAACATCGACAAGGTAGTCCATGTCCGCATGCGGAAGGTCGCGGAGTTGAATCTCAACGCTGATCTTGCCCTGACGTCGCACGACTTTCACTAGGAACCTTCATGTGCGCACAGATGAGCTCGCCGGGAGACAAGCAGCCACCGAAGGATTGGTGGCTGGAAAACGCCTGCCGTATCGCGGCCTTCCGGCTCCGCAACGAACGCTACTTGGGGGTGAATGTCACTCCGCTCCGGGAGCAAATCCGCGACACGGTCGAGTTCGTACGAGTCGTCTGGGAAGAGATCGACCGGCACATGAGCGAGGATGAAGAAGCATGATGAAGTCCAGCCGTGGCAATCGGCTCTCCAGCACATGGATGTGTCCATACTGCTCGACTGTGGTGGACACACATACGTTCAGACTGTCGCCAACCGACTCATCGAAGCTCGTTTGTCCCAGCGGCGATTGCTCACGGGAGTTCCCATGAAAGGCCCAGAACAAGGGTAAGCTCTGGCCAGAGCAGCGAGCTTAAAGTGTTCTTCGGTAGAGACGGTTCTCTGCATAGACGAATCGCTCAGCATTGCATCACAAGTGGGTGTGGCCATAAAGAAAAAGCCGCCAGTGATGACTGAGTGCGAGGTCAAGGTGCGTGGGCGTTGGCTTCCATGCACCCTGTATGAGGCGCTCACGGAACGCGGCGAACTCATGCGCTGTAAATACTGCCACGGTCCGGTGCAGGCTCTTAAAGAATCCAGCAATGGAGCCCGAGCCCACATCGAGCACCTTCAAAAACACACCGGTTGCCGCTTTCCGGTCGGTACGTTCTGTGGAGTCGAAAAGGAACATCCGCTCGCGCTGCGGTAGCTCAAGTCCGGTCGGAGTGGGTCAAGCGAAGTTCGCCAGAGTACCCAGCAGTGCTCCTCCTAGGAACGCTCCTGATGTGCACTAAGTTCGAAATCCTAAACAGCTTGCCAGAGCCCTCTCGATAGTGGCATCTTCGAACTGAAATCCGTCGGAAACCAACTTCGATGGCACAGCGCGAATACTACTCAGCATCGTCTCCTCGGCGAAGGCACCCAACACGAGACGTAACAGGGTGGAGGGCACCCGGAGGTGGGCAGGACGACCAAGTCTTTGCCCTAGTGCTTCTGCGAACCGTTTCCCTGTGACTGGAGCCGGTGAAACGACATTTACAGGCCCGGTGAGCCCTTCCGATTGGAGAATGTGGAGCATCGCCCTGACGGTGTCCGCAGTGTAATCCAACTTAGGTACGCTTCGCCGTTCCCAGCATATCCTCCTAGGCCCCATCGAAAGGCAGATAGCAATTTCGGAAGCGTTCCGCCCACGTCCGAAAGAACGACTCCGATCCGCGTCGACACAACGCGTGAGACCGGCATCAAGAGCGATGCTGCCTCCTCCCACCCCCTGCAGACGGTTGACAGAAAGCCGGTGCCAGCAGGTGCGCTTTCGTCTAGGAGGCTCTTCCCGGAGTTTGGATAGTAGTTGACTCCAGACGCACAGAGGAAGACTCGCGGAGGCTGCTTCGTCAGGGCGAGCGCTCTTGCCAGAACCTCGGTGCCATGAACTCGGCTTTCGTAGATCATCCGCTTCTTACGTTGTGTCCACAGCCCGTTGCCAACCGGCTCTCCCGCAAGATGCACGACAGCGTCGAATCCACCGAGATCGTCTACAGAGATTTCATCCGCCCGGGGATTCCAGAAGATCGAGTGCGGAATGCCACGTTGCGGGCCAGTGTCGTCACCTCCACTCCGGCAGACCGGAGAACAAGAGACAGTTCTCTACCGATCAAACCATGAGCACCACTCATCAGCACTCGCGAGAGGTAGTGGGGCGCAGGGAGATCAGTCGAGCCGCTTTGTTGCTCCATACCAAACGGTCTCACGTCTGGAAAACTTCCCACAAGCCGACATATCGGTACTGATCCGGGCTCGATGAGTGACTTGGCGATTTAGCATCAACTGACGGCAACGGCGTTTCTCGTTACCTATACAACCTCAGTCCAGATACTCACGGCTGATGAGTGCTTCCACGCGCTGTTTGATCTGGTTGCGCACTTCTCGTGCCTGTTTGGCCGGAAGATTTTTCGGATCGGGCAGAGGCCAGTCGTCTCGGCGAAGCCCGGGGACATAGGGGCATTTCTCTCCGCAGCCCATCGTCACAAGGAGTGTAGCGCCCGTCGCCAACTCCTCCGTGAGGAGCTGCGGTTGTGCGTCGGATAGGTCTAGGCCGATCTCCTGCATGATCTCCAGCACGACAGGGTGGACACGTGGACCGGGTTCAGTTCCCGCCGAAACAGCCCTGGCCTTCTGAGGATCTGCAAGCTGATTGAAGAACGCCGCAGCCATCTGTGACCTTCCGGCATTGTGAACGCAAGCAAAGATGTAGGTCTGCATCAGGATCGTGCTCCTGGCTTGATGGCGTACACCTTCACACTGGCCGCCGCTTCGTTCACGTCGTAGGTATCCAGCAAGGAGGAGAGGTCTTCATGCAAGGAGGAGGAAGTTGGCGTGCAGCAAGCCTCCTGAACGACCGCGAAGGGGTTAGATTTGGCCATCGCAGGGGAGCAGCAACCCGCCTGGTTCTCGACCTTCTTATAAGCGTTCAGGTCCGCTCCGCTATCTACGATCTCCACGTATTCGAATCCGGCCTTCAGCAGCTCCTCACGATAGGTCTCGATCCGCAGGGCTCCGGCGATGCAGCCCACGTACGCGGCGAGGCTCGATGCGACAGCTTCCGGCAGTTCGGCTTTGAGCGCAATGTCGCTCACCGCGAGCCGCCCACCCGGCTTCAGGACGCGTGCAATCTCGCGAAACACCGCGGGCTTGTCAGGGGCAAGATTGATCACGCAGTTGGAGATGACGCAATCCACGAATTCATCGGGAAGCGGGAGGCTGTCGATCTGAGCAAGGTAGAACTCCACGTTGCTGTAGCTGCCTTTTTCGGCATTGGCTTTAGCCCTGTCAATCATGGATGGAGTCATGTCGATGCCGATGGCTTTACCCGTTGGGCCAACCTGCTTTGAAGACAGGAACACGTCCAGACCGCCACCTGACCCTAGATCAACTACTACTTCGCCGGGCCGAAGGATGGCAGTGGCCGTAGGGTTGCCGCAGGACAGCCCCATGTTGGCGTCGGCAGGAATCGAGGTCAACTCTTCCGGGCTGTAGCCAAACGCTTCAGCCACAGCCCTCACGCCCGCGTGGTCGCTTGAAAGGGTGCTCTCCGCTACCGCACCGTATTTTGACTTCACAGAATCAAGTAGTAGCTCCGACATAAAGACTCCTCACATACGCTCAGGCAACTATATGTCTTGATTTCGCATACGTCAAGGCGTATACAAGCGTCATGGCAGGAAAGCAGACGTACAACTTGGAGCGGTTCTTTCAGGCGCTGGGAGACAACACCCGCCTTCGATTGCTGAACCTTATGCGTGATCAGGAGGTCTGTGTCTGCTACTTCGTCGAGATCCTGGGTGGTCCCCAACCAAAGATATCCAGACACCTTGCCTATCTCCGTAGCGCCGGAATCGTAGAAGCGCGGCGGGAAGCCAAGTGGATGCATTACCGGATCGCCATGCCGCCGCACATCGGGGCAACACAGGTACTGCGCCAGACACTTGACTGGCTGAAAGACGAGAAGCAGATGCAGGCAGATCGTGCGCGGCTAACCAAAGCCTGCTGTGCTCCCTCGAAGTATCCGCTGCTGGACGGTGCTCCGGTGCCTACGCCGGTCGCCGCCTCCTGTGAGGTTTGCTGATGTCTACCGCTCCCGTCACTCACGGCCAGATCTGCGCTCTTGGCGCTCGTAAAAAACTGTCCTTCCTGGATCGCTTTCTGACGCTCTGGATCTTCACGGCCATGGCAATCGGTGTTGCCATTGGGCACTTCGTGCCCTCCTCGGCTCGGTTTGTGAACCGCTTTCAGAGCGGCACGACCAACATCCCGATCGCTATCGGCCTCATCATCATGATGTTTCCGCCTCTGGCAAAGGTCCGGTACGAAAAGCTGGGAGAAGTCTTTCGGAATAAACGGGTACTAGGGCTTTCACTGGTGCAGAACTGGCTTATCGGCCCGGTTCTCATGTTCCTGCTCGCTATCACCTTTCTCCGTGGGGAACCGGCCTACATGCGTGGTTTGATCCTGATCGGGATCGCCCGGTGTATTGCCATGGTGCTGGTCTGGAATGAGCTTGCAGAAGGGGATACCGACTATGTTGCCGGTCTGGTCGCGATCAACAGCGTCTTTCAGGTGCTCTTCTACAGCATTTACGCCTGGGTGTTTCTTACGGTGATGCCCAAGTGGTTCGGCCTCGAGGGAAGCATTGTTCCAATTGGCATTGCGGACATAGCCAAGAGCGTCGGCCTCTACCTGGGGGTGCCGTTCGTGGCCGGATTCCTGACACGCTTCGTTCTGATCCGTGCCAAAGGGGAACAGTGGTACCGCACTCAGTTCGTGCCGCGCATCAGTCCGTTTACCCTGATCGCTCTACTATTCACGATCTTGGTCATGTTCTCGCTCAAAGGTGACCTGATCGTTCGCCTTCCGCTGGATGTGGTTCGCATCGCAGTCCCGCTCGTCGTGTACTTCCTCATCATGTTTCTGGTGAGTTTCTGGATGGGCAAGAAGCTGGGAGCCGACTACGCACAATCGGCGACCCTCTCCTTTACAGCGGCAGGGAATAACTTCGAACTGGCGATTGCTGTAGCAGTCGCGGTCTTCGGTCTTAACTCCGGTGAGGCGTTCGTGGGTGTCGTAGGGCCATTGATCGAGGTCCCAGCCCTAATCGGTCTCGTAAACGTCGCATTCTGGATGCGAAGGCGCTACTTCCCCTCGGGACAGACCGGCTTCGCGGTGCACCCGGTCGAGGATGCTCCCTAGCTGACGCCGCGATCAGCCCTCATATGTCGGCTTGTCGTCAGTGATCCGGCCCCGGAGAGCCCTACCCGATTTGAATCGCTCGTCAGCTTCCACAACGGCGTCTATCGGGACTTGGCGAATTGGATTTCTTAGGCCCATAAGCTCTATGACTCCAACTCATTGAGAGTGGAGAAGACATATCAGCCCAGACTGTCGCGACAGGCCGACGGTCAATCACGCTCTAAAGGTCTGACGGCGCTACATATGGGCGCTCCCGAAGCAATCCCTCGGCTCCCGATGGAGGGGCTGGAATCGGAACGTCTCATTGAGGTATGTTTTACGATGTCTACGGCGTAAAACTGGACCAACCGACCGCAAACAATGCAGGACACCCAACCCACATCGCGCGCGCATTCCCTCATAACAGGCCATAGCGAGATGGCTGATCGCATTCGTGCATTCGACTGGGGCAAGACGCCCCTCGGACCAATAGAGGAATGGTCCGAGACGCTATTGGCAACAACAAATCTCATGCTCCACTCTCCCTTTCCGACGATCCTGTCCTGGGGGCGGGAGATGATCTTCCTCTATAACGACGCCGCTATCTCCACTCTGACCTCGAAGCACCCGGCAGCGCTGGGCGCGCTGTACATTGACGTATTCCGCGAAGCGTGGGAACTCGTGAGCGCCGATCTTGAAGCCTGCTTCTATCGCGGCAAGACTGCGGTGCGCGACAACATGTTCATCCCGGTCCTGCTCGATGGCCAGCTGGTGGATCAGTACTTCAGCTATTCCTTGATCCCCGTGTACGAAGACGGGCAAATTCGCGGAGTGTACGACGGTTTCCGCAACATGACGGAGACCGTTGTCGGGGCACAGAAGCTGCGAGAAAGCGAAGCAAGGCTTAAGCTTGCGACGACCGTGTCCCGCCTGGGAATCTTTGTATGGGACACGATCGAGGACAAAGGCACTTGGGAAAACGATCGGATGTACGAGATCTTTCAACGCTCTCGCGAGGACGGACCGGTCAAC
Source organism: Granulicella sp. (assembly GCA_965198545.1). Taxonomy (GTDB): domain Bacteria; phylum Acidobacteriota; class Terriglobia; order Terriglobales; family Acidobacteriaceae; genus Granulicella. Next base: position 140,566 of record CBDAPS010000001.1, on the reverse strand, counting down.
GGTGCGTCGTTCATGGCGGAAGTAGTTGATCCTGATAGCCGGGAATCTTTCCGCAAAGCGTTTGAAAAGACCACGCGCGACGGCAAGCCTTTCTGCTTCGAGGGGTTCATGCGCCTCCCCAACGGGACGCTCCGCTGTATCGAGGTGAATGGTGAGCTGCAGGGTCCTGTAGAAGGTACTGAAAAGAAGATTCTCGGCACGATCAGAGACATCACGGAACTACGCAAGGCCGAGACGGAATTGCGCGAGAACGCCAAAGCACTCGCTGAACTCGCTGCGATCGTAGCCAATTCTGACGACGTGATTCTGAGCAAAGACCTGAACGGCATCGTAAAAAGTTGGAACGCCGCTGCCACGAGAGTCTTTGGCTATACAGCCGAGGAAATGATCGGATCTTCTATCCTCAAACTAATTCCGGAACATCTTCACTCCGACGAGACGTTGATTCTCGGAAACATCCGCGCCGGCAAGAGTATTGAACATTTTGAGACAGTCCGAGTCGCAAAGGACGGCACGCTCCTCGATGTATCCCTCACCGTGTCGCCGATCAGAGATGAGGAAGGACAGGTCGTAGGCGCGTCGAAGATTCTCCGGAATATCTCTGAACGCAAGCGCATCGAGCAGTCGCTCATGCAGTCTGAGAAACTCGCTGCTACAGGCAGGATGGCGGCGACGATTGCTCATGAGATCAACAACCCGCTCGAAGCCGTCATGAATCTTCTCTATCTCATCCGACCACTGCTCACTGATCCAGTGGGTATCGAGTATCTTCAGACGGCCGAAGCGGAACTCGGTCGTGTTTCCCATATCGCAAAACAGACGCTGGGTTATTACCGGGAACATGCGTCCGCAAGCCGAACGGCTCTCTCAGAGATCTTGCTTTACGCCATTCAAATCTATGGGCCTCGATGCAAAGCCCTGGGCATCAAAGTTCGTCGATCGCTCGATTGTTCGACTGAGGTCGTGGTGCGCAAAGGCGAGATGATGCAGGTCATCTCAAATTTGATCGCCAACTCCATCTACGCCATGCCACAGGGCGGTACGCTGTTAATCTCCATCGCAGACGCGGAAGGTGCTGCGGATGGCGTGGTGGTGAAGGTTCAGGACACCGGGGTGGGAATCCCGCCTGAGGTCTTGCCAAAGGTTTTCGAAGCTTTCTTCACTACCCGTAGCACCGTGGGGACAGGCATCGGATTGTTCATCGCAAAGCAATTCGTGGAAGGTCACGGCGGCAGTATGAGCGTTATGAGCAGTACCAGATCAAACGATCATGGAACGACGATGGAAATTCGTCTGCCTCTGAAAACCACCTACGACAGCTAGCGCCACGGTATCGGAAACGGCAGAGAGTAAAACCGATAAGTCGCATTCTCGTCGGCAATCGCGACCCTCCGGCCCGTGGCCTCCTTGAGCCTTGCACGCTGTCCCAACTTCCATTATGAGCGTTTATCAGGACTGATGACCGCTGATTAGAATAGACGCGAATCTCTGAACATTTAGGGGAGTTACCGAATGGCCGAAAATAAGACAAAACTTACTGATCTGAATGTCCAAGTGTTTCTGAATGCTTGCACCGACGAGGTACGGCGCACCGACGCAAAGGCTTTAGCCGAGCTGATGCGGAAGGTTACCGGCAAGGAGCCAGCGATGTGGGGACCGTCCATTGTGGGCTTCGACAGCTACCATTACAGGTATCAAAGCGGGCGTGAAGGTGACATGCCAGTTGTTGGCTTTTCGCCGCGCAAGGCCGCAAATGTTCTCTACGGCGCTTTAGGGGTAGAGGGTGCTGACGCGCTGCTCGCCCAACTTGGAAGACACACCACCGGCAAGGGGTGCCTTTACATCAAGAAGCTTGCGGATGTAGACGTGACGGTACTTGAGACACTCCTCCGAAATGCCGTTACAGCAAAGAGGGAGCAACGGTCGCAACAATCCTAACGGTGTCGCGCGTGACGTGAAGACCAAACAGCAAAGCACATCACGGTTGCCTTGGATGAGGAATGGTATGTTGGCTTCCCATCAGCGACCCACCACTGCCGACAACGGCGTCTATCAGGGCTTACCGAGCTTTTCAAGTTGCGATATTCTCTTCGTATAGTTAGGTGGTAGAACTAAATCGTAAATTGCCGGGGGTTCCCGAATGCAACGAGTTGCAGTGATTGGGGCGGGCCCAGGTGGGATCGTCGCAGCGCGTTATCTCAAGTCTGAAGGCCTTGAGCCGGTCGTTTTCGAGCAAGGCGCGCAACTTGGCGGCCAGTGGAGTGGCGACGCGGGCTATAGCGGCGTGTGGCCTTCGATGCGCACGAACACCAGCCGCATCATGACGTCCTTCAGCGACCTGCCGCATGACGACTCCACGCCCACCTACCCCACGAATACGGTGATGGGCGAATACCTTGAGCGCTACGCGCGCCAGTTCGATCTCATCCCATCGATCCGTTTAAGAACGTCAGTACGCGAGTTGTCACAGGAGAGCGACGGCAAGTGGTTTGTTCGCACAGATGCCGGCACGGATACATTCGACCAGGTCATCGTCGCCACCGGCCGTTACAACAAACCCGCGTTTCCAAAAGTGCGCGGTCTCAATTCCTTCTCCGGCTCCGGCGGTGTAAGCCACGCGTTTTCCTACAAGTGTCCCGAAGCCTTTCGCGGATTGCGGGTACTGGTCGCGGGATGCAGCATCAGTGCGCTGGAGATCGCAAGCGATCTCGCAATGCTGGGTGCGAGCCGCGTAGTAGTTACGAACCGCAAGCAGCGCTATATCCTGCCGAAACTCATCTCCGGCGTGCCCACCGACCACATAGCCTTCACCCGATTTGCCGCACTCGCGGAAGAGTCGTTTCCAATGGTCGCCGTCGGAGAAGGCTTGAAGGGCTTTATCCTTGCCGTTGCCGGAAACCCTGAGCAATTCGGCGCTCCCAGGCCACCGGAAAACATCTTCGAAGCCAACATCAGCCAGAGCCAATTTTTCCTTCCGCTGGTCGCCGAAGGCCGCATTGTGACCAAGCCCTGGATCGAGTCAGTCGATGGTCAGACCGTGAACTTCAACGATGGAACCGGCGAAGACTTCGATGCCATCGTGTTTGGGACCGGGTATGACGTGAACATGCCGTTCCTGAGCGCAGAGCTTCGCGGCGCGCTCAACGTGGACGAGCATCATCTGGACCTGTATAAATTCACCTTTCCCGCTCGGCTGCCCGGTCTCGCCTTCCTCGGCATGTTGGGTGTTGTCGGCCCTTACTTTCCGGTCCTCGAACTGCAGGCCCGCTGGATCGCCTACACCTTCAGCGGTGCGCAACCGACGCCATCAGCCGAGGAACTACAGGCCGGTGTAGAAATCTATCGTGCACGGCGCGGAGGCCCACAGGAACTCCCCTGCCATGCCGCAGTCCTGCTCTTCGCACGTGCGGCCGGAGTAGAACCGAATCTTGAGCAGTGGCCCGAACTGGGACGCGGCTTGATGTTCGGCCCACTCACTCCGACATCGTTCCGCATGAACGGTCGCGACAGTCTGCCCGATGCGCCCGCGCGTTTCGCAGAAGAGATCGAAGCCTTCGGCTGCATGAACTCCGAACAACTGACATCCATGCAGATAGGGCAATTACAAGCTCTCGCAGGCGCTCGCGATGACGAAGCCTTCGCCCGCTTCGTTGCAAGCGTACCCGTATCACAGTAATCGGCGAGGAGGCATGTCCGTGTGCGCCCGTGTAGCAGAGTATGAACGGATTCGATTGGTACCCACAAGTCGGCTAATGAGATGGTCCGCCGCTGTACCCTCCGCTCAGGCGGAGGATAGAAGCAGCGGTTTCTGAGGAGGATCATCGACATGCAGATTCGTTCGGTAGGTATCGACCTGGGGAAGACGACGTTTCACCTTGTTGCGCTGGGAGCATCGGGCAAGGTGCTGGTGAAGAAGAAGTTCACACAGAAGCAGTTGCTGGCGTTCACTGCGAACATGCAGACGTCGTTGATCGGCCTCGAAGCCTGTTCCGGAGCACATTTCCTGGGCCGAGCACTGAAGCAACAGGGTCACGATGTGAGGCTGATCCCAGCGCAGTTCGTGAAGCCGTTTGTGAAGTCGAACAAGAACGACTTCGTTGACGCCGAAGCCATTGCCGAGGCGGTCGAGCGTAAGAACATGCGCTTTGTCCCGATCAAGACCGACGATCAGCTTGATCTGCAGGCGATGCATCGGGTCCGTGACCGGCTGGTCTCGCGGCGCACTGCGGTCATCAACCAGATACGCGCGTTTCTCCTGGAGCGTGGCATGGTCTTTGCTCAGAGGCCGGCCAAGCTGAAGGCTGCCATGGCAGATGTTCTCGAGAACGCAGACAACGCCCTGACGCCGATGATGCGCAACATGATAGGCATTCTGTGCGACGAGTGGAAGACCGTCGAGCATCAGATAGACGAGCTGACCGACAGGCTCGAACAGATCGCTGCCAGTGATGCAGGTTGCTGCCGCATCCGGCAGATCCCCGGCATTGGCCCCATCGTGGCGACGGCTATCGTTGCTGCCATCGGCAACGGCGCTGCGTTCCACAAGGGGCGAGACTTCGCAGCTTGGCTCGGCCTCGTTCCACGGCAGTATTCGACTGGAGGCAAGACCAAGCTGTTGGGCATCAGCAAGCGCGGCAACATCTACCTGCGCAAGATCCTGATCCACGGAGCACGCGCTGCTGCGATGCGCATAAAACGAGATCGTTTCGCGATCGGAGGATGGATGAACGCGCTCGAAGCGCGAGCGCCTCGCAACGTACTGGTCGTGGCGATGGCCAACAAGCTCGCCCGTATTGCATGGGCTGTGCTCTCCACCGGAGAAGACTATCGGCCCGGAGTGATCCCGGCAGCGGCATGAGATAGAGCGGAAAAGACGCCTGCGGCTTGGAAGCGCTTCGCGCTCCCACTTTACCGCTCTACGACTACGACGACTTTTTCCACCAAGGTCTGCATAGGAACAGTAAGGACGAAAGAACAGTCAAAACGGCGTCTCTAAAACCTGTTTCCGATAATGGTCTTAAACGACCGCTCGGCTTGTTAGGACAGATAAGCAGCGGAACTCATCCTGGCCAGGAGCACGCGACTCCACCGAATACATTGCCGCAGACTTGTCTTCTCGAACGAACTAATCCTTGCAGTCACGCGGCGGACCATACATTGTCGTCAACGACAGGTGGGATGACGCTAACGGCGTTTTTCACGACCGATAATCATGTTTGGAAAGTCAGCGGCTGTTATTCCTACGCATCAGTTCCTCACGGGAATGGCGAACTGCGTGCTGCTCGGAGGGGTCGTCGATGCCAATCACCGTTGGATCCGGCAGACGACCCCACATAGCAGCGTTCACTTAGATTTGATCTACAAGAAAAGCAAAATGATCGATCAAGTCACTCGACCGCTCCGCGCGGAGTTGCGCTAACTTCTGCTGCTGGGCTGGGCTGAGGACCTGCATTACTTCTGCGCGAATTTTCTCGCGCTCGACAAGCCTATCCTCGGAAGTTCTTTCATTCTCTTTGGCAAAAGAGCGTACACGCGCCTCGTCGAATGGCTGTGACGCAAGCTGCTCGTTCTGGGAGTGCACACGCTGAGCGAGAGATCGGATGGCCGGTTCCTCCGCCTTCAGGATGTTTCTGACCGACGTGCGTTGAGCGTCCGTTATGTTGAGACGATGTTCGATTCGCCGTATCGCCATGGTCGAAAGCCGGCGTCGCATAGAGCTGTCGTCTTGCAGTCCGGCGGCTGAGGCAACGATGGTGGTAGCGGCCATGACAGCCGCGGCGATCATTAAAAGTTTCCTGTTCATGTGTTTTCTCCTGGGTATTCGTTTCGAATTCCGCACTGCTATAGAAAACACGAGATGGACAAGCGTCGATGTCTGGAAGTGTCGATATTCCGGGATCCTGAGCGTTCCAGACACTTCCTTACAAATGCTCGAACACGGTGCGATTGCTGGTGGGACACTAAAGGAGATATGTCTGAGTCTCTCCAGCACAATTCCGTTCCGCCAGACCCGGTGCGCGTTCTCATCGTGGACGACGATGTAGAGCTTTGCCGCGGCCTGGAGCGCCTTCTGAAAGCAGATGGTTTTGTGGTGACGTTCGCCCACGATGTACAGGACGGCTATGATCGCGCGCTCTCTGGCAATTTCGATCTGATTGTGCTTGACGTCATGCTGCCAGGCGGCGATGGAAGAGTGCTACTGAATAAGGTCCGGACGATGTCCGACGTTCCAGTCATCATGCTCACCGCGCGCGGAGACGAAAAGGACCGCATTCGTGGCCTTGAGGCCGGCGCGGACGATTATCTTCCGAAGCCGTTCAATACGCGTGAGCTGCTGGCCCGCATGAGGGCTGTGCTGAGAAGACGGCTTCCGCATGGCGGCATCCCTCATACCTTCACCGTGGGAGACCTCATGATCGATCATGCGACGCGCACCGTAAGTCAACACGGTGAAAATATCCCACTCACCGGCACAGAGTTCGACATCCTGCTGTACATGGCAAAGGCTCTTGGGCGTGTCGTCTCGAGGGACGAGCTTGCCACTGCGTGTCTTGGCCGATCTATTGGAGTCTTTGATAGAAGTGTCGACAACCATATCAGCAACCTGCGGAAGAAACTTGGCCCGACATACCTGGATAAAGAGCGGATCCAGAACCTGAGGGGTACTGGCTATGTCTATACGGGTACCGGCGAATGAGAGTTTGGAAAAGTCTTTACGCAAAAATTTTCGGATGGTTCTGGCTTACTCTCCTGTCGGGTGGCATGATGGTCTTCTTAATCACCACGTTCACTGGAACACAGCCCATGGGACGTCGATGGCTGCGAATGACGCAAGATCTTTATGCGCACAGCGCGATGGACTTCTATGTCACAGGAGGCAAGCCAGCACTCGAACACTACCTGGACACACTTAAACGATCTTCCGCAATCGACGCCGAACTACTGGATGAGAATGACAGAGACGTCCTCGGCAGACCACTGTTATCTGACACACGAAAGGTGCTTCGCGAATCCAAGGGCGACGGCGTCTCCAGGCTCAGCCTTGGCCGCGTGTGGACGGCGGCTACACCTTTGCTGTGGGATGGGCAGCATTACTCCTTCGTGATGGAGGTGCATCCGATGAGCACCTTCGTCGACGGGACGTTTGCATATCCCGTGCTGATACGGTTTGTCTTGGCCTTGTTGATCGCGGCCCTTTTCTGTTTTCTGCTCACGCGCCACATCATGACGCCAGTCCATGCGATTCAGCGGGGCGCTGTGCGGCTCGCAAGTGGTGATCTCCGCACACGAGTCTTACCCACAATATCGCCGAGGTCCGACGAACTGGCCGATACTGCCCGGGCGTTTGACCAAATGGCGGACCGCATCGAACTGTTACTTCAAAAGCAGCAGGAACTTCTGGCGGACATTTCTCACGAATTACGATCCCCTCTGACGAGGCTATCCATTTCACTCGATATTGTGGAGGGTGGGGAAACTGACGTCGTGCCGCAGATGCGTGTGGATTTGGAACGCATGAACGAGATGATCGGTCAAATCCTCCTGCTCACGCGTCTTGATCTGCAGCCAGCCACGGCGCACCTGGAGGAAGTGGACCTCAATCACTTACTAGTCAGAATTGCCGAGGACGCAGTTTTCGAGGCGCAGGCTCAAGGAAGGTCCGTCTTTCTAGAACAGGGCGATGCATGCGTAATTGCAGGCGATAGTGCCTTACTCTGGAGCGCACTCGAAAACATTGTCCGAAACGCGATCTGCCACACCGCTGTCGGAACATCGGTAGAGATCAGCGTTCATTCGGAAGATCCTCCGAATGGTTTCTGCGCAATCACGGTCGAAGATAGCGGCCCCGGCGTGCCTGCGGAGACGCTTAGATATCTTTGCGATCCTTTCTACCGCGTATCTGCAGCGCGCGAGCACAACTCAGGAACAGGGCTTGGCTTGTCGATCGCAAAGCGCATCATCGACCTGCACGGTGGGCGCATTCATTTCCGCAATCTCTCGGCGAAATCCGGCCTATCTGTCACTGTTGAATTGCCTCGCGCTCACCCCTACACTTCCTGACAATTCTGCACGCAACATCAGCTCGTCGCCTTGGTTCACAACATACGTCGGTGCGAATATGCCGAACATGTTCCAAACCTAAGGAGACGAATCATGATGAAGAGCATTTATTGCGCAACCCTCGCGTTGGCATTCTGTGTCGTTGGCGCGAACGCACAGGTCAGCACATCCACCACCGTCACGGGCCCCGACGGAAACACCGCGACCCGCTCCGCTACACACTACGATGGGCAGACCAACGTCACCGCGACAGGGCCCAACGGCGGCGTAGCAACACGTTCAACATCGCGTTACGCCGGTGGCTCGTCAACCGTGGTCACGGGTCCAAATGGGCAGAGCGCCACCCGCGATGTGACCCGGGCGAACGGCCAGACGAACGTCACGACAACCCGTCCGAATGGCGGCACAGCAACCCGATCGACCGCACATTATCCTGGCGGCTCTTCCACAACTGTTACGGGACCGAACGGTCAGTCCGCGAGCCGTACAGTTTCGGGCCGCGGTACGAGAGTGACCACGGTCAATCGCTCCGGACCGTACTCGTCCGTGTCTCGCACTCGCGTTCGCTAACTGAATCCTCATTTGCTCATGTAAGGAAGTGCGGCCTATGCACTTCCTTACATTCGTCGGCGCTGATCACTGTTACAAGACTAGAAAGATACTTCCGGAGAAGACGACAATGTTCATCGAATTTAGAAAGTTTACGGGCTTCGGCTTGCTGCTGCTCCTAGGAGTTCTTGGCTGCGGCGCTGGATCAACCACCACCTCGACAGGTAGCACCGGCAACGCCACGATGAATCTGGTCGTCTCGGACACACCGCCCTCCAACGTCTCTGTGCTTGCCTTTCAAGTCCAGATAACTGGCGCTACGCTCCAGCCCGGCAACGTGTCCCTACTGCCGAAACCGGTGACGGTGGATCTTGCGCAACTCGCATCGGACACGGGCTTTCTCTCCTCGAGCGTTATCGGGTCGGCAACCTACACGAGTCTCACTCTTACCTACGCCAATCCGCAAATCACCTTACTCAACAACACCACCAGCACCCTGACAGCCGCTGGTCAAAGCTGCGTTGCCGGCGCGGTCTGCACCTTCACTCCTGCGCTCAACAATGCGTCTCTGACCGTCTCCAGTGGCATTTTCCCCCTCACCGTTTCGGCAAGCTCGACTACAGGCTTGAACATGGATCTCAGCATCCCTGACCTCTTACAGTCGGATCTTTCGATCAATTTCGCCAATGGATCTTCCGTAAACCTTTCGCTTTTGCCGAACGCCGCTCAACCGGCTGCGATCAGCGACATCCTGGGCACGGTGAGCTCGGTTAACGGAAGCCAGGTAAATATCACGACCGCATTCGGCGATACCCTTGTACTGACAGGCACATCCTCCTCAAAGTTTTTCTATCCGACATCGCTCTGCAGTGCAGAGACAGTATCTTGCGTGTCGAGTGGCCAGATTGTTTCCATCGACGCGGAGCTTGCCATGAATGGTGGACTTTCCATCGACTCGCTCAACTATGTTGCACCTTCCGGCACGCAGGTCATCAAGGGCCTCGTTCTTTCTGAGAACGCCGCTGCTTCGCCGACGACAGTGCAGATCCTCATACAGAGACAATTGAACGCTTCCGTAGTCATGCCCGGGCAGATCGCGACGGTATCACTCCCTGGGTCAACCTCTTTTGCTGTCGGAACCTCGGCCTATCCAGCGGTGAGCGGTGCGTCTTTCGCGAATCACATGGACGTCATGACAGGGCAGGAACTATTTGTTCTCCCCTCGCAGGCGATTACCTCGACTTCGTTCCCGTCCTCGAGCGTCTATCTGGAGCCATCCCAAGTCGTCGGTCGCATTGGCTCGGTCGGTTCGTCACCTCAGCAAGTGACGCTCAACACCCTGTCAGGTCTCTACACAATGTCAAAGCCGATCGTCCAGCAGGTCAACGTCAACACCGACGCATCGACGCAATACTTGGGTTACACGCAAAGCTCATTCGGAGTCCTGACCGTGGGTTCCTACCTGAGCGCGAGAGGGCCGCTATTTGCGATACCAGGAGGCACCCCGACGGTAGGAGCTATGCAGATACGTTCGCATCCGTCGCTGTTCTAACCCGAGCGCGCCTAGAGACCATGAAATACATCTATGAGTCACGAGAGGGCCTGTCCGAACTCATCCGCTTTCGACGGAGCCCTCTCGCTTACATGGCACAGGCCTCACGTCGAGGTGTCGACGTACGCCATCTCCGGGCAGGATCGCGACGTTTCTACCAGGTAAATCATCCTGACTTGATTCGCGACGTGCTGGTGACGCACGACTGGAACTTGGTGAAAGGCCGAGGGCTGCAGGCTTCACGCCCGGTGCTTGGGAACGGACTGCTTACGAGCGAAGGCGAACCGCACCGGCACCAGCGTCGCTTGATTCAGCCTGCCTTTCATCATCAGCGTCTGGCCTCTTATGCAGACACGATGATCCACTGCGCAGCCGAAATGAGCGATTCCTGGAGCGATGGAGACGTTATCGATGTTCATGGGCGGATGATGGAATTGACCCTGCGGATTGTCGGGAAGACTCTCTTCAGCGCGGATCTTACGGAGGATGCAGGAGGAATTGAAGCAAGCCTGCATGCGGCTCTATCGACGTTCTTGACGTTGAATGACCCGCTGGTTCAACTCTTTCCTCCTTTGAGGCTGCTTGCAGAGCGAACGGCGAAGACAGCGCGCGCCCGGATTGCAGCAACCCTGCAGAAAGTCATTGAAGAGCACCGCCGGGAGCCGAGTCGATATGATGACATGCTCTCGATGCTTCTTCGTTCACACAACGACAACAATGTTGGTTTTATGTCGGACGAGTTGCTGCTCGATGAATGCCTGACGCTTTTCCTCGCGGGTCACGAGACCACTGCCAATGCGCTGACATGGACCCTCTACCTCTTGAACCGTCATCCCGACGAAGCCGAGAAGGTATCCCGTGAATTGCTTCAGGTTTTAGAAGGCCGGCTGCCTCGCATGGATGAGATCGCATCGCTTCCAATTACAGCCAGCGTCTTCAAGGAGTCTCTGCGGTTGTACCCACCGGCGTGGATCATGTCACGAGAAGCTTTAACACCGTACCTGATGGGAGAAGTCCAAATTCCAGCAGGAGCGACGCTGCTTCTGAGCCCGTACGCAATGCATCGAGACGAACGCTTTTGGAACTCGGCCGAATCTTTCCTTCCGTCTCGCTGGCAAAATCCACATCGAAAGCCTACGCCCTATTCCTACTTTCCATTTGGTGCGGGCACGCGAATCTGCGTTGGCGAGCACTTTGCCATGATGGAGGGAGTCCTGCTGCTCGCGACGATGCTGCGCCGATGTAAATTCAGCTTTCTTGCACCCGACAGCGTTAGGCCCTGGCCTCAGCTCACGCTCCGTCCGAGTGGGAGGATGCTTGTCCGGGTGACGGCAGTCGGCGGACTCGGTGCAACATCGCGGGTTATGTAAGGAAGTGTCGCTTCACACAACAGGTGGGTACAGCGAGTGTTTCAATCACCAGAAGGATTGAATCTCAATATGAGGAAACACACAATGAAGATGCGTGTTGTACTACCAATGGTTCTCACATCTCTCTTCGCGCTGACCGCTTCCGGGCAGCAGACAGTGACCACTCGACACGGCAGCACGGCGTCGGGCTCGGTGACCAAGACGCGCAATTCTGCGACGGCAACTGGTACCGCTGTTGGCGCTCGAGGCAATACGGCAAGTGGTTCGGCAACCGCGACCAAGACGATCAACGGAGCGACGGCGAATGCAACTGTTCATGGCCCGAAAGGTGGAACCACCACTGCGAGTGGTTCTGCTACGTCCAATGGAAACGGGACGGACACCGTAACAGGGACTGCTACCGGCCCACGAGGTACCACCCGCAGCGGCACGAAGACTGTGACACCGCATTAATCCCCGTTATAGGACTCAGGGGGCGTGCCGCGACGGCGCGCCCTTCTCACGTGCACATGTAGAGAAGTGTTCGATCCGCGAAATGTATGTAGACCTGGAGGCCTGTTAATCATGAGGACCGTAAAGAGTGTGCTTCTTCTGTTCCTGTGCGGCGTCGTCGCGGCACACGCCCAAACCTCCGACTATCCGGGAGCCTCTGATCTTCCTGGCATCACCAGACCTGCGAACAGCTTCATCATAGGCGCGATGCATATCGACAATGATGAGTTCCAAGTTCCCGTCGGGCCCGTTGACCGAAACTCTGAGCGCCTGGGAATAGTGATCACGGCGACAGGGCCGATCGATACGATCGCTTATGCAGGACCTGTCACAGTCTCATCCTTCGCCAACTACAACGCTCTCAAGGCACAGGCCATGGCTGCTGGGTATACCGAAATTTGGAGCTGTGCCCGAACAACATGCGGAAGTGCGTTTGCACTTGCACGCATTCTGGATAAGGCCCTCGAAGCCACGATAGTCCCGAGCGGTAGGGCCATTGATCTCAATAACGAGTTAAATGCTACGAACGATGACATTCGTTACGGCGCTTTCCGTCGTGGGGATGTCTTTCTACTGATCATGGCATCCCTTCAGCCGGGAAGGCCGTCAGGGTCGCTGATCATTCGAGTCAACGGGCCAGTCAACGAGTCCGCCTTGCAAACGGCAACTGCTGAAAGCAAAGATCCGCAGAATCCAGCAGCAACTCAGCAAAAGGCTCCAGCTCCATCGTTTCGAGATCGAATTCGGAATGCTGCTAACGCTATTCGTCAAACAAGCCCACAGTAAGAGCGTGAGTCCAGTAACGGTCCAACCTTCGCCCATCTTGCTAAACAGACCTCGCAACCCGCATGAAGAAAGCCCATTCATAGAACCATAGACATAGTTGAAGTCTCCGCGCGCGGAGCAGCAAGTTCCCGCAAATTCGACCCTCGGAAACTGGACGCTGAGGCACCAATGAGTCCTGAACGATAAGTACCGAGAAGTCGGCTTATCTGAGCTGGTGCCCGCTGACAAGAACGGCGTTTCAGAGGACTAATGATGAAATCTTTGCTCGATGGGCGTTGGCTTGGTATCACAGACGATAGTCGGCTGCAGGATCCTTGCTCACGGACGGCTGTCGATGCCGCGTACGTTTGCACGTGATGAGTCGATTGGGGAGCGAGGGCGTATAAAATCCGCATTGTTACAATTGCTCGACGAGGAGAACCCCATGAGATCAGGCAGGTTGAGGGCTGTTTTAGGTGGAGTCGTTGCGGTCGCGCTATCTTGTGGGCGTGTCTTGCAAAGCGAGGCTCCCCGTGGGACTTATCCGGCAATGGCTCCGCTGCCACAGTATCTGATGGCCTCCAGTGCGGAGATCGAGCTAGCTCGCAGCGCTGCCCCTAAGTCCATTTCGGGTGATGCCGACGTATTAGTCCTTGGGGGTGGGGGGTTTCACTTAGCCGTAAAAGGATCGAATGGTTGGGCCTGTCTAGTACAGCGGTCGTGGAACGCGGCAGTAGACTTTCCAGAGTTCTGGAATCCGAAAATCCGTGCACCTATCTGCTTTAATCCCGCCGCCGTGCGCACGGTTCTGCCCGTCGTGATCTTCTGGACAAAGATGGTCCTGAATGGAGAGCAAAAGGCGCAGATGGGCGCAGATGCCAAAGCCGCGTTTAAGGATATGAAGCTGCCCTCGCTAGGTTCGGGTGCTATGAGCTTCATGATGTCGAAGGATCAATACTTGACTGACGACAACCCAAGTTTTCATCCGCACGTCATGTTGTTCGAACCGATCGGCGAGGGGCCGAAGTGGGGCGCGAACCTTCCGGGATCGCCGGTATTTGCGGGCGAGGACAAGGTGAACGGGATGACTATCATTCCAGTCCCGGTACCGCGGTGGTCGGATGGTTCGCTAGACCCTGTCCCTGCGAAATAACTGCTCAGCGATTCAGCTATGACAGATTTCACTGAGATAGCTTGCGCCTCAAGCACGACATAGCTGGCAAAGTCAGCGATCTACCTATGTCACCAATCCCATGCCCCCTTGCGGTCCGATACGATCACGCGGATCCTGTTGGATTCCAACCATATCGCCAATGCATTCACCACATCAGATTAGTACCTATAAGTCGGCTTGTCGTGAGCGATCCGAAGTCAGCAGCCACTTCCGCTATCGGCGTTTATGGGTACCTATGCGTTGCGAAAAGACAAGCTAGCCCGAAGCTAGTCGTTAAGCCCTTTGCCGGCCAAGATCCGTGGAACGAATTTATCCACTCTGGAAGCACGCGTAGCAGATTGTTTTGCAGCGGCAATCTGGTAAGTGTATCCCTTTTGTCGACCGGGTGTAAGAGCGGCAAAGGCCTTGTGCAAGGCGGGGTCCAGATCCAGCCTTGTTTGCAGCTCTTCGGGCACTTCGAGCTCCGAAACTTTCTTCAACTCAATTCTTGCTCCGGACTGTTCAAGCTCAATTGCCTCCTCAATGAAAGCCTTGATCGTGAGGCTATGAGTCGTGATGTCGGCGATCGAACTGAAGCGAAATTGGCGAGGCGCCTGCATGTGTTCGCCCACCCGGAACAGCAACTTCCCGGGATCTTTCAGCAGAGCGCCTTTAAAGAAAAGGAGGGCGATGTAATTATTAAATCGCTGGATAAGAACGATGTTCTTCGTCCCAAGCGTAAAGCACGGTTTGCCCCATTTGATCTTCTCAACGAGGCCGCAGCTGCGAGCGAATTCTTGCAATGCCGCGGCTTCCTGGGGGTACTGGTGTCGCGGGTGCTCCATCGGAGAATGGCGCACCGACCTTTGGGCCATGTCTGCTAGTGGCTTTCGCATAGGGATTTTTTTCTAAACTCCACGTTTACTAGGGTTTATCGCCTGCAAATCATCATCTTGACGGGTACCGCTACTGCGCCTTGAATCGCGCAGACGGCAGGCCGGTTTTCAAACGTCTCCACAGCAGGTACGAACAGGTCCCCAGGAGGAGCGTGATCGTTGAGGGCGCAAACGCCGCACGCTGGTCATGGATGGAGGCATGTGCGATTACAGCTGACACAAGGTTGAACGCAAAGCCAGCGTACGCCCACTCTTTCACTGTCTTGGGTACGACTGGAATGAAGAGCGCTAATACACCCAGCATCTTTGCCACCGAAAGTTCCACACGGAATGACGCCGCCGGAAATCCGAGGCGTCCAAACGCCTGCGCGGCCTGCGGAGTGAACCATTCCCAGTACGCAGTGAAGATCATCTCCAGGCAGAACAGCGCAGTCACGATCCAGAATGCAATCACCTCTATCCTTGACTTCGTCATTGGGCCTCCTCCCCGAGTAGCCGTTCGAGATTTCCAAGGAAACTTCGCCACCCATACTGGGCGCCCTGGTAAGCAGCTTCCTGGTTGGCCCGAAAGCCCGAGTGTTCCATGCGAAGGTGCGTGCCGCCCTCGTTTGGAGTAAGCGTGAACTCTACTGTGCTTTCATGGCCGAAGGCGCGCCATGAATAGACGAGACGTTGTAGCGAATCGAGCGCAAGAACCTTGCACTCAATGACTCCGTCCCAGCCTCCCACCGGCTCATTTCTGAACTGAAACTCTCGCCCGATCTCCGGCAGAAAATCGTTGCTTAGAAGCCACTGGGTCAAGAGGGCAGGCTCCGTGAGGGCACGCCACAGCTTCTCAGGCGCATGCGCAAAAGTTTTCTCAATCACAACGCTGCGGGTCTGCTCTTCCAAAGGGTTCATGGGTCCATCCTTTCCAGCAAAGATTCAAGACGATCGAAGCGATCCTTCCAGAAAACGCCATAGTCACGAAGCCATTGCACCACCGGCTCCAGCGCTTCAGGCTGGGCTTCGTAGTGCGTCTCCCGCCCATCGCGCCGATGTCGGACCAACCGGGCCCGCTTCAGGACGGAAAGATGCTTGGAAACTGCGGGTTGCGAGATCCCAGCAAAGCTCGTTAACGCATGCACTGTCTGTTCACCCTTACTCGACAGTTCAGCAAGAATCGCCCGTCGAGTAGGGTCCGCCAGAGCCCGAAAGACCCAGTTCGTATGCTCTGTCTTCATGTTCAAAACCATAACCAAATGGTTATTGGTTGTCAAGAGGTTTGCTGAATATTCCTCCCGGTCGGATACATGGTTCCTTTGTTTGAGAGGACCTTCGATAACTCGTTCGAGGAGAAGCGTCATGATCTCGGTGCTGCATGGAGCGGAAGCGCGTTTTCCAAGACCGAAAGCACGAATACAGCCTCATACAATTAATCGACAACGAGGAATATCGTATGCAGAACCCCCAGTCCGACGTGATCAATCTCTTGGGCGAGGCAGCTAGCAATCAGGAATACGACAATCACCCAGTTGCGCAGGTCAATGATCACGTAATCCGAATCGCCACCATGACCGAGCCATACCATTGGCATTGTCACCCTGATTCCGATGAATCGTTCTTAGTGCTGGAAGGTGGCCTTTACATCGATTTGGATCATCGAACCGTCGAACTTCAGCCGGGTACTCTGTTCACCGTTGAGAAGGGTGTTCGCCATCGCACTAGACCGGCTGGTGCGCGGTCGGTCAACCTCACATTCGAGCGCATGAATGCCAAAAGCGAGACACGCGCTGCGCCCGCCGAATAACCTTGAGCCCATCGGTACCGGAAAGTCGGCTCATGTTTACCAATGCCGATCTCAACTGGCGAATTCAGGCCAATGCACTCATCGGGAGCTTTGGGGTCGAACTGGTAGATTGAGGCTCCCCGAAGACGGCGCTTCCGGCAACATCGCCCCGTCTGGATGCCCTAGAGCTTCGATGTTGCCGAAAACCCGACTTTGCGGGAGCCGCCAGCGGCAGCGCTTCCGATACTAGCTTCCAAACACCTCGTAGACTTCGAGGACCTTCCCGTCTGGCCTCAGCACGTAAAGCCGATAGTTGTAAGGGTGATACTGAGCGTCATGCGAGTCCTGTTCGATTCGGTAGTAGCACTTCGAACAGTCTGATGGCCTGTCAGAGGTGATCCTTCCCGCCAGGGCGACGTTCTTTTCAAAGTTGCTTTTCCAGTCATCTCGAGCAAGCAGCCGCTTTCCCGTCTCCTGGTCGATCTCAACTTTTCCGTACCACTGGTTGTCGCTGTGGAACTCATCGATGACCTGAACTTGCTTCGCGCCGGTGCGGCGTTTCATTTCACGCGAAACGAAAGTTGCCCTTGTCCATTGCAGGTACGAGACGTAGGCGAGCACAACTAGGAGAGGAACGGAAAGGATCGCCAGTAGTTGAGGTCTTTTCATTACGTTCGTCCCTACGCAGAATCCCTACACGCCCTATCTTGCCATGCCTTCTCCCGCAAAGCGTCGTCACCGGCAGCGTCGACGCTTTCAGACGGGTCGGGTGCCATACCTGCGGTTCTGCCAGTCTGACGTTGGCCGAAAGCCGACTTTCTGGGAACTACGAATCCTTCGTCAGCCTCTTGGTCTCCAGAAATCGCGCCGCGAAGACTGCCACTAGAAAAAGCATGACCCAGATTCCTCCAACCTCCCACTCGGCCCGGTGAGAGACAGACGTCCCAGCAAACGCGACTGACTCAAAAATCATGAAGCTGGCATAAAGGCAGAGGTTCGCGAGGGCGATTGAGAACCCAAGCTTCGGTCGCCTTCCATAAAGCAGAAACAAACTGGCAAGTAGAGTAGCTGGGAGGACCAACAGTGCCCACCCAAGATGGGATTCCCATCGCGGGAAACGTGAGCTGCTGTCCAGAGCGGTTGGAATGGCGCTGTAAACCTCGAACAACGTGAAGATAAGAAGGTAGAAGACGCTGATCGTCCCTCCTGCTCGACGGTTCCAATGATCGCGTTTCTTCATTGCTCCCTCGACGATTCGCTTGCGCCACCATATAGGACATTCCGTCCTGCCGCCAAAATCACGAAACGGGGTTTTGGGAGACGACGTCTGGTCCGGCTGCCTTGGCACTCCGATGTTGCCGGAAAAGCCGACTTTGCGGGAGCGAGGTTTTCGCTCGACTCCTGCTTCCGACCCACACCTCTATTGCGTTGCCTGCACTTGTAACTTAGGAAGACCTGCTTCCAGCACCAGTCGCCCTGCTGCGACGCCTACGGATGAAGTCTCTTCCCCGTCGCGTCTCAATAGGCCCCACTCGGGGTCACCCTCCGCAGTCATGAATGAGACGACATGAAGCCCGTTATCCAAGGCAATGCCAATTTCGAGAAGCCTTCCAGTGAGCGTAACGGCGGCGACTCGTGCATTCTCTAATCTCAAGAACATCCGCTCCCATCGCTCCTCATCACTCCAGCTCCCACCCCAGATCCGGCGCTTCCCCCTCGATACGCCAACTCCATTCGATCATCAACGTAAACTCTCCGGTTGGGTTGCCATGCGAACCATCACGTCTGCGTCTGAAACTAGGGTTCAATAGGCCAAACTCGAAAAAAACTGCCGATCCATAACCGTTCCAGATGTGGCTTACAGGGAGTCCGAGAAGAGGTTTTGTTAAGGTCTCGAACTCTGCCAAGCTGATAACACTTCGGTCCATATAAGGCACAATAACAGCGCGGTCGTGCTAATCGGCTGTCGCCGCAATAACCCTGCACAGCTAAAGGGCGCGGAAAACGGCGTTACCGTCAACTTCGACCCGTTCGGGGGACCAGAACCCCACGTTGCCGAAAAGCCGACTTTTAGAGCACTTGCCGATTGTGCATCAGTTTGAGGTGTTGGGACGCTGAAGGCTCTCAAAGCGATACTCCCCACCCCATAGCGCAATGAGCGCGGCGATAGCCAAGATAGAAATGGTGAACGCGATCCAATACCAGGCGGGCCGCTGCCGCTCGCCATTCCTTCGCCACTCTGAGAAAGCGACAGCTCCGAGGAGCATGAGGCCGCCGAAGATCGACAGGACCATATGTCTAAAGACCCATAGCGTAACCAAAGCTAAGTATCAACGACAGCAGCCCGAGAGACGAACCGACCCAACGCTTCCAACCAAAGCCAAAGAGGCAAGCTAATAGCGTAGCTACGGAGACGACGTCAATAACTTGAAACCATCTACTTGCTTCGTCGAGGTGACCCCAAAATCCATGCAATTCGCCCACACGCCTCCAGAAGGCAGCGTGGAGGGCGAGCAAAAGCACCAAACCGAAGTATCCCAATCGGGAAAACCAATGCCGCTTTTGACCGAAGAGGATCATCAGATTGCCTCCCAGAATACAGCGTGCCCGCAAAACGGCGTTTGCGGCAACGCCCATGCACAATTGCCGGAAACATCCGACTTTGCGGGCGCTAAGCCACTGACGCGCGGAACCGCAAAGGTCTTCGCCTCCATGCGCTTAGAAGAGCGAGCGAACCGAGAGCTATGAACCATACGCTTGGAGCGAGAAGCCGCAGCAGAATGAGGTCACTTGTACTCAGCAGGGTGCGACTGTACGTCCACCACCAATGGAACGCCCATCGAGATTCCTCAACGCCTAAGGAAAGCAGCCCCAAAGCCAACAAGCAGAGCAATGTCGCCTTGGTTCTGGTCACACGTGATAGCGGTTTTGCACGGCGCATACCAAAGTAGAGTCCGGCCAACCACCACCAAAGAAGCATAGCCGGGTAGAGCGCGAAGTAGTGGTTTGGGACCACACTCTCAAAGAGTCGTGAGATTGGCGTCGCGACCAGATAGGCGGGGACGTTGAGAGCGAAGAATAAAGTGTTGGGCGTCTGATAGGGCCAGAGAGGTGCCCCAGTATCCCACCCCATCCCTACGGACCTGTTGATGCGCTGATTCTGGATGTCCCAAACCATCAACACCGCGCCCACGATCCCCATTACGACCGGAAGTGCGTACCTCACAGAGACTTTCATGGGCAGAGCGCCTCGTCACCGTGCGTGATTAGAGCAGCTCGGGACACCCTCTAAGATACGCGCCGTCTGAGCGTCGGTCAGAGTGATGCACGAGAAACGGCGTTTTGGGAAAGCACCGATATTAGTACTGACTCGTCGCATTGTCATCAGCGACGACCGGGTCGCTCGTACCCTTATGCCCGCAGCCACATCCTCTGTTCTTCGTTCAGGTTCAGCAGGCAACCTGCGGACTCCAGGGCTTCGCGAGGAGTTCGGGACGGCGAACCGGTTTCGGGCGAAGTAGGGCGTTACCCCTACCCCGAAATATTGCGCAAAATCGTCAAATTGTTGAGCTAGAGCAGGATCACACGCACAGACCCTCCACTCCTAAACGCAGCAAGGCCCCGGCAAATCTGCCGGGGCCTTGCTGTTTTGAAGTCAGGGTTAGAAGTTGATGCGGGCGCCCATCTCAATTTTGCGCGGGGCATTGCCCTGCGTCTTGGTGGTGCCGAAGTTTGCGGAGCTCTGCAAGCTAAGGCTGGGGTTAGCGAAGTCGAGGTGGTTCAGCACGTTGTTGAAGACACCCGAGAGTTCGACGCTGTACTTCTCGAAGACACGGAGTTCCTTCTTGATGCTGAAGTCCATGTTGATGTAGCCGAGACCCTGAAGCGGACCGGAGCCACCATCGCGCTGGTCGATTCCGGAGGATCGGAGGACGTGTGCCATCAAAGGCCTGAACGGGGTTGGAGAAGTAGTTGACGGCAGCGTTGTAGGTCGTTCCCTTGGGATTGGTGCCGACGGATACGCCGAGGGGATCGACACCACCGAGAACACCACGAGTGGTGTGCCCGGTGCCCGTCTGGGGAAGGGTGAAGATGCAGTTTTCGCTGTCCGTGAAGTTGGCACCATCTTCACCACCAAAGTTCTGACCACTGTTGTTGGTGGTGCAGACGATGGGCTGGCCGGTACCTGCGACGATGACAGGTGCGAGCGTGTAGCCACCGAGAAGGCGACCCACGATGCCATGCTGTCCCTTGTACCAGGGGGTCTGGTACACGATGAGCGTGTTGAAGATGACGCGCTGATCGAAGCCCTGAACTCCATACTGCTGACCGAGGTTGTAGTTATCCTCCGCAGCAATGGAGCTGGTGGACTGGTTATAAGCACCCAAGCCGAGAGCCTTGCTGAAAGTGAGGTTTTCCTGCATGGTAAGGCCCTTGTAGCCGCTGGCTCGGAAGGAGATGTAGCCGCCGTTGTAGTTGCTGTAGCCAGCGTTGGTGCCCATGCTGACGCCGGTTGTGACCTGACCGGCAGAGCCGTAGGTGGTGTTGGAAGTGGCCGTGCCCATAAGACTGCGGGCAAAGGTGAAGCCGGAGCCGGCAGCGCCGCCCGTGTTGTTATCCAACGCCTGCCAGAGGGCGAAGATCTGCTGGCTGCGGAACTTACTGGCCTGGTTGGAAACGACCGCAGCGGTGCAGTTGGCGAACTTGGCGCAATAGGTTGAACCTGCACCCCCAAGAGCGGTCTCAAAGAACGGCTGAGCGGCGATGCTGGCGGCTGTGGGTGTGGTGCTTTTGGCGCACATGCTGGAAGAAACCGTGCAGCCAAAGGCAGCTTCGATGTTGTCGTAGGCCGCCACGAAGGACTGACCGCCGAGGGTCATGTTGTACGGGATCTGATTGGGATTGAGCTGGATGAACTCGTTGTGGACGAGACGACCGATGTAGCCCACTTCAAGCTGCATCTTGCGGTTGATCTGGCGCTGAATGGAAAAGTTGAAGCTATCCACATCGTTGGGCCGCAGGCTGGGATCGGGTGGAGACGCGAGCTGCACGCTGGGACCATCGAAACCAGGATGATAGGGCTGAGCGAGCGTTACCGGGAGCGGAGCGTTGGCCGTTGACGGTGACAATCCGTCTGTCCCGTAGCGGAAGGCAGAGGTTTCGGTGTAGCTGGCGCCCTGGGTGCAGGCTCCGGTTCCGGTAGCGGCCGACTGCAGGTACTTGCACTGAGTGGCGAGCACGAGACCGGGGCTGAGGAGCGGGTTGAGGACCTCCACGTCACCGTTGAGGCGTCCGTAGAGACGGCCGTAGCCGAGACGGAAGACCGTCTGGCCGCCTTCGCCGAAGAGCTGCCGGAAGCGCTCGCTGGTCGGCTTAGGATTCCAGGCCAATGAGACGCGCGGGCTGACGCCGGCGAAGAAGGGATCGTAGGGATACTTGCGTCCACCGGCCACGTTCTTAATAAGCGCGAAGCCGATCTCCGGGTTGTAGACCTGCCCCTGCAGCGAGGCGGCTTTCTGAGCGGCGAGGTAGTTCTGAACGCGAATCGCGTTGCCGCTCTGATCGGTGAACATGACCTGGTTGCCATCGCGCTCGGTGGGAGGCATTTCCAGGGCGTAGCTGATGCCAGCGTTAATCGTCAGGCTGGGCTTGATGTGCCAGGTATCGGTGAGATACGCGTTGTAGTAGGGGATAGTGGTGTGAGCACCGAAGGGAGTGTTGGGCGGGTTGAGAGTAAGGGTGCCGCCGTTGTTGGCGTAGGTGTTGGCTACCTGCGTATCCGTGACCAAGCCGTAGTAGGTATCCATGATGCGGCCGTTGGCGAGCGTACCGGCGCCTGCCGTGCCACCGAGACCGGTTCCAGCAGCCAGGTTGCCGGAGTAATTGATGTTGCCGGCGCCGCCAGTATCACCAAGCTGGTAGGTAGGCGTGTAGTTGATGCTGGCGCCGTTATCGGTACGCTGGTGGTAGTCAAAGTTGTGCTGGAACTGGCCGCCGAACTGGATGAAGTGATTGCCTTTCAGCTTGCTCAGATCGTCGCGGAAGAAGTTGTCCTTACCGTCCCAGATGCGGGTACGGATGTTCTGGGCGTTGACATTGTAGGGCGAAAGGACGTTGGTGGAACTTTCACCCAGGGGCTCGATAGCGCCGGCAGAACCGGCGACCTGGGGAGGAGCACCCGCACCCTTCCACTGCCACGCATTACGCAGGTAGCTGTAGTGGAAGTCATTGGTAAGGGACGAGGAGATGTTGGTGGTGACACCGACGACGATGAACCAAGGCTGCTGCGGGCGAGGAGCGACCGCAGCCGGAGTGCCGAGGGTGTCACCGGGTAGAATGCCACCGATATCCACCTGGTTATTGGTGAGGTTTTGGAAGTTGTAGTAGCGGTAGCTGGCCATGAGGTGCCACTTGTCGCCGAAGTCATGATCGAGGCGAGTGGCCAGGAAGTTGCTGGTCTGCTTGGTGAGAATGTTGGCACGGTAGCCGATGACGTTGTAGCTATCGCAAATGGAGCCAGAGAGAGCACCGCAGCTCTTATCGAACGTGCCGTTGACCGTCTTGCCGTTGAAGGTGGTCGAGCCGGCATCGCCTGCGGGGGCCTGGGGCAGATCGGCGTTGTAGTAGGCCTTGAGGGTAGGGTTCATGCCGAGCTTACGGGGATCCGCAGCAGTCAACATCGCAGCGGAGTAGACGGCTCCCGCGGAAGTGCCTGGAAGCGTCAACTGACCCAACTGCAAAAATTCATACGACGGGACGGCGCGCTCGTAAGTGGAAGCCAAGGGGTAGCGGAAGCCTTCGAAGTTCGCGAAGAGGTAGGTCTTACCGCCGAGAAACTTGGGAGCAATGGGACCACCGGCGGCGGCACCGAAGCGGCTGTAGTGATAGCTGGGCTTGGGGGTATAGCCGGTGCCGGGGAAGTTGTTCTGCCAGGAGTTGGCGTTGAAGTTGTTGTCGAGGTAGTACTCGTAGACGGTGCCGTGGAGCTTGTCGTGACCGCGCTTGGTGACGATCTGCGACTGCGAGCCGGAGGAGTTGTTGAAGTCGGCGGTCTGGCCGGTGGTGGAGACCTTGAACTCTTCGACGCTGTCCTGCGGCATGGGAACAACGCCGCCCGGACCGCCGGCGATGAAGCCGCCGGTGGTGGAGTCTGCGGTGCTGTTGGTGTACACGCCCTGGGTGCCGTCCATGTCCGATGAGTTGCTGCCGCCATCGAGCTGGAAGGTGGCCTGATCGGCGGTGGTGCCGGCAACCATGCCGCCGGGGGTGACGCCGGGCTGCAGGGTGGCGAAGGTGGCCACGTCGCGGTTGATGGCAGGCAGAGAGGCCGCGAGAGCGGGATCGACCGTGGCTCCGGTAGAGGCGTTGAGGGTCTGGAGATCGGTGGTGCTGCCCTGGACTTCGATGACGGTGTTTTCAGCACCCACGGCCATCTTGAAGTTGGCGTTGGCCTGACTGCCGACCCCAACGACCTGACCGGAGATCGTATCCGTGGAGAAGCCGGCCTTGGTGGCTGAGATGTTGTAGGTTCCGGGCTGGACGTCCGGCATCACGTAGGCGCCATCGTGATTGGTGACTGTGGTGCGGGTCCCCTTGGTGGCAGGGTCGACGAGCGTGATGGTTGCGCCGGGGACGACGGCACCGGAGGCGTCCGTTACAGTTCCGGTGATGGTGCCGGAGGAGGCGCTTTGCGCGTAGGCGGGGTGGCTACTGGTGAGGCCGGCGGAGAGGCTACCGAGCAGCAGCACGGCTGCGAGGGGGAGTTGGCGGAAGGATCGGTTCATCTAATGGTCTCCTGCAAGTCAACTGGTCAAGTGGAACGTGAAAGACAGCAAGGGCGAGACGGCTGCTGCGCGGCCGAATGGCGACAGGTTCCCGAACGCTTCGCGAGGGAAAACGCTGGCGGCAAATAGAGATCTCCCGTTCCCGTCTGCAGAGGCAGCGACAGGTGTGGGAAGGTCGAAGATGTGAACAGTGCTACGAGGTGAGAAAGCTCAACACGTCCTTCGCCGGGGCGAGGGATGCGCAGGGATTCAGACGATGTTCTGACGTAACGAAACGGTTGCGATGAAGCGAGTAGAAGGGGCCTGCGGCGTCGGCGCACAGAGCTCTCAGGTTTTCCTGGGGGAGCGCTGCACCTGACACCGGTGTAGCAACGGCTGCGGCAACGAATCGGTTGGTTCGCGCCCTAGCTTGGGTTCATCTGCAAGGTTTGTCTGAAAAATAACACAGAGTTTCCCAACTGCAAAAAGTTTTGCGTTCGGAAATCGGAACGTCAGCGCTTTCGCTTGAATGGGAGTGTTTTGGGCGCGATGAACTTCAGCGATGCGATAGCGCCTATCTACTCGAATCTACTCGAAGCGGGGGCGGTGTTCGAGGTCGCGGTTGGCATGGCTCGTTGTGAGGAGGACTTCCGGCTTGGGCGCTTTGTTTGATAGGACTGTGGTTGACATGGCGCAATCCGAGATGCGGGTGCAGATCGAGATAGGCCTGGAGTGTTTGCGCCGAATGCCTGCGGCGAGGTCCGGATTGAGGAGCCCGTTGTCAGACGCCTCGTACGCGAGTCGGCGTACCGCCGCAAGTCTGAGATTGATTGTGGCGGGGGCCAGTCGTCGCGCCTCCAGCTCATAACGGTATCTGAGCACGACCGTTCGTCCGAACGCGAGACGTGGCTCCGAACAGTAACAGGTTATGAAGTCTTCGATCGCTGCGCCGTACGTCCGTTTCGATGCCGCCGAGCCAAGGCTTTGCAGGACGGAGCTTTTCGAGTGGTCGAGGTCAGGCAGGCGGAGAATCGTTCGGGTCGACCGCTGCTGGTTCTTACGCTTCTGGATCATGGATGCGGCTCCCTACCCGCCTCCATCATCCCGCCGGTGAGACCAACTGATCTTTCCGCAAAGCCGACTTAGCGGGAGTTTCGGTTACATGGCCAGCCTGAGTATTCCTTGGCAGGTCTTTCCACTCGCATTCTTGATCCTCGCGATCGGCGTGCTTGTCTGGAACAGCAAGAAGATGCGTCTCAGGCTCGGAGATAAGCCAACCAGAGCGATATTCATCGGGCTTACCCCCGTGCCCAGACGTTGACGTTTCGACGCGGAAAGCCGGAAGACCAATCTTCTTCGGCGTTGCTGCTGCGTGATTGCCGAAACCCCCGACTTTGGTTTAGCGTGTCTCGATCTGCTATGTGCTACCTAAGAGACCCACCCTCCACACCTCTTGTGCACCTTCCAGTTCTGGCCAACCTTCCTGAGAACCAGCGTGTTTCCATTTCCGCACAGCCCCCCACAGACAAAGCTGTAGCTAACCGCAGCGCGGTTGTGCTTCTTGTTGAAAGCGATCTCAGATAACGTGAAGAGGCCAGTGTCAAAGGCGTCTTTGAGAGATCGATCGAGTTGCTCGTCAGTAACTTTCCGATGATCGTCGATTGCTTTCGTTATGAGGGCCTGAGGGTCATTCTCCTTGATTGTGCCTGCTGCCGGTTGGACGGGACCAAAACGATTGTGGTATCGGCCAAGAACGACGGAGAGAGTCTATGAACGACGGACGCTGATCCCTTTGTTGCTTTTAAATCCAGCCCTATCAGGCATGCAGCCTCGGTCTGGTCAAGCGGTTCGGTGACGTTCGCTAGATGCAGAACACGTTGCGATCCCTTTTGATAGCTTTTCAGCACAGCGCGGTAGACCGCGATCTGTTCGCCGGTTAGCGAAGCATCACCGACCCTAGGATTCTGCAAATTCTCCTGCGCAACAGTACCCAACAAAAACATCAACAAAACGGCGATCTTTGATCTCTGGGACATTCGTCTCCTTCTATGACGTGCTTGTTCAGACACCTAATACTTGGCCTATGTTCCCCGCCATCCCTTTGCTGAAGGACGATGATCAACTCGGACGCTAGCCACGATAAACGATCCAAGAAGTGCAACGTGGTGCACGCAAAACGGCGTTCCGCCAACTTCGACCCGTTCGGCAGCCCGAAATTTTGACGTTGCCGAAAACACCGACTTGCGAGGATCAGGCACCACCTTGCGGGAACTCACGGGTAGCCTAGTCGAGCAGGACGTGAGAGGTGCGAAGTGAAAACGGTGCTCCTGATGGACGACGATGTGATGGGCGTAGCCGCTCGCGCTTCCATGCTTCGAGCGGTCGGGTACAAGGCCCACATCGCAACATCCGGTAGTGAAGGTGTTGAGTTTGTGCGTAAGCAGCCGGTTGATGCAATTCTGCTAGATTATCGGCTACCTGGTATGAATGGAGCGGACACATTGTGGGCATTGCGTGAAGCCGTCCCCGGCTTGCCCGTCATCGTGCTGAGCGGCATGATCGACCTGCCCGAAGAACTCAAGACCTTTGCCTCTGACGTAATTGTCAAAGGTGGGGGTGCAAAAAGACTGCTGGACTCATTGGCTAGGCTCGTCAAGTAAAATCCGCATCCAATCCGTCAGCACTTCACCTGAGCCACTGAGGAGATCCCTTGCCGATTGATGTAGACCGTATTCTATTCGAACTGGACACCGAGATTGCACGCTTACAGCAGATTCGTTCTGCACTCACTGAGGTAGACAGTCCATTCGCAGGTAGCACCGGCGGAAAGAAACGCGGCCGCCCGAAGGGGAGCAAGAATGCAGCGTCTGCGCAACCGGCTACAAAGGCCAAGCGGCAGCTCAGCCCCGAAGGACGCAAGCGTATCGCTGAGGCCATGAAGAAGCGATGGGCCGCCAAGAAGACTGCTGCATAGTTACACGAGACGAGTAACAACGGTCCCCCGGCTTCGGCTGGGGGCTTTTCCTTTATGAGCAACGCCGTCGCGATGCGGGAAAGCCGGATGCAAGGTCCAGGACCGAAGCAGAGCGGTCGTGAACCGCTGAGATAGCAGACTCAGATGATCTGCCGGTTGAAACGACGGCCGTTTGCGAGTGCTATCGTGGTTTTCTCAACCATTGAAGGGTTCCATCGTGACTACCACTAGCACAGCGTCCGTGCCGTTTCGCGTCGGTATTGCGTTTCTATGCCTGATGACCGGCACGCTGTACTACGTCTTCATATTTTTCGCTGCGCACTATCTGTATCGGCTCAGCCACATACTCGGATTGGCATTTGCACTCCTCTACGTGTATTGCGCGGCTCTGCCTCTTTACTACCTTAGTCAGTCCATCTCGGACGCCGATTCCATGACGGATGGAACTAAGACGTTTGTGGCGTGGTATCTGAAGGTGATGGCTCCGATTCCTCCCGCTCTCCTCAACAGGGACCCGGACATGCAGCATTGGCGTAAAGTCCTTGCCTTAGCTCCTACAGCGGCGCTGTTCTCGTCCGCATGGGCCGCGATGGCTTACGGCATCGCGCTGTTCGTGCCTCACGCATACGCGCATCCTGAGCAAACAACCGACTGGCTCATGTCCAAACACTACCTGTGGCAACTCGTAGACATCGTACCGGGCCTGGACGCCTGGAAGGCGATTCACATAGAAGACCCGTTGAAGGAAGGGCGGCTTTGGCCCGGTATTCTTGTGGTCCTGTTCCGCTTCATTGTCTTAGCTGTGATCGTCCGCACCGCCGCCAAGCTATGGAAGTTAGCTATGCATCGCGAGACCCCAGCGGCCGCTCCGAAAGCTCTGGGCACGGATGATCCGGGGCTCAAATGAATCTTCCTAGCCGAAAGCCCAGCTCACAACGCGCCATGCCCACCGCCACCTCGAAGTCGTGGAGGTTCGGCAAGCCCTCTTCGTCGAAAGCCTGTTCAGACGGGACAACGCCGCCAGGTACTCATCGAACGGCCCGAGAGCGTTGAGGTTGCCGCTGGCGGCGCTCTCCAGTTCGGCAAGCTCTTCATCGTCTGGTTGATGCACCATTTGCTCGGTCCCGAGAAGAGTCACCTGTCGGATCGCGCTACTCCGCCGCCTGCGCCCGAATCTCTGAGATCAGCTTAGCGGCTTGCTCTCGAACATCTTCTTCTGTAATGACGCGACCACAAGTTCTGCAGCGCATCGTCGTCTCTATTACGACATTTTTGAGAGTTGTCGAACAGGCCGGGCAGGAGTGGGAAAGTGAGTCAGGCATGCATGCTCCTTTCAGTGTCAGCGCCATGAGGCGGCGGAGGGCAATGGAGCAATGGTCTCAGGGCACACCGCGAAACGCAAGGAAACAGGAACACTGCACCATCGGATCAAAGTGTCCTTGCTTCGCGACGCGACATAGTTTCATACGACGTGTATACCTGCAAACCAGAGCTAACCTCAGCAATCCTCGGTGGCGGGATGAAGCAACGTGGAGTGGTCCAGTGGTTCGATGCTGCAAAAGCCTGCGGATACATCATCCGCTCTGGCGCTCCTGACGTATTCTTCCGCCTCCCTACGACACCGTCGGGGAGTGATTGGAGCCTGGAGGCTGGCGACACCGTCGAGTTCGCCCTCACCTGCAACGCAGGTTTGCTAGAAGCGCGTGAAGTGCAGAAGGTCACACAACCCTGAAGCTTACCTCTTAGGCAGATAGGAGGGCTGGTTCATCCATCTATTCTTCGTTCAATAGCTCAGCCTAGTGGACGAGCCACAATGCGACGCCGCCGTGGTGCGAGCACGTCCCGCTGTGGTGCTGACTAAAGCCTTATTCCTTCCGCGTTCGGTAGCACTCTGTATATTCTGCCTATGCGATGCACTAG
Organism: Granulicella sp.; assembly: GCA_965198545.1. Taxonomy (GTDB): domain Bacteria; phylum Acidobacteriota; class Terriglobia; order Terriglobales; family Acidobacteriaceae; genus Granulicella. The sequence goes on along the minus strand of CBDAPS010000001.1, from coordinate 111,303 downwards.
AGTAGCTCAATGTCTCTCCGTTCCATAGTGCCTGCTGCGATCGCAGTCAGCATCCTTGCGACGATTGGGCTTATTCTTGGCACAGGTCACAGACGTCAACTGCCTGCTCTACCTGCAGCGGTTATGAAGCAGGAACCACCTCTGATGCTCTGGGCCTGGGAGACCCCCGAAGATTTCACCGCCCTTGCCCCCGAGCGTGCCGGGGTCGCGTTCCTCTCGCGCGAGTTACTGCTCACGAGCCATCTGGCGATTCGACCTCGCTATCAGCCACTGCGTGTCGCCCCCGGCGCATGGCTAATGGCAGTTGTGCGCATCGAAATTGGGCCGCACTTCGTTCCTAGCGATGATCTGGCGGAGCGTTCGAGCGATGCGATCGCTGAGGCAGCGCGTTTACCAAATGTTCGCGCGGTCCAGGTCGACTTCGATGCCACCGTCTCGGAGCGAGACTTTTACACAGCGGTCTTGCGCGAGCTTCACAGCAAGCTCCCGCCGGGCTTCCCGCTTTCCGTCACGGCGCTAGCAAGTTGGTGCGGCCCGCGTAGTTGGCTTCGTGACCTGCCCGTGGAGGAGGCTGTGCCAATGTTTTTCCGCATGGGCGGATCCGCCTCCGTTCGTGCCAAAGCATCTCGCAGTCAGTCCATGATTGCTGAGCCGCGCTGTTCTGGTTCGGCCGGTATCTCGACCGACGAGACGTGGCCTGCCATCCGTCCTAATCAGCGCGTCTACGTATTCCACTCCGGTTCGTGGACGAAGAATGAGATTGCACTGGTGAACCGCTTCGGTTATGAAGGTCTTCGGGGCTTGTCTCATCCATGAAGCGCGTTCGCTACCTTCTGCCGCTTACGTTTGCCGCTTTCGCGCTTACTCTAGCCGCCCGTCCCTGCGGACCGGACTTTGCTGAGGCTGTTTTCGTGCTGCAAACCGGCCCAGGCGGGGATTACGCCGCCTATGTTGGCGGAGACATCGGCGTGCCTCAGCAGGACTATCGCACCCGCCACCTGATCCTCGCTTACGACGACCTGAGCGGCCATCCACTTTCGGCCGCGGTCCAGAAGGAAGCTGTCGAGGTTAATAACTACCTTCTTGATCCGTACGACGCGGACAACAGATCCGGTACACCGCTGCCCGGCTACGATGCCTGGATTAAGGCGCGTGACGCCTTCGGCGCAGTTGACGGCTATACACCGGATGCAAGCCTGACTACGGTCCGCTCCGTACCGGGCGAGGACTATAGCGATTTCAAAAACTGTCTTGACGACGCGTTCGCCACCGCCGGAAAAACACTCGCGGCACGCGTCACCACGTACACCGCGAAAAGTCCTGCAGTAATCGACTGGGTACGTGGGCAGGACGCTGTGTTTTCCAACTGTGGAGACGGTAAAGTCTCGAACTACTTCGGTCCAGCAGAAAAGGCTCCTGCCCCACCGCCTTCGCCGCGTACTCCAGCCGCTACGCCGGCAGAAGCTCCCCTTTGGCTCAAACAAGACCGCGCCTATCAGCTCGCGGCTGCCAGCTTCTACCATCTCGACTTCGAAAATGCTGCATCTCGTTTTCGCGCCATTGCCGCAGACCAGGGTTCCCCTTGGTCGGTCACAGCTCGCTATCTGATCGCCCGCAGCTATGTTCGGACTGCAATGCTAATGGCCGAACCGCCGGGTACCGATGTGGATGAAAAAGCGGCACAACAACGCAGGAATGAGGCCCTTGCCAAGGCACGACGTGAACTCGACGCCATGCGCGGGGAGCCGCGCATGGCTGTGATGCGCAGTGCGATCGATGGTTTGTCGGACTATGTCAACCTTCGCCTGCAGCCTGACGCGCAAGCTGCCGTACTCGCCGCACGTCTACAGACGCCGATTGCTTCCTCATTTCGTCAGGCGACGCTCGACCTTACTTGGCTGCACGCCAAGCACGGTTACGTGCAGCGTCCTGCCCTAAACTCTGCTCCCGATCCGAACGACATGCTGGCGTGGCTCGATGCGGTCTCCAACGGCAACGAAGCATCTGCTATAGAGCACTGGCATAGGACACACTCCACAACATGGCTTGTCGCAGCAGTTTCCTACGCAAAAACGGGTGAGCCGGACGTGCCGGAACTCATCCGGGCTGCGAAGTTGGTTTCGGAATCGAATCCAGGTTGGCTGGCCCTTACCTATCATCGTCTGCGGTTATCGCCTCCCGACTTGGCTACCCGCGGCGAAGTGCTTGCGCTGCTTCCACGGTTGAAAGGGTCTGCGGACACTTCAAGGCTCAACCTGTTCCTGGGGCTTTCGACGTCTACCGCGACAAGCCTTAATGACTGGATCACTTCGCTTCCGCGCGTTCCCGCAGGCGACGACTCGGACGGAAGTAGTGAAGGCATCTTACAAACACCAACTCCAACTGCGGACGTTGGTAGCACCCAGGCCGCTTCTCCTGAACCTATCGAAGATGTGTGCGGAACTAAGTTTCCAGCGGGAACCATCCTGCCACTCTTCGATACGGATGCCGCGGCGGTTTTCAACTTGGATATGCCTCTGCGTCTGCTTGCAAAGGCAGCCGAGGCCTCAGGCCTGCCTGAGAATCTTCGCTTCCAGGTTGCGCAGGCAACTTGGGCACGTGCTGTGCTGCTGGACAAACCCGAAGTCGCGCGGAGCATGACACACATCTTGGAACACTGCCGTCCCGCCTGGAAACCCGTCCTGATCGCGTATGACGGAGCCATTACAGCGGACGCACGTCATGCTAGCGGCCTGCTCGCACTGATGCGTTTCGCCTCTACAGTTCCGAGCGTTTGGGAGGGGAATGACCGACGTGCAGGGTTCGCAACCTATGACGAATTCCGCGAGAACTGGTGGTGCAGCGCCGTTCCGAGAGTGGGTCAAACTGTCGATTTCGATCCTGACAGAGCAGCGTCTCCTTCTTCTCAAGAGAAAGCTTCAGCCCCGCCGCCATTCTTGACCCAGGCCGATCTGACCGAGGCTCACATCGAAGTAGCAGCGCTTCAGCAGGTTCCCCGCGCTTCCACCTACTTTGCGCAACAGGCACTTGCTTGGCAGAGCATGCACCCCAATGACCCTCAAACGCCGGAGATTCTGGGTGAAGCGGACCGGGTGATACGCAACTCCTGCCGCAAGGACCCGCCGCTTAGCGAGCATGTCAAGCCGCAGTCGGACCCTGGCGACATGACCCTCACACCGAATCTCTCGAAGGCGCTCTTCGACAACTTGCAGCGAAATTATCCCAACAGCCCGTGGGCGAAGCGCTACAAAACCTGGGAGTAAAGCTGAAGGAGATGAAACGTACCGGTGGTCTTTCAGGATCAGCAACGTGGATCCGGGTGGCGTTAAAGTGAACTTCGAAGGTGGAGGACAGACGGCATCAGGACCGTTCGAAGCCTCAGAGTTCGATGGCGAGAACGGCGCTTTCTCGTTACCACTCTACTCAGATTCGGAAAACGCGACTTTCGAGGAGTTTGGAACAGCGGCGAGACGAACGGTGTCTAACGAAACATGCTCAACCCTAGAGGCTGGCCGTCTTGGAAGCGTTTAGTTCACCTGCTCTCCGTCTTATGGATTCTAGGAGCGTGCGGTTCCCATCTGGCAGGTCAAGATCGACAGAAAGCGATGGTCTTGGTCAGCCTGACCGAGCATAGGGTCGTTCCAGATCAACCTCTTCTGTTCTTCGCAGCCGCTTCACCACGAGAGGTCAGAAAACACCGAGCGCCGCAAAGGTTGGTGACTCACTCCCAAGGGCGTACCTCATTTACTTGGAATCCCAGGATGCACTACTTCCAAGTGATGATCGATGCACCGTCTAAATGCAACAACCGGATTTACGCGGATCTTGCATATCACTCCTCAGTTCTCTTTGACGAAGGCATCATTGTCTCCAACTCTTGCAAGTCCGCTCTAGAGCGATTGATGCCAGACGACCCGATCCTGCCCATCATTCGATGAAAACGGCGTTATGGGCAGCTTCAACCGCTATTCCCATCAGAGCATGGAGGCAGCGGGTGTCTGTCCCATTGGATCGGGGTTGTATCTCCTGACCGCCACGCAACTCAGGAAGCTCGCGACCACGACTCCTAGACAGCCAGGCCACAAACGGTCCTCAAGGATGACCTGAGCAACGCCGCCCAACGCAAATCCCATAAACACCGCAGCGGACGCGGCTAGTCGTAGAATTCCTTTTCTCAACGACACTCTCGTGGCGGCGGCCACCAGAGCGAAGATCAGACCAAGCAGGATCAAGCTCGTCGGGATAACGCGCATTGTCACGTGGATCCCGGCTTGCATTCCTCTAGCTTACCGCCGCCTCGTTTCCTTCGCGCAAAATGGGGTTCGCGGAAACCTTACCCGCTCAGCGTCCGCGCCGTCACGCCCGCCGGACGTTCAGAACGCTCTAACCTGCCGATATGCCGGGCGGTCTCAACTGGTCGATGCAACGCTGGCGTGAAGTTTACTAGCCGGAGTTTCGAACTCCAAGGTCTTTCGCGGGCGTTGATTGAGTTGTAAGGCTACCTTGTCGAGGTCGGCTTGAGAGTGGCCGGACAGGTCGGTTTCCCTGGGGAAATACTGCCTCAGGAGTCCGTTGGTATTTCGTTTGTTCCGCGCTGCCAGGGGCTCTGCGGGTCACAGAAGTAGACGTTCACCTTGGTGGCCACCGTGAAGCTCTTGTGTTTGGCCATCTCGAGGCCTCGGTCCCAGGTGAGGGAGCGTCGCAGAACTGCGGGGAGTTTGCGAACCTGCCAGGTCAGTGCGTCGACGAGGGTCGCCGTGCCCTTGCTTGGTACTTTTACCAGGATGGTGAAGCGCGAGTGCCGTTCCACCAGAGTCGCGATGTGACTGTTGCCGGTGCCGCTGAGCAGGTCGCCCTCCCAGTGACCAGGGATGGCGCGATCCTCCACTTCTGCGGGCCGCTCGCTGATGGAGATGGCATCGACGATCCGGCCTCGAGACTGTCCGGCAGCCTTGGCGTACACGGAGCGGCGAATCTGCCGCCGGGACCGCAGGTGCTGCATCAACTCCTTCTTCAGCACTCCTCGCGCCTGAATAAATAAGCTGCGATAGATGGTCTCGTGGGACACGCGCATGCTCTCGTTGCTGGAATACCGCCTCTTCAACCAGCCGGCGATCTGCTCCGGCGACCAGTTCAGAATCAGTTTACCGGCCACGATCCTCCGCAGCCTCCTGTGACTGGCAAGCAGACAATCCTTGGGCCGCAGAGCCGATTTCCAGGCTTGATCATCGGCTTCACTGGCTCGATACATCGGTCGCCCGCCATGCCGCGCCACCTCCCGGCTCACCGTCGATGCGGCTCGCTCGAGTCCACGGGCGATCTCACGAATCGACGAACCGGATGCAATGCCTCGTGAGATCTCTTCCCGCTCGGCCAGCGTGAGCGTTCGCGGCGATCGGCGTTGAACTGCGGGTGCGATCCCGCCATGCTTCGCCAGCAAGAACTGAATCGAACCATGATCCTTGTCGAAGGCACGTCCAATCTCATGCAACGACTCGCCCGCCTTCCAACGTCGCCAAATATCGACCTTCTGCTCAGCAGAAAGACCATGCCGTCTCCCTTGTCTCATACAACACCTCCAAATCAGATAATGTTGCATCGACCAGTTGAGGCCGCCCGACTTTGCGGGAACGAGGGTGCACATGCGACGACAAAGGCGTTTATGAGGACTGATCTACGGAGTTCCCATCGATACAGGTGGTTCACCGAATCAGCAGTGTGCCCAGCGTAAGGAAGGTAGCACTGTGAAGAAGAACGTGAGCTGTATTCGGGGTGATTCCATATCGCTCCGGCAAGAACGAGTGAGTCTTACCGAACATGACTCGGTACCTCTCTGCACGTTTCGGCTCCGGCCGCAGCAAGTACGGTAGCCACCAAGCGCGCAGTTGTCCGAGGAGCAGAACCAGATAGCTGATGAAAAGCCAGCGCATCAGCCAGCTTGGATACGGATGTCCATAATTCGAAGTGCTGTAGAGCAGGCCGAATGCAAAGGGCGCAGTTTGGATCAACGTCACCATGATGAGGCGAGAGGCCGTATCTTGGCTTCGTACTGCCGAGACGTCATTCAAGCGCCCGAGCGGCACCCAGTCATGCACGGCAAGGAAGAGAACTTGGCAAGACTGAAGCAAAATCAGAACTCCCTCCCTCTGGATTGAAAGAGGAGCGTAGGGCGCGAGTGAAAAGCTCATGATCTTTCATTCTGCGTGTGTGTTGTGGTTCTGGCTAGTGACAGTTGTCATCGAAGAGCGCCTCGGCGGGTTTCTCCTGCAGGTTCCTAGTCGGTCCTCACAAATCGGCCTACCGTCAGTGATCTCCCCTTCCGACACGGCGTTTATGGAGTAGCCGTATACTCATTGGCATGCGATTAGCTCTTAGTTAGGCCAGAAGATGAGGAGGATTATGAGCACCTTGAACAGACGCCAGCTACTGACATCAAGTGCTGCGGTTGCGGTTACCGCGATTTCGCCAATCGAAGCCCAGAGCCACCATCCCGATGTCGCATCACCGTTCACCGTGCGAGCTGAAGCTGGACGCCCAGGCGTCAATGGCTTGTTCACGGAGAGAAAGCCTTCTCCGTGAAAGTCTCCGGTAAAGATGTTGGAAGGAAATACGCGGTTATAGAGATCCACACACCCCCAGGTCTAGGCCCCGAGTTGCACATCCACCCTGGACAGAACGAGCTCTTCTACATGCTGAAGGGAAGTATCGGGCTGCAGTGCGGATCCGACCGGGTAGTGTTGAAAGCCGGCGACTCTTTTATGGCACCTGCTGACATTCCCCCTGCGTACGTGACATTGGGAAACGACCGGCCCACATGCTCAATCTTTTTGATCCTGCCGGACAAACGGAGGCTTTCTTTGCGGATTATGCGCCACTCGTGGACGTAAAAGGACAGCCCGATATCAAGAAGCTCGCGGAAGTTTATGTAAAACATGGGCTGAAGGTCGTCGGTCCACCGCTCACCGCGTCCTCCTTTTCAAACTGATTTCATTACGGCTGCTTCCACGCCAGCAAGTGGAGCGAACATGCTTCGGTAGGATTATCGGTTGCGATAAGTCGGCTTTCTATGAGCAGGTCACTGGTGTCAAGGGTTTGGTCTTTGTCTTTTCCTTTATCAGCGTTTTTGCTTTTGTTGTTGCTGTTCTGGTTGCGCCGCATGTTGCTCTTCACCGAGTTTCTATGCGCACTCTGATGAGCTGAATCGAAGCGAGCTCGGTGCCGTTTGAGGTTCAGAGAAGAGTCGATGCTGCCATTTCTCGTTCGGCCCTTGAAGGCCAAAGCCGACTCGCAGTCATCGGAACACGGTGTCGTCGCAACGGGTGAACATGAATGATCTTTCAGGCAGCTTGTTCATAAAAGGGCATGTACTGCTTTTGCGTGACCCAGAGGCGATGAAGCAAGATGGCCAGCTTCCGCGCTACGGCAACTACCGCCTTGTTCCTGGCCTGCTTGCCTCCTCGGGAGGCAAGTTGTAAGCCCCATTGTCGTAGCGAGGAGTCCTTTCCGTGCGGCCGGAGGATGTGGTTGGCGCACTCGATCAGCAGACTTCGGAGATAGGTGTTGCCGGCCTTGGTGATGCCAAGCTGCGGATCCCGATCACCGGACTGGCTGCGTCGCGGTCGCAGACCAAGGTAGCAGCCAACATCGCGACTCTGCTTGAAGCGTTCCTTGCTGCCCAGCGTCAAGACGAACGTCGTCGCCGTGATAGGACCAACACCATGGACCTTCAGCAGAGCCTGCGTCTCTGGATACTCTGTCTGGCCGAGTTGCTGGATCTGACGGTCATACTCTTTGATCTTGAGCGTCATCTGTCCGATCTGCTCAAGCACGGGGCCTAGTGCTTGAGCCAGTCGTGGAGGCATGACAGACAAACTTCGCTTCGCAAAGGTGCCTGTCGTCGACGCTGGCATGCGGTGACCGCAAGACTTCGTCAGCCCTCGTACAGCGTTCACTGCCGCCGCACGTAACCGAACGATGAGGTTGCGAGCGCGGATCAACGTAAGAGCCTCCTGCTGTTCCACGGTCCTGTGAGAGATCGGCCGCAGTATCTCCGGATCAAGCCGCGCGTAGCGGGCCAGCTTCTCCGCATCAACCTGGTCGCTCTTGCGGTCACTGTGCGAGATAGCTCGCAACTCGCGGACGTTCGCCACAATCACCTCATGGCCAAGTTCCTGCAGCCGTTCGCTGATCCAGATCGAATGAGTACCCGCCTCCATCGCAACGCGTGCGTGAGGAGCATCGGTAAACCACTTCTCGATGGCCTTCGGTGTAGTCCGGAAACGACCTCGGTCCACAACTTCACCATCCCGGTTGAGCTTGCAGTAATGGCTCCAGACGTCACCAAGATCGATTCCTATCGTCATCTCGAACTTGGCATGCCTGCGTGTAACTTCAGCAATGGGGTGCTGCGCTGGCTTCTTCATGGGAATAGTCTCTCTCCGAAAGACCTGCTCATCCCATTTCTCGTCAGCAATCCGTTGTTCCCGCGAAACGGCGATTTGACCAGCATCGCCCCATTCGGTGCCCGAAAAGCCGAACTTACTGAAGAGCCGACTTTCGGGAAGCTACACTCGAGGCATGAAAGCTCGGTTGGTTCTGCAGAGCTGAGCTACCGGAAGGATCGAGGAAGCCGTGAGGATTGCAGGGCGGATAATGATGATCGTTTCCATCACGGTTGTGGTCTTATTTACGTTGGCCTGCGGAGTCCTGTTCGCAACCCAGCGTTCGCTGATCTACTATCCACAGCCCAGGTCTGATCGTGATGGCAGCGTCCTCATGACTCTGTCGGTAGGCAACTCTCTAGTCCACGTATCCACCCGCCCCCACGTCGGCTCTAATGCAGTCATCTACTTCGGTGGCAATGCGGAGGATGTTTCGCAGGATGTGCCGGAACTTGCCGATGCTTTCCCTGACAGAGCCATCTTCGCGCTTCACTATCCGGGATACGGCGGAAGTCCGGGCAGCCCAACCGAAAAGGACATCTTTGTCGCTGCTCTGGCGCTGTTCGACCAAGTGCAAGCTGCGCATCCACACGTCATGATCATTGGGCGCAGTCTTGGTACCGGGGTCGCTACTTATGTAGCAAACAGGGAACGCGTGGAGCGTCTCGTTCTTGTAACGCCTTTTGATAGCCTGGGGGATGTTGCCTCGGAACAGTTTCGCTTCTTGCCCGTCCGCTGGCTGTTACGCGATAAGTTCGAGTCCTGGAGATACGCACCTGCTGTGAAAGCTCCGACGCGGCTCATTATTGCTGGCGACGATGAGTTGGTGCCGCGCTTCAGTTCGGATCGTTTGCGCACACGATTTCGAGAGGGTCTCGTGTCCTATGTCCTCGTGCCTGGCTTCGGTCACAATACCATTCAGAACAGCCCTGACTATTGGGCCCTGTTGAGCAGGGAGTAGACAGCCGCTTCACACGTTGTTCAAAAACGGCGTTATGAGCAGCTTCTGCCGCCGTCGCCGAAAACACGGACTTACTTGACCGCCTTTGACGAGCGACTTATAGCACTAGACTGGAGAGCATGGAACCTGCAAGGAGAAGCCGCACGTTGTATCTGTCGTTCTTCGCTTGTCATCCCGGATGAGCCCGCCCGTCGCGGGCGGGCTTCGGTGGATGGCAGAGCAAAGCCAGCAAGGGATGAACAGACTCTGCACCCCTTCAGAAGTGCGCTGGGCCCCGCCTGATCACCAGCCAGCCGAGATCGACACCCGGTGCAGCAGTTGCGAGAAGCTCTCCAGCGAACAGGAACCATCCACGCGACTGCAACCCGGCAGAAAAACGTCCGCTTGCGCGGGGCCATGACCCGGGCTCAGGGCTTCGGCCTTGCGCATCTGTTCGAGAGTCTGCGCCCTGAAGCGCAAGCGCACCGACATGGCGCCTGAGCTCCTGTCACGCCACAACTCGAAGACAAGCGACGAGCCTGGAGAGGTGTCGTTTCTTCGGCCATCCAGCAACCAGTCCAACTGCAGGGCTCCGGCGATGTTCGTGAGATTCGTGTCGTGGCCTACCAGCATCAACAGCTTATCGCCGGGCTTACCCTCCGCACCCGGCAGAACACGACGACTGGCGGCCTGCTCCAGTGATGCTCCAATCACCTGGAGCAATCTCCTGGCCTGTGGCGCGGCGACTGCGGGAGTGCGCAGAAGCAATTCTGATGCGGCTGTGTGCAGGTCGATCAGTTCACGCACCTTCGCTCCATCGACGCATCCCCAGCCAACATCCTTGGAAGGCATGCCCTCGGCGTACTCCAGCAGCAGGATCTCGGAAAGCGTGCTCGCCGTATTGACCGGGCCCCGCATCTCTGCAACTTTGTCGCTCTCGCCCGGAGCAATGCTTGCGGGAATGGACAGAAGAGAGGTGCGCCCGCTTCGCGGCGTTTCAACTCCGCAGTGGGAAAGCATCTCGTCGAGGCGGATCAGAGAAGCCTGGTACGCCTTCGCTGTGTTGGCCGGATCACCGCCGACCCGGTGCAGCACGGCAGACGCGCCCAGCTTGCCTTGTTCGGCGGTCACGCTTCCGGCGGGGAGATGGAAGACAGGATCGTTCTCTCCCTCATCCTTCTCACGTACCGCCATCGTGCATTCCGGAAACATTCCCTCGGCTAGAGCCCGTGCCGTTTCCCTAGTCCGCTGGTCGGAGTCGGCGTGAACAGAGACGCGGCTCACATCCTCGCAGCCTTTCTTCGAAAGCAGCCCATGAGCCGCAAACTCTTCGCGATCAAACGCGCCAAGCTGCTTAATCGCTTCAAAGCCATGTGGTGTCAGGTAGCCCGGTGCCACAGGCCACTTTGGCCACGGAGCAGAAGAAAACCGGTCGTACTGTGAGGGCTCTGCAGTGGGGCTGCGTATGCCATGCCTCACGACGGCAACCGCGTAAACAAGCTCTTCATCTCCATCCTTGGCCGCGGTGTGCTGCGCCGCAAGTGAGGGAACAAAGTTGCAGAGAGCAAGAAAGACTGCGAGTTCACATAGCGAACGAAGAGTTGGCGTTCTGTTCTTGGTCATGTCTTACCGGGCCGCCGAAAAGGAGTACCGAACGCCGCCCGTGTACGTCGGCTTGTAGTACTCGCGCTGGTTTACGAAGTTTGTGTTGCCGGTGTAATAGCCAAACACTTCATTGTTCAGGTTCAGTCCGGACACCACGGCGCGCAACCCTCTCCAGAAGCGATAGCTCGCCTCCGCATCGACCTGAAAGTGTGTCAACGTATAGACATCGCCTGAGGGGCCCGTTGGTCCCAGGCTGCTTGGATCGGCTCCCGTAACAAAAGCCGGGGACGTGTAGTTATAGCTGAACAGGCTTGCTCCGTCGTACGCGAGTCCTACACGGGCCGAAAAACGCTTCGTATCGAAGGTTGGGCTCACGCGGAAACTGTTGGGAGACTGGTCGATCGTCTGAGGACGATCGCTGCGCAATGGCAATCCCTTCTCCTGCGAGGCAGTATAGGTGTAACTTGCGTTGAGCCCCAGTCCGCTCAGCACGCCCGGCAGGTACCCGAAGTGCTGTTGGAAGCTCAACTCCAGGCCATACAGATATGCATTCTGGCCGTTGGTGTACTGGGTGATGGCATCGCCCGGATACTGCGCCAGCACCTGCGCTACCGAGGATGGGAAGTAATTTGCTGGAAAGCTGGAAACACTCAGGCCGCCCGGCAGTGTCGTCAGTACTTGGGGAGCCGTAAGCTGCTTGAAGAAGAATCCTCCCTGCACCAGGCCCAGCGGCCGAAGGTATTGCTCAAACAGCAGGTCGTAGTTGTTGGCATGCTCCGGCCGCAGATTCGGGTTGCCGATCAGCACCGAAACCGGGTTCGCGGTCGTGTCTTCCGTGATGTACGGCACAAGCTGGTACGGATCGGGTCTCGCCACCCCGCGCGAGTAGACCGCGCGAATGTTGGCATCGCTGGTAAGGCCATAGCGGAACTGCACGCTCGGCAGCAGGTCGATATAGCCGGGGTTGTTGCTCACACCCGTAAACACATAACAGTTGCCCGGAGCGGGTGCGGTCGGAGCGGTGTCGTTCGGGCAGTTTGCGTTGGCGGCTCCCCCGCTGTAAGTAACCGTCTTCGCGGCGTAGGTGCCGTAGTAGGTCAGGTTGTAGCCGAACGTCAGGTCGCGTGTGGCCTCGATGCGAAGTCCCAGGTTCACATGGAGCTTGCCGAAGTCCACCGCATCCATGATGTAACCCGAGGTGATCTGTTCCACCGTGTGGAACAGGTTCGGATACGTGGTGCCGGCTGTCTTCTGTCCGTCCAGATGGCTCGACAGATTTTGCAGCGTGTACGCCTGCGCCGCGCCGAAGTTCGAAACCTGTCCGTAATGGCCTCCGAAATATGTCCCGTTGTAATAGTCCGTGTTGCTGAAGTTGTCCAGCAGTTGCCCCATCGAAGGCGCCGCCGTGCCGAAGGTGTCATACACATTCTCCGTGGCATCCTGCGTCTGGTGGTTGTTCGAAAACTTGAAACCCACGTCCAGCATCCCGGAGTGTCCAGCCCAGCGATAGGCTCGCGAGTAGGAAGTCTGCGCCGTCAGGGCCAGGGCCGCGTTCACGCCGGTCGAGGTCGTAATGTCCGCGAACGTCCAGTTGCCGGCAGAAAGCAGAGGCGAGGTCGGCGTGTTGTCACAGGTAGCAAAGTGAGGATGAAGAAGGTCTGTCTGCTGCGAAGGAATGTAGTTGCAGTACGTCGTGGGTGTCGTGCTCGCCCAGGAAAAGTCAGCCTTTGGATTGCCTGCGGAGTCTTGCTCGTACGATCGTGACGCCGAAATCTGGTAGGTCAGCAGCGAGGGTCCGAACACTGAGCGCCCGCCCAGGATGACCGTTCCCACGGAAGCATTGGGCCGCTTGTTGGAGGTATAGAACTTCGGGTTCGACCCCTTCGTGCTCGCCGTCGGGTAAACGATCGAGCCGCCGCCACCTGCCCCACAGGCTCCTGCTGCGGTGGAGGAGCACGTGAGAGCCGCCGAAACCGGCGAGTAATACCACTTGTCGCCGAAGTCCTGCAGGTCCGAGTAGAACCCGCGCGCGTACACGCCGGTGCCGCTATTCAGGCGATAGTCGGCACTGCCATCGAAACCGTACCGCGTGCGGTAGTAACGATACTCACGGATCGTGTCGCTGTCATAGAACGGCGTTGCCAGCGTTGAAAGCGGATCCAGTTTCGGCTGAATGTTGTCGATGCCGCGGCCGTTATAGTCGTAGGTTGCGTTGGCGAGAAGGCCCAGCTTCTTGTCCGAACCAAACCGGCGTCCCACCGTGCCCCCGAAGTCATAGCCATCGCGCCCATTCAGGATCGGCGTGTAGCCTCCATCGCTGTAAAGATCCAGCGTTGGCTTCTCGCCCGCTTCTTTCGTCCGAAGGTTCACAGATCCGCCAATACCGTTGCCGTCCATGTTCGCCAGCAGGGTCTTGTTCAGCTCAATGGAATCCACCATGTCGGAAGGGATGATGTCTAAACGCACCTGCCGAACGGTCGGCTCGGGAGCTGGTATCGTGATGCCGTCCACCGTAACGTTCGTCAGCCGAGGCTCGGTGCTGCGCACCTGGATATAAACGCCCTCACCTTCAATCCGGTACAGCGTTACCCCAGGTAAACGGCCAGTCGCATCCGCCACATTGGCGTTCGGCAGGCTGCGAAACACCTCCGAAGGCAGCACGTCCAGCAGATTGTCGGCCGTGCGCATTTCGTTGATCGCTTCTGCCTCGCCGTGCGGCCGCGACGCCTCCACCAGGATCTCTTCGCTTGCGTTCGCAACCTTCAGTTCCAGGTCTGCGTCCACTGTTTGAGCCGCCAGCACGGTCACCCGCGACGCTTGCGGCGCAAAGCCCACGTAGTTGACGGTAAGGCTGTATGCTCCGGCCGGCACCTCCGGAATCCGGTAGTGCCCTTCACCGTCGGAAACTACCCTGATGTTCAGCGGCGTCAGCAGCACCTCGGCACCCTGCACAGCGGCCCCCGCAGCATCGGTCACAACGCCCTGAACCGTTCCTTTGCCAACTGTCTGAGCACAGCTGGGCGTGCTCCACACCAGCGTAGTCAGTAGAAGGACGAAAGAAAGAATTGCTCGGACGAAGGACTGCAGGGTCTTGTTCAGGGGCATGGCTTGTTCCTTGGATTGGAATCCAGATCAGGTGCTCATCTGCTTGGGTTGTCGTAGTTTGACAAACAACCACGAAGCGGATTTGACAAAGCGCCTCTTGCACCCTGCTTTTCACCAAGAATTGATAAAGCGAGATTCAGAATGAGCTCGAACGGAAGAACAACAACCCACCTCAACCCAAATAAGCCCACGCCTCACACAAGCAGCGTCTCTGCCCACGTCTAGCGGACGAGAAGATGATGTCGCTGCGAACGTAAGGACAGCGAGCCGGTCTTCACTGACGACAGGGCGACATATCCGTACTAACCCCGATAGTTTCCGATGTCGCCGTTTGCGGGAAGCTGCATTAGCGTTCGCTTAATCAGTTCCAGCATCCCGCCGGATCGGTCCACATGGTCGTTGTGAGTGACTCGGCGATTTAGCACCAACCGAGTCATTCCTGGCGAGAAGCCCGTTCGGCACGACTAATCAGGTCCATTCGATATCCGCCGTTCCGCGGTTGAGAATACTTTCCTTGGTGCTATTTCGGCAACGGTCCGGAAGTAGGGCATGGGGTCGCCAATGCAGGCTGATCCTGCAGGATGGGATTGGTCAATTCACTCGCGGCAAATGATTGCGCGCTGGCGAACATCACTTGACATGCACGCCGGTGCAACGCTTTAGCATCCTCCGCTAACGGCAGCCATCCTAGGTCCCAAACTTCACCTACCGAGGCATCGGAGCCTGTTGCGATCCACTTGCTATCTTTCGAGACACCAATGCTGCTGACGCTACCTTGGGTCGGAATCGTCGCTAGCAGGCGGCCGTCTGTGACCGCCCATACTTTGACGTCATCAGGATCATCCCCCGCAGTCACAAAAGCAGATTTGTCCGGCAGCAATGCAACCACATTCCCTCCGGTCTCCACTTTCGCCAGAAGCTTTTGTGTTGTGAAATCCCACACGTACGAATGCCAACTTCCAACGACAAGTGCTAGCGTTCCATCTGAGCTAAAAATAACTTTGGAGACACCTTTGCCGCTGTTTTGGTCAGTATTTTCAGCTCCAACCATCTCGGAAAAAGGAATTGGCTTTTTGTCTATGCCTGGCTGCCAAAATTCCGCGCCATCCAAACCCCAGATTCCGAGACGTTTCCCATCCGGCGAGAACGCTCCGCCACCCTGGTTTGTCTTAGAATCAGCGGCAAACAGCTCCTTGCCACTGGCAACGTCCCAAATCTGCAGGTGCTGTGGATAGTAGGTTCCTGACAAAAAGCGTTTCCCATCCGAATCGAAGGCATAGGCCCAAAGCCCGTCGGTCCCCAACTCGAAGATCGGCCGTGTTTGGTCCAAGGTCAAAATACGGATTTTTCTCCTCGGCGCTCCGATCGCTACCAGATTGCCGTTCCCACTACTCGTGACACTCAGATAGTTGTAATCTTGGTTGACATTGCCATCATGTCTTTCCGCCCACGCGCCTTGAAGCAAAAACTTAACTTTACCTGTATCGGCGGAGTAGATTCGCAAGGCATTGTCCTCTTCGACGACTCCGAATGTCGAGGAGTTCTGAAAAATATACAGCGGCCCCATGCGATTCTTCCCGGGATCGAGCGCTGCCACAAAACGCTTCTCCCGCAAGTCCCACAAGGCATTCCATCGACCGTCTTTGTCAACACTGTCAAACAGGCCCATCCTCGCTTCCGGAAGCATGGCGGCGGAGTTATATTCGCCCCGAATGCGTGTCAGCAGAGGGCACTTCGCCACTCCCTTCATCAACAGATTCTCTAGTTCCTGCGACCGCGTAGCTCCGCCATCCGCATCCGCTTCCGAGAGCCCCGACATCGCATAGCGCACACCAAGAACACAATCTCCTGATTCGATTTCCCGTCTACTCAAGCTGGCAATTGCAGTGAAGCGCCTCAGCCGCGCAACCTCATCGGCGCCGTGGACCCGGTCTTTTGCGAGCCGGTTCGTGAGTTGGACAGGAATTCCCCACTTACGCAGGTCGTCCAGAATCTCGCCGATCGGTCTCGCGTAAACTCCGTTATCCCCCACATCTAGCGGCATCCCAATCAGCTCCCAGGCCTCGTTAAAGAGGCCTCCGCCCGACTGCCCCCCACCAACATCCGACTGAAACCTTAAATTGCCTTGATCGGGCGCCAGTAGCGTTTCTTTGATCCCGAAGCTCCACTCAGCGCCGCCGTTGTAGCCAAAGCTTGTAACCGGTCTGTCGATTCCTTCCGTAACGTTCGGGGAAAGCAACGCAAAACTTCGGCCATCGAGAAATTTATTAATGTCCGCATCACGGTCTACTAGCACCACGGCGAGGTCGCCTTTATCTTGCGTTTCATAGTGCGACGAGAACCTTCCACTCTTGGGAGAGTGCGAGAGCCCATAGAACATCACCTTCACCGTTGGAAGAACCGTGTCCGTAAATTTGGGCACATGTTCAGCCGTCGCGATGTAAACCGTCTTCTCATCAACGCCAACAATAATGCCGCACCCGAAGAGCCGTGGTCAACTATCAACATTACGATCTGCGCCCGCGCCATACCCATCGCTTGGGAAGGTAGCAACTGCCCTCGCGCAGCCAACGCACCCAGGCAGCATAAAAAAACCGCTGCCACTCGAACCGAAGAAGAGAGCCGGAACACAATCATGAAGTCCCTCCCCACCAGCGTCGTGCAGCAAGCCAAAGTCCCGCTAGTGCCGACAACGTGGCGTACAACTGTGCCGGCCAACGAGAATAGACCCACTCCAGCAGCGTGGGCATCCCTTCTCGCAACGCATCTTCACCGTATTGAAGCGCCGTCGCTTTCGCTACCGACACCGTAACCTTCAAGTGCCCTTTCGACAGCACAATTTCGCGGACGACAATGTTTTTGCTTCGCAGTAGCAACCGATCGCTTGGCTGGAGCGCCGTAGTAGCCTTCGAGGAGTTTTTGATATGTAGCGCACCGCCAAGGATCGACGAGCTCTCTCCGTCCATGAAGGAAATCTCCGACACATGAAGATCGCGGAATACCGTCAGTTCGCCTGACTGGTTCGAAGGAAAGAGTTTCAGGCTCATCTCTTTTCCGTTCACCCGGTACGGTCGAAAGTATGGCGAACTCGCAGAGCTCTTGCTACCCGCTATTGCAGGCATCACTTCAGCGAACTTTGCAACCGAGTCTTCCGTACTCGACGGCTCAAAAAGCAGGCCACGTGAATCGGCGGAGTACGCTACGCCGACTACAAGAGAAATCGGCGAACTCGACGGCAAAGAGATTTGCTGCAATCGCACACCCGGATCATTGAAACTTTCACCAGGCGCGCCTTGTGCAACGGACTTTGCTTCGCGAAGGTCTAGGTTTCTATCCTCCGCGGAGGTAGACGGCATGATCTCATCCGCGCGCGCGATGAGCGCTTCTTTGAGGGAAAGAATTTCTCCATGCTCCCCGGGAATATCGAGCGTCCCTTTCTGGCTATCCAGCTTCAATTGGACTTTGGTTGCAATAACTTCCACATCGACGGCAGTCGAACTGACATGCACAATCGTCATGACGACCAGCAGGACAACGCAAACACAAAGCAATACTGTGTCGATTCGCCTCGTCGGCGTCGCTTTTTGGGCCGACAACAAAGCTCTTAGCCTTTGAAGATTTTCGATTTCATCAAGCTCATCGCCTGTGACCTCAGCCCCGTTGCGAAATTTATCGCTCAGCGCACGAACTCTTTTATCCGTCTCCTCTGCCAATTGTTCCGCAACACGTTTATCTTCGGCGGCCTGTGGTTCATTTTGCTCACTCATGAAGCACCGCATACATTGTGCACAAGATAAACGGGCTCAGTCGTGTTTCCGGCCTGATCTACACCCTCTTCAAAAGTGACAACGTACGTGCCTTGTTTCAGCTTTGCAAAAGAAACCGTTGCCTTCCACGTATCTTTTGTCGGACCGTTGGAAATCTGTAGGTTCCGAAGAACAGGCTCGAAAGGCTCTTGCATGGGCTCAATCAGCACTTTAGTCAAGTGCAACGGAACCTTCGACTGGATCACGAAAACATAGGAGTTCGCATAGCCTCCTCCGTATCGGAGCGGCAGAACCATGTCATGCAGATGGCCTCCGACCATGCCCTGACGGATGGCGAGCGCTGCGATGTTTTGCCAGTCCGGTTGCCATCTAGCAATACTGTCCGCGTTCCACTCAAATTTGGCCGCGTGCATCGCGTCCAGTGCAAACATCGGCGATTTGATCGACCGCAACTGTACATGGACCGGCTGCTTCAACTGGTCACACCATGTAATTGCGCCGCTCTTGCCCTGTTCAAACGTGACATTGGAACTCTGTTCCTGTTTCACCGAAATAACAAGCGGCGGTTCCATCCCGATCGTCCGCCTCAAAAGCCCCTCGCAATACACACTACCGTCCGGAGCCACTTGCCGCGCATACGGACTTTGCAATCCGCCGAGCAGGCTATTGGGTACCTGCTGACAAAACGCCGGAAGAGCCTGGCCAATCGCTCCAGCGCAACAGAAATACATCTGTGCGAAGATGAAAATGCAGAATGCACTTTTAACCATTGAGAACCATCTCCCTTCTTACTCAGAAAACACGGGTCCAAGAGGCGTTTCCGAATTCTAATTGACTAATCGATTCACTGTGACTTAAATTCACGCACCTGATCGAGGCTGCTCGTTTCGAATGGCGGTAACAGGCCAATGCACTCATCGACAGTTCTGGGGTCGTAAGGGAGATCGAGGCACCCTGAAAACGGCGTTGTGGGACGTATCGACTCATGCCCCGTCTAGTGGCGACGAAAGACGATATCTAAAAGCCGCTGAAGCCAATTGTTGCCTTCGGGTAGAAGAAGTTGAATGTCCGGGGTTCTAACGGGCCGCCAGGCTCGAAGGTTCGGAAGAGCGTTGTCACAGTTTTCAGGATCAAGACGGGCGGTAGTGTCCTAATTTGATTTGCTCTTCACTGCGCCGCCTCCATCAAAGTCCGTCGAACCCATTCCGAAACCGTCATGCCAGCGGCGACCGCAGCCGTCTCCACCTTCGCCCGATCTGCGGCACTGAAACGTACAGGCATGATGCTGGACTTGGCATGGGCCTCATGCATCTTCGGACGCCCAACGGGGCGCGGCTTAGGCTGTGGCTTGGCTGGCATAGAAGTCTCTCGCGATGGCTGCGCGTACAGCGGCTAGGGGTGAGGTCGTGGGGTGGACGTGTAGCACGGTGACGTGGCGCTGTGGCCCGTCGTCTGTATCGTGTGACCACGCATAGACCGTATCCGTCTCAGGATGGCCGTGCAAGTGAAACACTTCAACGATTCCTTGCCAGATGGTTTGGCCGTTCCAGGTTTCAGTTACAGGCACGGAATCACGGTGCGTAGCCTCCGCACCGTGTAGCTCTCGAATCACGCGCTTTAGATCCTCAATGTGTTTCATGGGAGTAGACCATCCATCATGAATCCCGCGACCTCATCGGGTGTGGTCCGGTCGCGACCATCGCCTAGGACGGTCCCACCGTCCTCAACAATGAGGGCGTACTTACCTCCCCGAGAACGTTGAGCCGCTGGACCTGCGTACTTCCATTGCACAGCATCGGCAGCCATCTCTAAGCGGAAGGATGCAATCAATTCGCTCATGCCCTCACTATTCGTTAGCTGTACCCGAAGCTCATGGCTGGGAGTGTGCGCGACGACAGCGACGACCCTGCCGACCTCCATATTGAGTTCTTCGCACAGGTCCCGCGCCTTGGCCCGCAGCGCAGTCCACAAGCCCAGCCCCTGCTCTTGTAGGAGCCGCCGCTTTTCTAGCATGGCAGCATTTGCTAACTCGTCTTTATGCTCGCGTTCATACAATCTCTTCGCGGCTCTTTTCGCCCATTCCGACATGATTACCCCCTTCCGTCTTTCTATCGAACCAAACTCCACAGCCACATAGAGCCTCATACGGTGGCCTCCAGTAGCTCCCCGATACTCCACTGCTTAGTGGTGACACCCGCCGCAACCGCTGGGGTGGTGCGGAGCGTGTTGTGACGCTTTACGAAGTTGTAGAACGCGAAGTGAAGGCCAACCGCAGCCTCGAAGTTGTCCAGCTTCTTAGAGAACGCCAGCGTTAGGCGGGTGAGGCGGCGCATGTGGAGGCGGGTGGTGGCGTTCAGGCGTTCCACATAGCTCGTAGAGATGAGGTCCAGATTGGGGTTGCCGCGCACGATGTACTTCTCAGTGCTGATAACTTCGCCTGTGCTGTAGCGGCGCTCAGGCATATCAGCATGGCCGTAGACCTTAACGATCTGGGCATAATCCACATCCCCGCCGAATGCCTTGTCTACCGCCTGTACATAGGCGCGGAGGCCGTCTGTCGATACCTGTACGCGGTTGCGGAGGCGGGTCGCTACATCGGCCATAAATGCATCGGCGGTTGCGGCGTCACGCTGGCCAACCTTGAAAGCAGGAACCAGCTTCGTATCGGCGTCGATAGCGCAGAACGTCCAAACGCTGCCAACGATGGCCGTGTCACCCAACCGTACGTTGCGGTCTTTCTTGCCGACGAAACCCCAGATTTCATCCATCTCCAACCGAGTGCAGGTGAGGTCACGCATCTTGGCATCTATCAGGGCAGTGCAGCTCTTGCCGACCTTAACGCCCAACCGCATGATCGTGTCACGGTGTACGCCAGTCATGCGCTCGATGGAGCGAATGGAGGAACCTTCCGTGAGTGCCGCTACGATTGCGATTTGCTTGTCGGTGCTGAGTACGTTTGCCATGTCGTCCCTCTATGTAATTACTGTAATACGGGAACAGGAGGGAGTCAAGAGTTTTCGTGATACATTTTTGCCATGCTTAGGTGGCTGGCAATAGGGGTTCTGCTGGCAGTATGGCTGCCAGTAAAAGGGCAGAAACAGACTTCCGAAACCAACCGCGATCAAAACGCATCCACACAAACTCATGGCCCAATTCTTACGCCGGGTACGACCCTCTGCGAAGTACAAGAGGGCGGCACCGCCATAGAGTGTTATTACCCCCATGAGGATTCTAAGAATTACTTCCAGCGTCTGATTGCGCCAGAGTATGCGGCCAACTTGGGCCTCGTAATCGTCGGATTGGCGGGTGTCATCGCGGCTGTATTCACGCTTCGAAAAGTGAACACTCAAGCTAACGAGATGACTCTCCAGCGATCCGCGATGCAGGAAACTCTCGCGGCGATAAAGCGCCAAGCCGATTTGATGGGGCGACAAAACGAGATATCTTTGGCCTCGGCGAGAGCGTCGCAAACATCCGCTGAAGCAGCCAGAGACAGCGTTGAATTGTTTATCAGCAAGGAAAGGGGTTGGCTGGCGATGCAAATCAAAAGCATTTGGTTTGAATGCTGCACGAATAGCCGATATACAACGATTGAAGAAAGAGAGCAGCACTACAAGGCGGCCGCCGAATATCAACTCCTCTACTTGGGTGCAACAAACGTCACTATCAAATCTGCCGAATGCAAAATGGTAATAACCGATTCGATTGAGTGTGACGTGGATGTTTTTCTGAATGCCATCCCGCTCCCACAGTTCATATCTCCCACAACTGGATTGAAGGGCCAACGAGAATATGCCGCAGAGGACGCCGCTTTCCTTCGCCAAGACATCTCTTCCGGGAAAAAGGTAGCCCATTTCTACGGAACTGTTCTGTACACCGATATCTTCGGCAAGGACCGCGAGACTAGTTGGTATTTGGTGTGGCGACCGAAGCAGAGCCGATGGCTTACGAAACCCTGCGAAGGCTACAACAAGCAAACATAGCCCCACGGCCAGCATCCAAATTAGGACACTACCAGACGGGCTTGGATCTCCGGGTCACTTCCTGCGTAGCGGTGACATCCAAGTTCTTGACCGTCAAAAATCAGGAACGCTTGTCGCAGTTCTTCGGGCGTCTCAGGCTGTTTCATCCAGTAGCAATGGCTCATGGGTTCATCTATCCAGCCAACCAAGGATGGTGCCACTGCCTGGGGCACGCCACATGACGCGCAGCAACGATTTTCGACGTAGAATCGCCGGGAACGGATACCGGCTCACGCTCGGGCATAGTGCAGCAAGAATAGTCCACGCTTGTCGTTCGCGGAAAACGGGGTTATCGGCAGTTCAAGAATTGAGACGCCCGCCCATGGAGCCTTCGAGTAAACATCTGGCTGCCGCCGCTGCGCTAGGCTTGCTGAATGGCTCGCGCAATCTCAAGCTCCACGCCGGAAGAGCTCTGCTTCACAGAGCCAATGGAGTGCATGCCAGCTAAAGAGCTTCCCACCGGTCCCGGTTGGTCCTACGAAATCAAGTTTGACGGCTACCGAGCCCAGGCGGTCCACACTCTTAATGGACTGCGTCTGTTCTCCCGGAACGGCAAAGACTTTAACGCGAAGTTCTCCGTCCTCGTTCCGCCGTTGACCCGGGCCATTCCGCTTAGCGCGGCAGTAGATGGTGAGCTTTGCGCCCTTGATGAGCAGGGCCGCCCGGACTTTAGCCTGCTACAGAATGCGCCTGGTAACGGAGCACCGCTGGTGTTCTACGCCTTCGACCTCCTCGCACTTGATGGCGAGGACCTTCGCGGCAAGCCGCTGCGTGAGCGGCGGCGACGGCTCACTCGATCCCTTATCGAAAGCCCACAGGTGCAGCTCTCCGCTGACGCTGACGCTCTGGACGCTATGTTGGCTTTCGTACGCGCGAACGGTCTTGAGGGTGTTGTCGCTAAACGACTCTCCAGCCACTACGAGCCTGGAGAACGTACAGGTGCCTGGCGAAAGATGCGAACCAACCTCAGCCAGGAGTTCGTGATTGGCGGCTTGACTGCTGGAGTGGACCCGTTCGACGCCATCCTCGTCGGCTTCTACAGACCTGCTCCGCCTGCAACCAAGCCAGTCGGACTTAGCCGCCGCCAGTACCAACCACCGCCTATGCCCGAGTTTGTCTTCTGCGCAAGCGTGCGTGCCGGTTTTGTCGCCGCCAGCAGGCGGGAACTCTACCAGCGCCTACAGCCTCTGATCACGGACGCATGTCCGTTCTCCAACCTTCCGGAAGCGGGAGGAGGGCGTTTTGGACAGGGCCTCACTGCGTCGAAGATGGCAGCATGTACTTGGGTCTGGCCGCGCACCGTCGTACGGTGCGACTTCTTGGGCTGGACACCTTCTGATCACCTGCGCCACGCCCACTTCGTCGGGGTTCGTGAAGACAAGTCACCCATTACCGTTGTGAAGGAGAGCTAACGTGACCATCAAATTGCCTTGGGCGAGTGAGTCCGACAACGACTCGAGCTTAGTAGAAGGTTGGGCTCGCGGCGGTGCAGATGAACTCGTGGTCGCCAGTGAGTTGCTCGATCCGCAGGAAAGCCTTCGATTCCTGCGAGAACTGATTGCCACGCTGCGTTTGGAGGAAGCGACACTGGCTGAATTCCTGGGGAACAAAGGAGGAAAGCGCAGACTTATCTAGCGTGATCTTCGGCGTCGTTTAGCCTACAGCCAAATCGGATTGTGTGCCCACCCAGTAGGGTGCATTGAGATGTATTGCGCCACACGCGGCAGATTCGCCCGGTTTGGACTGCTTCCGTGAGGAAGTGACTGATGCCACAAAACCATGTCGCCACGGCCTGCTGCAATCGGTTTCATCTCCAACGAGTGCTTGGCAAACTCTCGGGCGTCCTGTCCCTTTGGCACGATCTTAAGCCACTCTCCCAGCGTCCGGTGAAAACCCGGGATACAACTGAATGCGCCTTGGTCCTCTGCCACATCACTTAGATACACCCTACAATGATTGTGGAGGTAGCAACTTGTCTTTTGATGTAGATCGGAGTTTGTCCGAATTGGACGCTGAGATTGCCCGCTTGCAGCAGATCCGTTCTGCTCTGAGCGGGGTTGATAGTCCATTGGCTGGCACACCCGGCACGAAGAAGCGCGGTCGCCCGAAGGGGAGCAAGAACACCGCCCCTGAAAAGCCCGTCAAGAAAGCCAAGCGCCAACTCAGCCCCGAAGGCCGGAAGCGGATCGCCGAGGCCATGAAGAAGCGTTGGGCTGCGAAGAAGACGGCGGCATAGATCTCAGATTGATAGACCAACGTCCCCCAGCTCAGGTTGGGCGACTGTTTTGTTTAAGGCTATACACTTTGCAGCCATTGCAGTCCCACCGTGTCTCGAACGCTTTCTAGGTTTGCACGAGACAAATAGAACGACGATCCCCCAAAGTTTGGGAGCTTCAGCAAGGCCGCGAGTTGTGGGCCAAAGTCTCGACCAGCTACCTTGTTCGGAATGTTCCTCCGGGTCTCATAAGCAACGTAGTCGGCAGCCTGGAGAGGTACGCAGTGCTGCCAGCGACAAGGGGTCAGGCTAGTGAAGTAGTGACGACCTTTGAAACTAGCATCCGTCTTCATACGCTGGAATGCCCTCGCTATTGCCGCGTCGTAGCTCTCGTTCTGGTCGTGAACCAGTGTGACCTTCTCATGTTCATAGCCGGGTCTTAAGTCTATGTCTTCTGCCAACTGCAGCATCAAAAAAGAAAACGTTGCTGCATAGCACGCCCGCTTGATTTGCTTTGGATTAGCCAATTCGAAGACGTCTGCAAGTTCTTCCTGTTTTACCCCATGACACACGGCATGGACTCCACGGTCCAGACCTTCGATGGTGCTCCTCATGGCAGCGACAAACGAGTCACGCTCACTTAACGACCACCCAGTGTACTCACCTCTTCTAGCCCAAAGGTCGGTTGCGTGGAACCGACTGATTGGGTTTCTACCTTCGGCAAGGAGACACCTGTTCACCGACGTTAGCCTCCTTGCCCACGAGCCACTGAAGAAGTGCCAATAAAGATCCGTTGTGATAACGCAGGACAGGCAGAACCAGCCCTGTCCGTCGAGGCTCTCATCAACGTAGCCGGTCGTCTTCAGATAAATCTCCCCAACTGAAAGTCCAACTCGCATCTGGCCATGCCTACCGCAACCTCGAAGTCGCGGAAGTTGGGCAAACCTTCCTCGTCATAAGCCTCTTCCAATGCCGACAGAGCGCACACATACGCATCGAAGGCGACGAGTGCCTCCGGGTTCCCGCTCGCGGTACTCTCCAGTTCAGCCAATTCGGTATCGGTGGGTTCGTGGACCATTGCTCCTATTCCTATGCCCGCAGCCACATCATCTGCTCATCCGTGCGGTTGAGTAAACACAGCCCGACGTGTGGGGCGTTGTTCAGGGCGTACTCCACCGCTTGCCGATCCGCGAGGCATTTGAACGCCTGTCCCTTCTCCGCCATCGCCTCGATCTTGAACGAGTCAGCGAACTTGATGGTGCGGAGACGTCGGTTGCCCACGGTCAGATACACCACCCAGCCGTCTCCCTGCTTCTTAAAGCGCATCGTGACTTTGTGAGGCCGTCGAGCGCAGCGCGGGCAAAACCGCTCGCCTGTTCGGAAGCCAGGTTGATACCCCGGTGGCGGCGGTTCCAGTGGTGTCTTGCACTGAGTACACGCCTTGCCGTTCTCCTGACGCCTGACCGTGCTCCCGCGTTCGCCGCCCATTTGGCTTCTCCTGATCTGCACTGTAGGCGAAGACAAGCGAATAAGCTGTGGAAGCCCGTCGGTAAGGGTTTTAGTGGACCAGCCCAGAGGTTGCCGGAAGCACTGGCTCCGCGCTGCCGAGGTCATCCGGGAGCTTGCCATCCCACGACAAAGCGAACGCAGCCAAGCAAGTATCAGCTTGCCGCTCGGTCGCTTCAGCCTCACCCTTCGTCAGTGGACTCTTCCACTCCTCAACGGCCTTGTATCGAAGTTCGGCGTAACGGTCATGGGTTGCCATTCGGTCCGTAGGCTCGGTACCGGAGAACTGGTCACGTCGCAGCTTCAGGCCGCCGACAACTTCCGCGAAGCAACGGAACTCAACGCGGGTGGTGTTAAGCAGCACAGGGTCCACTGGCCCCGTGTGACGCGCGGCTTGGTCCAGCATCTGCTTGTGGCGTGCCACCATCGGTTCAAACATGTTGATCGCGAACTGAATGCCTTGAATAAAGTCTTCGCTCTTCATGTGGAAAAGACTACCAGAAAAGCGAAGACGAGGCGAAGAGAGATGCCCGGAAGCTATGCTGAGTCGAAGAGGCCGGGTGTCTCGGGCGGTTGGGACTTTGGCTTGGCTTTCTCCTTCGGAGCCGGGGGCGGCGGACTAAGCGATGGGTCTAACATTTCGGGGCCGTTGTTACCGGCTTTGCGGACGGCGCGGTTCACTTGGCGAGCGGTCATACGGCTGGCGTCAAAAGGCCGGACCAGCGAGGCGAGGTACTGCTGGCTCGCGAAATCCTCGCCTAACGTCGGGTCCATCCAGAACGGCTGAATCTCGGGTGGAACAATCCAAGGCATACGGTCGTGATATCCGGCTGTAAGCTCGTTCGGGTCCGTGGTGATCACGGTGAACCACTCCACAAACTGACCGTCGGGGGTGCGTACAGTGCTCCAGAGACCGCCCGCCGCGTAAAGGTCTGTGCCGGCGACCTCAAAAAGCATCGCCCCATCGCCCGGAAACTCATAGAAGCCGGACATAGGGATGAGGCAGCGTTTGTGTTTGAGCAGTCCCTTCCAAAGTGGTGAATGCAGAAGGCGTTCGCCCTTGGCGTTGAAGGTCGCGTAGGTGGAGACGTACTTCTGCTGACTCCACCGCATGGTGACCAGCTCAGGTTCGCCGGTCTTGCGGTTGGTGCGGATGACTAGGGCTTCGTCCGTGGGCGCAATGTTGTAGTTGGCCGGATATGGGGCCGCAGACACCTGTTCGATCCCGATGCGAAAGCGTTCGGCGATCTCTTGCTTCTGCTGGCGTGTGTAGTAGCGACCGCACATGACTACAGTGGTTTCCGAAGCGGATCGGGCGGTTGGTAGTCGGGCGGGTAGCGGCCTTCAAACCGATGGGACAAGACTCCGGATTCGTTGCAGTCTAAGCAGGTGTTGCGGTGGGCGGTGAACGCCAGCCAGCGTTGGTTATTGTTCAGTCGCGGTGTCTCTTGGAAGCCCTTCTGACGGGCCATCTCGTAGGCGGAGGGATGCGCGGTGGACAGTTCGTAGAGGAGCGCCATGCCGACCGGGCAAGCAGGCATCGACTCCATATCCCACTGAGTCACGAACTCGCGCAGGGCGGCTGCGTCCAACTCGCGCTGGCGCTCTACTGCCTCCTCCCCGACGGACACGATGGACGGCTCACTCATAGGAAAAGGCTACACCCAGCTTCTCTATCGCGCTGCTATAGTGGCGAAGTCCAGAGTTAAGTCTGCATCCAACCTCTAAGCGGTTCACCTGGATGCTTGAGGAGATCGCACTTTGCCACTTGATGTAGCCCAATACCTGTCCGAGTTGGGACACCGAGATTGCCCGTTTACAGCAGATTCGTTCTGCGCTCACCGGTGCAGATAGCCCACTAGGGGGTAATACCGGCGCAAAGAAGCGCGATCGCCCCAAGGGGAGCAAGAATGCGGCTTCTGCTGAACCCGCTACAAAGAGTAAGCGTCAGCTTAGTCCCGAAGGCCGGAGCGTATTGCTGAGGCGATGAAGAAGCGTTGGGCCGCCAAGAAGACTGCCGCATGGACCTCAAAGCAGTGAAACGTCCCCTAGCTCAGGCTAGGGGACGTTTGCGCTTGTGTCCTGATGCTCAACACATGCGACGGTATGATCCCCTTTGATCACTCATGCGAGTGAAGTCGCCGCAATGGGAACATTCCCGCTAAGGAATACAGCGAGGCGTCGCTCGACCTATTCCACACCTGTTTAAACAATTCAGGTACACTTTGTAGCACACCCAAGAGAGGTTACTTTCATGTCCACCGCTGCGACGCCGCTCCCTTCTTTTTCCAGACCCGCGAACCAAGTTGGCACTGCAGCAGAGCTTCTTCACTACCAGCCATACACGAACAAACAGACGTCTGAAGTCGGCTGGTCCCGCTGGGCATCAGCAAAGGAGAATTTCGAGATCGTTCAGGACTCCAAGACCAAGTATTTGCTGAAATTCGATAACAACTTCGCCAAGAAACATCTTGTGACTATTACAAAGAAGGAACTTTCGATAGAGGCTGATACTGCCAAGAAAGAGGGGGGGTCTCCGGAAGAGAACGTCAAAGCGGCGCAGAAAACTTTGCTTGATCAAAAGATCGTTAGGATTCTCAACGCCCGAAACCGGGAAGATGACTGCACGTGCGGACATCCGCGCTTCACCAGTGACGACGGCAAGGTGAAGGGCCACTCCAATAGCGGGAAATCGTGTTACGGATGCTCCACCTGCACCAAGTACAAACCGTCTTATAAACTCAACCGTCAGGCAGCAGGTAAGCCGACTTCAGATCCGCTGAAAGGTGCAGGCGCTGGCGAGAGCACCTGCCTCGTCCTAAACTGGATCCCGCTCACCGAGTTCCAGACTATCGTAAGCAAATCCATCAGCTCGGTCGACCCGGACGGCAAGCTCGCCGTAGGCTCGGAAAAGCACCTCAAATGGGACTTCGGATCGGGCAGGATGGGAGCCATTCGTTCCGCGAAAAAGGGCGCGGTGGACCCGGAACCCAAACAGACCTGGGTAGTCGTTGGCGCAAAGAAAGTCGCAAACGACGCCACTAAGTTCGCCGCGACGTGGCAAATCAATCATTGGGAGAATCAGGGTTGATTTGCCAGCGTGATCGGCCCGAACGAACCAAGTCATAAGTGACTCAATCAGGCTTCCCTGAGCGCATTTCACTTGGCGGCTCACGCAGTGGTGATCTTGCTGAAACCCTTGAAGTCGGCGGCGGACTTCGCGAAGTAGGGGACTAGCCCCACCGCACCATCAGGATTTCGCGCTCGCCGGTGTCCCGGTTGAGCCGGATAACGGGTTGTTCGTCATCGGAGCGACGTTGAAGTCCGGGAGGTTGAAGTTCTTCGGGAGCTCGCCGAGCTTGAACGCTTCCGGGATGCGCTGTTTATCCGACCGACGAAGTAGCGACCGCACATGTTAAGAAAATAGAAGCGATCCAACTGTATTCCGCAGCGGGTCTTTTCTGGAGTGTGCGAGGATAATCCCGAGTGTTCGGAGCCATTCGTTTTATCTCGTATTGCTTCTTTGTCGCTTCGATGTTGTTGGCGGCCTCTGCACAGACTCGGGTCCTCTTGGACCCTGAGACTTTCCCGGTCAAAGAAGAGACGGCCGTGCTGCAAGCTGTGGCCGACAGGGTTGCTCAAGAGGTGGATGCGCTAATACCCGGCCCCGGTCCAGGTGTGGGCGGTGATCCAATCATCTGCTTTGAGATTCCCCCAGCTTGGCAAAAAATGGGCATACAAGCGGCACCGCTCACCCTGCACGGATTGAAGTTGCCGGGTGAGCCTACGGGAGTCCGCGCCGGTACCGTCCGTATCGCGTTGAGCTCTGTGCGCCCGCACGACCGCTGGCGCTTGGCTTACCAGCTCTCCCACGAACTCGCCCATATTAAGATGGGCGTGCTCATCGACAACTACCTGATAGAAACGTTTGCTGTGGCAGTTTCTGACGAGGTGCTTCGCCGCATGGGAATGTACGGTTACCTCTTGAGAAGCGAAGGGGACGAGATCCAGGCGCTTCCCGAACCGATACAAAGGGCATTGGCCTTAGAGCTTTGGCCGGAGGTTCGGGACTATTGGCAAGCAAAGAGGCGTTTGCAAGGATCTCGCATAACGGACCGGCCGTTTCAGGATGTTGGGGTTTACTTATTGCGCGGGTCGCACAAACTGAAGTGGAGTTTGTTGCTCGATGTGGGCCGTCTTGCAAGCTGTCCGGTCACAACACCCGCGTCGGTGACGAATGTTTGTCCACCTGATACAGACGCCATGACTCGACGGGGTCTGCCGATGGGCGTATTCGGCTTTTAAGGCGCATTCCGCGCGTGGATAATCCACAACGCCACACCGACATGGTGCGAGCACGTCCCGCTGTGGTGTTGGCTAAAGCTGTACGAACCGTCCTGCACTTCGCCGTCGCTCCGGCCTGTGCCGAGGGCGTTCGCATCGGAGAGTGAACGCGTTGGCCGCTGCTATTTGTGTAGTGGTGGCCGTTCGCCGGGCCGACCGAGGCTGCCGGTGTCACGGGCTTCGGCTGGGGTTGTGACGCTGGCTGCTGAGCGGCTTACAGCATCGGTAGCGCAAGTACAAGGCTTAAAGCTTTCAGGCGCATTGGCGGCTCCAATGGAGGCGGAAGATAGAGGTTTGTTTGAAGGTGCGCTCGGCGCACGAAAGAGCGAGAGAAACACCCAAGCCTTCAGTAGCGCGGCCACTACAAGCGCGGAGAACTTGCCGTGATACATCCAGAGGTGCGCTCGATACGAGAAAGAACCGTTGTCGTATTTCGCGTCTCTTGTGGGCGAATGCTCGGCTTTGTGGAGCGCCGCCCGTGTAAATCTCAGGGCGAAAACATACTGCAAGAGGTCGAAGGTAAGGACGAACACAGACAAGACAGCCAACGAGAGCAGTTCCCATCGAGGCACCGTGAGAGCCATAGTTCGCAAAGGTTCGTCGTGTGCGGTTAGGAGCGCCCAAGCAATCGCTAGAAGCCCGAGCGCGAGCGTTCGCACTTGAGAGCTGAAGAGGCCGCTTACTTCTTTCTGCGTATCGCGTATCTCGGAGTAGGAAACCATTAGTCTTCCACTCGAAAGCTGAGGCCGGGGTCGTCGGTGCCGCTATCGGCGGAGGCCGCCAGCTCTACGACTACGGTGACCTTACGGCTCGAACCTTTTTAAAGTACCCCTTTGCAGCCGTCTTTTTTGCGGCCTTTTTGGGCGAGGTCTTCTTGGCAGTAACTTTCCTCGCCGGAGACTTCTTAGCGGCGCTTTCTTAACTGACATTCGTGCTCTCTCCGAGCCGGTGCTCAGTTGATACCAGCTTTGTAGCCACGCGTTGCAGTCCCCCAACCCAAGTCATGCCTCGCGCCTTCGCGAGCGCCATCCACGCGTCGAGGTCGCAGTCCGGCGTCTCTCGGCATAACTGCTCCGCCTTCGCCTGTAGCTCAAGGGCGAACCGGGTGAACTCTGCGGGCGGCAACAACGCCGGATTCTGCATAGCGCATATGATAGCCGACGCTTAGTGGGTCGGGTTCACATTTGATGAAATTCTTGATGAACAGTAGCCTCGTGCCTAGTTTGCATCCAATGCTCCAGCAAGTCACCTGAACGACTGAGGAGATTATCTTGCCACTTGATGTACAAAGCATACTGGCCGAGTTGGATACCGAGATTACCCGTTTACAGCAGATTCGTACTGCGCTCACTGGCGTAGACGGCCCACTAGCAGGTAGCGCTGGCGGAAAGAAGCGCGGTCGCCCGAAGGGTAGCAAAAACAATGCGTCAGCTCAACCCGCTACAAAGGGCAAAAGCCAGCTCAGTCCCGAAGGTCGCAAGCGTATCGCCGAGGCCATGAAGAAGCGGTGGGCCGCCAAGAAGACGGCAGCATAGCGCACTACCAGACAGATAGACGCTCCAGCTTCGGCTGGGGCTTTTCATTTTCTGCGTGACCCACAACATCGCCCGATTGGCTACTGACGAGAACGGCATTTGGCGATGCAAATCCGCTTCGTTGCCGAAACGCGACTTTTGGGGAGGTTCTTCAAAACGTCGACTCTCTCCCTGCGAGTAAGCTGGACGAATGATCACGCTGGGGCTGCGCAAAATCGTCCTAAAGCGGCCTAAGCCGTCGGCTTCCGTGGTGCGGGAGCTAACCGAAACCGTCTCATGGTGCTTGAGTCGTTCACAGGAGCCGGATGGGCTTCGTAGCAGTGAACTTAACCCGGCAGCCTCACTCGAAGTACCACCGTTTGGTGAATACCCCTTAGACATCTGGGTGGAGAAGAAGAGAGAAAGCTACGTGCGAGCGACGCGCACGATCAGTGAAGTGCGTTCGGCTCTTATCCATGACAAGGGGCTAGAAACGCCCGATTTGGTGTCGGCTCAGTCGCAGGGCAGGTTGCTGCTTTACGAGCCTTTGGAAACCGTAGATGACGGCGCAGCCACTGTTTCTTCACAAGGCTTCTTTGACTTTGAAGACGCTCCTCCTTGGGATACCTGGGTCGTGTCCGCAGGAGGCTCAATCTTCTGCTGGGTTCCTAACTCGCTTGTTCAGCGTGTCCAGGATGGGATCGACGCTAACCCCGTGGACTGTATTCATTGGGGTGAGTGGTCCGGTCTGTCAGAATTGTGAGATGTTTGGTCGAAACGATCCTTGAAAACGGCATTATCACCAACTTCGGCCCGCTCAGCCGGTGAGAAACCGCCACGTTGCCGAAAACACGACTTGTGAGGAACTACCCAGCTCGATCAGCCGTTTGGCTATCATTGTTCATGGCGATCAGCTATGACTTCTGGCTCGGAAACCTCCTAGCAGCCGCTGCCCAAATCGCGGATGAAGAAGCCCAGGTCCGGAGGTGGCTGGCCGAAGATGCCCGGGCTTGGGAGCGTCCAGTTGAACTTCTACTAACCCTTGAAGACATCAATTTAGAGCTGTTCATCGAGGAGCATCGGAACCGTTGTTCTGAGCATCAGTTGACCACAGCTACAGAACTCGCCGCCGCCGCAGTACAGTTTGGCTGCGGGCCTGATGGTGTTCCTGCCCTGCAATCCACTCGGTCCCGATCCATCTGAACTCGCCGCATTACACGATCAGCGCGTCACTATGGAGGCTGTAGTGTTTGAGCCATCGATGAATGCCGCCCTGCCCCAATCCTCAGCCGGATGGGGACATGCGTTGTGCACCTTGACGCCGAACTTCGTCGCAACTGAGTTCGATTAGCCAATCGAATACAGCGCTAATCTCCGCAAGCGACTCGAAGAGCAGCCATAGGTGAAGCTGGAGGGCTGCTCCGCATCGGAGAAGCGAACTCCGTAATGATCACGTCCAAGTACAGTGACCATGACGCGCGGCGGGGGCTGGCATTTTGGGCAGAACCGTTCGCCGGTTCGGTAACCGGGGTAGTGACTCGGTATGGGAGGGACAAGTGTGGCTCGGCACATACAGCAAACTTTGCCATTTCGCGCTGCCGCACCCACCTCGCACTCCCCAACCATCCCACACATCGCCTAAACTTCGGACCTGCAGGATAGGTGAAGACTAGGCGAAAATACCTGTGGAACGAATCTCGTAATGAGGAGCAGCGAAAATGGCATCCATTCCGATTACACCCCAGCTTCCGCAGATCGCGCCTATCCACGTGTCGCCTGACGTACTGAGTCAGTACCTCAAGCAGAAATCGGGGCCGAGTGAAGGAGCGGGTTAGATCGAACGGACACCGTTTGTTGATGCTCAGGCGTGGCGTCTCTTCGAAGTTTCTTTGACGGGCCATCTCGTAGGCTGCGGGATGAGCGACGAGGAGATCGTAAAGGAGGGCCATACCGATGGGGCAGGCAGGCATTGTCTCTGTGTCCCACTGAGTCACGAACTCGCGAAGAGCGGCTGCGTTTGTTGCACGCTGGCGCTCAACTGCCTCCTCGGCTACGGATATAACGGTCGGCTCAATCATGACAAAAGGCTAGCAGAAGATAGGTCGCTGTTCGCGCTGGTCTGGTGCTCTGTGGTCTTCCCTACGGTTGTCGTCACTTCAATGACCGATCGCTTTCATCAGGTCCGATACTTTGACATCTAGTGCCAGGGCGAGTCTTTCTAAGGCGAGCAGACCCACTTCCCGCTTTCCAACCTCAAGCTCGCAGATGTGAGTTTTGCTCAGTTCAGCATGAGCAGCCAAGTCGATCTGCCTCCATCCGCGCTGGCGGCGCAGGTCCCGGATCTTTCTACCGAGACGGACGCGGATGTCGGTTGCCATCTCCTCAGCATCTCGGTATCCTCATGTTCAAAGTTCGTGCATGCCTGAATCGAGGGCGAAGGAGAATTGCTTTCCGATGAAACGAGTTGTGGTCGCCGCCGTGCTGGCGGTGTTGGTCACGTTGGTGGCTGGGTCCGGTGTTGCTTTGTTGGTCCGCTCACATCGGCAACACAATTGGGAAGCGGCACAAAAAGAGTCTGTTCGTGAAGCCGCGTGGAAAAAGGCTAACGTGCGAGGTCTGATGTCCCTCAGCATCGTGGATAAGTTCACCGAAGATGAGCAATTTCAGCTCGATCGCGCCGGTGACAACCTCGAACAGCTTCAGAGTGTCCTATTGGTGATTCATGAGAAGCGCTTCGAAATTTGGAACAAACGATCTGAAGAACTTCTGTCGCGTGTTTACAGTTCCCTCGGCATTGAGCCTGGAGCCTCCGTGCGGTTCACCTATGCCCAGCTCGCCCCTTATGCCGACCTAGTGAAGTCTACGAATAGGGCACACGCTGAGGCGGACGGTTACCGTGCGAGTTGCAAGAAGATCGAGGGGTGGCATCCTTCGCCATTGGCTTCTTTCGTCAACAACACAGCGGTTGAGAGCGGTTCGGATCCTTTGCCCACCCATGATGATCGGCAGAGCCCACCTTTAAAGTCGCCGGAAAACGCCCCCTCCTCCGCACAAACACGCGCTCCAATGGTGGAAGGTGAGCCACTGCCGGAAGCAGCGAATGAGCCGATCTCCTTCAAGAGCTTTTACGCAAAAGTCACTGCTCGGACCCTGCCCGTGGGGCAACGGTATTCACTAAATGCCCAAATTTCCGAGTTGAACGGTTTCCTCTTCCTCGTCAATCCCGATTACCCAAATGGCCCGGATTGGCAGCTGACAGCCAAACCAGAGCTTCACGATCCGTCGACTCTTGAGAACTTGGTTGTCCGGGGTAATGCCGTGGCCCAGGTGGTGGCTTCGTCGAATGGAGATGGAACCGTCACGCTGTATTCGGCTCACTAAATAAGCCCTCTCCTGCTTATTAACCTGGTCGCTTCCGACTGGTGTGCTCCTGCCAGCCCCATCAATGCCGAGGTTGTTGCCCGCGGCCCGGCTTCGGCGTGATCCGGGAAGTATCGCATCCACACCCGACTGCTGCCATACTGAGCCTCTAGTTCGACCTTGACGAAGCAGCCAGCCACTTCATGGCAGTTCATACCTAACCCGAGCATTCACGCCACTCAGGTAGCATCGGTAGGCTGCTATGCGCCCGCGAGGGAAAAGCGCCTTGGCAGCCGTCGGGTAGGGTGAGGTCTAACTCACAAACCTGCGATGCCTAGCCTCCCCCAACAGCGAGAACGCAGAGCCTACATCCTCGCCTTCAGTAATCTCTTCGATGGCTTGGAATACGTCCCAAAAGTTTGCTTCCGTCGCCTCTTGGCGGGCGGGGTCGTCGAGATGCTCGGTGAACTTCCTCGCCCACTCCGGGTCACTCTGCACGGTGAGCCAAAGCGCATCGGCTTGGTGACGGGCCTGGATCCAAGCCAGAAGCAGGTTCTCGGCCAGCTTTAATAACTGCTCTTCTCTCGTAGCCTCTGACATGCGGCCATCGTCGCAGGACCGGTTTCATAACGCAACGGTCAATAGCGTCCACCCTTACCACCGCCACTCGCACGGAGGCCACATAGCTGGGTTTAATTCGCGATCAGATCCCGATCTGCAAGAAGGACATTTCTTCTAAGAAAGGCAGGACTCTAATGTCGGGCGAACATCTCAACCGGCAGCCCCTGGAGCATCAATTCTGGCATCCAGGGCTCCCCGAGGAAGTATTTGGGTTCTTCGGTCCACTCTGGCACAGGAAAGCCGAATCGAACGCAGAGCGCTTCCGCCGCTCCGGCGCACACGGCCTGCCACTCGATCGGCCAACACGCCGGTGGACGCAAGTCGAAGAAGCTCGCCGTCTCGTAAAGAAAGAACTCATGCGTGAAAGCCGACCAAGGGCCTTCCCATTCGCTGTAGTCGGCGATGGCCTGACCGAGTTCAACGAAGTTCACGGGACGTCCACCACGTTCCGAGTAGGAGCGCGGCAGGCCAGGTTCGGGGACCCTAGCGTGTAGGAACGCCCAGATCTCTGCGTCCCGCTCATCTCGGAGTTCTTCAGGAGTCGCCATAAGCATAAGACGCGCAACTCACTTGAACGAGCAGAGGCCCTCCCGAGTTTTGACGACTCGTTTGCCCGCTCGCTTGATCTTCATGATCCTTATCGGTGCAGAATCCCTCCGCCGTGCCGTACGGGGAAGCTTGAGGTCACCTAGTGTCCATGGCCCCCATTGCAGCATGGTAGTCACGAGCAAGCGTCTCGTCGCTGAGCTTGACATACTTCTTCGTTGTCCTTAGCTGGGAGTGGCCGAGGAGTTCTAGGATTGTCATAGAATCCATTCCTGCTGCCCTCATCCTCGTCGCAAAGGTATCGCGAAGACGGTGAACATTGATGTGGGAGAACTCGAACTGAGCACACCAGTGCTGCAGGCGCTCTTGGATGGTCCTGACCGAGATGCGCTGCTTCCGCTGCGAGATGAAAAGGGCTGGGTTGCTGTCCTGTCGACCTTCGAGGTACTCGGCGCAAAGTAGGGCCGTGTCGAGATCAACAATGAACCTGCGCTTCTTGCCGCCCTTGCCGATTACGGTGCCAAGACCGAACTCAATCTCCTTCCCCTGACGGTTAAGGGTCGTCTCGCAGGTAATGGTGTCGCGGTTGAGTTTTGCCACCTCGTGGACCCGGAGGCCGCTAGCGACCATGACACGAAAGAGGACCTGATCCCTCTTGTCCTCGATGCTCGCAAGTAGCAGATCGAGCACGTAGTCATCCACCGGCTTCGCCTCCTCCTTCTTCTTCCACTTGAACTTCGAACTCACGCGTTGAAAAGGGTTTCCCAAGTCCGAGTCTCGGCAGTCACGCTCATAGTCGAAGTACGAAGTCGCCGAGGCGAGACGCCGGGCGACGGTAGCGTCCGACAGGCCTTGCTTGCCGGAGCGCGGGTTGGGTTGAGTCCGCATAAAGACCACGTACTCGGTGGCCACCTTGAACGTCACCTGAAGGATGTCGTCTATCCCTTGGTCGTTCATGTACGCGGCCAGCTTCTTCAGGTCTGATCCGTAGGACTTGAGGGTGTCAGAGGTGCAACCCTGACCGTCGCGGAGGTGATTAAGGAAGCGGCTGTGATCCATGAACATCATCTATTTTCAGCAGTTTAGCATGATGATTGCGTGTAACACTCGTTACACGCAATCTTTTTGGGTTGCCACTATGACCTTCCTGCTCACTAGGGCGGACTCCTCCGCCCGCCTGTCCGCTAGTCTTTGAGCGAGCGTGCGCGTCGTCTTCTTGACGCCATCGGCTTTCAAGGCCTCCAGGCGTTCGTGGGCAGCGAAATAGTTCCTGCCCAGGTCCTCTTCGTCTTCCTTGATGTACAGCTTCGCCGCAGGTAGGTCCCCCCACCCTCCCGTCGCCATGATCGTCAGAGGGTCGGCTCCGCCGCGCCTCATGTTGGTCGCAAACGTGTGCCTTAGGCAGTGCGTAGACCACTTATCGAAACCCACACCGAGGCCACGTTCTGATCGGGCACTGGTGCTCACCACCTTGAGGTAGGCGTTCCGAAGAGCCTGATATTGCCAAGGGTTACCCCACTCGTTGTAGAGCAGGTGGTCATGGCCACAGTCCTCCCGACGCTCAAGAAGCCAGCGTGTGAGGTATCTCGTTGTTCTCTCACGGAAGTAGGTGACGCGCGGCCTTTTGCCCTTAGTCGGTAGCCGAACCTTAATGGTCTTTGCTGCGAGGTCGATGTCCTCCAACCGGATGTTACAGACCTCGGATGCGCGGCAGCCGCCCTCCTCACCGATTGCTGCAGCGAGACACAGGCGGGTGCCTCCCTCCCGGTCCAGGATTTCCCATAATAGTTCGAGTTCTGAATCTGACAAGGGGCGAGGATCGCGGTGCGGCTTCTTGGGAACGTGCATCTTGCGCACCGGATTAATGGCCTGTCGCATCTCGGTTGCGATCAACCACTCGAAGAACGCCTTCACAGTGAAGATCTGGTCGTGAGCACTTCGACGCCCATTCTCCTTGGCCCACGCCAGGTATTTCGTGATTGTGGTAGGCCTCACCGATTCAAGGTTCGTGATACCGATTTCCGTTAAGAAGATCAGAAAGGGACGCAGGCCGATGCGGTAAAAGCTTAGTGAACCCATGCCGAGAGCTTCACGTGTGGATGTGTACTCGTTATACAAATCCTTAAATGGAGCGAAGTCTCGTTCGGCATTTTCTTCGATCCGCACCTTGGCCCAGTGTTTGCGGTCGTAGTAGACCGGCTTTCCCTCTTGCCACGGCTGCAGGCGGCGGTGAAACAGTGTTCCGCAGTTGCACCCACATACGTGCACGGCGGTGCCATTTTTCGAGAGGTGCCACCAGCACTCTCTTGAGCAGCATAGGAGTGTATTCTCACGCCGGTAGCGTCCTTCGGGAACCATCTTCGTGCAGTTGACAACCTGGCACTGGAGCTCGCCCTCCTCTACATACCGTCCCCAAGAGACTGTACGTGTGAGGTCGACACACCCTGACGCTCCGCAAGTGCGTACAGGGTCGCCGGGGCAGTGCTGGTGAGCAGGTAGCGGGGCGGAACAGAACTCACAGGATTTCTCCCCGTCCTCGTACTTCGGCATGCGCTTGGCTTTGAGGGTCGCTGTCATCGTGACCTCCGCAGGGCTGTTGCCACGTAGCTCCCAATCAGCCCTGAAACATCCCGGGAGCAGAAGCGCTCTTCACCGACGATCTGGATGGAGACGAGCTGCCGGGTGTCGATTAGTTGCTGTAGCTGATCGTTTGAGAGCTGAAGAAGGAACGTGACTTGTTCCCGGCTGAACAGACGGCGTGCATTCGCCGCCCACGAATCAGATCCAGTCGCGGCCTCGAACGTGAGTCCCGATGTCACGGTGTGGGATGGGGCGGTGGTGATGTCGGTCATGAGCGCACCTCCGCTGTGGACCCAGTGGAACGCGCCCGAAGCCAACCCGCGAGTAGAACTGGGTCGAAACGGTAGCCACTTGTGGTGCGGATCGCTGGGATCTTTCCAGCCTTTACCCAATCGCAAACCGTGTTGCGCCGGAGCCTCAGGAGCTCCATGACTTCCTTCGTTGTGAGGTACTGGGTTGAAGCCCCCAGGTGTCTTGCCAAATCCATTATTTTTCTCCCTGGGGAGCGGTTCGTCGCCCCCCTGAGAGGAAGTACCCAAACGCAGGTCCGGATTCTGAATATTGAGTAGAACTTTTTGATCACCCTGCTCAGAGAAGCCAGGATTTCGAATAAGGGCAGAACCTCTCGCACAGGCGAACGCAGTTTGAGATAAAGGGCTGCCAAGCTGTCCCATCGGTGCGACGAGGTGCCTTGATATTAGCCATGTCTCTGTCATACGGCATTCCTACCGGCCACGCCCGCGAAGCTGGCGTTGACCTGAGAGCGCGTCCGCTCAGACCTCATATCAGCTACCGCAAGGTACCTCAAGGTCGTAGCAAGATCTGCGTGTCCCAGCCAACGCTGGATAGTCGCTGCCGATACACCGGCTTCGGAGTGCATGGTGGCGAAGGTCCGGCGGAATTTGTGGAGACCCCAGGAGGTGCATACCGGGTGCTCGGAGCATTCTTTCCCCACCTTAGTGATGCACTCGCCGCAGTTCAGGCCTGCACGGAATGCGAGGGTCTGCAGTCGTCGGAGCAGGTGGCCATCGGGCTTTCCTTTGTTCGTCGGAAAGAGCAAAGACGAAGTGCTGGTGCGCTTCAAGGCCGCGAGGGACTCGATGAGACTGTCCGGGACGGGGACTGAACGCTCTTCCCTATCCTTTACTCGAAAGCCGTATTCGGGCTTAGACCAGACCGAGAGGACCTTGCCTGCAAAGTCCACGTTCGCCCAAGAGCAGTACATGACCTCCTGCTCCCGAAAGCCGGTGCCGAGGAAAAACTCGCACAACAGGCGGTCTTGACCTTTGACGGTGGCAAACAGAGTGGCCAACTGCTCTGCGTGATAAGCGTCCACGTCCTTGTCGTCGTACTTCGGCCAGTCAGCGGGGCGGAGAAGATGAGCAATACCGTTCGCTTTGAGGAGCGTGTTAATCCGGCTCACGTGGTTGTAGACGGTGCGGTCACCCAGCCCCTGGGCTTTGAGCGTTTTCATGTGATTCAGCAAGTCGGTGCGAGTCACCTGCGACAGGAGCTTGCCCTTGCAGGTCTTCCCAAACTCACGAAGCATGTGGATGCACGCCGAAATCGTCTTCGGGGCTTTGAAAGACTTCACCTCGGCGATGTATGTGTCGATCGCTTCTTCAACTGATAGGGAGCTCGAAGAGGAAGCGACAGCATTCACGGTGGTCGGGTGCACCGCCGCGAACGTGCGACCAATCGCTAGGGCGTTTAGATCATGCTCGACGTTTCGAAGTGCAGTGAGAGCTAAGTCCGGCTCCTTGCCGACTGAGTCCCAAACCCGCTTACCGCCGCGTGCGTAGCGAAGGTAGTAGACGCCGTCTGGATGGTGTTGATGGACGCCATCTACGGTGGCGTACCCGCCCCGCAGACTCCGATTGCGATTCCATACCGGGTCGGCGTAGACGTCGCGGCCATCCGTCAAGCGGACTCTGATGTAAAGACGAACCTTTGGCGCTCTCACTTCCAACTCCTCCAAGGGCTAATACCCATCGGGAGCGAGCGATCGCGATTATGAGGTGAAAAAACCTCCGGCTGCGGAAAGTGTCACAAGGAGTGTCACAGTCCACAGCCGTTGATGAAAACAAAGCACTTAGAAAGGTATGGCGGAGAGTGAGGGATTCGAACCCTCGATAGAACTTTTGGTCCTATAACGGTTTAGCAAACCGCCGCCTTCAGCCTCTCGGCCAACTCTCCTGCACGGGGTGCAGGCACAGTATACCCGACACCACCCCCGCCCGCGCTCAACCAGGTGATACTCTGCGAATCCAGCGCAACTTCCAAGGAGAATCACGCCATAGCCAACGTCATCCCGCGCAGCCGGACGCATTCCAGAACCGGGTCCAAGATGCGCCTCTTCCCCCTCGTTGCCGCCACCTACTTCATCGTTTCCGGCGGCCCCTACGGCATGGAAGACATCATCGGCATGGCCGGCTACGGCGCGGCCCTGCTACTGCTCGGCCTCGTCCCCTTGTTCTGGAGCCTGCCCACCGCGCTCATGGTCGGCGAACTCGCCAGCGCCATCCCCGAAGAAGGCGGCTTCTACGTCTGGGTCACCCGCGCCCTCGGCCGCTTCTGGGGATTCCAGGAGGCCTGGCTCTCCCTCGCCGCCAGCGTCTTTGACATGGCCATCTATCCCACCACCTTCACCCTCTACCTCGGCCGGGTCGCCCCAGCTCTCACCGCCGGTCACCGCGGCCTAGCCATCAAGCTCGCCATCGTCGCGCTCGCAGCTCTCTGGAACCTCCGCGGAGCAGCCTCCGTCGGCCACGGCTCCAGCCGGATGATGTTCCTCTCGCTTTCGCCCTTCGTCGTCCTCGTCCTCATGGCGTGGTGGCGAGCCTTCCACGGCGGCTTGCACTTGGCAGCCGCGCCGCTCTCCACCCACGACATCCGAGCCGCCATCCCCATCACTCTCTGGAACTACATGGGTTGGGACAACGCCAGCACCATCGCTCAGGAAGTCGAAAACCCGCAGCGCAACTACCCCCGCGCCATGTTCGCGGCGGTCTTCACCGTCATGCTTGTCTACATGATCCCTCTGGCATCCATGTGGGCGGTCGGCATCCCGGCGGCGCGCTTCTCCACTGGAGCCTGGGCCGACGCCGCCACCCTCGTAGTCGGTGGGTGGCTGGCCATTGGTGTCGTGTTGGCAGGATCTTTAGACGGTCTCGGCACCTTCACCGCCCTCACCCTCACCCTCACCCGACTGCCTTCGGCCATGGCTGCAGATGGCTTTCTTCCCCGCATGCTCCGCCGCGAAAACTCCCGCGGAGTCCCCTGGGTCAGCGTCCTTGCCTGCGCCGCCGGCTGGGCGCTCGCGCTCGGCCTCACCTTTGAGCGCCTCATCTCCATTGACCTCGTGCTCTACGGTGGAGCGCTCGTGCTCGAGTTCCTCGCCCTCGCCATTCTCCGCGTCCGCGAGCCCAACCTTCCGCGCCCCTTCCGGGTCCCCGGAGGCACAGCCGGGGCCGTGCTCGTCGGCATCGGCCCTGCTTTGCTCATCCTCTTCTCTTTATGGTCCGCCCGCGACGAGCGAGTCGCAGGCATCAACGCCTTGGTCTTCGCCGCCTTGGTAGCCCTCGCCGGAACCCTGATCTACGCCGCATCCACCCTGTTCAGCCGCCGGCAAAAGAGAGGCCCGGCCTAAGCCGGGCTTGTCTCCACAAAAGTCAAGCTACTTGCCGGCGTTCGCATCGAGGTAAGCCTGCTGCGCCTTGGTGATCACTGTCTTCGCAAACTCCGCATCGCGGAAGCCTTTCACCTCAACATTCTTGTGCTCCAGGTCCTTGTAGATCGAGAAGAAGTGAGTGATCTCCTTCAGAATGTGCGGGTAAATCTCCGAGTAGTCATGCACGTCCTGGTAGCGGGGATTGCCCACGCCCACCGCCAGGATCTTCTCATCGCCCTGACCCTGGTCTACCATCTCCAGCACGCCGATCGGCCTTACTTCCTGCAGGCAGCCCGGAAAGCTCGGCGTATCCACCATCACCAGCACGTCCAGCGGGTCGCCGTCATCGCCCAGCGTGCTCGGGATGAACCCATAATCGCCTGGGTAGTGAACCGGCGAGTAAAGGTTCCGGTCCAGCCGGAACACATGCAGCGTCTTGTCGTACTCGTACTTCGTAATCCCGTCACGCGGAATCTCGATGACCGCGTTGACAACATCCGGG
This sequence comes from Granulicella sp., assembly GCA_965198545.1. Lineage (GTDB taxonomy): Bacteria > Acidobacteriota > Terriglobia > Terriglobales > Acidobacteriaceae > Granulicella. Next base: position 68,565 of record CBDAPS010000001.1, on the reverse strand, counting down.
GCCTTGGGGCCGACCGGCAACTTGAGGTAATCAACCATGCAGGCTTATCTCTTTCTCTTCCTGAAAAACGTGAAATCGGTGCACTCCTCCACATCGCTGCCGCGCCCTCTAAGGGCGCGCCCCTGGAAAGTGGGCACAACCTAAGTTTACAGGTCCCGTAGACCAGCGACGCCCGAATGCATCTACAGTAGGAAGTACCGTTACCGTCTTCCCTTTGCGGGTGACCCAACCTAGCGCACTGACCTGCCTCATGACCAGGAGACCCTGATGTCGATCACCGTCTCGGCCATCCGCCGTGCAATTTGTTTCACTGCCGCCACTGCCGCTCTCACTCTCCTGCTCTCGGTCCCCGGGGCTTCCGCCCAATCCGACTCCCCCATGTACAAAACGCAGACGATCTCCGCCTTCGCGGGGTACATACGCGACCATCAGGACTACACCAGCGGCTACAACAGCGGCATCATGTTCGGCCTTGACGTCACCAAACATCTCCGCTTTCCCGTAGACCCCTCTCTTGAAGCCCGAGTCAACCTCGCCCCCGGCGACGACATCACCGAGCACAGCTACCTTTTCGGGCCGGTCCTCACGGCTCACATCGGGCCAATCCGCCCCTACGGTGACTTCCTCGTCGGCCTTGGCACCATCAACTTCAACCACCCCTCCTTCACTGACCCCAACTACACGCATGACCAGTCAACCGTCTACAGCGGCGGTGGAGGCCTCGAAGTAAGGCTGGTACACAGCATTCGCCTCAAACTCGATGTGCAGTATCAGCACTGGCAGCTCGGCACCACGGCAGCCACGGAGTTCACGCCGGTCCTTGGCAGCGCCGGCATCGCCTACACCATCCCATTCCGCCCCTTCCGCAAACACTCTGACCCCAGCTACCGCTAGCCTCAAAGATTTCGCTCCCAGTACGCGATGCTAGCCTGTTCCAGTAGGCTTTTCACCCTTGATAACCCAGTTCCCCGACACTCCCATCTCCAGCAGCCGCTTCGTGCGAGCCTGCCTTCGTCAGCCCGTTGACCGCACCCCGTTCTGGTTTCTCCGCCAGGCCGGCCGTTACATGCCGGAGTACATGGCCGTCCGCCGCCACCACTCCCTGCTCGACATCTGCCGCACGCCCAGCATCGCCGCCGAGGTCACCATCACCGCCGCCGAGCGCCTCGGCGTTGACGCCGCAATCATCTTCGCTGACCTCCTGCTGCCCTTTACTCCCATGGGCCTTGACTTCGAATTCGTTAACGGCGAGGGCCCGGTAGTCCGCAACCCCATCCGCACGCTGCAAAGCATCCAGGCCCTCCGCACCGACCGCACCGCCGAGCTAGGCTACGTGGCTGAAGCCATCGGCAAAGTCAGCTCCCACTTCGCCGCACCTCGCGCCGACGGCGACCAGCTAGGCATCATCGGCTTCTGCGGAGCCCCCTTCACCCTCGCCAGCTACATGATTGAAGGCGGCAGCTCCCGCAACTACATAGAAACCAAAAAGCTCATGTACGCCTCCCACACAACGGAGAACGGACAACAGACAACGGACAACGCGTCTGCCTGGCCCCTCCTCATGGACAAACTAGTCACCGTCCTCGCCGAGTACGCCCAGCAGCAGGTAGAAGCCGGGGCCGACGTCATTCAGGTCTTCGACTCCTGGGTCGGCGCGCTCTCCCCCACCGACTTCCGCCAGTACGTCCTCGGCCCCACCACCGAGCTCATCGGGCGCATCCGCGCCATGGGTGTTCCGGTCATCTACTTCGGCGTGGACACCGCCACGCTGCTCCCCGCCATGCGCGAAACAGGCGCTGACGTTCTCGGCCTCGACTGGCGCATCCCGCTCGACGAAGGCTGGCGTCTCGCCGGCTCCGGCTGCGCGATCCAGGGCAATCTCGACCCCATTACCCTCTTCGCCCCTGAAGACGTCATCCAGGCCCGCGTCACCGAGATCCTCAAGCTCGCCAACGGCCGACCCGGCCACATCTTTAACCTCGGCCACGGCATCGTCCCCAATACCCCGGTCGAAAACGTCATTCGCGTCGCCGAAATCGTCAGAGGCTTCCGCCTCTAGCCGCCCCGCGACCTCCAAATCCCACGGAAGTTCCTCCTCCATCTTCCCGACCCCGTCCTCTCCGCGATACACTTTAGGCCATCTCGCCGCAAAGAGCAGGCTCTCGCATGGCTGGCACGTCCCCCCAACTCAAGTCCGGCCTGCACAGCGAAATCCTCGGCAAAACAGCCCACATGCTCCTGCAGGACAGCGACCCCGACACGCTGTGCCGGGCCATCTACAACGAGCTTCGCGAGCCCTTCGGCGTCGACGTCTACTTCCACTTCCTCGCCTCACCCGACGGCACCCATCTCGAGCTCGCCTCCTCCGGCGGAGCCGACACGATACGCGAGATGCTCGGCGGTAAGCTCGACTTCGGCGTAGCCGTCTGCGGCAACGTCGCCAAACGCGCCGCCAACATCTACGTCACCGAGGTCTACGCCCGCAACGACGACATGACCTCGCTTATCCGCGGCGCCGGCGTCCGTGCCTACGATTGCCACCCGCTCGTCGTCCGCGGCAAGCTTCTCGGCACGCTCTCCTTCGGCAGCACCTCCCGTGACTCCTACGCCGACGAAGAACGCGAGCTCTTCAGCCTCATCGCGCAACAGGTCACCATCGCCACCGATCGCCGCCTCCAGGCCGAGCACATGCGCGAGCTCGAGCGCCTCGCCGCCGTCGGCCGCATGAGCGCCTCCCTCGCCCACGAGATCAACAACCCGCTCGAGTCGCTCTCCAACATCCTCTATCTCCTCCACCAGGAGCTTCACAGCGACGAGGCCGCCGCACTCGTCACTCAGGCCGAGTCACAGGTTGCTCAACTCGCCGACACCTCGCACCGCACGCTCGACCTCGTCCGCGGCCGTCACCAGAAGCCCCACCCCCTCGACATCAGCCAGCTCGCCCATGAGCTCGTCGCCGACATCCGCCTCCCGCAGCACACCCGCCTGCGCACGGAAATCCAAGACCACCTCTGTGTCAGCGCCACGCCCGGCGAACTCCGCCAGGTCCTCTTCAATCTCCTGATCAACGCCGCCCACTTCAGCCCCGTCGGCAAGGAAGTCGTGCTCACCGTCCGCGCCCTCAACGGCCAGGCCGAGCTGCGTATCGAAGATCAGGGCCCCGGCATCAGCGAAGAAACCCGAGCTCACCTCTTCGAGCCCTTCTTCACCTCCCGCACCTCCAGCGGAGGAACCGGCGTAGGCCTCTGGATCTCCCGCGAGATCGTCACCCGCTTCGGCGGCGAGCTCACCTTCGACTCCGACCCCACCCAACGCCCCGGCACCACCTTTACCGTCACCCTCCCCCTCATCGACTAGCAGAAAGCATCTCTGCCTCAATGTGACCTCGTCACGTGACGCTGAGGTTTGTCGGACAGCAACACTGTCGTCGCGTCCTTTGCGTACTTTGCGCTTTCTGCGTCAAAGCTCTCCGCCAGTTACGCACAAACGGGCCGTGAATAGCTGCCTCGGTGAGGCTTTCCCGGCATCCAATCCCGCATATGAGCACGACAAACCTCGCTGGCACCTACTCCCTCGGCTCCCACACCGTCCACCGCATGGGCTACGGAGCCATGCAGCTCGCCGGTCCCCACGTCTTCGGCCCACCCAAGAACCCCACTGAAGCCGCCGCCGTCCTCCACGCTGTCATTGAAGCCGGCATCGACCACATCGACACCTCCGACTTCTACGGCCCGTACGTCACCAACCAGCTCATCCGCGACACCCTGCACCCCTACCCGGAAAACCTCGTCCTCGTCACCAAGATCGGCGCTCGGCGCGACGAAAAAGGCGGCTGGCTCCCAGCCCTCTCGCGGGACCAGATCATCGCGGCCGTCCACTCAAACCTCACCAACCTCGGCCTCGACACCCTCCACGTCGTCAACTTCCGCTCCATGCACGGCAAGCCCGGAGGTTCGCCCGCGGAAGGCTCCATTGCCGAACAGTTCAGCGTCCTCGCCGAGCTCCAGCAGCAGGGCCTCATCCAGCATCTCGGCGTTTCCAACATCACGCCCACGCAGTTCCGCGAAGCCCAGACCATCGCGCCCGTCGTCTGCGTGCAGAACCTCTACAACATTGCCAACCGCACCGACGACCTCCTCGTCGACGAGTGCGCCAACCAGGGCATCGCCTTCGTCCCCTACTTCCCTCTCGGCGGCTTCACTCCGCTGCAGTCCGGCACGCTCGACGCCGTCGCCAGGTTCCTCGGCGCCACCGCCATGCAGGTTGCGCTCGCATGGCTCCTGCGCCGCTCCCCCAACATGCTCCTCATCCCCGGCACCAGTACCCGAACCCATCTGGCCGAAAACATAGCCGCGGCCAGCCTCGAGCTCCCCGACGAAATCCTCGGCGAGCTCGAAGAACTGGGCAAATCTCTCCCCGCCCCGGACCACGCCCCAGCGCAGTAGCCATAGCAAAGCAATTCGCATTTCAAGGAAGGCGGCCAGACACCAGGGCCGCCTTCTCCCGTTCTGGCTTAAGTGTCTTCTCCCGTTCTGAACTGACAACTCAGCGGTTCGCAGTTACCTCTGCATTACCAGAAGGTGGCACTGCGTCTGCCTCTTTAGGTGTACGCTGATAGCAAATCTTTGCAGGAGCACTTTCGCTTTTGGACCGAGTTGGCGTCGCTTGATGCGCCAGGCCTGTCCGATTTCTGAACTGCGCCTGATCAAAACGGCCCCTAGGACACCCATGAACTCGCGCTTTGTCTCTTCTCCCCTTGATTCGTTAGGCCTCGTCGCCATCGCCCGCCGCAGCTTTATCAGCCTTTTCGCAACCGCCGCGGTCGCAGGCTCGCTTGCAGGCGCCCAGATCAAGCTGGCCACCGCTCACCTCCCGGTAGCCGGTGCACCCGTCGCGGTATCCTCCGGCAAATCCACCCCCGGCACTCGCTTCCTGCACACAGGCTCCGGCGCGGCTGCCGACGCGCGCCGTCAGGCGGCCATCCGCGCCGCCGAAATCCCCGGCGTCCCGCACGTCGCCACCGCGCGTCCGGTCTCTGCAGCCCGCATGACCGCCATCGCGCCACAGGCGATCCCCAACGCTCCAGCCATTGGCTCGGTCAGCCCGGCCAGCAAGAACTTCGGCTCCGTCGCCGCCGCCACTGGCAGCGCTACTCAGACCTTCACCTTCACCTTCTCCGCGGGAGGCACCATCGCCGCTCCCGCCGTCGTCACGCAGGGCGTCGCAAATCAGGACTACACCGACCTCGGCACTGGAAGCTGCACCACCAACGGAACCGCGCACACTTACGCCGCCAAGGACACCTGCACCGTCGTAGTGCAGTTCAAGCCTAAAGCCACCGGCACCCGAACCGGAGCCGTCGAACTCCTCAACACAGCCGGCACCTCTGTGCTTGGCTCGGCGTTCCTGACCGGCACCGATTCCGCGCCGCAGCTCACCTTTGCACCCCCCACGATCCCGCTCGTACCCGTCTACTCGACCGGAGCCCACTCCACCTATCAGACCGCGACCGATCCCGTCGGCGACGTGTTCGTCGCCTATTCGAACGGCTCCATCACGGAGATCGTGGCGACGAACGGAACCGTCTCCGCCTCCTCGACGACCAAGGCCGTCGGGAGTGGCTTCGGCGTCCCTACCGGAGTCGCGGTGGATGCCTTTGGCGATGTGTGGGTTTATGACGCCACCGTTGGCAATATTTACGAGGTGCAGGCCGTGGGCGGAAGCGTTTCATCAACCTCACCGATCGTGACCTTCACCACCGGCTACACCACCGGCTATATTGCATACCTCGCATTTGACCCGAACGGAAACCTTTACATCATCGATGGATATGACCCCAACCTTGACTACGGCAGCATGGATATGCTCGCAGCGACGAATGGAAGCATCCCTTCCACCGCAACCTTAGCGAACATCGGCTACTTTGACGCACCGCTGGGTCTAGGCTTTGACACCGTAGGAGACGCCCTTGTGGAAGATGGCGATGACCAGGTGGTCTACTTCCTCCCCATCGATGGTTCCGTCGTGGATACCACTTCCTATAACGACGGCTACTCGGTTGGACCGACATTTCCCGATTACCCGAGCTCTGAGCTCTATGGTCTTGCCGTGGAACCCAGCGGCAGCCTGCTGTTGACCGATTACCAGGCCGGTGCTCTTTACGAAGTCTCTTACACCGCTGGCGCGTACGCGGCTTCCTATCGCACGGTGTCCACGGGCTACACAAGTCCCCGATTTGTTTCGGTGGATGCGAGTGGAAACATCTACGTCTCCAACAGCGCAGCCCATGCGCTTGAGAAGATTGCGCTGAGCACGCCGACCCCGCTGATCTTCCCCAACACCGCCGTAGGCAGCAGCAGCGCCACGCAGACCGTCACCGTCGAAAACATCGGCACCACCGATCTCACGCTGCCTGCGCCGTCCTCCGGACAGAACCCCAGCTTGTCGCCCTACTTCACGCTGGGCAACACGTCCACCTGCCCGCAGGTTTCCAGCGTCGCGCCCGCCGCCAAGCTGGCCTCAGGCGCCAACTGCACCGAGGTCCTCAGCTACTCACCCACCATCGCAGGCTCGGTCACAGGCAATCTCATCTTCACGGATAACAGCCTGAACGTCACCGGTGCTACCCAGACCATCGTCGAAACGGGCAGCTCCGTTTCCACCCTCACCCTTAGCGTTATCGGCCAGAACGTCGCCCGGGGCGCGGGTCCCATCACGTTGGAGTTCATCGTCGGCTACGGCGGCAACACCGCCCCCACCGGCACACCCACCCTCACCGTCAACAGCAGCACGACCAACGTAGGCACCATCGCCTGCACCGCCAAAGTCGGCCACAACAACTGCACTGCCACCTATAACTCCTCCACGCTGGCCAAGGGTGCGTACACCATCACCGCGACCCAACCCGCCGACAGCACCTACACCACCGCCACGTCGGCCACCGGAACCCTCACCGTCTATTAACCAAACTTGACCCGTCGGCCGGAGCCCACCTGTGACAGCTTCATCGTCAAGCGTGGGCTCCGCCGGACGGCAATCGAAACCCCCTGCCGCTTGACAAACACGACCCTCCAGAGGCCTCTTCTCCTCTGACAAAACAAAAACGAGCCACCAGGACGCACAGCGGTCCACCTCTAAGTCTTTCCCGCTGACGATTTTGCGCGAGAAAAGCGGGGTGGGGAGGTCATGGCTGCCTCCTGTTTCCTGTTTCCTGTTTCCTGCCTTTAGTCGTTCGCCCGATCGTCCAGAACCAGGATCTGCATCACCAGCGGAGCCTCGACGATAAAGCTCATCGCCGCAATCGCCTCGATCGCGCGATCCAGCGTCGAGCGCAGGCAGGGCTCGGTCGTCACCACGAACGGCAGCCGCTCGCTCGCATGTCCCCGATGCTGCAGGATGCTGTCGATGTTGATGTGCTCGGCCGCCAGCGCGCCCGCAATCGCCGCCACAATTCCAGGCTCATCCGCCACGATGAACCGCAGGTAGTGCGGAGCCATCACATCACCGCTTAGAGCCACTTTCGCCGCTGCTGGCTGGAGCTGCCGGCTATCGCCCGCCACGGCCAGCACATCGCTCATCACCGCTACGGCCGTCGGATGCCCGCCCGCGCCATGCCCGCTGAACACCACATCCCCGCCGAACCGCCCGCTCGTCACCACCATGTTCTGGGTGCCCCGGGACCAGGCGATAGGCGACTCCCGCGGCACCAGCATCGGCCCCACCCGCGCCCGAATACCCCCCCCAGCGCCGTCACCCCCCAGGGAGGGGGCTCTCTCGGCCCGCGAAACCTGCCTGATCGTGCAGTCCATCTCCTTCGCGTAAGCGAAATCAATCGCCGAAACACTCGAGATCGTCTGCGCCGGAACCTCCTCAGCCATCAGCTCCGCGCCAAGCGCCAGCCGAGCCAGCACACACAGCTTCGCCCGCGCGTCATAGCCATCCACATCCGCGCTCGGATCGGCCTCCGCATAGCCCGCGAGCTGCGCCTTGGCCAGCACCTCGGCATAGTCCGCGCCCTGCTCCATCAGGCTCAGGATGAAGTTGCACGTCCCGTTCACGATCCCGCTGACCCGCCAGATCTCGTCCCCCCCAAGTCCCTGCGTGATCCCCGGAATGACCGGTACACCCCCCGCCACCGCCGCCCCATAAAGCAATTGAGCGTTTTTCTCGGCAGCCAGAGCGAACAACCCAGCCCCGCGCGTGGCAATGAGCTGCTTATTCGCCGTCACCACATGCTTGCCGCTCTTCAGCGCCAACCGCACCCAGCTCTCGATCGGGTACACCCCACCGATCAGCTCCACCACCACATCCACATCAGGCGAGTCGAGGATGTCCTCCACCCGCTCCGTCCACCGGGCACCCTCAACAAACTTCGCAGCCTCGCTGGTCCGCTTGCGCTCCAGCAGCCGGTTGAACACGTGCGTGATGCGAATATCCTTGCGCCCGCTCGCAGCCAGCACTTCTGCAAACGAGCTTCCCACCGTCCCAAACCCCAGCAAGCCGACATTCAGCACACGCGTATCCGCCATCAGTAATCCACCTTGAATGGGCTAGTCTCCCAAGCCGCAAAACTCTCCCAAGCCTCATCCGGCAGCAGCCTTGTAATCGGTATCGAGCGTTGATCCAGCGGCTTCTTCACCTCGTCGTACAGGAACGAGTCATCGAACCCCACCCGCGCGGCACCCGCCGCGTTATTGCCATAGAAGATCGCCCTGCATCGCGACCAGTACAGAGCCGCCAGGCACATTGGACACGGCTCACAGCTCGTATACACATCACACCCGTCCAGCTGGAATGTCCCCAGCGCGGCACACGCATTCCGTATCGCCACCACCTCGGCATGCGCCGTAGGATCGTTGCTGGCCGTCACCTGGTTCGTGCCCGTAGCCACCACGGAACCATCCTTTACCACCACCGCGCCAAACGGGCCCCCACGCCCCGTCACCACGTTCTCCGTGGCCAGGCGGATGGCTTGCTGCATAAACTCGGACTTGCCTTCAGTCAACACGTGCTCTCGAAACGGATAAGTTCGAACCGAAGTTCGGGAACATGCCGAAAAGCGGCATAATCAGCATCATGGTACACGCCCTGCGCTCGCGACGCGTCGTCACACTCACGGGTGAACACGATGCTACCGTGCTGATCGACGGCGAACTCATCGCCGCCATCAAGCCCGCCGCGGACATCTCCGCCGATGTCCCGCTCGAAGACCTCGGGAACGTCGCCCTGCTGCCCGGTCTCGTCGATCTCCACACTCACATCAACGAACCCGGCCGCACCGAGTGGGAAGGCTTTGCCACAGCCACGCGAGCCGCAGCGGCTGGTGGCTTCACAACCGTGATTGACATGCCGCTGAACTGTCTGCCGGAGACGACAGACGTCGACGCGCTGGAGGAAAAGCGCAACGCCACGCGAGGCCAATGCCTGGTCGACTACGCACTCTGGGGCGGTGCCGTCGACGGCAATCAACATGAGATCGAGCCGCTGGCTCTCGCCGGCGTGCCCGGCTTCAAGTGCTTCCTCATCTACCCCGGCTGTGATGGCTTTACTTCTATCGACCGTTACAACCTCGAGCTCGCTCTACCGCACATCGTTCGCACCGGCCTGCCGCTGCTGGTTCACGCAGAGCTGGCCGGCCCAATCGATGACGCCGTCGCGCACCTCAACAGCAGCGGCGCCAGCTGGCGGCAGTACGCCACCTATCTCGCCTCGCGCCCGGACAAAGCCGAGCTGCAGGCCATCGCCATGCTGCTGGATCTTTGCCGCGAGTACCGCTTCAAGCTGCACATTGTGCATCTTTCCACCGCGAAGGCGCTGCCCATGCTCCGGGCAGCGAAGGCCGAAGGCCTCGACCTCACCGTGGAAACCTGCCCGCACTACCTTCACGGTTCCGCGGAAGACATCCCGGAAGGAGCCACCCTGTGGAAGTGCGCTCCGCCCATTCGCAGCCGCGCTAACCGCGAGGAACTATGGCAAGCCCTGCTCGAGGGCACCATCGACTGCATCGCAACCGACCACTCACCCTGTCCAGCCTGACATGAAGCGGCTGCATACGCCACGCTGCCCGGCGAAGAGTCCGGCCGCTTCGACGAAGCGTGGGGCGGCATAGCCTCGCTTTCTACAGCTTTACCGGTGCTGTGGACCGAGTGCGTCCAACGCGGCATCCCGCTTGCAAAGCTCAGCCAATGGACTTCACTTTTCCCCGCAAAACGTGCCGGCTTGGCAACGCATGTCGGCTGTATAGAACCGGGCATTCAAGCCAATCTCGTCGCCTTTGACACGGAGGCTACATTCACCGTCACGCCTGACCGCTTGCACTACCGCCACGCTATTTCTCCATACATGGGCGAGACGCTCCGTGGTGAGGTCCGCAAGACATGGCTTCGCGGAAAGATCGTCTACTCTCGAGCACAGACGGGATCGATCTTCGCGGCAACCCCACACGGTCGCGAGTACGCGCTATCCTGTTCGCTCAGCAAATGACAACCCTGCCCGCGCTCAACCCGATCCTTGAAGCATGGAACCATATGGAGCAGCAGGCTGCTGCGGATGCCGTCCTACCCTGCAACGGATCGTCTACCTGGGCCACGCTGATGGCGTACAACCGGCCATTCGCTACAGCCGATGATCTGTTCCGCATCTCCGACGATGCGTGGCGGTCGCTACCGGAAGAAGACTGGCAGCAGGCATTCGACTCGCATCCGCGCATCGGCCAAACAAAAGCGAAGGCCGCCACGGCGCAGAGCGCAGCCTGGAGCCGAGGCGAACAAAGCGAGGCACAAGCGGACGATTCGACTGCGGCTGAACTCGCCGAACGCAACCGCGAGTACGAAGCAAAGTTCGGACGCATCTTCATCGTGTGTGCCACCGGCAAATCTGCCGGTGAGATCCTCGTCATCCTGCAGCATCGTCTCGACAACGACCTCGCCACCGAGCTCCAGGAAGCCGCCGAACAACAGCGTCTCATTACACAGCTGCGTCTTCGCAAATGGTTGCAGTTGCCTACGGAGGCATGCTGACTTATGGGATTGAGTACGCACATTTTAGACACGGCCATTGGTCGGCCCGCAGCAGGTGTAGAGGTATTGCTTGAAAAGCATAGAGGTTCTGAGTGGCGTCCGTTGGCCCGCGGCGTGACTGATGCCGATGGCCGCTGCAAAACGCTTTTGAACGAGCACGACTTGGAAGCCGCAACATACCGTCTACGTTTTTTCACTGGTTTCTTCTACAAAAAACAGGACATCATCGCGCTACACCCATGGATCGACATAACGTTCGAGGTTCACGACGCAGGAGCGCACTACCACATTCCCCTGCTGCTCACTCCAAACGGCTACACCACCTATCGAGGCAGTTAACAAATGAGCCACACAATCACACCCGCTGCGGTCGCCGGTACGGTTCGGCTTGCGCAGAATCGCTATGGCAAGTCGCGCGTCCGCCTGATGCGCGTCGCGCGTCACGAACAACATCATCATCTCGATGAATGGACCGTGGAAGTTCTTCTCACCGGGGACTTCGAGACGGCTCACACCGTAGGTGACAACTCAAAGATCCTGCCCACGGACACGATGAAGAACACGGTTTACTTCGTTGCGCGCGAAAGCCAGGCCGAGTCAATCGAGGAATATGCGAAGGAGCTTGTCGACTACCTGCTGTCTCGCAATCCGCAGGTGTCCGCCGCAGAGGTCAACATCCATTCGCACCTATGGAGGCGCCTGACCGTCGACGGTGAACCGTATCCATCAGCCTTCATGCGCGGCTCGGACGAGCGACAGACAACCTCAGTTTCGCGTCAGCAGGACGCCGCCTTTCAGGTACGGAGCGGCTTCATCAATCTCACCCTGTTGAAGACGGCTCAGTCAGGCTTCGTGGGATTTATCAAGGACAAGCTCACGACTCTTCCTGAAACGGCAGACCGTCTCTTCGGCACGGCAGTGCAGGCAGATTGGGGTTACACCGGGAAAGCGCTCGTCAAGGGAATTGACTTCAACAAGGTTCGCGGTCACCTGCGCGAGCGCATGATCGCAACGTTCGCCAGGCACGATTCCCTCTCGGTGCAGCAAACGCTCTTCGCCATGGGAGAAACCGCCTTACAGCACACGGACATCATTGACGAGATTCATCTGCTCATGCCGAACAAGCACAACCTGCTTGTCGATCTGGGCCGCTTCGGCACAGACAATCCAAACCACATCTTCGTTCCGACGGACGAGCCGCACGGCACTATTGAAGCAACCGTACGCCGAGCATGAGCAGCCGATCCGCAACAAACCGCGCGACCCAGCTCGCCACCCAGATCATCGAACGATGCCGCGAGTTGGCCCGGATCACTGACATCGTGGGCGAAACAACGCGCACCTTCCTTTCCCCCGCCACGCAGGGCGCGCACGCGCTGGTGCTTTCTTGGATGATGCGTGCCGGACTCGCAACTCGAACGGACGACACCGGTAGCCTTCATGGACTGCGCCCAGGGCAGACGCCGGATGCACCAACGCTGCTCCTCTTCTCCCATATCGACACGGTTCCAAACGCCGGAGCCTACGATGGTCCGCTCGGTGTGCTGCTCGGCCTCGCTGCCATCGAAGATCTACGCGCTGTTGAACTGCCCTTCGCGATCGAGCTGATCGCCTTTTCCGAGGAAGAAGGCGTTCGCTTCGCATTTCCATTCGCATCCTCACTGGCCGCGACGGGGCAGCTCACCTCGCATCACCTGGACCGGAAAGATCGTGATGGCATCACTCTCCGACAGGCCATTCAAAACTTCGGTCTCGATCCCGACCGCATCGAAAAAAGCGCTGCGCTTCCTGCCGGTTCCTTTGCTGCGCTTGAGATCCACATCGAGCAAGGCCCTGTGCTGGAGGCTGAAGGCTTGGCGCTCGGGGTCGTCGGCACCATCGTCGGCCAGTCCCGCCTGCAACTCACCTTCACCGGCATGGCGAACCACGCAGGCACCACGCCTATGCCCATGCGGCAGGACGCCTTGGCCGCGGCGGCCGAGTGGATCGGCGAAGTAGAGCGCTTCGCGCTGGGGCATAAACAACTGGTGGCCACCGTCGGCAAGCTCGAAGTACAGCCGAACGCCATCAACATCGTGCCCGGCACCGTACGGGCATCCTTGGACATCCGTCATCCAGGCGATGACTCTCGCCACGCCGCGGTTGGCATTCTGCTGATGAAGGCGCAGCACGCAGCCGATCGGCGGGGCGTCGCGGTGAAGGCGACCACGCTCAACGAGCAGCGTTCGGTCCCGCTCGATCCGGCGCTCGCGACTCACCTTGAGGAGTCAGCCGCTCAGGCCGGGTACACGGTCAGGCAGATGTACTCCGGCGCAGGCCATGACAGCATGGTCCTCGCCCCCCACATCCCGACAGCCATGCTCTTCGTGCGCAGCCCGGGAGGCTTGAGCCATCACCCGGATGAAACTGTTCAGGAAGAGGACGTCGCGGCCGCGCTGGCCACCACGGTAGCGTTCATTCGCACATTGAAACCGTAGCCCTCCACTTTGACAGCGAGCCACAGTTAGGATTCACTAGCGGTCTGATACTTCCAATCCAATGCACTTACTCGGACAAACTCGAAGCGCAAACCGTCGCGATCATCTGCTCTTGACGCCGGATACCTTTGTGCGCACTCCGCTACCCGGCCTCAGCAGCGGCATGGCGATTGTGCACGCAGCCCCACAGGCTGGGCGCAGGCTTCACACAGATGACCGCCGAGTTTGAGTCAGGGCGGAACTCTCACAGAAGGACCCACCCAGCGGTTCTGCTACGTGCTCGAAGGTGAGTTGACGCTGGTCGAGTCGCAGTCCTCCCAGCCGCATCAGCTTGCGGCCGGCAGCTTCGCTTATCTTCCGCAGGGTCACCGGCACAGCTTCAGCGCAACAGATTAAGTCCCGGGTGGCGCTGATCGAAAAACCCTTTCAGCCGCTGGAGCCCCCAGAGCGACCAGCCTCATTTTGTAATCGGCAATGAGCGAGATGTACCTTCAACGCCCCTCAACAATGACGATGCTTTGCAAGTGCGAACCCTTGTGCCGAACTCCCCGGCGTTCGACTTCGCGTGCAACACCATGACCTACCAGCCCGGAGCCTCGCTCAGCCAGGTAGAGATCCATTACATGGAACACGGCCTGCTGATGCTCGAAGGCGGCGGCATCTATCGTCTAGGCGATCAGTGGTATCCAACGCAGGCCGGCGACTTCATCTGGATGGCGCCCTTCTGCCCGCAGTGGTTCGGCGCGACTTGGCAAACAGCCCGCAAAATACCTTGATCTACAAAGATTTCAACCGCCATCCCTCTCAGCTAGGAGCGCCTTCGTGCAGCAATGGACACTTCGTATCAACACCGAACGACTCCTCGCCGAACTGCACCATCTCGCCAGTCTTACCGACTGCCCGCACGACGCTGGACCGCTCGCTGCCGGAACCCTACGCAGGCGGTCACGCGGATCGTATTCACTGAGCGCGATCTCCAGGCTCGCGCGTGGATTAAGTCGCTGGCTGCCGAAGCAGGCTTCCAATGCCGTGAGGACGCCGTTGGCAATATGTTCATTCGTTGGCAGGGCTCGGAACCCAAGCTCCCTGCCGTGGGTACCGGCTCACATACAGACGCCATCCCGTACTCGGGAATGTACGACGGCACGGTTGGCGTGCTCGGCGGCCTGGAAGCTCTGCGCTCCCTGAAAGAGGCCGGCTTCGTCCCACGCCGTTCCCTTGAACTTCTGGTCTTCACCAGCGAGGAACCAACGCGCTTCGGCATAGGGTGCCTCGGCTCACGGCTGCTGGGGGGCGTGCTCGATCCAGCCACCGCCGATGCGCTGCCAGATCGCCTGCCGGAAACAGAGCCCAACGCCCCGCTCGGCCTCACTCTCGCGCAGGTTCGTGAACATGCCGGTTTCAGCGGCTCGCTCGCGGACGTGAAGCTGCCATCAGGCTATTACGACGCCTGGCTTGAACTGCACATCGAGCAGGGCCCACTGCTGGAGCGCGAGGGCATCGACCTCGGCATCGTGACGGCTATCGCCGCTCCAGCGAGCTACCGCTACACGGTGGAAGGCTTCGGTGGTCATGCGGGAGCTCTGCTCATGCCGGATCGCCGCGACGCCCTCTGCGCCGCCGCCGAGCTGGTCCTGTCCGTAGAGCGCCACGCACGCGCTGCCAATTCAGAATCCGCGCAGCAGGGACAGTCGGGGGTGGATACCGTCGCCACGGTTGGATGGCTCAGCTTGCATCCGGGGGCTGTCAACTCGGTGCCCTCGCGCGTGTCGTTCACATTGGACATCCGGGATACCGATCCCGAGCGCCGCGACCGTGTCCTGCAGGCCTTCCATACCGACATCGAATCGGTGGAGAAAACACGCGGAGTTCGCGTGACCGAGGAGCTGATCAACGCGGACCTACCAGCAATTAGTAATAACCGTGTTCTGTCCACGCTTGAGCGTGCAATTTTGACCGAAAATGCCACGGTGAAGCATATGGTAAGCCGCGCCTACCACGACACCAGTTTCATGGCGCGGGTCGCGCCAGTGGCCATGCTTTTCATTCCCTGCCGGGCAGGAGTGTCGCACAGGCCCGACGAATACAGCTCCCCGGAAGCGATCGCATTAGGCACCCGCGTCCTCGCGCGCACGCTCGCGGATCTCGCCTCATAACCGCTCACCGCTTACGTTTTCGTGCTGGTGACAGCGTATAGAATGGCTTATGGGCGCGGGCTTTGGTTCGCGCACTTCCCACCCGCAGGAAATCCCGTGAGCCAGATCGAAAACACTTCTCGTAAGAAGCAGTCCGCCGTCATTCTTGGTGCCCAGTGGGGCGATGAAGGCAAGGGCAAGATTGTCGACGTCCTCAGCGAGAAGTTCGACATCGTCGCGCGCTACGCAGGCGGCCACAACGCCGGTCACACCGTCATCATCCACGGCAAAAAATTCGTCCTGCAGTTGATTCCCTGCGGTGTACTGCGGCCGGGCTGCAAGGGTGTCATCGGCAACGGTGTTGTACTCGATCCTCAGGCATTTTTGAATGAGGTGAAGAAGCTGCGCGATGCGGGCTTACCAGTCGATGAGCAGCTCTTTGTGTCCAATCGAGCGCAGGTGATCCTGCCCTACCATCGCATGATCGAGCTGGCGGCGGAGACGGCGCCGGGGCGGCAAACCATCGGGACCACGCGGCGGGGTATTGGGCCGGCATACGAGGATAAGATCCACCGCAACGGCCTCCGCGTGATTGACCTGTTGAACCCTTCGCTGCTGCGCACGCACATCAACAATGCGTGTCACGAGAAGAACACCATCGCAGGGGCGCTGTTCGGTACGGAGCCGCTGGATCCACGGCAGATGTACGAGGAGTACGCCAGGCTCGCCGAGCAGATTGCTCCCTTCGTCACGGACACGGCAGTGTTATTGAACCACGCGATTGATGAGGGGAAGAATGTGATGTTTGAGGGGGCACAGGGTGCCCTGCTGGACATCGACCATGGGACGTACCCGTTCGTGACCAGCTCGTCGGCTACGGCGGGTGGGGCTGTGACGGGGACCGGCGTTGGGCCGACGCGGATCGGGACGGTGATCGGCGTGACCAAGGCGTATGTGACGCGCGTAGGCGAGGGGCCGTTCCCGACGGAGATATCCGACGCCAGCGGCGACCTGCTACGGGCTCGCGGGCAGGAGTACGGCGCGGTGACCGGGCGGCCACGGCGCTGCGGCTGGCTGGACCTGCCGCTGCTGCGCTACTCCAACATGGTGAACTCCACCGAGTGGCTGGTGGTGACCAAGATGGACGTACTGGACGAGTGCGTGGAGATTCCGGTCTGCACGGGCTACAAGGTCGACGGCAAGATCACGGACGTGATTCCTGCCGACATCCGCGGCTTCAAGGGGATTGAGCCGGTGTACACGACGCTGCCGGGGTGGAACGAGTCTACCGAGGGGATTACCGAGTATGACAAGCTGCCCATAAAGGCTCAGGAGTACCTGGAGTTTGTGGCGCGGGAGAGCGGCGCGCGGATCGGGATGATCTCGACCGGGCCGGATCGGGTGCAGACGATGGTTCAGCCTGGGTTCTACGAGGCGCTGGCGTAATGGTTTCGTTCACGGTCACGACGCGCTTCGCACCAGAGGACCGCGAGTACGTTACGCAGCTCATGGAGCCGCTAACGAAGCTTTCGCGCCAAGAACCCGGCTGTATCAGCTATATTCCGCACTGGCTGCGGGATGAACCTGCAACGATGATGATCTACGAGCAGTACAGCGACGAAGCGGCGCTTCAAGTGCACCGCGAGACGGACCACTTCCAAAAATATGTTCTGAACGGTTGGGATGCGAAGGTGCTCAGCCGCGAATATCTCTGGCTGGATGCGATGGCTCAGTGAACCGGGCGGGAGTCCCCCCACCCCAGGATCTTGCGCAGAATCTTCATAACGCGAGCCTTAGGTCCGGACCTCGCATTCAAGTACGGCAGGTCTCGGCAAGGGATGGCTGGAGACGGCACCGTTTGCGGGGGTAATTTTGTCAAGCGATGGCATCCTTTTTGACTCGCCGCGGCATTCCGGCTTACTATCCGGTACGCCTATGCGGTGCTTCCATCTCCATCGCTCCCTGCTCGCTTCGCTCGCCGCGGCACTGCTGTTGAGTGCAGCGGGAACCCTTTGGGCCAAACCCCATGCCAAGCACGCGGCGCGGGATGAGGTGATTTCGCTGGAAAATCAGTGGGTGAAAGCGCAGATCCAAGGCGATGTCGCGGCCATGGACCGGCTGCTGTCTCCGGATTTTCTCGGGATCACGGCAGGAGGAGAGGTCGAGACCAAGGCTCAGCAGCTGGAGCACATGCGGGACCACGCGCTTGAGATCCGGTCGCTTCAGATCTCCGATGTGCGCGTGAAGCTGCTGGGACAGCACGCAGCCAGCGTGACGTCGCTGGCGCAGCTCGACGGTACCCGAGAAGGACATAGCATGACCGGGAGCTTTCGCTACACCCACGTGTACCAGAAGCTGCCGAGCGGGATGTGGAGCATTACCAACTTTGAAGCGACCCAGATTCGAGGGGCAGGAGTGCATACCGCACCGGTGTCCGGACCTCAGTAAATTAGCCGAAACCCTGCAATGCGATCAGGTCAGGCGGCTGAGACCACAGGCAGGGCGGAGCCGCCTCGTGCCGGCGAAGCGGACCGAACCGGCTTGAGGGCCGTCCGTGTGACATTGAGGCCGAGGACGCGGCGCATCAGGGAGCGGGTACCACCTGTCAAACGGGCATCCTCCGGTTCGCGCGATTCCGGTTCGCGCGATTCCGGTTCGCGCGATTTGAGGTCGGACGAGGTAACCGCCATGCTGGCGGGGATGGCGCCATCCTGCGGCTGACCAAGCTCTTCAGCGGGACGGGATGAGAACGTGGCTGTATCCCGGCGGGGTGCGAATCCCAGCCGCACCTGGGACGCAGAACGGGCTCTGATGACTTTCGGCAAGATTGGCATTGGGGACACCTGGAATGCGAGCCACTCGGAAATCGCTCACTAGTGACTCGGATGGAGGTTACCGAGGTGGGAGTTGCCTACCCCGGTACATGACCGTGTTCCAAGGGAGCAAGAGGCTCGAGCGGCCAATCACCCGCATGCGGACCCGGTTGGACAAGTTTATAGAGCCTGTAAGGCCGCGTGGACCCGGTTCCAGGTGTCATCCAGCATTTCTGGCAGGATACGGGTTTCGCCAAGGACGCTCATGAAGTTGGTGTCGCCGGTCCAGCGAGGCACGGCATGGAGGTGGAGATGGTGCGCGACTCCGGCGCCGGCAGCTTCGCCGAGGTTGAAGCCGAGGTTCAGGCCATCGGGCGTGTAGACCGAGCGGAGCGCGGTTTCAGCACGGCGGGCCAGAACCATGATTTCGGCGGCTACTGGTTCCGGGAGAGCGGCAAGGGATGACTGATGCTCATAAGGGACGATCATCAGGTGGCCACTGTTATACGGAAAGGCATTAAGGACAACAAAGTTATGCTCGCCGCGGAGAAGGATATAGGCTGCCCGGTCGGCTTGTTCGCGGGTCATGCCGTTGGCGACACCGAAATCAATGGAGGCGAGCATATTGCAGAAAACACAGCCCAGACCGTCCGGGTGCTGTTCCAGCCAGGCGTTCAAGACCGCGGGAACCCCTTTGTGGGGCAGGCGGGCCTGCTCGGAGGCGGGATCGGAGTGGTCGCTATCCTTGCGGGTGATGTAGGCGTAGCGCCACGGGGTCCAGAGCCGGTCCATTTGGGAAGTATAGGGTGCGGGAGAAAATGCTGGAGGGCGGGAAACGACGGGCGTATGCCGTTTTAGCTGCCGGCAAGGTTCACACTCGCCGGAAGCCGGTTCACTGCTCTACTTCCACGGGTTAGAGCCTTGTGAAGCCTTCCACGGGTTAGAGCCTTGTGAAGCCCACTGAAAGAGCGCCGCCCAGTAGCGCCGCCCAGTGTAGCGGCAAGCTTCTCCTCAGCATTTGCTGGCCAGAGAGGGATCTTGCTGGTTAGCAGGGAAAGCCTGAACTCGACGGACGCAATGGGTGCGCGGCGGCACGCGACGGCTGCAGCGGTTCGGCGGGCAGTTGAGCCAGGCAGAATTTACCGCATGAGTCCTCCAAGAGGGTGCCGGCGTCCAATAAAAGCGGGATGGTGGAGCCTGCGTGACGGACAGCGTGAAAACAAGCGCGTTGACCGCCCGTTTCGGGGGCTGATACACTTCTTAGTGAGGCCATACGTCTGGGATTCGGTCGTCGTGGCTCGCTGTACATGCATTGCCCAAACACCCCGCACATCTCCGGTTGATTGAGCGTTCCATATGGGCGACCTGCCCTGCGTGGACGACGTTTGCAGCCGCGATGACGAGAGTGAGCACCGAGTCCCGGAGCAGCAAGAATGCCTGAACCTACTTACACCCCTGAGAGCACAGCCCTGAACACCACACTTGAACCCACAGCCATCGAAGCCACCGACGAGCATCTCGCCGGTAACGACCTTTCCACCACCAGCCCGGAAGCCGAACAGACTTCCAACGTCGAAGCGCATGCCTCCGTTTCGGAGAACAGCATGCCGGAGAGCCGTGTGCCGGAGATCGGGGCCAATGCCGCCGACGCCGAGCCGGAGTACGACGACACGGACTTCGCGAGAGCTCTGGAGAGCTTTGACCGCGAACAGGCCGCCGAGAAGGACGCCGCGCAGGCGATGACCGCCGAAGAGGCGATCGTTACCGGCACGGTTGTGAAGATCACTGAGAAGTACGTGGTGGTCGATATCGGCTTGAAGTCCGAAGGCCTGATTCCGCTGGAGCAGGTGCTGGATCACACCCAGACTCCCAAGTTCAAGGTGGGCGACCAGGTGGAAGTGGTTGTAGAGCGCGAGGAGCACGAAGGTGGCTACCTCGTGAGCTACGACAAGGCTCTGCGCCACAAGGTGTGGGACAAGCTGGAAGAGGCTGCCAACACCAAGACCCCGGTGAAGGGCATGGTCCTGAGCCGCGTGAAGGGCGGCCTGATGGTCGACATCGGCCTGAAGGCGTTCCTGCCCGGCTCGCAGGTAGAAGTTCGTCCGGTTCGTAACCTGGACGGCTACCTCGGCACGGAGCTGGAAGTCCGCGTCATCAAGCTGAACAAGAAGCGCGGCAACGTCGTGATCTCCCGCAAGGAGATCCTTGAGGAAGAGCAGAACGCGAAGAAGGATGTGACGCTCGCGAACCTCGAAGAAGGCGCGGTGTTCACCGGCGTGGTGAAGAACTTGACTGACTACGGCGCGTTCGTGGACATGGGCGGCCTGGACGGCCTGCTCCACATCACGGACATGAGCTGGGGCCGTTTGACGCACCCCCGCGACCTGGTCAACGTCGGCGACGAGATCCAGGTGAAGGTGCTGAAGTTCGACAAGGAGAAGCAGCGTGTCTCCCTCGGCTTCAAGCAGTTGACGCCTGACCCGTGGCTGGACGCCGTGGAACGCTACCCCGTGGGCGCGCAGGTACGCGGCCGCGTGCTGAGCGTGACCGACTACGGCGCGTTCGTTGAGCTCGAGCAGGGCATCGAAGGCCTGGTTCACGTGAGCGAGATGACGTGGTCCAAGCGGATGAAGCACCCGAGCAAGATGGTGAAGCCGGGCGACGAAGTGGACACTATCATCCTGAGCGTGAACCCGAACGACCGCCGCATTTCGCTGGGCATGAAGCAGCTCCAGGACAACCCCTGGGAGCAGCTCGAGAACAAGTACCCGACCGGTGCTGTTGTCGAGGGCCGCGTGCGCAACCTGACCGACTTCGGCGCGTTCATCGAGATCGAAGACGGCATCGACGGCCTGGTCCATGTGTCGAACATGAGCTGGACCAAGCGCATCAAGCATCCTTCCGAAGTGCTGAAGAAGGGCGAGAAGATCAAGGCTGTTGTTCTGGGCGTTGAGCCTGAGAACCGCCGCCTGTCGCTCGGCATCAAGCAGCTCCAGCCGGATGTGTGGGATACGTTCTTCGCGCAGCATCGCACGGGCGACGTCGTCAAGGGCAAGGTGCTTCGCACCGCGCAGTTTGGCGCCTTTGTCGAGATCGCGGACGGCGTTGAAGGTCTGTGCCACATCTCGGAAGCGGTCGATGAGTTCGGCAAGCAAGTCACCCTGAACGTGGGCGATGAGCACGAGTTCAAGATCGTGAAGATGAGCCAGGAAGAGAAGAAGGTTGGGCTTTCGATCAAGGCCGTTGGCGAAGAAGCCAGCCGCGCCGAGGTGGAGAGCTACAAGGAGACTGCAAGCGGCGGCGGAAACAAGGGCCGTGGCCAGCAGAGCTCGTCCAACTCCAGCTCCTCGACTACGCTTGGCGACCTGCTCAACTGGAAGCGCTCTGAGCGGGAAGATAGCTAAGAGCAGGAAGCAGCTAACAGGAAACAGGAAGTAGCGGAGGCCGCCCGAAAGGGCGGCCTCTGTGTTTTTATGTGCGCGGCTGATGCCAAAGAGCATAAAGCATTATTGTGACGGCTTCGCCTGTCGGGAATAGACTGACGGCATGCAAGTTACTTTCGAAGAGAATGAGAAATACCGCCGTTTCGTAAGCGACGTAGCAAAAGAGATGGGCGTATTCGACTTCGACGCCGATGACGTCATCTGGCACTACACGAACGGTGCTGGCTTTCTCGGCATTCTTCAAAGCTCAACACTCTTTGCTTCACAGGTGTCTTGTCTTAATGACACGACCGAAACAAGGTATGCGACGGATCTCTACAAGAAAGCTGTCGCCGAGTTGATTCAAGAACAAAGTGGCAATGAGGATGCGGTTGGGTTTCTGAACAAAGTCTTGGACTATGTGAAGGAGGAGCCAGACTCGCCGACTCACGGAACGAGCAAGTTTTTTGTCACTTGTTTCAGTGGCGATGAAGATGAACTGACACAGTGGGACCGCTACGCCAAGCCAAATGGTTACGCAATAGGGTTCTATATCCGGGGGCTCTGGCGAGAGGCAACCAGCCAGATTCATCGTGTCACTTACGATCACGATAAGCAACAATCAGCCGCTAAAAAGATAGCCTCCGCTACGCTCGACTTTTATCGAGAGGGACTCGTCGGAGATAGACAGGATAACCCTGAAGAGTGGGGCAAAGTTTTCTTCGCCGCCTGGGACGAATGGGTCTATAAACTTGCTCCCTTAGCCAAAGATCAAAAATGGCAGTCTGAGAATGAATTTCGCTTGGTTCACGAATTGAAAGTGAGCGAATTTCCCAATGTTCGTTTCACACAGAAGCCCAAGATGATGACGCGGTATTTGGCTCTAGATACTCCAGCTTGGGTGAAACGGCGTTCTCACCTTTTACCAATTGCTAAAATCTGGATCGGGCCAGGCAATCATGCGACTTTCTCAAAGATCAGCGTGAAACTCTTGCTCGAACAAATGGGTTATCCCTCGATCCCAGTAGAGACTACGAAATGCACCATCGAATGGTAGATTTTTTGAGCGACCATATTGCTTCTGATATTCGGGTTGTAGTCACCTAACGCAAAGCTCTTCAGAGCTTGACGCGGTGCTATCCTGCGCGTGTATGCGGACCCTTCTCTTTGCGTCTTCCCTGCTCCTCGTAGCGACATCTGCTGCTCACGCACAACTCTCTCCTGAACTGAAGGCGAAGGTGGATGCCGCCGCGCAGAAGGTGCTGGCGGATAGCGGTGTGCCTTCCGCCGAGGTGGGCATCGTGCTGGATGGGCGTGTGGCGTATACGGCTGCGTTTGGGATGGCTCGGCTGACGCCTCCGATGAAAGCTGTGCCGGAGATGGCGTATCCGGTGGGGTCGATCTCGAAGCAGTTCACCGCAACGGCGGTGCTGATGCTGGAGCAGGATGGGAAGCTTTCGCTGAGCGATCCGGTGGCGAAGTACTTTCCGGAGTTGACGCGGGCGCGGGACATCACGCTGCGCAACCTGCTGACGCATACCTCGGGCTACCCGGATTATGCGCCGCAGGACTACACGATCCCGGCATGGAAGGTGCCGGGCGACCCGCTGAAGACCGTGCATGAGTTCGCGGGCAAGGCGCTGGACTTCGAGCCTGGGACGCAGTGGCAGTACTCGAATACGAACTTTGTGATTGCGGCGCTGATCGTGCAGAAGGTGAGCGGGGAGCCGTTTGCAAAGTTTCTGCGCGAGCGCGTGCTGCAGCCTGCGGGGCTGGAACATGTGCTGAACCTGAATACCGAGCAGAGCCAGTTGGAGGTGACGGGGTACATGCGCAATGCGCTGGCTCCGCTGCGGCCTGCGGCGCTGGAGGCTCCGGGGTGGTACTTCGGGGATGGCGACCTGGCGATGCCGGTGGCTTCGCTGCTGCGGTGGGACCTGACGATTGCGAACCGCAGCCTGCTGAAGCCGGCGAGCTATGACGAGATGGAGACGACGTTCGTGCTGAAGGGTGGGGCTACGCCGGGTAAAGATAGCCACTACGGCCTGGGCGTGTTTGTGGGCAAGCAGAACGGGCGGACGGTGATTGAGCACTCGGGCGAAGTGGGCGGGTTTGTGGCTGAGAACATGGTGTTTCCGGAGCAGCGTGCGGCGGTGGCCGTGCTGACGAACCAAGAGGCTTCCGAAGCGGCGGCTGAGATCGCGCAGGCGGTGGCGGCGATCGTGATGCCGGCGGCAAGTTCTTCCAATGCCCAAGCTGCGGACAGCGGGTTCGCCGCGAAGCTGAAGGGCATCCTGCTGGGGCTGGAGAAGGGCGAGATTGACCGCTCGCTGTTTACGGCGGACTGCAACGACTACTTCAGCGCCGATGCGCTGGCGGATTACAAGAGCTCGCTCCTGCCGCTAGGCGCGGTGATGGCGGTGAGCGCGGGACGGAGCAGCCTGCGCGGTGGGATGACGTTCGGCTCGTGGACGGTGACGTTTGCGAACGGGACAGCCGTGACCGTGACGACGTATGTGGAGCCGGATGGGAAGATCGAGCAGTTGCTGGTGACAGGCAAGGCTTAGCCGCTCTCGGTTTTGCTTGTGCGACGATAGGCGGATGGATCCAGTTGAGGAAACTGCTGCCGAGCAAAATCCTTTGCAGCGGCAGCTCAAGCTGCGGGACCTGGTGCTGGCGCAGGTGCTCACGGTGGTGGGCAGCTCGTGGGTGGGGCTGGCAGCGGGGCTTGGCAATGCGCAGTTCGTCACGTGGCTGATTGCATTTCTTGCTTTCTATTTGCCGATGGCGGTCGCGGTGTACTTTTTGAATCGCGAAATGCCGCTTGAGGGCGGGCTCTATGTGTGGGCTCGGCGGGCGTTTGGCGACGGGCTGGGCTTTATGACCGCGTGGAACGTGTGGGGGTACGCGATCCTGGTGATCGCTACGCTGATCTCGCAAATTCCCAGCGAGATTGCGTTTCTGGTGGGGCCAGACGCGGTCAAGCTGCCGGAGAATCATGCGATCGTGGCGGTGATCTTCGCGGTGATGCTGTTGCTGCTGGCGCTGGCAGCGTACCGCGGGCTGGCGGTGGGCAAGTGGATCCACAACATTACCGGGGCGATGATGATGGCGGTGTTCGCGCTGCTGATTGTGACGCCGGTTTGGGCGTGGATGCACCACCTGCCGATCCACTACACTCCGTTTTCGTTTCACCTGCCGCACAGGGATGCCACTTCCCTGTCGCTGGCGGCGCAGGTGCTGTTTGCGGCGTCAGGGCTGGAGTACATAGCGATCATGGCGGGCGAGACGCATGCGGCGCACCGGGATATCGGGAGGTCAGTGGTGATAGCTTCGCCGATCATCGTGCTGATGTTTGTACTGGGGACGGCTTCGGTGGTGAGCTTTCATGACCTGTATGCGAGCGTGCCGATCAACTACATTGCGCCAATTCCGCAGACGCTTTCGCTGGCGTTCGGGCAGACTGGCGTGGGAAGCGTGGTGTCGCGGCTGGCGATCCTGCTGCTGAACCTGCGGATCCTGGGGGCGGCGAGCTTTATCTTTACAGGCGTGGTGCGGCTGCCGATGGCCGCGGGGTGGGATCATCTGGTGCCGGAGTGGTTTGCACGGCTGCATCCACGATTTCGGACTCCGACGAACTCGATCCTGTTTACGACGGTGCTGGTGGCGGCTTTCCTGCTGCTGGCGAGCGCGGGGACGCATGCGGCGGAGGCTTTCAACCTTCTGAACAACAGTTCGTCGGAGTGCTATGCGCTGGCTTACCTGGCGATGTTTTCAATCCCGCTGGTGGGGGCGGCTTCTCTGCGGAAGCGGCTGCCGGGTTGGGTGGGCGTGGTGTGTGCGGCGGGCGTGGTGGTGATGCTGTTCATCATCGTGCTGAATGCGTATCCGTTTGTGGGGGTGGATAAGCCGATGGTGTTTGTCGCTGAAATTGTGGGGACCACGCTGGCGGTGAATGCCGTTGGGTTTCTGTTCTACAAGGTGCGGAGCCGGGATGCGGTGGCTGGCTGAGAGCTGGATGTTCTCGGCTATGCTGGGAATCGGATATGCCTGAGCTGCCGGAGGTCGAGACTGTTGCCAATGGCGTTCATGCGCGAGTGGCGGGGCAGCGCATCGAGCGGGTGTGGACTAGTGGGAAGTCGCTGACGTTCAAGTCGCCTGAAGCGGAGATCGTGGAGACGCTGACCGGGGCGAAGATCGAGGGCGTGCGGCGAGTGGGCAAGAGCATTGTGATGGACCTCTCCGGACGGGGCGAGGGGCGCGGCAGGCTTCGAGCGCAGTTCCTGGTTCACCTGGGCATGACGGGGCGGCTACTGGTGTCCCAGGCTGAGGTGCCCTGGCCCTTGCATACGCATGCGGTGCTGACGCTGGGCGATGGGCGCGAGCTGCGGTTTGTGGACCCTCGGCGGTTTGGGAAGCTTTCTATTGTGGCGCTCGATGACGGGCGCACAGGCGAGAAGGCCAAGGGGTACCTGGGGCCTGGGGCTGAGCCTACGACGATCAGCGCGGAGGAGTTTGCGAAGCTGTTCCGCGGGCGCAAGCTGGCGATCAAGGCGGCGCTGCTGAACCAGTCGATCCTGCATGGCGTGGGGAATATCTATGCGGACGAGAGCCTTTTTCGCGCAGGGATTCGGCCGAAGAAAGCGGCCGGGCGGCTGACACGCGCGGAGTTGGGGAGGCTGCACGCGGCGCTTCAGGAAGTGCTGTCGCGGGCAATCCAGTTGGGAGGGTCGTCAGTTTCGGATTATGTCGATGCGGATGGCGTGCGCGGGTTCTTTCAGATGGAGCACAAAGTGTACGGACGCGCCGGGGAGACCTGCCGGACCTGCGAGACTCCGCTGAAGAAGATCGTGGTGGGCGGGCGGACTACGGTGTACTGCCCGAAGTGTCAGCAATGAAAGTCTTCCGAGCCCTCTCAAGCTTTTCGACATCCGCCAAATCTTGAAGACGGCCCACGGCTCGCTTATTTCTAACCAATAGATCGCAAGAGATCACATTCACAGGTACGTCGTCCAGGCTGTAGGGAACTCTGGTCTGCCAAGCTTCTTCAAAATCAACGGCATCAATGTGCTGCAGCACGTCGAAGCGGCAGGGGGAGTACCCATTTGAAACCAAGACTTACCATCACGAAAGTCGGCTGCGCTCAACTCCCCTAAGGGAGCTCCAAAGCTCGCAAGAGCACGGAACGTGGCTTCGCGATTTTCGCTGCTAACAGCAATCCACACGTCCAGATCCTTGGTGGCTCGCGGCTCAGCATGGATCGAGAAAGCGTAACCGCCGATCACAAGGTACCTAACGTTGTGGGCGTTCAAAACGAACAACAGCTCTTGAAGGTCGCGTGGTAGCAATATCGATCCCCTTCATGCGGTAGAGCATAACGCTATGTTCCCAAGTGGCAAGCATACGCTCGCCAATTGGCCGGCTTGCCCAATAGCGGTACACCTCGTCTTGAAGCTCTTCTGGATCAGGGTTTTTGCGGATCGTCTTATCCATCGCAGGGGTTCCGCTATTATTTTACTGGCTCAAACCGCTTTCGGCGGCTACGGCGGCGCCGATGACGCGTGTGGTCTGGTCGTCGGAGACTATTTCCAAGGAGTAGCCCTGCAGCGGGCTCATCTTGACCATCTGGTGGAGATAGTCATCGAGCATGTTCATGTCCAGGAAGCGGACGTTGTAGCCGGTGAGGTAGAATTTGCCGGCGCCTCCCTGATGGATGCTGGTGGCGGTGGCGGCGGCGAGAGCCTTGTGCCAGAGCTGCTTGAACTCCAGGCAGCGGGGGTCAGGGTTGCGCTGGTTGGCGGCGGCGAAAACTTCCTCAGGCTCCATGTCCAGAAAGCGCAGACGCATGGCGCGGTGTCCCATGATGCCTTCCAGATGGCCGCGGCCTCCGCAGCCGCAGTAGTTTTCCTTGTCGTCCAGCGTGACAACTCCGTGGCCACCTTCCCAGACACCTTCACTGAAGGGATATTGGCCGTAGCCGATGCCGGTGCCGAGCGTCCAGACGCGGATGAGGCGATCAAGCTTTCCGTGGTTGGAGGCCAACCCTCCGGCCATCGCGTCTGCGTCATTGACAATGCGCACGGGAGCCTGGATTCCGCGGGTGCGAAGGCCGCTGGTCAGCAGCTCAGCAATGCGGCAGCCCTTCAACTGAGGAAGGTTTGGAGCCTCTTCGACAACCCCGTTGCGGATGAGGCCGGGCAAAGCGATTCCGACGATGGACAGTTCGCCCTCATGCCCTTTCGCGGAGCGCAGCACCAGTTCACAAACCGCCTCCACGAGGCCATCGGACGGGAGCTCGACGAGCGAATCGTCTCCCTCCCCGTTGTCCGGGCTAACTCCTTCGGGAAAGCTGAGCAGTTCTCCGGAAAGTTTGCGGTCAACCATAAGGCCAGCGAAGAGACGCTCGGCCATGATGAGGCCGACCATCATCGTGCTCGCCGCAGTCGCTGGGGGTGTCGTGCCTGCTTCACTCATGGGCCGATGCTCCTTGGTCTTCTCGATCGCGTCTTCGAGCAGGCTCACGGTTCGGAGGCCGAACCGCGGGTTTTGTGAAAGTAGACGTCCGGGGGGACGAACGTCAACCTTATTAACACTGAAGTCATCAAAACGGGAATTACGAGGCGAACGCCGCCGGTAGGAAGATGCCTGCCGAATGGGCTGCGACTCAGCCAGGCGATAGCAAACTAGTCAAACTAGTCAAATTTTGCGACGCGGTTGAGACCGTTGAAGGCCGCGACCTTATAGCACTCGGCAAGCGTGGGATAGTTGAAGACCGTTTCCACAAAGTAATCGAGCGTACCGCCGAGCGCCATCACGGCCTGGCCGATGTGGAGGAGCTCGCTGGCGCCTTCGCCGATGATGTGCACGCCGAGGATGGCATGGGTTTCGCGATGGAAGATGAGCTTTAGGCGTCCGGTGGTGTCGCCGCGGATCTGGCCGCGAGCGATCTCACGGTAGTAGGCGACGCCGACCTCGTAGGGCACGTCTTCCTCGGTGAGCTGCTCTTCCGTCTTGCCGATGAAGCTGATCTCCGGGATGGTGTAGATGCCGTAGGGGTAGAAGCTGGGGTTGGAGACGATGCTGGTGTCTCCGAAAGCGCGGGCGGCGGCTATGCGGCCCTGCTCCATGCTGACGGAAGCGAGCGAGGGGAAGCCGATGACGTCGCCTACGGCAAAGACTTCCCTGGTGCGGGTGCGAAAGTCCTTATCGACCGGGATGCGGCCGCGGTTGTCGGCTTCAACACCGGCATTGGCAAGATTCAACTCGTCCACGTTGCCCTGACGGCCGACGGCATAGAGCAGCGCGTCACCTGAAACCTTCTTCTTGCTTTCAAGATTGGCGACGACTCCACCGGTCTCGGTTTCTTCCACCGATTCCACTTCTTCATTGAGGCGCATGGTGACGCGCGCATCGCGAAGGTGGTAGCTGAGAGCCTCAATGATTTCCTGGTCGGCGAACTCGAGCAGGCGGGGCCGGCGCTCGATCAGGGTGACGCGCACGCCGAGGGCGGCAAACATGCAACAGTACTCCACACCGATGACGCCGCCGCCAACGATAATCATGGTCTTGGGCAGGGTGGGCAGGCTCATCACCTGGTCAGAGTTGATGATGGTGGCGCCGTTGATGGGAACCTTGGATGAACTGGCAGGCTTTGTGCCGGTGGCGATGAGGACGTTTTTGCCCTCGTAAACGGAGGAGCCGCGCGAGTTGGTGACCTTGACGTGGGTGGCGTCTTCAAAGCTGGCAACGCCGGTAAGCATCTCGACATTGTTGCGGGAGAGCTGGGCTTCCGTGACGTCGATCTCGGTCTTGATGACGTGCTGAACGCGGAAGGCAAGGTCGGCCATGGTGATGCGTTCCTTGACCCGGTAGTTCATGCCGTAAATGGACTTGTAATTGTAGCCGGAGAGATGCAGCACGGCTTCCCGCATGGTCTTGGAGGGGATGGTGCCGGTGTTGATGCAGGCACCTCCGACCACCTCGCGCGATTCCACGACAGCCACTTTTTTTCCCAGCTTGGCACCGTAAATGGCGGCGCGCTGGCCCGCGGGACCAGAGCCGATCACGATCAGGTCGTACAAAGCACCCATACTCTCGGCGAACTCCTCTTCCTGCTATTGGACAGGGCGCGACTTTCAGTCGATTCGACGCAGCGGCAACCCGGCGTCAACGCCTGTTGCCCTGTACATCATACGGCTACGGAGGTTTCAGGAGAGCAAACGTTTGTGTAAGACGGGTTGCGGTAGTCTCCGGGAGAGATGCTTCGCTATGCGATTACAGATTGGAGCCGGGGGACGGCAGACCCGGAAGCACGGCTGGCGACGTGCCGTGAGAGCGCATGGCGGTGGGTTCGTGACGGCGTTGATTTCGTGCAACTCCGCGAGAAGGGACTTGCCGCGGGCGAAGTGTTTCGGCTGGCAGAGGAGTTTCTGGCGGCCCGAGGGGAGGCGGGCGGGCAGACGCGGCTGCTGGTGAACTCGTGCGCAGATATTGCGGTGGCTGCCGGGGCGGATGGGGTTCATTTGACCGCGGCGGTTGGTGAGCTTACTGCCAAGCAGGTATGTGCGGTGTTTGCCGCGGCTGGAGTGGCGAAGCCGGTGGTGAGTATTTCGTGCCACAGTCTCGCGGATGTAAGCAGGGCCAGAGAGATGGGCGTGGACCTGGTCCTGTTTGGGCCGGTGTTCGAGAAGGTGGTTGGCAGGACGGCGGTTGCGGAGGGCAGCGGGCTGGAAATGCTGGCACGGGCTGCGCACGAAACGGGGGATTTGCCGGTACTGGCTCTGGGCGGGGTGACGGCGGAGAACGTAGCAGCGTGCCTCAACGCGGGAGCGGCTGGAGTAGCGGCCATCCGCATGTTTGAGTCTTAGAGTTACGAATTCTGTCTGCGGCTAGAGGGCCGTGTGGGGCGCGATCCAGTTGCGCTTCTGGCTTGATCGCCCTACGACGGAGTGAAACTGTTGTGGGCTTGCGGGTTTACACTCGACAGCGCCTCAACGCTGCGGCATTCGCGACGCGGACGCTCAGGAGACGCACCATGATTTCGCACGCCGTTGTTCCCGGCCGCCCCAGCTCTTCCCTCTTTTCCAGTCACTGGCTAGCTGCGGCATTGTTTGCTTTGACCGCTACGGCTGCCGCAGGTGCGCAGGGGTATCCGAACTATCCACAACAGCCGGACCCGAACGCGCAGGTGCAGGGTGGACAGGCGTATGGGGATCCGCAGCAGGACCCACCATCGCGCGTGGCTCGGCTGAGCGTGACGCAGGGCAACGTCAGCCTGCAGCCGGCGAGTGTGCAGGACTTTTCGCCAGCCGAGGTGAACTATCCGCTGACCACGGGCGACCGGCTTTGGGTGGATTCGGGAGCCCTGGCGGAGCTGCAGATTGGGCAGATCGCCGTGCGGATGGGGCAGCAAACGGACTTCACGGTGACCGGGCTGACGGATACGCTGGCCCAGTTCGGCATGGCACAGGGCAGTGTGCACCTGCGAGCGTTTGGGCTGGATCAAGGCACGACGACGGAGTTGGATACGCCGAATGCGGCGGTAACGGTGCTGGCACCGGGCGACCTCCGCGTGGATGTGTATCCGCAGAACAATGTCACTGTGTTTACGCTAATTTCCGGCTCGGCACAGGTGGATGCCGAGGGATTTCAGCAACAGCTTCGGCCGGGTGAAACGTTGCAAATTACGGGCGAGGGGCCGGTGAGTGCGCGGGATGTACGCGGGCCGCGGCAGGACGGGCTGGACGGGTTTTCAGCCGGGCAGGATGGCGCGTTTGAGGCCGCGATGGCTGCCGAGAACAGCTACGTGGATCCGGGCACGATCGGTGCGCAGGACCTGGGCAACTACGGCGACTGGAGCGCCGATCCGGACAATGGGCCGGTGTGGTTTCCGCGCGGCGTGGCCGTAGGGTGGCAGCCGTACCGGTTTGGACACTGGGCGTGGGTGGCTCCATGGGGATGGACGTGGATCGAGGGTGAGCCGTGGGGCTTTGCGCCGTTCCACTACGGTCGCTGGGGGCAGTTCGGCGGACGCTGGGGATGGATTCCAGGGCCGCGCGTGGTGCGCCCGGTCTACTCTCCGGCGCTGGTGGTGTTTGTGGGTGGACCGGACTTTGCGGCGCGGCAGGGATTCGATCGCGCGCCGGGCGGCGGCGTGGCAGCGTGGTTTCCGCTGGGGCCTCGTGAGCCGTACCAGCCCTGGTACCACACGAGCGATCGCTATGTGACGCGGGTGAACGTGAGCAATATTTACAACCGCAACGTAAACGAGGTGCGGATGCAGTGGGCTGGGCGCGGGGCGACCCCGTTCCATGCCGATCCTGACCGGCAGTATGTGAACCGGCGGGTGGCGACGGTGGCGGTGCCGCAGGCGACGTTTGCGGCAGGCCGGCCAGTGCAGGGCGCGGCTCTGCGGGTGGATGCGAACCAGTTTTCAGGAGCTCCGGTGATCCCGCATCCGATGGTGTCGCCGACACGGTCGATGGTGGCTCCGGGACCGGCTCGGGCGCTGCCTCCGCAGATGCAGCGGCCACAGCTACGAACGGAGTTGGGCGGAGGCTACGGACGCAGCGGGCAGCAGCCGCAGGGTGCGCCGATGGAGCGGCAGGGCAGCCAGGGCAACGCTGGTTATCAGCGCGGGCAGGGTGACCAGGCGCAGCAAGGGAATGCAGCTGGCGGTGAGAACCCTGGGTACCACGGGCCTGTTGGGCCGCAGCGAGGGACTTTCCAGCCGGGACCGGTGCAGCAGCCGGCTCCTACGGCCGGCAATGGACAAGGCAACAACGGGCAGGGGCAAGGGCAAAATGGCGGGCAGCGCCAGGGACAGGGTTTCGGGCAGGCTCCGGCGCAGGGTTCGGGGCAGACCGCCGGGCAGAGCGGCAACCAGAGCGCCGGGCGGCCGCAGGCTCCGGGTGGAACGCCCACTCCTTCGGGATCGCAGCCTGGGGTGATCCGGCAGCCGGGGAACACTTCGGCTCCTGCACCGGCCCCTGCCCCTGTGCAGGGCGTGCAGACTCAGCAGCCAGGCCAGCAGGGTAACCCGGGCTTCCACGGGCCAGTTGGGCCGCCGCGTGGGCCAGTGAATGGCGTTGCGCAGGGTGGCGAGCAGCCACCAGCGGTGCAGAGTGCGCCGGAACGGCCACTGTACAACCGGGCGGAACCACCACAGCCTCGGCCCAGCTTTGACCAGCAACGGCAGGTGATGGAGAGGAACGATCCGGGCCGGCCGCTGGCTCCGCAGCAGCTGAACAACCTGCAGCAGAATCGGCCAGCAGGGCCTCCGCAACAGCGCGAAGCGTTCCCGCATCCGGCTCCGCAGCCGCAGGCAGCGCCCCGGCCGTCGCCGGCTCCTCAGGCTCAACCGCAGGGGAAGCCGCAGCCGAAGTAAGTGGTAAGTGGTTAGTGGTTAGTGGTTAGTGGTTAGTGGTTAGTGGTTAGTGGTTAGTGGTTAGTGGTTAGTGGTTAGTGGTTAGTGCGGTTGGATTGCTTCAAGTAGGTTGAGGAGCGTCCGGATTTTGCTCATCACTACTCACTAATCACTACTCACTGCTTTTCGGTTCCATCCAGAGCTTGCCGGCGATGACCAGGAAGACGAGCATGACGGCGCAGAGGGCAAAGACCTTGCGGACGCTGATGTAGTCGGCAAGGACGCCGCTGAGGAGCAGACCGACGATCTGCGCGGAGAAGATGGTGGACATGACCGTGGAGCCTACGCGGCCAAGCATGTTCTGTGGGGTTTCCTGCGTGATGAGGGTTTGGGAGGGGACGATAATACCTCCCAGCGAGAAGCCAATAATGAGAAGGCCCGGAATGGCCGCGCCGAGGTACGGCAGGAAAGCCAGAATGAGCGTGCCGACGGCGATGCCGGCGAGGCCGCAGTAGACGAGGGTGGTGTTGCGAACCTTCTTGGCTACCGTGGTGAGGATGTTCATGCCGGATAGCATGCCGATACCGATCATGGCGCTGGTGATGCCGAAGGTTCCGGTGGAGGCGTGGAGGATGTCTCGGACGTAGACCGCGATGAGCGGGGCGAAGCAGCCGAGGACGAACATGCCGGCGGCCATCGCGGTGATCACGAAAAGCAGCGCGGCGTGATGAAGGATGAAGACCGCTCCCGCGCGGGAGGTCAGCCCAGACCTTGGCGGATGCCGGACTCGACCTGCGCCGCTGTTGCTGGAGCAGCCGCGGGAGCAGACAACTTCACGAGCGCGACGGAGAAGATGAGGCCGGCCGAGGCAATGAAGCTGACGGAGTCGACGATGAAGCAGCTCTTGGGCGTGAACTTGACGAGCAGCGCGGCAAGCGGAGCGCCGATGATGCGCATGACGAACATGACCTGCTGCATGAGGGTCTGCGCGGAGCGGATGCCGTGGAGAGGGACGGCAGAGCGCACGGCGACCTGCTGGGCGGGACCGAAGACGCTGGACACGATACTGATAGCAGCCAGCGACAGATAGAAGCCCCAGACGCTGTGGCAGAAGATGAGAAAGAGGCAGAGCGCGGCGCGAACGATATCGCTGGAGACGAGGGTGGGCTTGAGCGGCCAGCGATCGACGAAGACACCGGCGATCGGGCCGAGGACCGCGATGGGCAGCATGTAGGCGATCTGCACGCCGGTGATCTGCTGCGGGGTGGCCCTGAGCGCGAAGGTCATGAGATTCATCACCGCGAAGAGCGCGATGAAGTCACCGAAGGTGGAGACGATCTGTGCGTACCAGAGGCGGCGCAGGGGCGCGATGCCGAGCACCGCCTTCATGCTCATGGGCTCGGGGGGCGGGGGTGTGGAGAGCGGAAGGCTCTCGGCGGCGTCGGCGGAAATGGCGGTGCTCGTGCTCATAGCGGCTCCCAATGATGCGATGATGCATCCGGGAAGCGCGCCCTCAGTGGCTAAAGCCGCTTCCATCGCTGCGGCTTCTGATGTCACGGCTGAAGCCGTGACCTACCGTTCTGCTTCGTGGCCGGATTCCTTACGATAAACCAGACGAGAAAAGCCGACTTCCTCTTGCGCAGCTTTAGCCTTCGACGAGTTCTACCAGGATGACCTGTTCGTCGCCGTCGATTTCGCGGAGCTTGACTTCGATGATTTCGCGGCGCGAGGTGGGGACGATGCGGCCGATGAACTTGGCTTCGATGGGAAGCTCGCGGTGGCCGCGGTCAATGAGGACCAGAAGCTGGACGCTCTTGGGGCGGCCGTGGTCGAAGAGGGCGTCGAGAGCGGCACGGATGGTGCGGCCGGTGTAGAGCACATCGTCCATGAGGATGATGTCGCGGCCGTCGACGTCGAAGCCGATGTCTCCCTTTTCGACGACGGGGCGGATGTCGCGGGTGGTGAGGTCGTCGCGGTAGAAGCTGATGTCGAGGACGCCGGTATCGACGGGGTGCTTTTCGATCTCGGAGACGAGCTTGCCGATGCGCTGGGCGAGCGGCACGCCGCGGCGCTTGATGCCGATGAGGCCGAGGTTGGTGGCGCCGTTGTTGCGCTCGACGATTTCGTGAGCCAAGCGGACGAGGGTGCGCTCGATTTCAGAGCCGGACATGAGGCGGCCCTTTTCGCGCAGCTTTGGAGGGCGGCTTGAGGACATCGGGGCGGCTGAGGCGGGCGTCGTGAAATCGGTGTTGTCACTCATGATGGGCCTGATTTTAGCTGAAGCGTGTTGCAGGAAGGGCGGTAGCGCGGGCTTTATGCCGCACGGTCGACCTGATGCTGGCGTTGCAGGGCAGCGGACAGGGCTCCGCAGGCGGTGCAGAGCATGGTGAAGATGATGGCAGCGAGCAGCATGCCCACGAGCATGAGGCCGGCGCGGAACTCCGGGGTAGCGAAGGCGGCGGCCTGCTCGGTTACGGACGGGCCACCCTGGGCAAGGGCCTGCTTCTGAGCAGTGGCGAGGGCGGTTGTGTAGAGAGTGTCGAACCCCGCCATGCGGTGGAGACCGTATCGCTGAACGAGCATGTAGGCGGTGCCGAGGAGGGCCGCACCAGCGCTGCAGAAGAAGCCGAGCAGCGCGCCGATACGGGCTCCGATGAGGCCGGTGAGCGCGGCACGGGGAAACCGGGCACGGTAGATGAGCAGGACGGGGATCGGGACGACCCACGCCACGACGACCAGCGGTGGGATGACGGCGCAGAGGAGAACGGCGCCACTGGCCACGGCTGCGCTCAGGGCGATGGCGCGCTTCCACTTGATGTCGCCCGAGGGACGATCTGGGGAGTTTCCGCGGGAGACTGCTGCGTCATACTGCTCGCGCTGGGCTGCAGCTTCGGCAAGGATGTCCTGAGAGATGCGTACCTGCGGAGCACCGCACTCGGCGCAGCGGGGCA
Organism: Granulicella sp.; assembly: GCA_965198545.1. Taxonomy (GTDB): domain Bacteria; phylum Acidobacteriota; class Terriglobia; order Terriglobales; family Acidobacteriaceae; genus Granulicella. Next base: position 32,384 of record CBDAPS010000001.1, on the reverse strand, counting down.
CAGAGGCGTCGTCAGGGATAGGAAGAAGCGCGCCGCAGGTTTGGCAGGAGTCCGGAGTCACTACTGTTGACGCTACGCGGTTGGCTGTGTGCGGACAAGGGGTGATGGCAGTCAAAGGATGTCGACTGCCGTCCGGCGGAGCCCACCCGTGACGGTGAAGCTGTCACGGATGGGCACCCGACGGATATCTACGCTGCGCAGGCTACTCGGGATCCTTGTTGTCGTGCGAGTGGATCTGCAAGGGAAGCTCCAACGCGACGAGGCCGATGCGGGTACCACCGTCACGATTTTCGACAGAAACGATGTGCTGGCGCTGCTGCGAGCCGGTGCGGAGTTCAAGGCCGGAACCCGTATGTGTGCGGCCATGCTTTGAACCGTTGTCGTCATCGCAGGTCAGGCCCTGCGACGTGCGGTCAGGCTTGCCGACGGAGGTGCTGTCATTGCACTGGATGACATCGCCGTAGCGCTTGAGGTCGTTGCGATAGAAGGCGAGAACCTTGTCCTGCGAGTCGTGGGTCTGGTAGCTGGCGGCCTTGACAGAAAGATGGAAGCTGCCGAAGCTCATGTTGACGTCGGCGGAGTCCTTGTCCTTATCGCTGTCCTTATCGTGCGCGGGGACGGAGCCGGGGTACTGGGTAATGCCGATGGCGGCGTTGTCCACGTTGTCGTTGGTTTTTACGTGCATGGAGCCGAACGGAGTGCCGATGGACACGTTATCGTTCTTGCCGTCATTGTGGGTTTCCACGTTGCAGCCGCAGAGCATGAGACCGGCAAGGCTGAGGATGGCGATCGAGTGACGAGCAGAGATGTTCACACAATTCTCCTTGGCGCGGGTTCGAGCGCCGACTTCCTCAGGTAGTACGCGGGCGTGCATGCAGAGGTTCCATGATCGCTAGCGAGCCTTTTCCGCGGGAATGAAATCGTCTTCAACGGCTTTCTTCATAAGGCTGGGTGGGAGCAGGCCCTGGGAGAGCAGGAAGTCGTGGAAGCGGAGGGCACTGAACTTCGGACCGAGGGCGGTTTCGGTTTCCTTGCGGAGCTGGAGCAGACGGGTGTAGCCGTAGAAGTAGCTGTTGGCCTGACCGGGCATGCGGAAGGTGTAGCGCTCGACTTCCTGATTGGCGAAGGGGACGGAGAAACAGACGTCCTGGGTGAGGACTCTTCATGGCATCAGCGGGCTGGAGCTTGCCGGCCTGGAGCTCGGGGTCGAGGAAGGCCCGGGCGGCGCGGAGAAGGCGAAACTGGAGACTGATGAGCTGTCCTTCCTTCGGCATGTAGGGCAGCGTGATGTACTCCGAATAGAGGCCCCAGCCTTCGGCGTTGGTGGAGTTGAAGGCGAAGAGGGCGCGGGCGAGCGAAACACCCTGCTCGACCATGGAGTCGAACTGGAGTTCGTGGCCGGGACGGGCCTCATGCGCGATGAGCGTCCAACTGGCGGCGTCGAAGGTGTAGTCGTCTACCTTGGCGGACTGGGAGCTGCCGGGACCGGCGGGCGCGGTGAGCGGGAGGACGAAGACACCGCGCTGGCCGGTGTTGTGCAGGAACGGCGGCGGCACCATGTGCGGGGCCGGCTGCTGGGCACTTTCGGCAGGGGTACCGAAGACGGATGATCGCGGGACGGTCGGGCAGGGTGACTAGCTGCTGCGCGACGATGCTATCTTTTCGATCTCGTGCAGCTGACGGTTTTCGTAGAATCGGCAGGATGGCTTCGCCGGTGATCTGCTGCTTCTTGAGCTGCATCGGATGACGTCGCGGTAGTCAGTGGAGGACCAGCCGTGATCTTTCGCGATCTGGGCGGCCAGCGGCTGCATCTGCGCCTGAATGTCCGTGAATGCGGACACTTAGCGCCATGGAAGCGATCTGGTGCGGGGGGAATGTCGATGCCGTAAGCCTCGAGAGTTGAGAGCGTACTCTTCCGGGGTGAGGCGGAAGTCTGTGCGGGCCTTAGGCAGCACGTTGGCGCGCTGAGCTACAGGCGTCGTAGTCGGTTAGCTGCTTCTCGAGCGCGGACGTAGCTCGGCTCCCAGCCGGTGAGCTTGTACTTGGTCGAAGAGCGTCACCGATGCCGTCGACGATGGCGGCGTTGCGAGCGAGTTGGGTTTCCATCTGGCTCTTGGTGGGGTAGATGACCCGGCTTGGCCATCTGCTCTTTCATGCGGACGATGAGCTGATCGGTGATGGGCTGATACCCGGGGGCCTGGCCGGTGTATTTCCTGAGGCGAACGATGGCGGCTTCGCGGCGCGACTGCGTGCACCTGGTCGTCGAGCAAAGGCTCCAGGCCCCGGTACGACGTACTCCGAGGCGTTGAATGAACCGCGAACGCGGCGCTTCATGCTGAAGTCCTGCTGGCAGTGAAGCTCGAGGTGCTCCGTGATCGATCATGATCTGGAGATCCTGTGGCGACACGCTGGTCCTTCTCGACCTTCTGCGCGGCGACAAGCTTCTCTGTGTAGGCTTCTTCTTCCCTGCGCTGGGTCGAGATCCTGCGCGAGGGTGGGTTTAGCCGATCTCGGTGTCGTACTGGGAGAGACCTTCCTGCGAGCCGGCCTCGGGGCTGAACTTGATGCGAGATAGCAAGAAGCGCACGGTTCGCGAAGGAGTCTGGAGCGCGTGACCCAGGCGGGCTCGGAGGGCCTGGTGGCATGCCTTCGAGCGGGGTGCCGCGCGAGTGAATCTTCTGGAGTCTGGCTGGCGGCGGATCAGAGCAAGGGCAGGCAGCAGCGGCGGGAACTAGGAACAAGCGCATCGGAACTCCAAGGGCGTGAAGAGATCTGTGACGATGCCATACGTCGGGCAGCGAGCCGATGTTCCTTTGGCTGACGTGAGAAAATAGAGACAAGGCCATGCTGATTACCCCCATGCTTCTCGTCGACGAGCCCCTGATTCTGGATCAGCAGATCCCGGAAGGGGCCATCGAGTACACGCCGGATGTTCTCCAAAAGGGACCGCTCACGGTTTCCGGACAGGCGGAGTTGCTGGTGGAGCATCGCGGACCGCGCGAGCATGTGGAAGACATTCGTCTGCGGGCGCGGGTAGAAGGACGGTTCGAACTGCTGTGCGCCCGGTGCCTGGAACCCGTGGAGCAGCCTGTGGATGCGGGTTTCGACCTGATTTTCCGGCCTGTGGGGGCGGACGCCTCGGGCGGGGAGCATGCGATTACGGAAGATGAGACGGAAATCGGTTATTATGAAGTGAGCGGCCTTCCCCTGGAAGATGCCGTCCGTGAACAGGTGCTGCTGGCCTTACCCGGACGTGTCCTCTGCCGGCAGGATTGCAAAGGCCTGTGCCCGCACTGCGGCGCCGATCGCAACCAGACACCCTGTAGCTGCGACGACCGCCATTCCGACCCGCGCTGGAATGCGTTGGCCGGTCTTGCTGCGCCACGGACCTGAGCCTTCCTCGCCGGATTGCCGCAAGAGTTTGTACCAGATTTTGTACTAGTTTGAATTATGCCGCCGCCTGAGCCTCTGGCCTTTCGGCTGCCTCGAGAGGAACTACCATGCCTAACCCAAAGCGCCGCCACTCCAAGCAGCGTACCGCCAAGCGCCGCAGCCACGACTTCCTGGTCCCCACCGGTGTTTCCAATTGCCCGAACTGCGGTGAAAAGAAGCTTCCGCACCGCGTCTGCAAGAAGTGCGGTCAGTACAAGGGCCGTGAGGTTGTTGCGGCCGCTACCGCTGAGTAAGCTCACAGTTTCGAGACCAAGCACTCATGCCGGTCGACATTGCTCTTGACGCCATGGGGTCCGACAAGGCCCCCGATCCAGAGATTCGCGGAGCCATCCTGGCCGCGAAGACTCTGGATGTGCGCGTTCACCTGGTTGGGCCGGAAGAGATTCTGCGCCCGAAGCTGCGTGAGTGCCTGAAGGCCAGCGGCGGAAGCCGCCTTGGCGGCGGCAAGCACGACCGGCTGCCGATCTTTATCCAGCAGGCCAGCGAGTGGATCAGCATGGACGATAAGGCCGCGCAGGCCGTTCGGGCGAAGCGGGACAGCTCCATGCGCGTGGGCCTGAAGATGGTTCGCGAGGGTAAGGTGGGCGGGTTCATTACCGCCGGCAATACCGGCGCGGCGATGGCTACGGCCAAGATGGTGCTGGGATCGCTTGCCGGTGTGGACCGGCCGGCGCTAGCGACAATCTTCCCTACCTCGACGGGGAGGCCTTGTCTGCTGCTGGACGTAGGCGCGAACGTGGACTCCGACCCCGAGAACCTGGTGCAGTTTGCGTACATGGGACACATGTATGCGAAGAACGTGCTGGGCGTGGCATCACCGCGGGTTGGGCTGCTGTCCATCGGCGAGGAAGACTCCAAGGGCAACACGCTCACCAAGGACACACTGCCGCTGCTACGGCAGTTGCCGATCAACTTTCTCGGCAACGTGGAAGCACGCGATGTGTTCAACGGCAGTGCCGATGTGATCGTGTGCGACGGGTTTGTTGGCAACTGCGTGCTGAAGGGAGCTGAGGGCACGGCGAAGATGCTGACCTCGATCCTGCGCGAGTCGCTGAAGAGCACGGTGACTTCGCAGGTCGGCGCCCTGCTTTCTCGCAAGGCGTTTACCGTGCTGAAGAAACGGCTGGATTACACCGAGTACGGCGGAGCTCCGCTGCTCGGCGTGCGCGGGGCCGTGATCGTGGGGCATGGATCGTCGAACGAGCGCGCGATCATGAACGGCGTTCGCGTGGCTGCAGAGTTGGCCCGGGCTGAGGTGAACTCCGGGATCGAGGCTGCGCTGGCCGCGCGGCCGGCCGAGTTGGACGCAGTTCCCTCCTAAGCCACTCGCTGGCAGAATTGGCCATCCTAGGGATCAGAAGCGTAGGGCTGTGAACGTCGAGCCGCGCAATTCCTGACGGAGGCGTCTATGCCTGAAGTGCTGCATCCCACTGAAAATCCAATGCCACCCTTCCCTGCCGGCCAGGGAAAAGGTGCTGTGTACTCTCCGCTTGCGCAAGATGTGAAGAGTGGAGTGGTACGAGCGCATGCCGTTCAGACCATCGGCGCCGACCCTAAGTTTCTGTACGACCTTTGGCGCAAACTGGAACTTGCTCCTCGTTGGCAGGAGTATGTGGTGTCTGTAACCGAGGTTACGCCGAGGGTTAGTCATTGGGTGTTCGGCAATCCCGATGAACCAGAAGGAAAGCGCGTCGAGTTTGACTCCGAGATTGTGGAAGATGTGCCGGGACGGAAGATCTCCTGGAAGTCCGTTACGGAAGGCGTTCTGGAATCTGGCGAGGTCTTGTTCGAGCCGAGCGAAAATGGCCGTGGTACCCGCGTGACGCTGCAGGAGCGCATGGGCGTTCCGGGCGGGATGCTGGGGAACATCGCGGCTGGGCTGGCGAAGCGTACACCACGGCAGATCGTGATTGAGGATCTCCGTCACTTCAAGCAGCTAGTAGAGGCTGGCGAGATTCCGTCTGTGGTGGGCCAGCCGAATGGCAAGCGCGGTTTCACCGGCAGCCTGAAGGCAAGGCTGTATGGCGAGCATAATCCGACTCCCCCGGGAACAAGCGACAAGTAAAGCGAGGGTGTAGGGCCCAGGGCTTAGGGTCCAGAAGACACGCCGTGCATTGATTCGCTTTGTGGGCCAAGTCCGCCCCCCTGTTCCGCTACCTAACGTTAGGAGTTTTATGAAGGCTGTTACCTGGCAAGGCGCTAAGAAGATCGGTGTGGAGAGTGTTCCCGATCCCAAGATCATCAATCCGCAGGATTGCGTCATCAAGGTCACGAAGACTGCAATCTGCGGGTCGGATATTCACCTGTATGACGGGCTGATTCCCACGATGGAGGCCGGAGATATTCTGGGCCATGAGTTCATGGGGATAGTGGAAGAAGTTGGGCCGGCGGTGAAGAACTTGCAGCGCGGCGACCGTGTGGTGGTCCCCTTCACCATCGCGTGCGGCAACTGCCTGTTCTGCCACAAGGACCTATGGTCGCTTTGCGACAACACGAATCCGAATGCACAGGTAGCAGAGTCGATGTATGGCTACTCGGGCTCGGCGCTGTTTGGGTACTCGCATATCTATGGCGGCTATGCGGGAGGGCAGGCACAGTATGCACGCGTGCCGTTCGCGGATGTGGGTCCGATCAAGATCGAATCGGACCTACCGGATGAGAAGGTGCTGTTTCTTTCCGATATCTATCCCACGGGCTACATGGGCGCGGAGAATGGAAATATTCAGCCGGGTGATGTTGTAGCGATCTGGGGCGCGGGTCCTGTGGGCCTCTTTGCCGCGGCTTCGGCCTACATGCTGGGAGCGGGCAAGGTGATTGTGATCGACCGGTTTCCGGAGCGGCTGAAGCTCGCTCGCGAGTACTGCGGCGCCATCACGATCGATTACACCGCGGACGATGTGAGCGTGGTGGAGGCGTTGCGTGATCTTTCGGGAGGTATCGGGCCGGATGTGTGCATCGACGCCGTCGGCATGGAAGCGCACGGCGCGGATGCGATGGGCGTCTACGACAAGATCAAACAGACGCTGATGCTCGAGACGGATCGACCCTATGTGCTGCGGCAGGCATTCCAGGCGATTCGCAAGGGAGGCACGTTCTCCATCCCAGGCGTCTACGGTGGCGTGCTGGACAAAGTGAACTTCGGCGCGGCGTTTGGCAAAGGCATCAAGATGGCGATGGGCCAGACCCACATGCACAAGTACCTCAAGCCGCTGCTGCAATCGATTGAGGAGAAGAAGATCGATCCGAGCTTCCTGATCTCGCACCGCATTGGGATCGAAGAGGCACCGGAGATGTACAGGATCTGGCGCGATAAAGAAGATGCCGTGACCAAGATCGTGATCGATCCCTGGGTGGACACATTGGGGATTCCGGTCAACGAGTACACACCAGCTCCGGCTTCGGCGTAAGCGCTGCAAGGAAACGAACAACAGGAAAGCCTCCGCTTGCGGAGGCTTTCTTCTATGCAAATAAGCAGTTCTCACTTCGGCTAACAAGTCGGACGCTGCCTGCCTGGTTAACGAGTTACACAAGCGACCAGCGGACGCTCCACGGGCCGAGGGTATCGCCTTCGGGTTCGGGACCTTCGGTCCAAACGCTTCTGCCGACGGCCAGCGCGGAAAAGCCGTCCGCCGGTTTGTCGCAGAGGTTGAGCGCCAGTTGCAGATGGTTGCCGCCGTCGAGTTGCCAGCGCACGCAGACAGCGGCTGGGCCGAGGACGGTGTAGCTGCCGGCATCGGAAGCGATGTGAGGGATGAGTGGAACGATCTGCTGGTGACGCTGCTGGATGATGCGGCGGTACCAGTCCAACCACTCAGCCTGCTTTGGATTTTCGAGTTCGTTCCAATCAAGCTTGGCGGAGAGGAACGTGCTTTCGGCCACTGGGTCCGGTATCTTCTCGCGCTGGGCAGGGTCGGCGAATTCCGGGAACTTGCTGAACTCGTTGCGGCGGCCTTCGCGGATTTTGTCACCCAGTTCGCCTTTCATGTCCACGAAGTACGGGAATGGCTGGGTGGCGCACCACTCCTCTCCCATGAAGAGCATGGGGATCTGCGGCAGCAGGAGATACGTCGCGGCAAGGGAACGAACTACGTGCGGATCGACGATGGCGTTGATGCGTTCGCCCAAGGCTCGATTGCCGATCTGGTCGTGGTTCTGGAGAAAGCTGATGAAGGCCGTGGGCGGGAGGTGAGAGCAAGGTTCGCCCTTCTTGTTGCCTCCGTCAGCCGTGCACTGACCCTGAAGCGCAAAGCCCTGAGCAAGGGCTTTGCCCAGAAGTCCAGCTTCACCTTCGTATTCCTTGTAGTAGCCGCCATCTTCATGCGTGCCGGCGGTGTGGAGGACGTGGTGGATGTCGTCATTCCACTGCGCGGTGTAGTGGATTGGCTGACGGTCTGCGTCGCGTTCGAGACGGCAGGCCTGATTCTTCTCGTTTTCAAGAATGAGATGGACCGGGCGGTCAGTGATGGCGGCACGGGCGCGGTCGGCAAGCTCATACAGGACGTGGCGCGGGCTTTCGTCGAGGATGGCGTGAACGGCGTCGAGGCGCAGGCCGTCCATGTGGAACTCCTGCAGCCAGTAGAGAGCGTTGTGGATGACAAACTCGCGGGTGCCGAGATTGTTGTGGCCGTCGAAGTTCACGGCGTCGCCCCAGTTGGTCTTGTGATGGTCGGTGAGCAGGTCCGGGAAGTACGTCTGTATGTAGTTCCCGTCCGGGCCGAAGTGGTTGTAGACGACGTCCAGGATGACGCTGAGACCGCGAGCGTGGGCAGCTTCGACGAGGGCCTTGAGGTCCTCGGGACGCCCGTAGGAGCTTTCCGGCGCGTAGAGCAGGACACCGTCGTACCCCCAGCCTCGCTTGCCGGGAAAGTCGGCGACCGGCATGATTTCGATGGCCGTGACGCCCAGCGATGTCAGGTGGTCGAGTTTGCCGATAGCGGCAAGGAAGGTGCCTTCGGGGGTAAAGGTGCCGATGTGCAGCTCATAAAGAACAGTTTGCTCCCACGGGCGCCCGTGCCAGTCGCCATCCGTCCAGAACCAGGAGCCGGGTGCGATGACTTCGCTGGGACCATGGACGTCCTCAGGTTGAAAGCGCGAAGCTGGGTCGGGAACGCGAAGACCATCCGGAAGCTGGAACGTGTAACGCGAGCCGATGGAGGCTTCGCGCGTGGTGAGGATGTGCCAACCGCGAGGAGTACGCTGCATCGCGAGCGGATTGTCGCGATCTTCGAGGACAAGCTGCACGGATGCTGCCGCGGGGCCGTAGAGGTGAAAACGGACGCTGCCGTCAGGCTGAACTTCCGCGCCGAAGGGCATGTAGTGCTTGTGCGCGCCTGAGATTTCATGGTGAGAGGGTGCGTTGGCTTCGAGCTCGGCGTACCCGTCGAAAATTGGAATGGATGTGGGGCGTTCGTAGACTTCGGGCAGGGACAGAGATGCAGCAGCCATGTTGGCTTCTCCTGGACAATGGGTGAAAGGCGCAACAGCGTCGCAGGTTATGTACGCACCGGCTTCGGTGAACCGGTTGCCTATGTCGATCCCTTTTATGAAGCGCGATAGCGGCGTCCCGGTTGCTCGTGTGGCGACAAAGCGAAGTTGATCATGTGAACGGTGCGGGTCTGTCATGGCTCCGAAGTAAAATGCAATTTGTAGTCTCTTCTTCCCGGAGTCCGTCCTGACCAGCCTTCCCCATGCGCTCGCACTTGCGTTTACCAACCCGCACGGGCTTGGATACTACTGGCGGTCCCACTACACGAGCCAGATTTACAACTTCCACGGCGAGTACCGTTGGAACGCGTTCGACATCTCGTTGCTGATTCCCTACTTCATCGTGATGGTGATTCTGGCGTTCTACGGCATCCACCGCTACCAGCTTGTGTGGCTGTACTTCCGGAACAAGCGGAACGAAGCGAAATCGGCGGAGCCGCCGGCGCAGTTTGCTGAGGGAGATCTGCCGTTCGTCACGATTCAACTGCCGATCTATAACGAGCAGTATGTGATCGACCGACTGATCGATGCCTGCTGCCGGCTGGAATATCCGCGAGACCGGTTTGAGATTCAACTGCTGGATGATTCGACCGACGAGACGGTGGACGTGGCGCGCGGGATCGTGGCACGCTACGCCGCGGGCACGGAAGGCCTTGCGCCGCAGCCGGTGTACTACCTGCACCGCACGAACCGGTACGGGTACAAAGCCGGGGCACTGGAAGAGGGCTTGAAGTCCGCGAAGGGCGAGTTGGTAGCGATCTTCGATGCGGACTTTGTGCCTCCTCCGCAGTGGCTGAACCAGGTGGTGCACCACTTTGCCGAAGAAGGCGTGGGCATGGTGCAGACGCGGTGGACGCACCTGAACCGCAACTACAGCTTCCTGACGCAGGTGGAAGCGATCCTGCTGGACGGGCATTTTGTGCTGGAGCATGGCGGGCGCTCGCGGGCGGGCGTGTACTTCAACTTCAACGGAACGGCGGGCATGTGGCGCCGGCAGGCGATTGAAGAAGCAGGCGGATGGCAGCACGACACGCTGACCGAAGACACCGACCTGAGCTATCGCGCGCAGCTAAAGGGCTGGCGCTTCAAGTACCTGCAGGATGTGGAGTGCCCGGCGGAGTTGCCGATCGAGATGACTGCGTTCAAGACGCAGCAGGCTCGGTGGGCGAAGGGGCTGATTCAGACCTCGAAAAAGATTCTGCCCGGCGTGCTGCGCTCGAATGCACCGTTCCACACCAAGCTGGAAGCGTGGTACCACCTGACGGCAAACATCAGCTACCCGTTCATGATCGTGCTGAGTGTCCTGCTGATGCCGGCTTCGATCATCCGGTTCTGGCAAGGGCCGGTGCAGATGCTGTTGATCGACCTGCCCTTGTTCCTGGCGTCAACGATGTCGATCTCAAGCTTCTACCTGGTGAGCCAGAAGGAGCTGCACCCGAAGACCTGGTACAAGACCATTCTTTTTCTGCCGTTCCTGATGGCGCTGGGAATTGGGCTGACGCTGACCAATACGAAGGCCGTCATGGAGGCGCTGTTCGGGATCAAGAGCGCGTTCGCACGGACGCCGAAGTATCGCGTGACCGCAAAGGGCGAGAAGGCGCAGGCCAAGAAGTATCGCAAGCGGCTGGGGATTATTCCGTGGATCGAGATCTTGATCGGCTGCTACTTCGCCGCGACGGTCTGGTACGCGGTGACTACGGAGAACTACTTTACGGTGCCGTTCCTGCTGCTGTTCGTGCTGGGGTACTGGTACAACGGGCGTGCTGAGCCTGGTGCAAGGGCTGTTCGAGCGCAAGGGAGCAAGCGCCGGCGAGATGCACGAGAAGCCGTATCCAGTAGGGATCTAATAGCGCTTCAGCCCGGTGATCCGCAAGCTGCTTCAAGGGCTGGTTCAAAGCGCTGAGTCCTTACTCGTCGCTCTCCTTCAGCTTCGCCACGATGCTGAAATCCTCCAGCGTGGTCGTATCGCCCTTTACATCGCCGGTCGTCGCCAGCTCGCGCAGCAGCCGCCGCATGATCTTACCGGACCGCGTCTTCGGCAGCATCTGCGTAAAACGCAGGTCATCCGGCCGTGCCAGCGAGCCGATCTCCTTCGCCACCCACTGCCGCAGTTCCTGCTTCAGAGCCTCGGTCGGCTCATTGCCTTCTTCCAGCGATACGAACGCAGCAATCGCCTGCCCCTTCATCTCATCCGGCCGGCCGACAACTGCCGCTTCGGCGACCTTGGGATGAGCTACCAGCGCGGACTCGATCTCCGCCGTGCCCAGCCGGTGACCGCTGACGTTGATCACGTCGTCCACGCGGCCCATCAGCCAGAAGTAGCCATCCTCGTCGCAACGCGCGCCATCCCCGGTGAAGTACTTGCCGGGTACGTCGCTGAAGTACGCCTGAACGAATCGCTCGTGATCGCCCCAGATCGTTCTTGCCCTGGACGGCCACGGCTTGCTGATGACCAGCAGGCCACCGTGGCCGGCCGGAACCGGATTGCCTTCCTTGCTTACGATCTCCGGCACGATGCCGAAGAACGGCTTTGTTGCGGACCCGGGCTTGGTTGCGATGGCTCCCGGCACCGGAGCGATCATGTGTGCGCCTGTTTCCGTCTGCCACCAGGTATCCACGATCGGGCAACGCTCCTTGCCGATCTCGCGGTGATACCACATCCAGGCTTCGGGGTTGATCGGCTCACCGACGGTGCCCAGCAGCCGAAGGCTGCTTAGGTCGTGTTTTGCCACCCACTCATGGCCCCACTTTATGAACGCACGGATCGCCGTTGGCGCGGTGTAGAAGATCGTTGCCTTGTGCCGGTCCACAATGTCCCAGAAGCGGTCGGGCTGCGGGAAGTTCGGCGCGCCGCCGTAGAGCAGAACGGTTGCACCGTTCGCCAGCGGGCCGTACACCACGTAGCTGTGGCCGGTGATCCAGCCGATGTCCGCCGTGCAGAAGTACACATCGTCGTCACGCAGGTCGAAGTTGATCTTGCTGGTTAAGTAGGTCTGCACCGCGTAGCCGCCGGTCGTGTGTACCAGCCCCTTCGGCTTGCCGGTGGTGCCTGATGTGTACAGGATGAAGAGCGGATCTTCTGCGTCCATCGGCTCGCAAGCGCACTCCGCCGGCGCCTCGGCCATCGCGTCATGCCACCACACATCGCGGCCTTCAGTCATTGGCGTCTGCAAGCCCGGAGCCCGCTGGTACACGATGACCCGGTGAACGTCAGGGCACTTCGCCAGGGCCTCGTCAGCGATGGTCTTCAGCTTGATCTCGGCACCGCGCCGGTACAGCAGGTCCTGCGTCACCAGCACCTTGCAGTCGGAGTCCATTACGCGGTCTGCGATTGCGTGCGCCGCAAAGCCGCCAAAGATCACCGAATGCACCGCCCCGATGCGGGCGCAGGCCAGCAGCGTAACCGCCAGCGCCGGAGCCATGCCCATGTACACCGCGACACGATCGCCTTTCTTCACGCCGGCGCTCTTCAGCACATTGGCGAACCGCTGCACCTCGGCATGGAGCTCGGCAAACGTCAGCCGATGCACCTCAATCGGCGCACCATCGGCCATCGGCTCGCCTTCCCAAAGCAGCGCCACCTTGTCACGGCGGGCTCCCAGCGCATGACGATCCACGCAGTTGTAGCAAAGATTGAGCTTGCCCCCTGTAAACCATTTGCACTCCGGCCCATCGCCCTCGAGCACGGCCGTCCAAGGCTCCATCCAGTCAAGTTCCCGGGCAGCCTCCGCCCAGAACTCCTCTGGGTTTTCGACGCTTCGGCGGTACATGGCCTCGTACTCCGCCAGCGAGCCCACATGTGCCTTCCGCGCGAACTCCTCCGGCGGGGGAAAGAGCCGATTCTCGCGCATGAGTGACGAAAAGGTCGTGCTGACCGGCAACGCGAGAGCCTCGACCTGAGGATCGGCAGTTAACTTGGAATCGGCGGGGACTACTGCATCGGACATGAGGGCGGCACTCGCGACAAGCAGAATTCGCGCGATGCCTTCCAGCATCTCGCATCAACCGAAAGGTACGCGATTGCGCTGAGGGCAGGCAAACACTGTACACACCCCCATCATCCTGGGCCGTGTGCAGCGGCATGAAAGCATAAGAGTGTGAGTGTCCCCTGGAGCGCCGCCATCGGCTTTTTTCTCGGCTTCGCCTTCGGCGTGGGTTGCGCGCTGGCGGTTATGTATTCCATCTTCCTCGGCGGCTACCGCGCAGCGCTGCGCGACGTGGCAGAGGACGTGCCACCCGCGCGCCTACTCAACGCGCGCGGCCGCATGCCCGGTGATTCCTAAACCGAGGGTAAGGACGCTCCACCCGTTTCCAGGCTCAACTGCGTTCGCATTGCCCTCACCTCCGCCGTCAGCCGCTCCACCGCTTCCAGCAGTTCACTCTGCTTGGCCGCATCCGGCGAAGGGCTGACGCCCTTCACGAAGAACGTCCCGTTCGGCTCCAACACGCAGACTTCCACCTCGCCGGGGTCGGTAAACCCGTTTTTGTTCAGCGCGCTGATCAGCTCTTCGTGGGTCAGGTGCTCCCGCTGGCAGGCTTCGTGGTCGATTTCGCCATCGCGTATCAGCACGGTCGGTGAGCCTTCGAGGGTCTTGTTCAGGTTTGGCGCGCGGTACAGCACCCACATCAGGCCCCAGTTGATCGCAAGCAGCGAAAATGCCCCAATCATCCCGCCAGTCACCGAGTTGTCGTCGCCAATGATGGCGTTCTGCACGGTGTTGCTCAGGCTCAGCAGCACGACAAGGTCGAACGGATTGAGCTGTGCCAGCTCCCGCTTGCCGAACAGGCGGAGGAAAAGGATCAGCGCCAGGTACACGATGACCGGCCTGGCGATCTTCTCGGCGACCGGCAGCGGCAGGTGAAACATGCTTTGGCTTATACCGTGGGTCGTGGATGTCAGCAGTGCCAGCAACGAAGCCTCCAGGCCGGGATCCCGATCAGCGCATCCGCGCCCCCTGCCGGCTCACCGCTAATCCTAGACTTGTCGGCTGGCCTCGTCTCCTGGCCTAGTCTCCTGGCCTCGCCGGCTTTGCGCCTATGCTTTCCGTCTCCCGGTTGGGTTTTACCTGACTGTTACGACCGGATACAGCCTTCCATGAAACCTTCTCCATCCAATCTGCAACAGAGGGAGCAGGTCGAGGTACCGGGGTCTATGGTCACGGTACCGAGGGCCCAGGTCACGGTACCGAGGAGCATTACCGGAAAGGTGAATACGGGCGGCTGTTGACCCACCCGGGTTGCGGCTTGCCGATGCCACAAACGTTGCATATTCCTGATATTTTCGGGGATTTCGGGTCCGGTTCCCGGTTGACTAGGATGTATCTCGGTGAGGAACTCTGTTATCGTTCCTCTATCTATCCTTGCTGGTAATAGTTACCTCCAGCTGAATCAAGAAGGACGGCAAAGAGTCATGGCCAAGCCCCTCCGCAGCGAAGACCCCCGCCCGAGCGACGTGAGTTTCCGCGACTTTGGCGTTCTGGATACCGGCGGTAGCAGCAAAAGTGCGACGACGACCTCCATCGTCGTCAACGTCGTCATCGCATCGCTGGTGCTCGTGCTGGGCGCGGTCGTCAAGCAGACCAAGCTTCAGGATCCGAACAAGCTCAAGAGCATCGCGCTCAACGAGCCGCCGCCTCCCCCACCGCCACCTCCGGTCAAGCTCCCGCCTCCCCCCAAGCTTCCTCCGGTTCCCAAGGTAGAGCTCCCTAAGATCCAGCCGCCGAAGGTGGAACTGCCCAAGCCGGTGCCGCTTCCCCCGGATGTCAAGCCGATCCCGGTTCCGACTCCCAAGGTGAACATCGCTCCACCGGCTCCCGCGAAGGTAAACCCGCCGCCGGCGCCCGTACACGTGAGCCTGGCCAGCGCCCACGCGGCTTCGGTTCCGAACAACGATCCTCATCCCTCTGCGGTTTCCCTTGGAAACCCGAATAACCCGATGAAGACCTCGGCTGGTCCGGCGGTTTCGCCCGTCAACATGCGCGCCGGTTTCGCCGGAATGCCTGCCGGGAACACCGGTAACGGCCCCCACGCGACCGCCGTGAACATGGGCAGCGGTTCGCCACAGGGTTCGGACCTCAACGGCCGCTCCAACGCCGTCGTCCCCGTAGCCGGATTAGCGCGCGGAACACCGGGCGGCACAGGGAAAGGAACCTCCGGCCCCGTCACCGTGCAGATGGCATCCAACCAGGCTCCCCCGGCATCGGCCCATGCACCCACGGTGGCTGCGGTCGCCGCCGGCACGCCGCCCAAAGTCACGTACAAGCCCAGCCCCGCCTATACTGAAGAAGCCCGCAATCTTCATCTGGAGGGTAACGTGACTCTTAGAATTCGCGTGACGTCTGCCGGCGCGGTACAGGTTCTAGGGGTGATCCACGGTCTGGGACATGGTCTGGATGCCTCCGCCGAGCAGGCTGCAGCGTCCATGCGCTTCAGCCCGGCCAAGGATGCTACGGGTCATCCGGTCGACTGGGAAGGTCCTGTCACCGTGCTGTTTCAGTTGAGCTAAATTTCCGAGGCTTTCCGTTTGCGCGGGAATGCTGATGTTTTGCAGCACCGATGTTTCGTTTCCCTGCGGCGGGCTTTGCCCGGAACCGTGTTGTTCAGTAGCCCAGTAAGCCCCACCCCAGGCGTCGTCCTCAGGCCCAGGGAACAAGGAGTTCCAACAAAGTATGAACCTCCGGATGAAGTTCACCGCCGCTACCGCTGCCGCTTTACTGGTGGCCATGACCCTCCCCGCCGGGGCGCAGTTTCTCGGCATGGGCAAAAAGAAGAAGGATGATACTTCCAACTTCCGCAAGCCCACCCCAGCGCAGAACGCCCTGCTGGATAAGGCCATCGCCCGTGAGGCGGTCATCATCAAGACGGTGAAAGAGCGTTCGCCGCTGGTTGAAACCTATATCCAGAACATGAAGCCGGACCCGGTGATGTACCAGACGCCTGAGTCGGACACGCACTTCCTCGCGCGCGTCGACTTCGGCAAGGTCATCGGCCAGGAAGGCTACGCCACGGAGAAGCACTCTGAAGGCGGCAAGATGGGCTTCTTCAAGGGTTCGCTCAGCTACATCACGGGCCTTTCCAAGAGCCTGCACCTTACCTACAGCGACGCCGGCTTCGTCCGCATGATCCTGATCGACACCCAGGGTCCCAACTCGGACGGCTTCAACCGTCAGAACTACACCTTCAGCTACGTCCGCAATGATTTTCTCGGGACCATCCCGACGATGGTCTTCGACGTGTCGCCCATCCACCACAACGCTGGTCGCTTTTTCGGCCGCATCTGGGTGGAGCGTAACGGCGGCAACATCGTCCGCTACAGCGGCGATCTGGCCGGCACGCAAGCCGACATCACCGAGTACTTCCACTTCGAATCCTGGCGCACCAACGTGCAGGAAGGCCTCTGGCTGCCAACCTCTTCCTACGTGGAAGAAACCGACCCCAAAAGCGCCAGCCACGTGCTGAAGTTTAAGGCGATCAACCACATCTGGGGCTACCAGTTGAAGGTTCCCCCGAAGGAAGCGGAAGAGACCGACATCCAGGTGGGCGGCGGCGCAACGGACGCCAGCAACAACGCCTCCGACGTTGGCCCGCTGGAAGCCCAGCGCCAGTGGATGCAGCAGGCTGAGGACAACGTCATCGAGCGCCTCACCACAGCCGGCCTCATCGACAACCCCAGCGACTTCGATAAGACGCTCGGCGACCTCGCCAACAACATCCTGGCCTACAACCAGGTTCCGGTCACCCGCCCGATCCGCGTCCGCACCATGCTTACCGAGCCACTGGAGTCGGTTGCGATCGGCAACACCATTCTGATCTCGCAGAGCCTTATCAACTCCACTGCGGTCCAGTCAGAGACCGGAGCCCAGCAGATGGGGAACCTGAATGCCCTGCTTGCGTTCCAGGTCGCTCACATCATCCTCGGGCATCGAATCGACACCAAGTATGCGTTCTCCGATCGTCTTCTGTTCCCCAACGCAGCCGCCTTCCAACGCCTGCCGATGGGTCACACGGACGCGGATAATACCGCAGCGGCCAAGAAGGCGATGGAGCTGTTGAGCGCGAAGGAACTGACCGACGGCCAGCAGTACTTCGGTCTTTACCTCCAGCAGCTCAAGGTGCGCGAAACCGGCCTGAAGGCGCTAACCACTCCCCAGATGGGCGACAGCCTTACGAAGAACGACGGCAGTTTCTGGATGCAGGCCATCGTCTCCAAGTCGCCCAAGCTGAACGACAAGGACCTGAAGCAGCAGGCAGCCATGCCGCTTGCCGGCTTCATCGACTACAACCCCTGGACCGACCAGACGGTACAGATGCACACCACGTTCGAGCCCCTGCTGAGCGAGCGCGACAAGATGCCGTTTGAGATCACCCCGGTGTATCTCAAGCTGGCATACTGGCAAGCTCCAGCGGCACCGCCTGCCGCACCCGCGGCCGCCGCGGCGCCGGCGGATGGCACAGCCCCAGCGGCTGCCCCTACAGCGCCGGGAACTCCCGGGAATCCGGTTGCTAACCCCGCCGACGTGCCGCCTGCGCCTGCTGCTCCTGCAACTCCTACTCCTCAAACACCCGGCGCTGGTCCTCAAAATCGCTAGAGCCGCTAGAACCGCGCTTCAACAAAACTAACTGCAGTGAAATCATCCCCGGGGTAACTCCCGGGGATGATTTTTTTAAGAGAGAATGGCAGATATGAAGCCCAAGCTGGCTATTGCTGTGGCTGCGCTTTGCGCAGCCCTCGTCCCTCATATGCCTGGACAGGCCTTCCCAGCGGCCAAGCGCGGCGGCGGTGAGATTCGCGCCGGCCTAGCATACTCCAACGGCCAAACCGACTTCCTCCAGAAACGCATCGGCGGCTTCACCGTCTACGGCAGCTACTCTTTGTTTCCTCACTTCGCGCTGGAAGCAGACGTTCATATGCTGCAGTTCTTTACCCCGCAGGACTACGCCCAGCGAAGCTATCTGGCGGGAGGCCGGTTCTACTACCGCAAGGATCGCTACGAGCCCTACGTCAAGGTCATGGGTGGAATCGCGAAGAGCATCTCGCAACAGCAATACAATACCTATGTGGGGACGCCTGATACGTACGGCACGTACACGCTTGGGGGCGGGCTCGATGTCCGCGTGCCCCACAGGCTGGTCATCCGCGCGATCGATTACGAACTCCAGCGCTGGCCCGCCTTTCTGCCGAACGGGTTAACACCCTCCGTGCTGACCTTCGGTGTCGCTTATCAGATCCGTTAGCCACATGTTCGCGAAAAAGATGTACGCTGGACCGTAAACAGCAAAACATCACCCCCGTTCAAACGTGTGGAGTTACCTCGTTGAAGAAACTGATTGCAGTTCTGCTTCTTGCCGTCCCCGGCCTCGCACTTCAAGGACAGGCCCGGCCAACAGCCGATCGTCTGGGCGACCTCCAGGTCGGCGCTTCCTACACGTCGGGAGACTCCGACTACCTGCCCAATCGCATTCGAGGCATCGGCTTCTATGCCGATTTCGATCTGCGTTCGCACCTCGGCGCGGAGTTCGAATTTCACCAACTCGACGATCCCAACAGCATCATCTATGAGCGCACCTACGAGGTGGGGGGACGCTATGTTCTTCGTCCGCGGCGCTTCAGCCATGTGGCGCCCTATCTCAAGGCAATGTACGGCCGTGGTGTCTTCAACTTCCCGCCGCCCTTTCCTCCACCCTACCCGCAGGACCAGCCCGCCGCAAACCTTGCCTACAACCTGCTTGCCGGCGGCGTGGGCGCGGACTTCTCTGTCCATCCTCGCGTGAACGTTCGCATTGAGTACGAGTACCAGAGGTGGTTCAGCTTTCCGCCGAACGGGCTCGATCCACAGCTCGTCACCATCGGCGTGGCCTACCACTTCCCGCCGGGCAGGCCGCGCTAGCGACTGCCCGAGATTCCTGTGTCAGGCTTTCTCGCGCCGGGAGCGAACGATTCCCGCTTCGTCCCCTTCACCGGCCGGCCACATTCCGCAGTGTTCCATCACCCGCAGTGACCCAACCAGTGCCGGGTAGGTCTGCGCTGAGATCACAGTGACACCCTGCCCGGCGAACATCCACTGGACGAACGCAGCCGCCGCTTCACTGGCATAGCCAAGGCGCTGAAAGCCGGGCACCACGGAGTAGCCAATCTCGGCTTCCTCTTCGCTCCTGCGAAATCCGCCGACCGTTCCGATCAGGATTGGCTGCTGCCCGTCGCGCCGGAGCAGCATATAGCGGTTCCAGCCCAGCGTGGCCGGATCGTCCGCATACTGTCGCTCGATGAAGCCGAACACGTGCGGTTCCCAGTTTTCAGGCGGCCAGTCCGGGGCTACCTCCGCGCAGAGCACCCGGCCCAGCTCGGCGTAACTCGTTTGTTCCGCACGCAGCAACTCCAGACGCATGGCGACCAGCAGCAAGTGTGTCGTCCGTATCGCCTCCGGGTTGTTCGCTTCGCACATAGCTCTACTCTGGAGTTTCGTCCTCAGCCGCTTCGCCGTCAGTTGCTTCGCTCTCGCCCTGCCGCGAAGCTGTCACCGCGCGCTCCATCTGCTGCTTGCCCGCGATCTGTTCGAGCTGACGCCGCCAGTCCAGCTCCTCCACAAACCCGCGGGAAGCCCGCCACTCGTCCTGCACCTTCACGAAAAGTTCCAGGAACACGCGCGTCCCAAGGAGACTCTCGATGTCTTTGCGCGCCGCCGTCCCGATCTTCTTCAGCATCGTGCCCTGCTTGCCGATCAGGATCGCCTTCTGCCCGGAGCGCTCCACATAGATCGCCGCCGCGATCTTCGTCACCGGCAGCTTGCCGTCCTTGCCCTTCTTCGTCGTTGCCGGCTCCTCAAAGCTTTCCACCACCACGGCGGCCGCGTACGGCACTTCTTCGCCAGTCAGCATCAGGATCTTCTCGCGAATCAACTCCGCTGCCAGGAACCGCTCCGGCTGGTCAGTCACCTGGTCCTTCGGGAAGTACCGCTGTCCTTCGGGCAGCTTCGCCACCAGCTTGTCCAGGAGCAGGTCCAGGCCTTCCTTCTTCTTTGCGGATATTGGGATCACGTCCGCAAACGAGTGCAGCGAGCTCCAATGCGCGATCAGCGGCAGCAGGGAGCTCTTAGGCAGCGCGTCGATCTTGTTCAGCACCAGAATGACTGGGCAGTCCAGCTTCTGCACCAGTTGCAGCGCAAAATCATCCTCGGCAGCGGACAGATTCCGCTTGTGCTGCCCCATGGAGCGCACCTTGCGCAGCTCGGCAAACTCCGCGCTCGTCTGCGCCTTCTTCGGCTCGGGCAGCCGGTGCGTTACGTCCACCAGGAACAGCACGGCATCGCGCGACTCCAGCGCGTCGTGAACCTCCTGCATCATGCGCTTGTCGAGCTGTGTCTCGGGCTTGTGAACACCGGGGGTATCCACCAGCACAACCTGCGCGGCGGGCCGTCCGGCATCGCCCTTGACCTTCTTACGAACCGGCAGCTCCAGCACGCCCTGGATGCGCGTGCGCGTTGTCTGCGGCTTATGCGTCACAATGGCGAGCTTCTGCCCCAGCAGGGCATTCAGCAGGGTCGACTTGCCCGCGTTCGGACGACCCACAATCGAAACAAAACCAGAGCGAAGAGCCATCCCTCCATCATCTCACTCTGCGCTTCTGTCTTTCCTACTGACTCTTCGCTGTTTTACTCCGGCTCGTTGCCCTCTGACGACCCCACGCGCCGCACTCTCACCCGCTCCACCAGCCGGTCGGTTGAAGCGATCACTTCCATCCGCAGCGGGCCGTCCTCCACCACCTCTCCCGGCAGGGGGATGTGCCCGGCGATCTCGCTCACCAGCCCACCGACCGTGGTGGCGTCGTAGCCGCTGACCCAGGCCGAAAGCGCAGCCTCGTCACGCGCCTCCGCTCCGTTCTCTTCACCCTCGGCTCCGCCGTCGCGCCCCATCTCTCCAAACAGCTCTCGCAGTCGCGCCGCGTCAAAGCTCCCCGGCACTACAAAGGCACCGTCTTCCTCAGCCTCAGGCTCATCCGATTCGGGCTCATCGTGCTCGTCCACAATGTCGCCCACGATGGTTTCCAGCAGGTCTTCGATCGTCACCAGCCCGGCCACGCCGCCGTACTCGTCGATCACCACGCTCATGTGCTGCTTTTCGCGCTGCATTTCGCGCAGCAATTCGTTGACCTTCTTGGCTTCGGGAACGAAGTCGGGTTTGCGCATCAGGCTGGCTACCGTGCGGCTCTCCGCCGCGGCATCGGCCACGGTCAACAGGTCGCGCGCAAACGCCACACCCACCACGTCGTCCAGCGACTCGCGATACACCGGCACCCGCGAAAAGCCATGCTCGTTTACGGCTGCTGTGAAGTCCTCCAGCGTCATCGTCTGCGGTACGGCGAACATCTCCGGCCGAGGCGTCATCACCTCGCGCACCACCTTGTCGCCGAACTCCACCACGCCGCGCATCAGCTCGCGGTCACTCTCCTCAAAAATCCCTTCTTCCTGGCCCGCTTCCAGCAGCGCATCCATCGCCTCGCCCGGATGCTCTTCTTCGGTGGCTTCCGGCTCCGCCAGCCCTGCAATGGAAAGCAGCAGGCCGATGGTCAGCGTCACCGGCAGCATCAGGTAGAACATCACCTGGATCAGCGGCCTGATCCTGCGGAGCCAAAGGCCACGCGTCCGTGTAAAGAAAAGCTGCGGCAGTAGGCGGTCGAAGAACACCAGCACCAGCAACAGTTCCAGCGCGGTTTGGCCGATCTCAGCAGGCGTGCGCAAGGCGCGGCCATATAGCCGGAACGCCAGCAGAAACGTCAGCGCCGCGAGCGTAATCTGCCGCAGCACCGAAGCCGAAAGCGCCGCCGACTCGCGGCTCAACTTCAGCGCCGGCTCGACATCGTTCTCCCAGACCTCGATGTTCTCGGTGTACTCCCGCGAGAGCACCTTGCCGATCTCGAAGTAGATACGGTCGATATAAGCGGCCAAGGCCAGCAAACCCAGCAGCAGCCCCACCGCCAGCGAAAACATCCAGCTCATCGCGCCACCGCCTTGCGCGCAGAGCGCTTCTCAGCGGGTTTCACCTTTGCCGCTTCCTTCTCACTGCCCGCTTCCTCAACTCTGGCAATCAAGCCCACCGGCAGCTTCAGCCTCTCTCGAAGCTCAGCTTCTCTCGCTGCCATCTCGCCACGATCGACCTCGTGGTCCATGCCGCTCAGGTGGAGCAGCCCGTGCAGCAGCAGCACCCGTACCTCTGCGTCAAGGTCATGCCCGTGCTCCCTCGCCTGCCTGCCGGCGGTTTGCAGTGAGACCGCCAGATCGCCGGCGTGTTCCGCCGCAATCTCCTCGGGAGTGGGAAAGCTCAGCACATCGGTCGCTTTGTCCTTGCCGCGATATGCGCGGTTCAGGCGCCGCAGGACGGCGTCAGTGGTGAGCAGCACGGCAACCTCGCCACGCAGCCCCACTGCCTCGCGTGCTCGCTTTGCAAATCGTGCCAGCCCCACGCGGGAAAGCCCGAGAGCGCGCCAGCCTTCCGCGCCCTCCGGCACACCTCGCGGAGGTTCCAGGGTAATCATCCGTGGTCTGATGCTATCGCAAGGCCAACAAATTTAAGAAAAGGAACGGGGCGGCAAGAGCCGCCCCGTCTCAAGAGTCATATCCGCTACTGTTTCAGCGCGGGCTTGGGCCTCATCACGCTGCCCGCCAGTGGCGCGATCTCTGTCCCATCCATCGCCAGCGGCAACTGCTCCGCCCGCGTGTGGCTGTCATAAGCCCGCACGATCCGCTGCACCAGGTGATGCCGCACCACGTCCACATCTTCAAAATGGCAGAACTGGATACCCTCCACGCCGTTCAGAACCTGAAGCGCGTCCAGCAGTCCGCTCTTTTTCGGGTTTGGAAGATCGATCTGGCTCAGATCGCCCGTGATCACCGCCTTGGACTGGTTCCCCAGGCGCGTCAGGAACATCTTCATCTGCTCGATAGTCGTGTTCTGCGCCTCGTCCATGATGATGAACGCGTCGCTGAGCGTACGTCCGCGCATGAACGCCAACGGCGCGATCTCGATGACGTTCGTCTCCAGCATCTTGTCGACCTTCACCGGGTCGATCAGGTCGTACAGCGCGTCGTATAGCGGCCGCATGTACGGGTCCACCTTCTCCTGCAGCGATCCAGGGAGAAAACCCAGCCGCTCGCCGGCTTCCACCGCCGGGCGAACCAGGATGATGCGCGACACCTTCTTCGCCAGTAGCGCGCCCACAGCCATCGCCACGGCCAGGTATGTCTTGCCGGTACCCGCCGGTCCCACGCCGAAGACCATGTCGTTCTGTTCGATAGCCTCGACATACTTGCGCTGGTTGGGCGTGCGCGGCTGAACAACGCGCTTCGTTCCCGCCGACCGCTGCTTGCCGCTCTCGATCAGCCCCCGCAGCGTGCACGCCGGGTCGCTGGTCACCATCTTCAGCAGGCCATGTAGCTCGCCGTTGTGCGGGTTCACCCCAACTTTCCGCAGGTGTTCGAAATCGGCAAAGATCTGCTCCACGCGGCTCACCGCGGCAGCATCTCCCAGCACGGAGATCGAGTCCGACTTCAAATCGATCTGGACGTTCAAACGGTCTTCCATCAGGCGAAGGTTCTCGTCGCGCGTGCCATACAGCGGCTCGATTCCAGGGGTCAGGGGCAGTGACTTTTTCACCAAAGGGTGCGCGGACCTCCGTCCGAAACAACAATTGCTCTCAAAGGATTAGACACGGGAGAGATGAAACAGATGCGAACGCGGCGGGCCTGACTTGACCATGCGCAGCTCGCGCCGGGGGAGTTATGGCGACCCTCACAGGTCCCCTCCCCGATAGCCCACGTATTGGCGAGAAATGCCAAAGGAGTTATGCGAACACAGTAGCTCCAGCAAGGCTGTGCGTCAACGGTACCTGCGGAAAACTCGTACCAATCCAGATTCGGCATCTCATTCGCCGGCCCGACCACCCGCCCGGGTTCAATTGACCCTGGGGCCGGAAAAACGTAGACTTAGAGTTGCAGAGGAGCGGCTGCACTGCGTTCTCGATGCGCATTCCGCGCGTCCGCAACAGCTTCCAGTCTGCATCCCCATTTCCCGACAACCGGGCTAAATAGAAAAGAGATCCTCAACCCATGGCAAATCACGTATCTTCCCTGAAGCGCTCGCGCCAAACCATTACCAAGACCACCATCAACAGGTCCAACAAGAGCAAGCTCCGCGGTGCCCTGCGCTCCATGCGCGAGGCCATCTCCGGCGGCGACAAGGAAGCGGCTGCCACCCAGTACCGCGCTACCGTCTCCGTGCTCGACAAGTCCGTGCAGAAGGGTGTTCTGCACAAGAACACCGCCAGCCGCTACAAGAGCCGCCTCAACGCGCGCCTCAAGGCCCTCGCCACCAAGGCCGCCGCGTAAACAATCTTCGAAACAGAACGAAAGGCCAGCCTTGCGGCTGGCCTTTCGTTTTCCAAAACACTAAACCCTAGACCTGGACCCTCGCCCTTACTGCGGGTCCGCTTTCTCCTTTTTGTCCCGGTACTCCGCCTTTTCGCCTGGATTCAGCAGCGTAGGCGGCTTGCGTGGTGCGACGCTGTCGCCGTTCTGCACCACCCGCATATCGGGTTCCTGCGCCTTTGCGGCAGGCCCTGCAGCAGTGATCGCTGCCGCTGCGGTGGGGGGTGCGACCGCGCCCTCCGCGTCTTTCAGCGGAACCTGCTGATTATCGTCCTCGGCCAACTTGCGCAGGTTCACCGGTCCAGAACCGCCTCGCGGCGGCTCCATCTTCGCCACGTCGGCAAGGTCTTCCCGATCCCTCTTGCTCAGCTCGGACAACCGGTACAGATCGAACTCGCCATCGTGAACCACCACCGCCCGCATCCCATCCGGAGAGAGGTCAAAGTTCTCCCCGGTCCGAAAGGCCGGGCTCAGCGCCAGCTTCAGCAGCAGATCCCCACTTTGCATCTGGTAGATTCTCAACTCCTGCGCCGGCGCAACGGGAGCCTCCACCACAGCTCCCTGCGGCGGGGTCGCCTGCGGCAGAATCCTGCTCATTGCGAAGCGGCCAGATTCAGGCGCATAGGCAAATGACGGCGTTACTGAAACCTCGCCGATCGGCTCCTCCCACATCTCGTGGCCGGCAAAATCGAATGCCTGCAGCGTGATCGAGTTCTGTGTCATCGACCCGCGGCAAGTGAACGCCAGCAATTGCGACCGGCTGGTCAGCGTCAGCACCGGCGGGCAGGCGCTGGACACCGGCCCCAGCGAGCGGCTGCCGCCGTCATAGCCTTCAAAGCTCACCTTCCAGTTCCCCTTCGCGCCGCCGGTTGTTCGCAGGTAGCCGTCCCCATCGATCGGCAGCCGGATCGCTTCCGGAGCGCGCACGACACCCGCGTGCTGAAGCTCCACTGGCGAAGCCGCGGAGCCCTTCCCGGCCATCCGGTACAGATCGATGTAAACAAAGCTCGCCGTGCGGTCCACCAGGTCGCCGCCGCCGGACACGTTGACCCCGCGCGAGGGCGACGGAATTTGCGCTTGCTTTACCCGCATCGTCGATTCGGTAATCAGCGACACCAGGCGGTTGTCCGAGGAAATCTCGACGGCGGCCAGGTCGCCACGCCGATGCACAAACGCCGTACGCGCCCAGGGGTCATGCTCCAGGTTCACCACCGGTGCAAAGACCGAAAGATCCTGGCGAATCCTCAGCATGAACCGCCCATCACCCAGCGGCCACAGGTAGCGGCCGTGGTCATGCAGGTGCCACTCCGTCTGGCTGACGATCTTCCCAGCCGGCAGCTCCACCAGCTCCGCCTTCACCATCCGGTCCTGATCGCCTTCCGGGTCGTCCTGCACGCGGGGCACCAGCCCTCGCGTTCGAAAGGTCACCAGCAGGTGTTTTTCATCCACAAAGTTCACTGACAGCAGAGACTCACCAGCGCCCAGCAGCGGCACGGAAATCTGGGGCATGCCCAGCGCCTCAAACTTCAGCCGAGTCTCCGGCGCGGGAGTCTTGTTCGCCCCGAAGGCTGCGCTGCTCACGGCAGCCGCCAGCAGTAGCGCGCCACCACACCGCACCCAACCCTTCATCCACGCCTGGAGTCCCATGCCGCCCATGATCTGCCTGCTTATACTCTGTCATAGACGGGAGCGCACGCGCCGCGGATGCGCTTGCCCGCGTTTTGCGGGCGGATCGCCAAGTAGGGTCAAGAGGCGTTCGTCTCGTCAACAATCCGACCAAGCCTCTGGAGCACTTCTTGTCGCTTTCGTTTGCCGCCCCTCGCCGTCTGTCGCCGCTTTCCCTCGCCGCATTCGCTACCCTGCTGATCCCCGCCGCCGCCCAGCAGCCCGCACCATCAGCCGTGCCCGTCACGCATTACGAACTGAATCCGGCGTTCGACACGGCCTCCATGGACACCAAAGCCGATCCCTGCACCGACTTCTACCAGTTCGCCTGCGGCAACTTTGCGGCGAACCACCCCATTCCCGCCGACCAGCCGGAAGTCGACCAGTTTGCCGTCCTCCAGAACGTCGACACGCAGGAACTTAGCGCCATCCTGACGAAGTACGCGGTGCCCGCGCCGGGCCGCACCCCCAACGAGCAGAAGATCGGCGACTACTACGCGGCCTGCATGAACACCGACCTCATCGATCAAAAGAACCTGAAACCGATCCAGGGCCTGATGAGCGAGATCGACCGCGTCAGCAAACCCGGCCTGCCCTATCTTGCAGGCGAGCTGCAGCGCATGGGGGTTGGCGTTCTCTTCAGCTTCGGCCAGCAGCAGGACTTCAAGGACTCCACCAAGCAGGTTGCCACGTTCGACCAGGGCGGGCTCGGCCTGCCAGACCGCGACTACTACACGCGTGCCGGCGCCAAGGACATTGAGATTCGAAAGCAGTACGTCGATCACATCACCAACATCCTCACGCTTGCGGGCGAACCCCGCGCGCAGGCTGCCGAAGATGCGAACAACATCCTCGCCTTTGAAACCGAGCTAGCCAAAGTCTCGATGACCATCACCGAGCGCCGCGACCCGGAGAATGTTTACCACCCTCAGTCGCTCACCGAGTTTGAGTCCAGCCTGCGCGGCGTGCCCTTCGGGCCGTTCCTGGAGGCCGTCCACTCTCCGAAGGTCAGCAACGTGATCAATGCCAGCCCAAAGTTCTTCCCCGGCATGGTGTCGGCGGTCTTCGCTGCCAAGCTCGAAACGCTGAAGGCTTACCTGCGCTTCCAGTTGATCAACACCTACGCCTACCAGCTTCCCAAGCCCATCCGTGAAGAGCACTTCGACTTCTTCGGCCGCAAGCTGGAAGGCCAGCCCGAGCCCACGCCGCGTTGGAAGCGCTGCTCCTATGGGGTCGACGGCTCGCTCGGGCGAAGCCCTCGGCCAGATCTATGTGCAGCAGTACTTCCCCGCCACCGCCAAGGCCAGCACACTGGAGATGGTGCACGACATCGAGTCCGCCATGGACCGCGACATCGACACACTCGACTGGATGAGCCCCACCACCAGGATCCGCGCCAAGGAGAAGCTCCATGCCGTCGCGAACAAGATCGGCTACCCCTCACACTGGCGCGACTACTCCACGCTGTCCATCTCCCCCGAAGACGCCTTCGGCAACGCCCAGCGCGCCTTCGAGTTCGAGAACGATCGCGAACTCAACAAGATCGGCAAGCCTGTTGACCGCGAAGAGTGGGGCATGACCCCGCCAACCATCAACGCCTACTACAACCCCAGCATGAACGACATCAACTTCCCCGCCGGCATCCTCCAGCCCGTCTTCTATGACCCCAAGGCCGACCTCGCCGTGAACTACGGCCACGCCGGCGGCGTCATCGGCCATGAACTCACCCACGGCTTCGACGACGAAGGCCGCAAGTTCGACGGCAAGGGCAACATGAGGGACTGGTGGACTCCCGAGGACATTAAGAAGTACGAAGCCCGCACCGGCTGCCTGGTGAAGGAGTACGGCGGCTTCACCGCGGTTGACGACGTGAAGGTCAACGGCCAGAATACGCTGGGCGAAAACACTGCCGACAACGGCGGCGTGCTGCTCGCCTACATGGCCTACCTTGATCGAGCGAAGCAGCAGGGCCTCGACACCAATGCGAAGATCGATGGCTACACCGGCCCGCAGCGCTTCTTCATCGCCTGGGGCCAGAACTGGTGCGAGAACTCCCGTCCGCAGATTGTGCGCGAACGCGCTCAGACCGACGTCCATTCTCCGGATCACTTCCGCGCCAACGGCTCGGTAGTCAACCAGCCCGGCTTCGCTCCGGCTTTCGGCTGCAAAGCCGGCCAGCCTATGGCACCAGCCGCCAACTGCCGCGTCTGGTAACCCGCAGGACCTCAACACCCAGAACGGGTGTCATCCTGAACGAAGTGAAGGACCCCGCTTTGCCCGGAGCGCCACCAGAGCCAAAGGACATCACCAACCCACCCAACCACCGCGCCCTCGGCTTCGCTGCCTGTTTTGCGGCAGCCTGCCTGTGGGGCACCGGCTTTTACTTCGGCAAGATCGCCCTGCGCGAAATGAACTCGGGAGCGATGGTTTTCTACCGCTTCCTGTTCGCAGCCATTGCAATGGCGCCGCTGCTACTCAGGAGCCGCCCGAACTTCACTCCGCGCGAGTGGCGCACGCTGCTCTTTGCCACCGTTCTAGGAGTGCCATTGCAGTTCCTGCTGCAGTTCAAGGGCCTTGAGCTAACCACGGTCTCACACGCTTCCCTGATGGTTGGCACGCTGCCGGTATTCCTCGCCGCGGCGGGCACGCTTTTTGCCCACGAACACCTCCACAAGCTCGGCTGGGGGGCTCTCTGCGCCTCCACCGCGGGCGCGGCGCTCATTGCCTTTGGCCGTGAGTCCCACATGCAAGCAGTGGGCGGTCCCACCCTCCATGGCGATCTTTTTGTGATCGCCTCCATGGTCATCTCCGTTGGTTGGATCCTGATCAACAAGGATCTTGTCTCCCGTCACAGCCCGGTTTTCGTTGCGGGATACGGCATCGTCATCGGCGTAATGATGCTTGCCGTGTGGGTGCCGCTTGCCTACGGCCCGCCGCCGTTGCGCAGTGTCTCGCTACATGCATGGCTGGCGCTCATCGCCAGTGGCGTGCTGTGTACTGCCACTACCACGCTGCTTTGGAACTGGGGCATGAAGCACGTCCAGGCATCGCACGCCGGCGTCCTGCTCAACGCGGAACCTCTCATCGGCTCCTTCCTCGGCGTTCTGCTGTTGCAGGATCGGCTCGGTCCGACCGCGGTCGTCGGCGGTGTGCTCATCTTGCTGGCGGCCATCGTCATCACCATCACGTCGAAAGCCGCCTCAACACCGGAGCTCGTCAATACCTAGCGGGCTTGCCTCTGATAGCATTCGAGGCCATGAAGCGTCTCTTACTGGCCGCCGCTCTGTTCGCGTTGCCGCTTATAGCCCAGAACTCCGCTGCATCCCACGCAGCGCCAAAGCCGAATCCCTTCCAACCGAAGGCGCAACAGGCGCCAGGCGCCGGGTCCGACAAGGTCTGGGTGAACAACAAGACCAACGTTTACCACTGTCCCGGCGACCGCTACTACGGCAAAACGTCAGACGGCCACTACGCCACCGAGCCCGAGGCAAAGAAAGCGGGCGCTCATGGCGCCCGCAATCAGACCTGCCTTCAGCAAATAGACGAGCCATCCAGACGAAAACCTCGAAGCCTGGCTACACCGGCGTGATGATCCCGCCCACCGGTAGCGAAGTCGGAAGCACACCAGGCCGCCGCAGCCCGATCGCCTCCGCTACGGTATCCACATATTTCAACCCCGCCCCCGTGTTGAAGAGCACCACGCGCTCACCCACCTCGATCTCACCGCTCCGCAGCAGCTTGTCGTAGCCAGCCGTTGCCGCGGCGCCTTCAGGACACAGGAAGAGGCCCTCCTGCGTAGCCCACTCGCGTATCGAAGCTGTGATCTCCTCGTCCGTAGAAGCCACCACGCTCCCGCCGCTTTCGCGCACGATCTCCAGGATGATCGAGTCGCCATAAGGCTTCGGCACGCGCAGCCCGGAGGCAAACGTCTCCGCGCCCTGGAAGAACTCGCTGACATCCTTGCCTTCGTCATACGCGCGAGCCACCGGCGCGCATCCCGCCGCCTGCAGCGCATACATCCTCGGCCGCTTGCCCGTTACCCAGCCAAGCTGTTCCATTTCCTCGAACGCCTTCCACATGCCGATCAGCCCCACGCCGCCGCCCGTCGGATAAAGCACCGCATCGGGATACTCCCAGCCAAGCTGCTCCACGAGTTCGTACCCCATCGTCTTCTTGCCCTCTACGCGATACGGCTCCTTCAGCGTGGAGACATCGAATCCAAACATCCTCCGCAGCCATTTCCCCCCTCGCCTGCGCTTCCTTCTGCGCCTTGATGGTCTCCGCCACCATGCGGCCGCAGTCGGAGATCAGACCGTCCACCATCGTGACGTCCGAACCGTACAGAATCCCCTCAAGATAGTTCGCCAGCGGCACGTCCTTCGGCATAAAGATATGCGCGGGCATCTTCGCTGCCGCCGCATACGCCGCCAGGGCTCCCGCGGCATTGCCAGCCGATGGCGTCGCCAGGTGGCGCAAACCGTAGTGCTTGGCCATTGTCACGGCCATGGACATCCCCACGAGCCTTAAACGTCCCTGTCGGGGTTCGCGCCCTCTTCCTTCACGAACAATCCCGGATGCCGCTTGCTGCGCAACATCGGCGTCCAGCCTTCACCCAGCGTCACCGGGGCAGCATCGGGGAGCACTCCGCATAGCACCACATTCCCAGGCTTTCCTGCGAAGATGCCTCTAGCTCTGCCGGACGCTTCCTGCTTGCTTTGTGTCGCAATGCACCCATGTCGTACCGCACATACAGAGTGCCCGCATCGATCGGCAAACGCTCTGCGGTGTCTCCGCCGAAACCCTGTGCCCGCACCGCGAGCACTCCAGAAATGCAATCTGAGCCATAAATATCCTTTCGCGTCTTCCATGCTATCCGTGCGTAGCAGAGTGCACCCGATCTCGCGTCCACAAACAATTGTGCCGTGTGCTGTCTAATCAAGAGATGGCACCACCCAAGCTCATCGCGCTCGATATGGACGGAACCCTGCTCGGTTCCGACGGCCGTATCAGCACACGCAATCTCGCCGCCCTGCGCGACGCCGAAGCAGGCCGGCATCCTCATCGTCATCGCCACCGGCCGACGCCACACGTACGCCATGGGCGCGCTCCACGATCTCGATTTGCAGGACCGGCACTACCTCGTCAGTTCCAACGGCGCCGTCACCCGCACGCACGACTCCGCCCTGGTCCACCCGCCTCACATGTCGCTTACCGCGGCACGTTGGCTATGCACGCATGCTTCAGACTTCCGCAGCACCATCGTCTTCACCTTCGACACGCTTGACGTAGAGGGCCGCGAACAAGCCGGTGCGCTCGTTCTCGAAGAAGCTTCAGATCTCCAGCGCAACATCGGCCGCTGGATGGAAGCCAACCGCCACGCCATCCACACCGTGGACGCGCTGGAAGACGTGCTCGACGAAGCGCACCCTCACGGCGCGCCCATCCAGGCCATGATGTGCGGTCCCGTCGCCCAGATGCGCGCCGCTGAAGCCCGCCTGCTGGAGCACCCCGGCGTCATCCCGGTCGGGGCTGGAGACGAGGAGCGACCCGACGCGCTGTTGACCCTGCACCGCACCGCATACCCGGAAAAAGACCTCTCCATTGTCGACATTCTTCCTGCGGGCTGCTCCAAGGCGAGCGCTCTAGCCCGAATCGCTGAGCAGCACGGGATTGAGCCTGCAGACATCCTCGCTGTCGGCGATAACTGGAACGACCTCCCTATGCTGGAGTTCGCCGGGCAGGCCCGTGGTCATGGCCAACGGCCCCGAAGATTTCCGGGTTTTCACCCGCAAAATGGGCTGGCCAATCGGCCCATCGAACGATCAGGACGGCGTGGCCGAAGCCATCGAAGGCGCGCTGTTCACTTCCGTGCTTCCGGCACGTCCATCCATGTAGCGACACCGTTTGCCTGGTCAAAATCCGATGGGTCCGGTTACGACCGGAAGTAGCACGTGCGTTGGCCCGTTTGGGCCTTCGGAGATCGATCGGGCCGATGGTAACCTCGTTTTAGTAACCCACATGCCCCGCACGCAGACAATTCGAAGGATCGCGCTCTGTGCTGTGTCCTTTGCAGCGGCCTGCGCTCCACTGGCGCATGCCATGGAACGTGTCACGCTGCAGAGTGGGTTCACCGTGGATTGCGCCCGCCACGAGACAGTGGGCGACCATGTCCGCCTTTTCACAGGCAGCGGCAGTGACTATCAGGAGTTCACAACCGGCCAGGTAGCAGGCATCGAACTTTACCCGGACCCGCCTAAGCCGCCCCAGCCGGTGGCGTCCGCGGTTTCTGCAGGTTCAGGTGCTCAGCACCCTGGCGCCGGCATGGATAGCCTCCTGGCCCACGCAGGCGCGCAGCACAACATCGAT